>NZ_JAUSYW010000001.1:102500-2307500 GCF_030817135.1 Peribacillus sp. V2I11 | reverse complement strand
GGCTTATCTCCCCCAAGAGTCCACATCGACGGGGAGGTTTGGCACCTCGATGTCGGCTCATCGCATCCTGGGGCTGTAGTCGGTCCCAAGGGTTGGGCTGTTCGCCCATTAAAGCGGTACGCGAGCTGGGTTCAGAACGTCGTGAGACAGTTCGGTCCCTATCCGTCGCGGGCGCAGGAAATTTGAGAGGAGCTGTCCTTAGTACGAGAGGACCGGGATGGACGCACCGCTGGTGTACCAGTTGTCTTGCCAAAGGCATAGCTGGGTAGCTACGTGCGGACGGGATAAGTGCTGAAAGCATCTAAGCATGAAGCCCCCCTCAAGATGAGATTTCCCATGGCGCAAGCTAGTAAGATCCCTGAAAGATGATCAGGTTGATAGGTCAGAGGTGGAAGCGTGGCGACATGTGGAGCTGACTGATACTAATAGATCGAGGACTTAACCAACGCTTTTAAAAAAATGAAATACCTTCTTATTATCTAGTTTTGAAGGAACAATGTTCCTGATATGTTTGGTGGCGATAGCGAAGAGGTCACACCCGTTCCCATTCCGAACACGGCAGTTAAGCTCTTCAGCGCCGATGGTAGTTGGGGGTTTCCCCCTGTGAGAGTAGGACGCCGCCAAGCCATTTAAAAGATCAGCCATCCGGCTGGTCTTTTTTTCTTAATGCAAAGAAAAATCATTGGATATTAAGGGATTATCAATTATGGAAACTTTTATAAAGACATACACGTATTGAAATTCTTCATCATACATTGTTAAAAGCATCCCGGTTCTCTTAAACTATTTAAATTAATGTATGCGAACAATGGTTTTTGGGGAGAATGCAGGTATGGAGGTGGAGATGTTGGGGACAACAACAACCAAAACAACGGCAGGGGAAACATGCGCGGTTTGTGAACAAATAAAAGGAATGGGTATACATCTTTATACGACTTTTATTTGTGACGAATGCGAAAGGGATATGATCGGGACGGATACGAGCGATCCCAAGTACCAATATTACTTAAAGCAATTAAGAAAAATCACTAATCCTGAAATATTTTCATGAAAAATTAGTTTGTGGAGAGTTAAAGAGTCAGAGAAAAAAGAAATGTGTGTTTCTTTATTCTCTGATTCTTTTTTTGGTACTTTAGAAGAATGCTTGGCAGCATGCTCCCATGTTTCTGCATGCTCCCTACAAACAGACTGTTCGGAGATACATAATTGCCTTTCTGTCGACGGAATATGAGATAAAATTGAACTTATTTGATAAAATGAAAAAATACTATGATATGAGGGAAGAGAAAAATGAATCAATCACAGACACCATTGTTCGATGCAATGAGTGCTTTTCATAAAAAAGGCCCAATATCACTGCATGTCCCAGGACATAAAAATGGATGGGTGTTTAATAAAAAGGGCCAAGCCTTATACAAGCCCCTGCTTGGTATTGATGCCACGGAGATAAGCGGTTTAGATGACCTCCATGCTCCAGAGGGCGCCATTTTAAAGTCCGAGCAACTACTCGCTGATCTATATGGGGTAAAGCGGAGTTATTTTCTGGTTAATGGGTCAACCGTAGGCAACATTGCCATGATTCTTGCTGCTTGCCGGGAAGGTGATAAGGTCCTTGTCCAAAGAAACTGCCATAAATCAATTTTACATGGATTGATGTTAGCGAATGTACAACCGATTTTTATACAACCAGCCTATTATGAGAAATGGGGCATTGCTGGCGGTGTAGGATCAAAATTAATTGAGGAAGCCTTGAGTGTGCATCCAGATGTAAAAGCCATCGTTGTTACCTATCCGAATTATTATGGTCTTGGTGAAGACTTGACGGAAATGGTAAAACTCGCACATCGAAAGGGGATTCCGGTGCTGGTGGACGAAGCCCATGGCGCACATTTTCAGTTAGGAGGTCCGTTTCCTAAACCGGCAATTTCGGCAGGGGCAGATGCCGTTGTCCATTCAGCGCATAAAACACTGCCGGCCATGACGATGGGGTCATTTCTTCATGTGAATTCTTCCTTAGTTGATGTCGATCAAGTATCATTCTATTTACAAATGCTTCAGTCAAGCAGTCCATCTTACCCAATTATGGGATCGCTCGACTTGGCCAGAGCCTACTTAGCCGCTTTTACATCAGAAGATAAAAGATCCCTTATTGAAAAGATATCAGATTTTAGAGGGGAATTAGGTGCCCTGCAAACAGTAAGGGTGCTGGAGGCTCCACTAGGCACCTTGGCAGACCCGTTGAAAGTAGTCATTCAATCAACAAATGGTTTAAGCGGGTTTGAGTTACAGCAGCTATGTGAAGCCGAAGGCATTTTTACGGAATTGGCTGATCCTGATAATTTATTAATGATATTACCCTTATTAAAAATGGGTGACGAATTTCCTTTTCATGAAATCGTTGGAACTATAAAAAGTGCCACTGAAGACAGAACGGGAAACAAGGTAGCAGACCTTGGGGTCCTCTGGCGTGATGGAAGGTCAATGACAGGACTTGAAATGCCATACTCCGTCATGAAGCATAGTAAATCAAAACCTGTCGTATTACAGAAAGCAGTGGGTGAGGTATCTGCCGAGATGGTCATTCCTTATCCGCCGGGCATCCCATTAATTATGTCCGGGGAAATGATTACTCCTGAGCATATATCAAATTTGAGGAGACTGCTAGAACTGGGATCAAGGTTTCATGGCGGTTCCTCCCTTTCAAACGGAGAATTGATCGTTTATGAAAGCGGGCAGACTGGTTAAAATGATATACTACAAACAAAGAACCTTGGAGGTACATCGATGAAACGTGGTATTTTTATAACAATGGAAGGGCCTGAGGGTGCCGGGAAAACAACAATTACCCAAATGCTTGGCAAAGCTCTGCAACAAGAAGGCTACCGAGTCCTATTAACGCGTGAGCCAGGGGGAGTTCCCATTTCGGAACAAATTAGGGAAGTGATCCTTAATAAAGATAATACAGCCATGGACTCGAGAACAGAGGCTTTATTATACGCAGCAGCAAGGCGTCAGCATTTAGTGGAAGTGGTCATGCCTGAGTTGGAACGAGGGGGAATTGTCCTCTGTGACCGATTTATAGATAGCTCGTTAGCCTATCAGGGTCATGCAAGGGGTTTGGATATAGAAGAAGTTTACAATATCAATAAATTCGCAATTGGAGATATGATGCCAGATGCCACGTTCTTTTTTGATATCGACCCAGAAGAAGGATTAAGACGTATCAAGTCCAATGGGGAACGGGAAGTGAACCGGCTGGACCTTGAAGCCCTCGACTTCCATAAAAAAGTTTGTGAGGGGTATCAGTTCATTATAAATAGATGTAAAGACCGTTTCATTATCGTGGATGCAGGCCGGACAATAGATGAAGTCCTTGAGGAAACGAAAGCCAGCTTGTTGAATTTTTTAGCGGAAGCAGGAAACTAAATATATAGGTTTCCATATTATTCAACCAATACTATTCCATGCAAGGACTAGTTGCTATAATGGAGTTAGTAAAAATTCAGAGTAACCGGAGGATGATGAGAATGAAAATGATCATTGCTGTCGTTCAAGACAAGGATAGTCATCGCCTGCTGAATGAATTAGTGGAAAATAATTTCGGAACGACCAAGCTAGCCAGCACTGGCGGGTTTTTAAAATCAGGTAATACGACTTTTATGATTGGCACAGAGGATGAACGTGTTGATCAAGCCATCCAGATCATCAAACAGAATTGTCAGTCAAGATCCCAATTAGTATCACCGGTTTCACCGATGGGTGGGAATGCCGAGTCCTATGTACCTTACCCAGTGGAGATTCAAGTAGGCGGTGCGACCATTTTTGTTCTGCCGGTTGAAAACTTTTTGCAATTTTAACGGTTAGTTTCAGGGAGGTTCATTATGAAAATCAACCAGGACATCACTATTAAGCTGGATAAATCGTGTCAGGATGCCAAACAGTTTCAAACAGGAAATGGAAGATTTCAACAAATGGTCCAGACACAGGATCAAAAGATGTAAATCCAAACATTAAACCGTTTGATAGGCGATATTGAAGGGGCAGGTCAGCGTTTAGTAAGGTCACGTACTTTTAGGGAATTGGCAAAATATAAAGCATTGGTGAAACGGTTTGTTAAAGAAGCGGTTGAATATGGACTGGAACTGAAGCAATCCACGAGTTGGAACGAATATGGACAGAACCGGCCGTTGAAAACCATGGAAACGATAGATGTAAGATTAGTTGAGTTAAGCGAGGAAATTCTTAATAAAGAGAAAAGCTCGCTTGAAATATTGGAAACGATAGGCGAGATTAAAGGTCTTCTGTTTAATTTATATACTTAAGTGAGTTGATGGTTTTGGATAAAACATGGCAGGACATGAGTCAAATTCAGCCGCAGGTAATGACGATGCTGCAAAATAGCATAACGAAGAACAGGGTGGCTCATGCGTATTTATTTGAAGGGGAAAAAGGGACAGGTAAGCAAGAGATAAGCAATGCCTTTGCCAAAAGCTTACTATGTGAAGCCCCGACAGCAGGTTATGAGCCATGCGAACTTTGTCGGAATTGCAAACGGATTTCAAGTGAGAATCATCCTGATGTCCATTTGATAGAAAGAGACGGTCTCTCAATTAAGAAAGAACAAATTAAGGGGCTTCAGGAAGAATTTTCGAAAAAAAGCGTAGAGGCAGATCGAAAGGTTTATATGATTGCCGATGCGGACAAAATGTCGGTGGGGGCAGCCAACAGTCTACTGAAATTTTTAGAAGAACCTTCGGCTGATACTGTAGCAATATTGATGACCGAACAGCTTCAGAGGATTCTACCGACTATATTATCAAGGTGCCAAGTGATTTCGTTCAAGCCATTGTCTCCTGAGAATGTGAAACGGAAGCTGATAGAACAGGAAGTAGAACCACAGCTGGCCTCGGTTATCGCACATATAACACAGAATGTGGAAGCTGGAATCGAGCTTAGCCATGATGAATGGTTTGTACAAGCTCAAAAAATAGTGGTAAAATTATATGAAGTGTTAAAACTTAATTCCTTGAAGGCATTGCTGTACCTTCAGACGGATTGGTTCACGCACTTTAAAGAAAGAGAACAGGTTGACAGAGGTCTTGATTTGTTACTTCTTATATATAAGGATTTATTATACATTCAGTTGGACAAAAAGGACTTCGTTGTTTTCCAAAATAAACTGAAGGAATTTGAAACTCACGCTCTTCATCTTTCCCCAAGACGCCTTGCTGAACATATGGGTTGCATTTTGGAAGCAAAACGGAAGCTGATGTCCAACACGAATCCACAGCTGTTGATGGAACAGCTTGTGCTGAATTTGCAGGAGGGATCATGATTTGTATGATGTTGTAGGTGTCCGTTTTAAAAAGGCGGGCAAAATATACTACTTTGATCCGGGTGAATTCGCTATTCCTAAGGACGATTTTGTAATAGTGGAGACTGTCCGCGGTGTTGAATTCGGTAAAGTCGTTACAGCCCGTAAACAAGTAGATGAAAACGATGTTGTCCTGCCATTGAAAAAAGTACTTCGGGTCGCTGATGCAAAAGATAAGCTGATTGTAGACGAGAACAAGGCGGCTGCAGAAGAGGCTTACTCTATATGTTGTCAAAAGGTTGTGGAGCATAAGCTTGATATGAAGCTGGTTGATGTGGCATATACTTTCGACAGAAATAAAGTCGTGTTTTATTTTACAGCGGATGGTCGCGTGGATTTCCGTGATTTAGTCAAAGATTTAGCTGCCATATTCAGAACTCGCATAGAACTGCGCCAAATTGGGGTAAGGGATGAGGCAAAGATGCTTGGTGGCATCGGACCTTGTGGCAGAATGCTATGTTGCTCCACATTTCTTGGAGATTTTGAACCGGTTTCCATCAAAATGGCGAAGGATCAGAATTTATCATTAAACCCTACAAAAATCTCAGGTTTATGCGGTCGATTGATGTGCTGTCTGAAATATGAAAATGATGAGTATGAAAGTGCGAAGGAAATGCTTCCTGATTTAGGTGAAATGATTAATACGCCTGGTGGCAAAGGCAAAGTAGTTGGGCTTAATATTCTAGAACGCGTACTTCAGATTGAACTAATCGAGCAAGAAAGAGTATTAGAGTATACTCTAGATGAGATTCTAAAAGAGGGAGCCGTTTCTATTCAAGCCACAGATTATTAAGGTGGTGGGAGAGCGTGGATAAGAAAGATATTTTTGAGTCGGTGACCAATATGGAAGCCCAGATAGGCCAATTATATAAGCAGCTTGGAGAATTGAAGCAGAACTTAGCTGAAATCCTTGAGGAAAATCAGTCGCTCAAGCTGGAGAACGAGCATTTGCGCCATCGATTGGGCCTTGTCGAAGTCAAAAGTCCGCCTGCTGCAGTAAAGGTCAAACAAAAAGTGAAAAACCGTACTGCAAGTGCGGACAAGGTTATGGATATCGGAGAAGGCTATGATAATTTAGCACGTATCTATCAAGAAGGCTTTCATATTTGCAATCTGCATTTTGGCAGTTTACGAAAAGAAGGGGATTGCCTGTTCTGTTTATCTTTTTTAAACAAGAAGTGATAATGGAATAATATAAAAGATGTTCCATCTCTTTTACGTGATAGATAGACCGTTTACAATATATAGTGATTCGGGGTCTGACGCATACTATGAGTCAGACCCCTTTTTGTACGATAGTAATGTCGAAGCATGGACCCTAAACATGCTTTTTCCATACATGATTAGGAGGGTAACAGCAATGGTAGAACTTAAAGGAGATGAGCGCCTGGATTATCTATTGGCTGAGAATTTAAGGATCATCCAGAGCCCATCGGTGTTCTCTTTTTCATTAGATGCCGTTTTATTATCAAGGTTTGTAAATGTACCGATCCAAAAAGGTAAAATCGTAGATCTTTGCTCAGGGAATGGGGTCATACCTTTGTTGCTGAGTACAAGAACGAAAGGGACAATTACCGGTGTTGAAATTCAAGAACGGTTATATGACATGGCGCAGAGGAGCATGGACTATAATGGCGTATCCTCCCGGATCGAGATGATTCACGGGGATATAAAAGAAATTCCAAAACAGATAGGGTATAGCAAATATGATGTGGTTACTTGCAATCCACCCTATTTCCCGACGCCATCTATCGAGGAAATTAACAAAAATGAGCATTTTGCAATTGCCCGCCATGAAATAATGTGTAATCTTGAGGACGTCATGCGTGTTTCAAGTCAATTGCTGCGTCAAGGTGGGAAAGCGGCATTCGTTCATAGACCGGGCCGTCTGATGGATATCCTGCGTTTCATGAGGATGTACAGAATTGAACCGAAGCGACTGCAATTCGTTTATCCAAAGAGTTCAAAAGAAGCGAATACGATTCTTATAGAAGGGATAAAGGACGGCAACCCTGATTTGAAGATTCTTCCTCCGCTTGTTGTATATAATGATCAAAATGAGTATAATCCGGAAATCAGAAGGATTTTATATGGAGAGGAATAAGCATTATTTTTATGTTTTAAAATGCAGGGACGGCAGCTATTATGCTGGGTATACAAATAATTTGGCCCGTAGGATTGATGCTCATAATCAAGGCAGGGGTGCAAAGTATACACGAGGCCGGACCCCGGTTGAACTGATTTATCATGAAATATTCGAAACACAGACATTGGCCATGCAGGCTGAATATAAATTTAAGCAATTAACAAGAAAACAAAAGCAAAAGTGGATGGCAAAGGAGGATACATGATATGTGGCAGCAAAAGAGTTTTGAAAAAGAAGGATTGGAGCCAGCTCTATATCTGGTTCCTACTCCGATAGGAAACCTTGAGGATATGAGTTTCCGGGCTTTAAGAATCTTAAAGGAAGCGGATGTCATTGCTGCTGAGGATACGCGAAATACGAAGAAATTATGCAACTACTTTGAAATTTCGACACCTATCGTCAGTTACCATGAACATAATAAGGAGTATAGCGGGAAGCAGATGCTTGAGAGGCTTCGATCTGGAGAGGTCATCGCGTTGGTAAGTGATGCCGGCTTGCCGACGATATCCGATCCTGGATATGAACTGGTCAAAGATGCCATTGCCGAACAGTTTAAAGTAATCCCGTTGCCGGGGGCCAATGCTGCATTAACTGCATTGATCGCATCTGGACTGATTCCGCAGCCTTTTTACTTTTATGGCTTTCTACAACGGGGAGCAAAAGAAAAAAAGCAGGAACTTGAGAAATTAAAAAAAATGGAATCGACTTGGATCGTTTATGAATCGCCACATCGATTGAAAGAAACATTGAAACATATGAATGAAATTCTAGGTGATCGTCGGATAGTATTATGCCGCGAATTAACCAAGAAATTTGAAGAGTTCATTCGAGGGACTGTTAGTGAAGCATTGACGTGGGCGATGGAATCCGAAATTCGCGGTGAGTTCTGTTTAATAATAGAAGGTGGGCAATGGTCGGAGGATGAACCTGAAGAAGCTTGGTGGATGGCCCTTGACATCGTAGGTCATGTTAATCATTATATTGGAACCAAGCAGTTCACTTCAAAGGACGCAATCAAGCAGGTCGCAAAAGATCGCAATTTGCAAAAACGCGATGTATATCAAGCGTATCACATAGATATACAATAATAATAAGCAAAAAAAAACTTCCGAAGACCGGAAGTTTTTTTTATATCATTTATTTAGAAGCAGTGAAGTTTTGTTGAATTTCTTGAATAAGTAATTCTGCACCTTCACGACTAAGAATCAATTTACCATTAGCAAGTGTAAGGTTGTTATCGGAAACTTCACCTGTAACTTGGCAAGTCATGTTTGGTTTGTATTTTTTCAAGATGATGCGCTCATCATCAACATAGATTTCAAGAGCGTCTTTCTCAGCGATACCCAATGTACGACGAAGTTCGATTGGAATAACCACCCGGCCTAACTCATCAACTTTACGAACAATACCTGTAGATTTCATTTAAAAATTTCTCCTCTCAGTTACAATCTAATACCCTATTTCTATTTTTTTCGCCAATATTCGACAAATTTTTTTATAAATTTATAATACCAGCCATTCCCAAATTCGTCAATGATTTATTTTCATTTTTTTGTAAGAAATAGCATGGCTCATTTCGTGTAACAAAAAGGCATTTGAAGAGAAAAAATCGGTTATGTCTTTAAAAGTAAAGAAATGCAGGTTACAAAGAACTACTCACTTCACCACATTTCGACAAAGTGTGCACATAAAAACATACTTCATTATTATATGATTAAATATAATTTGGTTTCAAAACAAAAGTTCTGAATTAAGGATAATTTTTCGAAAAAAGTTTGCGAATATGTGAGTTGTTGCACAAAAAAAGAAATTTAGGTATATTTTGTTAAGGTAAGAGGTAATGCTGTCATAAAGGAAGTTTACGTCCAGGACCCTTATTTTTAAAATGAGATTTTCTTATAATTTTTTTATTCTATTAACATGATGATTAGATTAGTGATAATTGTCGCACAGAATTGTATATAGCGTTAAAATAGAGATAATAGCTTAAATATATTTTTATGGCTTGGGCCAGTCCTATAGCCGTTTTTTCAAAAGATGAGGAGGGAACGAAGTGCAAGATAAATTAAAAACATTCTATATCACGACACCCATATATTATCCAAGTGGTAATTTACATATAGGGCACGCGTATACGACAGTGGCAGGGGATGCCATGGCTCGTTATAAAAGGATGCGTGGTTTCGATGTCATGTATTTAACAGGCACTGATGAACATGGTCAAAAAATTCAGCGTAAAGCGGCTGAGGAAGGAATCACTCCACAGCAATATGTAGATAATATCGTATCAGGGATTAAAGAGCTCTGGGAAAAGCTTGATATTTCGTATGATGATTTCATCAGGACGACGGAAGATCGCCATAAAGAGGTCGTAGCCAAGATATTCCAAAGGCTATTGGACCAGGGTGATATATACTTGGACCAATATGAAGGGTTATATTGTACACCTTGCGAATCTTTCTTCACGGAACGTCAGGTGGAAGAAAGCAATGGAAACTGTCCTGATTGCGGCAGGCCCGTTGAAAAGGTAAAAGAGGAATCTTATTTCTTTAAGATGAGTAAATATGCCGATCGGTTATTGAAGTTTTATGAGGAAAACCCGGATTTCATTCAACCGGAATCCCGCAAAAATGAAATGATCAATAACTTCATCAAGCCTGGATTGGAAGATCTGGCCGTTTCACGTACTACTTTCGATTGGGGCATCAAGGTGCCGGGGGATCCAAAGCATGTTATTTATGTCTGGATAGATGCTTTGACCAATTATATAACGGCATTAGGGTATGGAACGGATAATGATTCTAAATACTTGAATTATTGGCCAGCCGATGTACATCTGGTCGGAAAGGAAATCGTTCGTTTCCATACAATCTATTGGCCGATCATGTTAATGGCTCTTGACGTGCCGCTTCCAAAGAAAGTCTTTGCCCACGGATGGCTTCTCATGAAAGATGGTAAAATGTCCAAATCAAAAGGGAATGTAGTGGATCCCGTTACATTGATTGATCGTTACGGTTTGGATTCTTTACGCTACTATTTATTGCGGGAAGTACCATTTGGTTCCGATGGAGTATTTACACCGGAAGGGTTTGTGGAACGGATCAATTTTGACCTGGCAAATGATTTAGGGAATTTATTAAATCGAACAGTTGCAATGGTCAATAAGTATTTTGATGGTGTGATTCCAAAATACGAAGGATCCAATGGCGAATTCGAAAAGGCTTTGCTTGAAATGAACCAAGATACGGTAGGCAAATATGAGGAAGCAATGGAAAATATGGAATTTTCAGTTGCACTAACATCCATTTGGCAACTCGTGAGCAGAACTAACAAATTCATTGATGAGACCCAGCCATGGACTCTTGCTAAAGATGAATCAAGGAAAGAAGACCTTGCCAGTGTCATGGTTCATTTGGCGGAATCATTACGCAGGACGGCCATCCTTTTGAAACCGTTCTTGACGCAAACACCGGAAAAAATCTTTGCTCAGCTTAACATCGCGGATGATGTGTTAAAGTCCTGGGACAGTTTAGCGGAGTTCGGTCAAATTCCTGCTGAAACAAAAGTCTTGAAGGGAGACCCGATCTTCCCTCGTCTGGATATGGAAGAGGAAGTTTTATATATTAAAGAACAAATGCAGGGCGGTGCCCCTAAGGCCGAGGAAAAGGTGGAAGAGACGATTCCTGAGGTTGATGAAATCACTATTGATGACTTTACAAAAGTGGAGCTTCGTGTTGCTCAGGTCATGGAAGTTGAGCCGGTAAAGAAGGCGGATAAGCTTCTTAAACTTCAGCTTGATTTGGGTTATGAGAAACGGCAAGTCGTATCAGGCATTGCACAGCACTATAAACCCGAAGATTTAGTAGGCAAAAAAGTGATATGCGTAACGAATTTGAAACCGGTTAAACTCCGTGGTGAGCTCTCTCAAGGAATGATTTTGGCGGGAAGCCAGGGTGGTGTGCTCTCAGTCGCTACAATAGATTCATCGATTCCAAATGGTTCAAAGGTAAAATAAACCGATGAAAACATAAAGGTGTTTCATATGAAACATTTTTATGTTTTTTTCTTTATCCTTTTGGAAAAAGTAATTTCATACAGATTTAGTTTTTGGTTCTACATTTATTTGTTGGGCATATAGGCCCCTTTGTAATCTGTTTGTTACCTAAATGTGAAACATAAAACTTTCATTTTTTTATAAAATAGTGCTAGAAAGGAAGAAAAATAATGTTATTTGACACACACGTACATGTTAATGCGGAACAATTCAACGAGGATCTCGAAGACGTAATAGAAAGAGCTAAGGAAGCGGGAGTCAATAATATGGTAGTCGTAGGTTTTGACCGGCCTACTATTATAAGGGCAATGGAATTAATAGAAGCTTATGATTTCATGTATGCCGCAGTCGGATGGCATCCTGTGGATGCTATAGATATGACAGAAGAGGACTTACAATGGATCGAGGAATTATCAAATCATCCAAAGGTTGTGGCCATTGGTGAGATGGGCCTGGATTATCATTGGGATAAGTCACCGAAAGAAGTTCAAATGGAGGTGTTCAGAAAGCAAATCCGATTGGCAAAAAAGGTGGGGCTACCCATTATCATCCATAATCGGGAAGCGACCGCGGATATCGTGCACATATTAAAGGAAGAAGAGGCATCAAGGGTTGGAGGCATCATGCATTGCTTTAGCGGAAGTGCAGAAACGGCTTTGGAATGCATCAATATGAATTTTTATATTTCATTGGGTGGCCCTGTGACCTTCAAGAATGCAAGAAAACCAAAGGAAGTGGCAGCAGCCGTACCTTTAGACCGTTTACTGATAGAGACCGATTGTCCATACTTGGCTCCCCATCCTTATAGAGGGAAGCGTAATGAACCTTCGTATGTGAAGCTTGTTGCTGAACAAATTGCAGAAATCAAACAACTCACAATAGAGGAAGTTTCCCAGGCAACAACGGAAAATGCCAAGAAATTATTCGGCATTAACTGACATTTTTTTTTACAATATCTCCCGGGGTTCGCTAGCTAAAATCGCATTTTTTAAGGTTTCTACAAATCTCACTCCAACTATAGGCTTATTATGTCGAGAAGTCGCCCTTTTCTTTTCGATATGGAATATGCATAATAGGTAGTAATTTCCTGAATGAGAAGTGAATGGGTTGACAGCTTGATAACTAAGTCTATATAATCACCGGGAGGAAGGAGGAGTTTTTCATTCTATTAAAAACTATGAAAAACCTTATTCCCAAACCTTTTGGGAAGAAGAGAATGGCTATTGCCATTTGCAGTGCTATTCTTGTTTCTACAGCATTGGGAATACTAATATATCAAGGAACAAAGGATACAGTAACAATCATGCTAGACGGAAAAAAAGAGGTAGTGCGTACACACGCGGCTACTGTAAATGATATGTTGGAAGATTTAGAGATTACCGTTCAAGCCGCAGACTATGTCCACCCATCAAGAGCCACAAAGGTTGATGATGATTTAGAAGTGGTTTGGAAGCCTGCACAAAAAATCGTCATGGTACAGGATGGTAAGAGGAAGGAAGTTTGGTCCACTGCCGATACGGTAGACGAACTTTTAAAAGACCAAGATCTTAGTGTGAAGGAACAGGATAAGATCATCCCTTCAAAAAGTACGAAGCTGAAAGCGAATATGGAAGTTGCCATAGACAAAGCCTTTTCACTGAAATTAGTGGTAGGTGGAGACGAAAAGCAGGTATGGTCAACTTCGACTACTGTCGCTGACTTTTTAAAGCAACAAGGAGTAAAGCTCAATGATTTGGATCGAGTTGAGCCAGAATTAACCGAAAAGGTTGAAGCTGAGAATACGGTAAACGTAGTTCGAATTGAAAAAGTCACCGATGTAGTGGAAGAACCAGTTGACTTTGCTGTCATAACAAAAAAAGATGACTCTTTATCAAAAGGGAAAGAGAAAATTGTCAAAGAAGGAAAAGACGGACTCGTTTCTAAGAAATATGAAGTTATTAAAGAAAATGGCAAAGAGGTCAAAAGAGAATTACTTTCAGAAAAAGTAGTTAATAAAAAGCAGGATAAAGTTGTAACGGTCGGAACTCGAACGACGGTTGCCCAAGCATCACGCGGAGTAACTAACGTTAGTTCTTCAAGTGGAAAAGAAATATACGTATCATCAACAGCTTATACTGCCAGTTGTAAGGGCTGTTCCGGTGTCACGTCCACAGGAGTAGATCTAAAGAGTAATCCGGGTGCGAAAATCATTGCTGTCGATCCAAACGTAATTCCTATGGGGTCAAAAGTATATGTAGAGGGCTACGGCTATGCAGTAGCTGCTGACAAAGGCGGAGCAATAAAGGGAAATAGGATTGACGTATTCTTTTCCTCAAAAAATGATGCCTATCGCTGGGGTGTAAAGAGAGTAAAGATTCGTGTATTGGACTAATAAGGTTTCTCTCGCAGGAGATGAATTCGTCTCCTGTTTTTTGCGTTTTATTTTCCATTTGTTGAAAAACCCCATGTAAAACTGTTTTAATAAGATAGACGTCTCACTATTCCATAAGATTTCAATATATGCGTTGAACTTTCATAAATGACCTTGACTGGATTCTCTATCCAGAAAATTTTACGGGGGACCGGTTACGTTTATCCAAGAGCTAATCAAAGCGCTTGCGCTTTTCTGTATGGAGGAAACCATGAAAAAGATTAAAGAAATTATTGTTGTAGAAGGAAAAGACGATACGGTAGCGATAAAAAGGGCTGTTAATGCTGATACAATAGAAACCAACGGTTCAGCGGTTAATGAGTCATGTATTGAGCAGGTGAGGCTTGCACAAAAGACACGTGGAGCCATCATTTTCACAGACCCTGATTTTCCAGGTCAAAAAATCAGGAATATAATTTCGGAACAAGTAAAAGGCTGTAAACACGCCTTTTTAACGAAGAAGGAAGCCCTTCCTAAGTCAGGTAGAGGAATTGGTGTGGAACATGCTTCTCCTGAGGCAATTCGTAATGCTTTAAAGGATGCCCAATTAATGGATGAAGAGGCTTCAGAAGAGATTTCACAGCAGGATTTAATAGATGCAGGTTTAATCGGGGGATCCGGTGCCAAGGAACGAAGGGAAAAACTTGGATCTATTTTAAAAATCGGGTTTACCAATGGTAAACAGTTATATAAGAGACTAAAAATGTTCCAAATATCAACTGAGGCTTTTGAGAAAGCGATGGTACAGATAATTCAGGAGGAAAAAAATGAATAAGGATATTGCAACCCCTGTCAGAACGAAAGAAATATTAAAGAAATACGGATTCTCCTTTAAAAAGAGCTTAGGCCAAAACTTTTTAATCGATACGAATATCTTGAAACGTATTGTCGAACATGCCAATTTGACAGAGGAAAGCGGCGCCATCGAAATTGGGCCGGGAATCGGGGCATTGACGGAACAACTAGCGAAAAGCAGCAAAAAGGTTACGGCCTTTGAGATTGATCAGCGTCTGCTGCCCATCTTATCGGATACACTGTCTCCCTATGACAATGTAAACATCATTCACGGGGATGTTCTCAAAGCTGATGTCAAGAAGGTCATCGAGGAGGAATTTGCTGGCTTCTCGGACTTGATGGTTGTTGCAAATCTGCCATACTATGTCACGACGCCCATCATTTTAAAGCTATTGTCCGAGGACCTGCCCATTAGGGGCATCGTGTGCATGCTGCAAAAGGAAGTGGCTGATCGAATTGCCGCAAAGCCTGGGACAAAGGAATACGGTTCTTTATCCATTGCCATTCAATATTATACGGAAGCCGAAACGGTGATGATAGTACCCAAAACGGTATTCATGCCTCAGCCTAATGTTGATTCAGCTGTAATCCGCCTTACTAGGCGCGTGAAGCCAATCGTCGAGGTCCTGGATGAGGATTTCTTCTTCATTGTGACCCGGGCGAGCTTTGCACAGCGTCGGAAAACGATTTTAAATAACTTAACCAGTCAGCTGCCAGATGGTAAATCGAAAAAAGAACTCATACTTGCCGCTCTCGAAGCCGCAGAAGTGGATCCTTCCAGACGAGGAGAAACACTGAGCATCAAAGAATTTGGCCGCCTAAGTGATGCGTTATTGCCGAATTTCAAATAAAGAAGATTCAAGTCGGAATGGGGTAACTCCCAGCTTCCGGCTTTTTTCATTTTGAAATTGGCCCATCATGATGGAACGTACCCGAAAATGTAATCAATCCCCACCTTTCACCATTCAAGAATGGTTCGCATAACTTAAGAATGAAAATAAACTAGGGCGGGCTGAAAATAAGTCTTCTCATGGGGTGGGGCCATGAATATTCAAATAAACGATATTGTTGGTCGGGTTTCTTATAAATGCGACGTGTTGTTCCGGGTAATCGATATCCGTGATATTGACGGAAGACGTGAAGCCATTCTTTATGGGGAAGATATCCGACTGATTGCAGATGCACCTTTTCAAGATTTAATGATCATTAATGATAATGAAAGAAATGATCGACAAAGGTCGAATGAGGTACTTCAAGAACAATCTTACCGCTTATTAACACAAGATCTAGAGCTGCAACAACAAAAAAATGGCTATCAATCCAGTAATGGCTATCGTTATAGCGGTGAATATTTTCAGATACCAGGGAGGGTCCTCCATGTTGATGGGGATGCATCTTACTTAAGGAAATGCATGGATCTATATCAGAAATTCGGTATTCCGGTCAATGGCATCTATTGCAATGAAAAGGAAATGCCCCAAAGAATCGGGGGGTTGTTGGACCATTATCGGCCGGACATTCTTGTTGTCACCGGTCATGATGCCTATTCAAAATCAAAAGGACCGATGTCCGATATAAATGCCTACCGTCACTCAAAGGATTTTGTACAGACAGTTAGAGAAGCGCGAAGGAGGGTTTCTCATTTAGACCAACTGATTATATTTGCCGGGGCTTGTCAATCGCATTTTGAATCGCTGATCCAAGCGGGGGCAAATTTTGCAAGTTCTCCTTCCCGTGTTAATATACATGCTCTTGATCCGGTATATATCGTCGGAAAGATAAGCTTTACGTCTTTTTCCGATCATATTCATGTATGGGATGTCCTTCGGAATACATTAACGGGAGAAAAGGGGTTGGGGGGAATTGAGACAAAAGGGGTGTTACGGACCGGGTTGCCTTTCAGGCCCTTTCAGGAAGAATGAACGAGCTGCATTTTGAAAGAATGCAGCTTGCTTTTGATGGGGTAAGAATTCGGATATCCTCACAAAAAAACCGGTTTTTTGTTGAGTATTGTCACTAGGCAATGATTTAATTACGAAAATTCGGCTTAATAAATAATGAAATAGTTCGTTTACATAATTTTTCATTTCCCAGGATATAATAAAATTGTTCGCGATTTTGCCGAATTTCAGATAAAAATATATTGACTACATTTTTAAGTGCTGATATAATTTATTATTTTGTTTGCGTATATTTGTAAATTGTGATATACTTAACTTAGTGAGGTGGACCGAAAATGCCAAAAACTCTAGCTGATATTAAAACTGCACTTGATTCAAACCTAGGTAAAAGATTGCTCTTAAAAGCAAACGGTGGAAGAAGAAAGACTGTAGAACGATTTGGAACTTTGGCGGAAACTTATCCGGCTGTTTTTGTAATTGAGCTCGACCAAGATGAAAATGCGTTTGAAAGAGTATCTTACAGCTATGCGGATGTTTTAACGGAAACCGTAGAACTAACATTTTTAAACAAACAACAAGAGATGTAACTTAAACGAGGCAGCGAACAACTTTGTTTGCTGCTTTTTGTTTTGTATAGAATATCCTGCGACCTCCCAATAAAGGCTTAAAAAGGATGTAATGAAATAGCGTATGATGCAAACACTAGGCATGTGACGGCATGTGAAAGGGGTTGCTTCGCTTGAGCAGGAAAAAAGGGATTATGTCAAATGATCTTAAAGAGGAATTGGCTAAAGAACTTGGATTTTACGATGTTGTCCAGAAAGATGGCTGGGGAGGAATCCGGGCCAGGGACGCAGGGAACATGGTAAAACTTGCTATCGAAAAAGCACAACGTCAATTGGTGAACAAAGAGTAAGATAAAACACTTAATTGTACATGCCGTCATGTTGAAAGAAGCCGGACTCTTTATACAATGTATAGCTCTATTCATTTTTGCTTACATTGTAGTTAAGGAGTCTGGTTTTTTTATGTATCGGTGAATGCTATATGGATATGTAGCAAGTCTTTTGGGATGCAGGAAGTAGCTGCTCTCCCATGTGCCTACATGTGTCTATTCTCCTCTAAGGGCCATTGTTAGCTTCATTACATTGAAATTACGATGAAAAAACCTTTAGAATATAAACAAATATGATAGAATAGGACAAGAACTTTTAAGAACGTTAAAGTAGGTGGACATATTGAAGCTTATGGAAAAAGCCCCGGCTAAAATTAATTTGGCTTTGGATGTGCTTTTCAAAAGGCCTGATGGGTATCATGAGGTGGAAATGATCATGACGACAGTCGACCTTGCTGATAGAATTGAACTAAAGGAAATAACGGGAAATCATATTCAAATTCTATCCCATAATCGATTTGTTCCGGATGATCATCGGAATTTAGCTTATCAAGCCGCATTTATTCTAAAGGAACGTTTTGGAATCAATAAAGGTGTTTCTATAACTATAGAGAAAAATATACCTGTAGCCGCAGGACTTGCTGGTGGAAGCAGTGATGCCGCAGCTACCTTGAGAGGCTTAAATAGACTGTGGAAGCTTGGTCTTTCCATGGATGAACTTGCGGAAATAGGAGCTGAAATTGGCTCTGATGTTTCATTTTGTGTATATGGAGGTACGGCATTGGCCAGAGGGCGCGGGGAAAAAATCACGCATCTTCCTGCACCGCCAAAATGCTGGGTAATCTTGGCCAAACCGACGATCGGCGTTTCGACTGCAGATATATACAAAAGGCTCCAAACTTCAAAAATGGAGCATCCGGATGTACCTGGAATGATTTCGGCTATTATGGATAACAATTATCACGATGTATGTGAGGGGTTGGGCAATGTTCTGGAACAAGTGACATTGCAGTTATACCCAGAGGTTGCCAACATTAAAGATCAAATGAAGACATTTGGTGCAGATTCGGTCTTGATGAGCGGAAGTGGTCCGACCGTTTTTGGATTGGTGGAACATGATTCGCGCATGCAAAGAATTTATAATGGACTTCGCGGATTTTGTGATCAAGTTTATGCGGTCCGATTACTGGGTAATCGAAACAATCTTGAATAGAAACGTACATTAGTGGTATAGTTGCTATATAATATTCGGAATTCACAAAGGGGGTGTCTCAATGAAATTTCGTCGCAGCGAGAGGCTAGTCGATATGACCAATTATTTATTAGAACATCCAGGGGAACTTGTTTCGCTGACTTATTTTGCTGAAAGATATAGTTCGGCAAAGTCCTCGATCAGTGAAGATTTGACAATCATTAAAGATACCTTTGAACAACGCGGGATAGGTTCTTTAACAACCGTTCCAGGTGCGGCTGGTGGAGTGAAATATATTGTATCCATCAAGGAAGAAGAAGCCAATGCCTTCATTGATGGATTATGCGATACGATCGCTAGTCCCGAAAGGCTACTTCCTGGCGGTTATCTATATATGACAGACATATTAGGACATCCGCAAACCGTGAATAAGGTTGGAAGGATAATCGCTTCAATGTATGCCAAGAAAAATGTCTCAGTCATCATGACAATGGCAACCAAAGGGATATCATTAGCATACGCCGTGGCAAATTATTTGAATGTTCCAGTTGTCATTGTAAGTAGGAATAATAAAGTAACGGAAGGTTCTACAGTGAGCATCAATTATGTTTCAGGCTCTTCAAAGAGGATTCAGACTATGGTACTCTCTAAGAGAAGCTTGGTTGAGGGTTCGAATGTATTGATTGTAGACGATTTCATGAAGGCTGGAGGTACCATTAACGGTATGGTCAGTCTATTGGATGAATTTAAGGCAACAGTTGCCGGAATTGCGGTGCTGGTCGAATCCGAGCATACGGAGGAGTGCCTTGTCGAGGACTATGTTTCTTTAATCAAGTTGACACAGGTGGTCGAAAGAGACAAAAAAATCAAGGTCAGCCGTGGGAATTATTTTACGAAAAAGGAATAGGGGGAATCATTTCATGAAAACGATACATACGGATGAAGCACCGGCAGCGATCGGACCATATTCACAAGGCGTGATCGTGGATAAGTTATTTTTCAGTTCAGGACAGATCCCACTTACTGCTTCTGGTGAAATGGTAACAGGGAATGTCAAGGAACAAACGCACCAGGTCTTTAAGAATCTCCAAGCTGTATTGAAAGAAGCTGGGGCTTCACTGGAAACTGTCATTAAGGCTACAGTATTCATTAAAAGTATGGACGATTTCGGTTCGATTAATGAAATATACGCAGAATATTTTTCTGGTCACAAACCTGCTCGCTCTTGTGTAGAGGTTGCTCGGCTTCCTAAAGATGCACTAGTGGAAATAGAAGTGGTAGCGCTCGTTAAATAAACGGGCGTTTTTTCATTTTTTTAAAGGGAATTCGTAATGGGGAATTTTCCTGTAATATAAGGGTGATTTTTAGTATTTTTGAAAACTAGGCTGAATTTTCTAAAAAAATTACAGATAATAGAAGGAGTTCACGTTTTTTTGTTGAATATGTACTTTAAGTTTTAACAACAACAAAAAGGGATGGTGAGCTTAAATGGAAGTAACTGACGTAAGATTACGCCGTGTGAATACGGATGGTCGTATGAGAGCTATCGCATCAATTACACTGGATAATGAATTTGTGGTTCATGATATTCGTGTGATCGACGGAAACAATGGTTTATTTGTAGCAATGCCAAGTAAACGAACTCCAGATGGAGAATTCCGGGATATCGCTCATCCAATCAATTCCTCGACACGCGGGAAAATTCAAGAAGCTGTCTTGACAGAATATCATCGATTGGGAGAACTTGAAACCGAACTAGAGGAAGCTGGAGCAGGTGCTTCTTAAAATAACCTTACTTTTAAACTTTAAATTTATAATTCATGCATCTAGAGCCTACTTCATAAGTAGTGCTCTTTTTTATTTATTCAAAAACAGATAAGTTTAGAACTGATCCACTCATCATACAGACATTTGCTTTAATAAATTGTTAAACCTACGTTGTTATCTTCAAAAGTTTAAGTACCCGTCCTTTTTATTTTTTAAACCTTTTTGTTCATCCTGATATTGAAATTCCTGTGGGATTAAGGGGATACCACTTACTCCATCCCAACTAATGTGCTAAAGATGAAATGAACCGGTAAACTGACTTCGGAATGGGATTTAACAGAGGGGGAAGTACTCCTGAATGGCTTGTACATAGGGCATGGCGCGATCATGGCAGTGTTTTGGGATAATGGGGGTGTCTGGTGTTATAAAGGGGAGGAGACATGGTTTCTGTATTAAGCTGTTAATGAAAATGACATCGACCATGATTTAAAATAATGCTAAAGGGTCCAATAATAACACTTGTAAGCCTGTCGGAAATCGAACTTTTTTCACCTAAACAGTTGACAATTATATGTACTTTTAATTGTTACCTTGAAAAGAATCACTATTTGAGATAATATTTTTAGTGGATAAAAAGGTGAAAATGGAGGCCTGTTATGAGTAATCGCTATGCAATAATATTGGCCGCTGGGCAAGGTACTAGGATGAAATCTAAGCTTTATAAGGTTTTACACCCTGTTTGCGGGAAACCAATGGTACAACATGTTATCGATCAAGTCAATCAACTTCAAATAGAAGATATTGTAACAGTCATCGGCCATGGAGCTGAAAAAGTACAAGAACAACTTGGTGATTCATGCAAGTATGCCTTACAAGAACAGCAATTAGGTACGGCACATGCTGTAATGCAAGCGGAAAGCGTTTTATCCGTAAAAAGTGGAACGACCCTTGTTATTTGCGGTGATACGCCTCTGATTAAAGCGGAAACGATGAAAGAGCTTATAGCATTGCATGAGCAAAGTCAGGCGAAAGCAACAATCTTAACAGCATATGCAGATAACCCTGCTGGTTATGGAAGGGTCCTTCGCGGTGAAGGCGGTCTTGTAGAAAAAATCGTCGAGCATAAGGATGCCACTGATGAAGAAAGATATGTTAAGGAAATAAATACCGGTACATATTGCTTCGATAACCAAGCATTATTTAGCGCGCTGAAAAAAGTTTCAAATGAAAATGTCCAGGGAGAATATTACTTACCGGATGTTATTGAAATCTTAAAAGAGGAAGGCGAAGTGGTGACGGCCTTCCAATCCAGTGATTTCGAGGAGACATTGGGTGTAAATGACCGGGTGGCTTTATCGCAGGCGGAGCGAATTTTACGGAAACGCATCAATGAAATGCATATGAGGAATGGTGTAACGATCATCGATCCGCTTACTACGTTCATTGAAGCGGATGTGCAAATCGGACAGGATACAGTCATTAACCCTGGGTCATTCATTAAAGGTAAAAGCATTATCGGGCAGGATTGCTTGATTGGCCCGAATACGGAAATCAGTAATTGTGAAATTGGTGATGGAACGGAAGTCCTCCAATCGGTTGTACACGAAAGCAGTATTGGAAGCTTTGTTAAAATCGGCCCATTCGCACATGTTAGACCTCAATCAGATATTAAGGATTCCGTTAAGATCGGTAATTTTGTCGAAATTAAAAAGACCGTTTTTGGCGAAGGAAGCAAGGCCTCTCACTTGAGTTATATTGGAGATGCAGAGGTTGGGGAGAATGTTAATATAGGCTGCGGATCTATTACCGTGAATTACGACGGGAAAAATAAACATTTGACGAAGATTGAAGACAATGTCTTCATAGGCTGCAATTCTAATCTGGTTGCACCCGTGACGGTGGGAGAAGGGGCATATGTAGCTGCTGGGTCAACCATCACGCAAGATGTACCGCAGGAAGCCCTGTCCGTTGCCCGGGCTCGTCAAGTTAACAAAGAAGATTATGTCAAGAATTTGAAATTTAATAAATAACCGACGGAGGTCATCATGTCAAATCAGTATTTAGATCCTAATTTAAAAGTATTCTCTTTAAATTCAAACTTCGATTTAGCTCAGGAAATTGCTGCTGCAATCGGTGTTGAACTTGGAAAATGTAGCGTAACAAGTTTCAGTGACGGTGAAGTTCAGATTAATATTGAAGAAAGTATTCGTGGCTGTGACGTTTACGTAATCCAATCAACAAGCCAACCAGTCAATGAAAATTTAATGGAACTTTTAATTATGATCGATGCTCTTAAACGTGCTTCAGCTAAAACGATCAATATTGTAATGCCATATTACGGTTATGCCCGACAAGATCGTAAAGCGCGTGCGCGTGAACCAATTACAGCTAAACTTGTCGCAAATCTTTTAGAAACGGCTGGTGCCCACCGTGTTATCACATTAGATCTTCACGCACCACAAATTCAAGGTTTCTTCGATATTCTGATCGATCACCTTGTTGCTGTTCCAATTTTAGCTGATTTCTTCAAGGAAAAAGATTTAAGTGATATCGTCATCGTTTCCCCAGATCATGGTGGTGTAACACGTGCCCGTAAAATGGCCGATCGCCTAAAAGCACCGATTGCCATTATCGATAAGCGCCGCCCAAGACCGAACGTGGCTGAAGTCATGAACATCATTGGTAATATTGAAGGGAAGACAGCAATACTGATTGATGACATCATCGATACTGCAGGCACTATTACACTAGCGGCCAATGCCCTTGTGGAGAATGGTGCTAAAGCAGTGTATGCTTGTTGTACACACCCAGTCCTTTCAGGTCCTGCCATCGAAAGGATTCAAAATTCAACGATCAAGGAATTGGTCGTGACTAACTCGATTGCCCTATCTGAAGATAAGAAAATCGATAAAATCACTGGACTTTCTGTAGCACCTTTAATTGCAGAGGCAATTATTCGTGTGCATGAGGAACAATCAGTCAGCACATTTATTCGATTGATAACAAAATTAACCAAAACACGGCGGGCCTTCGGGCTCGCCGTGTTTTGGTTTGGAATTTTCAAAAAATATTAAATTCTCAGTTGACAGATATGAATACTAATAATAAAATGGCTATACAAATTCAATTCATATTCATGGAATGAAAACCTGTACTAACGCAAGTGCATATTGGTTAACGCCGATCGGACTACCGAAGGCTCCTTTTCACTTACCATTGAACATTAGGCATCTTTTGCCCTATTGTCCTATTGGTGAAGAAAAGGAGCCTTTTATTTTTATATAAATAGTTTAAGAAGGGTGTGCAGAATATGAAGAAAAAACGAAAGATATGGCTGCTGTCCATCTTCAGCATCTTCATGCTGATAGTAAGTGCATGCGGGCATGAAAAGAACAGTTCCACAAGTGCTGATGCAAAAGAATCGGATAAGACCATCCGAATCGGTTATCAAAAATTCGGGACATTAAATATTTTAAAATCAAAAGGGGAGCTGGAAAGCCATTTAAAAGAAGTGGGGTATACGGTCGATTGGACTGAATTCCCTGCAGGACCTCAACTGCTTGAAGCCTTGAATGTCGGCAGCATTGATTTTGGGCACACAGGGGAGGCGCCACCGATATTTGCACAGGCAGCCAATGCTCCGCTTGTCTATATTGCCAATCAGCCGGCAAACCCTTCGGGAGAGGCTATAGTCGTGCAAAAGGATTCACCCATTAAAAATGTGAAAGATTTAAAAGGTAAGAAGGTTGGCTTGAATAAAGGTTCAAATGTTCATTACCTATTGGTCAAAGCGTTAGAGGAAGCAGGTCTTACTCTTGATGACATTCAGCCCGTCTACTTGCCGCCGGCTGATGCAAGGGCTGCTTTTGAAGGGAACCAAATCGATGCCTGGGTAATATGGGATCCATTTTTATCAGCGGCGGAATTGGAACTTAAAACGAAAACGATTCAGGATGGAGAAGGACTAGTGGCGAATCGTGAATTCTTTTTGGCAACTGATTCATTTGCCGAGAACGAAGAGGCTTTGAAGATTATCAAAGAAGAACTGATAAAAGTTGATAAATGGATTGAAGAAAACCCAAGGGACGTCGCTGATTTTTTATCTCCGGAAATTGGAATGAGTGTTGAGGCATTGGAAAAAACATTAAAAAGAAAAGAATATGGACTTGAGGAGATTTCCAGTACGGTTTTGGATGATCAACAAAAGATTGCCGATACATTTTTTAATCTTAAATTAATTCCAAGCAAGATTAATGTTCTGGATGCATCTGCAGATGTTAAAAAAAATTAAGGGGGAAATAAAAATGAAAGTTTTTTGGTTTTTACCATCACACGGGGAAAGTCGCTATTTAGGATCGACAAAGGGAGGGAGGGCGATCACGCTTCCTTATTTAAAACAAATAGCACAGGCAGTCGATCATTTGGGTTTTGAAGGGGCTTTGCTTCCAACAGGACGGTCTTGTGAGGATGCTTGGGTAGTGGGTTCTTCATTGATTTCTGCAACGGAAAGAATGAAATTTTTAGTAGCGATTCGTCCAGGTTTAATGTCGCCAACCTTAGCTGCGCGTATGGCTTCAAGCTTTGACCGGTTGTCGAATGGCCGTCTCTTGATCAATGTAGTAACTGGAGGGGACCCAGTCGAATTGGCGGGTGATGGCGTATTTCTGAATCATAAGGAACGCTATGGGCAAACAGATGAATTTCTCGATATCTGGAGAAAGGAAATATCTGGTGATAGAGTGGACTTTGAAGGGGAGCACTTAAAGGTTGAAGGTGCAAGTATTCTGTTGCCCCCTGTACAAAAACCGTACCCACCGCTCTATTTTGGAGGTTCATCCGATCCAGCCATCGATATATCGGGAAAGCATATTGATGTCTACTTGACTTGGGGTGAGCCGCCGGTGCAAGTGGCTGAAAAAATTGAAAAGGTACGTAAAAAAGCAGAAGAGTATGGACGTGAAGTCAGATTTGGCATTCGCATGCATGTCATTGTAAGAGAAACGGAAGAAGAAGCTTGGCAGGCGGCGGAGGAACTCATTAAATATGTGGATGACGAAATGATTGAAAATTCACAAAAGATTTTTGAACGGTTTGATTCAGTGGGACAGAAGAGGATGTCGCAACTCCATAACGGAAACAGGGATTCACTCGAAATCAGCCCTAACCTATGGGCAGGTGTAGGTCTTGTGCGCGGGGGTGCCGGTACGGCACTAGTCGGAAGTGCAGAAAATGTTGCCGCCAGAATGAAGGAATATGAAGAAATCGGAATAGAATCCTTTGTTTTATCTGGGTACCCTCACCTGGAAGAAGCGTACCGTGTTGCGGAACTATTATTCCCTTTACTCCCTGTCGAACAGCTGCAAGTTCCCGTTTCGAAAGCGACGAGTCCATTCGGGGAAATTCTGGCGAATGACCACTACCCTACAAAAGGAAGTGAAATTGAAGATGCAGAAAAAGTTAAACAAAAAGTTCAATAGGTTCTACCTCATATCATGGCTTGTGCCCATTCTCCTTTTGGTAACTTGGCAGCTGCTGTCTTTGTGGGGGATTCTGTCGGAACGGATATTGCCTGCCCCGACTGAAGTCTTTCAAGCTGGCGTCGCTTTATTGAAAACAGGGGAACTTATAGATTATATCGGCATCAGTGCCCAGCGTGCCTTCATCGGCTTTTTAATCGGCGGGATTATTGGTTTTGTACTAGGGTTGTTAAATGGATTATCATCCATTGCTGAAAGCTTGTTCGATACATCGCTTCAGATGTTGCGTAACATTCCGCATTTAGCTTTAATACCACTGGTGATTCTATGGTTTGGTATAGAAGAAGAAGCGAAAATTTTCCTTGTCGCCTTAGGGGTTCTATTTCCTATCTATTTAAATACATTTCATGGAGTGAAATCGGTTGATAAGGAATTAATTGAGGCGGCAAGGGTTTATGGGTTAAGTGGTTTTTCTTTATTTTGGAATGTGATCCTCCCTGCAGCCTTTCCGTCCATTTTGGTGGGTATCCGCTTTTCCCTTGGAATCATGTGGGTCACATTAATTGTCGCAGAAACAATATCCGCTAATTCCGGAATAGGATATATGGCCATGAATGCCCGGGAATTCATGAGGATGGATATTGTTGTTCTCAGTATTCTCTTATATGCCTTATTGGGAAAAATATCGGACGTTGCGGCCAAAGTAATTGAAAAAAGATGCTTAAAGTGGCATCCATCATATCAATGAGGAGGTCATTAATATGAAAAATGGAAATTCGTTGGAGTTACAGGGTGTAAGAAAGGATTTTGGGGAGTTTGAAGTATTAAAGGGGATGGACCTCACATTTAAAAAAGGGGAATTTGTAGCCATTGTCGGTAAGAGTGGATGTGGAAAGAGCACCTTGCTTCGTCTTGTGGCAGGACTGGAAATGCCGACGGGCGGGCAGATACTGGTGAATGGAAAGCCATTGAATGGATTAAATAAATCGTCACGTACGATGTTTCAGGATGGAAGGCTTTTTCCTTGGAAAAAAACCCTTGAAAATATTGGTGTAGGCTTGAAAGGGGATTGGAAGCCAAATGCTATGGAATTACTGGAGCAAGTGGGCCTTGCAGATCGAGCAAATGATTGGCCCTCCGTTTTATCTGGGGGGCAAAAACAAAGGGTTGCATTAGCCAGGGCATTGGTGAACCAACCTGACATTCTCCTCTTGGATGAGCCATTAGGGGCATTGGATGCTTTGACGAGAATTGGCATGCAAAGGCTGATTGAAGAACTATGGAGGAAAAGGGACTTTACTGCCTTACTTGTAACACATGATGTTGAAGAAGCCGTAATGCTTGCCGACCGTGTCATATTAATCGAAGAAGGCAAAGTCGTCATGAATAAGGAAATCAATCTGCCGAGACCACGGAAAAAGGATAGTATTCAATATTCATCACTAGCAGCTCAAATCCTTAACCGAGTGATGCAAGTTGAGGGGGAAATCGAAAACAAAGCGATTCACGCTTGAATTAGAAAAAAAGAATGAAAAAAGATTTTGCGGCGAATTCCTATGTTTACCATATGTTTATCCTCTTTTTGCTCCCTTTGGATTTTACCTTTCATGTTTAATGATTCGCCATTTAGGGAAATGTTAAATATAGAGAAACTTGTAATAATATTTAGGAAGGCGGAGGATGTATGAGTAATATATTAGCTGCAAAAGAACGTACGGATTCAAAACACTCTAATTTAAGGAATTTAAGAGAAAATGGCGAAATCCCTGCGATAGTATATGGCAATAAAAATGACAGTACGGCCATTTCAGTCAATAATATCGAGCTTCAAAAGACAATCAAGGAAATAGGCCGTAATGGAATCATTTCTTTGGACTTGGAAGGCACGAGTTATAAAGTCATGCTCTCTGACTATCAAAAGGATCCAATAAAGAACTCCATTTATCATGCAGACTTTTTAATTGTAGATATGTCCGCTCAATTACAGGCACAAGTTCGCGTTAACCTTGTCGGTGTTTCTAAAGGCGTGAAAGACGGCGGGGTCCTTCAGCAGTCCCTTCATGAAGTGACGGTTACGGCTAAACCTAATGACATTCCTGACTCCATCGATGTTGACGTTACCGAACTTCAGGTAGGGGATACAATCTACATATCCGATATCCAAACGAATAAGCAAGTTACAATCGACAACGATGGTGAAGAAGTCGTTGCATCTGTTTTGGCTCCTCGTCAGGAAGAAGAAATAAGTACGGGTGAACAGCAAGATGGCGGTATCCCTGAAAATGAAGAAGGCAGGGAAACCAAGGCATCACCAGAGTCATGATGCCGGGATTAAACAAGTGAATCGTGATATAATAGACGTAGCTCTTAACGAGTTACGTCTTTTCAATCTCTGGATGCATCAATTTAAACCGGACCATTTTTTTCGTATTGGATTCCTTTAATTAGGATTTTTCCTAATTAGTTCTCCGGACGCTTGCAGGCCAGCTTGAAATTAGGGTACTATTTTTCTAAGGTCAATGATCTTGGAAAAACTTCGTCCCAGCGTAACTCCCTAAATAACCGTAGTGACGGAGTGTGAATCATGAAAATTATTGTAGGGTTAGGGAACCCAGGTAAACAATATGAAAAAACTCGGCATAACGTCGGATTTGAAGTAATAGATGAGTTATCCAAAAGATGGTCGATTCCACTTGATCAAGCAAAACATAAGGGAATATATGGTACGGGAATGGTAAAGGGAGAAAAGGTTTTATTGCTTAAACCCTTAACCTACATGAATTTGTCAGGAGAATCCATTTCGGCTGTCATGCATTTCTTTAAAGTGGATATCGCGGATGTGGTCATTATATATGATGACCTTGATTTGCCTCCAGGGAAGCTTCGCCTTCGTCAAAAAGGAAGTGCAGGCGGTCATAATGGGATAAAATCTTCAATTGCCCATTTGGGTACGCAAGAATTCAATCGAATCAGAATAGGCATTGGCCGCCCGATTGGCCGTATTCCGGTATCCGATTATGTATTAGGGCGTTTTTCGCCTGAAGAATGGGATCATGTCGGGGCAACGATCGAAAAAAGCGCAGCTTCTTGTGAAGCCTGGATTGAAAAACCATTTATACAGGTCATGAACGAATATAACCAATAAGCAGAGAGTAGATATAAGTAAAGAATAATATCTTCCTGTTTCGCTGAATAAAATCCCTCTACTTTTGTACATACTAACACTATTACTAAAATAGGGGGTTACCAAATGGCTCTCCATTATCGATGCCGACATTGCGGAACTAAGCTGGGCTCAATCGAGGCACACTCACTGAGTACGGAGCAGTTGGGTTTTAATCAACTTACCGATGAAGAGCGACAAGAGATGATCGTTTATGATTCTGAAGGGGATATGCATGTAAGGGCGATATGTGAAGATTGCCATGAATCGCTGCAAAGAAACCCTGATTTATATGAAAACGATTATATTATTCATTAGCGGGAGAGGGCTTTGGACAAAATCCAAAGCATTTTTCCGTTTGTCTGGAATGCCAGGGCAGATAAATTTTCCGTTAATAAAGAGGACGCTTGGTAAAATGGCCAAGTTCAAATAAAAGGATTTCAAATGGTTTTCGCACGTTAAAGAGAGGGGGGAAAGAAAATGAATGGATTGCAGAACTTGTTCTCCAAACAAGATGATGTTCATTCGTTAATAGCCGGCATCGATGAAGGACTTAAGGAGCAAATCGTCTCTGGTCTGACAGGTTCCTCGAGATCACTATTGCTGGCTTCCGTATATGAAAAGACGAATAGGCCTATTTTATTAGTTACCCATAATTTATTGCAAGCACAAAAATTCCATGAGGACTTATCCAGTTTCATACCCGAGGAAGAATTATATATATATCCAGCCAATGAATTGATTGCAGCTGATTTGAGTGTAGCCAGCCCGGAATTAAGGGCCCAACGTGTAGAGGCATTGAACTTTTGGGCGGAGGGAAAGAAAGGGATTGTCATTGCGCCAATTCCCGGGGTGCGTCGTGTGCTTCCTCCAAAGGATATTTGGAAGAGGCATCAGCTCGCGTTTAATTTAGGGGAAGACATCGAACTTGAACCAACGCTTAATAAATTCATTGCCATGGGTTATAGCCGGTCTGAAATGGTTGCTTCTCCAGGTGAGTTCAGTATCAGGGGCGGTATCATCGATATTTATCCGATCACCGAACCTAATCCAATACGAATTGAATTATTCGATACCGAAATAGATTCAATAAGGACTTTTTCAAGCGAAGATCAGCGATCCATCGAGAAACTCAAGAAAGTGACGATTGGTCCTGTCAGTGAGGCTTTGCTAGAGACGGAGCATATTGAAAGAATCATAACAAGGCTCGAGAGCGGATTAAGTAAAAGTTTGAAGAAACTTAAAGATGAGAAAACCAAGGAACAGCTGGTTCAAACGGTCAGTTATGAACTTGAACAGTTGAAAATGGGGAATAAACCCGACAAAATCTTTAAATACTTAAGTTTAGCGTATGAAGATCCAGCTAGTTTAATAGATTATTTACCGGTAAATGGTTTGGTTTTCTTAGATGAAATCAGTAGAATCCAGGAAATCAATGATTCTTTGGAAAAGGAAGAGGCTGGGTGGTACACGGATCTTTTAAGTCAGGGACAAATTATCCATGACATAAAATTGGCTCACCCCATGCAGGAATTAATAATGAAATCCAGCAGGCCGTTTGTATACCTTTCATTGTTTTTACGGCATGTACCGCATACGAATCCTCAGAATATCCTGAATTTTGCCAGTAAACAAATGCAGAATTTCCACGGACAGATGAATGTGTTCAAAGCTGAACTGGAACGTTGGAAAAAAGGGAAATATACAGTCGTCATACTTGGACAGGATGAAGAACGGGTAAAAAAACTGCATTCAGTTTTAGCCGATTATGATATAGAGGCAGCAGAACTGTTTAATGCGAACAGCATTCTTCCAGGTAAAGTACAGATTTTACGCGGCAGTCTGAATAGCGGCTTTGAATTACCTATGCAAAAATTCAGTATCATTACGGAAACGGAATTGTTTAATAAGAAATCAAAGAAATCAGTACGGAGACAGAAACTATCGAATGCGGAGCGAATCAAGAGTTATTCCGAACTGAAGATCGGTGACTATGTCGTTCATGTTAATCACGGAATCGGTAAATACTTGGGTATTGAAACCCTTACGATAAATGGGGTCCATAAAGATTACCTGAATATACGTTATCAAGCGGATGACAAATTGTATGTTCCTGTCGACCAAATTGATCTTGTCCAAAAATATGTCGGTTCTGAAGGGAAAGAACCGAAGCTTTATAAGCTAGGCGGAACGGAATGGAAACGTGTCAAAAGTAAGGTTCAATCATCCGTTGAGAACATTGCCGATGATTTAATCAAGTTATATGCAGAAAGGGAAGCGGCTAAGGGCTATGCCTTTTCACCTGATGGTGATATGCAGAGAGAATTCGAAACATCATTCGCTTATAACGAAACGGAAGATCAATTACGTTCCATAGTCGAAATCAAAAAGGATATGGAACGGGAACGGCCGATGGATCGTTTATTATGTGGGGATGTTGGTTATGGGAAGACAGAGGTGGCCATCAGGGCCGCTTTTAAAGCCATAATGGATGGCAAGCAAGTTGCATTTCTTGTTCCGACCACAATCCTCGCCCAGCAGCATTATGAAACATTAAGGGAGCGTTTTCAGGATTATCCCATTTCGATTGGTCTTATGAGCCGTTTCCGGACTAAAAAACAGCAAACGGAGACGATTAAAGGATTGAAGGCCGGCACGGTGGATATTGTGGTTGGCACGCATAGGATTTTATCCAAAGATATCGTGTACCGCGATTTGGGGTTGCTTATCATTGATGAGGAACAGCGCTTTGGCGTTACACATAAGGAAAAGATCAAACGGTTAAAAACTAATGTGGATGTACTGACTTTGACTGCGACGCCGATTCCGAGGACTCTTCATATGTCCATGTTGGGCGTGAGGGATCTGTCCGTCATCGAAACACCGCCTGAGAACCGATTCCCGATCCAAACTTATGTCATGGAGTATAATGGCTCGTTGGTAACGGAAGCGATAGAACGGGAATTGGCCAGGGGTGGTCAGGTTTATTTCCTTTACAATCGGGTAGAGGATATAGCAAGAAAAGCAGAAGAAATTTCCATGCTGGTGCCCGATGCCCGTGTCACCTATGCTCATGGGCAAATGTCAGAGCAAGAACTGGAAGCCGTCATGTTCGGCTTTTTAGAAGGCGAATATGATGTTTTGGTAAGTACAACCATTATAGAGACGGGTGTTGATATCCCGAATGTCAATACGCTTATAGTGAATGAAGCGGATAGAATGGGACTTTCACAGCTCTATCAGCTGCGTGGCCGTGTGGGGCGATCCAATCGGGTGGCATATGCATTCTTCACTTATAGGAAAGATAAAGTGTTGACGGAAGTGGCAGAAAAACGTCTCCAATCCATTAAGGAATTTACTGAATTGGGTTCAGGGTTCAAAATCGCGATGCGTGATTTATCCATCAGGGGAGCTGGAAACATTCTAGGGGCTCAACAACATGGCTTCATCGATTCAGTTGGCTTTGATCTGTATTCACAAATGTTGAAAGAAGCGGTAGATGCGAAACGTAATGACCAACCAGCCGAAGAAAAGAACACCCTGGAAATTGACGTTGAAGTGGATGCTTATATCCCTGATGCCTATATAATGGATGGACATCAGAAAATAGAAATGTATAAAAGGTTCAGAGGGATTGCTTCGCTTGAAGAAGTGGAAGAATTACAGGATGAAATGATCGATCGTTTCGGTGAATATCCAGAAGAAGTTTCCTATTTATTCATGATTGCCGAAATGAAGGTATATGCTGTAATGGCCGGAATTGAAAGCATTAAACAATTAAAGCAGGAAATCAGCATTATCCTTAGGGAAAAGGTCAGCAGCAATGTGGATGGACAAAAGGTGTTCGAGCTGGGGTCGAAGTATGGCCGTATGGTGGGCTTCGGCATGGACGGCAATCGAATGAAACTGGTCCTGCACATAAAAGGCGTAGAACAAAGCAAATGGCTTAATATTCTATTTGAGATGGCCAAGGGTTTACGGTATGTAAAAAAAGAGACGCAAGCCACAAAAAACTGAATTGAATGATTGTCCTCTTGAAGAATTTTTTTAGGTACCATGGTAAAAAAATGCAACAAAAAGAAAAATTTTTTCAAAGTGCATAGAACTTACCATTAGAAAAATACTAAGTACAATAGCTGGTGATGATTTTGCTACAAAATGAGGATTTATCAAATCAATTAGATGAAAGTGAGGCAACATTAGATGAAAGCAACTGGTATCGTTCGCCGAATTGATGATTTAGGAAGAGTCGTCATCCCGAAAGAAATTCGCAGGACCCTCCGTATTCGTGAAGGAGATCCACTGGAAATATTTGTGGATAGAGATGGAGAAGTCATTCTAAAGAAATACTCTCCTATTAGTGAATTAGGCGATTTTGCAAGGGAATATGCAGAAGCACTTTATGATAGTCTTGGAAACCCAGTTATGATTTGTGACAGGGATACTTACATTGCAGTGGCAGGCGGCTCAAAAAAAGAATACTTAAATAAAAGCGTGAGTGAACTAGTGGAAAAAATCATGGAAGAAAGAAATCCTGTCTTGGAGTCTCCGAACGGACAAATTTCATTCGTTGATTCCAATGATGAAGAGGTTCAATCTTATACTGCAGCTCCGATCATTGCGAGTGGCGACCCGATTGGTGCCGTCTTGATTTTCTCTAAAGATAGTACCATTGGTGAAGTGGAACAGAAATCGGTTGAAACAGCAGCAAGTTTCCTAGCTAGACAAATGGAACAGTAACCTTGGACATGCCATTATATTTTTAAAGATGGAAAGGGCAGCAATCGCGCTGTCCTTTTTGCTCTTTCCAAAAGGTTAACCGGATGGGGCAGACATAAAGAGGGGGAGAATATTCTTCGAGGTGAATATGGAAAATGATTAACAGTATGGCTGGAATTGAAAAATAACCATTGGAATTATGCTATAATAACTACCACATATGAGTGAAAAGGGGAAAAAGAATGGCTGAAAAGCCTTATAAATCATCAAATGAACTTTTTCGGGGTGCGCTGATTTTAAGCGCAGCAGCGATTATCGTAAAAGTATTGAGTGCGGCCTATCGCATACCTTATCAGAACATTGCGGGTGACATCGGGTTTTATATCTATCAACAGGTTTATCCCTTCTACGGTGTTGCTTTTACATTATCAACACTTGGCTTTCCGGTAGTCATATCCAAACTTATTGCAGAACGGGAATCTTCCAAAAATAACTTTGCGGTCAAGGACATTTTAGTGACATCATTCGTCGTCTTAAGTTCGATAGGAATCATGATGTTTGCTGCACTATTCCTTGCCGCTGATTGGATTGCAGGATGGATGAAGGATCCGCATTTAGCCGGTCTGCTGAGAATCGTTGCCTATTCCTATTTATTAATGCCGATTTCATCTGTTTTAAGAGGCTACTTTCAAGGAATAAACGACATGTTACCGACGGCAGGTTCGCAGGTCGCTGAACAATGCATCCGTGTATTGACGATACTTGTGCTTTCCACAATATTCGTGTATCTAGGGTACTCTCCTTATATGGTCGGCAAGGGGGCAGTCTTCGGTTCGATTACCGGCGGCATAACTGGCCTGGTACTGCTTATTGCTTTCGTTATTTTAAGAGAAGAATGGAAGCTTTTTTTACGAGTGAGAATCAAACCGTTAAATTTCATCAAAATTTCCAAGGTCCTGATTTTCCAAGGTTTGGCCTTTTGCATAACTGGCTTGATCCTTATCTTGTTTCAGTTTGTCGATTCACTGCACCTGTATTCCCTGCTAAGGGAAACGGGGATGGGGGAAAGGGAAGCCAAAGAATGGAAAGGGGTATATGACCGAGGACAGCCGTTGCTTCAGCTAGGTACAGTCGTGGCCAATTCCTTTGCATTGGCGCTTGTACCTGTAATATCCGGATTCGTTCAGAGGAAAAGTGAACTTGAATTATTGAATAAGATTAAATTGGCGCTTCGTGTAAGTGCGACGATAGGACTCGCTGCTGCGATCGGGCTGGTGGTGACGATGAAGCCTGTCAATCATATGCTGTTCACGGATGCCAAAGGGACAATTACTTTAGCGATTTTCTCTTTATCGATTTTATTCACATCCCTCATAATGGCAGAAGCAGCAGTGATTCAAAGTTTAGGCTATTCGTTCGTACCGGTGATCATTACGATTGTGGGGGTGGGCAGCAAGTGGGCTTTAAACCTTGTTCTGGTGCCCCATTACAAAATCGCGGGAGCAGCCTCGGCAACAGTTCTTGCATTTATGATCATGACTGTATTATTTTATTTGGTTTTGAGAGTACATATTAAAAAGACATTAATTGAAAAGAAGCACGTGTTAATAATCTTGAAGAGTACGGTTTAACATGGGTACGGCAGTTGTTTTATTCAATGGCTTATTCGAATTGATGTTTTCAGGCGAGAGCCGGCTGTTAGCTACGATCCAAGCTTTGATCGGTGTAGGGATCGGTGCAGCCGTTTTTGTGATGACCACCCTTCGTGCAGGCTTATTTGGTGAGGAAGAACTTTCGCTTATACCCGCAGGTTCAAAGCTTAAACGATTTATAATAACGAATAGGAGTATACGAAATCATGAATGAGATTACGATAATAGGCCTTGGTGCAGGGGATTTAGATCAGCTTCCGCTAGGGATTTATAAAAAATTGATACAAACAGAACAATGCTTCGTCAGAACGATCGATCATCCGGTAATCGTAGATTTGAAAAAGGAAGGAATCAATTTCACGGCGTTTGACGGAATATATGAAAAGCACGACCAGTTTGAAGCGGTATATGAAGAAATTTCCGGAACATTATTACAAGAGGCTTCAAAGCGTTCCGTTCTATACGCAGTTCCGGGGCATCCTATGGTTGCGGAAAAAACGGTTCAGCTTTTGCTCGAAAAGGGTCCGGCTATTGGAATAGCCATTAAGCTGGAAGGCGGGCAAAGTTTCCTTGATCCCTTGTTTCAGGCTGTTAAAATCGATCCGATTGAAGGGTTCCAGCTTTTGGATGGAACAGATCTTTCACCGGATGATTTGCACATTACCCAGCATATGATAATCGGGCAGGTGTATGATGCATTCAGCGCATCCAATGTGAAGTTGACTTTAATGGAAAAACTTCCGGATGACTACGAGGTATATATCGTTACAGCGGCAGGCAGCAGTCAGGAAAAAGTGACAAAATGTGCTCTGTTCGAGCTGGACCGTCAGATGGAGTTAAGTAACTTGACGAGTGTTTATGTCCCGCCTGTTAAAGAAGAAGCGTTACAGTATCGGGAGTTTTCTAAGCTACGGCAGATCATCGCAGAACTTAGAGGTCCTGACGGATGTCCTTGGGATAAGAAACAAACTCATGAAAGCTTGAAGAAATATCTAATAGAAGAGGCGTACGAGCTGATTGATTCCATCGATGAAGAGGACGATGAGGGCATGGTTGGTGAACTTGGGGATGTCCTGCTTCAGGTGATGCTTCATTCACAAATCGGTGAAGATGAGGGCATGTTCACGATTGATGATGTGATTGAAGGCATTACGGCGAAAATGATTCGACGCCACCCTCATGTATTCGGAAATGTTGAAGTGAACGGCGAAGAAGATGTATTAGTGAACTGGCAGAAAATCAAAGAAGATGAAAAAGGGAGCGAAACAAAAGCTCTGAAATCCATACTGGATGGTATTGAGAAATCGCTGCCAAACTTACTTCGGGCCGAAGAGTATCAAAAAAGGGCTGCGAAGGTCGGATTTGATTGGGATGAGGTTTCCGAAGCCTGGAAAAAAGTCAGGGAAGAAGTGCAGGAATTGGAAGAGGAAATAGTAAGCCCGAACAGGGATGTCGAAAGAATAAAATCAGAGCTGGGCGACCTCTTTTTTGCGCTTGTCAACATTTCACGTTATTATGACATACAAGCGGAAGAAGCCGTCTACAAAGCAAACCAGAAATTCCACCAGCGTTTTACATATATAGAAGAGTGCGTTCAAAGGGCAGACAAAAAGTTTGAGGATTATACATTGGAAGAACTGGATTCATATTGGGATGAAGCCAAAGCTAAAGGACTTTAATTAAGGGAGAGATTTGAATGTCGATGAGATTGGATAAATTCCTAAAGGTTTCAAGGTTGATCAAGCGCCGCACACTTGCGAAAGAGGTTGCGGATAAAGGGAGAATCACGATTAACGGACAACAGGCCAAAGCAAGTTCGAATGTGAAAGATGGCGATGAGTTGACTGTAAGGTTCGGACAAAAGCTGGTTACGGTACGTGTCGATAAAATTCAAGAAACGACGAAAAAAGAAGCGGCTGCAGATATGTATACCATCGTAAAGGAAGAAAAGCTAGCGGAGGAGTAAGGACAGGCTTGGTTCTAATTCCACTCTTACGGACATACACTTGTACAAAATCAGTGGTACTGTGAGGGATGAAAAAATGAGCCAATATATTGATCCGAATGCTGGTTACACAAAAGGAACGACCCAAGAGCATGATGTAACGATGAAAGGCCGCCGTTTACTTGATATTACCGGTGTCAAACAAGTTGAAAGTTTTGATAATGAAGAGTTTCTGCTCGAAACGTCAATGGGATTCTTATCTATCCGGGGCCAAAACTTGCAAATGAAGAATTTAGACGTTGATAAAGGCATCGTTTCCATTAAGGGAAAGATTTTCGACCTTGTTTATTTAGATGAGCAATCAGGGGAGAAAGCTAAAGGCTTCTTTGGCAAGTTGTTCAAATGACCTTAACGATCCAATTTTATACGTTGCTTGCGATGATAGGCATGGGCAGTGGCTTTGGAGCTGCCCTGGATACGTATAGCCGGTTCCTGAATCGTTCAGAAAGGAAAAGGTGGATTGTATTCATCCATGACTTCCTTTTCTGGATCATTCAGGGTCTCCTTATTTTTTATGTTTTGTTTTTAGTGAATGAGGGAGAGTTTCGCCTCTATTTATTTTTGGCCTTATTATGCGGTTTTTCAGCTTATCAAGCACTTTTCAAAGGTTTCTATCAACGTTTATTAGAGATTTTGATAATACTTGTGATAAAGTTGGCGAGATTTATAACGGATTCGGTTCACATGCTGATATTTCTACCGATAAAATGGGTAATAGTATCTGTAATAGCCATCATCATTGGGATAGGTAAGTTCGTTTTAGCATTATTAAAATGGGCTGGGAAAATACTTCTCTTTATTTTGAATATACTCTGGAGGCCATTAAAATGGATTCTGACTTATATATGGAATTTATTGCCGGTTTTTGTTACGAAAAACGTCGGGAAGTTTTATAATAAAGGAAAAGGGATTTTATTGAAAATAAAGAATTCTATATTTAGAACGATAAATGGATGGAGAAATAAAAAGAAATGAGGAGCGATAAAAAATGAGTAGCCTGCGTAAAAGGAAAGTGGCAAAAATAGAAAATCCCTACGTCGCTCAACAAGAGAAAAAAGTACAAACCGTAGAAAAAAAGAAGCGTGGTCTTATGCGTAGATTAACTCTTTACTCAGTTTTCGCCGCTGTCTTTTTGATTTTTGCCGTTTCCACCCTCATAACGCAAAATGTTGCACTGGATGGGAAAGTTAAACAGAAGGAAGAATTGAAGGGAAAGTTAGCTGAATTGAAAAAAGACGAGACCCTTCTTAAAGAAGAAATCGTAAAGCTTAATGACGACGACTATATAGCGAAAATAGCCAGACGGGATTATTTCTTATCTGAAAAAGGCGAAATCATTTTTACCCTTCCAAAAGGGAAGGAAGATAGTGACTAATATTGACACTGTTTTTTTACTTTCGTTATAATATAGTGTGAAGAGATTTTTTTAACATTTCTAAGGAGGAACATTTTTTTTATGTCAATCGAAGTAGGCAGCAAGTTACAAGGTAAAGTAACAGGCATAACTAATTTTGGTGCATTTGTAGAGCTACCTCAAGGTTCAACCGGTCTTGTCCATATCAGTGAAGTGGCTGATAACTATGTCAAGGATATCAATGATCATTTAAAAGTCGGCGATACAGTTGAGGTGAAAGTCATCAATGTTAAAGATGGCAAGATTGGCTTGTCCATAAAAAAAGCGATAGACCGTCCTGAAGGTGAGCAAAAACCTGCATACACACCACGTCCGCGCCAAGGAAGAGGGAATGACAGCCGTTCCAAAGACTTCCGCTCGAAAGGTAATAGTTTCCAACCAAAGGAAAACTTTGAGCAAAAAATGGCTAAATTCTTAAAAGATAGCGAAGACCGCTTAACGACCCTTAAACGTAGCACCGAAACGAAACGGGGAGGTCGAGGAGGAAGACGCGGATAAAACTGCTGCTGAAAATAATAGTTTAGCAACTTTCCTGTGAAATTATTCATAGTGTAGATAAAGGCAAGCTTGCCGGCTTGTCTTCTTTTAATATCAACAATAAAAAAAGCGCCTCTGTACACTTACTTAAGATAAGTGTACAGAGGCGCTTTTGGTATTTGATGACCCGTACGGGATTCGAACCCGTGTTACCGCCGTGAAAGGGCGGTGTCTTAACCGCTTGACCAACGGGCCGTGATTTTCATGATAAAAGATAGCGGCAGAGGGGATCGAACCCCCGACCTCACGGGTATGAACCGTACGCTCTAGCCAGCTGAGCTACGCCGCCATAATGGTAAGTGCTACTGAAGCACAAGTTATATCTTACATTCGTGAGGAAAAAATGTCAACAAAAAAAATAAAGATTGTCGGTTTCCATTTCCTGATTATTTATTCGTGTTATTTTCCGCAAAAATAACCTAAAAACTTTGCTTTTCTTCAAAAAAAAAAGAACACCCGTTTCTGTAATGAAAAAAAAGGCACAAAAACCTGTATACAAATGATTGTTCAAGAAGAATTTCGTCGAACGTTTTTCTTATCCGCTTATAAAATTCTGACAAAAAAATAGACAAGCCCTCTATATAATAAAAATCACTAATACGAATGGGGTGTTGAAATGGAAAAAGTAGAAAGACCTATGATGGAACCTCTTGGAGATGTTCAGTTAAAAGAAGCGAAGGCAGGGGCCATCAATTGGATCCAACAGCTGCAAATGAAGACGGAAGACATATTCATAAAAAAAGGCATTTCTTTAGCAATTATCGGTTTTTTATTAGGACGGGCATTGATTCTTTCACAGCTGGCACCATTTGGACTTCCGTTTTTCGCAGCCGTTTTTCTCATGAGACGTGACAGGGCGCCACTGGCTTTATTCGGATTGATTGCAGGTGGGTTGACCATTCACTATTCGAATAGTTTAGTCATCTTTGCATCGGCGTTCCTGCTCCTGTTATTTCATAAGATCAAGAGGCCCGCCGTGGAAGGACAATTCAAGACGATGTCGATGTACGTCTTTGCTTCACTATTCCTGGTCAACCTGGCCGAGCAATATCTGGTATTTCGAACGATTCAGCTGTACGACTTGATGATGATAGGAGTAGAGGCGGGACTCGCAATGATTTTAACCTTAATCTTCATACAGTCCATCCCGATGCTGACCATTCGGACAAAGTCCCAATCATTAAAGACGGAGGAAATCGTCAGCATTATCATCTTGCTGGCTTCGGTGATGACCGGAACCATCGGCTGGATGATATACGATTTATCACTCGACCATATATTCTCGCGATACCTGGTCCTCCTCTTCGGGCTGGCGGGAGGGGCCGCCATAGGCTCCACTGTAGGTGTGGTTACTGGATTGATATTCTCCTTGGCAAGTATTGCAAGTCTTTATCAAATGAGCCTTCTCGCATTTTCAGGGCTTCTGGGCGGTCTGTTGAAGGAGGGAAGGAAGATAGGGGTTGCCGCAGGCCTCTTGATTGCTACGTTACTGATCGGTTTATATGGTGAGGGCACCAATAATATTATGGTGACCCTTTATGAATCACTTATAGCTGTGGCCCTATTTTTATTGACACCGTCATCCATAATCAACAAAATAGCGAAACATATACCGGGAACAGTCGAGAATTCTGATGAACAGCAGCAGTATGCCCGAAAAGTGAGGGATGTCACCGCTCAAAGGGTGGAGCAATTTTCACATGTATTTGAGGCGCTCTCTAATAGCTTTTCCCAAGTGGATGAAAGAGGGAGATTGGAGGAAGATGAGAAAGAATTCGACTACTTCTTAAGTAATGTAACGGAAAAAACGTGCCAGCTTTGTTTTAAAAAGGAACAATGCTGGTCCAAGAACTTTAATACAACCTATGACGGCATGCAGGAAATTATGCTTCAATTAAGTGAAAATAATGGTCAGCTCCCCCAAAAAACTTCGAAAGAATGGGGGAAATATTGTAGTCGCGGGCCTCAGGTCATTGGGGCGATATCACAGGAGCTTACTTATTTTGAAGCTAACCAAAAATTAAAAAGGCAGGTGAAGGAAAGTCGGAAACTAGTGGCGGATCAACTGCGGGGCGTTTCGGCAGTAATGGATGATTTTGCGAAAGAAATTCAAAGGGAAAGGAAGAATCATCATGTACATGAAGAATCCATTTTGGAAGCCATCCAGGATTTTGGACTGCACATAGGTCATGTTGAAATATACAGTCTAGAACAAGGGAATGTTGATATAGAGATGAGTGTCCCATACTGCCAGGGCAGAGGGGAATGTGAAAAGTTGATTGCACCTATGCTTTCTGACATTTTAGGGGAAACGATAGTCGTTCATTCAGAAGAGTGTGCAACGTATCCAAACGGGCAATGTGAGGTGATATTTAGGTCAGCGAAAAAATTCACGGTCGAAACGGGTGTGGCTCATGCTGCCAAGGGGGGAGGGCTTGTATCAGGAGACAGTTATACGACCATGGAGATTGGTTGTGGCAAATTCGCAATAGCCATTAGTGATGGAATGGGAAATGGGGAAAGGGGCCCATTTTGAAAGTACAGAGACATTGAAGCTGCTTCAAAAATTTTTACAATCGGGAATAGAAGAAAAAATAGCCATTAAATCCGTAAACTCCGTATTATCTCTACGCACTACCGATGAAATATTTTCGACTCTTGATTTGGCAATGATTGATCTTCAGGACGCAAGGGCTAAGTTTTTAAAAATCTGTTCGATACCGAGTTTCATTAAAAGGGGGGATAGGATAATAAAAATTGAATCAAGCAACCTCCCTATGGGAATCATCCAGGATTTCGATGTTGATGTTGTATCAGAAGAGCTGAAGGCTGGGGACATATTAATCATGATGAGCGATGGAGTGTTCGATGGCCCCTCACATGTCGAAAATATCGAATTCTGGCTTAAACGAAAAATCAAGGAAATGGAAACAGACGATCCGCAGGAAATCTCTGATTTAATATTGGAAGAAGTCATCCGAACAAAAGGGATCATAGATGATGACATGACAGTGGTGACTTCGAAAATTAAGCATAACACACCGAAATGGGCATCCATTCCCGTTTCTCCAAAACGCAAAAAGGCCCAGTAGGGGCCGTTTATATATATATAAAATAAATAAAATCAAAAATGAGGTGGTGAAATGGAAGACGGATAAAGGGTAAAGAGATGAACTCTTTTCAATCACTCCCCTCCATGATATGACTTGATGCGATGTCTTTGGCGTATAATTTCCCCCTTTTTAGTCAATTATGGTAACAAATTGATAGGAAGGGAGAGCAAAACATGAAGGCAGGAACATTAAGACAGATTTTGCTTATAACCGACGGATGTTCAAATCATGGTGAGGAGCCGTCTGCCATGGCTGAATTAGCAAGGGAGCAAGGCATAACCATCAATGTCATAGGTGTCATGGAAAATGATGTGATAGATGAAAAGGGTCTTAAGGAAATCGAGAAGATTGCTGGTTCAGGAGGTGGCGTAAGTCAAATAGTCTATGCCCAGCAGTTATCCCAAACTGTCCAAATGGTGACCCAAAAGGCAATGACTCAAACTATACAGGGAGTTATCAATCGCGAACTTCAACAAATACTTGGAGATTCAAAAACGATGGAGGATCTTCCGCCGGATAAACGAGGGGAAGTGATGGAGGTGGTCGATGAGCTTGGGGAAACAAGCAAGCTCGAAGTGCTGATTCTTGTTGATACCAGTGCAAGCATGAAACATAAACTGCCTACAGTAAAAGATTCCTTATTAGATCTTTCCCTTAGTATGAATGCAAGAATGGGTGACAGTCGTTTTTCCGTATTCGTATTTCCTGGGAAAAGAAATGATGTTGAAAAGTTGCTGGATTGGACCCCGAACCTTGAAGCCTTGACGGCAACTTTTCCTAAGCTTAGTACAGGGGGACTCACTCCGACAGGTCCAGCCATTCGTGAAGCTTTAACATATTTCAATAAAAAACGTTCATTGAGGGGATTGTTATCACATGATGATGAACAATACTTTGAGGAATCAATGTAAACTCCTGCCTGGCAGTTTGGTCACTGGAAAATGGAATAAAAATCAGTACAAAATAATTAAGGAATTGGGGTGTGGAGCGAACGGGATCGTCTATTTGGTTGAAAGCGAAAATGGTCATTATGCTTTAAAGCTCAGTGATAATGGGACGTCCATTATTTCGGAGATGAATATACTAAAATCCTTCTCAAAGGTCCAGGGGTCTACCCTTGGACCTTCCTTTTTGGAAGCGGATGATTTCATGAAAACAGGAAAACAGCTCCCATTTTATGTCATGGAATATATCCACGGACACGATTTTTTGCGTTTCATCGATAAGAAAGGATCATCTTGGATTGGGGTCTTAATGCTTCAGCTTTTAACCAGTTTGTCTGCCTTGCATACCAATGGCTGGGTGTTCGGGGATTTAAAACCTGAGAATTTGATCGTGACTTCACCAGCCTATAAGGTGCGGTGCGTGGATGTTGGCGGAACCACCTTAATTGGGCGATCTGTTAAAGAATTCACCGAGTTCTTTGACAGAGGTTACTGGGGACTTGGATCAAGAAAGGCCGATCCGCAATATGACTTGTTCGCTGTGGCGATGATTATAATCAATTCTGCCTATCCTGGACGCTTCCACAAGAAAGGGGAAGGGTATAGACAGCTTAACGACTTGATTAAGCAGAAAAAGGAATTGCACCCATATAGAAAGATGTTGGATAAAGCACTCCAAGGGCAGTATGATTCTGCCCTTCAAATGCGGGAGGATTTGGTCACGGTGCTAAGTAAGCAAAACCACTCGAAGAAAAAGGGCCCGATTCAGGCAGCGACGGGTCAGCCACAAACAATGCAGCCTTCAACGAGGCAAGCAAGAAGGTCCCAGAACCATTCAAATAAGAAAAGTGGCGGGTTTTTTGAAACTTTCTTGCTGGTTGCCATCATATCGATGCTCTATGTTCTTTACATATATGAACAGTTGTTATGATATAGTTATTAGGTGAATGCCATGGAATAGTTGAAACCATTTCATGTTTGAATCGTATAATACTAATACCTGTCCATAAAGAAGGAAGATTGTATGTTAAAGGAAAAAGTCCTGAGCACCATTTATAGAAACGAATTGATTGAGGAAAACTCGAAGTTGCTAATAGGCGTTTCCGGAGGACCGGACTCGTTGGTGCTTCTCCATATCCTTAAGGAAATTCAATCTCTTTTTCATTACGAGATGACCGTTGCAAGTGTTGACCATATGTTCCGTGGTGAAGAATCCTATGAGGATTATAAATATGTCGAGCATATATGTGAACGGTGGGGCATTGCATTTGAGGGAAAAAGGATCGATGTTCCTGCCCGGATGGAGCAGACGGGGGAAAGTTCACAAATAACGTCAAGAAAGTTGCGTTTTGCTTTCTATGAAGAAATGATGGATAAGCATCATGCCTCTACACTTGTCCTGGGGCATCATGGAGATGATCAAATTGAAACGATGCTCATGCGTTTAACAAGAGGGGCGACAGGTAAGGCAAGAGCAGGCATTCCTATAAAGAGACGTTTCCATACCGGGAATCTGATCAGGCCTTTTCTTGAAATCACGAAAAGCCAAATAATCGAATATGCGGGCCTTCATAATATTGAACCAAGGTATGATCCGAGCAATGAAACGGGTGTCTATGCAAGAAATCGTTTTAGACATGTAGTTCTTCCATTTTTAAAGAAAGAAAATAGAAAGGTTCATGAGCATTTTCAACGATTCAGTGAAGAGCTTTATGAAGATGAAGAGTTTTTCTTGAACCTGGTTTCAAGCAAAATGTCAGAGGTTTGGATCCAACAGGATAAGGAACAAGCGGTTATTCAGATTGATAAGGTTCTCGCGATGCCTAAACCTTTACAAAGAAGGGCGATTCAACTAATATTAAACTATCTTTATTTGGAGAGACCTTCATCGCTTTCGGCATTACATATTGACCAACTTTTAGTTTTGTTTTTGAATCCTCAACCATCTGCAGAATTGCATCTTCCGGAGGGCCTTATTGCGGAAAAATCATATCAAACTTGCACTTTTAGATTTTTTCGGCAAAAAAGCCATGAATATTCCCTTAAATTACAAATTCCCGGTGAGACTATTCTTCCGAATGGATATAAGATTAAAGCGCACTATATAAAAGAAGAAATTCCGGTACTTAGAGGAAATCACTCTTTTATTCTTCCCGAATCAGCTGTTCAGTTTCCTCTTACAGTCCGAACCAGGAATGAAGGCGAACGGATGGCGGTCAAGGGATTAGGTGGAACTAAAAAGTTGAAGGATATTTTTATTAATGAAAAGATCCCGATGCTAGAAAGAAATGTGTGGCCGGTCATCATCGATCAAACGGGAACGGCCATTTGGCTACCTGGTTTAAAGAAATCGAATGTGGAGCCGGATATAATTTCTGATGAAAAATCTTTAATCTACTTAGAATATAAAAAAGCTTAATTCTTCATGGGGGGCAATTAATTACAATGACCATGCAAAACGACATTGGAAAAGGTTTTAATAACAGAGGAAGAACTTCAAAAAAAAATCAGGGAATTGGGTGCGCAGCTTGAAGCTGATTACCAAGGTAAGTTCCCGTTGGCCATCGGAGTGCTGAAAGGCGCCATGCCATTTATGTCAGATTTACTGAAACGTGTGGATACACATCTTGAAATGGACTTTATGGATGTTTCAAGCTATGGTAACTCCACTGTATCTTCCGGTGAAGTGAAAATCATCAAAGATCTTGATACATCAGTTGAAGGCCGGGATATTTTAATCATCGAAGATATTATCGACAGCGGTTTAACTCTTAGCTATCTTGCGGAACTTTTCCGTTATCGAAAAGCAAAATCAATTAAAATCGTTACCTTATTGGATAAACCAACAGGCAGGAAAGCGGATATCACTCCGGACTATGCCGGATTCATCGTTCCGGATGCATTTGTTGTCGGATATGGTCTAGATTTTGCGGAAAAGTATCGTAATCTCCCGTATATTGGCATATTGAAGCCTGAAATTTACTCGAATTAATCGTACCTGTTTGAAAGAGAAGACCAGATAAAAACAGCGGTGTTAAATTATTGTAATTCATTAATTTTGTATGATAGTATTTACTATAGTTTGTTTACCCGTGGGAGGAGGTAAGGGATGAATCGGATCTTCCGTAATACCATATTTTATTTACTGATCTTTTTGGTCATCATTGGGATTGTAAGCATTTTTAATAATAACAATGAACCAAACGTAAAATTGACCCAAGATGAATTCTATAAGCATTTGGAGAGTGGGGACGTTACATCACTTACGATGCAGCCCGAAAGCAGTGTTTTTGAAATCACAGGAAAGCTCAAAGGTTATGAGGAAAACAAATTCTTTGTGACGTACGTGCCTTTCAGTGAGTATTCGCAAAGCCGGATCAATGATGCCGTAACCAAGCTGGATAAAGACATCATCACTGTCGAACCTCCAGAAAAGACAAGTGGCTGGGTGACATTTTTCACTTCCATCATTCCATTTGTAATCATTTTTATCCTCTTCTTCTTTTTACTTAACCAAGCTCAGGGCGGCGGCGGTGGCCGCGTCATGAACTTCGGGAAAAGTAAGGCGAAATTGTATAATGATGATAAGAAAAAAGTACGCTTCAATGATGTTGCCGGAGCGGACGAAGAAAAGCAGGAACTTGTCGAGGTCGTTGAATTCTTGAAAGATCCTCGCAAATATGCCGAGCTTGGAGCCCGTATTCCTAAAGGGGTACTTTTAGTTGGGCCTCCTGGTACAGGTAAAACTTTACTTGCGCGAGCAGTAGCTGGTGAAGCCGGAACTCCTTTCTTCTCAATCAGTGGTTCTGATTTTGTTGAAATGTTTGTGGGTGTCGGTGCATCCCGTGTTCGTGATTTGTTTGAAAATGCAAAGAAGAATGCACCATGTATCATCTTTATCGATGAAATTGATGCAGTCGGACGTCAACGTGGCGCAGGTCTTGGTGGCGGTCACGATGAACGTGAACAGACATTGAACCAACTACTGGTGGAAATGGATGGTTTCGGTGGTAATGAAGGAATCATAATCATTGCTGCGACTAACCGTGCTGATGTATTGGATCCGGCATTATTGCGTCCAGGACGTTTTGACCGTCAAATAACGGTAGGCCGCCCTGATGTTAAGGGCCGTGAAGAAGTGCTGAAAGTGCATGCGCGTAATAAACCTTTAGCAGAAACAGTCGATTTGAAAGCGATCGCTCAGCGTACTCCAGGATTTTCTGGTGCAGATCTTGAAAACTTACTGAATGAAGCGGCGCTTGTTGCTGCCCGTCAAGATAAGAAGAAGATCGACATGTCCGATTTGGATGAAGCTTCGGATCGCGTTATCGCTGGACCTGCCAAGAAAAACCGTGTCATTTCCAAAAAGGAAAGAAATATCGTAGCGTGGCATGAAGCGGGCCATACCATTATTGGATTGGTTCTGGATGATGCCGAAGTCGTTCATAAAGTTACGATTGTCCCTCGTGGTCAAGCTGGGGGTTATGCAGTTATGCTGCCGAAAGAAGATCGTTTCTTCATGACGGAACCTGAGCTTAAAGATAAAATCGTAGGACTATTGGGTGGCCGTGTATCCGAAGAAGTTACATTCGGAGAAGTGAGTACCGGTGCGCATAACGACTTCCAGCGTGCAACGGGCATAGCTCGAAGCATGGTTATGGAATATGGCATGAGTAAGCTCGGACCACTTCAATTCGGTAATTCCCAAGGTCAGGTCTTCCTAGGCCGCGATTTCAACAATGATCAAAACTATTCAGATGCAATAGCATATGAAATCGATCTTGAAATTCAACGTATCATCAGGGAAGCTTACGAAAGATGTAAGACGATTCTTACTGAAAATCGTGAAAAACTTGATTTGGTTGCAAAAACCTTGCTTGAAGTGGAAACACTTGATGCTGAACAAATCAAAAGTTTATTCCATAATGGTAAATTGCCTGATCGGGATTATACGGCTCTGAATGGGAATTTGACCACTGATGAGAATGTCAAGGTGAACATCAATACGAAGAAGGAAGAAAAAGAGGCCCTATTAGATCCATTGGATAAGAGAGGACCTGAGGACCTTGAAATAACGGAGGAAGGATTGAATACTCCTCCAATTAAGGAAGGTGCACCTCAAGACCAGCCGCTTTCCTTCCCGAACGAAGATGACAATAAAAAGTCTTAAATTGATTAAATTCAAAAGGGTATTTCCGCCTCGGAAATACCCTTTTCTTAACCCTTGAATTAATTGTGATGAAGTTTCTGGGATACCTTTCGAAAAGTGCGACTAATAGCGTGGGAAATAACAGTGTGGTATGATGTTGGAGAATAATTTACCGGAGTGATGAAACGATGATTTTTGTATTGGATGTTGGTAATACGAATACTGTATTAGGCGTATACGATGAAGATATTTTAAAATATCATTGGCGAATTGAGACTAACCGTCACAAGACAGAAGATGAGTATGGAATGGTCATAAAGTCTTTGCTGCAACATGAAGGTCTTTCGTTTGATCAATTTGATGGAATCATTATTTCTTCGGTAGTTCCGCCAATTATGTTTGCGCTTGAACGCATGTGCAAAAAATACTTTGGAATTAAACCGCTTATAGTCGGACCTGGAATAAAAACTGGATTGAATATTAAATACGAAAATCCCCGTGAGGTGGGAGCGGACCGAATCGTTAATGCTGTTGCAGGCATTCATGAATATGGAAGCCCTCTCATTATCGTGGATTTTGGCACGGCAACGACATATTGCTACATAAATGAGGATAAACAATACATGGGCGGGGCCATTGCTCCGGGTATAAACATTTCTACTGAAGCACTTTATTCAAAGGCAGCCAAACTTCCAAGAATAGAAATCAGCCGGCCTGAAGGGATTATTGGGAAAAATACGGTATCCGCCATGCAGGCTGGTATTTTGTATGGATATGTTGGACAGGTAGAAGGAATCGTTAATCGAATTAAGGCGCAAAGTAATATAGAACCAACGGTAATAGCGACAGGTGGACTGGCTACCTTAATTGCTAATGAGTCTACTGTGATTGACGTTGTGGAGCCATTTTTGACCTTGAAGGGGTTGCAGCTGATTTATAAACGTAATCGTGAGCAAGTGAAGAAGTAATACACAGCATGGAAGGAGCAAAATAAATGAAGGATTATCTGATAAAGGCGTTAGGCTATGAAGGACAGGTTCGGGCATATGCTGTTTCAACAACAGACACCGTAGGAGAAGCTCAACGACGCCATTATACATGGCCTACTGCTTCAGCTGCCCTTGGACGGGCTATGACGGCAGGCGTTATGATGGGTGGAATGTTAAAAGGTGAAGAAAAGCTGACGATTAAAATCGAGGGAGGTGGACCGATTGGTTCCATCCTGGTCGACAGCAATGCAAAGGGAGAAGTCCGCGGATATGTCACACACCCGCAAACCCACTTTGATTTGAATGAGCAAGGAAAGCTGGATGTAAGGAAAGCGGTAGGCACCGATGGATTGTTGACTGTTGTCAAAGATATTGGTCTTCGTGATTACTTTTCAGGGCAAGTACCGATTGTATCGGGAGAATTGGGTGAAGATTTCACTTATTACTTTGTTACTTCCGAACAGGTGCCTTCATCTGTGGGAGTTGGGGTTCTGGTGAATCCGGATAATTCAATCCTTGCAGCGGGTGGATTTATCATTCAGTTGTTGCCAGGTGCATCCGAAGATACGATTTCCAAAATCGAAAATCGACTAAGCACGATAACTCCTGTTTCCAAGATGATTCAAAGTGGCATGACTCCCGAAGAAATCCTAACCGAAATTTTAGGTGAGGGCAATGTGAATATACTGGAAAAAATGGATGTCCAATTCTCCTGTCAATGTTCTAGGGAAAGAATTGCGAATGCATTGATTAGCCTAGGGAAAGCTGAGATTCGGGATATCATTGAGACAGAGGGACAAGCGGAGGCGCAATGTCATTTTTGTAATCAGACCTACCAATTCTCGAAGGAAGAACTCGAGGAACTAGAAGCAGAAACCAAAAAATAATATACGGGGGATAAGGGTTTGCCAAAACAAAAGCTTCGGGCGATTATTGCTGGCCTTGCCTTGTTGAACCTATTGACTATCATTATCTTTGTCATAAAACCAATAATCATTTCTAAAACCGTCATTGGGGAAGAAACGGCCGCAAAGGTTGGATCCAAGGATATTTCCCGGGACGCATGGATGACTGAGCTCGAAAAAAGATATGGGGAAGATGTACTTGAGGAAATGGTCGATAAAGAGGTAGTGAAACAGGCAGCTGAAAAATACAAAGTGAAAACTTCGGATGAAGAGCTTGATCGGGAACTTAAAATGATGAAAACGATGTATGGGACTGCCGGTCAGAACCTTAATAAAAGTAACGATCAACTGAGGCAGGAAATTCAGTCGAGTCTCCTCCTCGAGAAGCTCCTCACCAAGGACGTTTCGGTTTCCGAAACAGCAATGCGGAATCATTATGATGATAATAAGGATATTTACAGAATCCCTACTGCTTTCCATATTTCCCATATTACCTCGTCTACAAAAAAGCAGGCAGACCAAATCATACGTGAACTGGAGAAAGGTGTCTCCTTTGATGTCTTAGCGATGGAAAAGTCCCTTGATGAATTCACTGCCAATCAAGGAGGCGACATGGGTTTTATATCAGAGGATAACGAGCAAGTCTCCAAGGAATACATTACCGCTGCCGAGAAAATGAAGGTAAAGAAGTGGAGTGATGCAATCCAAACGGAAGATGGCTGGGCCGTTCTCTATCTGCATGAAAGGATAGAAGGCAAGCAGTATGAATACGAAGAAGTTAAAGACAAGATTCACCGCCAAATAGCTCTTGAACAGATTCAGGCACCGGTCTCAGGGGAAATTTTCTGGGACGAATTTGATGTAGAATGGTTTTATGGATTAAAAGAACAAAAGTAGGTCAATGGTTGTGTGAGAAAATTTAGAATATAGTATATAATCATTGACAATGAACTATTAAAACTGGTAACTTTAAATTAATAAAACCAATAAACATACTCGGTATTGAAATGATAAGGAGTGGAGAAAATGGCACGTATAGCTAATTCTGTAATCGATTTAATTGGACAAACGCCTATTGTGAAGTTAAACAAGCTTCAAAATGAAAACAGTGCAGATATTTATTTGAAACTTGAGTATTTTAACCCGGGCAGTAGTGTAAAAGACCGTATCGCCCTTGCGATGATCGAAGCGGCAGAAAAAAATGGTAACCTCAAGCCAGGTGATACGATCATTGAGCCTACAAGCGGAAATACTGGAATAGGACTAGCGATGGTAGCTGCGGCTAAGGGTTATAAATCAATTCTGGTCATGCCGGAGACGATGAGCTTGGAACGCCGTAACTTGCTTCGCGCTTATGGCGCAGAGTTAGTTCTTACTCCTGGACCTGAAGGGATGAAGGGTGCAATCGCAAAGGCGACTGAGCTGTCCAAAGAAAAAGGTTACTTCATTCCACAGCAATTCGAGAATGAAGCCAATCCTGAAGTTCATCGGAACACTACAGGCCCTGAAATCGTTGAAGCTTTTGGTGATGAAGGTCTTGATGCATTCGTTGCCGGAATCGGTACTGGCGGAACCATAACAGGTGCTGGTGAAGTCCTGCGTGAAAAATACCCTGACATTAAAATTTATGCTGTTGAGCCTGCGGACTCTCCGGTATTATCAGGTGGGACTCCAGGACCTCATAAAATCCAAGGAATCGGTGCAGGCTTCGTTCCAAGTATTTTGAATACAGATCTCTATGACGAAATCATTCAGGTCAATACAGAGGAATCATTTGATTATGCCCGCCGCGCAGCAAAAGAGGAAGGAATCCTCGGTGGAATTTCTTCTGGAGGCGCAATAGCGGCTGCCATTAAAGTGGCTGACAAACTGGGAAAAGGCAAAAAGGTACTTGCTATCATTCCAAGTAATGGTGAACGTTACTTAAGTACACCATTATATAATTTTGAGTAAGACCAGACACTAAAAATGAGAAGCGAAGTTCCTCAGGGGCTTTGCTTTTCTTTTTGTAGTAAAGTCTGCAGAAGTGTTTCAAATCTTAATGGAGCTTGCACTATGCCTATGTAAATGGGTACACTCGTATATATAGATTTCTTTAGGTGAAGGAGAACGTTGGATGTCATTAGCTGGAGCGTCAAAAATAAAATGCGGTTCATTTGATTTGGATTACAGCAATAAAACCTTAATTATGGGGATTTTGAATGTTACGCCGGACTCCTTTTCGGATGGCGGGAAATATAGTCGGATAGATGCTGCTTTGAAGCATGCCGAACGGATGGTCAACGACGGAGCGGATATATTGGATGTAGGCGGAGAGTCCACCCGTCCTAACTATGAGAGAATATCGGATGAAGAGGAAATAGAAAGAGTAGCCCCGATTATTGACGCCATATCCCGTAATATCGAGGTTCCAATATCGGTTGATACGTATAAATCAAGAGTAGCGGAAGAGGCGGTAAAAGCGGGAGCCCATATATTAAATGACATTTGGGGGGGAAAAGCCGATTCCTTGATGTCAAAGGTTGCTGCGGAATATAAGGTGCCGATTATTTTGATGCATAACAGGGATAATATGGGTTATGGACATTTTGTCCGGGATGTACTTCAAGATTTATTCGAAAGCATCAAGTTGGTAAAGGATGCGGGAGTCAAGGATGAAAACATCATTCTCGATCCAGGAATTGGCTTTGCTAAAGATTTAAAGTTGAATTTGGAAATGATGAGGAATCTTGATAAGCTGGTATCATTAGGTTATCCCGTACTGCTAGCCACATCAAGAAAGTCCATGATTGGACATGTTCTGGACCTGCCGCCTAGTGAGCGGATGGAAGGAACAGCCGCCACAATCTGCCATGGCATTCAACAAGGCTGTCAAATGGTTCGTGTACATGATGTGAAGGAAATGGCACGGACTGCAAAGATGATGGATGCTCTATTAGGAAAAGGTGAATGAAATGGATAAGATATATGTGAATAAAATGGAGTTTTACGGTTATCATGGAGTTTTTCCGGAAGAAACGAAGCTTGGTCAGCGGTTTAAAGTGGATTTAATCGTCCAGACTGATTTAGCCAAGGCAGGGAAAAGTGACAACCTTGAAGACTCAATCAACTATGGCGAGTTATATGAAGTGTGTAAAAGTGTTGTTGAGGGAGAACCTTTTAAGTTAGTGGAAGCTGTAGCTGAAAAAATTGCCTCTGAACTACTTGATAAATATTCTTCCATCGAGACATGCACCGTGAAGGTTTATAAACCAGATCCTCCAATAGCAGGTCACTATGATTCGGTTGCTATAGAGATTGTAAGGGGACGCTGATTGTGGTAAATATTGCTTACCTTTCAATAGGTTCGAACTTAGGGAATCGCCTTGAAACATTCCAAAGGGCTTTCCAATTATTGTCTGAAAATCCGCATATCAAATTGGTGACATGCTCTTCTTTATATGAAACGGACCCGATAGGATATGAAGACCAGGACTGTTTTTTAAATGCTGTCCTTAAAGTGAAAACCGATTTAGAACCCGAAAGATTACTTCACGCTTGTATGAAAATTGAACAGGATTTAGGGAGAAAAAGGGAAATTAGGTGGGGTCCCCGTACTTTAGACCTTGACATTTTGTTATATAATCATGAAAATATTGAGACAGAGATTCTTTCAGTCCCGCACCCTCGTATGCACGAGAGGGCTTTTGTTATCGTGCCTTTAATGGAAGTGGACCCTGATATATCACTTCCGCAAATGCTTGCACCTTTGAGCGACCTGCTTGAACAGATTTCGGATAAAGAAGGAGTTCGATTATGGAAGGTGAAAAATGGGGAAGGCGTATTCGCGCTTTTCGAAAGTTAAAGGGTTATACCCAGGAAGGGTTTGCGAGAGAAATAGGTGTTTCCGTTTCATTGCTGGGAGAAGTCGAACGAGGGAACCGCACCCCTTCAGAGGCATTTTTACTGGAAGTGGCGGAAATTCTTCATGTTTCCATTGAGGAGCTTCAGCCGCCTGAGGATAAATGAAAGAATGTTTTAGGAGGTCCAACGTGTTAAAAATAGGCGATATAGAAATGAAGAATCCCGTAGTGCTGGCGCCGATGGCGGGAGTCTGCAACTCGGCATTCCGCTTGACCGTCAAGGAATTTGGTGCTGGTCTTGTTTGTGCGGAGATGGTCAGTGACAAGGGAATCGTTATTCAAAATGCTAAAACGATGAATATGCTTTATATAGATGAAAGAGAAAAACCGTTAAGTTTGCAAATCTTTGGAGGAGAAAAGAAAACTTTGGTCGAAGCTGCACAATTTGTAGATAAAAATACAAATGCTGACATCATTGATATCAACATGGGCTGCCCTGTACCTAAAATCACCAAATGTGATGCGGGTGCGAAGTGGCTTCTCGATCCAAACAAAATTTATGAGATGGTCTCAGCGGTGGTTGATGCTGTTGAAAAGCCGGTAACGGTGAAAATGCGCATTGGCTGGGATGATGAGCATGTTTTTGCGATTCAGAACGCTCAGGCTGTTGAACGCGCAGGCGGTAAAGCCGTTTCCATGCATGGCAGGACACGAGTTCAAATGTATGAAGGAAAAGCTAACTGGGACATCATCCGTGAAGTGAAGAAGTCAATTAATATTCCCCTTATCGGTAACGGTGATGTGGAAACTCCACAGGATGCGGAAAGAATGCTGAAGGAAACGGGTGTTGATGGAGTCATGATCGGCCGTGCAGCTTTAGGTAACCCGTGGATGATTTACCGGACTGTAAAATATCTGGAAACCGGTCAACTGATGGATGAGCCTTCAGTTCGTGAAAAGATGGACGTTTGCGTGCTTCATATGGATCGTCTGATTGCGTTGAAAAATGAAAATGTAGCTGTTCGTGAAATGCGTAAGCATGCTTCTTGGTATTTAAAGGGTGTTAAAGGGAATGCTCAAGCTCGCAAAGGAATTAATGAATGTGAAACAAGGGAAGATGTTGTAAAGCTTCTTTATGGACTTGTGGATGATATCGAAGCTAAGCAACAAAATATCCAAATGGTCTGATGTTTGACATTACCTTCCTATTTACCTATAATACGCTTATCTTAAACTGCCAGTAATCCTGGCAGTTTTTATATGTACATAAACAATGTTTTATGATAAAAAGCTGTTGAATTCCTTTACTTTATGTAAGAATAAATATGTATGCAAAAGAGTTTCTGATTAATTATATAAGGCTTTTATTAATAAAGATGGAGATGATTTTCGTGAGTCATGAAGAATTGAATGACCAACTGCAGGTAAGGCGCGATAAAATGCAGGCCATGATGGATAATGGACAAGACCCTTTCGGGAGCAGATTCGAGCGCACACATAACACTCAGGAGCTAATCAGTGCTTATGGTGAATTAGAAAAGGAAGATCTTGAAGAAAAAGAAATTGAAGTTACGATCGCTGGCCGTGTCATGACGAAGCGTGGAAAAGGGAAAGCGGGATTTGCCCATATCCAGGATATTAGCGGTCAAATCCAAATCTACGTCCGTTTGGATAACATAGGTGAAGATTCTTACCAAATTTTCAACCAAACGGATCTTGGCGATATCGTAGGGGTAACTGGCGTTATTTTCAAAACGAAAGTCGGGGAACTTTCCATTAAAGCTAAAGAATATGTGTTCCTTGCTAAAGCGCTTCGCCCGTTGCCTGATAAATTTCATGGCCTAAAGGATGTTGAAGAGCGTTATCGGAAACGTTATGTCGATTTAATTACAAATGAGGAAAGCAAAAACACGTTGATCATGCGCAGTCGTATTGTACAAGCCATGAGACGGTATTTGGACGATCATGGATACCTTGAAGTGGAGACGCCTCTATTGCATTCTGTTGCCGGTGGAGCTGCTGCACGTCCTTTCCTTACTCACCATAATGCCTTGGATATGCCTTTGAATTTAAGGATTGCCATTGAACTTCATCTGAAACGCTTAATCGTTGGCGGGTTGGAGAAAGTTTATGAAATTGGCCGGGTTTTCAGAAATGAAGGAGTATCAACAAGACATAATCCTGAATTCACATTGATCGAATTATACGAGGCTTATGCGGATTACCAAGATATCATGAGTTTAACGGAAAACCTGATTGCCCATATAGCTCAAGAAGTCCTGGGTACGACTACCATCCAGTATGGGGAGTATGAGATAGAGTTGAAACCGGAATGGAAACGACTTCACATGGTTGACGCTGTAAAAGAATATACTGGTGTGGACTTCTGGACTCAAATGAGTAAAGAAGAAGCCCAACAGCTTGCTAAAGATAATGGGATTGAAGTTAAGGAATCCATGGAGTTCGGCCATATCGTAAATGAATTCTTTGAACAAAAGGTGGAAGATAAGTTAATTCAACCTACATTCATCTATGGACATCCAGTGGAAATCTCTCCTTTAGCAAAGAAAAATCCGGAAGATTCCCGTTTCACAGATCGATTTGAGTTATTCATTGTAGGTAGGGAGCATGCAAATGCCTTCACGGAACTTAATGATCCTATTGATCAACGTCAACGCTTTGAAGCTCAATTAAAAGAACGAGAGCAAGGTAATGACGAAGCTCATGAAATGGATGAAGATTTCTTGGAGGCGTTAGAATACGGAATGCCGCCTACTGGCGGACTGGGAATTGGTGTTGACCGTTTGGTTATGCTATTGACCAATTCTCCTTCTATACGTGACGTCCTGTTATTCCCTTTAATGAGACATCGCTAATATAGGCAAAATGAGTTTTGATTGCAGGGCCGAATTCGGATGGCTGGGATCATTGGGCGTAGCTCCTGATCCTGGTAGGTCCAATTCGGTTTTTGTTTTTTAATTATAATTTCATGTCTTTTAATAGATTGGATTTTAGGGTTTGAAAGAAAAACAACATTATCTCAAAAAAACTTTATAAAAGGTATTGCGCAGTTAACTTAATGGTGTTATATTTATATCTGTCGTTACGAACGAGTTGCAAACAGATTACAAACTTTAAAAAGTTTTAAAAAACTTGTTGACTCAGAGTAATGAAAATGTTATTATAAATAAGCTGTTCCGAAAGACATTGCTCTTTGAAAACTGAACAAAACAAAGCGCCAACGTTAAATTTTAAGTGAGCACACACTATCAAAAAAGCAAATGAGCAAGTCAAACATTTCTCCGGAGAGTTTGATCCTGGCTCAGGACGAACGCTGGCGGCGTGCCTAATACATGCAAGTCGAGCGAATCGATGGGAGCTTGCTCCCTGAGATTAGCGGCGGACGGGTGAGTAACACGTGGGCAACCTGCCTATAAGACTGGGATAACTTCGGGAAACCGGAGCTAATACCGGATACGTTCTTTTCTCGCATGAGAGAAGATGGAAAGACGGTTTACGCTGTCACTTATAGATGGGCCCGCGGCGCATTAGCTAGTTGGTGAGGTAATGGCTCACCAAGGCGACGATGCGTAGCCGACCTGAGAGGGTGATCGGCCACACTGGGACTGAGACACGGCCCAGACTCCTACGGGAGGCAGCAGTAGGGAATCTTCCGCAATGGACGAAAGTCTGACGGAGCAACGCCGCGTGAACGAAGAAGGCCTTCGGGTCGTAAAGTTCTGTTGTTAGGGAAGAACAAGTACCAGAGTAACTGCTGGTACCTTGACGGTACCTAACCAGAAAGCCACGGCTAACTACGTGCCAGCAGCCGCGGTAATACGTAGGTGGCAAGCGTTGTCCGGAATTATTGGGCGTAAAGCGCGCGCAGGTGGTTCCTTAAGTCTGATGTGAAAGCCCACGGCTCAACCGTGGAGGGTCATTGGAAACTGGGGAACTTGAGTGCAGAAGAGGAAAGTGGAATTCCAAGTGTAGCGGTGAAATGCGTAGAGATTTGGAGGAACACCAGTGGCGAAGGCGACTTTCTGGTCTGTAACTGACACTGAGGCGCGAAAGCGTGGGGAGCAAACAGGATTAGATACCCTGGTAGTCCACGCCGTAAACGATGAGTGCTAAGTGTTAGAGGGTTTCCGCCCTTTAGTGCTGCAGCTAACGCATTAAGCACTCCGCCTGGGGAGTACGGCCGCAAGGCTGAAACTCAAAGGAATTGACGGGGGCCCGCACAAGCGGTGGAGCATGTGGTTTAATTCGAAGCAACGCGAAGAACCTTACCAGGTCTTGACATCCTCTGACAACCCTAGAGATAGGGCTTTCCCCTTCGGGGGACAGAGTGACAGGTGGTGCATGGTTGTCGTCAGCTCGTGTCGTGAGATGTTGGGTTAAGTCCCGCAACGAGCGCAACCCTTGATCTTAGTTGCCAGCATTCAGTTGGGCACTCTAAGGTGACTGCCGGTGACAAACCGGAGGAAGGTGGGGATGACGTCAAATCATCATGCCCCTTATGACCTGGGCTACACACGTGCTACAATGGATGGTACAAAGGGCTGCAAACCTGTGAAGGTAAGCGAATCCCATAAAGCCATTCTCAGTTCGGATTGTAGGCTGCAACTCGCCTACATGAAGCCGGAATCGCTAGTAATCGCGGATCAGCATGCCGCGGTGAATACGTTCCCGGGCCTTGTACACACCGCCCGTCACACCACGAGAGTTTGTAACACCCGAAGTCGGTGAGGTAACCTTCATGGAGCCAGCCGCCTAAGGTGGGACAGATGATTGGGGTGAAGTCGTAACAAGGTAGCCGTATCGGAAGGTGCGGCTGGATCACCTCCTTTCTAAGGATAATTACGAGAGCGCTTTTGTTTTGTTCAGTTTTGAATGAGTGATTCATTCAAATAGGAAAGACAAACATCACGATGTGATGGATTCTTTCTGCTTTGTTCCTTGAAAACTAGATAATAGATAGAAGGCAATTAATTTTTTTCAAAGCATCTGTAAGATCTTTTTTAACGGTTAAGTTAGAAAGGGCGCACGGTGGATGCCTTGGCACTAGGAGCCGATGAAGGACGGGACTAACACCGATATGCTTCGGGGAGCTGTAAGTAAGCTTTGATCCGGAGATTTCCGAATGGGGAAACCCACTGTTCGTAATGGAACAGTATCTTTACCTGAATACATAGGGTACTGAAGGCAGACCCGGGGAACTGAAACATCTAAGTACCCGGAGGAAGAGAAAGCAAATGCGATTTCCTGAGTAGCGGCGAGCGAAACGGAATTAGCCCAAACCAAGAGGCTTGCCTCTTGGGGTTGTAGGACACTCAACATGGAGTTACAAAGGAACGGGGTAAATGAAGCGATCTGGAAAGGTCCGTCAAAGAAGGTAAAAACCCTGTAGTTGAAACTTCGTTCCCTCCTGAGTGGATCCTGAGTACGGCGGGACACGAGAAATCCCGTCGGAAGCAGGGAGGACCATCTCCCAAGGCTAAATACTCCCTAGTGACCGATAGTGAACCAGTACCGTGAGGGAAAGGTGAAAAGCACCCCGGAAGGGGAGTGAAATAGATCCTGAAACCGTGTGCCTACAAGTAGTCAAAGCCCGTTAATGGGTAATGGCGTGCCTTTTGTAGAATGAACCGGCGAGTTACGATTTCATGCGAGGTTAAGTTGATGAGACGGAGCCGCAGCGAAAGCGAGTCTGAATAGGGCGAATGAGTATGAGGTCGTAGACCCGAAACCAGGTGATCTACCCATGTCCAGGGTGAAGTTCAGGTAACACTGAATGGAGGCCCGAACCCACGCACGTTGAAAAGTGCGGGGATGAGGTGTGGGTAGCGGAGAAATTCCAATCGAACCTGGAGATAGCTGGTTCTCTCCGAAATAGCTTTAGGGCTAGCCTCAAGATGAGAGTATTGGAGGTAGAGCACTGATTGGACTAGGGGCCCCCAACGGGTTACCGAATTCAGTCAAACTCCGAATGCCAAATACTTATTCTTGGGAGTCAGACTGCGAGTGATAAGATCCGTAGTCGAAAGGGAAACAGCCCAGACCACCAGCTAAGGTCCCAAAGTATACGTTAAGTGGAAAAGGATGTGGAGTTGCTTAGACAACCAGGATGTTGGCTCAGAAGCAGCCACCATTTAAAGAGTGCGTAATAGCTCACTGGTCGAGTGACTCCGCGCCGAAAATGTACCGGGGCTAAACGTATCACCGAAGCTGTGGATTGACACCATTAGGTGTCGATGGTAGGAGAGCGTTCTAAGGGCGTTGAAGTCAGACCGGAAGGACTGGTGGAGCGCTTAGAAGTGAGAATGCCGGTATGAGTAGCGAAAGAAGGGTGAGAATCCCTTCCACCGAATGCCTAAGGTTTCCTGAGGAAGGCTCGTCCGCTCAGGGTTAGTCGGGACCTAAGCCGAGGCCGAAAGGCGTAGGCGATGGACAACAGGTTGATATTCCTGTACCACCTATACATCGTTTGAACGATGGGGGGACGCAGAAGGATAGGGTAAGCGCGCTGTTGGATATGCGCGTCCAAGCAGTTAGGCCGGAAACGAGGCAAATCCCGTTTCCATTAAGGCGGAGCTGTGATGGCGAGGGAAATATAGTACCGAAGTTCCTGATTCCACGCTGCCAAGAAAAGCCTCTAGTGAGATGTAAGGTGCCCGTACCGCAAACCGACACAGGTAGGCGAGGAGAGAATCCTAAGGTGTGCGAGAGAACTCTCGTTAAGGAACTCGGCAAAATGACCCCGTAACTTCGGGAGAAGGGGTGCTTTTTAGGGTGAATAGCCCAGAAAAGCCGCAGTGAATAGGCCCAGGCGACTGTTTAGCAAAAACACAGGTCTCTGCGAAGCCGCAAGGCGAAGTATAGGGGCTGACACCTGCCCGGTGCTGGAAGGTTAAGGGGAGAGGTTAGCGCAAGCGAAGCTTTGAACCGAAGCCCCAGTAAACGGCGGCCGTAACTATAACGGTCCTAAGGTAGCGAAATTCCTTGTCGGGTAAGTTCCGACCCGCACGAAAGGTGTAACGATCTGGGCACTGTCTCAACGAGAGACTCGGTGAAATTATAGTACCTGTGAAGATGCAGGTTACCCGCGACAGGACGGAAAGACCCCGTGGAGCTTTACTGCAGCCTGATATTGAATTTTGGTACAGCTTGTACAGGATAGGTAGGAGCCTGAGAAGCCGGAGCGCTAGCTTCGGTGGAGGCGTTGGTGGGATACTACCCTGGCTGTATTGAAATTCTAACCCGCGCCCCTCATCGGGGTGGGAGACAGTGTCAGGTGGGCAGTTTGACTGGGGCGGTCGCCTCCTAAAGAGTAACGGAGGCGCCCAAAGGTTCCCTCAGAATGGTTGGAAATCATTCGTAGAGTGTAAAGGCACAAGGGAGCTTGACTGCGAGACCTACAAGTCGAGCAGGGACGAAAGTCGGGCTTAGTGATCCGGTGGTTCCGCATGGAAGGGCCATCGCTCAACGGATAAAAGCTACCCCGGGGATAACAGGCTTATCTCCCCCAAGAGTCCACATCGACGGGGAGGTTTGGCACCTCGATGTCGGCTCATCGCATCCTGGGGCTGTAGTCGGTCCCAAGGGTTGGGCTGTTCGCCCATTAAAGCGGTACGCGAGCTGGGTTCAGAACGTCGTGAGACAGTTCGGTCCCTATCCGTCGCGGGCGCAGGAAATTTGAGAGGAGCTGTCCTTAGTACGAGAGGACCGGGATGGACGCACCGCTGGTGTACCAGTTGTCTTGCCAAAGGCATAGCTGGGTAGCTACGTGCGGACGGGATAAGTGCTGAAAGCATCTAAGCATGAAGCCCCCCTCAAGATGAGATTTCCCATGGCGCAAGCTAGTAAGATCCCTGAAAGATGATCAGGTTGATAGGTCAGAGGTGGAAGCGTGGCGACATGTGGAGCTGACTGATACTAATAGATCGAGGACTTAACCAACGCTTTAAAAAAATGAAATACCTTCTTATTATCTAGTTTTGAAGGAACGACGTTCCTGATATGTTTGGTGGCGATAGCGAAGAGGTCACACCCGTTCCCATTCCGAACACGGCAGTTAAGCTCTTCAGCGCCGATGGTAGTTGGGGGTTTCCCCCTGTGAGAGTAGGACGCCGCCAAGCAGTTATATATGGAGGATTAGCTCAGCTGGGAGAGCATCTGCCTTACAAGCAGAGGGTCGGCGGTTCGATCCCGTCATCCTCCACCATTTTTACACTTGCCGGTGTAGCTCAACTGGTAGAGCAACTGACTTGTAATCAGTAGGTTGGGGGTTCAAGTCCTCTTGCCGGCACCATTTTCATACAAGCTTGATATAGCATATATAAATAGTTTATATGAGCCATTAGCTCAGTTGGTAGAGCATCTGACTTTTAATCAGAGGGTCGAAGGTTCGAATCCTTCATGGCTCACCATTATATTATGCGGGTGTGGCGGAATTGGCAGACGCACCAGACTTAGGATCTGGCGCCGCAAGGCGTGGGGGTTCAAGTCCCTTCACCCGCATGTTTGCGGAAGTAGTTCAGTGGTAGAATACAACCTTGCCAAGGTTGGGGTCGCGGGTTCGAATCCCGTCTTCCGCTCCACTATTTATTTATGCCGGGGTGGCGGAACTGGCAGACGCACAGGACTTAAAATCCTGCGGTAGGTGACTACCGTACCGGTTCGATTCCGGTCCTCGGCACCATCTTAATATGCGCCCGTAGCTCAATTGGATAGAGCATCTGACTACGAATCAGAAGGTTGTAGGTTCGACTCCCGCCGGGCGCACCATATTTTTTCGGGAAGTAGCTCAGCTTGGTAGAGCACTTGGTTTGGGACCAAGGGGTCGCAGGTTCGAATCCTGTCTTCCCGACCATGATTATTTTGGGGCCTTAGCTCAGCTGGGAGAGCGCCTGCCTTGCACGCAGGAGGTCAGCGGTTCGATCCCGCTAGGCTCCACCAAAAAAACTTGACAAGCCCATTTGGATTTGTTATGATATGAAAGTTGATTCTTTTAGAAGAGTCAAATTGCTCTTTGAAAACTGAACAAAACAAAGCGCCAACGTTAAATTTTAAGTGAGCACACACTATAAAAAAAGCAAATGAGCAAGTCAAACATTTCTTCGGAGAGTTTGATCCTGGCTCAGGACGAACGCTGGCGGCGTGCCTAATACATGCAAGTCGAGCGAATCGATGGGAGCTTGCTCCCTGAGATTAGCGGCGGACGGGTGAGTAACACGTGGGCAACCTGCCTATAAGACTGGGATAACTTCGGGAAACCGGAGCTAATACCGGATACGTTCTTTTCTCGCATGAGAGAAGATGGAAAGACGGTTTACGCTGTCACTTATAGATGGGCCCGCGGCGCATTAGCTAGTTGGTGAGGTAATGGCTCACCAAGGCGACGATGCGTAGCCGACCTGAGAGGGTGATCGGCCACACTGGGACTGAGACACGGCCCAGACTCCTACGGGAGGCAGCAGTAGGGAATCTTCCGCAATGGACGAAAGTCTGACGGAGCAACGCCGCGTGAACGAAGAAGGCCTTCGGGTCGTAAAGTTCTGTTGTTAGGGAAGAACAAGTACCAGAGTAACTGCTGGTACCTTGACGGTACCTAACCAGAAAGCCACGGCTAACTACGTGCCAGCAGCCGCGGTAATACGTAGGTGGCAAGCGTTGTCCGGAATTATTGGGCGTAAAGCGCGCGCAGGTGGTTCCTTAAGTCTGATGTGAAAGCCCACGGCTCAACCGTGGAGGGTCATTGGAAACTGGGGAACTTGAGTGCAGAAGAGGAAAGTGGAATTCCAAGTGTAGCGGTGAAATGCGTAGAGATTTGGAGGAACACCAGTGGCGAAGGCGACTTTCTGGTCTGTAACTGACACTGAGGCGCGAAAGCGTGGGGAGCAAACAGGATTAGATACCCTGGTAGTCCACGCCGTAAACGATGAGTGCTAAGTGTTAGAGGGTTTCCGCCCTTTAGTGCTGCAGCTAACGCATTAAGCACTCCGCCTGGGGAGTACGGCCGCAAGGCTGAAACTCAAAGGAATTGACGGGGGCCCGCACAAGCGGTGGAGCATGTGGTTTAATTCGAAGCAACGCGAAGAACCTTACCAGGTCTTGACATCCTCTGACAACCCTAGAGATAGGGCTTTCCCCTTCGGGGGACAGAGTGACAGGTGGTGCATGGTTGTCGTCAGCTCGTGTCGTGAGATGTTGGGTTAAGTCCCGCAACGAGCGCAACCCTTGATCTTAGTTGCCAGCATTCAGTTGGGCACTCTAAGGTGACTGCCGGTGACAAACCGGAGGAAGGTGGGGATGACGTCAAATCATCATGCCCCTTATGACCTGGGCTACACACGTGCTACAATGGATGGTACAAAGGGCTGCAAACCTGCGAAGGTAAGCGAATCCCATAAAGCCATTCTCAGTTCGGATTGTAGGCTGCAACTCGCCTACATGAAGCCGGAATCGCTAGTAATCGCGGATCAGCATGCCGCGGTGAATACGTTCCCGGGCCTTGTACACACCGCCCGTCACACCACGAGAGTTTGTAACACCCGAAGTCGGTGAGGTAACCTTCATGGAGCCAGCCGCCTAAGGTGGGACAGATGATTGGGGTGAAGTCGTAACAAGGTAGCCGTATCGGAAGGTGCGGCTGGATCACCTCCTTTCTAAGGATAATTACGAGAGCGCTTTTGTTTTGTTCAGTTTTGAATGAGTGATTCATTCAAATAGGAAAGACAAACATCACGATGTGATGGATTCTTTCTGCTTTGTTCCTTGAAAACTAGATAATAGATAGAAGGCAATTAATTTTTTTCAAAGCATCTGTAAGATCTTTTTTAACGGTTAAGTTAGAAAGGGCGCACGGTGGATGCCTTGGCACTAGGAGCCGATGAAGGACGGGACTAACACCGATATGCTTCGGGGAGCTGTAAGTAAGCTTTGATCCGGAGATTTCCGAATGGGGAAACCCACTGTTCGTAATGGAACAGTATCTTTACCTGAATACATAGGGTACTGAAGGCAGACCCGGGGAACTGAAACATCTAAGTACCCGGAGGAAGAGAAAGCAAATGCGATTTCCTGAGTAGCGGCGAGCGAAACGGAATTAGCCCAAACCAAGAGGCTTGCCTCTTGGGGTTGTAGGACACTCAACATGGAGTTACAAAGGAACGGGGTAAATGAAGCGATCTGGAAAGGTCCGTCAAAGAAGGTAAAAACCCTGTAGTTGAAACTTCGTTCCCTCCTGAGTGGATCCTGAGTACGGCGGGACACGAGAAATCCCGTCGGAAGCAGGGAGGACCATCTCCCAAGGCTAAATACTCCCTAGTGACCGATAGTGAACCAGTACCGTGAGGGAAAGGTGAAAAGCACCCCGGAAGGGGAGTGAAATAGATCCTGAAACCGTGTGCCTACAAGTAGTCAAAGCCCGTTAATGGGTAATGGCGTGCCTTTTGTAGAATGAACCGGCGAGTTACGATTTCATGCGAGGTTAAGTTGATGAGACGGAGCCGCAGCGAAAGCGAGTCTGAATAGGGCGAATGAGTATGAGGTCGTAGACCCGAAACCAGGTGATCTACCCATGTCCAGGGTGAAGTTCAGGTAACACTGAATGGAGGCCCGAACCCACGCACGTTGAAAAGTGCGGGGATGAGGTGTGGGTAGCGGAGAAATTCCAATCGAACCTGGAGATAGCTGGTTCTCTCCGAAATAGCTTTAGGGCTAGCCTCAAGATGAGAGTATTGGAGGTAGAGCACTGATTGGACTAGGGGCCCCCAACGGGTTACCGAATTCAGTCAAACTCCGAATGCCAAATACTTATTCTTGGGAGTCAGACTGCGAGTGATAAGATCCGTAGTCGAAAGGGAAACAGCCCAGACCACCAGCTAAGGTCCCAAAGTATACGTTAAGTGGAAAAGGATGTGGAGTTGCTTAGACAACCAGGATGTTGGCTCAGAAGCAGCCACCATTTAAAGAGTGCGTAATAGCTCACTGGTCGAGTGACTCCGCGCCGAAAATGTACCGGGGCTAAACGTATCACCGAAGCTGTGGATTGACACCATTAGGTGTCGATGGTAGGAGAGCGTTCTAAGGGCGTTGAAGTCAGACCGGAAGGACTGGTGGAGCGCTTAGAAGTGAGAATGCCGGTATGAGTAGCGAAAGAAGGGTGAGAATCCCTTCCACCGAATGCCTAAGGTTTCCTGAGGAAGGCTCGTCCGCTCAGGGTTAGTCGGGACCTAAGCCGAGGCCGAAAGGCGTAGGCGATGGACAACAGGTTGATATTCCTGTACCACCTATACATCGTTTGAACGATGGGGGGACGCAGAAGGATAGGGTAAGCGCGCTGTTGGATATGCGCGTCCAAGCAGTTAGGCCGGAAACGAGGCAAATCCCGTTTCCATTAAGGCGGAGCTGTGATGGCGAGGGAAATATAGTACCGAAGTTCCTGATTCCACGCTGCCAAGAAAAGCCTCTAGTGAGATGTAAGGTGCCCGTACCGCAAACCGACACAGGTAGGCGAGGAGAGAATCCTAAGGTGTGCGAGAGAACTCTCGTTAAGGAACTCGGCAAAATGACCCCGTAACTTCGGGAGAAGGGGTGCTTTTTAGGGTGAATAGCCCAGAAAAGCCGCAGTGAATAGGCCCAGGCGACTGTTTAGCAAAAACACAGGTCTCTGCGAAGCCGCAAGGCGAAGTATAGGGGCTGACACCTGCCCGGTGCTGGAAGGTTAAGGGGAGAGGTTAGCGCAAGCGAAGCTTTGAACCGAAGCCCCAGTAAACGGCGGCCGTAACTATAACGGTCCTAAGGTAGCGAAATTCCTTGTCGGGTAAGTTCCGACCCGCACGAAAGGTGTAACGATCTGGGCACTGTCTCAACGAGAGACTCGGTGAAATTATAGTACCTGTGAAGATGCAGGTTACCCGCGACAGGACGGAAAGACCCCGTGGAGCTTTACTGCAGCCTGATATTGAATTTTGGTACAGCTTGTACAGGATAGGTAGGAGCCTGAGAAGCCGGAGCGCTAGCTTCGGTGGAGGCGTTGGTGGGATACTACCCTGGCTGTATTGAAATTCTAACCCGCGCCCCTTATCGGGGTGGGAGACAGTGTCAGGTGGGCAGTTTGACTGGGGCGGTCGCCTCCTAAAGAGTAACGGAGGCGCCCAAAGGTTCCCTCAGAATGGTTGGAAATCATTCGTAGAGTGTAAAGGCACAAGGGAGCTTGACTGCGAGACCTACAAGTCGAGCAGGGACGAAAGTCGGGCTTAGTGATCCGGTGGTTCCGCATGGAAGGGCCATCGCTCAACGGATAAAAGCTACCCCGGGGATAACAGGCTTATCTCCCCCAAGAGTCCACATCGACGGGGAGGTTTGGCACCTCGATGTCGGCTCATCGCATCCTGGGGCTGTAGTCGGTCCCAAGGGTTGGGCTGTTCGCCCATTAAAGCGGTACGCGAGCTGGGTTCAGAACGTCGTGAGACAGTTCGGTCCCTATCCGTCGCGGGCGCAGGAAATTTGAGAGGAGCTGTCCTTAGTACGAGAGGACCGGGATGGACGCACCGCTGGTGTACCAGTTGTCTTGCCAAAGGCATAGCTGGGTAGCTACGTGCGGACGGGATAAGTGCTGAAAGCATCTAAGCATGAAGCCCCCCTCAAGATGAGATTTCCCATGGCGCAAGCTAGTAAGATCCCTGAAAGATGATCAGGTTGATAGGTCAGAGGTGGAAGCGTGGCGACATGTGGAGCTGACTGATACTAATAGATCGAGGACTTAACCAACGCTTTAAAAAAATGAAATACCTTCTTATTATCTAGTTTTGAAGGAACAACGTTCCTGATATGTTTGGTGGCGATAGCGAAGAGGTCACACCCGTTCCCATTCCGAACACGGCAGTTAAGCTCTTCAGCGCCGATGGTAGTTGGGGGTTTCCCCCTGTGAGAGTAGGACGCCGCCAAGCCATTTAAAAAGATCAGCCATCCGGCTGGTCTTTTTTGATGTTCGTAATTAAAAAAAGTTTTATATTTCTAGGGACAGCATAGGGCTGGCCTTATTTGAGTTGGTTGCAATATCATGAGGAGGAATGGGTAAGCAGGGGAATTGGGCAGAGTTTAAGTGGTGAAATCTTAAAGAGAAGAAAAAAAACCAGGTTTTGCATGTATCTTTTCAGGGTATTTATGTAAGATATTTCAACTTTTAATGTTCAACGGGGTATGTAACTACATATAATTTGGAGAAAATGGATAATGCAGAAAGAAAGTGCGTTTAAGTTGCAAAATGGATTATTCCTTGTATAATAATAGTCAAATATAGTCAAAGTCAGAATGGAGGAGGCTGAGTGAGAAACATATCTGATGTTATCGAAACTTATTTGAAGCAAGTACTTGAAATAAGTCAAAAAGATATCTTAGAGATTAAAAGAAGTGAAATAGCAGATAAATTTCAGTGTGTTCCTTCTCAAATCAATTACGTAATCAATACCAGGTTTACAATCGAGAGAGGATACGTTGTAGAGAGTAAGCGTGGAGGCGGCGGTTATATACGCATCATGAAAGTCGAATCACAGGATTCCGTGCAACTTATCAACCAATTATTATCGCTTATTGGTACCAGGGTAACTCAATCGATGGCTGAAGGAGTCATTTCAAGGCTGATGAATGAAGACGTCATTAATGAAAGAGAAGCAAAGATTATGATGAGCGTCATAGATAGATCGGTGATTTATATCGACCTACCTGACCGCGATGAGCTTAGGGCAAGAATTTTAACTGCGATGCTTACGACTTTAAAATATAAATGAAACTGGCAGAGGTGATGAACGTTGATTTGCCAAGAATGTCATCAAAGGCCTGCTACCCTGCACTTCACCAAAATCATCAATGGAAAAAAGACTGAAGTCATGATTTGTGAGAAATGTGCTCAGGAAAAAGGTGAAATGTTCATGGATGCAGGTGGACCTGGTTTTTCAATAAATAATTTATTAGCAGGATTGTTGAATATGGAGTCGAATATTCAACAGACAAAGGCAAATGCATTTCCCAAAACGGAAGAGAGGCGTTGCCCGCATTGTCATCGATCTTATAAAGAATTTGTCCATATTGGTAAGTTTGGCTGTGCCGAATGTTATAAGACGTTCAATGAACAGTTAGATCCCATTTTAAAGAGGGTTCATAGCGGCAATACAGCACATATAGGGAAGATTCCAAAAAGGATTGGTGGCACCATATATCTTCGAAAGCAAATTTTGGATTTGAAAGAAGTTTTAAAGGTCCACATTGATCAAGAGGAGTTTGAGAAAGCGGCAGAGGTAAGAGATAAGGTTCGTTCCCTTGAAAAAAGGTATGAAGCACAAGAGGGAGGCGAGGAATTATGAGCTTGGAAAAGTTTGTAGAAAACGCCTTGAGTTCCTGGATGAGTGCAGAAGGGCCGGAAATCGATATTGTATTGAGTTCGCGGATTCGGCTGGCCAGGAATTTCAAAGACTTTACCTTCCCGACCTCCTTTTCTAATGAAGAAGCTAAAAAAATCATTGAATTGGTCAAAAAAAGAATCGAAGAGGAAGTAACTCCAGAGATTGGAAAACTTGAACTTTTGGAGATTGACCAATTGCAGCCACTGGAAAAGCGCGTTCTTGTTGAAAAACATTTAATCAGTCCTCATTTAGTTGAAGATTCAGCGAAAAGCGCATGTCTCCTTTCGGAAAATGAAGAAATAAGTATCATGATAAATGAAGAGGATCATCTCCGTATTCAATGTTTAATGTCGGGGTTGCAGCTAAAGGAAACCTTAAAGATTGCAAATGTTCTTGACGATTGGATTGAAGAATCCATAGACTATGCATATGATGAAGAAAGAGGATACCTAACTAGTTGTCCGACTAATGTGGGAACAGGATTAAGGGCTTCAGTCATGATGCATCTTCCGGGCCTGGTCCTTACACAGCAGATGAATAATATCATACCTGCTATCAACCAATTGGGGTTGGTGGTTCGAGGGATTTATGGAGAGGGCAGTCAAGCGTTAGGGAATATTTTTCAAATCTCTAATCAAATTACTCTTGGAAAGTCGGAAAGGGATATCGTTGAAGATCTAACAAGTGTAGTGCAACAAATCATAGCCCAAGAACGGTCAGCGAGGGATGCATTAGCGAGGACTTCCCACATACAATTAGAAGATAGAATTTTCCGTTCATATGGGATTTTGTCCAATGCTCGAATCATCGAGACCAAGGAAGCAGCTACCTGTATCTCCGATGTTAGGTTAGGGATAGATCTTGGGTATATAAAAAATATTTCTAAAAGCATTCTAAATGAGTTGATGATTTTGACACAGTCGGGATTTTTACAAAAGTACGCAGGTGGCCCTTTAAGACCCCATGAAAGGGATATCCGTCGAGCAGCACTCATTCGGGAACGCTTGAATTTTACGGAATCTTCCTCCTCATAGAGGTCATTGACCTCTTTAGGGAGTATTAAATTTCATGTAATAGATATGGAGCAAGAAGAAGCTTCTGCCATTACTTAGAGAATTGCCAGCAACTTTATTCAAAACGAAAATTCTTAAGGAGGAATTCCCTATGATGTTTGGTCGTTTTACTGAAAGAGCCCAGAAAGTATTAGCATTAGCCCAAGAAGAGGCAATCCGTTTAGGTCATAATAATATTGGCACGGAACATATTTTACTGGGCCTGGTCCGAGAAGGTGATGGTATTGCAGCCAAAGCGTTATATGCTCTTGGATTAGGTCCGGAAAAGATTCAGAAAGAAGTGGAAAATCTAATTGGCCGCGGACAGGATACGGCTCAAACGATACATTATACCCCAAGAGCCAAGAAAGTGATTGAGCTTTCCATGGATGAGGCAAGAAAATTAGGTCACTCATATGTTGGGACAGAGCATGTTCTTCTAGGTCTTATACGAGAAGGTGAAGGTGTAGCTGCACGTGTATTGAATAATCTGGGAGTAAGTTTAAATAAAGCTCGACAACAAGTATTACAGCTTTTGGGCAGTAATGAATCAGGTGGTCATCAGGGTTCAGCCGCTTCAAATGCAAGCACACCGACACTGGATGGCCTAGCCCGTGATTTAACGGCGATTGCCAGGGAAGGAAGCTTGGATCCCGTTATCGGAAGAAGTAAGGAAATACAGCGTGTCATTGAGGTATTAAGTCGTCGTACAAAAAATAACCCAGTATTAATCGGTGAACCTGGGGTAGGTAAAACAGCCATTGCTGAAGGGCTTGCCCAACAGATTATCAATAATGAGGTACCTGAAATTTTACGTGATAAACGCGTAATGACACTTGATATGGGTACTGTTGTGGCTGGTACTAAATACCGTGGTGAATTTGAGGACCGATTAAAGAAAGTTATGGATGAAATACGTCAGGCGGGTAATATCATTCTATTCATCGATGAATTGCATACATTGATTGGTGCAGGTGGTGCAGAAGGTGCCATTGATGCCTCCAATATCCTTAAACCATCATTGGCACGTGGTGAATTACAATGTATCGGTGCAACAACTTTGGATGAGTACCGTAAGTATATTGAAAAGGATGCTGCGCTTGAACGTCGTTTCCAGCCAATCCAAGTCGATGAGCCGACTATTTTGGAATCCATCCAAATTCTCAAGGGGCTGCGTGACCGTTATGAAGCGCATCACCGCGTATCGATTACTGACGAAGCGATTGATGCTGCAGTCAAATTATCCGACCGTTATATTTCCGATCGCTTTTTACCGGATAAAGCGATTGACTTGATTGATGAAGCTGGTTCCAAGGTTAGGCTGCGCTCATACACAACGCCACCTAATTTAAAGGAACTTGAAGTGAAGCTAGATGATGTTCGTAAGGAAAAGGATGCTTCCGTTCAGAGTCAGGAATTTGAAAAGGCTGCATCGCTTCGCGATACAGAACAACGCTTAAGAGAACAATTGGAAGAAACGAAAAAAACTTGGAAAGAAAAACAAGGCCAGGAGAACAGTGAAGTGACTGTGGATGACATTGCACACGTCGTATCCAGCTGGACGGGAGTGCCAGTCACTAAATTGGCGCAAACAGAGTCAGACAAACTGCTTAATATGGAGTCAATTCTCCATGATCGTGTTATTGGGCAGGAAGAGGCCGTCATTGCTGTTTCTAAAGCAGTACGACGTGCAAGGGCAGGTTTGAAAGATCCTAAACGTCCAATTGGTTCATTCATCTTCTTAGGACCTACAGGAGTCGGTAAAACCGAGCTAGCCCGTGCTTTAGCTGAATCCATTTTTGGTGATGAGGATGCCATGATCCGCATCGATATGTCCGAATATATGGAGAAACATTCGACTTCACGTCTTGTTGGATCCCCACCAGGATATGTTGGATACGAAGAAGGCGGTCAGTTAACGGAAAAAGTGCGGAGGAAACCATACTCCGTCGTTCTGCTAGATGAAATAGAAAAGGCGCATCCGGATGTCTTCAATATTCTTCTTCAAGTATTGGAAGACGGAAGACTGACAGATTCCAAGGGGCGCACTGTCGATTTCAGGAATACGATTCTGATCATGACATCGAATGTAGGGGCGTCGGCCTTGAAAACTGATAAGTATGTCGGCTTTAACATCCAGGATACTGGCCAGGACTATAAAAATATGAAAGGGAAAGTGATGGAAGAACTCAAACGTGCATTCCGTCCGGAATTCCTGAATCGTATTGATGAAACAATCGTGTTCCACTCATTAGAGAAGGATCATTTGAAACAAATCGTTACATTAATGTCAAATCAGCTTACTACCCGTTTGAAAGAACAGGAGATATATTTGGAGCTGACAGATGCGGCTAGAGATAAAATTGCTACGGAAGGTTTTGATCCGGAATATGGGGCACGGCCAATCCGCAGGGCGCTTCAGAAGCATGTGGAAGATTATCTATCCGAAGAGTTGCTTAAGGGCAACGTGAAAAAAGGGCAAACGGTCGTAATGGATGTCGTGAATAATGAGTTTGCAATCCGACAAGGCGAGCCTGTTAATGTAAGTGAATAACCTGATTCTAAACTTCGAGGTACACGCAGATTCTTTTGCAGTGTACCTCTGTTTTTTATCCATAGGTAGATAGGAGTATAAATGGGACCGGCAGGGTGAATATTTTTTTAAAAAAACTTAGCCTTAAGAAGGTTTAAATAAAACAGAGATATAATATCCTTAATATAGATATTTTTTCCAAAGGAAGAGGAGTAATTTATGGCTGTAAAGAAGAAAACAAAATTTATGTGTCAGTCTTGTGGTTATGAGTCCGCGAAATGGATGGGGAAATGCCCAGGATGCGGTGAATGGAACAAAATGGTCGAGGAAACCGAAATCGTTAAACCAGCTAGAAAAGGCGCTTTTACCCATTCAGAGGTTAGAAGTTCCGGGGAACGGGAGAAGGCAGCACCCATAACGACTATTCAATCAGAAAAAGAACCACGGATTAAGACGGATTTAATGGAATTGAATCGTGCTCTTGGGGGCGGGATCGTACAGGGATCACTTGTATTGATCGGTGGGGACCCGGGTATCGGTAAGTCCACCCTGCTTTTACAGGTATCATCCCAATTGGCGCATAAACAGAAAAAAGTGCTTTATATATCAGGTGAAGAATCAGTCAAGCAGACCAAATTGAGAGCGGACCGGCTTGGGACCATGTCGGAAAATCTATTCGTTTATGCTGAAACCGATATGGACTATATCCAACAGGCAATTACAGAGGTAAAACCGGATTTGGTCATTATTGACTCCATTCAAACGGTATACCATTCTGAGGTTACCTCTGCCCCGGGAAGCGTTTCACAAGTGAGGGAATGCACAGCCTCACTCATGCGCATTGCTAAAACGAACGGGATCGCGATTTTTATCGTCGGACACGTTACAAAGGAAGGGGCCATTGCGGGGCCACGGCTGCTTGAGCACATGGTTGACACCGTATTATATTTTGAAGGAGAAAGACACCATACATATCGAATTATACGTGCGGTCAAAAATCGCTTTGGTTCGACGAATGAGATGGGTATTTTTGAAATGAAGGAGCATGGTTTGGAAGAGGTTGCGAACCCATCGGAAATTTTCCTTGAAGAACGGTCGCAAGGAGCTTCGGGCTCCACAGTCGTCGCATCCATGGAGGGCACAAGGCCAGTGCTTGTGGAAATTCAAGCATTGATTTCACCTACGAGTTTTGGCAATCCAAGACGAATGGCCACGGGAATTGACCACAATCGAGTTTCGCTTTTAATGGCTGTTCTGGAAAAGAGGGTGGGATTGCTGCTCCAAAACCAAGATGCGTATTTAAAGGTTGCTGGTGGCGTCAAGCTGGATGAACCGGCAATTGACCTGGCTGTTGCAATAAGCATTGCATCAAGCTTCCGTGATAAACCAACAAACCCTGCAGATTGCATCATTGGTGAAGTGGGGCTTACTGGGGAAGTAAGAAGGGTTTCACGAATTGAACAAAGGGTGCAGGAAGCGGCGAAGTTAGGGTTTGAGCGGGTTATAATACCGGCTAATAATATAGGGGGATGGACCGCGCCGAAAGGTATTAAGATCGTTGGCGTTTCATCGGTTGCGGAGGCTCTTAAACAAACGTTAGGGGGTTAAGTATGACAGATAAAAAAGGGTTTGAGAAAACAAAATTGGAAATCCTGCAAATTGTGGCTCCAGGTACCCCGCTTCGGGAGGGTATTGAAAATGTCCTGAGGGCAAATACAGGTGGTTTGATAGTCGTCGGATATAACGAGAAGGTGCGAACGATCGTGGATGGCGGCTTCGAAATCAACTGCAGCTGTACCCCCAGCACATTATATGAGTTGGCGAAGATGGACGGGGCCATCATTTTAAATGAAACTGCCGATAAGATCATTTTTGCAAATGCCCAATTAGTGCCGGATAATAGTACCCCTTCCACTGAAACGGGAATGCGGCATAGGACAGCGGAGCGTGTGGCAAGGGAGACCAAGTCGTTGGTCGTCGCAATCTCACAGCGCCGGAATGTCATCACTTTATATCAAGGCAATTTCCGGTATGCCCTTAAAGATATAGGAGTCATACTTGCTAAGGCTAATTTAGCCATCCAGACCCTGGAAAAATACAAGGTGGTCCTGCAGCAGAGCATATCGGTTTTAGGTGCGCTGGAGTTTGAGGAAATCGTGACCTATGCCGACCTTTTGCAGGTATTTCACCGTTATGTAATGGTGCTCAGAATCAAGGCGGAGCTACTAACGTACCTTAATGAGCTTGGTACGGAAGGAAGATTGATCCGTTTGCAAATGAATGAAATCCTGGCAGATATTGAAACGGAAGGAAAATGGCTTATCAAGGATTATACCTCCAGTAATGATGAAAATCCTGAGGAAATCATTTTTAGGCTTCAAGAGTTGGCCATGCAGGAAAAACTGGATGAAAGCATACTTCTTAAGGTGCTGGGCTATCATGGATACATACATCTTGATGAGTCAGTACATCCCCGTGGTTACCGTATTCTTCATAAAATCCCACGCTTACCGGGTTTGATCATCGAAAATTTAGTGAAACAGTTCGGAAGCTTTAGTGAAGTCAATAAAGCTTCCGTTGAAAACCTTGACGATGTGGAGGGTATAGGCGAAGTCCGGGCCAATAAAATCAAAGAAGGACTCCGCATTTTAAAAAATCAGCTGGTCACAAATAGAAGGATGTAAGGTGCAGCTGACCTTCAGAATTTTCCTGAATTAGCTTGAAATTGATTGGTGTTTATTTTTGACACTCAAAACTCAGGGTGCTAGGCTAATATTACGAAAAAGATAAGAATTCATATTTGTAAATCCACTAATTCCTTAAGTGAGTTTAACGTATATAATGAAAACGAATTTTCGAAGGTTTCATTTTATTTTATTGGTCAATAATGAGTAGAGGGAGGTGAAAGGGATGTTAAAACGCATTATACAAGCATGCTTCTTAATAGTCGGCGGAACACTTGGTATGTTGCTTATTCCAGAATTATTAATTGTATTACATGCAGACGATATTGCTTTAATAAACAATCCTTATGTAAGTGTACTGTTGGGTGCCATTATCTTTTATCTTATTACTTTTTGGGCTGTAGATCATGTGATCTATTTTATGAAGTGGCTGGAGGAACAGCTTGTAAAGATACCAAGTACGGATATAATCTTTGGCAGCGTCGGTCTTTTAGTGGGACTGCTTGCGGCGTTCTTGGTTGGTTCCGCCTTTAGTGCCATCAAGGTTCCTATTTTAAATACAGTGGTTCCTATCATCCTTACGCTTTTATTTGGTTATCTTGGTTTCCAGGTGGGCTTTAAAAAACGTGATGAACTATTGAATTTATTCACGAAAAGCAATAAGAAAAAGAATGCAGACGGAGAAGCAAGCGAAGAAGATGAAGAGGGGTATAGCAAGCGGTTGAAGATTCTCGATACAAGCGTCATCATTGACGGTAGAATTGCGGATATCTGTCAGACAGGCTTTCTCGAGGGTACCATAGTCATTCCTCAATTCGTATTAAACGAACTGCAGCACATTGCCGATTCATCTGATGCATTGAAAAGGAATCGTGGAAGACGTGGTTTGGATATCTTGAATCGGATTCAAAAAGACCTTCCGATTAAAGTGGAGATGTACGAAGGGGATTTTGAAGACATTCAGGAAGTGGACAGTAAACTGGTGAAGCTTGCCAAAATATCGGGCGGAATGGTCGTTACCAATGATTTCAATTTAAACAAAGTATGCGAGTTTCAAAATGTGGCGGTCCTTAATATCAATGACCTGGCCAATGCGGTTAAACCTGTTGTACTTCCTGGGGAAGAGATGAATGTTCAGGTCATCAAGGACGGGAAAGAGCAGAACCAGGGCATCGCTTATTTAGACGATGGCACGATGATCGTTGTCGAGGGTGGCCGTGACCATATCGGGAAACGCATCGATGTACTTGTCACAAGTGTTTTGCAAACCTCTGCAGGCCGTATGATATTCGCTAAACCGAAACTATTAGAAAAAGCATTATAAAGAAGAGTAGGAGAAACCGTTATGTTTTATGAAGTAGTGATACCTGCAGCTGGACAAGGCAAAAGAATGAAGGCGGGCAAGAATAAACTTTTTATTGAACTATCGGGTATCCCGATTATTGTTTATACACTGCGTGTCTTCGAAGAAGATCCTGACTGTCGGGGGATTATCCTTTCGATAAACCCGGCAGAAAAGGATTATTTCAGTCAATTGATAGCGGCGTATGGGCTTAAAAAGGTCAAGAAACTGGTCATGGGAGGCAAGGAGCGTCAACAAAGCGTTCATAATGGACTGCAACATGCAGGAGAAGAAATCATCCTGGTCCACGACGGTGCCCGCCCTTTTATCAATCTTGGGCAAATCAGTGAATTGACTACTGCCGCCTCCCTTCATGGAGGTGCCGTAATTGCAGTGCCCGTTAAGGATACGATTAAAAAAGCGGCAAACAAAAAGGTAGTGGAAACAGTGGAACGATCAAGCTTGTGGGCGGTACAAACTCCACAAGCTTTTCGTGTATCCATATTAAAAAGGGCATATGAACAGGCAGAAGCGGAAGCGTTTTTAGGGACGGATGATGCAAGTTTGCTAGAGCGGATCAATGAACAGGTAGTTATTATTGAGGGCAATTATGATAATATTAAAATTACGACTCAGGAAGACCTATATTTTGCAGAAGCGATTTTACATAAACAACATGGAAAACGATGATTGGGGAGAATGATATGTTTAGAATAGGACAAGGATATGACGTTCATCAGCTTGTGGAGGGCAGACCTTTGATTATTGGCGGGATTACGATTCCGTATGAGAAAGGTTTGCTAGGGCATTCGGATGCGGATGTCCTTCTGCATACTGTTGCCGATGCCTGCTTGGGGGCAATAGGTGCAGGGGATATCGGTAAGCATTTTCCGGATACCGATCCTGAATTTAAAGATGCCGATTCGGCAAAACTGCTGCAGTATATTTGGGCGATTGTAAAAAAAGAAGGATATTCCCTAGGCAATGCGGACTGTACAATCATTGCACAAAGCCCGAAAATGGCACCGTATATTGAGGAAATGCGAGGCAGGATTGCTGAACTTTTAGATGCCTCGATAGACAGGATTAATGTAAAGGCGACCACTACCGAGAAACTTGGATTTACAGGCAGGAGCGAAGGAATCGCGGCACAGGCTGTGGTCTTATTGGTTAAATCAAACTAAATTCGTTTTTAGAGTGGATGCCTTTATCCCAATGTATTTAAATGATAATATATACAATAGAATAGAACGACTGGGAGGTCTATATATATCATGAGCAGCGATATTCGAGTTCGCTATGCACCGAGTCCGACTGGACATTTACATATTGGTAATGCACGGACTGCTTTATTTAATTATTTATACGCACGAAATAAAGGCGGGAAATTCATCATCCGTATTGAAGATACCGACCAAAAGAGAAATATTGAAGGCGGGGAAGAAAGTCAGCTTAAATATTTGAAATGGCTTGGTATGGATTGGGATGAAGGTGTTGATGTTGGCGGTGAATACGGGCCATATCGTCAATCCGAAAGGAACGACCTTTATCAGGAATTGTATCAAGAGCTTTTAGATAAGGGTTTGGCATATAAATGCTATTGTACGGAAGAGGAGCTTGAAGCAGAGCGTGAAGGACAGGTCGAACGGAATGAAACACCAAAATATTCAGGGAAGTGCAAGCATTTAACTGAAGAAGAGCAAGCGGAACTAGTGGCTCAAGGAAGAAAACCGAGCATTCGCTTTGCCGTTCCGGCTGGGAAGGTCCTTACTTTCAAAGATATGGTTAAGGATGAGGTTTCGTTTGAAACAGATGGCTTTGGTGATTTTGTCATCGTTAAAAAGGATGGCATTCCAACCTATAACTTTGCAGTGGCCGTCGATGATCACTTGATGAAGATTTCCCATGTCCTTCGCGGTGATGATCATATCTCCAATACTCCAAAACAATTGATGATTTATGAAGCTTTCGGCTGGGAACCGCCGGTATTCGGACATATGACGCTGATTGTAAACGAAAGCAGGAAGAAACTGAGTAAACGTGATGAGTCGATCATTCAATTCATTGAGCAATATGAAGAGCTTGGTTATGTACCAGAAGCTTTATTCAATTTCATTACATTACTGGGATGGTCTCCGGTCGGGGAAGAAGAGATTTTCACGAAGGAAGAATTCATTAATCTTTTCGATGCTGATCGGCTGTCTAAATCACCTGCACTTTTCGATAAACAAAAGCTTACATGGATGAATAACCAATATGTGAAGCAATTGGACGGAAATCGTGCAGTGGAATTGTCAATGCCTCACTTAATTAAAGCCGGGAAGGTTTCTGAGACACTGACTGCCGAAGAAGAAGAGTGGGTACATGGGCTAGTTTCCCTTTTTCAAGAGCAGATGAGCTATGGAGCGGAAATAGTTGAGCTATCTGAACTGTTTTTCAAGGATGAGGTCGTGTTCGAAGAAGAAGCTAAGGAAGTACTGGCTGAAGAACAGGTACCGGAAGTCATGAAAGCTTTCCTTCAGGAGATCGAAGGGCTTGAAGAATTTAACGCGGATGAAATCAAGAAGTCGATTAAAGCCGTACAAAAAAGCACAGGTCATAAAGGGAAAAAATTATTTATGCCGATAAGGGCGGCCGTAACGGGTCAAACACATGGTCCTGACTTACCTAAGGCGATTTCATTACTGGGCAAAGAAAAAATTAAACAGCGTATTCAGAGTATTTTATATTAACAATTTGTCGAAAATGTAATATAGTATTTAATAATCTTACAAAAGAACGCGTAGATGGGGAGAAGTAAGTAAACGAAGCTTTTTAGAGAGAACCATAACCTGCTGAAAGTGGTTCAAGCCTCTCGTTTTCTGAAATGCACCCTTGAGTCCTTTGCTGAACTAACCTATAGTAGGCACAGGCGGAATGTCCTCCGTTACAGGGATTAAAGTTGGGGATGAAAAAACAGGAAAAAGCTTTACCTGGTTCGTACATTCCAAACAGAGTGGAACCGCGCTTTAAGCGTCTCTGTCTATTTGGACAGAGACGCTTTTTTATATGCTTTAAAAGCTTCAAAAGGGGATGTTGGAAAAGGACGGAACATAGGGGGGAATCATTTTGTTAAAGATGTTTAAAGAGGATATCGAAGTGGTTTTTGATCAAGATCCTGCGGCGCGCAGCTATTTGGAAGTCATATTGACGTACGCGGGTTTACATGCGATTTGGAGTCATAGGATGGCTCACGCACTATTTAAGAAGAAATTCTTTTTCCTGGCAAGAAGTATATCTCAAATCAGTCGGTTTTTTACCGGAATTGAAATTCATCCAGGGGCGACGATTGGCCGTCGTTTCTTCATTGACCATGGCATGGGGATCGTCATTGGCGAAACTTGTGAGATTGGCGACAATGTATCTGTCTTTCAAGGTGTAACCCTTGGGGGGACAGGAAAGGAAAAGGGAAAACGTCATCCTACGATAAAGGATAATGTGTTGATTGCTACAGGAGCAAAAGTGCTGGGTTCCATCACTGTTGGGGAAAACTCAAAAATCGGTGCAGGATCGGTCGTTTTAAAGGAAGTGCCACCTAATTCTACAGTGGTGGGCATTCCAGGCAAAGTGGTCATTCAAGATGGTATCAAAATTAACAAAGACCTAAATCATTGTGATCTTCCTGATCCAATCGCTGATCGCTTTAAAGAATTGGATAGTGAAATCAGGACCTTAAGAGCGAAGCTGGCTGAGCAGAAGCAGGAAGAAAGGAGTTTATAATATGGCGATTAAAATATATAACACAGCTACAAGAAAAAAGGAAACCTTCGTCCCGATTGAAGAGGGAAAGGTGAAGATGTACGTATGCGGACCCACTGTCTATAATTACATTCATATTGGTAATGCAAGACCGGCAATCGTATTCGATACCGTTCGTAGGTATTTGGATTACCGTGGATATGATGTCCAATTCGTTTCGAACTTTACGGATGTGGATGATAAGCTGATTCGTGCGGCAAAAGAGTTGGGGGAAGATGTCCCTACCATATCAGAGCGTTTCATCAAGGCCTATTTTGAAGACGTGTCGGCATTAGGCTGCAAAAAAGCGGATGTGCACCCAACCGTGATGGAGAACATGGATGCAATCATTGAATTCATCTCGGCATTGATTGAAAAAGGATTCGCTTATGAATCTGAAGGGGATGTGTATTACCGGACTCGTAAGTTTGAGGGGTATGGAAAACTTTCACATCAGTCCATCGATGAGCTTCGAGTGGGTGCACGTATTGAAATAGGGGAGAAAAAACAAGATGCCCTAGATTTTGCCCTTTGGAAAACGGCCAAGGATGATGAAATATCTTGGGAGAGCCCATGGGGCAAGGGGCGTCCTGGCTGGCATATCGAATGCTCCGCAATGGTCAAAAAGTATTTGGGCGATACAATCGATATTCATGCAGGAGGTCAAGATCTGGCTTTCCCGCATCATGAAAATGAGATTGCACAATCCGAAGCATTGACGGGTAAGACCTTTGCGAATTATTGGATGCATAACGGGTATATAAATATTGAGAATGAAAAAATGTCTAAGTCCTTAGGCAATTTCGTCCTTGTGCATGACATCATTCAGAAGCATGATCCACAAGTGTTACGCTTCTTTATGTTATCGGTACATTACCGTCATCCCATCAATTATAGTGAAGAAGTGCTTGAAAATGTAAAAGCATCCCTTGATCGCTTAAGGACATCATATCAAAACTTAAAGCATCGCCTTCAAGTAAGTGACGGATTGACTGAGAATGATGATGTTTGGTTGGAGAAGCTGAATGATTTACATGAACAATTCATTAAGGAAATGGATGATGATTTCAACACAGCAAATGCAATATCCATGCTCTTTGAACTTTCCAAACAGGCAAATTATTATTTGATGGAGAAAAACACAGACAAGAAAGTGATTGATGCTTTCCTTGATAAATTCAACACCTTATTTTCTGTCCTTGGTTTGTCCCTTGAAGAAGAGGGGCTTTTGGATGAAGAAATTGAAGGGCTGATACAGCAGAGAATTCAAGCGCGGAAAGACCGCAATTTTGGGTTATCTGATGAAATTCGTGATCGCTTGAAAAACATGAATATCATATTAGAGGATACCCCTCAAGGTACAAGATGGAAAAGAGGGTAATTAATGCTTCATTACGATAGTAAGGTAGATGCAAAAATGCTGAACAGTCTTGCTTTAGCATATATAGGTGATGCTGTATACGAAACGTATATACGGCATCACCTCATTCAAAAAGGAGCGGTCAAGCCCAATCTACTTCACAAAAAAGCTACATCTTTTGTAGCTGCCAAAGCGCAAAATAAAATCATCCACTTTTTCCTGGAGTCAGATTGGTTATCGGAAGAGGAATCCGCTGTCGTCCGGCGTGGCCGAAATGCAAAATCCGGTACGGTACCGAAGAATACAGATGTGCAAACATATCGCTACAGTACAGCCTTCGAGGCACTTATGGGATTTTTGTATTTATCCGGTCGAATAGATAGAATGGAAGAACTCATCAAAAAATCCATTGAATACATTGAAGAAGAAAAGGGGAGTAACCCATGAGCGAAGAATATATCATTGGCAGAAACCCCGTATTGGAAGCACTTCGCTCCGAACGGGATATTAATAAAATTTGGATAGCTGAGGGCTCGCAAAAAGGCTCGATGCAACCACTCATCGGTCTGGCGAAGGAAAAAAAGGTATTCGTGCAAATCGTACCGAAGAAAAAAATTGACCAAATGGCAGAAGGCATCCATCAAGGCGTTATCGCACAAGTGGCTGCATATGAATATGTGGAGTTGGATGACTTATTCGCAAAAGCGGCTGAACGGGACGAAGCACCATTTTTCATGATCCTTGATGAAGTAGAAGATCCGCATAATTTAGGTTCGATCATGAGGACGGCTGATGCAGTCGGGGCCCATGGAATCATCATTCCAAAAAGAAGAGCGGTGGGCTTGACGGCAACAGTGGCAAAAGCTTCGACGGGTGCAATTGAATATATTCCGGTAGCCCGCGTTACAAATTTGGCAAGAGCAGTGGAAGAGTTGAAAGAGCGAGGGGTATGGATAGTCGGTACCGATGCGAAGGGCAGCGATGATTACCGTAACATGGACGGAAAGATGCCTATCGGACTTGTTATCGGAAGCGAAGGAAAAGGAATGGCCCGGTTAATGAAGGATAAATGTGATTTTCTAATCCGTCTCCCTATGGCAGGACAAGTGACTTCGTTAAATGCATCGGTAGCAGCCGGTTTATTGATGTATGAGGTTTATAGAAAAAGAAATCCCCTAGGGCAATGATGCAATGAATATTCTGTTGGTGGACGGTTATAACATTATTGGAGCTTGGCCGGAACTGAGAGAATTAAAAGAACGGGATCTTGCTGCTGCAAGGGACCGGTTGATAGAAATGATGGCGGAATATCAAGCATTTACCGGATACCGTGTAATTGTCGTATTTGACGCTCAATATGTTCAGGGAATTGCCCGGATATTCAAAAATCACAAGGTTGATGTAATTTTTACAAAAGAAAATGAAACTGCGGATGAAAGAATAGAAAAGATGGCCATTGAACTGAATAATGTCAAAACGCAAATTCAAGTGGCAACTTCCGACTTCACGGAACAGTGGGTGATCTTTGGCCAAGGGGCCCTAAGGAAATCTGCTCGTGAACTGCTTATTGAAGTGGAAGAAATTCAAGGCGAAATCAAGAAAGATGTAAGAAAAACAACGACGATAAGACCCGTGGCTAAAATTCCTTTAAGTGAAGAAGTGGCAGAAATTTTCGAAAAATGGCGCCGAGGTAAAATTTGAACCATTGACGGGTAAAATTTACCTGCTGTATAATATTTCTATCTGAGTCAGGTCAGGGGGATATAATGTGGGTCTCAAATTCGGAATGAAGCTGAACGAAAAGTATCTGCAGTTTGAGGATGATGAATTGATAGGGTTAGTGCACACTGGAGACAGTGAAGCGCTGGATTATTTGATCCAAAAGTATCGTAATTTTGTAAGAGCGAAGGCAAGGACTTATTTCTTGATTGGTGCCGATAAGGAAGACATCGTGCAAGAAGGTATGATTGGTTTATATAAAGCCGTCCGTGATTTTAAAGGGGATAAGTTATCTTCTTTTAAAGCATTTGCAGAACTATGCATTACAAGGCAGATCATCACAGCTATCAAAACAGCAACACGTCAAAAACATATTCCGCTCAATTCCTATGTTTCCCTGGACAAGCCCATTTATGATGAGGAATCGGACCGAACTCTAATGGATATTATATCGGGTACGAAAGTTTTGGACCCGGAAGAACTGATCATCAACCAAGAAGAGTTTGACGATATCGAATTAAAGATGGCCGAGCTCCTGAGTGATCTTGAGAGAAAAGTGTTAGCTCTTTACCTGGATGGACAAACCTACCAAGAAATTTCGGAAGAGTTGAACCGGCATGTTAAGTCAATCGACAACGCCCTTCAGCGGGTGAAAAGAAAGCTCGAGCGCTATCTGGAAGTAAGGGAAATCAGTTTATAATCCCTCCGCTTTTTCCGCTTAATTTCATCTGTCCCTTCTCCACATGGAAGTTTATTATTCACTAAGATTTTTTTAATGGAAGTTAAGTAAACCGATGTTTTGGTTCCCGGTGTCCATAATGGTCTAAACCCGCTTTGATATTGACAATAAAAAACAGTCGTGATAAGGTTTTATGGATATAGTAGATAGGATAGGTGTATCTAATGCGAAAAAAAATAGTTCTTGCCTGCACGGATTGCAGTTCAAGGAATTATAGTTATGAGAGCAAACAATCGACAAGCGGCGAACGACTGGAAATCAAGAAATTTTGCAGTACGTGCAATTCACACTCGATTCATAAAGAAACGAAATAACCGTTTTATAAATAGATTGACAGAAGCTTCTAATGCTTGGAGGATACATTCATGAAACGTTTTACCGAATTTTTCAGCGGAGTAGCTCGGGAAATGCAAAAAGTAAGCTGGCCGAAACGCAAGGAGCTTACCAAATATACAATCGTGGTAGTAACGACTGTATTGTTTATGGCTTTATTCTTTACAGTGGTCGATTTGGGCATTTCCGAATTAATTCGCTTAGTTATTGAATAAGAGATTCGAAAATAAGGTATAATAGTGATAGAATAATATGTGTCAGCAGAAAAGCCCGGAAACGGGTTTTTTAATTTGTCTTTTTTAAGAAGTGAAGAAGATCAAAATCGAGCACTGCTGTAATATGAATCATCACAATATATTCTAGTTAAGTCGGGATGACGCCGGTATGGTTTTTTTGGCTAAAACGTTCAAAGATAAAGATTAATAAAGAAAATGATTGATTGCAGGGAGGGAAGGACGTTAAAGTCCTAACACATGGAAAAGAATTGGTATGTAGTTCACACCTATTCAGGTTATGAGAACAAAGTTAAGGCTAACTTGGAAAAACGTGTTGAAACTATGGGGATGGAAGACAAGATCTTTCGCGTTGTAGTTCCAGAAGAAGAAGAAACAGAAGTGAAAGATGGCAAAAAGAAAGTGACCAAAAAGAAAGTGTTTCCAGGTTATGTATTGGTTGAGATCATCATGACGGATGATTCATGGTATGTTGTCCGGAATACGCCTGGCGTAACAGGTTTCGTAGGTTCATCTGGAGCTGGGTCAAAACCGACTGCATTGCTGCCGGAAGAAATTGAAGTTGTTCTTAAACGAATGGGCGTGGATGAAAGTAAAATCGAAGTTGATTTTGAACTCGGTGATACGGTTCAAGTTAAAGAAGGACCATTTGCAACCTTTGCAGGGCCGATTGAAGAACTTGATAAAGACAAAGGGAAAGTAAGGGTCCTAGTCAATATGTTCGGTCGTGATACACCGGTTGAACTTGATTTTAATCAAGTGGAAAAATTATAAACGGAAAAAAACTTGAAATTGCCTTTTGAAAGTGGTAAAATTTCAAAGGTCAGTATGTTTCAATTTTTAGGCCTCAACGATACAAGCATTCTTTATTAATATATAAAGAATTCAAGATGAGTGGGAGGGTATTACCCTATTACCACATCACGGACTTATAAGGAGGTGTGTCTCGTGGCTAAAAAAGTAATTAAAATGGTTAAATTGCAAATTCCTGCTGGTAAAGCGAATCCTGCACCGCCAGTCGGTCCTGCATTAGGTCAAGCTGGTGTAAACATCATGGGATTCTGTAAGGAGTTCAACGCTCGTACAGCAGATCAAGCTGGTCTAATTATTCCTGTTGAAATCACGGTATTTGAAGACCGTTCATTTACATTCATTACAAAAACTCCACCGGCTGCAGTATTGCTTAAGAAAGTAGCTGGTATCGAGTCTGGTTCTGGTGAACCTAACCGTAAAAAAGTTGCTACAGTCAAGCGTGATCAAGTGCGCGAGATTGCTGAAACTAAAATGCCTGACCTAAACGCTGCAAGCGTTGAAGCTGCAATGCGTATGGTTGAAGGTACTGCTCGCAGCATGGGTATTGTCATCGAAGACTAATCCATGTAATTGCTATTTGTTTCTACGGGGTTGCGATTGATACTCGCAACCTTTATTCGTGGGAGGTCATTCCGTTAAAACCACAATTTAGGAGGATTTATATCATGGCGAAAAAAGGTAAAAAGTATCTTGAAGCAGCTAAGCTTGTAGAAGTTTCTAAGGCTTATGCTGTAACTGAAGCAATCGAAGTTGCTAAAAAAGCAAACTTCGCAAAATTCGATGCGACTGTTGAAGTGGCTTTCCGTTTAGGCGTAGACCCTAAGAAAGCTGACCAACAAATTCGTGGAGCTGTTGTTCTGCCGAATGGTACTGGTAAAACTCAACGCGTATTAGTGTTCGCTAAAGGCGAAAAAGCAAAAGAAGCTGAAGCTGCTGGTGCTGACTACGTTGGCGAATCTGACTTCATCAACAAAATCCAACAAGGATGGTTCGAATTCGATGTAATCGTTGCGACTCCAGACATGATGGGTGAAGTTGGTAAACTTGGCCGTGTATTAGGACCTAAAGGATTAATGCCTAACCCTAAAACTGGCACAGTAACATTCGACGTAACAAAAGCTGTTAATGAAATCAAAGCTGGTAAAGTTGAATACCGCGTAGATAAAGCTGGAAACATCCATGCTCCAATCGGTAAAGTATCTTTCGAGGATGCTAAACTAGTGGAAAACTTCACTACTATCTATGATACATTAATGAAAGTTAAACCTGCGGCTGCTAAAGGAACTTACATGAAAAACGTTTCTGTAACAACTACAATGGGCCCTGGCGTGAAAGTTGATTCTTCTACTTTCAATAAATAATTGACATTCCAAAACTATTATTGTTATAATAAGTTTTGTTGTGAATAAATGAATATCATTTGTACCGTAGACAGTAGGTGCTCGTTACGAGCTTAATTCCCTGCCGAGGTAATTCGATAATAATAGTCACTGACTATGACTTTTGAAATTACTGCCTTCATGTCTGCAATAGAGATGAAGGCTTTTTCTTTGAAACGGTATAAATGTTTTCAAGCAAATCTACAGGAGGTGTAAGGATGAACGCAATTATTGAACAAAAGCAAAAAATCGTTGCTGAGATTACTGATAAATTAACTGCAAGCCAATCAACAGTAGTTGTTGACTACCGTGGATTGACTGTTGCTGAAGTAACAGAACTTCGTAAGCAACTTCGTGAAGCTGGCGTTGAGTTTAAAGTTTACAAAAACTCTATGACTCGCCGTGCTGCGGAAAGTGCTGAACTTAGCGCTTTGAACGAATCATTAACAGGACCAAACGCAATTGCATTCTCAACTGAAGATGTTATTGCGCCAGCAAAAATCCTTAACGATTTTGCGAAAAAACATGAAGCTTTAGAAATCAAAGCTGGAGTTATCGAAGGAAATGTTGCAACTGCTGAAGAAATTAAAGCTCTTGCAGAACTACCTTCACGCGAAGGCCTACTTTCAATGTTACTCAGCGTGCTACAAGCACCTATGCGCGGACTTGCTATTGCTACAAAAGCAGTTGCAGATCAAAAAGAAGAACAAGGCGCGTAAGCTAACCGCTTATTTAGCCTATTGATTCAAAAAAAACCAACCATTTCGAGGAGGAAATAAAAATGACTAAAGATCAAATCTTAGAAGCAGTTAAAAACATGACTGTTTTAGAATTAAACGACCTTGTAAAAGCAATCGAAGAAGAATTTGGCGTAACTGCTGCTGCACCTGTAGCTGTAGCTGCTGCTGGTGGCGCTGCTGCTGAAGAGCAAACTGAGTTTGATGTAATCCTTACATCTGCTGGAGATCAAAAAATCAAAGTTATCAAAGCTGTACGTGAAGTAACAGGTCTTGGACTTAAAGAAGCAAAAGAACTTGTTGACAACACTCCAAAAGCAATCAAAGAAGGCGCTTCTAAAGAAGAAGCTGAAGAAGTTAAAGCTAAACTTGAAGAAGTTGGAGCTGGCGTTGAAGTTAAGTAATCTTGCATAAACAAAAAGCTCGCTATCACTGGCGGGCTTTTTTTCATCATTTTTAAAGAAATGATGAAAACTGGCCGTTAATGATTTAATAACGAGGATTTCGTTATTCGGACATTCCGGCGTGCAAGCATCCATTCTTCAATTCTCTTCTCTCATTAAATCTTCAATATTCCTTTCTGATAGGGGGAGATGACTCTGACAGAGCATTACTACTCACATAAACCGGATGTCGTAAGCAATCCGAAATTTTGGGATTTCACATTAAAGGGACGTGCCTTTCGCTTCAAAAGTGATAATGGTGTTTTTTCGAAAAAGGAAGTTGATTTCGGATCGCGTCTTTTGGTTGAGAGTTTTAACCTTAATGAAGCTGTGGAAGGAGATATTCTCGATGTTGGTTGCGGTTATGGACCAATCGGAATATCGATTGCGGCAGCTTATCCCGATAGAGCGATAGAAATGATTGATATAAATAGCCGGGCAGTTGAATTGTCAAAAGAGAATGCCGCTTCCAATGGGATTGCAAATGTGAAGATTTACGAAAGTGATCGTTTTGACAAAGTTGGCTCCAATCAATTCGCGGCGATTCTTACGAACCCTCCCATTCGCGCAGGTAAAAGTGTAGTCCACGAAATTTTAGAAGAAAGCTATCGCAGTTTGGTAGCTGGTGGAGAATTATGGGTTGTCATTCAAAAAAAACAAGGGGCTCCATCCGCAATGGATAAAATGGAGCAATTATTTGGAAATATTGAAGTGCCCGTTAAGAAAAAAGGTTACTATATACTATTAGCCAAAAAGGTTTGACTCTAAATTTTCGCTATGTTAGTATTATAAAATGCATATATATAATTCCGTAACTATGCAATTTTTATACCATTGGTGTATAACCAATGGATAATATGGGAAAAATATATAAATAATAGTTCGTTTTATGAGAAATAGTGGTTTTTAAAATAAAAACCATTTTCTTTTTGTCTATGGAAATGATTCCTTTTCCGAGGCAAATGGATCCTTATAACGCTTGATTTAAGGGGTGAATCAGTTGACAGGTCAACTTGTTCAGTATGGACGACACCGCCAACGTAGAAGTTATGCAAGAATTAGTGAGGTTTTGGATCTTCCGAACCTGATTGAAATTCAAACAGCTTCTTATCAATGGTTTCTAGATGTAGGTTTAAAAGAAATGTTCCAGGATATTTCTCCTATTGAGGATTTTACAGGTAATTTATCGTTAGAATTCATCGATTACAGCTTAGCTGAGCCGAAGTATTCTGTGGAAGAAACAAAAGAACGCGATGTTACGTATTCTGCACCACTTCGTGTGAAAGTGCGCCTTGTTAACAAAGAAACAGGGGAAGTGAAAGACCAGGATGTATTTATGGGCGACTTCCCGCTGATGACTGAAACAGGTACATTTGTCATCAATGGTGCTGAACGGGTAATTGTATCCCAATTAGTGCGCTCACCGAGTGTTTACTACAATGGGAAAATGGATAAAAACGGTAAGCTTGGATTCTCTGCGACCGTTATTCCTAACCGTGGCGCATGGCTCGAATATGAAACAGACGCCAAGGATGTTGTGTATGTTAGAATCGATCGCACCAGGAAATTACCGATTACGGTATTGATGCGTGCCCTTGGATTCGGAACAGATCAAGAAATCATCGATTTAATCGGAGACAACGAATATCTTCGCAACACTCTTGAAAAGGATAACACCGAGAGTGTAGAAAAAGCATTACTAGAAATCTATGAGCGTCTACGCCCAGGTGAACCGCCTACTGTCGAAAACGCCAAAAGTCTTTTAGTATCACGCTTTTTTGATCCGAAACGGTATGATTTAGCTAATGTAGGCCGTTATAAAATAAACAAAAAACTGCATATTAAGAACCGTTTATTCGGACAACGTATTGCAGAGACTTTGATTGATCCTGAAACAGGTGAAATCATCGTTGAAAAAGGTACAATGCTTGATCGTCGTACCCTTGATAGGATTCTGCCTCATATCGAAGGTGGAATCGGATTCAAAACATTCCATCCATCAGGTGGTGTAGTAGAGGAAGAAACTCTTCTTCAACCTATTAAAGTGTTTGCACCAAACGATGCTGAAGGCGAAAAAGTGATCAATATCATCGGTAATGCCTATGTGACCGACCAGGTCAAAAACATTACTCCGGCTGATATCATTTCTTCCATCAGTTATTTCTTTAACTTATTGCATGGTGTGGGAATCACGGATGACATTGACCATTTAGGTAACCGTCGTCTGCGTTCCGTTGGTGAATTGCTGCAAAACCAGTTTAGAATTGGTTTATCCCGTATGGAACGTGTCGTTCGTGAAAGAATGTCCATTCAGGATACGAATACAATCACTCCACAGCAACTAATCAACATTCGACCAGTCATTGCATCCATTAAAGAGTTCTTTGGAAGCTCACAGCTTTCCCAATTCATGGATCAAACGAACCCGTTGGCTGAATTGACGCATAAACGTCGTCTATCTGCATTGGGACCTGGTGGTCTGACACGTGAGCGTGCTGGCTTTGAAGTACGTGACGTTCATTACTCCCACTATGGCCGCATGTGTCCGATTGAAACGCCTGAGGGACCGAATATTGGTTTGATTAACTCATTATCCAGTTTTGCAAAGGTTAATCCATATGGCTTCATTGAAACACCATATCGCCGTGTGGACCCTGAAACAGGCAAAATTACAAGTCAAATCGATTACTTAACAGCTGATGAGGAAGATAATTATGTAGTTGCCCAAGCGAATGTACGTCTATCAGATGACGGATCATTCCTTGATAATGATGTTGTTGCACGTTTCCGCGGTGAAAATACCGTTGTTCCGCGTGACCGCGTCGATTACATGGATGTATCTCCTAAACAGGTTGTATCTGCTGCGACAGCATGTATTCCTTTCTTGGAGAATGATGACTCCAACCGTGCCCTTATGGGAGCGAACATGCAACGTCAAGCAGTGCCTTTGCTGCAACCGGAAGCCCCTCGAGTCGGAACGGGTATGGAGTATGTTTCAGCGAAAGACTCCGGTGCTGCTGTAATCTGTAAACACCCTGGTATCGTAGAGCACGTTGAATCACGTGAAGTATGGGTACGTAGGGTAAGTGAGGTTGACGGACAGCAAGTAAAAGGAAACATTGATAAGTACCGTCTATTAAAATTCATTCGTTCTAACCAAGGAACGTGCTATAATCAACGCCCTATCGTAAGTGTTGGCGACAACGTTGTAAAAGGTGAAATTCTTGCTGATGGTCCTTCAATGGAAAAAGGTGAGTTGGCACTTGGACGTAACGTATTGGTAGCCTTCATGACATGGGATGGATATAACTATGAAGATGCCATCATCATGAGTGAACGATTGGTTAAGGATGATGTGTACACTTCTATTCATATTGAAGAATATGAATCTGAATCACGCGATACAAAATTAGGACCTGAAGAAATCACACGTGATATCCCTAACGTAGGGGAAGATGCGCTTCGTAATCTAGATGAGCGAGGAATAATCCGTGTGGGTGCTGAAGTGAAAGATGGAGACCTTCTCGTTGGTAAAGTCACGCCTAAAGGTGTCACGGAACTGACTGCTGAGGAACGTCTATTACATGCAATCTTCGGTGAAAAAGCACGTGAAGTAAGGGATACATCACTTCGTGTACCTCACGGCGGCGGCGGAATCGTTCTTGATGTTAAAGTATTCAATAGAGAAGACGGCGATGAACTGCCTCCTGGTGTAAACCAATTAGCACGTGTATATATCGTTCAAAAACGTAAAATCCATGAAGGCGATAAAATGGCTGGACGACATGGTAACAAAGGGGTAATCTCCAGGATCCTTCCTGAAGAAGATATGCCTTATTTACCAGATGGCACTCCAGTCGACATCATGTTAAACCCATTGGGTGTACCTTCACGTATGAACATCGGTCAGGTGTTGGAGCTTCACTTAGGTATGGCTGCACGCGCACTTGGCATTCATGTAGCATCTCCTGTATTCGATGGTGCCACTGAGGAAGATGTTTGGGGTACGATTGAAGAAGCCGGGATGTCCCGTGATGCAAAAACTGTCCTTTATGATGGCCGCTCAGGTGAAGCATTTGATAACCGTGTATCAGTTGGTGTCATGTATATGATCAAACTGGCACATATGGTCGATGATAAACTTCATGCACGTTCCACTGGACCTTACTCCCTTGTTACGCAACAGCCACTTGGTGGTAAAGCGCAATTTGGTGGACAGCGTTTCGGTGAGATGGAAGTATGGGCACTTGAAGCTTATGGTGCTGCTTATACATTACAAGAAATCCTAACCGTTAAATCAGATGATGTCGTAGGTCGTGTTAAAACTTACGAAGCGATTGTCAAAGGTGAAAATGTCCCTGAACCAGGCGTTCCTGAGTCCTTCAAAGTATTGATTAAGGAGCTTCAAAGTTTAGGATTGGATGTTAAAATTCTTAATGCCGAAGATCGTGAAATCGAAATGCGTGATTTGGAAGATGAAGAAGAAGCCAACCAAGCAGACAAAATAAGCCTTGATTCAGAAACTAAAGATATGGTCGCTTCCGAAGTAGGGGCACCTGTCAAAGAATAAAATTATAAACATATCTAGTTATTTATTACCCGCTCTGACTGGCAGCAAGATGTTCCTTTGAAGATCATGCTGCCTTGTTAGAGCCTTATTGATTCAATCAACCATCATCCGGTGTAAGATTGCCTGATATTTGACGGCAATCAAGGGTTAAACCTGGAGATTAAAAGGGAGGTAGGCCCCTTGTTAGACGTTAATAATTTTGAGTATATGAAAATTGGTCTTGCTTCACCAGACAAGATTCGTTCTTGGTCCCATGGAGAAGTTAAAAAACCAGAAACAATCAACTATCGTACGTTAAAGCCAGAAAAAGACGGTTTATTCTGTGAGAGAATTTTTGGACCTCAAAAGGACTGGGAATGTCATTGCGGAAAATATAAACGTGTTCGTTATAAAGGCGTAGTCTGTGACCGTTGTGGTGTTGAAGTCACTCGTGCTAAGGTGCGTCGTGAGCGTATGGGTCATATTGAGCTGGCAGCTCCAGTTTCACACATATGGTACTTTAAAGGGATCCCAAGCCGTATGGGTCTTGTACTTGACATGTCTCCACGGGCATTGGAAGAAGTTATTTACTTTGCATCTTACGTAGTAACTGAAACGGGCGATACAACTTTAGAAAAGAAACAGCTTCTTTCTGAAAAGGAATATCGTACATACCGTGAGAAATACGGTAAGAAGTTCCAAGCTGCAATGGGTGCGGAAGCTATTAAAAAACTTTTACAAGATATAGATACGGAAAAGGAAGTAGAGTCGTTGAAAGAGGAGCTTAAAACAGCTCAAGGACAACGCAGAACCCGTGCAATCAAACGCTTGGAAGTGCTTGAAGCATTCCGTAACTCCGGAAATGAGCCTTCATGGATGATTCTTGACGTGCTTCCGGTCATTCCACCGGAACTTCGTCCTATGGTTCAACTTGATGGAGGGCGTTTTGCCACATCTGATCTAAATGATTTATATCGCCGTGTTATCAACCGTAATAATCGGTTGAAAAGATTACTGGATCTTGGAGCACCAAGCATTATCGTTCAAAACGAGAAGCGTATGCTGCAAGAAGCCGTCGATGCTCTTATCGATAATGGCCGTCGCGGCCGTCCGGTAACTGGACCTGGTAACCGTCCGTTAAAATCTTTATCTCACATGTTAAAAGGTAAACAAGGACGTTTCCGTCAAAACCTTCTTGGTAAACGTGTTGATTATTCTGGCCGTTCCGTTATCGTAGTCGGACCAAACTTAAAGATGTACCAATGTGGTCTTCCGAAAGAAATGGCGATTGAATTATTCAAACCATTCGTTATGAAGGAGCTTGTTCAAAGAGGTCTAGCGCATAACATTAAATCAGCTAAGCGTAAAATTGAACGTTTATCTCCTGAAATATGGGATGTACTAGAAGAAGTTATTAGAGAACACCCAGTACTATTGAACCGTGCACCGACACTTCATAGACTTGGTATCCAAGCATTTGAACCAACGTTGGTTGAAGGTCGCGCAATTCGTTTGCATCCGCTCGTATGTACAGCTTACAACGCTGACTTTGACGGTGACCAAATGGCGGTCCACGTTCCTCTATCTTCTGAAGCCCAAGCCGAAGCACGCATGCTTATGCTTGCAGCACAGAACATTTTGAACCCTAAAGATGGTAAACCTGTCGTTACACCTTCACAAGATATGGTATTAGGTAACTATTACTTAACATTGGAAAGAGAAGGCGCTATCGGTGAAGGTATGATCTTTAAAGATACAAGTGAAGCATTACTTGCATACCAAAACGGATATGTACACTTGCATTCCCGTTGTGCTGTGCATGCATCGTCACTAAATAATGAAACATTCACTGAAGAACAAAACGGCCAACTTCTAATTACCACTGTCGGTAAATTGATCTTCAATGAAATTTTACCAAAATCATTCCCGTATATTAACGAACCAACACGATATAATTTGGAAACGAAAACTCCAGAGAAATATTTTGTGGAAAAAGGCGCTAATATCCCTGAATTGATTAATGCTCAACCTGCTATTGATCCTTTCAAGAAACAAATTCTTGGAAATATCATTGCGGAAGTCTTTAAACGTTTTAAAATTACCGAAACATCCAAAATGCTTGACCGGATGAAAGATCTTGGATTCAAATATTCGACAAAAGCTGGTATTACCGTTGGTGTGGCTGATATTGTCGTTTTAAAAGAAAAACAAGAAATCATTTCTGAAGCTCAAACCAAAGTGGATAACGTCTTGAAACAATTCAGACGTGGTCTAATTACTGAGGATGAGCGTTATGATCGCGTCATTTCAATTTGGAGTGCTGCCAAGGATACCATTCAGTCCAAACTTATGGACTCATTGGACCGACGCAACCCAATCTTCATGATGAGTGACTCCGGTGCCCGTGGTAATGCTTCCAACTTTACGCAGCTTGCGGGTATGCGTGGTTTGATGGCCAACCCGGCTGGACGTATCATTGAATTACCGATCAAATCAAGTTTCCGTGAAGGTTTAACAGTGTTGGAGTACTTCATCTCTACACATGGTGCGCGTAAAGGTCTTGCCGATACAGCACTTAAAACAGCCGATTCCGGTTACCTTACCCGTCGACTTGTTGACGTTGCCCAAGATGTTATCATCCGTGATGACGATTGTGGAACCGACCGCGGCTTGAAAATTTCAGCCTTGAGAGAGGGCACTGAAATAATTGAGCATCTTGAAGAGCGCCTGGTTGGCCGTTATGCAAGAAAAGCGATCAAACATCCAGAAACAAATGAAGTAATCGTGGCTGAAAATGATCTTATTACTGAAGATCTTGCTAATTATATTGAATCACTTGGAATTGAAACAGCATGGATCCGTTCTGCCTTTACATGTAACACCAGCCATGGTGTATGTAAAAAATGTTATGGACGCAACCTGGCTACAGGTCAAGAAGTTGAAGTGGGCGAAGCAGTCGGTATCATTGCCGCTCAATCAATCGGAGAACCTGGTACACAGTTGACGATGCGTACATTCCATACAGGTGGGGTTGCTGGGGATGATATCACTCAAGGTCTTCCTCGTATCCAAGAAATATTTGAAGCGAGAAATCCTAAAGGTCAAGCTGTCATTTCCGAAATCGAAGGAACAGTTGTTTCGATTAATGAAATTCGGGATAAACAACAGGAAATCGTTGTTCAAGGTGCAGTTGAATCACGCACATATACTGCACCATACACAGCCCGTTTAAGAGTAACTGTTGATACTCCTGTCCGTCGTGGTGAAGAGTTAACAGAGGGTTCCATCGATCCGAAAGAATTGCTGAAGGTTACAGACGTGCTTACTGTTCAGGAATACCTGCTTCATGAAGTTCAAAAAGTATACCGGATGCAAGGTGTTGAGATCGGTGATAAACATATCGAGGTAATGGTTAGACAAATGATGCGTAAAGTCCGTGTGCTTGATGCAGGCGAAACTGAAGTGCTTCCAGGAACATTATTGGATGTTAATCAGTTCACTACTGCAAACACAGATGCATTGCTGACTAACAAATTACCAGCTACAGGCCGCCCTGTATTGCTAGGTATCACAAAAGCATCACTTGAAACGGATTCCTTCTTGTCCGCCGCGTCATTCCAAGAAACAACCAGAGTCTTGACTGATGCAGCAATAAAAGGAAAACGTGATGAATTGCTTGGACTTAAAGAAAATGTTATCATCGGTAAACTTGTCCCTGCAGGAACGGGAATGCTTAGATACAGAAAAGCAAATCCTGTCGTTGTTGGTGACGAAAGTGCCGATACAGTAACAGTGGATTAAAGGAAAAAGGACCAGCTCAATAATTTAAACTGAAAACCGCACTCCTGTTTCCTATTGGAGCTGAAGGATCAGAATTTATTGAGCTGGTCTCTCTTATTACTCATGGCTGACTGAAAAGCCGTATGAGGATTTGAAATATTCCCTTTAGGCAAATTGATTATCTTAATAGAATTATGTAAGGAAAACCTTTTGCTGAAATTATTTTCTTGAAAGAAGTTGACAGTATCCGACTAATAATGATACTATAGCAAAGGTGCTCCTATGTTACCCTGTAACTTTGGAGGATATGGACCATGTCTTATGAAAAAGTAATACAGGCAAAGTCAGTGATTATAGGGACGAAACAAGCAGTTAGAGCTCTTAAAAACAATTTAATTCAAGAAGTTATCATCGCTGATGATGCAGATATATACTTGACTGGGCGTGTCGTTGAGACCGCCAAAGAATTGGATGTTCCTATCACATATGTTGATTCGATGAGAATGCTTGGCAAAGCATGTGGTATTGATGTCGGAGCAGCAACTGTTGCCATTAAAAAGTAAAAATGTTTTTGCAATTATATTTGCAAAGACTTTGTTTTTACCCATTTATGAACCACCTGGATGTGTGGTACTAGAAATGAAAACGTGAAGGGAGGAAAAATGTAATGCCTACTATTAATCAATTAGTGCGTAAAGGACGCGAGTCTAAAGAGGTTAATTCAAAATCTCCAGCACTTAACAAAGGCTACAACAGCTTTAAAAAAGCACAAACTAACGTATCATCTCCGCAAAAACGTGGTGTTTGCACTCGTGTGGGTACTATGACACCGAAAAAACCAAACTCCGCGTTACGTAAATATGCGCGTGTACGTTTAACAAACGGTATCGAGGTAACAGCTTATATCCCAGGTATCGGTCACAACCTACAAGAACACAGCGTGGTTCTTATCCGTGGCGGTCGTGTAAAAGATTTACCAGGGGTACGTTACCATATCGTACGTGGTGCTCTTGATACTGCTGGAGTTAACAATCGTATGCAAGGCCGTTCTAAATACGGTACTAAGCGTCCGAAAGCAGCTAAAAAATAATCTTAAACAAAAATTGAACTTTCTTGAAAGGAGGAAATATAATGCCTCGTAAAGGACCTGTAACGAAAAGAGACGTATTACCAGATCCAATTTATAATTCAAAACTTGTGACTCGCTTAATCAACAAATTAATGGTTGATGGACAAAGAGGTAAATCACAAAAAATTCTTTACTCTGCATTTGATTTAATCAAAGAACGTACTGGCAATGAGCCAATCGAAGTTTTCGATCAAGCACTTAAAAACATCATGCCTGTATTAGAAGTAAAAGCACGCCGTGTGGGTGGAGCTAACTACCAAGTACCAGTTGAGGTGCGTCCAGACCGTAAATCGACTCTAGGACTTCGTTGGTTAGTAAACTACTCTCGCCTTCGTGGAGAAAAAACGATGGAAGAGCGTTTAGCTTATGAAATCATGGATGCTGCTAACAATACTGGAGCAGCAGTTAAGAAACGTGAAGATACACACAAAATGGCTGAAGCTAACAAAGCTTTCGCTCACTATCGCTGGTAAGATTAATCACTATAAAATCCTTATAGAAGGAAGGAGAAAGACAAATGGCAAGAGAGTTCTCCTTAGCAAACACTCGTAATATCGGTATCATGGCTCACATCGATGCTGGTAAAACGACAACAACAGAACGTGTTCTATATTACACTGGTAAAATCCACAAAATTGGTGAAACGCACGAAGGTGCTTCACAAATGGACTGGATGGAACAGGAACAAGAACGCGGAATCACGATCACTTCCGCTGCAACAACTGCACAGTGGAAAGGTCACCGTGTAAACATCATCGATACACCGGGACACGTAGACTTCACAGTTGAAGTTGAACGTTCTTTGCGCGTACTTGATGGAGCTGTAGCAGTACTTGATGCCCAATCAGGTGTTGAGCCTCAAACTGAAACAGTTTGGCGCCAAGCTACAACTTATGGTGTACCACGTGTCGTATTCGTAAATAAAATGGACAAAATCGGTGCGGATTTCCTATATTCAGTTGGAACAATCCACGATCGTCTACAAGCTAATGCTCACCCGGTTCAGTTACCAATCGGTGCTGAAGATCAATTCTCTGCAATCATTGACCTTATTGAAATGAAAGCTCATTTCTATGCCAATGATCTAGGAACTGATATCACTGTTGGTGAAATTCCTGAAGAACATCGGGAATTAGCTGAAGAATACCGTGAAAAGTTAATTGAAGCAGTAGCAGAAGTTAATGAAGACTTAATGGAAAAATACCTTGGCGGCGAAGAAATCAGCATTGCTGAATTGAAAGCAGCTATTCGTACAGCAACTGTTAACGTTGAATTCTTCCCAGTTATCTGTGGATCAGCTTTCAAAAACAAAGGTGTTCAATTAATGCTTGATAACGTTATCGACTTCCTTCCATCTCCATTAGACGTGCCGGCTATTAAAGGTACTCTACCGGATACAGAAGATGAAGTAGAACGCCATTCAGATGATTCTGAACCGTTCTCCGCTTTAGCGTTTAAAGTTATGACTGATCCTTACGTTGGTAAACTTACATTCTTCCGCGTGTACTCAGGTACATTAGAATCAGGATCTTATGTAATCAACTCAACAAAAGGTAAACGTGAACGTATTGGACGTATCCTTCAAATGCATGCAAACAGCCGTGAAGAAATCTCAACTGTATACGCAGGGGATATCGCTGCTGCTGTTGGTTTGAAAGATACTACAACTGGGGATACTCTATGTGACGACAAGAACCAAGTAATTCTTGAATCCATGGTATTCCCAGAGCCAGTTATCTCACTGTCAGTTGAACCGAAATCCAAAGCAGACCAAGACAAAATGGGTCAAGCTTTACAAAAGCTACAAGATGAAGATCCAACATTCCGTGCGCATACTGACCAAGAAACTGGTCAAACGATTATCGCTGGTATGGGTGAACTTCATTTGGACATCCTTGTTGACCGTATGCGTCGCGAATTTAAAGTGGAAGCTAACGTCGGTGCTCCTCAAGTAGCATACCGTGAAACTTTCCGTGGTTCAGCTAAAGTTGAAGGTAAATTCGTTCGCCAATCAGGTGGTCGTGGACAATTCGGACACGTATGGATTGAATTTGGTCCAAACGAAGAAGGTAAAGGATTCGAATTTGAAAATGCTATTGTCGGTGGTGTAGTACCACGTGAATACATCCCTGCTGTACAAGCTGGATTAGTTGATTCACTTGACCGTGGTGTACTTGCTGGTTACCCGCTAGTTGACATCAAAGCAAAATTATTTGACGGTTCTTACCATGACGTTGACTCCAACGAAATGGCATTTAAAATTGCTGCATCAATGGCACTTAAAAATGCTGCATCTAAATGTAAGCCGGTTATCCTTGAACCAATCATGAAAGTAGAAGTAGTTATTCCAGAAGATTACCTAGGCGACATCATGGGGGATATCACATCTCGTCGTGGTCGTGTAGAAGGTATGGAAGCTCGCGGTAACACACAAATGGTTAAAGCGATGGTTCCACTATCCGAAATGTTCGGATATGCTACATCTTTACGTTCTAACACTCAAGGACGCGGAACATTCTCTATGCACTTCGATCATTATGAAGAAGTACCTAAGAGCATTTCTGAAGAAATCATCAAAAAAAATAAAGGTGAATAATTGATTTTCATCTCTTATTAAAGTATAACTATCTTATGTAAGCTGTGATGGAAGAATTAGTCTTCTTTCACAGCCCTATATACTTAATCTTTTATTTATAATTTTAAGGAGGAATTCCTAATGGGAAAAGCTAAATTTGATCGTTCAAAACCGCACGTTAACGTTGGAACAATTGGTCACGTTGACCATGGTAAAACAACTCTAACAGCTGCAATCACAACTGTACTTGCTAAATCTGGTGGCGCAGAAGCTCGCGCTTATGACCAAATTGATGGTGCTCCAGAAGAAAGAGAACGTGGTATCACAATCTCTACTGCACACGTTGAGTATGAAACAGCTACTCGTCACTATGCACACGTTGACTGCCCAGGACATGCTGACTATGTTAAAAACATGATCACAGGTGCTGCACAAATGGACGGCGGTATCCTAGTAGTATCTGCTGCTGATGGCCCAATGCCACAAACTCGTGAGCACATCCTTCTTTCACGTCAAGTAGGTGTACCATTCCTTGTAGTATTCATGAACAAATGCGACATGGTTGATGACGAAGAACTTCTTGAATTAGTAGAAATGGAAATCCGTGATCTTCTATCTGAATACGATTTCCCTGGCGATGACATTCCAGTTATCAAAGGATCTGCACTAAGAGCTCTTGAAGGAGACGCTGCTTGGGAAGAAAAAATTCATGAATTAATGGCAGCTGTTGACGAGTATATCCCAGAACCAACTCGTGACACTGAAAAACCATTCATGATGCCAGTTGAGGATGTATTCTCAATTACTGGTCGTGGAACAGTTGCAACTGGTCGTGTTGAGCGTGGACAAGTTAAAGTCGGTGACGTTATTGACATCATCGGTTTCAACGAAGAGTCTAAACCAACAACAGTAACTGGTGTTGAAATGTTCCGTAAACTTCTTGACTATGCTGAAGCTGGTGACAACATCGGTGCACTACTTCGTGGTGTATCCCGTGAAGATATCCAACGTGGACAAGTACTTGCTAAACCAGGTACAATCACTCCACACACAAAGTTCAAAGCTGAAGTTTATGTTCTTTCTAAAGAAGAAGGTGGACGTCACACTCCATTCTTTACAAACTACCGTCCTCAGTTCTACTTCCGTACAACTGACGTAACTGGTATTTGTAACCTTCCTGAAGGCGTAGAAATGGTTATGCCGGGAGACAACATCGAAATGACTGTAGAACTTATCGCTCCAATCGCTATCGAAGAAGGTACTAAATTCTCTATCCGTGAGGGTGGACGTACTGTAGGCGCTGGCGTAGTTGCTACAATCACAGAGTAATTGATTCATAAAACAATATTGGAAGGGACGCCTTCCGGGAGAAGCAGATGGGACGCCATCTGCTTCTTTTCTATTTTCTAAAGGTTATTTATTTTTTTCTTCTATAATATCGATAAAAAAATTAGTGAATTTATTAAGTTTCATGAAGATTTTCGAATTGAAGAAAATGGATATGAAAGACCATGTAGAATGTACTTGTAAATACTTGTGATAGTATGTATAATAATAAAAGTGTGTTGCACAAGAAAAATCTAAGTTTAACTTGCATTCTACTTGTGTTTTATGTATAATAGACAATGTTGGTCTTTGACTGCGATGATATGGAAGGTTGCTGACACACCCGGCCGCTTTGCCATGGCGAGTGTGTGGGAAATTTCCATTGAGAAGGTCTATTTTAAAATAGGCGAAAAGGAGGGAAAATTATGGCAAAACAAAAAATTCGTATTCGTTTAAAAGCATATGATCACAGAATTCTTGATCAATCTGCTGAGAAAATTGTTGAAACTGCAAAACGTTCTGGTGCGGCTGTATCTGGTCCAATTCCATTACCTACTGAAAGATCGGTATATACGATCCTACGTGCGGTTCATAAATACAAAGATTCTCGTGAACAATTCGAAATGCGTACGCATAAACGTCTAATCGACATCGTTAATCCAACTCCACAAACAGTTGATTCATTGATGCGTTTAGATTTACCATCAGGCGTTGACATTGAAATCAAATTATAATTCATATAAATATGAACAATTACTCTAGGAGGTGTGACTTATGACCAAAGGAATCTTAGGAAGAAAAATCGGTATGACTCAAGTTTTTGCTGAAAACGGTGAACTTATTCCGGTAACAGTTATCGAAGCTGCTAATAACGTGGTTCTTCAAAAGAAAACTGTTGAAACTGATGGCTATGAAGCAGTTCAAGTTGGTTTTGAAAACAAACGTGAAAAGCTTTCTAACAAACCTGAAAAGGGCCATGTTGAAAAAGCAAATACTACTCCTAAGCGCTTCATTCGCGAATTCCGCGGAACGGATCTTACTGAATATGAGATCGGTCAAGAAGTCAATGTTAGTATTTTCGCTGAAGGCGATTTAGTAGATGTATCAGGAATTTCAAAAGGTAAAGGTTTCCAAGGCTCTATCAAGCGTCATGGACAATCTCGCGGACCTATGTCTCATGGTTCTCGTTACCACCGTCGCCCAGGTTCAATGGGTCCTGTAGCTCCAAACCGCGTATTCAAAGGTAAACTATTACCAGGACGTATGGGTGGAGAACAAATTACTGTTCAAAACTTAGCTATCGTTAAAGTTGATGTTGAACGCAACCTACTATTGATCAAAGGTAATGTACCTGGTGCTAGAAAAGCATTGATCAAAGTTAAAACTGCTGTTAAAGCAAAGTAATTTCTGAGAAAGGAGGAGCAATAGAATGCCAAAAGTTACATTGTTCAACCAAACAGGTTCACAAGTTGGCGACATCGAACTAAATGAATCCATCTTTGGTATCGAACCTAATAATCATGTGTTATTTGAAGCAATCATCATGCAACGAGCTTCCTTACGTCAAGGAACTCATAAAGTTAAAAACCGTTCTGAAGTTGCAGGCGGTGGACGTAAACCTTGGAAACAAAAAGGAACTGGACGTGCGCGTCAAGGTTCTATCCGTTCTCCACAATGGCGTGGCGGTGGCGTTGTTTTTGGACCTACTCCAAGATCTTACGCTTACAAGCTACCTAAAAAGGTACGTCGTTTAGCTATTAAATCTGCATTGTCTGCAAAGGCATTGGAAGAGAACATTTTGGTACTTGAAAGTTTGTCTTTCGAAGCTCCAAAAACAAAAGAGTTTGTAGCGGTACTTAAAAACCTTTCTGTTGATACTAAAACGTTAGTCGTTACTGACGGTTTAGATGAGAAAGTTGCTCTTTCTGCACGTAACATCCCTGGTGTTACTGTAGTTGAAGCTGATGGTCTTAACGTTCTTGATGTTGTTTCACACAACAAATTGATCTTGACTAAATCAGCTGTCGAAAAAGTAGAGGAGGTGCTTGCATAATGGATGCACGCGATATCATTAAGCGCCCCGTAATCACTGAACGCTCTTCAGACGTAATGGCTGAAAAGAAATATACTTTTGAAGTTGATGTTAGAGCTAATAAAACTCAAGTTAAAGATGCTGTTCAAGAAATTTTCGGCGTTAAAGTTGAGAAAGTAAACATCATGAACTACAAAGGTAAATTCAAACGCATGGGCAAACATGCAGGCTATACTAACAAGCGCCGTAAAGCTATTGTTAAATTAACTGCTGACAGCAAAGAAATCGAGCTATTCGAAGCTTAATTCATTAGAGAAGGAGGGAAATACAAATGGCGATTAAGAAGTATAAACCTACCTCTAACGGTCGACGTAATATGACAACTTCGGATTTTGCTGAGATCACTACAGACAAACCGGAAAAATCATTACTTGCTCCTTTACACAGCAAAGGCGGCCGTAATAACCAAGGTAAGTTAACAGTTCGTCATCAAGGTGGCGGCCACAAGCGTCAATACCGTATCATCGATTTCAAACGGAATAAAGATGGTATACCAGGACGCGTTGCTACTATTGAGTACGATCCAAATCGTTCTGCAAACATTGCATTAATTAATTACGTTGATGGAGAAAAACGTTATATCCTAGCTCCGAAAAACCTAGAAGTAGGTTTGGAAGTTATGTCAGGTCCAGAAGCTGACATCAAAGTGGGTAACGCACTACCTCTTATTAACATCCCAGTTGGTACAGTAATTCATAACATCGAACTTAAACCAGGAAAAGGTGGACAATTAGTCCGTTCAGCAGGAACATCTGCTCAAGTACTTGGTAAAGAAGGTCGTTATGTACTTGTACGTTTAAACTCAGGTGAGGTTCGTATGATTCTTGCTACTTGCCGTGCTTCAATCGGTCAAGTTGGTAATGAACAACATGAACTTATCAACATTGGTAAAGCTGGCCGTAACCGTTGGTTAGGTAAACGCCCAACAGTTCGTGGATCTGTAATGAACCCGAATGATCACCCACACGGTGGTGGTGAAGGTAAAGCACCAATCGGACGTAAATCACCAATGTCTCCATGGGGTAAACCTACTCTTGGATTCAAAACTCGTAAGAAGAAAAATAAATCCGATAAATTTATCGTACGTCGTCGTAAAAAATAACGGGATTGAGCTACGGTTCATATATAGAACCGTAGAACAGTCACGAAGGGAGGTACTCGCATGGGTCGTAGCTTAAAAAAAGGGCCTTTTGTTGATGATCATTTATTGGTAAAAGTTGAAAAATTAAATGAAGCTGACAAGAAACAGGTAGTAAAAACTTGGTCTCGTCGCTCAACAATCTTCCCGCAATTCATCGGACACACAATCGCCGTTTATGACGGTCGTAAGCATGTGCCGGTTTATGTTACAGAAGATATGGTAGGTCACAAACTAGGCGAATTCGCGCCTACACGCACTTATAAAGGTCACGCAAGTGATGACAAGAAAACAAGACGTTAATGAGAGGAGGGCATCTCATGCAAGCTAAAGCTGTCGCTAAAACAGTTCGTATTGCTCCTCGTAAAGTGCGTTTAGTCGCAGATTTAATTCGAGGAAAACAAGTAGGTGAAGCAGTAGCGATTCTTCGCTTAACACCAAAATCTGCTTCTCCAGTCGTAGAAAAAATTCTGAAATCTGCTATTGCAAATGCAGAACACAACTACGAAATGGATATTAATAACCTAGTCGTTTCAGAAGCATACGTTAACGAAGGACCAACATTAAAACGTTTCCGTCCTCGCGCTCAAGGTCGTGCGAGTGCAATAAACAAACGTACTAGTCATATTACAATCGTTGTATCAGAAAAGAAGGAGGGGTAATCTGTGGGTCAAAAGGTAAATCCTATCGGTATGCGTATCGGGATCATCCGTGATTGGGAATCCAAATGGTACGCTGATAAAGACTACGCTACTCTTTTGCATGAAGACATTAAAGTTCGTGAATATATTGCGAAACGCTTAAATGATGCTTCTGTATCCAAGGTTGAAATCGAACGTGCTGCTAACCGCATCAATGTATCAGTTCACACTGCTAAACCAGGAATGGTTATCGGTAAGGGCGGTACTGAAGTCGAAGCACTACGTAAAGCTTTGAACCAGCTGACTGGCAAAAGAGTTCATATCAATATCATTGAAATTAAAAGAGCAGATCTTGACGCAAAATTGGTTGCTGAAAACATCGCTCGTCAATTAGAAAACCGTGTTTCATTCCGTCGTGCTCAAAAACAAGCTATTCAACGCACTATGCGTTCTGGCGCAAAAGGAATCAAAACACAAGTTTCTGGTCGTCTTGGCGGTGCTGATATTGCTCGTGCTGAACATTACAGCGAAGGAACAGTTCCACTTCACACACTTCGTGCTGACATAGATTATGCTCATGCTGAAGCAGATACTACTTACGGTAAGCTAGGCGTGAAAGTTTGGATCTACCGTGGAGAAGTTCTTCCTACTAAGAAGAAATCTGAGGAAGGAGGAAAATAATATGTTATTGCCAAAACGCGTAAAATACCGTCGTGAACACCGCGGTAAGATGAGAGGGATGGCTAAGGGCGGCACTGAAGTTCATTTCGGAGAATTTGGACTTCAAGCTCAAGAAGCTTCCTGGATCACGAACCGTCAAATCGAAGCAGCTCGTATTGCGATGACTCGTTATATGAAACGTGGAGGAAAAGTTTGGATCAAAATCTTCCCAAGCAAACCTTACACAGCTAAGCCGCTTGAAGTACGGATGGGTTCCGGTAAAGGTGCTCCTGAAGGTTGGGTAGCAGTTGTTAAACCGGGCAAAGTTATGTTTGAAATCTCTGGTGTATCTGAAGAGGTGGCAAGAGAAGCATTGCGCCTTGCAGCACACAAACTTCCAATCAAATGCAAGTTTGTAAAAAGAGAGGAAATTGGTGGTGAAACAAATGAAAGCTAATGAAATCAAAGATCTAACCACTGCTGAAATTGAACAAAAACTAAAATCTCTTAAAGAAGAACTATTTAATCTTCGTTTCCAGTTAGCTACTGGACAACTTGAAAATACAGCTCGCATCCGTGAAGTTCGCAAATCGATTGCTCGTATGAAAACAGTTGTTCGTCAAAGAGAGATCGGTGTCACTAATCGATAATGAATGGAGGTTTGCAGAATGAGCGAACGCAACCAACGCAAAATCTACACTGGACGCGTAGTATCCGACAAAATGGATAAAACAGTTACAGTAGTTGTAGAAACCTATAAAAAGCATTCTTTATACGGTAAACGCGTGAAATACTCTAAAAAGTTAAAAGCTCATGACGAGCTAAACGAAGCTAAAGCAGGCGACGTAGTACGTATCATGGAAACTCGTCCACTTTCAGCTACTAAACGCTTCCGTCTTGTAGAAGTAGTAGAAAAAGCAGTAATCATTTAATATAGTTCGGATTAAGCTAATTCCGAAGGGAGGTACCGTACATGATTCAACAAGAATCTCGTTTAAAAGTCGCTGACAATTCAGGTGCTCGTGAAGTGCTAACAATTAAAGTCCTAGGTGGTTCTGGCCGTAAAACTGCAAACATCGGTGATATCATCGTTTGTACAGTTAAACAGGCAACACCAGGAGGCGTTGTTAAAAAAGGTGAAGTCGTTAAGGCTGTTGTTGTCCGTACAAAACGTGGTATGCGTCGTCCTGACGGTTCTTACATTCGTTTTGATGAAAACGCATGTGTAATTATCCGTGACGATAAGAGCCCACGTGGAACACGTATTTTTGGACCTGTTGCTCGTGAATTACGTGACAATAGTTTCATGAAAATCGTTTCTCTTGCTCCAGAAGTTCTATAATGTAAAATTTGTATAAAGCCTTTCAAGGAGGTGCCAAGCTAATGCATGTTAAAAAAGGTGACAAAGTCGTAGTCATCTCTGGTAAGGACAAAGGCAAACAAGGAACAATTCTTTCTGCATATCCGAAACAAAATCGTGTGCTTGTTGAAGGAATTAACATCGTGAAAAAGCATTCCAAGCCATCTCAACTTAATCCACAAGGTGGAATTATCAGCAAAGAAGCTGCTATTCACGTATCCAATGTAATGCCACTTGATCCTAAATCAGGTAAACCGACTCGTGTAGGATATAAGATCGAAAATGGTAAAAAAGTACGCGTAGCTAAAATATCAGGTGAATCTTTAGATAAATAAGTCATAAATGAAGGGAGGTACACTAAGCAATGAGCCGCCTTAAAGAAAAATTAAAAAGTGAAATTACACCGTCATTGATGGGTAAATTCAACTATCAATCAGTAATGCAAGTACCAAACATTGAGAAAATCGTTATTAACATGGGTGTGGGTGACGCAGTATCTAACTCGAAAGCTTTAGATACAGCTGTTGAAGAACTTACATTGATCACTGGTCAAAAACCAGTTATAACAAAAGCAAAAAAATCAATCGCAGGCTTCCGTTTGCGTGAAGGTATGCCTATCGGAGCGAAAGTTACATTACGTGGAGAGCGTATGTATCAATTCCTTGATAAGCTAGTATCTGTATCTTTACCGCGTGTACGTGATTTCCGCGGCGTTTCAAAGAAATCCTTTGACGGACGTGGGAACTATACATTAGGCGTTAAAGAACAACTTATCTTCCCTGAGATTGATTACGATAAAGTGAGCAAAGTTCGTGGTATGGACATCGTTATCGTAACGACTGCTAACACTGACGAAGAAGCTCGTGAACTACTTACTCAAGTTGGAATGCCGTTCCAAAAGTAATCTCTAAATAAAGGGAGGCGAAATCGTGGCTAAAAAGTCTATGATCGTAAAGCAAAAACGCGAACAGAAGTTTAAAGTACAAGAATATACACGTTGCGAACGTTGCGGACGTCCACATTCTGTATTACGTAAATTTAAACTTTGTCGTATTTGTTTCCGCGAACTTGCATATAAAGGACAAATTCCTGGCGTTAAAAAAGCTAGCTGGTAAAACCCGAGTTTGGGAAGGAGGTAAAATATAATGGTCATGACAGATCCTATTGCAGATATGCTTACTCGCATCCGTAATGCGAATATGGTTCGTCACGAAAAACTGGAAGTTCCTGCTTCAAAGATCAAAAAGGAAATTGCTGAGATCTTAAAAAGTGAAGGCTTCGTACGTGACTTTGAATTAATCGAAGACAACAAACAAGGTATCATCCGTATCTTCTTAAAATACGGTGCAAACAACGAACGTGTTATAACTGGTCTAAAACGTATCAGCAAACCTGGTTTGCGTGTATATGCAAAAACTGGAGAGGTACCACGCGTTCTTAACGGTTTAGGTATCGCAATTGTTTCTACTTCTCACGGAGTTTTAACAGACAAGGAAGCTCGCTCTAAACAAGTTGGCGGAGAAGTTTTAGCATACGTTTGGTAATACATTTTCACAAGAATGGAGGTGCACATTATGTCTCGTATAGGTAAAAAACCTATTGAAATTCCTGCAGGCGTCACAGTTACTGTTACTGGAAGTGAAGTAACTGTTAAAGGACCTAAAGGTGAATTAACTAGATCATTCAATCCTGACCTTTCAATCGTTGTTGAAGAGAACGTGTTAACTGTTACACGTCCGTCTGACGAGAAGGCTCACCGTTCTTTACACGGTACTACTCGCGCACTTATCTCTAACATGGTTGAAGGTGTATCAACAGGATTCGTAAAATCACTTGAACTTATTGGGGTTGGGTACCGTGCACAAAAGCAAGGTAACAAGCTTGTCCTTAACGTAGGATATTCCCACCCTGTAGAAATAGAGCCAGAAGCTGGCGTTGAAGTCGAAGTTCCTTCTAATACAAAAGTAATCATCAAAGGTGCAAACAAAGAACGTGTAGGAGCTCTAGCAGCTAATATCCGTGATGTTCGCCCACCTGAACCGTATAAAGGTAAAGGTATCCGTTACGAAGGCGAATTCGTTCGTCGTAAAGAAGGTAAAACTGGTAAGTAATGCCGCATAAGTAAACGAAAGGAGTGACGTAAATGATTACGAAGCTTGATAAAAATGCTACTCGTCAGAAAAGACATGCGCGTGTACGTGCTAAGCTTTCTGGAACAGAAGCTCGTCCTCGTTTAAATGTGTTTCGTTCAAACAAACACATTTACGCACAATTAATTGACGATGCAAAAGGCGTAACATTAGCAAGTGCTTCAACTCTTGATAAAGAGATCGGTATCGAAGCTAGTAGCAATGCTGAAGCAGCTCAAAAAGTTGGCGAACTTATTGCGAAACGTGCTGTTGAAAAAGGTTTCAAAGCTGTGGTATTTGACCGCGGTGGTTACCTCTTCCATGGTCGTGTTAAAGCATTGGCTGACGCTGCTCGTGAAAACGGCTTAGAATTTTAATGGATAAGGAGGGACATAACAGATGCGTAGCATTGATCCTAATAAATTAGAACTTGAAGAACGCGTAGTTACAGTAAATCGTGTAGCTAAAGTTGTTAAAGGCGGACGTCGTTTCCGTTTCACTGCACTAGTTGTTGTTGGTGATAAAAATGGTCATGTTGGATTTGGTACTGGTAAAGCTCAAGAAGTTCCGGATGCTATCCGTAAAGCTATTGAGGATGCTAAGAAAAATCTAATTACTGTACCAATGGTTGGTACTACTATTCCTCACCTTGTGAACGGTCGCTATGGCGCAGGTCACATTCTATTGAAACCAGCTTCTGAAGGTACAGGAGTAATTGCTGGTGGTCCTGTTCGTGCGGTACTTGAATTAGGCGGAGTTAGCGATATCTTGTCTAAATCACTAGGTACTAATACACCTATTAATATGGTTCGCGCAACAATTGAAGGATTGAAGCAATTGAAACGTGCTGAAGACGTAGCTAAGTTACGTGGAAAATCAGTACAAGAACTGTTAGGATAAGGAGGGAAATCGAATTATGGCTAATAAATTAGAAATCACCCTCACTCGCAGCTTGATTGGTCGTCCTGAAGATCAACGTGTTACAGTTAACACTTTGGGTTTACGCAAAATGCATCAAACGGTTGTTCAAGAAGATAACCCTGCGATTCGCGGTATGATTACCAAAGTTGCTCATCTTGTTACTGTAAAAGAACAATAAAATAATTTTTAACTTAACAAGGAGGTGCCAACATGAAACTTCATGAGTTAAAAGCTGCAGAAGGTTCTCGTAAAGAACGTAAACGTAAAGGTCGCGGTATTGGATCTGGTAACGGTAAAACAGCAGGTAAAGGACACAAAGGACAAAACGCTCGCTCCGGCGGCGGTGTGCGTCTTGGATTTGAAGGGGGACAAACTCCTCTATTCAGACGTTTACCTAAACGTGGATTTACCAACATCAACCGTAAAGACTATGCTATCGTAAACCTTGATACGTTAAATCTTTTCGAAGACGGTACTGAAGTAACACCAGCTCTTTTACTTGAGACTGGAGTTGTAAGTAAAGAAAAAGCAGGAATCAAAATTCTTGCAAAAGGAAGCATTGAGAAAAAGCTTACTGTTAAAGCTCACAAATTCTCGTCTACTGCTAAAGAAGCTATCGAAGCTGCTGGCGGTAATACAGAGGTGATCTAATGTTTCGCACGATCTCCAATTTTATGCGCGTGGGTGAAATAAGGAATAAGATTATTTTTACCCTTCTAATGTTAATCGTCTATCGCATCGGTACATTTATACCTGTACCGCATGTGAATGCCGATTTTCTCGCTGAACAGGACCAGCTGAGCGTCATCGGTCTTTTAAATACCTTTGGCGGCGGAGCACTGCAAAACTTTTCCATATTAGCGATGGGTATCATGCCGTACATCACGGCATCCATCATCGTTCAGCTGTTACAGATGGATGTTGTTCCTAAGTTCACTGAATGGTCTAAACAAGGAGAAGCAGGGCGCCGTAAATTAGCTCAATTCACTCGTTACTTCACCATTATCCTAGGATTTATCCAAGCGGTTGGTATGTCTTATGGGTTCAATAATATGTCAGGTGGCCAGTTGATTGAAAATCCTGGAATTGCAACATACTTGCTTATTGCGACTGTCTTAACGGCAGGAACAGCTTTTCTTTTGTGGTTAGGGGAGCTGATCACTGCTAAGGGTGTGGGTAATGGGATTTCCATCATAATCTTTGCTGGTATCGTAGCTAGTTTGCCAAATACGGCAAATCAGATTTACGCCCAACAATTTGAAAATGCCGGTGATCAATTATTCTTACGAATCATAACGATTATCCTCATTGTTTTAGCAGTATTAGCAATCGTGGTTGCTGTTATCTTCATTCAGCAGGCATTACGAAAAATTCCTATTCAGTATGCGAAACGTGCTGCGGTAGGTCGTACACAAATGGGTGGCCAGTCTACTCATTTACCATTGAAAGTAAATGCTGCGGGGGTTATTCCGGTAATCTTTGCAATGGCATTTATCATTACTCCCACTACAATCGCTTCTTTCTTTGGAAAGAACAGCGTGACTAGTTGGATATCAACAAATCTTGATTACACCAAGCCAATTGGTATGATCATTTATGTTGCTCTTATCATTGCTTTTGCGTATTTTTATGCATTCATTCAGGTTAACCCTGAACAAATGGCTGAGAATTTGAAAAAGCAAGGTGGCTATGTGCCGGGGATTCGTCCAGGTAAGAGTACACAAGAATATTTAACACGTGTTTTATACCGTTTGACGTTTGTAGGCTCTATATTTTTAGCCATCATTGCCGTTTTACCGGTATTTTTCATTAAGCTTGCTGATCTACCTCAATCTGCACAGATTGGTGGTACCAGTTTGCTGATCGTGGTGGGGGTTGCCCTTGATACGATGAAGCAGCTGGAATCACAACTTGTGAAGAGACACTATAAAGGCTTTATAAAGTAATGAGTTTTGGGAACGGCTTGTTCCCTTTACCCATTATAGAGTTTGAGGGGGAAGAAAATTGAATCTAGTGTTAATGGGTCTGCCGGGTGCTGGTAAGGGCACTCAAGCTGAACAAATCGTAGAAAAATATAATATCCCTCATATCTCTACTGGAGATATGTTCCGAACAGCTATCAAAGATGGAACAGAATTAGGTCTAAAGGCGAAATCATTCATGGACAAAGGCGAATTGGTACCTGATGAAGTTACCATTGGCATCGTACGTGAACGTTTAAGCAAGGAAGACTGCCTAAAAGGATTTTTGCTTGATGGATTTCCACGTACTGTGGCACAGGCAGAGGCACTTGAAAGCATTCTTACTGATTTAGATCGCAAAATGAATTTTGTCATTAATATCGATGTTGATAAAAGCATCTTAATGGAAAGATTGACAGGACGTCGTATTTGCAAATCATGTGGTGCGACATACCATCTTGTATTCAATCCTCCTGCTAATGATGTTGTATGCGACCGCTGCGGCGGAGAATTATATCAACGTGCCGACGATAATGCAGAAACGGTTCAAAATCGCTTAGATGTGAATTTGAAACAAACCAAGCCACTTCTTGATTTCTATGGAGACAAAGGATACTTGGTCAACATTAACGGACAGCAAGATATTGATAAGGTATTTGAAGATATCGATGTGTTTCTTGGTGCTTTACAAAATTAATCATTCGTATTGATTTATGAAATTCATACCATTTTTATAACTTACTAGTTAAACTTGGTGCATTCCTATAATACAAAGGGTATAATGGATTTCGCGAGCATTCGCACATTTATTAATCAGGTTCTTGTACTTGGTATTCCCTGAATTGGGCGATTACTTTTTAAGTGATCTTCATGGACATATCCGGTCGGCAAAATTGATGAAGAAATGCAGTGACTCTATTGGGATTCCTAAAGAGTCGTGATATAGAGGGTTGAAAGAAGCTATGTCAGGCGTGCGCCTTTCAAACATCTCCCATGCTATTCAAACCTATGTCGAGACTAATTGCTTCTCTATTTCGAGAGTATGTCGGTCACGGAATCGGTCAAGACTTACATGAGGACCCATAAAATCCTCATTTCGGTCCAACTGATAAAGGTCCTCAGTTAAAGCCTGGTTCTACAAAATGGTGAATACTTGATGCAGAATTGTAAGACTTATGAGGATAATTGGACTGTAGTAATGTTGACGGAAAGATGTGCACCTTTAATAGGTTCACGCATAGAGAAGGGAGAATCACTTTAATGGCGAAAGATGATGTAATTGAAGTAGAAGGCACAGTACAAGAGACTTTGCCAAATGCAATGTTTAAGGTAGAATTAGAAAATGGTCATACTGTTTTAGCTCATGTATCCGGTAAAATTCGTATGCACTTTATTCGCATTTTGCCTGGAGATAAAGTTACGGTTGAGCTTTCCCCGTATGATCTAACTCGCGGCAGAATCACATACCGGTTCAAATAATCCGGTTACGCTCCGATCTGTATAAGGAGGTTAGATAGCAATGAAAGTCAGACCATCAGTCAAACCAATCTGCGAAAAGTGTAAAGTTATCCGCAGAAAAGGTAAAGTTATGGTTATTTGCGAAAACCCTAAACATAAACAAAAACAAGGCTAAATAGAAGGAGGTGCACTCAAGCATGGCACGTATTGCTGGAGTAGATATTCCCCGTGACAAACGTATTGTTATCTCATTAACATATATATATGGTATTGGAAAACAAACAGCGATCAAGATTCTTGCAGAAGCAGGCGTTTCTGAAGAAACTCGCGTTCGTGACTTAACGGAAGACGAATTGAACAAAATTCGTGATATCATTGACAAGCTTAAAGTAGAAGGCGACCTTCGTCGTGAAATCTCCCTAAACATCAAACGTTTAATGGAAATCGGTTCTTACCGTGGTTTACGTCACCGTCGTGGTCTTCCTGTTCGCGGTCAAAATACAAAAAACAATGCTCGTACGCGTAAAGGACCTCGTCGTACTGTAGCTAACAAGAAAAAATAATTAGTAAAGGAGGTTACTTTTCATGGCACGTAAAACTAATACACGTAAACGTCGTGTGAAAAAGAATATAGAAACTGGTATTGCACATATTCGTTCAACATTCAATAACACTATCGTTACGATCACTGACTCTCATGGTAATGCTATTTCTTGGTCAAGTGCTGGAGCTCTAGGATTCCGTGGATCTCGTAAATCCACTCCATTCGCTGCACAAATGGCTGCTGAAACAGCTGCTAAAACATCAATTGAACATGGTATGAAAACTCTTGAAGTTACAGTTAAAGGACCTGGTGCTGGACGTGAGGCTGCTATTCGTGCACTTCAAGCTGCTGGCCTAGAAGTAACTGCAATTAAAGATGTAACTCCAGTTCCACATAACGGATGCCGTCCACCAAAACGTCGCCGTGTTTAATTTTTCTGTATAGATTTTGTATTCCTGTCAATAATGGGATATAATACTGAGTTTGCGTTCTTACAGAGGATTAATTTTCAGTTGTTGCGCACAGCGGGAACGTATACATGGGGAATTTCGGTTTAAGTGAATTCGTTTACTTGCCGGGGTTTTGACGTTTTGAAGGAGGGTTTATTGATGATCGAAATAGAAAAACCAAAAATCGAAACGGTTGAAATCAACGACGATACCAAATACGGTAAATTCGTCGTAGAGCCACTAGAGCGTGGGTATGGTACTACATTGGGTAACTCCTTACGTCGTATCCTTTTATCCTCACTCCCAGGTGCTGCTGTCACAGCTATACAAATTGATGGAGTGCTACATGAGTTCTCAACAATTGAAGGCGTCGTGGAAGATGTAACATCTATCATTCTTAATGTGAAAAAACTAGCTCTTAAGATTTACTCTGATGAAGAGAAGACGCTGGAAATTGACGTTCAAGGTGACGGAGTCATCACGGCTGCTGATATCACTCATGATAGTGATGTAGAAATTCTTAATCCGGATTTATATATTGCTACAATTGGTAAAAACGGTCATATGCGTATGCGTTTATCTGCACGTCGCGGCCGCGGCTACACTCCTGCTGTTCAAAACAAGAGAGAAGACCAGCCAATTGGTGTAATTCCAATCGATGCTCTTTACACTCCAGTTTCACGCGTATCTTTCCAAGTTGAAAATACACGTGTTGGACAGTTGTCTAACTTTGACAAGTTAACGTTCGATGTTTGGACTGATGGCAGTACTGGTCCGCAAGAAGCGGTAGCACTTGGAGCTAAGATTTTAACAGAGCATTTAAATATCTTTGTTGGTTTAACCGATGAAGCTCAAAATGCTGAAATCATGGTTGAAAAAGAAGAAGATCAAAAAGAAAAAGTTCTTGAGATGACGATCGAAGAATTAGACCTTTCTGTTCGTTCTTACAACTGCTTGAAACGTGCTGGAATCAATACCGTTCAAGAGCTAGCTCATAAAACGGAAGAAGATATGATGAAAGTACGTAATCTAGGTCGTAAATCACTTGAAGAAGTGAAAGCGAAACTAGAAGAATTAGGCTTAGGTCTTCGTAAAGACGACTGATAACATGGCGGAATCAATCCATTATGTTGTGAGCCTTGTTTTAGACACACAATATAGAACTTCAACAAAGGAGGGAATCTCTAATGGGTTACAGAAAGTTAGGACGCACTAGCGCACAACGTAAAGCATTACTTCGTGATTTAGCTACGGATCTTATTATCCATGAGCGCATTGAAACTACTGAAGCACGTGCTAAAGAATTACGTTCTGTAGTAGATAAAATGATCACTCTTGGTAAACGTGGTGACTTGCATGCACGCCGTCAAGCTGCATCTTTCATCCGTAACGAAATCGCTGACGCTGAGAATGGCACAGATGCCCTTCAAAAACTATTCAGTGACGTGGCTCCACGTTATGAAGAACGTCAAGGTGGATACACTCGTATCATGAAAGTTGGTCCACGCCGCGGTGACGGTGCACCAGTCGTGGTTATTGAGTTAGTTTAATAACAACGATGAAAAAGGGCGGGACAAATGAATATACTCACTTGTTCTATGCCCTTTTTCTTTTTTTAAAATAGAAATTCCGTCATTTAGAAATTCGCATTGAGTGTTACGATGGCTGGCGGAACCTGTATTATGCAGGGAGCCTTCACGTCTAGCTCAAGCATCCCTTCCCGCTTTTGATAAGCGATTATAAGATAACCTGTTTTTCGTAACAGGCCCGCTGTTAGCTGCTCTTAATTTACCGAAAATTCTTTCGGTGGAAGGGGTGCAGCGTTTTTTTATATTTTCAGAAGGAAAAACTACTATATTCACATTGATTGAGCAGAGTTTAGATTAGACGAGTGCAGTCGAGGACGAGGAGGGCCACATAGTGAAGAAGCTGGTTTCTTTAAATAATATTGTTTTTAAATATGAGGGTCAGTCTCGAAACGCCTTGGATGATGTTTCTTTTGATATTCATCAGGGGGAGTGGCTTGCGATTGTCGGGCATAATGGTTCTGGCAAGTCGACATTAGCGAAGTTATTGAATGGTCTTCAGTTCGCTAACTCAGGTACCATCACTATTAATGATCAACTTTTGACAGAAGAATCCGTTTGGGATGTACGCCAGAGAATTGGCATGGTTTTTCAAAACCCAGATAATCAATTTGTAGGCACTACAGTTCAGGATGATGTGGCTTTTGGTTTAGAAAACGCCGGTGTTTCTCAGCAGGTTATGGTGGAGCGTGTTCATGGTGCGTTAAATAAGGTTAAAATGAATGCCTTTCTTAATCAAGAGCCGCACCATCTATCCGGCGGTCAAAAGCAAAGAGTGGCCATAGCAGGTGTAATAGCCCTGCAGCCAGACATAATCATCTTAGATGAAGCAACCTCCATGCTTGACCCAAGAGGCCGTGAAGAAGTGCTTGAAACAGTTAGGGAATTAAAGCAGGAAAACGAGATTACTGTCATATCAATCACCCATGATCTTGAGGAAGCTGCGAAAGCTGATCGAATGATAGTCATGAACCAAGGTCGGTTATATCGTGAAGGACCGCCTCAGGATATTTTTGAGTTAGAGGAAGAATTGATTGCTCTTGGTCTGGATATTCCCTTTTCAGTGAAACTAACCAAGGAGTTACAAAAAAATGGTGTTCGTGTAGTTGATGGGCATTTGACAGAGGAAGAGTTGGTGAAGGATTTATGCGAATTACACTCGATGATGTAGAATACCGCTATCAGGTGAATACTCCTTTTGAACATCTAGCCCTTCATGATGTCAATATTTCAATGGAGCCGGGAACCTATACCGCAATCATCGGGCATACAGGGTCCGGGAAATCCACGCTACTGCAGCATTTGAATGCTCTATTAAAACCGACGAAGGGTCGGGTCTTCATTGGGGATCGGACGATTGAGGCCGGAAGAAAAGAGAAGGCGTTGCGGCCAATTAGACAAAAGGTCGGGATTGTTTTTCAGTTTCCGGAACATCAGCTATTTGATGAAACGGTTGAAAAGGATATATGTTTCGGACCCATGAATTTTGGCGTTTCTGAAATCGATGCTAAGAAACTGGCCAGGAAAGCCATCGCGCAAGTCGGATTGAATGAGGAAATTCTTGAAAAATCCCCATTCGACTTATCCGGCGGACAAATGCGACGGGTTGCCATCGCTGGGGTACTTGCCATGGAGCCGGAAGTATTGGTACTTGATGAGCCCACAGCGGGACTGGATCCGCGAGGACGCAAAGAAATCATGGATATGTTTTATGATTTGCATAAAGCAAGGGGCATTTCAACGATTCTGGTGACACATAGCATGGAGGATGCAGCCAAGTATGCGGATGACATCATTATCATGCATAAGGGTACGGTTTTCAAAAAGGGAACCCCCCAGGAAATTTTCTCAGAGCCGGAACAATTAATGGAGCTTGGCCTGGATGTTCCTGATACGGTCCGTTTTCAGCTAAAGCTCCAGAAGGAACTTGGTGTCCGATTTGATCATCCATGTCTTAATATCGGTGATTTAGCGATAGAAATAGATAAAGCCATGAAACGGGGGAACCGCTGATGCTGGATAAAATGATTATCGGGCGTTATGTCCCTGCAAATTCACTGATGCACAAGATGGACCCAAGGGCTAAATTGCTCCTCGTGTTCCTGTTTGTTTGTGTCGTCTTTTTGGCGAATAATGTCGTTTCTTACGGTTTGCTTGCTGTATTCACCATCCTATTGATCAGTCTTTCCAAAATACCGCTTCGCTATATTTATAATGGGTTAAAACCAATCTTTTTCTTGATCGTATTTACATTCCTTCTCCATATATTGTTTACGAAAGAAGGGGAATTGCTTTTTGAATATGGTTGGTTTGAAATCTATGAAGGCGGGCTGATTCAAGGTCTTTTCATATCCGTTAGATTTACTTTACTAATCCTTGTTACGTCACTGTTAACTTTGACGACTTCACCGATATCCATTACAGATGGCATGGAAGAGCTGTTGGGGCCCTTGAAAAAGTGGAAAATGCCTGTACACGAACTGGCATTGATGATGTCCATTGCCCTTCGATTCATTCCAACGCTAATGGAGGAAACGGAAAAAATCATGAAGGCCCAAACTGCAAGGGGCGTTGACTTTTCATCTGGCCCGATAAAGGACAGGGTTAAATCGATTGTACCGCTGCTTGTTCCTTTATTTGTTAGTTCGTTCAAACGGGCGGAAGAATTGGCAACTGCCATGGAGTCTAGAGGGTACCGTGGCGGGGAAGGCCGCACGAAATATCGCAAATTGGACTGGAAGACGAGTGATAGCCTTTTGATGGTCTCATTAGGTGTTCTAACGGTCATGTTATTTTTATTACGTTCATAATAAGGAAGAGAACTATGCCAAAATATAAATGTGTGATCGCTTATGACGGCACAGATTTTGCTGGTTATCAGGTGCAGCCGGAGAAACGCACCATACAAAGTGAATTCGAGGCAGTCTTGGCCCAAATGCATAAAGGCACAATTATAAAAGTGACTGCTTCAGGCAGGACAGATTCAGGAGTTCATGCAAAGGGGCAGGTACTTCACTTTGAATCGCCCCTTACATTTCCTACGGAAAATTGGGTAAAGGCGTTCAGCGCCCTTCTTCCGACCGATATCATCGTTCTGGAGGTCGAAGTCGTGCCCGACGATTTTCATGCGAGGTTCCATACGACTGGGAAAGAGTACCGTTATATCATAGCCCGCTCGAAACTACGGGATCCGTTCCAACGAAATTACGCCTATCATTATCCCTATCCATTAGATGGGGAGGCGATGAGGGAAGCGATCTCCCATTTGATAGGGACACATGATTTTACAAGTTTTTGTTCGGCAAAAACGGAAGTGGTCGATAAAGTTCGAACGATACAAGAAATGGATTTTGAAGAGAGCGATGGTTTCATGGTTTTCCGCTTCGTTGGCGAAGGTTTTTTGTATAATATGGTGCGTATTTTGGTTGGGACGCTCCTGGATGTCGGCAGCGGCAAGATGTCACCCCGTGATATGAGCGGGATTTTGGACAAAAAGGACCGCAGTTTTGCAGGGAAAACAGCACCAGCCCAAGGCTTGTATTTATGGAAAGTATTTTACAAATAAAAATATTTCCGAAGTGATACCAGTTTTTTTACAACTGGGAAACCGGATGGAATCAGTAATGGAGCGGTTTGACGCTATACTGAACTTTTCATGGAGTTGCAGAGAGTGTTTTATAGACAACTTATCCTAGTGTAACATTCCCTTGACAATGAATCTGGGAGAAGTTAATATAATATGGTATGTATTTTAATCCCACGATAAGCCCCGGAAGTTTATTGTGATTGAAAATAAATATAAAAAATTAAAAAGTTTTTTAGGAGGTTAACCATGCGTACGACATTTATGGCGAAAGCTAATGAAGTAGAACGTAAATGGTATGTGATTGACGCTGAAGGCAAAACTTTGGGTCGCCTTTCTACTGAAGTAGCATCCATTCTACGTGGTAAACATAAACCAACTTTTACACCGAACATTGACACTGGTGATCATGTAATTCTAATCAATGTTGAAAAAATCCATTTGACTGGTAAAAAATTGACTGACAAAATTTATTACCGTCACACTATGCATCCAGGCGGTCTTAAAACTAGAACTGCTCTTGAAATGCGTACAAACTACCCTGAGAGAATGCTTGAACTTGCTATCAAAGGTATGCTTCCAAAGAATTCTCTTGGTCGTCAAATCTACAAAAAATTACACGTATACGCTGGAGCTGAGCACCCACACGCTGCTCAACAACCAGAAGTATACGAATTACGCGGATAATTACTAAGGAGGTTACTATCTTGGCACAAGTTCAATATTATGGTACTGGTCGCCGTAAGAGCTCAGTAGCTCGTGTACGTTTAGTACCAGGCGAAGGTCGCATCGTTATTAACGGTCGTGACATCAATGAATATATTCCTTTCGCAGCATTACGTGAAGTTGTTAACCAACCACTAGTTGCAACAGAAACTACTGGAAATTACGACGTTCTAGTAAACGTTAGCGGTGGTGGATACACTGGTCAAGCTGGAGCAATCCGTCACGGTATCGCTCGTGCATTGCTTCAAGTTGATCCAGAATACCGTCCATCTCTTAAAACTGCTGGTTTACTTACTCGTGACCCACGTATGAAAGAACGTAAAAAATACGGTCTTAAAGGCGCACGTCGTGCACCTCAGTTCTCAAAACGTTAATTCTATTACCGTTTCGAAAGGCTCTCAACCATTTTGGTTGGGAGTCTTTTTTTGTCCGGAAAAAGGTTTTGGCCTCATGCTCCATGAACCTATATATTAAATAAAGCATATCCGGGATATCCAGGATATGCTTTATTTAAAAATCGTATTGTTAACAAATTTAGTTATGTGATTCGCTTTTTTTGATTGCAGCTTTTTTAGGCATGAAGCATGTAAAAATTAACGCAACAAAAGATAAGATTAACATAAAAACATAGGCATCACTTGAGCCAAAGATAGAAGCTAATGCCTCTAGTTGTATAGCTGTAATGTTTTCATTTTGCATCGATAGCTCAGAGGCATGTAAAGTTGCTTGCATTGTATACACTGTGATGACGACTGCTGTGCCAATAGCACCTGACAATTGGCGAATGGTATTATTTACTGCTGAACCATGGGAACCCAGTTCTCTTGGTAAGGCATTAAACCCAGCGGTATTTAAAGGCATGGTAATAAAGCTTAATCCAATCCGTAAAATAAGGGTACGAACCATTAAATAGATATAGGTTGTGGATTCGTCTATATCAATGACTCCCCACATCGAAACGATGATAAATAGTAAACCTGTAATAAAGAGTGGTTTAGCACCGTATTTATCATACATTTTACCTGTGATGGGGGATAAGAAGGCATTAATGACAGCTCCAGGTAATAACAGTAAACCTGCTTCAAATGCTGTAAAACCTCGTCCATTCTGCAAGTAAATTGGTAAAAGTATTAAATCAGCATACATGATCATTGTAATTAGTACATTGATGAATGATGTGAGAGTGAAAGTTTTATACTTAAATACGGATAAATTCAATAATGGATCATTGGATTTACTTTGACGTATACAGAATAGAGTCGTCACGATTATTCCGACGACAATTGTAGTTATGACAACGAGATTATCCCATCCCTTGCTTCCTGCGCTACTAAATCCAAATAAAATACAGCCAAAACCAATCGTTGATAAAATGACACTTGTGATATCTAACTTTGCTTTTGTTGTCTCTGCAACATTCATTAAATATTTGAACGCTAGAACAATGACGATTAATATAAAAGGGGTTAACCCAATAAATAGCCATCTCCATGAAATATACTCAATGATAAAACCAGATAATGTAGGAGCGATGGCTGGAGCAAAAATCATCGCAAATCCAATTGTCCCCATAACGCTTCCACGCTTTTCGCTAGGATATAAATATAAAATAACTGTCATCATTAGAGGCATAATAATCCCGGCACCAATTGCTTGAATCATTCTGCCCGTTAACAGCATGCCAAAATTCACCGCACATGCACAAAGTACAGATCCAATGAACAAAAAGAACATCGAGCTAATAAATAGCTGCCTTGTTGTAAACCGTTTCATTAAAAATGCCGTAATCGGCACTAGAACACCGTTTACTAACATAAAGCCTGTTGATAACCATTGTACAGTTGCAGCCGTTACATGAAATACGTCCATTAAGCCACTCAATGCAACATTTAATAAAGTCTGATTTAATGTTGATAAAAAACAGCCAGCAATCAATACAATTATTAAAACTTTTTTATTTCCTTCTGTTATGTCCATTTCTTTCGACAACCCCTTTATTTTTGACTTGCATTCTCAACATCGTGTCGATAAAATCGATGGTAACAAAAATATGTGTTCCTTACCATGAACAGTTTTCTTGAAGATGTTCACTAATCGACATAGAAAATATATGCTGTTGTGAAAGTCAGGGAAAAATCTATAAAGGAGTTTAAAATGTCTATATCTAAAAAAGAAGATCCTCGTTCAATTCGGTCAAGGGAAATGTTTAAAAATGCTGTCATTGCTCTCTTATGCGAGGATCCCGCAATTTCAAATTTAACGGTTCAGAAAATCGCAGCCAAAGCAGGATTAAATCGGACAACATTCTACTTACATTATCAGGATATTCATGATTTACTAAAGCAAATCACCGATGAGATTTTAAATGAGCTTTCTGATAAAATTGTTGCTTTAATACATGCAAAAGATTTATCGGAAAAGCAACAGCTAACACAATTGCTTGATTATTTATATATCCATCGAAATTATTTACTTATTTTATTTAAAACGAATCAGTTCGAGGACCAATTGTTTTTATTATTAAAGCAATTAGTAGAAATAAGAAGGAAGAATACCAAGAAGGATTTACCTGCTGATTATGTTGACATTGATATTAAAACTGCCTCATTGGTAGGTATTATAATATGGTGGTTAAGAAAGGGGCTTCATTTTAGTTCAGATTATATTGCCAATCAAATTTATTTAATGTACAGAGTGCAATGATTCTAAAACCGTTTGTATGACCCTTGAATTTCATCAAGTTCGCAGTTTTGTTCAATAATTTGGTTGGGGGTTTTTTTATGCCCGGAAAAAGATTTGACCACATTTCCAGCATCGGATGCAAATGAAACGCCGCGGAGACGTTGGTGACAGCTGGGTTCCATTTGTTTACACCTGAGTTTATTTATGTAAAGCAGGTTTATTTGTAAAATCCATATTTATTAAGTTTCTAATTAGGAGTATGATAATACTAAAAAAAAGAAAGAGGACTTCATATGAATTCAACATTCCCAGCGACAGAAACAACTAAAACAAAGGCCTTAGTCATCAATGCCCTTTTCATCGCATTAACCATTGTAGCGACAATGATCAACATCAAACTCCCGATAATGGGTAACGGGGGCCTAATCCATTTGGGTAACATTCCTCTTTTTATAGCAGCCTTGGTTTACGGCAAAAAAACAGGAGCCATAGCAGGAGCATTCGGAATGGCCCTAGCCGATTTTCTCTCTCCTTGGGCAGCATGGGCACCGTTTACATTCATCATAGTAGGTGCAATGGGCTTTTTAGTCGGACTCATATCCGAAAAGGTACCCGGCAAAAGAGAATATGTATATATATTGGCCGTTGCCGTTGCATTGATCATAAAAATCGTGGGCTATTATTTTGCTGAAGTTATCCTTTACGGTAACTGGATACAGCCATTCGGCTCCATCCCTGGAAACGTAATGCAGGTCATAATAGCCGGTATAATTGTAGTGCCGCTTGCTGGACGATTAAAGAAAAGAGCTGGACAGATATAAATTGAAACAAATATGGAAGCCATTTCAAACTTTGAGCTGCACCACCGATTAAATGTTGTACTGCGCTCTGAATTTGAGGCAGTTTAAAAGACATCCTGCTAAGTAAGCGGGTATTAAATGACTTTTGTTATATCAAGATAAAAAGGACATCCGTTTACCATGGATGTCCTTTTTATCTTGTAAATCGAAAAGCCTGAAGGTGTCATACAGGATGGCTGGCTTAAATTTAAGGGAAAACACGACATGAATAATTAGTATTGATCAAAGTCAGCATGCGCAGTGAGCGACCCAAGTCGGCAAGGTCAGCCTCGGGTAGCCGCCTGAGAGGCGGGTTACGGAGGATAATTCCATGTTTTTCCTGGATTATCATAACCCTTGCAGGGGACTTTTATCATCCGAAATGTGCAGTCAGCACTTTAACAGGTTTCTTATAGAAGATAGCATATCGCATATCGATAGGCCTTTTTCAAATACCAGCCAATCCTATCCTCATTATTTTTTGCCAATGGAATAAATGAATGGTTCAAAATTGAAAGCAAAAACTAAATTATGTCTTGGGAAATAATTTTGGGAAATGGGGAATTGCCCCGGAGGTGAAATATGGCTGTGATATTAGGTTTACAGGAGATGCAAAGGGAAAGGCAATTGAAGTTCGAACGTAGGTTGCTCAGGGAACTTTCCATCGAGGATATGAAGGGAAGGATTCAGCGTTACTTCGGACAGGATTTGATGGATGTTTTGGAGGAAGGCTACTTTGATGTTGCCATCGAGGCTTATTTATTAGGAGCGAACTATAGTAAGTTTGGCTATTATGGTGAGTCGGAAGAAGATGTAAGGTCCAGGTGCTGGAAGGAAGAGAAGTTTTTGGTCGATACTCTTTTTAACTTTATTTTGTATTGGCGGGAAGTTACGGCAAATAACGCTTTCGATGAAGGGTTGTTTTATTGCTGTGAAGGGTTTGTAGGGGATTGGTGGATGGACGGCTTTAAGACTGGAGAAAAACGATATAAAATGAAACTGCATTAAGAAGGCAAAAATCCCATTCCTTGTTCTAATTCCATGGTTTGTCCCATACTTTTTAGTAGAGAGATCATGGAAGGGGAACGGTCATGCGCAGAAAGCTGAAATATACAGGAATCGCTATGGGATTGTTTGTCCTTTTTTTAATTGTGACTTTTAAATTTGTTGAAGATGATTCTTGGGACTCCTGGAACCTTCCGTTGGCAGGTAAGGTCATCATTCTGGATGCAGGTCACGGAGGAATGGACGGCGGGGCAAATGTACAAGAGGTAATGGAAAAGGAAATTGCCCTTTCCGTTTCATTAAAGGTCAGGGACTATTTACAGGAACAGGGTGCCCTTGTCATCATGACCCGTGAGAAGGATGAGGATTTGGCACAGGGAGATACAAAAGGGATCCGCCAGCGAAAACAGGAGGACTTACGGAATCGGGTTGAAATGATCAATGATTCGGAAGCGGACTTATTCTTAAGCATTCATTTGAATTCTTTTCCATCAGCGTCATCGAAAGGTGCACAGACTTTTTATACAAGCAGGTTCGAGGAAAATGAACAGGTGGCAAAATTCATTCAGACTGAAATCATTAGAAACCTGGAAAATACAAAGCGTGATGCAAAAACGATTAATAATGTGTATTTGATGAATTATGCTAAGAAACCGGGAGCGCTTGTGGAAATTGGCTTTCTTTCCAACTCTGAGGAAAGGGAACGCCTTATCAGTGATGCATATCAAGAAAAGGTAGCCAGTTCGATTTATATGGGTATTTTACGTTACTTTACAGAGGAAAAACTATCGGATGAAGAGTGATGTCTGGGTCTTGTAAGGTACAAGGCCTTTTTATTATGCGAAAATAATCAGGTTTTCGCATGCAGGGTAGATAATAAGCTTTCTTTCCGTAATATGTTATACTGAAAAATGGGAAAATAAAATTCAAAGGGGTGCTCGACTTGTTAACAGAAGAGAAAGTACTGAATTTATTAAAGGATCTTAAAGACCCTTTTCTACATAAAAACCTTGAAGAGACAAATGGAATTATAGAAATCAAAATAAAACCTGAAAAAAGTCATGTAAGCGTCAAACTTGCGATTGCGAAAACGGGGACTGCCGAACAAATGCAAATGCAATCGGAAGTTGTGGACTTACTGAAAACGAACGGAGCGGAATCGGTAGGCATCCGTTTCACGGAACTTTCGGAAGAAGAGTTAGCTAAGCATCGTGAAAGCATTCCTCAGGATGAAGCGGACCAAGGTTTGCTTGGGCCTAACAGCAAGACACAATTCATCGCGATCGCCAGTGGTAAAGGCGGAGTGGGAAAATCCACGATTTCAGTGAATTTCGCTACTTCACTTGCTCGTTTGGGTAAAAAGGTCGGATTGGTTGACGCCGATATTTATGGATTCAGCGTACCAGATATGATGGGGATAACAAAAAGACCGGTTGTTCGCGGAGAAAAAATCATCCCTGTTGAACGCTTTGGCGTTCAAGTTATCTCAATGGGCTTTTTTGTAGAGGATAACGCGCCGATCATCTGGAGAGGACCGATGCTGGGTAAAATGCTTAACAGTTTCTTTAATGAAGTGGAATGGGGAGATTTGGACTATTTGGTCCTTGACTTACCGCCGGGTACGGGCGATGTTGCTTTGGACGTTCATACGATGCTCCCTTCATGTAAAGAAATCATCGTTACGACACCGCATCCGACTGCAGCCTTCGTTGCTGCAAGAGCTGGTGCCATGGCCATCAAGACAGAACACGAAGTCATTGGTGTCATAGAGAATATGTCATTTTTCGAAAGTAAAACGACCGGTGAAAAAGAATATGTATTCGGAAAAGGCGGCGGCGTTAAACTTGCAGAAGAGCTTCGTACAGAAGTTTTAGGTCAACTTCCCCTGCAACAGCCGGATTGGAACGAAGAGGACTTTGCTCCATCCATTTACGCAGCTGACCATAGGCTCGGCAGGATTTACGAAGATATTGCTAAAAAGGTCATTGAAAAATTACAATAATAATAAGGCTGATTCCGATTGGAATCAGCCTTATTTCATTCACTTTTTCTCCTTCTCAACCGCTTTAGTGGCTGCTTTATCCAATCTCTCTTGCATTTTCGCCTGAACGAGAGGACTCTCCATGGTTTCGATGATCAGCTCTTTATAGACCGACCGCATCTCCTTGGTTTTTAATAATTTATTCATTTCTTTTTCCATATCCGGTTCTTTCATTATTTCCATGAGCATTCCACGATACTGAGGATCAGCAGTCAAGTCCTTCAATACCTTTTTATGTTCGTCTTCTAATGCCTTAGCATAAGCGGAAGCAAATTCGGGATCATTAAATGTCTTTTTCCAAAATTCCTTCCCTTTATCTGAAGTGACCATATCTTCAATGGATTTCTTAACGGCATCCGAATCCATAATAAGTTCAGCTTTCGTTTTATCATCAGTAATGATATCCTGGATGGCTTTTTTTCCATCATCTGTCTTCAAGATATCGACGACCATTTTCTTTGTCTCTTCATATTCCATTTTTTCTGCGCCTGCTCCATTTTGAGCACAACCGGAACAAACGAGTAAGAATGACGTGAAAAGCAAAGCAACTCCCACTCTCATACGCAGGGCCCCTTTCATCCTTCTTACTGTTAATATGGTTCCAATCGGCGATATTATTCCTTGTTGGAATAAGTGGATTTTTCCAAATTTGGTTGGTACAATTAAGGAAATGAAATAGAAATGTATGGAGGAAAACAATGAACAGCCGTAATTTAGTTAAATTGTTTTTAACAACATTGCTTATAGGTGGTGTAACGGGCGGAGTTATAGGGTTCTTGGCTCGATGGAGTGAGTTTAAGCCTTATTTTTCTTCTTTTGAAGTCAGTGCCATCCTATCAACTTTTATTTGGTTATTCGGTGTTGGATTAATTTTCAGTGTCATAAGCCAAGCCGGCTTTTTTGCCTATTTAACGATACATCGTTTTGGTCTGGGGATATTTAAAAGCGCTTCCTTATGGAATGCCGTTCAGCTTGTATTCATTCTTTTTGTTGTATTCGATCTTGTTTACCTGCGATATCTTAGCTTTGGTTCAGGTGAGGGGATCAGTTCCTACATCGTGTTAGCATTGGTTGTATTGGCCGCAGGGCTTGTTACAGCTTATTTCAAAATGAAACAAACGAATAAACAGTCGTTTATACCGGCCTTATTTTTCATGGTCGTGGTCACGGTTTTGGAGTGGATACCTGTCCTAAGTGCCAATGATGAAAGCTGGCTCTACTTCATGCTGTTTCCATTGCTGGTCTGCAATGCTTATCAATTATTGGTCCTGAGCAAATTGATTGAACGTTCACAAAAGGAATTGGCCAGTAAAAGAGGGCGTAAGGAAACTCCAGCAAAGGGAAAGATGAAAGCCGGTGAACTGGGTAAAGGTGGCTAACCTATATGTAAGTCGGTCCATACATAAGGAAGTCAATACATAAAAACTGCGTACTAAAGGTTCATGGAGACCATTAGTACGCAGTTTTTTCAGTCAGCGGATTTCCTCACTGCTTGCTGATGAATTTGAAATCATCTCTGAAACGTTAACGAAGTTTAAATTTTTTGATCGAAGTTCACTTATTAACTCCGGTAAAGCTTTATTCGTTTGTTTTGCTGAGTCTGAAGCATGTAATAAGATGATATCACCCTTTTGGGCCTTGGTGATGTTCTGAACGATCTGATCCACACCTGGATTGGTCCAATCTTTTGAATCGATGCTCCAATGGACAACGGTATATCCAAATTTCTCGCTGATCTTTAAGAGGCGTTTATCAAAGTGACCGGTGGGGGCGCGTAAAAGTTCTATATTCTTTACATTAAGTTTTTTAAATGCTTCCTGTGCTTTAGAAATATCACGGATGATTTCTTGATCTTCCATTTCGGAATAATCCTTATAATCGTAACCAAGCATGCCGATTTCATATCCTTCTTTCACAATTTCAGCTACTATATCCGGATGACGTTCAGCCCAAGATCCCGATAGAAAAAAAGTGGCAGATTTAATCTTTTCCCTTTTTAATGTCTCTATTATCGGAGCGGCTTTCTCATCACCCCAGCCAATATTGAACGTGATCGCAACATTCTTTTCCCCTTTATAAACCGCTTTCGGCCCATCCTCTGTAGAAAAAACGGGGGCATGAAGAATGTTTTGTACAAAAAGGAACCAAGCGGTAAAAAGTGCCGTAAGTAAAATTAACGAATAATATTTGATGTTCTTGGCTTGAAGCACCATGAAAAATTTCATTAATCCATCCATCCCCTTGTCCAAAAGACTCTTGTCTTCAAATTTATGCGCGAGGATTCTTGTTATGCAAAAAAATCAGTTGAAAATTCATAAAATTGATGGGAATGGGGAAAGCTGTTTGGTGGAGGTGTGAACCATGCTGGGTTTATTGATTAACGACAAAGAAAAGATGGAATTGGAGTACCTTTTAAAAAGGGAGATGGATGAAATATTATTCGATTTGCAGGATGAAAGAGTTGACCACTTAGTCAAAAGGGCAATAAACGAGAAATATAACATCCTTTTCAGGCTGTTTAAAAGGGTGAGCACCGAGGAGGAATGCTTAATGTATATGAGGGGAAAAATGAATTTATCCAAGTGGAATCAGTCATGATATTTAAAAGTGAATTATATTCAAAAAATCTATTGACTATTGATTTATACGCTGGTATATTATAAAAGTTGCTGCAACATATAAGCTTTTGAAAAAGAATGAAAAAAGTTTTTTAAAAAAGTTATTGACGAAGCAACGATAAGATGTTAAGATATTAAAGTCGCTAAGAGAGATGGCGAATAAATTGCTCTTTGAAAACTGAACAAAACAAAGCGCCAACGTTAAATTTTAAGTGAGCACACACTATCAAAAAAGCAAATGAGCAAGTCAAACATTTCTTCGGAGAGTTTGATCCTGGCTCAGGACGAACGCTGGCGGCGTGCCTAATACATGCAAGTCGAGCGAATCTAAGGGAGCTTGCTCCCTTAGATTAGCGGCGGACGGGTGAGTAACACGTGGGCAACCTGCCTATAAGACTGGGATAACTTCGGGAAACCGGAGCTAATACCGGATACGTTCTTTTCTCGCATGAGAGAAGATGGAAAGACGGTTTACGCTGTCGCTTATAGATGGGCCCGCGGCGCATTAGCTAGTTGGTGAGGTAATGGCTCACCAAGGCGACGATGCGTAGCCGACCTGAGAGGGTGATCGGCCACACTGGGACTGAGACACGGCCCAGACTCCTACGGGAGGCAGCAGTAGGGAATCTTCCGCAATGGACGAAAGTCTGACGGAGCAACGCCGCGTGAACGAAGAAGGCCTTCGGGTCGTAAAGTTCTGTTGTTAGGGAAGAACAAGTACCAGAGTAACTGCTGGTACCTTGACGGTACCTAACCAGAAAGCCACGGCTAACTACGTGCCAGCAGCCGCGGTAATACGTAGGTGGCAAGCGTTGTCCGGAATTATTGGGCGTAAAGCGCGCGCAGGTGGTTCCTTAAGTCTGATGTGAAAGCCCACGGCTCAACCGTGGAGGGTCATTGGAAACTGGGGAACTTGAGTGCAGAAGAGGAAAGTGGAATTCCAAGTGTAGCGGTGAAATGCGTAGAGATTTGGAGGAACACCAGTGGCGAAGGCGACTTTCTGGTCTGTAACTGACACTGAGGCGCGAAAGCGTGGGGAGCAAACAGGATTAGATACCCTGGTAGTCCACGCCGTAAACGATGAGTGCTAAGTGTTAGAGGGTTTCCGCCCTTTAGTGCTGCAGCTAACGCATTAAGCACTCCGCCTGGGGAGTACGGCCGCAAGGCTGAAACTCAAAGGAATTGACGGGGGCCCGCACAAGCGGTGGAGCATGTGGTTTAATTCGAAGCAACGCGAAGAACCTTACCAGGTCTTGACATCCTCTGACAACCCTAGAGATAGGGCTTTCCCCTTCGGGGGACAGAGTGACAGGTGGTGCATGGTTGTCGTCAGCTCGTGTCGTGAGATGTTGGGTTAAGTCCCGCAACGAGCGCAACCCTTGATCTTAGTTGCCAGCATTCAGTTGGGCACTCTAAGGTGACTGCCGGTGACAAACCGGAGGAAGGTGGGGATGACGTCAAATCATCATGCCCCTTATGACCTGGGCTACACACGTGCTACAATGGATGGTACAAAGGGCTGCAAACCTGCGAAGGTAAGCGAATCCCATAAAGCCATTCTCAGTTCGGATTGTAGGCTGCAACTCGCCTACATGAAGCCGGAATCGCTAGTAATCGCGGATCAGCATGCCGCGGTGAATACGTTCCCGGGCCTTGTACACACCGCCCGTCACACCACGAGAGTTTGTAACACCCGAAGTCGGTGAGGTAACCTTCATGGAGCCAGCCGCCTAAGGTGGGACAGATGATTGGGGTGAAGTCGTAACAAGGTAGCCGTATCGGAAGGTGCGGCTGGATCACCTCCTTTCTAAGGATAATTACGAGAGCGCTTTTGTTTTGTTCAGTTTTGAATGAGTGATTCATTCAAATAGGAAAGACAAACATCACGATGTGATGGATTCTTTCTGCTTTGTTCCTTGAAAACTAGATAATAGATAGAAGGCAATTAATTTTTTTCAAAGCATCTGTAAGATCTTTTTTAACGGTTAAGTTAGAAAGGGCGCACGGTGGATGCCTTGGCACTAGGAGCCGATGAAGGACGGGACTAACACCGATATGCTTCGGGGAGCTGTAAGTAAGCTTTGATCCGGAGATTTCCGAATGGGGAAACCCACTGTTCGTAATGGAACAGTATCTTTACCTGAATACATAGGGTACTGAAGGCAGACCCGGGGAACTGAAACATCTAAGTACCCGGAGGAAGAGAAAGCAAATGCGATTTCCTGAGTAGCGGCGAGCGAAACGGAATTAGCCCAAACCAAGAGGCTTGCCTCTTGGGGTTGTAGGACACTCAACATGGAGTTACAAAGGAACGGGGTAAATGAAGCGATCTGGAAAGGTCCGTCGAAGAAGGTAAAAACCCTGTAGTTGAAACTTCGTTCCCTCCTGAGTGGATCCTGAGTACGGCGGGACACGAGAAATCCCGTCGGAAGCAGGGAGGACCATCTCCCAAGGCTAAATACTCCCTAGTGACCGATAGTGAACCAGTACCGTGAGGGAAAGGTGAAAAGCACCCCGGAAGGGGAGTGAAATAGATCCTGAAACCGTGTGCCTACAAGTAGTCAAAGCCCGTTAATGGGTAATGGCGTGCCTTTTGTAGAATGAACCGGCGAGTTACGATTTCATGCGAGGTTAAGTTGATGAGACGGAGCCGCAGCGAAAGCGAGTCTGAATAGGGCGAATGAGTATGAGGTCGTAGACCCGAAACCAGGTGATCTACCCATGTCCAGGGTGAAGTTCAGGTAACACTGAATGGAGGCCCGAACCCACGCACGTTGAAAAGTGCGGGGATGAGGTGTGGGTAGCGGAGAAATTCCAATCGAACCTGGAGATAGCTGGTTCTCTCCGAAATAGCTTTAGGGCTAGCCTCAAGATGAGAGTATTGGAGGTAGAGCACTGATTGGACTAGGGGCCCCCAACGGGTTACCGAATTCAGTCAAACTCCGAATGCCAAATACTTATTCTTGGGAGTCAGACTGCGAGTGATAAGATCCGTAGTCGAAAGGGAAACAGCCCAGACCACCAGCTAAGGTCCCAAAGTATACGTTAAGTGGAAAAGGATGTGGAGTTGCTTAGACAACCAGGATGTTGGCTTAGAAGCAGCCACCATTTAAAGAGTGCGTAATAGCTCACTGGTCGAGTGACTCCGCGCCGAAAATGTACCGGGGCTAAACGTATCACCGAAGCTGTGGATTGACACCATTAGGTGTCGATGGTAGGAGAGCGTTCTAAGGGCGTCGAAGTCAGACCGGAAGGACTGGTGGAGCGCTTAGAAGTGAGAATGCCGGTATGAGTAGCGAAAGAAGGGTGAGAATCCCTTCCACCGAATGCCTAAGGTTTCCTGAGGAAGGCTCGTCCGCTCAGGGTTAGTCGGGACCTAAGCCGAGGCCGAAAGGCGTAGGCGATGGACAACAGGTTGATATTCCTGTACCACCTATACATCGTTTGAACGATGGGGGGACGCAGAAGGATAGGGTAAGCGCGCTGTTGGATATGCGCGTCCAAGCAGTTAGGCCGGAAACGAGGCAAATCCCGTTTCCATTAAGGCGGAGCTGTGATGGCGAGGGAAATATAGTACCGAAGTTCCTGATTCCACGCTGCCAAGAAAAGCCTCTAGTGAGATGTAAGGTGCCCGTACCGCAAACCGACACAGGTAGGCGAGGAGAGAATCCTAAGGTGTGCGAGAGAACTCTCGTTAAGGAACTCGGCAAAATGACCCCGTAACTTCGGGAGAAGGGGGTGCTTTTTAGGGTGAATAGCCCAGAAAAGCCGCAGTGAATAGGCCCAGGCGACTGTTTAGCAAAAACACAGGTCTCTGCGAAGCCGCAAGGCGAAGTATAGGGGCTGACACCTGCCCGGTGCTGGAAGGTTAAGGGGAGAGGTTAGCGCAAGCGAAGCTTTGAACCGAAGCCCCAGTAAACGGCGGCCGTAACTATAACGGTCCTAAGGTAGCGAAATTCCTTGTCGGGTAAGTTCCGACCCGCACGAAAGGTGTAACGATCTGGGCACTGTCTCAACGAGAGACTCGGTGAAATTATAGTACCTGTGAAGATGCAGGTTACCCGCGACAGGACGGAAAGACCCCGTGGAGCTTTACTGCAGCCTGATATTGAATTTTGGTACAGCTTGTACAGGATAGGTAGGAGCCTGAGAAGCCGGAGCGCTAGCTTCGGTGGAGGCGTTGGTGGGATACTACCCTGGCTGTATTGAAATTCTAACCCGCGCCCCTTATCGGGGTGGGAGACAGTGTCAGGTGGGCAGTTTGACTGGGGCGGTCGCCTCCTAAAGAGTAACGGAGGCGCCCAAAGGTTCCCTCAGAATGGTTGGAAATCATTCGTAGAGTGTAAAGGCACAAGGGAGCTTGACTGCGAGACCTACAAGTCGAGCAGGGACGAAAGTCGGGCTTAGTGATCCGGTGGTTCCGCATGGAAGGGCCATCGCTCAACGGATAAAAGCTACCCCGGGGATAACAGGCTTATCTCCCCCAAGAGTCCACATCGACGGGGAGGTTTGGCACCTCGATGTCGGCTCATCGCATCCTGGGGCTGTAGTCGGTCCCAAGGGTTGGGCTGTTCGCCCATTAAAGCGGTACGCGAGCTGGGTTCAGAACGTCGTGAGACAGTTCGGTCCCTATCCGTCGCGGGCGCAGGAAATTTGAGAGGAGCTGTCCTTAGTACGAGAGGACCGGGATGGACGCACCGCTGGTGTACCAGTTGTCTTGCCAAAGGCATAGCTGGGTAGCTACGTGCGGACGGGATAAGTGCTGAAAGCATCTAAGCATGAAGCCCCCCTCAAGATGAGATTTCCCATGGCGCAAGCTAGTAAGATCCCTGAAAGATGATCAGGTTGATAGGTCAGAGGTGGAAGCGTGGCGACATGTGGAGCTGACTGATACTAATAGATCGAGGACTTAACCAACGCTTTAAAAAAATGAAATGCCTTCTTATCATTATCTAGTTTTGAAGGAATGAAAATTCTTCAAAAATGAATATAGTCTGGCAATGATGGCGAAGAGGTCACACCCGTACCCATTCCGAACACGGAAGTTAAGTTCTTCAGCGCCGATGGTAGTTGGGGGTTTCCCCCTGTGAGAGTAGGACGTTGCCAGGCTATTCATTTAAATCTTTAAATGGGTTTTAGGAAACATTATATTATTCCGCAGTAGCTCAGTGGTAGAGCATTCGGCTGTTAACCGAACGGTCGTAGGTTCGAGTCCTACCTGCGGAGCCATATGCTTCCATAGCTCAGTAGGTAGAGCACTTCCATGGTAAGGAAGAGGTCAGCGGTTCGAATCCGCTTGGGAGCTTCCCAATCTATCTATGAACACAAAACAGTTCGGCCCGTTGGTCAAGCGGTTAAGACACCGCCCTTTCACGGCGGTAACACGGGTTCGAATCCCGTACGGGTCACCATTTCTTAATTACTAAAACGGAGGATTAGCTCAGCTGGGAGAGCATCTGCCTTACAAGCAGAGGGTCGGCGGTTCGATCCCGTCATCCTCCACCATTTTATTCTTTACTTGCCGGTGTAGCTCAACTGGTAGAGCAACTGACTTGTAATCAGTAGGTTGGGGGTTCAAGTCCTCTTGCCGGCACCATTTACAACCATATATTGCGGAGGGGTAGCGAAGTGGCTAAACGCGGCGGACTGTAAATCCGCTCCTTCGGGTTCGGCAGTTCGAATCTGCCCCCCTCCACCATTTTAATAAAATCCTGTGGATCAGTTATATATTCTCTGTATTGGGGAAATATATGATTACCACCTTTTTATTTTGTTGATCATTAATCTTTGCATTTTATATATTGGGCTATAGCCAAGCGGTAAGGCAACGGATTTTGATTCCGTCATGCGAAGGTTCGATCCCTTCTAGCCCAGCCATTTGCGGAAGTAGTTCAGTGGTAGAATACAACCTTGCCAAGGTTGGGGTCGCGGGTTCGAATCCCGTCTTCCGCTTAATATATTTTATAAAACCCTTAGGGGCCTTAGCTCAGCTGGGAGAGCGCCTGCCTTGCACGCAGGAGGTCAGCGGTTCGATCCCGCTAGGCTCCACCATCAACTACATACACCAAAACTTACGTCTTAAACCAAAAATGGTTTAAGACTTTTTTTTGTTTAAGACATAGTTGGGTAAACTAATATCCAGAAAAATATTTTTTCACAAAAAACATATGTGATAGGAAAACGTGCATCTTTATACATGGAAATGTGGAGTTGAACCAATCGGCATATACGATATAAAATGTTGGAAAGGGGGAATTGTATGTCTATTCAGAGAATTTCCGTCATCGGATTGCCTATGGACCTTGGTCAAGCAAGGCGAGGGGTGGATATGGGACCTAGTGCCATTCGCTACGCAGAAATTATCGAGCGTCTTGAAAAGTTGAATATAGAAGTAGAGGATTTAGGAGATATAATTGTAGGGCGTCCTGAAAATGCAGATGAGCCTGGGACAAATCTAAAAAACTTACAGCTTGTTGCAAAAGGGAACACCCAGTTAGCTACAAGAGTTGATGAAATAATAGAAGGGGGTTCCTTTCCGCTTGTATTGGGAGGAGACCATTCAATAGCTATAGGTACACTGGCTGGAGTTGCAAAGCACTATGAAAATTTAGGTGTGATTTGGTACGACGCACATGGGGATTTAAATACGGAAGATACTTCTCCATCAGGGAATATACACGGGATGCCCCTAGCTGTCAGTATTGGGGTTGGACATCCGGACCTAATCAATATCCATGGTTTTGCTCCAAAAGTGAAACCGGAAAACATCGTAATAATTGGAGCAAGGTCATTGGATGAAGGGGAAAAAGAACTTATCCGTGAGAAAGGGATTAAAGTATTCACGATGCATGAGATCGACCGTATGGGAATGTCACGGGTCATGGAAGAATGCATTGATTATTTAAGGGAAAGAACGGATGGGGTCCACCTTTCATTGGATTTGGATGGAGTTGATCCAGCAGATGCACCCGGAGTGGGGACACCGGTAATTGGTGGTATAAGTTATCGGGAAAGTCATTTGGCCATGGAAATGCTTGCGGAATCCAACTTGATTACATCCGCTGAATTCGTTGAAGTGAATCCCATTTTGGATGAGCGAAATAAAACGGCGATCGTTGCCGTGGCCCTAATGGGTTCGTTATTTGGGGAAAAGTTATTATAACTAATAATAAAAGAAACAGTAACCGGCTTGTAATGGGTTACTGTTTTTTATATGCTATAAGACGTAGTTTATCTTCCAGGGTGTATGTAATAGGAATAAATCTATAGATAGATGGTTGCAATCGTATTTCCATATTCACTTAAGAGCACGACTGTCTGTGAGATCTCCATTTTTAGTTAAATGGATGTATTGGATGATTAAAGAATCCAGTTTGATGCTAACTTCAACAACTTCATTATCCACCATCGAGGAACGGGAAGCTAAAAACATCATTTTCTGTCTGTATTGTTCAATATGGTCCAATATTTGTTCAGCAGTCATATAGAGAATCACTCCCTTGAATTTTACAATTTCTTACTATATAGCCCTGTTTTTTTTTCTTAAACATAAAATGTAAAACTTTGTTAAAATTAATATATTGAATTTTTGAAACCTTTTAGCTTACGATTCGTAGTAATCGTATAGCCGCATGAGCGGGGGTAATACCGGAAAATGGATGCACTCATTAAAGAGAGAATTAATCAAGTATTAAAGGGAGACCATAATGCATTTGGGGAAATTGTCGAAATTTACAAGGACAAAGTATTCCAAATATGTTTTAGGATGCTCGGAAACAGGCAAGAAGCAGAAGATTTGGCACAAGAGGCCTTTGTAAGGGCCTACGTGAATATTCGAAGTTTCAATATACAAATGAAATTTTCTACATGGTTATATCGGATTGCGACCAATCTTTGTATTGACCGGCTTCGGAAGAAAAAACCGGATTACTATTTAGATGCAGAGGTGGCAGGAACAGAGGGATTGAATATGTATTCCCAAATTGCATCGGATATCGCGAAACCTGAGGAAGAGGTTGAATCTTTAGAACTACAGGAAACCATTCAAGTGGAAATAATGAAATTGCCCGAGAAATACCGATCGGTAATCGTATTGAAGTATATTGAAGAGTTATCTTTAAAGGAAATCAGTGAGATACTCGATTTGCCGGTCGGTACGGTTAAGACGAGGATACATCGCGGTCGGGAAGCCTTGCGTAAACAACTACGCCATTTATAAAAAGAAGGTGAGAAAAATGAACTGCCATGAGGAAATCATTGAATATATGCATGATTATTTAGATGAGGACATCAAACCGGAGCATAAAGAAATTTTACGGGAGCACTTGCATAACTGTGCTGAATGCCGGGATTACTTTCATGAAATGAAAAAGGCGGTCGCTCTTGTACAAAGCACTTCCCATATAAAGGCCCCGGATGACTTTACAGCAAAGGTTATGGCTCAATTGCCAAAGGAAACGAAAACAACAGGTGCCAAACGTTGGTTCAAAAGCCATCCCTTCATGACAGCGGCAGCGATGTTCATCATATTGATGACAGGATCTGTTTTTTCCACTTATAATCAGGACGAACATTTTTCAGTATCAAAGCAGCCTAACTTAGTGGTCGAAGGTGAAACGGTGATTGTTCCTGAGGGTGAGACAATAAAGGGAAATGTGGTAGTTCAAAATGGTAACATTCAAATAGATGGTGAAGTAAAGGGAGATGTGACAGTCATAAATGGGCATAAATATATGTCTAAAGCAGGGAACGTGACTGGGAGCATCCGTGTTATTGACCAAGCCTTTGAGTGGATGTGGTATAAAGTAAAGGACACTGCAACCTCGTTGGTTCCTGCTAAAGAGGAGAAAAAGGAATAAGGAATGGAAGCTGGGAGGGGGCATCGTTTTTCATTTACGGTGACTTCGCTCAGCTTTATTTTTTAAAGGGAAGGGAACCATTTTTCATGATATGTTTTTCCTATGTGAATTTCTCACACTAGTTTTTAGATGTATCATTTAAAAAATGGTATACTATTAAGGTTATCGTATAAAGATTGTAATTGGTATTTGGAGTAATACTGACTGGAGGAAACAACATGTCTTTAACCAATTTGACTGTTTGGGACTATGTAGTAAATTTCATTGATATTCTCCTTGTATGGTTTGTGATATATAAATTGTTAACTATTATTCGAGGCACGAAGGCTATTCAGCTGCTAAAAGGAATTTTTGTAATTGTCATTGTAAAAAGCTTAAGCAACCTGTTTGGTTTCAATACACTCGGATGGTTAATGGCACAAGTCATGAATTGGGGAGTATTGGCGATTCTCGTCATTTTTCAACCTGAACTGAGAAGGGCACTTGAACAATTGGGACGCGGGAAGCTCTTTGCAAGGGGCACCGTTCCAGAAGAGAATCAACAAGAGCGTTTAGTCGAAGAAATCCTAAAGGCGTCCACTTATATGGCAAAAAGGCGGATTGGAGCCTTGATTACGATAGAGAAGGGTACGGAGCTGGGGGATTATGTTGAAACGGGGATACCCCTAAAATCCTATATTTCTTCAGAACTGCTCATTAATATCTTCATCCCAAATACGCCGCTCCATGATGGCGCAGTTATTTTGCAAAATAACCAGGTGGCGGCTGCAGCTTGCTACTTGCCATTATCGGAGAGTCCATTCATATCAAAGGAGCTTGGCACACGGCATAGGGCAGCCATAGGCATGAGTGAAGTTACGGATAGTCTTACGATTGTCGTTTCAGAAGAAACGGGAGGGATATCCGTCACTAAAAACGGGGAACTTTACCGGGATTTGAATCAAGAATCATTTAGGGCCATGCTTACAAGTGAACTGGTAGTGGAAAACATCAAATCAACTTCCTCAAGCATCTTTAACTGGAGGGGGAAAAAGAATGGATAAATTCACCAATAGTGCTTGGTTTATGAGAATCGTAGCTTTTGCCTTGGCAGCACTTTTGTTCATTTCCATTAACTTTGAGATGGAATCGGATAAAAAATCCCTTGGCTTATCGACAGCCCCTGAAATCAGTACGGAGACCATCGAAAATGTACCGGTTGAAGTGTACTATGACCGTGAGAATCTAGTGGTGAGCGGAGTACCGGAGACGGTTGATGTTACTCTGAAGGGAGCAAAAAGCCTATTGATAAATGCGAAAAACCAAAGGGACTTTAAAGTGTATGTAGACCTTTCTGATCCTGCAATCTCAATGGGGGACAGAACCGTCACATTTAAAATAAGTGAGTTGAATGAAAAGTTAGTGGCGACGATCGATCCGGAATATGCGGAAGTCAACGTTCAGGAACGGGTGACGAAGGAGTTCTCCGTAGAAGCCGAGTATAATAACTCTTTACTTGAAGAGGGATATACCGCTGGTCAGCCAACAGTCAGCCCGAAAACTGTCAAAATAACGGGTGCTAAAGATGCGATTGAACAAATTTCCTATGTAAAGGCAAACCTTGAAATAAGTAAGGGACTTAACGAAACGGTGAACGGCAAGGCAACCGTTAAAGCCCTGGACAGGGATTTGAATAAGCTGGATGTGACGATCGAGCCATCTTCCGTTGCCGTTTCCTTAGAAGTGAGCATTCCTACCAAGACGGTGTCGATAGCACCGAAGCAAACTGGCAAGGCAAAGGATGGCATCAGGATCACGAGTATAAGTGTCGACCCAAAAGAGGTCACCTTATTTGGGTCGGAAACGAGCCTGGAGAAAATAGATGGAATAAATCTTCCTGTAAATATCTCGAAAATTGATGGTGATACAGAACTGGAACTCGATCTTAATAAACCGGAAAGTGTACAAAAAATGTCCTTGGGTAAGGCAAAGGTCAAGATCCGCACAGAGAAAGTTGATGTAGATGAAGATGAAGTGAATGCAGAGCCAGTCGTAGAAGAGGAAGAACCAGAAACTGAACAAAAACAAGAAGAACAAGTAGTCGAAGAAGAAGCGGAAGAAGATGAACCGGCTGCCGTTGAGTCTAAAACTTTCAACAATATACAAATAGTGCCTGTGGGCATACAGGATGACCAAAATGCCGAATTGGAATCCGATGTAACAAGCATCACTTTGCTTGGTGAGGCGGATGATTTGAAGAAAATAACTAAAGACGACATTAATCTTACAGTAGATGTGAGTAATTTAGATGAAGGTACGCATGATGTGGAATTGGCAGTAACAGTGCCTGAGGGAGTGGAATGGGAACTGGATTCTAAAACGGTTTCGGTCACCATCACACAAAAAGACGAAGAGACATGACCTTCCTTTAACATCATCATTAAATTCAGTAACGATTCGAAGAAGGAGCGATAAAGATGGGTAAATATTTTGGAACAGACGGAGTCAGGGGTATAGCGAATAGCGAGTTAACACCGGAGTTGGCATTTAAACTAGGCCGTTTTGGTGGCTATGTTCTTACAAGAAATACAGAAAAACCTAAAGTGCTGATAGGGCGCGATACTCGTATTTCAGGTGAAATGCTGGAAGGTGCACTTGTTGCCGGTCTTTTATCCATTGGGGCTGAAGTGATGCGCCTTGGTGTCATTTCGACACCGGGAGTTGCCTATTTAACAAAGGCCTTAAGTGCTGAGGCAGGTGTCATGATTTCCGCTTCGCATAATCCGGTAGCGGATAATGGCATTAAATTCTTTGGACCGGATGGGTTTAAGTTATCCGATGATCAAGAAGCTGAAATTGAAACACTATTGGATATGGAAAAGGATGAACTTCCACGCCCGGTTGGCGGAGATTTAGGTCATTTGAACGATTATTTCGAAGGAGGGCAAAAGTATCTCCAGTACTTGAAACAATCTGTGGATGAAGATTTTACAGGCATTCATGTTGCTCTTGATTGTGCACATGGGGCGACATCTGCCTTGGCCATGCATTTGTTTGCAGATCTTGATGCAGACATCTCTACAATGGGGGCATCGCCAAATGGCTTGAACATTAATGATAAGGTAGGTTCTACCCACCCAGAAGCACTTGCTGAATTCTTAAAAGAAAAAGGTGCGGATGTTGGACTTGCTTTCGATGGTGACGGGGACCGTGTCATTGCGATAGATGAAAAAGGAAATATAGTGGACGGCGACCAAATCATGTATATCTGTGCGAAATACTTGAAAGAAAATAATCGTCTGAAACAGGGAACAGTGGTTTCTACGATCATGAGCAACCTTGGTTTTTATAAAGGTCTTGAAGAGCATGGTATACAAAGCGCCCAGACGGCAGTGGGGGATCGCTATGTGGTCGAGGAGATGCGAAAAGGCGGTTATAACCTTGGCGGCGAACAATCCGGACATATCATCTTCCTGGACTATAACACGACAGGTGATGGCTTATTGACGGGCTTACAGCTTGTGAACATCATGAGTGACACCCAAAAAACCTTATCGGAGCTCGCTGGCGAGATGAAGAAATATCCTCAAACGCTGATCAATGTCAGAGTTACCGATAAACACGCTGTAACCGATAATGAAAAGGTACAGGAAGTCATCAAGGCAGTCGAAGGGGAAATGAACGGAAACGGTCGTATTTTGGTGAGACCATCCGGTACTGAACCGCTAGTCCGTGTTATGGCTGAAGCCCCGACAGCTGAGGAATGCACTAATTATGTAGATCGCATCGTCGCAGTTGTAAGAGCGGAAATGGGTATGAACGAATAACCAAACCTATGCATAAAGGGAACGAAATTTCCTTTTATGCATATTTTTATAAAGAAGTTCTTTTTTGTTGGTAAAGGTAATAAAGAATTGACCTATGTCCCTTGTTTAAGGTATGATTATCCTGATTTACAACTCATTTTCTGAAAATGGTTGTGTTAAAAAGGAGGGTAGGCAAGGAGAAACGGATTCACAAAAGCGCCTGAACTAAGTCTGGACGAGAAATGGCTTAGTTGACGAGGAGGAGGTTTATCGAATGATCGGCGGATACCTCCCGGCTGAAGTGCACAGCCGCAGTAATTCCAATCTTAAAACAGTAGGGCAACTCACTGCACAAAGGATTGGAAATGCACAATGGGAAAAGTGCTTTAGGGCATTTCCTTTATAAAAATATATATCAGAGATGAGGGGGCAGGGATGCCCCCGTGCATTCCTGTTCCCTCAAATCGGTTGGAGGAACAGAAATTATGTGTGGAATTGTTGGATATATTGGACTTAACGATGCAAAGGAAATTTTATTAAAAGGTCTTGAAAAACTTGAATACCGCGGTTATGACTCTTCAGGGATTGCTGTGAGAAATGAAGCAGGCGTGACAATCTTTAAGGAAAAGGGAAGAATCGCGGACTTACGCGGAGCCGTGGATGAAAATACTATGGCACATACTGGAATAGGACATACGCGCTGGGCCACCCATGGTGTGCCAAGCCGTGATAATGCCCATCCTCACCAAAGTAATTCAGGTCGATTTACTTTAGTTCATAATGGGGTCATTGAAAACTATGCAATTCTAAAACGTGAATATTTGAAGGATGTTGCCTTTAAAAGTGAAACGGATACGGAAGTCATCGTTCAACTCATAGAGAAGTTCGTAAACGATGGTATGGAAGTGGAAGAGGCGTTCCGTCAAACACTCACTCTTTTAGAGGGTTCATATGCCATCGCCCTGTTGGATGCTGAAAATGATGAAACCATCTTAGTCGCAAAAAATAAAAGCCCGCTGCTAATCGGTGTCGGAAAAGACTTTAACGTTATCGCTTCCGATGCAATGGCCATGTTGCAAGTCACAGATCAATTCCTCGAACTGATGGATAAGGAAATGGTTATCGTGACAAGTGAAAAGGTAACGATCAAGAATCTTTCCAACGAAGAAGTTATGCGTGCTCCATATACTGCTGAACTGGATGCAAGTGATATTGAAAAAGGTACGTATCCTCACTATATGCTCAAGGAAGTCGACGAGCAGCCAGCTGTCATACGTAAAATCATTCAAGCATACCAAAATGAAGAGGGTAAACTTGCAATCGATTATAGCATTACTGAAGCTGTAAGTGAGGCTGACCGTATTTATATCATTGCTTGCGGAACCAGCTATCATGCAGGGTTGATTGGTAAGCAATTCATCGAAAAAATGGCGGAAATTCCGGTTGAGGTCCATGTGGCATCGGAATTCACTTACAATATGCCGTTATTATCGAAAAAACCGTTATTCATCTTCATTTCACAAAGTGGTGAAACTGCAGATAGCCGTGCCGTGTTAGTGTCCATCAAAGCGCTTGGCCATAAAGCCCTGACCATCACGAACGTACCTGGCTCCACATTGTCACGTGAAGCGGATTATACGCTCTTGCTGCATGCTGGCCCTGAAATTGCCGTTGCATCAACAAAGGCCTACACAGCTCAAGTGGCAGTCTTATCCATCTTAGCGAATGTAACTGGCCAATTCCGTAACATGGAGTATGATTTCGACCTTGTAAAAGAGCTTGGAATCGTTGCGACAGCAATGGAAGCCCTTTGTGATTCGAAAGAAGAGATGGAAGACATTGCCCGTGAATATTTGTCCGTTACGAGAAACTGCTTCTTCATTGGCCGTTCCCTTGACTACTATGTTGTTCTTGAAGGGGCCCTTAAGCTGAAGGAAATCTCATACATCCAGGCGGAAGGCTTTGCTGGCGGAGAGCTTAAACATGGAACTATCGCCTTGATTGAAGAGGGTACACCTGTCATAGCCCTTGCTACGCAAGCAGGCGTCAACCTAAGCATCCGTGGTAATGTAAAGGAAGTGGTTGCCCGAGGCGCCAACCCTTGCATCATTGCCATGAAGGGGCTTGAAGAAGAGGATGACCGTTTCGTCATCCCGGAAGTGAATGAACTATTAACACCCCTTATCTCTGTTATCCCGCTGCAGCTCATTGCTTACTATGCAGCCTTGCACCGCGAATGTGACGTGGATAAACCACGTAATCTTGCGAAAAGTGTAACGGTTGAGTAAGTTTGAATGAATGCAATGTATGTTTATGTAGAGTAGAATTGAAATACAGTTCTACCGTTTTGAAAATGATTAACTGTTTTTAAAAAGTTGCACCGTTTCACCCCTTTGGATATGATTATTTAAAGGGGTGTTTTTTTATGTCTAAAAGAACGGGAACCTCTCAAGCTGACAAGTGGAAAAAGAAGGCCGAGGAATAGGAATCGGTGTGCAGTGTAAATAAAGTCGTTAAATGCAATCTATCAAATCCATCGGTTAGTAATCACGGAATCTTTAAGAGCAAAGTTAAAGATGTGGATAAGGCGCTGGCTTATAAACGATTGATTTTCCATGGTGGATTGTTGAAAGAAAAGATGGTGTGGTAGATGGCGATTTAATTCGTATTGATGCTGATACGGATGAGGTTGCGAATGGTGCAATTGATAATATTTTGTATTGGCATGAAAAATTAAATCTTCAAGATAATTATTAAATTTAGGAGAGAATGACATGGGAGTTTTTGCAGAATATTTAGCGAATATTGATAACCCGCAACATAGGGACCGAACGGAAGAAGTATTGGCTTGGGTAACTAAGAAATTTCCAGATTTAATGCCGAAGATTGCTTGGAATCAGCCCATGTTTACCGACCATGGAACATATATTATTGGCTTTAGCGTAGCCAAACATCATTTGGCTGTTGCCCCTGAAAAGGCAGGGATTGATCATTTTTCTGATGAAATCGTGCAGGCTGGCTATGACCACACCAAACAGTTGGTACGTTTCAAGTGGGATAGTCCGGTTGATTACTCATTACTTGAAAAAATGATCGAGTTTAATATTTTGGATAAGGAAGACTGTTCAACTTTTTGGCGGAAATAAAAAAATGGATTATGAAGGGTGAAATTAATTTCACTCAAACTTTACACTAAACCAAATAGATTTTAAAAACTGCTGCCTTTGCAGCTGTTTTTTTATTACTATGGATTTAAAATAAACTTTAAAATCAGAAATCTCTTCATGAAATAGGGAGCAGAATGGTGAAAGTCGTTCCCTTTTCGAGCTCACTTTTTAAGGAAGTGGTCCCTTCATGCATCTCAATAATTCTTTTCACGATGGATAGACTAAACCACTCCGCTTTCTGAGCGCTCCCATGCCAGCTTTATAGAATCGCTCGAATAAGTGAAATTGGTCTTTCTCAGAAATGCCAATTCCATTATTGGAAATCTTTATGGAAGCTTGATCATCAATCTGTTGTAACCGAATCGTGATCGTTCCACGATGGCGGGTGAATTTATACTATTGTGTATTAAAGTTGCCATACTGGAGGTAATTACGATTGAAGGACATATTCTTCCAGGAAGACAGTGTTTCAGTGTAGACTAGGAGTTTCTTTCTCTGTACTTCTGGTTATTCCGGTGCATGAGTGTGAGGATTTCCTCACTTTAATTATAAAAGCTTGAAAAAAACGATAGTTATGGTGATTTTTTCAAGCGCATTCTCTCAATACAGTCTCTAAGTCTCTCAAAATCAATTCTTTTTGGAACGGAACTCCACACAAATACTTTTGCATCATATTTTTCAATAGACATATATAAGCGATCAGTGATTATTAAATCAGGATGTTCACCTTCGTTACAGAGTTGAATATGACTGGATATCCTTTTTATTTGATTAATGATAAATTCAATTGGATTTCCTTCCAGGATTGAAAAGATTTTAATCTTAATTGGCTGGTTGTCCACTTTAAAATTAATTGTGCGCTTCAGTATTCCATGATACCTACCCAATAATCTCTCCCGGTGTTTCAATATTCTCGTAAGCGCCTTTTTCTCGGCAAGTTGATCAAAGAAACGGTCCATTAATTCCACTAGTTTAGGGGAATCCTGTTCAAAAGCTATCTTATATGGATCCTCTTTAAATAGAAAGGTAGGCCCATCAAAAGTCTGAGTATAGTAATGAAGGTATAATAGATTGGCAAACAAGGCACCATACTCTTCCGCGCCAATTTCCATCGAAAAGAATTCCATGAAAGTTTCCAACCAGTGTATGGTCGTTTGTACAAAAAGATCTTGGTTGTGATGGTGGGCAAAATTCATGATTAAACTGATTTGGGGATTTTTTTTATCATAAAATTCAAAACAACTAATTACAGTAAAGGAAAACATCATTTCTAAAGTGATTTGCTCTTCCGTTAAAGTTGTTAACTCTTTAAATAGAGGTTCTGCCAATCTTGAAAATGATTTAAATAAATGATGATGTTTCGTGAAAGACTCATAGGTAGGATCTTCTTCAATGATAAACCCCAACTTAGCTCTAGTAATGGATATGGCCAGCCAATACAACACATGCTCAGAGATGTTTGCCCTGTCTCCTTTTAGCATATCAAGGATTTGCTCCCTGTTGACAGATGAGAATGGCCAAACCTCGCCCCAGCATGAATTCCAATAAAACAAGTAGTAGAAATATCGAAATTGCTTTTCCGGACCATTGAAAGTCGCCATATGCTGTGTTGTATATTGTAAATTGAACTGATCCAAAAGCGGTTTAATTTTATTGATTCGTCTGTACATGGATGTATAGCTTGTATAATTCTCTTTTGTGAAGGAATGTATGTCACCAAACTTGTTATAGAATATCTGATCACACGCCTTATACGTCAAAGAATGTTCTAAATACAGCCTCTCGATCGATTTGATTGAGAAATTATCCTCTGTTTTTAAATAAAAGCTTTTATGCTCACGTTCAATGATTTCTGCTTCTGGTCCAATTTCTTTTAAATCATGTTTTAGTTCGTCTATAAGTTTTAGGATCGTCCTATCTGAGGCATTTAAGCTTTTTGCCATATCGGAAATGGAACAAAATTGATTTATTGAATGCAAATGGATTAAAATCCGTACTTTTTGATAAACTGAGCGATCTAAAAAGTTATACATCCAATCACTTCCCCTCACTCTAAAACGTTCTAAAAAACTCCAATCTTCTTTAACGGTACTTATTACCCGTTCTCTTTATACTAGCATACTTTTTAATCGGAAGCCGATTTTAATCTGGTGAAGTACCGAATTAATGCTTTCGGGATAAAAATGGCAGAGTATCATTATGCAATAGCTTGAAAAGTGAATATTGGGCTTTATGAAGTACTGATTACGCGCTTGAAAGTTATTCCTTCCATGGCATGGAGTATCTTTTTCATATCTTGTACTTAAAGATTCCCTAATTTGAAAAAACTCGATTATTCAGTCGAATATTGTCGGTTGAAGAGTTGGAATTTTTCGAAAAATGCTAATTAAGGTACTAAATATGAACATCAAATTCTATTGTATATCGCCATGAACTGTAATTATGATTGAGTTGTAGAAACCCTGCAGAAATCATAAAAATTTTCTACAGGAATGGAGGTGAAAAATAATGAGGAGCCAAACGAACGAATGGAAGAACAACAATAAAGGATCTTTCTGAAAATAGGGAGAGTAATAGGTCTTATTCCTAACAATAGTATGATAGTGGATTTTAACAACCGGCAGATCTCAGGTTTTACCGAGATGGTCTTTTAGGACCAGATCATGAATGAAACTAAATGGCATCGTTTTCAGGGCATTAGAAGAAAGTCCACCAAATGATTGAAGGAGGGTGGAATGGTGAAAAAATCAATTAAATATATAAGTATATTAATGGTTTTACTTGGAATGAATTTTTCAAATGTACATGCCGAATCAAGCGGTTCATATGGTTCTGACTCAAATGTAGGGTTCTATGGAGAATATATTCATAAAAAGGATTCTGACAGTAATAAATCCCCCGAATCAGGTGTATCTGTAAATGGATCAAATGAAAATGGGGCATCAAATGATGTAGGGCTTGCAAAATTACCTCAAACGGGTGATCGATCGAGCGCTCAAAATATGTTTTTTGGAGGTCTAGTAATTTTGTTAGCTTTCTTTCTTTTACAAAGAAAGTCATTAAGAGTCATAGATAAATAAAAGTCATGGAGGGAAATACATTGAAAAAACGATTGAAAGTACTTACAGGCTCGGCTTTAGCAACTTCACTAATTTTAGGCGGTTCAATTTCAGCATTTGCGGCAGATGGAGGGGAGTATAATTCCTCCGGTACAGTAAAATTCAAACCGTATACAGGAATAACGGAGCCTGTTGACCCGAATGATCCAGATAATGAAGTGAAACCTGAAAATCCGGATGGTACGGATCCAGATCCAGGAACGAATGGTCCATTAAGTATCGACTTCGCTTCAAGTTTGGACTTTGGGGAAAATGAAATTTCAAACGTGGACCAAGTATATTATGCAGCGCCCCAGAAAGTTAACATCACAGATGATCTAGGTGCAGTGACTCAGGAAACTAGGGCCAATTATGTTCAGATTTCGGATAATCGCGGGAGCAATGCAGGCTGGACTTTAAAAGTGAAACAAGAAGGCCAATTTAAAAACGATGCTACACTGAACCCTGTTCTGATAGGATCTGAAATAAAATTCACTGATGGTGTGCCAGTAACAAATATGGAAAATGTAACTGCGCCTACCGCTTCCGATATCACCTTAGATCCCTCAGGAGCCGAATCATTAGTGATGACAGCGGCTGAGAATACTGGTGCAGGAAAATGGCTTGATGTTTTTGGGACAGTAGAAGATGTTGACGGTGAGCCTAAGAATGCTGCGATTACATTATCGGTACCTGGAAGCACTCCAAAGGATGCAGTCGAATACAGCACAAAACTAACATGGGTTTTAACGGATTCACCGACAAATAACTAAACTAATAAGAGGGAGAGTTCACTATGAAAATTGCAAAATATCTTGTTGCTTCAACGTTATTGGTCACAGGTTTCGGAATCGCAGGACAAGGAGCCTCAGCAGAAGGTGGAGAATATGAATCTAATGGTACCATTACATTTGAACCATATACAGGTATCACACCTCCAGTTGACCCAGAAAATCCAGGTAAAGAGGTTAGCCCGGAACCTACTCCAAATCCAGGGACAAATGGTCCATTAAGCATTGATTTCGCTTCATCGTTTGATTTTGGCACTCAAAAAATCACAACACTGGATATGGTTTATAATTCAGCTGCACAAAAAGTGAATATTCCGGATGGTTATGGAGCAACCACGCAAGATTTACGGCCTAATTATGTACAGGTCAGTGATAATAGAGGAACTGAAACGGGCTGGACACTGCAAGTACGACAAGATGCACAGTTCGAAACCACTGATAATGATGTATTGGATGGTGCAGCCATAAAAATCATAAATAATAATGTGAACACATCTTCGACTTCTCCAGTGCCAAGTACAGTCCCTACTGAAATCGACTTAGTACCAGGTACACCGTCAACGGTAATGGCAGCAAAAGATGCTGAAGGTGCCGGTACTTACGTTTCTCGTTTTGGTAAAGCAAATGATGGAAACATGGATAAAAGTGTTCAATTATCGGTTCCAGGCAGTACGACAAAATATGCTAAAGAGTATAATACAACGCTTACCTGGATTCTGACTGACACACCAGCAAATTAAAATGGTCGTGGTGTAATAGAGTGAAGGAGATGATACATCGTATGAATAAAAATACGGTGTATTACTATTTTATGACTTGTAAAACATTTCACGGATTAAACTGCTAGGGAAGAAGTGGAATGAAATTAAATATTAATGAGTGGAAGATCATGAATAACACTTTTTCAATGGGAATTGAGGTGGAAACAGAGAAATGAGAAAAGGACGTCTAACATATAAACGGAGATCCAGAAGGGCTTTAAAGGATTATTCATATATAGGGGTATGGGGCATCATATTGGTTATTATGCTGCAGCAAATGAATATAAATGGTTTTTTCAATCTTAGATCCGCAGCCGCAGCAGCTACTGTAAAGCTATCATCGGAACAAAGTACTGTAAGTCTAGGGGACCAAATAAGGCTAGAGGTAAACACGACTATAGAAGAAGCAGAAATTTTTTCAGTAAAAGTTCCTGAAGGGTTGGCATATGACCAAGATGCTACAAGGCAATCATTGCAAAGTAATGGTAGTCCACCCATAGTGGATTATGAATCTGGTAAAAATGAAATCACTATAGCATATAGTGAACAGCAAATAGGTGAAAATGAAGTTCATTTATTCTTTCAGGCCCAAACGGCCGGGAACTTTGTGGTAGTTGCAACTTCTGATGAGAACCAATCAAATGAGATCAGCATAAATATAGAGGCCATAGAAAAGGATGTACCAGAAATAGAGGGGGAAACGGTAGAAGAGGATGAGGCAAAGGCTGACGTTGGAGAAATAAAAGAAGAGCCTGAAGAATCGGGCCAAGTTGCGGAAGAAAAGGAAGAGCCTAAAGAATCGGGCCAAGTTGCGGAAGAAAAGGAAGAGCCTAAAGAATCGGGCCAAGTTGCGGAAGAAAAGGAAGAGCCTAAAGAATCGGGCCAAGTTGCGGAAGAAAAGGAAGAGCCTGAAGAATCCGGCCAAGTTGCGGAAGAAAAGGAAGAGCCTAAAGAATCGGGCCAAGTTGTGGAAGAAAAGGAAGAGCCTGAAGAATCGGGCCAAGTTGTGAAAGAAAAAGGAGAAAACGAAAAAAAAGATGGTGTAAATGTAGATGCTAAGCAAGAGGATGCATCAATTGATCAGAGTGGTCAAGAGACGGAACAGGGTCTTGAAGTTTTAGCTAAAGAGGAAGAAGATCTTTCAGAAATGGATCCTTCCAATAGTGTTGAAGGAAATATTATGGTTACTGCTTTAGCCGCTGACGAAATAGAGGTTGATAGTTGGGATACTTTTGTAGCGGCGGTGAAAAACACTTCCATATCTAAAATAAATTTAACTGAAGATATTGAAAATCCAAGTGCTTCTGGTGATACTCCAGGGTTACGGACTTACCAGGTAACCAGAGACTTGGAGATTAACGGAAATGGATTTAGGCTTTCCTTTAAAAACTCATCCATTTATTTAGGGAATCCAACCAATGGTATGGGTAACTTCCATATGCACGATATCGTATTGGCACAAAGCTATGCAGGTGCATATTCAGAAGATATAGTCGGCTCAAGGCTTATAGCATCATACACAGGAAAATGGAAATATCGATTTGGTAATATCACTACGGAGGCCTCCGTACAAAGACTAGCTAGGGCTCAATATGCCGAAGTAACCATTTATGGAGAAATGAATATTGATACCCGTGCCGAAAATTTTTATCTAGGTAGCCTCAAAATGGAAAATGGCACAAAATACTCCGGGAATGTAAATTATTATGACTTCTCGATATTTTATTACAATCTCCCTGCAAGATCAGGGGATACTGGGGAATCCAAGGAATTTACAATCGGTGATGAAAGTATTGTTCAGCTGACTCAGTCTCAAAAAACAGGGGTAACCTATCCCGCAGTCTATCTGTATTACAAAGATATCACGGTAGGGGAGAACTCTAAGCTAGATATCAACATGCCCGGAAATGCTGTTAGATTAGAGTATGGAAATGGCTCATTTACTGCAAAAAGCGGCTCGTACACCAATTTAACAAGCAGGCAATCTTCTGGATCTGTTGTTGAATACAGATCAAGTAATAATTCTTTCTATGTTGCTCCCAATGCTGAATTATATGTTATTGGGAAAAGTTCGACGCCATTAATTAATTTAGGATCTGATCCTAGCCATAGGGGCAATACCTTCACATTGGATAATCCCAAACAATATGATTTACGGAATATGGGAAATAATACTGCGGTCGGTTTGGGGGCAGATACCTCTGCATCAGGATATGCGAATACTTTCAAAATCAATGAATCCGATATCGATTTATGGAAAACTGGCAGTAACGTATTGGGGCCATCAAACTTTTCATATGCTGCAGTCGAAAACTTTACTGCTACTGGCCGTCATTCTGGTACTGCCGGCCGTCAAACGGTAGTTTCCTCTGAACCGGCATTACAAACCGGGTTCAATACAACGTACTATAGGCGAATTGCGGGAATGAATACAAAACCTATAGTAGAGTTTGAACCAGTGACGGATGCTGATTTAACCATTAAGGCAAGGGTGAAAATCGGGGAAGCACCTGATAATGATGGCCTGGATGAGAACGGTGTCGTTCATTATATGGATGTTTATGCTTCCGAAAACCAGGCCAGTGTTGATATCACTGATACCCATGGTAAAGTTCATGGGGATTTAAAAACGGATGCAAATGGCTATGTGCAGTATATGGATCCGATTTTTAATGTTGGCGGCCAAAAGATGTCTGGAGTATCAACAAGAGGGCCTTGGGTACAAGATGGACAATCCGAAACGACGGTATATGATGTAACCCCGCCAACACCGGCAGAGGTATCACTTCAAGAGATTGAGGAAGGAACATATCAGATCATGGGAACTGCTGATGAGGTGGGAGCAACCGTTCTTATTGAAGTGGGCGGGGAGCCGTTAAAGGATGCTGAAGGAAATCTTATTACAACGACAGTAGCTGAAGATGGAAGTTGGTCCATTGATTTACCAACACCATTAACCGCAGGCCAAACTGTACAAATCTTACTGAATGATAATACCGGTGAAATTACAGGGTTATCCGATGCTCCATTAACGAACAATTATATGGGGAATGTAAACCCGGCTGTATCAACTGAATATCATGATGCTATTTTTAAAGCAGGTCCATTACTTACTGTGGTCGAATACTCAGGAAGTTTAACATTGCTTGCACCAGACTCTTTATCCTTTGGCAGTGATGTTAGGATATCACCACAAGATAAACGCTATCAAATTGAATCGATGGATCAGAAACTTGGTGTACAGGATAATCGGAAACATAAATCCACTTGGAAGCTGAAAGCGGCCTTGGCGGAGGACCTTTACAACTCTTTTTATGATAGTACGTTATCTCTGGTTTATTCAAATAACGGTAGTGACACAGTGCTTTCACATACAGGGTCGCTTATTTATGAACATCTCAGTACCGATGATGAACCACTATATATAAATGACTTATGGTACGGAGACACAAAAAATGGCTTGTTTGTCGAGACGAAGGCTGGAGAAGCTAGAGTCGGGGAATATGAGGCAAAGATTAAATGGTCATTGGAAGATACTCCAGCAAATGAATGAAAATGGATGGAGGTCGTCAAAGAATCTTCATCAAATTAACCGTAGTAGAAATTGATATTTTAATAATAATGCCAACAGATGCCCCGGCAAAGCTTTATCTGTTGGCGGATGTATAAAGAAAAGAAAAGAAAATCATACATCGTAATTAGGATACGATGCGTAATTTTCATCAACTGGGGGTTATCAGATGAAAAAGAAAGCTATATGTACTTTATTGTTAGTAAGTTTACTATCCATCATTTTCCCTTTTACTATACCTAAGGGCTCGGCTGCGGAATTTAATTTTGGCGTTGAGACAGTCGTTCCAAAAAATCAAGTTGATAAAAAAAAGACATACTTTGATTTGTTGGTGGAACCAGGTCAAAAACAAATACTGGAAATCAACTTGCGTAATGATACAGATGATGATGTTAAAATAAACCCGCTTATCCATAGTGCAACGACAAACCTTAATGGTGTAGTTGAATATGGGGAAAATGATAAAGAAGCGGATCCAACTTTACTTTATAAGTTGGAAGATATAGTGAAGACGGAAGAGGAAGTTATCATTCCGGCAAAAGGAAACTACGTATTAAAGCTGGATGTAACGGTACCAAAAAAAGAGTTCGATGGTGTAGTGGCTGGTGGGATCATCCTTCAGGAAGATACTGAAGGTACTGATGAAAAACAAAATAAGAATGAGGATAATAAAGGATTATCGATCAAAAATGAGTTCGCCTATGTCGTCGCCATTTTATTAAGGGAAAATGAGAATGAAATCAAACCAGAACTTCAATTGAATGATGTATTCCCAGATCAAGTAAATGCAAGAAACGTAATCAATGTTAATATCCAAAATACCATGCCCATGTATATGAATCAAATGACTGTGAAATCGAAAGTGACCAAAAAAGATGATAGTCAAGTTCTGTATGAGTCTAATAAAGAGGGCATGCAGATGGCCCCGAACTCTAATTTTGATTATCCGATCTCTTTGAATGGTGAAAGGCTTGAGGCTGGTGATTATACATTGGAAATGACCGCTGCCTCCATGGGAGAAGAATGGCATTGGACACGCGACTTTAAGATTGATGGGGATATAGCAAAGAAGCTTAATGATAGTGATGTGACCATTCAGAAGGATAATACGTGGCTCTATGTAATAATAGGGGGCATCGTCATATTATTAGCCTTAATTCTATGGGTAATTATTATGCGAAGAAAGAAAAAAGAGAATGAAGAGACTAGAAAACAAATAGCCAATGTTGATGAATAGGATGAATGATGTTATATGATTCCATTTGAGATGCTAAAAAAAAAGAAAGTTAAAATATGTGATGTTTTATCCATTATTATATTCATTGTTCTTTTATTAATGGGGTTTTTGTTGGTTCTTTCACCTTGGTTAAAAGAAGCGGTAATTAAAAAGGAAATCGAAAAGTACAATATAGTTAGTTTTTCTGAAGAAGAAATCCAAGATAATGTTGATAATAAAAAGCCCTTTTCTGAGAATGCCAGTATAGAAGCTCCTGATTTTCTAAAGGTATTAGTGAATATTCCTTCAGTGAAACGTGAAGACGTGATAGGTGCAATAGTAATTGGGGGTAATATAGTATCTTTACCGATCTTACATGGAACGAATACACAAAATTTACTTGTAGGTGCCACGACAGTAAAAAACGATCAAGTAATGGGTAAAGGCAATTATGTGCTGGCTGGACATCATATGAGAGATGACCGCCTGTTGTTTGGGCCTTTATTAAAGATTGAAAAAGGGACATATATTCATATAACGGATAAACGGCAAATCTTCACCTATAAAGTAAAAGCAAAGAAGATTGTCCAGGAAACGGAAGTTAGTGTTCTGGAAGATACAGGAAGTCCCAGACTTACTCTGATCACTTGTGATGTTACGGGGATCGATACGGACAAACGTGTCATAATTACAGCGGAATTAGTAGATACGAATGATAATTCCAATCAGGCTGAATTCGAGGGAAAGTATGGATACGGAATGGGTACAGAGCCGTCTTGGTATTCAAATGTTACTTATTTCCTTTGGGTTTCATTAGTGGTAGGCTTACCGTGTGTACTGGTGCTCATCATGTTAATCATAAAGAGACGAAAAGATGAGGGGAGATAGTGTTATCTCGCCTTTTTCATTTGGAATGATTTATCAGGATATGTTTGGTCATCAGTAGTTGGATGATCTTCTAGTAAATACGTTTGGCGGAATGCTAGGTTATGTCATTTTTCAAAGTCGGCATCCATCGAAAAACCGTCAAGTTGTTACTGTAGATGTACTTAATGAAAGTATTTCGTTCAGCATGAACAATAGGAAAAGCTCAGGGCTGATGAACTGGGCTTTTCCTATGTTCTTAAATGATTTTTATGTTAGAGGTAGATAGGTAAAAAGATATATTGATATCTTGCTTTCCAATGCTTTTCAATAATAAATACCTATATAAGCTAAATACTCACCGCTTTTAACCGATTAAATATGGAGATACAAAAAACAGTATAAGTTAGGTGGAAATGTCACCAATTCTTCTAAAGGTGTTAGAGGAACAGCAAATTCCAGTATTGGAACAAGGGCAATGGGGAGACAGATTAACATCAGAAAAGCTAAACATTCAAAAGGGTACAGAATTTTTCAAGTCCATGGAAATGGACCAAAGAATTCTTACAAACTCTGAAAATGGCATAACATTATTAGGTCATTTTCAACCGAATAGCAATGAATACATTTGGTCAAAGTTATTGAAGGATAAGAGTCAGGTGCGAAATTTGACGAAATCTTTATATCCTGATTTCTATTTCCAAGATATTGATTTATCCATAATAAGTGACCTGGATAAAAACCAAATACCGTTTCCGGTAGTTATCAAACTCAATATTGGCTATTCAAGTGTAGGGGTGCAAAAAGTCAAGAATGAGCAGGATTGGGATAGAGCCGTGAACCAGCTTAAAGCGGATTTACTTCATTCGGATGGATTATACGATTCAGAAGTGGTCGGTTCCCAGACCGTTTTAATAGAAGAGTGGATTCAGGGTGAAGAGTATGCCATTGATGGTTATTACAATCAAGATGGTGAACCGGTCATTTTGAATGTCTTCAAACGATTATTCAAGGATGACTATGATACTTCCGATCGAATCTATTATACTTCGAAATTGGCCATTAATGAAATCTATCATGATGCACTGAGGTTCATGAGGAATATCCAAACGGTCCTTCCACTTAGGAATTACCCTGTACACTTTGAAATTCGCCAGAAAGGAAACCGGGTGATACCCATCGAAATCAATCCTCTGCGTTTTGCCGGGGCGGGTACAACGGATCTAGGTTACCATGCCTATGGAATGAATATGTATGAGCACTATTTTTCAGGAACGAAACCCGATTGGGATCGGATATTGGAAGAGATGGACGATCATATATATAGCTTTTTCTTTGCAGAGGTTCCACTGGAAATCAATGTGGAAGATGTTGCAATGATTGATCATGATGGACTTCGACATGAATTCGGACATGTCTTGGAATATAGGCAGCTTCCTTTTCAAAAGGACCGGAGCATGGCAAACATCTTTTATAGAAGTGAGAATTTGAATGAAAATCTCCAATTGCTCCATTTGGATTTAATACCATATTTGACTATAAAACACCTGGTTTTCAACTAAGGGGGGCATGGAAATGAGATTTTCAAAGCTGAATCCTAAAAGATCTCTTTTGGCAAAACTATTCTTGTTTTATATTATTCCTTTCGTACTTTTCGCATGGGCCATGGGTCTTTGCTTTTCCTATATTACTAATAAAATGATCAATGAGAATGTCCTTCCGCAATTCGATGATCGCCTTTCTGAAAATGTCCACAGTTTAGCAGCAAGCCTCAATCCCACTTTAATAAGCAAAGCTTCGGTACGGGGAAAAGAGATTAAGCGGAAGTTAGATGACTTTGTTAAAGATAAGAAGGGAATCGAATATGTTTATGTTTTGAAGCGGGAGAACGATGCCGACATGATTGTAGCCTTGAACGGCAGCGAGGACTACATGGTGGAATCCCCTTTCACCCCGGAACAGGCAAAATCGAAAAATGGAAAAGAAGATGTATTAAGTGAAATATATAAGGATAAGTGGGGTATACACAAGTCATACTTTACATCCATCTAAGGAACGGACGCGATTGTGGGAATCGATATGGATGCAAAATTCATTAGTGAATTGAAAAGCAGAATGATATTCTACAATATCTTATTTCTTGCTAGTGCCATTATATTAAGTGTGCTATGCGCCGTTGTCATCGGGAAAAGGATCTCGGGCCCCGTCAATGAACTTGTTGGTTACACGAATGAAATGGCAAAAGGGGACTTATGTAAATCGATTCCCGTTGGTAGACAGGATGAGATTGGCGATCTTTCAAATGGATTCGAAGATATGAGATTGAGTTTGGCCCATATCATCCAGAGTGTACGTGAACACGCTCAAACGATGAATCAAACGACAGTGTCCATTCAGCAATCCTTTGAAGAGATGGTGGAATCCTATGGCCAGATAGTGACGGGGACAACGGAAGAAGCAAAAGCTTCAGAAGAACGTGCCCATCATATTGACCGAATTTCCTATATGATCAGTGACTTATCGGATATAATCCGTTTAATGAACGAGCAAACGAATGAAATGAATGAATTTTCCATGCATACGAATACACTTGCTGAACAAGGAAGTAAGCAAGTGAAGATGTAACGAGCCAGATGGATAAAATCATGGAAAACGGCCAAGCGAATAAAGCCAATTTGGTGAGCCTGGAAGAGGATGTAGTGAAGATAAATTTTAATAAGAGTGATTGCTTCTCAAACGAACCTGCTATCCCTGAATGCTTCCACTGAAGCGGCACGGGCAGGGGATGCCGGCAGAGGTTTTGCCGTAGTCGCTCAAGAGGTGTAAAAATTGGCTGTGCAAACAGATGAATCCATAATGCGGATTAATGAACAAACAGCCAAAGTCATCCAAAATAATGATGAGAGTTTTCTGGATATATTAAATGGTGTTCCCTTGGTGGAAAACAATGGCGAGATTTTCAATGAGATATTTGAATCCGTAGAGAAATTGCTGAAAGGCACGGAACAATTAGCCGCCCATTCGAAAAATCAATGAGTCTTCGGATGAAAGCCTGGCATCCATTCAGGAAATTGCAGCGATTTTAGAAGAAGGAGTCGCAACAACGGAGCAAATCTCGGCAGCTGCAATTCAACAAAGTACCATAATGACAGGATTGAAGGAACAAAATGAGGATTTAGCAAATGAATCGGCGATTTTAGAAGGAATGGTAGAAAAGTCATTACCGAAAAATAAATATTTGATGTAAACATTTACAAAAACCTTTCGTTATTACGGGAGGTTTTTGTTTGGATGAATGCATGTGAGAGTTCATGTGAGCCATTAGCTGTAATAGATAGAGTCACTTTGGTTACTGCTTAATTTTTAATCGAATTTAGAGAGTATTAAAAAATTGCTGGAAAAAAGTTTTTCCAAACTATTTGCAATCGCTACCATTTAATGTTATGCTTAGTCTTAATTATTTTTGTTCGGTACTAAGGATACTAAAAGTACTACTTTTCGTTTTCGATGATGACTTAGAGCAAGGATAGTAATACATTGTGCTTAGATGCACTAGGAGGCAACAACAATGGAACAAGGTAAAGTAAAATGGTTTAACGCAGAAAAAGGTTTTGGATTCATCGAACGCGAAAACGGAGACGACGTATTCGTACATTTCTCAGCTATCCAAAGCGAAGGTTTCAAATCTTTAGACGAAGGCCAAGAAGTTACTTTTGAAGTAGAACAAGGTCAACGCGGACCTCAAGCTTCTAACGTTCAAAAAGCATAATTTCACAAACAAAAAAAGACGGATCCTTATAGGGTCTGTCTTTTTTTATTTGTGAAAATACATAACAAAAAACCCTGCTCAACGATAAGCAGGGTAAATGGTACAAGTAAAGTAAAACGCTTAAAAAGGTTTGACTAAGTATATCATAGTTTTTCTAAAAAATACTAAATTAAATATTTTATACTTTTCAAGGTATCGATAGGTAATTACTGAAATCATTGGAATGAAGGGACGTGAAGGAATTTATGTCCCTTCTTTTTTTCGCATGAAGATAGGAAATAGGACAGCCTGCCCTTTTTGTTCAGCAAAATTCCAGGGGAGCAACGTGAAACAAAAAAACGATGGCCCACATATAAAAACATAAGGGCACTTTCACTAACTTGGTGAAGGAGAAAAGATTTTTATACATTCAAATATGGATTTGAATATTCAGGGAATTATGTTATATTATAATCAAACGAAGATTTGAATGAGAGGTGTGAGAAGATGACGGAACTGAAAGATATATGTGATGTCCACCTGCATGATGAAGTGAAGGTTAATCGTATTCAAGAGGAAATGAGCCAGGTGAATATAACCAGCATGTCGAAGCTGTTTAAAGTTATAGGCGATGAAAATAGGGCGAAGATAGCTTATGCGCTCTGTACGGACGAGGAATTGTGTGTGTGCGATCTGGCCAATATCATTGGTGCTTCGATGGCGACAACGTCACATCATCTTCGTACCCTTTATAAACACGCAATCGTAAAATATCGAAAAGAAGGAAAGTTGGCTTTTTATTCTTTGGATGATCACCATATAAAGCAATTGATTCTCATTGCATTAGAACATCAGCAGGAGGTAAGGGTCGATGGCTGAGTCCCCAATGAAAACATATCGTATCCAGGGTCTATCCTGCACGAATTGTGCGGCTAAATTCGAGAACAATGTCCGTGAACTAGAGGGTGTGAAGGATGCCAAAATCAACTTTGGCGCCTCGAAGATATCGGTACAGGGCAGCGCGACTATCGAAGAGATTGAAAAGGCGGGAGCTTTCGATAACCTGAAGATCCGCGGTGAACAGGAACAGGCAACTCAAAAGGAACCATTTTGGAAGCAAAAAGAAAATATTAAAGTGGTGTTTTCGGTTATCTTATTGCTGGTCAGCTGGATATTGGATAATCGATATGCTGATGGAAGCATCATGCCGGTAATCGGTTATGCGGCTGCAATCATAGTTGGAGGATATTCATTATTTGTCAATGGTTTGAAAAACCTTGTAAGGCTTCGCTTTGATATGCACACCCTTATGACGGTTGCCATTATCGGGGCGGCCGTGCTTGGTGAATGGGGCGAGGGCGCGACCGTCGTCATTCTATTTGCGATAAGTGAAGCGTTGGAAAAATATTCGATGGATAAAGCCCGTAATTCTATAGAATCATTAATGAACATCGCACCTAAAGAAGCCTTGATCCGTAGGGGGCATCACGAAATGATGGTTGCTGTCGATGAGATTGAAGTGGGCGACATCATGATTGTTAAACCGGGTCAAAAGCTTGCTATGGATGGCAGGATCATGAAAGGGGCCTCGACACTTAATCAAGCGGCCATTACTGGGGAATCCGAGCCGGTTTTTAAAACGGTTGAGGGTGAAGTATTTGCAGGAACCTTAAATGGTGAAGGGTTGCTCGAAGTGGAGGTCACGAAGCGAGTCGAGGATACGACGATTGCAAAAATCATCCACCTTGTTGAAGAAGCACAGGCCGAAAAGGCTCCTTCCCAAGCCTTCGTGGATAAATTCGCAAAATTCTATACGCCGGCCATTATGCTCATAGCCTTGGCCATTGCCGTGTTACCCCCGATTGTGATGAACGGGGATTGGAGTGAATGGATTTACCGGGGGTTGGCCGTACTGGTTGTCGGTTGTCCTTGTGCTTTGGTCATTTCTACGCCCATCGCTATTGTGACGGCTATCGGAAATGCTGCGAAGCATGGTGTGCTGATTAAAGGCGGGGTCCATTTGGAGGAAGCAGGAGCTTTAAAGGCGATTGCGTTTGACAAAACGGGTACTTTAACAAAGGGCGTACCTGAAGTGACTGATTTCACAGTGTTATCTGATGATTTGAATGAACAGGACGTGCTGGCTATCGCAGCTGCTTTAGAAAGCAGATCACAGCACCCCCTTGCCACGGCCATTCTTCAAAAGGCAGAAAACCACGATGTGGACTATCATTCTTTATTGGTAGAGGATTTTACTGCGATCACCGGTAAAGGTTTAAAAGGGAAAATCAATCAAGGAATCTATTACATTGGTAAACCCCACCTTTTTGAAGAAGAGGCAGGTTTAGTTTTCTCTGATGATGTGCTTAAATTAATCAGCGTCTATCAAAATACAGGGAAAACGGTGATGGTGCTTAGCGATCAAGTGAAGCTCCTGACACTCATCGCGGTGTCTGATGAAATAAGGGAAAGCAGTAAGGAAGCAATTCGAAAACTTCATGCATTGGGCATTGAAAAAACGATCATGCTAACTGGGGATAATATCGGAACTGCAAAAGCAATTGGAGCGGCAGCTGGCGTTCATGAGATTGAGGCGGAGCTATTGCCACAAGATAAATTGACCATTATCAAACGATGGAAACAAAAATATGACCGTGTGGCCATGGTAGGCGATGGTGTCAATGATGCTCCGGCCTTGGCAGCTTCCACGGTAGGAATCGCAATGGGCGGGGCGGGTACAGATACGGCCCTTGAAACAGCCGATATTGCCTTAATGGGTGATGACTTATCGAAGCTGCCTTATACAATCAGCTTAAGCCGCAAAACATTAAAAATCATTAAGCAGAACATCACGTTTTCATTGGTGATTAAAATCCTGGCCTTATTATTGATAGCGCCGGGCTGGTTAACACTTTGGATGGCGATTTTTGCCGACATGGGTGCGACGTTATTAGTTACATTGAATAGTCTTAGGTTATTGAGAATAAAAGAATAGAATAATATGGGCTCCCTGGTGCATCTTAAGGTGCATCAGGGAGCTTTTATTTATAGGCTTTCCAATTGTTTCATGTGAAACTTTGAAATTAATTAATCGGTCCTGTTGTTGAAGTTTTTTTAGTAAAAGGAAGTCGGATAAAAACACTTGCTTGGGCAGCAATCGTTATGCAAGTGATGTCTGGTATGCTACAATGTGGCTGGCTTTTAGCTATAGGGAGTAAGGTATGTACGGAAGGGATTTGAAATAATGGAATTACAGCAGAGGGCAATCTTGGTTGGAGTTAATCTCAACGGTCAAAAGGATTTTGAGTATTCAATGGAGGAATTGGCCAATTTAACGGAAGCATGTGAGGTGGAGGTTGCAGGAACCATCACACAAAATTTGCATCGGGTGAACTCATCACATTTTATTGGCACCGGGAAGATCGAGGAAGTAAAAAATCTCGTTGAGCATAAAGAAGCTAATGTCGTCATTTTTAATGATCAGCTCTCCCCTTCGCAACTTCGTAATCTGGAGAGGGACATGGATTGCAAGGTGATCGACCGGACAATCTTGATTCTGGACATCTTCGCGCATCGGGCGAAAACGAAGGAAGCACAGCTTCAGGTAGAAGTGGCAAAGCTCCAGTATATGCTCCCGCGCCTCGTTGGTTTGAGGGAGTCATTAGGGCGTCAGAGTGGCGGAGTCGGTACGAACAAAGGTGCAGGTGAAAAGCAGTTAGAGCTTGACCGCAGGAGAATCGAGGAAAATATAAGTGTTTTGAATAAAGAACTGGAAGACCTTGTTGCGCACCGGCAAACGCAGAGGAAACAGCGGAAAAAGAATGCGATCCCTGCCGTATCCTTAGTCGGTTATACCAATGCAGGTAAATCTTCGATCATGAATGCTCTGATTGAGATGTTCCATCCAACAGCCGAGAAGCGGGTGTTGGAGAAGGATATGCTGTTCGCTACGCTTGAGACATCCGTACGAAACATTCCGCTTCCGGATAAAAAGGAATTTTTATTGACGGATACGGTGGGATTTGTGTCTAAATTGCCCCATCATCTTGTGAAAGCATTCCGATCCACATTGGAAGAAGTGGTAGAAGCCGATCTGTTGATCCATGTTGTCGATTTTTCCAATCCTAATCATGAGCAGCAAATAGAGATTACGGATAAGACTTTAAACGAGATAGGCATTAAAGGGATTCCAACGATTTTTGCCTATAATAAAGCGGACCTTACCGATTTGGATATCCCTCAGGTGAATCGTGGCTCTGTGTATATGTCAGCAAAAAACAAAGTCGGCATCGAGGAATTGATAGATCAAATTAGCAAGTATATTTTTGTCGACTATACTCGCTGTGAAATGCTGATTCCATTTGATCAAGGGCAGCTGGTTTCTTATTTCAATGAAAATGGTCACATAACGGAAACTGAATATGAGGCAAATGGATATCGAATAAAGCTTGAGTGCAAGAAAACGGATTATGAGAAATATAAAAGATACGTTATTCATCCGAAATGAACCTGCTTGTTGATAAAATGTTAACGGTTTGTTGATAAGTGGAAAAGTCGATTTATTAATGTGGATAACTTTTGCTGGAATGCTTCTGTTCTGCGTAAACAAAGAGAAAAACACCATATAATATGTGAATAAGTTGTGGATAAAATTGAAAAGCCCCAGGAAACCAAGGATTGAGTTTCTGGGCTTTTTTTATGTGGACAAAGTGTTGATAAGTAGGTATTCAGAAAAAATCATCCAACGAGTATCATGATGAAAAGTAAGTTTGAATGTAGAAAAATGCCGATGTTTATCATTTATTGTTAGGAAATATAACATGAATATTACATATTGCATATCTACCGGATGGAAATCCTTTACACTTTGTATAATGTAACTTGCTTTTTAACATTATAAAATAAAGAATACTCAATTCTCTGATCCATTATCAAGATTTGAGTTTTTAAGATTAGTAGGGGGGGCTTTTTGTGGCCGAAGGAAGCGGGGATCGAGGCGTGACCAGTCAGAGAATGATAAAAAATAATAATAAACGGAACGAGAGAATTTTTTTGTCTAGGAAATCGCCATGACTGTTTGTTGTATAAATTGAAAAACCATGTTGCATTGCTTTTAATATGAGGACAGTAGAAAGAAATGCATGCAATTCCTCCCTTTTTATTTTTCAAAATAAATTTTTGGAAGGAGAAATAGCGGATGAGTATGACGAGCCCGTTAAAAGGTGGCCTAGAGATTAACTTTCAGGAAGCGGAGAGGGGTTTATCCCCAAGGGAAGCTTTGGAAGAATCGAATCGATGTTTATACTGCTATGATGCCCCATGTATCCAAGCCTGTCCGACCGGAATAGATATTCCAGGTTTCATTAAGAAGATAGCTTCAGGTAATTTTAAAGGGTCGGCCAAGACAATCATGACGGCCAATCCTGTCGGTGCCAGCTGTGCGCGAGTATGTCCGACTGAAGAGTTATGTGAGGGGGCATGTGTCCTTAACCATTCTACAAAGCCAATCATGATTGGCAATCTCCAGCGTTATTCCACAGATTGGGCCATCCAAAATAAACAAGCCCTATTCAAGGCCGGGAAGAAGAATGGCAAAAAAGTTGCCATTGTAGGAAGCGGTCCGGCGGGTTTGTCTGCAGCAAGGGAATTAGCCTTGCTTGGTTACAGTGTAACCATTTTCGAAGCGGAAAAGAATCCAGGCGGATTAAATACTTACGGAATTGTATCGTTCCGTTTGCCTCAGAACATTTCTTATTGGGAAGTTGAACAAGTAAAGAGTTTGGATGTTGAAATTAAAACGAATACACGGGTCGGAGTGGATGTTTCCGCAAATCAGCTGACTGCCGACTATGATGCGGTCATTTTAGCGATCGGCATGTCCGATGTTCCTAAGCTTGGAATTGAAGGGGAGGATTTGGCTGAAGTTTATGATGCAATCGATTTCGTAAAAGCAACGAAAACAGGGGCAATCACTGATAAATACATTGGGAAGAAGATGGCGGTAATAGGGGCTGGAAACACGGCGATCGATGCCGCGACCTGTTCTGTACGCCTGGGCGCCGAACAGGTGAGCATTATTTACCGTCGTACCCAAAAGGAAATGACAGCCTATGATTTTGAATTTGAGTTTGCCAAACAAGAAGGTGTCGGGTTTCACTGGCTGACTGCCCCATCCAGGATCCTATCGGATGAAAGCGGTCAAGTCACGGGCATCGAGTGCGTAAAGATGGTGCTAAGCGAGGCAGGGGAAGATGGCCGGCGCCGTCCAGTCCAAATGCCCGGTTCAGAGTTCGTCATACCGGTCGATGGGGTCATTCGTGCTATAGGCCAATCCAGGTATGTAGGATTGATTGAACAGTTCGGCATTCAACATGATGATGGCGTCGTAACATTGGAGGGTGATTCTTACAGGACATCGAATGAAAAGATCTTTGCGTGCGGTGACGTGATTTTCGGAAAAGGACAAGGAGAGGCAATGGTTGTTTCAGCTGCCCAGCAAGGGAAGAAGACAGCCTATGAAATTGACTCGATTTTGATGGGCGAAGCGGTGGATATTGCTTAATAACTATGAAAATTAGGAGGCTTATCATGGCTGATTTATCAATTGATCTTGCAGGTATAAAATCTCCCAATCCTTTTTGGCTTGCTTCAGCACCACCTACTAATTCGGGTTATCAAGTCCAGCGTGCATTTGAAGCTGGCTGGGGAGGAGCCGTTTGGAAGACATTAGGTGATCCCATCCTGAATGTCTCATCACGTTTTGCAGCAGTCAGTTTTAATGGACAGAGAGTTGCCGGGTTCAACAATATAGAATTGATTACGGATCGGCCGCTTGAAGTGAATCTGAAAGAAATATATGAAACGAAGAAAAGGTTCCCTGATCATGCAATCATTGCATCGGTAATGGTTGAGCCACAACAGGAAAAGTGGCATGAAATCATCAAGCGTATAGAAGATGTAGGGGTCGATGGTTACGAGTTGAACTTTGGCTGCCCCCACGGTATGGCAGAGCGTGGGATGGGAGCTGCTTCGGGACAGGTCCCCGAACTTGTGGAAAAGCAAACATACTGGGCGAAAGAAGCTGCATCCAAACCCGTCATCGTCAAGCTTACACCCAATATAACCGACATTACGGTTACGGCTGAAGCGGCGGTGCGCGGCGGTGCGGATGCAATAAGCATGATCAATACGATCAACAGCTTGGCAGGAGTGGATATCCATTCATGGAATACGATTCCCCATGTAGGCGGCAAGGGGGCTCACGGAGGGTATTGTGGTCCAGCTGTGAAACCGATCGCTTTGAATATGGTGGCAGAGTGTGCAAGGAATAAAATGATCAATGTTCCCATTTCCGGAATAGGCGGGATTTCAAATTGGCAGGATACGGTGGAATTTTTATTGATGGGTTCGACTGGCGTGCAAATTTGTACGGCTGCCATGCATCACGGTTTTAGAATAGTAGAAGACTTGATTGATGGCCTGTCCAATTACCTTGATGAAAAAGGGATTTCTTCCGTGATGGATATTGTCGGTAAGTCCGTACCTCGCTATTCCGATTGGGGGAATTTAGATCTTAATTATAAGGTCGTTGCGCGAATTAATAATGATGTGTGCATTAACTGCAATAAATGCCATATTGCGTGTGAAGATACATCTCATCAATGTATAGATATGTTAAAGGACACGTCAGGCAGCTCCTTCTTGAGAGTGCGCGAAGAAGATTGCGTAGGCTGTAATCTTTGCTCAATCGTCTGTCCGGTCGATGGGGCGATCGATATGATCGAATTGACAAATGAATTACCGCCAATGACCTGGAATGAACGCCAATCGTTCCTTGGGGGCATAGGCAGTGAAAGCGTTGATTTCGTAAAATGATGGAGGGGTCGAATATGAAGAAAATCATTAAAAATGGAACGATTGCAACCGCTGCGGATACGTATCAAGCGGATATATTGATTGAAAATGAGAAGATTGCAATGATTGGAAAGGACCTGCCGGCTGAGGGGGCCGAAATAATTGATGCAAAAGGCGCTTATGTTTTTCCGGGGGGCATTGATCCGCATACCCATCTCGATATGCCGTTTGGCGGGACAACGACAAAGGATGATTATGAAACGGGTACGATTGCTGCTGCATATGGAGGCACGACAACAATCATTGACTTTTGTCTGACCGAAAAAGGGGTGCCGTTAAAGAAAGCAATTGAAACATGGCATGAAAAGGCCAATGAAAAGGCGGCCATAGATTATGGCTTTCATTTAATGATCAGTGAGATTAATGATGATGTATTGGCTGAATTGCCAAGTATCATCGATAATGAAGGGATTTCTTCCTTTAAAGTGTTCATGGCTTACAAGAATGTTTTTCAGGCTGATGATGCCACTCTATACCGCACTTTGTTGCAAGCAAAGGAACTTGGCGCACTTGTCATGGTTCACGCTGAAAATGGTGATGTCATCGACTATCTTACAAAGCAGGCGCTAGCTGAAGGTAACACCGATCCAATTTACCATGCATTAACAAGGCCTCCGGAGCTTGAAGGGGAAGCAACTGGACGGGCAGCTAAACTGACGGAAATGGCAAATGGTCAGCTCTATGTCGTTCATGTCACCTGTGAAGATGCGGTGGAAAAGATCACTGAGGCAAGAAATAAAGGGGTGGATATTTGGGGGGAGACTTGTCCGCAATATTTGGTTCTTGACCAGTCATATCTTGAAAAGCCCCATTTCGAAGGATCTAAGTATGTATGGTCACCGCCGTTAAGGGAGAAGAAAAACCAGGAAGTGCTATGGAATGCTTTGAAAACGGGACAGCTGCAAACGATCGGCTCCGATCAATGCTCTTTTGATTTTAAGGGACAGAAGGAACTTGGACGTGAAGATTTCACGAAAATACCGAACGGCGGACCCACGATTGAGGACCGCATGAGTATCCTCTTTTCTGAAGGGGTCATGAAAGAGCGTATTAACTTGAATCAATTCGTCGATATGACCGCTACGCGTGCTGCCAAACTATTTGGATTATTCCCGAAGAAAGGGACGATTGCAGTAGGTTCGGATGCTGATATTGTCATTTTTGACCCGAAAGTTGAAAGGGCCATTTCTGCTGATACTCATCACATGGCTGTGGATTATAATGCGTTTGAAGGTATGGAAATTACAGGTGAACCGGTTTCCGTTTTATCGAGAGGTCAATTCGTCATTAAAGACAAACAATTCGTAGGCGAAGCTGGAAAAGGGCAATTCTTGAAACGGGCAAAATATAATGCGGCGCTGAATCCGGATACCGGGAAAAAGCTTCCTGTCTAACTTCGGTAGGAACCTTGCAAATTCATTTAGGGGGATTATCTATGAGTGAGAAGAAAGATTATTTAAAGTCTCCCGATTTGCTGCCTATACCTCATAGTGAGAAAAATATAAGTGCAGCCGGATTTGGTTTCATTTGGGTGGGCATGGCTGTAGTATTGGCTGCTTTCGCAATCGGTGGGAACGGTGTTCAGAGTTTATCCTTAGGCTGGGTCGTTCTTGCAACGGTCATTGCCTGTGTGGTTCTCGGCTTTTTGATGACAATGACAGGGGATATTGGTGTTGAACATGGAATATCATTCCCAGTCTATATGAGGGCGCCGTTCGGTACGATTGGCACCCACATCCCTTCGGTTGTACGGGGTTTTGTAGCGTCATGCTGGTTCGGCCTCAATACTTACTTTGGAGCTACTGCAATGAACGCTATCTTCACAACCCTTTTTGACTTTGATAATTGGTTTATCTGCTTCCTCATTTTTGCCGTTTTACAATTAGTCAACACGGCTATGGGAATAAAGTCGATAGAACGATTCGCCGACTTGGCGGCGCCCGTCATCATTTTAATTTCTGGCTGGATGTATTTCACTCTATCCGATCAGGCTGTGGCCCAAGGAAGAGATGTATGGTCCTGGATTGAAAGTCCGGTCACTGGCGGGGCTGCCGCTACAGCTTTCATGGTCGTCATTATGGCAAATATGGGATTTTGGGGCACGTTGACTGCAGATATGCCCACGCTTTCCCGCTATATAAAGGCACCAAAAAATGAAAAAAATTGGTTCAAGCGCAATAAGGGGCAAATAATTGGGAATATTATCACCTATCCCATCACTCAGACGTTCATGGTGATTATCGGAGCGGTTTCTTATATGGCTGTTTCCAATTATGATCCTGTAGTTGCCATACAGGGATCAGCAAGTGGAATTGCTCTCGGCGTCCTTTTAATCATGATCGTATTTGCTCAATGGTCGACGAATACTACGGCCAATGTCATTCCCGCAGCTACCATTTTCTCCAATGTCATGGGTCCTAAAATGCCATTTTGGGCGGGAGTCGTCGTAGCAGGGGTCATTGGTATAGTAGTTCAGCCATGGAGCCTGTTCGGCATCATAATAGAAGTTTTATTAATAATAGGCGGAATCCTGGCATCCATTGTCGGCATCCTGGTAGCGGATTACTATTTCCTCCGTAAACGGAGAGTGAATGTACAAGAACTCTATGAGAGTGAAGGCCAGTATAAATACTTGAATGGAGTGAATTGGGCAGGAATCATTTCTTGGGTGATTGGTGGAATTGGTGCCACGATTTTTTCGAATTATTCGTTCATTATTGGTTTTCTTCTCGGCGGTGCAAGTTATTATATATTAGCTAAGTATTGGTGGTTCAAGCAATATGAACAAGCTGAAATCGTTGATCCCAGCGATGAGAAATATTTAGGTATTTCCGTTGGGAGGGATTGGAAAATCGGAGAAGGTCCAGAACTTGAGGAAGAGATTGTTTTTACGGCTTCAACCGGCAAGGAGAACGTGTGAAAAAGGGGGAATGGAAATGTCCGAATATCAAGAGTATCGCTTGGAAAGGGAACAAATCGATTTTTTACTTGAAAGAGGATATCGAATCACCCGGGTTTCCGAAAGTTTAAGTGGAGCTTTTCTCGATTTTGAACTGATTGAAGGAACGAAGCAGGAATGGAAGCAATTGAACATCAAAACCCCGGAAGGAAGGAAATACTTCTCTACATTGCTTTTCAAAAAATTGAATTGAAATAGTTATGAACCGGCCCCATTCCTCACGAATGGGGCCTTTTTTCGTGCGCCCGGCATGGGTGCAATCTATAGGGTGAAAGTCCCGAACCATGAAGGCAGTAGTAGTGGTTAGCTTAATGCAAGGGTGTCCACGGTGACGTGGAATCTGAAGGAAGCAAGCGGCAAACCTCCGGTCTGAGGAACACGAACTTCATATAAGGCTAGGTATCATTGGATGAGTTTGCGAAACAAAACAAAGTCCTTACTGCCGAAGGTGGTACAGAGTAAATGAAGCAGATAGATGGAGGGAAAGATTGCACTCTTACCCGGGGAGGTCTGATGACAGCCAAGTACACTTGGTAACCTGTCCAGTGATGGACAGCTGAATCATCAGAAGTCAGCAGAGGTCATAGTACTTGTCTACTCGGAAGATAAGGAAGGACCGAACAGATTAAGGAGGATGAATACTAGGCGTTCGTTATCTGCAAAGAAGCAAACAATTCCTAACGGAACTTATTTGAAGGAAGAAGTGGTGAATACACGGGGAACTTCAAAAGGGTGGAGCAGATAAAGGCACAAATAGACCATTTATCCACGTAGAAAGGATATCAACGATGTTAATGGAACAGATACTAGAGAGGGAAAACTTAATACAGGCATTGAAGCGTGTAGAAAGAAATAAGGGAAGCCATGGTGTAGATGGAATGCCGGTTCAAAACCTGAGACCGCACCTCGTAACCGAATGGTACAACATGAAAACTGCCCTTTTACAGGGTACCTATCAACCGCAGCCCGTCCGTCGTATCGAAATCCCGAAACCAAACGGCGGAGTTTCGGCTATTGGGTATTCCAACCGTTCTAGACCGTTTCATTCAACAAGCCATTGCCCAAATATTGACCAAGATATATGACTCAACCTTTTCGGAGAATAGCTATGGATTTCGCCCTAACAAACAAGGGCACCAGGCGGTTCGAAAGGCAAAGTCCTATATAACCGAAGGTTATACATGGGTAGTGGATATGGACTTGGAGAAGTTCTTCGATAAAGTGAATCATGACAAGCTCATGGGAATGTTAGAGCGGAAAATTGAAGATAAACGAGTTCTCAAACTGATTCGAAAATTCCTTCAAGCAGGCATTATGATAGGCGGACTTTTTCATAAAAGTGAGGAGGGAACTCCGCAAGGAGGTCCGTTAAGTCCTTTATTATCTAATATCAAGTTAGACGACTTAGATAAAGAACTAGAGAAACGCAATCTTCGATTCGTAAGGTATGCGGATGACAGTACTATCTTTGTGAAGACACGAAAAGCCGCCAAACGTGCAATGGGAAATATCTCAAGCTTCATTGAAAATAAACTGAAGCTAAAGGTCAACTACGAGAAGTCGAAGTATGATCGCCCTTGGAACAGAACGTTTCTCGGTTTTAGTTTCACGAAGTCAAAGAAGAACCCGAAGGTTCTACTGGCTAAACAAACGGTGAAGAGAGTAAAGAAACGAATCAGGGAAATGTCCTCGAGAAAATTACCGATACCCATGAAACTCCGAATAAATAAGTTAAAGCAATACCTTAGAGGTTGGATGGGGTATTTCGCCCTCATTGATACTCCGAACGTATTGAAGAATTTAGATTCATGGATTCGAAGAAGACTCAGGATGTGCCTATGGAAGCAATGGAAATTGCCAAGAACGAGGGTGAGGAAACTCAAAGGATTAGGCGTCCCATTTGGAAAAGCCTATGAATGGGGAAATAGCAGAAAAGGCTATTGGCGCATAGCGCATAGTCCTATTCTAGACAAAACCCTTAATAATGTTTATTGGCTCCATCATGGGTTAGTAAATCTATATGAACGATATACAAAACTACGTCAGACTTAAACTGAACCGCCGTATACCGAACGGTATGTACGGTGGTGTGAGAGGTCGGAGGCTAGGCGCCTCCTCCTACTCGATTTGTACCTGTTCGAGTTTTTTGTAGAATTTTGACGTTAGATATTCTAACAAGTGTCTGGAGATTTAAGGATTGTCCGTTTATAATAGATTTTAAAGCAGTTTTATAAAAGGATGTGGATGGATGAATACATCGATTACAATCGAGGAGATTCTAACACGCAAGCATTTTAATCTGACGGATATAATTGCAGGTAGCAGTGGGATAAAGCGTCAAGTGAAGTGGGTCCACTGCATGGAAGTCACCCAAATCAGCCATTTGTTAAATGGAAATGAACTGATTCTGACTACCGGTTTAGGGTGGAAAGATTGCGATGACACATTTCTATCCTACTTAAGACAGTTAATTGAATGCGATGCAGCTGGACTCTGTATAGAGATTGGCGCGAACACCATGGCAGTGCCGCAATGTGCCATTGATCTTGCAAATGAACGGCAATTCCCTATCATCCTATTTCATGAAGAAGTCCCTTTCGTAGAAATTACGCAGGATATTCATTCCCTTATCATAAATAAACAATATCAAATGATCTCCAACTTAGAAAACTACTCCCAGCAGTTAAATAAAAATCTCCTCGAAATTGACCATTATGAACCAATCCTAAAATTTCTCCACAGTTATTTAAATGTACAGGTTATTCTTATCTTTAATGAAAATGATATAGCCAGCATTCCAAAAATAAAGAAAAAAATAACCTATCAAATGGTAGCGGACATATACGAAGAGAAGCGGAAATTGGATAAAACCGTTCTTGGACAGCCGATTCAAGTGCTCGGTGAAAATTATGCGGAACTGCTCATTTGCAGCAACGACAGAGAGTTGACTGATTTTGATTCACTGATCTTGGATCGAACGGCTACCGCATTGGCACAGCATCTATTAAGGGAGTTATATATAGAAGAAAAGAAAATGTCGGAAGAAAGTAAATGGCTTACAAATTGGATTGAAGGTGAATATAGCGACGAAGCAATTCGGGAGAGGCTTTCCTATATTGATCCGAAAATGCAGTTGGATGGCGGAATTGTTTGCATTTGCAAACAACACCAAAAATACAATAAAAGTTCCACAAAATTAGATGGAACCTATTTTAAGATAATGTTTAGAACAGTTTTTGAACAGTACGGCTTTCAGATATTTTCCATGGAAATACATCAGCATCTTGTTTTTATTTTAGGTGATAATCGTTCATCTGAAGATTGGAAATCAAGGGTTTCAAGCGCGGTGGATCGAATCATGAAAATGGATGTAAGCGGGCGTAATCGTATGGGGATGCTTTCCATTGGGTTTGGAAAGCATGTTCAAAGGTTAAGTGAGATTTATAAAAGTTATGAAACGGCCCGTGAGACTTTGCTGCTTCAGGATACTCTACCAGAGGATAACAGGAGCTTCTTTTATCAGGACTTACATATGCATCGCATGATTTCGCTCATAAATAAACATGGTAATCTGGAGGAAACGGTGTACGAATATTTAGGTCCGGTCATTGAATATGACAAGCAAAACAATGGTGAGTTAATGCCTACCCTGAAGACCTATCTTGCTTGTAACGGTTCTAAACAGGAAACATCGAAACAACTATTCATTGTCCGGCAAACGCTATATCATAGGCTTGAAAAATTGGAGAAACTGCTAGGTTCTGATTTTATGCGTTCAGATAAGCGTCTGGGCCTTGAATTCATGATTTTTGCATTGGACTTCTTACAATACAGCAGCAGGAAGATCAGTGGAAAATATGTAGACAAATATATTGGGAGATAAAAAATAAGTACGGCTGAAGGGTGTCCCGAGGGCATCCTTTTTTGAATGCAAGGAAAGGGAAGCTAATACAAGGTTAATGCTGACATCAAATTAGCCTATATAGCTTATTGATGTCAGCATCTTTTATTAATATTCATCTTTTTTGGAAAGGCAGCGGTCACATTCCAAGAGGTAGGATTCAGCTTGTTCAATGATATGGGTCCCGCATTCCGAACATTGTTTAGGTGGCAGTGTCCTGAAGAATTCCAATGGGTTTTTAGTTTGCATGATGATTCCTCCTTATGTTTTGGTTTAATCAGTCTTCATGTTTCGAAAGGCAGTGATCACATTCCATTAAGTAGGATTCAGCTTGTTCAATGATATGGGTCCCGCATTCCGAACATTGTTTAGGTGGCAGTGTCCTGAAGAATTCCAATGGGTTTTTAGTTTGCATGATGATTCCTCCTTATGTTTTGGTTTAATCAGTCTTCATGTTTCGAAAGGCAGTGATCACATTCCATTAAGTAGGATTCAGCTTGTTCAATGATATGGGTCCCGCATTCCGAACATTGTTTAGGCGGCAGTGTCCTGAAGAATTCCAATGGGTTTTTAGTTTGCATGATGATTCCTCCTATTTGATTTGGTTTAATCAGTCTTCGCGTTTGGAAAGGCAGCGGTCACATTCCATTAAGTAGGATTCAGCTTGTTCAGTGATATGGGTTCCGCACTCCGAACATTGTTTAGGCGGCAGTGTCCTGAAGAATTCCAGTGGATTAATAGTTTGCATGATGGTTCCTCCTTTTGATTTGGTTTAATCAGTCTTCGCGTCTGGAAAGGCACCGGTCACATTCCATTAAGTAGGATTCAGCGTGCTCAATAATATGGTCACCGCACTCGGGGCAATGTTTAGCAGGGATATTGTTAAAAAACTCAATGGATTTTTTCATTTGCATGATATTTCCTCCTTTTAATGGTAGATATATTTTCCGATCGCTTTATTCTTCACGTTTGGAAAGGCAGCGATCGCATTCCATCAGATAGGAATCTGAGTGGTCCACATGTGTTTCACCACACTCCGGGCAATGTTTAAATGAATCGATTATGAATAAATCTGATTGATTTGCTTGCATGTCTCGCTCCCCCTCTTTATAGTACAGTTTTTCGTGTTTGCTTGTTGTTATAATACAGTATATACCCGAATTTGGAAAATGTATAGGTATTTTACAGAAAATTTGAAATTTATTTCGCGGATAGTCTGAAAACCCTATAAGGAAAGGGATTCATCACCTGTTTATTTTTGTATTTTTCTTCGCGGCAAGTAGGAAATTGAAGAAATAATGCTTTTTATAAAAGAAAAGAACAAAGAGGGAGCGAAAGGGACAGACAATTTTCAATTGATTGAGATAGGTATGAATGTAACAGATGAGGAACAGGAAAGTTCAGTGATCAATGAATGGCTGTTCCACAGTCCATGTAACATATAAGAGCTTGTTCTAAAAGGTCAGCAGAATTCAAGTGGCAGCGATATTTTTAAGTTACTGGGGAAATGCTTATTCAACAATCAGAAAAATTGTCCGTATGGTTTTAGTACATCAGTAAAGAGGTAACTTGCTAATAGAAGTACAATAATGGGAGGTAGCATATGTCGAAAGCGATGATTATCATCAATCCATCTTCAGGTAAGGAAAAGGCAGGAAAGATTTTGCCGAAAGCGGAAAAGGCACTTGGTGAAATTTTTGATGAGGTGTGCGTTCGTGAAACGGAAGGAGAGGGGGATGCTACGGATTTTGCTAAGGGGGCATGTGCAGAAAGGTTCGATGCTGTCATTTCCATGGGTGGGGATGGAACGGTGAACGAGATAGTGAGTGGCATGGGCGAGCAGCGACATCGGCCCATTTTCGGAATCATTCCACTAGGAACCATTAATGATTTCGCGAGATCTTTGGGAATACCCCTGAATCCCAATGCAGCCATCGAGATATTAAAGGATATGCATATTAAGGAATCGGACATAGGGAAGATCAATGATCGTTACTTCATGAATGTGTTGGCAGTAGGGGCGATTGCCGAGGCTACCTATAATGTTACCGTTGAACAAAAAACCCGTCTGGGGTCTTTTGCATATTTCATTGAAGGAGCAAAAGCGATCATTAAAAAGACTCCATTTCCTTTAACGGTTGAACATGATCAGGGAAAGTGGATGGGCGAGGCTCATTTACTAATTGCAACAATGACTAACTCTGTCGGCGGTTTCGAACAACTTGCACCAGAGGCGGAAGTGAATGATGGAAAGCTGCACACATTCATCATTAAGGATTTATCTCTTCCTCTAATCGTCAAGATCATTCCCAGTTTAATTAGGGGGGAGATCAAGGGGCATGATGAAGTTGAATATATTAAAACATCCAAGCTCCATTTAGCCACATCAGAGGAACTTGCAGTCAATATCGATGGCGATGAAGGCATTCTTCTTCCTTTCCAGGCAAATGTACTGCACAAACATCTTCGTCTCTTTGTCCCGGGAACTATATAAGTTATTTAATCCCAACTTGTTATGTTGGTTGTCTTTCTTTAGGTGGGAAGCTGATTATGTTAGCCAATCAGCTTTTTCCTGTTATGCGGTTACCCAAGTTTGTTGATGGAGTTGATTTTGTAAACATCCAATCACCTCGATCTTCATGATGGTTCATCGCGCAAAACGAAAGCTCCTTTGCTTTTATAAAAGGTATCATTATTCAGGTGGGTTCTAGGTTAGAATAGTTAATGCATGAATGAATGGGTATAAATATGTTACGCTTATAGTTATGATAATAGATGAGAGAGGAAGTTTGATGTTTGTATGGAGTTTTTTCTTGTTATATTAGCCCTTCTAATATTGATTGGAGTGTCTAATGTAATTAACCATTTTATACCCTTTATACCTGTACCATTAATACAAATAGCACTGGGTGTCATATTGGCACTTTTACCCCTGGGTATACATGTTGAGATGGAGACGGAATTATTTTTGCTGTTATTCATCGCACCCCTATTATTCAATGATGGCAAAAATGTACCCCGAACAGCACTATGGAAGTTGAGAGCACCCATTCTAATGCTTGCACTGGGCCTGGTATTCATAACGGTTTGGGCAGGCGGTTATTTAATTAATTGGATGATCCCTTCGATACCATTGCCGGCAGCGTTCGCTTTAGCGGCCATTTTGTCACCTACGGATGTTGTGGCAGTAAGCGCTTTGGCGAGTCGGGTCAAGTTACCGAAGAGCATCATGCACCTTCTCGAAGGAGAAGGGTTAATGAATGATGCCTCAGGTTTAGTAGCCTTTAAGTTTGCCGTTGCAGCTACAGTCACTGGTGTTTTCTCCTTAGTCGACGCAACCTTCAGTTTCATATGGATAGCAATTGGTGGATTTGTAGGTGGAGCAATACTTGCTTTCATCATTATCAGGCTTCGTGTATTTCTTCGCCGTTTAGGGATGGAAGATGTCACGATGCATATGCTGATCCAAATCCTAACTCCTTTTATTATTTTCCTCGCTGTGGAACATTTCCACCTTTCTGGGATTTTAGCGGTCGTGGCTGGAGGGATTGTCCATGCCATTGAACGAGATCGGGAAATATCACCAACTGTAGAACTTCAGGTCGTATCAAAGAGTACATGGTCCGTCATTTTATATGTATTGAATGGTCTTGTATTCGTTTTGCTTGGATTGCAAATCCCAAGCGTGGCGAAAACGATCTTTCAAGATCCAGCCTTCAATAATGGACAAGTTATCCTTTATATCGTGATCATTACACTTTTTCTCTTCGCTTTACGATTCATTTGGCTTACGGCTGCCTGGTCGATTGGCTGGATGACGAAAAAAGCAGGCGCCCAAAAGCCAGACTTCAAAGCGGCCGGAATCATTACGATTTCCGGTGTTCGCGGAGCTGTAACATTAGCGGGTTCGTTCTCGATTCCGTATGTGCTGGCAGATGGAAGTCCTTTTCCTGAGCGTTCGTTAATCATCTTCATTGCAGCAGGTGTCATATTGCTGACCTTGATTGTTGCGAGTGTATTTCTGCCAATCGTGGCACGGTCAGAAGAAGAGGAAGTGGTGGACAAGCAGGCTGATAAAACGAAAGCTGCTGCCATTCACTCACATCAAGCGGCCATTCGGGTGATTGAGTCCCAAATGACAGATGAAAACCGGGAAGCGGCTTTATCAATCATTTCTAGGTACTGTACCAAGATCAATGAATTGTCCTATGTAGAACAGGAGAAAGAACCGGCTGCATTAAGGGAAGAAGAGAAGGTCCTTCGCTTCAAGGCCCTTGAAGCAGAGCAAAGATTCCTGGATAAACTTATTAAGGATGAAAAAGTGGACCGGGAAACGGCGTATATATGCAAGGAATACATCCAGCGCATGGAAGGTGCCGTAACAAATCGACTGAAGTTCCGTTTTTTCAGGTCAGTAACGCTTTTCAGAAGAAGTATGCTGAGGGTTTTAAAATTATTTTTCCCTAATAAAAGAGAAATAAGAAAAATCAATCTTGAGAGATTGGAAAAGGTCAGGGACCTTAAAATCAGGATGTATAAAGCTGCCATCCAAGAGATACAAGCCGGAATTACACCTGATAATCATGAGACATCCTCGATGATCATAGAAGAGTATAAAGTGTTGATTTTAAAATGCAAACGTGAAAATAGAGGCCGTACCCCTAGTAAAATGGCCGATTATGAAAAAGAGCTGTTCTATAAAGCGATCCAAGCAGAACGGGACGAAGTGCAGGATATGTTTGAAAAACGACAAATTTCCCGTGATGTTGCCAACATACTCCGCCAGCAAATCAATTTACGAGAAGCACTAACAATCAATGAAAATACACATTGATAACTTAAGGAGCACTGCCGATATATTCGGCAGTGCTCCTTCCGGTTTGTGAAGGGAATATCTGACGGGGCATCGAATCTTTAATGTATCCAATAATTGATGAAAGAGGGTGTCTTAATGAAACAGGATAAGGAAATCGAGACCATCACCTTAACGCCTTATTTACCAGAACATATTCACGGGCTTTCCCAGTTTTATTTACCGGATACACAAACCCCTTTTTCTGCTCTGCCCGAAGAGTCACTGAAATATTGCCGGGAAGATTGCGACAGGCATCCTATCGTTATATTGGCTGAGGGTATCCCAGTTGGCTTTTTCGTTCTACACATTGGCAAGACCATCACCCCTTTTACCAACGATAAAAAAGCGATATTACTCCGTGGATTTCTTGTTGATCAAAAGCATCAAGGTAAAGGGATTGCGAAGAAAGCCTTGCAAATCCTTCCGGGATTCGCAAAAGGGATTTTTCCAAACAAGGATTCGATCATTCTGGCAGTGGACGTCATGAACGTGATTGCAAAAACGCTTTATACGAAATCGGGGTATCGGGATACAGGGATTCAGAAGGAAGGCAGAAGCGGGTTGATGGAGATAATGGAATATAGATTGGATACGATGAACAAGGATATGGAATAAGGAACGAAATAACAAATACTATATAATGGCATGTAGACTTTTCGAATGAGGGAAGGTCTTTTTTTGTCCAATTTGTTACAGGCTTCATTATGAAACCAATGATTTAGAAGGGCAGCTTTTAATAATGCCGCTGCCTTATGGTACACTTTACTTAATGTAAAATTCGTTAATCGAGGTGTAGTCCTAATGAAGACAGTCGTAGTCGTAGGTGGAGGCATTACCGGTTTATCAACCATGTATTATTTACAAAAAACAGTTAAAGCGAGGAGTCTCTCCGTACGATTAATATTAATAGAAGGAAATGAGGAACTGGGCGGTAAAATAAGGACTGTACACGATGGTCCTTTTAAAATTGAAGCGGGTGCCGATTCGATTGTCGCCAGGAAACAAAATATAAAACCATTTCTTAAGGAATTGAACCTAGAGGATCAAGTTGTCTATAATGCCACGGGAAAATCATTTATCCATACAGATGGGATGCTGAAGGGAATTCCCGAAGATGCCCTATTCGGAATACCAATGAGCCTGGAGTCGCTGGCGAAAAGTGATCTGGTTTCCGCCCAGGGGAAGGTTGACGCCTTAAAGGATTTCTATACAAAAAATGAGACGTTTACTAAGAATGACTCAATTGGTTTATTTCTTGAAAGCTTCTTAGGTAAGGAATTGGTGCAAAAGCAGATATCGCCTGTCCTATCGGGTGTTTACTCAGGAAAATTAAATGAATTGACCATTGCCAAAACACTGCCAGAAATGCTGGATTATAAAAATGAATATGGCAGTATAATACGCGGTCTATCGGAAAATAAGCAGAAATACCAAAGCAAGGGAAATAAGAAGTTCCTTTCGTTTAAAAATGGCCTATCAACATTGGTTGAACGAATTGAGGAAAGCCTCGATATGGTGGAGATTTTAAAAGGGGTCAGTGTAGATAAAATTGGAAGAAATGATGAGGGGTATTTCATTTCATTGGCAAACGGTGAAACGCTGGAAACGGACTTTATCGTATTGAGTACACCGCATACTGTTGCCCAGAAATTATTGGGTGATCGGGAGTTGGATGAGGACTTCGACGGCTTGATCAATAGTTCGATGATTAGCGTTTATCTTGGATTCGATATCCCGGACAGCATGCTTCCCAAAGACGGGACAGGTTTCATTGCAGGTGATAACAGTGATTTGATCTGCAATGCATGTACCTGGACAAGCCGGAAATGGGAGCATACTTCTGAAAACAGTCAGCTTTTGGTAAGGCTTTTTTATAAAAGCTCAAGACCGGACTATGAACGATTACGGTCCCTTACAAACCAGGAATTGATCCAGGTGGCTTTACGCGACATTAAAAACAGTCTAAGCATTTCCGGGGATCCAATTACGAGTGAAGTGACGAATTGGCATGAAAATATGCCGAACTACCATATTAAACATCCTCAAATCGTTCAATCACTGGAGGCGAAAATCTCCGAGAATTATCCGAATGTTTTACTTGCGGGCTGTTCATATAATGGTGTCGGAATCCCTGACTGTATTGCTGATGGGGAAAAGAAAGCGCAAGAGATATGTCTGAAGTTGTAAAAGGGGGACTGCCAGGTGGCAGTCCTTTTTTTAGCATGACTGGAAATTCTGTTTAAAGTTTCCAATATTTCCTGTATAATGATATTCGTAAAATTAAACTGAAAGTTTACTTATATAAAACTTTATCTACTGTGGGTTTACTATAAGTAAACCGATTGAGGGTAATGGGATGCAAATTGGGAAAAAAATAAAGAACCTTCGCTTGAAAAAAGGATTGACCCAGGAAGAATTGGGGGAAAGAACGGATTTAAGCAAAGGATATATTTCACAGTTGGAAAGGGATCTTAGTTCCCCTTCAATTGAAACTCTTTTCAATATTTTAGAAGTACTCGGCTGCAAGCCGAAGCAGTTCTTCGATGAAGAGGATCAGGTCCAAAAAGTGGTGTATGAAGAAGAAGCACAAACATTTTTCATCGATGAAGAACGCGGGTATCAAATTCAGTGGCTCGTGCCTGAATCGAATGAGAAGGAAATGGAACCTATTCTACTGACTCTCCAGGAAAAAGGGGAGTTCAAACAATTTGAACCATCCTTGTCTGAAACATTCGGTTATGTATTAAGCGGAAGAGTCATTGTAAAGCTTGGTACACATACGTATTTCGTCAAGGCAGGGGAATCGATTTATTTTCATGCTTCAGATGAACATCAAATCATCAATGATTTTGAAGGTCAGTCCGAGTTATTACTCGTGGTGACGGAATCATACTTATAGAATTCAAAACAAATGCAATCGTTGAAGATTGATGAGTAAGGTAATGGAGAGAGGGAAGAAGCTATGGCAAAAGGGAATATAATACGCTTCGATCAGGTTACGAAGCAATTTGATGATGAAACGGTAGTTCTCGATAATGTTAGTTTTGAAATCGAGAGAGGGAAGTTCTATACACTCTTGGGTCCTTCTGGATGTGGGAAGACCACCATCCTTCGCTTGATTGCCGGATTTACGGAAGCCTCCAAAGGTGATATTTACTTTGAAGGAAAAAAGATCAATGATGTGCCAGCCAATAAAAGGCAAGTGAATACGGTATTTCAAGATTATGCACTTTTTCCGCATTTAAATGTGTTTGAAAATGTAGCATTTGGTCTTCGGATCAAAAAAATGAAGAATACGGAAGTGGAAATCAAGGTGAAGGAAGCCCTAAGCTTTGTTAATTTGGAGGGTTATGAAAAACGGGAGATCAGGGAAATGTCCGGCGGTCAGCGGCAACGGGTAGCGATTGCCAGGGCGATTGTTAATGAACCTGAAGTCATCCTTCTGGATGAACCGCTATCTGCCCTCGATTTGAAATTACGTACAGAAATGCAATATGAATTGCGGGAGCTGCAGCAGAGGCTTGGAATCACGTTTATCTTCGTCACTCATGACCAAGAAGAAGCATTAGCGATGTCAGATGAGATTTTTGTCCTTAACAAAGGGAAAATTCAACAAAGTGGGACCCCTACGGATATTTATGATGAACCGCTGAATCGATTCGTTGCCGATTTCATCGGTGAGTCTAATATTGTAAAAGGAAAAATGATTGAAGATTACCTCGTGGAATTCGTAGGCAGACAGTTCGAATGTGTCGACCAAGGATTGAACAGTAATGAAGCTGTCGATATTGTCATCCGCCCGGAAGATTTAGAGATTACTTCCGTCGATCGCGGAAAACTGCAAGTTCGGGTGGACTCCCAGCTATTTCGCGGTGTTCATTATGAAATCAGCTGTTATGACCATGATGGAAATGAATGGCTTGTCCAATCAACGAAAAAAGTGGCAGTTGGAGATGAAATAGGTCTTTATTTCGATCCAGAATCGATTCATGTCATGCGATTGGGTGAAACTGAAGAAGAATTCGATAAGCGTCTGGAAGCGTATCATGATGGGGAAAGTCATGAAGAATAAAATATCCCGGAATATTTACTTCATACCCTATGTCTTATGGATTGCTTTATTCGTCATCGCACCCATTTTGTTAATCCTTTACTATTCCTTCTTTGACATTGAAGGCAAACCATCTTTGATTAACTATCAAAAGTTCTTTACGCCAGTATATTTAAAAATGACTTTAAGCTCATTTTGGTATGCTTTCCTGATTACGGGAATATCCCTTTTAGTCGCTTACCCGACCGCATATTTGTTAACGAAAACCAAGCATAAGCAGTTGTGGCTTTTGCTGATTATCGTGCCTTCCTGGATCAATTTACTTTTGAAGGCTTATGCCTTCATTGGTATTTTTGGCACGTATGGTGTGGCGAATGGTTTTCTAGAGGCTGTAGGAATCGGAAAGCAGCAGATTCTCTTTACGGATTTCAGCTTCATATTCGTTTCGGTTTATATTTTCATCCCGTTTATGATCTTACCGATATTCAATGCGCTTGATAAAATGAATCCAACCCTTTTGGATGCGGCCAATGACTTGGGAGCCTCCCGATGGATGACATTCCGCCGTGTCATTTTTCCATTGACGTTAGATGGTGTAAAGACGGGATGCCAGGTAGTCTTCATCCCGGCACTTTCATTGTTCATGCTTACAAGACTGATTGCCGGTAACCGCGTCATTACGCTTGGTACGGCTATCGAGCAGCACTTCCTTGTAACACAGGATTGGGGAATGGGTTCCACAATCGCGGTATTTTTGATTATTATAATGTTCCTGATTATGTTTGTAACGGGTAACCGAAAGCAGGGTGTGTAAATTGGGCAATAAATTATCACCAATATCAAAAGCGTTTCTCGTTTTGATTTTTCTCATACTCTATGCACCGATTTTCTTTTTAGTCTTTTATTCTTTTAACAGCGGTGGAACGATGTATGACTTTAAAGGGTTCACGATGGAGTGGTACAAGGAGCTGTTCCAAGATACAAGGCTGTTGATCATTGTATTGAATACACTTGTGATTGCTTTATTATCTGCACTGATCGCAACGATCATAGGGGTGATAGGGGCGATTGGAATTCGGTCCTTTACGAGCAGTAAAGCTAAGAATACGGTATTGTCATTGAATAATGTATTGATTGTCAGTCCCGATGTGATCATCGGTGCTTCCTTCCTGATTTTATTCACAATGGCCGGGATCAAGCTTGGATTCTACTCGGTACTTTTGTCGCATATCGCCTTCAGTATCCCGATCGTTGTGCTGCTGGTCCTTCCGAAACTTCAGGAAATGAGCCCTACTTTAATTGATGCGGCCCGAGATTTAGGGGCAAGCCGGTGGGATGTATTGACGAAGGTCATCCTTCCATACATCTTACCAGGTATCTTTGCTGGTTTTTTTATGGCATTGACTTATTCACTTGATGATTTTGCGGTTACGTTCTTTGTGACCGGTAATGGCTTCTCCACTCTTTCTGTGGAAATCTATTCCTTGGCCCGCCGTGGTATTTCATTGAATATCAATGCACTATCGACATTGCTGTTCGTCTTGACACTGCTGTTGGTTGTCGTATATTACTTTATAACTCAACGTGCAAGGCAAATGGGAATGGGGGGGAAACGATGAAAAGGCTTGTCCAAATGTTTTTGATCATTTCCTTCGTATCCGCTTTGCTGCTATATACGATTTCAAGATTGAATTCATCGCAGGGGTTTACGAGCGGCAATACGCTTACCATCTATAATTGGGGCGATTACATCGATACGAATCTAATCGAACGTTTTGAAGAAGAAACAGGCATAAAGGTCATTTATGAGACGTTCGATTCGAATGAGGCAATGATGACTAAAATCGAACAGGGCGGTACGACTTATGATATTGCCATTCCGTCTGAGTATATGATCGATAAGATGAGGCAAGAAGACTTGTTGGTTCCCTTGAATCATTCCAAGCTTCCGAATTTGAAAAATATCGATGAGCGATTCATTGATCTGCCATTCGATCCGGAGAATAAATATTCCGTGCCATATTTCTGGGGAACGGTTGGGATTGTTTACAATTCCAAGATGCTCGGTGGCAAAGAAATAACGGCCTGGGCGGATTTATGGGATAAAGATTTAAAAAATGAAATCCTTTTGACGGATGGGGCTAGAGAAGTGATGGGCATGGGTCTGAACTCTTTGAATTATTCATTGAATGATATAGATGAAGAACACCTTCAAGAGGCAAAATCCAAACTTGATGCCCTCACCCCGAATATCAAAGCGATAGTAGGAGATGAAAGCCGCATGCTATTGGAAGCCCAGGAAGCGGCGATTGGCCTTGTTTGGTCGGGGGTTGCTTCTGAAATCATGGCTGAAAATGAAGATCTCGAATACGTTGTTCCAAAAGAGGGGTCCAATTTATGGTTTGATAATATGGTCATCCCGAAAACAACCAAAAATGTCGATGCGGCTCACCGGTTCATCAACTTCATGCTTGACCCGAAAGTTGCGGCACAGAATGCTGAATATGTAAGTTACTCGACACCTAATAAAGAAGCACTGAAATATATGCCTGAAGAAGTGGTGAAGGATGAACGTTTCTATCCATCACCGGAACTGACAAAGAAACTGGAAGTATACGAAAACCTTGGGAAGAAAAACTTGGCCCATTACAACGAACTCTTCCTTGAATTCAAGATGCATCGTAAATGACACAGGAAAAAGCATGGTGTAGGAATTCCCTCCGTACACCATGCTTTTTTCTGTGTTTTTGGCACTCTGTTACCTATATATCAAAAGTCAATATAACGGTATAATTTTGTTTTTTGTAATGATCAACCAAAATCTCAATATAAATTGGTAGCAGATTGAAATACTCTAAAATATCTGTAGGGATATAAGTATGTTAGTATAATGATAGAGTTAGTACATATTGAAAGTTGAATTAAAATCTTAAGGATTAATTAATATTTCCAAGCTAACATAATAGAAAAATTAAGGGAGAGTATTCATGAAACTATTAAGAAGCACGAAAGCATATATTTGGGCAGGGAGCATTTTAATCATTGGCGGGATCATGGCATTTGCTATGATTTCGTCCACGGATAAGACAATGGCCAGTATCGATGGCGAGAAAATCAATAAGGATGAGCTGTATGACGCGCTTGTTGCGGGATACGGAGCAGATACTTTAGACCTGTTAATTACGAATAAATTGGTGGAATTGGAAGCGGAAAAAGCAGGAATTAAAATTAAGGATGAAGAAATACAGAAAGAAATCGATACCATGGTTGAGTCCTATGGTGATGAAAAGTCGTTAAAAGAGCAATTGGAAGCAAGCGGTTCTTCCATGGAAGCCTTAAAAAAGGACATCGTGGTATATCTGCAAACGAAAAAACTGGTAGAACCGAGAATAACCGTGACGGACGATGAAATCAGTACGTATTTTGAAGATAACAAAGATACATTTGCTCAAGCGGAACAAGTGGAAGCTAGTCATATTTTAGTCGAAGACGAAAAAACGGCTAAAAAAGTTGCGAAAGAAATCGCAGAAGGCGGTGATTTCGCTAAATTGGCAGCTGAATATTCCACTGATACTGAAACGGCGGATAACGGTGGAAGCCTAGGATATTTTGGGAAAGGTGATATGGTGGATGAGTTTGAAGATGTTGCCTTTGACCTTGATATAAATAAAGTCAGTGATCCAGTCAAAACCGATTATGGGTACCATATCATAAAAGTAACCGGTAAGAAGGAAGCAAAAAAAGCTAAATTAGAAGACAATAAAGATGTAATTAAAGAAACGCTTCTTTCTGAAAGATTACAAGAGGAATATCCCGTTTGGTTAGCTGAAGTGAAAAAAGAGCATGAGATAACGAATAAATTAGAGAGTGCTAACTAAGGTTATCAAGTGAATTGATATAAGGTACAAAAAAAGCTGAGGCGTAATGCCTCAGCTTTCAGACTGTAGACAAACTCGATGAAAATCGAGTTTGTCTATTTTTATGGCTTGTACAATTTGGACGTTGATTTCCACTCCAGGCACTCGCTTTCCGCGGGCGGTCGGGGAGCCTCCTCGGCTTTCGCCTGCGGGGTCTCCCCTAGACGCGCTTTTCCCGCAGGAGTCTCGTACCTTCCGTTCCAATCAACTTTGTCTTACCTTTTAGATAGAACACTTTTGCCTGGAGTCATTTTTGTTTTAAAATAGAAGTATTAAAACTTGAGGTGATTAGGATGCTTTCTAAACATGATTCTATTCAGCGAGATCAACTTGAAATGATTACTTTAGATCAACTGGTGCCACCGAACCATTTGGTTCGTAAAATGGAGGCTGCCATTGACATCACTTTCATTTATGACTTGGTGAAAGATATGTATTCAGAGGTAGGACGCCCAAGTATTGATCCAGTTATTTTAGTTAAACTGACTTTCATTCAATATACCTTCGGTATTCGTTCCATGCGTAAAACGATTGAAGAAGTTGAAACCAATATGGCTTACCGTTGGTTCTTAGGCTATGGTTTCCATGATAAAGTACCTCATTTCTCTACGTTCGGGAAAAATTATGAGCGACGCTTTAAAGATACAGACCTGTTTGAACAGATTTTCTATCGCATTTTAATGACAGCTGCTAATAAAAAGTTAATAAGTGCTGAACACGTTTTCGTGGATTCCACACATGTGAAAGCCAGTGCGAATAAACGGAAATTTGAAAAGAAAATCGTTCGTAAAGAAACACGAGCGTATCAAGGACGTCTTCAAGAAGAAATCAATCAAGATCGTGAAAACCATGGAAAAAAGCCTTTTCCCCAGATAAATTTGATAAAGAAGAGACCAAAGAGATTAAAGAAAGTACAACGGATTCTGAGAGTGGCTACTATGTGAAAGATGAACGAACAAAACAGTTTGCCTATTCATTCCACGCGGCCGCAGACCGCAACGGTTTTGTATTGGGAACGATTGTAACACCTGGAAATACACATGACAGTCAGATCTTAGAGCCACTAGTTGAACAAGTGATTGAGAAAGTTGGAAAACCGGAAGCCGTTGCCGCAGATGCAGCTTATAAAACACCAGCGATTACAAGCTACCTATTTAACAAAGAAATCATACCGGCGGCTTTACCTTATACACGTCCTCGCACCAAAGAAGGATTTTTCCGCAAACAGGACTATGTATACGATGAACATTTTGATTGTTACCTTTGCCCTTCGGGCGAAACTTTAAAGTACTCAACAACAAATAAAGAGGGCTATCGCGAGTACAAATCGCCAAAACAAATTTGTACAACATGCTCATTTTTATCTCGGTGTACAGAAAGCAAAGACTGTCAAAAAGTGGTGACACGGCATATCTGGCAAGCATATGTGGAAGAAGCAGATCATCTGCGTCACCATCAAGATGTAAAACCTATATATGCGAAACGCAAAGAAACGATTGAGCGTGTATTCGCAGATGCAAAAGAAAAGCATGGTATGCGTTGGACTACTTTAAGGGGACTTAAAAAATTGTCGATGCAGGCGATGCTTACTTTCGCTGCCATTAATTTAAAGAAGATGGCCAATTGGACATGGCGAGGTCCAAAAATGGCCTAACATAGTGGGCTCGTAGAGCCCCAATCTCTTAACTTTAGGCGAAAATTCAAAGGGAATTTCAAAAGGGGTTCAGAATTTTTTAATTCCGAACCCCTTTTGTCTACAAACTGAAAGCTGAGGCGTAATGCCTCAGCTTTTTTATATATCAGAAGTTGGATGAAATGGATTTTTGATTGGATAATCCTGATTTTTTAACGATTTCATCACTCTCTTTTTCCCCTTTATCATTATCGGATTTCAATGATTGTGATGGTGTTTCTTTCAGTTGTTTACCGGCAACAACCACTTTTGAACTGATGTCTTTCAATTCACTTGTTGCATCTTTAGCTGTACCAAGGGCATCAGTGGAGATATCCTTTACTTCGGATACTTTACCCACCACGTCTTCATTGACGGTTTCATATAGTGTTTCAACGTCATTGATTGCCTCTTTAATCGTCTCCGTTGCCCCTTTGACTCCTGACACCATCTGTTCCTTCATTTCGCCGGGATTTTCCTTGGCCTGTTCAATCATATTCATGGAGTTGTCTTTTAAAAGGACGGCTGAACGCTTTACTTTATTTCTTGTGTTGGAGTCAAGTAAGGTCAACGCACCACCAACAAGCCCCCCGATTAAAATCCCTTTTAAAAGTTTGCTATTCGTTTGAGTTTCGATAGTTGATTGAGTCATTTATATTGCCTCCTTTAGAATAGTAGATTGTTTGCTTACTTTGGGTTTTCCCTTATTTACCATAAGTTAAACTGGAAATAATAAACTGTCATGGGATTGACATAATAAATAAAACAATAGTAGTATACATATAGTTAAATGACTGAACTACTTTTCGGGAGGTACAACGATGACTAATGAAAAAGTTTCTGGATTGATTGATCGATATATGAGGGTTTCCTTCTATGTCAATAAGATGGGGGAGCTTTTAATAAAAGATCAGATTTGTGATGTGCTGACGAACGAACAATACTATACTTTACGGTTCATTCAACAACAGCGGTTGTGTACATCGACGGAAATCAGTGAAGCCTTTTATATTAATAAGAGTGCAGTCACGTCCAACATCAACAGGCTGGAAGGCAAAGGATTGATAGAACGGGAACAGGACCTGGTTGACCGAAGGGTGTTTCACTTGAAGCTTTCCAAAGAGGGGGAAGCATTGTTACAGGAAACGGAAAATAAGATTCATAAATTGGTAGAGAGCATCATGACGAAATTCGATTATGAAGAGATTGTTAAATTCCTTGATACATATGAGAAGCTTTCACAGATCTTCATTCAAATGAAGAATGAGGAATGGGAGAAAATATAAATGAGGGCGATCATAAAGGGAAGATGGCTGGTCATTATCGCTTGGGTTGCAATTACGGCAGGTTTATTGTTTGCGGCACCGAACATGGTGGACCTTGTCCGGAATAAGGGACAGCTGGATGTACCGGCAGAGTATTCCTCTGGGATGGCCAATAAGCTAATGAAAGAGATCCAGGATGAGGGTGAGTCACAAGTGGCTCTCGTATTTCATGGTGATAAGAAGTTGTCTTCCTCGGAATTGATAGAGATTGAGATAGCGATCCAAAAGCTTGAAAGCATGCTTAAATCGTGGCAAGAGGCTGCATCAAGCCTTTAGTTTCCATAAAGTTACAAAACAAGGAAGGCTTCTGTTATTGATCGTGTCATTGGTAAACGTTTAGATGGGTTTTGTGAAGATGAGAGGATTAATAAGTCTGATGTTGCATTTAGCATTAGTCGACTTTCTAGAAAAGTATGGAAAGTGATCAAAGAAACAAAAAAGGCTGGGCATCTAAATAAACTGTACCCTATGTAAAGGACATTTTTAAAAAAGGTCATGCCACTTGGAGAAGGTGATTTCTGTATTGAACAGGAGTCATCTTCTTTAAGTTCCATTGATATCTGAAATTGTTATAGTACGTCATATAACTTCTTATTTCCTTTTTTAGTTCTTCTATAGTATTACAAGGTTTAATATAGGCTTCATCTTTGAAATGACCAAAGAAGGACTCTAGTGGAGCGTTATCCCAACAGTTCCCTCTTCTTGACATGGATTGCCCAAGTCCTAGTTTTTTTACGTGTTTCTGAAAAGTGGGACTAGTATAGTGTACTCCTTGATCAGAGTGAATAAAGGCCCCTTCGGCAAACTTTACTCGTTTATTCGTTAACTTTACTAATGTATCTGTAGCTAAATCTAATGTCATTCGGCTAGACACATTATAGGCAAGTATTTCATTCGTTGAACTATCTTTAATCGTGGATAAATAAGCCTTTTGTCTATTGTCATAATATAAATATGTAATATCAGTAAGTAATACTTTTCCTGGAATTGCTTGTTTAAACTCTCGGTTTAATAAGTTCGGCAGAATGGTGTGTTCTTGAGTGGCTTTCAACATCTTCTGATAAGGGTTGGTTCTTCTAATAGGACAAACAATCTTGTATTTCCTCATAATCCTTCGGATTCGCTTCAAGTTATATGTAACTCGAAACTGTCCTTCTAACGTCATCTTAATCTGGCGTGCACCTTTTTTGCGGCGTTTAAAATGAAAAGCATTTAAAATATTTTCTTTAAGTATCAAGTCTTTTTCTTCTCTTCGCTCTCTTCTTTCCTGAGCTTGTGAAGAAAAGTAGTTATAAAAACCAGAGCGAGAAACTCCCGCAATTTCGCATAAGAAACTCACCATATTTTTAAGTAGATACTTTTCTATTACTGAACGTATTAAAAGAAACCTCTGTTCAGCAGAGACTTTTACTCGTTTTTCTTCATCCCCCTTTCCATCATGTCTAACTTTTTTAGTAACTCATTCTCAGCTCTCAACAATTGATTTTGTGCTTCTAATCTAGCATTCTTTTCTTCTAGAGAAAGCTCCTTCTGAGTTGGTCTCCCCGAATTATCACTACGCGTATCCCTAAGTCCCAATACTCCTGATTTTTTATAAGCAGTACGCCATCTGGAGGCTGCCCTTTGTACTCTGACAATACCTATGACTTCAATATTAAAACCATTCTCCTCGAAAATCTGCCTTGGCAACTTACCATTTTCATTTTCAGCTATAAAAATCCTCTTAAATTCGTCTGTATATGTAACACCCTTTGAACTAATAGATTTAACATATGGATTATTAGATAGTATTTCTATTTCTTTCTCAGTAAAGAGTTTTTTTGGCATTTAATTGTTCTCCGATTCTCCCATTTTTTTCATTATACATAAAAGTACCCTACAGAGCAGACCTTTTTTTAGTGTCTACTCTATAGGGTACAGTTTAAAAAGATCCCCAACCTTTTTTGTCGTTAATTGCGATTATATTAACTAAAAGTAAATACCGATCGTGTAATATTCTCGGTTATGCCGGCATCGGCTGGGCAGTTCCTTTCTTTGCTTTCGTCATCTTGATTGCTCTTGGCATAACTATAGCATTTTCTTGATAGATCGCTTTAACGAGTGGAAAGATAAACCGGTCAAGGAAGGGATGTTACTGTCCATGAGAAAAATGGGAACGGTAATCATCTCGGCGGAACCTTTGCTGCCATGATGCCAGCAGGAGTTTTATCGCTTTTGAAAATAGCCACTTTAATATTGGTGGGGCTTGCTTTATATGCGGTTGTCATATTGCCATTGTTTATTCCGGTGATGGTTGCGACGTTCGGAAACGCGAATTGATGGCCGTTTTTGAAAAATAAGGAATAAAAGGGAGTACCCTTAAACTAAAGAAGGCATCCGCATGGATGCCTTCTTTGGTATTTCATCGTGACTGCTTTAAGAAGAACATAAAATCTTATGTATTCCTAGTATTCCTTTTTGGCTAAACCGATTCATAATTGGGGGATTCTTGTTTTATATTTCGTGATGATCTTTTGATTGTGTTCATCTGCCCCTTCGATATTACTGCTTAGGAATACGGGAGGGGTCTCCCCTGATTCAATGATCGTTTGGATTACTTGCGTGAAAATCATATTGAGGAGTACGGCCCCGACCACGGTCGATCCAGAACCAAAAGAAATATTATTGGATTTCAGTAATGTGTCACCTTTACCAATATGATTGTCTATGACCAAATCAACGACATCATGGAGATAATGCTTCTGTTTATGCCGTGAATGACAACTTTTTGCATACTCCGGTGATGTCAGTCCAATGACGAAGGCACCTTTTTCTTTTGCGATAGCGGCGACATCTATGGGAACGGGATTTACGCCGGATGATGAAATGACGATACAGACATCACCAGGACGGATATCCTCATCATGCATGAATTTCTCTGATAGGTCATTTTGCCGTTCAAGTTGGGATGATCTTGAAGCTCCCTTAAAAAGCATCAAATCTTCAACGAAAATAGGACGAATTGCGGCTAACCCACCTGCCCGGTAGAATACTTCTTCCGTTAAAATATGAGAGTGTCCGCTTCCAAATAGATGGATGATTCCATCTGACATCACTGCTTTTGAGATATGTTCCACAGATTCCTTAATTGATTGCTTTTCCTGTTCTCCCACAATTGTGAGTAAAGCCTGCACTTCTTCAAAGTATGAGTTCATATATGTGACACCCTCCGATTACCTTTGGCAATTAAAAGACTAAAGTGATAGAAAATATTCAATTTTATCTGCTTATAGTGATAGTGAACTTATACCTGTCCGCACGATAAGCCGATTTAACATATTCAAGGGGAGTTCCATCTATTAGGAACGTATGCCTTTGAATGAATAATATGGGGGAGTGCTTTGGAATCGCTAAATGGGTGACTTCTAATTCAGAAGCAATCGATGATTCCAACGTTTGTGTAGCATAGTCTATTTTAAGTTTAATGTAATTCTCCACATATTGGTAAAGGGAAAGGTTAATGATTTCTTCCGTTAATCCTTTAATTAAATTGGCAGACATGTACACGGTCTCGAGCGCCATTGGAACATCATCAGCCAACCGAATGCGTTTTATTTCATAAACGGGAGCATAAAGGGAAATGTTCAATTCACTGGCAATTTTCTTATCAGCCGGAATGATTTCAAAGCTCAGCAGCTTACTGCTTGGATTTAGTCCCCTGGCTTTCATGTCCTCGGTAAAACTGGTCAATCCATTAAGCTGCTGCTCCAACTTCTTATCGGCAACAAAGGTTCCCCTACCTTTTTGACGGTATAGGTATCCGTCATTCACCAGATTATTTATGGCTTGCCGGACGGTCATCCGGCTAATCCCGAATTGTTCGGCATATTCACGTTCAGATGGAAGGGCATCGTGCGCTTGGAACTCACCGTTTTCTATTTGTCTTTTTATTTGTTCTTCGATTTGAAAATAAATCGGAAGAGGTGAGTTTTTATCAATCATCGACTTTCGCTCCTTTTAGGGTATTATCACTACGGATAACGCTTTTTGGTCTGCGATAATTGTAACATTATTATGTTTTTTTAGGATAGATGCAGGGAATTCCTCGGAAATGTCACCGTGTATCAATTTCTTCAAGGTTTCGGCTTTTTCTTCACCAGATATCAGCAGCAGAATTTCTTTGCTTTTCATGATTGTTGAAATGCCCATCGTAACGGCATGTGTAGGAACTTCGTCCATGGAATCGAAATAACGAGCATTCGCTTGGCGCGTTGAATCTTCAAGTGTCACGACATGTGTACCGGATGTGAAGGAAGTTCCAGGTTCATTAAAACCAATATGGCCATTTTGCCCAATACCAAGTATCTGAAGATCGATCCCTCCCACGGAATCAATCATTTCGTCATACCGTTTACATTCTCCGTTGGTGTCATCGGCTGTGCCATTAGGTAGGTGAGTGCGCTCTTTATTTATATTGATGTGAGTGAATAAGGAGTCTTCCATATAATAATGGTAACTGTTTGGATCATTTGGTTTTAATCCGATATACTCATCAAGATTAAAAGACGTTACATTTTCATAAGAAGTATGGTTAAGCACGTGATCTTCAATCAAAATATCGTACATTCCTTTAGGGGTACCGCCTGTTGCAAGGCCCAATTTGATATTTGGATTTCCTTTGACTTTTCCGATCACTATTTCTGCAGCTGTCCGGCTCATTTCCATGTAGTCCTGCACTTGTATGATATTCATTATACATTCTCCTTTTTAAAAGCTAAATTTCCTCTGCAGAACGTCATTTCAACGTCCAAACGGTCATTCAATATTACAAGATCGGCGTCTTTGCCGACTTGGATGCTTCCTTTTCTGTCAAAAATCCGAAGCTGTTTGGCAGGGTTTTCTGCCGTCATTTTTATAATGTCTGTCATGGAACAATCGGTATATTCCATTGTGTTCTTGATGGCATCATTCATTTTCAATATACTGCCTGCCAGTGTACCGTTTGAAAGCGTTGCTTTCGTTTCGTTAACATACACAGGCTGACCACCTAAATCATAGATTCCCTTATCAAGCCATTTGGCACGAAGCGAGTCCGTTATCAAGATCATGCGTTCACTGGTAATCTGGTTATATGCCAGCTTCACCATTTCCGGCCTGCAGTGAATGCCGTCAGCAATAAGTTCAACATATAGCTCGTCTCGAAGATAAGCAGCTCCCAAAACACCAGGTTCGCGGTGATGGAGTCCCCGCATCCCATTATAAAGATGTGTAACGTGGGTAGTCCCTGCCTGGATAGCTTCATCTATTTGGTCATATGTTGCATCTGAATGTCCAATGGAAGCAACGACGCCAGTTCCCCTTAAGTGAGCGGCAAGGTCTAATCCGTTTGGTTGTTCAGGAGCAAGCGTTACAAGCTTGATTTGATTTTTGGACATTTCCTGCCACTTTTTGAATAGAGTGACATCAGGATCAACGATATACTCCTCAGGCTGTGCTCCTTTACGGGCAGGTGAAATGAAAGGACCTTCTAAATGAATCCCAACTATTTCAGCGTGTTCTTGAGTTTGATTTTCGATATATTTACCAGCATTAAGAAGTGCTGATTCAATGGCATCGGTAGATTGAGTCATTGTAGTGGCCAGAAAGCTGGTGGTTCCTTCTTTGGGAAGAGTCTCCGCCATTGTGGATAATGCTTCCTGTGTGGCATCCATTGCATCGGAATTGGATGCTCCGTGAATATGAATGTCGATGGCACCGGGAAGTGCATGATAATCCGGTGAAAGAGTAATTACCTTGGCATCATCGTCCTGTTTGTATTGGCTGACTGGACCAACTTCGGCAATTTTTCCATCCACGACTTTAATATACCCATTTTTGTATGTTTCCTTTTCGCCATGAACTATTAGATTATTAATAATGAATGTTTTCATACATAATCTCCTTTATGAAAGTAAAACTTAATGAATGAGTCATGATTGTCTTATATATTTTGTCCTCATTTTATCGTTTTTATCAAAAGTTGTCTAGACCAGTTGGGGCGAATAAGGAATAAAAAAGCCATATTTGCTTTGTTTTCAATGAATATAGTATATTTTCAGGTAAATTGGTATAGACATCTATATAATTTCTGTGCTAGTATAAGCCAAAGAAAGTTAATATATTGATAAAATGAAAACGCTTTATACGTCTTTTCGTTCTGCTGAATTAAAAGAAGTTAGGAACAAGGGAGATGAGTTCGATGTTGAATTTTTTACAAAAGATTGGGAAAGCTTTAATGTTACCGATTGCCGTTTTGCCAGCAGCGGCTTTTATTGCTTCGTTTAGGGCAACCGGATTTACTTGATATTGCATTTATGGCTGCCTCGGGAAAAGCGATTTTTGATAATCTTGCCATATTGTTCGCTTTAGGTATAGCGATTGGTTTATCCAAAGATGGAAGCGGTGCTGCGGCATTAGCTGGTCTTGTTGGTTATTTTGTTTTAACGAATGGTACACAAGCAATTAATAAAGATATCGATATGGCAGTATTAGGCGGTATTATATCTGGTATAGTTGCCGCTCTTCTATATAATAGATACTCTGACATAAGACTCCCTGAATGGCTTGGATTCTTTTCAGGTAAACGATTCGTTCCGATCATCACATCACTTGCGATGATTATACTTGCGGGAATATTCGGTTTTGTTTGGCCGCCGATTCAAGATGTTATTAATAACATCGGAGACTGGATTACAGGTGCAGGGGCATTGGGTGCCGGCGTATTTGGCGTATTGAACCGCTTATTGCTTCCAGTAGGATTGCATCATGTCTTGAATAGTATGGTTTGGTTCGTTTTTGGTGAATACAATGGAGCGACAGGTGATATAAATCGTTTCTTCGCAGGGGACCCGACTGCTGGGCCCTTCATGACCGGCTTTTTCCCGATCATGATGTTCGGCCTTCCAGCTGCAGCATTAGCGATGATTGCAGCTGCTAAGAAAGAAAAACGTAAATTGGTGACGGGGATGCTTGTTGGGTTAGCTTTCACTTCTTTCCTTACAGGAATCACTGAACCGATTGAATTTCTGTTCATGTTCATCGCACCGGTGTTATATGTAATACATGCCCTTTTAACCGGGGTCTCTCTGGCACTTGCCGTTATATTGGATATCCATCATGGTTTTGGATTCTCCGCAGGAGCCATAGATTACTTCCTGAACTTTGGTATCGCGCAAAAACCGCTATGGTTAATACCGATTGGATTGGTATACGCGGCAGTTTACTTCGTGATTTTCTATTTTGTCATCAAGATCATGGATTTAAAAACTCCTGGCCGTGAAGACGATGAGGAAGATGCGGAAGAAGAAGCTATTGTGAAAACAGGGGATAAATATACCGATATGGGATCGCTTTTCATTCAAGACCTTGGCGGTAAAGAAAATATAAAGCTTATTGATAACTGTGCAACACGCTTGCGTTTACAAGTGGCCGATTCAGGAAATGTGAATGAAGCCGCCTTAAAACGGCATGGTGCGCGCGGTGTCATGAAGTTGAATAAATCGAGTGTGCAGGTCATTGTTGGAACGAATGTTGAATTCGTTGCAAATGCGATGAAACAACTTGTCAAGAATGGCGTCGACCCAAGCCAAGTGAAAACAAGTCCATCTGCACAAGTGGCAGAGGATAGAATGGAAGAAAACCAAGCTTTGGGTGCTAATGACTTTGTCCTTCCAATTGAAGGAAACGTTTTACCGATAGAACAAGTTCCCGATCAAGTGTTTGCTATGAAAATGATGGGGGATGGCTTTGCTATCGAGCCAGTCGACGGAAAACTAGTATCCCCAATCGATGGGGAAGTTCTAAGTATCTTCCCGACAAATCATGCACTGGGATTGAAAATGGATAATGGTCTGGAAATTCTGATCCATGTTGGCTTAGATACAGTTAAATTAAATGGAGAAGGGTTTACATCTCTTGTGCAAGAAGGACAAAGAATAACAAAAGGAACACCTCTTTTGGAAATTGATTTAGAGTTCATAAAACGGAATGCACCATCAACGGTCACTCCTATTATATTCACTAACTTACCTGAAGGAACGGCAGTGAAATTGCAAAAGTCAGGGATCCAGAAACAAAATACGCCAGATATCATCCAGTTGGAAAAACTATAAATTTGTAAAAAAAAGGGACGTCGACTAGTCGACATCCCTTCAGACTGTAGACAAACTCGAAGAAAAGCGAGTGTGCCTGCAGTTTTTTTCTTTGAAAGAAGTTCCAGTTGATTTTTGAAATCCGCGCCTTTTCCGCGGACTGTCTGCCACATTGTTCAATGTCCAAAACCGGATTGGCTCTGCCATTGGTGTAGCCATCCTAGCCAGCATTCTGGGGACAGTGGGCACTGGCCCGATGGGAACGAATGGGGAGAAGCATGTTAATTTAACATCCTATCAATTTGCTCTCCTCGGTTCTGTGGCTTTGCTCGTCATAGCCCTATTATTTGCGATGCGTTTGAAAAAGGATAATTTTAAGGCGGAGATACCGAAACAGCAAATGGCTAAATCCCTTAATGTAAAACAGGTCAGAAGCGGATAACCGTGATTTGTAAGTGACCTCCTTTTCATTTTCCAGCAGTAAAGGGCCTAAGTAAATTAAAGATTGGCTTTGCGGCTCACTACCATATATAAAAAAGAGCCTGTTCGATTGGAAACAGGCTCTGATATTAGGTCTTATGACTCAGAGAAAAAGAGTGTTATGCATTCGAGCATATGCCGGTTATTTCTGATGCATCGACGATACGCTGAACTTCCGTTCCCTCGAGTGTCTCTTTTTTCAATAACTCTTCAACGAGCTCTTCATACTGTATGCGATTCGAGTCAATCAACATTTCCGTTTCCTGAATCGCTTTCGTGAATAATTCCTGCATCTTTTGCTCCTTTTCACCTTTATTAAAGGTGAGGGTAAATCCATCTTGAAGCATTCCGGTATCGACCATTTGTTCAAGGAGATGTTTCGCCTGTTGTACATCTCCGCCTACACCGATGCTATGTTCTCCTAAATACATTCTTTCCGCCACGCCACCCGCTAAGATCATTTTGACTTGATCAAGCAATTCACTGGCTGTTGCCAGATGGAGTTCTTTTGGTATTGGAGCTACATATCCAAGGGCTTCCCCACGCGGAATGATGGTCGCCTTTCGAACGGAACCGGGCTTTGTCAAAGCTGCAATCAGGGCATGTCCACTTTCATGAATGGCCACACGCCGCTTCGTATCCGCATCATTCAAGGTACGCGATGTCGCTCCAAGTATCGTACGGTCAATGGCGTAATCAAGATCCTGTTTACGAATCATATCCTGTTCATTCCTCAGGGCATGCCGCGAGGCAGTATCGAACAGGGAGCTTAAGTCAGCGCCGGAGAAACCGGATGTACTTTCAGCCAACTCATCCAGGGAAGCCAGGACATCTGTCGCCAGACGCTTTCCCTTCGTATGGATATCGATGATTTCCTTTCTTCCCTGTGTATCTGGAAGTGGAACCTGGAAAGAAAAATCGATCCTGCCCGGACGTAGAAATGCCTCATCGAGCATATCTTTCCGGTTGGTCGCTGCTATGAATAAAATGCCTTCATTTGGATGGCCTCCATCCAATTGCACAAGCAGTTCAGTTAACGTTTTTTCGCCTTCTTCACCGCCATGAGCTTTCCTTTTACCAGCCAACGCGTCCACCTCATCGATGAAAATGACAGCTGGAGATTGCTTACGTGCATTTTGGAAAAGGCTGCGGACACGGGCTGCACCGACCCCAACAAACATTTCGTTGAAGGCTGAACCGCTCGTTGAGAAGAAGTTTGCACCAAGCTCTTTTGCGATTGCCTGTGCAAGCAGCGTTTTCCCCGTTCCAGGGGGGCCGTATAATAAAATGCCTTGAGGCGGCTTAATTCCAATTTTAGCTGAACGTTCAGGTTCCTTTAGTGTAGTGAGTGTCTGTAGGATTTCCTGTTTGATTTCGGATTGCAAACCGCCTACATCATCCAAAGTTATCTCTGGCAGAGGCTTTGGGGTGGAAAGGCTTTGCTTTTTACTGCCGATCCGCAATCCGCCCTTTGATTTTTTCTGTATAATGACACCGGTTGTGACGAGAGCCGCCATCAATCCGCCTAAAATCCATAATGCTGATTTATTAGTTGATGAAAAAGAATATTGAACGTTATAAGTTTCGACAAGTTTATTGATCATTTGACTGTTGGGAGGAATACTGGAAACGTATTCTCCATCTGGTGTGGAGATGTGAAGAGTGCCATTTCTTTTTTCTTCAATAGTGACAAGGGCTCCATTTTGGGCTTTAATCGTCTTTTCCACCGAAGAAAAAGGAATGACCATATCCTTTGACTGAGTAACAACATACCAACTGATTCCAGCAATTATCACAATGAGAACCGTCAGGAACGGCAGCAATTTCGAAACTAGTTTAGAGTTCGAGTTCAATTTTTCATCTCCTTTAACAATATATATTCAGTATAAAATTTTTAAACGTGTAATCATAGCCTAAAATAAAGTAAATAATGTTAAATACAAGAAAATGTCATTTAATTATGAAAATTTTAAGAATGGAGTCCGGATTTTTTAATCTAACCAGCATATTAGACTTTTTAAATGTGAAATGCTAAAGTGAAATGGTCTAAGTCATGAAAAAATAAAATGGTAGAAGAGTGTGAAGTTCTATGAGTAAATTTATAAAAGACTATATGATTACGATGAAGGATATCGTTAGAGAAGGGGATCCCATTCTGCGTCAGGTAACGGATGAAGTCAGCCTGCCGATTTCGGATGAAGATCGTGAAACGTTGGAATGCATGATGCAATACCTTAAAAACAGCCAAGACCCAAAACTCCAAAAGAAGTATAACTTACGCGAAGGAGTGGGGTTGTCTGCAAATCAGATAGGCTTGAATAAACGCATGTTCGTCATGTATTTTCCCGATGAAAAGGGGAAGCTGTTTGAATATGCCCTTGTGAATCCGAAAATCATCAGTCATTCGGCTACAATGATCTATTTACCGCAAAGTGAAGGTTGCCTTTCTGTCGATCGTGATATTAAAGGATATGTACCACGTTATGAACGGGTTAAAATCAAAGCGGTGGATGGTAATGGTGAAGAAATAGAGATGCGCCTGAAGGGCTTTGCCGCAATCGTGTTTCAACATGAGTTAGATCATTTAAACGGGATGATGTTTTATGACCGGATCAACACCGAAAACCCTTTCAAGCTTCCGGAAAACGTGGAAGTGAAAAGTCTGTAAGTCCAGAAAGGCAAAGCGCCATGCTTTGCCTTTCTACTGTTTTATGGCTGAGGAAGCACATCCTCCTCCATATGCTTCCGCAAATCACTGAATATGGCCAGGCTCATTTGCTGGTACCCTTCTGAAGTGAGGTGGATGCCATCATCGCTAATCAAGTGATCCAAGTCACCGGCTGATTTGATATAGGAACGGACATCGATCAATGGCACCTTCAGTTCCTCTGCAAGGTTTTTCAATTGGCGATTATACATCCCATGCCAATGTTCAATACCACCGACATGGGAAACGAAGTGCCCGATTGAATGACCGAACTTTTCAGCGATGGATCTGTAATACCTGGCAGGATCAAGTGGCGGGAGAGTTAAAAGGAAAGGTGTTACATGCTTGTCCTGAACCTGCTTGACAAGTTGTGTGATATTTTCCAGGTAGCGTTCGATTGGAACGATAGGCTCATGGTCACCTTCTGGATTCTTGGCTACTTCGTCCCAATGGAAGTTACAGTCGTTTCCACCGACCTCTATTAATACGATATCGGGGTTTTCCGACATGACGTCTTTCTCGATCCGGCTAACCAACAGGTCGGAGTTGTCATTGAAAACCCCTTTATTCAAAACCTCCACGAATGGCAAAGATTCTGTTAGCTTAGCTAAAGAGTTCGGATAATTTTCTTTAATGATGCGAAGGCGCCCCCTAACATAAGAAATGCCTCTGGTTAAACTGTCTCCAAAACATACGATCTTCAAACTTCTCACCTCCGTATTTGAATGTGTTACTTATATTTTAGTAGTGGAATGGTTTTTCGGCAATCTTCACCTCCTTTATAGAAGGGAGATGAAAATAACAAAAAGCGCTGGAAGTGCAGCGCCGCTTTTTATTTATTGTAATGATTCCTTTTTTGAAGGTGTTTCCACTCTTGTTTTTCCCATGAAGAACACAGTGATTGCTGCAAGACCGATCGGAATGAGAGCCAAGGTGAATATCAATGAAATCGAATCGGACATCGCATGAACGATTTTATCCAGGATAAAGTCCGGAATCTCCGCACGTGCGTCCGATTGGAAGAGCTGACGTGGGTCCTCCATCAATCCGGCTGTATCCGGACTTCCTTGCATTCCTTTAAATGCATCAGTCATTTTATTTGTGAATACATTGGTTTGAATCGCTCCATAAATCGTTACACCGAGTGTCATCCCAAAAGAACGGAGGAATGAGTTTGTTGAGTTGGCCGACCCCCGGAATCTAGGTTCCAAGTTGTGAATGGACGCAATAGGCAAAAGGGAGAAGGAAAAGCCCATGCCAAATCCAGTCAGGATCATGTACAAAGTTAATAAAGTCCTGCTGGTATCAGGGGTGATGGTCCCTAATAGAAGCATTCCTGCAAAATAACAGATGACGGAAATCGTCATTAAGTTGCGAAAGCTTGTCTTAGTATTGAATATCCCGCCAACTGCACTGCCGAATACAGAACCAAGCATCATGGGAGTGAGGATCAATCCGGCATTTGTTGCGGAACCACCGTAAACTGCCTGCACGAAAATCGGGATATAGACGGTTAAAATAATGAATGTACCGCCATAAAGAATGGCTAAGATCTGAGAAGTGGCAAATAATCGCCTTTTAAACAGCCATAATGAAATGATTGGATCTTTTGCTCTTTTTTCGAAAAAGAAAAATGAAACGAAGAAAACCACAAAACTGGCAAACAGACCTATGATAGGAGAGGAACTCCAACCATACTCGCCGCCCAGTTCGAGAGCGAACATTAAGCTGATGACGGCAATGACGAGAGTTGCTGCGCCACCCCAATCAATTTTTTGCTCTTGGGTGTTGGGTGACTCCTTGTAATAATTCCAGATGAAAAATAAAGAAATGATCCCAATCGGAACATTGACGTAGAAAATCCAGTGCCAGCTGGAGTATTCAGTAATATAAGCACCTAAAAGTGGTCCCAATACGCTTGATGCCCCAAATACAGCACCGAAAAGGCCAGTTAATTTTCCGCGTTTTTCAGGTGGGAAAATATCAAAAATGATTGTAAAGGCTATAGGCATCAAAGCGCCTCCGCCTATCCCTTGGATTGCACGGAAGATACTTAACTGCACTATGCTCTGAGCCATGCCACATAATGCTGAACCGATCAAAAAGACTATAAGTCCAAAAATAAAAAACCTCTTTCTTCCATACATATCGGAAAGCTTACCGAATATAGGCATACTTGCCATCGTGGCGACCATATAGGCAGATGTCACCCACACAAACTTATCAAATCCGCCTAAATCAGAAACGATCGTTCCCATTGCAGTCGCAACAATCGTATTATCCATTGCTGACATCAAGATACCCAGTAGTAAACCGGCAACAATGAATTTTTGTTTTTTTTGAACGTTCATTTATTTTCCTCCTTCGTATCAACCAACTCATGAATTTCCTTTACATGGTTGAAGGGTAAACGTTAAGATGAAACAAAACATTTATCTCGAAAATCAAGATAAATTTAAGTGTAAAAGGGGTGGCATTTTATGTCAAGCGATAATAGGGTGAATGCAGCTCTGTTAGAGAGTTTAACACGCAGTTTGCAGCGGTATGGAATGAGATCCGTTTTATTTCAACAAAATATGGCCCAAAAAATAGGGGTATCCCAAACAGACTTAAAGAGTGCTGAAATATTGAATGAAACAGGACCGATAACCGCTGGTGAATTATCCAAAATTACAGGATTGAGCACGGGCTCGGTTACTGCACTGATCAATCGCCTTGAGAAATCCGGTTATGTTAAAAGAGAACGAGATCAATTGGACGGAAGACGGGTAATGATCGCTCCGATACCCAAAAGACAGGAACAGATTAAGTCGCACTATAAATCGCTCTCTATGGCCACAAAAGATTTATGCTCCGCTTATAATGAGCAAGAACTAATATTGATCAATCAATTTGTTGAGGATATTACAAAAATCATGGACAAAGAAAATGACAAGTTAATGAGTGAGCGTGAAAGGTAGCCGATATGAAGGCCGCCTTTTTTATTTTTAGCCAGCTGGCAGCTCCTTATCCTACGAAAGCAAAAGGGATTGAGTCGTTTTTATTTAAAGAGAATGAATAATGTCACATTTCCATTAAAATATATATTGATAATGATTTTCATTATCTGATAATATGAATCTACAAATCATTTCAAAGGGAGAATACATTATGAAGAAAGCAAAGGCGTCGTTAGCGGTCTTACTATCAACCAGTCTATTATTTGGCTGTACGCAGGAAAAGGAAGGAACTAAGCCGGCAGATGATAATGCCAAAGAGGCAAGTGCTAGTAAGCTTGATGATATATCCAGCGAGTACCGGGAATATGCGATTGGTGAAATAGAAGAGTTTGTAGACGCAACGGAAGATTTCACTGCGGCCGTATCTGCCGGTGATATTGAAAAAGCGAAGGAATTATACGCACCAGCCCGCATGCATTATGAGAGAGCGGAACCCATCGCTGAAGTATTTGGAGATCTTGATCCCAAAATCGATGCGCGTGAAGGGGATGTCAAAGATGCAGAATGGGGCGGTTACCACCGGATTGAAATGGGGTTATGGAACGAAAATACAACGAAGGGATACGAAAAGTATGCAGATCAATTAATGAGTGACGTCAATTTGCTTCGAGCCAAAGTTGAAACGGTTGAGGTAACACCCGATTTGTTGATCACGGGTGCGGTGGATTTATTGAATGAAGTTTCCACGAGTAAAGTGACAGGAGAAGAGGACCGATACTCACATACCGATTTATATGATTTCGTGGCAAATGTTGAAGGTGCAGAGAAGATCTATGAACTGCTTACTCCAGCGCTAAAAGAAAAGGATGCGAAGCTTGCTGCGGAAATCCAACAACGTTTTGACGATGTATACGGCTTGCTTGAAAAGCATAAGGAAGGGAATGGCTACATCTCATATACGGATTTAAAGGAATCTGAAGTCAAAGAGTTAAGTCAAGCAATAGATGCTTTAGCTGAACCACTTTCGCAAATAGGGATTGTAACGGAGGAATCTTAATTGAAAGAACATACGCCGAAAGATGAAACTGGGCTTTTTACAAAAAAAGTGAGTCGTCGAAATATGTTGAAAACGGCAGGAGTCGGTGGAATCGGAGTCGTGATAGGAGCATCTGGATTTGGAGGGATGCTGACACTTTCTGAACAAAGGGCAAAGGGACAAACTAAGGATATTGTTCCTTTTTATGGAGAGCATCAAGCCGGTATAACCACTGAAGCGCAAGATAACCTTTACTTCGCATCATTGGAAGTAACCACAGATAAAAGGTCCGATTTAATCCAGTTATTTAAGGATTGGACAGAGGCTGCATCACAGATGACAGCAGGGAAATTGATTGGTGAAGCTTCACTTAATACTAATATGCCCCCTAAGGATACAGGGGAGGCGAAAGAATTATCACCTTCCAATTTAACGATCACTTTTGGAGTGGGTCCGACCCTGTTTTCGAAGGATGGCAAAGATCGATTTGGTTTGAAATCGAAAAGGCCTGCTGAATTAAAGGACCTGCCCAAATTCCCTTTAGATGCGTTAGAAGATGAATGGAGCGGTGGGGATATTTGTATCCAAGCATGTGCAGATGATCTTCAAGTGGCTTTTCATGCCGTCCGGAACTTAGTGAGGATCGGAAGAGGGAAAACGATCATTCATTGGGCACAAACAGGTTTTCAACGGACTAAGCAAGCCGATTCACAAAAAACGACTCCGCGGAACTTATTCGGGTTTAAGGATGGGACGGTCAATCCGGATACGAATGAAAACAAGGAAATGAATGAGCATGTTTGGGTGAAGGCAGAGGACGGCCCTGACTGGCTTGTTGGAGGCAGTTATATGGTGGTGCGCCGAATCCAGATGTACATTGAGGTTTGGGACCGGACAATATTGAAAGAACAAGAAAATACGTTTGGCCGTCATCGTGACAGTGGAGCTCCACTAGGGATGAAGAATGAGTTCGATACCGTGGATCTCAAAGCTAAAGATCCAAATGGAAACCGGATCATTCCAGAAGATTCGCATATGAGTCTCTCCAGGGGGGACGGAAAAGCAAAGATATTGCGGCGTCCCTATTCATATGCAGATGGAATGGATCCTAAAACAGGGAGCTTCAATGCCGGCTTGCTATTCATTTGTTTTCAGCGAAATCCAAGTAAACAATTCGTTCCTATACAAGAGCGACTAGCGAAAAATGATAAGCTCAACGAATATATCGTTCACAGGGGCAGTGCCATGTTCGCTTGTTTACCAGGTGTGAAAAAGGGTGGCTATATTGGGGATTCACTTTTTGGATAAATATAATTTTAAATGAGGACGTGAAAATCGCCAGCATGGATATTATCCGGTTGGCGATTTTAGTTCATGAATAAGGAGGGACCAGTATGACCGTTTCTAAATGGAAGAGTGGGATATTGGTTTTAATAGTCAGCCTTTTATTTCTTTCGACTGCTGTAAGGGTTGTTTCGGCGGGTGAAAACCATGATCAGCTTTTTGTTTATATTGGCGATAGCCTAATGAAGGTAAAATCCGGAGACCTTGAGGATGTGTCGAAAAATATCGATCTATTCGAGAAAGATTGGAAAACGATTAAAACGGACAGCGAAAGTGCGAGGAAAGTCGATGAGAGTCTTACCGCGGTAAAAAGTGCTGTGAGCGGCCAAGCCTCCACTGATGAAATCAAGAAGCGATTATCGGCATTATCAAGTACTCTTGTCATTTATGATACCAAGGAAAACCCAGTTGACAAGACGGACTATAAAGAACGGTTGGAAGCGATACTTCCTTTAATAGATGAGTTGGACGCTTCGATAACTGAAGGTGACTTTGATCAAGCTAAAGTTCAATATACCAACCTCCTGAATCAATGGACCGACGCAGAGGTCATTGTCAGGGAGAAAAGTGTAGCTGCATATGGTGAAATTGAAACGAAAATGGCATTTGTACGGATAGCGGTTACCCAAGACCCGCCTGATCCGGAAAAAGCCAAAAAAAATCTAACTGAATTGAAGGGTCTAATCGAGGATTTCCTTGCTGGTAAAGTTGAAGAAGGAAGCCAGAAGAATACCTTTTCACTTGGGGATGTAACGCAACTTTTACAAGGAAGTGCAACGGACATTGAAAAGGATGACATCGATTCTGCCGTTGATAAGCTAAATGAAATTTTAACAATTTGGCCTAATATCGAAGGAGAGGTTTCCACAAGGGACAGCAAGCTATACAGCGATATGGAAACGAAAGTCCCTACCGCAATCAGCCTATTGCAGTCGAAAAAGGTAAAGGCGGAGGAAGCGAAGGGAATTGTATCCGATTTAAACACTAGGTTACTCCCTTTAATTGATGATACGGGTTATACAACATGGGATGCTGCGCTGATCCTTTTACGGGAAGGGCTGGAGGCACTCTTGATTGTAGCTACTTTATTGTCTTTCCTAAAGAAAATCGGGCAAGCGGACAAACAAAAATGGATTTGGACAGGGGTTGGTGCGGGTTTAGTTGCCAGTTCCATATTGGCGGTCATAATCAATATCGTTTTCTCTCAGATCACGGCTGCGTCAAGCCGGGAATATATTGAGGGAATCACTGGGATAATAGCCGTATTGATGATGTTGACAATTGGTCTTTGGCTTCATAGTAAATCGAATGTCCATGCATGGAACCGGTATATCGGCAAGCAAATGAACCAAGCCATTGCAACGGGAAGCATCATCTCTTTCGCTTTAATCAGTTTTCTATCCATATTCCGTGAAGGTGCCGAGACCATTATCTTTTATGCTGGAATGGCTCCTTATATGGAATTAAAGCAGCTGCTGAGCGGAATTTTCCTTGCCTTCCTCATATTAGTGGTAATCGGTTTCGTCATGCTGCGGTACAGTGTGAAATTACCGATGACCCTATTCTTTAAAGTGGCAACGATACTCATATATGCCTTGGCATTCAAGATTCTTGGAGTCTCCATCCATTCACTTCAGGTTTCGCAGGTGATACAGACAAATACGATCAGCTCTTTCCCGTTTGTAGAAACGATAGGTCTTTATCCGACAATGGAAACGCTGGTGCCGCAAGCTGTATTAATTTTGCTGATTGCATTGGCCACCATTTGGGTCAAAAAGAGTAATTCCTTACGTGCAACCGAATAATAAAAAGGGACTGAGGATGTCAGTCCCTTTTATGTGCAGTTTTAGCGAATAGATCGGCGATAGGAATATTGCTTCCATTGATAAAGGATAAAGCAGCCGATGCAAAATCCAAGAATGGCTATGAGAGAAGCTATTCCGACCATCAAGGTGAATATATAACCAGTAACATTCCAACCCAGCAAAAAAGAAGTGAATCCAAGTCCTAAGCAAACGACTGCTATGGCCTGGTTGAATTGTTGCTGTGAATGATCTTCAGGAATATAATCGGAGGTTTTCTTTTTGAGAAAGAGCTTGGCGAGACGCATCACTGGATTGAAATTAAAGAGGAGACCTAAAAGTCCTGCTGTTAAAGGAATCGCCAATATCCATATTTGTCCCGTTAATAAGGCGGTTGCTACGCTTAACAAAATGACCCATTGATTCGTTCGTACTAAGGGACGGGGAATGGAGCGGATTTCGCTCATCATACTACACCAACCTTCCTGATGTGTTTTGTTTATATTTCATCTTTATTTTAATCGCTTATGAAGTGAAAAGCTAATGAAACAAAATCAAAAAACTCATTATTTATAATAATTTTAATTTAGTATTGATTATCATTATGAAAGTAGTGTAATATGTATAGCAAGCAAATAAAGTGAGGAGGACAGTATAAATGGTAGCAAAAGTTTGTGGAACATGCGGAACACCAATAAAAAAGCTAAAGCATTCTTCCCTATGCCAATGCGGTCCTAAGATATTGAGCAATCAATTCTCAGTTAAAACAAAAAAATAAAATCCCGTGAATTAGATCATAAATTAAACCGATTATTCAATTAATCGGTTTTTGTTTTTCCAATGAAGGGTAAAGATGATAATAAATATTTTTCATTTCAATTAAAATAATGTACGATTATGGAATAGAATAAAACGTCATGGAGGAAAAGACATACTTTCAGTTTGTCAAACCATCACGTGACGGTTGGGAGGGGTTATGTTGGGAACGAGACTTTAAAAATTGGCGAGTTGGCGGAAATGGCGAATGTTACGAAACGAACCGTGGATTATTATACGAACCTAGGCTTGCTTAAAGCAGAACGTTCCGCCTCTAATTACCGTTATTATTCAGTCGGTGAACTTGAAAGGCTTCGCCGTATCGAGGGATACAAAAGAGAAAACCTTTCATTGGAAGATATTAAAGAAATACTTAAAAAGGATAAGGAAGCCGCATCGGCAATTGAGGAAAAAGGTCTTCAACTCAAGAATAAAATGGATGGCCTGAACGATGAACTTCAGGAATTCATCAGTTTGATTGAAAAGGGCGGAAAAAGTGAGCTTCTTCTAAAAAAACAGATATCCCGTGAAAGCATGGCCTTGATCCAATCATTACTAGTGTTGTTGGTATGATTAAAATTTATCTCTATAGTTTTATGCATAAAGGTGCATATTAACGATATAGGCTAAATGGTTTTGGTTCATGTTATAAGGCAAAAATCGCTTTTTGAAACGAAAATAACCATTTATACAGGAGGTGCTTGGGAATAAGCCGTACATGTTAATCCGAAGGGTAGGCACTATATGGCGAACCCGCACATATTGGAGATTTTTATAAAATTATTAGCAGTAGCTGTATTAATAGCATTAACCGCATTTTTCGTTGCATCGGAATTTGCAATCGTGAAAGTCAGAAGTTCCCGGATCAATCAATTGATTGAAGAAGGGCATAGAAATGCCCTCGCGGCCAAGAAAGTGACATCACATATCGATGAGTACTTATCTGCCTGTCAATTGGGGATTACAGTAACCGCCTTAGGTTTAGGGGTGTTGGGTGAACCGACGGTCGAGGCAATCTTAAAACCATTATTCACTAAATGGGGATTAGAGGAATCCGTAAGTCACATCATCTCGTTCATGATCGCTTTCGGTTCTGTAACATTCCTTCATGTTGTAGTCGGCGAACTGGCACCGAAAACGGTTGCGATTCAAAAGGCAGAAGAGGTAACCTTGCTTTTTGCAAAGCCGTTAATTCTCTTTTACCGCATTTTGTACCCCTTCATTTGGTTACTTAATGGTTCTGCGCGTCTCCTGACGGGTATATTCGGATTAAAGCCTGCATCTGAGTCCGAAATGGCCCATTCTGAAGAAGAGCTGCGCATCATTTTATCGGAAAGCTATAAAAGCGGTGAGATCAACCAATCGGAATACAAATATGTAAACCAGATATTTGAATTCGATGAGCGTATTGCCAATGAAATCATGGTTCCCCGTACGGAAATGACCGTTATCGAAAAGGGCATGCCATTATTGGAAGTTGTTGAACTGATTCAAGAAGAGCAATACACAAGGTATCCGGTCATAGACGGTGATAAAGATAATGTCGTGGGAATGGTCAATATCAAGCGACTTTATACAGCGACGATTACAGAAGATAATGTAACAGCTTTGACGGTGGATTCCTTTGTTACACCAATCATCCGTGTTCTTGAAACGATCGCCATTCATGATCTGCTGCTGAAAATGCAGAAAGAACGGATCCATATGGCTGTTTTGACTGATGAATATGGCGGAACTGCCGGTCTTGTTACGGTTGAAGACATCCTTGAAGAAATCGTTGGGGAAATCCGTGATGAATTTGACCAGGATGAACGTCCGCTCATTCAAAAAATTGATGAAGGTCATTATGTATTCGACGCTAAAACATTGGTTGAAGATGTCAATGATACCCTTGCGATCGATTTGCCGGAGGAAGATATCGATACATTGGGAGGATGGTTCCTGACAGGCAGATTTGAGATTGCTGTCGGGGATAAAATTGAATACGCCGGATATGAATTTACTGTAAAGGAAATGGACGGTCACCATGTTTTATATGTTGAAGTGAAGAAGATTAAATAAATAGGATCACAACAAGAGCCGAAGGTGGAAACTTTCGGCTTTTATTAATGTTCTTAAGTTCGAACAAGTCAATTTGGTGTTTATAATGGTTAAGGCAGACTGTTACTTAATTGGAAAAGGAATTCATTTAAAATAACACTGTAGGTAACTATTTTAGCTTGGGAAATGCTAAAATTGGGTTTGAGCAATGAATCTATCTATCTATATATCATTTTAAATTTCAAAGAATATAAGGGGAATTCTGTATTGCAACGCCGTTTATTTCGGGCTGGTATAAATATGTATTGAAGGTGGGCGGGAAAATGGGTTTTAAGAAAAAGCAAATGTTGGGATTTGGCTTGATCTTGCTTTTCTTGGCTATTTTACTTTCTTTCATGATGGTTACGCTTAACAATTTAAAGAGCAGCATGACTGAAATAGTTGAAAATCGCTATGAAAAAGTTCAAGATTCGATGGAAATCCGTCAGCTGTTTTCTAGGTCGGACCGTGAGATCCTGTTTGCAAGTAATGATGCAAACAAAGAAGAAAGAGCAGAGAGCCTCGAAATCATCAATGAGAATCATAGTTTGATTGAATCAAAAATTGCTGGGTTATCAGGTTCGTTAAATAAGGCGAAAGCAAAGCAATTATTGAAAGAGTTCGAGACTCAATATGCTTCTTACTCCATTACAGAGGCTGAAATCATCCAGAATATAAAATCTGGAAACTCCTCGGAAAATCTTTCAAGCCTGATGGACGACCAAAGGGAAAAACGAACGAAAGTCATCAGTACGATGGATGACTTTAAGGATTACCAAGAAGGTGTCATGAAAGATACTTTAAGTAATTCGAAACAAACCTATGAAGATATGATCGGTTTTGTGATTTTCGCTGTTATTCTAAGCATTTTGGTTATTTCCGTAACGGTTGTTTGGATGATTCGCAGTACATCGAAAGATCTGCAATCGATTACGAAGGTCATCAAAAATATCGATTTTAAAGATTTATCGGTCATACCAAGAATTCCGGTTCGGACCACTGATGAAATTGGTGATATAGCGAAATCTTTCAATGATATGGCGGAATCGCTTGAAGTGTATAATCAAAAAGAGAAAGATTTCACCGAAAAGATCAGTGAACAGAACTGGATCCAGACCCGTGTTGCTGATATAGCTACCATGTATCAGCGCATTGTTGATGTGGAAGTTCTAGCTGATCGGTTCATTACAAGACTTGCACCGATGATGGGAGCTTCAATTGGAGCTTTTTACGTCAAACGGGGTGAGGGTGTGGATATGCGTTTTGTGAAGCTTGCCAGCTTTGCCGGAGATGGCAAAGATTCGGGCAGACGTGAATTCCGTCTTGGCGAAGGTTTGATCGGTCAATGCGCCCTTGAAAAGAAATCGAAGGTCATTGACGATATCCCTGAGGACTTTCAATTGGTTACGACAGGGTTGGGGGAAGTCAACCCGAAAAGCATTGTCATTGCGCCAGTCGTTTTTGAGGATGAAGTGGTCGCAATGGTTGAACTGGCGAGTTTGGAGGCCTTTACGAAGCTGCAAAAACATTTCTTGAACCAGGTTCTTGATACTCTGGGCATCACGATTAATAATGTAGAGGGCCGGATGGAAATAGAGCGTTTATTGAAAGAATCACAGGCACAGACCGAAGAGTTACAGGCTCAATCGGAAGAATTGCAATCACAGTCAGAGGAAATGCAAGCCCAATCAGAGGAACTGCAAACACAGGCTGAAGAGTTGCGAATGATCAATGAACAATTAGAAGAGAGAAATCGTGAAACTGAGGAAAAATCGAAAGAGCTTCAAGTCGCTAAACTAAATCTTGAAAAACAAGCGGAAGAATTAAAGTTAAGTTCAAAATATAAATCCGAGTTCATGGCGAATATGTCCCATGAATTACGGACACCGCTCAATAGTATTCTGATTTTATCAGAAATGCTTTCAGATCCGAATGATAGTAAATTAAATGAAGAGCAACAGGAATTCGCTCGTGTCATTAATTCATCAGGCCAAGACTTATTAACGTTGATCAATGACATTTTGGATTTATCAAAAGTTGAAGTCGGAAAGCTTGAAGTGGTCTTTGGCGAAATGAACTTGAGTGAACTTCCTGAGTTATTGCACCGTAACTTCGATCATGTAGCGAAGAAAAAGAACATTGACTTTATAATAGAAAAGAGTAAAAACGTTCCGGACATTTTCTTTACGGATGAACAGCGCTTCCAGCAAATTTTGAAAAACCTATTATCCAATGCATTTAAATTCACGGAAAAAGGTTCTGTGTCTGTCCAAATCCAAAAGGCTGATGAAGAAAATGTAGCACAATGGATACAGACAAAAGGAGCTAGCAATTGGGTTGAAATTAAGGTGACGGATACGGGCATCGGAATTTCGAAAGAGAAGCAAAAACTTATCTTTGAAGCGTTCCAGCAAGGTGACGGAGCTACAATGAGAAAATACGGCGGTACAGGACTAGGGCTATCGATTTGCCGGGAGTTTGCCAAACTTCTGGGAGGCTGGGTCATTGTAGATAGTGAAGAAGGGCAAGGGAGTACCTTTACTTTCTTTATTCCAAGCATGCCAGAGGGCTTCAAAAATGTCGGCGAAGCAATAGCTGCTTCGCCGGAAGTGGCAGCAGCTAACCACGATGATTCTGCCGCGCCTTTTGGCGGTCAAGGAGAACCGGATGTAGTTATAATCGATGAAGAAGATCGGGATAAGGCCAAACCATTCTGCAATAAAACAGTACTTGTCGTCGATGATGATCACCGTAATATATTTGCTCTGAAAAATGCGCTGAAGCATGAGGGCATGGAAATCCTTACAGCTGAAAACGGCTACGAATGTTTGGAACTTCTTGAAAAAGGAAACGATATAGATGTTATTTTGATGGATATCATGATGCCGGGCATGGACGGTTACGAAACGATGACCAGAATTCGCGAGCAAAGTAAGTTCGAGAATCTTCCAATCATCGCGCTAACTGCGAAAGCGATGAAAGGCGACAGGGAAAAATGCCTGAAGGCCGGCGCTTCCGATTATGTCAGCAAACCATTAAAATTGGATCAGCTACTTTCTGTCCTAAGAGTATGGCTTACTGATTGATTGATAGTATGGGTAAGGAAGGTTTTGCATGAAGGATACTTTAACGATTGAAGAAAGAGAAGATTTAGAACTCGAATTATTGTTAGAGGCCATTTATTCCGTATCTGGCTTTGACTTTCGCAAATATATGCGTTCTTCAATAAAAAGAAGAGTTGAAAATAGAATGAGACTGGACCATATTCGCAGGATTAGCGGAATGATAGAAATGGTTTTATATGAAAAAGGGTATGTCGAGAAGCTTTTGAAAGATTTTTCAATAAATGTCACTGAAATGTTTCGCGATCCGGAGTTCTTTAAAGCCTTTCGTTTAAATATTGTACCGCTCCTGAAAAAACTTCCTGAAATCAGGATTTGGCATGCGGGTTGTTCGACTGGTGAAGAAGCCTTTTCCATGGCGATCATCCTCAAGGAAGAAGGACTTTATGATAAGGCGAGGATTTATGCCACTGACATGAATGATGAAGTCCTCCGTCATGCGGAAAAAGGGATATTACCTTTAAATAGAATGCAGTCTTATACGAAAAACTATTTGCAAGCTGGAGGTAACCAGGAATTTTCGGAGTATTATACAACCGATTATCAAAATGCTTATCTTGATTCGAATCTCCTTAACAACATTGTGTTTTTCCAGCATAATTTAGTTACTGATGGTTCGTTCAATGAGTTTCATATCATCATGTGCCGGAATGTGATGATTTACTTTACCGGTGAATTGCAGACCTATGTTAATCAGTTGTTTTATGACAGTCTTTGTAAAGGCGGCTTCCTTGCGGTTGGCAGCAAGGAAACACTTCGTACATCATCCTTTTCGGTAGATTATGAGGACTTTGACTCAAAGGAACGAATTTACCGGAAATTGTAAAAAGAAAGAGTTCGCATATAAGCGGACTCTTTCTTTTTAATTTAGTGCATCATTTTTCTTTTTTTTTGCATTTCAATGTTTAAGGTATCGGAAGAAAGGGTATAAATAATGAGTTGGTCTCCATCTAGAATTACTACCGTGGTTTATTATTATTAAAAGAGATTGAACTTCGTTATAATATAATGGAAAAATCCTTATTAAGGGAGCCTATTAAAGTATTGATTCATATAAAAAAGATAAATGTTGCCGCTCGATATAAGCCAAAAGGGGAATGAAAGAATGACGATTTTAATCGTAGATGATAACCAGGTTAACCTTTTCGTTATAGAGAAAATTCTAAAACGAGCTGGCTATACGGATTTTCTATCATTAACTTCAGCTGTTGAGATGTTTGAGTATTTACAGGTGGATAGTCCGCAACCTAATGAGACTTCAGTTGATATCATTCTGCTTGATATCATGATGCCGGAGATCGATGGGATAGAAGCGTGCAGGAGACTTCAAAGTATCCCTCACCTTAGAGATATACCCGTCATTTTTGTGACCGCCCTTGAAGATTCAAACAAAGTGGCCGAGGCACTTGATGTTGGCGGAATTGATTATATAATGAAGCCTATCAATAAAATAGATTTACTTGCGAGGATTCGCGTGGGGTTAAGACTTAAATATGAAAAAGATTGGCATAAAATGCAGGATGAAAAAATCCGCAATGAATTGGATCTTTCCATGCAGGTTCAAAGCAGTTTATTAAGTGAACCCATTATAAATGACCACTTAACTATCAGGGCATCATACTTACCTGCGAATAAATTAGCAGGGGATATGTACTATTGGCACCGCATCGATGAAAATCGTTATGGTATCATCCTGTTGGATATGATGGGACATGGCATATCCGCCTCACTTGTGTGCATGTTCATTTCCTCCGTATTGAGGGATGCCATCAGGACACATACGGATCCAGTGGCAGTAATAAACGAAATGAATCACTGGATGAGTACCCTTAATAAAGAAGATAATCAAGTGCATTATTATTTTACCGCGATTTATATGATCATTGATACAGAGCAAAAGACAGTGGAATATGTGAATGCCGGACATCCTCCGGGCTTTGCTTTAATGGACGATGGAAAAGTGGCCTCACTTTCAAAAGGGACATGCCCTGTTGGGTTCTTCACCGAGATGAAAATAGAGAAGTCCGTCATTCATTATGAAGAGAAGATTCAGCTTATGCTATTTACGGATGGAGTCATGGAAGCAATAGATCGAGAAGGGACGGAAGGACTTGACCAAATAAAAGAAGCGGTCTCGACGAGATGGTTTGATTGTAAAGAATCTCCCCCTATCGATTTTTTGATGTCCCCGGAAATGCAGAAGGATCAGCCTGATGATATGTGCGTTGTTGTTATTCAAGCAAATTGAAGAAAAAAAGAGGCGGCAGATTATCTGCCGCCTCTTTTCTATAAAAGGGGGGTCACTTTTATATGAAATGAGAATGTTCGTTAAGAGAGTGAATCATGTATTCGGTTATTTGCAATTAACGGTCATTTTTCAATTTACTTATGCCATCTTGGAGATTGCCTTTTAATTTATCGACTTTACCTTCTGCTTGTAAGTGAGGATCATTTTTCGCGTTTCCGACTTGGTCTTTCGTTTCACCTTTAACTTTATTTACAGTACTTTTTACTTTGTCTGATAAACCGCTCATTATGTTACCTCCTTTTTCTTCATATACTATATATACCCATGAAGTGTATGGGTAAACCTGATTTATATGGAGAAAGGAGTTTAAGAAGCGATTATTGCCCTTTTACTTAACCTTTGAATGAACTGATATGACCGTTCAATGATATGATCTTTGTCATGATCCAACGAGGCCACATGATATGAATTTTCAAGGGGGGCCATCTCCTTATCACCGGACATGACAGTATCGTAAATATGATAGGAACACGAGTCTGGTACAACGTGATCTTCTGGAGAATGGAAGAGAAGTATCGGGCACGAAACGTCTATTAGTTTTTGACTGGTATGTTCCATTATATCAAGCAATTGATTAATCGCTTTTGACGGAACTTGATCATATGTGATTTCTTTAGTTGTATCGTCTTTTATGTCAGGCTTGCCTTCAGGAACAAAGCGTGGATCCGATTGGTTACGATATATTTCATATTCAGGAACTTGGAGAGCGGCATTGATGGTGAGAATTCCATCGCAAGCCACTTTTGTCGCTAAATCGAGAACAAGGGCGCCCCCCATAGATTGTCCGATGGCGAATACATGGGTGCAGGTTCGCTTTAATTTTGAATAAGCCATTTCAACATCTTGTATCCACTCCTGATAATGACTCGTTTCCATTTCATATTCATCCGTTCCGTGGCCCGCCAGTCGAGGTGCGAATACAGTAAAGCCTTTGGCAGCGAATTTTTCACCTAAATACCTTACGCTTTGTGGCGTTCCGTTAAAACCATGGCAAATTAGAATGCCGATAGAATTGCCGGGTAAGAAAAAAGATTCCGCACCTGGTATTACCCTTGCTGTTGTCATATTCCCATCTCCTTTAATTTAGCTAAGGCTTGTTGAAAGAAAGTTTATGAATAAAATTAACTATTCCGATTATTTTACTTGGTTATATAATAGCATAATGAAAAATGTGAAGTCAACTTGGTTATATTCCAAACTTCATTATTAAGAAGCATTTTAAAAATGGATATAAAGATATTTATTAGGTCTATTCCATGTATGGTTGCTATTCATTCTATTAAATAAAGTACTGTCTTGGAATTGTTGATAAACTGAAGAAGCTAATAACCTGTGCAAGATATAAATATAAATATAAGAAATGGAGAAAAAGCGTTGACTTTAAAGTGAAATGGGATTAATATAAATAAGCACCACTAAGACGAACGAAAAACTTCATCACTTTTGGCTGATAGCTGAAAGAAAAAATAACTATTGACTTCTTACTATGAAAATGATAAGATGAAATGGTCGCTGAAAAACACAGCGATTTAAAATAAGTTAAAAACTTCGCAGAAGTTGACAACTAATCAATAAGATGTTATGATGAACCAGCCGTTCGAAAGAACGATTGTGAAAATTGCTCTTTGAAAACTGAACAAAACAAAGCGCCAACGTTAAATTTTAAGTGAGCACACACTATAAAAAAAGCAAATGAGCAAGTCAAACATTTCTTCGGAGAGTTTGATCCTGGCTCAGGACGAACGCTGGCGGCGTGCCTAATACATGCAAGTCGAGCGAATCGATGGGAGCTTGCTCCCTGAGATTAGCGGCGGACGGGTGAGTAACACGTGGGCAACCTGCCTATAAGACTGGGATAACTTCGGGAAACCGGAGCTAATACCGGATACGTTCTTTTCTCGCATGAGAGAAGATGGAAAGACGGTTTACGCTGTCACTTATAGATGGGCCCGCGGCGCATTAGCTAGTTGGTGAGGTAATGGCTCACCAAGGCGACGATGCGTAGCCGACCTGAGAGGGTGATCGGCCACACTGGGACTGAGACACGGCCCAGACTCCTACGGGAGGCAGCAGTAGGGAATCTTCCGCAATGGACGAAAGTCTGACGGAGCAACGCCGCGTGAACGAAGAAGGCCTTCGGGTCGTAAAGTTCTGTTGTTAGGGAAGAACAAGTACCAGAGTAACTGCTGGTACCTTGACGGTACCTAACCAGAAAGCCACGGCTAACTACGTGCCAGCAGCCGCGGTAATACGTAGGTGGCAAGCGTTGTCCGGAATTATTGGGCGTAAAGCGCGCGCAGGTGGTTCCTTAAGTCTGATGTGAAAGCCCACGGCTCAACCGTGGAGGGTCATTGGAAACTGGGGAACTTGAGTGCAGAAGAGGAAAGTGGAATTCCAAGTGTAGCGGTGAAATGCGTAGAGATTTGGAGGAACACCAGTGGCGAAGGCGACTTTCTGGTCTGTAACTGACACTGAGGCGCGAAAGCGTGGGGAGCAAACAGGATTAGATACCCTGGTAGTCCACGCCGTAAACGATGAGTGCTAAGTGTTAGAGGGTTTCCGCCCTTTAGTGCTGCAGCTAACGCATTAAGCACTCCGCCTGGGGAGTACGGCCGCAAGGCTGAAACTCAAAGGAATTGACGGGGGCCCGCACAAGCGGTGGAGCATGTGGTTTAATTCGAAGCAACGCGAAGAACCTTACCAGGTCTTGACATCCTCTGACAACCCTAGAGATAGGGCTTTCCCCTTCGGGGGACAGAGTGACAGGTGGTGCATGGTTGTCGTCAGCTCGTGTCGTGAGATGTTGGGTTAAGTCCCGCAACGAGCGCAACCCTTGATCTTAGTTGCCAGCATTCAGTTGGGCACTCTAAGGTGACTGCCGGTGACAAACCGGAGGAAGGTGGGGATGACGTCAAATCATCATGCCCCTTATGACCTGGGCTACACACGTGCTACAATGGATGGTACAAAGGGCTGCAAACCTGCGAAGGTAAGCGAATCCCATAAAGCCATTCTCAGTTCGGATTGTAGGCTGCAACTCGCCTACATGAAGCCGGAATCGCTAGTAATCGCGGATCAGCATGCCGCGGTGAATACGTTCCCGGGCCTTGTACACACCGCCCGTCACACCACGAGAGTTTGTAACACCCGAAGTCGGTGAGGTAACCTTCATGGAGCCAGCCGCCTAAGGTGGGACAGATGATTGGGGTGAAGTCGTAACAAGGTAGCCGTATCGGAAGGTGCGGCTGGATCACCTCCTTTCTAAGGATAATTACGAGAGCGCTTTTGTTTTGTTCAGTTTTGAATGAGTGATTCATTCAAATAGGAAAGACAAACATCACGATGTGATGGATTCTTTCTGCTTTGTTCCTTGAAAACTAGATAATAGATAGAAGGCAATTAATTTTTTTCAAAGCATCTGTAAGATCTTTTTTAACGGTTAAGTTAGAAAGGGCGCACGGTGGATGCCTTGGCACTAGGAGCCGATGAAGGACGGGACTAACACCGATATGCTTCGGGGAGCTGTAAGTAAGCTTTGATCCGGAGATTTCCGAATGGGGAAACCCACTGTTCGTAATGGAACAGTATCTTTACCTGAATACATAGGGTACTGAAGGCAGACCCGGGGAACTGAAACATCTAAGTACCCGGAGGAAGAGAAAGCAAATGCGATTTCCTGAGTAGCGGCGAGCGAAACGGAATTAGCCCAAACCAAGAGGCTTGCCTCTTGGGGTTGTAGGACACTCAACATGGAGTTACAAAGGAACGGGGTAAATGAAGCGATCTGGAAAGATCCGTCGAAGAAGGTAAAAACCCTGTAGTTGAAACTTCGTTCCCTCCTGAGTGGATCCTGAGTACGGCGGGACACGAGAAATCCCGTCGGAAGCAGGGAGGACCATCTCCCAAGGCTAAATACTCCCTAGTGACCGATAGTGAACCAGTACCGTGAGGGAAAGGTGAAAAGCACCCCGGAAGGGGAGTGAAATAGATCCTGAAACCGTGTGCCTACAAGTAGTCAAAGCCCGTTAATGGGTAATGGCGTGCCTTTTGTAGAATGAACCGGCGAGTTACGATTTCATGCGAGGTTAAGTTGATGAGACGGAGCCGCAGCGAAAGCGAGTCTGAATAGGGCGAATGAGTATGAGGTCGTAGACCCGAAACCAGGTGATCTACCCATGTCCAGGGTGAAGTTCAGGTAACACTGAATGGAGGCCCGAACCCACGCACGTTGAAAAGTGCGGGGATGAGGTGTGGGTAGCGGAGAAATTCCAATCGAACCTGGAGATAGCTGGTTCTCTCCGAAATAGCTTTAGGGCTAGCCTCAAGATGAGAGTATTGGAGGTAGAGCACTGATTGGACTAGGGGCCCCCAACGGGTTACCGAATTCAGTCAAACTCCGAATGCCAAATACTTATTCTTGGGAGTCAGACTGCGAGTGATAAGATCCGTAGTCGAAAGGGAAACAGCCCAGACCACCAGCTAAGGTCCCAAAGTATACGTTAAGTGGAAAAGGATGTGGAGTTGCTTAGACAACCAGGATGTTGGCTTAGAAGCAGCCACCATTTAAAGAGTGCGTAATAGCTCACTGGTCGAGTGACTCCGCGCCGAAAATGTACCGGGGCTAAACGTATCACCGAAGCTGTGGATTGACACCATTAGGTGTCGATGGTAGGAGAGCGTTCTAAGGGCGTTGAAGTCAGACCGGAAGGACTGGTGGAGCGCTTAGAAGTGAGAATGCCGGTATGAGTAGCGAAAGAAGGGTGAGAATCCCTTCCACCGAATGCCTAAGGTTTCCTGAGGAAGGCTCGTCCGCTCAGGGTTAGTCGGGACCTAAGCCGAGGCCGAAAGGCGTAGGCGATGGACAACAGGTTGATATTCCTGTACCACCTATACATCGTTTGAACGATGGGGGGACGCAGAAGGATAGGGTAAGCGCGCTGTTGGATATGCGCGTCCAAGCAGTTAGGCCGGAAACGAGGCAAATCCCGTTTCCATTAAGGCGGAGCTGTGATGGCGAGGGAAATATAGTACCGAAGTTCCTGATTCCACGCTGCCAAGAAAAGCCTCTAGTGAGATGTAAGGTGCCCGTACCGCAAACCGACACAGGTAGGCGAGGAGAGAATCCTAAGGTGTGCGAGAGAACTCTCGTTAAGGAACTCGGCAAAATGACCCCGTAACTTCGGGAGAAGGGGTGCTTTTTAGGGTGAATAGCCCAGAAAAGCCGCAGTGAATAGGCCCAGGCGACTGTTTAGCAAAAACACAGGTCTCTGCGAAGCCGCAAGGCGAAGTATAGGGGCTGACACCTGCCCGGTGCTGGAAGGTTAAGGGGAGAGGTTAGCGCAAGCGAAGCTTTGAACCGAAGCCCCAGTAAACGGCGGCCGTAACTATAACGGTCCTAAGGTAGCGAAATTCCTTGTCGGGTAAGTTCCGACCCGCACGAAAGGTGTAACGATCTGGGCACTGTCTCAACGAGAGACTCGGTGAAATTATAGTACCTGTGAAGATGCAGGTTACCCGCGACAGGACGGAAAGACCCCGTGGAGCTTTACTGCAGCCTGATATTGAATTTTGGTACAGCTTGTACAGGATAGGTAGGAGCCTGAGAAGCCGGAGCGCTAGCTTCGGTGGAGGCGTTGGTGGGATACTACCCTGGCTGTATTGAAATTCTAACCCGCGCCCCTTATCGGGGTGGGAGACAGTGTCAGGTGGGCAGTTTGACTGGGGCGGTCGCCTCCTAAAGAGTAACGGAGGCGCCCAAAGGTTCCCTCAGAATGGTTGGAAATCATTCGTAGAGTGTAAAGGCACAAGGGAGCTTGACTGCGAGACCTACAAGTCGAGCAGGGACGAAAGTCGGGCTTAGTGATCCGGTGGTTCCGCATGGAAGGGCCATCGCTCAACGGATAAAAGCTACCCCGGGGATAACAGGCTTATCTCCCCCAAGAGTCCACATCGACGGGGAGGTTTGGCACCTCGATGTCGGCTCATCGCATCCTGGGGCTGTAGTCGGTCCCAAGGGTTGGGCTGTTCGCCCATTAAAGCGGTACGCGAGCTGGGTTCAGAACGTCGTGAGACAGTTCGGTCCCTATCCGTCGCGGGCGCAGGAAATTTGAGAGGAGCTGTCCTTAGTACGAGAGGACCGGGATGGACGCACCGCTGGTGTACCAGTTGTCTTGCCAAAGGCATAGCTGGGTAGCTACGTGCGGACGGGATAAGTGCTGAAAGCATCTAAGCATGAAGCCCCCCTCAAGATGAGATTTCCCATGGCGCAAGCTAGTAAGATCCCTGAAAGATGATCAGGTTGATAGGTCAGAGGTGGAAGCGTGGCGACATGTGGAGCTGACTGATACTAATAGATCGAGGACTTAACCAACGCTTTAAAAAAATGAAATACCTTCTTATTATCTAGTTTTGAAGGAACAACGTTCCTTTCATGTTTGGTGGCGATAGCGAAGAGGTCACACCCGTTCCCATTCCGAACACGGCAGTTAAGCTCTTCAGCGCCGATGGTAGTTGGGGGTTTCCCCCTGTGAGAGTAGGACGCCGCCAAGCCATTTAAAAGATCAGCCATCCGGCTGGTCTTTTTTGTGTTCATAAGGTCATGAAAAAAGATCGCTGTTTTCGCATACAATGTTGCTTTCTTGACCACATAATAAAAGACTGTTTTACACGGTCTTGCCCGTTATTTGATTTCTCTTCATAATGAATGTGATGCTTGGTATCCTGTATTGGATCATCTTGTTGTATATCGTCACCTTTAATCCCCATTGTGACGTCATCATAAGGTGTGTATCTATTTGAAGGCGTCGATTTCTTTTTAATCAGCCGATAACAAACAAAGGCTATTGATACCTTCAGATCTGTACAACTAATGTGTGTATTTTCCTTTAGCAAAACGGACCTTTGAGACCATTCTTGATCTAACTTTGAGAAAAAGAATTATTTATTGTGAAATGTGTTGACTTTATGGTAGGAAAGGATTAATATAAATAAGCACCAACTAAGACAAACGAAAAACTTCATCACTTTTGGCTGATAGTTGAAAGAAAAAATAACTATTGACTTCTTACTATGAAAATGATAAGATGAAATGGTCGCTGAAAAACACAGCGATTTAAAATAAGTTAAAAACTTCGCAGAAGTTGACAACTAATCAATAAGATGTTATGATGAATAAACAGCCGTTCGAAAGAACGATTGTGAAAATTGCTCTTTGAAAACTGAACAAAACAAAGCGCCAACGTTAAATTTTAAGTGAGCACACACTATAAAAAAAGCAAATGAGCAAGTCAAACATTTCTTCGGAGAGTTTGATCCTGGCTCAGGACGAACGCTGGCGGCGTGCCTAATACATGCAAGTCGAGCGAATCGATGGGAGCTTGCTCCCTGAGATTAGCGGCGGACGGGTGAGTAACACGTGGGCAACCTGCCTATAAGACTGGGATAACTTCGGGAAACCGGAGCTAATACCGGATACGTTCTTTTCTCGCATGAGAGAAGATGGAAAGACGGTTTACGCTGTCACTTATAGATGGGCCCGCGGCGCATTAGCTAGTTGGTGAGGTAATGGCTCACCAAGGCGACGATGCGTAGCCGACCTGAGAGGGTGATCGGCCACACTGGGACTGAGACACGGCCCAGACTCCTACGGGAGGCAGCAGTAGGGAATCTTCCGCAATGGACGAAAGTCTGACGGAGCAACGCCGCGTGAACGAAGAAGGCCTTCGGGTCGTAAAGTTCTGTTGTTAGGGAAGAACAAGTACCAGAGTAACTGCTGGTACCTTGACGGTACCTAACCAGAAAGCCACGGCTAACTACGTGCCAGCAGCCGCGGTAATACGTAGGTGGCAAGCGTTGTCCGGAATTATTGGGCGTAAAGCGCGCGCAGGTGGTTCCTTAAGTCTGATGTGAAAGCCCACGGCTCAACCGTGGAGGGTCATTGGAAACTGGGGAACTTGAGTGCAGAAGAGGAAAGTGGAATTCCAAGTGTAGCGGTGAAATGCGTAGAGATTTGGAGGAACACCAGTGGCGAAGGCGACTTTCTGGTCTGTAACTGACACTGAGGCGCGAAAGCGTGGGGAGCAAACAGGATTAGATACCCTGGTAGTCCACGCCGTAAACGATGAGTGCTAAGTGTTAGAGGGTTTCCGCCCTTTAGTGCTGCAGCTAACGCATTAAGCACTCCGCCTGGGGAGTACGGCCGCAAGGCTGAAACTCAAAGGAATTGACGGGGGCCCGCACAAGCGGTGGAGCATGTGGTTTAATTCGAAGCAACGCGAAGAACCTTACCAGGTCTTGACATCCTCTGACAACCCTAGAGATAGGGCTTTCCCCTTCGGGGGACAGAGTGACAGGTGGTGCATGGTTGTCGTCAGCTCGTGTCGTGAGATGTTGGGTTAAGTCCCGCAACGAGCGCAACCCTTGATCTTAGTTGCCAGCATTCAGTTGGGCACTCTAAGGTGACTGCCGGTGACAAACCGGAGGAAGGTGGGGATGACGTCAAATCATCATGCCCCTTATGACCTGGGCTACACACGTGCTACAATGGATGGTACAAAGGGCTGCAAACCTGCGAAGGTAAGCGAATCCCATAAAGCCATTCTCAGTTCGGATTGTAGGCTGCAACTCGCCTACATGAAGCCGGAATCGCTAGTAATCGCGGATCAGCATGCCGCGGTGAATACGTTCCCGGGCCTTGTACACACCGCCCGTCACACCACGAGAGTTTGTAACACCCGAAGTCGGTGAGGTAACCTTCATGGAGCCAGCCGCCTAAGGTGGGACAGATGATTGGGGTGAAGTCGTAACAAGGTAGCCGTATCGGAAGGTGCGGCTGGATCACCTCCTTTCTAAGGATAATTACGAGAGCGCTTTTGTTTTGTTCAGTTTTGAATGAGTGATTCATTCAAATAGGAAAGACAAACATCACGATGTGATGGATTCTTTCTGCTTTGTTCCTTGAAAACTAGATAATAGATAGAAGGCAATTAATTTTTTTCAAAGCATCTGTAAGATCTTTTTTAACGGTTAAGTTAGAAAGGGCGCACGGTGGATGCCTTGGCACTAGGAGCCGATGAAGGACGGGACTAACACCGATATGCTTCGGGGAGCTGTAAGTAAGCTTTGATCCGGAGATTTCCGAATGGGGAAACCCACTGTTCGTAATGGAACAGTATCTTTACCTGAATACATAGGGTACTGAAGGCAGACCCGGGGAACTGAAACATCTAAGTACCCGGAGGAAGAGAAAGCAAATGCGATTTCCTGAGTAGCGGCGAGCGAAACGGAATTAGCCCAAACCAAGAGGCTTGCCTCTTGGGGTTGTAGGACACTCAACATGGAGTTACAAAGGAACGGGGTAAATGAAGCGATCTGGAAAGATCCGTCGAAGAAGGTAAAAACCCTGTAGTTGAAACTTCGTTCCCTCCTGAGTGGATCCTGAGTACGGCGGGACACGAGAAATCCCGTCGGAAGCAGGGAGGACCATCTCCCAAGGCTAAATACTCCCTAGTGACCGATAGTGAACCAGTACCGTGAGGGAAAGGTGAAAAGCACCCCGGAAGGGGAGTGAAATAGATCCTGAAACCGTGTGCCTACAAGTAGTCAAAGCCCGTTAATGGGTAATGGCGTGCCTTTTGTAGAATGAACCGGCGAGTTACGATTTCATGCGAGGTTAAGTTGATGAGACGGAGCCGCAGCGAAAGCGAGTCTGAATAGGGCGAATGAGTATGAGGTCGTAGACCCGAAACCAGGTGATCTACCCATGTCCAGGGTGAAGTTCAGGTAACACTGAATGGAGGCCCGAACCCACGCACGTTGAAAAGTGCGGGGATGAGGTGTGGGTAGCGGAGAAATTCCAATCGAACCTGGAGATAGCTGGTTCTCTCCGAAATAGCTTTAGGGCTAGCCTCAAGATGAGAGTATTGGAGGTAGAGCACTGATTGGACTAGGGGCCCCCAACGGGTTACCGAATTCAGTCAAACTCCGAATGCCAAATACTTATTCTTGGGAGTCAGACTGCGAGTGATAAGATCCGTAGTCGAAAGGGAAACAGCCCAGACCACCAGCTAAGGTCCCAAAGTATACGTTAAGTGGAAAAGGATGTGGAGTTGCTTAGACAACCAGGATGTTGGCTTAGAAGCAGCCACCATTTAAAGAGTGCGTAATAGCTCACTGGTCGAGTGACTCCGCGCCGAAAATGTACCGGGGCTAAACGTATCACCGAAGCTGTGGATTGACACCATTAGGTGTCGATGGTAGGAGAGCGTTCTAAGGGCGTTGAAGTCAGACCGGAAGGACTGGTGGAGCGCTTAGAAGTGAGAATGCCGGTATGAGTAGCGAAAGAAGGGTGAGAATCCCTTCCACCGAATGCCTAAGGTTTCCTGAGGAAGGCTCGTCCGCTCAGGGTTAGTCGGGACCTAAGCCGAGGCCGAAAGGCGTAGGCGATGGACAACAGGTTGATATTCCTGTACCACCTATACATCGTTTGAACGATGGGGGGACGCAGAAGGATAGGGTAAGCGCGCTGTTGGATATGCGCGTCCAAGCAGTTAGGCCGGAAACGAGGCAAATCCCGTTTCCATTAAGGCGGAGCTGTGATGGCGAGGGAAATATAGTACCGAAGTTCCTGATTCCACGCTGCCAAGAAAAGCCTCTAGTGAGATGTAAGGTGCCCGTACCGCAAACCGACACAGGTAGGCGAGGAGAGAATCCTAAGGTGTGCGAGAGAACTCTCGTTAAGGAACTCGGCAAAATGACCCCGTAACTTCGGGAGAAGGGGTGCTTTTTAGGGTGAATAGCCCAGAAAAGCCGCAGTGAATAGGCCCAGGCGACTGTTTAGCAAAAACACAGGTCTCTGCGAAGCCGCAAGGCGAAGTATAGGGGCTGACACCTGCCCGGTGCTGGAAGGTTAAGGGGAGAGGTTAGCGCAAGCGAAGCTTTGAACCGAAGCCCCAGTAAACGGCGGCCGTAACTATAACGGTCCTAAGGTAGCGAAATTCCTTGTCGGGTAAGTTCCGACCCGCACGAAAGGTGTAACGATCTGGGCACTGTCTCAACGAGAGACTCGGTGAAATTATAGTACCTGTGAAGATGCAGGTTACCCGCGACAGGACGGAAAGACCCCGTGGAGCTTTACTGCAGCCTGATATTGAATTTTGGTACAGCTTGTACAGGATAGGTAGGAGCCTGAGAAGCCGGAGCGCTAGCTTCGGTGGAGGCGTTGGTGGGATACTACCCTGGCTGTATTGAAATTCTAACCCGCGCCCCTTATCGGGGTGGGAGACAGTGTCAGGTGGGCAGTTTGACTGGGGCGGTCGCCTCCTAAAGAGTAACGGAGGCGCCCAAAGGTTCCCTCAGAATGGTTGGAAATCATTCGTAGAGTGTAAAGGCACAAGGGAGCTTGACTGCGAGACCTACAAGTCGAGCAGGGACGAAAGTCGGGCTTAGTGATCCGGTGGTTCCGCATGGAAGGGCCATCGCTCAACGGATAAAAGCTACCCCGGGGATAACAGGCTTATCTCCCCCAAGAGTCCACATCGACGGGGAGGTTTGGCACCTCGATGTCGGCTCATCGCATCCTGGGGCTGTAGTCGGTCCCAAGGGTTGGGCTGTTCGCCCATTAAAGCGGTACGCGAGCTGGGTTCAGAACGTCGTGAGACAGTTCGGTCCCTATCCGTCGCGGGCGCAGGAAATTTGAGAGGAGCTGTCCTTAGTACGAGAGGACCGGGATGGACGCACCGCTGGTGTACCAGTTGTCTTGCCAAAGGCATAGCTGGGTAGCTACGTGCGGACGGGATAAGTGCTGAAAGCATCTAAGCATGAAGCCCCCCTCAAGATGAGATTTCCCATGGCGCAAGCTAGTAAGATCCCTGAAAGATGATCAGGTTGATAGGTCAGAGGTGGAAGCGTGGCGACATGTGGAGCTGACTGATACTAATAGATCGAGGACTTAACCAACGCTTTTAAAAAAATGAAATACCTTCTTATTATCTAGTTTTGAAGGAACAACGTTCCTTTCATGTTTGGTGGCGATAGCGAAGAGGTCACACCCGTTCCCATTCCGAACACGGCAGTTAAGCTCTTCAGCGCCGATGGTAGTTGGGGGTTTCCCCCTGTGAGAGTAGGACGCCGCCAAGCCATTTCAAAGATCAGCCATCCGGCTGGTCTTTTTTTGAGGTTGTTATTCCTACAATATCTTTTTATTTAAAACTGTTAAAAAAAGTTGGGACTCAAAAGGACCATAAAGAAAGTTATATGCAGTATAAATGGTAAGATATACTATAAATGCATCTGAATTTCTACAGCTATCGGTATTTTCCATATCTGTTTAAGACAAAGGGATAGAATTCTTCGTTTCTGTAGGGATATATGTTAAACTTAACGTAGTTCTGAAACTGTCATTGGGGGAATAGCCGATGGATACCTCTGCTAAAGATGAAATGATTTTTTCGTTTGCTGAATGGTTGAGAGACCAAGGCAAATCAGCTAATACGATCAAAACGTATACTGGTGTCCTTTCACAGTTTTGTGACCAGACACAAAAGATATTGATGGAGATTCATTCTGAAGATGTTCAGGGTTATCTTGATTATTTAGAAAATTGCAAGAAAAGCCCAGGAACAATCGAAAAACACTATATCGCCCTAAATGTTTTCTTTAAATTTTTAGGCAAACCGCAAGTAATGCTTCCTGTTGAACGTAAGGTTAAGGAGCACAAGCTTGAGGTACCTGAAACTTTAAGCATAAATGAGCAGCAGATCCTGTTAAGGGATATAGAAGCAGAAGGAAATCTAAGGAACATTGCCATCGTCTACCTTTTGTTACATACTGGAATTCGTGTTTCTGAATTATGTGACTTAAATGGTCGTGACGTCATTATGGAAACAGAGCGAAATTATATACTTGTCAGGAATGCAAAAGGTGAAATCGATAGATCCGTGCCCCTTACACTATTGGCTATACAACATGTAAAAAATTATCTTTATTCTTTAAAGGAAAAAGCAGATCCGTTATTCATCTCAAGCTATAATCAAAGGATCACTCCGAGGTCAGTTCAATATATATTAAAAAAATATAATGTGCATCCACATAAACTGCGACATACTTTTTGCCAAAGGTTAGTGGATAATGGAATAGATATACAAACGATATCCAAGCTTGCCGGTCATAAAGATTTAAACGTAACGAAGCGTTATCTAAAAGAAAAATCGCTGGATCTGGCGAATGCGATAGACCAAACTTTCACTAAACACTAATCTATAGATATTAAAAGGGAAAGCGAGTCCTTTCCCTTTTTTGTATAAATAAGGTTTTAAAAACAAACAAATTTCCTTGGGAATGACGAATAGGACGTATTGTCTTATAAGGCAGGGCATGTTAAAAGAAGATGGAATATAGTTCCATTAAAAGGGGTCCTGAAGTATGAAAGGGCTAATATATTAAGAGCGTATTGATCAATTGTTGAATCAAAAAAGAGGGGATACCTAATATAAGGAATCCCCTCTTTCTTTTTCTTCTTTACTTAACTGTTTTTTTCTTCTTTTTACCTATTTTCATTATAACTTCATATACTACCGGTACTATTACAAGTGTTAGCAATGTAGAACTAACCAGCCCGCCGATAACGGTAATTCCCAAACCTTGTGATATTAATCCACTGCCTTCTGCACCGATTGCAAGAGGTATTAAAGCGCCGATTGTGGCAAGGGCAGTCATCAGGATTGGACGAAGACGGGTGGATCCTGCCTCGAGTAAAGCCTCCCTAGTAGATAGCCCGGATTCTTCATTTTTGATAACACGGTCCACTAATACGATGGCATTGGTTACGACGATGCCTATAAGCATTAGGACACCCATCATTGCTGAAACACTGATGGTCTCACCTGCAACGAATAGCCCTGCCAATGCCCCGATTACCGTAAATGGTAAGGAGAAGAGAATGGCTATTGGTGCTAAACCACCATGGAAAGTAACGACTAGGACGAAGTATACGATAGCAACGGCCGCTAACATAGCGATACCAAGTTGAGTGAATGACTCTTGGATATCTTCCGTCACTCCGCCATAGTCTATAGAGACGCTTGCGGGAAGGTCTAATTTATCAACTTCCTTTTGTATCTCAGCTGTTACTGCTGCTACATCATCCGATTTGATTGTTGCAGACACGTCGGCGTAAATCTTTCCATCGCGGCGGCTGATTGTATCGGAAGCTTTGCCTTCTTCGATTTTCACAAGCTCTTTCAATGGGATTTCCATTCCCATTGGAGAAGGAATTTTCGTATTCTCAAGGTCTTTTTTGTCTTCGAATGTCGTTTCTTCTGTCTCGACATATACTTTGACTTCTTCTCCATCTTTCTTAATCGTAGTTAAAGCATCATCTTTATTCGTATTGGCAATGGACATTCCAATTTGTGCAGCTGTCAGTCCAAGATCGCTTAGCTTTTCCTGGTCTGCAACTAGAGTATATTGCTCATAAGCATCGGAAAGACTAGTATCAACATCTTTTAAATCTTTATTTTTCTTCATGATATTTTGAATATCGTCAATTACCGGTTCAATGTCTTTTTGTGTATTTCCGTATACAAATAGAGTGGTTTCGTTGCTTGCTGTTGACGTGAATTCTTGTTGTTTCCATGTTCCAGGTGAATCAAGTCCAGTTAAATCCTTTATGACCGCTTCTTTTTTGTCCCCGAAATTTTCGGTGTCTTCATCATAGAGTACATAGAAGAGAGCCGAGTTATTCGAGCCGCCCATCATGCCGCTCATCATGCTTTCACCAAGTGTGTATTGAACGGTCTTCACATCGTCTTTATCCATGAAGTATTTTTCTGCTTTTTCTGTTTGCTTTTCAATATCCTCTTTTAACTCTCCAGGTGCGGGAGTGTAAGTGACGATAATCGTTTTCTCTTCATCTGCAGGCATGAAGCTGACACCGATGCTTGGGATTAGGAATAAGCTGCCGACCAATAATACAATGGCTGTACCGAAAGTGATTAACTTATGGTTTAACGACCAATCCAGTGTTTTTCGGTAGAACGCAGATAGTTTGCTTGGTTTTTCTTCATGTGATTGTAATTCTTTTTTAGATAGTCCCTTTTTAAATAAAGAGTCTGCCATTGCCGGTACAAGTGTGATGGCGATTATTAATGAAGCGACTAATGCAAACACCATTGTCAAGGCGAATGGCATGAATAGTTCCCCGACAGGTCCTGTAACGCTTGCTAAAGGCAGGTATACGGCTACAGTAACGATTGTCGATGAAAGGATAGGGATGAACATTTCCTTAGTGGCTGATCGTATTAATTCGCCGCCTTTTAATTGTTCGCCTTTTAAAGCCATTCTCCTATAAATATTTTCAATGACGACAATGGAGTCATCGACGACTCGGCCAATGGCAACGGTCATGGCCCCCAGTGTCATGACATTCAATGAAATATCCATTTGTTTGAGCACCAAAAGGGCGGCTAACAAGGATAATGGAATCGAAATGACGGAAATGAGAGTCGTTTTAAAGTTCCTAAGGAACAGCGTGATAACAATGACGGCAAACAGACAGCCGAAGAGCGCCTTGCTGATCATGGTTTCAACAGAATCTTTAATCGGTTGAGCTTGATCAAGCGTAGTGTGTACACTTACGCCTTTAAATTCTTCTTTGAAATTCGATACTTCTTCTTTTACTTCGTCTACGATTGCAACTGTATCGGCATCAGGCGATCTTGTAACTTGAATCCCAATCGATTCGCTACCGTTTGTTCTTGAAATCGATTCAGCTTTACCGGTGATTTTAACATCGGCTATGTCTGATAATTTGACATTTTGCAATTGGGCAGCACCCGTTTCCATTCCAGGAGATAATTGATTGGTTTCGGGTACGGTTTGTGCTGGCGTTCCTGTTTGAGAGCCGCCGGATAAAGGTATCTTTATATTTTTCAGGTCTTTTAATGTGGAGATGTTTCCATCCACAACGATCGTTTTTTCTTTATCATCAAAGTTATATATGCCAAGCGGCATGTTGACGTTTGCGGCCTGGATAACCTTCTTTACGGTATCTTCATCGAGCCCGTATTGAGCCATCCTTTCTTGGTCGAATACAAGGCTGCCTTCATTTACTTGTTGTCCGGAAATTGATACGGATGTCACGCCGTCAATTCCTTCAAGTTTAGGTACTAACACATCTTCAACATTTTTTGTTAGAGCTGGTAAATCCGAACCCTTATCTGTTACACTGAGTGCGACGACAGGAAAAGCGTTTAATTCTAATTTAGATACGCTTGGGTCATCCACTCCCTCAGGCAGTTCTAATTTCTCTAAAGCTTCTTTCACTTCTTTTACTGCATCGTCCATATCCGTATCATAATCATATTGTAATTGGATGGAAGAGACATTAGCCATGGACGAAGAACTGACTAATTCGACTCCTGGCAAATTTGTTACTTTCTGCTCTATCTGGTCTGTGAGTTTATCTGCTACTTCTTCAGGTGCAGCTCCAGGATATACAGTGGAGATGCTTATTAAAGGAGTCGAGATGCTTGGAATGGTTTCTTGTTTCATGTTTATACCGGAGTATAAACCAGCTGCTACGATGATGATCGTAAGCAACCAGATTGCCAATTTATTCTTTAATGAAAATTTAATTATTGAATTCAAGCTTGTGCCCTCCATACATAAAATTATGACCAGTCGGTCATAGACTCAAATATATAGTATATGGATTATGAATGCAACAGATAATATTCGTTAGTATTTACGTTGTGATTTCAAGGGTTTTGGGATACAATCTGGAAGATGTGACCCACTGGTCATAGACGGACAATTTTAAGAGATAGGATGAATTGGATGAAAGAAAAAAATAAGATGATCATAGATAAGTCTGTAGAGCTTTTCGCGGAAAAAGGATATCATGCTACTTCCGTTCAGGAAATTGCTGAAAAATGTGGGATAGCAAAGGGGTCTTTTTATAATTATTTTAAATCGAAGGAAGAATTACTAGTCTCCATTTTCAAATTTTATTATGAAGCGTTGACGGACTCATTACTTGATCTTGAACTGGATGCTTCATTGTCCAGTAAAGACAAATTCATGAGGCAAATCACTGTTCATATTGAGCATATGACGGGAAATACCAACTTGATTCAAATGATGATGCAGGAACAAATGGTTCATATCAGCAAAGAACTAGATGGATTTTTACATTATATCCATGAAGAGGGCTTGATTTGGTTCAAGCGTAAAATCATTGAGTTGTACCCGGGACTTTCGGCTGATCTTCTGCCGGATTGCACCATAATTTTAGATTCCCTTTTCAAAGGATATATCGGAATATTGATCAGGAAACAAAATGCTTTCGATGTGGAATTGTTACCTAGCTTCATATTGAACCGGATGGATTCCATTATCGCAAGCCTGCAGAACATGGAAGATCCATTATTGAAACAATTTCCCCTACCAGGATGTTCGATCCGGGATATGAGCCCAAAAGAAGAAATCCATTCGATTATCGTCAGGATGCTGGAAGTGGAAACACGTAAAGAAGAGGGAATGGAAACAAGTAAAAATACGGAAGCTTTAAAGGCGATCCAGGAAGAGTTTTCAAAAGTTAGGCCAAGCCCCATCATCTTGGAAAGCCTTTTGCTGTTTTTGGAGAAAAATGAAAAAAGAAGTCCCTTGTGTTCAAAGCTTATCTTAATGATGAAGGATTACTTGACGAATATATGAAGGCTTTACCGAAAGGGGCGTATAGCCTCTTTTTTTCATTTAAATCTTAATGAGTTTCAAAAGCGTGGGCTTAGGAAAAAGTATAAGTGATGGGAAGAAGATAATTCTTTCAATAATATGGGGGTTAAATCATACGATGGAAAAAGGGAATGCTGATTTATAATGAAAATGCCGGGAATGGTAAACTCGAAAGGAACCTTGAGGGGTGTCTACCGGTAATAGCTCCACATATTGACGAGTTCCTCATTCTACAAACAAAGGAAAAAGGCGATGCATGCCGTTTTTGTTTGGAATTTGGTGAAGACATGGATGTAGTTTTCGTATTAGGAGGAGATGGAACGGTACATGAGTGTATAAATGGCCTTTCACCACTTCGGAGGCGGCCGTTGTTTGGAATTTTACCTGGAGGGACTTGCAATGACTTCTCCAGAACCTTAAAGATTCCTCAAAATGTTCGTCAAGCTGCGGAAGCATTAATGGCAAGGTTCGTTCAATTGATATTGGACAGGCCAATAACGACTATTTTTCCAATTTTTGGGGAGTGGGGCTTATTTCAGATGCATCAAGCAATATTGATGAGCAGGAAAAAAGCAGGTTCGGAAAGATAGGATATTTATTAAGTGCTGTAAGGACGATTGGTGAGAATGCTCCCTTTTCCTATAAACTGAAATATGATGGGATGGGAATTTCATTGAAGGGGAAGCAATTATGATTTTGGTATTGAATGGTTGTTTTATCGGCACTAATTTATTGCCCTTTCCCATGGATAGTCCAGACGATGGGCTCTTTGGCGTTGCCATTTTGGAAAATGCAAGCCTTGGTGCATTATTAGAAATAATAGCGCTGAAACGTTCATGGGCTGAAAACTTGAGCTCTGACTCTGGGGTGACTTATTTACATGCCGGTACCCTGACCATTGAAACCAAGATGCCGCTTGATGTGGATATGGATGGAGAGAACTATAGACAAACGCCTGCGCACATTAAAGTCCTTACCCATCATTTGTCAGTATTAACTCCAAATTAGTTTGGGGGATTAAATCTGAAGGGTAAGGATTATGTGTTTTTTTTGTTTATTCATTCCTTATTTCTGCAATTGTTTCCAAAATAAGATAAAATATATGATGATATATCATTTTTTGCAGGAGGACCACATATGGTGTACCAGGTCAGATTGTTAAAAGGCATTTTAGAACCTTATCGGAGTCGTTATCAGCTGCAAAATGCAGAGGCAGTCACAAAGCTTGGATTGAAATTACTATTTTTATATTTTCTTAGTCTTATAGTATTCGCCATTGGGGGATATTTTGGCATTGGTTCAGAATCATTCTCCAAAGAAATCACGAAGATGAGTGTCAATGAATTCGAAGCAGCAAAGTTGCTGATTTTGAGCGGCAATATAATAACAGGCATAATCAACCCTGTCATATACATATTTTTAGCAGCTCTATTCTTTTGGATCGTTACCGATATCCCATATGTAAAATTAGTTATCGTTCAAATGATTCTTTTTGGTTTGCAATTAGTGGAAAAAACATTACTGATTCCTCTATTCGTTTTAATGGATATAGGCAGCGATGCCAATCCTTTTTCATTGGGGATCATCAGTCAATATTTTCTCAGAAGTGATTATTTCATTCACTTTTTCAGCGAAATCACCATTTTTCAATTTCTTATTATTGCTCTGCAATATTTTTATTTAAAGGAATTTTCAGAACGAAATAATTATTTGGTCCTTTTAATGATTGTTCTATACTATCTGGCCACATGGTTTGTTAAAGCCTTTTTAGCATACATCCAAGTAGGCGTATTTGTATAAGGCGGGTGAAAAGAATGAGCGGGAAATGGAAAATAGCAGCTGTCTCGATTGCGTCGATAGTGTTAATAACCGTTAACATATACCTTATTGAAAAAAAAGAAAGCAAAGTGGAGCGAACTGTTTTCGTTGAAAATTGGACAAAGGTAAAAAAAGATACAATTACGGATACTATTCAAACAAATGGGGTAATTAAACCTGTAGAAGAGTATGACATCTATTTCGATACCAAGAAAAATGATTTTAAGAAATTCCTTGTAAAAGAAGGCGATGCGATTACGGCTGGCTCCTCGTTGTTTGAGTATACGACGACCGAACTTGATGCTCTTAAAGCGAATTTGGAAGCGGAGAAAACGGCAGCTGAGGGGGAAATTGCAGGAATTGAGGAATACATAGGGAAGTTGAGGTCTTATCAAGGGAGCCTGGCCAGTGATCCTGGAAAAGCGGCCATTGATGAATCGGTGGAGAAAAACTTGAATATTGATATAACGACAAGCTCTTCAGATCTTATTAAAAGTAGCATTGAGCAAGAAATGTACAAGCAGGAACTAGAAAAAAACAATTTGAATGAAAAAGTGAAAATGCTTGACGCTAAATTAAGTTCAATTGAGGAGCAGTCCAGTGCGATCGTGACGACGAGCGAGGCTGATGGTGTAGTTAAAAATATCAATAAAAACCTGAATAATCCCATAATATCCATTGTTTCTATAAATATGGCAATTGAAGGTAATTTCTCAGAAGAAGAAATGAAAAAGGCTGAAGTGGGCATGACTATAAAAGCAAGTTCCTCTGATTCAAAAAAGGCATTGAATGGAACGATAGGCCGTATCCATTCCTATCCAGCTGAAGAGCCGTCGTTAAAAAAAGATAACAGATTTCCATTTCAGGCTTTAATCGAACCGGAAAGCGAAGAAACGGAACCTTTGTTGGTGGGATCCAAAGTGAATCTTACAGTAATAACCAATGAGAAAGCCGGTGTACCCTCCGTTCCTATAGAGGCGGTTCATTACCAAAAACAGCCACATGTTTACAAATTGACTAAAAAAGGCTATGTGGATAAACATTACATCACAAAAGGGCTTAAGGCTGAAGGAAAGCAAGAAATCATAAAGGGACCGTCGGTAGGTGACGTCATCCTCATGGAGCCGAATGTGGCAGTGAAGAACCATTCTTATTTCATTACTCCAATTCAATTTGAAAAAGTGAAAGCTGCAACTTATAAAAAATTCACCACTAGGGAAAAAGTAAGATATCTGTTACTTGGCATTTTGGAAAAATAACCGCTTCTTTCATCAAGAGAGGTGATGTCAAATTAGTTATTAATTATATATCAATATAACTTATAATGATTAAAAATTGGGAAGAGTAATTATAGATACAATAGTCTTTAATACAGAATATTCAGACATATTTAAATATTTTTTCTAGAACGGATGCGAATAAATATTTACAGATTATCATTTTTAGTATAATATTTTATTATAAGTTAACTCGCTTAATCTTATTCAAGAACGGGGGACCCATTTTTGTGGATTTTTCCGCTAGGGGTGAATTCAGAAATGAAAGGGCTTTGTGTTTCCAATTCCTAACCCGACAGCTAACCTCGTCAGCGTCTTTAAGGGAACATGTGTGAATATTCACGCCAATAAGAAATCGACACATGAAGTGTCTTTTTTTTCGGCGTAAAGACAGAGTTTTTCAAAAAAAGAAAAATTACTTTCTTTTTATTAGTATCTTGTTTCCCTTACCGAGACAAAAATGTTTTTGCATCAAAGACTTTATGGAAGGTGAGGAAAGTAAATGAAGAAATTCAAATTTAGTTTAGCTAGCCAAATTTTCATTGGTTTAATTTTAGGGATTATCGTTGGTGCCATTTTTTATGGTAATGAGACGGCCCAAAACTTTTTACAGCCATTCGGAGACATTTTCCTACGAATGATTAAAATGATTGTAGTGCCTATCATTGTTTCAAGCCTTATCGTTGCAGTTGCGGGTGTAGGTGATTTGAAAGCGGTAGGTAAACTTGGTGCTAAATCATTATCATACTTTGTTGCGGTAACACTTACTGCGATTGCTGTTGGTTTAATTTCCGCGAATATCATCCAGCCTGGTGCTGGTGTGAATATGAATAATCTGGAACAAACAGATATTTCCACATATGTTGATACTGCAGAAACTAAGCAGCATGAATCGTTCGTAGATACACTCGTTCACATTGTACCATCCAATCCAGTTCAGGCCATGGTAGAAGGCGATATGCTAGCGATCATTTTCTTCTCCGTGTTATTTGGACTTAGTATTGCGGCCATCGGTGAAAAGGGTAAACCAGTATTCCGTTTCTTCCAAGGTACAGCTGAAGGAATGTTCTACCTAACTAATATGGTCATGAAATTCGCTCCTATCGGTGTATTTGCACTAATCGGTGTGACTATCTCCAAATTTGGTTTGGAATCTTTAATTCCGTTAGGAAAGTTAGCGCTTTCTGTTTACGGAACAATGATTTTCTTTGTAATTGTCATTCTGGGTCTTATTGCAAAATTTGTAGGATTCAATATCTTTACGTTGATTAAACTTCTAAAAGAAGAATTGATTCTTGCTTTCTCTACAGCAAGTTCAGAAGCGGTTCTTCCTAAGATCATGGAAAAAATGGAAAAAGCGGGATGTCCGAAACATATTGCTACATTTGTTATTCCGACTGGATATTCTTTTAACCTTGATGGTTCTACATTATATCAAGCGTTAGCAGCTATCTTCATCGCCCAAATGTATGGAATCGATTTAAGCATGTATGAGCAAATTACGCTAATGCTAGTGTTAATGATCACGTCCAAGGGGATTGCGGGTGTACCGGGTGTATCTTTCGTCGTTCTTTTAGCGACATTGGGAACTGTAGGTATTCCTATTGAAGGTCTAGCATTTATTGCCGGTATCGACCGTATTCTTGATATGGGACGTACAGTAGTGAACGTTATCGGTAATTCACTTGCAGCAATCGTCATCTCTAAATGGGAAGGTCAATTCAACCCTCCTTCCAAAAAAGAACTAGAACAAGTTTCTTAATACAAAAAATCCAGAGTGAAATATCACTCTGGATTTTTTTGAATTAAAATGCACTTCCTGATTTTTGAGCGATCCAGGAAGCGGCAATCGGAAGAGAAAGCGTTGACATCTTCGTTTTCATCGAATAATTCACTGCGGTAAAAGCTCTCGATGACTGTAAGCCCTGCTTCCTCCAGACAATTAAGCACTTCAAGTTGTGTTGGGATATGGAGGTAGAAGCGTTCCGGGTGTGAGAATATCCCCCAAACTCATAAAGCCTCTCATCTTGTTTACCTCCACACCAAATAATTTCCTCCTGCTCCCAGAAGTTCAGGTGATTTTCGTTTTTATTACGGTCATGTGTTGTGAAAATAAAGATTCCTTCAGGTTTTAAAATACGGTTGATTTCTTTTAAAGCCAATGTGCGGTTTTGTCGCTGGGGAATTTGCATTAAACCATTAAAAGCGAAGATTGCTTTATCGAATGAGGCGTCCTTGAAAGGGAGGTTCGTGGCATCGCCAAGGATAAAGGGGATGTCCAGGTTATGTTCATGCGCTATTTTTTCCGCTTCATTAAGCATGGCAGGCGTTAGATCGATTCCTGTTATATTTTGAAATCCTGTTTTATATAGTGCGAAGGTGGTTCTTCCTGTACCGCATCCGATATCAAGGATTGCATCATCCTGATATAAATATTTTTCGAATGCATATTTCTCTGATTGCCAAAGACCTAATTTTTTAGTTGCATCAGCATAAAGGGAAGCGGCCTCATGAAAAGAATTAATGATAAAACCTTTTTCAATTTTACCCATGATCAATTGCTCTAATTTTTTTCTACTATTATATGGATATTTAAGGTTGTCGAGTGTGTTCCTTGACCTTAGGTTAATATGGAGTTCATGTTTCACATTATTTACATTAATGAGGGGTTATATAACTTACGTGAAAACCCAAAAGTTTGATAAAATAACATTATTGATTGAGGGCTCGGAGGGGATCAGGTTATGAAGAATGGTAGTAATGATATCTTATATATGTATATGCAGGCTTCCGAACGGTTTGTCCTTTTTAATGGACTCAATTTTCGTGAATTCGTCTATTCGCTGCCATGTACCTTGGATTCCATCTTATTATTGAAACATCAATTCGATGGTGGGGAATATAATTTGAATGTCCTGCTAGAAAGTGCTTCATCTGAAGATATTGCGAAGCTCGTTAAAGAAAATGTCCGGGCATATGGAGATTTCTGTTGGATCGATTTTGAAGAAGCGGAAGGTCTGGATGAATTGGATGGAAGGGAAATAGCGGAACTTTTATATTTAGGGCACGCAAAAACCCATCTGGATCCCCCTTTTTTCCGTAAATTGAATAATCAATTTGTGTACCTTGCCCAGGATGATGGCTGGTTCAATAAAATTTATTTTCGTTCTCTTTCGACATATTATATGATGTTAGGAAGCCTGATTCCGCTAAAGCTGGAGCGTTTAAAAGTAGAGAGGACGTGGCTTGGAATCAGAAGGAAAAAAGAGCTGACGGCGATTCCGCCAGAAATCATTTCTTCCTTGGCTCATATTCTGGCAGAGGGGCTCGTTTTTTCCTTTCGGCATGTTAAGTATACAAGAACGAAAATTGAGATACCGGCATGGGTCGTAGGGGATTATTTTAACATGGATGAAATGCATGATGACTTTTCGGATAGGGATATTAAGGATCCAGATGCCTTTATTACCTTCAATCGAAAAGAAAAGGTATGGGAAAGCGTTATTAAAAATACATCATTCTCCTAATTATCCCAACTTCCGAGGTTCGTGGATTGGATTATTTGAAATCCTTGAATTTTCTAGGTGTAAGACTTACCATCTCATGCATAAAAGATAAGAGAGGGCGACACACTGGATGTGCTAGCTCAGGTGTTGCCACAGGACGTGGCGAATTTAACCTGTGTTCCGCTGGTGTAAGTTTCGCTTTACCCCGCATTAACAGGCTGTAGGGCAGGCGGGTGTAAGTTGTAATAAAAAAGAAATATGGAGTTTGCTTTATCCGTTTTAGTGTAAAGTGATACAATGAACATGGTTAAAAGAATATTGGAGGGTAATAACTCATGAAAACTAAACTTGGTTTGCTTTATGGTGGAAAATCTGCGGAGCATGAGGTTTCTATGCAGACGGCTTTAGCGGTCATTAAAGCTCTCGATTTAGCAAAGTTTGATATATATCCGATTTACATAACAAAAGAGGGTTCATGGATTAATGGACCGAAGTTAACGGGACCTGCTGAGAATGTGGAGGCTTTGACATTTTCACCGGAAAAATCGAGCTCGCCTCTTGCCTTGCAGGCACATTCAACTGATGAAAATAGTGAATCAACAGGATATGACGTAATTTTCCCATTGCTTCACGGACCAAATGGAGAAGATGGGACCGTACAAGGGATGCTGGAACTATTGAACCTTCCTTATGTAGGCAATGGCGTTTTAGCTTCCTCAGCAGGAATGGATAAGGTCATCATGAAAAACATTTTTGCCCAGGCGGGACTTCCTCAAGTCAAATACACTTGGTTCATTCGTTCTGAATGGGAGAAGAATACTGAAAGTGCCATTAAAAAGGTAGCGGATGAATTGGGGTACCCTTGTTTTGTCAAACCTGCCAATTTAGGCTCGAGTGTGGGTATCAGCAAATGTAATGATGCTGATGAATTGGAAAAAGCTGTAGCGGAAGCTTTTCAATTCGATCGGAAGATCATCATTGAAGAAGGGGTCGTTGCTCGTGAACTCGAGTTTGGTATTCTTGGTAATGATGAACCGTCTTGTTCCGTGGCAGGCGAAATCATCCCTAAGAAAGATTTTGCCTTCTATGATTATTCAGCAAAATATGTAGACGGTAATTCAGCGATGGTCATTCCAGCGGAGATAACGGAAAGCGAGTATGCAGCTTTATCCGAAATGGCCATTACTGCCTTTAAGTCATTGGATTGCTCTGGATTGGTTCGCGCTGATTTCTTCTTAACGAATGAAGGGCAAATCTATATTAATGAAGTGAATACAATGCCTGGGTTTACTCCTTTTAGCATGTTTCCGTTATTGTGGAAGCACACAGGTGTCGACTATCCAGCGTTAATTGAAAAACTCGTGAAACTTGCCTTGGATCGTCATCAGGAAAAACAACAAATCAAATATACAGTTTGATCATGCAGGTAATGTATCAGTAAACTTCACAATCCATCAAACGTTGATATGATGGATTCCAATCAGCAGGAGCCGGTGCGATTCAAACTGGTTTCTGCTTCGTTTGGTTAACGGAAGAAGATAGCGATTAACGGTTCAATGAATGTAGGAGGAACAAAATGATAAAGAGAACGTTAAAACAAGTACATGAAATGGCAGAGGGATTGAATGATATCAGTCCATTCCAGTCCAAAGGGATTAATGGGGTTTCCATCGATTCAAGAACGGTTAAGGAAGGATGTTTGTTCATTCCGCTTAAGGGTGGGCAGGTTGACGGCCATCAGTATGTCAAGCAAGCTTTAGCGCAAGGAGCGGCGGCTTCTTTTTGGCAAAGGGATGTTCCGAATCCTCCTAATGATTTACCGATAATCATTGTCGAAAATACCGAAAAGGCACTTCAGCAATTGGCGCGTTCTTACCGTCAGCAGTTGAATATAAAAGTCATTGGGATAACGGGCAGCAATGGTAAGACGACTACGAAAGATATGACGGCTGCACTGCTGGCAACTACCTATAAAGTTCATAAAACCAATGGAAACTTCAATAATCATTTAGGTTTGCCACTAACGGTGCTTTCTATGGAAGAGGATACTGAAGCGGCTGTTTTGGAAATGGGAATGAGCAGCCGTGGTGAAATTGAGTTCTTATCCAAAATGGCAAAGCCTGATGTAGCGATCATTACCAATATCGGTGAATCACACTTATTGGATTTAGGATCACGTGAGGAAATCGCGAATGCAAAGTTGGAAATTGTCGAAGGTTTGGCGAAAGATGGAACGCTGATATATCATGGTGATGAACCATTGCTTCGCAATCGGATCAAAAAGGATTTTCCTGATTTAAACGTAAAATCTTTTGGACGTACGGAACAAAATGATTTATATCCACAGACCATAAGCCAAGGAGCAGACAGTACCAAGTTTATAATCGCAAGTGATGAAAAGGAAATCGATTATGAGATACCCGTTTTAGGCCATCACAATGTTCTTAATGCATTGGCAGCAATTTTGGTTGCTAAAGAATTCAATGTGGATGATTCAGCGATCCGTAAAGGTCTGTCAACCATTCAGTTAACTAATATGAGGATGGAATTGGTCGAGGGCGCAAAAGGGCAGAAAATCATCAATGATGCATACAATGCCAGTCCAACTTCAGTTAAGGCAGCAGTTGAGTTGGTTGAGGGATTATCTGGATTCGAGAAAAAGATACTTGTATTGGGAGACATGTTGGAGTTAGGGCCACAGGAAAAAGACTTTCATTTAAAAATTGGTGAATTGATTTCCAGTGAGCGGATTGATATGATCTTCACATATGGTCCTTTAGCCGAGTTTATTGCCAAGGGAGCGAGCAAGGCTTTTTCATTGGAGAAGGTTCGTCCTTTTCAAGATAAGCAGGAGCTTATAGAGGAACTTAAGTCGTCTACACAGGAAAATGACATCATTCTTGTCAAAGCTTCCAGGGGTATGAAGCTGGAGGAAGTCGTTCAAGCCTTACAAAAATAAAAAAGCGTAGAAAGGGCCGTTTCTGACGCGGCTTCAGTTTGTAGACAAAAGGGGTTCGGAATTAAAAATTCCGAACCCCTTTTGAAATTCACTTTGAAATTCTGGCCCAAGGTTAAGAGATTTGGGCTCTACGCCCACTATGTTAGGCCATTTTTGGACCTTGTCATGTCCAACTGGCCATCTTCTTTAAAACGGTTCGCTGGCACCATTTGGTCAAAAGTGATCATTTCAAGCTGATCTCGCTGGAATAAAATCATGTTTAAAAAAGCATCCAAAAGACTGTAGGCAAAAGGAGTTCTGTCTTAATGTTAAAACAAAGTTGATTCCGAACGGAAGGTACGAGACTCCTGCGGGAAAAGCGTGTCCAGGGAGGTCCCATAGGCGCAATGGCGCCGAGGGCGGACCGCCCGCGGAAAGCGAGTGCCTGGAGCGGAAATCAACGGTCAAATTTTTTTAAAACCAAAAAAGGACTGCAGACAAACTCAATTATTATCGAGTTAGTGTACAGTCTGAAGCCGTTTCTTTTTTTTGAAACGGCCTTTTTTATCGTGCTTAAAAAAGTGTCCCGGCAATAATGCAGATGTCATCGTTAATCACTGAATGCCTCATCCTAGAGACCAATAGCTCCTGAAGAAGGTCATGTGTATCGAGATGGACATTTTCGATGAATTCCCTTTCGATATTGTCAGATCGGTCAATGGCGGAAGGGGTGGGCGTTTTAGAGAGTCCATCTGTATAGATGATGAAACGGCTTCCTGGTTCATAATGAAAGACTATTTTTTTTATGGGCAATTCGGGAATCGGTCCGCTTGGGGTGGCCCCTTCGTTCAAATTGAGAATTTGATTGGTGCATGGGGAATACAAAAAGGCTGATGGAAGTCCGTAGTTCACATATTCGATGAGTCGATCCTTTGTATTCACGTATGCGATGAAGGCTGTAATACGAGCATGGTTTTTATTTTCCTGTTTAACTCCTTGAAATAAATACCGTATATGTTTGTCCAGTTCCTCCGTTATGAAAATGGGGTCTTTTACACGTTTGATAAGGTCAGGCATCAATGTACGTATCGACATGTTTATAAGTGCTGTATGGATGCCCTTTCCGAATACATCGATCATTATGAAGCCGTAAAGCCTGTCATCAACCTCCGTCCAGTAAAATAAATCCCCTGACAGTTCACTCCAAGGCTGGGAAAGACCTTTGACCTCTATATCTTCATTATTGATCGACAAAGGTAAACCTGAAAGTTGAATTCCCTTTGCAATTCGAAGGCTCCTTGCTGATTTTTGGTGTATCTTTTCGAGCTCCAGCCCCTTCATTTTTGCCGAAAACAGTTGCATGCTGATGTTTCGTAGTGACTTTAATTTAATCCTGACTTCTACCGAATCGGCAGGGACCGCCATGGTTTCATAAAAGGTCTTTTCTGGTAAAGCCAGAGGGGCCTCCATTCCTAAAGCACGTTTGTAAATGAATAAGATAGGGATTTCGTGAGATTCAGCTAAGGCGAACAAAGATGTTTGCTGCCAAGAATCTTTTGATAGGTGTAAAGGTAAAATAAATAATGAATTCATTAAGTCCGTTGAATCCTTGAATAGATGACTTTGATTGAGTGGATCCTCCAAAAAGGTTACTTTCTTGTTCATTTTCTTTAAGATTCGACCAAAATCCCTACATAAAGGAACATCTATTGTGAATATATTCATATAACCCCCATTGTTTTGTTGATAGGTCAATCATACTGCATTTAGACTTATTTACTATAACTTTCGAGTGAAAAGATGGAATATTCGAAAATCTAATGATCCCATATACCTGGAAATTCAAAGGAAATTCATAATAAGTCCTTTCTTTTTCCAACGGGGATAACCGTGGAAGGTGTCCGTTCATTCGAACTAATCCTTCTAATCCTTCCTGAAAAAGGTTTGTTGAAACTATTTGATTTACACACATATCATATATATAAATGGATGTTCGTTTTGTAAAACATATAATATTTCTATTCATAAATGGATACAGTAAGTCGACAAGAGGGTTTGGAAAGGTCTCTTAAAACAGGACTAGGTTACTGTTTCATGGAATCCTCCTAACTGGATTTCTGAAAACGACTGAAACGTTTTTTTAAGGGAAAAACTGTAGGCAAACCCGCTTTCTTCAAATTTTTCTGCAGAATCCACTTTTGCATGAATGGATATAGTAACTACGGTAATCCTATTGAATAAATTAGGCTACACAAATATCAGGTGTAAATATCCAATTTCTTTGTTTTTGAAACGATCTAAAGTTTTTAGTAACTCTGAATGGTGCGATATCCTTTATTGCATTAACAGTTTGAAAATGGTAATATGAGTATGAGTTTAAATGTCTTATCATTGATGATTATTTAAATTAATCAGGTTGAGGCAACAAAATTGTATGTTCTTACATGTTTCATGAGTTCATTCTTGAGATTATTTTAGATTAAATAGGCCGCGCGTCTGGTCATATATAAAAGCTGCATCTATTGGCGGCTTTAGTAGCTATTAGGGAATCAAGCCGCATTTAAGCGCTTTTCCACTTCTGCAAATCCTCAACGCACCGGGCCTGTTTTGTATAAGAATCTTGGCTCTCGTCAAGTTTTGTTCATACAGCCTTTTTAAGTCTGATGAATAATAGGTGCAGCAGCCCTCACCTGAATAAAACGGTGAAACACCCGTTTATGCTACTTTTAATTTTCCATATTGAATTTAATTTTGGTTACATGTACTTTTAAAAAGATGAGCGTATGTAAATGATAAGTATACACGTGCGCGAAGTTAAAAATGCCAGTGAAAGTCCGTACTGGTATATTTCCTTTTTAAAAAATCATATTGAGTTCATTTGAACTAAAAGGCAGACATACTTTTAGGTGATAATGATAAACTTTTTATAAGAGATAAAGAAGAACATCCGTCATGATGATGAGGATTTGAACTAAAACATCTGTGCATGATCCATGAATGCACGTGTAAATTTACGATATAAAAAGGAGTACGAAAACATTGACATTGTTTAGCGAATTAGGATTAGATAGAACGTCCATGAAATCAATAGAAAAAATGGGATTTGAAGAAGCGAGCCCGATTCAATCCCAAACGATACCTCTAGCTCTTGAAGGTAAAGATATCATTGGTCAAGCGCAAACGGGAACAGGTAAAACGGCGGCATTCGGTATTCCATTGATGGAAAACATCGATATTAATAACGAAAACGTGCAAGGGATTGTCATTGCACCTACACGTGAGCTTGCGATTCAAGTTTCCGAGGAACTTTTCAAGCTTGGTTACGGAAAACGCGCTCGTGTACTTGCTGTTTATGGTGGACAAGACATCGACCGTCAAATCCGTGCATTAAAGAAAAAACCACATATTATCGTTGGTACGCCTGGTCGTCTTTTAGACCATATCAAACGTAAAAACATTAAATTAGGCGGAGTACACACTGTAGTTCTTGATGAAGCGGATGAAATGCTTAACATGGGATTCATTGAGGATATCGAATTGATCCTTTCAACGGTTCCTGACGAAAGGCAAACATTGCTTTTCTCAGCTACAATGCCTGATCCAATCCGTAAAATTGCTGAAAGATTCATGCGGGAACCCGTTCTTGTACGTGTAAAAGCAAAAGAAATGACAGTGGATCGTATCGAACAATATTACTTGGAGTTAAAAGAAAGTGAAAAATTCGATACACTTGCACGCCTTTTCGATATTCAAACACCGGATCTTGCTATCGTCTTCGGACGTACGAAACGCCGTGTCGATGAATTGGCATCTGCCTTGAATATCCGCGGTTATATGGCTGAAGGCATTCATGGTGACCTTAGTCAGGCCAAACGCCTTTCTGTATTGAAAAAGTTTAAAGACGGCAGCATCGATGTACTCGTTGCTACTGATGTGGCTGCACGTGGACTTGATATTTCAGGCGTCACTCACGTATACAACTTTGATATCCCTCAAGATCCGGAAAGCTACGTTCACCGTATTGGACGAACAGGACGTGCGGGTAAACATGGTATTGCCATTACGTTTGTAACACCAAGGGAAAGAGGCCAACTGCATGCAGTTGAACATACAACGAAAAAACGTATGGAGAAACTTAAGACTCCTACGTTAACTGAAGCGTTGGAAGGTCAACAAAAAGCAGTAACGGAAAAAATCCTCAATACAATCGAGAATGATGATTTAACATTATACCTCGGTCAAGCAGAAGAATTATTACAAAAACATAGCGCAGCGGATTTAGTTGCAGCCATGCTTAAATCAATGACAAAAGAACCGGATCAAACGCCTATCAAGTTAACGGAAGAATCTCCATCTCCAATGCGTCGCAATCGCGGAGGAAGCAGTTCTTCTAGTAACAGACAGCGCAATGGCCGCAGTTCTTCAGGCAGAAAAGATTACGGTAGCGGATCAAGTAAACGCCCAAGCACAAACCGTAAATCGAATGGTTACGGAAACCGCAGCACGAGCCAAAAAAGAGAAAAAACAAATAAGATTTAATTGAATTGGAAATGCCGCTCATTTGAGCGGCATTTTTTTATGTGCATCTCCATATATGTTATCCGAATGGTTGGCGGTTTTTGGATGGACTGCTCACCTTTGTTTGAAAAGGGGTTAATTCCCAGTATTTAATTATAGTATAATGGATGAAAGCAAAGGATGGATGATGAAGATTCATTTAAAATTACCTGTCCAGAAGAGGAGAAGCACATGGAACCTGAAAATCGTATATCGAATAAGGCCTTGACCGTATGGAAAATCAGTGGTCTTATAAGCTGTTCAATAACTTGGATTATAAGCATCGCCGTACTCGTGCTTACAATCATTTTTGATTGGACATATTGGGTGTTTGGAGCGTTGATCATAATTTCGATAATCCAATCCTATCTGGCCATCTTTCTGATTCCATCGGTGAAATGGAAGAGATGGCGTTACGAAGTAAGAAATACCGAAATTGATATCCAAAGTGGGATTTTCGTCATTAAAAGAACACTCATACCCATGATTAGGGTTCAGCATGTTGAAACGAAGCAAGGGCCATTATTAAGGAAATACGATTTAGCCTCCGTTGAAATTTCCACTGCAGCGACCCTTCATGTCATTCCTGCCCTGGACCTAGCAGAGGCGGATGAATTGCGGCACTATATTTCCAGAATGGCAAGTGTGGAGGAAGAAGATGTCTGAACCTAAAAGGCTTCACCCCATAGCTGTATTGCTTAACATTATTAAATCGATTAAGGAGTTAGTCATCCCTTTTTTATTAGTGGTCGTCATTCCTGGGAAGAATGAAGGGATTCCTGGATGGATACAACCGCTGGTCATTGCCATTATTATACTTTTAATTATAGGGAATGCATTCCTTCAATGGTTACGTTTTACATACCGCATAGAAGATGGTGAATTCAGAATTGAGTCTGGAGTATTCGTAAGGAAGAAACGGTATATAAAGTTTGATCGGATCCATAGCATAGATATATCAGAGGGCATCATCCAGAGGATATTCAGGCTGGTGAAGTTGAATATTGAAACGGCCGGCGGATCTCAGGCCGATGCCGTATTATCAGCTATCAGCAAAAGTGATGCTGATCGAATCAATGCTTTTATAAGTGAGGAAAAAAATGCGAAAAATCTTTTGGATAAGGATAAAGATGAAGTCGCGGATAATGAATATGCAGCAAAATCGTCTTCCGTTTTTAAGCAGACGCTGCCACAACTATTCGTTATGGCTGCCACTTCGGGGGCGGTGGGTGTCTTCCTATCTGGGGCGATCGCTTTTATTTCACAGTTCGATGAAATGATACCTTTCGAGAGGATATTTAAGGATTATGAAGATTTTATTGAAATGGGGACCATCATTCTGACCGTGTTTGCACTTTTGGCCTTATTGGTGGTTTATGTACTGGCCACATTAAGTATGGTAATTAAATATGCTTCCTTTACCGTGATAAAAACGGATGAGGAAATCGTTATTTCCAGAGGGCTTCTCGAGAAAAGACAGCTGACGATCCCTATCCATAAAATACAAGGTATCCGGATCATGGAGAATTTGATTCGAAAGCCATTGGGATTGGCGACGGTTTATATTGAGTATGCGGGAGGCAGTATGGAAGATAAAGAAAGTCTATCCATCATGCTGTTCCCTTTAATCAGGAAGAAGTATTTACATGAAAAAATCCTGGAGATTTTACCGGCATATGAAACAGCTACGGAGATGACACCGATACCTAAGCGTGCACTGTCCCGTTATGTATTTCGTAAGATTCTATACCTAATCCCGATCATTGGTGCCATGGTATGGTTTTTCAGACCTTGGGGTTATCTTTCCCTTTTGCTTGTACCGTTGGCGATTTTTTGGGCTTGCATGCAATATAGGGATGCAGGATGGAGCATAGAAGGGAATTTGTTGCTATTGAGCAGCCGTTTTTTCTCAAAGCAAACATTGATCATGCAGAGAAGCAGAATTCAATCAATCACATATAAAAAAGGTTGGTTTCAGAATCGAAAACAATTAGCTACGATTTCAGCGTCGATTAAATCAGGAATCACCTCCCGGGTCGGCATGGTTGCGGATGTGGAAGAAAAGGATTGCCTAATAATTGAATCATGGTATTTACCTAAAAAAGCAGTCGACTCCCAATGATTGAAAGGAAGAGTCGGCTGTTTGTCCTACCATTTTTTTCTTAAGTATAAGGGAGCTGTTAAAAATCCGGTTGCCAGTCCGGCCAAATGACCGACAACGTTGATCTGTGGTTGAATGAATGTCATGATAATGGCAATTCCGGTCAGTGTATATACTGTATTTCTTTCGTTGTTCGTAAAATTGGTTTTATTGAACAGTACAAGATATAGAAAGAATCCGAGTAAGCCAAAAATTGCTCCGCTGGCACCTACGTGGTTATATGTCAGTGGGTTAATTAGGAAGGTTGCGATATTGGCAAGGATTCCTGTCGATAAAAAGAAGGTTGAAAACTTGACGGTTCCAAGTAATTTCTCTAGGAATGGACCAAAGATGGCAAGTGAGAATCCATTAAACAGTAAATGTGTAAACGTGCTATGTAGAAAGATGGGGGTGATCAAACGCCACCATTGTCCATCAGCGATATATAAGTTTACACCTGTGCCATAATAAAAGAGTACACTTCCGGGAAATATGGGGAAAAGGACGAGAACGAAAACAATCATCATAATGAGTATGAGCACAGTTACAGCTCGATATGAATTTGCGTATTCGCGGAAGCCTTCTGTTCTTGTAAACATAAATTCCTCCTTATTATCGTTTTTAATTAGATACAATATTATCATTTTCAGGTAAAAGAGTCCTCCTAATGATATGCAGCTTATTAAATTAATAGAAGAGGTGTCAAAGTGATTAGAGGTATAGGCGTGGACATTACTGAGTTGGATAGAATGGAAACATTGATTAATCGGCAACCCCGTTTAAAGGAGCGAATATTAACAGAAAGTGAAATCTTGATTTTCGAAAAGTTAAATGGAAGAAGGAAGGTCGAGTATTTTGCTGGGCGTTTTGCGGCAAAGGAGGCCTTTTCAAAGGCAAACGGTACAGGGATCGGTAAGCACTTATCCTTTTTGGATATTGAAATCATATCGGATGATAAAGGAAAGCCGGTGATTTCAAGGCCGTTTTCTGAAGGGGTCCATCTTTCGATTAGCCACAGCAGGGATTATGCGGTTGCTCAAGTCGTAATTGAAGGGTGAATGGAGTTTTGTCCAATCGGGTCATAAACCTTAAGGTTGTCTCATATACATTTAGTGCTATAGGGAGACAAGGCCCGGTAAAAGGTACATGGCAGAGTAGGTGCTCTCGAAAAGTTTTTAGCCGGATCGAGAATGGATCCGTGTCTAAAATACTGAGGAATCTAAGACATCAGTCGAGCCAATGTCCGGATCCTGCCTTTTCCTCTCCCTTTTACGTTCAAATGACAAAAAGGGGTTGAAAAGATGAAGAAGATGTTAATGCTTTTTGCAGGGATCATGCTCTTGCTTGCTCTTTCTGCTTGCGGCCAAAAATCACAGAGTGACGTAGTGAGTGAATTGAATGAGAAGCTTGGCGACATGAAAGGATATAAAGCTAACGCGAAGATGACATTAAAGATGGGTACGGAACCTCAAGTGTATAATGTGGAGATTTGGCATAAAGACCCTTCTTTTTACCGCGTAAATCTGAAAAATGAAGAGAAGGATCAAAGCCAGATGATATTGAAAAATGATGATGGTGTATACGTTTTGACACCAGCTTTGAATAAAAGTTTTAAATTTCAAAGCGAGTGGCCGGAGAACAGCAGTCAGGCCTATTTGTTCGAGTCGTTGGTGAAAGACATTACGGAGGATAAAAGTGCGACATATAAAGAAACGGATAAACATTATGTCTTTGAAACGAAAACGCGCTATCAAAACAATAAAATGTTGCCATATCAAGAGATTACTATAAACAAAAAGGATTTATCTCCAGTCAGTGTAAAAGTCATGGATCCCGATAAGACCGCATTGGTTCTTGTTGAATTCTCAAAAGTTAAATTCGATACGACTTTTGATAAAGATTCATTTGATATGAAGAAAAACATGACAAGTGCACAACTTGAAGCTCCCGTTATGGCAGAAGTCCAAAATGAGGGGTTTGCGGTTAAATACCCTGAAAATATTGGTGATATGAATTTAACGGAAGAAAAAGAAATTACGACGGAAAAGGGAGAGCGTGTCGTTTTGACCTATGAGGGTACAAAAAGTTTTACATTAGTTCAGGAAAAAGCTGAGGTAGTTCAAACTTCCGTTTCGACGAATGTGAATGGAGAACCGGTTGATTTGGGTTATACTGTCGGAGCCATGACAGGAAATACGATTGCATGGACTTTTGAAGGTGTCGATTATATGCTTGCATCAAAGGATTTGACACAGGAAGAGATGATAGAAGTCGCCCGTTCGGTTGGGGAAGATCCAGTCAAATAGGATTACATAACAAGCTGATGTTTCCCGTCTCCTTACGAAGGTTTCTTCTAGGTAGGATAGGCGGGGAAGCGGCTTGTTGACATTTTTAATCCTTCCATCTGATTTAGGTTGGAAGCTGGGAAATTAGAATCAAGGTGAAAAAGCACTTTATCTTTTTAGCGGTTGGTTATAGAATGGTCCTATAATGAAACGAAAACTTCGCTACTGGGAAGAATCTTATTGTGAGTGTAGGAAAGAAGGAAATGGTCTTGGAAACGGAAATATTTCATCGAGATACGTGGGCAGAAGTAAATTTGGATAATATTTTTGAAAATATCTCTTCAATGAAAAAAAGACTGAGAAATGGCATTAGTCTTTTCGCTGTCGTTAAAGCGAATGCTTATGGCCACGGCGACTATGAAGTGGCTAATACGGCGCTTGAAGCGGGGGCGGATTTTTTAAGTGTCGCTTTTTTGGATGAGGCTCTCGCCTTACGGAAAAAGGGAATATTGGCTCCGATTCTTGTACTTGGGGCATCGAGGCCTGAGAGTGCAGCACTTGCTGCCGAGTATGGGATTTCCGTGACGGTTTTCGATGTATCATGGTTGGAGAAGGCAAAGGATTTGTTGAAACCGGGACAAGTTTTGCAAATCCATGTAAAAGTGGATAGCGGCATGGGGAGAATCGGCATTCGTGATAAAGTCCAACTCATGAAAGTGGAAAGTTTGCTTGAGAGGGAAGCCTGTTTCAATTTCCAGGGGATATTCACTCATTTCGCGACGGCGGATGAACTGAAGACCGACTTTTATGAAACGCAGCTTGCTTTCTTTAAAGGGATGCTTTCCGAATTGACTAGAAAGCCGGAATATATTCATGCAGCCAATAGTGCAGCTTCTTTAAGGTTCACCGATCCTGAATGGAATGCAATAAGGTTGGGGATTTCCATGTATGGTTTGAGTCCTTCCATGGAGATGAAGCCGATATTGCCATATCCATTAAAACAGGCCATATCATTGAGAACGAAGATGGTCGCGGTTAAACAGCTTGCTAAGGGTGAAAGCGTAAGTTATGGAGCGACTTATACGGCTGAAGGTGATGAATGGATTGGTACTTTGCCAATCGGTTATGCTGACGGCTGGATCCGTAAGCTGCAAGGTCAGGAAGTTCTTGTGGATGGAAAAAGAGTACCCATAGTCGGAAGGATTTGCATGGATCAATGCATGATCAAGCTGCCTGGACCATACCCTGTAGGAACAGAGGTCACACTCATGGGGAATGATGGGGATGAATCGATTACTGTCGATGAGATAGCGGCAAAACTGGAAACGATCAACTATGAGGTAACATGTATGATAGGAGCAAGAGTGCCCCGTATATATATAAAAGACAATCAGATGAATCATGTACGCAACTTCATTTTGGAATGACCGGATTGTAAAAAAATCCTAAGATTGTGAATAAGATTTCCTTTATTATGCTGATAATAGGATTGAGAATAGAATATACTCTTTGCAGATAGGCATTTTAATGGTAATATTGAAAAGGATATATAATAAAGGTGTGTAGTGATGGTGGAGGTGTATGTTTGTGTCTGAATCCAGCGCAACAAGAGAGATATTAATTCGATTACCTCAAAATTTTTTAACAGAGTTAGATGGGTATGCGAGTGAGGAAAATGTAAATCGCAGTGAATTTATTTATCGTGCCACAAAAATGTATCTTCGCGAACGTAAAAAGAAAGAGTTTCGTGAATCGATGAAACGCGGTTATATTGAAATGGCGGCCATTAATTTAACGATTGCTTCTGAGGCCTTCCAGGCTGAATTCGAGGCTGGTCATTGCGTTGAACGATTAGTTAGCGGAGGCTGAGCCATTGATTGTTGTTAAGCGTGGTGACGTATACTTCGCAGACCTTTCCCCGGTAGTTGGTTCAGAGCAGGGTGGGACCCGTCCGGTACTAATTTTACAAAACGATATTGGTAATCGCTTTAGTCCGACTGTGATCGTGGCAGCCATTACAGCTCAAATTCAAAAAGCGAAATTGCCTACACATGTTGAGATTAATGCAAAAAAGTACGGTTTCGAGCGGGATTCCGTCATTTTATTAGAACAGATCCGGACAATTGATAAGCAGCGTTTAACTGATAAAATTACGCATCTTGACGAACCTATGATGCAAAAAGTCAATGAAGCTTTGCAAATCAGTTTAGGCCTCATTGAGTTTTAAAGAAAATTTTTCCCGTTAAACCGGGCGTTATTATAATACAAATCATTCTTGATGTTATTTAGATGGCACGATTCCTGCAACTGTGGGAATCGTGTTTTTTTTGTGAAATAACATAAGCATGTATCCAAAAAGTATACAGCAGGAAATATGAAAAATTTGACGAATAAAAACAGTATACAGTTAGATATCGGATAGAACGTTATTTTTTTATAGTATCTCCATAACTTTTCTTTAATTGATGTTTTTCTAACCTGAAATTCGGGTATGTAGTTATGTTGTAAATACTTAAAAAAAGCAAAAGTCCCAGTGGGCAGTGGGGATACTCAAAGAAAATCCAAATGGAAATAACATCATTACAGTTAGTTAACATCCTTGTGACGAGGACAGGGAAACATGGCAATTGTGTTAGAATGGGAGGATATTATGAATCAATTGGTTTACGATTTTATTAAGCAAAATCAGGATTACATCCTTACTGAATGGATGGGCATCATGAGAGAAAGTACGGACGAAAGATTAATTAAAGTCGTCTCAGATCGAATGTTCACGCAAACGAGCAGTGAATTTATAGATATGATCATCACGAATGTTGATAGTAAAAACAAGGAATTCACATTGAAGCTTTCAGATTTTGCCGAGAAAGTCGTCCAATTGGGGTGGCCTCTTACTTTCGTCAATGAAGGACTTCATAAATTCACGTTAATTGTCATTAATGGAATGGTGGAAAAGGGTCTGGTGACTCCCGATAATCAAGTCAATCTTGTTAACCATCTGGATAAATGGGCCACACCGATAAATAATGAAATAGTCAATATATATACCCAAACTTGGGAAAGAACTGTTTCCATGCAAAAAATGGCGTTGCAAGAACTTTCGGCACCGCTCATTCCTGTATTGGAAGGCATTACGGTTATGCCGCTGATTGGTACGATTGATACAGAACGTGCCAAACAGATAATGGAGAACCTGCTGACTGGCGTGGTTAAGCATAGATCTGAAGTTGTTCTTATTGATATAACGGGCGTGCCGGTCGTGGATACCATGGTTGCTCATCATATCATTCAGGCGGCGGAAGCAGTCCGATTGGTGGGCGCCAAATGTATACTCTGCGGCATTCGCCCTGAAATAGCCCAAACAATCGTTAATCTTGGAATTAATTTAAATGAAGTGATTACAAAAAATACATTGAAAAAAGGGATAGAAGTTGCGTTGGAATTAACGAGCCGTAAGATCGTAAAGGTGGAGGGATAAGGTATGAGGATTCCGATATTAAAGCTTTATGACTGCTTGTTAGTCTCTATACAGTGGGAATTGGATGATGTGACAGCCCTTCAATTTCAAGAGGATTTACTGCATAAGATTCATGAAACAAGCGCGAATGGCGTTGTTATAGATATTACCTCAATAGATTTTATTGATTCTTTTATCGCAAAGGTATTAGGCGATGTCTTTAGCATGTCTAAGCTTATGGGGGCCAAGGTTGTAATTACGGGGATCCAGCCTGCTGTTGCAATAACATTAATTGAACTGGGAATCAGTCTCGATGATGTTCTGACAGCATTAGACTTAGAGAAAGGCCTGGAGAAATTACAACAGGAATTGGGGGATTAAAGAATGGAGTTCCAATCCTGCGTGAAAATCATAAATGAATGGGACATCGTAGCTGCAAGGCAGCTCGGAAGAAATGTCGCTAAGGAGTTGGGATTCGGTACTGTAGACCAGGCCAGGATCACAACGGCTATTAGCGAATTGGCCCGAAACATATACCTATATGCTGGACAAGGCAGTGTTAGCATAGAAAAGCTAAATATAAATGGGAAGTCAGGATTGAAAATCATTGCAGAGGACCAAGGGCCGGGAATTGAGGATATCCGCAGAGTCATGGAAGATGGATATACCACCTCAGGGGGACTGGGAGCAGGCCTTCCTGGAGCCAAACGTTTAATGGATGACTTTGATATTGAATCAATACCAGGTGAAGGGACTAAGATTATCGCTACGAAATGGCTCCGTTAGGGGGGGACTATGGATATTAGGGAGAACATGGAGAAAAAGTATCATGAGGCGCTTTCTACTTATCTTAAAGACCAAAATGAGCAGGCACTCTACCAAGGGCAAAAGATTAGCCGCCTACATATCAAATACAATATATCTCCAGAAGAAATCATCAGTATGCATAAAAATAACTTATTGGAACTTTACCCGGAATTACCGGGAAAAGTATTGGATTCTTTCGATTTTCTGCTAGAAGTCATGATGGGCTACGGCATTGCATACCGTGAACATCAAAGCCTTAGACATCAACAGCAGGAACTGAAAACGGAAATCGAGATCGCGGCAAACGTACAACATACACTTTTGGAAACGGAAATTCCTGATATCAAAGCTCTTGAAATTGGGGCAATCAGTGTTCCTGCGAGACAGATGAACGGGGATTACTATCACTTCGTCCAAGACGAAAATGACCGTATAGGGGTAGGGATAGCCGATGTCATAGGAAAAGGGATTCCTGCTGCATTGTGCATGTCGATGATCAAATATGCGATGGACAGTCTACCGGAGCATCGTCATGAACCGAAGAGTGTGCTTGAGAGTTTGAACCGTGTTGTGGAGCATAATGTGGATCCAAGCATGTTCATAACCATGTTCTATGGTTTGTATGATCCGCATGACAGGCAATTTTCCTATGCTTCAGCCGGGCATGAACCTGGTTTTTACTATGACGCCGCAACAGGTACTTTTAGCGATTTGGATGCAAAGGGCTTGTTGCTTGGAGTTGATAAAAAAACAAGGTATCGCCAATATGAAAAAACGGTGAATCGCGGAGACATGATCATTTTATTATCTGACGGAGTTACGGAGTGCCGGACGAATGATGGGTTCATAGAAAGGGAAACACTTATTGGTTTCATAAAAAAGAATATGCATTTGCAAGCCCAGGAAATGGTGAATAATATATATAAACAATTGGAGAAAATGCAGAACTTCCAACTGAGGGATGATTTTACACTAATAATTTTAAAATCAAATGTTTAGTATTTTTTCTGCTGGGTATAGATATTAGGAATGAAGAGGATTTGAAGAGGTGGGTCAAGGATGAATATAACAGTGGATGTTAATGAATTAAATACTGAATTTATTGTAAAACTAAAAGGTGAAATCGATGCCTATACTGCACCGAAATTAAGAGAATCACTATTTCCAATTTCAGAGCAGGACAATGTTTCGATTACCATTGATTTAACTGAAGTTTCTTATATGGATAGTACGGGACTTGGGGTATTTGTCGGTGCTTTTAAAAGCGTAAGGGCACATAATGGCGAATTCACTTTAGTTGGCTTATCAGAAAGGTTACGACGTTTATTTGATATTACAGGTCTTGCAGATATTATTGATATAAAAAGTGGTACAGAGGGTGGGTTAGAATGAGTCAAGTATATGATTACATCGAAATGAAAATACCTGCAAAACCAGAATTCATCGGTGTCATTCGTTTAACGCTTTCTGGGATAGGAAGCCGGATGGGCTTTGCATATGATGAAATTGAGGATTTGAAAATCGCTACCAGTGAGGCTTGTACAAATGCGGTACAGCATGCATATAAGGATTCTGAAAAAGGTGAAGTGAAAGTAAGTTTCGGCCTTTATCCTGACCGTTTGGAGGTCATGGTTTCTGATAGCGGTAAGAGCTGTAATTTCGAAGAGGTACGTCAAGGACTCGGTCCATACGAAAATGGACAAAAAGTCGAACTCTTGAGAGAAGGAGGCTTGGGTCTTTACCTCATTGAAACTCTGATGGATGATGTGAAAATTCACCAGCATGACGGGGTTACAGTATTTATGACTAAGTTTTTAGAAGGAGAGCAGGTGGAGATGGATGCAAAAACAGTCTCAACCTAATCAGGCACAAAGAGAACAGGTAAATGAATGGATTAGAGCTTACCAGCAGAATCAGGATGATGAAGCACAGAGTAATCTAGTCATCCATTATAAAAGTTTAGTTGAAACAATCTCCCGTAAATATGCAAAAGGGAAATCATTTCAGGAGGATATCTCCCAGGTCGGCATGATTGGTTTGTTAGGTGCCATTCGGCGATATGATGAATCTTTCGGTAAGAGCTTTGAGGCATTTGCCGTCCCTACTATAATCGGCGAAATCAAAAGGTTTCTGCGTGACAAAACATGGAGTGTCCATGTGCCAAGGAGAATTAAGGAACTTGGTCCGAAAATCAGGGTGACTGTCGAGGAATTAACTACAACCCTGCATCGTTCCCCAAGAATAGATGAAATAGCCGATAGTATAGGCGTGACTGAAGAAGAAGTTTTAGAAGCGATGGAAATGGGAAAAAGCTATCAAGCTTTATCTGTGGATCATTCTATTGAGGCGGATTCTGATGGCGGTACTGTCACATTGCTTGATATATTTGGAAATGTCGATGAAGGTTTTGAAAGGGTCAATCAGCGTCTTGTGCTTGAAAAGGTGCTGCATGTGCTTAGTGACCGTGAAAAGATGATCATACAGCATACTTATTTAGAGAATTTAAGTCAGAAAGAAGCGGGCGATAAACTTGGAATTTCCCAAATGCATGTGTCGAGGCTCCAACGCCGCGCGATCAAGAAACTTCAAGAAGCCATTAATGCTGAAAACTCGGAGTTAATTCAGTGATCAAAGATATTCTGAGGGGAGAAAAAATAGAAGTCCTTGTCTCTCAATCGTCTAAAAACGGGATGGTTTATTGTGGTGATGATTACTTTTTTCTTCATACGAAAGAATACTTTGTGTGTGTACTGGCAGATGGTCTAGGCAGCGGAAAAAATGCTTACGATTCCTCCCATGCTGTCATCGAGGAAGTTAAACGTAATCATGAGTTGGATGTAGAATCACTAATGGCAGTGTGTAATCAAGTTTTAATCGATAAGCGGGGGGCAGCCGTTTCCATTTTAAAGATATTTTATGACAAGAATGAATTTGTATACAGTTCAGTGGGTAACATCCGCTTTTTCCTGTATAATCCAAGCGACGATAAACTAGTTTACCCTTTACCTGTTACAGGTTATTTATCCGGCAGGAAACAAAAATACAGGACGCAGAGATACAAATATGAACCAAATGCAAAATTCATTCTTCATTCCGATGGTTTAGAACTTAAGGGAGCTAAATCTTTTTTGAAAAGGCTGGCCCCTATCGATAAGAACGCCCAATGCATATTAAAAAGCAGTCCATTAACTGCAGATGATACAACTTTCATTTTAGGAAGCTTACTTTCGCCTTAATTCGGAAGTGAGCTTTTTTGTATTGAATTCGCAACTTCATCACTCATTTGCTAGACTATACATATTAGATTAAAAGGTTGGAGGTAAACACAATGATGGTTGTAGAAGATACATTAAAAGAATTGATTGAAAAAATATCCAATGAGCTAACTTTGAAAAATCATCAAGTTCAAAACGTCATACAGATGCTGCAAGAGGGTAATACTGTCCCTTTTATTGCGCGGTATAGAAAAGAAATGACGGGTTCACTTGATGAAGTGCAGATTCGTTCCATTATGGAAAGATGGAACTATCTAGAAAACCTTGGCCAGAGGAAAGCAGAAGTTACGCGTTCGATTGGTGAACAGGGGAAATTGACGGAAGAATTAACAAGACAAATCGAGAAGGCAACAAAACTGCAGGAAGTCGAGGATTTGTACAGGCCATTCAAACAAAAAAGGAGAACGAAAGCGACAGTTGCTAAAGAAAAGGGTCTTGAACCATTGGCTAACTGGCTTCTGGAATGTCAATTGCATGGTCGAGTTAGAGAAAAAGCCGCAGAATTCATATCGGCAGAAAAAGAAGTTTCTTCTATTGAAGAGGCTATTACGGGAGCACAGGATATCATAGCTGAACATATTTCCGATGATGCAGAATTAAGGAAGTGGATAAGGGCTGAAATTTTCAAAGCTGGAAAAGTGATTTCAACTGTGAAAAATGAAGAGAAGGACGAGAAAAAAATCTTCGAGATGTACTATGAATATGAGGAGCCGGTTCAAAGAATCGTACCGCATCGGGTGTTGGCGCTAAATAGAGGTGAAAAGGAGGAGGTTTTACGAATCTCCATTCAGCCTCGAACTGAAATCATCATTGGTCATCTGGAACAGAAAATCATTAAAAATAACAAATCTGAAGCCCAGGTTGTTCTTAAATCTGCGATTGAGGATGGGCTCAAGCGTTTGATCATGCCTTCTGTAGAACGGGAAATCAGAAAAGAGCTGACGGAAAAGGCTGAGGATCAAGCTATCCATATTTTCTCTGAAAACCTCCGGAACCTGCTCTTGCAGCCCCCGCTTAAAGGGAAAGTGGTCCTAGCGTTAGATCCGGCATATCGGACTGGCTGTAAGTTGGCTGTCATTGATGAAACCGGAAAGGTGCTCGATATCAGTGTAATCTATCCGCACCCTCCAGTTGCGAAGCTTAATGCTGCCCGTGAAAAAACGATCGAAATACTTCAGCGGTTCTCGGTTGAGATCGTGGCAATCGGCAATGGTACCGCATCACGTGAATCAGAGCAATTCATCGCAGATATTTTAAAAGAAGTGAAAGGGAATATTTCATATATAATTGTTAATGAAGCGGGAGCCAGTGTGTATTCAGCCTCGGATATTGCCCGTGAAGAGTTTCCGGATCTTCAAGTAGAACAGAGAAGCGCCGTTTCGATAGGCAGAAGGCTTCAAGATCCCCTTGCTGAACTTGTTAAAATTGATCCCCAATCCGTGGGGGTAGGTCAGTACCAACATGATGTGTCGCAGAAAAAGTTAACGGAATCCCTCACGTTTGTAGTAGAAACGGCTGTTAACCAGGTGGGAGTGAATGTCAATACAGCTTCATCATCTCTATTACAATATGTAGCTGGTTTATCAAAATCGGTTGCTCAAAATATTGTAAAGAAAAGGGAAGTCGAAGGGAAGTTTTCAAGCAGGAAGGAATTAAAGAAGATTCCCCGGCTTGGTGCCAAAACATATGAACAATGTATAGGGTTCTTACGTATCATTAATGGAGATGAACCTTTAGATCAAACTGCGATACATCCTGAGAACTACAGTGCCGTGAATAAATTATTAAAGAAAATGGGATTCGCATCTGAGGATTTAGGCAGTGATTCACTGAATGAAGAGTTGGGTAAACTAAAACCGGCTGATTTGGTCAATGAATTGGAAATTGGGGAAATTACGATTAAAGATATCATAGATGATTTGATGAAACCGGGAAGAGATCCTCGGGATGAATTATCAAAACCGCTGCTTAAGCAGGATGTACTAAAAATGGAGGATCTGCAAACTGGGATGGAATTACAAGGCACAGTGAGGAATGTTGTGGATTTCGGTGCGTTTGTGGACATCGGTGTTAAACAGGATGGACTGGTGCATATTTCTAAACTGAGCAACCGGTTTGTAAAGCACCCATTGGATGTAGTTGCCGTTGGGGATGTTGTTACGGTTTGGGTCGAACTGGTTGACTCCCAAAAGCAAAGGGTATCTTTAACGATGCTTGAGCCAAAGGATCAAAACTAGCCTTAGGAAAGCTCCTTCTATATTAGAAGGGGTTTTTTTGAAGTGATGTATTTATTAACAAAGTTGAATCTATAACCTGAGACTTTCTTTCTTTTGATAAAAAAACCAACATTGATTCAACATCTTCACTTGATAATAATCCTTTTCATAAAAGGCTTTGCGGATTTGATTCTGGAACCAATTAGGCATAGCTTTTCCTCCCTTAGTTTCCTATTGTATTATTAGTCTATGTTATAATGGGTTGTCATGTTACCAAGGAAAGGGAGGGGGAAATGGATAATCGGCAATTGCAAAAACTAGTAGAAGAAATTTCGTTGAAAGACTTTAAAAAGGCCTTTAGACACCAAGCCAGTTTTAATCCGCGTCTCCGAACAACAGGAGGACGGTACTTGCTCCGTTCACACAATATAGAAATCAATAAGAAGTATCTTGATGAACGCGGTGTGGATGAAATCATTGGAATCATTAAGCATGAATTGTGCCATTATCATCTGCACATTGAGAGGAAAGGGTACCAACATCGTGATGCGGACTTTAAACATTTACTCAAGAAAGTGGGGGCACCGAGATTTTGCCAGGCGCTGCCATCTAACCAATTAAAGAAAAAGATGAATACTATTCAATATAGATGTGAAGACTGTCAGCACGTATATATAAGAAAAAAGCGAATCGACACTACCCGTTTCGTTTGTGGTAAATGTCGTGGAACATTGATTTATCAAGGGTTTAAGGAGCAAAAAACAAAAATATAAAAAAACATAAAAGAACCCTTGACTTTAAGTTGTAACCTCTTTATAATCATAAGAGTCGACAAGATAACAACTTGTTCTTAACGACAAACACTAAGGTCCTTGAGCGTAAAAAAGGAACCCAATTTTCATTATTCCGCAGTAGCTCAGTGGTAGAGCATTCGGCTGTTAACCGAACGGTCGTAGGTTCGAGTCCTACCTGCGGAGCCATTTTTTGGGGAAGTACTCAAGAGGCTGAAGAGGCGCCCCTGCTAAGGGTGTAGGTCGCGTAAGCGGCGCGAGGGTTCAAATCCCTCCTTCTCCGCCAGTTACATTTTTTATATCAAGGCCCATTGGTCAAGCGGTTAAGACACCGCCCTTTCACGGCGGTAACACGGGTTCGAATCCCGTATGGGTCACTTTTTTACACATAATGCTGGTCCCGTGGTGTAGCGGTTAACATGCCTGCCTGTCACGCAGGAGATCGCGGGTTCGATTCCCGTCGGGACCGCCATTTTTTTTAAAAAACACTTGCTAAAATAACATTATTGTGATAAAATATTATCCTGGTTGTTGATTAGTATTTGATTATTGGGCTATAGCCAAGCGGTAAGGCAACGGATTTTGATTCCGTCATGCGAAGGTTCGATCCCTTCTAGCCCAGCCATTATATTTAGAGCCATTAGCTCAGTTGGTAGAGCATCTGACTTTTAATCAGAGGGTCGAAGGTTCGAATCCTTCATGGCTCACCATTTATTTTCGCGGGTGTGGCGGAATTGGCAGACGCACCAGACTTAGGATCTGGCGCCGCAAGGCGTGGGGGTTCAAGTCCCTTCACCCGCACTGATATTTTTCTTCTTGACATCAAGTAGAAAAGGTGTTAAACTTACAAAGTCGATTTCGCGGTCGTGGCGGAATGGCAGACGCGCTAGGTTGAGGGCCTAGTGGGGGAAACCCCGTGGAGGTTCGACTCCTCTCGGCCGCACCAATAACATCATAGAAATTAGCGCCCGTAGCTCAATTGGATAGAGCATCTGACTACGAATCAGAAGGTTGTAGGTTCGACTCCCGCCGGGCGCACCATATTTTACGGGAAGTAGCTCAGCTTGGTAGAGCACTTGGTTTGGGACCAAGGGGTCGCAGGTTCGAATCCTGTCTTCCCGACCATTCTTTCTGAAAATATTTCAAAATTAAATGCGGGTGTAGTTTAGTGGTAAAACCTCAGCCTTCCAAGCTGATGATGAGAGTTCGATTCTCTTCACCCGCTCCATTATTGCTCTTTGAAAACTGAACAAAACAAAGCGCCAACGTTAAATTTTAAGTGAGCACACACTATCAAAAAAGCAAATGAGCAAGTCAAACATTTCTTCGGAGAGTTTGATCCTGGCTCAGGACGAACGCTGGCGGCGTGCCTAATACATGCAAGTCGAGCGAATCGATGGGAGCTTGCTCCCTGAGATTAGCGGCGGACGGGTGAGTAACACGTGGGCAACCTGCCTATAAGACTGGGATAACTTCGGGAAACCGGAGCTAATACCGGATACGTTCTTTTCTCGCATGAGAGAAGATGGAAAGACGGTTTACGCTGTCACTTATAGATGGGCCCGCGGCGCATTAGCTAGTTGGTGAGGTAATGGCTCACCAAGGCGACGATGCGTAGCCGACCTGAGAGGGTGATCGGCCACACTGGGACTGAGACACGGCCCAGACTCCTACGGGAGGCAGCAGTAGGGAATCTTCCGCAATGGACGAAAGTCTGACGGAGCAACGCCGCGTGAACGAAGAAGGCCTTCGGGTCGTAAAGTTCTGTTGTTAGGGAAGAACAAGTACCAGAGTAACTGCTGGTACCTTGACGGTACCTAACCAGAAAGCCACGGCTAACTACGTGCCAGCAGCCGCGGTAATACGTAGGTGGCAAGCGTTGTCCGGAATTATTGGGCGTAAAGCGCGCGCAGGTGGTTCCTTAAGTCTGATGTGAAAGCCCACGGCTCAACCGTGGAGGGTCATTGGAAACTGGGGAACTTGAGTGCAGAAGAGGAAAGTGGAATTCCAAGTGTAGCGGTGAAATGCGTAGAGATTTGGAGGAACACCAGTGGCGAAGGCGACTTTCTGGTCTGTAACTGACACTGAGGCGCGAAAGCGTGGGGAGCAAACAGGATTAGATACCCTGGTAGTCCACGCCGTAAACGATGAGTGCTAAGTGTTAGAGGGTTTCCGCCCTTTAGTGCTGCAGCTAACGCATTAAGCACTCCGCCTGGGGAGTACGGCCGCAAGGCTGAAACTCAAAGGAATTGACGGGGGCCCGCACAAGCGGTGGAGCATGTGGTTTAATTCGAAGCAACGCGAAGAACCTTACCAGGTCTTGACATCCTCTGACAACCCTAGAGATAGGGCTTTCCCCTTCGGGGGACAGAGTGACAGGTGGTGCATGGTTGTCGTCAGCTCGTGTCGTGAGATGTTGGGTTAAGTCCCGCAACGAGCGCAACCCTTGATCTTAGTTGCCAGCATTCAGTTGGGCACTCTAAGGTGACTGCCGGTGACAAACCGGAGGAAGGTGGGGATGACGTCAAATCATCATGCCCCTTATGACCTGGGCTACACACGTGCTACAATGGATGGTACAAAGGGCTGCAAACCTGCGAAGGTAAGCGAATCCCATAAAGCCATTCTCAGTTCGGATTGTAGGCTGCAACTCGCCTACATGAAGCCGGAATCGCTAGTAATCGCGGATCAGCATGCCGCGGTGAATACGTTCCCGGGCCTTGTACACACCGCCCGTCACACCACGAGAGTTTGTAACACCCGAAGTCGGTGAGGTAACCTTCATGGAGCCAGCCGCCTAAGGTGGGACAGATGATTGGGGTGAAGTCGTAACAAGGTAGCCGTATCGGAAGGTGCGGCTGGATCACCTCCTTTCTAAGGATAATTACGAGAGCGCTTTTGTTTTGTTCAGTTTTGAATGAGTGATTCATTCAAATAGGAAAGACAAACATCACGATGTGATGGATTCTTTCTGCTTTGTTCCTTGAAAACTAGATAATAGATAGAAGGCAATTAATTTTTTTCAAAGCATCTGTAAGATCTTTTTTAACGGTTAAGTTAGAAAGGGCGCACGGTGGATGCCTTGGCACTAGGAGCCGATGAAGGACGGGACTAACACCGATATGCTTCGGGGAGCTGTAAGTAAGCTTTGATCCGGAGATTTCCGAATGGGGAAACCCACTGTTCGTAATGGAACAGTATCTTTACCTGAATACATAGGGTACTGAAGGCAGACCCGGGGAACTGAAACATCTAAGTACCCGGAGGAAGAGAAAGCAAATGCGATTTCCTGAGTAGCGGCGAGCGAAACGGAATTAGCCCAAACCAAGAGGCTTGCCTCTTGGGGTTGTAGGACACTCAACATGGAGTTACAAAGGAACGGGGTAAATGAAGCGATCTGGAAAGGTCCGTCGAAGAAGGTAAAAACCCTGTAGTTGAAACTTCGTTCCCTCCTGAGTGGATCCTGAGTACGGCGGGACACGAGAAATCCCGTCGGAAGCAGGGAGGACCATCTCCCAAGGCTAAATACTCCCTAGTGACCGATAGTGAACCAGTACCGTGAGGGAAAGGTGAAAAGCACCCCGGAAGGGGAGTGAAATAGATCCTGAAACCGTGTGCCTACAAGTAGTCAAAGCCCGTTAATGGGTAATGGCGTGCCTTTTGTAGAATGAACCGGCGAGTTACGATTTCATGCGAGGTTAAGTTGATGAGACGGAGCCGCAGCGAAAGCGAGTCTGAATAGGGCGAATGAGTATGAGGTCGTAGACCCGAAACCAGGTGATCTACCCATGTCCAGGGTGAAGTTCAGGTAACACTGAATGGAGGCCCGAACCCACGCACGTTGAAAAGTGCGGGGATGAGGTGTGGGTAGCGGAGAAATTCCAATCGAACCTGGAGATAGCTGGTTCTCTCCGAAATAGCTTTAGGGCTAGCCTCAAGATGAGAGTATTGGAGGTAGAGCACTGATTGGACTAGGGGCCCCCAACGGGTTACCGAATTCAGTCAAACTCCGAATGCCAAATACTTATTCTTGGGAGTCAGACTGCGAGTGATAAGATCCGTAGTCGAAAGGGAAACAGCCCAGACCACCAGCTAAGGTCCCAAAGTATACGTTAAGTGGAAAAGGATGTGGAGTTGCTTAGACAACCAGGATGTTGGCTTAGAAGCAGCCACCATTTAAAGAGTGCGTAATAGCTCACTGGTCGAGTGACTCCGCGCCGAAAATGTACCGGGGCTAAACGTATCACCGAAGCTGTGGATTGACACCATTAGGTGTCGATGGTAGGAGAGCGTTCTAAGGGCGTTGAAGTCAGACCGGAAGGACTGGTGGAGCGCTTAGAAGTGAGAATGCCGGTATGAGTAGCGAAAGAAGGGTGAGAATCCCTTCCACCGAATGCCTAAGGTTTCCTGAGGAAGGCTCGTCCGCTCAGGGTTAGTCGGGACCTAAGCCGAGGCCGAAAGGCGTAGGCGATGGACAACAGGTTGATATTCCTGTACCACCTATACATCGTTTGAACGATGGGGGGACGCAGAAGGATAGGGTAAGCGCGCTGTTGGATATGCGCGTCCAAGCAGTTAGGCCGGAAACGAGGCAAATCCCGTTTCCATTAAGGCGGAGCTGTGATGGCGAGGGAAATATAGTACCGAAGTTCCTGATTCCACGCTGCCAAGAAAAGCCTCTAGTGAGATGTAAGGTGCCCGTACCGCAAACCGACACAGGTAGGCGAGGAGAGAATCCTAAGGTGTGCGAGAGAACTCTCGTTAAGGAACTCGGCAAAATGACCCCGTAACTTCGGGAGAAGGGGTGCTTTTTAGGGTGAATAGCCCAGAAAAGCCGCAGTGAATAGGCCCAGGCGACTGTTTAGCAAAAACACAGGTCTCTGCGAAGCCGCAAGGCGAAGTATAGGGGCTGACACCTGCCCGGTGCTGGAAGGTTAAGGGGAGAGGTTAGCGCAAGCGAAGCTTTGAACCGAAGCCCCAGTAAACGGCGGCCGTAACTATAACGGTCCTAAGGTAGCGAAATTCCTTGTCGGGTAAGTTCCGACCCGCACGAAAGGTGTAACGATCTGGGCACTGTCTCAACGAGAGACTCGGTGAAATTATAGTACCTGTGAAGATGCAGGTTACCCGCGACAGGACGGAAAGACCCCGTGGAGCTTTACTGCAGCCTGATATTGAATTTTGGTACAGCTTGTACAGGATAGGTAGGAGCCTGAGAAGCCGGAGCGCTAGCTTCGGTGGAGGCGTTGGTGGGATACTACCCTGGCTGTATTGAAATTCTAACCCGCGCCCCTTATCGGGGTGGGAGACAGTGTCAGGTGGGCAGTTTGACTGGGGCGGTCGCCTCCTAAAGAGTAACGGAGGCGCCCAAAGGTTCCCTCAGAATGGTTGGAAATCATTCGTAGAGTGTAAAGGCACAAGGGAGCTTGACTGCGAGACCTACAAGTCGAGCAGGGACGAAAGTCGGGCTTAGTGATCCGGTGGTTCCGCATGGAAGGGCCATCGCTCAACGGATAAAAGCTACCCCGGGGATAACAGGCTTATCTCCCCCAAGAGTCCACATCGACGGGGAGGTTTGGCACCTCGATGTCGGCTCATCGCATCCTGGGGCTGTAGTCGGTCCCAAGGGTTGGGCTGTTCGCCCATTAAAGCGGTACGCGAGCTGGGTTCAGAACGTCGTGAGACAGTTCGGTCCCTATCCGTCGCGGGCGCAGGAAATTTGAGAGGAGCTGTCCTTAGTACGAGAGGACCGGGATGGACGCACCGCTGGTGTACCAGTTGTCTTGCCAAAGGCATAGCTGGGTAGCTACGTGCGGACGGGATAAGTGCTGAAAGCATCTAAGCATGAAGCCCCCCTCAAGATGAGATTTCCCATGGCGCAAGCTAGTAAGATCCCTGAAAGATGATCAGGTTGATAGGTCAGAGGTGGAAGCGTGGCGACATGTGGAGCTGACTGATACTAATAGATCGAGGACTTAACCAACGCTTTAAAAAAATGAAATACCTTCTTATATTATCTAGTTTTGAAGGAATGAAAATTTCTTCTTGCATTCTGATCTCATACATGATATGATAATGGATGTACTGAAAAAAAGATAAAATGTTTGGTGGCGATAGCGAAGAGGTCACACCCGTTCCCATTCCGAACACGGCAGTTAAGCTCTTCAGCGCCGATGGTAGTTGGGGGTTTCCCCCTGTGAGAGTAGGACGCCGCCAAGCTATAATCTTTGTATTCTTTTTGAATAAATGGGAATACTTTAATTATAAAAGCAGCATTTATACCGTCGCGGGGTGGAGCAGTCCGGTAGCTCGTCGGGCTCATAACCCGAAGGTCGCAGGTTCAAATCCTGTCCCCGCAATCATGAAAAAAACGAAACTTAGGTTTCGTTTTTTTGTTTTATCTGAAATTCGAATAATTATGTCCCTAACTTATTTGTTTCTTCTTTTGAAACAAGGTAAACTACATATAGAATGGTTTTTGTTCCATAATATTGCGTTTATGGTTCTCGACTGAACTATAGGACGTTTTCCTAATAATGATAAAGGTGATTGATATATGCAACATGTTGAATTGATTTCGCAGAATGAGGAAGAAACAGCGCAATTTGCGCATAAATTGGCACAAAAGCTTTCCAGTGGAGATGTGTTGGCTTTAGAAGGTGACTTGGGTGCAGGGAAGACGGCATTCACAAAAGGGCTGGCTAAAGGATTAGGTATTACCAGAATGGTGAATAGCCCTACCTTTACGATAATAAAGGAATACATGGGTCGCTTGCCTTTATATCATATGGATGTCTATCGGGTAAGTGAATCGGAAGAAGATTTAGGCTTTGATGAATATTTTGATGGTGATGGTGTGACTGTCGTTGAATGGGCCCATTTAATAAAGGATCACCTTCCAGAGGAAATCTTGACCATTTATATCTATCGTCTGGGCGATACAAGCAGGCGTATTGTTTTGGAAGCCAAAGGCGAAAGATATGTAAAGTTATGTAAGGAGATTATTTGATGAAGGTTTTAGCAATAGATACATCGAATTTCACATTAGGGATTGCACTGGTTAACGGGAGTCAAGTAATTGGTGAGTATACGACGAACCTAAAGAAAAATCATTCGGTGCGGGTAATGCCAGCAATTGAAACACTGCTGAGGGATTGTGATACTAAACCGAAGGAATTGACTAAGATAGTGGTCGCTCAAGGTCCAGGTTCCTATACAGGGGTCAGGATTGGAGTGACGATTGCGAAAAGCTTGGCCTGGACGCTTCAGATTCCGTTATCAGGTGTTTCCAGCTTAGAGGTTTTAGCAGCTAATGGACGTTATTTTAACGGGTTGATATCTCCCTTGTTCGATGCAAGAAGAGGGCAGATTTATACTGGATTATATGAAATGGAAAAAGATTCTTTAAAGACAGTCATTGAAGATTGTAATATTCTATCCTCTGAGTGGGCGAATCAATTGAAGGAATTAAATCGTCCTGTTTTATTTGTTGGTCAAGATGTGGACATCCATCGGGATGCAATTACGGATGCATTAGGCGAATTAGCGATATTTGCTCCAGTACAGTCATATAATTCAAGGCCAAGCGAACTGGCCTTCATTGGTCTTGATAAGACTGAAGTGGATGTTCACCAGTTTGTACCGAATTATATCCGCATGGCTGAAGCAGAAGCTAAGTGGCTTGAACAGCAGGGGAAATAAACAAGGAAAGCGACCGATTATTATGAGTAAAACATTGACGTTCCGAAAGATGAATACGGAAGATATCGACCAAGTGCTTAACGTGGAAAAGCAGTCCTTTACTTTGCCTTGGAGCCGGGAAGCTTTTTTTAATGAATTGAATCATAATCAATATGCTGTATACATGGTGATAGAGGATGAAGGGGAAATTGCCGGTTATTGCGGTGCGTGGATCGTCATTGATGAATCGCACATTACCAATATAGCGATATTACCAGAATACCGGGGGCAAAAGCTTGGAGAAGCTTTGCTCAGGAAGATGATTGAAATCTCCATTTCGATGGGAGTGGTGAGGATGACGCTTGAGGTCCGTGTCAGTAATACAGTAGCCATTTCGCTTTATGAAAAACTAGGTTTCCAAAAGGGTGGAATCCGAAAAAATTATTATACAGACAATCAAGAAGATGCTTATGTTATGTGGGTGAATTTTTCATGAAAAAAGATCAATTTATATTAGGAATTGAAACGAGCTGCGATGAAACTGCGGCAGCTGTCATAAAAAATGGAACGGAGATACTGAGTAATGTCGTGGCTTCACAAATCGAAAGTCATAAACGTTTTGGCGGTGTCGTCCCCGAAATAGCTTCCCGTCATCATGTAGAACAAATTACGATTGTTCTTGAAGAAGCACTGCTTCAGGCAGGTGTTACATATGAAGATTTGGATGCCATTGCCGTTACAGAAGGTCCCGGACTTGTAGGGGCACTATTAATAGGTGTGAATGCGGCGAAGGCTGTAGCTTTCGCACATGGAATACCGATTGTCGGTACGCATCATATCGCGGGTCATATCTATGCAAATCGACTTATTCAGGAGATCCAATATCCTGCGCTTTCTTTGGTCGTTTCGGGGGGGCATACGGAATTGGTGCTTTTAGAGGAACCGGGTTCTTTCAAGGTGATAGGGGAGACGCGGGATGATGCAGCAGGAGAGGCGTATGATAAAGTGGCTCGAACCCTGGGGCTCCCTTATCCTGGTGGGCCTCATATCGATAGGCTTGCACAAGAAGGCTCACCATCTTTGAAACTGCCTCGGGCATGGTTGGATGGCAGCTATGACTTTTCTTTCAGCGGGTTGAAATCAGCTGTGATCAACACTTTGCATAATGCAGAACAGCGCGGGGAAAAAATCGAACCTAAAGATTTAGCGGCAAGTTTCCAAGCAAGCGTCATAGAAGTGCTTGTAATGAAAGCTGTAAAGGCTGCAAAGGAATTTAATGTAAAGCAGGTATTGCTTGCTGGAGGAGTTGCGGCAAATAAAGGCCTTAGGGAAGCATTAACGGAAGCTTTTAAGGATTTACCTATGGATATATCCATTCCGCCCCTCTATCTTTGTACGGACAATGCCGCCATGATCGGTGCTGCTGGCAGTGTCATGTTTGAAAAGGGAAAACGATCTGGTTTGGATTTGAACGGAAATCCTGGATTGGATATAGAAGCATTTTAATTGACGAGAAAACAGGATCCCTCACTTCGGGATCCTGTCTTTTTTATCCTGTTAATAAAAAAATAGAATATTCTGTGGATAAAGTTTTTTTGATATTCATACTGCATGTGCATAAAGGGGTGTTTTTGTGGATAAGTGGATATGTTTCTGTGGATAATGTGTATAACTCAAATTATTGGCTAATGAACGGTAAGCAGTTTGTTAACAAGTTTGTGGATAACTTTCAAGCAACATTTGATTGGAAAAGAAAAGACCGAGTCAATTGACTCAGTCTTTTGTCATTCTTCCAGTTCAGTCCATTCTTCGAGAAGCTGGTCCAAACTTTCCTGTGCTTTATCAAGTTTTGTTTGGACTTCCATTACTTTTTCATGGTCCTGAAAAACATTTGGATCACAAAGGAGGTCATTATATTCGTTTATTTCGGTTTCAAGAAGCTCCATGGCTGCCTCGATTTCCTCAATGCGCCGTTTTCGCTGGCGTTCAGCTTTTTTTGCTTCTTTATCAATTTTGTAATTTGTTTTTTCTACGGCTGCATCTAAAGCTTTAGCCTGATCCTGCTGTTCAAGTGCTTGGATTTCAGCTTGCTCCTGTTTCTTCTCTAAATAGTAATCATAATCACCGAGGAATTCTTCGTTGCCGTCTTTGGAGAGCTCTATCACTTTCGTTGCTATCCGATTTATGAAATAACGGTCATGTGAGACAAAAAGAATAGTTCCCGGATAATCGATCAATGCGTTTTCAAGCACCAATTTACTATCGAGGTCCAAATGGTTCGTTGGTTCATCAAGAATTAAAAAATTCCCTTTTTCCATCATCATTTTGGCTAGAGCAAGCCGTGCCTTTTCGCCCCCGCTAAGTGTGGAAACGGTTTTCAAAACATCGTCCCCGCTAAATAGGAAATTACCGAGTACGGTGCGAATGTCCTTTTCCGGTTTAAGGGGATAGTCGTCCCATAATTCATTGAGTACGCGTTTATTGGAAACAAGGTTAGCCTGTTCTTGATCGTAGTAGCTGACTTCTACGTTCGTTCCAAAACGGAAGTCCCCAGAAAGTGCAGGCAGCTTAGAAATGATCGTTTTCAGCAACGTTGATTTTCCAACTCCATTTGGGCCAACAAGAGCTATGCTCTCTCCTTTTGTCATCCGGGAATTTATATTCCTTGACACCGTTTCCCCTTCGTATCCGATAGCCAAGTCCTGGAGGTGAAGTACTTCATTTCCGCTTTGCCTTTCAATCTGGAAAGAAAAATTCGCGGATTTTTCATCACCTTGCGGCTTGTCCAATACATCCATCTTTTCGAGCTGTTTGCGTCTGCTTTGTGCTCTTTTCGTGGTGGAAGCCCTTGTGATATTACGTTGGACAAAGTCGCGAAGCTTTTCAATTTCCCCTTGTTGCTTCTCGAACAGTTTCATGTCCCGCTCATAATCTTCCGCTTTTACCTCTAGGTAAGAACTATAATTACCATGGTATTTTTTCATGTTATTCCGGGAAATCTCATATACCAGGTTAACTACTTTATCTAAAAAATAACGGTCATGGGAAACAATAAGGACAGCTCCCTGGTAGCTTTGTAAATATTGTTCAAGCCAAGAGAGGGTTTCGATATCCAAATGGTTCGTCGGCTCATCCAGAATCAATATATCCGGTTTCCTTAAAAGCAGTTTTCCTAATGCAAGCCTTGTTTTTTGCCCACCGCTTAAAGTGGAAATCGGGGTAGAATAGTCAAAGTCAGCAAACTGAAGTCCATGCAATACGGAACGGATATCCGCTTCATATTGATAACCGCCCTTCTCTTTGAATGCCACCATCAAAGTGTCATATTCATTCAGCACTTTTCGGTAAATAGTTTCGTTTTCAAAGATGTCAGGTCTGGCCATATCAACCTCAAGGCGACGCAGTTCCTTTTCTTGCTCTATAAGGTCCCTGAATACAGTCAGCATTTCATCCCATATGGTCAGATCGGATTCCAATCCCGTATCCTGGGCCATATAGCCGATGGTGACGCCTTTTGGTTTGATTATTTCCCCGCCATCATGGGAAAGCTGCCCGGCTATGATTTTTAGCAGAGTGGATTTACCGGCGCCATTTCGGCCGACAAGTGCAATTCTATCTTTATTTTGAACTTCGAGCTTCATATTTGATAAAATAAGTTCAGCTCCATAATATTTCGATAATTGATTGATTTGTAACAAAATCATAGATTTCACCTCAATTGATTATTGTTAGTGTAACGTATTTTAGTTATTATCGGCAACAGCTTGGTTCCAAGCTAAAAGAAAAGCTGTTACATAAAGTGGAATAATAGTGTATTATTTAGGAGGGGTTACTTAAATGGGAGACTTAACGCATTTTAATGAACAGGGCAGGGCCAAAATGGTCGATGTGAGTGCTAAGCCTGAAACAACCCGGACGGCTGTAGCTCAATCGAGCATTTTATTGAATGATGAAATATATGAATTGGTCACGAACGAGAAAATGAAAAAAGGTGATGTACTGGCTGTTGCACAAGTTGCAGGAATAATGGCCAGCAAAAATACATCCAATATAATTCCGATGTGCCATCCCATTGCTCTGCAAGGGGTCAATATAGCCTTTGATTGGGAAAAAGAAGAACAGGGATATAGGCTTAGGATTGAAACGGAAGCTAAGACAAAAGGCAGTACAGGTGTTGAAATGGAAGCGTTAACAGCTGCATCCGTGACTGCCTTGACTGTTTATGACATGTGTAAGGCCCTTGATAAGGGAATGGTGATCGGGCCTACATTCTTAGTGGAGAAAACAGGCGGAGTTTCCAGTAACGATTATAAAAGACAAGTAAAACAAACAGATACAGATTAAGTTGAAAAGCATGTGTGAAGGCGGGGAAGAACAATGAACCATGACCCAAAGATACCGCAGGCGACAGCCAAAAGGTTGCCATTGTATTATCGATTTTTAAAGAACTTACATTCCTCAGGCAAACAAAGAGTTTCCTCGGCAGAGCTAAGCGAAGCTGTAAAAGTGGATTCTGCTACCATTCGCCGTGATTTTTCCTACTTTGGCGCGCTTGGGAAAAAAGGCTACGGCTACAATGTCAATTATTTATTATCCTTCTTTAGAAAAACACTAGATCAAGATGAATTGACCAAAGTCGCTTTAATCGGGGTAGGAAATTTAGGAACCGCTTTTTTAAATTACAATTTCATGAAAAATAATAATACAAAAATTGAAATGGCTTTCGAAGTTTCTGAAGAAAAGGTCGGCAAGCGTATAGCTGATGTGCCCATCTATCATATGGATCAAATCGATACATTATTGCAGGAAAATAATATTACTGCGGCTATATTGACAGTGCCTGCACAGGTAGCCCAGACGATAACAGATCGTCTAGTCAAAGCTGATATAAAAGGAATATTGAATTTTACACCTGCACGGCTGACGGTGCCTCCATCCATAAGGGTTCACCACATTGACCTGGCCGTGGAGCTTCAGTCGCTCATCTACTTCCTGAAACATTATCCTGTAGTGGAAGAAGCCGCATTGGAGGAATGAAAAAAACGCTGCATCATTGCAGCGTTTTTTTATTAAATCTTTTCTGTTTGTCTACAAAATGGGGGTGGAACGTTCGCATCCCAAACCATGATTTTAAAAGAAAACTAGATTATCCTTCATGTTTTTTACTTTTTTGGAGTGCAATTTAAACGTTGATTTCCACTCCAGGCACTCGCTTTCCGCGGGCGGTCCGCCCTCGGCGCTCTTTGCGCCTGTGGGGTCTCACTTGGACGCGCTTTTCCCGCAGGAGTCTCGTACCTTCCGTTCCAATCAACTGTTTTTTAAAATTTAGATAGAACCCCTTTGTCTACAATCGGAGGTTCGGAACGGTCTTATCCCGAAACATGATTTTAAAACAAGACTAGATTATCCTTAATGGTTTTTTACAGTAATTCTTATTAGATTGAAGAAATTTGCGACACTCCTGCCGAATAACTGGCTAGCCGAGACCCCACAGGCGCTTGCGGCGAGGAGGCTTGGCAGACAGTCGGCGGAAAGGGAGCGGATTTCTGAAATCAACTGGAACGTTTTTCAAATAAAAAGACTGTAGACAAACTCAATTTTCATCGAGTTTGTCTACAGTCTGAACGCTGTATCATTACAGCGTTTTTTTATTTTTTCTTATTTTTTTGTGCGGCTTTAATCTTAAAGTGCAGCATGATCATGCGTAATCCCGATCCAAAGTCAAGAGTTGCAATAAGGACAAGTATGTAGGCAAAGATTCCCCATCCAGAAGAATTGACGGTTTGAATCGCGATAGCGGTAAAAAGAGCTCCTAAGCCTGCATAGATGATGCCCATGAATAATGGTGATTGACGTTTCATAATAAACCTCCGATGAAGGCCTGTGCAGTATCTAGCATCTTCTCAATATCCTCCCGATATACCACTTGAAGGATGATAACAAGCGTATTCATCGCAATATGAGCGCTCATGGAAACGAGAATGCGGCCTGTTTTTGCATAAAGGAAAGCAAAGGTGAAGCCCATTGCTGTATATAAAAGAAGATGTTCAAATTCACCATGCGCCAAGCCGAAAATAACTGAGCTGATTAAAGCTGAAATAAAGAAGTTAAAGCGTTTATGAAGTGATCCGAAAATGATTTTCCGGAAAATTAATTCTTCCAATATAGGTCCAATTACTGAAGTGACGAAAATGACCATGGGGACTTTGTAAATGAGTGAAATGAGTTGCTGCGTATTTTCAGATTCAGACTCCACCCCAAGCATTTGTTCAATGCTGCCGGCAATGCTTTGCGCAAAAAGAGCCATGAAAACTCCTGCAATTGCCCATAATATGGACATGGGAACGGAAGTTTGGTTTCTCGTGTCCAACTTTTCCCTCATATCTTTTCTCATTAAAAAAAGAATCAAGAATAAAGCAGCGAGAAAACTGAAAACTATCCAGTATGCTGCAGACTTCACATCGAGTTCATCAGCCGGCATTCCGGTATAAGACCCGATCAGCATGAAAATGGGTACCCCAACAATACTGGATAATTGCATGGCAATATAAGTGATGATGACGAACCAATATTCTTTTTTCAAAAATGAAAACTCCTTTTATTTAGTCACCCATTCCGCTTGGAACATATGGGGACAATCTATAAACGCATACTCCAAAATGGTATCAAATATTTAGGCAGAACACCACTTAAAGGTACCCCTAACAAAACATTTTAATTACTTTGTTCAGTAAATCATTATGCTAAAGTAGTATACCCGTAATTTATCAGAAATTAATAAAAAATTTTCAATAAGATACTTGCAAAAAAGGCTCGGTTTATTTAATATTATAAATGTGTTAGCACTCGATGATGAAGAGTGCTAATAATCATGAAACAAATTATCAAGAGAATATGAGGAGGTTGTTTCACTTGTTAAAACCATTAGGTGATCGCGTTATTATTGAACTAGTTCAAACTGAAGAAAAAACTGCAAGCGGTATTGTTCTTCCTGATACTGCTAAAGAAAAGCCACAAGAAGGTAAGGTAGTAGCAGTTGGTACTGGCCGTGTCCTTGAAAATGGCGAACGTGTTGCTTTAGAGGTTGCCCAAGGCGATCTAATTATCTTCTCAAAATATGCAGGTACTGAAGTTAAATACGAAGACACTGAATACTTAATTTTACGTGAAAGCGACATTCTGGCTGTTATCGGCTAATTATACATCATACTTAACTGAACGAAAATTTTCTTAAAATTTTAGGGAGGTACTTATAAATGGCTAAAGAAATTAAATTTAGTGAAGAAGCTCGCCGCTCCATGCTTCGTGGTGTGGACGCACTTGCAGATGCAGTTAAAGTAACGCTTGGACCAAAAGGTCGTAACGTTGTTCTTGAGAAAAAATTCGGTTCACCGCTTATCACAAATGACGGTGTGACGATCGCTAAAGAAATCGAATTGGAAGATGCATTCGAAAACATGGGTGCGAAATTGGTTGCTGAAGTAGCAAGCAAAACAAACGACGTAGCTGGTGACGGTACAACTACTGCAACGGTTCTTGCTCAAGCGATGATCCGTGAAGGTCTTAAAAACGTAACAGCTGGTGCTAACCCAATGGGTATCCGTAAAGGAATCGAGAAAGCGGTCAATACTGCCATTGCAGAATTGAAAGCCATTTCCCAACCTGTTGAAAACAAAGAATCAATTGCACAAGTTGCTGCCATCTCTTCAGCTGATGAAGAAGTGGGCCAACTGATTGCGGAAGCAATGGAGCGCGTTGGTAACGACGGCGTCATCACAATCGAAGAGTCCAAAGGTTTCACAACTGAGTTGGACGTAGTAGAAGGTATGCAGTTCGATCGTGGATATGCTTCTCCATACATGGTTACTGATTCAGATAAAATGGAAGCTGTCCTTGAGAATCCATATATCTTGATCACAGATAAAAAAATCACGAATATCCAAGAAATCCTTCCTGTACTTGAGCAAGTTGTTCAACAAGGGAAACCGCTATTGTTGATTGCTGAAGATGTAGAAGGCGAAGCGCTTGCAACTCTTGTTGTGAACAAACTTCGTGGAACATTCAACGCAGTTGCGGTTAAAGCTCCTGGATTCGGTGACCGTCGTAAAGCAATGCTTGAAGACATCGCAGCTCTTACAGGCGGCGAAGTAATCACTGAAGAAATCGGACTTGATCTTAAATCTGCAACAATCGATTCATTAGGCCGTGCGTCTAAAGTGGTTGTTACAAAAGAAAATACAACGATTGTTGAAGGTGCTGGAAATACAGCTCAAATTCAAGCTCGTGTAAACCAAATCCGTGTTCAATTAGAAGAAACAACTTCTGAATTCGACCGTGAAAAATTACAAGAACGCCTTGCTAAATTAGCTGGTGGCGTAGCGGTAATCAAAGTCGGTGCAGCTACTGAAACAGAATTAAAAGAACGTAAACTTCGTATTGAAGATGCATTGAACTCCACTCGTGCCGCTGTTGAAGAAGGCATCGTAGCCGGTGGTGGTACAGCACTTCTTAACGTATACAATAAAATCGCTGAAATTCAAGCGGAAGGCGACGTAGCAACAGGCGTGAAAATCGTTCTTCGTGCCATCGAAGAGCCTGTACGTCAAATCGCTCACAATGCTGGACTTGAAGGCTCTGTAATCGTAGAGCGCCTTAAAGGCGAAGCAGTAGGTACTGGCTTCAACGCAGCTACTGGCGAATGGGTCAACATGATTGCATCCGGTATCGTCGATCCTACTAAAGTAACTCGTTCAGCTCTACAAAACGCTGGTTCTGTAGCAGCTATGTTCTTAACAACAGAAGCTGTTGTTGCTGACAAACCAGAACCTGCTGGCGCTGGCGGCATGGGCATGCCTGATATGGGCGGCATGGGCGGAATGGGCGGCATGATGTAATCTGCCTGCTTGAATCCCAGTAATAATAGGATTTTAAGCCCCTTATATTCTCTGAAAAAACCTGAAGGGTAACAAAAGGGTAACCTTTTCTTGAATAAGGGATTAAATTAGAGGTTTTCCATGAGTTCTTTGAACTTTTGGGAAGCCTCTTTTTTCATTTCTTTTGTTACATGTAAATAAACATTTTTTGTAGTATCCTCATCCTTGTGCCCTAAACGCTCCATAATTTGTGGAAGACTTACCCCAGCCTGTGCTAATAGAGAGGTATGGGTATGCCGCAATGAGTGTGGTGTTAATTCAGTATTTAATTCTGCTATTTTCAATAAACGTCGCATACGATTCTCTATTTTCTTAATGTAAATCGGATAACCAGGCAGTTCATCATCAATACTTACAAAAACAAAATCTTCACTATGGTAAATATCTCGATATTTCATTATTGTTTGTTTTTGTGCTAACTTATGCTTACTTAGTTCATTAATCACAACCTCATCAATATCAATAATACGTACCGATGTTGGGGTTTTAGGTGTTAACAGCTTATATTCTTTTTTGTTGTTAGTGGGATTATAATATGTTTTTGAAATGTTAATCGTATGCCCTTCAAAATCAATATCTCGCCATTTTAATGCACACAGTTCGCCAGCTCGTACACCAGTATATGCCATTAGTAAAAAGATTGGGTAATCTTGGTCTAATCCAAACTTTTTAGCTATATTGAGGAAGTGCTTAAGTTCCTTTTTCTCTAAATAGTTAGGTAAACCATTTTGTTCTTCCAACTCCTCAATCGTGATTTGCTGTCTAGGAACCTGAGTATACTCTGTCGGGTCTTTTTTAAGTATCTCTAATTCAACAGCTTTTTTAAAGATCATTCTACCAGTACGATGGGCACCGTCAATTGTATTTTGGGCATATCCTCTTTTCTTTAAGTCGTTTAAGGCGTTCTGGTATTGTCTTCTGGTGATGTCTTTTAATTTTAGCTTCGCAAAATAGTCAGATAACCGTTTGATTTCGTGTTTTCGAATTCGTACAGTGCTTACTTTTACAATACCAGTTCCTTCATACAGGGATAACCATTCGTAGGCGAAGTCCTCAAATGTCACATCGCTCTCTTCTACATAGAGGCCTTGATTTATTTCATTTTTAATTAGAGCGGCAGCGGCTTCCGCCTCCTTTTTAGTCCGGAAACCGCTTTTTTTCTTTTGTTTTCGTTTCCCGTTTTTTGGGTCTTTACCTACATCCACGATATAGGCCCAACTTGCGCCACATTTGCATTTTTTACCCTCGCATTTGCAACGTGGTTTATATATATGCATTTCCTAGCCCTCCCCTTCTTTTTCTGATATACGTATTCTATATGCTTCTTGTTTACATGCCTCATTACAGTATTTTTTGCGACCGTATTTTACAAGAGGTAATCGGCAATTCTTATTTTCACAGAGGAATACATTTTTAGAATCGTTGATGGTTTGCCATAAATCATAATAAACTGCGGCAAGCAAATACCTAGTGTATCTCTGTTCTGTAATCATAAATCCCTTTGTTGTAGGATTGGAGATAAGGTCTCCTACAGATAAATTGATCCCATCGGATAAATGTGATTCCAATATTTTTGCAAGTGTATATTGGGCAATTTCCAGCGTAGGCTTGCTCTCAAAGCTTTCGGGTAACATAAGAATTTCTTCTCCATCCCTCCAATGGACAAAATAACGGTCTGTTACCTCCTTATCCTCTGTTAGAATATAAACCATCCCTCTCCGCATTTTAATTTCAACTATTTCGTATATTAGTTCATCAGAACTTGCTTTTCTCACTGCATGATATAATCTCAAAATCTTGCGAACTTGATTAATATGCCATTGCCATACTTGGATAGGCTCCAAAACACTGAAACCATAATTATTGAAAATGAATGAAGGTTGCAAGGTGAATTTAACTGCCGGAGAAAGAGAATTTACCTGTGCATTTTCTGGATGTTGAATACCTAATAGACCATACTTCATTGAAAATGTTTCTATATCATTAAGGGTTTTTAAACTGGAGAATTCCTCCATTAAACCATTAATATTAAAAAATATTTGACGGGATTTCCTTTCTCTCCCAGCAATTTTCAAAGCAGATTTTAAATTCCCCCCTAAAACTATCCTCCAATTATTCTTACTCTCGTTTAAGATTTCTTCGGAGGCAGGCCCCAAATTCTCCTCTTCGACTGCTATGCTGTTTACCTCAACAAGTTCAATTGGGTATACGTCAATTGTCGAACTATAAGACAAAGGATAATAGTTGAACATTAAAGATTCTCTCCTTTTTGGAATAAAGTTACTATCCGTTACGATATATAGTTGTTTTTATGCTTTTTAACGTAACGAATGTAGTTATAATGATTGTATCACCAACACCATCACCAATCAATACAAAAAGGAGGGGTATGATGAAATATCATACTAGAAATGAAGATATTCGGATGGCTAAAGGTTCTGTCCCCAATTGGCTTATAGCTGAAAAATTAGGAATTCATGAAAATTCCTTGTACCGAATATTAAGACAAGAATTACCAATGGAGAAAAAGGAAGAGATTTTAAAAGTAATTGAAGAATTAAAGCGGGAGATGGGGGACTGAATTGTGGAAAAGGCAAACCTTCCCAGCATTTTAACGGCACAACATATTGCAGACTACTTAGGGATATCAAGACGTCGTGTGTATGAGCTGATGCAAATGAGTGAAAAAGCTGGTGGGATAAGAAGTTTTAATATCGGCACATCAAAACGTGTGGATAGGGAAGATTTCCTTCGGTGGATTGAAATGAAGAAATACCAAAAATGGGATTATTATTAGGCGGTGCAAAATGGATAATTCTAGCATATCCCTAAACAGGAAAGCTGCTCAAGCGTATGCAAGTAAATTGAATTGGGCAGTCTTTCCACTTCATACACCAAACAATAAGCATTGTTCATGTCAAAATCCTAATTGTCCAAGTTTAAAAATCCAGGCCAGGTCAAAAATCGGACTAATATATTACCAGGATTAGATGTTAGGGGAGAAGGAGGGTACATAGTTGTATCGCCCTCCCTGCATGCTAGTGGGAAAAGATACGAGTGGGAGTTATCTAGCAGGCCGCTTGAAGTACCATTATCTGATATGCCGGAATGGTTGTTGCGGATGATAGTCGAACCTGTACAGGATAAGCCTGCGAGGAAACCAGACAACTATTGGGTAAAGATTATTCAAGGCGTTGGGGAGGGAGAGCGGAACATGTCTGCTGCTTCCCTTGCTGGGTATTTACTAGGGCACGGTATAACTGCTCCAATAGCCTATGAGTTAATGCTTTTATGGAATGAGAGAAATGATCCACCGGAATCTATTGAAGTTATAGAAACTACATTTCATAGTATTTTAAAAAGAGATTTGAAGCGGTTAAAAGGGAGGCGTAGAGCATGAGTCTTAACATTGAATTAATGGCTGAATACGAGGCCGTAAAAGAGGTTAAGAAAGCAGAACGTAAAAAGGAGCATCAAATAGAATGGCAAGAACCTATCCAATTTGATGACTACATGCTTCCTCCCTTTCCGGTGGATGTGTTTCCAAAATGGTTACGTCATTATGTGGAAGGAGTAGCGGAATCGACACAGACACCTATAGATGCACCGGGAATGGCGGCTATATCCGTATTGTCCACAGCGTTAACCAAACTATTTTATGTTCGCTTAACAGGGGAATGGAGCGAATCGTTAAACACATATACAATTCTAGCGCTGCCTCCAGGTAATCGAAAAAGTTCTGTCTTTAAAACTTTACTTGAGCCAATAATGCACTATGAAAAAGAGGAAAGAGAACGCCTAGCCAAGGAAGTATCAGAGCAAAAGGCAAAGCTGAAAGCTAAACAAAAACGTTTGGACCATCTTGAAAAGGAATATGCAAAAGATGGGAACCCAGCAACGTTAAATGAAATTTTTGATTTAACAAATGAGATTGAAGAGGAAAAAATATTATCCCTTCCTCGTTTTATAACTGAAGATGTCACACCAGAAAAATTAGCTGATTTAATGGCGGAGAATAACGAAAAAATGGCCCTGCTGTCTGCAGAAGGTGGTGGGATATTTAGCATTATGGCCGGACGTTATTCTTCTGATGGAAAAGCAAACATTGAAATTTTTTTAAAAGGGTTCAGTGGTGATTATTGCGCCGTTGATCGGATAGGAAGAGCAGCCATAATCTTAAATGAACCGGCCTTAACTATATGCCTGTTCTTACAGCCTCATGTGGTTCAAGGAGTTCCAGCAATTTTCTTAGAGCGTGGATTAATGCCAAGGTTTTTATTTTCCTTCCCCCATTCATTGGTTGGTCATCGTAAAATTACCCCACAGGTTATAGAAGCAGAAGTAAAGAATGAATATTTGTTGAATGTCAAAAAGTTATTGTATCTGAAAGCTGCAGAAGAGGTTCAGCTTACCCTTCATAACAACGGAAGACAAGCTGAAGAAGCGTTTAGGGGAGAAATAGAAAAGATGTTTTTAGATGGTGGCGAACTGGCAGAGATGAAGGAATGGGGAAGTAAATTATCGGGGCAAATTATCCGGTTGGCAGGATTACTCCATGTAGCCGAACATGTCCAAGCCTTACCAATGGACGTGCCTAACATTGAGGGAATACCAAAACAAATACAAGCGGAAACAATTATCAAGGCTCAGCAGCTAGCTAGATACTTTATTGAACATGCCAAGGTGGCTTATGGCTGCATGGGAGCAGATAAGGGAACACAAGATGCAAAGTATCTACTTGGATTAATTAAGAGACAAAATAAGCCAGTAATTGAATACAGAGAAATTCAGAATCTTACGAGGAAGCGGTTTATAAAAGCCGTACACCTAAAAACGACATTGTTGGAATTAGAGGAGCGAGGGTATATCCATCAAAAAAAGGATGGCCGAAAAAAATTATTAGAAGTAAACCCATATATTTTAGATACTCTGAAAAGCACCCACATTACCCACAATAGTCCACAGACCCCTTCAAAGAGAGAAAAACCACGTGGGGATGCTAAGTACACATCCTTACACAATACACACAATTCAAGTAGGGATAAATCAAAAGTGGGTAATGTGTACCAACGTGTACCTGAAGCGCCCACGCCACAAAACCAAAAGCCACAAGAAATTACACAAAATGTGGGTAATGTGGGTAAATATCCAGGGGTAGAAGGTGATGAGGATTTAATTATCTGATGGACTGTGCAAATATTATCCAATCAGTTGAGCAGTTGGGAGCCGAGTTGTTACTTGATGGTGATCATATTCGCATCAAAAAAGGCAAATATCTCCCTGATTCTCTTATTGCCAGTATACCAGGCAATAAGAGGGGGATATTAGCCATTCTAGAAAGGGATGACCAAGTCAAACGAATTGGTTTTATGGTTGCCATTCCTGGGGAACTTTACACTGTTACCTTAAGCAATGTTAGTTCCATCTTTATTGAGTATATAGAAGGCGGATGGCAAGCCTGGAGGGAAACTAATTATCCGTACAAGCGCAATGCAATAAGCAGCCAAAATAATAGCAATTGGCAACACGTTTGATTTTGTTCTTCTAAAGGTAAAGCAATACCTTGCTTATATTAAAAAAAAGTGAAGAAAACATGACACTCATCCCTTGTTGTGCTTAGATTGCTTCAAAATTCCCCATATTCCAAGGGGAATGAAATGTACTAAAACTTGCTAAAAAATGTACCAGTATATAGGCTTGAGGGCTTGAGTTTAAGCCTTTTAAGGGAGGATTGAAAAAATGGCTCCACTGTATAAAAACGAAGTAAGGTTGAATAAGCCCCAAGACGTTAGGAGAATGTTATCAAGGGTTATCAATTATTTATTAATTACCGGAGAGATGACCAATGAGAAGGCAAAAGCTATAAATGCACTGTCAAACACTACTCTAAAAAGTATGGAAATGGGAGAATTGCAAGAAGAACTGGAACAACTCAAGGAAGTGGTCCAAAAGCTGGAAGGGAGGAATAAATAAGTGAGTGTTAAAGGCAGCGTAAATGCATTGAAAAAAATGAACGAAAAAATGTACCCGAAGTTAAGTGTAGATGAACGTTTTAAAATGGTCATCAAAACCATGGTAAATGGTGACGAAGTGCAACGAGAGAAGCTTGCAAGGTTATGCCCAAGAGTTACCACGCCTATACAGAAAGAATAGAGGCTTCAAGGGATATTGTTACAGTCTTTATAATTCAACTTTTAGAATACGATAAAATTATATCTATTATGAAAATCCTTAAAGGGCTTAATTACGAAGTACAAGGGTTTAATGTCACAAAAATAGTTAATGAGGTTCAGGCCTTTCTATTAGCATTTGATTCCTTTTGTGAGGAGCATGTAGGGCTGGCTTCAAAGGATATGATTCAAGCTTGGTACGGTTATGATGAAAGGTATATAAATATGATGGAAAAAATCAAGCATTTTATAGATTTTTATAAAATCAGTACGGATGCGGAACTTAAGGGTATTTGGTTAGAGAAGGTCTTTTTAAACGCATGGAAAAACAGGGTTAAAGCGTGGTAATAATCCGATCCATGCAGTTTTTTAGGAATGTTATGAGCCATACTTAGTTGAGGCTGAAAATTCCATAAAGAGCAAAAATGAAATCAAGCACTACCCAATGAATCTTGAAAAATAATTTAAAAAAATAAGACCCCTAATGTTTCGTAAGTAGTTCAGATAACGTGGAGAAAATGCTAAATAACAGATTGAATTTCATATCAAAACACAGCAATATTAACACACTAAATAACATACAAAAACGCTTGATTTTATACTCCAAGCGTTTTTTCATTTATCCATATTTCTTTGTTCAACTAAAGCACCCGTTAGGTGTTTTCCATCCTTGCTGATGTTGGTCAATATGGGTAGGGTTCGATGTTTTTATTGGCAGCGTTCCTCAAAATTTTTGGAATCATCATTGCGAAAGAATGGGTACGGAAGGTTGGATTAGTTTTTTTCATGTTTTTGTATGCCCTGATAGCATCAGGGTATATTTTATCGGGTGAAGCCATGAATACAGCAACAGGTGTTTATTTAGCTTTAGCAGTCCTTGCATTATATGGGATTCATGAGGTGAAGGCCCATGCAAACTGAAGTAGCCGTCCTTCGTAAAAAAATCAATTATTTTGAACATGAAAATGTGGAATTAAAAAATCAGGTCAAGGATTTATCGAAGGATGTGGTTTCCCTGATTACCATAAGGGAAACCATGTTGATTAAGTTAGACCAGATTCAGAGACAGCTTGCCGATATTCAGGGAACCATGAATAAGGATTCGGGATGGAGAGGATTCTTTTTGGATTTCATCAAGGAGGCGGTGCAAATCGCCGTTCTGTTGGGAGCGGGTAAGTGGATATTTTAAAGGATAAACCCTCCCATTAAGTCGAGATGCTAAAAATCTGCCAATATGCTGTTCAAGAGAAAGACCCTTTCCTCAGTCATCGCCTCCATAATGCAGCAAACAGCATGATTAATGTAAATGAAGATGATTCTGCAAGAACCATAAGGAGGGTACTGAGAATGGTAAAGAGTGTATACTGAAGCGGTAGGTAAAGTCGATTAGTTAGAAACAGCTGGACATAAATACTTCTACTAAACTCGTAGTTTAAAAGCTGAAAATATGTATATGTTTTTATAACTGCGAGTACTCCAGATTTAAAAAGAGGGGAGCGGGCTCACTTAGGGCAACTTCCAAATTATTTGATGATATTAATTGGAAAGAAAGGGCAACTCAATCCGGATTTTGTAGAACAAATAATGGGATTCCCAATCGGATGGACAGAATTAGATCATTAGGAAATGCGGTTGTACCACAACAAATTTACCCAATATTTGAGGCGATTAAGAAAATAAGCTAAAGTCGCACTTCGAACAAAATATGTACTAATTTTAGGGCGTATCAAAAAGAAATATATATTTTGACACGCTCTACTTATAATTGTTTTTTTAACTTCAAAGCGGGCGATTGTCATAAACAGTCGCTTTTTGTTTGACGAGGATGGATAAAATAAAGTGAATTTATTTAATAAGATTAAAGGCTGATAGAATTAATGATTATATAAAAAAATTATATAATGACGGCAGGAATGTAGTTTAATGTAATTAATAAAAGCGGACTAAGGTTTAAATACTTTTGTCCGTTTTTATATTTATTTCTACTTTAAGTTTAATGATAATATTGTAGTTAAGATACAAATTATTTACAGGGATAATTTTGAAGGAAATTGGTTAATGATCATTTTTTTGTATAAAGGCAAATGTGTCTCACTCTAGGAGGGGTATAAATGAGTACATATTTTTGGAAGCGGCGTTCTTTTTGGAATGATGTAGAACAAGAAATAAAGATAAAAAAACCAAAAAAGATTATTATCTCAAGCGCATACTTGTCACTAAGTGGCGTGGATTATCTAAAAAACTTGGTAGAGACGATTAATCTTAAAAGGGAGGACATTATTGTCTACTGTAGTATTGATTTCAAATAGGAAATTGTTTCGTTTGGCATTTTTATCATGCAAAAACTGATAAGTCAAAATACCGCTTTGAAATAGATAAAGGAACGGCAGAAGAATTTCTTGAATTTTATAAAAAATACGATGAGGACGGGCTTGAAAGCTTTTGTATGCGACATTATCCATTAAATGATGAAAGAATTAGAACGAAAGAAAGTATCGTGAAAGAAGCCCTTAAAACCTTTATAGCACTAATGCCCATTTATCAGGCGATGACTTTCCGTATTCCAACTTCCTTGCGGTAAGGAATTGGTATTGTAATAGAAATACCTGAAAATAATACCTTAAAAAGGGATTCGAAGAATTTTTAAATATGAGGTTAATACAAGATGAATGAACATTTTTTTAAAACCACAGTGAATTTTTGGGGAGATGAAAGGTTAGGACCTAGAGTCGAGTTTTCCCGAAATTCTTATAAAGAATATATATATTGCGGCAAAAGATCTGATACCAGAGAACATGTACCTTCTAAAGTATTTCTTAATAAACCAATTCCTATCGATTTACCAACTTTGCCTGCATGTTTTTTATGCAATAATTCATTCTCGGAGGATGAGTTATTTCTCGCCCTTCTTGTACAAATAATGAAAAAAAGATTTTATGGTTCTCAGTATACCTTTGGTTATATGTGTATAGGAAGTCAATATCATGTGTCATAAAACTAATACATTATTTAAATAATTAAATGAAAAAAACGGATGATTCAACACATATTGAACGCCTGCGGAATATCTTTAGTTTATGAATTTAAAACAACAGTCTTATCATAAGTATTCCTTCTTGCTCATATAAATTATGATGATTGACTAGTCTGTTACTATCTAAAATAATATGAAGAAAGGGGTAGGTGATGAAAGCACTTTATCTAAAAGAGATCATCCCTATATTTAGAGGGGTTTTGGTTCAGGGAAAGGGCAATCCTCTCATAAAAAATGCAGTAACGAAACCCTCAAAGGTCGGTCCTAATACCCTGCTCATCGACTTATATACAAAATCAAAAATTGATTCCGCGTTATTGAGAAAATCAATGCCTGTAGTTGTTGTAACAGAAAAACCAAAGGATTTTACCCGGTATGGAGATGGAATCACGATAATAAAAGTGGATGACATAGATTATGCTTATTGGAGGTTCATTGATTATTATCGAAGTCTTTTTGATATCCCCATTATTGGTATCACAGGTACTGCCGGAAAGACAACGACGAAGGAAATGATCAAACATATTCTTGAAAAACGCTATAAAGTCCAAGCAACCTATAAAAGCTTTAATGGAGGGCAGCGAAGTCACCGTTATTTACTTGGCATTGATGAGAATATTGGGGCAGCTGTTATTGAAATGGGTGTTGACTACCCTGGTGATATTCTAGACTATCTGAAATATTTTCGCCCGAAGATAAGGGTGTTATTAAATATTGATGTCTACCATTTAGTAGGCTGTAAAACACCCGAACGTTATTTGGAAGCAAAATCAGAGATTCTTCATGATTGGGATCCTGTGAATGGAACACTAATCATAAATGCCGATGATCAAAACATAAAAAAAATAGATGTTAGTAAGTTTTCATCTATAACTCAATATATTGGGTGCAGTGAGGGCTGTCACTTTCGAGCGGAAAATGTGACCGCCGACGCTAAAGGTATTCTGTTTACACTCCACCATCAAAATCAAACTTATCCTGTCAGCGTGCCAGGTAGCGGAAAGCATAATGTGTATAATGCACTTGCTGCGATTGCAGCTGCTTGGAGTGCAGGAGTAGAAATAAAAGAGGCTTGTGAAACTTTGTCCACATTCAAACATATGATTGAACATTTAGAGTTCAAAAATGGGTTGGGAGGGGCAACGATTATAGACGACACGTGGAATGTAACACCTATATCCATGTCATCTGCACTTCGGGTATTGGATGAAGTGTCTCTCAACAGAAAAATAGCACTTTTAGGATTTATGCCTCAACTTGGAGATGGAGAGTTTGCGCAGCAAGAGTATGCCAGAATGGGTGGAAAAGCGGTCGATGCCAAGTTAGATCTGCTTATTGTTGTGGGAGATCAGGCAAAAAAAATTGGAAGCCGGGCAATAGAACTTGGTATGGATCCCAGTAAAGTATTTTTTTCTAACGATGGAAACGAAATCTTCCAAATTCTTCAGCCTTATTTAAAACAGGATTCGACCATACTTATTAAAATTCCTCATCGTGTTATGATTCAAGATTCATTTAAAGAGCTAATGACAAAAATCATTGAATCATGAAGGGGGGTACGGTATGAAACATTTATATCTCCAACAGATTGTTGATCAGATAGCCGGAACCTATGTAAAGGGATCCGGGAACCCTTTGATTAAGAATGTAGAATATCGACCTAAAAAATTAAAAGACTTTACCTTACTTTTTTATCGCTATCATGATATGGATATTGAAAAAAAGTTATTTAAGAAATACAAATCTGTTGTTGTAGTGACTGAACAACCTGATAAATTCAAAGATTTGTCAGAGGACGTTATTATCATAAAAGTTTCAAATGTTGAAAAAGCATACTGGAAGTTCATCACCTATTATCGCCAGCTTTTTCAGATACCTGTTATTGGAATCACGGGAACATGCGGAAAAACAACAACAAAACAAATGATAAAACATATTTTAAGAAAACGCTATAAAGTCCATTCTACATTTCTAAGCAACAATCAAAGATCACTCAATTTGAAATATTTACTTGGAATTGATGATGAAACAGAAGCTGCCGTTTTTGAAATGCCTGTTGCCTCACCTGGTTACCTAACGAATACAATCCAATATTTCCAACCCCAAATTCGAATCCTTCTAAACATTGACGTTTACCACCTAACAGATAGCAAAACACCGGAAGCCTATATGAAGGCCAAGGCAGAAATCATAAACGGGCTTAATCCCCAAACCGGTGTCATCATCTTAAACGCAGACGATGAGAACATTAAAAAAGTTTTGGATGTTACGGGCTATCAGCATGTCATATATTTTGGTTTTAGTGATGGCTGTCACTTTCAGGCTAAGAATGTTCAATATGCTGAAGGTGGAATGATGTTTTTATTGGAACATAAAAATCAAACTTATCCTGTTTTCGTACCCGGTTTCGGCAAACCCAATGTTTATAATGCCCTTGCCTCCATAGCTGCAACTTCCTCAGCAGGAATGGGTGTAAAGGAATGTTGTGATAGACTGTCATCATTTGAACAAATGAATGAACATTTGGAATTTCATATCGGAGCCGGAGGATGCACAGTTATTGATGATACATGGAATGCAGCTCCTCTCTCTATGGCCTCTGCCCTTGAAGTCCTTCAAGAATCTTCAGGGACCAAAATTAAAATTGCTCTTTTAGGCTATATGCCACAATTAGGCGAGAGTGATTATGCAGTGGAGCAGTATGCACGCATGGGAGTGAAAGCAGTAGAAACCAAAGTTAATCACTTAGTTATAGTAGGCGATGAAGCAGCAGAAATCGGCAGGAAGGCTCTTAAAGTGGGCATGGATCCAAGTAAAGTCCATTTTTGCCATAACGGATTCGAAATTTATCAACTAATAAAACCGTATTTAAATGAAAATACTGCCCTCCTAATGAAAATACCACACCGTGTCATGGTTCAGGACTCCTTCCAAGAATTAAAGCAAAAAATCCTGAATGAAGGCCAATGATTTTTATACAACTGAAAGGGAGATGGAGATGAAGAAGACAACAAAATTGAGAAATTTAATAAATTCAAATGAATTGGAATTTATTATGGAGGCCCACAATGGTTTATCAGCAAAAATTGTAGAAGAAGCGGGCTTCAAAGGAATTTGGGGGAGCGGGTTATCCATCTCAGCTTCAATGGGAGTCCGTGATAACAACGAAGCATCGTGGACACAAGTTCTCGACACCCTGGACTTTATGAGCGAGGCTACCTCCATTCCCATTCTTCTCGATGGTGATACAGGATATGGGAACTTTAATAATGCTCGGCGGCTTGTAAAAAAATTAGAGTCGAGGCAAATTGCCGGAGTATGTATTGAAGACAAATTATTCCCAAAAACGAATTCTTTTATTGGTGGAGAGGCACAGCCCCTTGCAGATATAGAAGAATTTTGCGGAAAAATTAAAGCAATGAAGGATAGTCAAATGGATGATGGCTTTGTCGTCGTTTCTAGAGTCGAGGCATTTATTGCAGGCTGGGGACTTAGTGAGGCACTTCGGCGTGCCGAGGCATATCGCCAGGCTGGTACTGATGCAATCCTAATGCATAGCAAGAGAAGTGATATCACTGAAATTGGGGCTTTTATGAAGGAATGGGGAGGAAGACTCCCTGTCGTGCTTGTACCAACAAAATACTATACTGTTCCAACCCCAAAATTTAAAGAATTGGGCGCCAACCTCGTTATTTGGGCAAACCATAATCTAAGGTCAGCGATAACAGCGATGCAAAAAACCACTAAGCAAATCTTTGAAGAAGAAAGTCTAATCAATATAGAAAAACGGGTTGTCTCCGTTGATGAAGTGTTTCGAATACAGGGTGCCGATGAGCTAAAAAGAGCGGAAAAACGATATCTTCCATCCACTGGAAAGAATGTAAATGCGGTCATCTTGGCAGCCAGCCGCGGGGAAATGGAAGAGTTGACTGAAGAAATTCCAAAAACCTTATTAGAGGTTGGGGGAAGACCACTGCTGTCTATCCAGGTAGACGAATTTAACAAGGTTGGTATTAAAGATATTTCTGTAGTTAGGGGCTTTGCGAAAGACAGAGTTGACTCTGCAAATTTTTCAGTTATTGATAATGATTTATTTTCGGAAACGAAGGAACTTTATTCATTAAATCTCGCTCGAGATAAAATCAAAGAGAATACTGTCATAAGCTATGGAGATATCATTTTTAAAAATTATATTCTAAACGACCTCCTTAATGATATGAGCGACATTACCGTCATTGTCGACGCAGATGTTGAATCCATCACCAACGATCGCGACTTTGTATCCACTACCACTCCTTACTCCAAAAAGCTATACTCCAGTACTGTTCAATTTACGAAGATGTCCGGTGACTTGAAAGACAAAGAAATCCATGGGGAATTTATCGGCCTCTGGAAGGTAACAAAAAACGGTGCTAACATCGTAAAAAAAGCTCTTGCAGATTTATCGGAAAGAGAAGACTTTAAACAATTGACGATGGCAGACCTCTTTAATCACATTAGTCTTTCACACCCCATCGCTGTTAAATATATCAAAGGTTCATGGCTTGATATTGATACAATTAAAGATCTCCAAAAAGCTGGTGATTTGTTTGATAAACACTAAGGAATTTGGCAATGAATTAAAAAGGCTCGGATTTGACTTTTTTGTCGGTGTTCCCTGTTCATTTTTAAAGAATTTAATAAACTATGCCATTAATGAGTGTGATTATATTGCGGCAACCAATGAGGGGGAAGCAGTGGCCGTTGCCGCCGGAGCCTGCCTTGGTGGAAAGAAACCAGTGGTTATAATGCAAAACTCCGGGCTAACCAACGCCGTTTCACCATTGGTTTCACTAAATTATCCCTTCCGGCTGCCAGTTCTGGGGTTTGTCAGTTTACGAGGAGAGCCGGGAATCCCAGATGAACCTCAGCATGAGCTGATGGGCTATATCACAACGGAAATGCTGGAGCTTATGAATATTAATTGGGAGTATTTATCCACCGATTTTGAGCAGGTAAAGAAACAATTAATTAGATCACATTCATTTTTCCAAAACAATCAACCCTTCTTTTTTGTAGTCAAAAAAAATACGTTTGAGAAAGAACCATTAAAGGAACAAAAGCAACTCTCAAACCAAAATATTACCAAAATCATGAATACAAAAGAAAATGAATTTCCGACAAGATTTGAATCATTAAAGCTGATCAATTCTTTAAAGGGTGAAAAAACGGTTCAATTAGCGACAACAGGAAAAACGGGGCGTGAGCTTTACGAAGTAGAAGATGCAGCCAATAACCTTTATATGGTTGGTTCAATGGGCTGTGTAAGCTCCTTAGGTCTCGGACTTGCAATGACAAAAAAGGATCATGACATAGTTGTGATTGAAGGAGATGGAGCATTGCTGATGAGAATGGGTAGTCTAGCAACGAATGGATACTATGCTCCCAAAAATTTGCTTCATATTCTATTAGACAATAATACTCATGATTCTACAGGCGGGCAACTCACTGCATCACACAATGTTCAATTTGTTGACATTGCTGCAGCATCCGGCTACGTAAATTCTATTCACATCCACAGCCTGACAGAAATAGAAGCCTATATAAATGCTTGGAAGAATGACAAACAACTTACCTTTCTTTATATGAACATTGCAAAAGGATCAAAAGAAAATCTCGGCAGACCAAAAATGAAGCCACATGAAGTAAAAGAGAGATTGAAGGTGTTCCTGGATGGTTAAAACGGCCGTTATCTTAGCTGGGGGTATGGGAACTCGCCTGCGTGAAAAAACAGAAAACCTGCCAAAAGGTTTTCTGAAATTGGATGACAAGCCCATTATTGAGCAATCTATTTTAAAGTTACTGGAGGCAGGTATCGAGACGATTATCATAGGGACTGGGCATTTGTCTGAGGCCTATGAGCAGCTGACTACAAAATATCCACAAATTCACTGTGTACGGAATGATAAATATAGTACGACAAGCAGTATGTATACTCTTTATAACGTAAGGGGACACGTTTCCGAGGACTTCCTTCTTCTGGAAAGTGACCTTATCTATGAAAAACTAGCTTTGGATCGTTTAGTCCAGCAGAAAAAGCCAGATGTCATCTTAGCAAGCGGTTTTACAAATTCTAATGATGAAGTCTTTCTTGAGATAGACGAAAATCAGCATTTAGTGAATATGAGTAAAAACAAACATGATCTAAAGTCTATTGACGCAGAGTTAACGGGAATCTCAAAAATTTCCCATCAAGCATTTCTCGCCATGTGTAATTATGCTAAGACTAGTTTTTTAGAAAATCCACTATTGGATTATGAATCGGCCTTAATTGGCATTTCGAAACAAATTACATTATATGTTGATAAGCTGGATCAATTAATCTGGTGTGAAATTGACAATGAATCGCATTTGATTCGTGCAAAGCAATTTATATATCCGATGATTAAAATGAAAGAAAAGAATTTTCCGTCCGTAAAAAGAAACATATTATTAAATCCTGGTCCTGCTACAACGACTGATACTGTAAAATTTGCCCAGGTTGTTCCAGACATTTGTCCGAGAGAAGAAGAATTCGGTGAAGTAATGGAAATGATCTCAATTGAACTTACAAAGTTGGTTGCAGATCCGACCAATTATACGACCGTATTGTTTGGCGGGTCTGGAACTGCCGCGGTTGAGTCGATATTAAGCTCTGTTATTGGTGATGAAGCCGTGCTCATCATTAATAACGGTTCTTACGGAAAAAGGATGTGTCAGATAGCAGAGGTTTATAGGCTGAATTATCTTGAATACAAAAGTAGTTCGCATGAAGCTATAGACTTAATTGCCTTAGAGGATTACATTCAAAACGCATCCAGGAAAATTTCACATTTATGCGTGGTTCATAACGAAACCACGACAGGACTACTAAATGATATCGAGGAAATTGGGCGTATATGTGGAAAGTACAACATTCTATTAATTGTGGATTCAATGAGCTCATTTGCGGCTATTCCAATCAATATGGACCAAATGAATATTAGTTATCTTGCTGCTTCTTCTAACAAAAACCTGCAAGGCATGGCCGGTGTGGGATTCGTGATTGCCAGAAAGCGAGAATTGGAAAAGACCAAAGTCCTTCAACCACGGAACTTCTATCTTCATCTTTATTCACAGTTTAGCTATTTTTTTAAAACGAAGCAGATGAGGTTTACCCCTCCTGTTCAGACTCTTTATGCACTTAAGCAAGCAATCATAGAAGTGCAGATAGAGGGAGTGACGAGGAGGTATGAGAGATATAAAAAGGCATGGGAGGTTCTCATTAAAGGCATTGAACGGCTGGGATTAACTCATTTAGTCAGGAAGGAACATCACTCCTGCATCATTACTTCCATTATCGAGCCTAATATTGATAGCTATAGCTTTGAGGATATGCATAATTATTTTTATTGTCAAGGATTTACGATCTATCCTGGAAAACTCGACGGTCAGAATACCTTTCGTGTAGCTAATATAGGGGAAATTACACGTGCTGATATGGAAATCTTCATAAAGCTTCTTGAACAATATCTTATAAAGATAGGTTATTGCCCCGAAAGGAACGATATGAATGGCATTTCCAAAACATAGGTTAGCTGTTTCTGTTGCTGTTCTAAATAATAAAAATGAGATTCTTCTTGTTAAAAATTGGAAAAGAGGATGGGAATTCCCCGGAGGCTATGTAGAAAATGGGGAATCATTACATTCGGCAGCCATAAGGGAAGTCAAAGAGGAGTCTGGAATCGAGATTCAATTGTCGAAAATGTGCGGACTGATTCAGGATGTAAATAACAGCCGATGTACGGTTCTTTTTTTAGGAAATCCATTAAGCGGTACGTTAACAGGAGGGGATGATGCCTTGGATGCTAGATATTATTCCATTGAAGAGGCACTAAATAAAGTAACTTGGAAAACTTATAAGGAAAGAATTATTAAATGTCTAAATGTAGATACCCATCCGTTTATTATAGAATCTTAAATCTTTATAAGGAGTTAAGTAATGAGTGTCTCATTTGTCTTGTTATCAACTGATGAAGCAATCGCTAAGTACAACAAGAATTACAATGACTATGACCAAAAAGAATTAGTGAAAGTAGATAAATATCGGGAAACCTATCGAAATTTAAAAGGCAGTCTGGCTGACCAAATTGTGGAAAGAGCGATCTGGTATATGCATCATGGCTATACAGTTTATGGAAATGGTTATAATTCCTATCACTCCCATGGAGTTATTGATTGTTCGGGATTCACCAAATTAGTGTTTGGTGATTTTGGCTTTAAATTAACAGGGGTATCTAAAAAATATGAATCAATTGGAAAAAGAATAGAAGGAATTCGTCATAAACTAATTGATTCATATTGGGGTCTTGATGGTGTTGAAAATCTGCGGATAGGGGATATTTTAACCTGGTGGAAGGAAAGAGCTGACGGAACGTATTTCATCGGTCATGTTGGCATATATATGGGGCAAATTGACGGGAAACCATCGGTTATCTGCACAACCCGAGGAGTACCAACTGCCATCGGGATTATTAGTAAATATAAACACTGGTATGGGAAGCATTTCTATAATGCACAACGGATCCTTCCGGAAGGCTCGTGGACACCTGGTGTGGAAATTGCTGATCACAAAGATAATGGGCCAGTAATTCCGAAGAGTTATGTACTGCCGCCTCAAAATCCTATTATCATGCCCTTAAACCTATGATTATTGCATACTTTTACTAAACGTCATCAAGTCCTTTATTTTTTTTTGATTTTGCTAGTGGAATTCGGTTTTGGGCATATATTTGTGAATTCTTCTCATAAAATAAAGTATTGACTTTTTACCCATTGCAACAAAAAGAGGTGAAGAACGTGCAATCCGATACCGTTGATTTTGGTTTCATCTATCATGAAAAAAAGCAAGAGCAGCTTTATAATATGATGATTGAACAATTCAGTCATTTGTCAAAAACCAAAAATATAAAACTGGTTCTCTTTACTTTAGATCATTTGGATTTAGAAGAACTTGTCGTTACCGGCACACTGATTACGGGTGACCAGATTAGTCAAGGACGATGTAAAGTACCAGCTTATATTTATAATTTTGCTCTCCATTCAACAGCTGATAAAATTGATAAAATGCGCAATTTAAGGAAAATGGAAGCTATTACTGTTATAAATCCTGTAAATCGATTTATACAAGGAATCATTTTCGAAATGTTAACTTCCTGCCCATCCTTTCAGCCCTATCTCTTGCCATCAACATCATTTACTCCTTCCACCTTAAGCGATTATGCACACAAATATGATACATTTTTTCTTCTGCCGGATCATTCATTTCACCCGCCAAAAGCTGTTGTAATCAAAAAAATTCACAACAACGACTATATGATTTACATCGGACAAAATGGGCAGCTCCGAAAAAAGGACGATATAGTTAGTTATATAAAAAAAATGATAAACAAAAAGAAATATCTCTTATTTAAAGGAATCGAGTTTTTGAGAATGGGAAATGATCCGTTAGAGACAAAGATATTTCTGCAGAGAAGTGAGAAGGGCGAATGGTCCATTACAGACCTGGCAGTTAAAAAAGGAATTTTTTCAAGGAAAGAGTTGTCTCATTCTAAATCAATCGGAGCGATTTGCGATTTAATAAGTCAAGTAAACGAAGATCAACTATCAGATGTTTCAATCCAAATCTGCAGGTTTTTAGATTATTATATCCCTTTTATTGGAAGTTACACATTTGACTTTATTTTTGATGAAAACAATTGCCCCTATTTGATTCATGTTAGCGGTTTCGAACAAGATCAAACCTTTTTTCAGCTTCTTGATGTGGATACTCAATTAAGACTTCTCAATAATACGTTTCATTATCTGTATAATCTAATGAATAATTATGTAACGAAAAGGGTGCAGTGAAATGGATTGGATAACCGTTGAGCGAGGTGCTGCTGATTCTTCAAATCTTTTCCAACATATTATTTATACTTCAAAGGAAATGGCCGACAAATTAAAAACCAAGACCAAACTGATCTTTGGCCAAAAAGAAATTCCTATAACAGTAAAAGCAAATCCTGCCATTTTATCTTCAACTGGAATTCATTTTGAAAATCCAGCAATTTTTCAAATGTCCCAAGGTACGATTGAAGAACTACTGCTTCATACATCGGCCACTTATCAAATGTATTATTCCGATTCCACAATTCATATTGGCCCAGTTATTGGCTTCTTGTTAGGCGATCAGCATTTTTATTATCATCACCGCCGAATGAAGGAACTGACGGATGCCATGGGAGTTTATGAACAAGTAGGTGGACTATTCGTTTCTTTCCGATATTGTTCAATTGATTGGAATGATAAATGTATTTTCGGGCAATTTTTTAATTTTATTTCTCAAAAATGGGAGTATGGAAAATTGCCTATACCTTCTGTCGTTTATCGAAGAGGGTTTAACTCTCGAAATAATTTTGTAAATCAGTTTAAAGATGAATTTAATTGGACGGTTTTTAATGACGTTAGATTTGATAAATGGGAGATTTATAATCGAATAAAGGATAATGAATACCTAAATCCCATAATACCAGAAACGGTGGTTTTGAATTTAACAAATCTTATAACGTTTCTTCATCGATATAAAAAAGTGATCCTGAAACCCAAAAATCTTTCTAGAGGCAGAGGCATTTCAATTATTTCTGAGAAACCCAACGGATGGATAGAAATTCACGATCATCAACTATATAACGATTTTATTATTCATCAAACTCAATTAGAGGAGTATTTAAGAAAGGGCATATACCAACAAAATGAATATATTATCCAGCCCTATATAAATTTGGCCAAAATTGATGGCAGACCATGGGATATCAGAGTGGTAATGCAAAAGAACGGAAGTAATCAGTGGCTTTGTAATGGAATCGAGTGCAGACTTGCTCCTATTGGCAGGATGATTACAAATATTTCGAACGGAGGCAGGGCGCTTTACTTAAACGAGGCTTTGGAACTGGCGTTTGGTACGAAGGTGGATATTGATCAAATCGAAAAAGAAATTTTATCAATCTCGCTTGAATTTTGCAAAATAATGGATGAAACAGGACATCATTTTGCTGAATTTGGTTTGGATTTAGCACTTGACCAGCAACAACATCTTTGGTTTATAGAAGCGAATGTCCGACCAGCGTTTAAAGGATTTAAAGAGTTGGATAAGAGAATTTATCAGCGGATTTGCTATGAGCCAATTCTATATTCTGCTCAGGTGGCAGGTTTTGGCAGGGAGGGGCAAGATGAGAACAAAATTCAACATCATTCCGGACCTGAATGCACTAAACTGCATAACCATACATCCGAATATGGCAAAACAGAATAATATTACTGCCAGAAAAAGATGGTTTCTGCGCTTTGGTATTCAAGCTTTAGAAATAAAGCTTAGAACATCCTCTTCTTTAGAAGAAAACGAGTTAAAAATATCAGTCGATGTCATTGAAAATCTAAGGATCCCGCTGAACTGTCGTTTTGAAATTCGCCGGGAGAATAACGAAATTCTCCTCGGACCTTATATCGGAATCCTTACAGCATCTAAAAAGTCTAGTTTGGATGAAAGTGTACAGTATTTATCCAATTATTTATATGATTACGATCATATCGGAGGAGCGGCCTTGGCTTTCTCACTCGAAAGCATCAATCCAATTGAAAACACAATCGAAGGTTATTTATATAATTCAGAAATGAAAAAATGGGAGCCAGGCGTGTTTGCCTATCCTGCATCTGTATTCAAAATTATCTTTTTAAATAAATATTGGCGAAATCATTTTCAAACCGTTTTCGGCAGCCGTTTCTTTAATAGCTATGTGTTTAATAAATGGGAGATGTATAAATGGTTAAGTGAATCTTCAGAGTTCCTTCCCTATCTGCCTAAAACTATGATTTATAATCATGACGAGGATCTTGATTTCCTCCTGGGCATTTATAATGAAATATTTGTAAAACCAGTTCATGGCAGCATGGGAGACCGGATATTTAAGGTATCAAAAAATGGGGTAAATGGACTAAAGTTAGAATATCATCAAAACGGTGTTCCGCATGAAAAGCAATTTTCAAACATTCAAGAGCTGGACGCATATTTCAAAAGCCAATTCAAGAGGAAAATAATCATCCTCCAGCAGGCACTTGATTTGATTTCCTATGAGGGAAAAAGAATTGATTTCCGTATTGTTATGGTGAAAAACCAATCAGGTGTTTGGGAAGATATGTGTATGGTTGCAAAATATGGGCAGCAAGGAAGCATTGTAACCAATATTCTTGCTGGAGGTACTGCCGAAATTGGAGAAATAACCATTCAAAAAATATTCGGTTTGTCAGATGAAGAGGTTTATCGGTTTCGAAAAGAAATTAGTAGAATCGTCCTTAAGGCTGCGGACCGAATTGAGGAGTGCGGCGTGCATTGTGGAAATTTAGGGATAGATGTCGCGATTGACACCTCTAGAAACGTATGGATTATTGAAATGAACAACCTGAATCCTAGTCCGTTGTTTGCTCTGGATATCAATGACAGACAGCTTTTTTATCAAATAAAACGGTTGAATATGCTTTATGCAAAAAGACTTGCTGGTTTCCCGGAGGATTTGCCATGAGTCATTATATAAAAAGGATGCCTATGAAAAAAGACCAACTGATCCAACTTCCCGATGCTTTGTTAAAGGCAGGTGATGCACGGCATCGCAGGATGATCGTGAATATTGGCAAATGGAAAAATGAGGTGGATGTAGAATTTCACAAGGACCTGCCAGATTATTCTATTGGAGTATCAAGTGCGCTAGATATTCCTTTTGAACTTCCTGATCAGCTTCAATATGAATTGAAAATACACAGCAGGAATATTCACATAGGTCCTGTCATTGGATTTCTTGCATTTAGGGAAAAACAGGATATGAATATAGCGGCATTAAATCAATATTTAAGTTATTTTACAAGCTATAACGATGTCAAAGGCCTAATCTTTATTTGTGCGGTAGATAGTATCAATTATTCTAATCAAACAATCGAGGGTTATTATTATCAGGGAGAGTGTGATGAAAAAGAAGTTGTCTGGAAATTTGGTACATTTCCCTTTCCCGATACTTTATACCTTCAAATTAATGTAAACAAAAAGGATTATTATCAAATGGTTTCAGTTTTGGGAAAATGTATGGTGAACACACATTTATATAATAAGTGGGAATTATGGGAATGGCTTAACACGGATAAACACCTTTTAGAACACCTGCCATATACTGAGTTGTTGGAAGACATTCAAAACCTTGAGGAGATGTTAGACAGATTTGGAACAGCTTTTATTAAGCCCGTCGAAGCAGGAACGGGACAAAATTTTTTCAGGGTTGAAAAAACAGGTGAAGAATATCGTTTCGTCGATAATTTTTCTGATGAAATTATTTTTGATAACAGTGAAGAAGTAATGAAATTTTTGAATGTCCTATTATCAAACGAAATGTATATCGTTCAGCAGGTTGTTTCTGCTACGAGATTCGATGAACGAAGCGTTGATTTTTTCGTAATGATGCAGAAAAATGCAACGATGCATTGGAAATGCTCTTATATCGCTGCTCGATTTGGTGAAAAAGGAATTACGCCTTCTAATTCCAATAAGACAGCATTTATTTTAAATGGCAGAGATACTTTTAGGAAGTTATTTCAAATGGATGAAAGAGATGTTTTTTTAAAGGAGCAGGAAATCATAGAACTTTGCATCATTGCTTGTAAAAATATGGAGAATTTTGGCGGAAACTACGCTGAACTGGGCATTCACATTATTTTTGATGAAATCCAGAATGTATGGCTGATCAATATCAGTCCTATGAACAATCATAAGGATTTCATAAACTCAGATAAGCAATTGTATTTGAAAGTTGTTACAGCTCCATTAGATTATTCAAAATCAATAGCAGGTTTCAATTAAAACGGCTATGGTTGAATATAAAAACCGTTTGTTAACCCTTAAATTTTGGATATAATTTAAGGGTTTTTTAAATTTCATAAACTATTAAAACACTCTATTAAGCTTGTTATATTTACATAAAAATTTGCTAGTAAGTATTAATATTAGTAGAAATTATTAATAGATACTTAAAAAAGCAAAAAGAAGTATATGATCCATGACCATATACTTCTACTTGATAAATGTTGTTAATTCTTCTTTAATGTAGGAACCTCTCTTCTCAATAAAATCAAAAATGACTTCTTTTTCCTTCTCTAAAGTTTCGGGATTTGCAGTAATATACGAGTCAAAACTCATAAACGGCTTGATAGTCTCAAAAAGATCTTTAATTATGGGCACTTGTACTTGAGTATTAAAATCATTCTCCAAAATATTGGAAAGAATATCCTTATATTTTCGTTTAAAAGGTGTTAGATGAAGGAGTCTTGCTGTAAGGGTATTATAGCCAGTGAAAGGGACGTAATCGTATTCCATCAGCCGTCCGCGAATATTTCTTCCCCAAGTGCCATCATGGTTCCATGGGTTGATTTCATATAACTGAGTTTTTCCATTTTTATACAATGCATAATTATAGATAAAACCGTCATAGTTTTGGGTGCATACAACGCCTGCAACCCATTTTAAATATTTATCCACATCCCTACCTGATTCCCTTCCAAGTTTAAATGTACCTGCTTTAACAGAAAAAGACATTCGTGATTTACCCTTTATTATAGGGAATGCCGACATTTTGGGGATTTCATTTGTCCACACTCCACTAGACCTGAAAAAACTTCGAGAGGAAATTGAAAGAATTTCCGGAACGAATATCGCGGTTGTTGCAAAAATTGAAACACAGGATGCCGTCCATCAATTAGCAAGAATTATCCTTGAAGGCTTAAAGTTTAGCAGTTTTGGAATTATGATTGCCAGAGGCGATTTAGCTGTGGAGGTTGGTTTGGAAAATTTACCAATTGTGCAGGAAGAAATCCTTAAAATTTATTCCGCCGCTTATATTCCTGTGATTTGGGCAACAGGGGTTTTAGAAAAATTAACAAAAACCGGAAATCCTTCCCGTGCAGAAATGACAGATGCATCCTGTGGAAAGCAAGCTGCCTGTATCATGCTTTATAAAGGACCTTATATTATCGAATCTTTAAAAATGCTACTTTACTCGTCTCAGTTAATAACCCTACGAAAAAGAAAATTAAAATGGTTCTCGGTGAAATTATTGAGGAACAGGATACTTCTATAAAGTTAATGAATAGAAAGAATATCAGAACCAAGTTTAAGAAGGATAAAAAAACAATAAAAATAGAGTATTTGTTCACCGGGCCTTTGTTACCCTGGTTTTACAAAGGCTAGCAGAAGAACCAAATGAAAAGCATAATAATCCACCAGGGCGATTTGATCTTTTAAAAAATGTTATTGATGAACCATGTAAATGGAAATTCTGGAGACCTTGGAAAAATAAAAAAAGTCACTATAATAAATTAAAACAAATAATTGATAATATAGGTTCTCTTAAATTCGTTCAATTAAAACAAGAGTCCGATGGAAAGAATCAATTTATTAATAATTACCAAAGATTTTCTCAGACACTAAACTTCTATACTGAAATGGCAAGGAGAACAACAAGTAAAATTATTGATCGGAAAAGATGGATTACTTTTTGGAAATGGGTTCTTGCCGCCGGTTTATTATTAACAATTTTTATATATATTTGGCAGTTAAGTGGAAATCAAACCACAGTACGCATAATTATTTTTAGTTCTCTAATAGTGGCCACTATGCAGCTGCTCATTGCTATATACAATTCATTATTCAAAAAAGGATGATTTAATTATGAAACCAACTTTAAAAATTAAAAAAATTAATGAAGAAGCGATAATTCCAAGATATGCACACCCAGGTGACGCTGGAATGGATTTACACTCTGTTGAATTAAAAACTATTAATCCTGGGGAAACAGCACTAGTCAAAACGGGTATTCAAATAGAATTGCCTGAAAATACCGAAGCGCAAGTTAGACCTAGAAGTGGACTAGCACTAAAAAACTCAATAACAGTTCTAAATTCACCTGGTACAATTGATGAGGGGTACAAGGGTGAAGTTGGCGTAATTCTTATTAACCACGGAAATCAACCTTTTATAATTGAAAAAGGAATGAGAATAGCTCAAATGGTGATAAAACCAGTTATTAAAGTAGATATTAAAGAGGTATCTATGTTAACCGAAACAGAAAGATCTGAAGGGGGATTTGGGTCAACAGGAACAGGTAAGAATGTTTAAATTGAATGTTTTGGTATATTTAAGCAGATCATATGAGATATGATTATATATTGTAATAGGTAAAACGGGAAGAAACATCCTACTAGATAAGTTATACGATAAATTTTTGCATTATTTATACAGAGCCAGTGATGAAGAAGGAAAGAGGAAATAAGAGCAAAATGATATAAAGTTCATTTAAAAAAATAATGAAATAGACACCCACCAGGAAGGTGGGTGTCTTATTTTTTGATCACATTTTGGTCACGAAACATATAGAAAAGTATATAATTTCATTTCCCTTTTTTAAATAAAATCGGGCTAAACCTCGGTATAAAAAGGATTGTATAATTTTGTTTTTCTTCCTATTATATAAACGAATATAAGAGCGTAAAAAATACGGTCTAAAAAGTTTAGATACTTTAACTATGGATGGGTTTTAGTTTAAGTAGAAATAGATATTGGTTCAATATAAATGCCTATTTATCATACCCTATAATGATAAAAGTGGAGTAACAAAAGGGTAACATAACCCTGTGTTAATCCATGAAATTAAGTTAAAGATGTTACATTACGAATCATATTAAAAACGTTTGATGATGCGGGTTAATTGGCATATGTTAACTCACGTTAAAAATGTTACAGCATAGTGGAAATATGGGCGGCATGATGTAATTTAGCTTATAAAACCCTTATATATTAAGGGTTTGTAGGTGGAATCATCATTTTAGGTGCCGAAAAGGTGCCCGAACCGATCCGAAATTATAATTAGAGGCTTCTCATTAGTTGAGCAAACATTTGAGAAGCTTCTTTTTTTCTGTCTTTTGTAATGTGTAAATAAACCTGTGTAGTTGTTTCATCTTCTGTGTGACCAAGTCGATCCATAATTTGAAGTAATTCAACACCAGCTTCTGCTAACAAAGATATATGGGTGTGTCTTAAAGAATGAGGTGTTAATCGTTTGTTAATAGAGGGTGTTTTTTTTAACAAGCTTTCCATTCGATTTTCTATAGTCTTAATAAAATGTGGATAACCGAAATAAGGAGAATTTAACCTTCCAAAAACAAAATCCTTATCATAGTACTCTTTGCCAACTTGTAGTTTGATTTCTTTTTGCTTCAATCTATGTTTATGGAGGGCATTAATAACTTCATCTTCTACATCAATCTTACGTATTGAACCGTTAGTCTGGGGAGGAAGCAATTTATAATCTTCGGTATTATTCTTTGGATTATAGTAAGTCTTTGTAATATTGATCGTATTTTCTTCAAAATCAATGTCCTTCCACTTAAGGGCTACTAATTCACCAGCTCTGAGACCTGTCCATGCTAAAGTTAAAAAGATAACATAATCATCAATTTCACCTTTAGTTTTAGCTGTTTCTAGAAAATCCCTTAATTCATGTTTTTCTAAATACTTCTCTTCAACTTTTTGGTTCTCTATGTCCTCTACTGTCTTTTTGTCTTTTGGGATAAAAGCATATTCTGTCGGATCAGCAAGAAGTAAATCTTGTTCTAATGCTCGTTTAAAGATCATTCTTGCTGTTCCGTGAATACCAGAAATGGTATTATGGGCTATTTTTTTCTCTTCAAATTATTTAATGCGTTTTGATACATTTTTTTAGTGATATCTTTGATCATATACTTAGCAAAATACCGATTTAAATGCACTATTTCGTGGTTTCTAACACGAATAGTACTAATCTTTACGTCTGTCTCACTATAGACATCAAGCCATTCTTCTGCCATTTCTTCAAAAGTTATATTTGTATGTTCAAATTTTTTACCACTTGTTTTACGTTCGAATTCTTTAAGAGCGTCCTTAGCGTCCTTCTGTTTAATAAATCCCTTTTTAACAATCCTTCTACGTGTGCCAGTCTGTGGATCGATGCCATTCTCTACAACATACATCCACCGATCACCTTTTTTTAGTTTCGTATTTTTTTACATAGGCCATTACAATTCCTCCCTTACTTTTTTAGTTATAAAGAAGTTTCGCTTAGAGATACTTGAACAAGATACCAGAGAATTATTTCAGTTTATTTATAACAGAGAAGACAATAAAACAGTGTATTCCCTTATAGCTAGTACACAAGTTAACAATAGAGATAAAATGAATACTAATAGCTTTTTAGACTAATTGATGAACTATCCACTGAAATGTTTGGTATGGATATTAAGCATTAAAACCTATTTCAGTAGTTCTCTTTACAGACATATAAACCACCAGTCAATTATGATTGTTGTTTTTTAGCGCAAAATGTAATCCACTAAAGGGCCAACACGAGGAAAGACGAACTTATTACGCGTTCTCAATTCGCATCAATCGAGACTCTACTGTTAAGTAATAATAAAGTTGTTTAATTATTTACAATAAAGTCGTTTCTTCCATTTGCTTTTAATTTTCGGTATATTATTTGGTCCGATTTGGCTTCCAATGCTTTCTTTATTTCCAGGGTTAGGAATTGGATTTATTATTCGTTTTCTTTTAATAAAATTTACATCTAGACCCCATTATAGTAGGTGAACTTCCTAAAAGGATATAAGAACAAGATAATTTTTGTGACTATTATTCAATCGGAAAAATTCAAATAAAATATTAACTCACAAAAACGGAATGGATTTCAGGCTCAAAATATTCATTTTACACAAACATAATCATGCCTTGGTAATAGTAAAGCTATCTTTATTAGTGAACTTTTGTAAATAAAAATGACTACTTTTTGCTAAAGAAAAAGTGGACATTTTTATTTAGAAATTAATTAATTAAATTCAATAAATTGATAAAGCATTATTATCACTTTTACAATAATACAATTAATATTTTCGAGACTTTTTATTGAAATTTTGCATAATAAATCCCCCACAGTAAAAAATGAAGGTAGTCTTTTTAGAAGGGGGGATTTTTTATGTTAAGGGTTAACAAAGCTGGTATCACTGTTGAAGAAATCACGGGACGTCTAGGAAAATCACCTGATTTTATATGTAAAAAAATAGAAGCCGCTGAGGGATCCAGCCTTTACTGCATTTATCTTGCATCGATCGTAACGACGAATCAGGTCGATGAAATGCTATTGAAACCCATTTCTGAAGACGATCAGAACATAAAAGCGTCAAAACATACTCCAATTAACTGGTTGAAAAAAATAATCCCCCTTATTCAATGGAAAGAATTATCCGGATCCAACGAAGGTATTTCCGATCTTCTTGAAGGTCATTGTCTTCTTATTCCGGCCTGTGGAAATACTTATCTAAGTTATGATGTCTCAAATGAACAATTTCGAAGTATTTCGGAACCAACAGGGGAGGCTTCCGTTCGTGGTCCAAGAGAGGGTTTCGTTGAAGATGCAGCAAGAAATGTCGCTCTGATCAGAAAGAGATTAAAAAACGAACACCTAATATTTGAGCCATTTACGATAGGATCTGCAACAAGGACGAAAGTGTACCTAACTTATCTCAACAATGTGGGATCAGCGAAAATTTTAGATGAGTTCCGTCGACGCCTTCATTCCATTCAAGCTGATAGTATTTTGGAGAGCGCTTATATTGAAGAATGGATCCAAGATAAGACATTTTCACCTTTTCCTCAACTAGTAAGTACAGAAAGACCAGATTCTATTGCAGCAAAATTACTCGAGGGACAAGTTGCGCTTATTACGGACGGTACACCTATGGTTTTATACGGGCCCATAACCTTTTTTCAAATGTTTTCATCCCCAGAGGACTATTACGAGCGAGCAGATATTGCCACACTCACGCGTTGGCTGCGCATGCTTGCTTTTTTGTTTTCCATATTCGTACCATCTCTTTATATCGCAGTGGTAAGCTATCACCAAGAATTACTGCCAACCTCACTATTAATCAGCTTGGCAGCCCAACGTGAGGAAGTGCCGTTCCCCGCGGTTATTGAAGCGATTATCATGATTGTAACATTCGAGATTTTACGTGAAGCCGGGCTTCGTATGCCACGTATTGCCGGCCAATCCATCTCTATCGTCGGCGCACTCGTTTTAGGACAGGCAGCGGTGGAAGCCGGACTCATTTCTGCAGCGATGGTTATTGTTGTTTCTTTTACGGCTATCTCTAATTTCGTCTCTCCTAACTACAGTTTCAGCATTGCTCAAAGAATTGTTCAATTTTCTTTTATGCTATTAGCTGGGTTTCTGGGTTTCTTTGGAATCATGGTTGGCTTATATTTTCTTTTAATTCATTTAGTATCGATACGATCATTTGGAGTCAAGTATATGACCCCACTGGCACCTTTGGCCTTTTCCGATTGGAAGGATACTTTTGTTCGGTTCCCTCGATTTTTATTGAAACGCATTCCTCGTACGTTTTATGAAAAAAAATTAAAGGAGGGTGAAGAATGAGAAGATCCTATCTTACATTATTAATTCTCTTGTTCTGTTCCGGCTGCTGGGATATGAAGGAAATCAATCAATTAGCGATTGTCAACATAGCTGGAGCCGACAAAGACCCGAGTACGGGAATGATTACTGCTTATTACCAGATTATTAACCCCTCAGGCGTTTCAACCAAATCAGGCGGCGCAAGTGGCGGTGCCGTTTATACATATAAATTAAAGGAATATAGTTCCGGGAGATTTGCGGAAAAAACAAGCTCGGTAATGCCAAGGTTGTTTTACACCCCTCATGTACAGTTATATATCGTATCTGAACGTTATGCTCAGCAAGGTTTATTAGATTTAATTAACTTTCTGGAACGCGATCCTGAGCGTCGGACGAATGTGAATATTGTAGTGACAGATTCCCCGCTATCCACAGTCATGAACAGTTATACCTTTCTGGAAAGAGTGCCAGGCCGGTTTGTTAAATCAATGTTTGACCTTCATGCACGCAGTTATCGTAACAGTATTATGCCTACACGTTTTAGAGATTTGGCAAAAGCGATTAATTATCATCAACCGACAATCATTCCGATTCTGCACTATAAAAGCGAACAGCCTGCTTCTAAAACAGATAGAATGGAAAACATCAACGCAAGTACAGAGGCTATGAGTTTTGAGGATGGAGCGGTTTTCCTTAATGGCCGCATGGTTGGCCGAATTGATTTTGATACAAAAAAGTATTTTTTTATCTTGAATGACAAGCTTAAGAAATTTGTAGAATCGATTGAAGTGAATGGAGAGAATGTCGATGTAGAGGTGCAGGATGTGAAATTGAATAGGGAATTCGACCGTTCTTCCTCTCGTTTAACTATAAAGATTCGTGCTGAACTGCGGATCATTAACAGTAAACAACCTAAACCAATGACCGCAGACAATCTTCATGAAGTAGAATCGGCATTTAATCGAACGCTGAAAGAGAAAGCAAAGTCCCTTGATCAGTTGGGTAAAGATAAAGAATGGGATCTGTTAGGTATTCAGGATGAAGGCGTTAACATTAAAAATTGGAAAGAGTTTCCTGTTGCGTTTGTAGTGAACTCCAAGGTAACAACCATAGGAAATACTGGATCCCCATACAAAGTAGAAAAGAGTGAATAAGAAAATGGAAAATGCTCGACTAAGTGGATGGCAGATGATCACCTTAACTTTTACTTTTGTCTGCGCTACAACGTTCCTTATGTTACCAGGAAAACTTATGGAAGATGCAAAGCAGTACAGCTGGATTGTTTGTGTTTGGTCGTTCTTGTATGGGTTGGTTTTGGCGGGTTTTTGGCTATACTTATCCAAACTTCACCCTGGAAAAAGCCTCGTTCAGATTGCGATACAAGTCCTTGGTAAATGGGCGGGTGGAATGATCGCCTTTCTTTACATTCTCTATTTCATCCAAATTGCATCTTGGGTAACACGTAACTTAAGTGATTTTATGCATAATAACCTTATGCCACGAACTCCCCTTTCCATTTTCAATGTAGTGTTGTTGCTCGTTTGTGCATATGCCGTCGTAAAAGGAATTGAGTCGATCGCAATGGTAAGTGAGCTTGTTACACCGTATATTATTGTGGCTTTCTGGATTCCATTCACGGTCATGCTAAAGGATTGGGACTTGCGGACTTTCCATGTCCCTTTTGACTTTCAGCTTTGGACTACGATCCTTCATACAAAATATGCACTTGCGTTTCCTTTTATGGAAACCATTATGTTTATGATGCTCTTCCCTTTTGTTAAGAGCAGATTGAAAACGGCATTTTTTTTAGGAATTAGCTCCGCTGGTGTTATCCTTTCTATCTGTGTATACATGACGATTGGCATTTTAGGAGTCGATCGAGGCTCACATCTTATATACCCAGTTTACACCATTTTTCGTGAAATGCAGTTTTCGGGATTTTTGGAACATTTAGAGGCGATTCTTTCGATTAATATTCTTCTTTTATTATGTCTAAAATTAAGCTTATTGTTTTATTGTGCAGTCCTCGGGCTTTGCCAGCTATTTAAAATTGAAAGACGCGACATAGTAGCCTTTCCACTAGTATGGATCATCTCCGGTTACTCTCTTTTATTTACCAACGTGATAGAGAACATCGAATGGATTGAAAATTATTTATTTAGCTACTATATGTTGTACGCTGTTATTGTTCCGACCATTCTGATTATTGGTTCTTGGTTACAGACGCTATATAAAATACAGAGGAGAGACAAACCAGCATGATCGGAATGTTAGTCTTATATACACTGTTTCTCAGCGGTGGTTTGATGATATTAAACCGAGTACGAAAGTTGAATAAAAAGGAATGGTTTATTTTTATCGGGGTGACAACAGTGGGGGGAATTCTCTGGGGAAGCATCATTGTACATCATCCACTTGATTTAAATAAGATCATCGCATTGATTATTAATCAATTTAGATAGTTACAAATTTGTTTCACATACATATTGGTTTTCAGCAGCTCCAGATTAAATAAATACATCCATGATCCATTTTCTGCTTTACCTGATAGACTGGTTGGTGGATTTTTTGATTCTTTTGCACATTGCATCAGCTAAGATTAGCAATGTGCATAGTAACTTAAACATCCCTTCCTATTTAGAAAGGGATGTCGGCTTATAAGGTTAACTTTGGCCATCCGTACTTTGTAGAGTTGAAAGTATCTGAGGAGGTGAGGATGCAATCTCTTCTCTCACCACACACCAGTCCTTGTCTTGCTCCACTCTTACAAGATAATTGAGGGTTCCTTTGAATAGGTCAATTCTTGGCCATTCTGGATCTCTTCTCCATCCACAATTTAATTTTACGTTTGCAAATGACGCCCTCTTACCATGGATGGAGGCATGCCAAATCTTTTTTTAAAGACCTTTGAGAAATGAGTCACATTTTCAAATCCTGTTGAGTAGCAAACATCTGTAACCGACAATGCCGAATTTGCAAGTAATTCCTTGGCACGATCTAATTTACGATTTCGAATCCATTGAAGGGGCGAAGTGTTGTAGATTGATTGAAAATCACGTTTAAAGGATGACAAACTCCGCCCTGACAAATAGGCAAGATCGTTTAAAGATACTGGATTGAACAAATTTTCTTCAATGATCTCAGTAATATGCCTTTTTTCTTTGCGTTTTATTTGCAAAAACTGAAACAATAACTTGTCATCTGCGTCTGCGAGATCAAACAGCAACTCTAACAATTTAATTTTAATTAAACCAGGATTAATTCGGTCTGGTTCTTTAATCATCAGTTTTAACGATTCTATAAAGTGAATGAGCCTTTCATTAACTGACAAGACCGATATTGGGACCATAACCGAGGGATAAACAGGCATTACATTCGCCATTTTGATAAAATCGTTTAGTATTTCATCTTTCAAGAAAAACATCATGTAATCAAGACGGTTTTCCGATCCGTCCTCGCCAGATTTCTCATATTCAATGACAATAGATTTTTGCAATAAAACCATTTCATCTTTGCGGACAGTATGTACTTGGTTCCCAAAACGAACGGTGTATGTACCATTGAGCACGAATAATAGCAGGTGGTCTTCTAGAAATAATGAACCTGCTTTACTTTCCAAATAAACGCAGGACTCAAAGACCGTTAACCCATTCAACTTTAACGCTATTTGATGAACATCATTGGTTAAACCCTGTGGTACTTTCATTATCTTTTCGGAACGTACAATCATTTATACCCCTCCTCGCTATTCCATAACATAATATTAAGCCAGTCCGTACAACTTTGCTAGTGCGATTCAAAATAACTACCTTAAGAGCAGCAAGCTGGCATGGGCCATCAAACGGCGCCTACGACTATTCTAAGGGGGGTGAAATGTTGAGTTAAATATTATTGCAAATCATCCAACCGATCGCATTGTTACTCTAAGAAACCTTTTTATTTCCCCAGGTTACAATTCGGCAGGTAGCTGGACATCGAACTTGAGCTAAATAGACAAATGGTTTGAACTACACAGATAAGCACCATCGCTTAAAGTACGATAAAGTTAACTTGTCAGCAGGCATGAGATCGAACGAAGGGAGGGAAAATGATGAAGACATTGTTAATTGTCGCTCATCCTAACTTGGACACATCTCGCGTGAATAAGACTTGGTTGGAGGAAGTTAAGAAGTATCCGGATAAGATCACCGTTCATGATCTATACGCTTCCTATCCGGATTGGCGGATTGATGTTCAAAGAGAACAAGAACTTGCCATGCAGCATGAACGGATCATTTTTCAATTTCCGTTCTATTGGTATAGTTCACCTCCGCTTCTCAAGAAGTGGTTGGATGATGTACTGACTCATGGCGTGGGGCTACACGTCAAAAGGAGGGAAACTGCGGGGGAAGGAGCTGGGTCTGGCTATTTCTATCGGTGGTTCAGAAATGGATTATCAGCCTGGAGGAGGCGATCTCTATACGATTCATGAACTCCTTAGCCCCTTCCATGCTACGAGCAATTTAATCGAAACCGATTTGTTGATACCTTTTACCATCTTTGATACGGATGATAAAAGCGAGGGAGAATTAGTTGAGAGCTCTCGGCAATATGCAGAATATCTCCTTGCTGATAAGATTCCTAGGTTTCCAAGTAGATAACATACAACAAAAATAATAAAAAGGATGGGATTCTACATGACAAAGCAAAAAGTTTGGTTTATTACTGGTGCAGCAAGGGGCATTGGTTTGGAAATACTGAAGGCCGTGTTGGAAACTGGAGATAACGTTGTTGCGACGGTCCGTAGCTCGGCGAAGTCTTTAGCTGATAAATTAGGAAATCCGGAGAATCTTCAAGTTGTTCTTCTGGATATCACCGATGAACAACAGGCAATTGCAACTGCGAATCAAGCCGTACAGAAATTCGGCAAAATTGATGTGCTTGTAAATAATGCAGGATCCGGTCTGCTGAGTGCCGTTGAAGAAGCTACTGCTGAAGAGGTTAGGAAAAATTTCGAAACCAACGTTTTTGGTTTGTTGAATGTGACCCGGGCAGTCCTGCCTCATATGCGCAAAAAACGTTCCGGACATATCATCAATATCTCGTCCGTTGGAGGATTGAGCGGTTATATTGGCTGGGGCGTATACGGTTCAACCAAGTTCGCTGTTGAAGGATTAACGGAGGCACTTGCATTGGAATTAGCTCCGCTTGGAATTCATGCGACCGTAGTAGCCCCGGGCTTCTTCCGTACGGAATTTCTGGATGCTGCGTCACTAACGCGCTCAGGTCACATCATTCCGGATTATGACCAAACGGTAGGAGAGATGAGAAAATTCGCTACCCAGGCAAATAAGAAACAACCGGGCGATCCTGTCAAGTTGGCCAAGGCAATCGTGAAGGTTGCCAACGCGGAGAAGCCGCCGGTTCACTTGCCGCTAGGAAAGGATTCGCTGCAAAGATACCGGGAAAAGACGGCTAATTTTGAAAAGGATATTGAAGCTTGGTATGACGTGATTACAGGTACAGAACACGAAGATGTAAATGTTCAATAAAAATGGCTGAAATGAAATCTTATTAAGACTTGATGGGCTCATCTTTGGATAATTAAGTGTTGCTTTATAAAAGTTTGATTAAAAGCATGCTGCAAATGTTGATTTTATAAAAAGAAGAAACCCATCTTTTAAATAAAGATTGATTAAAATAGATGGGTTTAAATGTTATACACTTCGAGTTTTTATATAAAAGTTTGATAAAAAAAGTTGGTGGAGTTATATAATAGAAGAAAAACACCCTTGGTGCCAAAAAGGTGCCGAATGGGTGCCGATATCTATATTTTTGCATATTGTTGAGTGAATATTCTTGTGAGGAACGAATGTTCATGAGTGTGCTTAAATTAGGGTTAGATGGCATGATATTATCAGGTGAAACCCCGCAATCTATGGGCGGCATGATGTAATCATCGCCTAGAACCCTTGATATAGGGGTTTGTAAGATGGAGATTAGTGAAATGCTAACCTTTTGCTAACTTTCAGTTTTTGAAACAACTTTACTTCATCAATTAGAGGAGACCTTTCGTAAGTTCACTGAACTTACAAAAGGTCTTTTCTTCGATATTTTTTGTCATATGAGCGTAAATGTTCATCGTAATACTTTACGGGCCTATTGTACGGCTTTAAAATTCTACTTTACATATCTAGAACAGCTAGAAAACAGGGGAAAGAAAAATAGACGTTTCTCAGGAATTAATGGATATATACGATGACTATTTGTATGAAGTGATTAATGAATATAAACCGGATCATAAATTTGTTTTTGTTAAACTGGCTGGTGAAAGTCCAGGAACGCCAATGGAATATTATAATATTTATTCTGCTTTTCAAGAACTTAAGGGGAAAATCGGAATCCATATAACACCACATATGTTTCGGCATTCTCATGGTACCCTTTATTATCTTGAAACCTAAAACATCAAAATGGTGCAAGAGGGTTTGGGACATTCACAAATCAAAACAACGATTAAATACTATTTCCACCCATCCGAAGATGAGATTTGGAAGGATTGGGAAAGGCAGCCCACGCTTTTGAAATTGGGAAGCTACTAATTGATAAGGAGAACTCCATTGGAAAATTACATATCGTATCCTCTACGCATAAATCAATATAGGGATATAATAATATCGACTTTATCCTGCTTTTGAGGTTAAGACTATTGCAACTTATGGTTGTGAAAAACAGGTGAATGATGATTACTTCTTCACAACGGATATCTGGAATGTTAATCATATTGGTCAAATTCCTAACTATCACGAGCAATACCGGCTTTACAAGGGGCCGAACGTAAGAATATTTGGAGTAGCATCATCATTCATGGATGAAAAGGCTATTGAGGTTCTATTTTTCTAAATATGATTTGTTATAAACATATTTATATTTTTCGAGAGTTTCGACATTATATTGACAATAATATAGTTACTCTTTACAATTGAAAATGATTCTCAATATTGTACTGGAGGCACCAATGTTATGTCAAAAAGAAGAAACAGCAAACAAGTGTTATTTATATCCGCAATCGTTTTAATTTTATCAACGCTTTTACTTGGATGTACAAATGAATCAAAAGAAAATTCAACTTCAAATAAAGACAGTAAAGACATGCTTACTTTGGCTTGGCCTAGGGATATAGGTGAAATGAATCCGCATGTCTATAATCCTTCTCAATTATTCGCTACATCAATGATATATGAACCTTTGGTCAGCTACCAAGATGGAGGTAAGCTGAAACCGCATTTAGCTGAATCTTGGGAAATTTCCAAGGATGGGAAGGAATATACGTTCAACCTCCGTCAAGATGTGAAATTTTCTGACGGTACGAGCTTTAATGCTGAAATTGTGAAAAAGAACTTTGATACTATATTGAAAAATGTTGATTTACATAGTTGGTTGGGCTTTATTCCGAAAGTGGATCAAACGGAAGTAATTGACCAAAACACATTTAAACTAACATTAAAGGAGCCATATTATCCTACTATTCAAGAGTTAGCCGTTGTTCGTCCAGTCCGATTCTTAGGTGATGCTGGATTCCCTAAAGATGGTGACACTTCTAAAGGTGTTACAAAACCAGTCGGTACAGGCCCATGGATTTTGGAAGAATATAAAGCAGATGAATATGCCATTTTCAAACGCAATGAAAATTATTGGGGTGAACTCCCTAAAGTAAAGAAAATCAAAGTCAAGATCATTCCTGATGCTGAAACCCGAGTTCTTGCTTTTGAAAAAGGTGACCTAGACCTTATTTATGGTGAAGGTGTTATCAGTCTGGATGCTTTCAAACAATTAGAAACAACAGGTACCTATAAGACTAGTATTTCTGATCCGGTTGCGACAAGACAACTAGTTATGAATACGAAGAAAGAACAACTTTCAGATTTACGTGTTCGTCAAGCGTTACAATATGGATTTAATAAAAAAGCAATGGTTGACGGAGTTACTTCTGGGTTGGAAGAGAAGGCAGATTTCATTTTACCGACAAACTTCCCGTATACTTCAGACATTGATGTAACACCGATTGATTATAATGTCGAAAAAGCAAAAGCTTTATTAGATGAAGCAGGATGGAAGCTTCCAAAAGGAAAAAACGTTCGTGAGAAAGACGGGAAACCACTTGAAATCGAGTTAATGTACGACTCTGCAGAATCGATTCAAAAAGCAATGGCCGAAACATTACAATCTGAGTGGGCGGCACTAGGTGTTAAATTAAACATCGTTGGAGTTGAGCTTACGGTACAAATTGAAAGATTCAAAGCTAATGATTTTGAATTGAATTTCTTTAGTAACTATGGCGCTCCATATGATCCACATACTTTCGTAAATGTCGTTGGTTCAGAAGGATTTGGTTTTAATGAAGCCATTTCATCTTATCCGAACAGAGATGAGTTGTTAAAACAAATTGCAGATGTTCCTGGAACAACAGATGAAAAAGAACGTCAAGAACTTTACTTAACTATTTTGGAATCACTGCAAGACCAAGGAGCGATTGTGCCTATTTCTTATATTAAGAAAATAGCTGTTTACCAAAAAGATGTATCTAATTTTACATTCCCTGCTAACCGGGATGAACATCCATTCACAGGAATTAGCATCGAGAAGTAAGTTACAGGAGGGTTTTCATGGGCACTTATATCTTGAAACGAATTATGGCCATTATTCCCATCTTTCTTTTGGCCACTCTTCTAACGTTTGGAATGATTCACCTTTCACCCGTGGACCCGGCTGAGGCATATTTATCTGCAGCACATATCCAATCCACAGATGAGATATTGGCTCAGAAAAGACATGAGTTTGGCTTAGATCAACCCCTCCATGTTCAATATGTAAATTCTATTATTAAGATATGCCAATTTGATTTTGGCATATCTTATCTTTCGAATAAACCTGTTTGGGACGAGGTTACATATCGAATGCCAGCGACCATTCAGTTAGCTTTAGGTAGCATCATATTAGCTATCCTGGTCAGTGTCCCTCTTGGATTTTTGGCAGGCATTAAGAAAAACAGTGGTATTGACCATTTTAGTCGCCTTCTCTCTTTTTTCGGGGCGTCCATCCCTTCTTTTTGGCTTGGTTATTTATTGATTTTTTTCTTTTCTGTTAAACTCGACCTATTTCCTGTCGAAGGAATCGGGACTTGGCAACATCTGGTTCTTCCTTCCGTTACTTTAGCTTTGCCATTAATAGCTTTGTATACTCGACTATTACGTGCTAGCGTTCTTGAAAATTTACAGGAACCTTATGTCCTTTTTGCTCGCACAAGAGGGATTCAGGAAAAAGTCATTATGGGAAAACATGTATTGAGAATAGCCATATCCCCCATGATTACTGGACTGGGGATGAATTTAGGAAAGCTGCTGACTGGAACGATTATCGTCGAAGCGGTCTTTTCCTGGCCAGGATTTGGTCGTTATTTCATTGAGGCTATTTTTAATCGGGATGTTCCTGTCATTCAATGCTATGTGCTTTTAGCTGCGGGACTATTCATTTTTAGCAACTTGATTGTTGACCTAATTCAAATGTGTATCGACCCACGCATCTCCAGAAAAGGAGGGCAACGTCAATGATGACAAGTCTTCGTATTATGATGAGAAGTCAGAAAGTGATTGTCCTTTGTTCGATAATATTGAGCTTCCTATTTATCATCACCATCTTGGCTCCTTGGATTGCACCTAATGATCCTATTGCTGTCAATTTAGCTAATAAACTGCAGCCCTCTTCCTTTGAGTATCCATTAGGAACTGATCATTTAGGAAGATGTACGTTATCACGCATCTTATATGGAGCTCGCATTTCGTTAGGATTTGCCACATTAATCTTTATTTCATCTTTAGGAATCGGTTTGATTGTTGGAACCATTGCTGGTTATAAAGGTGGTTGGGTGGACCAGGTGCTAATGAGACTTTGTGATGGTGTTATGGCATTTCCGAATCTTTTGCTCATTCTTGGACTTGTTGGTATATTGGGACCTGGCCTTAAACAAGTCATCATAGCATTGATGCTTGTGCAATGGGTGTATTATGCGAGAATTTTCCGAGGAATGGTACTTAGTCTGAAAGAACAAAACTATATAGCGGCAGCTAAAATAAGCGGTTCTTCTCAATGGAAGATAATAAGGAAACATATTGTTCCAAATGTACTCCCTCCGCTCGCTGTTATGGGTACATTAGAAATGGGTTGGGCCATCATGGATATATCGGCTATGTCGTTTCTAGGTTTAGGTGTGCAACCCCCTACACCAGAATGGGGAGCAATGATTCATGAAGGGAAATCGTATATTCGGACGAATCCAGAATTAATGCTATATCCAGGTTTGATGATTATGCTCGTTGTCGTCACCTTCAATTTATTAGGCGAAGCGTTATCAGAACGTTTTGGAGTCAAACGTCGTTAATAAAAAGGAATGAGAAGATTGGGAACAGAACGATCGAATGTATTAAAAGTGAGCGATCTACATGTACAAGTACAAACAAATGATGGTGCTTCCACCCTCGTTCAGGATATTAGTTTTGAACTGAAAAAAGGGAAGGTACTGGGTCTTGTTGGGGAAAGTGGGAGTGGTAAAACCGTTACGAGTATGTCCATTCTGCAGCTTCTTGATCGGAAAACAACGACGATTGAAGGTAACATTACCCTCCAAGGACGAGAACTAAATGGATTAGACGATAAAGAAATACGTGAAATTCGCGGCAAGGATATTGCCTTTATCATGCAAAATCCGATGAATTCATTTACGCCTGTTTTTACAATTGGCAATCAATTTATCGAAATGATCAGGTCCCATACCTCATTGAATAAAAAACAAGCAAAAGAGCTTGCCATCGATGCGATGCAAAATGTAAACCTGCCAAATCCCGCGAAACTATTAAAAAGCTATCCTTTTCAATTGAGTGGAGGTATGCTACAACGCGTGATGATTGCGATGGCTGCATGTTTAAAACCTTCCGTTATTATTGCTGATGAGCCGACAACTGCACTTGACGTTCATAACCAATTACAGGTACTTCGCCACTTGGATAAAATTCGTTCTGAATATGGAACATCCATTTTACTCATTTCTCATGATCTTGGAGTCATTTCTGAAATGGCAGATGATGTAGTCGTTATGCAACATGGCAGAATTGTAGAAACTGCAAATGTGTTTGAACTATTTGATAATCCGCAGCATGAGTATACAAAGAAACTGCTAAATGCCTGCCTTAGCATAAATCTTGAAGAACCTATCGCCCATATGTTGTGATATATAGATTGCATTCTTTTGAGGGGTGAACAAATGAGTTTATTACAAGTAAAAGCAGTAACTCATAGCTATAATTCTCATACGTTTTTTAAATGGAAAGACCATTCTAAAAAAGTACTCACTGACATTTCCCTCTCTATTGACGAAGGAACATGTTTAGGACTACTCGGAACGAGTGGAGCTGGAAAAAGCACATTAGGAAAAGTGATTCTTGGCTTGGAACGTCCACAGCAAGGACAGGTTCTGTTTCAAGGGCATGATATCTATACTGCTGATAAGCATATTCGTCAAAAGATACGCCGAGATCTACAAGTCGTCTTTCAGGATTCGTATTCATCTGTCAATCCACGAATGACAGCCGAGCGTATTATAGGCGAGCCATTAGAAAACTATGAAAAACTAACCGTAGCCGAACAAAAAAGAACCGTTATTGAGTTATTGGAAAAAGTAGGTCTAAGTGAAAAGGATTTAAAAAAATACCCACACCAATTTAGCGGTGGACAATTGCAAAGAATTAATATTGCCAGAGCAATCTCTCTTAAGCCACTGCTAATCGTCTTAGATGAATCCGTAAGCAGTCTGGATATGGTTAATCAAACACTAATTTTAGAATTATTAAGTGAGTTAAAAAAAGAATTCGGCTTATCTTATCTTTTTATTACACATGATATTAAAGCGGCCTATTCAATCGCGGATACTTTGGGTGTACTGGAAAAAGGAGAATTAATCGAGCTTTACGATTCTAAAAATCAGTTTTTTTCGTCAGAACATCCTGTCGTTAAACAGATGAGAGGTTCTATCCTTGCTGGGCATCCACGTTTTCGTTCTCTTCCAACGAGGATTAACAAGACCTAGTCTAGAATATATATTTGTTGATTGGAATTCCTCGATTTCAGTTTGAAAATCGAGGCTCTTGTTTATATTTTTTGGAAGAACATATTGGAGGAGTTGCAGTAGGTAGCATTATTTTTAATACTTTATATTGGTTATTCGTTTTTTTACGAGTTAGCGATGTGGATGTTTCGTTTATTATGAATAACGGGTGCTTTAATTGAATATCCGGCTGCCACCTGGCAGCTTCTTTTACTAATACAAGTTATAAATTGAATAGTTTAAAGTTATAGAGCATTTCGCTGTAGAAGAGGGAATTAAAACACAACCGTACTTAGATTCTGTTTTTGAAAAAAATTGAGATCGGACTGGAAGGGCTTTTGTAATCTCTCAGAATTACCAATAATATTCTGGATTGTTTGGCGGCAAAAAGGAAGAAGACAAACATATTTTTTCACAACTTTATGGGGATATATGGATATACAAAAAGGTACACTTTAAATTGAGTGCACCTTTTTGTTTTATGAATTAGATATTTCTCTGTTCATATTCACAATTCTTTACTTGAGAGGGGTTTGAAGTTAGAAGCTGATAACTTCTCTATTACCTTATCCCGTAGGAATGGGGATTTTTCTTTATTTGCTTTTTCCAATGCTTTTGTTAGTTCTTCTTTTGTTAGTTCTGTGCAGTATCCAGAAGTTCCTGGCTGTTGTCTCCACGAATCACTTAAACACTTAGGTGGATTAATGGAATTGGTTTCAATAATCGGCCAGCCGCTTTTAGTAGAAAAGGACTCAGAGCTGGTTATGTAAAAGAGCCTATGAATTATGATGGATTTCTGCTCTTTTCAAGCACTGCGATAGAAAATATACACAAAGTTATTCTAGAAAGCCTGCGATGATAGAATATCATGTATCTAGTGATGGAAATCATCGAACGTTATGGGCTAAATCAGTGGGTGCAGACTATATTAGAGCTAGAGTATACTACTATAAGTTACTATCTTATCAAGCATGACAATTATAAGAGGGTACAATTTAACTTAAGTGATTATACGAAAATTTGTGCGAGTGTGTAACTTGCAACAAAAAAGGGGAATCTTGAGGTTAAGGCTGGCCAGTTTTTTCTAAAGGCACGGGACCAGCCGCCAGGCCCAACCAGTTGTAACATCCACAATGGATAGGTATAGATAGAGGCTATGCAAGAAAAGGAAGGTAAGCGAATAGATTATTTAATCCTATATGGAAACAGAAGAAAGGAAAAGGAAATCTTATCGCTATCCCTAACAACTTCTGGATAGGCTATACTCATCTAGACAGAAAATTTAAGGTCAGGTAGACTACAGATACAACTAGTTATAGAAAAGAGGTCCGATATGCGACGTGATATACAACTGAATGAACGAGCTTTCTCTTCCAAGGAAGTGGCAGAAGAAGTGGGTATTGCAACTCCCACTGTTCGAAAGTATGGTCAAATCTTGGAGCGGAATGGATATGAGTTTTTGAAAGATGGAGATCGACGTATCTTTGTTCAATCTGACATCGTAGCGCTTATAGCGCTACGCGATACGGACAGGCCCCTAGACGATACAGCAAAAGACCTTGTATATCAACAAAAAGAAAGATTAGAAGGATCCAATGAAACACAGATAGCGATACCCGATACATATGAAAATTCACCCCACGATCCCAATCAATTAAACGAGGTCTTAATGTTTTTAGTCAATGAACTCGCAGCCACACGTGAAATGAATGTCCAACTGACAAACGATATGTCCCAGCTTAAAACAAAGGTTTCCCGGCTCCAGCAAGATCATCATGTTATAAGTTCTAGTATTGGAAATTCAGCGCAAAGAACTAATGCTAAAATTGAACAATTAACTGAACAACAAAATACCCAATACGAAACATTGCTGGAACAAGAAAAACAAAAAAGTGAACTCTTACAAAAAGAAATACAAAATATGCGGGACGAACAGAAAAAAGAATGGAGTTCACAAAATGAATTTAATAAACGTTTAGAAGAGGCTATACAAAAACGTTCCGAAAAATGGCGGGGGCTTTTTTCCATATTTAGAAAATAAGGTGACTGTTAAGGTTTTTTGCCTAGCTGTGTATTGATTTGTGGAGCAAATTATTGATGTAGAAACGTTTGATAAATATTTTTTAAATAAATAATGATGGATAAAAGCATTGAGATGCGAATCCATAAAACTTTAAAAAATTCATAGTGCCATATATGATTCGCGCAGCTGAAACATAGATTTTAAGAAAGAATATTTCAACTTTGCAGGATTTGGTACCTACTATATAAGAGCTTGACGATACCAATGTATCGGACGTTCTACCAAAGGCAAACGAAGGCTCAATTGAAATTCATTGAAGATTTGTTTAAGCGATATGCGTCTAAAACAAAATACACAATTTGAAGCAAGCAAAAAAGGTAGTTTGATAAAATGGGAGTTGAAAAGGTTAAGAACTTGTATTCAAAAACAAGAGTCATCCTTACTAGAGTTCCTCCAGACAGGGATTGAGCGGCACTTTTTTTTTGTTTCATATCGCTGGACGATATAACTTGCAAATAAATTCGAAACCTTTAGGTTTAATAGAAAAGCGGCGGTCGATATGCACACATGATATACATCCGAATGAACGAGTATTTTTTTTCTAAGAAAGTGGAAGAAGAAGTGGGGATGCAACACCTACCGTTCTTAGAACGAAACGGATATGAGTTTTTAAGATGGAGGTTGCCTATCTTTATTCAATCTGACATCGAAGCGCATATAGCGTTACGCGATACGGACAAGTCCCTAGAGAGTACAGGTAAAGACCTTGTGTATCTACAAAAAGATAGATTAGATGAACCTAATGAAACAGAGATAGCATACCCGATATATATGAAAACTTAACCCATAATTCCCAACAAATAAAAGAGACTTTGATTGTTTTAACCAATGAACTCGCAGCTACACAAGAAATGAACGTCCACTGACAAACGATATGTCTCAGCTTAAAACAACGGTTTCCTAGCTCTAGCAAGATCCATGTCCTTAATAGTGTTCCTCAAGAAAGGGGCTTATCGCTTCTTTTTTGTGTTTCGTATCGCTGGGCGATATAACATGAAAGCAAATCCACAGAACCTTCATCTTTAAATAGAAAGGAGGTCCGATATGCAAAATGATATACATCCGAATAAATGAGCATCCTCTTCAAAGGAAGTGGCAAAGAAGTGGAGATGCAAAATTAATGTTCGAAAGTATGTTTAAAACTTAGAACGAAATGGATGAAATGTGGAAATTTACATAGCTTCGTATAAAGAAAAAGAAAGATTAGAAGGAACCAATGAAACAGAGATAGCGATACCCGATACATATGACAATTTAACCCATGTTCTCATTCAATTAAAAGAGAGCTAAATTTTTTAACCAATGAACTCGCAGCTACGTGTGAAATGAACATCTGACTGACAAACGATATGTCACATCACTATTTTCAAATTTCAACAATTTCCCGAGAAATAACTACAAATTCTGAGTAGATATCGACAAAATTAGAAGCTTCTAAAAGATGTAGTAAAACATAAGTACATTGAAAAGGCTAAATATGACTAAATTCTTAGCCAGGCACACTTATTGGGTACAATTGATATCTATGCAATAATTATTGCAGGATTTTCAGAAAAAGTTGCAAAGATATATTTTTATGATGGCTAGATTTCTTACTTACTTTACTAGTAATACGATCAGTAAGAGTTGACTTTAGCTTTGATAGTAGGGTATTAGCAAAAATTACAAACAACAAAGCAGTGATCCCAATTTTAGGGATGCACTGCTTTGTTGTTTGTAGATATTCTACGCATTCATCATTAGCTCGATATCTTCTTACCATTTCGTAAATCAAAATCAGAATGATCCTGAACCCTTTCGATTTTACCAACCAAGAAAATGTAGGACAGGGCTCCTGCAAAGGTTATACAAGCAAAAGCGCATGGTGAGGAATGCAATGGAAAAAAATAATACCAAGTATTCATAAGTTATTTTTGCACCAAAACCTTCTAAACTCCCAACAAACTTTGACTATATTAACGAGAATCCAGTTGAATTCAAAAAGCTTGCATTACTAATTATTTTAAGATTATAATACTTGTATACAAGTGTACTTGAACTCTACAAGAAGGTGAATTTATGGTTGAATCAAAGGAATTTCTTTATCCTATAAAATGGCTTTCAAAAGCTTCAGCTGGTGATCGTGTAACATCCGAGCTTAGAATGCGTATTATTTCGGGGATGATTGAAAGCGGTACCATACTATCTGAAAATAAATTAGCTGCTGACTTTGGCGTTAGCCGCTCACCAGTTCGTGAAGCGTTAAAAATACTGGCATCTGAAAATATCATCCGATTAGAAAGAATGGGTGCGGTTGTCATTGGTTTAACAGAAAAAAAATATGCAGAAATATATGATGTACGGATACTCATCGAGACGTTTGTATTTGAACGCCTAGTAAAGGTGGACACTAGTGAGTTAGTAATGGAACTTAGTAAAACACTGGAAATGATGAAAATTTCCATAAAATACAGAGATGCTGATGAGTTTTCCTATCAGGATGTCCTGTTCCACGAAACGATCATTCGGTCCATCAATCATTCCTACATACTGATGATCTGGGATAATTTAAAACCTGTGATGGAAAGTTTGATTCTTCTATCCATGCGTTGTCGTTTTAAAGAAAAGTATGAAGACTTTACACGGATCATTAATAATCATCAACTTTATATTGATGCGATCAGAACAAAAGATCGAGACCTCATGATTAAGTCGTTACATGTAAACTTTGATGATGTTCAAGGGGAAGTTGAAGACTTATGGATGGCCCAACAGATGCTTTCAAAAGGAGTCGAACAAGAAAATGACTAGCTATATGTTAGGTGTAGACATCGGTACAACAAGTACAAAAGCTGTATTATTTACGAAAAAAGGCGATGTCATTCAGCAAGAGAATGTTGGCTATCCCCTTTACACACCGGATATGACAACAGCGGAACAAGACCCTGAGGAGATTTTCCAGGCTGTTCTGAAAGCCTTTTCAAATATAACGAAACAGCATCCAGATAAAAAACTATCATTTATTTCATTTAGCAGTGCGATGCATAGTGTTATAGCTATGGATGAAAATGACCAGCCGCTAACCCGTTGTATCACTTGGGCAGATAATCGCAGTGAAGCTTGGGCCCATAAAATAAAAGATGAATTAAATGGGCATGAAGTTTACAAACGGACTGGAACACCGATACACCCGATGTCACCATTATCCAAAATCACCTGGATTGTGAATGATCGTCCAGAGATCGCAACCAAAGTTAAAAAATATATCGGAATTAAAGAATATATCTTTAAAAAGTTCTTTGATCAATATGTTGTCGATTATTCCCTTGCTTCATCCATGGGCATGTTGAATCTCAAAAACTTGGATTGGGATGAGGAAGCCCTAAGAATTGCTGGAATAACGCGTGATCAATTATCTGAACTCGTACCAACAACAAAGATCTTTAACAACTGTGACCCGGATTTAGCCAAACAAATTGGGATTGATCAACAAACCTCCTTTGTCATTGGGGCAAGTGATGGTGTCCTTTCAAATCTAGGTGTAAACGCTATCCGGAAAGGCGAAATCGCTGTCACGATTGGGACAAGCGGTGCGATTCGGACGATTATTGACGAGCCGAAAACAGACGAAAAAGGAAGAATCTTTTGCTATGCCTTAACGGAAAAGCATTGGGTGATTGGCGGGCCGGTAAACAATGGAGGGATGGTCCTTCGCTGGATTCGTGATGAGTTTGCTTCTTCCGAGGTAGAAACAGCTAAAAGGCTCGGAATCGACGCTTATGAAGTCTTAACCAAGATTGCCGAACGTGTTAGACCAGGCGCTGATGGATTGCTATTCCATCCATATCTTGCAGGTGAACGTGCACCATTATGGAACCCAGACGTACGGGGTTCATTTTTCGGATTAACACTGTCGCATAAGAAGGAACATATGATTCGAGCGGCTCTAGAAGGAGTCATTTACAATTTATACACAGTATTTTTAGCCTTAACCGAATGCATGGACGGTCCCGTGACCCGAATTCAAGCTACGGGAGGCTTCGCAAGGTCGGCTGTTTGGCGGCAAATGATGTCCGATATCTTCGAATCGGAAGTCGTGGTTCCAGAAAGCTATGAAAGTTCGTGCTTGGGCGCTTGTATATTAGGATTATATGCCACCGGGGAAATTGATTCCTTCGAAGTAGTTTCTGACATGATAGGCAATACCCACAAGCACACACCGAAAGATGATTCTGTAAAAGAATATAGGCAGCTACTGCCGATTTTTATTAACCTATCAAGGGTATTGGGAAACGAATATACACAGATTGCGAATTATCAAAGAAACTTAATAAATGCTACAAATTAAAGACAAGGAGGAATTACAATGCCATTAGTTATTGTCGCTTTAGGAATTGTCGCTTTATTAATTTTAATAATGGGCTTAAAATTAAACACCTTTATTTCCTTGATCATTGTATCGTTTGGAGTAGCTTTAGCACTTGGGATGCCACTTGATGGAATTGTCAAAACCATTGAAGCTGGATTAGGCGGAACACTTGGTCACTTAGCGTTGATCTTTGGTCTTGGGGCGATGTTGGGTAAATTAATCGCAGATTCAGGCGGCGCGCAGCGCATTGCCATGACCCTTGTTAAAAAATTCGGTGAAAAGAATATTCAATGGGCAGTCGTAGCAGCATCATTTATTATCGGTGTCGCGTTATTTTTTGAAGTGGGATTAGTATTATTAATTCCAATCGTATTTGCCATTTCAAGAGAATTAAAAGTTTCGATATTATATCTTGGTATTCCAATGGTAGCGGCATTATCCGTAACTCACGGTTTCTTACCGCCGCATCCAGGACCAACCGTTATCGCTGGTGAATATGGTGCAGACATTGGTCAGGTTTTACTTTACGGCTTCATTATTGCGGTTCCAACCGTTATTTTAGCTGGACCAGTATTTACGAAGATAGCTAAAAGATTAGTACCTGAATCATTTACGAAAACAGGCAGCATTGCTTCTTTAGGAGAACAAAAATCATTTAAACTTGAAGAAACACCTGGATTTGGAATCAGTGTATTTACCGCTTTACTTCCGGTTATATTAATGTCAATTGCTACGATTATCACTTTGATGCAAAAAACAATGGGCTTTGAAGACAATGGTCTACTTGCAGCTATCCGTTTTATTGGTGAAGCCGGTACTTCCATGTTGCTTTCCTTATTATTTGCGGTCTATTCAATGGGATTAGCAAGAAAGATTCCAATGAAAGATATTATGGAATCTTGTACATCGGCAATCTTGCATATTGGAATGATGCTCTTAATCATAGGGGGCGGCGGAGCCTTCAAGCAAGTATTGATCGACGGCGGTGTAGGTGACTATGTAGCTGAATTATTCAAAGGAACATCATTATCACCAATCTTACTTGCCTGGATCATCGCGGCAATCCTGCGTATTTCCTTAGGGTCTGCAACCGTTGCTGCTTTAACGACAGCTGGTTTAGTTATTCCGATGTTAGGTCAGACGGACGTTAACCTTGCTCTAGTTGTACTTGCTACAGGAGCGGGAAGTTTAATCGCTTCACACGTCAACGATGCTGGTTTCTGGATGTTTAAAGAGTATTTTGGTTTAAGCATGAAAGAAACATTTGCAACATGGACCTTGCTTGAGACGATTATTTCAGTAGCTGGATTAGGATTTATTCTATTACTAAGCTTATTTGTATAGGCTTTTCCCGGCAGTAAATCCCCCACTTATGGCAGGGATTTACTGCCTATTATTCTTACATAAAAGGAGCAGAAATAAATGTTCAATACAATTGGTGTCATCGGTTTAGGGGTCATGGGCAGTAATATCGCTTTAAATATGGCTAGTAAAGGGGAACAAGTAGCTGTCTATAACTACACAAGAGATTTAACGGATCAGCTTGTTGCTAAATTGGACAGTCAGTCGCTCCATCCGTATTACGAAATCCAAGACTTTGTTCAGTCACTGGAAACTCCAAGAAAGATTTTTCTAATGGTGACTGCGGGTAAACCGATTGACTCGGTGATCAATTCATTACTTCCTCATCTTGAATCAGGCGATATTATCATGGACGGCGGTAACTCCCATTATGAAGATACTGAACGCAGATATGATGAATTGAAATTTAAAGGAATCAGTTATCTAGGAATTGGTATTTCTGGTGGAGAAGTCGGGGCGTTAAAAGGACCATCAATCATGCCAGGTGGAGATAAAGGCGCCTATGAAAAAGTAGCTCCGATTCTGACAAAAGTTGCAGCCAAAGTAAATGATGACCCTTGCTGTACCTATATCGGTCCAAAAGGAGCAGGTCACTTTGTAAAAATGGTACATAACGGGATTGAGTATGCAGATATGCAATTAATCGCCGAAGCTTATACGTTTTTAAGAGAAAAGTTGCATTTGGAAGTTAATGAAATTGCGGACATCTTTGAAACATGGAATCAAGGTGAACTGAAAAGTTATTTAATCGAAATCACAGCCGAAATTTTAAGGAAAAAAGATGAAGTAACGGGCTTACCCTTGATCGATGTGATTCTTGATAAAGCAGGACAAAAAGGCACAGGTAAATGGACCAGCATGCAAGCGATTAATAACGGAATACCAGCATCGATTATTACAGAGTCTTTGTTTGCCCGTTACATTTCCGCTTTAAAAGAAGAACGGGTTAATGCAGAAAATATTCTAACAGGCCCTGAGAACGTTCAGCAAAAATTAGATAAAAATGAGTGGATTGACTATATTAGACAAGCATTATATATGGGAAAAGTCTGTGCATACGCACAAGGTTTCACTCAATATAAAATGACTTCTGAACTTTACGGCTGGGATTTGCCTTTAAAGGATATTGCGCTGATTTTCCGCGGTGGTTGCATCATTCGTGCCGAATTTTTAAACATCATTAGCGAAGCCTATCAAGAGCAGCCGAATCTGGCTAATTTATTAATCTCACCATATTTTGCTGAAAAGGTTACAGGTTATCAGGTAGGATTGCGAAAGGTTGTTTGTGAGGGAATAAATTCCGGTATCTCGTTTCCATGTTTAAGCGCTTCACTTACTTATTACGATAGTTATCGAACAGGCATTTCAAATGCTAACCTTTTGCAAGCACAACGTGATTATTTTGGAGCACATACCTATGAACGACGTGATTTAGCGGGAGTCTTTCACACAAACTGGCAGTGATAGAGTGACAAAAGGAACAGTCATTCCTCAATAACCGTTCTTGAATTTGAGACAGATACTTTACTTCAATAAGAGAGTTGCTTTGGCAGCTCTTTTCCTTATGTAACAAAAGGGGCAGGGTAGTGGATAAAGGAATTTTAGTTATGGCAAAAAGATTTATTATGTTATTTCCAATCAGCAAACGAAGTAAACACAAATTTTAACCCTGGGATAACTTCTACGAAAAGAGGGAAAGTCTAGGTGGAAACATTTATGGGCAAATAATAATGTTTTTGGGGGAGGTTTAATACTCAGGTTAGGTGGTATATAATGGATATCAGTTTATAGCGGTTTATTCCCCTGCTACCTTAAATGGCCGGGGTTCTTTACGAAAGAGTATCGTTTCATGAATAATGTCTGCAAGTAACACATATTCTTCATTTGATTATTACCAATTATTTCTGGATAGAGAAGGAGTGATATATCATGAGGCAAATGTGTATTTACTGTTTTAAATGGGCTGACATAGATACCATGACACCAATTTTTGAACAAGGTAGAGAGTTCGTCAATTATTATTGCGAAGATTGTGTTACTGCTGTTATGGATAATTTGTTTAAGCTCCCATACAAACATGTATGCGAACAATCAAGAACCCACTAGCATCAAGCAATGCGATTTAAAAGTTAAGCGATTGCGCTGAAACAGCAAAACTAGAGGCCATCTCAAACGAGAAGGGCTTTTTTTGTTCGGGTTTGTCCTCTTATTAATAATAACGCATTTTAATTTAAGCTAGTCGAACCCTTGTGAAATAAATATTGATATATAGTCCTTTTTTTATCCATTACTTTCTTTTTTATTTAAAGATGAATGGGGAGATTAAATCTCCTGGTTATAGGGGGGAACGAGGAATCAGTAATGAGTACTCACCTAACATATATTTAAAGTTGAAGGCCTCCCACAGTTTACTGTGTGGGAGGCCTTTTCTTCATGCGAGAATGGAGCTTCATCTTTGTTTGAACATGGATATCGATAATGAATATTAATGTAACTGCAAGTAATTATCTTCAACTAATTTGTATCCAGTAAGCAGATGGTTTAACCCTAGTTATTTCAACCCACTTAAACAATAGGATCATACCGAATATTATTAAGTAGTACTTATGAGGTAGTATATCGGAGTGAGGAAAGATTAAATTTGATGCATGATTTAATTAATGAATTTGGATTAGATATCAACAAAATAGATCTTGTATACAACAGATGGGTAACTATATAAAGTTATAGTAATTTGTCGTTAGCTTTAACAATATTGCTCTTTATTTCTTGTGTATCGATTTTTATCAAAATAAAAACAGTTAAAGAAACTAAAGCATTTAAGGAGAAGATTAACCTGTTAAAGGAATTCCATGTTTGTTATACTCTTGACGCTGATGTTAAGTGGGAGAAAATAAAAAAAGGATTGAGTAGTAAAAAAGAAGACGTTTTACAAGAAGTCTTAAAAAAGATGGAACACTGCGAGTATTTTATTGTAAAAAGTGATAGTAAGCATCATATTATCAATACATCTTTAATACGTTATATACGTATTTTTGATGGAAATAAGTAATCTCACTACTGCTTTCTTAGAATATAAGTTATGTTTGTATTCTCCTAACAGTCTATCTGTGAGGGGATTTTTCTATGGCGAAAAAGGGGCAAACCTTTCATACATATACAGAAGAATTAAAGCGGAAAGTTACCGAAAGTGAGCACAAATAGCGAATTAGGTAAAGAAAGTTCAAAATAATGAGCCATTAGAAGACCAGCGTGGTATATGGAACCGTAAGAATTTTACTATCTAAAGCACAGGTGGACTATTTAAAAAAGCGCAATCCAAATGTGCAGAGAAGGTATATTTGGTACGCCCAAAAACAGCAGAGCAAGCTTATGTAGCTATTCAGGGTTGGTTAACACTTTGAAAGGAGTGTAAAGATGAATAAAGAATTAGATGATGGTTTTATTGGGGCATTAATGGTTTCCCTTCAAGACGAAAGGGTCATTGAAAAGATAAAAGAAATAGCAGAAGCGGGCTCGTTTAGTCAAATGGGGGAACATAAGGAGCTGCTGAGAGAAAAAGAAGAAGAAATTGCAAAGCTCCAACAAGAGATTGATTCGAAAAATGAGGAAATTAGTGAGTACCAAATAATGATCCACCATCTAAATGAGAAAATGGAATCCTATTTTAATGAATTGCAAAAGAGAAGAGCAGACTATCGGGAAGCAGAAGAACTTTACGAAGCTGTTCAACAATTATCCGAAACCACTAAATGTTCCTTAAAAGGAATCTTCAAGGGAGGTTCGGTTCAGGAATTTATTGTCTGTGGTGTGCAATATGAAAACATTTCTTCTTTGTGGGATTTTATTAAAAACGAGATTTTGGAAGGACGAGAGAAGGAAAGAGAGATTTTGCTCGCCCTTTTTCTGTATTTCTTTCAAGAGTACAGTAAAACATACGATACCCCTTTATATAAAATACAGGAAGTGAAAATGAATGAGCTCTTCAGAGAAGACTTGTACATAAGAGCCCTTAATAGCAAAATATCCGGGAACATTACGGACATCCTGCTGCCAGGATATATAAGCATTAATGGTAAAACCATTAAAAAATCCGTTGTGAGAATCTAGCAGGCGAAAAAGAGAATGATAATAAAGGAGAAATAACAATGACATCGATTATTATCCCAGAGATTGAAGAAGGCATTGAAAAAGTCCTTCTTGTGCAATGGTATAAACAGCCAGGCGATTATATTACGGTGGGCGAAAGCTTAGCCAAATTCAGCTGTGAGGGCATCGAATTTGACCTCTTTTCAGAAAAAGAAGGTACCCTTAAAGAATTGCATGTAGCGGAGGACACTATAGCCAAGATTGGTGATCTGATATGTTATTTGGATTCTGGTGAAGCTCTTTCAGGAGAATTATTAAAAGAAGTTGAAAAACAAGAAACAATAGAAGATAAAGAGCCCCTTGAGAATGTAACAAGTTTAGCTGAAAAAAATAACATAGACAGTTCTATTTACTTAATGAATAAGAACGAAGAGCAGGTTCTAGTCTCACCTGACTCCCAAACCGTTCCGGTCTCTGCCATTTCAATGACTTATAAAGAAGTGAGATCTTTAATCAGCCATTTATATCAGAGTGCAGAAGAAACCTTTTTTAAGGATGAAGCGAGCTTCTTTCAAGACATTAAAAAGATGCTCCGTTCCAGATGGGTTTACATGAATAACGGGAATGTTATATATGATCATAACATTGCAGCTTTATTTCCTTATAGAAAATACTATGAATTAGTGGACGAAGATTTTGACTACAAAAAGCATCTGGACGTTTCCGGTTTCATAGGTGATGCCATGACACGGGAAGAAGCTGCCAAAAGTTTCAATACAACCGATCACCCTGTATATAAGAGAATAATAGCTTTAGATGATTACTCCACGAGTAAAAATCCTTCCATTTCAAGGATATTTGCCAATCAAACGGCGAACTCTTCTAAATCAATAGCTTTTAAATTCAACGGGTACGACATTCAAAGTTTCGATGTGGTAAATCAAAAAACCAATTTGCTAGGAAAAGGATTTTTCGTTCCTATTTTCCGTTTAAATGGGGAAAATGCCTTTGAAATCAATGATCAAATGGCTCTCAAACTCTGGCTGGAAAACCGATTGGTACCAAGTGGATTAAGCGCAGAACGCCAGAAGGAGTATGATTATTTGCTGGCATTGTATCAATTAAAGGGTTTAGATCATGAAAGTTTTCTAAAAGAATTGCCATCAATCGCTATCGATTCCAAGACGTTTTATGAGAAGCTTTTAAACTCTGAAAAAGTAAGAGCTGATATTGATACATATGATGAAAAGATGTTAATAGATCCAAACCGAGGACATTGGGATTTATGGCCTGTCGAATCTGATGAAAAACCTTTAACGATAAAACTGAACGAAGAAATAATGGCCAGAAACCCTAAAATGGATATTAGGGAGGACGGCATAGTTGGCATTGATTTTGGAACGAAAAGTACAGTGGTCGTTCATCAAGAGGAAAGTGATTTTACTCTTCCCATGCGTATTGGGGTTGGCTACCTTAACACGGAAGTACAAGACTGGCATTATGAAAATCCAACCGTGATTGAATTTATTGATTTAGAACATTTCCTGGAGATTTATCAAGAAAAAGAAGGAAGACCAGATACAAGGTGGCAGGATGTGACGGTTTCCCACAATGCCCTTAACAACTTGATGAATGGAAAGAGTGACCATTATTATTCCATATTGAATAATCTAAAGCAGTGGGCTGGAGAAAAGAGAAACGAACTCCGATTAAAAGACAAGAGGGGATATGCGGTTGTACTGCGTTCCTTTCTGGATTTAACCGATCAGGAAATCAACCCAATTGAGTTATACGCCTACTACCTCGGTTTGTATATCAATAACCAGAACAATGGAATTTACCTGGACTACACCTTATCTTTCCCGGTGACGTATGAAAAAGAGGTAAGGGAAAAAATTCTAAAGTGTTTTGAGCGTGGGTTAAAAAAGACGCTTCCTATGCCGATTCAGCAGGATGAAGAATTAATGAAAAAGTTTCGTGTTACCGCTGGGGCGAGTGAACCTGCTGCCTATGCCGTTTGTGCGTTACAGGAATACGGGTTTGAACCGGAAGAGGATGAAAAAACGTACTATGGCGTGTTTGATTTTGGTGGAGGAACGACAGATTTTGATTTTGGTATTTGGCGTGAAGCAGGCTTGAAAGAAAGCAGATATGATTATGTCATCGAGCATTTTGCAGCGGGCGGGGACCGTTATTTAGGTGGAGAGAACATGCTAGAGCTTTTGGCGTTCCAAGTGTTTAAAAACAACCAAAGAACAATGCGTGGGCTAAACATTCCTTTTACTCTCCCAGCAGAATGTGTGAAATTTCCCGGAAGTGAAACGCTGATTAATGAGTCACAAGAATCCTATTTAAATACGAAACAATTGGTAGAAAAATTAAGGCCACTTTGGGAAAGACATGAACGGTATGAAGAACAGTTTGGAAAAGGCATGATCCGGGCAGACTTGTTTGACAAAGCCGGCCACGCAAAACTAAATGTGGAACTTTTGATCGATCAAGATGAAATGGAACAACTGATTGAGGAAAGAATTGAAAAAGGCATTAAAAATTTCTTTGAGTCATTAAGGCGCGCTTTTGCCCGGTCAGAACCCGGCAAAATTAGTAAAGTAAATATACTGCTTGCGGGTAATTCAAGTAAATCCCCGGTCGTTATGAATTTATTTAATAAATGGATTGAAAGGGAAGTACAGAACACTCAAAACTGGGGAGAAGTGTCTGATAATCTTTTTGAGATTCTTCCACCACTTGGGACAGAAGGCGCTTATTTAAAGCAAGAAGAGAGAAACAGAGTGGTTAACCGAGATATTTTAACAGCTCCTACAGGAAAAACAGGCGTTGCTTTTGGACTTGTACAAAGCAGAAAAGGCGGAAGCATAAAAGTCATTGACCGCGATATGGTGAATGGCGAATCAAAATTCAAGTATTTTCTTGGCATCGGGAGAAAAGGGAAATTAAAAACAGTGATTGATCAAGAGGAAGAGTATAACATATGGCATCTTTTCATTGATGCGTCAGAAGAAGATTTTGAAATTTATTACACTAGCCTTCCGGAAGCTAGTACCAACCAGCTTGAAATTAAGCAGGCACAGAGGAAAAAGCTTCGAATTGAGCATGCAGATGATTCAGCTTTTGTTTATATTCGAACCATAAGCCCGACTGTTATTGAATATGTTGTTGCAGATGAAGACTCGATTTTAAATGGGGTTTATTTAAGTGAAATTACTAAAGTGGAATTAAGCTGATCTTTGACTTAAAAAATTCAGGAAGATATGTTAAACGAAAAATATTTTCGTAAACACACAACAGATATAAAGATGGGTTACCCATGACAATCCATGTATATGCTGATATACTGCAACAAATGAGACGTGAGATAGCTGAAAGTGCACGAAGACGATTACACCACGTATTAAATTTAGGATATGAATAAATAAAGAAGCTATTTGAGTGTTATAAATGGTAGATGTCCCAACCTGGTGCATCGGTTAAGGTTTTATGTAAAAGGGCCTGAGTGGAAAACAACTCACTTTAAAGTTGAAGGCCTCCCCAGTTTACTGTGGGAGGCCTTTTCATGCTATCGTTATTGTATTTTCATGGTCACCGTTTAATAGCTTCCCGTGGTACTTGAAAATGTTTAAGAAAAAGTTTTCATTCCCAACATTTAATGCTAGAAGCTCATATGTGTTTATCCTGAGGGCTCACTTCTTTAATCCTCCTGATGTTCCATAATCGTTAATGGTTAATTTCACATCATAGTTTATAGTAGTTTCACTAAATCTTTGATCCCAATCCTTTTTGACCTTCTTCCATACTTTGGGGTTCTCAATTCTCAATCGATTTCCAAACCCAGCAACGTCCACTTGGTATTCTTTTTGCATTTTTTCTACTACATTTCTCACCAAGCGTTCCACTTCTTTTTCAAAGGATTTTTCTGCTTTTTTTAGAAATTCATTTTTAAAAGTATTTCCCGGAACCACCCAAGTTTCAGACAGTCTTCCCATTGATTCAATGTTTACATCGAAAGAGATGTTGTCTCCTTTAACTCGTGGTATGATCGTGCTTTTCATGGACTCTATCTCATAAACAATCAGCTGACCCGTTTCTTTATCAAAGCTTTTCACTACACCGCCTTTCCCCTTACCTGTTATCCATGTGACGCCCTCCAGTTCCTCCTCATTCAAAGTACCAGTCATTTTGTGTGTCTTTCCATCGATCACGGCAGCTCCCGCAAATTTGACTTCCCCATTCACTGATAGTACATTTTGCATCAGAAAACTAGATTTTGAATGGATCTGGCTCGCTATTTTAATAAGCGACATAGGAGGCAAAATCCTCGTTGTTCGAAAGGTATTTTCTACAATACCAACCAGACGAAACGCTGGAATTTCTCCTGCTGTCTTTGTTTCCAGTGTTTTGCTTGCTCTTTCTTTACTAATGAGCACAAGACAGCTTGGTCTAAAATCATTATCACGAAGATTAAGATCAAGTAATTGTTCCAAACTATACGATTTTGCAAGCTTTTCACTGACAACAATCACTTTCATATGGTAAGCGGATAAAGGTTGTTCGCTTCTCAATGATAATTCACGAGTCATTTGAAGGACGGAATCTCCCGTTTGAGATACATTAATATAAGCTTTTTTTTGTGGTCCGGCTTGTTTCGTTGTTGAACTTGCTACTTGTGGAGTGATAAGTTGATAGGTTGAAGTAATCAGGTCCTTTCTCAAATATCCCCCCACTTGTTCATTTAACTTTTTCTCGTTGGAGGATTGCTTGCCTTTATCGAATGCCAAACCTATACCTAAACTTTGCTCTTCAATTTCATGACTGCTCCAACATCCTGTAAGGGATAAGAACAAAAGAACGAAGAGGGAAACGAAGAGGGGACGTATATTTTTATGTGTTTGTTTCATAGTTTCCTCCCTTAACTCTTGAGATAATAAGCAGGAGGAGCGGTAGTAAACCAAATAAAAACAATGCGGCATTACCGACGTTATCTCCAAGTTTAAATAGGTCATTGATATTTTTCGGAAGCATGGCAATGATGTATAGAATCGGAAGCAAGCCAAACATAAATGGGTGAATGCTCTTTTTCGTAATTTGAGCTAGCCCTAAAGCGGCAGCGAAGTATGTAATGGTAAATGTCGCAAATATTTGCATGATCCATACCGCGAGCAATAAAGATTCAAACCGTTCAAAAATCAAACCGGCGACTTCAAAACTTCGTATAAGATCAAGTGTCGGCCATGTTCTCGTGACCACTCCATCAATAGATAATGCTCCGATAACCATTACGACCGTTATCACGTAAAAAATCAATGGAATGGAAACTCCAACAAGAACCGCTTTTACTGCTTTTTTGGGCTGATTCATAAACGGAATAAGCAGTAACATGATTTCAGCCCCTGTAAAAGCGAGAGCCGTTGTTTTTACTCCTTTAAGTACAGGGATAACTCCTTCTCCTAATACCGGACGAAGATTATCGATCTCAAATATTTTAATGCTCATAAAGGTAACGACCAAAAAAAGGATTACCGTCAAAGGTAATATAATTTCAAAAAGACGGGCAATCGGGTTAATGCCGCCGATGATCAGATAGAGACCCACCCACATAAACATCATAATAATTGCCCAGATAGGCGTACTTTCAAGAAGTAAATACCTTACAACCTCCGCCATTGAACGGAGCTGAAACCCGGAAGTCGTAAGGAAATAACAGATTATAACTAAACTGAGTAACCCACCCACCCATTTTCCTAAAATTTCATTGATGTATTGATAAAAGGTCTTATCGGGAAACTGTTGGCTTAATTTGACCATGATCACCCCTGCGATTATCGCGATAATTCCGCCTATAATAACGCTTATCCATGTATCTGGTGTATGTACCTTCTCCGTGGATGAACGGGGTAGGGTGAGTAATCCTGTACCAAGTATAAAGTTGATGATAATGACAGCTGTTTGAGGAGTCGTGATTTGGTCTTTCGGATTGAGAATCATTCTTTAACCACCCTTTCACCGATAGGTTATCCTTTACGTATGGGGTTTTTTGTATGCATCATCTTTGGACGGCGCTTCATCATCATAAGTGGCATGCGAACCATCAGGTCTTTCCATTCACTTAAGCGATAAGGAACGGCTGGACTCATATAAGGTACACCAAAGCTTTTTAATTTAACTAAATGGCTGGTCATTAAAAGAAAAAAGAGAATGACCCCGTATAATCCAAATGTGGCAGCACAAATCATAGCTGGAAAACGCAGAATCCGTAATGTAATCCCAATACTATAGTGCGGAATGGAAAATGATGAAATAGCAGTTAACGCTACTACAATCACCAAAACAGGGCTAACGATCCCTGCCTGTACAGCAGCTTCCCCAATGATTAAACCGCCGACGATACCCATTGCTGGACCAATTGGCTTTGGTAAGCGCAGTCCTGCTTCCCTCAGAATTTCGATGGATATTTCCATGAATAATGCTTCGATAAGTGCCGGAAACGGAACCCCGGACCTGGTTCCTATAATGGAGATGGCCAGTTTGGTCGGAATCAACCCTGAATGAAATGAGATGAAAGCTATATATATAGACGGTGTAAAAAGAGCCAGAACAACTGTGAGATAACGGAGTAAACGTATGAATGTTCCAGGAATCCATCTTTCATAATAATCTTCTGGTGATTGCAACATCATGCTTAATGTAACTGGAGCCATCAAAGCGAATGGCGTCCCATCCAATAGGATGGCCACCCGGCCTTCCATCAAAGCAGCAATCACGCGATCAGGACGCTCCGTATTCTGTACCTGCGGAAAAGGACTAAGGTAATTATCCTCGATGAGTTGCTCTACATAACCTGATTCCGGAACATTATCAATATCAATTTTCTTAATTCGATTTTCTACCTCTTGAACTAATTCGGGATCAACAATATCTTTAATGTAAGCGACAACTAAGTCTTTTTTTGATTGCTTACCTACTTGGAATTGTACTAACGATAAACTTTCAATTTCACCACTACTCCTTAAAAAAGATGTATTATCAACTAAAGATTCAGTGAAACCGATCCGTGGACCTCTGACTAATGCCTCTGATACCGGCTCTTCAACAGTCCTTGTTTTTAGTTTTGTTGTACCTAGGATTAGGGCATCCACTAATCCATCAATTAAAAGCGCGGTAGAACCTGTTAATACTTTTGATGCTAACTCTTTAATGGAACCAACTTCTTCTACCTCACTAATAGATAACACTTCATTTTTTATGAATTCTTTTGAAATGCTTCCTTTGATGTACGGTAGGTCCTGTTTATATTCTTCTGAAAAGTCAACCATCAATGATGTCATGATATGTTTATCAATGATGTCTTTATCTGATAATCCATCCGCAAAAATGATAATTGACCGAATACCGGTACGCCCTATATTAAATTCTCGAAAATGCACATCCCAATTATGTCCAATTTCTTGCCTGACCATTTCGAGATTCAAATTAAAATTATCTGTAAACTGATCAGTTGAAACTTGGGAGGTATTTGCTTCTTGTTTGTCTTTATTCGTAACTTTTCCCTTTTTGCTGATCTTTGATATCCACTCTTTCATTTTCATCACTCATCCTTTGAGTTGCGAAGCCGATTAAACAATTTGGAGATTAAATACGGAATAAAAAACACAATAAAAGCTTGTATAAAAACCTGCCATTCTGGAAGGTAGGAAACAATCGTTTTCCACATTTTCATCACCCTATATTTGTCTCAGATGCAGCTGAAATTTCTTTATTTCTTAAATAGTATTAATATCTTCTGCGTTTCTTATGCAAGTTAAAAGCAATTAGCCGTATCTGCATCTCTTGATACTTCGTATTGGCTATGTGGAAAAATATAGTTGAGGAGAGAAAGAGGAGAAATTGAAGTAAGGGGCTATCCGAATGACTCATTTATTATAGTGAGATTTAATAAACGGAGTCGTGGACAATTGATATATATATAGTGAAGCATTAGAAAGAATAAAAGAGGGGATTTTTTATCGGTGCTTTTACTGGGTATTTTAATTAACGATGAAATGCTTTTTATTTTTAATAATTGGCTTTTCCTCTTTGAAAAATGGAGAAGACTTATGCTCAAGATTTGAAATGAAATTTCAAAAATATAAATATCAAATTGAAATGATGTTTGAAGTAATATATACTTAAAATTAAGAATTATTGGTAATTATTATCCACTTTTGGTAAATATCCGCATTTATCAACTTTAGATATCCTAATCGCAACCAGGAACGGAAAAGGATACACGATTAGAGCTTTATAGGGTTGTGAAGCCCGGTGAAAAAAGAATGGAATGAATGAGAATATTATCTTTCGGTATGGGTCAAAAGGTAAAGTTGTTCCTTATTTTCTAAAGTGCGATTTCAAAGGGGTGGAAAATGATGAATATATGGACAAGCTGCACACTAAGTTCAATTCTGGCACTTTCCTTACTAGCACCATCCGTGTCTTTTGCTAATGAAAATCCAAATCAGGAAGCCGCTGTGAGTAAGGAAACTGCCAGCCAGTATCCAATATTAAAGAAAGCAAAAAAACCAGAAGAAGTGGGCTTTTCGTCTGAAAAGCTGGAAAAGGTGGATCAGCTTATTGAAATGGAAGTGGCTGCCGGTTTCCCTGGTGCTGCCCTGATTGTCATAAAGGACGGGAAGATCGTTAAAAATGAAAGCTACGGGTACAAACGGAAATATAATGAACATACACCTCTTAAGAAGTTTCAGAAAATGGAAAATGACACGTTATTTGACCTTGCTTCAAACACGAAGATGTATGCAACCAATTTTGCTATTCAGAAATTAGTCAGCGAAGGCAAGCTGAATATCCAGGCAAGAGTCCAGCAATACATACCTGAATTCAAAGACACGGAGGAGGATGTGATCAAAGGAAAGGACAAGCTGAGGATTATTGATGTTCTTCATCATACTGCAGGGTTTAGACCTGATCCGCAATACCATAATCCAAAGGTTTCGAAAGAACTTTATTCCCAGGAACGGGATAAGACCATCGAGTTCATTTCCCAAACACCGCTCACATATGTACCTGGAACACAGAATGTATACAGTGATGTCGATTATATTCTGCTTGGCGCCATTATTGAAGAAATAACGGGTCATCAGCTTGACACCTATGTTGAAAATGAATTGTACAAGCCGCTTGGTTTGAAAAATACAAAGTTCAATCCTCTTCGAAAGGGCTTTAAGCCAAAGGATTTCGCCGCAACTGAATTGCTTGGTAACACCCGGGATGGAGTAATAGATTTCCCTAACATTCGCACATACACACTTCTAGGGGAAGTACATGATGAAAAAGCCTTTTATTCGATGGGAGGCGTTTCAGGGCATGCAGGTCTTTTCTCCAATACGAAAGATATGGCTGTCCTTCTGCAGGTGATGCTGAATGGAGGGGGATACGGTAAACATACATTGTTTGATCAAGAAACAATCGATGAATTCGTCGCACCTTCCGAAATGAATCCTACATATGGACTTGGGTGGAGACGAAATGGCGATGCTAGCATGGAGTGGATGTTCAGTCCCTATGCGAGCGACAGTGCTTACGGTCATACTGGATGGACTGGGACAGTCACGATCATTGATCCTGAAATAGATTTAGGGATTGTTTTACTTACAAATAAAAAGCACTCTCCGCTCGTTAACCCTGTAGCCAATTCCAATCAGTTTTTCGGAGACCTCTTCAAAACGGGAAGCTATGGAAGTGTTGTAACCGCGATTTATGAAGCATTGGAAACGAATGAATAAATGTATATATCCATAAAGTGAAAGGCCTCCCATTAGTGTCGGGAGGCCTTTTTTCTTGTTATATCAGAATGTCTGGATTTCTTTTAGCCAAGCTTTGATTTATACAGTTTGGGCAAGGATCAGATTTTTATATGCTCCGTCTTGATGGAGCAAATTATCATGGGCACCTTGTTCGATGATTTCCCCATTTTGTACAACGATGATGCGATCGGCATGTTTAATTGTCGCTAATCTGTGTGCAATAACAAGTGTAGTCCGATTAATCGAGAGTCGTTCCAATGCTTTCTGAACTGCTTTTTCGGTCTCGGTGCCAAGAGCGGAAGCGGCTTCATCAAGGATTAATATCGGTGGGTTCTTCAGGAATATACGAGCAATCGAGACACGCTGCTTTTGCCCTCCCGATAATTTCACTCCACGTTCTCCTATCAACGTTTCCAGGCCTTCGGGGCAATTGTTCGATCAAGTCATGCCTCTGTATTGCCGTACATGATGTTATCCCGAATGGTTCCATCAAATAAAAAGACATCTTGTTGTACGATACCGATATGTTTTCTTAATGAAGTCAATTTGTAGTTCCGGATATCATGCTGCCATCACTTTGAATACTGCCTGACTGGATATCGTTGAAGCGGGGAAGCAAACTGCATAATGCTTGTTTTACCACCACCTGAAGCACCTACCAATGCTATCGTGTTACCTGCAGTTACAGAAATGAGATATCTTTTAGTATCGTTCTGTCCTTATCATAGCCAAAAGAAACATTTTCAAAAACTGCATCACCTTTTATATGATCAACTTCGATTGCATCCTTGGCATTATGGATATTTGGAAACATATCAACCAATTCGAGGTACCTTTTAAACCCTGCATAACCCTTGGGCAAGGTTTCCAAAATTGAGCTGGTTTGTTTGATTGGTGCCATGAAGATATTGGATAGCATGATGAAATTCTTCATAAGTCATTTTTCCATGGATGACATACCAAGCCCCGCAGACTAACACGGTTAAGGCAACTAATTTCATGAGAATGAAGTTCATGGACGTACTCCACGCCATAATTTTATTAGTAAGGAGCTTTGTTAGGCGAAATTCTGAGTTGCTGCGATCGAATGGCTGAATTTCATGAGCTTCTTTAGTAAAGGATTGAACAACTCGGATGCCGCTAATATTATTTTCGATACGGGCATTATAATTCGCGATATCACCAAACATCATTTTGAAAGCCCTTGTCATTTTACGGCTGAAATAAACGGATAAGACTAAAAAAAAGCCCATTTTCCAGGATGTTTATGAGAATGGGCTTTTTTGCATTATGGGTGATTTTCAAAGGATATAAATGAGAGCCGTATGGTAAAAAGCAGCATTGGGGTGTTATAAATCATCCCCTAAAAGAAATATTTCAAAAAATATGTTGACTGAATAGCTTGTATCCGCTTACAATGATATTTAGTTATTAGTGTATTTAGAAAATTGTAAAAGAGGTACCTGCATGACAAAGGAATTCGACAAAAGAATCGGGCGCCATGCAATCATGTACGCGTTTGCGGACGAAGAGGAAGAAGTCATATTGACGAATGAACTAAAGCGGATGGATTGGCTTTATGGAAAAGGTAAAGTCGGTTCAATGGAGCTGCAGAAAATAGTTGCAGCCATTGAGACATCAGCGAAAAGACTTGGATTAGTCAATCCCGATATGTATCGTGAAATGCATGCGCTGTATCATGCGATCATCGAAGCACTCCAAGGCGTGACTCGCGGCCAAGTCGAGCTTGGCGGTCTTTTGAGGACTGCAGGCCTTAGGTTTGCAATCGTTCGGGGGAGGCCGTTTAAAAGCGGGGACGAAGGTGAATGGATTGCAGTCGCCGTGTATGGAACGATTGGAGCACCGGTTCGGGGATTTGAACATGAAGCCGTTGGCTTGGGAATTAACCACATTTAAATAATTAAAAGCCTATAGTTATTTAGTAAATTAGGGGGCTGTATTGGAAGACTGGATAAGTCTGTCAATATGGCCTCCTTTTGTTTGTTTAAAAAAAGAATAGGGGTGCAGGAAATGATTATGTTAACGGGTCAAACTTTAACGATTGAAGAAGCGAAAAAAGTATTGTATGGGGAGGCATTTGTCACGGCTTCTGCCGAGAGTGTCAAGAAAGTTGAAAAAAGCCGGGAAGCGGTTGAAAATATTGTGAAACAAAAGAAGGTCATCTATGGTATCACAACAGGTTTTGGAAAGTTCAGCGATGTTTTGATTGATGCAGAGGACGCAGAGCAGCTACAGTGGAATTTGATTCATTCTCATGCATGCGGAGTCGGGGAGCCGTTTCCTGAGGTGGTTTCTAGAGCTATGGTTCTTCTCCGTGCCAATGCACTATTAAAAGGGTTTTCCGGCGTCCGTCCTGTTGTCATTGAACGTTTGATCGATCTTTTGAATGCTCATATCCACCCGGTCATCCCTCAGCAAGGTTCTCTTGGGGCAAGTGGGGACTTAGCGCCGCTTTCCCATTTGGCGCTAGTATTGATGGGAGAAGGGGAAGTGTTTTATAAAGGAGAGCGAATGGAGGCCATCGTAGCTTTATCGAAAGAAGGTATTCTTCCAGTTACACTTAAAGCAAAAGAAGGTCTTGCATTAATTAACGGAACACAGGCCATGACGGGGATGGGCCTCGTAAATTACATTGAAGCTGAACAGCTGGCCCATCAAACTGAAGCGATTGCTTCACTGACATTAGAGGGATTACGCGGCATTGAAGATGCCTTTGATCCGGATGTTCATCTAGCACGCGGTTACCGCCAGCAAACAGAGGTCGCGGAACGGATTAGCCGCATGATCAGCGGCAGCCAGCTCATCACCAAGCAAGGAGAACTGCGGGTACAGGATGCTTATTCACTCCGCTGCATCCCGCAAGTGCATGGGGCATCATGGCAAACTCTTGATTATGTAAAAGAAAAATTGGAAATCGAAATGAATGCTGCAACGGATAATCCGCTTATTTTTGACGATGGGGAAAAGGTTATTTCAGGAGGGAACTTCCATGGCCAGCCGATCGCATTTGCGATGGACTTCATGAAAATCGCTGTTGCTGAGCTTGCGAACATTTCAGAGCGCCGCATTGAGCGACTCGTCAATCCTCAGCTAAATGATTTACCGCCATTCTTGAGTCCTTCACCTGGCTTGCAATCGGGAGCGATGATCATGCAATATTGTGCAGCTTCACTCGTCTCTGAGAATAAAACACTCGCACATCCAGCAAGTGTTGATTCCATTCCATCTTCAGCAAACCAGGAAGATCATGTAAGCATGGGAACGATTGGGTCCCGACACGCCCATCAAATCATTCAAAACGTTCGCCGCGTTTTGGCGATTGAGCTCATTTGTGCCTTACAGGCGGTGGAATACCGTGGAATAGAAAAGATGGCTCCGTTTACAAAAGAGTTTTATACAGAAGCAAGAAAGCTCATCCCAAGCATTACGCAAGATCGTATCTTTTCAAAAGATATTGAAGCAACGGCAAGCTGGTTACATCAAATCGATTGGCATTCATTTATTCATAGGAGTTTACCTACCGCATAATAGGAAGTGCGGAATATCCGAACCTTAAAAAACGGTGTTTCTTTTTTCAATAAACGTTAGGCTTATAGCCCTTTGGTTTGGGCTTTTAAGCCTAACATCGTTATGTAAATGCTACATAGATCCCTGAAATCCAAAAAGGTCCAGCATTAGAGAAAATGACCTTGAAATAGTAATAAATGCAGGAAATGACTATTGATGGAATGATCGACTTTACCTATTCGTGCTAGATTAAATATGCATTTTTGGAGGGGAATCTAATTTGGAAAATCGGCAATTGCAACCACCTGTCATAAATGAACAAAACCAGCCGTCAAACACTTTACAAAGAAAGCTAAAAGCACGCCATCTTACGATGATTTCACTGGGCGGTGCAATTGGAACAGGGCTGTTTCTCGGAAGCGGACCGGCCATTCACTCTGCGGGGCCTGGCGGTGCTTTGGTCGCTTACGCCGTAATTGGTATAATGGTTTATTTTATTATGACAAGCCTCGGAGAACTGGCCTCATTTATGCCGGTCAGCGGAGCTTTCAGTACCTATGCATCGCGCTTCATCGACCCGTCATTAGGGTTTGCGCTTGGTTGGAACTATTGGTTCACTTGGGCGATGACTCTTGCCGCGGAACTATCTGCTGCAACGATGGTAATGAAGTTTTGGTTTCCGAACAGTCCGTCATTTTTATGGAGTTCTTTGTTTTTAGTATTGATATTCTTATTGAATTACGTATCTGTTAAAGGGTATGGAGAAGGGGAATATTGGTTTTCCCTCATTAAAGTGGCAACCATCATCATTTTTATCGTTGTCGGAATATTGATGATATTCGGAATCATGAACGGAGAGGCAATTGGTTTTAAAAACTTCACAGTTGGTGACGCTCCGTTTGCCGGTGGTTTTTTGGCAACATTGGGTATTTTCATTGCTGCTGGATTTTCTTTTCAAGGTACAGAAATAGTCGGTGTGGCAGCCGGTGAAAGTGAAGACCCGGCAAAAAATGTACCTCGTGCAGTTCGCAGTATCTTTTGGAGAATCTTCCTTTTTTACATCCTGGCCATACTTGTAATTGGATTGATCGTTCCTTATACGAATGGCAGTCTGCAGGGACACACGATCATGGTCAGCCCGTTTACGATGGTGTTTGAAAAAGTGGGACTGGCATTTGCTGCATCCGTGATGAACGCCATCATTTTGACGGCCGTATTATCCGCTGGTAATTCAAGTCTTTACGTGACAAGCCGAATGTTGTACTCAATGGCAAATGAAGGGTTGGCACCGCGTATTTTTGGGAAGCTTAACAAGCGCGGCGTTCCCATTTGGGGACTGGTTGTCACTTCTCTTGTAGGGATGTTGGCCTTTTTTGCTTCCATTTTTGGTGATGGAGTTATTTATATTTGGCTTATGAATGCGGTTGGAGTCACTGGATTTATATTTTGGCTCGGTATAGCGGCAAGCCATTACAGGTTTAGAAAAGCTTATATTGCTCAAGGGTATTCACTGGACGATCTTCCCTATAAGTCAAAATGGTTTCCTTTCGGACCGATATTTTCCTTTGCTCTTTGTTTTTTCGTTTTGTTGGCGCAAAACTATCAGGCCTTTATTGGCAATGACATTAACTGGGCTAGTGTGTTCGCTGCCTATCTTGGCATCCCATTCTTTCTGGTGATGTGGCTTGGTTATAAGTTCATTAAGAAAACAAAAGTAGTTCCGCTAGAGGAATGCCAAATTGATTTTGATGAACATAGGAATGCCAATTAGTATGTATCGATAATATGCATTAACCTTGAAATGAAATAGTTGTTTCAAGGTTTTTTTCTGTATATGTGACATATTTCCATGTATGTCTCCAGTAAAACATAACCAATAAAAAAAGTATGAAATTCCAATCTTGCCAGATCCGGAACCGCTTAAATTTACCCGTTATTTATGACTGAAAATCGCTTTTCCCTTTTTCTGGATCATTTAGGGTTTAAAAAAAACTGAAAAAAATTTGTGGCGGATGATGGCCGTTTATGATTATAGGAAGCCAAAGTGTTGGTATATCAAGGTTTTTAGAGTCTTCCGGACCCTTTAGAATCGATGGCGTAAATGGGCTTTTTAGGCAAGAATTCCGTCCCACATCATTTGAACTTATATTCATTCTTTGTTAAGGTAATGAAGTACTTTAGGGATACAGGTTCAGTCAGTGTGCTTGGACTGAACAAAGCCCTAAAATAAAAAACCATTATATTTCAGTTGGTATATGCTGTGCCTGTTAGATTCCTCAGTTGTATTGCACCTCTTTTCCCTGCAAAGCTCAAATTAGACACATTGGGAATCCCATAATCATATTTCTATGCGTTTTGGTGTTATACTGCACTGCAAGTATCATTCCACCTGGTTAAGGAAATGAAGTACTTTAGAGGGTAGTCGTAAGTCCACCATCTGGACAAAACTCTAAGTGGAAATCGTTTATAATACAGTTGGTATATGTTGTGCCTGCTAGTTTCCTCAGTTGTGATTGCACCTCTTTTTTCCTACTTGAAATGCTCAATTTATCACACATAATATAATCCAAGTAAAGAATTACTTCTTGGGAATAATAAATATAGATTATTTTTCTATGCACGTTATGCCCTCTGCCACTGAATAAGTGTCACTTCCGCTTTTTTTGAAGAAAAAAGTAATGGGGCAGAATAGCTTTGTTAATTTCGGTTATTTCAAGATACTTGTGCATTAATAATCATCATTCGCATAAAATGGGGGAATTCAGCAAAACTGAATATCATATGGGCAACTATTAGAATGAGGTGACTTGATGAAGCCGTATGTAGAAGTCAGAAATGTCTCGAAAATTTTTGGCAAATCTCCAAAAGCAGCAACAGACTTATTGAAGCAAGGCAAATCGAAAAAAGAAATCTTGAAAGAAACGGGACAAACGGTCGGAGTGAATAATGTTAATTTCGAGATTTATCCCGGCGAGATTTTTGTCATCATGGGCCTATCAGGAAGCGGGAAATCCACTTTGATCCGCATGTTCAATCGTTTGATCGACCCCACATTGGGTGAAATATTAATTGATAATGAAGATATCGTGAAGATGAACGCTGCCAGGTTAAGGGAAGTCAGACAAAAGAAAATAAGCATGGTATTTCAGAACTTTGCTTTATTCCCGCATAAAACGATATTGGAAAACGCTGAATTTGGGCTCGAAATTCAAAAAGTGGATCCAGCAAAACGTCATGAAAATGCGATGAAGGCTCTTGAGGCCGTTGGATTGAAAGGCTACGAAAATCAGCTGCCATCACAGCTTAGCGGTGGTATGCAGCAAAGGGTTGGGTTAGCCCGGGCACTCGCGAGTGATACGGATATCCTATTGATGGATGAAGCCTTCAGCGCCCTTGATCCATTGATTCGTAAGGATATGCAGGATGAACTGATTCAAATCCAAGATCAGTACAAAAAAACGATCATTTTCATTACCCATGATCTTGATGAAGCATTAAGAATCGGGGATAGAATTGCCCTTATGAAAGATGGAAGTGTAATTCAATTAGGAACCCCTGAACAAATCATGATGAATCCAGCCAATGAATTCGTCGAGAAGTTTGTGGAAGATGTTGATCTATCAAAAGTATTGACAGCATCTCATGTGATGATACGCCCAGAGAAGATCGCGGTGGACAGAGGTCCTAGGGTTGCCTTGGAAATCATGCGCAAACAAGGGTATTCCAGCATTTTTGTTGTGGATAGAAAGCAGAAGTTATTGGGGGCCGTGACAGCTGAACAGGCTCGTCAGGCAATGAGCAATAACCAATCGATCTCTGAAGTGATGTCAACCGATATCCCAACTGTAAAAGAGGATGAATTACTTGGAAACCTCATGGATGTGATGGCGACTTCAAGCTTGCCAATCTCGGTCATCGATGATCAGAAAAGAATTAAAGGGATTCTGCTTCGCGGTGCCGTTATCGGTGCTTTGGCAGGAAATAAAGATTCCTTGAATGAAATGGAGAGTGAATAATTCAATGAATATGCCGAAAATCCCACTAGGAGCTTGGGTTGATTCTTTAGTGGATTGGATAACTATTGTATTTGCTGGATTATTTACACTTATTACGAATGTGATCGAGGGACTACTGGATATCCTGGTCGATGTAATGAGTGCTGGACCTGCCATCTTGTTAATTATAGTCCTAACCCTTCTGGTTACCTATACAAGCAGATGGCCCTTAGGGATATTTACATTCATCAGCTTACTATTGATCGAAAATCTTGGTTATTGGGAATCAAGCATCCAAACACTGGCAATCGTTATATTGTCAGGAGTCTTAACGATAGTGATCGGGATACCGATCGGAATATGGTGTGCCCAAAATAACACGGTGCGTAAGATCGTAACCCCGATCTTGGACTTCATGCAAACAATGCCTGCATTCGTTTATTTGATTCCTTCGATCTTATTCTTTGGAATAGGGGTAGTGCCGGGGATCATTGCGTCATTCATTTTCGCAATCGCACCGACAATCCGTATGACCAATCTTGGGATTCAAGAAGTGCCTAATGATCTGATCGAAGCATCGGATGCTTTCGGTTCAACAAGCAGCCAAAAGTTATTCAAGGTACAAATACCATTGGCTACTCCGACGATTATGGCAGGAGTCAACCAAAGCATCATGCTGGCACTATCCATGGTTGTTACAGCCTCATTGGTTGGAGCACCCGGACTTGGGGCGGATGTCTACAGGGCTGTCAGCCAAATTAATGTGGGACAAGGATTTGAAGCAGGATTATCCATCGTAATCATTGCAATCATACTCGATCGTATCACGCAAAACCTTCGTAAACCAGCTTACGAACATATCGTTAGCAGGAAAATCATTTTTACAATACTGGCCTTACTAGTTGTGGGTACTGCACTATTCAGTGCTTTTACAAAAGATACGGCTGTGAACGGGGATAAAAATAGTTTTGCTGCCAAAGCCAATTATGAAATCATCGGAATTGAACCCGGAGCAGGATTGATGAAGTTGACTAAAACGGCTATAGATGATTATAAGCTGGATGATTGGAAGTTGGTTGAAGGGTCTTCGGCGGCAATGGTTGCTGAATTGAAAAAAGCGATTGATAAAAAAGAACCAATCGTCGTTACAGGATGGTCACCGCATTGGATGTTCTCGAAATATGACTTGAAATATCTCGAAGATCCGAATGAATCCTTTGGCGGGGCTGAAAATATCAATTCGATTGCCAGAAAAGGCCTCGAGCAAGACGCTCCCGGCGCTTATAAAATTCTTGATCAATTCTTCTGGGATACTAAAGATATGGAAGATGTAATGGTCAAAGTTACTGAAGGTATGTCTCCTTCAGAAGCAGCAGAAAAATGGATAAAGGAAAATCAGGACAAAGTATCCGAATGGACCAAAGGTGCTGAATCAGGAAATGGTGAAAAGATCAAACTGGTTTATGTTGCATGGGATACTGAAATTGCCAGCACAAATGTGATTGGCAAGGTTCTGGAGCAAAATGGTTATGACGTAACATTAAGTCAAGTTGAAGTCGGACCAATGTTTGCCGGCATTGCAAACGGAAGTGCGGATGCAATGGTGGCTGCATGGCTCCCGGGAACACATCTTGAATACTACAATAAGTATAAAGCTGAAATGGTTGACCTTGGACCAAACTTAAAAGGAACAAAGAATGGTCTGGTCGTACCGGATTACGTTGATATTGATTCAATTGAAGACTTAAAATAAGGAAAAAGAGGGAATTTGGCATTATCCCCTACAAGTGGACTGAGAAAAAGGAGAGCATGAAAAAATGTTCTTAACAGTTTATCTGGTAGGGGATTTTTCTGTGGAAAAAAGGGGCAAACCTATCAAGCATAAACAGAAGATATAAGCGGGAAGTCTATCGTTTGAAGTTGGAGGGTGATTGGTCATATCGTCAGTAGCGTGAGCGATTTGGTTAGAAAAACCAGCTCTCTTATAGGCTTGGCCTTGGATAAAAGTTAAGGACGACAGTATCCGTCCAGTTTTAACATTGTATAATACCAGTTACGTTAAATCGCCTTAATAAAATTGAGGCGATTTTTTTTTTTTTATCAGAAGTAACATATTGTTTATTCTATTTCAGTTAAACGACGCCTTAATAAAATTCTTGTTAACCGATATGTTAAAGAATCATTTTATACAAGTAGATTTTATTACAGATGCAAAAATAGTTCCTATTCCTAAGAAGGCTTCAGGCTTGATGAAAAAGTCTTTTTAATAGAATGGTGGCAAAATTGAGAATTTTATAAAGTGTAGGGTGTGTAAACCAAGCCGTTTTACAGGAGAAATAAGTTGGCATGGTTTTTGCTGTATAAAATGGTGAGTAAAAATTGGTAGTCATTTACATCCTAATCATTCATGCTGAAGCATTTAGATAGGTGAGCTACTTTAAAAAATGGAAATGAGGTGCTTAGAATGGCAAAGATGAAGAATGAAACACATTACAAGATTTTGATTGTAGGAGGTGGCAGTGCCGGAATTACGGTCGCGGCTCGTCTCTTGCGGGAATCACGCACTCTGAGCGGAAACATTGCCATCATTGAACCTGCGACGAAACATTATTATCAGCCATTATGGACGCTTGTAGGAGCTGGCGAAGCTGACAAAATTGTGACACAAAGGGAGGAAGCATCCGTTATTCCGAACGGAGCCGTTTGGGTACAGGATGCGGTTACCACATTTCAGCCAGATGAAAACGTTGTTGTAACAGCATCTGGAAAGAAATTGCACTACGAATATCTAGTTGTAGCTGCAGGGATTCAAATTGACTGGCATGAAATCAAAGGTTTAAAAGAGAGTATTGGGAAAAATGGGGTATGTAGTAATTACTCTTATGATTATGTTGATAGCACTTGGGAGGCGATCAGAAACTTCAAGGGGGGGACTTCCATTTTTACCAATCCGAACACGCCGGTAAAATGCGGTGGAGCTCCTCAAAAAATTATGTATTTGGCAGAAGACTATTTCAGAAAATCAGGAGTTCGCCAGCAATCCGAGGTTATTTTTGTTTCAGGGAACCCATCCATATTCAATGTGAAAAAATATGAACAGGCACTAAATAAAATAATTGAACGAAAAGAAATCACGACATGTTTTATGCATCATCTCATTGAAATTGATGGTGACAAGAAACGAGCGACATTTGAAAACCTTAACACAAAAGAGCGCGTGAATATGCAATATGACATGATACATGTGGTACCGCCGATGAGCGCTCCTGATTTTATAAAGAATAGTGCGCTCGCGACAAGTAATGGGTGGCTGAATGTGGATAAATATACGCTGCAGCATCAACACTTTGACAACGTATTTGGCATAGGGGATTGCACAAACCTGCCTACGTCGAAAACGGGGGCTGCGATTCGCAAACAAGCACCCGTTCTTGTGCAAAATTTGCTTCATCGGATGCGTGCCAAACTTATGGTTCATAAATATGACGGCTATACATCATGCCCGCTTGTTACCGGATATGGGCGGCTTATACTGGCTGAATTCAATTATGATTTACAGCCGCAAGAAACCTTTCCTATCGATCAATCCCGTGAGAGGTTCAGTATGTATGTATTGAAGAAAAACTTGCTTCCCGTTATGTATTGGAACGGGATGCTTAAAGGTATGATGTAATAACATTTCTGATAGACATAACAAAACAAAAGTAAGCAAGGCCCTTAAAAGGAGGATGATTTATGCTACTCAAGTATTTTTATGATGAGAAACTGGCTCAAGCTTCATATCTTGTGGGATGTCAGGCTACTGGCGAAGCGATCATTATTGATCCGTCACGTAATATTGAACCTTACATAAAAACGGCAAGAGCACATGGTATGAAGATCGTGGGTGTAACGGAAACGCACATCCATGCCGATTTTTTGTCTGGTTCACAGGAGCTGGCTTCAAGGCTTGATACCACATTGTATTTGTCTGATGAAGGAGGGCCGGACTGGAAATATGAGTACGCAACTGCGTATGAACACCGCTTTCTGAAAAATGGAGATGCATTTGCCATTGGAAATATCAATTTTGAGGTGGTACATACGCCGGGACACACACCCGAACATATATCACTGCTTACAACAGATGGGGGTGCATCTACCAAGGATCCACTCGGCATATTTACCGGGGATTTTGTATTTGTCGGTGATGTGGGGCGTCCCGACTTATTGGAAAAAGCTGCAGGGGTGCATGGGTCTTCGGAAAAAATGGCACGCATGATGTATCGGTCTTTACAGCAGTTTAAAAATCTTCCTGACTATCTGCAAGTATGGCCAGGGCATGGAGCGGGCAGTGCCTGTGGAAAAGCGCTAGGTGCAATTCCGTCGTCAACTACGGGCTATGAAAAACGGACAAATTGGGCACTGCAATATAATAATGAAAATCGCTTTATGGAAGCGCTACTGGCTGGACAGCCTGAGGCACCCCCTTATTTTTCAAAGATGAAGCGGTTGAATAAAGAGGGAGCGCAACAAATTCGAGGGCTAGCAGCACCACTTCCAATGGAGGATTCAATAGATATTGTGCAGGAATGGACGGAACAGGGAATTGTCTTGGATACGCGTCCAGCCTGTGAATTTGCCACCAAGCATATACGAGGCGTAATTAATATCCCATATAACAAATCATTTGTAACTTGGGCGGGATGGCTCTTGGATTATGACTTGCCTATATATCTTCTAGCAAGCAATGCAGTTGTTGCAGATATTGTAAACGATCTCCAGTCCATTGGATTGGATCGCGTCATTGCAACAATGGATCCATATATCCTTGAGCACGCTGGCGAATCTGATTCACGCGTTATGAAATATGAAGAAGTGACTATGGATAAGATAGATGACGCAATTCAAACAGAAAGCATATATGTGCTCGATGTCCGAAGCATGGGCGAATGGAAGGAAGGCCATATTCCACGGGCTAATCATGTCATGCTTGGTCATTTACAAGAACAAGCACATAAACTTCCACATGATAAACCAATTTTGGTTTATTGCAAAACCGGAGGAAGATCAGCCATCGCTGCAAGCCTTCTACAAGTTCATGGTTTTAAAGAAGTACAAAGCCTTGTAGGCGGTTATGAGGAATGGAGAAAACAGAAGAAGTTTTGACCCACCGCAGATCTTTATCATCCGTGCGAAAAAATTTCCTAATATTGCAAAAGTGCTAATGCTTAGAATGAAATGTTTTTTAAAAAATGACCGTGTTATTAGGGAATTCAAACAAGATATTCTTGAAAATAAGGAGATTTAATAAGGGAAGTGAGTTGGCATGACAATTGCTTATATAAAAGTCAGGATACTCAAGCAAACATGAGAAGGAGAGATACTCGATGAAATATAATTTTGACCAAGAAATTCGTCGACTAGGTACAGCCTGCGAAAAGTGGGATGATCTTGAAAATCATTTTGGCGTAAAGGATGTTATTCCGATGTGGGTGGCCGATATGGATTTTCAGTCTCCACAACCTGTCATCGAAGCATTGAAACAACGTGCGGAGCACGGTGTATATGGCTACATGCTTAGGCCTGACTCGTATATGGAATCCATTGTTGGTTGGCTAAAAAGAAGACATCGATGGTCCGTTGAGAATGAATGGATTACCCACAGCCCAGGTGTGATTCCAGCCCTATCGTTGGCGATTCAGTCCTTCACGCAGACAGGGGACAAAATTATTATCCAACCGCCTGTATACCATCATTTTGCCCGTGTGATCCAAGCGAAAGGCCGTGAAATCGTAAACAACCCGCTTAAGCTTGAAAATGGACGTTATTCCATAGATTTCGATGATCTAGAGGCAAAGATAGATTCAACGGTAAAAATGTTGATTCTGTGTAGTCCTCATAACCCAATCGGAAGGGTATGGAGCAGAGAAGAATTGACGAGATTGGGACAGATTTGCATGAAGCATAACATTCTCGTTGTGGCAGATGAAATTCATTTTGACTTTGTTTATAAGACACATACACACATTCCTTTTGCCTCTATTTCAGAAGAGTTTGCGAATCATTCTCTTACCTGCATTGCGCCAAGCAAAACTTTTAACCTGATGGGTGTACAGACGTCAAGTATCATTATTCCAAACCAGCAGCTGCGTGAAATGTATGATCGAGAACTTAATGCATTATCCATTGGTTCGCCGAACATATTTGGCGTTGTTGCATTAGAGGCTGCATATCGACACGGAGAAGAATGGCTGAATCAGCTCCTTGAATATTTGCAGGGGAATTTGGAGTTCACTCTGAGTTACTTCAGCAAAAACATCCCGCAAATCAAAGTCATTCAGCCTGAAGGCTCATACCTTGTATGGCTTGATTGCCGGGAATTGGGAGTTGAAGAAATGGATCAATTTATGTTGCGCCGAGCAAGGGTTGCAATGAATGAAGGGCACATTTTCGGTATAGAAGGAGAAGGGTTTATGCGACTTAATATCGCTTGCCCGCGTTCGATGTTGAAAAATGCCTTGGGTGGCATAGAAAAAGCTGTTTCCTCTTTGTGCAAAGCGTAGAAGTTTATTTTATAATAAAATTATTTCATTATTTCATATAGCGCTATAGCAGAGGAGGATAATATGGCAGGCTTTATCGGCATACAGCAGTTTATTCAAGATTACGCTGAGAACACAGCAGGGATCCTTGGTCTGGATATAACCGTGCTTGATGAAAAGGGCGTTCGCATTAGCGGAACCGGCTACTATAAAGATCTCATTGGCAAAACTGCTCCGGAAGGCTCCTTTTTCAGAATGATATTGGAAACAGGGGAGCCTGGAGTGGTTTACGATGTGAAAAGGGATGAGTCGCAGTGTAGGAGTTGTAAATTCGTAAATCAATGCAAAGAACTCGCTACCATCGGGTTTCCTATTGTAAAGCAAGACAAACCAGTTGGCGTCATCGGCATGATTGGTTTTTCCCATGAACAAAAGGAGAAAATGATTATAGAGTCAGAGAATCTGATACAGTTTTTACGCAATGTAAGTACATTGTTAGTCAATAAATTAGCAATGCTGGACCCTGGTAAAGAACCGGGTTGCAAAATTCAAGAAGATATCCCGATCCCCCCGAAATCTATTACTTTTGAAAACATTCTTGGTAAAGATTCCGGGCTTCAAGATGTTATTAAAAAAGCAAGACGGATTATAAACAGCCCATCCACAGTCCTGATTAGGGGAGATAGCGGTACGGGGAAGGAATTATTAGCCAAAGCGATTCATTTTGAAAGCAAGCGCCGGATGCATTCATTTGTAGCAGTTAATTGCGCTGCCATACCTGAGAGCTTGTTGGAAAGTGAGTTGTTTGGTTATGAGGGCGGATCATTTACCGGCTCAAGTCGGAATGGGAAAATGGGGAAATTCGAATTAGCGCACAACGGAACCATTTTTCTTGATGAAATTGGAGATATGCCGCTTTTCTTGCAGCCAAAGTTATTACGGGTTTTACAAGAAAGAGAGATTGAAAGAATCGGAGGAAAAAAAGCAATCGAGATTAATGTACGGGTGATTGCAGCCACTCATCAAAACTTGGAGGAAATGGTGCGAAACGGCACTTTTCGCGAGGATTTATATTATCGTCTCAATGTCATCCCTCTCCATACCAAACCCTTGCGAGAGCGACGTGATGATATCACTTTGTATCTTGAACATTTCATGCATAAACATTGTAAGATCATGAAGAGGTACCCATTGAGACTTGACCCCATGCTGGAGCGATGGCTCATACGCTATGATTGGCCGGGGAATATACGGCAGTTGGAAAACGCTGTAGAATATATGGTCAATATGGCCGAATCAGATATTGTGGGCTTCCATGATTTACCTGACTATCTCTTTCAACAGGATCCTCTCTCTTTTGAGTGTAGTGGATTAAGTTTAGAACAAATGATTTCAGAATATGAAAAAGACATAATCCAGAGCTTTTTCCTGGCTGAAAAATATCGAGATGATAAAGAACAAATTGCCCGGGAACTAAAGATTAGCCTGTCTACTCTTTATCGCAAGTTGGAAAAGTATAAATTATGTTAACTTCATCTATTTCACTCAAGAATGCGGGAGAGTGCTTATAGCATTTTCTCGGCTGAATTTGATAGGAGTGAAGACAAAAACAGAGGTAGAGGTATTTTATGAGTTGACCGAAAATTATAAAAGTAGTCCATCAATAAAGAGATTTTTCAAAAGAACAGTAAGATGAGCCTGCATGCCAATTGTATTTGAACTATGAGTAAACAGGGGGATACACTATGGGGAAATTAGAAGCAGAGATAAGGAACACCCTAGAAGAGCGAAATCCAAAAGCATCATTACAAAGGAAGCTTAAATCCAGACATTTAACGATGATGGCTATTGGTGGCGCTATTGGAACTGGATTGTTTGTATCCAGCGGATCGACGATTAGCACTGCGGGGCCGGGAGGAGCGCTTGCTGCATTCATTCTGGTCGGTATCATGGTCTATTTTGTCATGAATAGTTTAGGAGAGCTATCGGCCTTCTTACCGGTCCCGGGGGCCTTTGACATCTATGCCTCAAAGTATATTGATCCTGCGTTAGGCTTTGCGTTAGGTTGGAACTATTGGTATACGACCGCGATTACGGTTCCTGCAGATTTGGTGGCCTCTACTCTTATTATGAAGTATTGGTTTCCAGACGCACCTTCTATCTTGTGGAGCGCATTATTTCTGGGTTTGTTGATACTCTTAAATATTTTATCAGTCAAGGCATATGGGGAAAGTGAATACTGGTTTGCTGGTATTAAGGTCATCTCGATCATCGTGTTTCTCGTTATAGGGGTTGCCATGATTTTTGGAATTATGGGAGGACATGAGGTCGGGTTCAGTAACTTTACCCAAGGGGATGCTCCTTTCCATGGCGGGCTTATATCTATCTTTAGTGTAGTGCTCATCGCCGGCTTTTCGTTCCAGGGAACTGAGGTGATTGCGACGGCTGCCGGTGAAACCGAAAATCCATCAAAAAACGTACCGAAAGCGATTAGGTCAATCTTCTGGCGAATCCTTATTTTCTACGTAATGACGATTTTTATTATCGGTTTGATTATCCCTTATACGGATCCAAACCTGCTTAAATCCGGCGTTGAAAACGTATCTATCAGCCCCTTTACGCTTGTTCTTCAGAAAGCTGGGTTGGCATTTGCCGCTTCTGTAATGAATGCCGTGCTTCTTACATCTGTATTATCAGCAGCAAATTCAGCAATGTATGCTTCTTCACGCATGCTATGGGCTCTAGCAAAAGAAGGAAAGGCACCACGAATCTTTGCACGCCTTAACCGGAAGGGAATTCCCATGTTGGCCCTCTGTACAACAGCAATTATAGGACTAGTCTCTTTTTTGGCTTCCCTTTTTGGAAATGGTTCAGTTTTTATTTGGCTGGTAAACGCTTCAGCCCTTACCGGATTTATCAAATGGTTCGGGATTGCCGCTAGTCATTACCGCTTCCGTAAGGCATATGTAGCCCAAGGTCGAGATCTAAATGAATTGCCGTTTAAAGCCAAATGGTACCCTCTGGGCCCGGTTATCACGCTGTTATTTTTTGTGGTTTTCATTCTTGGACAGACTCTTTTTTTCGGAGATCAAATTGGCTGGGCGGAAATAATGGCCACGTACATTGGTCTTCCTATTTTCTTGCTTCTCTGGTTTGGTTATAAAATCATTAAGAAAACAAAAATGGTCCCTCTTATGGAGTGTGACTTTGAGCGCAAAGAATAAGGTGGAAGGCTTGTGTAATGTAAGCGTTTTATTCAGAGGGATTTTAAATTCAAGTCCGTTTTACCGGAATTACAAAAAAAAGAGGTGGTTTATATGATAAAAGAAACAATCATAACAAAAGAAGCCCCCAAGGCTATCGGTCCTTATTCACAAGGTATTAAAGTGGGAAATGTAGTTTACACTTCAGGGCAGCTCCCAATTGATCCTGAAACTGGGGAAATGCCTGATAATATTGAGGAGCAAACAAGGGTGTCATTGGAGAATCTTAAGAAGGTTTTAGAAGCGGCGGGATCAAGCTTACAGCAGGTAATAAAAACAACGGTTTTTTTAAGCGATATGAATCACTTTGCCGTGGTGAATCATGTATATGGGGAATTTTTTTCTGATAATTATCCGGCAAGAAGCGCGATTGAAGTTGCTCGTTTACCTAAAGATGCTTTTATTGAAATAGAAGCGGTTGCTATTATTTAATTATATACTTGAAAAGAGAACGTCAGATTGATATTCTCTTTTCTTTAATGTAAATATGACCAGTTTTAAACAGAGAATACGGAGGAGTTTTAATGAATTTAGCACAATTTCCTAGACAGCGATATACACCAACAGATACACCCATTGAGAAATTACATCATTTTTCCGAAGTTCTTGGAGGCCCTTCCATATATCTTAAACGAGATGATTTACTTGGTCTGACGGCTGGGGGAAATAAAACAAGAAAGCTGGAGTTTCTTGTTGCCGATGCATTGGAAAGAGGAGCGGATACGTTAATTACATGCGGAGGTATTCAATCAAATCATTGCCGCTTAACATTAGCAGCTGCAGTTAAAGAGAAAATGAAGTGCATCCTTGTGTTGGAAGAGGGCCTTTCAAATTCTGAACCGGATTTTAACGGTAACTATTTTCTCTATCATTTATTGGGCGCTGAACAAATCAAAGTTGTGCCTAATGGAGCGGACTTAATGCAAGAAATGCAGAGAGTGGCTAAAGAGGTGACAGAGAAAGGACATAGACCTTACATCATTCCGGTTGGGGGATCCAATGTCATTGGCGCAACGGGATATGTTGCTTGCGCCCAGGAGATTTTGGCACAGTCCTTTAATCAAGGAATCGATATGAAGGCTGTTGTTTGTGTAAGCGGCAGCGGAGGAATGCATGCGGGTTTGGTGACCGGGTTTTGTGGAAATCAAAGTGGAATATCGGTAATTGGAATAAACGTAAGCAGAGGAAAAGCTGAACAAGAAGAGAAAGTTTATCAGCTTGTTAAAGAAACTTTAACACACATCGGCATACAAACTTCAATCCCTCGTGAGGCTGTTACGTGTTTGGATGAGTATGTCGGACCGGGTTATGCTTTGCCTACACCTGAAATGGTGGAAGCAGTCAAGCTAATGGCAAGAACAGAAGGGATTCTGCTGGATCCCGTATATACGGGTAAAGCGGCAGCGGGACTCATTGATTTAATCCAAAAAGGCACCTTTAAGCCGGAGGATAACATCCTATTTTTACATTCTGGCGGCGCCTCATCGCTATACGCGAATACTTCTCTCTTTTATTGAAATCTGATTATTATTTGGTGATAGTGTGAATCAAAAAAACAATAAAATAGAAGGCCAAGGTAATATCCGGTTCTGGTTCTAAGATGTATTTAGAATCAATCTCATGCAGCCATATCAAATAATTTATGAATGAACTTCATCTGATTTGGAATAGACTTGGACAATACTTTCTCCTGCTGTGGATAGAATATGATGAAAATTATCCCGTAATTAGACTATTAATAAAGTTTGTTATGTTGCATTCTTCAAAAATGAGCTGGACGAAAATTTCCGGCTCATTAGAATCATAGTTTTTAAGAAAACATTCACCATAATGTATATGTCCTTTCCTTCCACATATTCAGTTTTCAGACGCTGGTTCAAATCCCATCGTCTTTCAAAAGAAAAGCTCCATTTGGCTAAGCAACTTACAGCTTAACCAATGGGGCTTTTTAAAGTATATGTGAGATATCCTTTTTTAAAAATTATATTCAGCTGTTAAAAATATTTAATCGATATACGTTTTTTGGGCATTTTATTAACAAATGGAGATTACATACGGAAAAACAGTTGTTTCTTTCTTTTTATCAAATTCTAAAAGTCTCATCCAATAATTGATAAATTCGTTTATTCAGCCAAAATGAAATTCTCTCTTTATTTAGTTTTAATAGGCCGCTGGGGTTTTAAATACTGAAATTCAATGTATGGAAACGAACTTACTCCTCAATTCCTCTTCCGTTACTTCTATCTTTCCTTTCAAATCTTCAGCAAGTAATACATAACTTTTCACACCAATGAATTCTGAATGTGATATTAAAAAGAATTTGGTTCCCTTCTTATACACAGAAGGATCATCTTCAATTAACTTAAACATTTTCATCCTTTTTCCACCTTGGATATCATGAATTGTACCGCATTTATACAAAACTACCTATGGAGTAGACGTAATGGCATTGAACAAGTTGAAAGGGAAATAAGTCACTACTAAGATACAACTTCTTCTTTCCACTTTTTATATCATTGATATTTATGAGCGGTCAACTATTTTTACTGGCAGATGCAAGAACCAGCCAGCATCGTCATTTGTTTGCAAATTATGAGTATTCCTAACTTTCTGTGGAACTGCCTATCGTTGAATGTTAAAATTCAGTTGGAAAACAGTGTTTCTTGATACATAAGAAAGAGAAAAGAGAGGCATTGAAAGAGCTCTCGAAAAGTGATTTTGGAAGGTGTGGAAATATTGAAACCAATCATATTTGATGTTGATACTGGGATTGATGATGCCATGGCGATGGCGTATGCTTTAAATTCCCCAGAATTGGAAGTGCTCGGATTCACCACTTGCTTTGGTAACGTGCCCATTGTTGAATCGACTCGCAATACACTTGCCGTTTTGGAGAAATTAAATAGGCGCATTCCGGTTTTCGAAGGTGCTGACCAAACTTTGGTGCGCGGAAGGAAGAAGAAATATCCCAAGCATGTTCATGGGGAAGACGGGTTAGGAAATACCCTTCAGTTTGAACCGAGTATCAAAGCTTCACAAGGAAATGCAGTAGATTTCATTATTGATCAAGTGAAAAGACGACCGCATGAAATTACGATTATTGCAGTTGGTCCACTGACTAACATCGCATTGGCGATTAAAAAGGCCCCAACGATCATGTCCTTGGTAAAAGAGGTCGTTATTATGGGCGGTGCCGTAAACGTACCAGGAAATGTAACGCCCTATGCTGAAGCGAACATAATATCAGATCCTGAAGCAGCTGATCAGGTATTTGCTTCAGGGCTGCCAATCACCCTAGTGGGGCTTGATGTGACATTGCAAACATACCTACTGAAATCGAAGCTGGACGATTGGCGTGCCACTGGAAAGGAAAGCGCCAAGTTTTTAGCGGAAATGACCGATTATTATATGAAAGCATATGAAAACTCCCATCCAGGTTTAGGCGGTTGTGCCCTTCACGATCCGCTTGCTGTCGGGGTTGCGATTGATTCCAGTTTTGTGAGTACAGAATGGATGAACGTCAAGGTGGTGACCGAAGGTGAAGAAACAGGCAAGACAATCGGTCAAAAGGGTGGCGGACCTAGAATCCGCGTCTGTACGAATGTGGAAAGTGATCGGTTTGTGAAACATTTCCTGGAACGGGTTATATGACTAAGCAACGTAATTGAACTCATGTATTAGGTATAAAGGCTATCACTTTTCCAAAAACCTTTGGGAAGATATGGCCTGTTTCCGTTGAATAAATTGATTCTCGCTATATGTCGTATTCCTGCTGCAGCTGAAGTAAGTAGCAGGCCGAAAAAAGCGGAGTCAGGCCACATTATTTTATTCAAAAAAAGGACATCCGAATGAACGGAGGACCTTTTTTACGAACAGTATGGAAACGGTTGATTTTCAGACTTTAATCAAACGTTTGATTAATTTCCTAAAAAGAAAGTCTAAAGTCACTATTATTATGGTGCAAACCATATTATTGGATAATGGTTAAGGGATATTGGGTATAAGGAACTTTTTTTACCATGAAAAAGTAAAAAAATAAAAATTAATTTAAAAATGGGTTTAAAGATTTGGAAAAACAGGTACATAGACTTTCATAATGCCATATATAGGTTTTTTTGCATAATCATAATTTACCATTTTTCGACTTTGTATTTATTTATATGGCAGAAAATGTATGGTTCCATTAAAATGTACTATATAAGATAAAAGGAGGATTTTTTCTATGTCACAAATTCGCGTAACACCTTCGGAACTGAAAGATGTAGCTAGACAATATGATAATGAGAGCCAACAAGTAACGGATATGATTGGCCGTTTAGATAGAATGAGAGATCATTTAACTAGTATTTGGGAAGGTTCTTCCAGTGAGGCTTTCGTAGGTCAGTACGAAGAATTAAAGCCTTCAATCATGGACATGGCTCGCTTGTTGAATGAAGTTTCTCAACAATTGAATAAATCAGCTCAAATCCTTGAAGACACAGATAATCAGATTGCTAGTCAAATTCGCGGATAATCATTAGGTCAATGAGATAAAGAAATTTCTAGGAAAAAGCACCGCGACTCTTTATGAAGATCGTGGTGCTTTTTTGCTTTAAAAGAGGTGGCTTCCATATATATTCAACTAACGATCGATTTAAACAGGTATACAGGGGAAGTATTTGATTTGCAAGTGTCGAATTACCGCTCCATCAAGAAGGTTGTGGAAATAATATGGCAGGTAAAGGATATTGCCAGTGCACCTAAAGAAGGCTATTGGGTGCGGGTCCAGAATAAAGAGTTCGTATGTTCAGGTTATGAAACCCTGCTTGATAGCGGAATTACGACGGGGGACCGCCTTGAGATCCTCTAATGGATTAAGTGTGGACTCTTTATAGGAAAAAAGTCTAAAGCCCTTTAGCAGGGGTAAAGGAGTACATAAAATGGATGAGAAACCATATCTGGAGAGAAAAACAGAAGCTGCAATGAAGAAGGATGATAATGGGCATTTGTTCGTTTTCCAACGGGCAAAACTATCGATGCAAGACCCATTGGAATTACAGCTTATTCATGAAGCGGATGATGCTCTCCAGAAAAATATAGTAGTGACAGAGGACGAGGTGCAGATCAGAGTAAATCCACCAGCCTCTTTTTTTGTTTTTACCAAAGCTAAAGAAAAAAATCTAATGGGTAGATGGTTATCGTCATATCAAATCTTGAAGAAAATCAGGAATCATGAGTTGAGTCGCCTGCAACTAGTCGTCTGTCCAGAAAATATCGTTTTTGATTCAGGCTTGGCCCCATATTTCCTGCATTATGGTGTAAAAGACAGTTTGCCTCCTTATGAGCATAATCAAGATGAGCTATTTAAAGAAACGAAGGCAACCATTTCGGCGCTTGTGGATGGGCAGTATACATTCGAAGAGTATCTGCTTTACCATAAAACACTAAAACTATCGAACGAATCACAAAGTATATTGGCATCGGGGACTTGGGATGAACTTTCCACGGTCATTCAAGATCGGATAAATGCTTTAGAGAAGGAACAAAAAACATTTGTGCATATCCCTGAAAAGAAATGGAAAACAGGCCGTTATACACTTTGGGGTACGGTGATCGTTCTAGTGCCACTGCTGTGGTTTACGATTTACACACTATTCTTCTCCCAACCTAAGCAGGATGCATATGTAGAAAGCAGTGAAAGCTTTTTAAAACAAAAATATAGTGAAGTCATTGACCAGTTGGAAAACTATGATCCGAAAAATATGCCGTATGTCGTTCAATATGAACTGGCGAAGTCCTACGTCACTTATGAACCGTTGGAGGGAGTAGCAAGGAAAAATGTAGAAAATGCAATCACTTTGCAGACTGATAGTCAGTATCTCTTATATTGGATTTATATAGGCAGGGGCATGAGTGAGGACGCGATCGATTTGGCGAGAATCATGGAGGATCGCGAATTGATTATGTATGGGCTGGTAAACCAGAAAGAACAGATTAAGTTGGACGATAAACTTTCTGGGGAAGAAAAGGAAACGCAAATTAAAGAAATCGATACTGAGCTGTCCCAATATAAAAAGGAAAAAGAGGAATTGGATAAGCAAATGGAGGAACAACAAGATCGGAACTCTGCTGCAACAGAGTCGAATATAGAGGATGAAGGCGCAGCGGAAGCAAAACCTGCTGTAAAAGAAGAAGTGGAAAATGAACCTGCTTCTGGGGGAAAAGAAGAAAGTAAGGATTCCTCCAAAAAATCATCTGAAGAAAAAGAGAAAAGCAAAGAGTGAGCAATGGGCCTTTTGCGGAGGTGAGATTTAATGAGTTTATTATGGATTTATTCTAAGGAGACCTACCAATCCTATACGATCAAGGATAATCATAACGGTCCAATTACGATTGGGCCATCAAAACAGGATACGATCACCGTTTATTCCATTCCCTTTGAACATGGTCCTATCAATCTGGAAAAACATGAGGGACTTGATGGATATGAGGTGTTTAGGGAGGACAAGAAGCTTGGCGATGTAAAGCCATTCCAAGGCTTCACCTTTCATGAAGGAGAAGAAACGGTCGAGATTTTTTATACGGCAGGAGAATTGGAAGAAAGCCTCTATTATATAGGCAACCTGAAAGAAATCACTTTATCGGCCAAGGTGGGTGCGACTTTCCGTAAAGAAGGACCAGTTTCCGGCAATGGCTTTTCCTTTGTGCTTCATAAAGGGCAGTGGCATCTCATGCCGAAGGAAAACAGGATTTACCTGAATGGTGAAAGGGTAACGAAGGCTGTTCCCATTCAAAATGGTGATCTGATTTGCTGGCCTAATATGGCGCTGAGGTTGATTGAAGGCGACTTATTGATGATTCATAGTGCCGAGAGTTATGAAACTTCTTTATCTAAAATGAAGAAGCCAATCTCTGAAATGAAAAAAAACTATCCACAATATCGCCGGACACCAAGGATGATCTACGAATTGCCGGATGAGAAAGTGACGATATCTTTTCCGAGCCAAGAATCGGAAGATAATAATAGAGGGTTATGGCTAATCCTTATGCCGCCTTTAATGATGCTAATCGTCATGGGGGTCATTACGGTCATTCAGCCTCGGGGCATTTTCATCATCATCTCGATTGTGATGTTCACAACGACTTTAGTTACCTCGACGGTACAATACTTTAAAGACAAAAAGAAGCAAAAATTCAGAGAAGAAAAACGTCAACGTGTATATACCAGGTATTTAGAGAAGAAGAGGGAAGAACTGCAAGAGCTGTCTGAAAAACAAAAAAATGTGCTGTTCTATCATTACCCTTCCTTTGAAAGGATGAAACAGCTAACTGATAGTATTAGCGACCGTATATGGGAGCGAACTTTGGATGGTGAAGACGCTTTGCACTTTAAGATCGGAACGGCGACCATACCCTCAAGTTATGATGTGTCGGTAAATAGTAGTGATATGTCCAATCGGGATATAGATGATTTACTTGAGCAGTCGCAGGAACTTGTGGATGTATACAAAAACCTGGATGATCTTCCGTTATCCATCGATTTATCAAATGGATCGATGGGCCTGGTCGGAAAGGAATCGATTGTTAAACGGGAGCTGCAGCAACTGATTGGGCAACTGGCCTTTTTTCATAGTTATCATGATGTTCGATTTGTGGCCATTTTTCCAGAAAAGGATTACCAAGAATGGGAATGGATGAAATGGCTCCCTCATTTTCAATTGCCGCATGCCTATGCAAAAGGCTTTATATATAATGAGCAATCACGTGACCAACTACTGACCTCGATTTATCAGCTATTGAGGGAAAGAGATTTGGATGAAAACAAAGGGAAAGTGAGATTTACTCCACACTTTGTCTTTATTGTCACGGATCGTAATTTGATTGCGGAGCATGTCATATTGGAATATTTAGAAGGTAAAACGGACGATTTAGGTATCTCGACGATTTTTGCAGCGGATGCAAAAGAGAGTTTGACTGAAAATGTCCATACGCTTGTGAAGTATATAAATGATCTTGAAGGCGAAATTCTCATCCAGCAAAAGAAGGCGGTTCATACTCCTTTTAAACTTGATGCATATTCAAAAGAAGGGAATGAGCGTTATGCACGTACGCTGCGTTCACTAGATCATCAAAAAGGCATGAACAATTCCATACCAGAAACGGTATCATTTCTGGAATTATTGAAAGCTCGTGAAGTGGAAGATTTGCCTATCAGCCAAAACTGGCGGACCAATCAGTCCTCCAAATCCTTGGCAGTTCCCATTGGATTGAAAGGTAAAACGGATAGGGTTGAATTGAACTTGCATGAAAAGGCGCATGGCCCCCATGGATTGGTTGCTGGGACGACGGGATCGGGGAAAAGTGAATTACTGCAAACCTACATCCTATCATTAGCCGTTCATTATCATCCACATGAAGTTGCCTTTTTGCTCATTGATTATAAAGGTGGGGGAATGGCACAGCCATTCAGGCAGATTCCGCATCTGCTGGGAGTCATTACGAATATTGAGGGAAGCAAGAACTTCAGTGCCAGGGCATTGGCCTCCATCAATAGCGAATTGAAGAAACGCCAGCGCATGTTTGATCGATACGAAGTCAATCATATCAACGATTACACCGACTTATACAAAGAAGGCAAAGCGGATGAACCGTTACCTCACTTATTTTTGATATCAGATGAGTTTGCGGAACTTAAAAACGAAGAACCAGATTTCATTCGCGAATTAGTGAGTACAGCTCGAATTGGACGGAGCTTGGGAGTTCATTTAATTCTTGCTACACAAAAGCCAGGCGGTGTAATTGATAACCAGATTTGGAGTAATGCACGTTTTAAAATTTCCTTGAAAGTGCAGGATGCCAATGATAGTAAGGAAATTCTTAAAAATAGCGATGCTGCAAATATCACTGTCACCGGACGGGGATATTTGCAGGTAGGAAATAACGAGGTTTATGAATTGTTCCAGTCTGCGTGGAGCGGTGCACCATATTTAGAGGATACGGTTGGATCTGAGGATGAAGTGGCGCTTGTCACAGACCTCGGTCTGGTTCAAATCTCAAATGTATCGGAACAGATCATTAATAAGAGGAAAGAAAAGATTAGTGAAATTGAAGCTGTGGCGGATCGAATTGTGGCGACACAGGAAGAAATGGAGATTAAGAAGTTGGCAAGCCCGTGGCTGCCGCCTCTTTCGGACCGTTTATCGAGAAACACTGAAAGAAGCCTGATGAGGAATCAATTCCACCTGGGAATGAAGGATGAGCCCGAATTGCAGAGCCAGACAAATTATGTCTATAACTGGATTGAAGACGGGAATGTTGGGGTTTTTGGTTCTTCCGGATACGGCAAGTCAACCACCGTTTTGACACTTCTCGTTAGTTTTGCAGATCAATTCAGTCCTGAAGAACTGCATTATTATATTTACGATTTCGGGAATGGCGCTTTACTGCCAATGCGCCAGCTTCCTCATACTGGGGAATACTTTAGGTTCGATGAGTTAAGGAAAATTGAAAAATTCATGTTATTCATGAAGGCGGAAATGGAAAGGCGTAAGCAGCTTTTTTCAGAAAAGGAGCTTAGTAACATAAAGCTTTATAATGCATTAGTGGAAGATGAATTGCCGATCATTTATATCGTGGTCGACAATTTTGACTTAGTGAAGGATGAGATGCAGGACCAGGAAGCGCAATTCGTTCAGTTTGCACGTGATGGACAATCACTTGGAATATTCATGATTTTAACGGCAACGAGAATCAATGCGATTCGCCAGCCGTTAATGAATAGTCTTAAGACGAAGGTCGTCCATTACTTAATGGACAGTTCGGAACAATATTCAGTTTTGGGGAGAACCCCTTATGAAAATGAACCTGTTCCTGGTAGGGCGTTGGTGAAAAAGGACCAAACCTATCTCACGCAGGTTTATTTACCAGCCGATGGAGCGGATGATATAGCCGTTTTGGAAGAAATGAAACAAGCCGTGGCAGAACATAAGGTTAAATATAAGGAAATGGCCAAACCGCCGGCGATTCCGATGTTACCGACACGTCTTGATTCCAGCAGCTTCAAGAGTTACTGCTCACAAGCCATTAAGAAGGATTCCATTCCAATCGGGCTTTCAGAGGAAAGCGTTACACCTGTTTTCGTGGAATTGAATTCCAATCCATTCCTGCTTGTCGTCGGACAGTCACGTAAAGGGAAAACGAATGTCCTTAAATTGCTCTTGGAATCGTTGCTTACACAGACAATTGGGGAAATTGGTTTATTTGACGGAGTTGATCGTGGTCTATCTTCTTATGCTTTAGAGGAGAAGGTGAGCTATGTGGAAACAAAAGATCAGATAACCGAATGGCTCGAACATATCACTGAAATATTTGAAGAACGTGAACGAAGTTATCTAGCGGCATTGGAAATGAAACCGATGAAGCAACTGGAATTCCCACCGATCATGTTTGTCATAGATAGCATTTCAAGGATCCAACAAACGATAGACGGCAGGATTCAGGATAGGATCAGCGGTTTGATGAAACAGTACAGCCATCTCGGGTTTAGTCTGATTGTCGCTGGAAATGCCAACGACTTCACCAAGGGCTATGATTCGTTGACAACCGAACTGAAACAGGTCAGACAGGCTGTTTTGCTTCTTAAAAAATCGGACCAAAGCTTGTATACTCTCTCCTATTCCAGAAAAGAAGAAGAAATACAGCCGGGTTACGGATATTTTGTTCTGAATGGCCAGGAGAGTAAAATCCAAATTCCACTAAGTGAAGAAAGAAGGAGAGTGCAAGAGAGTGTCTGAAAAAATAAAACCGATGCTATTAATCGGTAAAATAATGGTGATCTTAGCGCTGCCAATCTTGTTTTTTTCTTATATTGGCCAAAATCCAATGAAAAAGACAGAAACGGCTTCTCGTGAAATCGCCATTGTAAATGAAGATAATGGGACTGAATTTAACAATAATCCCATTTACGTAGGCTCAGAGCTTGTTACTACATTGGACAAGGATTCTGAATATGAGTGGTTTGTGGTTAATAGAAGTACGGCGGAAAGTGGACTTGCAAATGAGAAGTATGATGCAGTTATATATTTTCCATCCGATTTTTCAAAGAATATTTATACCTTCGATGATGAACAGCCTGTCAAGGCGGGGATAAAATACAAGGTACAACCCAGTTTGAATGCAGAGAACATGGAAAAGGTACAAAAGGAATTAGAGAAGACAAAGAGCAAAATGAATAAGCATATTTCAACACAGTATTGGAGCTATGTTTCCCAATCAGTCGAGGACATCCGTAAGAAGTTCGATAATGTCCTTGCTAAAGAAATCGCTTTTCAAAACACGATGTATGAGTTTTATACTCCAAGCTCGGAAAGCCTTGCTGGCGAAATCAAGCAGCATAAGGACCTGCTTGAAGGAGTCTTTGCCCAGACGAAGGATGCAGGGAAAACGAGTAATGAAACAATTGATGAAATAGGGAACACTAAGACTCAAATGGCTTCCTTTGTACAAGATGTAGTTTCTTTTGAGGAATATCAAAAAGCTCAAAGTAACCTTTTTGAGAAGGCTTCAGTCCAAAATCAGCAGCTTGTCAAAGAGAGTGTTCAATCATATGACAAGGTGCTGAATGAAGGGAACCAATCTATACCAGAGATTCAGCAAGGAATGAATACGAAATACAGCCTTAATGATCAAGGCATTAGTGAGAATGTTGGAATCATGCAGCAGAAACTTGATTCCAGCAGTAATGAATTGGAACAATTTTCAACAAGCATGAAAGACAAACAAGTAGAACAAATTACGAAAATCACCCAAGATCAACAAAGCTCGATTGATCAATTGAAACAATCGGAAGAGGCGGGTCTTGATAACCTTCAGTCCACCTTGCTTGTGCAAAGAGGAAATCTTGCAAGCAGCTCTGGCGATGGGGAGGTTATTGGTGAAGGAACGACGCCTATAGAAGATATTGAAACGGAAACGGGGAAAGGTGAATCGGTTGCTGCACCTGAAAAGAAGGACCCGATTGATGAACTGTCGCTGCAGGTGGTACTGGATCAAATCAATGGGATCAACACGGCACTTGAAAGTTTGGTGCCGGCAGAAGGAAGTGAAGGAGCTGCTGAACAAATCAACATTCTTACAGCAGAGCTTCAAGCGGAAATCAATAATCTCAGCGGAACGGTAAACGGCAGAACGGGAAATTATAATCAAGTGATAACGGAGTTTAATACACTGGTAGATTCATATAATGATCTTCTGGCGCAGTTTACGCAATTACAAGCTGATTATAATGAACTCGGTACGAATTATAAGGATTTAGGTGACCAATGGAAAAAGTCACAGGAAGATATTCAAAAATTACAGGAAATCCAGAGTATGACAATCGATGAGGCCATCACAGAAATCAAGACTCTCGAACAGTCACTTCTTGAAAAAGTGGGGGGAGAAAGGCGAGCGGTGCTGGTGAAGGCCTTTGAAAACCCTATCACCAATCGGGAGTCAACTACCCTCCTTGCTTATTACGGTTCACTCTCATCTTATGGTGAATTGGCTGAAAGAGTCACGGAAGCAAATGTAGATAAGGTATTTGCAGCCAATATAAAAGAATTGGAAAACTTGAAAAATGGGGTTTCCGGAAACGTAGATGAAGAAGCGAAACTCATTAAAGCCAGTTTAGCAGGAGTCAATGAGAACTTCGGGATGTTCTCAGATTCCATTATGGGTTATATGAAAGAATATGATGCTAACGTTGAAACGGGGCAGAAAGCTACTTTAGATGAATTAGCGGCAATTACCGGGAAGGCTCAAGAAGTGTCTGCCAATTTGTCAGATCATATGGAAGTTCCTGAAATGGAGGCTGAACCGCCAGTTAATCTTGATGGAGAAATGTTTGTATCACTTCAAGACAATACGGCAACAACTGTCGGCTTCATTTCCGACCTTGTCAATTCTGTAGCGGAACGACAGGACACGGTCACGAAGGATACAGCTGACCTGCAAGCGAAAGTGGGGTCAGTACAGGAAAGGGCCGATCAGCTTAATGATAATTGGTCCCAAAATGTAGACTCAACCGTAAAAATCAAGACGGACGTATATAGTGTCTTGAATAACACACTAGTCGATGATCAGCAGAACGGGTATGTGTACGAATATTTAGCGAATCCCGTACAAATAAGCGGGGAAGTCCTTCATCAGGAAAAGGTTAATATACCGCCGATTGTCATGTTGGTGATCATACTCATTTCTGGGTTATTGATCGGTTTCTTCCTGCATCATTATGAAACCATTCCAATGATGGTCCATGCGGCCTTGTTTACCTTATTGAATCTGATCGTAGGTTTAATCATCAGCATGTATGGTTTGAAGATCTATCCACTGGGAGATATGCAGGAGATTAAATGGACCGTTTTCACCGTCCTGCTTTTATTCTTTTGTTCAGCGTTTACCCGGCTTGCCTTCTCGATTGGGCCGTTTGTCGGTGCTATCCTGGTGATTGGTTTGATCAGTTTCTTTACCATTCCATTATTGGATTTAATCATGCCTAATTTCAATGTAGATCACCCGGTTGCAGACGTATACATGTCCATTCAATTCGGTAATCAGTCGGCATTCATTCCGGCTAGTATCATCTTGATTGTGCTGACGCTTATCGCAACGATCATTCCATATATAGTGAAGCGCCTTACAGAAAGAAGAGCAATGGCCCATGAAGTGGAATAAATACGTAATGCCTGTCTTGCTCATCCTGTTTTTTAGCCATGCACCTCATGGCGGGGCGGAAGAGGAACCCATGGTGGAGCCCAATGAATATCAAGAAAAGGATATTGATATTCAAACGGAGTATTTCCATGAAGAAGGTTTGTTGGAACAGAAGCGGAAACTGCCTGAAGAACAAAAGGACCTCACTTTTGAAAGAGGGAAATATGATGCCGTTGACGCGGTGAAGGACTCACTGTTTCTGTCTCCGGTAACGGGGAATCAAAATAATACCATCGCTTCAAAATCAGAACAGCTTGGATTATTCTCGGAAGTCGGCATTCGAACGAGAAGCGAAGAAGAAACTGAGCCTTCCCTTAATTTTGACCTTACGGTATTGCTCGGCATCGTTTTGGCCCTTTTGGTCGTTTGTTTGTTTTTTATCCTTATTCCGAAAATGGGGAAGCTGAATGGAGAGGTTAAACGAAAATGAAAACAGCCCGATTCCTGGCATAAGTCAGGAATCGGGCTGTTTTTGCTACATATCCATAACGGTTTTAATAAGCCCTAAAAGAAGGGCAGCTGTGAAGATCAAAATGAAGAATTTTTTATACATGATCAGTACCTCTTATATCTTATGAGTGGATTGCAATCATTTTAGCATAAACAAGACAGAAAGGAAGTTTATTAAGGATATACAGATCAGAAGGGAGTGGATTCATTGCCCTAATGACCGGAGCGGGAAAAGGAAAAGGATGCGCCAATTTATTGGCGCATCCTCCTTTCGTGTTATTTGAACAAGTCAGGATAAACAGTCTTTGCTGCGAGTTCAACAGCTTCCCCGATCCTTGGTCCAGGACGTGACATTTTCATCAAGTAAATGGACGTGATCGTTCTTCACCGCATCGATATCTTCCCAGCCTTTACGCGATTTAATTACACCAACAGCATCATCTGCATACTTGGCAGTGGTGATGATGGATTTAGGGTTCCTTTTGACGATTTCTTCATCAGATACCTTAACCCAGCCTTTTTGGTCATCAAAGATGTTTTTAATGCCGGCAGTATCCGGATTTCTTGTTGGAATGTTTCCGCTCCTGTTATATAGATTTCCGGAGCAGGGCTAACTTCAAAGTATGTTTGTTCCTTTTCATCTAAAGTTTCCACTTTTTCTTCGACACTTGTAATTAGGGATTTGATATCTTTCACTAATTCATCCCCTTTTTTGGCAACACCCATCACTTTAGCAATCTGCCTGATATCACCGTATACATCATCGGAATTTGCCGCAGATTTAATAATGAACACAGGGATGCCAGCATCTTCGAGTAGTTTCAGTGTCGCTTCATCACCAATGGTATAAGCTATGATGGCATCAGGTTTCAAGGCAATGATTTTTTCTGCATTAATATTAACAGAGTCTGAAACATGTTCGATATTCTTTGCTTCCTCTGGGTAATTATCGAAGTCTGTCACGCCAACGACTTTATCACCCTGTTCAAGGGCAAATAAAATTTCCGTATTGCTTGGCTGAAGTGAAACGACTTTTTCGGGGTTTTCTTGAATTTCATTTTCTTTCCAGTATCATCCGTAACGGTATAGTCTTTGATTTCTTCGGCCTTTTCAGTATCTTTATTATACGTTGCGGCTTGATCATCGTTCACTCCGCATCCGGTAAGGAAAAGGGTAAGCATCAGCATGGAAATCCAACTGAATCGTAGGATTTTCTTCATTATTTATTCCTCCGTTTTCGTTTTCATGGGTTTGGTTGGGTATGATTTTCTTATAATGGGAATCTCCTCGATCCCCTGTTGCTTATTGACGTAGACTGCCATCACGAATAATACATTTGCAAGCAAGTGGGCGTAATCAAAAAGAATTCCTGGAATTCCCCTCTCCAGACTTAACTTGTGTAAAGCACGCACGGACTTTTTGGCTTCACTTCGGCAAGTATGCAAAGTACATGCTGCGGTTGAGCCTTGTGGGAAGGACGAATGTTTCGATTCGATCTTTCACAAGGCGACATACCGGTCGTAGATTGCACTTAAACGGTCGAGATCATCGCCGGTAATGGCTAATTTCCTGCGAACTGAACCATTTAAATGGTAAGCCATGGGCAACAGTTCCATTAAGTCACGGTACACTTCGGGGACATCCTCAGTAAGCGAGGCGGCCATGCCGATTTGTGTCGTCAATGAGTCTGTGCGGATTTCAAAATCGACGGTTGATACGGACTCACGCATGTATGGGTAGCATAAAAAACGAAAGTCTTTCTTTGCCATAACTCTTCCTCCTTTTACGTATTGGGTGAATGTCCTCCGTATTGCTTATCCCGGCAAAACAAATAGCCGACCAAGAGGTTTGGTCGGCTTCGGGCATCTATGTATCTGTAGTAGAAAAAAGATGGGAGAGCCGTACAATCTCCTATCTTCCGAAGAGCATAATACGATGAAGGAAGGCAGGTCTCCTGGCTTGTGCGTCATTTTACTCTAAGAACCTTCCCATTTGGGTTAAATGGACTGTAATCGGGGTCGATTACATCCTCAAATAGTGGTATGCATCTTATTTCATTAGCACTTACAGTTGCGGAAACAGCTTCGGTTTTAAACCGAATTCCCTATTAAGCTGACAAGGCAGCACCTTTTCTCTGCAAGGTTCATATTCACTTAGCAACAGTTTACCGTACCCTTTTCATTAAGCCGCATTAATATTTTTAGACAAATTCGTTTATGGTTTACCGAATATCTAGTAAACTTACAATGTAAGGTTTAATTGGAGCTTAATGTAAAATGCGTGATATAGAAAACATATGAAATAATAGTGATAATGTGAATCCGTGAATCTCGGGAGGTAGAGAATGATTTATAAGCAGGTCAATCAAAAACTGGAAATGGTTCTGGGTAATATCGAAAAGGTGATTATCGGAAAACGGGATATAGCAGAACTAAGCATCGTGGCACTCCTTTCCGGTGGACATGTCTTATTGGAGGATGTTCCTGGTGTGGGAAAGACAGTCATGGTAAGGGCACTGGCAAAATCAATAGGTGCAAGCTTTAAGCGAATTCAATTCACACCTGATTTACTTCCTTCTGATGTTACTGGTGTTTCGATCTTCAATCCTAAGGAACAAGAATTCATTTTTAGGCCAGGTCCGATAATGGGACATATTATTTTAGCTGATGAAATTAACCGAACCTCACCGAAAACTCAGTCTGCATTGCTTGAGGCCATGGAAGAGGCAAGTGTGACGATTGATGGTGTCACAAGAGGATTGGAGAAGCCCTTCTTCGTAATGGCGACACAAAACCCGATCGAGTACGAGGGAACATATCCGCTTCCGGAGGCTCAATTGGATAGATTCCTATTAAAAATGAAAATGGGTTATCCAGGTGTGGAAGAAGAGATAGAGGTTCTTCAAAGGGCTCAATACACGGCACCGCTTGAGGAGCTGGAATCCGTCATCACCTTGGATGAATTGATAGAATTACAGGCTGAGGTAAAAGCGGTGATAGTGGATGACACAATAAAACGATATATTGTTGAATTGGCGAATCAAACACGTACACATGAAGGGGTCTATTTAGGGGTAAGCCCGCGTGGGTCGATAGCATTGATGAAGGCAGCCCAAGCTTACGCGCTGATCCAGGGCAGGGACTATGTTCTGCCGGACGATGTTCAATATTTAGTTCCATTCGTATTTTCCCACCGGCTTATTTTGAAACCTGAAGCGAATTATGATGGCTTCGATGCTGGAATGGTGATACATGAAATTGTCGCGACAACACAAGTGCCTGTGAAGCGGGCTGTGACCTAATGCGCAAATTCATCCACATTTTAAGGGGAAATATGAGTGTGATCGGACTTGTATTACTCATGACCGTTTCCTTTTGCTATGCAATGTTTCAAGGCGGTTTTGTCAGTTGGTTCATTTTTTATTCATTTTTGCCGTTTTCAGTGTACGCTTCGATCCTGCTGTTTTATCCGCTGCATGATTTTACCGTTGAGAGAAAGGTCAATAAAAGGGAATGCCAGGCCGGCGAATCTGTTGAGATAGCATTGACGTTTACCCGTAAAAACCGGCTCCCCCTATTATTTATGGTGGTAGAGGAGGAATTGCCTCAGGAGATGGAAGATAGGGGATTCCAAAGGAAAATAATTATCTTTCCGGGATTCAAGCGTACCTTCAGCATGTCATATACCTTGGAAAACTTGCAGCGCGGAGAGCATTCGTTTCAATCGATCCGCTTTTGGATTGGGGACTTTTTCGGGCTAGTCGAAAAGGAAGCGATATATAGTTCACCTTTGAAAATAACTGTTTTTCCTCGTTATCATGAGCTTGCCTACAGTGATCTTGATCGAGTGTTCAATCAGGGGGCAGTGGTTTCAACAAAGAAAACACAACGGGAGCATTCAGTGGTCTCGGGGGTAAGGGAATATCAGCCAGGCGATCAGTTGTCATGGATTAACTGGAAGGCGACTGCTAGAACGAGTGAAATCATGACGAAGGAATTCGAAGTGCAGAAAAACCGGGATGTATTCATCATGCTTGATGATAAGCCGTCGGATTTATTCGAAGAATCCATTGTAATGGCGGCTTCCATTGCACACGCCATGTTAAAGAAAGGCATGGAAATTGGGTATGCGAGTATGGGATCGAGATTAATCATACCGGCAGCGGCAGGCAATAACCAGAAACGAAAGATTCTTTACCGACTTGTTAAAGAAGAGCCAAGTGTTGTAAACGCATTGAACGAAAATGTCAGGAAGGGAATTCTTCCGGCAAATGCTGCTGTGATATTCATCGTTTCAGACTTAACCTTAGAAAAGGTGGACATATTGAGTGCTTTCCGGCCTAATCAGGGATTAATGGTATGTGTGAAGAAACAGGCAGATCTTACTGATCAGGAAAGGTTGTCAAGTTCTATAGCTGTTTCAAGGGGGATAAAGGTCAGCTTTTTTGAATATGGCCAACTAAAGTCTGACAGATCAGAGGTGATGGCAAAATGAATGTCACTACCGAAAAATTGGAAAAATTCATGCACGTCCTCATGCATGTATTTGGTCTGTTGTTGATTACTGAATGGTTAAGGCCTGTCGATAAACTCACCGATACAGGTAATATCATCATTTTTATCTTATTTTTGCTCTATTCCCTACTACTGCATTATTTCCGCATACATTGGTCAATCCGATTTATTCTCATTAGCGCTTATATAATGATTTCATTACAGTTCCTCCATTCAAAAGACGCTTTATTTCAATTGTCATGGCTGAAAGGATTCCTAGCGGATTTTAAGGGCAATCTTGGTTTTATATATGATGGAAATTGGGAGTTGATCAAAAATCCATTTCGAACGTTTCTATTTTTTGTCCTTCTTTGGCTTGTAACATATTTGATCCATTACTGGGTGATGGTGAGGCAAAGCATCTTTTTCTTTTTTATGTTAACGGTGATTTTTATATCTGTACTTGACACATTCACTCCTTATGTGGGGGACAAGGCAATGATTAGAATCATCATCATCGGGTTCTTGATGCTAGGCCTGCTGTCCCTGCTGCGACTAACGATACAGGAGAGGATTAAGTTTCCGATGGCTTCCATCAATAAGTGGATCTTGATGCTGACCGGCATGATATTGGTAAGTGTCCTTGTTGGTTTCGCTGCCCCAAAGCTCTCTCCGCAGTGGCCGGATCCGGTGCCTTATATTACTTCTTATTCTGATAAAGCGGGGAAAGAAGACGGTGGTTCGAAGCGTAAAAGTGTCGGATATGATGAAGACGATTCGGATCTTGGCGGTTCGATAGAGCCGGATAATTCCATCGTTTTTTATAATAATGCTCCTGCAGGACATTACTGGAAAGTCGAGAACAAGGATATTTATACCGGTAAAGGGTGGGTTTCCATACTGGAAATGGACTTTCACACTTTTTCCAACGGGCAGGATATGGCATCTTTAGATATTTACGACGTTCCTGAAGTGGTGAGGACAGAAGAAATGACGGCAAAAGTGTCCGTGACGGAATCATATTCCCATATCCTTCATCCGCAGTCCGGGTATTTAAAAAAGATTGAGGGCAAAAACGGGATGGATTTCAAATATTATCAGGGTATGGACAAAGTTATTTCTGAACAGGGTAATGGCGAACCACTGTCCATGAAAGAGTATGAGCTGGTTTATGATATGCCAAGTTTTGATATAGCTGAGTTAAGGAAGGTAACGGAACCCGACGAATCGATGGATTTATTAATGGGAAAAAACACGCAGCTTCCAGAGGGATTGCCAAACCGAATATATGAATTGGCATCCCGGCTTACAAGGAATGAAACGAATTGGTACGATAAAGCAAAAACCATAGAGGATTATTTTAAAGGTCCTGAATTCATTTATTCTAAGGACGATATTCCGTATCCGGAGGGCAATCAAGATTATGTCGATCAATTTTTATTCGAGACACAGATAGGGTATTGCGATAATTTTTCAAGTGCAATGGTCGTTTTACTAAGAGCCGCCAATATACCTGCAAGGTGGGTAAAGGGCTATACGGAAGGGGAAAAATCAATCCTTGATGGTGAATCCGTTTATAAGGTGACCAATAATAATGCACATTCCTGGGTCGAAGTTTATTTTTCAGGGATAGGCTGGGTTCCCTTCGAGCCGACAAAGGGTTTCAATGGGGAAGTTGAATTTTACGATTCGAAATTGAAGCAGGAAGTGATCAAGAACCCTGAAGAAACCCCAACTAATGAAGAGCAAACAAAGAAAGAGACCAGGGAACGCCAGGATACACCCGATAGGGAAACTCGATCATCCATGAAACCTGGTATTGGGAACATGGAATGGTTCTTAAAATGGTCTGTCATCACACTGTCAGGTGTATTGATTCTCGCTTCTATTGGTTATTTCTTCAGAAGGAAGTGGATTCCTCATCTGCAGATTCTTCGTTATAGAAAGAAAACCGGTGCACATTTCTCGACAGCCTATTTAATATTATTGAAACAATTAAAACGAGCTGGTTTAGTTCGTCCGGAGGGGCAAACTTTAAGGGAGTACGCCGCCTATGTGGATGCAGTGTACGATACAGATGAGATGAGTGAATTGACGGCTGGATACGAGTTAATGATATATCGTGGAGACGTGGAAGATGGCGAATGGAAACACTTTCAAAAGGGTTGGGAAAGCTTAATGAGAAAAACTAGCTCTTGACCAGGTTTTTATTATATTGATACAATAACAAAAACTAACTTAAACTAATATATCCTTCATATATCCTCGATAATATGGATCGAAAGTTTCTACCGAATCACCGTAAATGATTTGACTATGAAGGCGGATTTTAACAGGAAAGCTGAAAATCTGCCTTCGTCTGTACTTTTTCTGTATTTTTGAGGGTGGATTTTTAGTTTTTCTTTTTTTATGATAATATTTTTTATAAGAAATCATCACTCGATTTTATGAGTGAATTACATTGATAGAGGTGACGTTTGTGCCGGGGAAAACAGAATTGCAAAAAAACCAGGAAATGATCGTAGTACTTGATTTCGGAAGCCAATATAATCAATTGATCACTCGTCGTATCCGCGAATTTGGTGTGTACAGTGAGCTTCATCCTCATACAATTACTGTAGAAGAAATCGAGAAAATGAACCCAACGGGAATCATTTTCTCAGGGGGTCCGAACAGTGTTTATGATGCAAATGCATTTGGTTGTGATGAACGCATATTCGAAATGGGCCTACCGATTTTCGGAATTTGTTATGGCATGCAGCTAATGACTAAACATTTTGGCGGTAAAGTGGAACCAGCGAAAAACCGTGAATACGGAAAAGCGACACTTGCCATCCAAAATGAGTCTAAGTTATTCAGTGACCTGCCGAAAGAACAAATCGTCTGGATGAGCCATGGTGATTTAGTGGTGGAAACGCCTGAAGGTTTCGAAGTTGATGGGACGAACCCGTCTTGCCCGATTTCGGCTATGAGTGACGAGTCACGTAAATTGTATGCCGTGCAATTCCATCCTGAAGTCCGTCATTCCGTATACGGTAATGACATTTTGAAAAATTTCGTATTCGGCGTTTGTGGCTGCAAAGGTGACTGGTCAATGGAGAACTTCATTGAAATCGAGATGGAGAAAATCCGCCAAACGGTCGGAGATAAAAAAGTGTTATGCGCTTTGAGCGGCGGAGTTGATTCATCCGTTGTTGCTGTATTGATCCATAAAGCGATTGGCGATCAGCTGACATGTATTTTCGTTGATCATGGATTACTTCGTAAAGGGGAAGCTGAAGGTGTAATGAAAACATTCAGTGAAGGCTTCAATATGAACGTAATCAAGGTCGATGCAAAAGAACGTTTCTTATCGAAACTTGCTGGCGTTTCAGATCCGGAACAAAAACGGAAAATCATCGGTAACGAGTTCATCTACGTATTCGATGACGAAGCAACGAAGCTCGAAGGAATTGATTTCCTTGCGCAGGGTACACTTTACACAGACATTATTGAAAGTGGTACGGCCACTGCACAAACAATTAAATCGCATCACAATGTTGGCGGTCTGCCGGAAGATATGCAATTTAAATTGATTGAGCCTTTGAACACTCTATTCAAGGATGAAGTGCGTGCACTTGGAAGTGAAATGGGCATTCCAGATGAAATCGTTTGGCGTCAACCATTCCCGGGTCCAGGTTTAGGTATTCGTGTATTAGGCGAAATTTCAGATGAAAAACTTGAAATCGTTCGTGAATCTGACCATATCTTACGTGAAGAAATTAGTAAGAATGGTTTAGAACGCGAAATTTGGCAGTACTTTACGGTGCTTCCTAACATTCGAAGCGTAGGGGTAATGGGCGATGCGCGAACGTATGACTATACAATCGGGATCCGTGCGGTTACATCCATTGACGGAATGACGTCCGATTGGGCAAGAATCCCATGGGATGTACTTGAAATCATCTCGACGAGAATCGTTAATGAAGTAAACCATGTAAACCGCGTCGTGTATGACATTACGTCTAAGCCGCCTGCAACGATCGAGTGGGAATAGAAGATTAGAATCATCCAATCAGTGAAGGAACTAACCTTCACTGATTTTTTTTGTTAATAAAGTATTTGATGTATAGATTACTTACATTTCACGTATGTTGGCGAAGATATAGTAGTGATAAGTAAGGGATATATAGCGAAACGCGAACGTTGCCTAAAATTACATAATAAATATTCGTTTGGTATATTGACGATTATTTTGGTGACTGGTACACTAAACCAATAATAATAAAAAAACATAATTGTCGTATAATATTGGGGATATGGCCCAAAAGTTTCTACCAAGCTGCCGTGAACGGCTTGACTACGATGTGGATGGATTGGCGAGGATAAATCGCCACTTCTGTACATGACCGCAGTCAAGCCCCGTTCGGAACCGAATGGGGCATTTTCTGTTGGCACGATTTTATGATAGGGGAGACTCATAATGAAAAATTATTTTCGGTTTAACGAGCTGGGAACCAATTATCGCCGTGAAATACTTGGTGGACTGACTACGTTCCTTTCAATGGCATATATCCTGGTCGTTAACCCTGTAATGCTGACTTTACAAAGCATCGAGGACTATCCGGATGAATTGAGAATGGACTACGGAGCGGTTTTTGCAGCGACCGCCTTAGCAGCTGCAATCGGCTCGATATTGATGGGACTCATAGCCAGGTATCCAATCTCGCTTGCGCCGGGTATGGGATTGAATGCTTTCTTCGCTTTTACCGTTGTACTTGGTTTTGGAATTCCTTGGCAGACGGCTTTATCAGGAGTATTGATTTCAGGTATTATCTTCGTTTTGCTTTCCCTATCGGGAATACGTGAGAAAATCATTAATGCAATTCCAGTTGAATTGAAATACGCAGTTGGAGCCGGTATCGGTTTATTCATTACTTTTGTAGGGTTTCAGAATGCTGGAATCATCACGAATGATGACAGCGTTCTTGTCGGACTGGGCGACTTGACATCAGGGAATACTTTATTGGCTGTGTTTGGAATTGTCGTAACCGTCATTTTGATGACGAGAGGCGTCAAAAGCGGCGTGTTCATAGGGATGGTCATTACAGCCATTGCAGGGATGATCTTTGGACAAGTGCCTGTGCCGGAGAAAATAATCGGTGCAGTTCCTAGCATAGCGCCTACATTCGGGGTTGCTTTCGATGCCTTTGGAAATCCCGGTGATCTCTTCACTGGTCAAATGTTAATCGTGATATTGACCTTCTTGTTCGTAGCTTTCTTTGATACAGCGGGAACGTTGGTGGCTGTCGCGCAACAAGCTGGATTGATGAAGGATAATGTTCTTCCTAGAGTGGGAAAAGGATTACTTGCTGATTCATTATCCATCGTTTCAGGTGCAATTCTTGGTACATCCACCACGACATCTTATGTGGAGTCTACATCAGGTGTAGCTGCTGGTGCTCGAAGCGGTTTTGCGGCTGTAGTGACAGGTTTACTGTTTGTCCTATCCCTTTTCTTCTTCCCGCTTCTTTCAGTTGTGACATCTGCGGTGACTGCGCCGGCATTGGTTATTGTCGGAGTATTAATGGCATCATCACTTAAAAATATTGACTGGCAGAAGTTCGAAATTGCGGTTCCGGCCTTCTTTACGGTCATCATGATGCCTATGACATATTCAATTGCGACAGGTATAGCTTGCGGATTCATCTTCTATCCGATCACTATGTCGATGAAAGGAAGAGCTAAAGAGGTTCACCCAATCATGTGGGGTCTTGGAGTCGTCTTCCTACTATATTTCATTTTCTTGAAGTAATAATGCAATAAGTAAGGAGAGTCCTGATTTCGGGGCTCTTCTTTCATGTTGTAAGAGAAAGCTCATATCGTGTATAGTAAAAGGACTAAGTACTGAGTACTTTATCCTGTATGGGGCATAGGGATGACTTTGAGAAAAAAAGAGGGAGAAAAATGAATGGTTTTATCGTTGAAAAGGTTTTGAACAATAATGTGGTGATTGCCACGCATCCGTCGTATGGAGAAGTCGTTTCTATTGGAAAGGGCTTGGGCTTCAACCGAAAGAAAGGCGAAGAGTTGAGTCCGGAACTTGCGGAGAAAACGTTTGTCCTGAAAAATGTTAAGGAACAGGAAAGTTACAAAAAACTTTTGCCGCAGATCGATCAAAATCTTCAAGCTGCCATTATAGAATCCATTCATCTCATTAATGACCGAGTAACTGGAAAACTCAATGAACATATACATGTCGGTTTAACTGATCATTTATTGTTCGCCCTTCAGCGTGTTTCACAAGGAATGACTATCAAAAACCCATTCTTGAAAGAAACGATAACCCTTTATCCTTTTGAACATGATATTGCTGTTGATGTAATCGACTTAATTCAAGATAAGACAGGCATAGGCCTACCCCAAGGGGAAATCGGCTTTATTACGCTTCATATTCATAGTGCAATATCAAATAAAGACTTATCGGAAGTCAATCAGCATTCGCAGTTAATCTATCATCTTATCCAAGTGGTTGAAGAACAGCTCAACGTACAAATTAATAAGGATAGCATAGATTATACACGTTTGGTCCGTCATTTAAGATTCATGATAGACAGGGTATTGGCTGAGGAAAAAGTAGAGGAACCCGAAAAAATAGCATTGCTATTGAAAGAAGAATATCCTTTGTGTTACAATATCGCTTGGAAGCTAATAAAAATTATGCAGCAGAAATTAGGCAAACCGGTTTGTGATGCGGAAGCTGTCTATCTAACGATGCATATCCAACGATTACAAAAGAAAATAAAATAAACATACATTAACTTACGTGTTACTGATTCGATCAGGCATAAGTGAGGAGAATGATTGTTATGAAAGAGGGTATTATATACCTGAATTTTCATTTCAATCCTATCTTTGCTTATGCCTTTTTTGTATTTGAATTCTGATGCGTGGGAAGATGAATACCATCGTTAAATGTAACCGTTTTATTAGCATGGAAAACAGTAAAGAGGAGGAAAACCTATGTTTAAGAAGTTGTTTGGTGTTTTGCAAAAAATCGGAAAAGCTTTAATGCTTCCTGTAGCCATTTTACCAGCGGCCGGAATTTTGCTTGCGTTTGGTAATGCATTGCAAAACGAAACTTTGTTGGATATCGCCCCGTTTCTTGCGAGTGGCGGAGTGGAAATGGTCGCATCGGTAATGGAGAATGCCGGAAATATAATTTTTGGGAATCTCCCCTTGTTGTTTGCTGTGGGGGTCGCAATTGGGTTAGCTGGTGGAGATGGTGTTGCCGGCCTGGCAGCGATTATCGGGTTCTTGATTATGAATGTAACAATGGGGACTGTTCTTGGGATTGACGCTGCTGACATTGAGAACAATGGTGCAGTGTATAGCAATGTTCTGGGAATCCCAACGTTGGGAACGGGCGTGTTCGGCGGTATTATTGTCGGTGTCATGGCTGCTGTTATGTATAATAAATTTTATGAAATTGAACTGCCTTCTTATTTAGGATTCTTTGCAGGTAAACGTTTTGTACCAATTGTAACAGCCGCAAGCGCAGTTATTCTTGGGTTATTGATGATTTTGGTTTGGCCGACGATTCAATCGGGGTTAAATTCATTTTCCGAAAATATGTTGGGTGCGAATCTGACTCTGGGAGCTTTCGTGTTTGGGGTTGTAGAACGTGCGCTGATTCCTTTTGGATTGCATCATATCTTCTATTCGCCATTCTGGTTCGAATTTGGCAGCTATATCCCTCAAGGCGGGGGAACGCCAGTCAGAGGAGACCAAGCCATCTTCATGGCACAAATTAAGGATGGCGTACAGAATTTAACGGCAGGTACTTTCATGACGGGTAAATATCCATTTATGATGTTCGGGTTACCAGCCGCGGCTTTGGCCATTTATCATGAAGCAAGACCGGAAAGAAAGAAAATAGTCGGGGGCTTGATGGCTTCTGCGGCACTTACATCTTTCTTGACTGGGATTACTGAGCCACTTGAATTTGCATTCTTATTTGTTGCACCGGTACTTTTCGGGATTCACTGTCTGTTTGCAGGTCTATCATTCATGACCATGCATTTACTGAACGTAAAAATCGGGATGACGTTCTCGGGTGGGTTGATCGATTACGTACTGTTTGGTTTAATTAATCCTCAAACCAATGCTTGGATTGTTATTCCGGTTGGTTTGGTCTTTGCGCTTATCTATTACTTTGGATTCCGATTTGCGATAAGGACGTTTAACCTAAAAACTCCTGGCCGTGAAGTGGAAGAGGACGAGGAAGCGGAAGGGTCTGCAAGTACAGTTGGAAGTCTCCCTGGGGATATCTTGGATGCTATGGGCGGAAAAGAAAATATTTCTCACTTAGATGCTTGCATTACCCGTCTTCGTGTATCAGTCAATGACATCGGTAACGTTGATAAAAATAGGTTGAAAAAACTTGGTGCCGCTGGAGTTCTGGAAGTGGGCAATAACATCCAGGCAATCTTCGGACCGCGTTCAGAAACGATCAAGGGGCAAATGAAAGATATCATCGATGGAAAAAGGCCTCGTAAAGTAGAAGCCTCTCCTGAAGAGGGCGTAGAAAAACAAATTGAGGATATCGTCCCGAAACCTTTACGGACGGATGAAGTTTCCGAGCGATTTGTTTCACCTATTAAAGGGGAATTAAAACCGATCACGGAAGTACCTGATGCAGTTTTTGCTGAAAAAATGATGGGTGATGGATTTGCCATTGTACCGGAGGAAGGGTTGGTTGTTTCTCCTGTAGACGGTACGATCGTTAACCTATTCCCGACTAAACATGCAATAGGTATCGTTTCCGAAGCTGGACGTGAAATCTTGATACATGTCGGGATAGATACAGTTAAGTTAGAAGGCAAAGGTTTCGAAGCTCTTGTCGCTCAAGGAGATAAAGTGACAAGCGGACAGCCATTGCTTAAAGTTGATATAGAGTATGTCAAAAACAATGCCAGCTCTATCATTACGCCAATCGTCTTTACTAACCTTTCCGAAGGTGAAAGTGTGAAGATTGAAAAGGCCGGAAATGTAGAGAGGGAAGAAGCAGACGTCATTTCCATCAATAAATAATCATTAGTAACAGGAGGGTGGCTATAATCAGCTGCCCTCCTGTTTTTGATCATTCATTAGCAGAGTCCGGCTTCTATAGAAAAAAGTAGTATATATATAGAAGAAGGTGGTGGTTCATGAAAAAATGAAGGGAATTTTAAAAGATTAAATTGACTTATATATATGTAAGTGCTAATATATTAAATACACCGCTTGAGACAAAAAAGACAAACAAGTAAATGATAACTTGTTGTTGACTTTATGTTTGGAAGGTGTTAAACTAATTAAGTCGCTAAAGAAGCGATGGAAAATATTGCTCTTTGAAAACTGAACAAAACAAAGCGCCAACGTTAAATTTTAAGTGAGCACACACTATCAAAAAAGCAAATGAGCAAGTCAAACATTTCTTCGGAGAGTTTGATCCTGGCTCAGGACGAACGCTGGCGGCGTGCCTAATACATGCAAGTCGAGCGAATCGACGGGAGCTTGCTCCCTGAGATTAGCGGCGGACGGGTGAGTAACACGTGGGCAACCTGCCTATAAGACTGGGATAACTTCGGGAAACCGGAGCTAATACCGGATACGTTCTTTTCTCGCATGAGAGAAGATGGAAAGACGGTTTACGCTGTCACTTATAGATGGGCCCGCGGCGCATTAGCTAGTTGGTGAGGTAATGGCTCACCAAGGCGACGATGCGTAGCCGACCTGAGAGGGTGATCGGCCACACTGGGACTGAGACACGGCCCAGACTCCTACGGGAGGCAGCAGTAGGGAATCTTCCGCAATGGACGAAAGTCTGACGGAGCAACGCCGCGTGAACGAAGAAGGCCTTCGGGTCGTAAAGTTCTGTTGTTAGGGAAGAACAAGTACCAGAGTAACTGCTGGTACCTTGACGGTACCTAACCAGAAAGCCACGGCTAACTACGTGCCAGCAGCCGCGGTAATACGTAGGTGGCAAGCGTTGTCCGGAATTATTGGGCGTAAAGCGCGCGCAGGTGGTTCCTTAAGTCTGATGTGAAAGCCCACGGCTCAACCGTGGAGGGTCATTGGAAACTGGGGAACTTGAGTGCAGAAGAGGAAAGTGGAATTCCAAGTGTAGCGGTGAAATGCGTAGAGATTTGGAGGAACACCAGTGGCGAAGGCGACTTTCTGGTCTGTAACTGACACTGAGGCGCGAAAGCGTGGGGAGCAAACAGGATTAGATACCCTGGTAGTCCACGCCGTAAACGATGAGTGCTAAGTGTTAGAGGGTTTCCGCCCTTTAGTGCTGCAGCTAACGCATTAAGCACTCCGCCTGGGGAGTACGGCCGCAAGGCTGAAACTCAAAGGAATTGACGGGGGCCCGCACAAGCGGTGGAGCATGTGGTTTAATTCGAAGCAACGCGAAGAACCTTACCAGGTCTTGACATCCTCTGACAACCCTAGAGATAGGGCTTTCCCCTTCGGGGGACAGAGTGACAGGTGGTGCATGGTTGTCGTCAGCTCGTGTCGTGAGATGTTGGGTTAAGTCCCGCAACGAGCGCAACCCTTGATCTTAGTTGCCAGCATTCAGTTGGGCACTCTAAGGTGACTGCCGGTGACAAACCGGAGGAAGGTGGGGATGACGTCAAATCATCATGCCCCTTATGACCTGGGCTACACACGTGCTACAATGGATGGTACAAAGGGCTGCAAACCTGTGAAGGTAAGCGAATCCCATAAAGCCATTCTCAGTTCGGATTGTAGGCTGCAACTCGCCTACATGAAGCCGGAATCGCTAGTAATCGCGGATCAGCATGCCGCGGTGAATACGTTCCCGGGCCTTGTACACACCGCCCGTCACACCACGAGAGTTTGTAACACCCGAAGTCGGTGAGGTAACCTTCATGGAGCCAGCCGCCTAAGGTGGGACAGATGATTGGGGTGAAGTCGTAACAAGGTAGCCGTATCGGAAGGTGCGGCTGGATCACCTCCTTTCTAAGGATAATTACGAGAGCGCTTTTGTTTTGTTCAGTTTTGAATGAGTGATTCATTCAAATAGGAAAGACAAACATCACGATGTGATGGATTCTTTCTGCTTTGTTCCTTGAAAACTAGATAATAGATAGAAGGCAATTAATTTTTTTCAAAGCATCTGTAAGATCTTTTTTAACGGTTAAGTTAGAAAGGGCGCACGGTGGATGCCTTGGCACTAGGAGCCGATGAAGGACGGGACTAACACCGATATGCTTCGGGGAGCTGTAAGTAAGCTTTGATCCGGAGATTTCCGAATGGGGAAACCCACTGTTCGTAATGGAACAGTATCTTTACCTGAATACATAGGGTACTGAAGGCAGACCCGGGGAACTGAAACATCTAAGTACCCGGAGGAAGAGAAAGCAAATGCGATTTCCTGAGTAGCGGCGAGCGAAACGGAATTAGCCCAAACCAAGAGGCTTGCCTCTTGGGGTTGTAGGACACTCAACATGGAGTTACAAAGGAACGGGGTAAATGAAGCGATCTGGAAAGGTCCGTCAAAGAAGGTAAAAACCCTGTAGTTGAAACTTCGTTCCCTCCTGAGTGGATCCTGAGTACGGCGGGACACGAGAAATCCCGTCGGAAGCAGGGAGGACCATCTCCCAAGGCTAAATACTCCCTAGTGACCGATAGTGAACCAGTACCGTGAGGGAAAGGTGAAAAGCACCCCGGAAGGGGAGTGAAATAGATCCTGAAACCGTGTGCCTACAAGTAGTCAAAGCCCGTTAATGGGTAATGGCGTGCCTTTTGTAGAATGAACCGGCGAGTTACGATTTCATGCGAGGTTAAGTTGATGAGACGGAGCCGCAGCGAAAGCGAGTCTGAATAGGGCGAATGAGTATGAGGTCGTAGACCCGAAACCAGGTGATCTACCCATGTCCAGGGTGAAGTTCAGGTAACACTGAATGGAGGCCCGAACCCACGCACGTTGAAAAGTGCGGGGATGAGGTGTGGGTAGCGGAGAAATTCCAATCGAACCTGGAGATAGCTGGTTCTCTCCGAAATAGCTTTAGGGCTAGCCTCAAGATGAGAGTATTGGAGGTAGAGCACTGATTGGACTAGGGGCCCCCAACGGGTTACCGAATTCAGTCAAACTCCGAATGCCAAATACTTATTCTTGGGAGTCAGACTGCGAGTGATAAGATCCGTAGTCGAAAGGGAAACAGCCCAGACCACCAGCTAAGGTCCCAAAGTATACGTTAAGTGGAAAAGGATGTGGAGTTGCTTAGACAACCAGGATGTTGGCTTAGAAGCAGCCACCATTTAAAGAGTGCGTAATAGCTCACTGGTCGAGTGACTCCGCGCCGAAAATGTACCGGGGCTAAACGTATCACCGAAGCTGTGGATTGACACCATTAGGTGTCGATGGTAGGAGAGCGTTCTAAGGGCGTTGAAGTCAGACCGGAAGGACTGGTGGAGCGCTTAGAAGTGAGAATGCCGGTATGAGTAGCGAAAGAAGGGTGAGAATCCCTTCCACCGAATGCCTAAGGTTTCCTGAGGAAGGCTCGTCCGCTCAGGGTTAGTCGGGACCTAAGCCGAGGCCGAAAGGCGTAGGCGATGGACAACAGGTTGATATTCCTGTACCACCTATACATCGTTTGAACGATGGGGGGACGCAGAAGGATAGGGTAAGCGCGCTGTTGGATATGCGCGTCCAAGCAGTTAGGCCGGAAACGAGGCAAATCCCGTTTCCATTAAGGCGGAGCTGTGATGGCGAGGGAAATATAGTACCGAAGTTCCTGATTCCACGCTGCCAAGAAAAGCCTCTAGTGAGATGTAAGGTGCCCGTACCGCAAACCGACACAGGTAGGCGAGGAGAGAATCCTAAGGTGTGCGAGAGAACTCTCGTTAAGGAACTCGGCAAAATGACCCCGTAACTTCGGGAGAAGGGGTGCTTTTTAGGGTGAATAGCCCAGAAAAGCCGCAGTGAATAGGCCCAGGCGACTGTTTAGCAAAAACACAGGTCTCTGCGAAGCCGCAAGGCGAAGTATAGGGGCTGACACCTGCCCGGTGCTGGAAGGTTAAGGGGAGAGGTTAGCGCAAGCGAAGCTTTGAACCGAAGCCCCAGTAAACGGCGGCCGTAACTATAACGGTCCTAAGGTAGCGAAATTCCTTGTCGGGTAAGTTCCGACCCGCACGAAAGGTGTAACGATCTGGGCACTGTCTCAACGAGAGACTCGGTGAAATTATAGTACCTGTGAAGATGCAGGTTACCCGCGACAGGACGGAAAGACCCCGTGGAGCTTTACTGCAGCCTGATATTGAATTTTGGTACAGCTTGTACAGGATAGGTAGGAGCCTGAGAAGCCGGAGCGCTAGCTTCGGTGGAGGCGTTGGTGGGATACTACCCTGGCTGTATTGAAATTCTAACCCGCGCCCCTTATCGGGGTGGGAGACAGTGTCAGGTGGGCAGTTTGACTGGGGCGGTCGCCTCCTAAAGAGTAACGGAGGCGCCCAAAGGTTCCCTCAGAATGGTTGGAAATCATTCGTAGAGTGTAAAGGCACAAGGGAGCTTGACTGCGAGACCTACAAGTCGAGCAGGGACGAAAGTCGGGCTTAGTGATCCGGTGGTTCCGCATGGAAGGGCCATCGCTCAACGGATAAAAGCTACCCCGGGGATAACAGGCTTATCTCCCCCAAGAGTCCACATCGACGGGGAGGTTTGGCACCTCGATGTCGGCTCATCGCATCCTGGGGCTGTAGTCGGTCCCAAGGGTTGGGCTGTTCGCCCATTAAAGCGGTACGCGAGCTGGGTTCAGAACGTCGTGAGACAGTTCGGTCCCTATCCGTCGCGGGCGCAGGAAATTTGAGAGGAGCTGTCCTTAGTACGAGAGGACCGGGATGGACGCACCGCTGGTGTACCAGTTGTCTTGCCAAAGGCATAGCTGGGTAGCTACGTGCGGACGGGATAAGTGCTGAAAGCATCTAAGCATGAAGCCCCCCTCAAGATGAGATTTCCCATGGCGCAAGCTAGTAAGATCCCTGAAAGATGATCAGGTTGATAGGTCAGAGGTGGAAGCGTGGCGACATGTGGAGCTGACTGATACTAATAGATCGAGGACTTAACCAACGCTTTAAAAAAATGAAATACCTTCTTATTATCTAGTTTTGAAGGAACAACGTTCCTTTCATGTTTGGTGGCGATAGCGAAGAGGTCACACCCGTTCCCATTCCGAACACGGCAGTTAAGCTCTTCAGCGCCGATGGTAGTTGGGGGTTTCCCCCTGTGAGAGTAGGACGCCGCCAAGCCATTTCAAAGATCAGCCATCCGGCTGGTCTTTTTTTGTGTATCACATTCATTATGAAGAGAAATCAAATAACGGTAAGACAGTGTAAAGCAGTCTTTTATTATGTGGTCAAGAAAGCAACATTGTATGCGAAAACAGCGATCTTTTTTCATGACCTTATGAAAGCCTATTACAGAAATAACAAAAAAAGTATAAACATATGCCATTTAATCACTCCTTAAAAAAGATTACTTACTATTTTTATATCCCATAATATTCCTTTGCTGAAAAAACAAACTTTACGAAAACAGCCAAAAAGATAAAAACCTTAAATGCTTTGTCGGGATACCTTCAGATCTTTCCAACTAATGTGTGTATTTTTCTTTAGCAAAACGGACCTTTGAGACCATTCTTGATCTAACTTTGAGAAAAAGAATTATTTATTGTGAAATGTGTTGACTTTATAGTGGGAAAGGATTAATATAAATAAGTACCACTAAGACAAACGAAAAACTTCATCACTTTTGGCTGATTGCTGAAAGAAAAAATAACTATTGACTTCTTACTATGAAAATGATAAGATGAAATGGTCGCTGAAAAACACAGCGATTTAAAATAAGTTAAAAACTTCGCAGAAGTTGACAACTAATCAATAAGATGTTATGATGAATAAACAGCCGTTCGAAAGAACGATTGTGAAAATTGCTCTTTGAAAACTGAACAAAACAAAGCGCCAACGTTAAATTTTAAGTGAGCACACACTATCAAAAAAGCAAATGAGCAAGTCAAACATTTCTTCGGAGAGTTTGATCCTGGCTCAGGACGAACGCTGGCGGCGTGCCTAATACATGCAAGTCGAGCGAATCGATGGGAGCTTGCTCCCTGAGATTAGCGGCGGACGGGTGAGTAACACGTGGGCAACCTGCCTATAAGACTGGGATAACTTCGGGAAACCGGAGCTAATACCGGATACGTTCTTTTCTCGCATGAGAGAAGATGGAAAGACGGTCTACGCTGTCACTTATAGATGGGCCCGCGGCGCATTAGCTAGTTGGTGAGGTAATGGCTCACCAAGGCGACGATGCGTAGCCGACCTGAGAGGGTGATCGGCCACACTGGGACTGAGACACGGCCCAGACTCCTACGGGAGGCAGCAGTAGGGAATCTTCCGCAATGGACGAAAGTCTGACGGAGCAACGCCGCGTGAACGAAGAAGGCCTTCGGGTCGTAAAGTTCTGTTGTTAGGGAAGAACAAGTACCAGAGTAACTGCTGGTACCTTGACGGTACCTAACCAGAAAGCCACGGCTAACTACGTGCCAGCAGCCGCGGTAATACGTAGGTGGCAAGCGTTGTCCGGAATTATTGGGCGTAAAGCGCGCGCAGGTGGTTCCTTAAGTCTGATGTGAAAGCCCACGGCTCAACCGTGGAGGGTCATTGGAAACTGGGGAACTTGAGTGCAGAAGAGGAAAGTGGAATTCCAAGTGTAGCGGTGAAATGCGTAGAGATTTGGAGGAACACCAGTGGCGAAGGCGACTTTCTGGTCTGTAACTGACACTGAGGCGCGAAAGCGTGGGGAGCAAACAGGATTAGATACCCTGGTAGTCCACGCCGTAAACGATGAGTGCTAAGTGTTAGAGGGTTTCCGCCCTTTAGTGCTGCAGCTAACGCATTAAGCACTCCGCCTGGGGAGTACGGCCGCAAGGCTGAAACTCAAAGGAATTGACGGGGGCCCGCACAAGCGGTGGAGCATGTGGTTTAATTCGAAGCAACGCGAAGAACCTTACCAGGTCTTGACATCCTCTGACAACCCTAGAGATAGGACTTTCCCCTTCGGGGGACAGAGTGACAGGTGGTGCATGGTTGTCGTCAGCTCGTGTCGTGAGATGTTGGGTTAAGTCCCGCAACGAGCGCAACCCTTGATCTTAGTTGCCAGCATTCAGTTGGGCACTCTAAGGTGACTGCCGGTGACAAACCGGAGGAAGGTGGGGATGACGTCAAATCATCATGCCCCTTATGACCTGGGCTACACACGTGCTACAATGGATGGTACAAAGGGCTGCAAACCTGCGAAGGTAAGCGAATCCCATAAAGCCATTCTCAGTTCGGATTGTAGGCTGCAACTCGCCTACATGAAGCCGGAATCGCTAGTAATCGCGGATCAGCATGCCGCGGTGAATACGTTCCCGGGCCTTGTACACACCGCCCGTCACACCACGAGAGTTTGTAACACCCGAAGTCGGTGAGGTAACCTTCATGGAGCCAGCCGCCTAAGGTGGGACAGATGATTGGGGTGAAGTCGTAACAAGGTAGCCGTATCGGAAGGTGCGGCTGGATCACCTCCTTTCTAAGGATAATTACGAGAGCGCTTTTGTTTTGTTCAGTTTTGAATGAGTGATTCATTCAAATAGGAAAGACAAACATCACGATGTGATGGATTCTTTCTGCTTTGTTCCTTGAAAACTAGATAATAGATAGAAGGCAATTAATTTTTTTCAAAGCATCTGTAAGATCTTTTTTAACGGTTAAGTTAGAAAGGGCGCACGGTGGATGCCTTGGCACTAGGAGCCGATGAAGGACGGGACTAACACCGATATGCTTCGGGGAGCTGTAAGTAAGCTTTGATCCGGAGATTTCCGAATGGGGAAACCCACTGTTCGTAATGGAACAGTATCTTTACCTGAATACATAGGGTACTGAAGGCAGACCCGGGGAACTGAAACATCTAAGTACCCGGAGGAAGAGAAAGCAAATGCGATTTCCTGAGTAGCGGCGAGCGAAACGGAATTAGCCCAAACCAAGAGGCTTGCCTCTTGGGGTTGTAGGACACTCAACATGGAGTTACAAAGGAACGGGGTAAATGAAGCGATCTGGAAAGATCCGTCGAAGAAGGTAAAAACCCTGTAGTTGAAACTTCGTTCCCTCCTGAGTGGATCCTGAGTACGGCGGGACACGAGAAATCCCGTCGGAAGCAGGGAGGACCATCTCCCAAGGCTAAATACTCCCTAGTGACCGATAGTGAACCAGTACCGTGAGGGAAAGGTGAAAAGCACCCCGGAAGGGGAGTGAAATAGATCCTGAAACCGTGTGCCTACAAGTAGTCAAAGCCCGTTAATGGGTAATGGCGTGCCTTTTGTAGAATGAACCGGCGAGTTACGATTTCATGCGAGGTTAAGTTGATGAGACGGAGCCGCAGCGAAAGCGAGTCTGAATAGGGCGAATGAGTATGAGGTCGTAGACCCGAAACCAGGTGATCTACCCATGTCCAGGGTGAAGTTCAGGTAACACTGAATGGAGGCCCGAACCCACGCACGTTGAAAAGTGCGGGGATGAGGTGTGGGTAGCGGAGAAATTCCAATCGAACCTGGAGATAGCTGGTTCTCTCCGAAATAGCTTTAGGGCTAGCCTCAAGATGAGAGTATTGGAGGTAGAGCACTGATTGGACTAGGGGCCCCCAACGGGTTACCGAATTCAGTCAAACTCCGAATGCCAAATACTTATTCTTGGGAGTCAGACTGCGAGTGATAAGATCCGTAGTCGAAAGGGAAACAGCCCAGACCACCAGCTAAGGTCCCAAAGTATACGTTAAGTGGAAAAGGATGTGGAGTTGCTTAGACAACCAGGATGTTGGCTTAGAAGCAGCCACCATTTAAAGAGTGCGTAATAGCTCACTGGTCGAGTGACTCCGCGCCGAAAATGTACCGGGGCTAAACGTATCACCGAAGCTGTGGATTGACACCATTAGGTGTCGATGGTAGGAGAGCGTTCTAAGGGCGTTGAAGTCAGACCGGAAGGACTGGTGGAGCGCTTAGAAGTGAGAATGCCGGTATGAGTAGCGAAAGAAGGGTGAGAATCCCTTCCACCGAATGCCTAAGGTTTCCTGAGGAAGGCTCGTCCGCTCAGGGTTAGTCGGGACCTAAGCCGAGGCCGAAAGGCGTAGGCGATGGACAACAGGTTGATATTCCTGTACCACCTATACATCGTTTGAACGATGGGGGGACGCAGAAGGATAGGGTAAGCGCGCTGTTGGATATGCGCGTCCAAGCAGTTAGGCCGGAAACGAGGCAAATCCCGTTTCCATTAAGGCGGAGCTGTGATGGCGAGGGAAATATAGTACCGAAGTTCCTGATTCCACGCTGCCAAGAAAAGCCTCTAGTGAGATGTAAGGTGCCCGTACCGCAAACCGACACAGGTAGGCGAGGAGAGAATCCTAAGGTGTGCGAGAGAACTCTCGTTAAGGAACTCGGCAAAATGACCCCGTAACTTCGGGAGAAGGGGTGCTTTTTAGGGTGAATAGCCCAGAAAAGCCGCAGTGAATAGGCCCAGGCGACTGTTTAGCAAAAACACAGGTCTCTGCGAAGCCGCAAGGCGAAGTATAGGGGCTGACACCTGCCCGGTGCTGGAAGGTTAAGGGGAGAGGTTAGCGCAAGCGAAGCTTTGAACCGAAGCCCCAGTAAACGGCGGCCGTAACTATAACGGTCCTAAGGTAGCGAAATTCCTTGTCGGGTAAGTTCCGACCCGCACGAAAGGTGTAACGATCTGGGCACTGTCTCAACGAGAGACTCGGTGAAATTATAGTACCTGTGAAGATGCAGGTTACCCGCGACAGGACGGAAAGACCCCGTGGAGCTTTACTGCAGCCTGATATTGAATTTTGGTACAGCTTGTACAGGATAGGTAGGAGCCTGAGAAGCCGGAGCGCTAGCTTCGGTGGAGGCGTTGGTGGGATACTACCCTGGCTGTATTGAAATTCTAACCCGCGCCCCTTATCGGGGTGGGAGACAGTGTCAGGTGGGCAGTTTGACTGGGGCGGTCGCCTCCTAAAGAGTAACGGAGGCGCCCAAAGGTTCCCTCAGAATGGTTGGAAATCATTCGTAGAGTGTAAAGGCACAAGGGAGCTTGACTGCGAGACCTACAAGTCGAGCAGGGACGAAAGTCGGGCTTAGTGATCCGGTGGTTCCGCATGGAAGGGCCATCGCTCAACGGATAAAAGCTACCCCGGGGATAACAGGCTTATCTCCCCCAAGAGTCCACATCGACGGGGAGGTTTGGCACCTCGATGTCGGCTCATCGCATCCTGGGGCTGTAGTCGGTCCCAAGGGTTGGGCTGTTCGCCCATTAAAGCGGTACGCGAGCTGGGTTCAGAACGTCGTGAGACAGTTCGGTCCCTATCCGTCGCGGGCGCAGGAAATTTGAGAGGAGCTGTCCTTAGTACGAGAGGACCGGGATGGACGCACCGCTGGTGTACCAGTTGTCTTGCCAAAGGCATAGCTGGGTAGCTACGTGCGGACGGGATAAGTGCTGAAAGCATCTAAGCATGAAGCCCCCCTCAAGATGAGATTTCCCATGGCGCAAGCTAGTAAGATCCCTGAAAGATGATCAGGTTGATAGGTCAGAGGTGGAAGCGTGGCGACATGTGGAGCTGACTGATACTAATAGATCGAGGACTTAACCAACGCTTTAAAAAAATGAAATACCTTCTTATTATCTAGTTTTGAAGGAACAACGTTCCTTTCATGTTTGGTGGCGATAGCGAAGAGGTCACACCCGTTCCCATTCCGAACACGGCAGTTAAGCTCTTCAGCGCCGATGGTAGTTGGGGGTTTCCCCCTGTGAGAGTAGGACGCCGCCAAGCCATTTAAAAAGATCAGCCATCCGGCTGGTCTTTTTTGCATTATAAGCTAAAAAGCTTTGTGAAAATTATTTCTATTATATAGAAGTTGTTATTTCACCCTTGAGAAGGGGAAATTGAAAATTGATCTCATTTTATATTGAGAATGGTTTTGACCCACCCTGAAATGTATAAGCGAGATATCCTTCCAGCCTTACTTAGACAGGGATATGGGTTATTTAATTCGATTACAAATAACTGGAGAATTGAATTTAAATAAGCAGCAGTACATATATTTTGGATAAAAAGAAATTTATTCAGAAACTGGTAACTAAAAAGTGGGGAATATCGAAATAGTAGGAGACAATCATAAATGATAAAATACTTGTGCCGCAGCAAATAAAAATATTCTTCATCTTGTATGAGCAGTAACAAATCCAAGGTATGGCTAAACTTATAAGATAAATGAGATCGAAGATGAGCACTTCGAAATATAGAAATAAAGAGTATGAGGTATCGCTTTATAGTTATTAAGGACTGCTTCGTGAGTTTGACACAATTAAATTAGCGCAGTATAATAATTTAGTAGAACGATATACTAAATAAAGTTAACTAATTAACTTTAACTTTAACTTTAGCATTAGTGTTAATTCAATACCTATTGAGTTTAGAAACTAATTGCTCAGAATTAGTAGAACGATATACTAACATTAATCTAAGATTAGTAGAACGATATTAGTTATGCTGGAAGTTAGTAGAACGATGTACTAACTGATGTAGGTTAACTTAATGAAGCTTATTATTTAGTATGTAATTTTGTATTTATGGTATGGGGCAAGGGGGCAACTTCTGAAAGACTTAAGAATCAAATTACTTTTCGATAACTTTTTTAATAGGGGTGTGTTTCATGAAAAATCCATTTATAAAAATGGCCACAGGTTTATATATTAGCTATTTTATTTTAGGCATGATCAATATTATCATCGGGTCAAATATGGAAAATTTGTCCAATCAATTAAATACAAGTGCCTCAGGGATAAGTTACTTGGTCTCTGCTATAGGAATCGGTAAGTTAGTTTCTTTGTTTTTCGCCGGCAGAATGTCGGATAAATTAGGAAGGAAACCATTTGTTGTTTCAGCATCTTTTATCTACCTAATCTTCCTCATAGGTATACCTTTGGCTCCTAACTATACATTGGCATTTATATTTGCTGTATGTGCTGGTATTGCAAACTCATTTTTGGACGCTGGTACGTATCCAGCACTTATTGAGGCTTTTCAAAAGAAAGCTGGTTCCGCTACCGTATTAATAAAAGCGTTCGTTTCAGTCGGTGCCGCACTTCTTCCATTTATCATGGCGTTCTTTATAGCTAGAGATATGTTTTACGGGTATACATTCTTCTTAATGGCTGCTGTTTATCTTGTTAATGGATTTTTCCTGCTCAAGGTTTCATTCCCGGATCATAAAGCTCAAAGCCAGACTCAAGATGATAAACAAGCGGTGCCTGTTCAACACCAATTCCTCTCAAAACCGAAGTTTGCCCAGGAGGGGGTGGCCGTCATACTATTGGGCTTCACATCAACTGCTTTATTCATGTTGGTTCAAGTCTGGCTCCCGAACTTTGGACAAGACGTATTGGGGTTAACCCAAGCTAAGGCTGTTCAATTGCTTAGTTACTATAGCATTGGCTCCCTTGTTTCTGTCATTTTACTAGCAGTTCTATTGAATAAAGTAATTAAGCCCATTACCGTCATGATTATCTATCCGATCATTGCAGCATTATCTTTATTGTCACTCATTTACATCCAACAACCATTTATGACTGTTTTGAGCGCTTTCTTCATTGGGCTTTCAACTGCAGGGGTGTTCCAATTAGCCATGACGATAATAACAGAATTCTTCCCAGCCAATAAAGGGACGATTACTTCATATGTAAACATTGCAGCTAGTTCAGCCTTTATCATCATACCTTTCGTTACAGGTATCATTTCTAAGAGCGCTGGTTTAACTGCAGTCTTCTTATTTGATGTGGCAATAGCGGTAGTTAGTATCTTATTGGCCGTATTTGTTGCCTATCGATATAAAAAAGTAATTAAGGTTTCCAATTAAACGGCCTAGCCGAACATCAGTGGGGCATGAATCTCCACTGATGATAATGATTAAAAGGGGGAAAAATCCATGCAAACAATCACGATCAAAGACGTAACGATCGGAGAAGGGGTACCAAAGATCATCGTTCCACTAATGGGGACAACTGAAGAAGAACTGCTTAAAGAAGTTGAAACGGTAAATGCCTTAGATCCGGATATCATTGAATGGCGAGTAGATGTCTATGAACAGGTTGAAAACTTAGAAGCTGTTTCGGATATGATTTCTAAACTTAGAAGTGCTGTACCAAATACTTTGCTGCTTTTCACTTTTAGAAGCCATAAAGAAGGCGGGAACAAGGAAATCAGCGATGATTATTATTTCCAACTTCTTCATGCTGCAATTGGAACGAAGAATATTGATCTTGTCGATGTGGAGTTGTTTTTTGAGGAATCATCAGTGAAGGAGATTGTAAAGGTAGCAGAGGAAAATGGCGTATACGTAGTGATGTGTAACCATGATTTCGATAAGACACCAGCTAAAGAAGAAATCATTTACCGATTGCGTAAAATGCAGGAATTTGGCGCCCATATTCCAAAAATCGCTGTAATGCCCCAAACAGTTGGTGACTTACTCGTTTTATTAGATGCAACTTACACGATGAAAACAAAGTATGCCGATCGTCCATTCATTACGATGTCAATGTCGGGCACAGGCCTGGTCAGCCGATTATCAGGTGCGGTGTTTGGATCTGCTTGTACATTCGGTGCCGGAAAAGAAGCATCTGCCCCAGGACAAATTCCTGTTACTCAATTAAGAGATGTATTGGAGATCATTGATCAAAATATTTAACTCATAATTCCTTCCAAGAAGGAATTTATATAAAGTTTTAAAAATCAGGGGGAATAGAACATGGGAAATCTAGGACGAATTAATGGGAAAACAAAATTAATAGGATTGCTGGCAACACCTATCGGACATTCTTTATCACCTGCCATGCATAATTTAGCTTTTGATAAATTAGGCTTGAATTGCGCCTATTTAGCATTTGAAGTTGGAAATGAACAGCTGGAAGATGCAGTCAAAGGGATGCGTGCATTAAATGTAAAAGGATTTAACGTCTCCATGCCTAATAAAATGAAAATCCTTCCATATCTTGATGAGTTGGCAGACAGTGCTAAATTTTCTGGGGCCGTTAATACAGTTGTCAATGTCGATGGAAAGTTCGTAGGGCACAGTACCGATGGAATGGGATATACTCGGAACCTAAAAGAACATGGTATAGATATTAAAGGCAAGAAAATGACTCTTATCGGTTCTGGTGGGGCTGCCACTCCAATTGCCATTCAATCTGCGCTGGAAGGTGTGGCGGAAATCAGCATTTTTGCTCGTGATGATGCTTTCTTCCCGCAAGCAGAAGAGAATGTACGAATCATCAATGAAGATATGAAGCACTTAAATGTGAAAGCCAATGTATACCCTCTCGAAAATGTTGAACAATTAAAGGCTGAAATCGCAACTAGTGATATTTTGGCAAATGGAACCGGCGTTGGCATGAAACCACTTGAAGGCTTAAGTGTCATTCGAGACGAATCAATGCTGCGTCCTGATTTAATCGTAACCGATGTTGTTTATATCCCACGTAAATCTAAACTAATGGAACAAGCTGAGGCAGCCGGCGCTACAGCTATTAATGGTCTTGGGATGATGCTTTGGCAAGGTGCATTGGCCTTTGAATTATGGACAGGTCAACAAATGCCTGTTGAATACATCAAAGAGCAATTGTTTGCAGAATAATATGATTCCACTCTGGAGATCATTCTCCATTTTATCGTAATAGAGGTTTTTTGATACTCGTTGTTCATCATCTTTAAATGATTACATCAAATGAGTTCTGAAGCCTCGGAGCTAAGAAATGCAGGGAGTGAAATCCCTTGTTTTTCTTAGCGTTTTTTTTTGAAAAGTGGTTTTCATTTAAATGGATAACATAAAGGGGAGGCTTTAATGTAATTACATGTTGCATTAAAGTGTTCTAGGGGAGAAACACAACGTGATTTATTTAGGGGTGTAATAATGAAAAATCAGTATTTTAAAGCGGCATCTGGCATGTATATTAACTATTTCCTACTGGGGATGGTTAATATAATTCTCGCCTCAAACATGTCCTCTTTAACAGAACAATGGGATACGGATTCTACAGGCATCAGTTATCTTATTGCAGCAATAGGAATAGGCAGATTACTCACGTATGGTCTCTCGGGAGTATTATCAGATAAATTTGGAAGAAAGCCATTGATCATTGTCTCTTCGGTTATAATGGGAGTTTTTTTAATCGGGATTCCATTTTCCCCAACATATGAAATGGCCTATGTATTTGCTCTACTTGCGGGAATTTCCAACTCAGCCATGGATGCTGGTACATATCCGGCGCTAACTGAAATGTTTCCTGAGTCTGCTGGTTCCGCCAGTGTTATGGTTAAGGCTTTTGGTTCACTTGGTGCAACCATCCTACCATTCATGATCTTGTTTCTTACTACGAACCAATTATTTTACGGGTTTGCATTTGTATTACCGGCTGTCATCTATTTCATGAATACGTTTTTTGTATTGTCCGCTTCATTCCCAAAAAGCAAATCCGATGCTGTCAGTAATGAGGAGGATTTGCATATGAACAGGTTCATAACTGAGCCTAAATTCTGGAACGAAGGAGTCGCGCTAATCATAATTGGGTTTACATCAACTGCGTTATTTACAGTTTCGCAAATCTGGTTACCGAGTTTTGGCCAGGAAGTCGCAGGGATGTCATCTTCAAGTGCAATTAAATTATTGAGCTATTATAGTATTGGATCACTTATTTCCGTCCTGCTATTATCCATCTTATTAAACAAATGGATTAAGCCAGTGACGGTGATATTGCTTTATCCAATGATTACTTTACTTACGGTAATCATCATATTAACGATTCATTTACCTATTGTCTTAAGTATTAGCTCCTTTTTCCTTGGAGCCTCGACAGCTGGGATATTTCAATTAACCATTGCGATAATGACTGAACTTTTCTGGAGGAAAAAAGGAACTGTAACAGGGATCGTTGCGACGGCATCCAGTTTGGCGAGCGTCATCTTACCAATTGCAACAGGCTTGCTCGCTAAGAGTGGGGATATATCGCATATATTTCTTTTCGATTGCTTTATTACAACTATAGGAATCCTGGCTGCAGCTTTTGTTTATTACCGGTATAAAAAATTGACACAGCCCCAGAACATATTTAACCATGGCTGAAAATTATTGAAGGATTACTTAAAACTCCATCTTCTAGAACTAGGGTGGCGTTTTTTTTTGGACTAATGAATATTGGATATAGATGTATTGGAGTGAGTATTGATCGATGAGATACCTTTGTTCCAAAAGCAAGGGTGTAATAATGACCGTAACTATATTATAGTAAGAACATGATAATAATAAGTACATCAAAAATACATTCAAGATGGTGATTGAACTATGAAACAATCCAAAAAAGGGCGGGTCACGCTGCAACAGGTTGCGAAACATGCTGGGGTATCTACATCCACCGCTTCCCTTATCGTTCGCAATAACCCTCGAATATCGGAAGCGACGCGAAAAAAGGTATTAAAATCCATGCATGAATTGGGTTATGTTTACGATAGAATTGCAGCAAACCTAAGGTCGCAGAGTTCGGATACTGTAGGAATCATTATTACCGACATATCAAATACCTTTTTTTCTGAATTCCTGATAGGCGTTCACGATGCATTGGATGAGGTCGGGTATACAGTGTTGCTGGGGACTACATTCGACTCGGTTGCCAAGCAGGACCATCTCCTTTCAACCATGATGGAACATAGGGTGGGAGGCCTGATTCTTTGTCCTGTCTCTGAAAGCTCACAAGATACAATTGAACGGTTAAATGAAATTGACACGCCGATGGTCCTTGCTGTCAGGGAACTGCCTGGAGTGAATAGCGACTATGTAGGCATAGACTATCCAGAAGGAGCCAGGATAGCTGTTGATCATCTCCTTGGAAAGGGGCATAAAAGAATTGCGCTCCTTGGTGGCATCAAGGAATCTTCTACTTGGATCGAGAGAATGGAGGGATATCGTGAAGCTCTTTCAAGAGCGGGATTGGAAGTTGATGAATCGTTGGTGATAGATAGTGCCCCTACACGGGAGGGAGGGCTGGAGGCTGTTTTGAAAGTACTTGAGAATCCTAATCCGCCTACCGCGATTTTTTGCTTTAGCGACTTAATTGCCTTCGGTGTTATGCAAGGATTAATGATGAAAGGATTTACTCCTGGAAAAGATATAGATATCGTAGGGTTCGATAACGTTCCAGTCGCAGAAATCTATCATCCGCCGCTAACGACCATTTCCTCATTCCCTAGACGTATTGGAAAAGAGGCAGCGAATCTTCTGTATCAGCAAATGGAGAAAATTGAACGTGAACAACAGCGAATCATATTGAATCCAGAACTGATTATTAGAGAATCTTCCTAAAAAAGAAAAATAAAAAGGTGATTAGTTTACAGGAGGCTAGGTATCCATACCACTGTACCCTTTTCATCTTTTCTATTATTCTTTTATTGGGAACATTGATTACCTATAAAAAGGATGGTCTTACTTAAGCGGTTCATAAATATCCCAGGCCACTTTCAATGAATCGACTATGAAGTCTGCCACTTCATCAACATCAAGATCATTGGTATTCACTTTTGAATGATGATAGGAGTATATTTCTTGTCTGGTGTAAAAGAGTTCTTCGATTTCCTCAAGGGACCGACTTTGTAAAACAGGTCTACTATCAATAAGTAAGCCTATTCTTTCTTTCCAGTAATCCCAAGATAAGTCCAGATAAAAGACAATGCAATTGGCTAAACATATATTCCGTATATCCTCTTGTAAAAATGCCCCGCCTCCAACTGAAATGATTTTCAATTGTTGTTGACTAAAGCTTTCAATTACACTTTTTTCTTTTTCGCGAAAAGCTTTTTCCCCAAACTTCTTGAATATTTCTGTAGTGGGCATATTGAATTCCTTTTCAATTTCTTGATCTATATCAATAAAGTCCCTATATAATTTCCTTGCTACTTTCTGTCCGATCGTCGTCTTTCCTACCCCCATAAAGCCAATAAAAACGATACTTTGCATCCTCAAAGATGTGTTTTTATTAATCATTTATAAATCCCTCTCCCAACTATATTTTATAATGATTAAAAGTCTCTTCTGAAATTTTTAAAATATATTTATTATAGTACAAGAAAGTAAAATTGTAAAAAAATTTTTTAATATTTGGACAATGAAAATCCGTGATTTAGCGGTTTATTTCTAAATCAATCTATCCGAAAGGAACAATCAGTTTTTCAGTATTCGATTTTATACATCTAATTATACGTTTCCTCATCTATACCAGGTTGTTATCGCCATTACCTATCACTTGCAGGTTTTATGGATTTTGCCAAAAACATTACTAGGTTGAAGGGGAATATGTTTCAAATGGGGCTTTATTTAATAAAATGGATGGGATCAATGATTTTGTTGGATTATATGTTTTAAGCGGAAGCCAAGGTATGACAGGTACATTTATTCCTCCATATAATTGATTAAATCATTTAACAAGGAAATGTATGAAATGTGTTGACTTTATAGTGGGAAAGGATTAATATAAATAAGCACCAACTAAGACAAATGAAAAACTTCATCACTTTTGGCTGATTGCTGAAAGAAAAAATAACTATTGACTTCTTACTATGAAAATGATAAGATGAAATGGTCGCTGAAAAACACAGCGATTTAAAATAAGTTAAAAACTTCGCAGAAGTTGACAACTAATCAATAAGATGTTATGATGAATAAACAGCCGTTCGAAAGAACGAATGTGAAAATTGCTCTTTGAAAACTGAACAAAACAAAGCGCCAACGTTAAATTTTAAGTGAGCACACACTATCAAAAAAGCAAATGAGCAAGTCAAACATTTCTTCGGAGAGTTTGATCCTGGCTCAGGACGAACGCTGGCGGCGTGCCTAATACATGCAAGTCGAGCGAATCGATGGGAGCTTGCTCCCTGAGATTAGCGGCGGACGGGTGAGTAACACGTGGGCAACCTGCCTATAAGACTGGGATAACTTCGGGAAACCGGAGCTAATACCGGATACGTTCTTTTCTCGCATGAGAGAAGATGGAAAGACGGTTTACGCTGTCACTTATAGATGGGCCCGCGGCGCATTAGCTAGTTGGTGAGGTAATGGCTCACCAAGGCGACGATGCGTAGCCGACCTGAGAGGGTGATCGGCCACACTGGGACTGAGACACGGCCCAGACTCCTACGGGAGGCAGCAGTAGGGAATCTTCCGCAATGGACGAAAGTCTGACGGAGCAACGCCGCGTGAACGAAGAAGGCCTTCGGGTCGTAAAGTTCTGTTGTTAGGGAAGAACAAGTACCAGAGTAACTGCTGGTACCTTGACGGTACCTAACCAGAAAGCCACGGCTAACTACGTGCCAGCAGCCGCGGTAATACGTAGGTGGCAAGCGTTGTCCGGAATTATTGGGCGTAAAGCGCGCGCAGGTGGTTCCTTAAGTCTGATGTGAAAGCCCACGGCTCAACCGTGGAGGGTCATTGGAAACTGGGGAACTTGAGTGCAGAAGAGGAAAGTGGAATTCCAAGTGTAGCGGTGAAATGCGTAGAGATTTGGAGGAACACCAGTGGCGAAGGCGACTTTCTGGTCTGTAACTGACACTGAGGCGCGAAAGCGTGGGGAGCAAACAGGATTAGATACCCTGGTAGTCCACGCCGTAAACGATGAGTGCTAAGTGTTAGAGGGTTTCCGCCCTTTAGTGCTGCAGCTAACGCATTAAGCACTCCGCCTGGGGAGTACGGCCGCAAGGCTGAAACTCAAAGGAATTGACGGGGGCCCGCACAAGCGGTGGAGCATGTGGTTTAATTCGAAGCAACGCGAAGAACCTTACCAGGTCTTGACATCCTCTGACAACCCTAGAGATAGGGCTTTCCCCTTCGGGGGACAGAGTGACAGGTGGTGCATGGTTGTCGTCAGCTCGTGTCGTGAGATGTTGGGTTAAGTCCCGCAACGAGCGCAACCCTTGATCTTAGTTGCCAGCATTCAGTTGGGCACTCTAAGGTGACTGCCGGTGACAAACCGGAGGAAGGTGGGGATGACGTCAAATCATCATGCCCCTTATGACCTGGGCTACACACGTGCTACAATGGATGGTACAAAGGGCTGCAAACCTGCGAAGGTAAGCGAATCCCATAAAGCCATTCTCAGTTCGGATTGTAGGCTGCAACTCGCCTACATGAAGCCGGAATCGCTAGTAATCGCGGATCAGCATGCCGCGGTGAATACGTTCCCGGGCCTTGTACACACCGCCCGTCACACCACGAGAGTTTGTAACACCCGAAGTCGGTGAGGTAACCTTCATGGAGCCAGCCGCCTAAGGTGGGACAGATGATTGGGGTGAAGTCGTAACAAGGTAGCCGTATCGGAAGGTGCGGCTGGATCACCTCCTTTCTAAGGATAATTACGAGAGCGCTTTTGTTTTGTTCAGTTTTGAATGAGTGATTCATTCAAATAGGAAAGACAAACATCACGATGTGATGGATTCTTTCTGCTTTGTTCCTTGAAAACTAGATAATAGATAGAAGGCAATTAATTTTTTTCAAAGCATCTGTAAGATCTTTTTTAACGGTTAAGTTAGAAAGGGCGCACGGTGGATGCCTTGGCACTAGGAGCCGATGAAGGACGGGACTAACACCGATATGCTTCGGGGAGCTGTAAGTAAGCTTTGATCCGGAGATTTCCGAATGGGGAAACCCACTGTTCGTAATGGAACAGTATCTTTACCTGAATACATAGGGTACTGAAGGCAGACCCGGGGAACTGAAACATCTAAGTACCCGGAGGAAGAGAAAGCAAATGCGATTTCCTGAGTAGCGGCGAGCGAAACGGAATTAGCCCAAACCAAGAGGCTTGCCTCTTGGGGTTGTAGGACACTCAACATGGAGTTACAAAGGAACGGGGTAAATGAAGCGATCTGGAAAGATCCGTCGAAGAAGGTAAAAACCCTGTAGTTGAAACTTCGTTCCCTCCTGAGTGGATCCTGAGTACGGCGGGACACGAGAAATCCCGTCGGAAGCAGGGAGGACCATCTCCCAAGGCTAAATACTCCCTAGTGACCGATAGTGAACCAGTACCGTGAGGGAAAGGTGAAAAGCACCCCGGAAGGGGAGTGAAATAGATCCTGAAACCGTGTGCCTACAAGTAGTCAAAGCCCGTTAATGGGTAATGGCGTGCCTTTTGTAGAATGAACCGGCGAGTTACGATTTCATGCGAGGTTAAGTTGATGAGACGGAGCCGCAGCGAAAGCGAGTCTGAATAGGGCGAATGAGTATGAGGTCGTAGACCCGAAACCAGGTGATCTACCCATGTCCAGGGTGAAGTTCAGGTAACACTGAATGGAGGCCCGAACCCACGCACGTTGAAAAGTGCGGGGATGAGGTGTGGGTAGCGGAGAAATTCCAATCGAACCTGGAGATAGCTGGTTCTCTCCGAAATAGCTTTAGGGCTAGCCTCAAGATGAGAGTATTGGAGGTAGAGCACTGATTGGACTAGGGGCCCCCAACGGGTTACCGAATTCAGTCAAACTCCGAATGCCAAATACTTATTCTTGGGAGTCAGACTGCGAGTGATAAGATCCGTAGTCGAAAGGGAAACAGCCCAGACCACCAGCTAAGGTCCCAAAGTATACGTTAAGTGGAAAAGGATGTGGAGTTGCTTAGACAACCAGGATGTTGGCTTAGAAGCAGCCACCATTTAAAGAGTGCGTAATAGCTCACTGGTCGAGTGACTCCGCGCCGAAAATGTACCGGGGCTAAACGTATCACCGAAGCTGTGGATTGACACCATTAGGTGTCGATGGTAGGAGAGCGTTCTAAGGGCGTTGAAGTCAGACCGGAAGGACTGGTGGAGCGCTTAGAAGTGAGAATGCCGGTATGAGTAGCGAAAGAAGGGTGAGAATCCCTTCCACCGAATGCCTAAGGTTTCCTGAGGAAGGCTCGTCCGCTCAGGGTTAGTCGGGACCTAAGCCGAGGCCGAAAGGCGTAGGCGATGGACAACAGGTTGATATTCCTGTACCACCTATACATCGTTTGAACGATGGGGGGACGCAGAAGGATAGGGTAAGCGCGCTGTTGGATATGCGCGTCCAAGCAGTTAGGCCGGAAACGAGGCAAATCCCGTTTCCATTAAGGCGGAGCTGTGATGGCGAGGGAAATATAGTACCGAAGTTCCTGATTCCACGCTGCCAAGAAAAGCCTCTAGTGAGATGTAAGGTGCCCGTACCGCAAACCGACACAGGTAGGCGAGGAGAGAATCCTAAGGTGTGCGAGAGAACTCTCGTTAAGGAACTCGGCAAAATGACCCCGTAACTTCGGGAGAAGGGGTGCTTTTTAGGGTGAATAGCCCAGAAAAGCCGCAGTGAATAGGCCCAGGCGACTGTTTAGCAAAAACACAGGTCTCTGCGAAGCCGCAAGGCGAAGTATAGGGGCTGACACCTGCCCGGTGCTGGAAGGTTAAGGGGAGAGGTTAGCGCAAGCGAAGCTTTGAACCGAAGCCCCAGTAAACGGCGGCCGTAACTATAACGGTCCTAAGGTAGCGAAATTCCTTGTCGGGTAAGTTCCGACCCGCACGAAAGGTGTAACGATCTGGGCACTGTCTCAACGAGAGACTCGGTGAAATTATAGTACCTGTGAAGATGCAGGTTACCCGCGACAGGACGGAAAGACCCCGTGGAGCTTTACTGCAGCCTGATATTGAATTTTGGTACAGCTTGTACAGGATAGGTAGGAGCCTGAGAAGCCGGAGCGCTAGCTTCGGTGGAGGCGTTGGTGGGATACTACCCTGGCTGTATTGAAATTCTAACCCGCGCCCCTTATCGGGGTGGGAGACAGTGTCAGGTGGGCAGTTTGACTGGGGCGGTCGCCTCCTAAAGAGTAACGGAGGCGCCCAAAGGTTCCCTCAGAATGGTTGGAAATCATTCGTAGAGTGTAAAGGCACAAGGGAGCTTGACTGCGAGACCTACAAGTCGAGCAGGGACGAAAGTCGGGCTTAGTGATCCGGTGGTTCCGCATGGAAGGGCCATCGCTCAACGGATAAAAGCTACCCCGGGGATAACAGGCTTATCTCCCCCAAGAGTCCACATCGACGGGGAGGTTTGGCACCTCGATGTCGGCTCATCGCATCCTGGGGCTGTAGTCGGTCCCAAGGGTTGGGCTGTTCGCCCATTAAAGCGGTACGCGAGCTGGGTTCAGAACGTCGTGAGACAGTTCGGTCCCTATCCGTCGCGGGCGCAGGAAATTTGAGAGGAGCTGTCCTTAGTACGAGAGGACCGGGATGGACGCACCGCTGGTGTACCAGTTGTCTTGCCAAAGGCATAGCTGGGTAGCTACGTGCGGACGGGATAAGTGCTGAAAGCATCTAAGCATGAAGCCCCCCTCAAGATGAGATTTCCCATGGCGCAAGCTAGTAAGATCCCTGAAAGATGATCAGGTTGATAGGTCAGAGGTGGAAGCGTGGCGACATGTGGAGCTGACTGATACTAATAGATCGAGGACTTAACCAACGCTTTAAAAAAATGAAATACCTTCTTATTATCTAGTTTTGAAGGAACAACGTTCCTTTCATGTTTGGTGGCGATAGCGAAGAGGTCACACCCGTTCCCATTCCGAACACGGCAGTTAAGCTCTTCAGCGCCGATGGTAGTTGGGGGTTTCCCCCTGTGAGAGTAGGACGCCGCCAAGCCATTTCAAAGATCAGCCATCCGGCTGGTCTTTTTTGCATTCTATGTTATCAGTTTCAGGGAGAATTAACGCAAATTCTTTAAATGAAATAATTAAACCCCGCAGAATTCCGACCAAGATTGGAAAAATCGACCTGTAGGCTAATAAATTCGAACTATCTTTAAATCCTCTCGAATTCTTTTATAATCGACCTCACTTGAATTGAAATGATTCATGAGAGCAATATACGAATATGTATCGATCGTGGAGCAGAGGTTAATTTCATGAGTCAGGCTATAGTAATTCAGAAGGGGGAGAAGGGGAGGATATTAAAGGGGATGTATAATTTATGTGTGTAGGTACTTTTACGAAAGAGAGGGATTTCATAATCGGGGGAATTATGGAATTTGTATTATGATGTAATCGGTTTTATTGAAATGTATTCTTGTCTTTACTTGTTCTTTTCATTATACTATGAAGAATTTATTAATGATATTAATGCAAGTTGGATGCTAAAGAAGAAGACAGACATAATAAAATTATGGAAGGGATCGGTATTGTGAGTAAAAAGAGTAAGGAAAAGTTTGAAGTTATCGAAGGCGAGTCGATCGATGCATGTTTAGATCGAATTAAAGCTGCAGGGTACTTTCCTGTAAGGCGAACGGAAGAGCCTATCTTTGCCGAGAGAATCGAGAATGGCAAAGTCCATTATGTGCCAATTGATCGAAAAATTGTATTCGAAGCAAAATTAATTGAGTAAAACACGAACGATTAGATAATATCGTGTAAAAATATTCGATTTTAACTTGACATTAAAATGGCCGGAAGGTAAGATGAAGTTACATTAATACATCTCATATAATCATGGGGATATGGCCCAAAAGTTTCTACCTGATGACCGTAAATCATCGGACTATGAGAAAAGCATCTGACTATTTTGGAAACTAGCCAAGTCTTTTTGTATTTTTTCAAAAAGGGCTTTCTTTTCCGGACAGGCTGCTTTCTCGATGAGGAAGCAACCTGTCCGGTTTTTTAATTTACATGTGATAGATAATGATAAGCGTCCGTCTGCATACTAGGGACGCCATAATATGAGTGTTGGAGGGAAAGATTATATGAAACCGCAAGTTGGGGTTATTATGGGAAGTGTCTCGGATTGGGAAACGATGAAATACGCTTGTGAGTCATTGGAACAGCTTGAGATTCCCTATGAAAAAAGAGTCGTTTCCGCCCACCGGACGCCGGATTTACTATTTGAATATGCAGAGAGTGCAAAAGAGAGAGAGATTAAAGTGATTATTGCCGGAGCAGGCGGGGCTGCACATCTTCCAGGTATGACCGCCGCTAAAACGATTGTCCCTGTGATAGGCGTACCAATACAGTCGAAGGCATTAAATGGGATGGATTCGTTATTATCGATTGTTCAAATGCCTGGTGGCGTACCGGTTGCAACGGTTGCGATCGGAAAAGCGGGCGCAGTCAATGCCGGTTTGTTTGCGGCTCAAATATTAGCAGCTTTTGATTCTGACATTGCTGATAGGTTAGAGGCTTTACGAGACGAAACCAGAGAAAAGGTGTTACAGAGCAGTGAACAACTTAAATAATACAATCATTTTACCGGGACAGACCATTGGAATAATCGGCGGTGGGCAATTGGGCAGGATGATGGCCTTATCGGCTAAGGCATCGGGCTTTAAGATAGCGGTCCTTGAGCCGACTGCAGAAGGTCCATGTGCTCAAGTGGCGGATATAGAAATCACTGGTGCTTATGATGATATCGAAGCATTGAAAAAATTAGCTGAGGTCAGTGACGTCATAACATACGAGTTTGAAAATATCAGTTCAGAAGCCCTGGATTGGTTAAAGCAACATGCATTTCTTCCACAGGGCTCAGAATTATTAAAGCTGACGCAGGATAGACTTACTGAAAAAAAAGCCATTTCTGATGCGGGAGCTTCTGTTGCTCCATATCAGGAAATACAGGATATTTCAGAAATTCACCTTCATATAGAGAAATTAGGGTACCCTAGTGTGTTAAAAACGACGCGGGGCGGTTATGATGGAAAAGGGCAGTTGGTCATAAAGGAAGAAGCCGATATCAAACAGGCTGAATCTCTGCTCAAAACAGGTAAATGTGTGCTGGAAGCCTGGATTCCTTTCGTAAAAGAAATCTCCATTATCGTGACGCGCAAGGCAGATGGCGAGGCAAGTCATTTTCCGATTGCGGAAAACATTCATATTGAAAACATTCTTCATAAAAGTATTGTTCCCGCCCGTATTAGTCAACAGGCTGAACGGAAAGCTATTAATGAAGCTTTGCAGCTTGCAGAGAAGCTTGATTTGGTGGGGACATTGGCAGTAGAGATGTTTTTAACCGCTCAGGATGAGATCATCATTAATGAATTAGCGCCAAGACCTCATAACTCAGGCCATTATACAATGGAAGCATGTGAGACTTCACAGTTCGAACAGCATATAAGGGCCGTCTGCAATTGGCCGCTCGGAAATACGGCGTTATTGAAGCCTGTGGTAATGATAAACATCCTTGGTGAGCATATCGGACCCTTAATGGATGAAATTCCGACGCTATCAGATTGGAAGGTTCACCTTTACGGTAAGAAAGAAGCCAAGCTTAAGAGGAAAATGGGTCATGTGAATATTTTACGTCCAACGATTGAGGAAGCTCTTTTGGAAAGTGATCGAAGCAAAATATGGAATCAACAGGTTGAAACGGAGGAACTAAAATGATTGAACGTTATACCCGCCCAGAGATGGGAAACATTTGGACAGAAAAGAACCGCTTTAATGCGTGGTTGGAAGTTGAAATCTTAGCTTGTGAAGCATGGTCTGAACTAGGTGTCATTCCAAAAGAAGATGTAAAGCTTCTTCGTGAAAATGCTACATTCGATGTGGACCGTATCAATGAAATCGAAATAGATACACGCCACGATGTTGTTGCTTTTACACGTGCGGTTTCTGAAACGTTGGGTGAAGAACGGAAATGGGTCCATTACGGACTGACTTCTACTGATGTGGTGGATACAGCTCTTTCATATGTGATAAAGCAAGCGAATGATATCCTTGCCAAGGATTTAAATAACTTCGTGGAGATCCTGAAAAATAAAGCGAAAGAACATAAATACACGGTTCAAATGGGACGTACACATGGAGTTCATGCGGAACCGACCACTTTTGGGTTGAAACTGGCCCTTTGGTATCAAGAAATGAAACGGAATGTCGAACGTTTTGAAGAAGCTAGAAAGAACATAGAGGTTGGGAAAATCTCTGGAGCTGTCGGAACCTACGCTAACATCGACCCGTTCGTTGAAAAATTCGTTTGTGAAAAGCTTGGCCTTGAGGCAGCGCCTATTTCAACACAAACATTGCAGCGCGATCGCCACGCACATTATATGAGCACATTGGCTTTAATTGCGACATCAATTGAAAAGTTCGCAGTGGAAATTCGCGGCTTGCAAAAAAGTGAAACACGCGAAGTGGAAGAATTCTTTGCAAAAGGACAAAAGGGATCTTCGGCAATGCCTCATAAACGGAATCCAATCGGCTCAGAAAATATGACGGGTATGGCTCGTGTAATCCGCGGTTACATGATGACAGCATATGAGAATGTGCCATTATGGCATGAGCGTGACATTTCTCATTCTTCTGCTGAGCGCATCATCTTGCCGGATGCAACGATCGCATTAAACTACATGCTGAACCGTTTCAGCAACATAGTTAAGAACTTGACCGTTTATCCAGAAAATATGAAACGCAATATGGACCGTACGCTGGGATTGATTTTCTCACAACGTGTGCTGCTTTCCCTTATCGATAAAGGACTTGTCCGTGAAGAAGCTTATGATACGGTTCAGCCGAAAGCGATGGAAGCATGGGAGCTTCAGGTTCCATTCAGAAGCCTGATCGAAAAGGATGATAAAATCACAAGCTTGCTTACGAAAGAAGAACTTGATGATTGTTTCGATCCTACACATCACTTGAAAAATGTTGATGTAATCTTTGATCGTTTAGGTTTATAAAAGTGAAGGCGGCAAACATGGCACCTCTAAACGGTGATATGTTTGCCAAGCCTGATCAATGGCAGGAAGATTCGTAATATTCACAATGTGGGGGTCTGGACAGATGGAAAAACGAGAATTGTTGTATGAAGGAAAAGCGAAACAGATTTTTGCAACGGACAACAGTGAAATAGTATGGGTGGAATACAAGGATTCGGCAACAGCGTTTAATGGTGAGAAGAAGTCAGAGATTGCAGGAAAAGGTAAGTTGAATAATCAAATTACAAGCTTGCTTTTTTCAAAGCTTGCCCAGGAAAATATCCCGTCCCATTTTATTGAAAAGCTTTCCGACCGGGAGCAGCTAGTCAAGAGGGTATCCATCATTCCGCTTGAAGTCGTTGTCAGAAATACGGCGGCCGGCAGTTTTTCTAAAAGGACTGGCATTGAAGAAGGCCAGCCGCTCAAGAAAACGCTGATTGAGTTTTACTATAAAGATGACGAGCTCGGCGATCCTCTGTTAACGGAAGACCATATTGAAGAATTGGAACTTGCAAGCAAGGAAGATGTAGCCATTTTAAAAGAAAAGGCACAAGAAATCAGTATCGTCTTAACTTCCTTCTTTAAAGAATTGGACATTAAATTGATTGATTTTAAATTAGAGTTCGGTAAAACCCCGAATGGAGACATTCTGCTGGCAGATGAAATTTCACCTGATACCTGCCGATTATGGGATATTAACACGAACGAAAAGTTAGACAAAGATGTATTCCGCCGTAATTTAGGCAGTTTAACAGATGCTTACGAAAAAATACTAGCAAAGTTGGAGGGCACTCAACATGTATAAGGTTAAGGTATATATCACACTACGCGAAAGTGTACTAGATCCACAGGGAGCAGCAGTGCAACAATCTCTTCATAGTTTGACTTATAACGAAGTTAGTGATGTTCGAGTGGGGAAATACATTGAACTTACAATTAAGGATACGGATCGTGATTTAGATCAACTTGTGAAGGAAATGTGTGAAAAACTATTGGCCAATACGGTAATTGAAGCTTACCGTTATGATGTTGAGGAGGTTATCACCCAATGAAATTTGCTGTCATAGTTTTCCCCGGTTCCAATTGTGATGTCGATATGTACCATGCGATAAAGGATGCCCTGGGGGAAGAAGTGGAGTATGTTTGGCACTCTACAGACAATCTAGATCAGTATGATGGGATTCTCCTTCCTGGAGGTTTCTCTTATGGAGACTATTTACGCTCTGGAGCAATTGCACGATTCTCGAATGTAATGGCCGAAGTCGTAAAAGCGGCACAAGCAGGAAAGCCTGTATTGGGTGTCTGCAATGGTTTTCAGATTTTACTTGAAGCAGGACTTTTACCTGGAGCGATGCGCCGGAATGAAGGCTTGAAATTCATTTGCCGCAATGTAGGATTGAAGGTTGAAAATAATCAATCGATGTTCACGACAGGATATGAATTAAATGAAACGATTACGATTCCGGTTGCCCATGGCGAAGGGAATTACTACTGTGATAATGAGACATTGGCTGAATTAAAACGAAACAACCGAATCTTGTTCACGTATGATGGTGAAAATCCAAACGGAAGCTTGGAACAGATAGCGGGAATTACAAATGAACAAGGAAATGTCCTCGGAATGATGCCTCATCCCGAACGTGCTGTTGATTCGCTGCTTGGCAGTAAAGACGGCTTAAAGATTTTTCAATCCATCGTAAAAAACTGGAGGGAATCACATGTTATTACAGCTTGAACCAAGTCCGGAAAAAATTAAATCGGATCGATTGTACGCAACTATGGGACTATCCGATGATGAATTTGCAATGGTGGAGAAAATCTTAGGCAGACTGCCGAATTATACGGAAACTGGATTGTTTTCGGTTATGTGGTCAGAGCATTGTTCCTACAAAAATTCAAAACCCATCTTAAGGAAGTTCCCGATTACAGGGGAGAAAGTGCTACAAGGTCCTGGTGAAGGAGCAGGTATCGTTGATATCGGTGACGATCAGGCTGTCGTTTTTAAAATAGAAAGTCATAACCACCCATCGGCAATTGAGCCTTATCAGGGTGCTGCCACTGGTGTCGGCGGTATTATCCGTGATGTTTTCTCCATGGGTGCCCGTCCGATTGCGATGTTGAACTCGCTTCGCTTCGGTGAGTTAGACAATGATCGTGTGAAATATTTATTTAAAGAAGTGGTTGCAGGGATTGCAGGATACGGGAATTGTATCGGAATTCCAACTGTCGGCGGAGAAATTCAATTTGATCCATCGTATGAAGGAAATCCTCTGGTCAATGCAATGTGTGTCGGTTTGATCGATCATAAGGACATTAAAAAAGGCCAAGCGCATGGAGTGGGCAACACAGTGATGTATGTGGGTGCCAAAACTGGACGGGATGGTATTCATGGAGCAACATTTGCATCAGAAGAGCTATCAGAGTCTTCAGAAGAAAAACGGCCTGCCGTACAAGTAGGCGATCCATTCATGGAGAAACTGCTTCTGGAAGCATGCCTTGAATTGATTCAAAATGATGCCCTTGTTGGTATTCAGGATATGGGAGCAGCGGGTCTTACAAGCTCATCTGCCGAAATGGCGAGCAAAGCTGGCTCAGGAATAAAGATGAACCTTGATTTGGTACCGCAGCGTGAAACGGGAATGACAGCATATGAAATGATGCTTTCTGAATCACAAGAGCGGATGCTGATCGTTGTAACTAAAGGACGCGAACAGGAAATAGTTGACTTGTTTACGAAATATGACCTAGAAGCGGTTGCTGTTGGAGAAGTAACGGATGATAAAAATCTAACACTTTCCCATCAAGGTGAAATCGTTGCTGAGGTTCCGGTTGATGCATTGGCTGAAGAAGCTCCGATTTATCACAAGCCATCTTCAGAACCGCAATATTTCCGTGACTTCCAAAGCATGACGGCAGAAGTGCCAGTCATTGGAGATTATAAAGAAACATTGGTATCACTATTGAAGCAACCGACAATTTCGAGTAAGGAATGGGTCTACGACCAATATGATTACATGGTCCGCACGAATACAGTCGTCTCACCTGGATCGGATGCGGCGGTAGTGCGTGTACGGGGTACAAATAAGGCTCTTGCCATGACGACGGATTGCAACTCCCGCTTTATTTATTTAGATCCTGAAACAGGTGGCAAAATCGCAGTGGCTGAAGCTGCCCGTAACATCATTTGTTCGGGTGCGGAACCTTTAGCGATTACGGATTGCTTGAATTTTGGGAATCCAGAAAAACCTGAAATATTTTGGCAATTGGAAAAAGCGGCAGACGGTATGAGTGAAGCTTGCAGAAGCTTAAGTACTCCTGTAATTGGCGGAAATGTCTCCCTTTACAATGAAACGAATGGTGAAGCGATTTATCCGACACCTGTAGTTGGAATGGTTGGTCTTGTCAGTGACCTTCAGCACATCACTACACAAACATTTAAAAATGAATCCGATTTGATTTATGTGGTCGGCGAAGCGAAAGTTGAATTTGGTGGCAGTGAATTACAGAAAATGCTTGAGGGTAAAATATTTGGACGAGCTCCAGAACTTGATTTGGCCGTTGAACAAAAACGTCAGCAGCAAATTCTAACTGCAATCCAAAAAGGACTTGTTGCATCAGCCCATGACCTTTCGGAAGGCGGTTTGGCAGTGGCTTTAGCTGAATCTTTATTCGGGGCTAGCAAACTTGGGGCAAAAGTGGATATATCCGGCGAACCGGTATCCGAATTATTCAGTGAAACGCAATCACGATTCCTACTTTCCATCAATCCTGAAAACCAAGCGGCATTTGAAGCACTTGTTGAAGATGCGATATGCATAGGCTCAGTAACGGATGATAATAAATTAGTCGTGGCAACAGGCAGTGATAGCAAAGTATTGGAAGCGGACGTTGAAGATTTACAAACAGCTTGGAAGGGAGCCATACCATGCTTGCTGAAATAAGAAGCCTAAACGAAGAGTGTGGTGTTGTTGGAGTCTGGGGACATCCCGATTCAGCACAGCTTGCTTACTACGGTTTGCATAGCTTACAACATCGTGGTCAAGAGGGAGCAGGCATCGTCGTGACGGATGGTGAGCAGATGTCCATCTCTAAGGGCGAAGGTCTTGTCACAGAGATATTCACGGCCGAAAAAATGCAGGCACTTTCCGGTACCGGAAAAGCGGCAATCGGCCATGTCCGTTATACAACGGCAGGCGGTGGCGGGTATCAAAATGTTCAGCCTTTCTTGTTCAATTCACATACAGGAGGGCTGGCCCTTGCTCATAATGGGAATATCGTCAATGCCCATCAGTTAAAAGCACAGCTTGAAGGACAGGGAAGCATTTTTCAAACGACATCTGATACGGAAGTTCTGGCACATCTGATTAAACGCTCCGGCTACTCGGATGTCAGAGATTCCGTGAAGAATAGTTTAAGCATGTTGAAGGGAGCCTATGCCTTTGTCATCATGACAGAGAATCAAATGATCATGGCAAGAGATCCGCATGGCTTCCGTCCACTTTCCTTAGGGAAAATAGGCGATGCATATTTCGCTGCATCCGAAACATGTGCACTTGATATTGTAGGTGCAGAATTCATCCGCGATATTGAGCCGGGTGAACTGGTTGTCATTAATGATGAGGGAATCACATCCGAATACTTTTCGCTTTCCAGTCAACAGGCAATGTGCACGATGGAGTACGTGTATTTTTCCCGTCCGGATAGCAACATTGATGGTATCAATGTTCATACGGCACGAAAAAACCTTGGCAAGCAAATGGCGCTGGAAACCAAAATTGAAGCCGATGTAGTTACAGGTGTACCTGATTCCAGCATTTCGGCAGCGATTGGCTATGCAGAAGCTGCAGGCATTCCCTATGAAATGGGTTTAATAAAAAATCGGTATGTTGGACGGACGTTCATTCAGCCATCACAAAGTCTGCGTGAACAAGGCGTGAAGATGAAACTATCACCTGTAAGAGGGGTAGTGGAAGGTAAGCGGGTCATAATGGTTGATGATTCAATCGTCCGCGGGACAACGAGCAGAAGGATTGTACGCATGTTAAAAGATGCCGGAGCGAAAGAAGTGCATGTAGTAATCAGCTCACCACCGATCAAGAATCCATGTTTTTATGGCATTGACACGTCTAAAAAGGAAGAACTGATTGCGAGCTCTAAATCGGTGGAGGAAATAAGGGAAATCATCGGTGCTGATTCCTTAACCTTTTTAAGTGTCGAAGGTATGGTCGAAGCAATTGGACGACCGTTTCCTGGAGAAACGCGCGGTTCATGCCTAGCTTGTTTCACCGGGAATTATCCGACTGAAATTTTTGAATACGAACGAGAAAAAACAAAATGTTAATCAAGTCGGCAATGAGGATTGATTTTCGGAGGAGGATTTCAAATGGCTAATGCATATAAACAGGCTGGTGTGGATATTGAGGCTGGTTATGAAGCGGTAAATCGAATGAAAAAACATGTAAAGCGCACATTACGTCCAGAAGTAATGAATGGTCTGGGCGGTTTCGGCGGCATGTTTGATTTATCTTCCTTGAACCTTAAAGAACCTGTGCTCATTTCTGGTACGGATGGAGTGGGTACGAAACTTTTGTTGGCGTTCATGATGGATAAACACGATACAATTGGAGTGGATTGTGTAGCTATGTGTGTCAATGATGTTGTCGTTCAAGGTGCTGCACCTTTATACTTTTTAGATTATATTGCCTGCGGAAAAGCAGATCCTGAACGAATTGAAATGATCGTCAAAGGGATTGCAGATGGCTGTGAGCAGGCGGGCTGTGCTTTAATCGGCGGAGAAACAGCTGAAATGCCAGGCATGTACGAGACGGAAGAATACGATGTGGCAGGGTTTACTGTAGGTGCCGTTGAAAAATCACGTCTAATTACTGGTGAAGCGATCTCGGCGGGTGATGTCGTTATTGGACTCGCTTCAAGCGGCATCCACAGTAATGGGTATTCCCTTGTTCGTAAAGTCCTTCTTGAAGACTCAGGTTTGTCGCTTCATGACTTCGTACCGGAACTGGATTGCAAGTTGGGAGAGGAATTATTAAAACCGACAAAAATCTATGTGAAGTCCATTTTATCGACGTTGGAAAAATTTGATGTTAATGGTCTTGCCCATATCACTGGTGGAGGGTTCATCGAGAATATTCCGCGTATTCTTCCTGAAGGATGCGGTGTTGAAATCGAGCTTGGAAGCTGGAAAATTCCAACTATATTCTCATTCCTTGAAGAAAAAGGGAACCTTGTAAAAGAGGAAATGTTCAATATCTTCAATATGGGTATTGGAATGACAGCTGTCGTGAAAAAAGAAGTGGCATCAGATGTGCTAGCCCACCTACGGTCTTGCGGTGAAGAAGCCTCAGTTATTGGAACGGTTGTGGATGGAAATGGAGTGTCGTTCAAATAATGAAACGCCTTGCTGTCTTTGCATCAGGTAACGGTAGTAATTTTCAATCAATTGCTGAAGCAATAAAAAGTGGAAAGTTGGCGGCGGAAATCTGTCTTGTAATTTGCGATCGTGAAGACGCATATGTGCTTGAGAGAGCTAAGCTTGAGAATATTGATTCTTTCTCCTTTTCAGCGAAGAATTACTCTAACAAGACTGAGTATGAATCGGAAATCCTGGAAAAACTTCGCCAGTATGAGATAGAATTTATCATTCTGGCCGGATATATGCGTTTGATCGGTCCGACATTATTACAAAAGTATTCACAGAGGATTGTGAACATCCACCCTTCACTCTTGCCTAGTTTTCCAGGCAAGGATGCAATTGGCCAGGCTTTTAACGCCGGAGTGAAGGAAACGGGGGTAACGGTTCATTATGTTGATGATGGAATGGACACAGGACCGGTCATTGCCCAAAAAGCAGTGCCAATTCTTGAGGGGGATACGAAAGACATCCTCCAAAAAAGAATTCAGGAAATGGAGCATGACTTGTATCCGTCAGTTTTGCAGGAGCTATGCCACAAGAAACTTACTTAATGGAGGGACCAACATAACATGAAGAAACGTGCATTAATTAGTGTATCGGATAAAACGGGTATCGTAGAATTTGCTCAAGGTTTAATTGAAGCAGGTTTTGAAATTATTTCTACAGGCGGTACCAAAAAAACGTTGCAGGATAATGGTATTGAGGTAATTGGAATCAGTGACGTCACCGGTTTCCCGGAAATATTGGATGGACGTGTTAAAACGCTTCACCCGAATGTCCATGGAGCAGTGTTGGCAAAACATGATGACAAAAATCACGCAGCACAGCTTGCAGAGCATAATATTGAACCCATTCAACTTGTCTGTGTAAACCTATATCCATTCCAAGCGACTATTTCCAAACCGGAAGTCACTGTGGAAGATGCTATTGAAAACATCGATATCGGGGGACCGACAATGCTTCGTTCTTCTGCCAAAAACCACGAATATGTGACTGTTATCGTTGATTCCAATGATTATCCTACCGTATTGGCTGAGCTGAAACAAAACGGCGGGGTATCAAAAACCACGAATCGCCGCCTGGCTGCAAAAGTTTTCCGCCATACAGCAGCATATGATGCCGTTATTTCAGAGTATATGACAGAGCTTGCCGATGAAGAAAATCCTGAATCATTGACTGTTACCTATGAATTGAAACAGTCGCTTCGTTATGGGGAAAATCCACATCAAAAAGCCGCATTCTATAAAAAGCCGCTCGGTTCCGTTTTCTCAATTGCAGAAGCGAAGCAATTACATGGAAAAGAACTTTCATACAACAACATTAATGATGCTGATGCAGCACTTCAAATCGTTAAAGAATTCAATGAGCCGGCCGCTGTTGCAGTCAAACATATGAATCCTTGCGGCGTCGGTGTCGGTGCAACCATTTTGGAAGCATATGAAAAAGCTTATGAGGCAGATGCCACTTCCATATTCGGTGGGATCATCGCTTTGAATCGTGAAGTTGATAAGGCGACTGCGGAAAAACTTCATGAAATTTTCCTTGAAATCATCATTGCTCCTGGGTTTACGCAAGAGGCATTGGAAGTATTGACAAGCAAGAAAAACCTTCGCTTATTAACGATCGATTTCGACGCGGTTAAAAAGCCTGAACGTAAATTGACATCCATTGAAGGCGGATTACTTATTCAAGATCGGGATGCACATAGCTTAAAGGATGCAGAGGTAAAAGTGGCAACGAAACGTGAACCTACCCCTGAAGAGTGGAAAGCCATGGAACTTGGCTGGAAAATCGTGAAACATGTCAAGTCGAATGCAATAGTGGTAAGTAACGATCAAATGACATTAGGCGTTGGCGCAGGTCAAATGAACCGTGTGGGAGCTGCAAAAATTGCTCTGGAACAAGCTGGGGAAAGAGCGACAGGAAGTGCATTGGCATCAGATGCTTTCTTCCCAATGGATGATACTGTAGAAGCGGCAGCGAAAGCGGGCGTCACGGCAATCATTCAGCCTGGTGGATCTGTTAAAGATGAGGATTCAATCAAGAAAGCTGATGAATATGGGATTACGATGGTGTTTACAGGAATTCGTCACTTTAAACATTAATCAAAAATGAGGTGCGATAATGAATGTACTAGTAATTGGCCGGGGCGGCAGGGAGCATGCCATAGCCCGCAAGCTATTTGAAAGTAAACGGGTGGGGACTGTTTTTGCAGCACCGGGAAATCCAGGGATGACCGATGTAGCGACTCTTGTTCCAATTGATGAAAACAATCACGGGGATTTGGTTGCCTTTGCCAAGAAGAATGCAGTCTCATTAACGGTGATCGGGCCCGAAACCCCATTGTTGAATGGACTTGCCGATGATTTTACGGATGCAGGATTACAGGTATTTGGCCCTAATGGCCGTGCTGCAGTCATCGAGGGAAGTAAATCCTTTGCTAAAGATTTAATGAAGAACTACAGCATTCCGACAGCAGAATATGAAACATTTTCTGATTATGATTCAGCAAAAGCATATATCGAAAAAATGGGAGCCCCCATCGTCATAAAAGCGGATGGTTTGGCTGCAGGAAAAGGTGTCGTAGTTGCTATGACGATGGAAGAGGCGTTAGACGCCATCCATGATATGCTAGTCGGAGCAAAGTTCGGGGAAGCATCTGCCAAAGTCGTCATTGAGGAATTTCTTGATGGCGAGGAATTTTCATTGATGGCATTCGTTAATGGGGAAAAAGTGTATCCGATGGTAATTGCTCAAGATCATAAGCGGGTTTTTGATGGAGATCAGGGTCCGAACACAGGTGGAATGGGTGCATACTCACCGGTGCCGCAAATTTCCGATGAAATGATTCAGACTGCAGTCGAAACAATTCTTAAGCCCACGGTAAATGCGATGATATCGGAGAATCGGAGTTTTACAGGAATATTATATGCAGGGTTGATCGCTACTGAAAAAGGCACAAAAGTCATTGAGTTCAATGCCCGTTTTGGCGATCCGGAAACGCAAGTTGTTTTACCACGCCTAAAAACAGATTTCGTAGATACGCTAGAAGCGGTTCTTTCTGGAGAGGATTTACAACTTGAATGGCATGAAGAAGCCGTTCTTGGAGTGGTCGTCGCAGCTGATGGATATCCAGGGGAATATAAAAAGGGATCTATCATTAAAGGCTTGGAAAAGATTGATCCGAATGCCCATGTTTATCATGCTGGAACGGCTCTCAATAGTGAGGGGAATTTCATCTCGAATGGCGGACGTGTGCTTCTGGTCGCTGCAAAAGGGAAAGATTTGGCTTCCGCCCAAGCTGAAGTATATAAAGAGTTGGGGCATATTGAGAAAGATGGCTTATTCTGGCGAACGGATATTGGCTACCGTGCAATAAAATACAATTTTTCATCATAATATAAAGAAGCTGACTCTAAGCGGAGTCAGCTTCTTCTTTAGAAAAAACTTAATATGAATCAGGTTGGTTGGATTCATTTTCCTGTTTTGATTCGTTTTTCATAAAGCTTTGTCCGTTTTCCATTGCATCGACGACAGGACAATAGCGGAGAATGCCTTCGCCTATTTTCATGGCGGAAAGCATGACCACGAATAGATAAGATTGATTTTTCCATGGTTTTTTAACCATTTTAGCCATTGCCCATGTTAGAAGTGTAAAACCACAGGTAATTCGCATTAACGCATTTATTATACTGATATTTTGTTTAAACTTCATTTAAAGTCCATCCCTTCACAAAAATTTAACAATATTCTGGATAACATTACTGTTCTAATGAGGCAAGTATGTTACTATGAAATAAAATTGGATTGAAAATGGTTTTTTCATACGACTGTTTCTAAAAAATTATGGGGGAATGTTTAATGCTTGAACAGCGCTATAGATGGAAAAATAAGCATCTAAGAGAACATATAGATGTGCTGGATGGCAATAGGGCACCACACATTCTGCTTAAAAATACGACTTATTTAAATCAGGCTTTACGAAAATGGGTAAAAGCGAATATATGGATATATGATGATCGCATCATATATGTTGGCGATAAGCTTCCTGATAATATAGACCGCTGTGAAATGGTAGACTGTACAAACCAGTACTTAGTCCCGGGTTATATTGAGCCGCATTCACACCCTTCTCAATTATATAATCCCCTTTCTTTTTCACGTTATGCATCTCATTTTGGCACAACGACATTGATCAATGATAACTTGCCGTTTCTATTGCAGTTGGATAAAAAGAAAGCGTTTTCTCTTTTGAAAGAATTACGTAACATTCCTGTAACAATGTATTGGTGGAGCCGTTTTGACGGACAAACGGAATTGATCGATGAAGATATGGTCTTTTCCCATGGGGCCGTTAAATCATGGCTGGAGCATGATGCCGTATTACAGGGCGGGGAACTGACTGGATGGCCGAAGCTTCTCGATGGTGATGACATGATGTTGCACTGGATTCAGGAAGCCAAGCGAATGAGGAAGAAAATAGAAGGACACTTTCCAGGTGCTTCAGAGAAGACTTTAGCAAAAATGACCTTGTTCGGCGCCGATTGTGATCATGAGGCAATGACAGGTGATGAAGTCATGTCGCGCTTGCTGCAGGGCTATTATGTATCGTTAAGACATTCTTCGATCCGGCCGGATCTTCCAAAGATGATCAAGGAAATCCATGAACTGGGCATTGATCATTATGACAAATTCTTTTATACGACAGATGGATCGCCGCCATCCTTTTATGAAGGTGGTTTCATAGACTGCTTGATTAAAATAGCGATAGAGAATGGCGTTCCGGTCATCGATGCATACAATATGGCAACTATCAACATTGCACGATATTATAACATTGAGTACCTTCATGGCAATATTGCCACTGGAAGGGTAGCGAACATCAACTTCCTGACCGATGTAAAGGAACCTGCACCGGTTTCGGTAATGGCAAAAGGTAAATGGGTTAAAAGGGATGGTGAAATCATTCCGGATAAACAGGAAATCGAATGGAGTGATTTCGATTTTAAACCACTTGATCTTGATTGGGAGCTTAGTTTAAAGGAAGATTTTGAATTTTCCATGCCGTTTGGGATTGAATTGGTCAATAATGTAATTACTAAACCGTACTCCCTTGCCAATGATGTTGGGCATGAAGAACTGAACTTTGAGGATGATGAATGCTTTTTCATGCTTATTGATCGGGAAGGGAAATGGCGCATCAATACGATATTAAAAGGGTTTGCGGATAAATTGTGTGGCTTTGCTGGCTCTTATACAAATACAGGTGATATCATACTAATCGGTAAAAGGAAAAAGGATATGCATTTGGCATTTAACCGGCTGAAGGAGATTGGCGGTGGAATCGTTTTAACGGAACACGGAAAGGTGATTCATGAACTTCCTCTGAAATTAAAGGGAGTCATGTCCACCAAAGAAGTTCCTGAACTGATTGAAGAGGAAAATGAATTGAAAACTTTGCTGCGTGAGAGGGGTTATCGCTTCGCCGATCCTGTGTACACCCTTTCATTCTTTTCGACAACCCATCTGCCATATATAAGGCTAACCCAGCGGGGAGTATATGATGTTATGAATAAAACTATACTCTTTCCCACTATAATGCGTTAAAATATAAGAGAAGAAATGGCTAATAAATCAGAGGAGTGGAAAGATGAATTTAAAGAGAGTTCTTTTCATCGTTATTGCTATTTTACTGCTGGCAGGCTGTTCGACGAAAGAAGATCCTGCGACGGATGACAGTAAGCCGAAAGACCAGGCTGTCATCAAAAATACAGATGTGAAAAATGAACCTTCCAATAAGTTTCCACTTACGGGTATAGCCACCGATGAAGGCAGTGAGCAAAGGGCTGCAGCAGTGATGATTAATAATCATCCGGAAGCACGCCCACAATCGGGCCTCTCAGAAGCCGATGTCGTCTACGAAATGCTCGCAGAAGGTGACATAACCAGATTTTTAGCTATCTTCCAAAGTGAAATGCCAAGCCAAATCGGTCCGATTCGGAGTGCAAGGGACTATTATATCGAATTGGCTAAAGGCCTGGATTGCATCTATGTGTGCCATGGGAATAGCCCCGAGGCAAAAACCATGCTGGACAAAGGGTATATTGATAACTTGAACGGATTATATTATGATGGTACTTTGTTTCAACGTTCGGCAGATCGAAAAGCACCTCATAATTCCTACACCTCCTTTGATGATATCCAAAAAGGCGCGGAGGAAAAGGGATATGAGTTGAATGGTGCACCGGAGCCTTATACTTTCCTGACAAAGGAAGAGGAGGCTGGCCTTCAAGGGGAACCGGCATTGAAAACCGAAATTTCCTACGGATCAGACGAGTATGATATACAGTATGAATACGAAGCCACGGAAGAGAAATATAAACGTTATTCGAATGGAGAGCAAACAGTCGAACATAAATCGAATACACCTATTTTACTGGATAATATATTGATCATTGAGGCTGCTCATCAAGTGATTGACGATAAAGGGCGTCGTAAAATCGACTTGAAAAGTGGCGGAAAAGGTTATTTACTTCAAAAAGGAAAAGCGAATGAAGTAGAATGGGTTAATAAGGATGGTCGGATTATACCAGTGAAAAACGATGAAGAAGTAGGGTTGATTCCAGGGAAAACCTGGGTCAATATTATTCCGGATGAACCTGGTTTAGTAGGAGACGTCACATTTTGATACCCATGAAATTGAGGGGGAGTAACATGCAAATTGATAAGTTAAGGGGAAAAGAAACTGATCAGCTGTTTAAGTCGATCCTTTCCTTGCGTGATTTGGACGAATGCTATCGATTTTTTGATGATTTATGCACAGTCAATGAAATATCATCACTGGCACAGCGTCTTGAAGTAGCCCGCATGCTTGAAGAAGGTAAAACCTATCATAAAATCGAAACGGAAACGGGTGCAAGCACGGCTACGATTTCCAGGGTCAAACGCTGCTTGAATTATGGAAATGATGCTTATTCTATGGCACTTAACCGTATTAAGGATAACGTTGAGGAAACAACTGAATCTTAATTCTATCGATTATAATAAAAAGCCGAGGAATTCATTTCCCGGCTTTTTATTTTGGGGGTCCATCACTCTCTTTGCCGGCTGTCTTTCAGCCGTATCCGTGTTATATTGGAATTTAGATTCTGAGGTTCCATTTGGTAATAACATTTTATCGATACTTCTCTTTTTTAATGAAAAATCTTAATGCTATAATGGTGTAATGGGAAGTGTGATTGGAGGATTATAATGTACGATTTTCGCGAGTGGAAGCATGTTTTCAAACTCGATCCAAATAAAGAAATAAGTGATGATGCCCTTGAGAAAGTCTGTGAATCCGGTACTGATGCAATCATGGTCGGGGGAACTGATGGAATCACGCTTGAGAATGTGCTTCATTTAATGGCACGTGTCAGACGATATACCGTTCCATGTGTGATGGAAATTTCTTCTGTTGAAACGGTGACCCCAGGGTTTGATTTATATTTCATTCCGAGTGTCCTGAATAGCACCAACCCGGATTGGATGATGAAACTGCATCAGCAAGCAGTCAAGGAATACGGATACCTTTTGAATTGGGATGAAATTTTCGTTGAAGGGTACTGTATTCTGAATCCAGAGTGCAAGGCGGCCCAATTGACGAAAGCCAATACCGATTTGGATATGGATGATGTGGGTGCATACGCGATGATGGCAGAAAAGATGTTCAACCTGCCGATTTTTTATTTGGAATACAGCGGTGATTATGGCGATGTCCAGATGGTGGAAGCGGCCAAAGAAAGTTTGGAGGATACCGTACTATTCTATGGCGGTGGGATAAAATCGGTTGAACAGGCCAAAGAAATGTCTAAGATTGCGGATGTCATCGTTGTCGGCAATGTGATTTATGAAGATTTGAAAGTGGCACTTGCAACAGTTTCGGCAGTTAAATGAAATCATGTAATAAATATAGTATACTAAAACAGAAACGAATGTTCGTATAGGTGGTGTGATAATGCAATATTTAGCGGAAAAATTACTAATAGGTTTGAATGAACAGCAACAAAAAGCAGTTAAATCAACTGATGGCCCACTTTTAATCATGGCTGGGGCAGGAAGTGGAAAGACGCGTGTGCTGACTCACCGAATAGCTTACTTGATGGTCGAGAAGGAAATAGCGCCTTGGAACATCCTCGCAATCACGTTCACCAACAAAGCGGCACGTGAGATGAAGGAGAGGATCCGTGCCATACTTGGCGGTGCATCCGAAGATATCTGGATTTCAACTTTCCACTCGATGTGTGTCCGCATTTTACGAAGAGATATCGACCGTATCGGATTTAATAGGAACTTCTCGATATTGGATACGACGGATCAGCAATCGGTCATAAAACAAATCATGAAAGATCGTAATATGGATACAAAGAAATATGATTACCGTGCCATTTTGGGTAGCATCAGTTCAGCGAAAAATGAATTGGTCGGGCCGGAAGAGTACCTGAAGACGGCGTCTGATTACTTCACTAAAGTAACTGCCGATGTATATACGGAGTATCAAAAACGGCTGCGTAAAAATTCAGCGCTTGATTTCGATGATTTGATCATGATGACGATTCAATTGTTCCAGCTCGTACCTGAGGTGCTTGAATATTATCAGCGTAAATTTCAATACATTCATGTTGATGAGTACCAAGATACGAACAGGGCTCAATACATGCTTGTTAAACTACTGGCTTCACGCTTCCGTAATCTCTGTGTTGTCGGGGATTCCGATCAATCGATCTATCGTTGGCGCGGTGCGGATATTGCGAATATCCTTTCATTTGAAAAGGATTATCCGAATGCCAACATGATTTTCCTTGAACAGAATTACCGCTCGACGAAAAAGATTCTTGCAGCGGCGAATAAGGTCATCGGTAACAATCAAAACCGTAAGCCGAAAAATCTTTGGACCGAGAATGCAGATGGCAATAAGTTATTCTATTACCGTGCAGACAATGAACAAGGGGAAGCGCAATTTGTAGCCGGAAAGATAAATGAGTTAGTTCAGGGCGGCAGCAGGAAATATTCCGATATAGCAATACTTTACAGAACAAATGCACAATCACGTGTCATGGAGGAAGTTCTGCTTAAATCCAATATAAATTATGCAATAGTCGGGGGAACCAAGTTCTATGACCGTAAAGAGATTAAGGATTTACTTGCCTATCTTCGCCTTATTGCGAATCCTGATGATGACATCAGTCTCCGCCGTGTAATCAATGTACCAAAACGCGGAATTGGTGCAACTTCAATGGACAAAGTGGCAGATTATGCAGATCAATATGATGTTTCCATTTATAAAGCACTCGAATCTGTGGAAATGGTGGGGATAAGCGGGAAGGCTACCAAAGCGGCAAGGGAATTCCATACGCTGATCACCAACTATACAAATCAGCAGGAGTACCTATCCGTGACGGAACTGGTGGAGGAAGTCATTAAGAAAACCGGTTACCGTGAGATGCTGCAGGCAGAGAAAACGATTGAATCACAAAGCAGGCTTGAAAACATAGATGAGTTTTTATCTGTTACTAAAGCATTCGAAAGTAACAGCGAGGACAAATCATTGGTGGGCTTTTTGACTGACCTGGCGTTGGTTGCCGATATAGACCAACTTGATGAGAATTCCGAAGAAGCTACAAATATGGTAACGTTGATGACGCTGCATTCAGCCAAGGGACTTGAATATCCGGTGGTCTTTCTATTGGGCCTTGAAGAAGGGGTTTTCCCTCACAGCCGCTCGCTTATGGATGAAGAGGAGATGGAAGAAGAACGCCGTCTGGCTTATGTGGGAATTACAAGGGCTGAAAATGAACTATTTATAAGCAATGCCCAAATGCGGACATTGTATGGACGGACGAGCATGAATCCAGTTTCACGTTTTATCAGTGAAATACCAGAGGAACTTCTTGAAGATCTAAAACCGAAACCGGCTCCAAGGGCTAGGCAAACACCTTTCAGTTCTTCGAGAACCGGATCTCCTTCAACAGCTTCCACAAGAAAAGTGCCTGCCTTTGGCAGAGCTGTTTCTGCACCATCCGCAACGGGCGGTGAAGAGATCGGCTGGGCTGTCGGCGACCGTGCATCCCATAAAAAATGGGGGATAGGAACAGTGGTGAGCGTAAAAGGGGAAGGCGAAGGGAAGGAACTGGATATTGCCTTTCCAAGTCCAATCGGCATCAAACGCCTATTGGCGAAATTTGCACCAGTTGAAAAAGCATAAGCTATTAATATGCTTCTACTGGTAAAGAATAGGGATATCTGACTTTAGACACCGCTCTTCTAAAAGAAGTGCGGTGGAGTCTTCTTTAGAAAGGATTGAACGTATGGACTTACAAGCTGCAGAGAAGAAAGTTCTGGAACTGCAAACGTTATTGAACCAATACAGCTATGAATATTATGTGATGGACCAGCCATCAGTACCTGATGCTGAATATGATCGGCTACTCCGTGAACTTATTGAGTATGAGGAGAAATTTCCGGAACTGCAAACGGCGGACTCACCGACACAACGGGTCGGTGGCGCCATTTTGGATATGTTTGAAAAAGTGGAGCATACCACACCGATGCTTAGTTTAGGCAATGCCTTCAATGTAAGTGACTTACGGGATTTTGACAGAAAGGTCAGACAATCTGTAGGTGACGATTTTTCCTATGTATGTGAATTGAAAATTGATGGACTTGCCGTCACTCTTCAATATGAGAATGGATATTTCGTAAGAGGGGCAACCCGTGGAGATGGAACGATCGGTGAAGATATTACCGCTAATTTGAAAACGATCAAGTCGATTCCATTAAAGTTGCGGGAGCCGGTTGCCATAGAAGTGCGCGGTGAGGCCTTCATGCCAAAAAAATCATTCGAATCATTAAATAAGGCTAAGGAAGAACGCGGTGAGGAACCATTTGCAAACCCACGAAATGCAGCTGCCGGTTCGTTAAGGCAGCTTGATCCAAAACTTGCTGCAAAACGGAACTTGGATATTTTCCTTTATGCGATTGCCGATTTCGGGGAAACAGGGGTCCGTTCCCACAGTGAGGGTTTGGATTTATTGGATAGGCTCGGGTTTAAGACGAATCGGGAAAGAAAAACATGCTCGAATATAGAGGAAGTACTGGCTTATATAGTAGAATGGACGGAACACCGTCCAAACTTAGCCTATGATATTGATGGAATTGTCGTAAAGGTGGATTCCCTTGAACAGCAGGATGAATTAGGTTTTACTGCAAAAAGTCCGCGATGGGCCATTGCTTATAAATTCCCAGCTGAAGAAGTCATTACAACCCTAAGGGATATCGAGCTCAATGTTGGCCGTACGGGTGTATTGACCCCGACCGCCGTTTTGGATCCCGTTAGGGTAGCGGGTACGACTGTTCAGCGAGCTTCACTTCATAACGAAGACTTAATCCGTGAAAAGGACATCAGAATCGGAGATCAAGTGGTCGTGAAAAAAGCCGGTGATATCATTCCAGAAGTGGTCAATGTACTGGCAGAGCGCCGTACAGGGGAAGAAGTCGAGTTCCAGATGCCGACTGAGTGTCCGGAATGCAGCAGTGAACTTGTTCGGCTGGACGGGGAGGTTGCTTTACGCTGCATCAACCCGAAGTGTCCTGCACAAATACGGGAAGGCTTGATTCACTTTGTTTCCCGCACAGCAATGAATATAGACAGTCTTGGTGAAAAAGTGATTAGCTTGTTGTTTAAAGAAGAACTCATACAAGATGTGGCTGATATTTATAAGCTTACATACGATCAACTGATTGCTTTGGAAAGGATGGGGGATAAATCCGTCAATAAACTTCTTCAAGCAATCGAAGCTTCGAAAACCAACTCGTTGGAAAAATTACTATTCGGGCTGGGCATTCGCCATGTTGGTTCAAAAGCGGCCAAGACGCTTGCGAGGGAATTCGGGACGATGGAAGCATTAAGCATGGCGAGCCGTGAAGAACTAACGGCCATTAATGAAATAGGTGATAAGATGGCCGATTCCATCGTTGCTTATTTTGAATTGGAAGAAGTCCATGCATTACTGAATGAGTTGGATGCAGCCGGTGTAAATCTTACTTTCAAAGGGCCAAGAGCTGTTGCTATTGAAGATATCGACTCCGTTTTTTCCGGTAAAACAGTCGTTTTAACGGGTAAACTGCATAAGCTAACACGTAACGAAGCAAAAGAGAAATTAGAGGCGCTAGGAGCTAACGTTGCTGGAAGTGTCAGCAAGAAAACCGATTTGGTCGTAGCTGGCGAAGATGCCGGTTCCAAACTGGCAAAAGCTGAAAGCCTAGGCGTCATGGTATGGGATGAAGAGAGACTGATTGAGGAACTAAATAAATAAGAGGTGTAGCTATGAGGAAACACTCTATTTTGGGGATGATTCTTATACTGCTTCTTGCTGGATGTGCGCCTAGTTTTGAGGATAAGCAAGAGGTAGTTCAAGACTCCAAAGACAAAAAAGAAACGGCAATTATTCCGAAGTATAAAATTTCGGAAGAATATTATCAAACAATCCTACCGTTTGAACCATCAAAAGCACGCGGTTTGGTCGTATCCAATCTAAATACCCGATATGACATTGAAGAATTCGAAAATGGATTGATGCGGTTGGCCCAAACCCAATTCGACCCGGAAGATTACCTGTTTCAAGAGGGGCAAATACTAGATAGTTCCGAGATATCTTCCTGGCTGAACAGAAAATATACCGATAGTCAGTTGAAAGAAAAGGACATGAAAGCCTCAAAGAATCTTGGCTTGAATCCGGTTGATCCAGGTAAAGGTGACATTGATAAGCGGAATGAAGAAAATCCGATCTATCTTGCCCATATTTTAGAACATAATTACTTGGTAAAAACAAAAGATAATTCAGTGAGCCTAGGCGGAGTTGTAATAGGTCTTGCGCTGAATTCAGTGCATTACTATCAAAAAGAGGCATACGGTGCCACCTATGAAAATAAAATCGATAGTAAAAAGCTAAAGCAAGAAGGGGAGAAAATTGCTGCAGAAGTCTTAAAAAGGCTGCGTAAAAAGGACAAGCTGAAAAATGTTCCGATTACGATTGCCTTATTCGAGCAAAATGAAAAATCTTCAGTAGTCCCTGGGAATTTCATTTCCTATACAAATATCGATAAAAACTCTAACAATATTGGAAAATGGACGAACTTGGACGAAGAGTATTTCCTATTTCCTTCTGCCGGTGCTGAAAAAAAATACCGTGATGACGTCAATACTTTCACGAACTTTAAAGAAGATGTCGAAGAATATTTCCCTAACTTTAATGGAGTCATCGGCAGGGCGTTCTATATGGATGATCAATTGCAAAGTCTGAACATCGATATCCCCATTCAATTTTATGGGAACTCGGAAGCGATCGGCTTTACCCAATATGTTGCTGGGCTTGTAATGGAACGTTTCCCGAACTATATTGCCGTACAGGTATCCATTACCTCTGTAAATGGACCTGAAGCGCTCATAGTCCGTGAAGCAAATCAGGACGAACCAACCGTGCATATATACGAATGAAAAAAGATGAAGCTTACCGGCTTCATCTTTTTTGTGATCCACTTTAAAATTGGAATCTATTTCTTGTGAAATTCAAAATAACCTTTAACCCAGAAACAAAAATATATAGTAGAAAGTAAACCCTTCCATCTCAGGAAGCAAATTCTTTAAAAAGGGAAAAATTGTCGGATTTTAAAGGCCTTATTTTCATTTCCCCGGAAATTTCGGCAACTTTCCCATATTTCCCGGAAAATATCTCTTTTTCCTTATGAAATAATTGAATTTCGACAATGTATCTCTTGTTGCTTTACTGTGTAATAGTTTGATATGATTTAAACGATGATTATATGGAGAAAAGCGACGGAATTCAGTCGATTTTGATATTTTTTCGGAGGTGAAGAGAATGTCACGTATTTCTATGGAACAAGTTAAACACGTTGCCCATTTGGCTCGTTTGGCCATTACGGAAGAAGAAGCACAACAGTTTCAGCATCAGCTTGACCAAATGATTTCATTCGCAGAGCAGTTGAATGAGCTTGATACGGATCAAGTAAACCCGACTTCTCACGTTTTGGATATGAAGAATGTTATGCGCGAAGATGTCGCAAAACCGGGATTGCCAGTAGAAGAAGTAGTTAAAAATGCACCGGATAGCAAAGATGGATATATCCGTGTACCATCAATAATTGAATAAGGAGGGACAATGATGTCGTTGTTCGAACAAAAGGTTTCTGAGCTTCATGAACGCTTACATAAGAAAGAGATAAGTGTCACTGATCTTGTTAACGAATCGTATAAGCGAATCGGACAAGTAGAGGACAAGGTGAAGGCATTTTTGACACTTGATGAAGAAAACGCCCGCAATCAAGCAAAACGATTGGATGATCAATTGGTAAAAGGCGAGAACGAAGGCGCTTTATTTGGTATGCCAATCGGAGTGAAGGATAATATTGTCACTAAAAATTTGCGTACGACTTGTGCGAGCAAAATTTTGGAGAACTTTGATCCAATCTATGATGCAACCGTTGTTCAAAAGCTACAGAAGGCAGAAACGGTTACGATCGGGAAATTGAATATGGATGAGTTTGCGATGGGTTCTTCTAATGAGAACTCCGCATTTCAGGCAACACGCAACCCTTGGAACCTGGAATATGTGCCAGGCGGTTCTTCGGGTGGTTCAGCTGCATCTGTCGCTTCTGGTGAAGTCCTATTCTCTTTAGGTTCCGATACGGGTGGATCGATCCGCCAACCAGCGGCATATTGTGGAGTTGTAGGCTTAAAACCTACATATGGACGGGTTTCCCGATTCGGACTTGTAGCATTTGCGTCTTCATTGGACCAAATTGGGCCGGTTACAAGAACGGTTGAAGATAACGCTTATTTGCTTGAAGCGATTTCAGGTGTAGATTCAATGGATTCGACCTCTGCTAATGTTGATGTGCCGAATTTTGTGAATTCATTAACAGGCGATGTTAGAGGATTGAAAATAGCTGTGCCTAAAGAATACCTTGGTGAAGGCGTTGGCGAAGAAGCACGTAATTCCGTACTTGAAGCGTTAAAAGTATTAGAGGGACTTGGAGCTGAATGGGAAGAGGTATCCTTGCCGCATTCCAAGTATGCTTTAGCTGCCTATTATCTGCTATCTTCATCGGAAGCATCGGCTAACCTTTCACGTTTTGACGGAGTGCGTTACGGACATCGTACAGATAATGCAGAAACTCTTATAGAAATGTATAAGCAAACCCGTGCAGAAGGATTCGGTGACGAAGTGAAACGCCGTATCATGCTTGGAACGTTCTCCTTAAGTTCCGGTTATTATGATGCTTATTATAAAAAGGCTCAAAAAGTACGTACATTAATCAAAAAAGACTTTGAAGATGTTTTTGAAAAATACGATGTCATCGTTGGGCCGACTACACCTACGTCTGCATTTAAAATTGGTGAAAAAGTCGACGATCCATTAACGATGTATGCGAATGATATCTTGACGATTCCAGTCAATCTTGCTGGTGTACCAGGTATATCCGTACCATGTGGATTCGCAGCGAATGGGCTGCCGCTTGGACTGCAAATGATTGGGAAGCATTTTGATGAAAGCACGATTTATCGCGCGGCTCACGCATTTGAGCAAGCAACAGATTTTCATAAACAATTTCCTAAGCTGTAAGGGGTGAAAATAATGGACTTTGAAACGGTGATTGGTCTAGAAGTACACGTAGAATTAAAAACGGATTCTAAAATTTTCTCAGCGAGCCCAAATCATTTTGGTGCCGCTCCAAATAGTAACACGACTGTAATTGACCTAGGTTACCCAGGTGTATTGCCTGTCGTCAATAAAAAGGCTGTTGATTTTGCAATGAAGGCTGCAATTGCCCTGAATTGCGAAGTGGCGGAAATTACGAAATTCGACCGGAAAAACTATTTTTACCCGGACAATCCTAAAGCATACCAAATTTCACAGTTCGATCAACCGATCGGTGAGCATGGTTGGATTGAAATCGAAGTGGGCGGCAAGAAAAAGAAAATTGGCATTACCCGCATTCATATGGAAGAGGATGCTGGAAAGCTGACACATAAAGGGAACTATTCACTGTGTGATTATAACCGCCAAGGTACGCCTCTTGTTGAAATCGTATCCGAACCGGATATCACTTCACCGGAAGAAGCTTATGCTTATCTGGAAAAGTTGAAATCCATCATTCAATACACCGGCGTTTCCGATTGTAAAATGGAAGAAGGCTCACTTCGCTGTGATGCTAACATTTCCTTGAAACCTGTCGGCCAAAAAGAATTTGGTACGAAAACCGAATTGAAAAACCTGAACTCATTCAACTTCGTTCGTAAAGGGTTGGAGCATGAAGAAATCCGACAAGCGGAAATCTTGAATGAAGGCGGCATAATCGAACAGGAAACTCGCCGGTTCGACGAAGCTACAGGCAGAACGGTACTAATGCGAATTAAGGAAGGCTCCGATGATTACCGTTACTTCCCGGAACCGGATTTATTGACAATCCATATCGATGAAGAATGGAAAGCGCGTATTGCTGCCGAGATTCCGGAACTTCCGGATGCACGGAAAAAACGCTATGTCGAAGAATTTGGCTTACCGGAATATGATGCAGCCGTTTTAACGGTAACGAAAGAAAGTGCTGATTTCTTTGAAGCGACAGTCGCTTCGGGCGCTGATGCAAAACTAGCATCTAACTGGATCATGGGTGAGGTTTCCGCTTTCTTGAATGCAGAAGGCAAAGAGCTACATGATGTCAAATTGACTGCTGAATCGTTGGCTGGAATGATCAAGCTTATTGAAGATGGCACGATTTCTTCTAAAATCGCTAAAAAAGTTTTCAAAGAATTGATTGAAAACGGAGGGGATGCTGAAACGATCGTCAAGGAGAAGGGACTAGTCCAAATTTCCGATGAAGGCGCATTGCTTACAGCCGTTGAAGAAGCATTGAATAATAACCCGCAATCGATTGAAGATTTTAAGGCCGGTAAACAAAAAGCAATCGGCTTCCTTGTCGGACAGATCATGAAGGCGACAAAAGGACAAGCCAATCCACAGCTTGTTAATAAAATTTTGGTGGAAGAAATCAATAAACGTTAATATTGACCGTATCACTTTTAAAGTGGTACGGTTTTCTCTTGATTAAGGAAAGAGATCTCTGAGAAAAATAACAAGCGGGAAAAAAATTTTTGGTTTTTTTTGAGTTATCTGTAGGGGTAACTCCTTTTTGTGTCGTCTATTACATGAAAGTTTAACAGGAAAGGAGGAAGAGAAGTGACGGATGAGTTAGTTGAGAAGGTAAGGGCTGGGAATGATCATGCATTCCGAATGTTGATTGAAACTTATAAACAGACGATTTATAGAACCGTCCATTCCGTCTTGCGGAATCAAAAGGATGCTGAAGATGTTACCCAGGAAGTCTTTATCAAAATCTATACTTCTCTTCCTCAATATAAGAACCAAGGTTTTAAAACTTGGATTACCCGAATTGCGGTCAATCATGCAATCGATTTAAAGAGAAAGAGGGAACGCCAAAAGGAAGAATTGCAGGACGAACATTCATCGGAAGCTAATTTGGGCTTAACTGATGATGTCGAGGCAGTATTTTTTCGGAATGAAAGGCGAATGCAAGTAATACGGAAGCTGAATGACCTTCCAGAGGGATACCGGGACGTTGTATATGGCTATTACATAAAGGAAAAGACATTCAAGCAAATTGCAGAGGAACATCAGATTCAAGTGAAATCTGTAGAGGTAAAGCTATATCGGGCAAGAAATTGGATGAGAAAACATTGGAAAGAGGAGGATTTTTCATGAATCATGTTCCTGAAGCAGAATGGGTTGCATATTTGGCAGATGAAATACCAGAGGCTCTAAAAATTGAATATGAAAATCATCTATACTCCTGTGACAAGTGTTTGTCCGCCTATATGGAAGCAATGGAAAAAGAAGAAAACAGTCTGGACATTGAGGGGTTTGATATTGCAGGTCCTGTCATGGAATCGATTAGCCGACTGAAAGGCGACTCTGTTGAAGAGGCCAAGCAACACAGAAAAGAGAAATCACTTCGGACGATCACAAGACATTACTTGATCGCGGCCGGGTTTACGATTTTATTAATGGCAGGCGGAGTATTTCAATCATTGACAGAATATGTGGATTCTGTCGAATCAAGCAGCGAAAAGGAAAAGCAGTCCTTAACCGATGGACTTATTGATAAAACATTTAATTGGATGGACTCTATCGAAAAGAAAAATAAGGAGGGATTTAGAAATGAATAAAAGTCCGGTATTAGCCTTTTTATTATCATTTTTGCCAGGTTTCGGACATTTTTACCTACGAAGGAAATATAAAGGGTTATTTTATTTTCTTGCCACAGTTGGATTGGGGCTTGGAGGTCTTTTTCTTTCGTTGATCAGTCAATCTGATGCGTTTCTTGCTTTTTCCATTATTGGAATGATGTTTTATTTCATCAGTATATTTGATTTGGTGGTCACCTCACTGAGGAAGCCTAAAAGTGAAGAGGATGTAGAGGGAATGGCAGATCAGCCGGAGGCGGAAAGATTTTATGTAATCATCCTTTCATTCGTTCCAGGGTTAGGGCACTTTCAGCTGGGCCTCATGAATCGGGGACTCATTTTTCTCATCGGCTTTTTGGGCCTTGGCATCATGGTGATCTTCATCAGTGTGATGACACAAATGGAAGGTCTGTTAATATTCATGGCACTATTGCCTGTTATCTGGATTTACAGCTTTTTTGATTCTGTTCAACAGCTCAATAAAAAGCAAAGAGGTGAGGAGCTTATCGATCGGACCGTTTTGGAAGATTTCGAGGAGAGGCGGGAATCCGGGAAGAAGAGTAAATCGGTCGCGACTTTATTCGCTATTTTCCCTGGTGCGGGACACTTATATTTGGGGCTGCAAAAACGTGGGATTCAATTGATGGCCGGCTTTTTATTCGCCATTTACATATTGGATTTACTCCGATTAGGTTTCTTCTTTTTCCTTATTCCGATTATCTGGTTTTATAGTTTTTTTGATGGATTGCAAAAAGCCTCGAAAATGGAAGAGGGTCCAGTAGAAGATATCCCCATCATTTCGGGAATGGTCAATCACCAAAAATGGGTAGGATTGGGGTTAATGGGACTTGGAATCTATTTTCTGGCTAGTAATATAATCGTCCCGGCCATTGCTCCTCATTTGGATGAATGGATTGGAAGCAACTTGGAATATTGGTTTAGAGATTATTTTCAAAAAGGACTTGTATGCATCCTTCTTATAGGCGGGGGAATCAAATTGCTGTTGGGAAGTAAAAAAGGGAGAGTCAAGGAGGAGACAAAATGAGAACATGGAGAGTCGGAACGATTTCAATGGGAATCTCCCTGGTTGGTTTGGGTTTCGTTTTACTGGTTCCTCAAATTTTGGATATGAATTTGACGACGATTCTGCTATCATGGTGGCCATTGCTGTTCAATATCTTGGGTGCAGAGATTCTCTTCTATATATATTTTTCCAGAAAAGAAAGTTCTTTTGTAAAGTATGATATTCTTAGCATTCTTTTCGTGGGATTGCTTGGAACGACTGGGATCGTTTTAATTCTGCTGACATCAAGCGGATTGATGGATCAAGTTAGGGCTGCCGTGAATAGTGAAGAGAAAACGGTCAATTTGCCTGGTTTCAATCAAAAGGCAGGGAAAGACATACAGAGAGTTGTCCTGGACCCTGGCCCATACCCATTGACAATTGAAAGTGGTAAGGGCGAGGAAGTTTCCATTTTTGGAACATATGGTGAGCGGGTAATGGAAGATGATGATTCGTTGTTGAACAAGGCGGAAGATTATTTACTCGTTGAGAGAAATGGTGATACGCTTTATATAAGCTTCAAGGATTTGCCGATTCAAAGTGGACTTTTGGACAGTGGTACAATGAATCTTAAGGCAACTCTTATAATCCCTGCTGGATTGGCCATGGAGATAGACGGTAAAAGAACAGATCTTGTTCTGAAGCCAAGAAAGCTTTTGAATGACTGGAGTGTGAAGGACAGCGGAAATCTAAGTGTATTCCTTCAGGATAATAGTGATATCAAGATAGATGCCAGAGGGGCCGAGGAACTTGAAGGACCTGAGAATGGCTGGAAGATGACTGAAGTGAAAGAAGAAACAAGTGAACAAGGCGCTGTTAAAAAGAATGGGATATTCAATATTGGAAAAGGGAAACATACTTTAACGGTTACCGATACATTTAACGTGAAAGTTCAATATCCATGATTGAAATCATTTACTAGAATAAAATTGTAAAAAGCATTATAATTTTCCCTGATAAGATTTCTAGTAAAATGCAAAAGATATGGACCGAAATACGGTCCTCTTTTTTTCGAATATTGCTTTTCATGTAACGAAGGATTAAGATGTAAATTATGGAATCAATATGTATAAGGATGATGGGAAATGAAAAGAGCAAGGTTGATTTACAACCCGACTTCGGGCCGGGAAGCCATTAAGAAGAGCCTGCCAGGTGTGCTAGCGAAACTTGAAGAAGCTGGTTATGAAGCTTCTGCACATGCAACGACCGGTGCTGGGGATGCGACGAAAGCGGCTAAGATCGCGATTGAACGCGGCTATGATATAGTTATTGCAGCAGGGGGCGACGGTACGATTTATGAGGTTGTTAATGGACTGGCCACTGCAGAGAAACGTCCGAAACTAGGAATCATTCCGACGGGAACAACCAATGATTTCGCGCGGGCGCTGCATTTACCGAAGTCAATCGAAGGGGCAGCCGAAATTATTGCCGGTGGGCATACGATGCCGATCGATATTGGGAAAATGAACGATAAGTATTTCATCAATATTGCTGGCGGGGGCAGATTGACCGAATTGACCTACGACGTGCCGATCAAGCTGAAAACCATGCTTGGTCAGCTAGCGTACTATATTAAAGGAATTGAAATGCTTCCTTCAATTAAACCGACGGAAGTTTCTATTGAATATGATGGAAAGCTTTTTGAAGGAGAGATCATGCTTTTCTTGGTGGCTAACACGAATTCGGTAGGCGGCTTCGAGAAACTGGCTCCTGACGCCTCTCTGAATGATGGTATGTTCACGTTGCTTATTTTGAAAAAGGCGAACCTCGCTGATATTGTCCGTGTCGCAACATTGGCAATGCGCGGTGAACATATCCATGATAAAAACGTCATTTATGAAAAAGCCAATCGAATTAAAGTCCAGGCCAAAAACGACATGATGCTTAACTTGGATGGGGAATTTGGCGGGATGGCCCCAGCTGAATTCGTAAATCAGTACCGCCATTTTGATGTATTCATCCCGCAAGGAATACTGCCGGATGATCCGGAAAATAAATAGGGTGAAAAGGCCACTGCATCTGGTGGCCTTTTCAGTTTAATGAAGCAAGGAGAATTGCAAACATGTATATCAGGAAAGCGACACCGGAAGATGCGGAAAAGTCAGCCATATTGACCCGGTTAGCGATTAAGGAAATTGCAGAGGTTTTGACAGGTGAAACGGAAGAGGAAAGAGTACTTTCCGTTCTTGCCGATTTGTTCAGGAAAAGCGGAAATCGGATCAGTTATGAAAATACCTTCGTCAGTGAACATGATGGACAAGTATCTGGATTGATCATTGCTTACCATGGCAAGGATGCCGAAAGCTTGGACGAACCGATAGTGAAACAATTAAGGATGAAAATGAAAGACCCGAGCGTTACACTCGACAAGGAAGCGGAAATGAAAGACTTTTATTTGGATACAGTATCCGTTGACCCAAATTTTCAAGGAAAAGGAATTGGTAGTGAACTGATTCAATATGTTGAGGGATACGCTAAAAAAATGGGGTATCCAAGGGTTTCATTAGTCGTTGAAAATGAAAATGAAGGGGCGAATCGTCTCTATAGCAGATTAGGATATATAGAAATGAAAACCATTTCGATTAGCGGCCATGAATTTCGCTATATGGTAAAGGAAATAGAAGAACCTCCTGTTTAACAGGGGGTCCTTTTTAGTTATTTGAAATTTGGCACTGGATGCAATTACATTTGCTGCCCATTCATGGCTGCCCAATCAGCGTAATCTCCGGAGCCATTACAGCCGGGACAGTCGTGTATATCGGAAAAATGATATTCCGTAGGTACGAAGGAGCTGTATCCGCGTCCGTAACAATCCGGACAGAGTCCTTTTTGCTCCATACTTGCTCGATGTTTTTCTAACCTTGTAGCATTCCAGGCTGATATAGAGTTAAATAAACCCATTTTCTCACCTCATCTGTTTTTCCTTATTTTTCTTTTTTTATTTAACTTTTATTCATGGAACTATGAAAAATCCGTAATTCCTTCCACTATATTTTTATGAAAACCAGGGTAAATTGGTGAGTGGTTTTGTGGCAAGGCCTCTATTGTGGTAAAATACAGGCTAGCATAAAAAAGAAAAGAGAAGATGATATGAAAAAAACAGCACCAGTTGCTAAAAATGATATTATAGAGGTTTTATTTGAAGATTTAACACATGAAGGGGCTGGCGTCGCTAAGGTCGATGGCTACCCAATCTTTGTTCAGAGCGCCCTTCCTGGTGAAAAAGCAAAAATTAAAGTGATGAAGGCCAATAAGGGTTATGGCTTCGGACGCTTGATGGAGATTATCGAAAACAGTCCATACCGGGTTGAGGTCACGACCGAAGACTACCATAAATACGGTGGTTGTCAGCTGCAGCACATGAGCTATGAAGGACAGTTGGAATTCAAGGAAAAGCAAGTACGCGAAGTGATGACACGCATCGGGAAACTTGAGGATGTAAAGGTTCACCCGATCATCGGGATGGAGAATCCAACCCATTATCGCAATAAAGCTCAAGTGCCTGTTGGTGAAAAGGATGGCAAGCTAATAGCAGGGTTCTTCAAACCGCGGACACATGAAATTGTTGAAACGAAAGAAAGCATCATCCAAAGTGAAGTGATCAATGAAGCCGTTCAAGTCGTTAAAGAGATTTTCGGTAAACTTGGTATCCCTGCTTACAATGAAGAGACACATAAAGGTGTATTGCGGCACATCATGGCCCGTTATGGCAAGCAAACAGACGAATTAATGATTGTTCTCGTGACAAGAACGAATAGTATCCCTTTCATTGAAAGCATCGTGAAGGAAATCGTTGAACGTCTTCCGCAAGTTAAATCCATCGTCCAAAACGTGAATTCCAAGAAAACGAATGTTATCTTAGGCGATAAAATGACTTTACTATGGGGCGACGAAGTGATCCATGATATGATCGGTGATGTGAAATTTGCGATTTCAGCAAAATCCTTCTACCAAATCAATCCAGACCAAACGAAAGTCCTATATGATAAAGCTCTTGACTATGCTGGGCTGACGGGTGAAGAAACGGTGATAGATGCCTATTGCGGCATTGGAACCATCTCTTTATTTTTAGCTAAAAAAGCGAAAAAAGTAATCGGAGTCGAAGTGGTCGAAGAAGCGATAGAAGACGCACGCCGCAACGCTGAATTGAATGAAATCTCAAATGCAGAATTCATGGTTGGCGATGCAGGTAACGTTATTGCTGAATGGTATCAAAAGGGCAACACTGCGGATGTCATCGTTGTGGATCCGCCTCGTAAAGGTTGTGAAGAATCCCTTCTGAATACGATCATCGAGATGAAACCTACCAAAGTCGTATACGTATCATGCAACCCAGGCACTCTAGCGCGTGATCTTCATTTCTTGGAAGAAGGCGGATATAAAGCAGTTGATATCCAACCTGTCGATATGTTCCCAATGACGACACATGTTGAAAATGTAGTGTTATTAGAATTGAAATAATGGAGCTGGGCCCGGTCTTAAATGACCGGTTTTCTGGCTTGTACAATTTGAACGTTGATTTCTGGGGCTTTTACCGCAAGTCTCGCGCCACACTCTCCATCAACTTTGTTATGAAATTTAGATGGAAAGAAACTATGCCTGAAGAGGTTGGAGTATTGCTTTGGGTCAGTTGGTTCGGAAACATCATTTTGATGAAAGATACGTTTTCTGTCTACAAACGTGGGCCCGGTCTAAATGACCGGGTCCTTTTGCACGTCGTTAAATTGGTGTAAAGGGAGGGAGATTTTTTTTTGCATGTATATTCTTGACGCTCTGACTTGGACATATATTAAGGAATATATGATTGGGAGGCAAGGTGATTTTATTAATTTTCAAAAAGCGGTGGCTGTAATTGTTGGTAGCTTTTTGGTGGGCATTGGAATCAATTGTTTTTTAGTTCCTCATCATTTAATAGATGGCGGCGTTATTGGGATTGCACTCATCCTTCATTATTTCTTTGGATTTCAAACGGGGCTATCCATGTTGATCCTTAGTATTCCTATATTTTTATATGCGTGGTACTATGAACGGCCTTTTTTCTATAGCAGTGTTCACGGATTGCTTTTAACATCCCTTTTTATGGATTGTCTAAATCCATTGAAAAAGGTCTTTTCCATTTCGATACTAACTAGCTCTTTGATTGGAGGTGCCATCATAGGGATGGGCATAGGTCTTATGCTTCGATATGAGACAAGCAGCGGGGGGACGGATATGTTAGCCAAAATCATCTCAAAATCCACCTCCATGGATATTGCATTGGCGATTATCGTCATAGATACACTAATCATTTCAGCTGCAGCATTCACATTAGGTATCGAAATTTTTCTTTTTTCATGTGTGACGATTATCATCATTGGACTGATCACTTCGCTTATGAAAGTGAGGGATTGAATATAGTGATCAGTTCCTTAAGATATGGGCTACGTCATCTATTGCCTTTTGAAGTTTTTCGCTATTTTTGCTAAACATCTCTTTCGCTTCCTTTGATTCCGTTCCAAGTGCAAACAACTCTAAATCCGCTTGGCATTTTTTCAAGGTAGCGAGCATAAGAGGTTTTTCTTGAGGAGAAGGAACTTTAAGTTTATCATCAAAAAGGTCCACAGTTAATTCTCCGTTAGAATTAGCTTGAGCAAGAAAAACATTCTCGAGGATTACCCCCAACTTATCCAGTTCAGTATGAAGCCAATTTCGGTTCAGTCCAATCGTGGAAAGTGGTTCATCGAGTATGCCGCCGTCCATAATGATGGTTTGTGGCTCCTTTACTGCAGCCACTGGCAGGTTAAGGTCCTTAGCTGTTATAGGTTGATTTTGCTTCTTTAACATTACGGAAAAATCCCCGTTGGCTTCCAATAAGGCAAACTCAACTTCAGAGATATCGAAGACATCCTTTTTTCGGAGCAATCCTAACAATTCATCAATGGTGTATTTCTCTTTTTTTAAATTATCTTCCATGACTTTCCCATCTTTGATGAAAACCGATGCTTTTCCTTCCACAAGATCACGGAACGTTTTACTTTTTAAGGATATTGAACCTGCAATGAAGGGTGCTATGGCAAAAACGAGAATGGACAGTACACCATGTATAATATTGCCCTCCACTTTCGTAGCTAATTCTGCCCCAACATTACCAATGGTTATGCCCGTTACATATTCAAAAAAGGAGAGCTGGGACAATTGTTTTTTTCCTAACACTTTTGTGATCACAAAAAGAACAATTAAAAAGAATAATGAACGCAAAAGAATTTCTATCCAATCCGGCATTACCAAACACCTCCTGCTTGATCATTGTTTTTAAAAACCTTTATATTGTGGTTCTTCCCGTTCTAACTCGCCCACGCGATTCAGTACATCCTTCATAACTTCATTCACCACCAGCATCGTTTCATGCAAGATGCGTTGAGATTCTTCATCTTGAGTCCGGAGTGCTAAGCTGGATAAGCCTGCTTCAACTCCTTTTAGGCTAGAGACACATTGTTTTACATTAGAAGCTATCGTCATACAGCATCCTCCTCATCCTTAGGTCTAAAAATAATCGCTCGAAACACTCCGTGGCTGTTTATTCCGGCACAGTTTACTTCAAACATGCCAGCATGCTTTTCCGTATCCGCGAAGGCTACGGAAACAATCTCAGCAACCACGAATGTTCATCCTTTATGAGCAGGCGTGTGTTTGAATACATCAAACATCTGTCAGATTCCACAAGTAAATCATGTTTGTGGTTCACCGCCATATTCGATCGATACGGCATGGGCAATGCATGGAATCGTCTCACTTTGTTGAAAGGATAGGGGAGATAACAAGGCACCGGTAGCCACGACGAGCAATCGTTTAATCTCTCCCTTTTTCATGCGATTTAACAAATGACCATAAACAACGGTTGCGGAACATCCAGGGCCACTTGCCCCGGATAGGACCGGTTGACCTTCCCTGTATATCATTAAACCGCAATCTTTATATTGCTCTTCTTTAATCGGAGTATTATGTTTTTTAAATAATTCCAATGAAACCTCATGTCCAATTTTTCCTAAATCCCCGGTCACTATTAAATCATAATAGGATGGGTCGAGATTCCGTTCTCTTAAATGGGCTTCAATCGTATCCACAGCGGCCGGGGCCATTGCACCTCCCATATTGAAAGGATCAGTCAATCCCATGTCAATGACACGGCCTATCGTAGCTGATGTGACCCTTGGGCCTTCCCCTGCACTGCTTAATAAAGCTACGCCGGCCCCCGTAACGGTCCATTGGGCTGTTGGAGGTTTTTGCCCTCCGTATTCAGTTGGGTAGCGAAATTGCTTTTCTACTGCGGCGTTATGACTTGATGCTCCTGTCAATAAGTACTCTGCCCCTTTTGTATTGACAAGGTATGCACCAAGAGCCAGTCCCTCCATGGAGGTGGAGCAGGCACCAAATAAGCCGAGATAAGGTGTTCCTAGTGTTCGGCAGGCAAAACTCGTAGGGGTTATTTGGTTGATAAGGTCGCCTCCAAGGAAAAATTGAATCTGTTCCTTTTGAAGACCCGCCTTTTCGATTGCTTTTGTACTCGCTTCTTCCAATAAGACTTTATGTGCCTTTTCATAAGTATCTTGATTTATCCATAAATCGGAATGGAGAAGATCGAAATCATCCGCAAGCAAACCGTCTGCTTCAAATGGACCGCCAACGGTTCCTGTGGAGACGATGACAGGCTTTTGATCAAACACCCATGTGCGATGCCCCGTAAGCATTATAAACCCCCCCATTGTATGAGTATAGTCATTACCAGTGCTGTGATAAAACCAAGGAATAATATAAATGATTCAGCCAATTTGAATATATTGCAGCCATTTCCTAAAACGAAATCTTCTGCCCGGTATTCTATGGCTGCGGATATAGCGGCATTACCGAAACCTGTAAGCGGAACAAAGCGGCCAATTCGGTCATACACCCCAAATCCGGTGAGGAAAATAGCAATGAATATTAATATTCCTGCCATGGGGTTTCCAGCTGTCTGGTCCGTGAAGTCATGGTAAAGGAAATGAAAATTCGGAATCGTTTGTCCGATCATATAAATTATACCGCCGGTCATTACTGACCTTTTAATTTCCAATTGAGTTTGAACTTGCTGATGTTTCTGTTGGATAGGAGTCAGCTTTTTCTTTTTATCATTTAACATCCTCGCATCACTTCTTCCATTCATTCAATAAGGCATTATCCTTTTGAAATCCTTTTATTAAGGTCTTTCTAAAGTTCCTGTCAATCAAATTCTAAAAACGACCTGTTTACCATGATTTTTAAGCGTATGCAATTCATAGCTTTTACATCCGCGACTTCGTGCTTTTCCATTAGCTTTAGGCTTGATTGCCCGCAGTTCGGTCAATTGGATTGCTGATATGTAACCCATTGGTATATTCAAGCCTCGTCCCTTATAATAGCCGTCTGACTTGGGATTTGCTCAAAAATCCTGTCTTACATAAAACGATTGGTATAGAAAAAGGAATGAAAATTTCATTCTGGATTGAAAGATATAAAAAAGGCTGGTTGCTTTAACCAACCTTTTTTATATGAATGATTATTGTTTATATTGAGGTTCCTCGTTTTGAATCTCTTCAATGCGAGGAGTGATGCTGTCCACAATCGTTTGTGTTTGTTGGGCAGCTTGTTGGTATAGTTGTTTGGCTTGCTCATTATCTGTGGAAAGAGCGAAGGTTTCAAAGCTCGCTTGAGCGCTTTTTAGCCCTGCTATAGTTGTTTTGACATCGCTTATTACTGTCATGTTTGAACCTCCTTAGTTTGTAACTGCCTTATTAGAGTAAGGAAAAAATGATTATCTATACCTTCCAAATTTCTCTAGGAATTGATTCAAGTGACTAGCTCATTCCATTAATCAAACGTTTGATTAATGGAAAGTGAACAGGCAGAAGCGTTCTTAAAATCGGATTTATTCGTAGTACAAATCGTTTTTTATTGTTTAATTATTGACTGAATTCAGAATTATAAATATAATTATAGAAAACATAACGTGATTACGTGAGGTGATATGACATTTATATTAGGGATGATTTATATAGTAGAGTTGTTTTTGAAATTTCATCTGAAGAAGTGATAAAAGGACTGCTATTCCATAAAAGCAAACAAGAGTCGGAAATTGAATCGATCAAAGGTAAAATTCATAAATATGAGCAAAAACGAAGAGCCGAGGAAGCTTGGTATCAATCCCTATCACCATTTAAACGTTTTTTTACAGGGCGTGCTCCAAGTCATCACCAGGCAGTTGAGCATTTGGTGAATGTTAAAGATAGATATAAACAAATCGAGAAAATAAAACAGAAGGTCGCTTTTTTAAATGAGGTGATCGGTTTACTTGAAGCTGAACCGGAAAAACGGGAAATGAATTTGCCATCAGACATCATTAAAGAAATAATGGCCTGGCAGAAAGCGGAGGGAACACCAAGATGACTCTAGAAACATTAAACGCTGGCTTGGATACGGTTTGGGTGGTTCTGACAGCAGCCATGATTCTCTTAATGGAGGGCGGGTTTGCCTTATTGGAGGCAGGGTTCGTCCGTACGAAGAATAATGTGAACATCATCATGAAGGTTTTTGCTGATATTACGATCGGAACGCTTTGCTATTTCATCGTTGGTTTTGGCTTAATGTATGGAACGGATGCTTTTGGAACCATTGGAGCAAGCGGCTTTCTGCTGAAAGGTGATTTGTCGCACATCGACCTTACGATTTCCATGGATGCATTTTGGTTATTTCAAGGGGCATTCGTCATCGCCGTTATTTCCATCGTATCCGGAGCAGTTGCGGAAAGGATAAATTTTCGAGCGTACCTTATTTTTGTCGTAATGATGACGGCATTCATCTATCCGATTGCCGGTCACTGGGTATGGGGAGGTGGCTGGTTAAGCGGGTTGGGCATGCAGGACTTCGCAGGGTCTGCGGTCATTCATGCACTAGGCGGTTTTTCTGCACTTGCTGCTGCCATTGTAATTGGGCCGAGAGCAGGTAAATTCACTTCACGGGGGACTAGTTCCATTTCCCTGCCGAGTAATCTCCCATTGGCATCTGTTGGGGCATTCCTTTTATGGTTTGGCTGGTTTGGGTTTAATGCCGGAAGCACCTTGCAAGCTACAGATGGACGCATTGGCCATATTGCCATTGTCACGATGCTCTCAGCTGCATCAGGGGGGGCAGCGACCTTGCTTTATACACTTTTTAGGTATGGTCGTTCGGATGCACCTTCCGTCATCAATGGCTCACTTGCAGGTCTTGTCGGGATTACAGCAGGCTGTGCATTCGTTAGTGATCTGGCGGCGTTACTGATTGGAGCGGTTTCTGGAATGCTTATGTTAGCTGCGACAAATTGGTTGGAAGCCAAAAAAATCGATGATCCGGTTGGCGCCTTTCCTGTTCATGCGGCATCAGGAATGTGGGGTACGATAGCGGTCGGGCTTTTCTCCACTGAAAACGGATTGTTTGCAGGTGGGGGATGGCATTTGCTCGGAGTTCAAACATTAGGATTAGTGGTGTTATGTATCTGGGGCTTTTCATTGACATGGCTCGTTTTTAAAGTTATAAATGTTTGGCTGCCTATAAGATCCACTGAAGAAGAAGAAGAACTCGGGTTGGATATCAGTTATCATGGCATCATGGCCACACATACCTCGCCGGAGTTCATCAAGGTAGAGGACTACTATAAGCAGGAAGAAGAATTGACAAGGTAATGTCCATAATACTCATGGTAGAATCAAGTGAGAGGTGAATTTTATATGGGTACATGCAATCTTAATCATTCGCAGAATGATGTCAGGCTGAAATTTGAGAGTCAAAAGGCATTTTTACCAACTGAATTGAGTCAAACATTGGATCACTATCTTGAAAAAGGGAATTCGAAGGAAACATTGAATGAACTTTTTCATCTATTGAAGAAGTATGACTTGTCTACTCAGGAGGAACAGGAATCAAGAAACGAAAAGTTGAAACAAATAATTTTGTGAATGAGAAAGAACGGGAGTGCAAGCATGACCCCCGTTCTTTTTTTGTTTTTTCCATTATGGAATATCTCCTTTAAACGACTTAAGGGATTTTTGTGATACTATCTCATGAATTATGCACATATTTATATAAGTGGCGAAAGGAAACTTACGCTTTGTGCTATCTATATAAATAACGATGAATGGAATGGAAGTGAGAAAAAACTAAATTTATAGGCTTATAGGCTAAGGAGGAACTAAAGGGAGAGAGGCATAAAAAATGAGACATCGTAAATCATGCGACAATCCTGTGGACGATATGACTCTCGAATTTGCCCATCATGTGGCTCCCCTATTGTTGGTGAAAAACAAATAGTGGAAAAGGAAGCTGCATCCGAGATGAGACAAGAACAAGTAGAGGAGACTTCTACCAAAAGGCATAAGAAAAGAACATTAATCATTACTGCAATATTGGCATTATCATGATTTTTAGTGCAGCCGCTGCCATTATTCTTCATAAATCCCCGAAAGAGCTCTATCTTCTTTCCGAATATAAAACATACCAGAAATACAAACAAGGATGGGTTGATAAGTATAGCGATAAGATGGAATTCCAAGAGAAAATAATGAAGAAACCTTCAAGTTCGGAGATGACTCTAAGCGGCAATATCGAAGAGGATTCATTATCGAATGATCCAAATTTAGAAATGTTTCAAGAATTATTGAACAAGGCAACTCTTACTGCTAAAACTGAACAGGACCAATAAGCAATCAAAGTTATAATAATTTAGCCCTGAATGTCGAGAAGGAAAAGGCAATGGATGTAGAAATGTTCCAAACCAAAGATCGACTAGGTTTGAAAGTACCGTTTTTATATGAAAAATTCTTTTATGTGAATTTTGATGAATATGGTGAGTTCATGCAAATGATCGATCCATCATATTCTGGCCCTGAAACCTTGGAAGCACCCGATCTTGAATGGCAAGACTTGAATTTAACGGAGAAAGAACAGGAATACATCCAAAAACGATATGGGGCATTTCTGTTGGGAAATTTAGAAGATAAAAACTTTACGATGAAAAAGGGCGTGGAGTATGAACATGAAGGCGAAACGATCAAGGTCAGGGAAGTGACGCTTAAACTTTCTTCTTCGGAAACTAAAAACCTAGTAAATGATTTCATGGACCATTTGATTAAAGATGAAAAGCTTCATAGCATGATAGTCACCAGGGCACAAAAAGTGTCAAAGGCCGGTGCACTGACAAAAAAAGTAGGAAGTCCTGATGCAAACGGATTGAAACGGCAATTGGTGGACGGTCTAAATGATGCAAAGAAAGAAATGAAAGGTATCCATTTTTCTAAAGGATTTTCTTCTACATTGCTAATTGATAAGGATGAGCAAATAATCGATCGTAAAGTAACAACGGCTTATGGAGGCAGTACGAATCAACTCAACATGGAATTGAGGAGCAAAAACGTTTCATATGGCAATGATCAATTATTCGAAGAATTTAGCGTGGCACTTTCTCCTGAAGATGATGAGGAATCAAAGCTTTTGTTCCAGGTTACAAATGATGTGGTCGTTAAGGAAGATAATCGGAAAGAGAATCTTAATGCCTTCTTCAAAATTGAAGAGTATGGGGAGTCTGAGGAAATCAATTTTTCGATGAAGAGTGATATTGACGGAGAAAAGGGAGGTAAGCAAAAAATCAGAAGAGATTTCAATCTTAACTTCGTTGTTGGCGATTTCACTGATATGCCATCCGCTTTTAACGGAACCATTAAACAAACGAGTGAACTTAACTTAAAGAAAGACTATTCCAACGCGAAATTCGAATTAAAGCTTGGTTTAGCAGATGAATTGGGCTCTGATACGGTCCCGTTCAAGCTGGGCACGAAAACGAAACTAAAAGACAAACTTGAGATGCCGGATTTGAAACTTGATTCAGGTGCGGGCCTAAACTTAGTGAACATTCCTGAAGGTGAAATGTATCGCATTCAGGGAGAAATGGGAATGAATTTGATGGAGCTGGGCGTTAAATACGGACTTGTTCCAGAAGATGTATATCAGTTCGATAGCTATGATGGTTACTATGATTTAGAAGATGAAGATTCGGTTGTTAAGTTGTAGGCGGGGATGTGTTGCTTTTTATTTAATGGTACTACTGAAAATGGAAAACAGCAGCGGAAATTTGGCAACTCCAATTTTTCTTATTATTGGGCGCATCAGTAATTGGTAACTACTTTTTTAAAGAAGATGTCAGGGTTAACATTCAATGTAGCGAAAAATACACATGATAGTAGTGAAATCGTAAAGCCCTGTAACCCGAATCGGCGTTCCTCAAAATGGATTAATCAGTTTAAGTAACGCGGACAAGGGTTTAGTGGACCTTTAAAGAATTAATCAATCGTTTGATTAATTCTCATGTACTGACTACCAGTGCCTTCAAAAAAAGCATCGGGAAAATAAAAAAGGCGGGAGCCCATAATGAGCTCCTGCTATTTCTTTATTAAAAACCATCATCTGTTGCGGTGAAGGGGATGTTTAGGTTTCTTTCCACGGCCCGAAGTCTTTGATTCAGCCTGTTTAACCTATTCGTATGTCGCTGGTCCACTTGACTTAGCCTGGAGATTTCCTGGTTAATGCGGTTCACTTCACGATTTATCCGCGTGATTTCTTGGTTCTGACGATTGAGTTCCCTCGTTTGACGCTCGTTTTGACGCTCAAGTTCCCGGACTCTTCTTTCAAGTTGTTGAGGCTGCCTTTCTACATCGAATGGGTCGGGCACCTGGCTATATGGATTCTCTTGTACCTGCTGAAGGTTCCAATCTTGCTGTGGCATATAATCAAATCGTTCAGGCTGTTGGAAATATGGGTTAAAATTGGACTGATAGTACTGATGATTTCCATTTTGTTGTGGAAAAGGATAAAATCCGTATGAATTCATAGTCAACTCTCCTTTTTAAAATCGGGATGGATACGTTATAACTTATGTAAGTTCCGGTGAAGTGACTAGGCGTTAGCCCATATGAGTGGAAAGAAGAGGTAATTTACAGAAAAAATTTCAATAAATTTGCAGAAACCAACCGGTTCCTATATCGTTTAGGATAGGAGAAATTCTTTTAGCCATCTTGAAACCAATACCAAGGATAATCCGTATATAAAGAAAAGAGTGTAAGTCAGGAGTGTAATGATTATGAATCGATTTCTTGCTGATTTTGTTCCGATATTAATTGCATTTCCAATAGTTTTGCCGGTGTGGATGATTAGCTATTTTGCATTGAATCAACCGTTTGCCCTGTCCGTTGTCATATCTTTAGCAGGAGGGGTGCTTGTATACTGGCTAAGTTCCGTATATTTTTCCTCGCGATACCTCAAAAAACATGAATTGACGAGAAAAGAATATCAATATATAAAGAAAAATTTAATTGAAGCAAAACCGAAGATATGGCGGGTGCAAAAAGCACTAATCTCGGTCAGGCATATCTCTTCTTTTAAACAGAGGAAAGATATGATTAAAATGACCAGGAAAATATATAGTCTGACAAAAAAAGAACCGAAGCGGTTTTACCAGGCGGAACAATTTTATTACTCGCATCTGGATTCCGCCATGGAGCTTGCGGAGAAATATGTTTTTTTAGCACAGCAGCCAAAAAAGAATAGGGAACTCGAACTTTCCTTAACAGAGACTCGTAAAACCTTAAAGGAACTCACTAATACGATAGAAAAGGATTTATATAAAGTGATTGCCGATGATATCGATAATCTTAACTTTGAATTGGATGTTGCTAAGCAATCCATTAAAACTAGAAAAGAGTCACAAGTAATTGATGAAAGCAGGAGGTTAAAATGAACAACAATGATCCAAACCTGTTGAATAAAACGAATGATGCCAGTTTGATCGATGACCTTTTAGCCAATCCATTTGATGGGGTGCAGGAGCTTGAGAAAGTATCTTCCCAGGAAGGGAAACCGGTTAAACTGATTGATGTCATTCCTGAAGAGAACAGGGCAAAGGCTTATCAGCTTGCCGAACAAATCGACCCGACGAATCACCAGGCGATGATATCCTATGGTACACCGGCCCAATCAAAGCTCCTGACCTTTTCCAATTCCATGCTTGAGCATGTCCAGAAAAAAGATGTGGGTGAAGTGGGCAACATTATCAGTGATTTAATGAAAAAGTTAAACGAGCTGAGCCCGGATGAGCTAAAACCGGATAAGCCCTCATTCTTTGCGCGTATGTTCGGGAAGCTCTCGGGATCTGTCCAGGAGGTGCTATCCAAATATCAAAAAACTGGGGCCCAAATTGATCGAATCAGTGTAAAACTCGATCGGAGCAAAAATATCCTGTTATCGGATATCGTAATTCTTGAAAAGCTATATGAAACGAATAAGGATTACTTCCAGGCATTGAATGTCTATATTGCAGCTGGGGAAATTAAACTCGAGGAAATCCATGAGAAAACGATTCCGGAGCTAAGGAAGTCCGCTGAATCAAGCAATGATCAAATGAAGTTTCAAGAAGTCAATGATATGCTGCAATTTGCCGAACGGTTGGATAAAAGGCTTCATGATTTGAAATTGAGTCGTGAAATCACGATTCAAAGCGCACCGCAAATCAGGCTGATCCAAAACACGAACCAGGCACTAGTCGAGAAAATACAATCTTCGATCATGACAGCCATTCCCCTTTGGAAAAATCAGGTTGCGATTGCGTTGACCTTAATCAGGCAAAGGCATGCTGTAGAAGCGCAAAAACAGGTTTCCAAGACTACAAATGACTTGTTATTGAAGAACTCCGAGATGCTGAAAACGAATACCATTGAAACGGCTAAAGAAAATGAGCGCGGACTTGTCGATATCGAAACATTAAAGAGTACTCAAGCTAACTTGATTTCGACGCTTGAGGAAACCATGCGGATTCAAGAAGAAGGAAGGCATAAACGGCGTCAAGCCGAACAGGAATTGGCGTCAATGGAAAATGAACTGAAGCAAAAACTATTAGAGATAAAGGGATAAGGGGAGATAACATGGAAACTATCGAGGCTATAAAAACGAGAAGAAGCATTGGAATCGTCAAACAGGATCCGGTACCTAAGGAAATGATCGAGCAAATCATTGAAGCCGGGACGTATGCACCCAATCACCATCGAACGGAGCCTTGGCGTTTTTTTGTATTGACAGGAGAAGGAAGAAATAAACTTGGGCAGGTATTCGAAGAAATCACAAGAATTGAAAATGCTGATGATACCCCTGAAAGTTTAATCAGCAAGCTCGAAAGGCAAAAAAAGAATCCATTAAGGGCTCCAGTCATCATCGCAGTGGGCATAGAGCCAAGTGATAAGAATAATGTCCTCGTGGCAGAAGAATATGCGGCAGTGAACAGTGCCATTCAAAACATGCTTCTTGCAGCACATTCTCTAGGTCTGGGAGCAGTATGGAGAACGGGGAAAATAACTTATCATGACAAGGTCCGTGAATTTTTCAATTTATCCTCTAAAGGAGAAGTATTGGCTTTCATATACTTGGGTTATCCTGACATGGAGCCGAAACCTGCTAAGAAAACACCGATAGATGAATTGACCACATGGATCGGATGAAGGATTGAGGGGCAGCTGCATCAGTGCATACACACTGCTGCAGCTTTTTTTTATTGCCTTCAATTGGGTTTTTAATGTAAGGGATTTGGCTTCGTCAGGCTTCGTTTCAAGTGACGATTGATGAATAAGGTTGTACAATACATAGGAAGAATAAATTTTGATGAATTAGGATGTGTCTATAGATGAGAACGATTGATCCATTTGAGATACTCGATGGAAAAGCGATAAAATATTTGGATGTTTTTGGCGTTGATGATGGAATTGCTTTAAAGAGTAAGTACGAAGATAAATCGTATTGGATATATGATTATTATTGCATGCATCAGACTTGTGATTGCCAGGAAGTATACCTTGAATTCGTTGAGGAGCGCAAGGGCAATAAACAGGCAGGACAGCATTTTGGAGTGAGGGTTTCTTTCAGGGATAATCAATTTGTCCTTGAGGATTATAATATTTCCAAACAAAAGGCGATGGATATCGCGGAAGATACGTTAAAGTACAGTAAAGATGTAATGGAGTTATTTAAACAGCGGTATCAGCAAATGAAGGAAAAAGGCACGCAAATTATAATGGAAAGTGCAAAGGCAGCTAAAATGCCGCATGTTCATACAGAACCGGTCATTGGCAGAAATGAACCTTGTCCATGCGGAAGCGGGAAAAAATACAAAAAATGCTGCGGCGCAGCTTAACATCTTGGAAGCTGACTCGATTCGGAGTCGCTTCTTTTTTATTTGCGAAAAATTGGTTGGAAAAAAATTGAGTAATGAATAAAAAAACGTGGCATTAAACGAACGTTTGTTCTATAATAAGAGTACCAGATAATAACACAAAAAGAAATAAAAAGTAGTTATTTAGACGGAATTTTCCGAAAACTTCTTTTTTATTTTCATAAATCTGGTATATATAAGAGAGAAGAGTTTTTTGATCTCATCTCTTTCAACGGTAGACGGCAACCAGACGGGATGGAAATCCCTACACTGATGGCAGTTTAACTTATTGAACGAAGGAAGGGGTAATCAAATGACAAGAGAAAAAAGATTAATACCTTACAAAGTTCTTGAAGTAATGGAAACGGTGAAAGAGAAGATTCCTGAGGGTATCGAACTTGTGAAAGCACCGGCAATTTGGGAGAAAAGCAATTATGGTGAGGGCGTGGTAGTTGCCGTCATCGATACAGGCATTGACAAGGGACATCCAGACCTCAAGGAAAGAATCATTGGTGGGAAGGATTTTACCAATACCGGGGATTATCAAGATGATAACGGGCATGGGACACATGTTAGCGGTACGGTTGTGGCTGCCATTAATAATGCTGGTTTTAGTGGGAGTGGCTCCGAAAGCAAGCATATTAGCGTTAAAGGCCCTAAACGGTCAAGGACAAGGCGATATAGATTGGATTAATGGAGCTCTAGAGTATGCAATCAATTGGCGGGGTCCTAATGAAGAGAAGGTTTCGGTTATTTCACTTTCACTTGGCGGACCTCCGGATGAGGCTGAACACAAACTCATTCAAAGGGCCCTTCAGAACGATATCCTTGTTGTTTGCGCAGCTGGAAATAGTGGTGATGGGCGTCATGAAACGGATGAATTGGATTATCCAGGAGCATATCCTGAGGTAGTGGAAGTCGGAGCTGTGGATTTAAGCAGAAATTTAGCGGATTTTTCAAATACAAATGGTGAAATTGACTTGGTGGCGCCAGGGGTTGATATTCTCTCTACGTATCCAGGAAATAAATATGCCAGGTTGAGCGGAACGTCAATGGCTACGCCTCATGTAAGCGGTGCAGCAGCTCTCTTGAAAGTGATTGCAGAAAAGGAATTTGACCGCAATTTAACTGAAGCGGAATTATATGCACAGCTGGTGAAAAGTACGGAAGACCTGGGAATAAGCAAAAAAGCACAGGGAAATGGACTGCTTAACTTAACGATAGCGGAACAAAGAGCTGAAAAATCGATTAAGATTACCATAGAATCAGAAAACCTTCAGTTACCGAGTAAATCGGTGGTCATGGAATATTAGAAGAGAAAAAAGGTGCCTCAAGAAATTCTGGGGCACCTTCCATAATGATTATTTTTTAGTTTTCCTTAGAGCTGCAAAAAGCGCTACAATGGACAGAATTAGTGAAATGACAGCCAGAGTGATGATCAGCGTTTGATTGCTATCACCATCTGTTGTTGCTGAATCCTTTGAATTGTCAGTTGTCGTGGAATCTTTAGTGTCAGCTTCATCTTTGTGACCATGGTCCACAGGTTCTGCATCAGCCTTGGGCGCAACCGTAATTTCCGTTACAGAATGCGGTAGGTCTGAGCCTTCATCACCGCTCCATTCAACAATTTCACCATCTTCGTAATATTGAAATGCATCCCAGGCAACTTTCGTTTCTTCTTCAGGGTTTTGTGCCACGAAAGAGAATTGCTGGAATTGCCCAGCAGCTATTCCTTCATCAGTTGCTGCCCAAGTTACCGTTTTTACATGGACATCTTTGTCATCTTCCGTTGTTACTTTCCATCCCGTTACAGGCTGATAGCTCTCAAAAGTAACCCCTTCAGGTACTTTTAAAGTCACCTTTGTAGTGGCAGTTTCTTTTTCTACAGGTACTTTGAGTGTATAAGTTTCCCACGCCTCAGGTGCAGATGAACTAGGCTTGACTGTAACGTGAGCATATGCTGAACCGGAGAAAATGAATAATGCAGCAAATGTAAAAATAAGTAGTTTTGAAATGTTTTTCATTAGTATAAATCCCTCCTGTTATGAAATCCCTATGAAAATTATAAAATCAGCATTGATTGAATCCAGGCTTTCAGTTAACCCGTGAACATGGATATTCCACTTTCCCGGCATGGTTAATATAGACTTTGATGTAAATGCACCTGTGTTTTTCTCCTTCATCTGCAGCTTTATTTCACCGCGTGGTGAATCTAATGGCTGCATAGTGATTGTAAGCTGCTCTATTTCAGCAATTGGCTTGCCTTCATTGGAAAGGTTTACTTGAATCAGGTTATCCCCTACTTCATTGGGAGTCACCATTAATGTAACCTCATTATTTTCTTCAGTCCGTAACGTCTTTTCAATGGGTCCGGGAGAAGACATGGCAGTTTGGACATTTGTCAATAGAGCTGCAACGAGAAGTATGACGATTCCTAAACCAAACTCCATTCCCACACTATAACCAAGTTTTTTCGTTTGCTTTTTCCCTCTGAGAAAATGAAAGCCTCCTAAAACGATCATGATTAACATGAGACCGATTTTCGCTAGTAACAATTGGCCATATGTTGTGTTAAACAATGAATGGATAGTCGGTACATGCTGTAAACTGCTATATATCCCGCTAACAATCAGTATGATTACAAACAGAAATGCCCATTTGGAAAACCTTTGAATGATTGACCAGTAAAATGTTTTCTTATCTTCTTGGACTGCCTGCCGATCAGCAAGCCCAGGCAAAATCACCAATAAGGCCATAAGGCCGCCGAGCCATAAAGCCATGGACAATAAATGAAGGAAATCCATCAAAACGGCTAGAGCCTGATTAGTAACGGCTGCTGTATGTCCAGTGAAAGCCTTACAAATCATCAAGCTGGCTATTATGATGAAAGACATGAAAGGTAGTGATTTATTCAAGGAGTTCTCAAGCATGAAATAAATTACTAAAAATAGAAGGAGCAATATTAGAATTTCAATGATCCAGACCGTTCCAAAGTTTGTAGCATTCAATACTTCTTTTATATAACTCACTTTAAATGCATCAGTCCAACCTACGCCAGCATCAATCGTAACTTTTAAAGGCAGGCTGCAGAAGATGGAAAATGCTAAACCTGCATATGAAAGCCAAAGGTATAGACGGGTTCTTCTGCTGGCTTCAAAAAGTCGAGAATCCTTCATTAACGATAATCTAAAAAAAAGGATTCCGGTTAGGGCAGCGAAGCATATGTATTGAAGACTTTGCAGGATAACATTGATGGAATTCGGAAAACTTGCATTCACTTCGGAATTATCTTGGTCTGAAAGGCCAGCTGAATCTCCGAATTGAAAGGGAATGGTTCCTTCAATGGGATGGCCGTCACTCGAAACCACTCTCCATTTAATGTAGTAAATCCCTTCATTGATAGTGCCCTTCCACTTAGCTTCCAGAACTTTTTCACTTTGTACCGAGATTGTACTGTCTTGAATTTGAATTTTGTCACCATCTTGGCTATATACCTCAAGCGAATGGAAAGCTGGTTGTATATTCTCGCTGAATTGAATGCTGATCTTTTCAGGAAGAGTTTCCAACGATTCATTCGGGCTTGGATTTGAGCTTATTACTGTAGCATGACCAAAAGCCATTGCCGGGCATAAAAGCAAACTGAATAGGCTGACTACCAGCCATAAATATTTTTTCATCTTGGTGTGCCATCATCCTTTCATCAGATTATGTAAGCTCATTATAAAAGGAAAATGTGAAAAAACAGTGAAAATAAATTTGTTATCTAAAGGCAGTTTGAGAGGCTCGCTAGAAAAGTGATAACAATAAGGTTGAATTTGCCTTCCTACCCCCATTATAGCCATAATTATTGGTTGGGAATTCCCTTTGCACTTAAGTTTTTGACGAAAGAATCATTGGGTAACCTCCTGTTGTATAAACTCCATTAAGAAATAATTAAGGTTCCTTTGGTAACCTGGCCCTATCATGTTTGAAGGAATTATAGGAGGGATAGGCTTTGCTGAAGAAGGGGTTAAAAGAAAAAAGCGTGAAGGTAATCTTGGCTGGTACTCTTGTGGGGATGGGAACATCCACTTATATGCCCGTGGTAGGGGCTGAGGAAGGCACTTCTCTCATTCAGGAAGAGGCCCAAACGGTAAATAGTCTTTCAAGGCTAGAAATAGATGGTATAGCACTGGATCAAGAATTTTCAGAAGATGTACACGACTATAGTGCAGCAGTGGGAAATGATGTGGAAAAGATCACCTTGCTTGCAGGAAGTCCTAACGAGACTGCAGCCATATACGTGAATGGTGACAAAATGACAGATGGTAAAGTGAAGGACTTAACTCTTCAAACTGGCATGAATACGTTTGAAGTCACCGTCAGCGATGGGGAAAATAAAACGGTTGCCTATTCTCTCAAGGTCGAAAAACTTGAAAGTGATGATAACCTTTTAACATCAATTGGATTATCAAAAGGCTCCTTAACATTCTATTCTAAAGTGACAGCTTATAATGCTTCTGTTGAAAATGAAGTCCAGTCCGTTACGGTAACACCGACATTGAGTGACAGTACCGCAATTGTAAAGGTGAATGGAAAGGATGCAACCAGTGCCGGTGTAAAGGTTACCCTTCCAATCGGTAAGAAAACGGTGAAGATTATCGTTACAGCAGAAAATGGTGATGAAAAAACATATACGCTTACGATTACACGGGCAGCTGCCAAGGAAACCGAATCGAAAGATGCCCCTAAAGAGGATGAAGTACAAAAGGAGCCTTCAACAGGAACAAGTAAAGCTCAACCTTCATCCGATAAGGGGAATAAATCATCTTTAGCATCAGCTGAATCCTCCAATAATCTAAAACCAAGCAGTGGTGTCAGCCAAGTGCCAAAAGCAGAGCAACTTGAAAGTATTTCAACGCAAAATCCGAAAACGGATTCTATAGTGAAGGTAGCGTCAGCAGATTCTTTAGGCGAGGAAGGCAATAATGCACCAGTGTTGAACAATCTGACTGTATCATCCGGAGTATGGAACAAGTCTTTCGAATCTAATGAGCATACCTATCATATCGAGGTCGATAATGATGTTTCTTCAGTCGAAATGAGTGCAATGACAAATGCCAGCGGAGCGACGATTGAATATGACGGTGAGATCAGTAATAAAGTGAAAATCAAGGATAAAGCGAAGACGGCCATTTCCGTTACCGTTTCAAAGGATGGGGAGCGCCGTACTTACGTCCTTGTTTTCGAAAAGGATATGGATGTGGAAATGGATGAGGAAGAAACCGTGGATGATGTCAAAACAAAAGAGGCGGAAGTTGAGGCAACGCAAATGAGTACAGCAGGCAAGACGGAGAGGGATACATCGGGAGGGCAAAGGATACTAAACGGGAAACAACCTGATGAGACCGTGTCATTCTTTGGAAATATAAAGGATTTCTTCACCGCCCTGTTTAAATAGGGATGGTTCTGAATCCTGCAAAAAAAGGACAAGGTTTAGGCTTGTCCTCGAATTTATATATTTATGGGCAAAATGATTTGGACCTCGGTTCCATGGTTAAGTTCGCTGTTAAAGCGGACCTTTCCCCGATGCGCCTCAATGATTCGGCAACTGACTGTCAGTCCTAATCCGGTTCCTTTTTCTTTAGAAGAATAGAAAGGCTCTCCAAGATGCTTTATCCGGTTTTTTTCTATTCCGCTTCCATTATCTTTGATGGTGATGGAAAGGTTATTGTCCATGCGTTCGAAATCAATCCAAATGTGATCGGCGGATGCCTCCATTGAATTCTTAAGCATGTTTATGAATACTTGTTTTAATTGGTTTCCCTCACATAATAGAAGCGGTATTTCGTTTTTAACAGATATTGATATTTGGGTGGGGTACGAGTCCGCCTCTGGTTTCAACAAGGTTTTGACATCATTCATCAGGTCGATGATTTGATGTTTGCTGAATGGAAGTTCCTGTGGTTTTGCTAGAACGAGTAACTCGCTTACAATAAGATTGATCCGGTCCAATTCACTTAACATGATCGTGTAGTATTGTTCATAGGGATGGTCGCTCTTTTTAAGCAGTTGGACGAAACCTTTTAAAGAGGTCAGCGGGTTTCGTACCTCGTGGGCTACACTTGCGGCAAGTTCGCCGACTATTGACAATTTTTCGGTTCTTCTTAAGCGTGCTTCGGTTTCTCGAATTTGAGTGACTTCTTTAGCATAAGTTATGATTCCGACCAAATCCTCGCCAACCATCATCGGGACAAACGTACAAGAAAGTAAGATGGTCTTCCCGTACTTCGTCAGGAATTCTATATCTTTCCCTTTTTTGATCCCCTTTTGGTTTTCTATGACATATTGGCAAGATGTACGGATCAATTCCACGTCTTCTGCTGAAAAGTTGAAATTAATGAATGAAGCGCCATGTATTTCTTTCTGTTGAAAGCCTGTTACTGTTTCAAACCTTGGATTTACGGTCGTGATCATTCCGTTTAAATCAAGCATCAGCATCGGATAAGGGTTGTGTTCAAACAATGATTTATAGCGTTGTTCACTATCGAATAATTGATTCTCCGCGACAACCCTTTCAGAAATATCCCTGCCAATGACGACTAAGCCTTTTCGTGAACCATCCTCATTGAACAGGGGAACTTTAATCGTATCAAAGGTCTTGTGATTGCCATCAGGAAGAGGGACGATTTCTTCACACCTTGTGATTTCCCCTTTTACCCACGTTTCTTCATCGGAAACTTCACAGTAGATCAACGACTCTTTATAAAATTCGGAGTATTTTGCGAGCTCACTGTCTCTTTTTCCCTTATAATCTACATGCTCCAATTGAAATAATTGCAGCCCGAAGGTATTGGATTCAAGCCATCGGCCGTCACCATCCTTGAAGTTAACGAAATCGACCATTGAATTGATGAGAGTACGCCGACGTTGTTCCGCTTCTTTTAATTGTTTGAATTCTTCCCTTTTAGCTAAATAAAGATATAAGATCAAGCCTATTGATAAAAGGAAAACAAAGCCTTCCGCTCTTTGAAGTTGAATGAAGACCTCTTTGTTATGGATATTTGTAGTTAAAAAATAGTCGAACACGACTAATGTAAGAATCCCGGAAAGGATATATATTGCTAAGATGGAGCGTTTGGACATGGAGATTCTCCCTGATTTTAAGACATTTCAAAGGTAAAATTACATACACATTTTAACAAACTATCGGAAAAAAATATATGCAGAATCCTAAATAAAAAAACAGGTGCCAATGAGGTCACCTGTTTTTTCTGAAGAAGGTTAGTTTCTTCTTCTTTTTTGCACGCTTATAGATAATGAAGAATAGTAAGGAGAGGAGTGCGAGAGCAGCTAGCGTATATTGGTTCATTTCAACAGATAGCAATCCATAGGGAATCAGCGATAGGAAGAAAAAGTATATAAGGTTGCCAAGTGCCGTCGCTAATAAAAAATCCTTGAAAGTGACGGTGCTGACTCCAGCTGCCAAGTTAATTAAGCTTGTTGGGATAAGCGGGAAAATCCTGCCTGTAAAAACGTACATGAAGCCATGCTCCACAACAGCATCTTTCCATTTTTCTCCAATTTTCTTTAAGAGAAGCTCCTGAAACCAGTTTCTTGCTGCATAAAAAATGAATCCTGAGGCAACAACACTTGTAAACCAACTCCAAAGATAGCCATATATGAATCCGAATATCGTGACATTGATAATCAGGAGTAAAATTAAGGGGATGATTGTAAAAGAATTTTGTACAAACATCAATACGAATGTCACAATAAATGTAAGCAAAAGGTTTTCCTTCAATATGCCAATGACAGAATCCAGATCACTTTTCCAAACCAAAGTGAACAACTCTGCATTAGAGTACATAAATATTGCGATTACCAGTAGACCAATTATGGTCAGGACTTTTTTCAAAGGGTCACCACCATTCTTACTAATAGTTTATCATTTTCGAGTTCATTGGTGAAAAAAAAGAGCTGCCGCATCATGCAGACAGCTCTTTTCCATTATAGTGGGTTAACGACCCGAAGATTCCTTTAAAGCCACTTTTCAAACTGAATTCTTTTGTTCATTCCATAAACGATTGGGGCACCAATCAGGAGGACAACGAACTCACCGACAGCCGTAGTCATCCAGCTTAGCCAGAATGGCAAGCCAAAGGCAAGGTTCAGTTCAATTGCAATTAAAAACATTGTGAACGTGAAAAAGATAATCGTGGCAATCATCCGTCCTTTAATGCTTTTTATGAACCGTGAAACAAAAATGACGAGCAATAAGGCGAGCAGAGATTGCCCAACCCCAAAAATCAAATCATATGGAACCATCGGAGAAAAGAGCAGATTCGATATGAAGACTCCGCCGACGATACCGTAGATATACTTTTTATTGAATACAATCAGATGATTCAACATTTCCGGTACACGAAATTGGAACATCTCAAAAGCTATTGGTTTAAACACCAATGAGACCGCCACATATAAGGCAGCCAATAACCCGTTTATCACGAGTGTACGAACATTCATTTTACTCTCTCCCTAGTTTTTTATCGTGGGATGGTTACGAACCACGTTTAGGCGTTTATCCGAAGATTAATGGTATCCCATGTAAGCTTGTTTCGTCAATTTGTAAAGAATGGTTTTAATTTATAAGTTTCCAAGCAGGAGAAGTAGCCCAATAGGATTTTGATTTATTGCAATGAAGGATGATATTATTTCAATATGTACTTCAAAGGAGTGAATATAAAATGTCGATCGAGAGTGTCAAAAGCCATCTTAAACAATGGAATCGGGAAGGCGATGTAATGGAGTTCGATACATCGAGTGCTACGGTGATTGAAGCAGCAGAAACCATCGGTGTTATCCCGGCGCGGATTGCTAAGACTCTTTCCTTTAAGGGGGAAGGTGATCATGCAATTTTGGTTGTTGCCGCTGGGGACGCGAAAGTGGATAATAAGAAATTTCGTCAGACGTTCGGTTTCAAGGCACGAATGCTGTCACCTGAAGAAGTGCTTGAGCAGACCGGCCATGCAATCGGTGGAGTTTGTCCGTTTGGGCTGGCAAACGATTTAGCTGTTTTTCTTGATGTATCGATGAAGCGCTTTGAGTCATTGTTCCCGGCATGCGGCAGTTCGAACTCTGCAATAGAACTTAGACTCGCTGAATTATTTGAATATTCAGGTGCGAAGGATTGGGCGGATGTTTGTAAGGGATGGGAAGAAAAGGGGAATGGGGAAACGGCGGTAGGCAATGCAGTTGATGGATTTTGATTAATTAATGGTGCCAAAAAGATTCACAGAATGGGATTAAGTCCACTAGGGTGGACTTTATTTGTGAGGACCGCATGTATTTTATCGGTCTATGATTAAAGCGGAAAATGGGCAGAAAGTGTTCCTGAGCGGAGGTTGAAAGATGTTTAATGGAAGCAATACAAAAAGCAATAGCAGCTATCTTAGTCTTAAAACTCTCTATGAAGAAAATATAACGGTTAAGAGCATTGCCCAGGAGCTTGAGTTTTGCCATAAAAACGATCTGGCGCTGGATATCCAGAAAGCATTGGAAAAAAAGAATTTTGATATATTGGCCGTGCAAGATCAAGGGGAAATCATCGGGTATATCGAAAGGGATGAACTAGGTGAAGGGATTATATCAGAATATTTGAGAAACTTTTCACCAAGGGAAATGGTTTCGGATTCAACCCCTTTGATCCAGCTTCTCCATATTTTCAAGAATAAAACAAGGGTGTTCGTATTAGAGAATAATTCAATTAAAAAGTTGATTACCCATGCCGACCTTCAAAAGCCTCCGATCAGGATGCTGATATTCGGATATATTACCTTATTGGAAATGAGGATGAGCGATATCATCCTGGATAGATTCGGCGATGGCAGCTGGTATCCAATGATCAGCGAAGACCGTTTAGAAAAGGCAACCGAATTATATAAGAAGAGAATCGATAAAAATGAGGATATCAATATAATAGAGTGCCTGCAAATCAGTGATAAATTCGATATCATACATAAAGATAAAGAATTGAGGTGCTTCTTCCAAATCCCTTCGAAAAGTAAAGGGAAGAAGGATGCGAACGCCATCCGGAAATTACGGGATAAGATTTCCCATGCTAATGAACTGGGTCTTGACATGTCATGGATGGAAATCATCGAGGTTGTCGAGTCCTGTGGCCGACTGCTCGAAATCTCTGAATCCTATCAGTATGAAAAATAAAGGATCCGGCTAATCATGCTGGCTCTTTTTAGCGCATCCAGACAGAAAAAAACTGCCCATATCAGGCAGTCTCCCCGAAAAATCAAAACTCCGGCAGTTGATCCAGGTTATTTTCCTTTATCCCATCGGGTTCACTCCGCAAGATGTCACGTCCATATTTATGAAAGACGTCAACATTGGCCAGGTTGCCCGCTTTTGCTTCCGAAAGGGCTGTGGGGTAGTCGAGTTCGCGGCCGGAGTTCGTCTTGATGGCGATAATATTGTCCTCTTCATTTTTCCTTACGGCGATGATTTCTTCTTTTCCTGCTGAATCAGGTTGGTTTGCTTGCGGTGTTCCCTGCTGTTTATATGATTCATAGGCTTTTTCAAATTGGTCCATGTTTTTAGACACCTCCTATATATAGGGTGAGCTATTTTTTCTGCAATATACAAACCGGATTTCGTCCAACTTGGGCCGTTAATTCGTCCAAGTGGGCCGATTTTTCGGCACTATTTTTAAGTGAATGCTGTCGTCTTTGCCTTTTTGCAGTGGCATGGCACTTGCATCTTGTGTAAGTAGTAGGTGTAAGTAGCAGCAAAAAATAATATCCACTGGAATAAGGGAGGAAAATGAATCATGAATGTAAAACAAGGGGCAAGCACTGTAAATGCAAAGCAAAAGGTCAAGACAATGAAAGCGGCGGTCGTCAATGAATTTAACCAAAACCTTGAAATTAAAGAGGTGCCCATCCCGGAATTGGAATATGGTGAGATATTAGTGAAAATTAAAGCCTGTGGCGTGTGTCATACCGATTTGCATGCGGTACATGGTGATTGGCCGGTAAAACCCAAGCTTCCGCTTATCCCCGGACATGAGGGTGTGGGCATTATAGAAAAGGTGGCAGAAGGCGTAACTTCCTTGAAAGTGGGTGACCGTGTTGGGATCCCATGGCTTTATTCGGCCTGTGGCGATTGTGAATATTGTCTGACTGGAAGGGAAACGCTTTGCTTGGATCAATTGAATGCAGGCTATTCCGTGGACGGGGGGTATGCGGAATATTGTAAAGCACCCGCCAAATATGTGGTGAAGGTTCCTGAAGGACTTGACTTTGCGGAGGTATCACCGATTTTCTGTGCAGGTGTTACGACTTATAAAGCGCTTAAGGTATCAGAAGCAAAACCTGGCGATTGGGTAGCGGTTTATGGAATTGGCGGATTGGGACATGTTGCCTTGCAATATGCGAAAGCGATGGGCTTTAATGTCATTGCTGTCGATATTCAAGATGATAAGCTTGATCTGGCAACGGAGCTTGGGGCGGATTACACGGTTAATGGGCTTAAGACCGATCCTGTACAGGCTATAAAGGATAAGGTTGGCGGTGTGCAGGCATCCATTTCTGTAGCGGTTACGAAAAAGGCTTTCGAACAGGCTTACAGTTCAGTCAAGAGGGGTGGGACACTTGTCGTAGTCGGATTGCCGAATGATGAACTTCCAATCCCGATTTTTGATACAGTGCTAAATGGGGTAACTGTGAAAGGGTCAATCGTCGGCACGAGAAAAGATTTACAGGAAGCCGTTCAATTTGCGGCTGAGGGTAAAGTCAGAACGAATATAGAGACGAGGAAACTTGATGAAATAAATGATGTGTTTTCAATGATGGAAAAGGGGGAAATCAACGGACGCATCGTATTGACGCTAGAATAGGAACGAGGAGGATGTCCTGGAACGGGGCATCCTCCTTTTTATTATGTCTGGTTCTTCTCATTTAATATATAGCGTAATTTCCTTATGGATATCTGCAAGCGTTTGGCTGCTTCATTCCGGTTGCCGTAGGTTTTTTGCAGTGCCTGCATGACGAGCTCCTTTCCAATTGTGGATTGAAGCTGTTTGATTTCCGTAAGTATTTCTTCAAGCGTCAGTTCATCCTTCTCATTAAAGTCAGCCACTAGCCTTTTTCGCCATTCTTCAAGAAGGTTATCAGTTGACACGATCCCATTAGTGGACACATTTTTGTCAGGGGTGATCTGGCTGTTAGACAGTGAGATATCATTGGCGGTTATTACCGACTTATGGTCTGCGAGAGTTAATGTGCGCATGACCACATTAGAAAGTTCGCGTATGTTGCCTGGCCAGTTGTATTGCTGTAATTTTTCAATGGCTTCATTAGAAAATGAGATATCTCCATGACCATTTCTCTCCATCAAGTGACGCACCAGCAAGGGAATATCTTCTTTTCGGTGCCTTAAAGGCGGGATATCGAGAGTCACGACGTTCAGTCGGTAAAATAGGTCTTCCCGGAATTTATTCTTATCCACTGCGTGCTGCAGGTTTTCATTGGATGCCGCCACTAACCTGGCGTTCGTCCGTAATGTCCCGCTGCTGCCGACCCGCATGAATTCCCTCGTTTCCAAAACTCGAAGCAATTTGACTTGAATGGCTGGACTCGCATCCGCAATTTCATCTAGGAAAAGCGTACCGTTTCCTGCAATTTCGAAAAAACCCTTTCGCAGCTGGGTCGCTCCTGTGAAAGCCCCCTTTTCATGACCGAATAATTCGCTTTCAAGCAGGGATTCAGAGATCGCTCCGCAATTTATGCCGATAAAAGGCTCATGGTTTCGGGGGCTGGCAATGTGGATGAATCGTGAAAGCACTTCTTTACCGCTACCGGTTTCTCCTTCGATTAATACATTGACGGATTTTTGGGCCACTTTGAAAGCCATTTCAATCAAATTCTTCATTAAAGGACTTTCACCGACAATGAGTCCTGAATCCTCGGCAAGCTTATGGATGAAATGCTGATTCAAATCTTCATTTTCATTCAATAGGTTGTCAATCTGCCTTTCCAGTACTTCAATATCCACAAAGGGTTTTTCCATATAATCACTCGCGCCAAGTTTCATTGCATCAACAGCGGTCTTGACGGTGCTGTATCCTGTCATGATCAGTATCTTGCAACGCGGCTGCAGTTGTTTTAGATGTTGCAGGAGGGAAAGTCCATCACAATCCGGAAGTTTCAGGTCTATCATTGCGACATCAAAACGCTGCTGATTCCAATCGATCTCATGAAATTCCTTCCCGCTATTCACAACTTGTACGTGGTAACCTTTCATCGTAAAAAGGCGGGATAGAAAAGTTCCAACCTCTTTCTCATCGTCTACCACAAGTAAATGAATCACCTTATCCCCCCCCTTTCCTCTTCTGCTTGTAAGGGAAGCCTCAGGAAAAAAGTGCTTCCTTGTCCTGGTGTACTCAAAACGTCGATCTTTCCGCCATGGTCTTTGGCGATGCCAAGGCTTACAGCCAGCCCCAAACCTGTACCTTTTTCACGGTCTTTAGTCGTATGAAAGGGATGGAATATGAAGGGAAGCCGTTCTTTTTCAATCCCCGTTCCGTTATCTGTCACCTGAACCACCATGAACTTGTTTTCTGAATAGGTAGTGATCGCAATCGATTTTTCCGTTTGAGCGGACTCATCCAATGCGTCCTTGGCATTCAATAGCAAGTTGATGATGATCTGTTCTATCTGCGGCTGGCTGCCCTTTATGAAAGGAAGGTCTTCCTGAAGGGTAAGATGGAGGGAGATTTGCTTCTTCCCAAGTTGAAACTTCAAAAGGTTCAGAACCTGGTGAATGGCTTCGTTAATAGAGTAATAGTGGAATCTATACTCATCCTGCCTTGAAAATGTAAGCAGGCTTTTCACTATTTGCCTGCATCGGTCTCCACAAATCTTAATATCGTTCAATAGCATATAATCCGGATTGTCCTGTGGAGTTTTCCGTAATAAAATTTGCGAGTTACCAAGAATGGCCGTTAATGGGCTATTCAATTCATGGGCAACCCCAGCTGCCATTTCACCAATCGCCCCAAGTTTACCGGCATGTAATAGCTGGACTTCCATCTGTCTTCTTTCGGTGACATTTTTATAATAAGCAATGACCCCATAGACTTGATGCTCCTTATTTTGAATCGGGTAAGCATGCATTTCCAAGATGGTATCATGCTGAAGGAGTATTTCCTGAAATCCTGGCTTATTGAATGAAAAGGTATCTTGAATCAGAGATTGGGATTTTTCAATTAATGAAGGCAGGTCGGAAAAGTCCCTGGCTGAATCATTGGATTGATAGACCGTTCCTTTGTGATCAAAGACGATGATCATATCTTGAACTGCCTTGAATGTATCCTCCCACTCCTGTTTGGAATGAAGAACTTCCTTATAAAGCTGGGCATTTTCCAAAGTTAACGCAAGCTGATTGGATAATTGCTCAAGAAATTCCAGTTCATCTTCATGCCATGTTTTCTTTTTCTTCCTGCCGAAAGTCCAAATTCCGATTTTTTTACTTTTTCCGTATAAAGGAACTAATAAAAGTGATTCGATCTCAAGGGATAATAGACGTTCCTTTTCCGGGAAGTCCGGTAACCGTTTAACTTCCACCTGAATGGGCTGTTTTTCTTTCAAGGCGGACGAGAAATCCTGAAAAGGGTGTAACAAGTTTTTGGGATTCATTTCAAGTTCGCAGTGACCATTAGGGCAGATGTGAAGCAGGGCAGGTTCTTCCTCATACAATATGACAAAATGACTGTCATCGAAGGTAATGAGCTGCTTAAGTTTTGTAATGACATTTCGGAGAATCTCTTGGATGTCGATGTCCATATTCATATTTTTAGTGATGTCATTAATGATTTCAAGCTGCATATTCTTCTTCTTCAGCTGATCCACGGTTTTCTTAAGTTCCGTGTAATACGTTTTCTTTGAAGATTTAACACCTGTCATTAAATTTATCATTTCAAGTTTGTTCATGCTTTTCACCTCTTATAGGGCTGTAAGAAGCAGCTGATTTATCTGTTCTAATGACATATCACGAGGATTTGTGATCATGCAGGCATCCTCAAGAGCGGTCATCCCAATGGGATCTATCATTTCTTTCGTAATGCCGACATCACTTAAACACTTGGGAGCCCCTATATCCTGTGATAATTCCCTTACGAAGTGAATGGCTGCCATTCCTGCTTGCTGCTCGGTCAATGCCCGTGTATCGATGCCCATGATGTCGGCAATCTCGCTGAATCGCCTTGGTGAGGCAATTCGATTGAAATCCATGACATGGGGAAGGAGTATCGCATTAATTTCACCATGTGGAAGGAGGTACTTGCCGCCTAGGGCATGTGAAATGGCATGGGCAGCTCCCAAAATGGCATTGGAAAAGGCCAGTCCTGCCTGCAGGCTCGCCATCGCCATCGCTTTTTTTGCTTCCTCATTATGCCTGGATGCAACAGAGGGGCGTAAGTGGCGGGAAACGATGGAAAGCGCGTTTTTAGCTTGTACATCTGTCAAAGGTGTCGCAGCGATTGAAACATAGGATTCAATGGCGTGGGTTAAAACATCCATTCCCGTAGCTGCTGTCAAATCGGGTCCCAAGGTGGTTAAGGTACCAGGGTCGACTATTGCAATATCGGGGACGAGTGATTTTGAAATGATCGTCATTTTTTTCTCGCGGAATGAATCGACGATCACCGAAAACTGAGATACTTCCGAACCCGATCCTGCAGTGGTCATGATCATCACCATGGGCGGGAGGGGAGAGTGGACTTTATCAACCCCTTCATAATCACTGATGATACCGCCATTCGTTACTAAAAGGGCTACCCCTTTGGCGACATCCAAAGCACTGCCTCCACCCAAACCGATGATGGCATCACATTCTTGTTCTTTAAATGCCAAACAGCCGGCTTCGATTTCCCTGTCCTTCGGATTGGTCGTCATTTCAATGAAGGTAGCAAAGGCAAGGCCTGCATCCTGGCAGGATTTAATGACTTTATCCAACCAGCCAGCATTGGCCACCCCGGAGTCGCTGACTATCAGTGCCTTTTTGGCACCCAGCCGCAAGCAGGCCTCGCCAGCTTGTTCAATCGAACCTTTTCCAAAAATCACTTCCGGCATCACGAATTTAGTTATCGACATTTTTACGCCTTCTCCCTGTAAAAATTCTATCTCTTCTGTATTATTTTCCCGAAAAAGAGCGAAAATCCTGTTTGGATTCCAGGGATTTTTATATAATATGACAAAATATCGGATGGTAGAGAACTTTTGGCACGGGTCAAACCTCCTGTTGATTTCTTTAATTTGTAAATTCGTTACTTTAGACATGTGTTAGTTGGGATAAACCTACCTAGTTAGTATTCTCTATGTATTGTAAAATTATGGTGGAATCTATTAAACTGGGAGGCAATCCATGAAAAAACAATTTCTATCGGTTAGCTTAATCGTGGCATTGACACTCGGGACAGCCGGGGCAACCACCGCTTTAGCAGCGCCACACTCATCTCCGGTGCTATCTGCGCCATCCACGGACAAGCAAGTCATTAAAAGTATCGATGCCGATAAAATCTACAAGAATATTGAATACCTCTCACAAACACCTCGGGTGGCCGGTACGGATTCTGAGTATAATGCCGTCCAATTCATCAAAAAGCAATTTCAATCTTATGGCTATAAAGCCGATATTGAAGAGTTCAATTTTTTATCTTATACAGACCCAAATCTGGTCGGGCTGTCCGTTGCAGGGTTTGATGGGGAAATCGAAGCGAACCATCTAACCTATTCAGTTAATGGGGATCTATCCGGTGAAGTGGTATATGCCGGTTTAGGAACGAAAGAAGAGCTAGAGGAGACCGACGTTGCTGGGAAGATTGCCCTTATACAAAGAGGCAGCCTCACTTTTGCAGAAAAAGTATTGAATGCAGCAGAAAAAGGGGCAGCGGGTGTCATCCTGTTCAATAATGCCGATGGGGAATTAAACGGGACACTTGGAGAGGATAATGACAAGTATATTCCATCTGTCACGATAACCAAAAAGGCCGGAGAAGCCCTTCTGGAAAAATTGAATGCTGGAGCTAAATTGACAGCATCATTAAAAATTGAAGGAGCCTATTCCGGAGAAAAGACGTCTTATAATGTAGTGGCAACGAAAAAAGCAACAAAGAACAATAAAGCAAAAAAGAGCGATATCATTTATATTACTGGACATCATGATTCCGTCGCAGGAGCACCCGGAGCGAATGATGATGCATCAGGAACATCCGTCACCCTTGAACTTGCTCGTGTTCTGAAGAATCTTCCTACAGATACGGAAATTCGCTTCGTCACCTTTGGGGCAGAGGAAAATGGATTGTTGGGTTCGCAACATTATGTGGACAATCTTCCTGATGATGATATCAAGCGGACCATTGCCAATTTCAATCTGGATATGGTAGGAAGCAAGGATGCCGGAGATTTGGTCATTTTGACTAATGATGGAGAAATGAACCTTGTAACCGAGCTGGCCCAGGCATCAAGTACAAGACTGAATGGTGAGCCGACTCCATATGGACAAGGCGGGAGAAGTGACCATGTGTCATTTGCTGAGGCTGGAATACCCGCTGCTTTATTCATCCACAGTCCATCAGAACCTTGGTATCATACTCCTGATGATACCATTGATAAAATCTCAAAAGAAAAGCTTCAAGATGTTGCTGAAATTGTCGGCACAGCTGTCTATGACCAAGCTAAAATCGAATCTAAAAAACCTGATCCAAATCATGAAAAAGGGAAAAAGGTGAAAGTTCCGCATTTATTTGACGAAAAGGAATTCAGATAATGCAGTAAAATGAGTATGGAAGTTAGAGAGTGCAGACTGCACTCTCTTTTTGTGTTTAAAAATGGAAAACGAGGGGTAAAAAGTCTAATCTGAAATTGGTGCATATGGGATGAATTCCCTAAATACCTAGCATAAATAGCTTATTTATCCCTATTTAACTCTAAGACTATAATCCTTATAATAAAAATTATGAAAAATATGACAGTCTATATAATGAGAATAGTAGGTTTGAGGTGATCTTTTAAGTGTATGCAAATTCATTGAGTGAAATTCACTCAGCCCTCTCCAGTAAAATGTCCGATGTGAATGAAAAAATCAATCGCTTGGAGCAGGCAAAAAGACAAATCAAAGAAGAACAGAATGCTTGTCTTGGGGAAATCGCTAAAATTAAAAATCCGGATTTGGCAAAAAGCTGGACGGGAAAACGTGCAGAAGACTTTCAAGATGCCCGCAGTGATGCATACAAGGCAATGTCAACGATCATTCATGATGATTATGACGACTATCAAGAGAAAATCGACGGTAAAATCACACTGCTTAATATAGAGAAAAAGGCTCTGAGTGCAGCAGGCACCATAGCCCATGAAGCGGATGTACTTTTAGGTAAAGGAGAAGCCGTCATAGATCAATTGGAAAGCAAAATATCATACTTAAAAGGGTGGTTGTTTTAATGACGACAATCAAACTGAATCATCCTGCCGTAACGAAGCAAGTCGATCAGGTGAAGACGGCACTTGGTACAGTCACGCTAGGAAATTTGCCGGCAGGCGAGCTTGGCAGCAATAAATTGGAATTCACCTCGAAATGGATCGACCGGGAAACGAACCTGGAGAAGGTCTTCGAGCAATATATCAAAATCGTCCAGAAAAATGTGGAAGATACCCGTGCCAACATTGACTTATTAAAAGAACAGGATGAAGCCATCGCCCATACGTCTTCACATGGGTACCAGCGATGAAGATATATGAAGCCGAGACATTGACGGCCGCAACCAAGTCGCGCGCCAAGCAATATGAAGAACTAAAGAAGGAAGTCACAGCCCTGAAAAAGGAATTTCAGGGCATCGTCGGCCTGGATAACGAGTTTCAAGGAGCCGGTGCTGCCGCCATCAAAAACTTCTATGAAGCGCAAATCGAGGTGGCGGACGCCTGGATGGAACTATTCACGACCCAGATCAGTTTTTTAGAAGGCATACCGGCCAATCTGGAAGAGGCGGACCTCTCCGGAAATGCGGTGGTCGAGGTTCCCTTTTTAGATGGCGAAGTCTCGAACGGCATTAACCAAGCGAAGTCGCTTGTCGATCAACAAGCGAACGATCTCCAAAGGATCCTGAACAGCATTGACGATATCCTGCCTCTTGATATGTTCGACCAAAAGGACTTTAATGAAAAAATCACGCTGGCCGGGCACAGGCTGGATGACACCGTGACAAAGGTCGAGAATGTCGACAGGCAATTGGTCGAGGAATATGATGTGTCCATCGGGCAGGAAAACGTGGCCGTTGGTCTCTTCCGTGCCTTGCTTGATGCTACCAAACAGGACGGCAACATTTCGCCGATGACATTCAACCAATCGGCATTCAAGAGCAGTGACGTCTATCAAGTGAAGGATGAAGTCGCCGGTCAGATGAAAGACTATCAGACCTTCAAAAAGCAGCAAGCCGAAGCCCGGAAAATCGAACAAGAAATGGAAGAACTCGAAAACCGCCCATGGTACGAAAAAGCCTGGGATACGACAAAAACCTTTACAGGGGAATTCACGGGATATTATGATTCAATCAGGGCCTCAACCGGAGTCGATCCAGTAACGGGCCGCAAGCTGTCCGATGCCGAAAGAATCGCCGCAGGCGCCATGGCAGCCGCTGGATTCATCCCCGTCGTCGGCTGGGCCGGCCGGGCCATCAAAGGCGGCAGCGCCTTATACAAAACGGCCAAAGGACTCAATGCAGCGGACCATGCACTCGATGCCTATAAAACGAATAAAGGCTTTAGCCTCCTCCAGAAAACCGAATACGGGATATACGGGCTCCTCGCAGCCAACGGCCTCGGCGAAGCGGCCACCGGCAAAGACATCTTCGGCAACCAGCTGACCGAGGAACAGCGCCAGAACGGGATTCTGATGGCACTTGGCATCGGCGGTGTGGCAGGTGCGGCTAAAGTCGCTGATAAAGTAGCGAGTGGTACAAAGTTCGTACCTTACAGTAAGGAATTTGCGGAAAAGCAGGTTCAGTACGCAAAAGCCTTCGGCAGGGAAATTGGTAAAGTGAAAGTGCCACTCCGTATTAGTGACGATGAATTAGCTACTGCGTATGGAAACAGTTACAAGCATGTCACTTTCAATAATACGACGATTAAGGATATCGTCCAGAAGTTCGCGGTGAAGAGTAATGGTGGTAAGGGAACTGGGGCTATTGAAAGACTGCAAAGAGGAAAATATGCAGATAGATTAGAATATTTACACAATAAATTTGGAAAGATGACATCAGCAGAATTACATAAAGAAATTAACACTCCAAAATTAAGGAGAATGGTAAAAGATTATAGTCCCTCAAAAGTTGCTCAAAATTGGCAGGGCTCATATCCGTATGTTGGTGTTGATGATTATGTAGATAAACTGTATAAAAAAGGGGATATTTTTTATGCTGGAGAGCCCTACCCAACAGGATATTTTACTACAAAAGAAGCTATCTTAAACGCTGATAAAAATTCAAAAACCATATTTGAAGGACTACAGGTTAAACCATATTGGGAAAAGGGAATGCAAACGGCGATTTATAGAAACAAAATGGGAGCTTATGTACTAAATGTTGATATTATAGGGGGGAATGGTATAGCTAAAAATAATCCTCAATTTGGAAAAGGTGGTATGGAGCAAATTTTCATGGCCGACTTCAATGAATTATTGCACAATAACTATATAAGGAGATTAAAAAACGAAGAAATTATTTTAAATAATTCTGAAATCTCCTTTGAAGAATATAGTAAAATAATGAATTCTACTAAATGAAAATGAGGTTTTTAATTTGAATGGATTAACAGGTGATATTTTAGTGAAAGGAAACATACTTAATGGCAATACAAATAAACAGGATTTTTGTATAAAATTTCAAAATGAACTACTATCAAGCGATATATCGAATAATATGTTTGTTTTTAAGGACGCAATTATGTTAGATGGAATTTATTTTTGGATTGTAGTTAACTTTCAGAATGGTAAAGTTTCTCGTATTGAACTCGACAATGCTGATGAAAATTTGAAAAACACTTACAATAATTGGTCTAATTATAAAGCTAAAAAAAAGAAAGAGATACATGATAAATGGGTAGAAGAGATATTAGGAAAACCAGATATTAAAAAAGGAGACTCATTAATTTATAATAGAACTTGGGGAGAAGTCACTTCATTTGAAGATAAGAAAAGTGGACAAGTAGAGATCTGGATTAGTTATAGAAAATGACACAGGAAACCGAATGTTGCTAGAATAAAATAAAACCTTGAGTGGCCAAAGCCATTCGAGGTTTTTTAATGAATTGAAATAATACTCCAATTAACGTGAAAGCCCTGGAGAATATCAGGGATATTACTTAAATAAAGGAGGTTCGTAAAATGACACGAAGTGAATATGAAAATAAGATAAAAGAGTTAGGTGTAGATTTACAAGAACTCAATATTGTTATTGGAAGAAAAACTAATGTACCATTTTCAACAGGTTGTTACTTTGAAGATGGAAGTTGGATATTGTATGATGTGGATGAAAGACAAAATTCTTCAATTATCGAAAAGGGTAACGAGGATCGAATTTTTAAATTTTTATATATGATAACGATGGGAAAAATAGGGGAGTAGAATTATTGGAGATAATCCAGTTGATTTGAAAACCAGACTACTTAACCAATGCACCAAAACCATTGCATGCCGTGGTAATATATTTAAGATTATCGAAAATGAAAACCTTATTTTGCTAGTATAAAATGAAACCTTGAGTGGCTAAAGCCATTCAAGGTTTTTTGATGAAATTGACAGTATAATTCTTTGTATGAAAACTATGATAGTAAGCAGGTAGTTTGGGAATACGAAATGATTTTAAAAATATAGGTGAAGAACTAGGCAAAAAAGAAATTCCTAAACGGATAAGTATGGAACAAGTTTCCCTCGCAGGAGGACCAAGCCTTCCCCACATTGTGATGGAAAAGCAGACAATTAAGGAAGCCAATCAGAAATTCACGGTGAAGGATAGCAAAGTAGAGGGTGTTTCAGGGGAGAGTATTTCTAAGGATACGGGTAAACATGTAGAAAACTTATTAAAGAAATCGACATGCAATGCAGTTGAGCTTAAAACTTATCTCATGAAAATAGATGAATACAAAGGAACAAATTATGCTGACGAATTTGAATCATTTGGTAAGTGGCCTGAGGACATTCAGATACCCAAAGATTCTAGCTTACTGAATGCAGATGGTTCAATTAATTGGGCAGAAGTTCCTCAAGGTGGATATGTGCTTGATAAGAATGGAAATGCAATAAAAGAAGAATTTATACCTAAAGTAGGGGGAATTATTGATAGGTACGGGCCACCAAATGGTAGATATACCTCACCAGTTATGGATGGAAAACCGTATGAATATGTACAGAGGTCCTTGCCTTATGTTGAGGATGCGACGAAATATCATCAGTACAAAGTAATAGGGGATTTTTCAAGATTAAAAGAGTATGTTATGAATTGTACGGATAGAGAATTAAAGATGAAAGTAGAAGCTCAAATTGAAAGGTACTACAATGGAGATTACAGCAAAGTTATAACCCAAAAAGGAGGAATTGCAGAAGGTTTTGGGTCACCAGGAGGTGGAATACAATATGAACTTCCTTTACCTGTAGAATGGCTTGAGGGTTAGGGATGTTAAAAGAAATTAAGTAATCAATTCAAAAAGATATTTTTCTATTTATTTAAATTAAAGGAGAATAAACAAATGACACAACAGGAAGCAAAAGAAATAATCGAGCAAGAGAAATTAAAAAGATACAATTGGTTTAATGAACATCCACAAAGAGAAAATGAGGTAGGAATTAGAGTTGATGGTGATCAATGGGTAGTATATGTAACTGATGAAAGGGCTAGTGTGGTTACAGGTTCTATTACAAAATTTAATAATGAAAGTGATGCTTTAGAAAACTTTATAAAAAGATTAAGATTAGAAAAAATATTGTTTTAGTCTCATATAATAGGTAATTATATGTTTAAAATGAGGTTACCCAGTGCCGAATAAACCATCTTTCAAACTTAAAACACATAACCCAAGGAACCCGTATTTTTTAAAAAATTGTTTTACCGCACCTTCAAATGCTTAAAAGTTCGATATTGTATATTGTATGATGTGGTCTGATTACAAAAATTCCTAATAATCAAAAGGGCTTCGAGTTTTTACTTAGACTTTATTATAATAATTCTCCTGAAGTTTCAAAAAAGGAGATAAAAGAACTTTTTGATGAGAATTTTGAAAAAGATCATATATACCATAAAGAGCTGCAATCCTATTCAAGAATTTTTGAAGAAGATTTCTTTTCATTACCACAAGAAGAAATTCAGTCAGATGGTTATGTCGTTCATACGTTGGAAGCAGCCATTTGGTGCTTAGGAAATTCAGATTCGTTTAGCGATGCGGTTTTAAAAGCAGTGAATCTAGGGGATGATACAGATACAGTAGGTACCATTACAGGGACAATGGCAGGTATGTACTATAAAATGGTCGACATCCCTAAAGAATGGCTTGAGAAAATCACAAGAAAAGAAGATATTGATGAATTAATCAAGCAATTCCATAGTTTTTGTGCAGATAAAGCAATTAAAGAAGAGTATGGGGTTTGATGTAAATCACCCATATAAATATAAAACCCCCCCTATAAAAGTCCTTTATAGGGGTTTTTTATGTCGAGATTCCAGTTTATGCGATGTTAAACGGGAAGCGAAGCAGTTTATTTTGATGATGGAAAATTAAATAATGGAGTGGGAAAATGATAAGAAAAGGTGATTATACGATCTATAATGGTAAAGAGTATAGATTCATAGAGTCTGATTCAGTGGAAGCTATTGAGTTAATTAGCAATGATAAAAATGAAATGGACAATGGCTTTACTTATTACAAAAATAATATGTACACTAAAATAGTAGGTGTAAATGAAGTTAAAGAATTATATTCTATTAATCCCTATGCTGTATATAAGGGAGAGATGTTTCCAGCATCTGAAGAAAGAAAAAATGGAAAATTATTGTTGGATACAACAAACACTGAACTTGCCAAAAAGATGAGGTTTGAACGAACAGATAAATATATGTACTCCAAATCAGTGGAATGGGATGAAGTGGAGATAATCGAGGAGAGGAAACCTTACTCATTAGATTAATTTCCTCATTTCAAACACGATTAATATTTATTGCACTATACCCTCTAAGGAGCTTTGGAACTGTTTTGTTAAGGGTCTTCTTTATAGGCGAGTAGATAGGAAGATGAAATGGATAAGAAAAAGCAGTTAATCGACCAAATAAAAGTTGTGATAAATAATCTCGAAAATGATTATTATAATGAAATTACTAGCGGTGTATTACAACTTATATTTAAAAGATATAAGAATGCATTGGATGTATTGGAGAATAATGAAGATATAAGAGAATTTAATATTATTGGTGGTGTACGTGCTTATATGGATAATTATAGTGACTATCAAAATCCATTATTAGGAGAATTACATAAGGCCGAAAAATTAAATATAGAATTATTATAGAAAAACTTATTACAAAAAATTAACTAGAGTTATCTTTATACCTTAACCTAGACCTTGATTTGTTGCAGTGACATTTAAATAATTCTAAATGCAAATATAAGTCCAGTAGTCAAAAAAGAGAAACAGCTTTTTGTGTCTGGATGATGGAAAATTAAATACTGGAGTGGAGAAATGATAAGAAAAGGTGAGTATACGATCTATAATGGGAAAGAGTATAGGTTTATTGAATCTGAAAGCGAAGGCTTTATAGTGCTAATAAGCAATAATAAGGAAGAAATGAATTATGGATTTATCCATTATAAAGATAATATTTATACAAAAATTATTTCCCAGAATGAAGTAGAAAAGCTATTTTTAATTCATTCTTTTGCAAAATATAAAGGAGAGTTGTTTGGAGCTTCTAATGGCGAGAATGGAAAAATTCTTCTATCAACTCCTCATTTAAAACTCGCCGAAAAGTATGGCTTTGAACGTACAGATAAATATCTGTATTCTAAAAATGTTAATTTAGATGAAGTTGAAATAATAGAAGAACGAAAACCGTTTTCGTTAGATTAGATTATATATAAATCAATAAAACATATATAAAGAAAAAAGAGGCTCCTAGTGTTATTAAATAATTTCAAATTAACTAAAGCTGAAAGTTTGAAGCAATAGGGAATGCTGTTTTTGAAATGGGGATTCGCTAATGAATAACTTGAATAATGGAATATTGACAATAGAAGGAATTGAAGTAAAACAAGATACAAATTTGGATTTTTTGGAGAAGTCATTTGTAACAAATCCTAATTTTGAGGTTAGGAAAAGGCAGTCTGATGAAGCAACAGTTGGATCTTTATGGCCTATACAATTAGGAAGCAAAAAATTTTCTGTTAGAATTTCTTTCGAAAATAACATAATACAAGGAATACGTTTAAAAGTTAGTGATCCATCCATTAACCAATGGGACTATGAAGAAAAACTTTCGCAGCATGGCGAATGGCTTACAGAGCAAATTGGGTATCCAGAAGGTATATTGTCTGAAAATGTATTTGAATGGGGGAAGATTACGCAATGGTATCATCCAAGGTCGTGTGATGCAGGAATCAGCATACTATATTTTCAAAGATAAAAAGAAAAAGGTGTATATCCGAATCGTGTAAGAAGATAACTCGGATTATATATTTCTGGAGGTGAACCATATAAAAGAAAATGTACATAATTAGAGGGGAAGGGAATTAATTTGAAAAAGTTGGAATTGGAGAAATTATTAATTAAAGATAATACTCCAAAAAATCTATATAGCCTTAATGGTGGACTAACTAATGAGGTACTTTGCTTAAATAAAAGAGATAATATTTTGGAAGTCTATTATAGTGAATGTGGGTTGAAATCACATTTAAAGAAATTTGATACAGAAGATGAAGCATGTGAATATTTTTATAAAACAGTTTTGGAACTTCTGAATTAATATTCATTTTTCAATACAAGATATTAAATGAGAACAAGTTACGAGGTGAAGCTAAAGTTGAAATATGCCATATATAATCATAAGGATTACCTTCTGAATATCCGTAACGACAGGTTAAGGCTTAGAACCCATGAACCTGAAAAAGGATTTCGTGAACTTGTTGATCAAACAGGGAATAAGACAAATCTATTTATCAAAGATGTGACTAAAGAAGAAGTTGATTTAGTTTATGAACTAAAGTTTGTGGTAGCTTACAAAGGTAATGAGTTTGAGCCATATACATTAGGCAGGCATATCTTGGATGAAAATGAGATTTCGTTATTTAGTATGGATAGTAATGATGTAGACTGCAATCGATTTGAAAAGCAAGAGCAATTTGTTTTTAAAAAGGACGTGCCTCTTGACGACATAGAATCGATTATTGAGGTGAAAAAGCCAATATTAATATTTGAAGAATTACCTGAAAGCAGGAAGGTTATACCAAGGGAAGAAGTTAGAGACTATATAATGAAGCTGAATAGTTTATACATTGAAAATTCCTAAAGGAACTACTATATAAGGGTCTAGCGGCCTTATAAGCTTGAATCTATTCAGGTGTGAAATCAAATATGTGTCAGAGCACTTTGGGAAATAAGGATTTGGTGGATGAAGTTCCAATAACTGTATTATGGGTGATAAACTTGGAGCGAACTTTATTAGTTATTAAGGATGCTTATGTTCGTTTGGTGAAAATATTAACAAAAGAAAAGAATGATATAGAATATGCATTAAGAAAAGCTAAAGCCTCAATTGAATTAATAGATGTTTACTTATTGGATTGTAAATCAGCAGAGCAATATCGTAAAACTATGATGGAATTGAGTAGCATCTATCATGATATAAATAAACCTAGAGTGGGTTTATCTGATTATTTTATTTGGGATGATAACTATGACAAGAGAATCGTTGCTAATAACGAATTAGATGGAATAAAAGGTATTTTATTAAAAGAATTTAAAAGGGACATTTAACTTTATCAGAGTATTTTTCCCGCTAATAAAAGACTTTTAACATAAGTTGAAATGACTGTTTCCCGATGAATGAAATGCAATTTAATATTGATGATAAATACTTACCTCAAAATGGAAGAACCTATGATAAGAAAAGGAAAGTATGCAATACATATATGGTAGCGAGTATAGTTTTAGTTTACTGAAAGATAAGTCTATAAGGTTAATAAGTAATAAACATGCTGATCTATCTCAAGGTTTCAAACATTTAGATAAAAATATTTATATAAAAAATGTTTCTGTAGAAGAGGTAGAAAATTTATTTAAGATAAATTCGAAGGCAATATATAAGGGAGAGATGTTTCCAGCATCTGAAGAAAGAAAAACTGGAAAAGTATTGTTGGATACAACAAACACTTAACTTGCCAAAAAGATGGGGTTTGAACGAACCGATAAATATATGTACTCCAAATCTGTGGAATGGGATGAAGTGGATAATCGAGGAGAGGAAACCCTATACATTAGATTAATTGCCCCGTTAATAAGCCCTTAAGGTTAGGGCCTTTTTTATGGTGGGTATCAAACTACAGACAGCCCCAGTTGATTTGATAGCGACAGTATACTGCCGTTACCAAATCGCCCGAAGGTGCCTGGATTATAATAGCCTAAGCAAAGCCTGTGCGCCTGTTAGGATAAGCCCTATTATAAAACCGCAGACTGCTCCGTTCACACGAATCCATTGTAAGTCTTTTCCTACACCATTTTCCATCATATCAATCAGCGTTTCATTGTCTAGCTTATCTAAATTTTCTTGTACAAGATTGCCGATCTGCGTATGATTTTTTTCAATGAGAGCAGTAATTTGTTTCTGTATCCATTGATTGATGCGGGTGCTATTTTCCTTAATATTGTCCAGTATATGATGAATCATTGGAGTCAGGTAAGTATCCATGAAGTGTTCATCTTCGACGAAATCCAATGCTTCTTGTTGAATTTGTTTTAGGCTTCCCTCTATTGTCGCCTCAGGCTCCCATTTTGTCAGAAGTTGTTTTTTCCATTTTTCAACTCCTTCTAACAGTTCCCGGTTATGGTTAATGCCTTGTATCTCTTTCCTGATATATAAGATTAAAGCCTCTCTATTTGGTTCTTTCTCGTTTTGTAAATTATTTACGACACTTAATAGCAGGTTTTGGATGATATTCCCAAGTTTCTCTTCGTTAAGCAAACTTTGAATGGATTTAACGGCGAACTGAAGCATACCTTCCAGTTCAATCTTGCTGAGTACATCCATGGAAACAGTGCCAAGTCGGTGACTGGTTTCTTTTTTTCCTAACCAATCTTCAGCTTTTTTCAAAACATGATCCAAAGCCTTCTTATCAAACTCTTCGTTAAGTAACTCTGAACTTACTAAATGTAGAATTTTGCTCATGTCTATGCTAGAAAGTGATGCTGTAATTTTTTTTGCAACGAAAGGTGTAATCTTTTCTATATCTATATAACCAATCATTTGCTTGATTAGTTTAATCAGAACTTTTCTAAAAGTATCACTTTGAATCTCTTTTCCTAAAATAGGGATCAATTTTTCAGTAAAAGGAATATGTTTTACTTTGTCCTGAATACTTTCCTTAGAAAGCCAGTCGTTTTTTAACATCGAAACAAGTGCATTTGTCATTCTTTTACGATTGTTGGGCAAAAGCGCTGTATGGGGGATTGGTAATCCAAGCGGATGGCGGAATAATGCAGTGACTGCAAACCAATCTGCCAATCCGCCGACTAAACCAGCCTCAAACCCTCCATGTAATAAATCTAGAGGCAATGAGCCTTGAAATGGAGTGGTTGCAATATAACCCGCCCCCATGATAATTAGTGAATATCTAGCTATTTTTCTTGAAGATTTTATTTTTGGTGACATTATATTCCCTCATCCTTAAAATGATAGTCAATTACTATAACCCGAATCATTAGCAAATTTAATAATTTACTTTCATCTAGTAGTATAGCAGGTAGTTCAAAAAAATAACCACAACAAGGCAGTAAGTTCATTAATTTTGGGCATTGAATATTTGTTATTTTCCCTTGAATGTTCAATATTCAGATGGTTAATGCACAAAAAAAGCCGATTCACTCAATCAGCTCAGACTGTAGACAAACTCGATGAAAATCGAGTTTGTCTATTTTTATGGCTTGTACAATTTGGACGTTGATTTCCACTCCAGGCACTCGCTTTCCGCGGGCGGTCGGGGAGCCTCCTCGGCTTTCGCCTGCGGGGTCTCCCCTAGACGCGCTTTTCCCGCAGGAGTCTCGTACCTTCCGTTCCAATCAACTTTGTCTTACCTTTTAGATAGAACACTTTTGCCTGGAGTCATTTTTGTTTTAAAATAGAAGTATTAAAACTTGAGGTGATGAGGATGCTTTCTAAACATGATTCTATTCAGCGAGATCAACTTGAAATGATTACTTTAGATCAACTGGTGCCACCGAACCATTTGGTTCGTAAAATGGAGGCTGCCATTGACTTCACTTTCATTTATGACTTGGTGAAAGATATGTATTCAGAGGTAGGACGCCCAAGTATTGATCCAGTTATTTTAGTTAAACTGACTTTCATTCAATATACCTTCGGTATTCGTTCCATGCGTAAAACGATTGAAGAAGTTGAAACCAATATGGCTTACCGTTGGTTCTTAGGCTATGGTTTCCATGAAAAAGTACCTCATTTCTCTACGTTCGGGAAAAATTATGAGCGACGCTTTAAAGATACAGACCTGTTTGAACAGATTTTCTATCGCATTTTAATGACAGCTGCTAATAAAAAGTTAATAAGTGCTGAACACGTTTTCGTGGATTCCACACATGTGAAGGCCAGTGCGAATAAACGGAAATTTGAAAAGAAAATCGTTCGTAAAGAAACACGAGCGTATCAAGGACGTCTTCAAGAAGAAATCAATCAAGATCGTGAAAACCATGGAAAAAAGCCTTTTCCACCAGATAAATTTGATAAAGAAGAGACCAAAGAGATTAAAGAAAGTACAACGGATTCTGAGAGTGGCTACTATGTGAAAGATGAACGAACAAAACAGTTTGCCTATTCATTCCACGCGGCCGCAGACCGCAACGGTTTTGTATTGGGAACGATTGTAACACCTGGAAATACACATGACAGTCAGATCTTAGAGCCACTAGTTGAACAAGTGATTGAGAACGTTGGAAAACCGGAAGCCGTTGCCGCAGATGCAGCTTATAAAACACCAGCGATTACAAGCTACCTATTTAACAAAGAAATCATACCGGCTTTACCTTATACACGTCCTCGCACCAAAGATTTTTCCGCAAACAGGACTATGTATACGATGAACATTTTGATTGTTACCTTTGCCCTTCGGGCGAAACTTTAAAGTACTCAACAACAAATAAAGAGGGCTATCGCGAGTACAAATCGCCAAAACAAATTTGTACAACATGCTCATTTTTATCTCGATGTACAGAAAGCAAAGACTGTCAAAAAGTGGTGACACGGCATATCTGGCAAACACATGTGGAAGAAGCAGATCATCTGCGTCATCATCAAGATGTAAAACCTATATATGCAATACGTAAAGAAACGATTGAGCGTGTATTCGCAGATGCAAAAGAAAAGCATGGTATGCGTTGGACTACTTTAAGGGGACTTAAAAAATTGTCGATGCAGGCGATGCTTACTTTCGCTGCCATTAATTTAAAGAAGATGGCCAATTGGACATGGCGAGGTCCAAAAATGGCCTAACATAGTGGGCTCGTAGAGCCCCAATCTCTTAACTTTAGGCGAAAATTCAAAGGGAATTTCAAAAGGGGTTCAGAATTTTTTAATTCCGAACCCCTTTTGTCTACAAACTGAGCCGATTCACTCAATCGGCTTTTTTTATTCATTTACTGAAAAGCGTTTTTGGTTCATCTCCAACTTATTATGATGCGTCTGTTTTTATCGAACTACTTTTAACGGTCCCTACTTTTTTCTTATCTTTCATGCGACTGAAAATAAAGGCCAGAACGGAGCCTGATATATTATGCCAAACACTGAAGATGGCACTAGGTACAGCGGCCAAAGGCGAGAAGTGGGCTGTTGCTATGGCTACACCTAAACCAGAGTTCTGCATACCAACCTCCATTGCAACAGCTTTCTGTTTAGCTAAATCCATCCCGCATAAACGAGCAAAGAAAAAGCCGAGTAAAAAACCAAGAACATTATGAAGAACGACTACTGCAAAAATCAGCAAACCTGTTTTAGCCAGCTGAGCTTGGCTGCCAGCTACTACGGCAGATACGATCAGAACGATAGAAATGACAGATACTAGAGGTAAAGCCTTTGCACCGGCCTCTGCCTGTTTGCCGAAAAACTTTTTAACGATGAATCCAAGCAGCAGTGGGATAATCACCACTTGAATGATCGAAATGAATAACGACCCAATACTGATATTGACCCATTTACTTGCCAAGAGCAGAATAAGCAGGGGAGTTACGATAGGTGCTAGAATAGTGGAAACAGAAGCAATGGCAACTGCAAGCGCAACATTCCCTCTCGCAAGAAACACCATGACATTTGAAGCTGTTCCACTAGGGCAACATCCTACCAAAATAACACCAACAGCCACTTCTTTGGGCAAATCGAACCCTATTGCTAATACAAATGCCAATAAGGGCATAATGATAAAATGTCCTGCTACCCCTAGTGCCACTTCTTTCGGACGTCGGAATACTTCTTTAAAATCCGATGCTGATAATGTAAGTCCCATGCCAAACATGACAATTCCTAATAATGGAACAATATAGGCTCCAATCCATATAAAATGATTAGGTAAGATATACGCAATAACTGCAAATAAAATGACCCATAAGGTAAATGTTTTACCAGCGAATCCGCTGATTTTCTCTACTACTCCCATAGTGACCTCCTAGATGTTTTAAAATAAAACAATTATAATTTATATTCAGAATATTTGAAACCATTTCGGACGATAAAAAATATTAATACGTTTTCTAAGCAGCCTTTTGGATGGTTTCATTATGGACAGTCATATTGAAAAAGGGGATTCTTTTGAACTGTAATTCTCTAGCGCTGAAATTGTATGAATATGATGGGTTAACAAAGAAAAAGGTTTTAGAAATTCTGTTCACTTTTAAGAGGGGTGCAAATTATTTGCATACTAATTATATGGAAAGTAGCTACAGGTTTTCTAGAGCAGGAATTAGTATTTGTTGTTTTACAGGATTAATTATTGCTATTGTATGTTTAGCCAGGGTTATAAAAGAAGTGGAGATGTGGTTTCTTTGATACATATATTAATTGCGGATGATGATCGGCATATTCTGGAGTTGCTTAAATTTCACTTGGAAAAGGAAGGGTACATGGTATCAGAAGCTAAGGACGGGAATGAAGCTTCCTTGATACTGGAGAAGGAACGAATCCATCTGGCGGTTGTTGATATTATGATGCCGTTTAAAAACGGGCTGGATCTTTGTAAGGAAATCCGGGATCAATATGATCTGCCGGTCATTTTATTGACAGCTAAAGATCAACTTATCGATAAGGAAAAGGGGTACTTTGCAGGGACGGATGATTACCTAGTAAAGCCATTTGAGCCAAGGGAACTTCTATTTCGGATAAAAGCGCTATTGAGAAGGTACCTTATGGTAAATTCTGAATCAATCTCATTGAATCAAACGGTGATTGACCGTAAAAGTTATGAGGTTCGAATAATGGGTAATACGCTGCTCCTGCCGCTAAAGGAATTTGAGTTGCTGGCTCAGCTGGGGAGTTTTCCAGATCAGGTCTTTACGCGTGAGCAGCTTATTGAATTGGTGTGGGGTACTGATTTTGAAGGGGATGATCGGACGGTTGATGTCCATATTAAACGGTTAAGGGAACGTTTTGCCGGGCGGACCGATGACTTTGTTATAACCACTGTCCGTGGCTTAGGTTATAAACTGGAGGTCAACAAGAAGTGAAAACACTCTATTTCAGGATAGTTATTCAAACCATTTTGATCATGGTTCTTGCCAGTGTCATCGCTTTTTTGATTTCCAATGTTTATTATCATCAGGTTCAAAAACCCTATAATGGTGAGAAGATAAACAAAGTTGCAAGTGATATCGTCTCCTTGTATGAGGAAAAACCTGATCAGGATATTGATGCGTATTTAAATCATATTGCAGGATTGCACTATCAAATGTATCTATTTAATGAGCAGGGTGAAGGAACTTTATATGGTGAGCCGTTTCGGGAAACGGCTTTGGATCGAGATACGATTTCTGGAGTTTTGAACGGGAAGACTTATCAAGGTACCGCCAATTATAATAATGGTTTATTTATTACCGGATTTTTTGATGATGTATTGATTAATAGCGTTGGGGTCCCAATAGACGTGAATGGCGAAAAGCATGCATTGTTTGTAAGGCCGAATATAGAGCTGCAGTTTGGCGAAATCCGCTTTTTCCTTGCAGTTTTGCTCATACTCACACTCCTTCTGAGTTTTTTATTTGTGATCATTAATACACGTTTCATCGTTAAGCCGATTACGAAATTAACGGAAGCTACAAAAAGAATCGCCGATGGGGATTATAGTAGTGAATTGAATGTCACCCGAAGTGACGAGATAGGGGATTTGGCACAGCATTTCTCGAAAATGACCCATAGTATCCAACGGTTGGATGAGATGAGACAGGAGTTCGTATCGAATGTATCCCATGAAATTCAATCTCCGCTTGCATCCATCCAAGGTTTTTCTCAAACCCTCCAGTCGGAGGAATTAACAAAAGAACAAAGAAATCAGTACTTGTCCATTATTGAAAAAGAAAGCAGGCGCATGTCGTTGTTAAGCAAACAGCTGCTCATGCTTGCTTCGTTGGATAAAGTGGATGATCCGCTGCAACGGTCAAATTTCGATTTAGCGCAGCAAATCCGGCAAGTGTTGTTCATGCTGGAATGGAATTGGCGGGAAAAAGATATGGTGATCGAAATGGATTTGCCTTCAACCGTAATTTCTGCAGATGAGAAGCTTTTAAATCAAGTATGGACCAATTTGATAACCAATAGCATTAAATACTCGGAAAGCGGCAGTTCGATCGATATTCGGATTAAAAGAATAGGCAGTGCTGTTGAAGTGATGATCGCGGATAAGGGCAAGGGAATTCCAGTAGAAGACCTTCCTTATATCTTTGATCGCTTTTATAAAGTCGACAAAGTGAGGAACAGAAGTGAAACAGGCAGCGGATTGGGACTTTCGATTACGAAGAAGACGGTTGAACTTCATGGGGGAACCATCGAAGTTCAAAGCGAACTTGGTAAAGGGACCACTTTTTATATACGGCTGCCCCTTATGTAATCAGTTGTTCATCTTCCATTCATATTGATTGTTTACAATCGGATCATACCGATTCAGGTAGGACTTGATCGGTAAACAAAAGGAATGGGAGATGAAATGATGTTTTTGGCAATACGTGAACTAAAGCATTCAAAGTTACGTTATCTGCTGATTGGTTTGATCATGGTATTGGTCGCTTTGCTTGTCTTTATCATTTCAGGATTAGCTAATGGACTTTCTTCAGATAATGCTTCATCCATACAAAACATGAAGGCCGACTATTTCGTTATGGAGCATGACTCTAAAAATAAATTGAACCGATCCATCATATCCAAGGAAATGCTAGATGAAATTTGGGCCTCATCGGATGTTAAAGCAGCCGAAGGTCTGGGGCAAATGATGATCACGTTGAATAAAATCGGCTCATCGGAGAAAACGGATGTCACCATTTTTGCGACCGATGCAAGTGGTATTTTAGCACCGAGGGTCATAGAAGGAACGAACTATGACAATAAGAAACAAGGTGAAGTCGTTGCAGATCGTTCTTTAAAAGAAGTGGGTTATAAATTGGGTGATTCACTTAAATATGACCTATCAGGTAAGGTTTTCACCATTGTCGGTTTTACTGAAAAGCAATCTTACAGCCATTCACCGGTAGTTTACATGAATGTTAAGGGGTGGCAGGAGATTAATCCTGCATTGAAAAATCAAGAGACAGATTCAATCAGCACAATAGCCGTGCAAATGGATTCGAAGGCAGAAGAAAATGTACGTGAATCATTGCCTGAAGGCGTAACGCTCATTTCGAAAGAAGAATCACTTCAGAGTATACCAGGCTACAAAGAGGAACAGGGTACATTGACGATGATGATTGCCTTCTTGTTTGTCATAGCAGCTTTCGTTTTAGCTGTATTCTTTTATGTGATTACCTTGCAGAAGACGAATCAATTTGGAGTCCTTAAAGCACTCGGGGCCAATACGGGCTACCTGGCAAAAAGTATCGTTGGTCAAGTAATGCTGCTTGCCGTGACGTGCATAGCCATCAGTGTTGCACTGACATATGGCGTCACTTTAATCATGCCAGAAGGAATGCCATTTGAATTGAGTACCGATTTGGTCATTAAATATTCCGTGATACTTTTGGTTGTATCCGTATTGGGTTCTCTGCTATCACTATACCGAGTAGCGAAGATAGACGCGATCGAAGCAATAGGGAGGGTATCATGATGGGGGATAAACTATTATTTGAAAACGTCAGTAAGATTTATGGGGAAGGCGATAATAAAGTGACTGCCCTTGATAATATTTCCCTGAATGTGAGAGCGGGGGAATTCGTCGCCATCGTGGGTCCTTCAGGCTCAGGAAAAAGTACTTTTCTTTCAATAGCAGGTGCGTTACTTTCCCCGAGCAAAGGTCGCTTACTGCTGAATGAAGAGGATATTACAACATTATCCCCAAAGGAATTGACTAGAGTCCGCCTTGAAAAGATCGGTTTTGTATTCCAATCGTCGAATCTTGTCCCATATCTCACCGTACGAGATCAGCTTTTGCTACTTTCTGAACTGATTGGCAAGCGAGATAAAAAAACTGTGAAAAAAGCGGACCAATTGCTTAGCCACCTTGGACTTGGACAGCGGGCAGGTCACTTGCCGGAAGCGCTGTCGGGCGGTGAGCGGCAGCGTGTAGCCATCGCCCGTTCGCTGATGAATGATCCAGAAATCATTTTAGCGGATGAACCAACCGCAAGTCTTGATTCCAAAAGAGGCAGAGATGTTGTTGAAATGCTTGCACATGAGGTGAAGTCAAGAAATAAAGCGGCCATCATGGTAACGCACGATGAAAGAATGTTAGATTTATGTGATCGAGTGGTCAATATTACTGATGGCAAGGTATTCGGATGAGTTATACGTAAAACACACTCTCAATAAGCGGTAAATAGGCTGCCGTTTCTCCAAAGGAATTAGGAGAGGCGGCGGCCTGAATCGCTTGAATTGGAACCTAGTTAATCACAGTAAGCAGCTGAAATACTAGTCGTTATTATGTATCATCTTTTGCTTGGATCCCAGATGGTTATCTTCGGATTAATCATGTTTTTTTATTTTAAAGAACAAACAGTGATAGGTTGCTTTCACACCTGATTCATCTCGGTATTCTGTGTCGTATATGTTGATTAACTCTCGAAAAAAGGAAGGGCGCTGGCAGTGGTTTTCTTTGTTGCTGTTAGCAGCACCAATCTTTTTTATGGAAGTGAAAAATTCACGTACTGTCTGAAAGTACTCTAGTTCAAGCTTTTCTTTTTTTGTAATCTCGATTGGAAATGATGATGAAAAGGGGATTGCTTCTTCACAAACTTGGGATAATTCTTCTAGAGTGTAAAACATTTGGCCTGGTGAACTATCAATGGAAAGTTGAAGCTTTTCTTTCGCATGTTCATATGACCTATGAAGCTCTTGAAAGGTATCGATTCCGAACGTTGAAAATATCAGGCTTCCATCAGCCGTTAATCGTGTAAACAACTTTTCTAAGGTTGCAGGAAGATTATTCAGCCATTGAAACGTTGCATTAGAAATAATCAAGTCGTAATTTTCATTAAGCGCCATTTCTTCGATATCAGTACATAAAAATGAAACACGATCTTCCTTTGTCATTCCTTTCGCCACTTCAACCATTCCTGGTGCCAAATCAACAGCCGTAATAGCGGCATTAGGGAATGTTTTGACGAGTAACCTCGTTAAGTAACCCGTTCCGCAGCCAATTTCAAGAATATTGATTCTATGATTGGTGTTTTTTTCAGGAAGCAAATCCACTAATTGTTTTGCCATGTTTTTTTGAACATTGGCATACGCATCATATGTTTTCGCGTGTTCACTGAACCGCTTACTTAACAATCGTTTATCTATCATGAATGTACTCCTTTTGAATAAATGTTTTTATATGCTCCATACATTCCTGTGGTTTTGTTAAAAATGGAATATGACCAGCGCCTTCGATAATATGAACCTCGGCTTTCCCACCCAGATTTTCTTTAATGAAAGAAGAGGCTTCGAGTGGACAAATTTTGTCTTCTCTCCCATGAATCAATATAAAGGGGGCTTCAATCCGGTCGAGTCTTGCTCTAGCATCTTTCTGAATTAGATAATCCAAACCAATCAGAAGTGAAAACACATCATCGCCATGAAACTCGCTTTGAATTGTCGTGATGAATTGATGATAAAAACCTTCTTCTTTTTCAGCTTCGGAAAACATAGCTTCATAGAAAGAAGTCAAAGTCTTCTCTTTATTGCGCTGCAGTTGTTTCTTCATGCGCTCGACCATTCGTGGATCCCAGCCAAATGAATAATTTTCTCCAGTGGTAAACCGACTTGTTGCGCCAAAAAGGATAAAACCTTTTATTTTTTCTCGATGCGAACTTGAAAGTTCAAGTGATACTATTGATCCTAATGACCAGCTCAGTAAATAAACAGGACCATCGAGGGAAGCGATTGTGTCTATGACTCGTTCTTCAAAGTCATTTAGTGTTTTCATATCTCTCCATTCTATAAATGAGAGATGAAATACTTCTGACAGCGGTTTGATTAACGGTTGAAACACATCTTTTTCCATTCCCCATCCAGGAAGCATGACTAAATTCGGCTGTTTCATTCAATAACACCCATTTCCTTTCCAATGATCGAAACTTTTTCAACTGCCCAATCAAGGTCTTTTTTATCGTGGAGAGCTGTTACGGTAAACCGGATTCTCGCCTCATTTTCAGGAACGGTCGGCGGCCTGACAGCAATAGCCGCAATTCCTTCTTTCTGCATACGTGTGGCAAATTCCATCGCTTTTTCGTTTTCCCCGATGACGATGGGAACAATTTGTGATCGACTTCCGCAAATATTAAACCCGTAATTTGTGAGTTCTTCTCTAAAGTGTTCTGAATGTGTTTGGAGCAGAGAGCGGCGTTCTGGTTCTTGCTGTACAAGTTCCATCGCTGTTTTTATAGCACCGAGTATGGCCGGGGGGAGTGCAGTTGAATATATGAATCCGCGCATGCGATTTTTTAAATAGTCGATGAGCCATTTTTTCCCGACGACATAGGCCCCGAATGAACCGAGCGCTTTACTGAATGTTCCCATTTGGATATCTATTTTATTTTGAAGATGGAGATGACCGGCATAACCTTCACCGTTTTCCCCGTAGATGCCGCTTCCGTGTGCTTCATCAGTCATTAACATTGCGTTATAACGTTCTTTTAACCGAACAAGGTCTTCAAGATAAGCAAAGTCACCGTCCATGCTGAAGACCGTATCCGTCACGATTAATTTACGTGCTTCCATCGGTGATTTTTTCAATAATGCTTCTAAATGATCTAAATCATTATGACGATAGCGTAGATGCTTTGCACGGCTTAAAAGGGCTCCATCGACAATGCTTGCATGATTCAATTTATCGCTATAAATAATATCGTTACGGGACAGCAGGGTGGAGATAATTCCAAGGTTCGCGTTATATCCACTGTTAATAATGAGTCCTGCTTCGGCTTTCTTCCAATTGACAAGAGCTTGTTCCGCTTGCTCGTAAAGAGGGTGATTGCCAATAATTAAACGTGAAGCCGTTGCTCCTGCACCATATGTATGTACTGCATCTACCATGGCCTTTTTCAGCCGCTCATCTCCTGCATATCCTAAATAGTTATTAGAAGCTAGATTTAACATCCTGCACCCGTTGATCATAAGCCATGGCTGCTCGGCGAATTCCGTTGAAACGAGTTCACGTTTTTGCGATATCTCTTCTAAATAAGCCAGTTCTTTCTTAATTTTTTCTTCCCAACAAGGTAATTTTTTTTCAGTATGCATGGCCATTCTCCTTTTTATATGTTAACTAAAATATATATAAGTTAACATATAAAACATTCTAATCATGACTCAATGAAACTGTCAAGCTTTGAAAAGGAACATGATAATAAATTGATTATCCATTAATCTAGGAGAAATCAAGGGTTGAAAAAAGATATTTATCATAAGCGTGCTGTTGGTTATTTGAACCAAGTCGAGGAGCATGAAACTAACATAAAAATAGGTTAATGAGAAGGAGACAGTGGCTTTGTTAAGCTAATGTATAAAAGAGCTTAGTGAAAATTAGTACCTTTGTATGTATTAAGCTCGTTCATTGAAGATAATCTAACTTCCAAGGTAGTCTTTTTGTTAAACCTTCAAATCTTTGAAGGATTAAATGGAATTCCATGTTACTATAGAGCAGTGAAATTAACCGATTCACATTAACCATTACATAAAGGAAGGGTAATAAATATGAAAAAGATTTCTTTAGATGTTTTCTTTATATTAATAGGAGCTTTTATTTTCGCCTTGGCAATAAATCTTTTCGTCATTCCCAATGAACTTGGTGAGGGAGGAGTCACGGGGATAACCATCATTTTATTTTATCTTTTTGAATGGTCACCAGGGCTGTTAAGTTTGATCATTAACGCTTTCCTGCTCATTGTCGGTTATAAATATTTGTCGAAATTAACAACGGTATATACAATCATAGCCGTTGCATTTAATTCACTTTTCCTTCATTTAACCGAAAGTTGGACGATATCTTCAGATGAATTGGTCATCAATGCGATATTTGGCGGGGTTTTTGCAGGTGCAGGAATAGGCATGATCATTCGTGTTGGTGGCACTACTGCCGGTACGACGATCCTAGCCCGGATTACGAATAAGTATTTGGGATGGAGCTTAAGCTATGGACTTCTGTTTTTCGATTTAATCGTTGCGTTCTCATCCTATTTCATCATTGGTGCAGAAGGTCTGATGCTCACTATCCTTATGCTTTATATTGGAACAAAAACGATGGAATTCATCATTGAGGGGTTGAACCCGAAAAAAGCGATTACCATCATTTCAAAAGAAGCGGACCAGATTGCAAAACAAGTAACCGAATTGATGGACCGGGGGGTCACTGTTTTTAGCGGTCATGGATACTATACAAAAGCATCCAAGGATATTTTATATATCGTTATAAGTAAGCAAGAGGTACTAAAGTTAAAGAGAATAGTGCAGTCAACGGATAGCAATGCTTTTATAGCCATACATGATGTTCGGGACGTATTTGGTGAAGGATTCCTGGATATTTCGAAGTCCTGATGCGAATTATCGGGAGGTGGATATGGTATAAGCGAAATGAAAAGGCCTAATAGGCTTTTTTATTTTGTATTGCAAAAAATCTGTAAATTCTGAATAACTTGTTATATTATGTAAGTAAGAAACCACACACCCTGAGGAGTGCAGCCATTAAATGTGGAGGTGTCCAAGATGATCCTTTTAAAAGTGGATGACAGAAAGTTTGGGAAAAGCAATATCAAGTACAGTGTCGTTGATAAGGAAACGAATGAATTGATTATTAGTGGTGTGTTTAAAGAATTTGGACAAGCAAGCGATAAATATTATGAATTGAAGGATGAATACGGTTCATCCAATGTGAAGATGATATTGAAGTGAAAAGAGGGGGACCGACGGGTTTCCCTCTTTTCGTGAAAATGCGAGGAATGAAAATGGCCCGTACGATAAATAATCGGATAAAGGAATAATCAAAGGTTTCTGAATCATATAATTAGGCTAAGAAGGTTCTTAACATCCTTTTTTTACAATATACTACAATTTTATTGTAAAGTATGGAATTTGGTGGTAATATAAAGCGCATAAATGTAAACGTTTGCAAAGAGTTTTGTGAGGAGGTGATGTAAAAGAAGTACGATAGACTATGAGTTTTATAGAATGAAAGGCTTTTATTTTACTATTTTATGCAAACGTTTTCTTAAAATTGCATGAATATTATGAGAAAAAGGGAGAGTCGGTAGGCATGAAGCGTAAAAAATGGTACGGGGGAATCTTTACTGTTTTATTAATTTTTAGTGTGATTTTGGCTGGATGCTCTTCTTCAACTGGTGGAAACAGCGACTCAAAGGATGTCGTGACGCTGGATATATTTCAATTCAAGGTAGAATTCAAGTCGCAATTCGAGACATTGGCAAAACAATATGAAAAAGAAAATCCAGATGTGAAGATCAAGGTATCGACAGTCGGCGGTGGAAATGATTATAAATCTGCCATAACGGCAAAGTTCGCTTCAGGTGAGGAGCCAGCGGTTTTTAACATTGGCGGACCGGTAGATGTCGCACAATATAAAGATAGATTAACAGATTTAAAGGACACGAAGGCTGCTGCTGCAGCGCTTGACGGTACTTTGGATGGCGTGGAAGAGGACGGGCAAGTCCTTGGACTTCCATTTAACCAGGAAGGATACGGCTTGATTTATAACAAACGAATATTTAAAGAAGCCGGAATTAATCCTGATGAAATTACAAGTTATGAAGCCTTAGAGGCGGCAGTTAAGAAAATGGATTCGCAAAAAGACAAATTGAAAATCGATGCAGTTTTCGCTTATCCGGTCAAAGAGAAGTGGGTGACAGGAAATCATTTATCCAATGTATTCTTAGCACCGGAGTTTGATGGGAATGTGTTAGAAGCAAGCAAGGCTCCAACGGTTAAATTCACGGATGGTGACAAGTTTAAACAAATGGTCGATATCCAAAATAAATATTCCGTCCAGCCGACAGCGAGTCTCGATTACTCCCAACAAGTGGAAGAGCTGTTCTCACTTGAAAAGGTTGCGATCATTCAGCAAGGTAACTGGGTGTATAACACAGTGTATGATATGGACCCTGAGTTAGCGGAAAAGGGAATTGGCATCATCCCGATTCCAAATGGAGACAATGCAGGCATGCCGGTCGGCGTACCGAACTATTGGGCGGTGAATAAGAAATCGGATGAAAAGGTACAGGAAGCAGCGAAGAAGTTCCTTGACTGGATGTATACATCCGAAGAAGGGAAAAAAGCCGTCTTGGAAGATTTTAAATTCATTCCTGCTTATGAAGGATATGATGTAGAAAAAATTGCCGATCCAATTTCAAAAGAAATTTATAAATACTCCCAAGAAGGAAACACGATTGGGTGGGTGTTTAATGGTTATCCGGTTGGTTGGAATGATGACCTTGGTGCTAGTGTCCAAAAATACGTAACTGGTAAATTGACTTGGGAGGAATTTGTCCAACAGAACATTGAAAATTGGGAGAAGATTCATAGCAAATAAAGTGTTGGGAAATGCAAGTGACCAATCGGCATGAAAAGTGTGTCGATTGGTTGTTCCTTGTTATAGAAAAGTCGCATTGCCTCAACGAGGGATTCAGCAAATAACCCAGTCATGATCTAAAACCCATTAACTATTAAATCATTTCAAGGAGGTCGGTTTCGTTGAGAAATCGGGATGCCGCATATTGGCTGTTTTTGACACCTGTTCTTGCTGCACTCATTTTGGTTGTGATCGTGCCACTCATCTTCGGATTTTATTATTCCTTTACGAATTGGAACGGTTTAGGGACACCGGATTTCATTGGTCTTAAGAATTATATGGACTTGTTTACGGATAAAGGGTTCCTTGATACATTTTGGTTCACCATTAAATTTTCCGTGGCGGCAATTGTGGTAATCAATATCATCGGATTAAGTTTGGCTCTCATCGTGACTTCGAAAATTAAATCAAGCAACATACTGCGGACCGTTTTCTTTATGCCCAATTTAATTGGCGGCTTGATTCTCGGCTTTATTTGGCAGTTCATTTTTATTAAGGTCTTCGGTGCGATTGGTGATTTGACTGGGATCGAAGCATTTAATGGATGGTTATCAACAACAGATACAGGTTTTTGGGGATTGATCATTTTAACGTCTTGGCAAATGGCCGGGTATATCATGATCATTTATATTGCCTATCTGCAGGCTGTTCCTGAAGACTTGATCGAAGCGGCAAAAATTGATGGAGCTAACAGCTTCCAGCGTTTTCGCCATATAACTTTTCCGCTAGTGGCACCTGCTTTTACCGTCAGTTTGTTTTTGACGCTTTCCCACTCGTTCAAGATCTATGATCAAAATCTTTCTTTGACGAATGGAGCTCCCTATAATTCAACTGAAATGGTTGCGATGAACATTGTAAAATCCGCCTTCACCGAAAACGATATGGCATATGCACAAGCAAAAGCCGTTATCTTTTTCGTAATCGTGGCGGTCGTATCACTGACACAAGTCTATTTCAATAAAAAACGGGAGGTTGAGCTGTAATGAGGGGAAAATGGAAATTGTGGCTGATTGGATTCATCGGATTCATTTTGGCTATGTTATGGCTCACTCCGTTTTATTTAATGCTTGTCAATGCCTTTAAAATGAAACGGGATATATTTGCCGATACACTGGGACTGCCTGAAACCTGGACATTCGAAAACTTCATTCAAGCTTTTGAGCAATTGGATTTTCTCCGGACTTTATTCAATTCTTTATTGATATCGGGCGTCAGTGTAGTCATCATCATCATTTTTTCTGCGATGGCAGCATACGCTCTTTCCCGAAACAAAAGTAAAATAAGTTCCCTGCTTTTCTTTGTGTTTGTAGCTGCCATGCTGATCCCGTTTCAGTCTGTGATGATACCGCTCGTTGCCCAATTCGGACAGCTTGGGATGTTGAACAAGGCCGGACTGATTTTCATGTATTTAGGTTTTGGCTGCAGTCTTTCCATTTTCTTATATCATGGTACCCTAAAAGGGATTCCCCTCTCACTTGATGAGGCAGCAAAGATTGATGGTGCTAACCGGTTTCAAGTATTTTGGTATATCATATTTCCATTATTAAAACCGATGTCCATTACAGTTGGGATCTTAAATGTCATTTGGATATGGAATGACTATTTGTTGCCATCCCTTGTTATTGGCGGCGCAGGATCTGAGACCATCCCACTTAAATTATTCTTCTTTTTCGGTCAATATACGAAGCAATGGCATCTCGCCTTGGCTGGCCTTACTTTATCCATCATTCCAGTCATCATTGCTTACTTTTTTGCTCAGAGGCAAATTATCAAAGGAATTGCAGATGGAGCCGTTAAATAACTATTTAAATATAGGGAATATTAAACCATGTGCGGTGAACGGGGAGTGTTGATGAAATTGTCTGTTACTATAAAAGACGTTGCCAAAAAAGCGAATGTCGCTCCATCAACGGTATCGCGTGTAATCCATAACAGCCCGACAATCAGTGAAAAGACAAAGCGTAAAGTACGCAAGGTATTAAAGGAAATGGGCTATCATATGAATGAAAATGCCCGGAACTTAGTCACGAAGTCAACTAAGGCCATTGGGATCGTCATGAAAAGCTCGGCAAGGGAATCACTTTATAATCCCTTTTTTCCAGAAGTGATCCGAGGCATCGGGGATTTCTGTAATAAAGAAGGGTACAGTCTTTCCTTGACAACCGGCGAGACGGAGGATGCCATCTTTGAGGATGTCGTGAAAATGGTTCAGGGCAGAAGAGTGGATGGCATGATTGTTTTGTACTCTAAAAAGGACGATAAAGTGGTGCCGTATTTATTAAAGCAGGGCTTCCCGTTTGTTTTGATCGGGAAGCCAAGTACGAACATGAGCGGAATCACATTCATTGATAACGATAATGTTCAAGCGGCCAGGGAAGTATCGGAGTTTGTAATAAATCTTGGACATGAGCGAATCGCCTTTTTAGGGGGCAGTCCCGAGTTTGAGGTGATCCAGGACCGCTTGACAGGCTTTCAACAAGCGATGGAACAGGCCGGGGTGGATGTGCGACAGGAATATATCAAATTGATTCCTTTAAATCGAACGGATGGAATAAAGGCCATTGACGAATTGCTGGAATTGAAAGAGGCACCAACCGCATTTTTGGTTATGGATCTTTTATTGGGTGTTCTCTTGCTTGGAGTGTTAGCTGAAAAGAACTTGAAAGTTCCACAGCAAATAAGCGTCGTCTGTTTTAACCACTCAGAATTCATAGAATTTTTAAGTACGCCGCTGACAACGGTTGATATCCATACGTATCAGTTAGGGTATGAGGCGGCAAAATGCGTGTTCGATTTAATTGCAAATCCGGAAATGATTGAAAAGAGTATCAGTATTCCTACCAAAATCATAAAACGGGAGTCGCATTTTGTTGCCGAAAAGGAAATTAAATGAAAAATGTAGAAATGTTTTACCAATTAAAGCTTGATTTTTGCTAACATAAATTTACAATATAGATTATCACTATTATTTTTGAAAATTCATACTTACTGAAGTCAATAAGTATGTTCTTATATTTTGATCACACCTAACGCAAACGTTTGCGTTAAAGAGGTAATAGTTAAACATACAAAGCAAGTTGCCGTGAAATGAATCTTGAATGGAGGAGGTTGTTCATGAGAGTCCTAGTATGGAATGAGTTTCGCCACGAGAAAACAAAGCCTGAAGTAGCAGAAGTATATCCGGATGGTATCCATGGTGCAATTGCCGGCTTTTTACAAAGTGAGCAGGTCGAGGTGAGGACCGCCACTCTCGATGAAGAAGAGCATGGGTTAACTGAAGAGGCACTGAAACGAACCGATGTACTTCTATGGTGGGGGCATGTTGCACATGATGAAGTTCAGGATGAAATCATTGCAAGGGTTCACAAACGTGTACTCGAGGGAATGGGTCTCATCGTCCTCCATTCCGGTCATTTTTCAAAGATCTTCAAACGATTAATGGGCACGACTTGCGATTTGAAATGGAGGGTGGCGAATGAAAGGGAACGGCTCTGGGTTGTCGATCCCAGCCATCCCATCGTTGATGGAATCGGAGAATATATAGAGCTTGAGAAGGAAGAAATGTACGGGGAGCATTTTGATATTCCTGCACCAGATCAATTAATATTCGTCAGTTGGTTTGAAGGTGGGGAAATATTCAGAAGCGGTTGCACGTATCAGCGGGGAAAAGGGAGGATTTTCTACTTCCGCCCAGGTCATGAAACATATCCTACCTACCATAATCCGGAGATTCAAAGAGTAATTAAGAATGCCGTTGATTGGGTCAAGCCGGAATTTGGAATGGTAACGAACTATGGGAAAGCCGAACCGTTGGAATCCATCTCAGGCAAAGAGATGAAGTGAAGGAGAGAACAAAATGGGCAAAGTGAAGGTAGGGGTCATTGGATGCGGGAGTATCGCAAAAAACAGGCATTTTCCGGAGTATGATGCACATCAGGAAACTGAGATCATTGCCGTTTGTGATATTGTGCTGGACCGGGCGAATGCAGCAGCACAAAGGTATGGCGCGCAAGCATATACTGATTATATAGAACTTTTGAAGAATGAGGAGATTGAAGCGATCAGTGTATGTACACCGAATTACCTGCATGCACGCATAACAGTTGCGGCCTTGGAAGCTGGTAAGCATGTCCTTTGTGAGAAACCAATGGCTACTTCTTTGGTAGACGCTGAAAAAATGAATGCAGCAGCAGCGAAAAGTGGCAAAATACTAATGATTGGTCATAATCAGCGTTTTGTTCCCTCTCATCAAAAAGCGAAACAGCTTATTGAGAGCGGGGAGTTAGGGAAGGTCTATAGCTTCCGGACGGCATTTGGACATTCCGGGCCGGAAACCTGGAGCGTGGACGGACTGGAAAGCTGGTTTTTTAAGAAGGATCAGGCAGTCATTGGTGCAATGGGCGATTTAGGCGTTCATAAAGCTGATTTATTACGGTTTATCCTTGGAGAAGAATTTGTTGAAGTGGGAGCCTTTGTGGAAACGACTGCCAAGAAAAATACGGACGTTGATGACAGTGCGGCCTGTATCCTCCGGACGGAGAGCGGTATCATCGGAACTCTTACCGCCAGCTGGTCATATGCAAAAGAAGACAATGCTACAGTCATTTATGCGGAAAAAGCGGTATTGCGCCTTGAAGACGATCCGAAATACTCACTGATCATCCATCATGATAATGGAAAGACAGAAACCATCCAATTAGGAAGCATCCAGACTAATGACTCAGAAGGACAGCATGATTCCGAAGTAATCAGCCACTTTGTAAAATGTGTGGTGGACAATGAGGAGCCTCTTGTCTCAGGAGTTGAAGGATTAAAATCATTAAAAGTCATTCTTGGCGCGATGGAATCAAATGCATCCCGAAAAATCATCCGCTTATAAAGGGGTTAAAAGTCATCATGTACAAAATAAAAATGGGTATTATCGGCGCTGGCGGAATTGCCCAAAAAAGGCATATCCCAGCTTTTCAAAAATTTCAAGATAAAGTGGTTTTATACGCCATTCAGGATATAGATGAAATGAAGGCGCGGGAAGTGGCGCGGGAATTTCATATCGAGAAGGTTTTCACCAATTATGAAGAAATGTTTGCTGAAGTGGATGCCGTTACGATTGCAACGCCAAACAAGTTCCATGCGGAGATTTCCATTGCTGCTCTGCAAGCGGGTGTACATGTGTTATGCGAAAAGCCAATGGCCATTACAACTGAGGAATGTATAGCAATAACCGAGGCTGCAAACATATCGGGTAAAGTTTTATCGACTGCTTATCATTACCGCTTCATGAAGGAAGCCCAGGCTGCAAAGAAAATGATTCAGGCCGGTGAAATCGGTGAACCATATGTAGCGCGTGTACAGGCAATCAGACGACGTAAAGTCCCTGGCTGGGGAGTGTTTACAAGCAAGGAATTGCAAGGCGGGGGAAGCGTGATCGATTACGGCTGCCATTTGCTTGATTTGGCGTTATGGCTGATGGATGACCCAGAACCGATTGAAATCGTAGGTTCGACATATAATTATGTCAGTAAGGGTGTCGATCAGGTCAATTTGTGGGGGAATTTCGATGCCTCCGTATTCGAAGTGGATGACCATGCCACGGCATATATCAAATTTGCTAACGGAGCATCTCTATTATTCGAAACATCCTGGGCCGCGAATATTCGTGAAGAAGCCACTGTTTTGAGTTTATCAGGAACGCAGGGAGGACTTGATGTGTTCCCGTTGGTCTTGAATCAAGCTAAGCACGGCATGCTTTTAAATAGTGAGGCAGTATGGATGCCAGGGGAGGATACACCTGACCTGCAACAGGCAGAGAACTTTATTAATAGCTGCCTGGGGTTGGCAGAACCATTGGTAAAACCATCGGAAGCCATGAAAGTTTCAAAAATAATCGAAGCCATTTATCAAAGCTCGGCAAGTGGGAAGGTCATGAGCATAAATTAATGAAAAGGTGAGGTGGGGCTTATGAAATTAGGGATTTTCACAGTGCTATTTGCTCAAAAATCATTCGAGGATATGCTTGATTATGTCGCGGATTCCGGTTTAAAAACAGTTGAAATCGGTACAGGCGGGTATCCAGGAAATATCCACTGTCCACTTGATGAACTGCTGGAAAGTGAAGAAAAACGTCAAAAATACCTCGAATCCGTTCAAACAAGAGGGCTAACAATCAGTGCATTCAGCTGCCACGGCAATCCAATCTCCCCAGATGAAGCATTCGCTAAAGAAAGTGATGAAACACTGATTAAAACAATCAGGCTTGCATCCTTACTGAACGTCCCGGTCGTCAATACCTTTTCTGGTACAGCTGGTGATCACGAAGGAGCTAAATATCCAAACTGGCCTGTCGCCCCATGGCCGAATGAGTACACAGATGTTCTGAAATGGCAATGGGAAGAAAAATTGATCCCTTATTGGAAAAAAGCTGCTGCCATTGCCGATGAGCACAATATAAAAATCGGACTTGAACTGCATGGGGGCTTTCTCGTCCACACACCCTACACCTTGTTAAAACTGCGGGAAGCTACATCTGATGCAATAGGCGCTAACCTTGATCCAAGCCATCTTTGGTGGCAGGGCATCGAACCAGTCGGGGCCATCAAAATCCTAGGAAAAGCGGGAGCAATCTACCACTTCCACGCTAAAGACACATACTTGGATCAGGATAACATCAATATGTATGGATTAACCGACATGCAGCCATATGGAAATATCCAGAGCCGTGCCTGGAACTTTCGCTCTGTTGGATGCGGCCACAGCCTGCAAGAGTGGTCCGACATCATGAGCGCCCTTCGCACATACGGTTACGATTATGTCGTCAGCATCGAACACGAAGATCCGTTAATGTCAGTTGAAGAAGGATTCCAACGGGCCGTAACCAATCTGAAAACTGTACTCATCAACGAAAGCCCAACTGATTTATGGTGGGTATAATTTGTAGCTGATAACGAGCAGCCTATTGCAGGTTGATTTTTTATTTTGGCCCTTACTCGTGAAAAAGTAGAATTCACGAGTAAAAGCGTGGAATTCACGAGTAAAAGTGGAAAACTCACGAGTAAAAGCGCGAAACTCACGGGTAAAAGCACCTAAATACAAATAAAAAAGCAAATTATTTCTGGAAATTCTTCTGAAATAAAAAAAGCGATGCCCCCGGAATTCTGGGGCATCTTCATTATCATCTTTGCCTTGGGGTATAGTCCAATTCCTTAAATAGTTCAGTCAATTCATCCTCGGTCAGGTCGCGCCATTGTCCGATAGCCAGTCCGTCCAGATGGATGTTCATGATCCGGATTCGATGTAAATCACGGACTTCATAACCTAGTGCGGAGCACATACGGCGGATTTGTCTGTTCAGTCCTTGCATCAAAGTGATGTTAAATGTATATTTGGTCAACTGCTCGACCTTACAAGGAAGTGTTTTTGTATCCAAAATCTCCACTCCGGATGACATATCTTTAATGAAGGAAGCGGTAAGTGGCTTATCCACGGTTACGACGTATTCTTTTTCATGTTTGTTTTCTGCACGAAGGATTTCATTTACGATGTCTCCGTCATTTGTAAGAAGGATCAGACCGCTTGAGTCTTTGTCCAGCCGTCCGATATGAAAAATGCGAAGCGGATGATTTACAAAATCAACGATATTCCCTTTTATGTGTTTTTCCGTCGTACTTGTAATCCCTATCGGTTTATTCAGTGCAATATAGACATTTTGCTGTTCCACTTTTATCGGCTTGCCGTCTACACGAACATCATCGCCGGGTTCAGCTTGACTGCCGAGCTCAGCTACAGTGCCATTAATCGTCACACGGCCCTCGGCTATCCATTTGTCTGCGCCTCGTCGCGAGGTAATTCCGGATTCACTGATAAATTTATTGATCCTCAACTAAAGCACACCTTTACATTCAGATTTTCTTCTTTAAAGGATAACGTAAATCATGGTGCATAGACAAGGGGGAAAGACAAGATAGCGTTCGTTGATGAGAATCACTGGATGTTTTTTACATGTGCTTTCGTGACATCTGCCGGATCTTCCTTTTTCTTTTTGCTTGTAAGGTAGACGCCAATGAAGACGAGTAAACCTCCTAGGATTTGGACGATAGTAATCGCATGACCTAAAATCAGGCTAAGGATGGCGGTAAATACAGCAATCAGATTCAGATAAATTCCAGCCTGGCTGGCATTGATATGACGAAGGGAAATATTCCAGAAAATAAAGGAACCGATAGACGGGAAGATTCCAATATATAAGAGACCCGTGATGGATTTACTGCTTAAATCAAGGTTCATTCCCGAGCCAATGGCGAATGGAGCGACGAGAATCAGTCCGAGAAATACGGAAACGGCAGTGGCTGAGATGATCGGAATGTTTTTCAGTTTTTTACCGATTATTGAATAGAAGGTCCAAACGAGAATCGCCAGGATCATCAATAAGTCGCCTTTATTGTAAGTGAGCTGGAAAATATCCTGAAGGTGTCCTTTTGTCAAGACCAATAAAACGCCGAATAAAGATATGATAAGTCCAAGTGCATGGAGGGATGTAATTTTCTCCTTTAACAGCAAAGCGGAAAAAAGAACAATTAAGGCAGGGTTCATGGAATTGACAAGAGCGGCATTCATGGAAGTTGTATAGGTCAGAGCCCAATAAAGGAAAAAATTATAACTGATGATTCCGAGCACACCCATTACTAATAGTAATTTCCAGGCTTTCCATACACTCTTCCAGTCTGGCTTTTCAATCCATTGGGCTAAAGGGAACAATAAGAAAACGGCTATTAGCCATCGCGTAAATGTTAGTTGGATCGGGGAAAGTTCGGTCACAACGTATTTTCCGAAAATGTAATTACCGGCCCAAAACAAACTTGCCAAGATAAGAAATAATATAACAATAGATTTTTTCATCAGACTGCCTCTTCCTTAATTGGTGGAATATTCACTAAATATAACAAAACAGAAGTACCTAAGCAATATAGAGAACCTAGTAGTCAATTTTTTGTCCAAGGATGGACCACAGAGCAGGATAAATAAAGAAAAGGCCGTTCAACTTGATCTGAACAGCCTTTTCACATCTATATTAAGCGAAAATGGTACTGATTTCGGCGATTTCATCCATGGTTAAATCGACATCCAATGCTTGTAAGTTCCGTGTGACCTGTTCTGGCTTTTTCGCTCCGGGAATCAGTACATCTATCGAGTGCCGAGTTAAATACCAAGCCAGTACCACATCGGCGACATCGGTATGTTTCCTGTTGGCGATTGCCCGTACTTCTTCCACTTTTTGCAGGTTGCTTACAAAGGCTTGTCCTTGGAAAAGCGGACTTTTTGCCCGGCCGTCCTCGAATGTTGATTCCTGATTATATTTGCCGCCGAGCAGTCCGGAAGCAAGGGGGAAATAAGGAATGAAGGAAATATTATTTTCGGCTGTATATGGCAGTAGGTCTTGTTCTGCCTCCCGTTTGAATAGATTGTACTCGGATTGCAGGACATCGACATAGCCGTCTTTATTCGCTTCCTTCAATTGTTCGAACGAAAAGTTCGAGACGCCGATTGACTTGATTTTGCCTGCATCCTTCAATACCTTCAAGGCACCTACTGCTTCGTCTTTAGGGGTATCCTCATCAGGGAAATGGATATAGAATAAGTCGATGTAGTCTGTCTGGAGCCTTTTTAGACTGGAATCCACGGCATTTTTCAGAAAATCGGGAGAGTTATCAAAGACGATGTTGCCATCGACAAATTTATGTGCCCCTTTAGTGGCAAGGACTATATCCTCGCGTTTGCGACTCTCTTTAAGGATTTCACCGATAAGTTCTTCTGAACGCTCAGGACCGTAAATGTAAGCTGTATCCCAAAAGTTAATTCCCTCTTCCAATGCCGTTCTCAAAACATCCCTTCCTGTATCCTCGCTTAGATTAGGGAATAGGTTATGTCCGCCAATTGCATTCGTGCCAAGGCCAATCGGATTTACATACAGATCTGTTTTACCAATACGGGTTTGCTTAGACATATTACTTATCATCTCCTTTGACCTCATCATAACAAAAAGCGGATGTCTATTTCCAAAATAAAGCAATGAAGGTGTATAAAGAAATAAGCAGATGATCCGTAAAATCACCTGCTTCCTTCATTAATATAATGTTTCGATTTCCAACTCCTCAGCTGGAGCCTTTTGTCCGATTTGACTGAGCAGAAGGCCAAAGGCTGTACCGACGAGAGCAGGGATGATCCACTCCATGCCGTAGGCAGAAAGGGGAAGGACATCACTCAAGGTTTCCACGGGTCCTAATTGTAAACCGAATGCATTCAGTCCATCTATCAAGGCGAAAACTCCTGTGAAAGTCATTGCACTCCGATAAACCTTCTTCGGGTTTTTGAAATGACGGCTGAAGAATGTCAGGACAATCAAGACGATCGTTAACGGATAAGCCATCACAAGGAATGGTACCGATACTTTTAAAATTTGATCCAGACCCATATTTGAAAGGATGAAACCGACGATTGTTACAATCAGAATGACGGTTTTGTAGTTCAGCTTGGGGAACAGTTTCGAGAAATACTGTCCGCAAGCAGTCGTCAATCCGACGACGGTGGTGAAGCATGCTAAAGTGAAAATGATGCCGAGAAGGACCTTCCCGCCGGTTCCAAGTAAAAGGGTGGATGCGACAGTGAGGATATCCGTTCCGTTTTCGAATGACCCATCGGCTGCCATGCGTGCTCCCATTACACCTAAGGAGATATAAACTAAAGAAAGCAAAACACCAGCGATGAGACCCGCTTTTACTGTATATCTCGTCAATTGTTTTCGTTCGGAAATCCCCCTTTGCTGGATTGAAGTAAGGATGACGATCCCAAAAGCCAAGGCAGCTAGAGCATCCATCGTGTTGTAGCCTTCAATGAACCCTTTCGAAAATGCTCCTGCAGCATATGCTTCGGTTGGAGCTTGGAATGGAGCATCAAGCTTTACGAACCCAACGACACAGAGAATGACCATGGATAAGAGTAGAACGGGTGTAATCCAGCGTCCCATGAAGGTTTCCATTTTTTTAGGATTCAATGAAATGGCATAAACGATGATGAAAAATATGGTTGTGAACATGAATAAAAATAGTGATTGATTCATTGAGTCGCCAAGATACGGCTTGAATCCCATTTCATAGGCAACATTCGCATTCCGTGGAATGGCCAGAAAAGGCCCGATGCTTAAATAGATGACCACCATGAACAACGTGCTGAATAGAGGATGTACACGGGCACCGATGGTTTGTGCCCCGCCTCTAACAAGTGAGACTGCAAGAAGCACCAAAATTGGCAGGCCGACTCCGGTGACGACAAAACCGGCAATGGCTGGCCAGAAAGAAGTTCCCGAAGATGCTCCTAAAAATGGAGGGAATATGAGATTCCCCGCTCCGAAGAACATTGAGAAAAGCATAAGGCCGATAAATAATGTGTCTGTTTTTTTTATGGTGATTTCTCCTTTTTTTAAAATGATAACTCTCGCCGACTGACCTGAAAAAGGCTAATTAAAGTGTTTGTGCAAATAAAAAACTCGCCCCTGAAAATCAGGGACGAGTTTGTGCTCGCGTTACCACCCATATTCCGCACTTCAAAGAAGCTGCGGCACTCAGTCAACGTACGAATTCATACGTGATCCATTGTAACGGCGGAAACCCGTCAAAGCCTACTGCATTTTCAGCTTTGCATCTCAAAGATGATTTTCGGATAGGCCTTGGACATCGACTTCCACCACATGTCGACTCTCTGTGGAACAGGGTTCTCATCTTACTCTTTCTCTTCATAGATTTTATAATATAAAGATAATTTAGCAAATTCTGATTATGAAGTCAACATATTTTATCATTAATCCTTTTAAAGGAGCAGGAAATTAGTCCCCAGTTGGCGAAACTTCCTTTATTAAGAGTGTTTTTTAAAAAAGAATAGGATATTACTCCCTATTATCTTTCTAATCGCAACTATATTATAATAGAAGGCAGAACACTAAAGGAGACAACAGTATGTCTGAAAATAAAAAATTAAGCCTGGCGGATGCAGTCAAACAAAAACTGGCTCAAAAGCAAGCAGGATCAAGTAAAGATAAACTGGAAACAGGCGTTGTGAAGAAAACGAAACAGCTTAAAAGCCAGTTGACCAAAAAGCCGAATAACCAACGTAAGCGTACAGGGGTATAATCCTAATTTGTCAAAGGACAACGACTGTTCGGAGCTTATCAGAGAGCAGTTACCTTTTATGAATGAGGGTACTGCTTTTTTATATGAACGCAAAAATGGGGATTTAGTAATGGACGAGGCAGAGTGATTTTGTTTTTTACCTTTTATATTTAGTTGAAGGGCTGGGCTTATGGTAATTTAGAGGTATGAAGAATGGTTCGCTCACCACTATCTGATATGTGGTAAAACTAGAAAAAACCTATTTTCTCGAATATGGAAATGACATCTCTGTATCGGTTTATTAAAAACATTACAGTTCCGTTTGTTTCTGTTTTAAAATTGTAAGAGTGGTGACATGTTGTTACCATATTGTTTTGCTAAAATAATATTTTAAGGTTTTGTAAATGATTTTTTAACTAAAGGAACCTGTAAATTGAATGTTAGGTCTAATAGAGGGCTTATAGAATCAGTGATTATCCTTTAATTGAAAATATGAAATATATCGGGGGAATAAAGATGGACGAACGGCTGATCGGAAAAAAATATTATGAAACGATGATTGAGGATACAAGGAAGCACCCCATTCAAGCTTTGGGTGAATTGTTTCTCGTGGAACAAAAAAAGGAAAGAGTAGATTTAACCGCAATTCGATTTGCTCAAGGAGAAGTATATTTTCAGCATCATGACTATGAAGCAGCCATTTTTAAATGGGAAAACATAGAAGGGGAACTTGGTTCATGGGCGAAGAAAAACATCGCTGATGCTTATTTTGAACTGGAAATGTATTCAACCGCAGAGGATATCTATAAATCCGTCGATACGAATGAAGCGGTTTTGAAAACAGAGGTTCTTTTGCAACTTTTTTCCCTTTACATAGTGGAATCGAGAAATGACCTGGCTTCCAAAGTCGTGAAAGAAGCAGTCGAGTTTCAACCGGACTACCCGAATGTCACGGAAATCGCACGCGCCTTTTTTGAAGAACAAAAGGATTGGAACAGTGCGGTGGTATTAGCGGCGAATGAAAGTATCCGTACAGAATCAATGGGCTGGTTCGATGTGCTGAAGACGTATATCCAGCAGGGTGTTGCACAATCGATGGATCCGGATTATTTTTCAACTGTCCTTGGTTCGCTATACACACTCGACCAGGAACGTTTCGAAAAGGTGACGGTTGCCCTTTGGAAAAATTATAAATATACGGATTCTTATTTCGAATGGCTAAGAGTGATTAATAACTTGATAGATACCATCGAATTAAACCATGCGGATGTATGGGATGAGCTTTCCGTCTATTACAGGGATGCATATGCAGGTCTGTTAGAAGGAACGCACCTAATCAAAGATTTAAGTCCTGTCGTGCCAAGGTTGCTGGAAAACTGGCTCAAAATCGCAGATGGGGAGCTCTCGCTGTTTGCGGCGGCATCCGCGTTGTCCTGGAATGAAATCTTCCCGGATACGATCAATGCGCTGGTCATTCAGGATGCAGAAAGCCTGCTTTCGAAATCGCCTAAATTGGGAGGCGGACTGGAAGCGGGAGAGAAACTGTTCAATTCCATTATCCAGTGGGCTGAAGATAATGATTTAAGGGTTGGCAATAAGCTTAAATGGATGGTAGAGGGGCTTAAGGATACCAGGAATTTCAATCTGCTTCTTGCAGGAAGTACAGGAAATGGCAAGACATCCTTTATTCAGTCAATCGTTGGCGAAAGCATTGCCGCTGAAGATCATTCGTCCCTAGTCAGTGTCAAAGACGGGGATGATTTGGAAATCCTTGAAATTACAGATACAGATAGCAAAGTTGTCGAGGAGCTAACTGATTTGGATGAAACACGCCGCCAGCGCGGGACTATTGTCGATGTGACCATCATCAGTGACTACCTAAGAAATAATCATCTGCGATTACTGGATACACCGGGGTTCAATGGGGAAAAAAGCGTGGAATCCGATTTCCAAGCCTATTTACATGGCAGTGATGGCCTGATGTTCGTTCTTGACGCCCGGGCGCCTTTCACGGGCAGCGAACGGGATCTGTTATTGGAAATTCAAATGATGGCTCCGAAACTGCCGATTCATTTCCTATTAAATAAAATGGATACGATATACAGTGATCAGGTCGCAGTCCGGATGGAAGACGAAACATGGGATAAAGTGAATGCATATTTCCCGAATGCGAAAGTATTCGCTTTCTCAAAACATTATGACAGCAGGCAGCAATTGAAGGACCTTTCAGCCTTCCTTCAATCGAATTATCAAGATGATAATTGGAAGGAAAGAAGATCTGAAAAAATCCTGGCATTCATTCGTAAAACTTTATCTTATCTATTAGAAAAACGGGCAGCCAATGAGCGGAAATGCGAGCATTCCATCTCTTGGAATGAACAGATGGAAGTCAAACTGAATGGGGCGGTCAATCAACTGGCTGATTTGGAAAAAGAAAAAAGTGAAAATATCATAAGGTCGTATCGTTCGCTTAAGGACGAAGTGAAAAATCAGCTTTATTCAAAAATTCCTGAATTACTGAGGGATTGCTCTAAATCGTTAACGGAAAGCAGTGATTTCAGTCAGGTCCATGTACAGTTAAACCAGGAAATGAATGAGCGGATTCAAAACTTCATTTCTGACAAGATCATGCCTCAATATTACCGTTCTCTTCAAGACTGGATTGCCAGTTCCCAAATGGAGTTCTCACAAAGCCAGCAGTTTATGGATGAGATGAGTGCCGGATTCAATGAATTATACAAAGAAGAACGGATTACGCTGGCAGGTGACTTCAGGGTATTGGATGACTGGCGCCGTGATGCCGACCGGATGACAAGCAGTATCCGCATCGAAAACGTTAATATCCTTTTGCGCAGGACTCCATCACAATTGCTGCTTAAAGGAGCAGGGAAGCTGTTTGGGGCAATACCGCAAAATAAAGCCAATATGTACAATCGTTATAAGAAATACCTGGAAAGTGAAGATTACCTGGATGTTGCCGAAATGATCACGGAACGTTTCCTTACCCAATTTGGATTGTTTGAAAAATCTTTGGATCGGGACATCTCACTTTTCTATCGCAGTTCATTTGCCTTACTTCAAAAAACGATAGAGCAAACGCAGACTGAAATAAAAGACTACCAGGCTGCATTGGAGCATATGAAAGAAAATCCGGAAGTTTACCGTGACCCGATCACTTTGTTCGAAGTGAAATTAAGGCAGTTGGAGAGGCTTGAAAAAATCGAGAAAAAGCGTCTAGCCCAGCTTCAAAGAAAATGAAAAATGACAGGGAACATTTCAAATATTCAAAAATCTATTGACTTTACGACTATATCCCTATAAAGTGATAATTACGAAAACGTAACACAATATATCTCTTATCAAGAGTGGCGGAGGGACTGGCCCTAAGATGCCCAGCAACCGTTCCATTAGGAATTGGTGCTAAATCCTGCAAAACAGAAATGTTTTGACAGATAAGAGAGGGACAAGTCTGCAAAACAGCCGATTAAACCTCTCTATAATTAGAGAGGTTTTTATTTTGGGATTTACACCAACTTAACAGATAAGACTAATAAGAAAATATGGAGGGAAACAAGATGAGAAGGTCTATTAAAGGGATATTCATTTCAGCCATCGCTTCGGCTTTGCTTTTAACGGGTTGCTCTACTGGGCAGAGTTCCACAGAATCGAAGAAAGAAGAAAAAGTATCATTTGAAAATGTCCCGGAAAGATTTGCTGATGGGGATGGAGCCAGAATCAAAGTGATCCGTAAAATTGGCGGTGATGATCATACGGCCCAATACCTGGCGGGGGCAAAAGAAGAAGGAGAAGCACTGGGATTTCAAGTGGATACGTATACAGCAAATGGTGATACGGCTAAATTCCATGATGCGATAGCGCAAGCTTTGGAGGAAGATTACGACGGCTATATCATTTCCCATGGTGATGATGCAGCAACTGTGAATGACGTTCAAAAGTTGGTTGATGCAGGTAAAAGCGTTGTCACATTCGATTCAATAAGCGATCTATCTAAAATAGAAGGCGTAACATTAACTTCACAAGATGATGAAGCTTTGGCAACATTGGCTTTTGATAAACTGATAAAAGAACAGAAAGGTGAAGCGGCAATTGCATATCTTTGGGTGGACGGTTTTCCTCCAATGGTAAGAAGAAATGCAGTCTATCAGGAAAAATTAAAAGAAAATCCTGGGATTAAAGAAGTCGAAAGGTTCGGAGTGGCATCTGCTGATACTTCGGTTCAGACACAAAATGCTGTAGCAGCAATGCTGAATAAATACCCTAAAGGTAAATTGGATGCCATTTTCGCAACATGGGATGCCTTTGCAATCGGTGCAGCCCGGGCGATTAAAGAAGCGGGCAGAGATGAAGTGAAGATATATGGAATTGATGTATCTAATGCAGATCTCCAGGAAATCCAATCAGCTGATAGCTCGTGGTCCTACACGGCAGCAGTCGATCCCAAGTTGATCGGGGCAGTGAATATGAGGATATTGGCAAAAAAATTAGCGGGCGAAGAAACGCCGCAAACATATGACCTGGAGGCATCACTTATTTCACAAAAGCAAATCCAAGCTTCAAAAGAAGCGGTAAACATGGCAAACCTGTCTGGTATTGTCGATGGCTGGGGTGTATCGGCGGAATTTGAAGAAGATTGGATGAAGGTTTTGAAAGATCATTATAAAAAGTAAAAAGAGACACTCTCTTTCCAGTGAAGGGAGTGTCTGTTCAATAAGGGGGAATGGACATGGGCACGAAACTAGAAATGAAGAAGATTTCGATTGAATTTCCGGGGGTGAAGGCGCTGAGTGAAGTTGATTTTTCCGTACAATCAGGGACAGCCCACGCATTGGTCGGTGCAAACGGAGCAGGGAAATCGACGTTAATGAAAGTTTTATCGGGAGCCCATGTCCATTATTCAGGTGACATTTTTATTGATGGGATGATGCGGGATATCCGCTCGCCAAAAGCGGCTCAGGAACAAGGCATTCAAATTGTTTATCAGGAAGTGGATACCGCCCTCATCCCTTATTTAACGGTTGGGGAAAATGTAATGTTGAATGATATGGTCCAAAACATGGGAAAAAAACAGAGAATCCAATGGAAAGAGCTGCACAACCAAGCCGCTTATATTCTTGAAGATATGAAAATTCGTGTCCCTTCGAAAAAGCTGGTAAGAGACCTTACCTTGGCTGAAAAACAGATGGTCCTGATAGCAAGAGCCGTTTCGACAGAATGCAAATTCCTGATTCTCGACGAGCCAACTGCTCCGTTAAGTCATACGGAGACGACAGAACTTTTTCGAATTGTAAATGAATTAAAGCAAAAAGGCGTGGGAATCATTTTCATTTCACATCGTCTGCCTGAGATCTTTGAAATCTGTGAGGAAATCACGATCATGAGGAATGGGGAGCGTGTCACGTGTCGAAAAAGGGAGGACATAACCCGTACCGATGTGGTAGAAAACATGCTCGGGAAAACCATGGATGAACAGTTTCCTGAAGTGAATACTTCGATTGGCGACGTTATTCTGGAAGTGAAGGGATTGTCGGATGCAGAGAAAGTTAAAAATGTCAGCCTGAATATTAAAGCAGGCGAGATAATCGGCTTGGCAGGTTTGGTCGGGGCTGGGAAAACGGAGCTGTGTAAAACCCTTTTCGGGCATACTTCGATCACAGCGGGCGAAGTTATCCTGAATGGTCGAAAGCTTTCTTTAAAATCACCGCACGAAGCAGTAAAAAGCGGTCTGGCACTTGTACCTGAGGAACGCAGGAAAGAAGGGGTCCTTGTTCAGGAATCAGTCTCGGCGAACTTGACTGCAGCCAGTCTCGGCAAATTCTGCAAGAGGTTCAGCTTCGTGGATCGTAAGGCGGAAAAGGAAAGAGCGAAGGAAATGATTACAAGCCTTGGCATTAAAACTCCTTCAGGGGAAGTGAATGTCGAAAACCTTTCAGGTGGTAACCAGCAAAAAGTTGCCATTGGAAAATGGCTTATGGCCGATGCGGATGTATATATATTCGATGAACCAACGAAAGGGATCGATGTTGGAGCAAAGAAGGATATATTCGAATTGATTGCAAAGCTTGCAAGGAATGGGAAAGCGATCATTTATGCCTCATCCGAGCTTTCCGAAATCATTGGCATTACCAACCGGACATATGTGTTATATGACGGGAACACTGTCATCGAATTAGAAACGAGCAAAACGAATGAAGAAGAACTACTATTCTATTCAACAGGAGGAAAATAGGATGAGCATACCCATTCCTGTTACACAGACAGCGAAAGCGAAGAAAAAGGTGGAACTATTCGACTTTTTCTATAAATACGGCACAATATTGACGATTATCATTCTGATTGGAATTTTTGCCGTGTCCAATCCATCTTTCATTCAAACTACTAATTTGGTCAACATCCTGCGTTCCATTTCAATCGTGACCATCATCGCGATCGGCATTACGATATCCCTGACCGTGGATGGCTTCGACCTTTCCGTCGGCTCCGTCGCATCATTGGCGAATGCCATTGTCATATCAATGTTTGTCTGGTTTTCTCAGGATACATTTATCGCCATATTAGCAGCGGTTGGTGCCTCACTTGTCGTAGGGGCTTTGAATTCATTCATGATCGTTAAATTGAGAATTCCCGACATGCTGATGACATTGGCCACCATGTTCATTATCCAGGGAATTGCCCTTACTTATACCAAGGGGGCAACGGTCTCGCAAAATATGGTCATGCCCGACGGGACATTCGCAACAGGACTGATCAGCCCGTTTTTCGCCAAAATTGGCCAGGTACCATGGATAATCCTGATCATGGCCGTCATTGTGATAGCGACACATATCTTTTTGACTGATACGAAGCACGGTCGTTATATGTACATTATTGGGGGGAATAAGGAAGCGGCGAGACTTTCCGGGATATCGGTTAATAAATACAAAATCCTTGCCTATCTGCTTTCAGCTCTATTTGCTGCAATCGGGGGGATTGTCCTTGCTTCAAGGGTCATGACATCGGAAATCAATTCAGGGTCCCCCTATTTAATGGATGCCGTTGCAGCAGCCTTCATTGGTTCCTCCGTTTTAGGGGCGGGAAAACCGAATGCCTTTGGAACCTTTGTCGGAGCAGTCCTGATCGGAATCCTACAAAATGGGCTGATCATGATGTCCGTTCCGTATTATGCGATGGATATCGTCAAAGGAACAGTGCTGGCCCTTGCGCTCGCAGTAACCTATTACAAGCAAAAACACTAAAATGAATCCGTTACGTTACTATACAGAAATCCAAAATTATGAAAAAAATCCTGTTGGATATGCAACAGGATTTTTCCTTTTAAAAAAGGGACGGGTTATGGATATAAATTATCTCCATTTTTAATTAATAATATTTATTAACGCTAATATGGGGTAGCCACGATAGCGAAATTTTAGAGGAAACGTACTTTACCTTTCAATAAAATTGATAATGATCTATTGTAAAGTATGAACATTCAAATCCTATACTTAACCAAAGGAGAGTGTAAACTTATGCGCGAAACCTGTGTTCCGACTGGCGTGAAACCAAATGACACTGGCTTTGGATATACGTTGTCCTTAATAGGCGGCAAATATAAAATGATCATTATGTATTGGCTGTCTGAAAATAAGGTTATGCGGCATAATCAGCTGAAGCGGAGTATCGGCACAATTTCCTTTAAAACGCTAAGCATCATGTTAAAGGAGCTGGAGGCAGACGGTCTTATCATACGCAAGGAATTTCCCCAAATACCTCCAAAAGTAGAATATTCATTATCTGAACGTGGTCTATCTCTCATTCCATTGTTAAATATGATGTGCGAGTGGGGAGAGAAAAACAGTTTGCCAGCTCAGGAGACTCTACAGCCGTAGGTGTAGCTATTTTGATTAAATCAAAAGAAGTATTTCCCTAACAAGGAAATACTTCTTTAATGAAACTGCCTATTAGAGGTTGTCGACAAAATTTAAATAATCTTGTGCGCTTTTTTCCAATTCGCTTGCGGACGGCTCATTTTCAGCACCATAAAACGCAAAGAATGAACGATAATCTGCATTACAGTATAGGAAGGTAATTTCAAAGGGAGATAATAAATGTTCAAGTGTATAGCGATATCTTCCCTCTTCACTATAATCCTCTTTGTTAATTCCGGCAGATACAGCTAAAGCAGCTTTGCGATTCTTTAATTTATCGCCTCCATTTGAACCATAAGCCCAACCATAAGTAAAAACATCGTCAAGCCATCTTTTTAGGAGAGGCGGACAATTAAACCAATAAAAAGGGAACTGTAAAACAAGATTACTATGCGATTCGATTAATTGCTGTTCTTTTTCCGCATTAATGTTTCCGTCAGGGTAAACCTTATACAATTCGTGTACTGTATACTTTTCCGGATATTTCCTTAGCGCTTCTACCCATCGCTTATTTATGACGGATGTTTCTAGACTTGGGTGTGATACGATAACAAGAGTTCTCAAAGATTTCTCCTCCTTAATTTTTATTTATTTTAAGTATAAAGTGCACTCTGCAAGTATGTAAGTATGCACTTTTAGTATAGGTACTTACCTAAAGGAGAGTTTTAAATCAGGTATAACTAAAAAAACGGTTAGTTGAATTTGTAATATTTTATTAAATGAATAACTTGCATTATAAAGTAATATAAAATATATCAATTCCGATATATGGAAAAATCGGATATTAATAAGGAAGTCTTAGAAGGTCATATAGACACGCTCATCCTGTCACTTTTACATAGGAGGGATATGTACGGCTTTGAATTAGCCAAAATTGTTCGTGAAAAGAGTGATGACCAATTTGAATTAAAAGAAGGTACACTTTATCTGTCTTTAAAGAGATTAGAAAAGAATGAATGGATTTCTTCTTACTGGGGGGGATGAGCAAGGACCAGGAGGAAGAAGAAAATATTACAGACTTACATCAGTGGGTAAAGAAGGATTTAAACAAAAGCGCCTGGAATGGGAATTTGTAAGAGATGTGATTGATTCCTTTTTAGATTGGGGGGAATAAGGAAGCGGCGAGACTTTCCGGGATATCGGTAAATAAATACAAAATCCTTGCCTATCTGCTTTCAGCTCTATTTGCTGCAATCGGGGGGGATTGTCCTTGCTTCAAGGGTCATGACATCGGAAATCAATTCAGGGTCCCCCTATTTAATGGATGCCGTTGCAGCAGCCTTCATTGGTTCCTCCGTTTTAGGGGCGGGAAAACCGAATGCCTTTGGAACCTTTGTCGGAGCAGTCCTGATCGGAATCCTACAAAATGGGCTGATCATGATGTCCGTTCCGTATTATGCGATGGATATCGTCAAAGGAACAGTGCTGGCCCTTGCGCTCGCAGTAACCTATTACAAGCAAAAACACTAAATGAATCCGTTATGACTATATGATAAGTCTGCATGTGGATGATATAAGAGACTGGTAACTCGTGGTAAGTTTTAACTATAATAAGATAGGGGAAGAGGGTTCTTTTTAACCCTCTTTCCACACTAATTTCCAATATCCAAATTTTAAAAAAGTAATTGCACTCACTATATTTTGTTTTTATAAATGACTTTGTTAACATCGTGCCTTACTGTTTTGTGACCTTCTTTAATTCCTTTCCCCATGGCAATAAGCATAACATCTAAATACCTATCAGAAATTTTTAAGGCTGACTTTAATTGTTCGGAATCATACCCGGACATTGTAATGGTTTCAAGACCTGCCTCGTTCGCCAATAAAACTAACGACATTGATGCCAGGCTTGCGTCTCTTATTAATTCAACCTTTAAATCTTCTTTTGATTTATTTAGATAATAATTGATTGCCGCGTTTGTTAGATAATCTCTTACTGATGCGTCAAAATAACCTTTTTGAAACTCATCCTCATGTATCATTATGATATTTTCTTTTTCAAATGCTTGATAATCACCTAGTATAACAATCAGTACTGAGGCTTCAATTACCTGTTGCTGATTAAAAGCAATGGGCAGTAGCAAATTCTTTAAATATGGTTCATCTATAACCAGGTATCGTGTTGCTTGAATATTGTTTCCGTTAGGTGATTTACTCGCTCCTTCAATAAATGTCGCCAACGTTTCTGGACTAATTTTATAATGGGGATCATACTGCCTTACGGAACGTCTTTTTTCTATAATCTCTCTTACACTCATCGTGTTCACTCCCAAGTGTTATATTTGCTTCATAATTCGATTATAATGGACCATGATGTAGTAGAAAATAACGCACAATAAAGTGGCATAGCCACCTTTATGTGCCTATTCAGGAGGAATGAATAATGAAGAGTTTAAATACTGGAATAAATATTTTCATGAATACTGTAGGAGGAAAGTGGAAATGTTTAATCCTCTTTTTTCTGAGTCAAAAACCAATGAGGACGAAAGAGTTTTATATTCTAATGCCGGCCATTACCCAGAAAGTCTTAACCGACCAATTAAAGCAGTTGGAAAGAGATGGGCTTGTCCGAAGAGAAGTGTATAAGGAAGTACCACCAAAAGTAGAATACAGTTTAACTGAGTTAGGTCAATCCTTTGTACCTGTATTAAATACAATGTGTGAATGGGGCAATACATATGCAGTCGAACAAAACCTAGAAAGACAAGAACAAATCTGTCGGCATCATAAATAAGTAAGAGCTGAATGATGTGTGTTGCTTACTTCAACTAGGAGTATGGCTTTTTTTTGACAAGATCAGTGATGCAAGCAGGATTTATTCAAGCTTTCAGTATAATTGTAAGAAATTTCTTAATAGAGGAAATGTCTTGAAGATGAACTTTTTGGCAGTTTCTCTAAAGATCGTATGAAGCCAACAGATCCTTTTACTTTAAAGTCGTTGCTTTGCCCCGTTCATTTTCTTATGGGTTTAAAGGTAACGGTTAGTTGCATAAGATTTTTTTTGCTTTATAATTAGTACCAGGTATTAATATCAAGTTACAGAATTGATGCAATTCATACACACGAGGTGGCTATTCTATGTTCAAATCCAAAGCACGTATTACTGCGATAGGTTCGTATGTTCCAGAAAAAAGGTTAACAAATAAAGAATTAGAAAAAATGGTTGAAACCAATGATGAATGGATTGTTAAACGTACTGGTATTAAAGAACGAAGAATTGCACATGAAGAAGAGTTTACTAGTGATATAAGTTATAAAGCTGTAAAGGATTTAATGGAACGGTATGATAAATCTGTCGAAGATGTTGATATGATCATTGTCTGTACCTTTACACCTGACTTCAACACTCCAAGTGTAGCTTCTTTAGTCCAAGCAAAGCTAGGCATTAAGAATACTGGAGCTATTGATTTAAACGCTGCTTGTGCAGGATTTACTTATGGGTTACATGTAGCTAATGGATTAGTAACATCTGGTTTAAATAAGAAAGTTCTTGTTATTGGAGCCGATACTTTATCTAAAATTATGGACTATGAAGATCGAGCCACTTGTATTTTATTTGGAGATGGTGGAGGAGCAGTTCTTGTAGAATATGATGAAAAACAGCCAAGTTTTATTTCTTCACATTTATATTCGGAAGGAGAAGGCGGAAAAAATTTATATAGTACAAACCTATCGACACGTATAAATGGTGAAGACTTGAATAATAGTGGTAACCTTGTTCAAAATGGACGTGAGGTTTATAAATGGGCTGTTACTACTGTTCCAAAAGGAATGCAAACTGTGATGAAAAATACTGAATTTCATTTGAATGATGTTGATTGGTTTGTACCGCATAGTGCAAATTTAAGAATGATTGAGTCAATATGTGATAGAAGTGGCTTTCCAATTGAGCGTACTTTATATAGCTTAGTGGAGTATGGAAATACTTCTTCAGCAACAATACCATTAGCTTTAGATCAAGGAGTAAGTGAAGGAAAGCTCAGTAATGGTGAGAAGATTTTATTATATGGTTTCGGTGGTGGGTTAGCTCAAGCTGGATTGCTTATCAATTGGACCTTATAACACTTTTTTCTGTTACTGATCAGCAGCTTTGTTCTTATTGATCTAAAGGGCCAGTTTAAGTTACAAGGATACTAAAATAACAAAAGACACCGTACCAATAGGTATGGTGTCTTTGAATTATCTTAAGGGAGTTCAAAATCCCCAAATGGGCGGAAAGAAGGATACGTGGGTTTAGTCCTGCAATCTATCGTTCCATCAAAAGAGGCTAATTTTATTTCTGCGGACCTATTCCTTTTATGGAAGCAATCAATGAGGCCCTAAATAAATGGAGTGTATCGAAAGACCATATTCATTATGAAGTATTTAGTCCACTCGCTATTTTAGGAGAAAAATAAGTAAACTAAATTTGTGAATAAAAAGGATCTTTCATTGAAGTGAACCCAAAAAGTTAGACACATTATTTACTTAGGCATCCTTGAGGGCATGAACCCGGAAATCTACCGGGCTCATGCCTTTTAATTTTACCTTGATATATTCTTCTAGTTCTTGTTTGAAATGCTTTCTTTCCTGTGCAATAGATTTATGTTTTTTACCTTACAAGTACTCTAAAACAGCATGTGATTTTTCATTTATCGAATATTTAGTCAAAAAAACTGCACTTCCAATTGTTAGTTGGTGACTAACAATTGGGGTGCAGTTCATTTTAGGGTTCTCTATTATCGACACCTTTACTTAACATATTTCTCGGAAGCGTCTGTCTTCTCCATGGAACCGATCTCTTGTTTATTTATTGCATTTCCAGCTATATTCAACTTTTTTCTCATTGGGAAGTAATACAAAACAGCTGGGACAACTAACCCAATAATCCAAGCGATATCTGCCCCTTCAAAGGCCTTGGCTATCGGTCCTACATAGAATGATGTGTTTATAAAAGGGATTTCCGCCAAGATTGATACAAGAAATGCCATACAAGTAATCCAATTTATTTTTCCATATTGACCGTTTACATCAAAAATATCTTTTACATTGTAATGGCCATGTCGCAGCAAATAATAATCAACAAGATTGATGGATGTCCAGGGAATTAAAAAATAACTAATAAAAAAGATGAAGTTCAAGAAAAAGGAGAGGAAATTACTCTGACCCAGTAAGCACAAAACGGTACCTGCAACTGTTACACAGAATATCATTCCTATTCTAACTTTCGGTGTGACCTTTAATTTAATAAACGGTTCAATTGTTGTTATGGTTGCCATGAATGCCCCATATAGGTTAAAGACATTTATGGCAAGCTGTCCAAAGATGATTATAAAGAACATGATTATAGCAAAATTTCCAAACAGGCTGGCCAAGTTACCGCCAGAGTGATCAAGGAAGTTAGGAATCGCTATGGTTAAGGTTGCTCCTAATGTCATCATCCATATAGTCCCGATGACTGTGCCAGCGTAACTATACCAAAATGTATGAGCCGTAGGTGTAGTTATCGGTAGATAGCGAGAATAGTCTGCAACGTAGGGGGCATATGCTAATTGCCATGTAGCAACCATACTGACCGCCAACAAAAACACTGGTAAATCCAAATTTCCTATTGCCCAACTGTCTGCCGGAACTTGCAATTGGAAGACTATATATGTAGCTACAATATAAATACAGAGAGATGCCCAGGACAATAATTTTTGCATTTTATGAATTAAGTTATAGCCATAAATGGTGGCCACGAAACAAAGAACATTTAAAAGTATTATGCTCCATGTTTGGTCAATCTTTGTTAAGCTGCTTAAGGTTTGTGCTGCAAGCAAACCGCTGCTGGCAAAGAAGCCTAAATAGACAAACATAACGAGAAACAAGGGGAAAATGGCTCCGATTACACCAAATTGAGCCCGGCTTTGGATCATTTGCGGAATTCCGAGTTGAGGTCCTTGAGCTGAATGGGAGGCCATGAAAATGGCGCCTAATAAGGTACCGACAATTATTGCAGCCAGACTCCAAAATAAATTAAGACCTAATGTAATTGGCAATGCTCCAGTCACAAGGGTGGTAATATGCATATTCGCCCCAAACCAAATTGGAAATAAATCACGGGCCTTGCCATGGCGTTCATCTGCCGGAATATATTCTATACTGCGAGTTTCAACTTTCATCAATTTACCCCCTATCAAAATTGGTTTACTACCATGTACCATGCAAGCTTATTTTATAGAATCACTATAATTGTAAGCGTATACAGATGTCAATATTTTCAGAAAAAATAATTTTTAAGGAAATTATCCTAAATAATCAGTTCATTCATCTAGTGGCATTTCAATAAATCAGATTAATTGTTAGATTGAATTATTGAAATATTAATCAGAAATTTTGATTCATATAGAAGAATGTATCTTCGAATAAAAAATAAAATTTTATATTTTTTTGAATTGACAGTCTATTTATCATGACCTATAATTGCACTTATCAAGAGCTTGCATGGTACATGGTACAAACTTTTTGGAAGGAGGGGCTTTTCATTACAGCTATCTTAACGTTGGGGATTACGGCTCAGGTTACGAACGCTATACGCGAATCAATAGTAACTGGAGAATATGAACCAGGACAAAAACTATCGGAAACTGTTTTATCTGAATATTACAAAGTCAGCAGGACCCCTATTAGGGAAGCATTTAAACAGCTAGAAAGAGAAGGGTTAGTCGAGATCATTCCAAGAGTTGGAACATGTGTGACCAAACCAACTGAAAAGGAACTAGATGAGTTATTTACTTTAAAGGAAGTAATGGAAGGGCTTGCAGCGGGTTTGCTTGCAGAAAGCGGGAATGCTGAAGACATTAATAACCTTAAGCAAGCAGTGGCTGACATGGAGATTGCTATGCAAACCTCGGATAAAAAGCTATATGTCGAGGCTAATGAAGTTTTTCATTCAGTCATTCAAGAAGGCGCCAATAACTCTAAATTAAGTTACATGCTAAATTTGCTGCTAAATCAAATACCTTATAGACAGTATGTCTTTTTAACAATCGAAGATCCGAATCGCCGTGAGAGGTCACTAAAGGAACATCAGGCGGTCTTGATGGCTATAGAAAAAGGTGATCGAGAGGAAGCGGAGAAGGCTATGCGAGAGCATGTAAAAGCAAGTGGAATGCAACTTAAAATGGACATAGCAAAAAAACTTGGTCAAAAAAAGTGATATGAGGAGGAATGAGTTCTATGAAGTTTGGAATCTTTGCAAATCTTGCAGGACAGGGAAGACATGATGAGTATTATAAAGTGTTGGATGAAGCCCGTGAGCAAGCTATTTACTGTGATGAAAATGGTTATGATTCGATTTGGTATACCGAACACCACTTTGGTCATGAAGGAAATGAATTGATTTCTAACCCGATCTTAATGGGGGCTGATATTGCTGCTCGTACAAAGAACATTCGAATTGGACAAGCAGCGAATGTCGCCACTTTCTGGCATCCACTGCGTTTGGCGGAAGACATAGCTATGCTTGATCAGTTAAGCAAAGGACGTGTGGAAGTTGGACTGGCACGTGGATTATACGGACGGGAAGCGGCTAATTTAAACACTTTGGCAGATCCAGCAAATCAAGAACAAAACCGTGCACTTTTTGAAGAAACATTGGAAATTTTAAAAAAGGCTTGGTCAAACCGTTTCTTTTCACATCAAGGTGACATCTATCAATTTCCTCCTAAAGGTTTAAAGTGGAGTCATCCTATGAGTCCATCAACTTCGGAATTTATGGATATGGAAAAAGGCGAAATTGATAAAATTTCCATTATGCCTAGACCTTACCAGCAATCACTTCCTCTGTGGCAAGTAATTGATTCACCGCGGTCTATTGAATTGGCTGCGGAGAACGATATACAAGGAATGTTTTGGATGCCTACCGTCAAAGAATTAAAAGGCCGTTTTGAACTGTATCGTGAAAGGGCTTCCAAATCCAAAGGCTATGAAGTTCCACTTGGTCAGGGTATTGCTTTAGTACGTGATGTATATGTAGCGGAAACCATGGAACAGGCTCGTCAGGATGCGGCAGAAGCAGTATTGAACAATTATCGCTGGATTTGTCACTGGAGGGGGCTTAGCAATCTTATGGATCCGGGCGAAACAGTAAAAGAAGGACAGGAATTGAACTATGAATTCTTACATCCAAGAAATTTATTGTTTGGTACACCTGACTATGTAGCTGAGAAAATTCAAGAATTGAAGGATGAACTGAATTTAGAAACATTACTGCTTTGGGTGAATCATAATGGTCTGCCTCATGAAAAAATGATGAAAAGTTTAAAATTGTTCACGGAAGAAGTTATGCCAAGATTCACAAAAACTAAACTGGGGGTAATGTAAATGTTAGATATTCGTAAAGTGTATACAGCTATTGAAGAAACACGTATTGAGGGTGGTAAAAAAGTAGAGAATCCTATCAAGATGATAACAACTATGGCGGTTATCAAAAACCCATGGGCAAACAGAGGGTATGTTGAAAATTTAAAACCGGAAATTGACGAATATGCACCGCAAATTGGCGAACTATTAGTTGCTGAACTATTTAAGCACATTGATTCCGCTGATGACGTCGAAGCATTCGGCAAGGCAGCTGTCGTGGGAGTTGATGGCGAAGTTGAACATGCATCAGCCTTTATCCATACTTTGAAATTCGGTAACAAATTCCGGGACGCCGTGAAAGGAACGAGTATCTTGAGCTTTACTAATAAGCGTGGTGGCGCTGGATCTGCGGTGCTCATACCGATGGTACATAAGACAGATGAGTCTGAACGCTCTCATTTCATTACATTTGAAGCTTCTATACCTGATGCACCGAGGGCCGATGAGATCGTTGTTGCCATTGGGGCTTCTACAGGAGGACGTCCTCATCCGAGAACAGGAAACAGGCATCAAGATATGGTTGAAATGGGGCTAGTTTAATGCCAACTACATTGCATGGAAAAGATTCGCTTCATTATGAAGAGAAAGGGATTGGTCAATCGCTTATCTTTATTCATGGTGTTGGTCTTGATCTTACGATGTGGGAAAAACAAGTGGAAGATTTGTCGAAACATTTCCGTGTTATCGTATATGACATGGTTGGGCACGGAGGATCTGAGCATCCTCCGGGTCCTTATTCCCTTTCACAGTTTGTTGAGCAGTTAGCAGAACTAATGAATCACTTACGAATTGAGAGAAGTCATATTATTGGTTTCTCCATGGGTGGTATGGTCGCTCAGGCATTTTCATTAAAATATCCGGATAAAGTGAAAACGCTAACAATCATGAACGCAGTGGCCAATCGGACGAAGGAACAGAGGAAAGCCGTTTTAAAAAGGGTAGAAGAAGTGAAAAGAACAGGACCTTTGGCAACTATTGAACCAGCCATTAAACGCTGGTTTAATCTTGAATTCTTAAACTTACAGGAAGAAACTGTGAGTAAAATTCGGAAAAGACTTCAGACAAACGATGCTGCTTCATATTTAGAGGCCTATACACTTTTTGCAACTGCGGATGAAGAGTTGTGGCCACAGATTCACCAGATTAATGTACCGACCCAAATTATAACAGGGGAGCAAGATGTAGGTTCAAATCCCGAGATGGCGAGACAAATGCATGAAATGATTGTGGATTCAGAACTAATGATAGTACCTAATATGAGGCATATGCTACCGATAGAAGGATCCAAAATAGTGAACGAAGCTATTAGGTCGTTTATTGAAAGACAAAAGCAAAAGGGGTGACTCGATGTGAAAGAGCTGAAGAAATATCAGATGTATATAAACGGAGAATGGGTAGAATCATCAAGTGGTGAATATTTCGATAGTTATAACCCTGCAACCGAAGAAGCTTGGTGTCAAGTCGCAAAAGGAAATGCTGAAGATGTAAATCTTGCCGTTCAATCTGCGCATAATGCATTCTTGCATTCAGGATGGACTGATATGACATTCACTGAGCGGGGACGTCTGGTTAGAAAGCTTGGAGAGCTGATTGCTGATCACTCTGAAGAGCTTGCGAAAGTCGAATCAATGGATAATGGAAAATTAATACGTGAAATGCGAGGTCAGGTAAAATATTTACCTGAATTTTTCTATTACTATGCAGGACTTGCAGATAAAATCCATGGTCAAACTTTACCGATTGATAAAAAAGATATGTTCGCTTTTACATCCAAAGAGCCGCTGGGGGTAGTAGCCGCCATTACTCCTTGGAATTCCCCTCTTTATTTAACAACATTGAAACTTGCACCTGCTCTTATAGCAGGAAATACTATAGTCATTAAACCTTCGGAAATGACATCGGCATCTCTATTGGAACTGGTGAAACTGGTTGAAGAAGCTGGTTTTCCACCTGGTGTAGTCAATGTAGTTACCGGTTTTGGAACGCCTGTAGGTGATACACTCACCTCACATCCTCTTGTAAGGCGTGTGGCCTTTACGGGAGGTTCAGAATCAGCACGGCATATTGTTCGTAATTCGGCTCAAAACTTTGCACAGGTATCACTTGAACTTGGAGGGAAATCACCCAATATCGTGTTTGAGGATGCTAATCTGGATAATGCCGCGATGGGAATCATAGCTGGTATATTTGGTGCTTCAGGACAAAGTTGTGTGGCTGGTTCACGTGCATTTTTACATGTCGATATTTACGATGAAGTGATGCAAAAACTCGTAGACCGTGTATCGAAAATTAAGATTGGTGATCCTTTTCAAGATGATACAGAAATGGGACCGCTGGCAACGCAAGCCCAATTGGAGCGTGTCGAAAAATACGTAGCTATCGGGTTAGATGAAGGTGGAAAGCTTGTTTGCGGAGGGAAAAAGCCTGAATGTTTAGAAAAAGGCTGGTATTTTGAGCCCACGATCTTCGAGCATCAGGATAACAATTCCCGTATTACTAAGGAAGAAATATTTGGTCCTGTGCTAAGTGTTATCCCTTTTAAAGATGAAGAAGAGGTTATTCAATTAGCAAACAGTACTGATTACGGATTGGCAGCTGGAATTTGGGTGAGTGATATTGCAAAAGCTCATCGAGTCGCGAAAGCTATACGTGCTGGAATCGTTTGGGTGAATACCTATCGAAGTATTTCACCAATTGCGGCAATCGGCGGATCTGGCCTAAGTGGTTATGGAAGAGAAGGTGGTTATGAAGCGATTCATGAATATATGCAAGATAAAGTGGTTTGGATCAATACATCATCTGAACCGATTCCTGATCCGTTCATAATGAGGTAGTGAAAATTTGAAGGGGAGACGCTTTTTATCGAAGGGTTTTAATAAGGAGGAAAAGTGAAATGAAATTACTGGGGATTTCAGGAACGAAAATAGGAACAAAGACAAAAGTTGTTATTGAAAAGGTTTTAGAGGAAGTTAAGAATAACCATCCTGATATCGAAATCGAATTGCTTGATTTGAAAAAGTATGATGTTCAATTTTGTGATGGCCGTAATCCGTCAACATACACTGGAGATACTAAAAAAGTAATTGATATCGTTACCTCAGCAGACTTTTACATTATAGGAACACCAATATTCCAAGGGTCGATTACGGGTGCTCTTAAAAACTTATTTGATTTAATACCCCCGAAGGATTTCCGTAATAAAGTAATGGGGCTTGTGGCTACTGGTGGAACCTACCAGCATTATTTAGTCATTGAAAATCAGCTGAAACCTATAGCCAGTTATTTCCGTGCATTTGTTGCACCTGGCTCTGTTTATGCTCATAACGACCATTTCAATCCACAAAACGAACTGGTTGATGAGGAAGTTTTGGAACGTATTTCAATGCTGAGTGAAGAAGTCGTTTTTATGCAAAAAGCATTGAAGAGTACTAGACCAGAGCACCAATTAAGTTGAGTAGATTTACAAAATGAAAAAAACTCCAGCTGATAAATCGTTTTGGAATTGAGTACATTTTCAATTAGCAGAGCTAAGTAGCAAGGAGGGGACAAATTGCTATTAGATGTAGAAGAGATAATAAACTTAACTGATTTATCCTTTATTAAAGTCTGTAATGAACAGTATGGGATTAATAGAGGGGTTTATAATACCATTGATGCCTGGTTTTATAAGCAAGGAATTAGTAACATTCTAGAAAGACGAAATAGCATATTATTTTTTCTTGAATTTATTAAGCGAAATTCCGGGAAAGAAAATAACTGCTGTAAATTTGGCCACGGTGGATTAACGACAAAATTGGAAGAGTATTATTTTCCAAGAATGGAATCGACTGTTTCAAAAATTGCCTCTAATCTTTAGATGAAGCACATACAAAGAGTGAAGGGTGGCTAAGAATATGACAATCATAGATAAAGTAGAAAAAAAACATTTACTAATTAAAGGGGAATGGGTGGAGGCCAAGGAGTATAGTCAACTTCGATCTCCTTTTTCAGGAGAAGTCATAGCTGAAATCCCCCTGGCTACAGACGAAGAAACTGACCAAGCTATCGAAGCGGCGCAAAAAGCTACAAAGGTGATGGCAAAAATGCCGGCCCACCAGCGTGCGAAAATCCTTGAAACATTGGCGCATCTTCTTGAGGAGCGCGCAGATGAAGCAGCTCAAATCATATCTATTGAATCAGCAAAGCCGGTTACGACCGCGAAGGGCGAGGTGGCGCGAACAATTGAAACCTACAAGTTTGCCGCTGAAGAAGCGAAACGAATTCACGGGGAAACGCTTACGCTGGATGCCGCTCAAGGTGGCGAAAACCGACTTGGTTACACTGTACGTGAACCGATTGGAGTGATTGGGGCCATAACACCTTTCAATTTCCCTATGAATCTAGTCGCTCATAAAGTAGGTCCTGCTATCGCGGCAGGAAATACAATTGTATTAAAGCCCGCAAGCCAAACGCCTCTATCCTCTTTGTTCCTTGGAGAACTATTACAGGAAGCAGGATTGCCTGCAGGAGCATTAAATGTGGTCACGGGTGGAGGAAGAGTGGTTGGAGATAAGTTGGTCACTGATTCTAGAGTAAGTATGATTACTTTTACCGGTAGCCCAGGTGTTGGGATTGGCATCCGCAACAAAGCAGGATTGAAACGAGTGACGCTGGAGCTGGGATCCAATGCAGCTGTCATCATTGACAGGGGTGTGGATATCGATAAGATTATTTCTCGTTGTGTGACTGGGGCATTTTCCAACCAGGGACAAGTATGTATTTCTTTGCAAAGGGTTTATGCTCATGAAGAAGTCTATGATCGTTTTGTTGAAAAGTTTATAGAAGCAACGAAACTATTAAAATTAGGTGATCCGCTTGATCCAGAAACGGATGTTTCCGCTTTGATCTCCCCAAATGATGTTGAAAGAACCCTCAATTGGATTGAGGAGGCGAAACAGGATGGAGCCAAGATTGCAACAGGTGGAATAGCGGAAGGCAATATCCTTCATCCGACCGTCATATTAGATGCAGATACTCACACAAAGGTATCTTGTCAAGAAGTGTTTGCCCCAATCGTCTTGATTAACAAGGTTCAATCAGTAGAACAAGCAATTGATTTAGTGAATGATTCCAATTACGGCCTGCAAGCAGGGATTTATACGAACGATGTACGTACAGCACTGGATGCGGCAGAAAATTTACAAGTTGGTGGAGTCATGATCAACGACATTCCGACATTCCGTGTGGATAATATGCCGTACGGTGGAGTGAAGGAAAGTGGAACTGGCCGTGAAGGACTAAAATATGCAGTGGAAGAAATGACAGAAATGAAGCTGGTTGTCTGGAACCGAAATTAGGGAGTGGAGAAGCATGGCTTATTATGCAGCAATTTTACATATGATTGATGCTGAAAAAAATATTGAAGTGCGCCCACAGCATATTGAGTATTTAAACGAACTTGATCGTAAAGGGAAGGTTTTTGCAAGGGGGCCCTTTGCGGATGGATCAGGCGGCTTGGTTGTCTATATTGCAGACACATTTGAAGAAGCACTCTCATTAGCGGAAAATGATCCCCACGTTGTACATAAAGTTCGTAGACTGGAATTAAAAGAGTGGAACATTTAATAACGAAACGTTATGAATGCGTATCATTGCAATGAAATTATACCAGGAGCTTGAGACAGTTCCTTCATTATAGGGAGGGTTGCCGAGGCAACCTTTTTTTATGCATGTGCAGGTCAACTCCATAATGAAAAGATAAAGTTCTAACAAAAGTGAGTAACGATATTAATCAGACCTTACTACCCTTTGATAACTGCCGGTTGTTATACGTGAAAAAAGGTTCAAAGAGCGAAATTAAAAAAATGTTTCGTGAAATTAAACAAGCGGGGATTACACCGATTTTATAAAAAATAGGTTTAAAAGTCTTGTCTATACAAGGATTTTTTTGAATTAAGGTCAATTGGCTAATTCTTGAAATATGTGAGGGCAAGATGGCTTATTAAGCTGAAAAATTATAGAATTGAGTAGCTGCTTAACTGGCTGGCCGAGACCCCGCAGGTGCTTGCTTTGATAAGGCTTGGCAGACGGGGAACGGATTTCTGAAAACAGTAGGTACTTTAAATTTGAACGTTGATTTCCACTCCAGGCACTCGCTTTCCGCGGGCGGTCCGGGAGCCTCCTCGGCGCCTTTGCGCCTGCGGGGTCTCCCTTGGACGCGCTTTACCCGCAGGAGTCTCGTACCTTCCGTTCCAATCAACTTTGTTTTAAAAGCTTAGATAGAAACCCTTTTGTCTACAAAAGGGGGTTCGGAATGGTCTTGAGTGGCTGCTAACATAGTTGCTTTTTTTGTTATTTCCAAAGCCACCGCCGCTTTTTTTGACTGTCTGCAATTTCTTTTTAGTTTGAACTTTCTACAGCAGTTCCAGAAAATTAAACCGATTCCCTTGATATATCAAGGTTTTCTTCGGTGTCACTCATAAGCTGCATAGAAATGCGCTTATTACTATCTTTACTTTGCATAATTCATCTCACAATACTAGGAGTAGGAAAGGCGATGAACTCATTATGATTTTTAGCGAACGATTAAAAAAAGAACGGGAAAAAAGAAATTGGTCACAAAATGATCTTGCAGGAAAGATTCACGTGAGTCGCCAATCTGTGTCCAAATGGGAAACGGGAAAAAATTATCCAAGTATTGAAGTACTCATTAATTTAAGTGATTTATTCCAAATTACGGTAGATGAATTATTAAGGAGTGACGAGGAATTGAAAGAAAAAATAATACGGGAAAGTAAGCAGTTAGCATTTCCAAAATGGAAAATGTTTTTTGATATCGCGTTATTAATAGGAGCATTTTTGTTAGTGTCTAAATTAATCATTTTTGGTCTTAATAAATTTGCTGGCACCAATATTACAGTTTTAAAAAGCATGCCAGTTGTATCGAATTTTTTACCATTAGCTTTGATGGTTATTGGTGGTGTAGGTTCAGACTATTTGAAAGATAAATATGTAGATTGAAAGGACCTTGCGTATAAAACTGTATAATGAATCGCAAAATGGAATCCTTTTCCCCTTATATTGGGGGAAGGGAACACTCTTGATTGAACTTGATCATAAAGGAACAGAACCTTTGAATTTAAGGTTCTGTTCCTATTTGTTATTTGAACTTTTGCACTTCTTCTTTTCCCTCGAATTTGTTATCTTTCAATATTCCGATTTCTTCAATATGGTTTAGTGCCGTTTCATCCCCTAACTTATAAATGAGGGCATAAAGCCTTTTCATGGCTGCATCGTATTTATCATTTGCCCGGTCATGATGATACAGAAGGTAGGGCACATGTGAACGGGCATATGCCTCCAGGTCATCTGTCCGATGTTCCTCCAAGCAATGTTTCAATTCTGCAAGTTCCTCATCAGTTGCGTGTATAGTGAAGCTCGGATTCTCTTCAAGTTTTTGTCCGAGTATGTCGCCGCTGACCAAATCGACATGATAGGTCTGTTTTTCCTGCATCATTCTGCACATCATCCTTTCAAGCGTTTGTCTATTCTGTACCACTATTTGTAAAAAGTTAATCATGTACGTAAACATTTCCTTAATGAAAAAGATAGGAAATAGAGGTATCGGATTGCTTACCAAATGGTTTAAGATGGATTTACAGAATATTATGGAAAAGTGAGGAGTGACATAGTGAAGAGATCAATCATGGTTATTTTTTTTGTGTTGATTGCTTCAGGCTGCGTAACAAGGAATTATGATTCCAATATGGATTTAGGGAAAAGTCAGTTGAATGAGGAAAATTATTTAGAAGCCCATGAGGCATTTGAATTAGCTTATAAAGAAGCAAAAACACCGGAAGCAAGGGAGTTAATGGATGTTTCAGGTTTTCTGGCAAGCGGGATGAAGAATTACGACGAACAGGATTTTGGTTCGGCCAAAAGCGATTTTGAAAAAGCAACCGCATATAAAGTAAAATACCGGGAAGGTAAACAAATGGTTTCAAAGGCGGTGGAAATGCACTCGGTATCAAACTCCGCCACGATAGAAACTGTAGAGGGGAATGACGAACCGGTGGAGGAAGCAACTGAGGACGGATCCAAAGTAGACGAGAAGGCGGCCACGGAAACAAAAGGCAAAGGAAGCAAGGATTTGGTCAGTACATTAAGTAAATCTCAGGCGGAAAAGCTTGTGAAGGATTATGTGGACATGGAAAATTTCCCGGATTTGCATATCGAACATGATCATGATTCCGAAAAGGGAGATTACATTTTTCATGTTTTCGAGGTGGATGAACCTAGTCAGAAAAGCGGCCACAAAACCACTTGGGGCTGGTATGGCGTGAATAAGAAGACTAAAGAAGTTTATGAAGTCATGTAAGGATAACTGAATGGTCGGATTAAAGGCCCCTGTTGAGGCCTTTTTATTTTGTGGCGCGGCAAAGTACAGGATTCGATAAAATTTTAAAATTTTTTTAAAAAGGTCACCTTATTCTTTATTTTCTTAAGAATTTTTTAATATTTACTGTTTATGATTGAGCCAAGTAAAGGACAATCCTAGGAGGGATAAAGATGGAGAATTATAATGGTGATGAGCAAGTCAGAGTTAAAACAGAACGGAAAAAGGGTAAATCCCTTTGGATAACCAGTCTTGTTTCCGGAACGGTTGCTTCTATGGTTACATCGTCTGTATTTCTATTTGGCGGGGATTTTATAGATCAAGGGAAAAGTTCAGTGAATGAGGCAACCGAAACGGCAGGCGTACAGCAAACGGAAAGTGTTGAAAAGGATAAAAGTGTCACGGCGGAAAAGTTATCGACAAGTACGGATTCAAATGATAGGGCAGAGATGGTCGAATCAGCATCCAAATCCATTGTAGGGGTCGTGAATTTACAGGAGATGCAAAACCAGTACCCGTACCAGCAGCAAAGCACGGAGAGCGAAACGGTTGAAAGCGGCACTGGCTCAGGGGTCATATATAAAAAAGCTGATGGGAAAGCCTATATCATCACGAACAATCATGTTATTGAAGGGGCTAAGGAAGTCGAAATTTCATTGTATGATGGACAAAAGGCAACAGCAGCGGTTGTCGGCGCGGATGCTTTGACGGATTTAGCGGTTTTGACAATTGATGCCTCGAAAGCACCGGAGGGAATTAAATTCGGTAATTCTGATAGCATGCGTCCAGGTGAAGAAGTATTGGCAATTGGCAACCCACTTGGACTTGATTTTTCACGATCGGTTACACAAGGGATCGTCAGTGCGACCGGACGTTCCATTTCAGTCGATACCTCGGGTGGGGAGTGGGAACTTGATGTCCTCCAAACAGATGCAGCGATCAACCCTGGCAATAGCGGCGGTGCATTGATCAACACCGCTGGGGAAGTGATCGGCATAAACAGCTTGAAGATTTCCGAAAACGGTGTGGAAGGCTTAGGGTTTGCCATACCAAGCAATGATGTGATTCCGATTGTTACGGAGCTGATTGAAAATGGAAAAATCACGCGCCCATATTTAGGAGTCAGCTTGGCCAGTATGGAAGAACTGCCGCAATATTACATTCAGAATGTTCCTGAAGCCGTAAAGTCCGGTGTAATGGTGACGAGTATAGAAGCGGGATCGGCTGCGGCGAATGGAGGGCTTAAGCAACAGGATATCATCGTTGAGATTGATGGAACGAAAATAAATACTGCCGCTGCATTAAGGAAGTACTTATATACAGATAAGAAAATCGGCGATAAAGTAAAGGTTAAAGTATATCGGGGTACTGAAGAGAAAACGGTAACGTTAACCTTGCAAAAACCATAGAAATTAGTTAGCCCCTGATTATTCATCAGGGGCTTTTAATTGGAAGTCAAGGAGTTTTTAGTAGTATAGAAAAGGATAATATCGGAAAAAATAGATAGTGTATTTGCACTGTTTTGCAGATTTTTCATATAGTCTTGAATACCTAAAAGCTAATAGTAACGCGTTCTATTTGTCAAGGTTTTCATTGTGAATATGTTAAAAAATAGAAAAGATTTGACAAATTTGTGAAATGTCATAAAATAGAAAGAAAGGGGATGAAATTATGGAAGCTAATCAGAAGATGTTAGATGCAGTGAAATGGGTATCGGGCACAGGTTGTGTAATCGGAATTATTATTTTTGCTTTAAGTTTCTTTGTAAGCGATTACAATAAAGATTATATATTTACCGCCGTGGGAATCGCCATCACACTAAGCGCAGCTGCAATTTTTCTAGTTGGTATATTTTTTGTCCTGACAGAAGAAATGGTAATGAAAACACATAAAGGTGAGAGAATTGTACCGGAAACGACTAAAATCATAAAAATGAAGTCAAAGGCTAACACTCAAACAAAAAGAAGTACAGAATTCAGTAACTAAAACGAGGAATATAGCATAATGAATTTGCATTCTATCATCAGATTTACTAACATGGATGAACGCCTTTCTAAAGAATTTGAGTCAACGTGATCCGAATGATTGAATGCGCTTTCATTTTGTGGAGGACTTGGGTTAATTATCAGTTGGCTACTTTTTAATTCAATAAAATATACTGCACTCGTCATGTACCAAAAAAATTTCAAGTAACCCTTTGTATTTGAAATACATACGATGTGCTTGGACATTCAAACCAAACTGGCTGAACGCCAGGAAGTTTTCACTTTGCATTTTAAACGATACCCACGAGAAAAGGACACTTTTAAAAAGTCCTTTTTTTGTGGTTTTTTTATGCACTTTTCCTAGAAGATACAAAAGGGATGTCGTTGATTTTTGAGTAGTGAGTTTCCAAAAGCCGAAGTTTATTGAACCACCAAATGTACTTTTTTGTAAAATGGTTTTTGTCCTGTCCTACTGATATTGCTTGACTAGTTGTAACTAGTTTGACTGACCCCTGAATTACTTCACCCACGACTACTGCTAAACGGCTGTTTAGGAATCCTGACAGGACAATAAGTATTGCGAGGAGAAAAAAACCAATTACATTTCACACTCGTTATTTCCTTATATATATATAATATTGACCAGTGTTGGATCATAAGGGTATTGAAGCATGGAAACAACATCGTGTACAATGCGGCTACCATTTACCAACTTCCATGGCCGAGTGAAAAAAATCGGCTATAAATCATGTTTTCCAATGATAGATACCTAATTAACAGGATAGGTAATATAATTCATAATCTTTATAAGTCTTAAGGCAATAAACGCGGTGATATAATGTGAAAATTTTTTTTCATTATATTAGAGTAATATTAAAGGGAAAGTGACCGATCCTATCAGCAATTCTGTACTAATAAGTGAATTTCCATAGGTAATTTATTAAACAATTATTATATTTCATTTGCTGAAGATTTTCGAACATTTCTGTTCATTTACCATCTTCTTACTGCTCTTTATTGAACTTTATGTGACAGATGTCACTTTATATTGTCTTTTTTTAAACTTGGGATTAATATTGGTATGTCGGGTTTGTGAACTTGGTAACACTTTGTCCGAATAATTACCAATTGGAATTTTATTATGTAAGAAAGGGGTAGTACTATGAAAATAAAATGGGCTCTATTAACTATACTTTTTACAATTGCCACTGTGCTAACCGGTTGCGATAACCCATTAATGGTCTTGGACCCTAAAGGGCCAGTAGCTGCAACACAAGCAGATGTTATTATGATTTCGATATGGACAATGGCCTTTGTCGTCCTTGTCGTTATGGTACTGTATATCTTCATGATAATGAAATATCGTGCTTCCAAACAGCGTGACGATTATGAACCGCCTCATATTGAAGGAAGTAAGGTTCTTGAAATAATTTGGGTTGCGATCCCAATTTTGATCGTCGCTTTCCTATCCGTTGTTACTGTTAAAACAACAAATGAAGTGGAGGCAACACCTAAAGGATACGCAGATCAAGAACCGTTAGTAATTTATGCTTCATCTTCTAACTGGAAGTGGCATTTTAGTTATCCGGAAGAAGATATCGAAACGGTCAACTATCTGTTTTTACCAACTGACCGACCAATTGAATTTAAACTTTACTCATTCGGTCCAATCTCCAGTTTTTGGATTCCGCAACTTGGAGGACAAAAATACGCGATGTCGAACATGGTTAATACGTTGCACTTAGCAGCTGATGTACCAGGAGAGTATATGGGTCGAAATTCAAACTTCAGTGGTTCAGGTTTTGCTCAACAAACGTTCAACGTTAATGTACTGTCAGCAAAAGATTACGATAAGTGGGTAGATGAAATTAAAGCTACTGCTAAACCGATCACTGAGGAAAAATTCAATGAATTATTAAAACCTGGTCATGTGGGACAATCCACTTACACTGGAACTCACTTAGAGTTTTCACCAGCTCCTGAAGGGGAACATGCTGGTCATGGTAACCACGGATCTTCTGATACTGAAGAAAATGATTCCAAGGATTCACACGAGGAACATTCAGAACACAGCAACATGAATCATGATCATTAAGAATTAATTTCGTTCGATAAAACAACTAGGTATACAAGATAAGGAATATTTTCCTGAAAGGAGTCACAAAAGTATGGATTACTTTGATCGATTTGCCGTACCTCATCCAAGTCCTGCGATTTATGCATCCATGGTTGCCATTGGTTTAACCATGATTGCGGTTGTTGCCGGAATTACCTATTTTAAAAAATGGGGTTACTTATGGCGTGAGTGGTTAACAACCGTTGACCATAAACGTATTGGTATCATGTACATCTTGGCAGCACTGCTTATGCTTTTCCGTGGTGGCGTCGATGCCCTTATGATGCGTGCTCAAACAGCTATTCCAGATAACGGTCTTTTGGATGGACAGCATTATAATGAGGTATTTACAACACACGGGGTCGTCATGATCCTGTTCATGGCTATGCCATTTATCATTGGGTTAATGAACATTGTCACACCATTGCAAATTGGAGCGCGTGACGTAGCATTCCCACGTCTGAACGCAGTAAGCTTCTGGTTATTCTTCATGGGGGCAATGCTATTTAACATCTCTTTCGTAGTCGGTGGTTCTCCTGATGCAGGTTGGACATCTTACTTCCCTCTGGCAAGTAACGATTTCAGTGAATCAGTAGGTTCGAACTATTATGCGATTTCACTTCAAATAGCTGGTATTGGTACATTAATGACTGGTATCAACTTTATCGTAACCATCTTGAAAATGAGAGCACCTGGCTTGAACCTAATGAAAATGCCAATGTTCACATGGTCTATCTTGATCACAAACTTCATCATCGTTTTCGCTTTCCCTGTATTGACAGTGGCACTTGCGTTGATGACAATGGATCGTCTATTCGGAACTCAATTCTTTACGATGGCCAATGGCGGTAGCGATATGCTTTGGGCAAACTTGTTCTGGGTTTGGGGACATCCTGAAGTTTATATAGTTATTCTTCCAGCCTTCGGTATCTACAGTGAAATCATTTCGACATTTGCACGTCGTAACCTGTACGGGTATAATTCGATGGTTATCTCCATGGTAGCTATTTCTACACTATCTTTCATTGTATGGGCTCACCATTTCTATACAATGGGTCACGGTGCAATGGTTAATGGTATTTTCTCGATTACCACGATGGCAATTGCCGTTCCGACCGGTGTTAAGATTTTCAACTGGTTATTCACACTTTGGAAAGGTAAAATCGTATTTACCGTTCCAATGCTATACTCCTTAGCTTTCATTCCGATTTTCACGCTCGGTGGGGTAACAGGGGTTATGCTTGCCATGGCAAGTGCTGACTACCAATACCATAATACAATGTTCTTGGTAGCTCACTTCCACTACGTATTAATTCCAGGTACTGTATTTGCCGTACTTGCTGGTTTCACGTACTGGTGGCCAAAAATGTTCGGTTTCATGTTGAGCGAAAAAATTGGGAAATGGTCGTTCTGGTTCATTATAATCGGCTTTAATGTAACATTCTTTCCGATGTTCATCACTGGTTTAGATGGGCAGGCACGTCGTATGTATACGTACTCTGAATCAACAGGGTATGGTCCGTTGAATATGCTCTCTTTCGTTGGAGCGATTGGCTTGGCAATAGGTTTTGCACTTATTGTGTACAATATCTATTGGAGTACTCGTTATGCGTCAAGAAATATCTCAAACGATCCATGGGATGCACGTTCTCTAGAGTGGGCTACACATACACCAATCCCTGAATACAACTTTGCAATTGTGCCAACAGTTGATTCTACAGAAGCATTCTGGGATTCAAAGAAAAAAGGCTTTAAATTATTTAGCGGTAAAGTAGAAAAGATTCATATGCCAAATAACAGTGGCGTGCCGTTTATCATGAGCTGTATCTTCTTCGTTTGGGGCTTTGCATTGGTATTCAGCATGTGGATCATTGCAATCATTGCAACGATCGGTATCTTTGCTTGTATGATTCACCGTTCATTCGAAAAAGATCACGGACGTTATATCTCTGTTGAAGAGATCGAAGAAACTGAAAATAAATTGCGAGGTGCTAAGTAATGAAAATAGATAACTCGCTGCCACTAGAATATAGCACGGAAGAAAATCGCTTAAAGATTTTTGGGTTCTGGATTTTCCTGGGGGCAGAAATAGCTCTTTTCGCTACACTGTTCGCCACTTATTTTGTCTTAGTTGATGGTACTGCAAATGGTCCAACAGGGGAACATCTTTTTAAAGTCCCAACCCTAATGTTTCAAACAATCTTTCTTTTAACTAGTAGTTTTACCATAGGTCTTGGAATCAATGCAATGAGGCTTGGCAGGCAGAAAGCAACGATTGGTTTCTTCATTATCACCCTTATTCTTGGTTTAGGCTTCTTAGGAGTCGAAATTTATGAATTCGTGGAGTATGTACATGAAGGAGCAACGATTCAAACAAGTGCTTTCTTATCTAGTTTGTTCACATTACTAGGGACGCATGGAGCTCACGTTACACTTGGTTTATTCTGGGGAGCCTTCATCACCATGCAGATTAAAAAGCGCGGTATGACTCCACAAACAACAAACAAGGCTTTCATCTTTTCACTTTACTGGCATTTCTTGGACGTTGTCTGGATTTTCATCTTCAGTTTCGTCTACCTGAAAGGAATGATGTAATATGAAAGAATTATTCCCACGGGGCCAAGTTATGGGATTTGCTTTTTCGCTAGTCCTGACTTTGGTCGCACTATCAGTTATTGTGTTTGATCTCTCACTTAAAATGGCTGTGATCATCCTACTTGTTACAGCTTTCATGCAAGCTGCACTTCAATTTGTTATGTTCATGCATGCAGGAGAGTCTGAAGATAAAGCATCGATTTACACAAACGTTTATTACGGATTGTTCGTTGCATTGGTTACAATTTTCGGTACATTGCTAACAATGGTTTGGGGATATCAATAATCCATTCGGGAAAACTGGGCGTCTTGATGACGCCCAGTTTTTTTGTGTTTAATAGTAGAAAACATATACTGCTTTATCCACTTCATTCATAGGAATTTGTATGGTTAAGAAGGATGTGGATGACCCATTTTGTTTAGTATAACCATTTCGTAACATTATATTTATTAAACAGAAAATTTTCCCATTTTGGAGTGCACCCTTGCGTTTAAGTGCAAGGTTTTACTAAAGTAAAACGTTAATAGAACGGACACATTCTCTAAAAAAAACTGTCAGTCCTTTTGGTATAATATGCGTTATAAGAATTAATTTATAAACGTGGCGGAGATGATGAAATTGACATTGCCGGTTTTGATTTTGACAATTATCTTGAGTTTGTTAAAAATATTGGTTTCCTGTCTTCCAACCGATGCTGTTAATTGGATTATCAGCAAATTTAAAATACACTCAGAAATTAGTGACGAGAGTGCGATCGTAACCTTTGATGGAAAACGTTTGGAAGGTGAAGAAAAAATTCAAGTTATTAATTATTTTAATAACGCTAGATTTTTGAAAAAAAATCATATATTCCCAGGGAACGAGCAATTGTTTTTACATCCAGAGAACAGTGTGACTCCATTGGTCATTGATACTAAAAGAGGCAAAAAGGATGTTAGGTTATTTGTGTACATTTACAATGACCACGTGGATGTAGTTAAACAGTACAAGAAGAAAGTCATTTCTTATAGTCTGTTTTCCGATAGCCTCCAAGGACGTTCCTTGCCATTAATAAGTAATTTAGCTTAAAAGAACATTAAAACGACGGTCCATAAAAAGACCGTCCTTTTTTATAAGTCTTTTTATTGTGTAATCCCATTTCATTTAGGTGCTTTTTTCATCATAAAAAATTCTAAATTACTTGTCATTCATTGAGAGGTTAACGTACACACTGAAGTCTTGGATTTTAGTGTATTTTGGGAAAAACAAGTACAAGTGAGGGAATTGCTGTAAGAGGTTCTTTAATAGTGCACATGTATAGTATTTTGGAAATTAATATAATGGTAATAAAAAAGCAGGTATCTATTACGATGCCTGCCTTTTTATGCTTTCCATTGTTTTTCAACTTGATGAAGGGCTTGTTGTAAAATGACTTCATGGTCAGTACCCGGTTTAGTAAGGACATTTGTTTGATAAGATTTTCCTTGGAAATCAACTGTTACTGTAACTTTTACCATTATGCATCTTTCCTTTCTTAATTCAGAATTAAATGAGGTGGTTGTACCTATTTCTTTAATACCCGTGGCAGAGGATTTTTCAAACATTTCAAAAGCTGTAAAATCTAAAGAATTAATATTCAAAATTATCTGTTATTTTTAGGGATGTGTCAACATTTTTTTTTTTGACCAACCTCATTTCCCAGCTAACTACAAAAAAGACCTGGCTTGTGTGCACATGACAGCCAGGTCGTTTTTGCAAATCAACTATATTCATATTTTAGTTAAGATAATACCGATTAATGCTGCAAGTACGCCGGCAATTTGATAGGTTTTTAGTTTTTCCTTGAATAAATAACATCCAGCGAATACGACAACCAAACAGTTCAGGCTGACGACAGGGAAAATGATGCTTGCGATGCCGGTGTTCAATGCAAAGAAATAACATCCATAGCCTATGGTGCTTAATAAGCCTACTAAGGAACCGATTTTGACTTCCTGTAGCTTGATTTTTTCATTTTTAAAGGCCAGCACCGAAAGAAGATAAAGCATTCCTCCTCCGTACATTGATACTAGGATATCGAGGGAGTTTAAATGAAGACGTGTTGATGTCGTCATTAGAATGCCGAGTACACCAAAAGATAAGATGGATAATAATGTGTGCATCATCCAAGGGACATATTGGTGGTTACCTTTAGCATTAGGTGTATACTGAATGACTAAGGTAGCGAGAAACATGCAGACAATTCCACTCCATTGCAAGGAAGAAATATGTTCGTGAAAAATTAAAGCTGCACAGAGTATGGGGAATATTGCATTCGCTGCGATTAATGGAGATGTCAAGCTTGCCGGCCCTTTTTCAAAAGCGCTTGCCATCTGTAGATTACCATTAGCGTTCAGTACCCCAATGGCTGCACCAAGCATGATAGACAGCCAGTTCAGCTGCAAACCATCCACAAGTACTCCATAAAATATAGACAAAATAAAAGCTGAAAAATAAAAGAAAAATTGGATATGTACCTTTGAGTAACCTTTTCCGCTACTCCATTTAAAAATGCTGTTATTGATTCCGAAACATAAACTAGTGATGAGCGCTGCAAAAATCCACATTGACTTAATCTCTTCCTTCATGTAGGATAAACTTCTTCTACATTTTAAGCTGAAAGCATGTAGGAATCAAACCAAATTAAAAAAGTATGATTGACAGATTAGATATTTTTTTCTATATTTACTATGACAATTTTAAAATATTTCCCGATAAACGGGAGAGGTTCATAGCATCACCCTCTTAAAAAAACTATGGCTTTGATATTTTTCGCGAATCAACCATATCTTTGAGGAGATATGGTTTTTGTTATATAGAGGCCCACTTTATGAATCTCCCTGTAACCTGGGATTAGGAGGACTTTTAATGTCTGGAAGAAAAGAAGAAGAATTAAAAAAAGATATCACATTGCTTGGGAATCAAGGAACAAAATATACATTCGACTATGCACCTGAAATCCTTGAGTCATTCGATAACAAGCATCCGAACCGGGATTATTTCGTCAAATTCAATTGTCCGGAATTCACTAGCTTATGTCCGATAACGGGCCAGCCCGATTTTGCAACCATTTACATCAGCTATATTCCCAATGTGAAAATGGTGGAAAGCAAGTCTTTGAAACTTTATTTATTCAGCTTCCGCAATCACGGTGATTTCCATGAAGACTGCATGAACATCATCATGAATGATTTAATCGAATTGATGGATCCTAAATATATTGAAGTCTGGGGCAAGTTTACACCTAGGGGCGGAATTTCCATCGACCCTTACACAAATTATGGGAAACCAGGTACGAAGTATGAGGAAATGGCGGATTACCGCTTGATGAACCATGATTTATACCCGGAAACAGTCGATAATCGCTAAAGAATACGAGAGACAATGGGCATATACCCGTTGTCTTTTTTTGGTTTTTAGCCATTCTCGAACGATGGTCCTATCGCTTTGTCCTTTTTAAAAATACAAATGTCCTCCCGTAATGGAATTCCCACTTGATTGTTTCGCAAAAAAGCGTAATAATAGGGAGAGTTGATTTTGACAGAATATTTACGAAAATAGGGGATGTCGAGATGAAAGTTGCAAAGTTTGGCGGAAGTTCACTTGCATCAGGTGAACAGTTGAGGAAGGTATTCGAAATTGTTGTTTCTGATCCAGAGAGGAAGATTGTAGTCGTTTCGGCTCCAGGGAAACGCAATTCCGATGATATAAAGGTGACGGATTTATTGATTGGGGCGGCGGAACAGCAACTGCGCGGGGATAATGGAGAGCATTTGATGGAAGATGTCGTATCCCGATATGCGAGCATTGCTGAAGAGCTGGATATCTCCGAGAGTGTCATCACTGGGATTCATGAAAATTTAATGGAACTGTTACATGCAGACCAAACTAACCCGAAGCGGTATTTGGATGCCTTGAAGGCCAGTGGCGAAGATAATAATGCGAGGCTGGTCGCAGGTTATTTCCAAAGTCGTGGGGTAGAGGCACAGTATATAAATCCAAAGAAGGCTGGCTTGATCGTGACGGATGAAGGTGGATTTACCAAGGTGCTGCCAGAGTCTTATGATCGGTTATATGCACTGCGTGATGAGCCTGGAATCGTAGTATTCCCAGGGTTCTTCGGGTATACGTTAGATGGTGATGTTTTAACCTTCTCAAGGAGCGGTTCCGATATTACGGGTTCTATTCTTGCGAATGGGGTCAAAGCTGATTTGTATGAGAACTTTACGGACGTGGATGCCGTTTATGCGGTGAATCCAAATGTGGTTTCCAATCCCAAGGGAATCCGGGAATTAACCTATCGTGAAATGCGGGAGCTTTCTTATGCAGGTTTCTCGGTATTTCATGATGAGGCGCTGATTCCTGCATTCCGTGCTGGAATACCTGTCCATATCCAGAATACGAACAATCCGGCGGCACAAGGGACCCGCATTGTGAGTACACGGGATAATACGAACGGGCCGGTTATTGGTATAGCAAGTGATAAAGGATTTTGCAGTATTTACATTAGCAAATATTTGATGAACCGGGAAGTTGGTTTTGGCCGGAAACTGCTGCACATCCTTGAAGATTATGGAGTTTCATATGAGCATATTCCATCAGGCATTGATGATGTGACGCTTATTCTAAGGCAGGACCAGATGAAGGGTGAAGCCGAGAAGAAAATCATTTCACGAATCAAGAAAGAGCTTCATGCCGATGAAGTGAATGTGGAGCATGATCTTGCCTTGATCATGGTTGTTGGGGAAGGAATGCGTCATAATGTCGGTACAACGGCAAGAGCGTCAAAGGCCTTGGCAGAAGCAAAGGTGAATATTGAGATGATAAACCAGGGGTCTTCGGAGGTAAGCATGATGTTCGGTGTGAAAGGGTATAACGAAGAGACGGCAATTCAGGCATTATATCACGAGTTCTTTTGAGTATGAGCGTTTAGGAACCTCCTTGAAAAGGGAGGTTTTTTTGGTTATGAATGTTCCAAGCCGGTAATAATGTGGATTCCATGATTGTGAAAAACGAATGATGGAAAACAATTAAGTTCGAGTGAATAAAAGACGCGCCGAGGGTTCAGCGCGTCATGTTTAGTTCAGTACCCATTTGTCCTTTAAGAATAATATCCTTGAGACAGCAAAGAAGAGGATGATCGAGACAATGAAGGAGCTGGCTGTAAGGAAGATATTCTGAATATCGTTCACACCATATATATCAATTCTTTAAAGAGTGGCATCATGGCAGGAGGAAAGAGGGGAGATAGCCCAAATCACGATCGATTTTAATAAAAGGAGCGGTATGTATCTATTATCATGGAATAACAGCTGTCTGCCATACCTAATCCCATTCAGGATGCACTGTTTGAAAAACACGCTCAAACCACGAATTTGGGGTCGGATGAAGGGATGGGTACGAAAATAATCGCAGACATCGTGAAAAAAACATCAAGGGTATTTGGATTTTACCTATAAAAGTGAAGAATTCAAATTGAAAATTAAGGTGCCGGCTATTATATAATCATTTTTAAGGGATTATGATAAGTGAAATACAACATTTGTCCGCTAATCATTGTTTGCCCATAACTATAAAAGGAAAGCCTCCAAATGGAAGATTGGAGGCTTTCCTTTTATGTTAGTCCATAATTGTCAGGAGTTGATTGATTTCGTTCCTTGGCCGTGGGGCAGGGATCATATCGGGATAGCCAACGTGAAGGCTGCCGACAATCTTCTCACCGGGTTTCACGCCTAAAGCTTCACGAAATTCCATGCTGTGTATCATGCCGTATGTTTCCCATATCATCCCGATTCCTTGTTCCCAGGCAAGCAGGCTGAAATTCTGGATCAAGGCACTTGTAGCCGCATAATCTTCTTCACGTGTCATAGGATTCGGATTCTCTTCCATGATCACTGCGACAAACATCGGTACACCCATAAGTTTATTATATCCTCGCTGTCCGGCAGCTTTTTTCTTTTCAGGGTCCTTCTCTTTGCTTGCCATGAAAGCACGTGTTGCTTCTGCGAGTTTTAAACGGCTATCACCATGCACCACGACGAAGCGCCATGGCTGGGTCATTTTATGGTTCGGTGCCCATGTCGAAGTTTCCAATAAAGATTGGATCGTATCAATAGGAACAGGAATGTCCTTAAATCGTTTGATGCTGCGCCGTTCTTTTATGATATCTACTAGTTTCATGATCATCCTGCTCCTTTAATCATATATGTAAGTTTAATAGTTGAAAAAAAATAATCCCCGGCTGCCTAATATGCTTCCAACGAGAATAAATTACTTGAATAAAGAGGGGGCAATATTCTAGTGACTTGCATTCGCTAATGAGCATATAATTTTTACTAGGCACAGAGAAGCCGGGGCGACATTGTATCTATGTACAATATCAAAAGGGTACGATAAGAGATTATCGTAATTGCTTATCAAATTTCAGAGATCAATAATGAAATTGAAAATCATTATCATTTAGAATTTTCGCTTATTTCCTGTTATTTGTCAAGGGTATTTATAAAAAAAATTCAAGATGTTTACCAATCCTTTAAAACAGTTAAAATCTTTTAAAAAATCTGTATAAAAATGTATAATGAGAGGATGAAAAGATGCTATCTACATATGAGGAATCGAAGGTGTAATAGATGAAAAAATTGTCTTCATTTCTTAAGCCGTACTGGCTTTTGATCATTCTTGCTTTATCCTTAATGATTGTCGAGCTCGGGGTAGAGCTATTGCAACCTCTATTTATAGCAAAAATAATTGATGATGGCATTTTGCAGAAGGATTTATCGGTGGTGATTAAATGGGGAAGTGTCATGGTTGGGCTTTCCGTTTTTTCATTTCTTGGCGGGATCGTTAATTCCTTTACGGCATCACATGTAAGTCAAAGCTTTGGACATGATGTCAGGAAAAGCCTTTTTGGTAAAATACAGGCGTTTTCTTTTGCAAATTTGAATAATATCCCGACCTCCTCTTTGATAACAAGGATGACGAATGATGTGACTCAACTTCAAAATACGGTTTTTATGGGCCTGCGTATCATGGCAAGGGCGCCATTGATCGTAATCGGCGGAGCGATAATGGCTATTGCGGTCGATTTGAAACTATCACTTGTTTTGGTCATTTCAATTCCGGTTCTTGTTTTCTTCCTTAGATGGGTCATGAAACGAGCAGCTAAGCTGTTTAAGCTCGTGCAGAAAAAACTCGATAATGTCAATGGCGTCATGAGGGAAAACCTGATAGGCATGCGCTTGATCAAAGCTTTTCTTCGTAAGGAGCATGAAATAGTCCGATTTGACGATGTGAATGAAGAGTTGAAAAGAAAGACTGTGACTTCCCTTCGTTTAATTGAAACGACGATGCCTGTGTTGATGCTTGTCATGAATGTGGCGATTCTGATCATTCTGTGGCTTGGAAGCGAATTTATAACAACGGGTGATATACAGGTAGGGGAAGTTGTGGCAATTGTCAACTACGCCACGAGGATTGCGGCATCCCTTTCCGTTTTTTCATGGCTGATCATGGTCATTTCCCGTGCGAAGGCTTCAGCGGAACGTGTGACGGAAATATTTGAAACCCCGATAGATATTGATGAAGGTAAGGTGGAAAGCAAGAGTGGGGACGTCAATAGGGGAGGCATTAAGTTTCTGGATGTATCTTTCCGCTATCCTGGAACCGATACCCCGATTTTGAAAAACTTGACCTTCTCCATCGATCCGGGAGAATCGCTGGCCATCATAGGAGGAACAGGATCAGGGAAAACATCGCTGTTTCAGTTGATTCCGAGATTATACGAAGTTGAAAGCGGATCCATCCAAATTGATGACCAGGATCTGAAAGATATTCCCTTGGATTCGCTGCGGAAAAGGATCGGCTATGTACCGCAAGAGGCCCTGCTTTTTTCAGGAACCATAAAAAATAATGTCGCTTGGGGAAAAGAAGGTGCCTCGATGGAGGAAATCATGGCAGCGGCCATGCATGCCCAGGTGCATGAGACCGTAATGAAACTCCCGAAACAATATGAAACCCAGTTAGGGCAAAAAGGAGTGAATCTGTCCGGAGGGCAAAAACAGCGCTTATCGATCGCAAGGGCATTGGTGCGCAGACCAAAGATTCTCCTTCTGGATGATAGCACGAGTGCTCTGGATTTGAAAACGGAAAGTAAATTGCTTGCCGCTTTAAAGGACTATACATGCACAACGCTCATCATTACACAAAAAATCAGTACGGCCATGGAGGCGGACAAAATCTTGTTGCTGGAAAGTGGTCAAGTGCTTGCGCTGGGGAAACACCAGGATTTGATTCAAACAAGTGATCTTTATCGAAAAATCGCTCACTCACAGTTTGGGGAGGAGGGGATTTCTCTTGAGTCGAAGAATATCTCCCGATAAAGCAAAGTCTAAACCGGTTAACTCCTGGAATACGATAAAAAGGATCATTCCCTACTTAGCAACGAATAAAAGCCTGCTATTTTGTGTCCTTTTCATGGTACTGATAAGCTCGGTTTTGGGATTGCTTGGCCCCTTTCTTGTTGGGATTGCCATTGATGATTATATTGTCACAAGAGATAGCGGGGGGCTGATCAGCCTTCTTTTCGGACTTCTCGGAGTCTATGTATTCTATTCCCTATCCATGTGGCTTCAGAATTATTGGATGATCGGAATCGCGCAGGATACGGTTTATGCAATGCGCAATCAATTGTTCAAAAAACTTCACCAGTTGTCCATTCCCTTTTTTGACCAGCGTCAGCATGGGGAATTGATGAGTAGGGTCACGAATGATATAGAAAATGTCAGTTCCACTTTGAATAGTTCCGTCATCCAGATTTTTTCAAGTGTGCTGACACTGGTCGGGACGATCGGAGTCATGCTGTATTTGAGCCCCTTATTAACTGTTTTAACCTTATTAATCGTTCCTCTTATGTTCTTCGGTCTGAGGTGGATAACGAACCGGACGGGAAAGCTGTTTAAAGCACAGCAGAAGAACCTTGGAGAACTGAATGGGTTTATAGAAGAAACGATTTCCGGACAACGGATCGTAAAGGCATTTTCACAGGAAGATAAAGTGATAAGGGATTTTATCATCCGGAGTGAAAACTTAAAGAAAGCCGGATTTCTATCACAATCATACTCTGGGCTGATTCCAAAACTGATGAATTTACTGAACAACTTAAGTTTCACGGTGATAGCAGCTGTCGGCGGTTTTTTGGCGCTGAGTGGGATAGGAACGGTTTCCATCGGGGTCATTGTCATTTTCACCGAGTATTCAAGGCAATTCACCCGTCCGCTCAATGACCTTGCTAACCAATTCAATACACTACTATCAGCTGTTGCCGGTGCGGAGCGGGTTTTCGCCATACTTGATGAACAAGAAGAAGAAGTGGATGAGAAACAGGCCTCGGAACTTCGTGATGTCCGTGGTGAGGTGGACTATGAGGGTGTTTCCTTTTCATATAATGATGATGAGCAAACGATAAATGATGTTAGTTTCCATGCAGAAAAAGGGGAGACCATCGCGCTTGTAGGTCCCACAGGGGCCGGTAAGACTACGATCATTAATCTTCTTGCCCGTTTTTACGAGCCGAACAGCGGCCGGATAATGATTGATGGCCAGGATATCCAACAGGTGACGAGGTCCAGCCTCCGCAAGCATATGGGCTTCGTTTTACAGGATTCCTTTTTGTTTCAAGGTACGATTCGTGAAAACATCCGCTACGGCCGACTGGAGGCGGTAGATGAAGAAGTGGTGGATGCAGCCAAGCTTGCCAATGCCCATTCCTTTATCATGAAACTGCCAGATCGATATGATACCATCTTGAATCAGGATGGCAGTGGAATAAGTCAGGGGCAGCGCCAGTTATTATCGATTGCCAGGGCTATTTTAGCTGATCCCGTTCTATTGATTTTGGATGAAGCGACAAGTAGCATAGATACGATTACCGAGCTTAAAATCCAGGAAGCATTACACCGTTTGATGGAGGGGAGGACGAGTTTTGTCATTGCCCATCGATTGAATACAATTCAGCAAAGTGATCAAATCCTTGTACTTGATGAAGGAAGGATCATTGAAAAGGGATCCCATGATGAATTGTTGCGGCAAAGGAGTTTTTATTACGACCTATATCGCAGTTCATTAAGGGGAAACCAGATTGGATGAAGAAAGAATGTGTGCCGTCAGGCGCACATTTTTTGCGTTGGTTCCATAAAACAAGGACCTTAGATGAATCCGCTGATATTATGGACTTCCTTATCGTAGCCATTTTTGTGCTGGATTTTTTACCCGTTACGGTTTTTATATAGCGTGAATTCCTAAATTAATATCGGTGGGAAAAGAGGGAATTATCGACAAAATAATGGAAAATTCTTTACAAATTGACCAATTAACTATTGCTAAAAAACCTTATGGTAACATATAATTCAGAATATATATAAAATTCTTTAAATTTAATGGGTTAGGGAGGAATATAGCCCTGGCCCCTTATAAATGAAGGTTTTTTATAAGTGCACACTAGTTCAATAGAGAGGAGATGGAAAAAATGAAAGCGCTTAAGTCGGTCATTCTTTGGGGGATCATTTCTGCATTGGGTGCGGTGAGTTTTGGTTTCGTCGCGCTAAACCGAGGGGAAAGCATCAATGCCATGTGGATTGTCACTGCAGCACTCTGTGTTTATTCAATTGCATACCGCTTTTATAGTAAATTCATTGCACGGAAAGTGTTTGAACTAGATGACAATCGCCAGACCCCATCGGAAGCGAATAATGATGGTAAGGACTACGTACCTACAAACAAATGGGTGTTGTTTGGCCACCATTTTGCAGCAATTGCCGGAGCTGGCCCGCTCGTAGGTCCCATCCTTGCAGCGCAGATGGGATATTTGCCAGGGACACTATGGCTTGTTGTCGGAGTTGTATTAGCTGGTGCCGTACAGGATTTCATCATTCTCTTCGGTTCGATGCGCCGTAACGGCAAATCATTGGGAGAGATGATCAAGGAGGAAATTGGCCCTATTACAGGCTTGATAGCGATGATCGGTATCCTGGGTATCATGATCATTTTATTAGCGGTACTTGCCCTGGTTGTCGTAAAAGCGCTGGTGGGAAGTCCGTGGGGGATGTTCACGATTGCCTCGACCATACCGATCGCTGTGCTTATGGGCATTTACATGCGCTATATAAGGCCGGGACGGGTTGGTGAAGGATCGATTATCGGCATCATACTATTGATGCTCGCGTTATATTTCGGCCGCTTTGTATCCGAGAGCGCAACATTGGCGCCGATGTTCACTTTCAATGGGGAAACGATCGCCATCATGTTGATTGTATATGGATTCGTTGCCTCCGTTTTGCCTGTATGGATGTTATTGGCACCGCGTGATTACTTAAGCACATTCTTGAAAATCGGTACGATCATCGGACTTGCACTTGGTATCTTTATTGTGATGCCGAGCCTTGAAATGCCTGCCGTCACTCAATTCATCGATGGAACAGGACCCGTATTTTCCGGGAATTTATTCCCGTTCCTATTCATTACGATCGCTTGTGGAGCGGTATCGGGATTCCATGCACTCGTTTCATCAGGTACAACTCCTAAAATGATCGAACGCGAATCCCATTCACGTCCAATCGGATACGGGGCGATGTTGACGGAATCATTTGTAGCCATCATGGCGATGATAGCAGCCTGTGTATTGACGCCAGGGATCTATTTTGCTATTAACAGCCCTGGGGCCGTAGTGGGAACGGAACCTGCTCAAGTGGCTGCTACGATATCCGATTGGGGTTTCATTTTGACACCTGAGATGATTACCGGCCTTGCAGACGATGTTGGGGAAGAGACCATTATATCCCGTACTGGAGGAGCTCCAACCTTTGCTATCGGCATGGCCCATATCTTCTCGAAAGTGATTGGAGGGGCGTCTCTAATGGCGTTCTGGTATCATTTCGCGATCCTGTTCGAGGCATTGTTCATATTGACCACCATTGATGCTGGAACCAGGGTAGGGCGTTTTATGATACAGGATATCATCGGCACCTTTTACAAACCATTTGCCGAAACGAATAAATGGCTACCCAATATTATTGCGACTGCCATTTGTGTAATCGGTTGGGGGTACTTCCTTTATCAAGGGGTCATTGATCCTCTTGGAGGAATCAATACCCTTTGGCCGTTGTTTGGAATTGCGAATCAGATGCTTTCCGCCATTGCGTTGCTGCTTGGGACGACGGTCCTTTTCAAAATGGGCAAAAAAGCGTACACATGGGTCACTCTTGTGCCTACTACATTCTTGTTGATAGTGACCATGACGGCAGGGTGGCAAAAGCTGTTCCACGAAAACCCGGCAATTGGCTTTTTAGCACACAAGGATAAGTTTAAAGCGGCCTATGAAAGTGGGGAAATCCTTGCTCCGGCTGCTAATCTAGCTGAGATGAAGCGGGTTATCGTCAATGATCATGTGGATGCTGCCCTTTGTGCCATCTTCATGATCGTGGTGATCACGGTCCTGATTTCTGCCATTAGGTTATGGATAAAGGTCTTGAAGAACCAGAAAATAGATTTACATGAATCACCTTATGTATCAAGGTCGTCATAAGGGAGGGAAGGACATGTTGAAAAAATTAATTAAAATTCTAAGCTACAGAAAGCAATTCGTCAGTTTGCTTGTCGGCGTGCCAAGTTATGATACCTATGTGGCACATATGAGAGTGCACCATCCGGAAGATCCTGTGAAAACCAGGAAAGAATTTTTCTGCGAAGCCCAGGATGAACGATATAATGCAAAGGGTGGGAAAGTGTCTCGTTGCTGTTAACTGAATATTTTTATGAAGGGTCCTCAATAGGTGGGCCCTTTTTTTAGTGGGATTTTTTGGAGTGGGACATAAGTAGCGGGGGAAATGTAACACCATGGAGTCGTAAAAATGTGGAAAAGTAATAATTAAACCAACAAAATCAGATTTTCTAATCCTTTATTCATAGTAATGTTATTTAATCTAACATTTTTTAAATGAAAAATAAAAATTAAGTTGAATTATTAGAGAATTAAGTATATGATAAAAAATATAACATAATAGTGTTAATAAACATAACATATAAAAAATAAGGGGGAAAAAATAGTATGCTAATGGCAGATTCGGTATTCATGTTTTTGGCGACGATGATGGTTTGGATAATGACACCAGGGATTGCCCTATTTTATGGAGGGATGGTAAAAAGTAAAAATGTCCTGAATACGGCAATGCATAGTTACATGCCACTGGCTGTCATTTCGATTCTTTGGGTGCTGATTGGGTATTCATTATCATTTTCACCTGGTAATACACTTCTAGGCGGTCTGGACTGGGTTGGGTTAAAGGATGTAGGTTTTGCACCTGGACCATATAGCGAAACGATTCCTCATAGCTTGTTCATGTTATTCCAAATGACTTTTGCCGTTTTAACGGTCTCGATCATTGCTGGTGGCATTGCCGAGCGGATGAAGTTTTCAGCATTCCTGATTTTTACGATCCTTTGGTCTTTATTCGTATATGCTCCGGTTGCACACTGGGTATGGGGAGGCGGCTGGTTAGCGGAACTGGGTACACTTGACTTTGCAGGTGGTAACGTTGTTCATATTTCTTCAGGGGTTGCAGGTCTGGTTTTAGCGATCATGTTAGGTAAAAGGAAAGAGTCGGGGGACAGTGCACCACATAATCTTCCGTTAACATTCCTTGGCGGATCATTAATTTGGTTCGGTTGGTACGGCTTCAACGTCGGAAGCGCACTGACAATCAATGAAGTGGCGATGAATGTATTCGTTAATACAGCTGTTGCAGCAGCAGCTGGTATCATAGGCTGGCTGATCGTTGAGTATATGGCTAATAAAAAGGCAACATTGCTGGGTGCGGTATCCGGAGCTATTTCTGGCTTGGTAGCCATTACACCTGCTTGCGGATTCGTAACTCCTGCCTCTTCAATCATCATAGGGGTCGTGGGCGGTGCCGTTTGTTTCTGGGGCGTATTCTTCCTCAAGAATAAATTGGGTTACGACGATGCACTTGATGCTTTCGGATTACATGGGATCGGTGGGACATGGGGGGGCATCGCTACAGGTTTGTTCGCGACCACTTCCGTAAACGAAAACGGTGCAAATGGTTTATTCTATGGCGATTTCAACTTGTTGTGGAAACAGCTCGTAGCGATCGTTGCGACATATATCTTCGTTGGCGTGGTCACTTATATCGTTGCTAAAGTCATTAACCTTTTCGTGCCGTTGCGTGTCAGTGAAGAAGATGAGTCAATGGGGCTTGACCTTACACTTCATGGAGAAAAAGCTTATCACGAATCAATTTAAAAGGGGGTTGATCATATGTCCGAGGTTTTAACGAAAATAGAAATCATTACACGTCCTATCAAGTTTGAACAATTCAAAGCGGAACTTGCAAAAATTGGGGTAAGCGGAATGACAGTATCGGAAGTAAAAGGAACGGGTCTTCAGAAAAGTTATGTGGAAACATATAGAGGCAGAAATCGTGAAATGTCATTGCATGACCGAATGAAAATCGAAATCGTCGTGTGTGAAGTGCCAGTTCAGGATGTTGTGGATGTAGCAAGGAAATTCTTGAGTACCGGTAAACCAGGTGACGGTAAAATATTCATTTATGAATTGGCGAATGTTGTAAATATCCGTACGGGAAAAGAAGGTCATGATGCGTTAAAGAATGATATCTGATGCTGTGATGGCCCGGATAGTATAGTAAAGAAAGGGAGCTGAAAATGGGGAGACTGGTCCGAATTGTTAATGTGAAAAAACAGAAGATCGTTAATATGCTCATTTCAGAGGATGTATATCAACCTGATGACCGACCCTTTTTATTGGAATTGCCACTGAAAAATTTAGAAGAGATTTTATCCCTTCGAATAAAATCCCCGTTTCCAAATCCCCGCTTAAAAAAATAACCTTTCAGCCGTAATCCCATATGGGGAGAGCGGCTCTTTTATGCGCTTAATGCCCATTCCCGGCAGTGGCATATAAATGTTAGTATATTTAGTATATAAGGAAACTTTTTTCTAGAATCCCCCATAGAAATCGGGGAGATTTCCAACTATAATGAATAAGGATATAAATTTAAATACGATTTTTTTGCTTTTTTTGACGATTTTCGCTTAGTTACTTCAATTTTTCTTTGATTTTACGAAAAGTAAATTCAAAAAAATGTAAGTTTTCCAAAAAACTATGAGTTAATTCATGAATGCCCTGTTTAATAATAGGGAAATTATTAATATGTTCTTTTAAGAGGTGAAAGGAAATGGATCAATTTACGGTCGAATCCGTTTTAAATATCATCAGGGAGTTTGTACCGAAGGATGCTTCAATTTCTGTGGCTGATTCCGAAAAATACATTTATTATCAACCGAGCAAACAAGTTGACTTAAGAATAAAACCGGGTGATTTAATCAGTGAAAACACGGCGACATATAAAGCGCTGAGTGTCCGTAAAAAAATAGGGGTGCAAGTTGAAAGCAATGTATTTGGCGTACCTTACTATGGGCTGAGTGTTCCTATCATGGACGAGGGCAATCCTTTAGGAGCGGTAACGGCCATCTTGCCGTCAAAGCCATTAATTTTACCGACATCATTCTTGACCATTAAAACAGATGATCGCTGGATACCGCTTCCATACGATGAAATCATGTATTTGGAAGCTCAAAATAGGAAAACTAAAATTCAGTCCGAACGTGTGAGTGGATTTCATAAAATGAACTTAAGTGAATTGGAATTCATTTTACCTAGTGATTTATTCATTCGTGTGCATCGTTCGTACATCGTCAACATCAATTATATACAAGAGATCCTTCCCGATTTTCATTCTACATTTTTACTGATAATGAAAGACCATTCCAAAATCCAAGTCAGTCAAACATATGCAAGTCAATTCAGAAGGGCTTTAGGATTTTGATTCTCCCTTGTGTGAAAAAAATGCTGGTTTATGCTCTATTTAAGGCTTTTCATTCGAAAATGAATGTGACAATTACACCGGATTGGTAAAATTAAGTGTAAGAAAAGCGAAAATGGGGGTCTTTTGTATGAACGAAAGCGTTTTCAGAAAAATTCGCAACGAACAATTTAAGGGGAAAGTAGTTACAGCGGAAGAAGCAGCTTCATGGATTAAAGATGGGATGAAACTCGGTATGAGTGGATTTACCCGTGCTGGTGATGCTAAGGTTATTCCGATGGCTTTAGTTGAAAGAGCTAAAACTGAAAAATTCAAAGTTGACGTTTATACTGGTGCTTCATTAGGACCGGAAGTCGACCAACATATGGCGGAAGCCGGTATCATAAACAAACGTTTGCCGTTCCAAGCGGATAAAGGCATTCGCAATAAAATCAATGCTGATGAAGTCACTTATGTGGATCAGCATTTATCTCATACAGCTGAACAAGTTCGTCAAGGCATTGTCGGACCTATAGATTTTGCAATCATCGAAGCTTTGGCGATTACGGAAGATGGATTGATCATCCCGACAACTTCTGTAGGTAACTCAGCCATATTCGTTCAAGAAGCTAAACATGTAATCATTGAATTGAACGTGTCCCATCCAGAAGGATTGGAAGGGATGCATGATATATATACACCAGCTAAACAAGGGGAACGCGAACCGATTCCTATGACTAACGTAAGTGATCGCCTTGGATCGATCGGTATTGCTGTTGATCCTGAAAAAGTAATGGGAATCGTCGTTTCTACAGATCTTGATGCACCTTCTACAATCGTGCCGCCGGATGAAGAAACTGCAACAATCGCCAACCACCTTATTAACTTCCTTCGTGAAGAAATCAAGGCTGGCCGATTAACTGAAAGCCTTGCTCCGCTTCAGTCGGGTGTAGGTTCAGTGGCAAATGCAGTATTCGCTGGCTTCCTTGATTCTGAATTTAAAGATTTGGAAGTTTATTCAGAAGTGCTGCAAGATGCGGTATTTGATTTAATCGATGCTGGAAAAGTTAAATTCGCTTCAGGTTGTTCGATTACATTAGCTGAAGAAAAAGGTAAACAAGTTTACGGTGAGCTTGAAAAATACCGTGATAAACTAGTTCTTCGTCCACAAGAAATATCTAACCATCCTGAAATCATCCGTCGCCTTGGCTTGATTTCAATCAATACAGCGTTAGAGTGTGATATCTATGGTAACGTGAATTCGACACATGTTTCTGGGACAAGAATGATGAATGGTATCGGTGGTTCAGGAGATTTTGCCCGTAACTCACGCCTAGGCATTTTCGTAACGAAATCATATGCAAAAGGCGGCAAAATTTCTAGTATCGTTCCTTTCGTTTCTCATGTGGATCATACTGAACATGATGTGGATGTATTGGTGACAGAGCAAGGGATTGCTGATTTACGTGGTTTGGCACCAAAAGAGCGCGTAGAATTAATCATAGAAAACTGTGCGCATCCTGACTACCGTCCGCAGCTTCGTGCATACTTCACTGAAGCTGTTGCGCAAACGGGTGGGCATCAAACTCCACACATTCTTGAAAAGGCATTTTCATGGCATACAAACCTAGCTAAAAACGGTACGATGCTTGAAGCCGTACTTCAAGATCAAAAATAAAGTCAAAACCCCGCCAATACAGCGGGGTTTTTTTATTTGGGTCCGTGTCCCGTATTGGGTGAAAACCGATGAATCTTTCGTCACACCAATGGAATATTGAAAGGTAAATAGATTATTTCCCCTAAGTAATTTATGTGATGTTGCCAATTAATCCATTTTCTTCCAACATATAACGGAATTAAAGTGTAAAATGAAGCTTAGCCATCAAAAAGATAGGTAACTGTATCTTTAGGCTTTTTTCTTTTATTTTTGTATATAATTATTCATTCAAGTTATAGAAATATGGTAAACTGCTAACAATGAAAGATTATCATACATAGAATTTTTCGTATTTATGATGTTGTTTCCTTAGAAATTGGGAGTTAAATAGAATGCTTATAGTGGAGGAGATAATTTGTTCAAGACAAAATTACATTTTTGGACGTTAGAGTTATTACTATTGTCTTTACTTTTTTATGTTGGTACAAAGATTTCTTTTCTTTTTGAACCAATAGTCATTTTTACATCTACATTGTTCTTTCCAATCCTGATTTCAGGTTTTCTCTACTTTTTGTTCAATCCCACTGTTGATTTCCTGGTTAAAAGAAAAGTGCCTAGGGGATTGTCGATATTATTGCTTTATGTATTGTTCCTGGGATTGATTAGTTTGTTGGTCGGTCTGGTTGGCCCGTCACTGTCCAAACAGGTTACGGATTTAATCAATAACCTCCCGGAATATTTCAATCAAGTAAGGAAGTTCATTGAAGATTCAGCTGATTCAAAATGGTTTTTGTGGACGATGGAACAAGACTATGTTTCCCTGAAAGAAGTGGGAGACTCGCTTCAGAAATATTTGACTGATTTACCTAGTAATATAACGAACAGTTTATCTTCCGTCTTCAGCGTAGTGACGAATATTACTTTAGTGGTCGTAACGGTTCCTTTCATCCTGTTTTATATGTTGAAGGATGGGGATAAGCTTCCGGCCGCCATCATGAAATTCGTACCGGTTAGCTATAGAAAGCCAGCTTTGACAGTACTTTCAGAGACTGGGGACACACTTACTACATACATACAAGGGCAGATGCTTGTTTGCATGTTTGTCGGGATCGGAACGTTCATCGGATATTTGATCATTGGTTTGCCATACGCGTTCTTATTTGCGCTGATTGGTGCAGTAACCAATATCATTCCATATGTAGGTCCGTTTATCGGGGCGGCTCCTGCGGTCATAGTGGCGTTGATTCATTCACCGACAGAGGCGCTATTGGTCATTCTCGTTGTAACGATCATCCAGCAATTGGATGGTAATGTGATTTCACCTTTAGTCATCGGGAAGAAATTGAACACACATCCGCTTACCATCATCATACTTTTGCTCGTTGCCGGAAACATTGCCGGTATCATCGGCATGATTTTGGCCGTTCCGACTTACTCCGTTGTTAAAACGATTGTATTGAATATTGTAAAATTCATCAGGATCCGAAAAGAGGAAAAGCTTGAAGAAGATATATTGGAATGAAAAAACGGGTCCGACTCAGTTGGGTCGGACCCGTTTTCTTAGTGAAGGAGCAAAAGCGCCCAATTGGTTACAAACCTAAGGAAATATATTTTACTTCCAGGAATTCTTCGATGCCTTGATGTCCACCTTCACGGCCGAGCCCGCTTTGCTTGAATCCGCCAAATGGAGCTTGCGGAACGGAAGGAAGTCCATCGTTCAAGCCTACAATACCGAATTCAAGTGCCTCGGTGAATTTGATGCCCTTGGTGATATTTTCAGTGAAGACGTAAGCTGCCAAACCGAAGATGGAGTCATTTGCCCTCTTGATTGCCTCTTCATCAGTCTTATAGGAGGCAATAGGAGCTAGAGGACCAAATGTTTCCTCCTTCATGCAGAGCATGCTGTCATCAATGTTGGACAGTACGGTTGGTTCAAGAAAAAGGCCGCTTATTGATTTACCGCCAGCTTCGAGCTTAGCACCGCTGCTGATTGCTTCATCTATTTGTTTTTGAACCTTATCCACTGCATTTTGATCGATAAGAGGACCGATATCGACGCCATCTTCCAGTCCATTCCCTACTTTTAGTTCTTTGACCTTGGCAACGAGCTTTTCGATGAAGGCTTCTTGAATGGCTTCGTGGACATATATGCGATTTGAACAGACGCATGTTTGTCCTGCGTTACGGAATTTTGAACTGATGATGCCATCAACCGCTTTATTAAGGTCGGCATCCTCAAGAACGATTGCGGGTGCGTGACCTCCGAGCTCAAGCGAGATTTTCTTTACCGTGTCAGCTGAGCCCCTCATAAGGGTTTTACCGACTTCTGTAGAACCGGTAAACGTCAATTTACGAACCCTTGTATCTTGAAGCCAAGTTTCGCCGATTTCTGATGATTTTCCTGTCACGACATTGATGACTCCTTTTGGAATGCCAGCTTCTTCAGCCAATTCAGCCATTTTTAAAGCTGTTATGGGAGTCAGGTTTGCCGGTTTAATGACGACTGTGCAGCCGACGGCAAGCGCCGGTGCAACTTTTCTTGTAATCATGGCTGCAGGAAAGTTCCATGGCGTAATGACAGCTACAACTCCGACAGGCTGTTTAGTCACGAAAAGCCGCTTATTGGACACGGAAGCAGGAATCGTTTCGCCGTACACCCGTTTTCCTTCTTCGGCAAACCAAGATAAAAAGCCATTTGCATATGTCATTTCACCAAGAGCCTCTTTAAGGGGCTTGCCTTGCTCTTCAGTCATGATTTTGGCTAGTTCTTCTTTATTATCATCAATCAATCGATGCCATTTCCAAATTAGTTCAGCACGTTCGTATACTGAGAGTGCAGCCCAGCCCGCAAAGGCTTCATATGCGGCATCTGCAGCCTTCGCTGCTTCAGTTGCACCGCCTTTAGGAACCGTGGCAACTATTTCATCCGTTGCCGGGTTTCTCACTTCAATTTTATCCAATCCAAAATCCGACCACTCACCGTTAATAAATAATCCGTAATCCTTCATGATAAAACCTCCTAATTTGGTTAAATCCATCAAACTACTAAAACTTTTAATTTTATACTTTTACCTGTTACATAAAAGTATAAACACTTTTCAGTGATTCTGAAATTTATTTGATTGGCTATTTATAGAAAATTGGCTATTCATTGATAGAAAGGGAGCATTACATAAAAAAAGAGGTGCAAGTTGCACACCTCTTCATTCAGGGTTCTATTATTTTTCCGATGAGACGGCCACTTCACTCATATCACCTGAGATGGCTTGATTTGGATTGAATTCACCTTCTGATTTAGAAATGACCACTGTAGCCACACTGTTACCGATTAGATTAGTGATGGCACGTGCTTCAGACATGAAGCGGTCGACTCCCAGCAGTAATGCCATTCCTTCAACTGGAATCATTGGGAAGGCGGCTAATGTTGCAGCAAGTGTAATGAAACCGGATCCCGTTACACCGGCAGCTCCTTTGGATGTTAACATCAAGATTCCTAGAAGGGTCAATTCCTGCCAGATGCTTAAATCGACACCATATGCTTGGGCGATGAAAATCGCTGCCATGGATAAGTAGATGGATGTGCCGTCAAGGTTGAAAGAATAACCAGTTGGGACAACTAAACCGACTACCGATTTTGAGCAACCGTATTTTTCGAGTTTTTTCATCACGCTTGGTAGTGCGGATTCCGACGAAGATGTTCCTAAAACTAAGAGGATCTCTTCTTTTAAATAGGCTATGAACTTGAAAATATTAAAGCCGTAGATTTTTGCGATCGAACCAAGGATAAGAATGATGAATAGTGCCATTGTGATATATACGCTACCCATTAATTGTCCTAACGAGCTTAAAGAACCAAGGCCAAACTTACCGATTGTATAAGCCATTGCTCCGAATGCGGCCAATGGAGATACTTTCATGATCATACCGACGATGCCGAAGAAAATATCGGCAATATGCTGAAAGAAAGAAACGACTGGCTGCACTCTCGGTCCCATTGCCGCCATTGATAATCCGAATAATACGGCAAAGAATAAAATAGGGAGTAAGTCTCCGCCAGCCAGTGCGGCAACGGCATTATCAGGAATGATATTAGAAATGAAAGCAACGGCGCCATGTTCCGTTTCGGAAGCGGCTGTTGTATATTGTGATACATCTCCGCCCTCGACTGAATCGATGTTAAAGCCTTTACCAGGTCCCAGGAGATTGACTACGATGATTCCGATGGCAAGTGCGAAAGTGGTAACGATTTCAAAATAGAGCAGGGCTTTTCCGCCGATGCGGCCAACCTTTTTCATATCACCCATACCGCCAATTCCGATTACGACGGTTAAGAAGATGATTGGTGCAATGACCATTTTAATCATTTTAATAAATAAATCAGCTAATATCTTCAGCTGTTCACCAAAAGCAGGGAAGAAGAAACCGACTGTTATACCCAGAATGATACCGATGATGACCTGAACCGTTAGATTTTTTAATATTTTCAAGGTGCATTCTCCTTTGTTATATGATAGCGCTTTCTTAACTTGATAATAGTGTAACAGAAGAAAGAATCAGAATATTATTTTGGTGATATTGTTTTCTTTTTGTTCTTTTTGGTCTTGGGGATTTCAAATAACTGAAGGGTAGAAGAGGAATTAAAAGTTACTATTTAGGATATAGATAGACTACTAAACCAAAAAAAATACCGGTGGAGCGCCGGTATTGGGGAAAATCAATTTTCAAATGGTTTTATGAGTGCATATAGGGTTCCAATCACAGGAAGTTTCAAACCGGCCTTGTCGGCAAGGCGCAGTGCACCGCCCTGTAAATGTTCCACTTCGAGGGTTAGGCCTTTCCGGCGGTCCTGGTGCATGGAAGAGGTAGATTCATCAGGTAAACCTGCCATGTTTTCCAACGCATGAGCAATATTCTCCACGGTAATGCCGACGTCATAAGCATTTGCAAGCTCCTTCATTTCAACAAGGACCTTTTCTAGCAATCCATTGGTTTCCGGGAATCTCCGTATCGTGCCGATAGGGAGGTTGGAGGCAGTTGTCACACCGGAGAAAGCAGTGATGAACATGTATTTGATCCACATCCTGATTAATATGTTTTCCGTTCTGCTTACCTTCATGATAGCTGATCCGGCCGCCTGTTCGAATTCATCACAAATCTTCTTTTGTGAAGGATGAAGCGGGCCATAGATTAAATCGTGATTATCATTGGAGTGAATGACATGACCCTTTTCATCAAGGGTGGCAATGATGAAGGCACTTCCTCCCAAGACGGCTTCATCGCCCATTTCGTCCTGTAAAATGGATACATGTTCCAATCCATTCAAAAGCGGGAGGACCTTTGCGCCCTTTTCAACAAGTACCTTTAAATCTTTAAGGGTGCCTTGCAGATGCTGGCCTTTTACGGCGAGAATCACGAGGTCGACCTTTTCTATATCACTTACATTCTCTGTGATATGAAGGTAGTTAAATTGGTAGTTTCCTTGTGGGCTGGTTATGCTGATGCCGTTTTCTTTCAATTGTTTGGCGCGGTTTTTACGGACAAGGTATTGAACATCCTGCCCGGCCTGCTGCAACCTGCCTCCAAAGTAGGAGCCGAGTGCCCCGGCCCCTATAATGACAATATTCAAAGTGCACACCTCTCTTTTGATTAAGATGTACTAATCATAACATTGACTGAAATTTCAGTAAATATTTCCGTTTGAAGGTAAACTGGTTGTTTAGATGTTTGTAGAATGGGAAAAACAAAAGACCAGCCTGAAAGGTTTCAGGCTGGTGCTTATCATTATTTATAGATTTTTACTTTAACGGTTTTTCTGCCCCAATTGATAGCTTTTGAGTGAGAAGAGTAGAAGACGTCGATTTTATTCCCTTTGATTGCGCCGCCTTTATCTGCCGCAATGGCATCCCCGTAGCCTTCTACATGAACTTTTGTTCCTAGTGGAATGACCTTAGGGTCGACTGAGATGGCTTTTGCGTTAGGGTTTTTCTTTAAGTTAAGACCCGATGCTGTAATACCGCTGCAACCTTTGCAGTTCGCAGTGTAAGCTGTTGCCTTAACGGTGATCGTTTTATATTTCTTGGATGATGATGTTTTTGCTTTAGCTTTAGGTTTAGCAGAGGTCGAAGTCTTCTTGACCTTTAAAACTTGTTTTGGATGGATGTTATCTTTTTTCAGGTTGTTCCAACTTTTGAGTTGATTGACTGTTATATTATGTTTATTGGCGATACCCCATAGTGTGTCGCCGCTTTTAACTTTGTATGTAGTAGTAGCAGCCGATGAAACTCCGGAAAAACTAAATACCAGGAAGAAAGCAGTGAATAGTGGAAGTAGTATTTTTTTCAAAATGAATAGTCTCCTTTGTTTTAAATCGTAGACTTAGAATAACAGGTCTTTATGACAATGATGTTTCGGTGAAATAGTAATTGTGTTACAAAATCGTTTCCCTTGATAAATAAATGTAATATAAACTAGGGCAAAAGGACTTATCCAGTAAATGTAAATATATTATTTATTATGTCAGTATAAGCGTATTTTTGTTAAATAGTGTTGTTGTAATGGCGTATACTGCCTATTAAGGTAAAATACGGGCTCGTAATCCCTGGTTTTAAAGTCCCGCATATTTTGTAAAAAAGCAGCGCAATAATAGACAATTGAATGCCGTTTATTTTAGTAGGAGAGGATATTCGGAACATGAAAAAAGCCAACATCTATGTGATGCCGGCTTTTTTCATGATTTGGATTAATTTAAAGCAAATTCAGAAGCGAAATCGACTAGCATTTTTTGATAGACTGCAACCGATTCAAGATTGACGCATTCCCTATCTCCATGCCAGTTCTCACCTTTTGGTCCGAATTCAATGGCTGGGATATCATATGCCGCAAAAAAGACGGTATCTGCGGAGCCGTGTTGTCCAAAAATGACGGCGTCTTGCTTGGTGTTTCTTTCGATAATTGGGCGAAGCAGAGTGATGAATGGGTCGGATTCTTCTGTTTTTACAGGTTTACTGTACATATTAAGATGGACATTATTTCCTGTCACACTTTCGATCTGAGCAATGATATCTTCCATTGTTTGCGTAGGAAGATAGCGGATATCAAGACTTAGCAAACAGGCATCCGGTACCTTATTATAGACATCCCCGCCTTTTATTTTTGCTAGGTTAAGGGAAGGGGAAGTGTAAAGGGGAGTATGATCCCGGGTGAAAGGAAGTTCCTTTATTTTTTGATAGAGATCATAGGCTTTTTCAATCGCATTCACGCCTTCCCATGGACGGCTTCCGTGTGCCGATTTGCCGGATACTTCAATATCGAGACGTAGGGCACCCTTTGCTTGGAGTCCGATTCCCAATTGCGTCGGTTCAGCACAGATTACAAAGTCCCCTCTATAACCATGTTTCGCTAAATATCCAGAACAGTTCAACCCGCCAATCTCTTCATCTGATACGATCTGTAGCTGGATTTTCAAACCTAAGTCCTTATCTTTCAGTTCGGTAAATGCACACATCATCCCTGCAACTCCAGCTTTCATATCGGCTGTCCCGCGTCCATATAAGTTTCCTTCATGAACCTCAGGGAAAAATTGATCCGGCGTTCCGCTGACAACATCGACATGGCCATTCCAAATTAGGGTTTTATCTCCGCTACCAATCTCGCAAACAAGCATTTTATAACCGTTATTTACAATTACATTCACGGAAAGTCCTTGTTTTTTAAGCCAGTCCGCACAGTAATCAACTGCTTGGTTAGCTCCTTCTTTCGATGAACTGTCAATAGATACTAAATCTTTAAGTAACTCGATGAGCAAAAAGAAAACCTCCTAAAAATATGCATACTATTATTATATATACCCTTTCCAAGTAAGGGTTAACTCAAAAATATTTTCCTGTTAAATGACGTTTAGCCTTTTCATCCCCTGGGGTATGTAAAGGGGGAGCGACAATTTACATTCTTTAAGGAGGATGATAGATATGGATAAACGTATAATTGGTGTATATGAAACTGGAGAAGAAGCCATAAAGGCTGTTGAGTCATTACAGGCCCAAGGGTATAATCGTGAAGATATTTCAGTGGTAGCTAAAGATAAAGAAGAATTAAAGTCAGTGAATGAAGAAACAGGTACAAAAGTTGAAGAGGGGCTCGCAGCTGGAGCGGCGACTGGAGGTATTTTGGGTGGTGCGGCCGGATTATTAGCAGGTGTGGGTGCATTGGCGATTCCTGGAATCGGACCGGTACTGGCAGCTGGACCGCTTGCTGCAACATTAGCCGGAGCGGCTGTAGGTGCTGGTACAGGAGGATTGGCCGGTACATTAATCGGTATGGGCATACCCGAAGACGAAGCGAATCGTTATGAAGCGGATGTAAAGAGTGGCAAGCTGCTTGTGTTAGTCGATTTGGATGCGAGAAAATCCAGTTCTTCTTACTCAGGAATAACTGAAACCGATGAAACGCTAACGAACAGCAGAAGAACTCTATAAGTCGTAAGTAAAAAAGGACGGATCCCTTTAGGACCCGTCCTTTTTTTGATTAGAATGTGAATCTCTTTATTTCTTTGTGCATTTCCTGGGATAGGGCATCCAATTCACTAGCTGGGCATTTAATTGTTCCATGGAAACATTCGTTTGTTCTACGGAAGCAGATACTTCTTCAGTTCCAGCTGCAGTTTCCTGACTGATAGAGTTTAATTTTTCTGCATTGTTCGCCATCCGTGTGACCTCGTTCACCATATCGTTCATCATCCTTTTTATTTCGTCAAAATTGCTGAATGTGTTCGCGATAATGGATGCAATGTGATTGATTTTCCGTATCCGTTACAGAAGTATCCTGAAGCTGGATTTTTTGATTGACTTGATCAATCAAATGAACGTATTGATTGTATCGGTTTGCATGGCTTGAATGATTACAGAGATTTCTTTCAGTGAGTTTTCCGTCTGTTCGGCCAATTTCTTCACCTCATCGGCAACAACTGCAAACCCTTTTCCGTGCTCACCAGCCCTAGCTGCTCCGATGGCAGCATTCAGAGCGAGTAAATTCGTTTGGCCTGCAATCCCGCTTATGGTCTTTATGATCGCACTAATATCGTTGGACCGTGCATCCAAAGATTTGACTGCCGTACTCATCCTACTGGAAATCAGGGACGTTTCATTGAATTGTTGTTTTAGGCCTTGTGAAGCGGGGACCACTGATGGATTCCAAGGAGAGGCGGCCGAATAATCTGCAGTTTCCTGAGTATGAATAAACTAGTGGATCTTTTCTTTTTATATGACCGTAAAATGGACAAGATAGAAGTGGTGAGTTTTTAGAGTGGGAGTGATAGGTTTGACATATAAAAGGAAGTTAAGTTTTATATTCTTCCTGTTTTTGATTTGTTTTTTTGATGGAGAATCGATGGAGGCTGCTAATGAGAATGGAAACCTTGGGCAGGAAATTCAACAAATATTGAATGATTCGCAGGGATTGGCTGGGGCGTTGACGGGAATTTCCATCCGTTCAGCTGAAACGGGGGAAACGATTTATGAACGGGGGGCGCAAACGAGATTGCGGCCTGCTTCGAACCTTAAGCTATTGACTGCAGCAGCTGCGCTGGAAACTTTAGGGGAAGATCATACTTTTCAAACCGAACTATACATAAAGGGAGTGCAGGGTGGCCATGTTCTGCAGGGTAATGTATACCTGAAGGGAAAAGGAGATCCCACCTTATTGGAAAAGGATTTTGATGAGCTGGCAGCTTCACTGAAGCACAGGCAAGTTAAGCTTGTTCATGGGGATCTTATAGGCGATGATTCTTGGTATGATGATGTTCGCTATTCCCAAGACTTAGTTTGGAGCGATGAACAGGAATATTACGGAGCAGCAGTTTCAGCTTTAACCGCTTCCCCGAATGAAGACTACGATACCGGTACCATCATCTTGGAGATAACCCCTGGGGAAAAGGCTGGTAAAAGGGCAACGGTGAAGCTGAAGCCGGAAACGGATTACGTGAAGGTCATCAACAAAACGGAAACCGAACCGGAAGACGGCAATAAGAAAATTGAAGTCGAACGGTCTCATGGCACACAAGTCATAACGGTGACCGGGACCATTCCGGAGCATGCCGGTGTGACAAAAGAGTGGATCTCGGTGAAAGATCCCACAGAATATGCCCTGAGCCTATTTGAAAAATCAATGAAGAAACATGGAATTAAAGTGTTGGGAAAAAGGAAAAAAGGGAAAACGCCAGTAGGAGCGGACATGATTGCCACTCATCAGTCCATGCCGCTTTCACAACTGCTTGTTCCTTTCATGAAACTGAGCAATAACAGCCATGCCGAGGTTTTGGTGAAGGAAATGGGCAAAGAGGCAGAAGGGGAGGGAAGCTGGAAAGATGGTTTGAAGGTTGCTCGAAATCAGCTGAAGAGTATGGGTCTCAATATGCAAACGATCATGATGCGTGATGGATCTGGCATTTCCCAAGTCAATATGATTCCAGCGAATGAAATAACGAAGCTGCTGTATACCGTACAGGAAAAAACGTGGTTTCCTGCTTACTTGAATGCTTTGCCGATTGCAGGCAACGAAAATCGGATGGTGGGCGGCACTCTAAGAAAGAGGATGAAAGGGACATATGCAGCCGGGAATGTTCGCGCGAAAACAGGAACAATTTCAGGAACGAGCTCCTTATCAGGTTATGTAACGACCAAAAGGGGGGAAAAAGTCATATTTTCGATCATCTTGAATAATTTTGTAGAAGAAAAAGGCATCACGGCAGTCCAGGATAAGATAGCCGTGATGCTCGCAGAACAGGAAAACCTATTGGGGAGTGGCCTTTAATATCCATGGAAAGCTAAGTTTGAAGTTCAGAAAAATCTGCGAAAAACAGATCGGCATCTGCCAATTCAGTTTCTTCGGCAAACCCGAATTGGCAGCATACAGCCGATACGCCATTTTTCTTTGCTCCCTCTATGTCGGGTTTCGATCGCAGATCTGAATGGCGTATTCAATCGATGGCCATTGTAAATTGGATGTTATCCAATGCCAGCACCCTTCTTCTTAGTTTTTTTCATTTTATCTCCTCAAGGAAGGAATTTAAGGGAGGATGAATAGAAATAAGTAGTATAGGGGGAATGCTTATGAACTTTCCAACACTAAATGGATTGTATACGATTAGCAGTCTTATAGCTGAAATTCACGAAATTTCATAAAAAAATGATCTTTCTATATTTTGATCATAGATGGCGGGGGCAGGTCTTGAAAAAGGTCACTCACTTCCCGTATCCAAGCAGAATTTCCAGGTAGCACGGTCGTTCATATGGATGATTTTTATTTGCCATCATCGAATAGGGTTCATCTGCCTCCATCCCAAAAAGAGATGGGTGCGGATTATGATTGGGAACGGTTTATAACAAAATCCTAAAACCGCTTACAAAAGAGTGGGGAGCAAGGTATCAAAGATATGATTGGGAAACGGAAAACTATGGCCGAATGGCATGAGGTTCCTGCTGGGGGCCTTGTCATTATAGAAGGAACGCATAAAGAATTGGCAGGGTACCATGATTTCACTATTGGGGTGGAATATATGTCCCCGTGATCAGCGTTTGGTCGTGGCCTTGAGCAGGATGGTGAAGATGCGCGTCAAATGTGGGGGGATAATTGGATGGTTCATGAAGATCTCCATGTGGGCGCGCAAAGGCATGAAGAAAGAGCGATTTTCTTGTTGAACGGAACGAGCTGAATCCGGGGATTTCTGGAACTCGCTTTTAATTGTAAGGGTTTACCTATAAAATATACTGTATGTTTAGATAAATTTCTGGGGAGCCGGAAACATGGGGGGAAACTATGTTTACTAATGAAGAACAAGCTGCCGTATATAAAGCCATTTATAACCGAAGGGATATCAGGAGTTTTTTGCCTAAGCCCATTTCAAAGGATATACTCCGCAGAATTTTGGATGCTGCACATCATGCTCCGTCTGTAGGATTCATGCAACCTTGGAGTTTCATCGTGATTTCATCACAGGAAACCAAGAACAGTTTGGCATGGGCAGCGGATAAAGAAAGAAGGGCACTCGCTATTCATTATGAAGGAGGTAAAGAAAATAAGTTTCTTAGTTTGAAAGTGGAAGGGTTAAAAGAAGCACCATACACCATTTGTGTTACATGCGACCCGACACGGGGCGGCTCCCATGTTTTAGGGAGGAACTCCATTCCGGAAACCGATATCCTATCCACAGCCTGCGCGATTCAAAATATGTGGCTTGCTGCCTGTGCGGAAGGATTGGCAATGGGATGGGTAAGCTTTTATAAGAAAAATGATATTCGTGATATTTTGGAGATTCCGCCGCATATAGAACCCGTCGCACTCCTGTCGATTGGATATACGGATCAATATCCGGATAAACCCATTCTTGAACTTGCTAATTGGGAGAAAAGAAGGCCGATGGATGAACTTATTTTCGAGGATAAATGGGGGAATAAATAAAACTATTCAAAACTCGTTTATTAAGCCCCTGGTTCAGGGGTTTTTTGTTGTGAGGAAATGATTTTTTAACAAAAAAATGAAATGAAGCAGTGAAAATATAGAAGACTCTTACGAAAGATACATCCTTAGTAAGAGTCTTTTAAAATACGTTATTCCGTAATGTGGACACAACATGAAAAACAAAATTTGGTTTGATTTTAAAATCTGCGCCGTTTTGAAGATCCCGGTATACCGAGATCTTCACGGTATTTTGCAATAGTACGGCGGGAGATCTTCGTCCCTTCATTTTCGAATATTTGACAAAGTTTTTGATCTGAAAAGGGCTTTATTTTATCTTCATCGGCAATCAATACCTTTATTTTTTCTTTGATGGTGGTCGATGATTCGGTTGCTTGGCTGTTCACGCGGTTTAACCCTCTAGTAAAGAAGTTCCTTAGTTTAAAGAGGCCATGCGGAGTCTGGATATATTTATTGCTCGTCGCCCTGCTGATTGTTGATTCATGAAGCTGAAGTTTTCCCGAAATGTCCTTCAATGTCATAGGTTTTAATCCCGTAATTCCCTTCATGAAAAACTCTTGCTGCTCGTCCACGATTGAAGCTGTCACTTTGTAAAGTGTCATTTGCCTTTGTTCGAGCCCTTTTAAAAGTAATTGGGCATCATTTATGTGCCCTTTTATATAATCTTTAGCTGGATTAACAGGATTCATAGCGATTTGGTTCTTGTAGTAAGGACTGATAGAAAGTTTAGGTGTGCAGCTATCGTTGACCGTTATCAGAAAACCTTCTTTTTCTTTTTCCACGTAAACGTCCGGAACGATGTAATGAGTCATATCATTGGAAAAGTGACTGACGGGACGCGGGTTTAACGTACGGATGAAATCCGAGGCCTCTTGTACTTCCTGAATGGTCACTTGGTGAAGCGCGGCAATTTTCCTGTAGCGTTTTTCTGCTAAATCAGTTAAGTGCTTTTTAACGATCTTATACGCCAATTCATGGCGATACTCATGCTCACGCAGCTGAATGAGTAAACAATCGGTCAGATCTTTAGCCCCGACTCCAATTGGGTCAAGGGACTGCAATAATTGAATCATACTTTCGATTTCGTCCACGGATACGGAAAAATGCGAGGCAGCCCATTTAGCATCCAATTCAAGAAATCCATAATCATTTAAGTTCCCAATCAAAAATTGGAGAATCTTCATTTCAAATGCTTTCAAACTTAGTAAACTCAATTGTTCCAGTAAATGGCTTTCCAGTGTTTCTGTGTTGATTGAATAATTGTTGATTGGGTTGTAATCATTGTCCCCGTTGAAACTTTTACTTTTAGAGGACTGTGTCAGAGAATTTATTTTATGTGTACGAATGCTAGATTCAGAAAGTGATGCGAGGGGTTCTTTAAAGCTTATTTCGAGAACGGGATTTTCGTGTGCCTGCCGGTTTAGGAAATCCATTAGTTCATGTGTGGAATATTGAAGGATATTGATCGATTGCTGTAATTCTGGGGTTAATGACAATTTCAAGGTTTGTTTTTGGTACAGTTCAAATCCTACCTGCATATATATCAACTTCTTTCGTTTAGATTAACATAGCGGCTCAAAAGGAATGAAAAAATATTAACATGATAATAATACAAATCTTCCGAAAATTCAACATCGTGTGTCAGGTTTTGTAACATCATTTAGGAAATAAAGAGGGGGATTCGAAAAAATACTTGTAAATTAGTATTTAATCTAATGAATGGAAACTAAATGATTCAAATGTGAATCGAATGATTCATATAAGAATCAACAGGCACTCCTATCGATTTATATATGAATCATTTTAACTTGAATACCTTTAATATAAGGCTCATATAATTTGGCATGCATCTTGCTATATCTATAAATATAAAAATAAACTAGCTTGAAAAAATCCATTACATGAGAAGGGTGTTTTTTACATGATTAAAGAGAAGACGGGTATTCAGGAATTAATCGATCTGGATAAAAAGCATTTTATTCATCCGACTACGGCAATCGAACAACAGCAGGCTGATGGTCCAAGTTTCATCTTTAAGGAAGGGAAGGGAATATATCTTACGGATGTCACGGGCAGGACTGTCATTGATGGCATGGCTTCACTTTGGAATGTGAATATTGGACATGGACAAGAAGAGATGGCTGATGTCGCGAAGGAACAAATGGCGAAGTTAGCTTTCACCTCAAGTTTCGCCACTTTCAGCAATGAGCCGGCAATCCGTTTAGCGGCCAAAATCGCTTCCATCGCGCCTGGGGATTTGAACGCAGTTTTCTTCACTTCAGGTGGATCGGAATCAAATGATACGGCTATCAAACTTGCTCGTCATTACTGGCTTTTGAAAGGGCAGCCTAACCGTCAAAAAATCATTTCCCGCTCGAAATCCTATCATGGAGTGGCAATGGGAGCTACAAGTGCGACTGGCTTGAAGCTGTTCCGGGACTTCACGAATTCAATCGCACCGGATTTTTACCATGTGGACGGTTCCTCCATTGAGGAGTTGCGTAAGGTCATAGAACAGGAAGGACCAGAAACGATTGCGGCATTTATCGCTGAACCGATTCAAGGGGCAGGTGGCGTGAATCTTCCTCCTGAAGGCTATTTTAAGGAAGTAAGGGAGATTTGTAATGAATACGGCATTTTAATGGTGACGGATGAAGTCATTACAGGTTTCGGAAGAACAGGGACTTATTTTGGGACTGAACACTTTGGTGTTGTACCTGATATGATGTGCTTTGCAAAAGGTGTGACGAGCGGATATGCACAGTTAGGCGGGGTCGTCCTGAATGATAAGATGCATCAGGATTTCATTGCCCTTTCAAAAGGTACGCTTTTACACGGCTACACATACAGTGGCCATCCTATGGCTTGTGCGGTTGCTTTGAAAAATATTGAAATAATTGAACGTGAAAATCTTATAGAAAACTCGAAACAGCGTGGTGAAGAGTTGCTTGCCGGCTTTAAGAAGCTTCAAAGCAAACATCCGATTGTTGGTGATGTTAGGGCACTGGGACTAATTGGTGGCATCTCCATCGTAAAGGACAAACAAACAGGCGAAGGCTTTGAGACTCAGCTTGCTCCAAGACTGGTTGCTGAAGCGGCGAAGAATGGTTTAATTTGCCGGTCTGTTACGTTTGATCAAGATACACTCGTATTCGCACCGCCTTTAATCATTACCAAATCGGAAGTCGAAAGAATAATTGAAATCCTGGATGAGACATTTACTGCTGTCGAAAAAGAAATTTTATAAGAGGTGAAAGTGATGGTCATGACGGAAACGCTGAAAAAGAAATTATTCATTAATGGTAAATGGCAAGAAGCTGAAAAGTTCACGACACTAAAGTCTCCCTATAGCGGGGAAGTTCTGGCGGAAATTCCTTCAGCAAGCCTTGAAGATGTCGAGTTGGCAATAGAATCAGCCTATCAAGCTAGAAAAACAATGGCAGCTTTACCTAGTCATAAACGGGCTGCCATCCTTGAAAAGCTCGCTAGTCTATTGGAAAGCCGCAAAGATGAGGCAGCTGAAATTATTGCTAAAGAGGCAGCGAAACCGATTAAAACGGCAATGGTTGAAGTATCCCGGACGATTGCCACATATAAATTTGCAGCAGAGGAAGCAAAAAGGATTCATGGAGAAACATTGACGATGGATGCCACAGCTGACGGAGAAGGAAGGATCGGATACACCGTCCGTGAGCCTCTAGGCGTTGTGGGTGCAATTACGCCATTTAATTTTCCGATGAACCTGGTTGCCCATAAAGTAGGCCCTGCCATTGCTGCGGGAAATACACTTGTCCTGAAACCTGCTAGCCAAACACCACTATCTTCGCTATTTCTTGCTGAACTATTAGCCGAAACGGATTTGCCGACAGGTGCGTTTAATTTAGTCACCGGAAGCGGTTCTGTAATTGGTGATAAATTAGTCACCGATTCACGGGTGAAGAGCATTTCATTTACTGGTAGTCCGGCTGTCGGAATCGGGATCCGTAATAAGGCCGGGTTAAAGAAAGTGAGTCTTGAACTAGGTTCGAATGCGGCTGTCATCGTTGATAAAGGGATCAATATCGATAAAATCATCCAACGCTGTGTATCGGCAGCATTCGCTTTTCAAGGGCAGGTCTGTATTTCCTTACAGCGCGCATATGTTCATGAAGAGGTATATGATGAGTTCGTCAAAAAATTCACAGAAGCAACGAATGGCTTGAAATTAGGAGATTCTTTGGACCCGTCAGTGGATATTTCGGCATTGATCAGCACTGGTGATGTACAGCGAAGCCTGGATTGGATCGGTGAAGCTAAACAACACGGTGCAATTGTTGCAGCAGGAGGTAAATCTGAAGGGAATATCCTGCATCCCACTGTGTTGCTGGAAGTGGACGCAATGCTTAAGGTATCTTGTCAGGAAGTCTTTGCTCCCATTGTTTTGATCAATAAAGTTTCGTCCGTTGAGGAAGCGATTGATTTGGTCAATGATTCCGAATTTGGATTGCAGGCCGGGATTTACACAGAAAATATCAATCTGGCTCTTTCTGCCGCAGAAAAATTGGAAGTCGGCGGTGTTATCATTAATGATATCCCAACTTACCGTGTCGACAACATGCCATATGGCGGAGTCAAAAAAAGCGGAACGGGCCGCGAAGGGCTAAAATATGCCATTGAAGAAATGACGGAAATGAAACTGGTCATTATTAACCGAAATTAATCAAAAAAGAGATGGGCAGCTGCTCATCTCTTTTTTTTGAGCTGCGGGTTTATTTTTCTATGAATCTTGAAAAAGATTGAGATGAAGGATTGCCCATATGTTATGCAAAAATGAATAGGTAATTCACGACTGAATTTAAATGAGGCAGGAAAGGGCAAAAAAACGAGAGTTACCTAATATTTCAAACTGGCATGAATCTTGCTCATATCTTATATATAGGTAGATAACTTAAAACCGAGGAGGAATTTACATGCAGGAAACTTTACAAAATAATACGAAAAAAGAAGGGACGGGAGCACTGGACTTAAAGATGTTCATCAATGGGGATTGGGTGAATTCGACTTCAGGTGAGAAGAGGGATATATTGAATCCGGCCACGGGGGAAGTTATTGCCCAAGCTGCGGAAGGAACACAGGAAGATGTGGATGCAGCGGTCGAGGCAGCAAAATATGCTTTCTATGAAGGGGGTTGGTGGGGAACTCCTGCAGTGGAAAGAGCGCGCATTTTATTCAAAATAGCCGACAGAATAGAAGAAAAAGCTGAAGAACTGGCTGCGTTGGAAACATTGGATAATGGGAAACCATTGCGTGAGGCTCGTTATGATATAGCGGATTCAGCAGCCTGTTTTAGATATTATGCAGGTTTGGCTACAAAACCGACAGGTCAGACTTTTGAAGTTCCTGACGGCCAGCAAGCGATGGTCGTAAGGGAACCGATCGGTGTATGCGGGCAGATCGTTCCATGGAATTTCCCTCTAATGATGTCAGCCTGGAAACTTGCTCCAGCGCTTGCTGCAGGAAATTCCGTTGTGTTCAAACCATCTGAGATTACTCCGGTGACAGCGGTCAAACTATTTGAAATCATGGATGAGGTAGGATTGCCAAAGGGTGTCGCAAACCTTGTGTTAGGAGCGGGTCCAGTTGTGGGACAAGCCATTGCTGAACATGAGGAAATCGATAAAGTAGCCTTCACAGGAGGAACGGAAACAGGACGTAAGATCATGGAGGCTTCACTGGGTAACCTAAAGAAAGTGACATTGGAGCTTGGCGGGAAATCGCCTAATATCGTATTTGCGGACTCTGACTTTGAGACTGCCGTTGATTATGCTCTATACGGGATTTTCTGTAATCAAGGACAAGTGTGTTCAGCAGGCTCCCGTTTACTGTTGGAAGAGTCCATTTACGATCAGTTCATTGCAAGTCTTACTGCGAAGGCGAAAAAGATCAAAGTAGGCTCAGGTTCTGATGAAAACAGCCAGATGGGACCTATCGTTTCAGAAGCCCATATGAACAAAATATTATCGTATATCCAAATCGGAAAAGAAGAAGGTGCCAAAATAATCGTCGGTGGAAATCGAATTAAAGAAGAAGGCTTGGATAAAGGTTACTTTGTCGAACCTACTATTTTTGTTGATACGACACCGGACATGCGGATCGTGCAGGAAGAAATTTTTGGACCGGTGCTTGTCGTTCAAAAGTTCAAGGATGAAGCGGAAGCTCTTCGACTTGCCAATGATACGAAATATGGTTTAGCGGGAGCGGTGTTCACGAATGATATCGCAAAAGCTTACCGTGTCATTAAAAAAGTGCGTGCCGGCATCACGTGGATAAACTCATATCATCCGACTTATAACGAAGCTCCTTGGGGAGGGTTCAAGCAAAGTGGAAATGGACGCGAACTGGGAACTTTCGGTTACGAAGCTTATACGGAAGTGAAGCAAATCAATAACAACTTGGATATCCAGCCAACAGGTTGGTTTGATGAAGAGTAAATAGCTTGATAAAAAGGCTGTTCCTTGTGGAACAGCCTTTTTTGTGGAACCGGAGAAATATTCCTGAATTCGGAGATGAAATGCCGAAATCGGAGATATATTCCCGAGAACCGCAGATAAAACGCCGGAACCGGAGATAAATCTCGAAAACCGAGATATATTCAAAGATTGCTAAACATTGATTTACTTTTGTTGGACTTTTTCAAGATCGACCCGTCCTGAAAAGAAAACGGCGCCATTACCCATATCCGAGAGTCGATCTGGGGTAAGGGAATTGATGTGTTGTTTTGTTTCAGGTGTATTCTGCCACAATCCTTGGCTGACAAGAACGCCGGGTAACACATTTTCACCGGGAGCAGCGGTAAGCAAACATTCACCGCGACCGTTCCAGATTTTAACCATATCTCCGGGGGCTATCCCCATTGTTTTGGCATCAGCGGCATTCATGTGCAATTTCGGTTCCTTTTCCAATGAGATATGTTTGGCATTATTTGAAAAGGTTGAATTCAAGAAATTGTGATTAGGTGCCGGAATGAATAAAAATGGCAGGTCGCTGTCTTTTATGATTGGCGTATATGTTGGCAAAGGCTCGTACCCATCCTGCATCATCCGTTCGGAATAAAGTTCGATTTTACCGCTTGGTGTCGGGAGTTTTCCTGGGAACATAGGCTGCATCTTTGCTTTGACAAATTGATTCCTTGAAAGGGAGTCATAGGTGATGCCTTCTAAATGCGGGTTATAGGGAAAATTTAGTGCCTGCCGTATCATATCTTCCTCTGAATCTCTAAATGCTTGTTCCCCAAATCCCATTCCAACAGCTAACAGTTTGAACAATTCAACATTCGATTTCGACTCGCCATATTTTTCGACTATAGGTTTTTGTATTTGGACGTAATTATGCCAGTATGAATTATAAAAATCCTCCGTTTCATAAGATGATGCGGCAGGAAGGACGAGGTCGGCAAACATGGCCGTTTCGGTTAAGAATAGATCATGGACCACGGTGAATAGATCTTCCCGCATTAGACCTTCCTGCACCTTATTTGCATTCGGAGCGACAAGTGCTGGGTTGGAGCCGTATACAAACATGGAGCGAATCGGGTTTTCTTTTTCCAGAAGAGCTTGACCGATTTGGTTCATATTAATGGTCCGGGTAGCTTTATTATGCAATAAATCAGGGCGTCTTAAGGCATTTGTATTAAAAGCCAGATATCCTGAATTCCCTTTGATGGCTCCGCCGCCTTCCACCATCCATTGGCCGGTAAGTGCAGGCAGGCAGGCAATGGTACGTACCGCCATGCCGCCATTGTCATGGTGCTGCAGGCCATTGCCTATCCGAACGAATGATGGACTTGTGGTGCCGTACATCCTGGCTAATTCATATAAGTCATCAATTGGAACGCCAGTGATCGCGGAGACTGTCGCAGGATCATATTGGCGGACGTGTTCGCGCAAATCAGCTGCACCCACTGTGTATTCATCGAGAAAGGGCTGGTCGACTAGATTCTCGGCATATAGAATATGCATTAATCCGAGGGCGAGCGCACTATCGGTGCCAGGCAAAATTGGTATGAACCAATCAGCCCACTTGCCGGTTTGATTTTTATGTACGTCAATGACGACTACTTTGGCCCCGTTTTTTCGGGCTTGCTGGGCAAGTGTAACTTGGTGCATGTTTGTGCTCACAGCGTTAATGCCCCACATGATGAAAAGCTTTGTATGAATCGTTTCTTCTGGATCGGTACCGAAGGAACCACCCATTGTATAGCTATATCCGACTGAACCGGCCGCGTTACAAATGGAACGCTCGAGCATGCTTGCACCGAGTTTGTGGAAAAAACGGCGATCCATCCCCTCGGCGCTGAGGTTGCCCATGTTTCCGTAAAAGCTGTAGGGAAGTATGCTTTCCGGTCCGTGCATTTCGATCAGTTCTTTCCATTTGGAAGTGATTGTGGTTATGGCCTCTTCCCAGCTGATTGGAGCGAAATTCCCTTCTCCTTTCGGACCGATGCGCTTTAATGGCTGCTTTAAGCGCTTGGGGTCATATAGGCGGGCAGTCATGTTTCGGACTTTATTGCAAATATTCCCTTTGGTGACTGGATGATCAGGGTCTCCTTGAACTTTAATGATTTTCCCGTCTTTTTTGTGCAGCAGTAAACCGCATTGATCAGGGCAGTCAAGAGAGCAAACAGAGGGAAAGACTCCATCTGGCTGATTGATATAGGATTGCATGGCGTATTCCTCCTAATAATTTAATCTGATAAAATGAATTTTCTTAGTTATATTGAAAGTGAAATCGTTGATAGGTGCAAGAACTTCTTAACATATGTTTTTTTTTCTGATAAGCTTACAAGATGAAAATTAACCTATAAATAGGAGGATTCATTTTTGGAATATGGAATTATAATATCAATTGGAATATACATGGCAGGCATGCTGTTAATTGGTTATTTGGCCTATCGGAGAACGGCCAACTTAACCGATTACATGCTTGGCGGCCGGAACTTGGGCCCAGCTGTAACTGCATTGAGTGCAGGTGCTTCAGATATGAGCGGCTGGCTGTTGATGGGTCTTCCCGGTGCAATGTACATAAGCGGGTTAAGTGCCGGCTGGATTGTCATCGGCCTGTGTGCAGGGTCTTATTTAAACTGGTTATTCGTGGCACCAAGACTTCGGACATATACGGAAGTGGCCGGCAATTCGATTACGATTCCCGACTTCTTGGGAAATCGGTTTAAAGATGGCTCCCGTGTCTTAAAAGTGGTATCAGCATCGGTCATTTTAATTTTCTTCACCTTTTACACCTCTTCAGGCATGGTAGCAGGCGGTGAGCTTTTCCGCTCGGCTTTCAATTTGGATTACAGGTGGGGCATCTGGCTGACGGCGAGCGTCGTTATTCTTTATACATTATTTGGTGGATTCCTGGCTGTTAGCTGGACGGACTTCGTACAAGGTACAATTATGTTCATTGCCTTAATTCTAGTACCAGTAGTCACGATTGTAAATATTGGTGGCTGGGATCCTACCTTCAATGAAATAAAATCGATTAACCCAAATTTATTGCATGCATTTGAAGGAACATCGACCATTGGCATCATATCTCTTCTGGCATGGGGGCTTGGCTATTTTGGGCAGCCTCATATAATCGTTCGATTCATGGCGGTTTCATCTGTTAAAGAATTGAAAAGTGCACGGCGAATCGGTATGGGCTGGATGATTTTTGCTATCGTCGGAGCGATGTTCACCGGATTGGTGGGGATAGCTTATTTTAACCTGACAAACAGTCCTTTAGGGGAAAAAAATGCTGAGTCCGTCTTCATCATTTTAGCAAAAGAACTATTTCCTTCTTTAATAACAGGCTTCCTGTTGGCCGCGATTTTAGCAGCGGTCATGAGTACGATCGCATCACAGCTGTTAGTATCGGCAAGTGCTCTGACCGATGATTTCTATAAGCAGTTCATTCGGCCGAATGCATCTGATAAGGAATTAGTGCTGGTAGGTCGGTTTGGTGTATTGGCGATATCTGCCATTGCCCTATTGTTGGCTTTTAATCCAAGCGGTACGATCCTTAAATTGGTGGGTTATGCATGGGCTGGTTTTGGAGCGGCATTCGGTCCTGTCATTCTGTTAAGCCTGTACTGGAAACGGATGACGAAATGGGGAGCCCTGGCGGGAATGATTGTCGGTACGGCAACCGTGATCGTCTGGGATATGATTGATAAGTTCGCTGAAGTATACGAAATCATCCCTGGTTTCATCGCTGGGTCAATAGCGGTGGTCGTTTTCAGCTTATTATCGGCCAAGCCTACAAAAGATATAGAAGAAGAATTCAATCAAGCCATTAAAAACCTCTCTTGATCATTGTAGTTCCAGTTAAAATGCTGCCGGATTTTTTAGCGATATAAAACAATGAATGCAATATATATGGTACAATATCCATAGAGTCCTTATGTTGAAAACATGAGGGCTTTTTTTGAGCGATTTGGGAATAATAAACCAAAAACAATACAAAGGAAAAAACATGAACCAATCTCATAAAATTGCATGTAAAGTGGCTATTATATATATAATCATTGGTGTCTTATGGATTTTCGTTACGGATTACATCTCTATGACACAGGCAAACGCAGATGTACAGATATATGCAATGTTTCAGCATTCCAAAGGGTGGATGTTCATTTTCATAACCGGGCTTTTCCTATACTTCATAATCAGGTATTGGACGGGGAAAATGTTGAGGTCCCAGCAGGAATTCATTCTGAAAGATGAACAGTATCAGTCGTTGTTCAAGCATAACCCGGATTGTGTCCTTGAGCTGAATCTCGAAGGAAATGTCGTTTCGATAAACCCGGAAGCTGAAAAACTGTTAGGTCATAAAAGTGACAATTTGAAAGGCAAGAATGCGAATCATCTCATCAACTGGAATGAAAGTGATAAAGTAACTGTATTCTTTATGCAGTCCCTTCAAGGGGAGGCTGTAAAATTTGAAACGACCATCCAGAATAGCAGTGATGAAAAACGGATAATCCGTGTAACCTTTTTACCGATCATCGTTCAAACGGAAATGCTTGGAGTATATGCAATCGTTAGGGATATTACTGAATTGCGGCGCGAAGAGGAATTGATGATCATGTCTGAAAAGCTATCTGTAATCGGACATCTGGCCGCGGCCGTCGCTCATGAGATAAGGAATCCGCTGACATCGTTAAAAGGATTCGTACAGTTAATGGATATGACCCAGGAAGTAAACCCGCTGCATTCTGATATCATGTTGAAGGAAATTGACCGAATTAATATTATCTCAAGTGAACTTTTGGTTCTCGGGAAGAAACAGGATGTCGCATTCCGTAAGATCGATCTTGCCGACAGTTTACACCAGGTATTCACGTTGATGAAAGCGGAAACGAATTTGAATAATATCGAAATGGGGTTCAGGGTTAATACCGACGAACCGATTTATATTATGGCTGATTCAATTGAACTTAAACAGTTGATAATCAACATCGTCAAGAACAGCATTGAAGCGATTGAGGATAATGGGAAGATTGATATATCGCTGCAAATCATCGATGGACAAGCTGTGGTCAGCGTGAGTGATAATGGCATGGGAATGGTGCCCGAGCGCCTTGAACGGATAGGTGAGCCTTTTTATTCGACGAAGGAAAAGGGCACAGGGATCGGGCTTGCAATTTGCCGGAAGATCGTTCATCGCCTTCAGGGGGAAATGCATTTTGAAAGTGAGATAAACAAAGGGACGACGGTTACAATTCGTATTCCGTTGGCTACTGGACAAGAATAAATGGTACTATGAAAGATAGGAAAAGTTTTATATAAAAGGAGAACGATATGAGCGAATTACCTGCATTAGTGAACGATAGAAAACCATATATACAAGAGGTCTGGAAAAAGTCCGGATTCGGACAACTTACCCCGATTCAAACCAAAGCGATTCCCGTGATTGTGGAGGGAAAAGATGTCATGGCCGAATCACCGACTGGAACAGGAAAAACATTAGCATATTTATTGCCATTACTGGAAAAGATAGATCCTGAAAAAAAATCGCCCCAAGCTTTGATTTTGGCATCATCACGAGAACTGGTCATGCAAATCAATGAAGAAATTCGCATTTGGTCAGAGGGAAGCGGCATAACGGGTGCAGCATTCATCGGCGGTGCTAATGTGAAAAGGCAGTTGGACAAACTGAAGAAGCATCCACAGGTGATTGCTGGGACACCGGGACGGATTTACGAATTGATTGCCCAAAAGAAATTGAAGATGCATGAAGTTAAGACGATAGTACTAGATGAAGGTGACCAATTGATCACTTCGGAGCATATGGGAACGATCAATAATATTATTAAAACTACGCTAAAAGACCGGCAAATCATGGTTTTTTCAGCGACCCTGCCAGAGGAAACGGAAAAAGCGGCCCGGGGATTCATGAATGAACCCGAAATGATAAAGGTCGATAAGCATGAAAAAATGGAATCAAAGGTGGACCATCTTTACTTTGTTGTTGAGAGACGGGAAAAGTCCAAGATTCTCGAGAAAATCACAAGGCTTAAAGATGTGAAGGCACTTGCTTTCCTGAATGATATAGCAGAGCTGAGCGTCTTACATGAAAAGTTGAGTTATAAAGGTATTGAAATGGGCGTGCTTCACGGTGAATCCAATAAAGTTGACAGGGAGAAAGCGCTCCGCAAGCTTCGTTCCGGAAAATCCCCAATGCTGATAGCAACGGATGTAGCGGCAAGGGGGCTTGATATTAAAGGTCTTACTGCGGTCGTTCATATTGATATGGCTGACAACGTTGAACAATATATCCATAGATCTGGGAGAACTGGGCGTGCAGGTGCAGATGGCACTGTCATTTCAATCGTAACGGAAAGAGAAGAGCGAGAGTTGAAAAAAATGGCTCGTGAACTGGAGATTCCATTAACGAGAGTAACCTTCTATGGTGGAAACATCGTAGTCGATGAATGATTCGGAAAAAGGGTCGGCCATGGCGGCTGTCTCTTTTTTTTACAAATGCCCGTTAAGATTAAATATTAAAGAGTTGCTCATTTTGCAGAATCCACACTACAGGCCTTTTCCACTGTCTGAATATGGTGGGATTCCCAGTTAACCAAAAAGATGCCGATGAAAATGAGTGATCCTCCAACTGCAACGTACCAGTGAACAGGCTCATCCAGCAAGAGGTAGCCAGATAGGACACCGAAAAAGGGAGCTAGAAATAGGAAAGCGCTTGTTTTTGCTGAATCACCCTTTTGTAATAGGAAATACCAAACCGAAAATTGAACGATGGATGCCATGATGGCCAGCCAAAACAAAATAATGATGGATGCCTGGGTAATCTTGAAAAAGGGCTGTTCAAAAAGAAATGATCCAATGAGCAAGAGAATACCCCCGCAGAGCATTTGATAGGCTGTCATGACCCAAGTGTCGAAAGTATGTCCCCAATTTTTCATCAATAGGGTTGCTATGGACCAAGAAATGGCTGACATCAATCCAAGGAGGGTGCCGGTCTTCAAATCAAGATGTGCGCCCAGTGTGATAAAGACGCCGATAAAGCCGAGCAGAACCCCCGACCATTGTTGGAGGGTGTATTTCGTTCTAAGAAATAACGTACCAAAAATGACCACTAATAATGGGTTCATGAATGTCAAGATTGACAGTTCCCCGGCTGAAATGGTCCTTAAACCTACAAAGATGCATCCCATGACACCAGCTGTCTGGAAAAAACCGATGATACTCAATATCGCCCAATCCATAATCTTTTTTGGATGCGGGCGCTTGATGAGCTTAACGACAATGGCCATGATGAAACCTGCTAGGATGAAACGAATCGCTGCAAGTAACATCGGGGAAGTATACGCTAAACCAATTTTTCCTATTGCGAATGATGACCCCATTAAAGCAGTCGTTAAAATGACCAGAAAACCAAAAATGAATTTGTTCATCTTTTTCACCCCTAAAATATTCCATTATATTTGATTGTGAAATTATATCACACTTACTAAATTCAAGAGTTCGTTAATGGGGGGATAATCATAAATGAAAACGCTTCCTTTATATGTTTTTTTGGCATATGATAGCAATAGACATAGGTTAGGAGGAGACGGTATGACAGGAAAGTATAAACAGTTTGAAACTGCAGTCATCCATGAAGGATATGATTCGAATAAACATTTAGGAAGCTTGGCAACACCCTTATTCCAAACCTCGACATTCACTTTCGAAAGTGCCGAGCAAGGGGAAAGGCGTTTTGCCGGTATGGAAGATGGATATATTTATTCTCGCCTTGGAAATCCAACGGTAAAGGTGCTTGAAGAAAAGATTGCCGCTTTGGAAGGCGGGGAAGCTGGCCTTGCTTTCGGTTCAGGGATGGCTGCGGTTTCAGCAGTACTTTTTGCTTTAACAAAAACAGATGACCACATCCTGTGCTCACAGGGGTTATATGGTTGTACATTCGGTCTTCTGCAGCTAATGAAAAATAAATACCGCATCACTCATGATTTTTGTGAAATGGATACAGAAGAACAGGTAAGGAATATGATCCGGCCGGAAACGACCTGCATATATGTAGAAACCCCGATCAATCCGACGATGAAAATGATTGACTTACAGATGGTGGTGAGAGTTGCGAAGGAGTATAATGTGACGGTCGTAGTCGATAATACGTTTTCGACGCCCTACCTACAGAGACCGCTTGAATATGGCTGTGATATCGTCCTTCATAGCGCTACCAAATATCTTTGCGGGCATGGGGATGTCGTTGCGGGCCTTGTCGTCGGTAAAAAGGAATTCATGAATCATGTAGCTGGGACTACACAGAAAGATATCGGTGGAATCATTTCACCATTCGATGCTTGGTTACTATTGCGGGGATTAAAGACCTTGCCTGTCAGGATGGACCGTCATTCGGCCAATGCAATGGCAATCTTTCATGAACTTAAGAAACATCCAAAGGTGAAAAGGGTATATTATCCAGGTGATGATGCTTCACCGGATCATTATATAATGCAAAAACAGATGAAACATGGCGGCGGCCTTATCTCTTTCGAATTGCATGGCACAAAACAGAATGCACAGGAATTCCTCAATAAATTGAAACTTATCAAAATTGCTGTCAGTCTGGGGGATGCCGAAACATTGATCCAGCATCCCGCTACCATGACGCATTCTGCCGTTCCTGAAGATTCGCGTGAACAAATGGGCATCAGTGACCAGCTGGTCCGTCTCTCAGTTGGCCTTGAAGGTTGGCAGGACGTCTGGCAAGATCTTCAGCAAGCATTTTAGGCTACCATATTCCTTATTCAGTTCCTTCTATTTTTAATGAATATGGTGATAGATACGATAAAAATGATGGCTGCCAGGATATAAGAAATGTCTGTAACTACCGGATATGCGGCGCTATTTCGTATCCCGATGCCTATGAACGACCAAACGAATACGAGAGGATAGCACCAATCCCGGTTTTTACCTGCAAAGACAAAGGCCAGGATTGTTGTTGCAATCAGCAGGACGATCGTCCAGGTTAAACTAGTTAGCCCAAAACTGTCCCAGTTGATATAGGTGAGGTAATAAGAAATGTCAGCGATGGTTGCAACACTTACCCAGCCTGTATAAACGGAAAATGGAAATAGGTCGAAAGTATCGTGCTCCACTTTTTTTATGCTTGTATAAATGACCATTAAAGTAGCCAACAGAGCAATGATAATGAATACGGATAAAAAAAAGTGTTCATAGTGCCAAGCCAAAAGCCAAGTTCCATTTAGGACACAGCTTAAAGCGAACCAAGGGAAGGATGCATTATAAACAGGGCTGTTTTGATGTTTACTTAAAAACTGCCTGAATACCCAGATGGCGAGCAGGAAATAGATCAAGCCCCATATGGAAAATACATAACCGGCAAGAGTGAAAAGGACATCCAGTTTATCGGAAATCTCTCCTGATGTTTGGCCGTTCAATGGCAGGAAATTGGCAAAAAAAATTCATCGTGACGACGAACAGATAGAAAATCAAGTTAATGATGGAAATAATCATGGGCTTCCTCCTTGTATGAATTGTGATCCTGCTAACCTTATTCCACATATTTAGCCTGCTTAACCTTTTAGGAGCACATCGGGGTACTTGGGGGTCATTTTTCCATAAAGAGAGGAAGTTCCTGTAACAATTGAACCATTTAAGGTTAGAAATTTTACATCTTCACTTTATGGTGATAAAATATTCAAAGATTCATATTATTTTAGTCCTTCGGGGTCGGGTGAAAATCCCAACCGGCGGTGATGAAGAAATTCTAAGCCCGCGAGCCTGTTAAAGGCAGGATTTGGTGAGATTCCAAAGCCGACAGTAAAGTCTGGATGGGAGAAGGACGTGTGGAACCCAAGTGTATACGTACGCCTAATTTTTCGAAATGGAAATATTGGGCTTTTTAGGTATACAATTTTTTTCACTCATTTCTCCTGCTAACTCCTTAGGTCATCCTAAGGGGTTTTTTATATTTTATAAAAGGGGGAAAAACATGTTTACGGGAATCATTGAGGATATCGGTACCGTACATTCCTTGAAAAAAGGAAAAAGCAGTATGGAGTTATCGATTCGTTCTGAAAAAATCCTTGAAGATGTGCATCTAGGGGATAGTATTTCAGTCAACGGGGTCTGCTTAACGGTAACGTCCTTCACGAAAAGTTTGTTTACGGTCGACGTGATGCCGGAAACGGTCAAAGCTTCCTCGATCCGGACGTTAAAATTGGGATCACCTGTTAATCTCGAACGAGCCATGAGTGCACAGGGAAGGTTTGGCGGTCATTTTGTTTCAGGTCATATCGACGGAACGGGAACAATCATAAAAAAAGAACGAAAAGAAAATGCCGTATATTATGTAATCCAATTGGAAGAAGGGCTTAGTACCTTTTGCATTCCAAAAGGTTCCGTGGCCATTGATGGAACAAGCTTGACGATATTTGGGATTGAAAGGAACCTTTTGACTGTATCATTGATTCCATTGACCCATCAGGACACCATATTGGGACAAAAAGCGGCTGGCGATATCGTTAACATCGAAAACGACATGATAGGGAAATATATAATACATCAAATGAAAAATGGCAATCCAAAACCAGGACTGAATTTAGAGTTTTTGGCAGAGCATGGATTCTAATAAAAGGGCGGTGTAATGATGTTCCATACAATAGAAGAAGCAATAGAAGATTTGAAGGCTGGCAAGGTAGTAATCGTATCCGATGATGAAGACCGTGAAAATGAAGGAGATTTTGTAGTGTTGGCCGAAAAGGCGACACCGGAAGCGATTAATTTCATGGCGACTCATGGACGTGGTCTGATTTGTACAACCATCACTGAAGAACTTGCAGCGAAATTGAAACTGCATCCTATGGTAGGAGAAAATACCGATCATCATGGCACTGCTTTTACGGTAAGTGTCGATCATAAAAGCACCTCTACAGGAATCAGTGCTTTTGAAAGGTCCTTGACCATCCTTGAGCTTCTTAATGAAGATTCGGTCGCTGAAGATTTCCAACGGCCAGGTCACACTTTTCCGATAGTCGCTAAAGAAGGCGGCGTATTAAGAAGGGCAGGACATACGGAGGCATCGGTGGACTTGGCGAAGTTATGCGGTGCCGCTCCAGCTGGTGTCATTTGTGAAATCATGAATGAGGATGGATCGATGGCCCGCGTATCCGATTTAGAAGTCATCGCTGACAAATTCAACCTGAAATTCATTACGATAGCCGATTTGATTCGGTATCTTCAACAAAATGATACAATCGGGAAACAGGAACTTGAACTGAACATCCCGAAAGCTTGAAGGATTTTAAGGAATTAAATCTTAAAATGAAAAAAAATGATATTGTTTTTAAAAATTAGGAGGAATTGGACATGGGGAAAACTATTGAAGCACAATTAATCGGATCAGGATTGAAAGTCGGAATCGTGGTAGGAAGATTTAATGAGTTTATCACAAGCAAGCTTTTAGGAGGGGCGTTGGATGGCCTTAAGCGTCATGGCGTTGATGAGAATGATGTGGACATCGCGTGGGTCCCGGGTGCTTTTGAACTTCCGTTAATTGCTAAGAAACTTGTGAATACAGGTAAATATGATGCGGTAATCGGTCTTGGAACGGTAATCAGGGGTGCCACTTCACATTACGATTATGTCTGCAATGAAGCAGCTAAAGGTATGGCTTCCGTTTCATTGGAAACAGGTGTACCGGTTATCTTCGGTTTACTGACAACTGAGAATATTGAACAAGCCATTGAACGTGCAGGAACAAAATCAGGTAACAAAGGCTATGAAGCTGCGGTTAGTGCCATTGAAATGGCCAACCTTGGAAAATTGATAGAACAGTGATTCACATAAGGAAGCCGCAGGGATTAACATTCCTGCGGCTTTTTTTGATGTGCCGGCTCATGTCAACTTTCTTAAACCGTTAAGCAATTCTTCAGAGTTCGTAAAGTTCCTGGCCATTTGATCGATTAGCGAATGCCGATCTTCGACACTCGCCGCAACCTCCACAAGGGAAGCGGCATTCTCTCGGGCTTTTCCATTATCAAACAGGTAACTTCCAAGATTTGGTTAATCTCGTTTGTGACTTCCTCGGACATTTTCCCTGTAGTATGGACGTTTTCTTGAAGTCCATTATAAAAATCGGTCAATCCTTTATTGGACCGTGTGATTTCATCAAGCATGGCTGATTGTTTGATTTCTGCTTTCCGGCTCTTTTCCAATTCTAACAACGCGACGTTTATGGATGCGATTCCAATCAAACTTAGAAGGATGGAGGGGGCGGAAGTAGTATAAAAAATGGAAAATAAAGAATCATTAGGGAATTTACGATAAAAAAACAGAACAAAAGCATCACGTAATGGAAGCATGATAAAATATGCGGATATGATTATGCTACAATTGTAAAGATTGCAATTGAAATTCATGTCTTTAGGGAAAAGTAAATTTATTAGTTATTAGGAGGGGTTTGTGTGTACCATCTCTTTACACATAATGATTTAGATGGAGTCGGCTGCGGCATTGTAGCTAAGCTGGCATTCGGAGAAGAAGTAGTGGTTAGTTATAATTCAATTGGTCGCCTTAATCAGAATGTAGGAGCATTTCTTGAGCAGGCTAAAATTGAAGATACATTGATCGTTACTGATCTATCGGTTGATGAAGATAACGAAAAAATGATTACTCAGTTTGTGGAAGATGGAGGCAAGGCGCTGCTGATTGATCATCATAAGTCAGCACTGCATTTGAACGAACATGATTGGGCATCTGTAACTGTCGAACAGGAAGATGGTAAACAGACGGCAGCGACATCATTATTCTATCAGTATGCAGTTGAAAATAAATTGCTGGAACCTTCAAGCATTGTCGCTGAATTCGTTGAATTGGTCCGTCAATACGATACTTGGGAATGGGAAGTCAATAAAAATACAACGGCAAAACGATTGAATGACCTGTTTTTCATGATTCCGATAGAGGAATTCGAAATGAAAATCGCAAATAAGCTGTCGACGGCTGAAAGTTTTACTTTTGACGAAGTGGAGCAAACCCTTCTGAATGTTGAAGAGAGTCGGGTTGATCGATACATAAACAGAAAAAAAAGGGAAGTCTATCAGGCTACGGTCGGTCCCCATACAGCTGGTGTGGTCCATGCAGAGTCATACCACTCAGAATTGGGTAATGAACTGTCGAAAGAGTTCTCGCATCTGGATTATATAGCCATCCTGATGGTAGGAAGTAAAAGAATCAGCTTCCGGACAATCCACGATGATATAGATGTTTCTGAGGTTGCTGGCAAGTACGATGGGGGCGGCCACCAAAAAGCCGCCGGTTGTACCATGTCCGAAAAGGCGTATAGCCAATATGTCGAAAAGACCTTCTATGCCGAGCCCCTTAAACGAGACGCACATAAGAATCAATTGAATGTAAAAGAATCCCCAGAGGGTTGCCTATATTCAACGAGAGACAAACAGGACATATTCATCTATGAAGATGAAGAAGAGGAATGGATTGTTGAAATCAACGGAAAACAACAGAAAAAAACATTCGATACATTCGCGGAAGCGGAAAAATACATGAAGCGGAAATACGCTGCATGGCTGGCCCATGATGAAAGATATGAAGAGTTTGTCAATAAGGGATGAATAGGAAGCGGCTGTCCGAATGGGACAGCCGCTTTTCAATCTTCCATTGTAATTCATGATCTACCTTTTAAGCGGGACAGGATGAACGATCGTGCGTGACTGTTTTTTTGGAATGGAATTTTGCCGATGAAGAATTGCATTGATTTCTCCGCCGATCACAAAAATCAGACCACTCATATACAGCCATAGCATCAAGATGATGACGCCTCCTAAACTGCCGTAAGTGGAAGAGTAGTTGGAAAAGTTACTGACATAGAATGAAAATCCAAGTGATATTCCAAGCCAAAGTACGGTTGCGGTCACTGCACCTGGGATGACATGTTTAATGGGAAAACTTTTATTCGGTGCAAAGCGATATAAAAAGGCCAGGACAAGTGAGATGACCACAACTGCGATAACCCACCGTAATAAGCTGAATAAAATTTGTGTTTCTTCAGGGATCGGAATGACTTGCTTTAATAAATCGATGATGACTTTTCCGAAGACGGGGAGACCCAACATGACGATGAATGCTACAACCAGGCCTAATGTCAATACAATGGAAATGAAGCGGGCTTTAATGAAATTCCTTGTTTCTTCAACATCATAGGCGATATTCATGGAATGGATGAACGCATTCATTCCGTTGGAAGCGGACCATACGGTGCCAAGGAAACCAAAAGTCAGTAAGCCGCCGTTCCGTTCAGATAATATGTTTATGATATTTTTCTCGATGACTTCCATCGTTTCCGCAGGCATGAAGGTTTTTATCGTGTCAAGGGCTGTCTGAATATCGATGTTCAGATAAGGTAATATGGACAGCAGTAAAATGAGCAAAGGGAATAGTGCCAGTAAATAGTAATAAGCTTGTTCTGCTGCCAGCCCCGTCACACGATCTTCCTTTATTTCTTTAATCAGTTTCTTTGAAAATTTTACCGACTTATTCATCTGGGCATCACTCCTGAATAGTTACTTAGGTTATCTGCTTCTTTTCCCTCTGTTCATGTAAGTTAATCCTAAAAAGAAAAGAAATTGAAAGCTCTAATCCGCGCGCTTGCAGAAGCTTGTGACAATGACATAACCTGCAACTACTCCAGCGATATGTAACGTGGGAAAGAGGCAAATCAGTTTTAAATGCTTCATTAAGGATGACCAACCTTAGCCAATTCACTTACCAATGCCCTTTTTTTTGAAAGTTTTGCAGAGTTCGGGGGATGGCGAGTATCATGCCTAAAAAACCGGAAGTGAAGATTCGTACAGCAAGTATCCCTAAATCTCGTAAGTTTCGCGATTAACTGTAAATAGGTGCTGTTGTTACTTTAAGCCTATGAATAATACGGCCAAATACTACTGCTAGGTATGATTTTATCCCCCCTTTAAAACAAGTATAATCATATTCGGAAAATCATGGAGGTGAGTGATAAATGGTAAACAGAAAAAAGGCCAGACAGAAATGTCTGGCCTCAGACTGTAGACAAACTCGATGAAAATCGAGTTTGTCTATTTTTATGGCTTGTACAATTTGGACGGTTGATTTCCACTCCAGGCACTCGCTTTCCGCGGGCGGTCGGGGAGCCTCCTCGGCTTTCGCCTGCGGGGTCTCCCCTAGACGCGCTTTTCCCGCAGGAGTCTCGTACCTTCCGTTCCAATCAACTTTGTCTTACCTTTTAGATAGAACACTTTTGCCTGGAGTCATTTTTGGTTTAAAATAGAAGTATTAAAACTTGAGGTGATGAGGATGCTTTCTAAACATGATTCTATTCAGCGAGATCAACTTGAAATGATTACTTTAGATCAACTGGTGCCACCGAACCATTTGGTTCGTAAAATGGAGGCTGCCATTGACTTCACTTTCATTTATGACTTGGTGAAAGATATGTATTCAGAGGTAGGACGCCCAAGTATTGATCCAGTTATTTTAGTTAAACTGACTTTCATTCAATATACCTTCGGTATTCGTTCCATGCGTAAAACGATTGAAGAAGTTGAAACCAATATGGCTTACCGTTGGTTCTTAGGCTATGGTTTCCATGATAAAGTACCTCATTTCTCTACGTTCGGGAAAAATTATGAGCGACGCTTTAAAGATACAGACCTATTTGAACAGATTTTCTATCGCATTTTAATGACAGCTTCTTATAAAAAGTTAATAAGTGCTGAACACGTTTTCGTGGATTCCACACATGTGAAAGCCAGTGCGAATAAACGGAAATTTGAAAAGAAAATCGTTCGTAAAGAAACACGAGCGTATCAAGGACGTCTTCAAGAAGAAATCAATCAAGATCGTGAAAACCATGGAAAAAAGCCTTTTCCACCAAATAAATTTGAGAAAGAAGAGACCAAAGAGATTAAAGAAAGTACAACGGATTCTGAGAGTGGCTACTATGTGAAAGATGAACGAACAAAACAGTTTGCCTATTCATTCCACGCGGCCGCAGACCGCAACGGTTTTGTATTGGGAACGATTGTAACACCTGGAAATACACATGACAGTCAGATCTTAGAGCCACTAGTTGAACAAGTGATTGAGAAAGTTGGAAAACCGGAAGCCGTTGCCGCAGATGCAGCTTATAAAACACCAGCGATTACAAGCTACCTATTTAACAAAGAAATCATACCGGCTTTACCTTATACACGTCCTCGCACCAAAGAAGGATTTTTCCGCAAACAGGACTATGTATACGATGAACATTTTGATTGTTACCTTTGCCCTTCGGGCGAAACTTTAAAGTACTCAACAACAAATAAAGAGGGCTATCGCGAGTACAAATCGCCAAAACAAATTTGTACAACATGCTCATTTTTATCTCGGTGTACAGAAAGCAAAGACTGTCAAAAAGTGGTGACACGGCATATCTGGCAAACACATGTGGAAGAAGCAGATCATCTGCGTCATCATCAAGATGTAAAACCTATATATGCAAAACGTAAAGAAACGATTGAGCGTGTATTCGCAGATGCAAAAGAAAAGCATGGTATGCGTTGGACTACTTTAAGGGGACTTAAAAAATTGTCGATGCAGGCGATGCTTACTTTCGCTGCCATTAATTTAAAGAAGATGGCCAATTGGACATGGCGAGGTCCAAAAATGGCCTAACATAGTGGGCTCGTAGAGCCCCAATCTCTTAACTTTAGGCGAAAATTCAAAGGGAATTTCAAAAGGGGTTCAGAATTTTTTAATTCCGAACCCCTTTTGTCTACAAACTGAGGCCAGACAGAAATGTCTGGCCTTTCTTCACTATTGCACTTCTTTTCCTTGTTCCTTTTGAACCTTAGGAGGGGTCCATTTGAAGACTTTATTTAGGATAGTATAGATGTGTTTGGATTCTTTTGTAAGGATCGGCCCAAGAATCGCTAAGGTCAAAACATAAAGTGCCGCAAACGGGGTTAATATAGGCATTAAACCGCCAGCAATGCCTAAGTTGGCTAAAATAATGGAGAATTCGCCGCGTGAAACGATCGTTAAACCGATGTTTGCGGATGCTCTGTGAGATAAACCGGATTTGCGTCCGGCAATCATACCAGCGGCAAAGTTACCGATTATGGTGATGATGACGGCTCCAAGAACCATCCAGACAGCTCCGCCAAGGGTCGTCGGATCGATACTCAAGCCAAAGCTGAAGAAAAATATGGCCCCGAAGAAGTCTCTGAAGGGAATGACAAGTTTCTCGATCCTGTCGCTATGTTCCGTCTCAGAAAAGACTAGGCCGAGCAGTAATGCACCGATGGCTTCCGCAACATGAATCGTTTCCGAGAAACCGGCAATGAAGAATAGTAATGCGAAAACAACGATGATAAAAATCTCATCGGAGGTTATATTGAATAGTTTGTTAAGGACCCCAGATGCTTTCCGGGCGATAACAAAAAATATCAGCATATACCCAATCGCGATAAATGTAGAAAGTAATGTTCCCCAAACGGAACCAGAAGAGCTTAATACCAATCCGGATACGACTGATAAATAAACAGCGAGGAAGATATCTTCAAACATGATGATGCCAAGGATTAGCTCGGTTTCATTGTTACCGGTCCTTTTAAGGTCCACAAGTACCTTTGCCACAATGGCACTTGAAGAAAAACTGATGATCCCGGTTAATATCAGAACCTCTTTTAATGGAAGACCGAGCAGGAAACCGTACAGCAATGCCATTCCCACGTTGATTAAAATGTAATAGGTTCCGCCTGTCACGATATTTTTCCCGGACTTCATAAGCTTTTTGACGGAAAATTCAAGCCCTAGGTAAAACAGAAGGAATAAAATACCGACACGACCGAGGAATGCTATGATTTCATCACTTTCAATGAAACGCAGGTCAATTAATCCGAAGTGCGGGGCATGGGGGCCAACGAGCATCCCGATGATAATTAATAGTGGAACATTTGATATTTTGAATTTACCTGCAACGAGAGCAGCTAATGCTACTAGAAGTAGGGCAGTTCCCACTTCAAAGACTAAATGGTCCATACGAGCTTAGTCACTCCTTTCGTCGGTCAATAATTCTCTTATAAGGTTACGGATATCTTTTCTTTCACCGGATATCACAAGGGTATCGCCTGTTTCGATGATGGAGTCAGGGCCAGGATTATTCAGTTGTTTTTTTCCTTTTTTAGAATGGGCGATGACGGTCACGTTATAATTGCTCCTGATATCAATCGATCCGATCGTTTGATTGATGGCCTTTGAACCCGGTTCGACTTTGAACCATTCAATCACCAAGTCGCCCAATGACATTTCAATCGTTTCAAGTGCTTGTGGTTTATAAACCATGCCGCCTATGATGGAAGCCATTTGCCGGGATTCCTGATCGTTAAGGGTGATGCTTGATATGACGTCTTCATGTTCATTATCAAAATGGTATAATTCCCGCCGGCCGTCATCGTGAATGACGATTACTAACTTTTCATCATTTCTCGTTATGATTTCGAATTTTTGGCCAATACCAGGAAGTTCACTTTCTCTAATTCTCACTGGAATTCCTCCTTAAAATGTTGGTTAGAGTTAATAGAAGATAGCAGAATGTTTATAAGTTAACGTCAATGTTCGTCTTGAATTTCTTCTCTTTGGATATGCCGATGTATTTTAATGTCTCCGATGGACTGGAATGATGGTAGTGCTTCTGTATCAAGGCCAGTGACACTCCTTGTTTATAGGCATGGTAGCCAAAAGTTTTACGCATCGAACTTGCTCCGAATTTGCCTGTCAGCCCTGCACCTTCCACAGCATCATGGATGATTCGATGCGCCTGTTGACGTGTAATCGGCTTTTTTGTCTTTGGGGAAAGAAATAAAAATTGACCTTCGATAACCTTCGAGCCTTTAAGGTACTCTTGTAAGGCGGTACGGACTTTCAGGTTCAAATAAATTTGGTTGACTTCGTCATTTTCCGTCCGTTGCTCATAGAACTCCTTGACTTTGCCCGTTTCATCCAGAACGCTGGCGACGGTGATTTCGAGCATTTCATTTATCTTCATTCCTGTATTGATGCCGAGTACAAACAATAAATAATCCCGACTGGAGTGAGCGCGTAAGTATGTTTTTATTTTGCTGATTTGATTGATATCCTTAAAGGCTTCTACATATTCCATAGATCTTCTCCTCTTACCAATGTAACATAATTACATTATAACACAAGTTATGTAACATTGCATGCATTTAGTACTGCGGTATTGATTCCTATCCAAACAGTAATGCATGCTGTCGAACGTAAAAAAACTTTTTCCTTATTCTCTACTCAAACTAGGTAAAATATTTCAGGGAAGTTATTTAACGTGAGATTGCTGTTTGCATCATGGGGGACATCAGCCTGGAATGATAAAAAAAAGAAACCCCAAGTTGGGGTTCCCTCATCTTTTTAGTACACGGCTTTTTGTAATTTGTGAATGACCTCAAGTGAAAGCCCGGTTCCGATGGCAACTGATTCAAGCGGGTTATCTGCAAGTTTGACTGGGACGACAATTTCATTCGTCAGCCACTCTTGTATCCCGTTGAGAAGTGCACCCCCGCCGGATAAGATGACACCTTGATCGACGATATCCCCGCTCAATTCAGGAGGACAATCTTCCAAAGTGGCCCTGATTGCTTCCAGTATATGAAGAAGCGATTCCTGAATGGCTTGCTGGACGTCAGTGGATGATATTGTAATCGGCTTTGGAAGACCCGTCACAAGATCCCGGCCTCTGACTTCCATGGTAATCACGGAATGTTCAACGAGTGCGTAGCCGATTTCTTTTTTTATTTCCTCGGCTGTTCTTTCCCCAATCAGCACATTATGTTTTTTCCTGACATATTGGCTGATATCTTCATCCAATTGATCTCCGCCAATTCTGATTGAATTGCAAGAAACGACGCCGCCATAAGAGATGATTGCGACCTCAGTCGTTCCGCCGCCGATATCAACGATGACATTGGCAACGGGCTCTTCGACAGGCAGGCCCGCACCGATTGCTGCTGCTACTGGTTCCTCGATAAGGTGGACCTGTTTCGCTCCGCAGCTTTTGACTGCATCCTGAATGGCCCTTCTCTCAACTGATGTGGAACCTGATGGCGTACAGACCACTACACTAGGTTTGCGTATCGATAAACCTAGGGCCTTACTTGCTTTTTTCATGATTTCCCGAAGCATTTGCGCGGTCACATCAAAATCCGCAATGACACCATCCTTAAGCGGACGGATTGCCACAATATTTCCAGGTGTTTTCCCGATCATGTTTTTTGCATCCACACCGACTGCCAATACTTTATTAGTCTCTATATCAATGGCCACCACAGATGGCTCATTAAATACGATTCCTTTATTTTTACTGTAAACTAGCGTATTTGCAGTTCCTAAGTCAATGCCTATTTCTGTATTTGATAACATCTAGTCACCCCTCCATAAGAGTTTGACCCCTATATACTCATTCTACCTTTTATATCGAGTTTGTGGGGGTGGGAAATCTAGTAAATGGTGGAAGTGCCATGCTGTTTCTTTTCATAGAGTGAAAACATGATGGAATATAAAAGTTCACTGGCGATGGCAAGCGGCCTAGAACGGCAAATGTCCAATTGTAACCAATCCATCCTTACATCGGAATGGCTAATGGCGCCAACATTCTGCCTAGTATATTACACCACTGCACCCCTCGCTCAAGTCGAATACAAGTGTGGATGGCAGCTTTGAATCAGCTTATTTTATGTTAAGATATAGATGAAAACCCGCTAAGATAAAGAAGGTAATTTTGTGAGTGCAAATTTAATCGAGAGTAAGAGTTTTAGAGTCATCTTTACAGCTTTTCTAGCTTTCCTGGGTGGTTATGCGTTTGATAGCCTTGGAATATACCTGCCATGGATGCTTGGACCATTATTCGTCGTGATGATCGCGAAAGTGAAGTTAGGGAAGTACCTGTTATGGTTAAAAACCTTTAGAAGTACTGGATTGGTCATTTTAGGTTTACAACTGGGCAGTTCATTCACGAAACAATCGTTAAATGAGATGTTTGAATATCTGCCTGTTATGCTTTTTACGACAATCGCAATCATTTCATTTACAGTGTTGACTGGCTGGTTTGTCGGGAAACGAATGAACTTATCCTTAGGCACATCCATGCTTGGCAGTTTTCCTGGAGGTCTTTCCCAGATGGTGGTCTTAAGTGAGGAAATGAAGGATAGTGATGAAACGGTTGTAGGTTTCATGCAAACACTGCGGGTCATCCTGGTGATTTCCATTGTTCCTTGGATCGTGACCCATGTAATGTCAGTTGAATCAGGTGCGGTAATGGCCGTAACGGAGCGGCCGTTTTTCTTTTTTGATTATGATGGGAAATTAGCCATCATGATGTTGTTAACCTTGCTATTATTCATCTTCATCACAAAGAAAGTGAATTTTCCGCTGCCTTTTTTGCTAGGACCTCTCATGGCCGCAACACTATTCAATTTAGTGGGCCCAGGTGCCCCGCAGATTCCTGACTTTTTGTTGAACTTGTCACAATTGTTGATCGGCGCACATTTAGGCTACACACTGAAGGTTGATAATCCCCGACTTTTTAGAAAGATGTTCGGGGCCGTATTCGTCAGTAATGTCCTATTGATTGGATTTTGTTATTATCTTTCCATTCAGTTTGCCCCGATCCTATCTTTACAGGCGAACGAATTATTTTTAAGCATGGCGCCAGGCGGCGTCGCCGAAATGGCAGTCACAGCCATGTCTGTGCATGTGGATTTATCCGTTGTCACAAGCTTTCATTTATTCAGGATCTTATTCATTTTATTTTTCCTGTCACCCATCATAAAATGGCTGATTGGAAGAAAACAGGGAAAACAAGAACAGGGACAAAGCTGACAGGCTTTGTCCTTTTTTCTTTTCGGAAAAACTGAAGAGTGAAAAGAAAAAATGTCAGGTGTTATGCGGAATTCACGAGTAAAATGCAGAAACTCACGAGTAAAAGCGGAAAATTCACGAGTAAAATGCAGAAACTCACGAGTAAAAGCGGAAAATTCACGAGTGAAATGCAGAAACTCACGAGTAAACCGCCAAAACTCACGAGTAAAAGTGCATATTCCAGACGTTATGAGAAAATTACGTACGGAACATGCTTGTAATTCCATTCTCGAAAGAATATTATGCCCGAACCATTGAAATGTGCTGTTTAATAAGCTCATGTAGGCAATGATTCCCCCAGCAATGAGCCGTCGTCACCAGAACAAAAACAGGTGCAGAAGATCTTGAGAAGCTAGGGAAAAACGAGCAAGAAGAACTTATGGAAGTTCAGGAGCGTGTAAATGACTACATCCAAAAGAATGATTTAACGGATAAATTGGGAACGAACCTTACTAATGAAGGCATGTTGATTTCAATTAGGGAAAACGTGCTGTTCGAATCGGGTGTGGCTGAGGTGAGAAGTGAAAACTGAAAAATCGCTAAGGAAATCTCGGATTTACTGGTCATGGACTTACCCAGAAACATTATCGTAATCGGGCATACCGATAATATTCCTATTAAAAATTACCAGTATGAATACAACTGGGATCTGAGCGTGATGCGTTCCGTTAATTTTATGAAACTTCTCCTCGAAAATAATGAGTTGGATCCCGAAATGTTCAGTGCTAAAGGACATGGGGAATTCAAGCCGGTTGCTTCTAATGAAACGAAAAAAGGAAGAGGGAAAAACCGGAGAGTTGAAATCCTAATTGTTCCACGGATAGTGATAAATGAGTGAAGACCTGTCAGGAATGTACGGGTTTTTGTTTTTGAAGGAGAATATATGGAAAGAGAATATACAAATGTGATGGAAGAAATCGTTGTGACATGGGTGCAGGTTTTAATGTCAGGTATGGAATACCAAACATTTTGTTCATGCAGGAAATGTAAAAACTAATTACTATGTAACCACGGAAGAAGGGTGGAAAAGGTATTTGGAAATTTGAATACAGAAGAAAACAGGAAATGGATCAATAAAAGAATCATCAATGCGATACACGTTGTTGGCCAGTATCCTAAACATTGATCAAAAGGCTGCCATTATCTTTTTTCCGATATTAAAAAAGGCGGACAGCGACCGCAGAAGGGATTTCGGAAATATAGCGGTATTTCCTCATAAACAAAAGGGACAAACAATTATGTGTTTTATGTATGGTGGCAGAGGGAACATGAATAAAGTACAAAGTAGGTTCATTCGACCAAATATTGAGGAGATGAATGATTATGGGTAAAAATATTGCATGTGTAGTAACGAATATGTTTGAGGACTCGGAGTATAGTGAACCTGCAAAAGCATTTGAAGAAGCCGGCCATACGGTAACGACGATTGAAATGATAAAAGGGAAAACTGTTAAAGGGAAACAAGGGGAGGTAGAAGTCGAGATTGGTGAAAGCATCGAATCGGTGAAACCAGAAAATTTCGATGCATTATTCATCCCCGGTGGGTTCTCGCCTGATGAACTGCGTGCTGATGAACGCTTCGTATCTTTCGCCAAATCGTTCATGGATGATAAAAAACCTGTATTTGCGATCTGCCATGGACCGCAGTTGCTGATTACAGCCAAGACACTTGAAGGACGCCACGCAACAGGATATACATCCATTAAAGTCGATATGGAGTATGCAGGTGCCACATATTTGGACAAAGAGGTTGTGGTTTGCGGCAACCAGCTTGTAACCAGCAGGACACCCGAAGATCTTCCGGCATTTAACCGGGAATCGCTCAATTTATTGAAATAATGAAAAATCCCGGCAGCTGCCGGGATTTTTCATTTTAAAGGATTCATATACTTCCATCTTTGCAGTAAAATAAAAGGAGAGACGAATAAAAAAGGAAGTGTCACGATTGATCGTATTAAAATCTGCACGTGAAATTCAAGCGATGCATGAATCGGGTAAAATTTTGGCAGCTTGTCATAGAGAGATTGCAAAGTTGATTGTTCCTGGGGTGACAACATGGGAAATAGAAGAATTTGTTGAAGGATTCTTAAAAAAACATGGTGCGAAGCCGGAACAAAAGGGTTACAAAGGGTATGAGTATGCGACATGCGCCAGCATAAATGAAGAAATCTGTCATGGTTTCCCTCGTAAGACCCCTTTGAAAAATGGAGATATCGTAACGATTGATATGGTCGTCAATTATAACGGGGCCCTTGCTGACTCTGCCTGGACGTATACGGTCGGTAAGGTTTCAAAGGAAACCGAACATTTAGTGCATGTGACGAGGGAATCTTTATATAAGGCGATTGAAGTATGTGTGGAAGGAAATCGGATTGGAGATATTGGTCATGCCATACAAACGTATGTCGAAGCCGAAGGCTTCTCTGTCGTTCGTGATTTCATCGGACACGGGATAGGAAATGTCATTCATGAAGAGCCGCAGGTTCCGCATTATGGACTGCCGAATAAAGGTCCGCGTCTTAAGGAAGGCATGGTATTCACCATCGAGCCAATGGTAAACGTGGGTACATATAAAGCAAGCCGGAATCCGAATGGATGGACGGCATCCACTGCAGATGGGAAATACTCGGCTCAATACGAGCACACGATTGCCATTACGAAAAACGGTCCGCTTATTCTTACCGAACAATGAATATAAAAAACAGCATCGATTATGATGCTGTTTTTTCATTTTAATCAATTGGGCGTTCCAAAGAATATAAATCTTCTTCGATATTTCCTATTCTGTCCTCAATGACTTTTTTTGCATCTTTGATACCTTCATTATAAATAAAGGGAGCAATATTTTCGAAAATGAACTGCAAGTGATTTTCAGCAGCGATTTCTCCGATTTCCTTGCCATGTTCCTGATATACATATTCTTGGATACTTTCGATCATCTTACGGCGTTTTTCTAAGGGAAATTGAATGAACATTGTGCCCTCCTTCATATTTGTTCTAAAAACCATGTAATGAATTGATCCGAATCCAAAGGGAAGACGGGTACTGAAGAATGATTCCTGGTTAGTTCCAGGCATTCAGGCCAAGCCACCGCTGCTTTGACATTAGTAAGCTGTTCCAATAACAGAAGGTCACTTTCTTCTTTGATTAAAATGACCTTAGGAAAGTCCTCTTGCTTATAACCTTCAATTAAAATCACATCAGGGAGAAATAGACACAGTAATTGAATCAGCTCAATGATAGGGGCTTCCCCTTTGAAATTGCCGAGCAACTCGATTGTTCCATCTCCTTCAACAAGTGAAGCGGCCGCCCCAGCCTGAAAGTGTTTATTGGAATCCTTCATGCTTGTGACATCTGGTTTTCCGCCATGTCCATGATGTTTTAAAACGGCTGTCTCTAATTTTGCCGCACGAAGCTTTTTGATTATATTCGTTATGAAGGTCGTTTTTCCTCTATTTTGGTAGCCAACCACCTGAAAAATAAAGGGCCTCACCAAGGCCATTTGGATCCTTCCTGGTCATCGAGAAGCAGGATGTCCACGAAATCTCCCGTTTGGAAACCACGGGTCCCCCCAGGTAAGACGGTGAGTGAATTGGCACCTGCCAAGCTTGTTGTAATATTGGATTTATCCACACCGCTAGGAATTACCTTCAACTGGCCGGATTCGTAAAATAATCGGGTCCGAAGCAGACGTGAGAATGGATTGGGTTTTAAGAAGTCCTCCGCCAATTGTGCCGTCTCTTTTCGTAAATGCGGATGTTCCGAAAACAGCATGGTGCGGATGATCGGTCTAGCAAATAGTTCAAAGCCGACATAACTGGCGGATGGATTGCCGGATAAACCGAATAAAAATTTATTATTATATACCGCTACGGTCGTCACGCTACCGGGGCGCATGGCCACTTTGTTGAATAAGACATCAGCGCCAATTTTTTGATAAATATCCGGGAGAAGGTCAAAATCACCGACAGAAACTCCTCCTGTTGTAATGAGCAGATCCACTTCCTCCAAGGCAGTTGAAATGGCCTCGTAGCTTAATTTGAATTCGTCCTTAAGCTTTCCATAAAAACGGACTTCTCCTCCAGCCCTCCGAATTTGGGCAGAGATGACATGTGAATTGCTGTTGCGAATTTTCCCGGGCTGCAACGGTTCATTAACATCAAGAAGCTCCGAACCCGTAGCGAATAATCCGACGACAGGCTTCATGGCAACTGGCACTTCGGCATAACCGAATGTTGCCAGCAAGCCGATGATCCCTGGATTGATAGCTGTTCCTTTTTTCACAAGAACATCGCCTTTCTTTGCATCCTCTCCTTGAAAAGAAACGTTTTCCCCTTCCTTAAGTGAGCGCTTAAATGATATGTACTTCTTTCCATATTTTTCGAATTCTTTCGTAAGCTCGAGCATGATTACGGCATCACACTCAGCTGGCATCTGAGCTCCAGTCATGATTCTTACCACTTGATTTTTTTGTACAGGAATAGTCGATACCATACCCGCAGCCAACTCTTCAACCACTTCGAACTCGAGAGGGTTATTTATGGAACCTTCAGCCGTATCCTTGGACCTAAGGGCGAATCCATCATATGGCGAGCGGTTAAAATACGGAACATCATTTGTAGCTACAATATCTTGAGCCAAAAAACGGTCTTGGCTTTCCTCGAGGGGAATCAGTTCCACACGTCCTATTAATTTATGCTTCATCACTTTTTCCACTGCTTCTGCGATACTGATGGGCGTTCTTCTTTCTACCATGCTTACAACTCCTGTCGGTTTTCAATTTCTATATCAAATGTAGCAGAATTTTTTTGAAAATGAAAAAAATCCTCACCGGTATGGGAGGATTTGAATGTTACTTATTACGCAGTCTTCCAAGTTCTTCAGCGATCGCTTCCATTTCACGGACACTGAAATTCGTTTTTTTCATCACCATTGTATAAATATCGTGCAGCTCTTCGTACATTTCGATATCAAAATGGGTCGATTTGATTGCACCGAAGTTCATCACTTTTAATTTATCCTTAATTGCTTCGATCATAAACTCGACACTTTCGGCTGTGTTTTGCGTTAAATCCATTTCCCTCATCCTTTCATACGTTCCTAAATTATTTTCATCTTTGCATGATTACCTCTAGAAGTCAATGAATATTCGGGTGGAAAACGAAGCTTGATCCCCGATATACTTGGTCATCTCCACGTTTTAAAGTGAGATAGTTTGGGAAAAGATAGGAAAAAACTTTTTTAAACATTGTATAATGGAGATAGCTACCATTATCCATCACTAATATATGACGAGGAGGAGAATATATGAGCAACATTCGAGAAGAATATAAGTGTGCCAAGAAAAGTAAATTTATGCAAGCGGTCTTTATTGGGGCGTTAGCTGGTGCTGCGATAAGCCTTTTTGATAAGGATACGCGTTATTCTGTATTGGAAAACAGCAAAAGCTGCATGAGTAATATGAAAGAATTCGTGAAGAATCCCAATGGGGTGCTTAAACAAGTAAGTGAAACATCATCCAAGGTCCGATCCACTGTTGAAAAAATTTCCGATGATGTATCCTTCATTTCCCAAAAGGTGGAGGAAATGAAAGACATTCCATCGCAAGTTGCCCAAGTGGTGATGGAGACGAAGGAAGTTTTTGCTGCAGAGGAAGAAGAGTCGTCTTCAAGTCATGAACGGACTTCCTTAAATTAGAAAATGGGGTGGAGGTATGGCCAATAAAAAAGAATGGCTGAAAGGCTCATTCTTCAAGACATTCATAAAACGGTTACAGGTGGATGATGTGTCGGGGCTTGCCGCACAGCTGTCTTATTTCTTCTTACTTTCCCTGTTTCCGTTACTTATTTTTTTATTCACTTTATTGGCCTACCTGCCATTTTCCCAAGAAGATATATTAAACACCGTCCGTACATATGCCCCTGACGATTCGATGAAAATCATTGAGGCTAACCTATCTGAAGTGATGGAAGCGAACGGGACTTTATTGTCGTTTGGTGTCATTGGAACGATATGGTCGGCCTCGAATGGGATGAATGCAATCATTAAAGCATTTAATCATGCATATGGTGTAAAAGAAAGTCGAACTTTCTTTATTTCCCGGGGAATGTCGATTCTTCTTACTTTAGCGATGATTTTTGTTTTTATTGTCGTTTTATTGCTGCCGGTATTCGGAAAACAGATCGGAGTATTCCTATTTGCCGAAATTGGACAATCCGATGAGTTTCTTACAATTTGGAACCAACTTCGCTGGGTGATCAGTACACTTGTATTTTTAATTGTGTTCACCATCCTTTATTGGATTGCGCCCAACATAAAGCTGAAATGCATAACCGTAATGCCTGGTGCTATCTTTGCAACGGCAGGATGGAGTCTTGCTTCCTTTTTGTTTTCTTTTTATGTAGACAACTTCGCAAATTATTCCGCAACATATGGAAGTCTTGGAGGGGTAATCGTATTAATGGTCTGGTTTTATTTATCAGGACTCATCATCATACTGGGCGGGGAAATAAATGCGCTCATAAGTGAAAAGGAAAAACCAGAATGTGTATGAGCTTCCGGGAGTTCCCGTAATAGTGAGCTAACATGCTGCAGATACTATTCAAGAAATGAAAACTTTTGAAGAGGAGGAGTTCTTTCATGAGTAAAAAGGATGGCAGCACAAAGCAAAAAGGAAAAAATAAAGGTTCGAACCATAAAACATCAGGTTCTGCAAACGGTAAGAACGGATATCACTAAATGAAACGATCATAAAAAAAGGGAGCCTTGGAGGGCTCCTTTATCATGTTTAGCTTCTCAAAAGTCTTAAGCTGTTCAGTATAACGAGAATTGTACTTCCTTCATGGCCAATGACGCCATATGGGAGGTCTAGGAATTGAAGGAAATTGGATGCTATCAGGATCATGATGACCGAAATTGAAAAGATGACGTTTTGTTTGATGATTCGATTCATTTTCTTGGATAATTTGACTGCTTCCGCGATGCGCGGCAGGTCATTTTTCATCAGAACAACATCCGCTGTCTCCAAGGCAACATCCGTGCCTTCGCCCATTGCAATTCCGACAGATGCTGTTGCTAATGCAGGTGCATCATTAATGCCATCCCCAACCATTGCTACAGTGCCAAAATGTTCTTTCAGCCTTTTCACTTCCGTCACTTTGGTTTCTGGTAGGCATTCGGCAATATATGCATCAATATGGCTTTCCGACGCAATCGCTTTAGCCGTTTTTTCACCATCGCCTGTCAGCATGACGGTATGGATGCCCTCATTTCTCAAAGCTTCGATGGCAGTAACGGTTTCTTCACGCACGACATCTTTCAACGTGAGTATACCGGCAATCCCTTGATCATCTTTTGCATAAACGATTGTCTTACCTTGTTCAGCCAATGTCAGTGCAATGCCATTTTGGAATCGTTCTGCTTCGCTGCAACCGACGAAATCAGCTTTTCCGACTTGCCAAAGCACGCCATTGATGTATGCTTGAACCCCATTACCTGAGATATCTTCCATGTTATCCGGTTTAATGAGGTCCCTTTTCAATTTCGTTTTGGCATAACGTACGATCGATGTTGCCAAAGGGTGATTCGAATAATTTTCAACAGATGCAATATGAAATAAGAAATCTTCTTCGTTTAAATCTTCGCGGATAATGACATCCGTTACCTCCGGTTTTCCTTTTGTCAATGTACCGGTTTTATCTAAAGCAATTGCCCGCAGGTTACCTAGATTCTCAAGGTGGATGCCGCCTTTAAATAAAATGCCATGACGAGCACCATTTGAAATGGCAGAAAGTGTAGCCGGCATAATAGAGGCCACAAGGGCACAAGGAGAAGCGACAACGAGCAGGATCATCGCTCTGTAGAATGTTTCGGTCCAGCTCCACCCCAATATGAAATGGGGTACGAACATCATTAAGCCGACAACCGTCAAAACCACTTTTACATAAGTCCCTTCAAAGCGTTCAATGAACAGCTGGGAAGGGGACTTTTCACTTTGAGCGGATTGAACGAGGGTGATGATTTTTTGAAATAATGTTTCACTTGCTGGTTTGGTGATTTCCACGGTTATGGTACCACGGAGATTAACCGTTCCGGCAAAAACTTCATCATCCAATGATTTACTTACTGGTATGGATTCGCCAGTGATGGCGGCTTCATCGATATTGGTACGGCCGTCTGTGATTTTCCCATCTGAAGGAACTCTCTCACCTGGTTTCACTAAAATCAGATCCCCGACATGCAGCTGTGAAACGGATACGGTTTCTTCATATCCGTTTGTGATGCGCAGTGCTTCCTCAGGCTGTAAGTCCATAAGTGCCGAGATTTCTTTATGGCTTTTATTCATCGTGTATGTCTCAAGGGCACCGCTTAAAGCGAAGATGAAAATCAAAATGGCACCTTCCGTCCAGTATCCGATGACAGCAGAACCGATGGCCGCAAAAATCATCAGCATCTCAACATTCAATTCCCGGTCGGCAATCGTATCTTCTATGCCTTCTTTTGCCTTGGAATATCCGCCAATCAAGAAAGAAGCTAAGTATATGACAATGGAAGTGGACTCCATTCCGTTCTTTGAAAGGACCCAGCCAAATACTATTAATAATCCGCTGAATAATGCAGCAATAAGTTCTAGATGAGGTTTGGCTTTTTCCAACCAAGAGGTTTTGCATGTAGCCGGTTGGGTTAAATGTTTAGTATCTGTAGTCATAAGATTCCCTCCCACATTCTTCTCTATTTTGTGTAAATGATATAGATTATCATTTGTGTGATATCTAATTGAGAAAGATAATCAACGTCATTCTCTGGATAAAATATGAAAGCTGCCACCGTAATTGCGATGACAGCAATGTTTTCAAAGGTTTATAAACTTTATTCCCTTTTGTTATTATTATAATACCATATATCCTATTCGGAAATAAAGAAGAATGATTCTAATCTAGTAAAAAATATAAAGTATTTCCTATCCAATATACAGTCACTAATGATAAATACCGTTCAAATTGAATAATAAAAGAAGTAGTCCAGATAATAAACTATACTACATAACTGAAGCAGGCATTTTCTCCTTAAACAAGGCCAATGAAATGAAGACAAGGAAAAGCATGATACTGATCATATAGAAAAAATTCCCACCTTGTATATGTTCAATGACCAGGCCGCCAAAGAATGGACCGCCGATGCTGCCGAGACTAAAGAAAATACTGCATAATAAATTTCCAGCAGGTAATAGGTTTCGAGGCAAAAGATCTGCCATATAACTGATTCCCAGCGAGAAAGTCGAACCAACCATCATTCCGCCAAACATAAAGCAGATGAAAAGGCCAAGCACTGAAAAGGAATAAATCCCTGCAAGAGTGAATATGGTAAACCCTGAAAAAAGGATCGTCAGCAAGGTCTTTCGCCTGCCAAAGCGGTCACTGATCATCCCCAAGGGAATCTGTGTAAGCAGAGTCCCCGCAGAAAATGCCGGAATGATGATGGATACTGCGGTTAAATCGATTCCGGAACGCAGGGCGAATACAGGGAAATTGCTATTCAATGATGCTTCAAGCACGCCAAATGTGAAAGGAAGTAAAAAAGCGACCCAAGCTATGCGGCTCACTTTCTTAAACCTTTTGAGTGTGCCAAGGAATGATGTGCTTTCAGAACCATCTTGTTCAGGAAGCTCATTTCTAATAAGGAAAACAGTGGTCCAAGTTAGAAGGCTAAGTATGGATGTGATGATAAAAGGCAAAGCCTGATTAATCTCGAGAAGCTTTGTCATCAGCGGGCCAACCATGAAGCCAAGACTGAAGAAAAGTCCATAAATGGCAAGATTCCTTCCGCGCTTTGCTATTGGTGAAATGGCAGTGATCCATGTCTGGGTAGCAAAGTGAAGTGTATGATCGCCGATTCCAATGAGGAAACGCAGTACGAACCAAAACCAGAATGATTTCCAAACAGGAAATAAGGCAAGTGATACAATGACCGTTATACCGCCAAATAATATTAATGGCTTATACCCGTATTTACGGAGTGGGGCTTCCATGAAAGGAGAAATCAACAGAATTCCAATATAAAGGGAGGCTGCATGAAACCCGTTCAGGGATGAGCTTATTCCGTCATTTTCAAAAATGATGGCAATGATCGGCAGAAGCATTCCTTGAGAAAACCCCGATATGCCAACAATTAAGATTAAAACGCTAAAAAGCAATTTATTATTCATAAAATCATGTCTCCTAAGAAATGTATACCTTCTTGATGTTACATCTTAGGAAGAGGATTAAGCAATAGGAATTTGGGTAAATATTGACAAGAAGAGAAGTGATGATAAAATTTTCCTTTGTCATCGCCCGAAGATTATGTATGATAGTTTTTGTTACAAGAACTAAAGGATTGTGAGGAGAAGTATCGTGAATAAAATTTTTTTGGGGCTTGTCCTGTTAGGCGTCCCTTTATCTGTCATTGGGTCATTATTGCATTGGCCGAGTGTAATCATGTTCATAGTATATTGCTTAACAATCGTAGCGCTTGCAGGCTTCATGGGCCGGGCCACTGAAAGCTTAGCGATCGTTATGGGACCAAGGATTGGCGGTCTTTTGAATGCAACCTTTGGAAATGCAGTAGAATTGATCATATCCATCTTTTCATTAAAGGCGGGCCTTGTGGGTGTCGTGTTGGCGTCTTTGACTGGTTCCGTTTTAGGAAACTTATTGTTGGTGGCAGGACTTTCATTCTTTGTCGGAGGGACTAAATACAAACGGCAGAAATTTAATGTATTCGATGCCAGGCATAATGCCGGTCTAATGATTTTTGCAGTTATTGTAGCCTTCGTCATACCGGAAGTATTCACACAAAATATGAGTGAATCAAGCACGATGTCGCTAAGTGTCGGAATTTCCATTATTTTGATCTTATTATATCTTGCTGCATTATTCTTTAAATTGGTTACTCACCGCGGGGTATATCAGCATACGGAGAAACCCGAGGAACATGAAGAGGAAGTACCCGAGTGGAGCAAGAAAAAGGCAATTATAATACTTGCTGCCGCTACATTGGCTGTTGCGTACGTATCGGAAAAACTTGTCCATACTTTCAGCGAAGTAGGGGAAACCTTCGGATGGTCGGAGTTATTCATCGGTGTCATTATCGTTGCAATCGTAGGTAACGCGGCAGAGCATGCATCCGCCGTCATAATGGCCTATAAAAACAAAATGGATGTCGCAGTGGAGATTGCCGTTGGTTCCACGCTTCAAGTAGCGATGTTCGTAGCTCCTGTACTCGTACTTATTTCGTTAATGTATCCAACGCATATGCCGCTTGTTTTCACAATGCCAGAACTGATATCAATGGTTACAGCAGTCTTTCTGATGATCATGATTTCAAATGACGGGGAAACGAACTGGTTTGAAGGCCTTACCTTATTGGCCGCTTACTTCATTATGGGAATAGGATTTTACTTATTATAAGAATGCAGGCCTTCCGATGTGGGAGGTCTTTCTTTTTATAAAATAAAAATGACTCTGCTCAGGTTAGATTTAGCAGAGTCATTTCTATATTAATAAATTACCATTCATAAGTTATTCCAAAATTTTTCATCATGCTTTTGTAAAAGTTGAGAAAATATTCTAGAGTGTCACACCATCCTTTTACATCAGATTTAAGTATAGGCGAATTCGTTTTCTGTCATCCTTTAAAAGGGTGTCATGGATTGTTCGATAAGCATACCTCCTGAAGGTTTAATAGGTATGAACGATTTCGCCTCCTTTTTATAATGTAAAATAAGTATAACCGATTTGAATAGAAAAGTAAATATTCTGAACTTTACAAATTCATTACAAAATCGAAATCGGATTGAAATGTATAGAATGTTGGCTAAAAACAAAATCTATAAATAAAATGATTGAACCCCTCAAAGGAGTGCGACAGCATGAGAAGAATTATTCTTATTACGATGATTGGCCTAATTGCCTTCATACAGGCGAATGTAAGTTTTGCAGCTGATATACCAGGAGACAAAGCAAGTCCGCATAAGGTGAATATCCCACCTTCCGTATTGAATATTGCAAAGGAGAATACTTATCCGAACCCGACCCAGGATCTTCCGATGCTGCAGCCGAGTAAGTTTACCGAACAATTGATCGATTCGTCGGATATCAAGATTGAAAATCCAGAACTCATCCATATGTTGAATGAATCGGCAATTGCAAAAGCTCCGCTTGCTTTTGGTTACAGGGCGACCATTTACCTTGGCCATTGGGCATTGAATTATGAGTCTTTGGAATCGGCACCAAACTGGGAATACCAAAAGATCAATACGAATTACTATGATAATCGCGGCGGTGAAGTTCCATACAGGATCCGTTATGTCCAGGAAAGTCAGAAGGCAGTGAGTGGAGGTCTGACAGCGAAAATCCCTAAGGCAGAGGATGTTCAAAAGATGATGCTGTTAAAAGCCACTGAGAAAACGAATTTGCCATTGGCTTTTGAAACGATCATCGGAGCTGGTACGAAAAAAGATGAAGTATACAATGTTGCTTCAAATAGGATTGGTTACTTATCCAGTTATGCGTCCGCTGTCAATGAAAAAGGCAAGGTCACATATGGGGAAGTGTATTTGAACCTAAAAGGAAATAAAAGAACCATTACGATAAAGAACATCACTTCACAAGGCATCGGTGCATGGATACCGGTTCAGGACCATGTTTCCTTCAGCTTTACAGTCTCGCAGCAACCCAGGTAAATTGAAAAACTCGCCGGATTGGCGAGTTTTTCTTCATATGGTTGACTTCCTGATCCTGAAGTCCTCCTTCGGGTAGTATGCATTTTTGACGAGAACATTCGGGCCTAGACATTTGACTTCCGGGCAGTGGCAATTCAATTCATTGGCCAGTTTCGAATTCATCCATGTGTCATAGGATTCGGTCAAGGGCTGGTCTTTGATATTCCCTAATGTAGGCGCGTCCCCGAAATCGGTCACGATCACTTCCCCGGTGAAAATATTGATGTTCAACCGTGAACGTCCATCAGGGTCATTTCGAACAGTCACTTTATGTGAACCATAAAGGCGTTGAAGCAGTTTTATATCCTCTTTACTGTTATTGCAAGGATAAAATGGCAGGGTACCGAAAAGCATCCAAACATTTTCATCACGGATATCAAGCAAATGATGAATCGCTTCACGCATATTGTCCAATGATAAAGTTTCAAGAGCCGAAGCGAAATCGCTTGGATACATCGGATGAATTTCATGCCTTTGACATCCCATTTCATCGACGATCTGTCTATGAATATGCTCAAGATGAGGCAATGTCCGCTTATTCAGCATCGTTTCTGCAGAAACCAGCACACCAGCTTTTGTCAGGGCACGGGAATTTTCGATCATTTTATCAAATAATTTCTTTCGCTGTTCCCGAGATGGTTTTCGGTCCATCATGGCAAAGCCGATATCAATGAATTCGTCGATCGTTCCCCAGTTATGGGAAATGTGCAGAACATCCAAATAAGGAATGATTTCCTCATACCGTTCCAAGTCAAGGGTCAAATTGGAATTGATTTGTGTCCGGACCCCGCGGCTACGGGCATATTTCAATAGCGGCAAAACATAATTCTTCACTTGTTTTCTTGAAAGCATCGGTTCCCCGCCAGTGATACTGAGCGAGCGAAGCAAAGGGATTTCATCAAGGCGCTGAATCAGTAATTCCAGAGGCAGTGCATCCGGGTCCTTGGGCTGAAGTGTGTAACCGACGGCACAATGCTCACAACGCATATTGCAAAGGGTGGTGGTGGTGAACTCCACGTTGGTGAGGCTAAGTTTTCCATATTGTTCAACGTCCATATATGCTTCCCAAGGATCATAATTGGGTGTAATTGGTGTTAAAAGATCTTGCTTGATTATTGACATGTTTAAAACTCCTTACGTAATAATGCACTAACCCATTATGAACAATGGGGATAAAAATTGTCAAATGGCGTAGAGCTGCCTTTATAGCTTGGCATTGCACTTTCAAGCAGATTTCGTTACGATGAAAGAAGAACGGAAGGAGAGTGCCTTATGGGAAAATCCATTACAGCTAAAAACGAACAATTAACATACTTAAAAGAACGCCTCACGATGTTCATGGAAGTTCTTGATCATATCGAACCGGAAAATACGGAGTTGGAAGATATAGACCGTTTAATCGGCATGATAGATGATTTGGAAGGCAAAGTGGAACAATTCAAAACCCGGGAAGACTAATATCTGTTTCGATAGTATGATTTTTTCAATGTTAATATTCATGAAGGGGATGACGAGAAACCTGCGTCATCCCTTTTTAATATCAAATCTCCAGCTTGGAAATGATTGGTGATTGAACTTTGACTCATGGGCTATTTAAGGCGCTTTGATCATTTCTCTCCTGATTGCTGTTCATTAAGAAAAATAATTACTTGTTTTCGAAAGATTGTGTTAGATGTATAATAAAACGGGTGTTGAATCATTCGCTATTTATAGAGAAGCAGGGAAATGATTAAATCTAATCTAGGGGAAATAAGAGGGGGAAGAGAAATTTGGATATTCAAAAGTTCCAAGAAAGTATGTACAGTCTTATCGTTGAAACTTCAACGAATCTTCCAAAGGATGTTCGTCGTGCGGTCAAAAGTGCAAAACAACGTGAAAATGCAGGTACTCGTTCTGCATTGAGCTTGGCCACCATCACGAATAATATTACAATGGCTGACGACAATGTATCACCGATTTGTCAGGATACTGGTCTGCCGACTTTCAAAATAAAAACTCCAGTTGGCGTGAACCAACTTGAAATAAAAGAAGCAATTCGAAATGCGATCATTTTAGCGACAAAAGGCGGAAAACTTCGTCCAAACGCAGTCGACTCTTTATCGGGTGAAAATAGTGGGGATAACCTTGGGGAAGGTCTTCCTGTCATTAAATTCGAACAATGGGAAAAAGACTATATTGATGCTCGTCTCATCTTAAAAGGGGGCGGCTGTGAAAATAAAAACATCCAATACAGTCTGCCTATGGAGCTTGAAGGATTGGGGAAAGCGGGCCGTGATTTGGACGGAATCCGTAAATGTGTCCTTCACTCTGTCTACCAAGCACAAGGTCAAGGCTGCAGTGCCGGCTTCATCGGCGTTGGTATCGGAGGGGACCGTTCATCCGGATATGATCTGGCTAAGGCTCAACTTTTCCGCAGTAATGAAGATGTGAATCCGAATGAAGACCTTCGTAAACTTGAAGAATATATCATGAAGACAGCTAATGAATTGGGTATCGGTACGATGGGCTTTGGCGGCGAAACTACTCTGCTTGGATGTAAAATCGGTGTCATGCACCGTATTCCGGCAAGCTTTTTCGTATCCGTTGCTTACAACTGCTGGGCGTTCCGCCGTTTAGGAGTGAAAGTCAATCCTGAAACAGGGGAAATCAATGAGTGGTTATATCAAGAAGGCGAAAAAATCGACTTTGCTCTAGAAGCAGAAAAAGCAGCGAAGGATGAAGTGGCAGCCGCTGCAGAATCGGACGTTGAAGCTTCACGTGAAATTACCCTGCAAGCACCAATCACGGAAGAACAAATCCGTGAGTTAAAAGTTGGTGACGTAGTTCATATTAACGGCAGAATGTATACAGGCCGTGACGCCATCCACAAGCACTTATCTGAAAATCCTGCACCAATCGACCTAGATGGACAAATTATCTATCACTGTGGACCAGTTATGCTGAAGGACGAAGAAGGCAAATGGCATGTGAAGGCTGCCGGACCAACAACAAGTATTCGTGAAGAACCGTACCAAGGCGATATCATGAAACGATTCGGCATCCGTGCAGTTATCGGTAAAGGCGGAATGGGACCAAAAACACTAGAAGCACTAAGTGAACACGGCGGCGTTTATCTAAATGCAATCGGCGGGGCTGCTCAATATTATGCAGACTGCATCAAATCCGTCGAAGGTGTGAACTTCACCGAGTTTGGCATTCCAGAAGCGATGTGGCATCTGAATGTTGAAGGATTTACTGCCGTAGTTACCATGGATTCACATGGAAACAGCCTGCATAAAGACGTTCAGCAATCTTCATTGGAAAAATTGGCACAATTCAAAGAACCGGTATTTAAATAATTGTATGGAAAAGACGCTCACCAAACGGTTGAGCGTCTTTTCCATATCTCACTCTTCGATTTCCGGCAGTGGATCGATCCTTGATGCATCCTCTAAATTCAATCCACTTTTCACAAAATGAACAAACACTCCGCCACCTAAACCAAGACAACCTACAAAGCCTATAGTGATAACCCATTCCAGCATTTCATTCCCCCCTTGCTAAATGTATATGAAAAAAAAGGCGAAAATTACCTCCGAAAAGTACAATCTTTTGGAATGGTCGCACATACATTAGAAGAGAAAGGGGGGATTTTCATGCAGAATAGCCATTTCTTATTCTTTATCGCCATGTTAACTGGTTTTGCTTTCATCCAACTTCCTGTGGCAAACACGATTTTCTCCGGTCTTGAAACATTCCTAGACGTAGTTGGAATTGTAATCGCTCTCATTTTCGCTATCGCCACTATTTGGAAGGCCGCACAAGCGTTATTTAAAGGATGAACAAAATAAGGAGGGCCAATCCTTTTCGGAGGAAAGGCCTTTTTTTGCGTGTGATAAGGTTAGGTCGGGAGAGACGTGAAATTAATTCGACTTACTTCGAGTAATTCGACCCACGGAGCAAAAATTCGACCTTCACAATATCATGCATATAAATCTCCATGTTCCAAACAATAAGAAAAAAGAACATGGGGGATATTCCAATGAAAAAAATGGTGATTTTATCCGCTTTTATTTGCTTGATATGCTCTTTGGCTAGCCCGGCTTTTGCAGAATCCTATAACTGGGGTTTCAATAAAGGAAAAAATGGGACACCTGCAGATGCCGGTAAAAAATTCAATGAAATGCTGCCTGAATATGAAGCGATTTATATAGGGGATACAAAGAAAAAAGTCGTTTATTTAACGTTTGATAATGGTTATGAAAATGGCTATACGGCCCAGATTTTAGATGTTCTGAAAAAACATGGTGCTCCTGGAGCATTTTTTGTCACGGGACATTATTTAAAAACGGCACCTGAGCTTGTTATCCGTATGGCTAATGAGGGGCATATCGTAGGAAACCATTCATGGAACCATCCGGATATGACCAGTGTGACGGAGGATGTGATTCGCACGGAGCTTGAGCGGGTAAAAAGAGAAACGGAAAAATTAACGGGTCAAAAGGGAATGAATTACTTAAGGCCGCCTCGTGGGGTATTTAATGAGAGAACAATGAGGATCGCAAAAAAAGAAGGGTATTACCACATCTTCTGGTCACTGGCATATAAAGACTGGATTGTTGATCAACAAAAGGGTGCCGCGTTCGCACACGATGAAGTACTGAAGCAGATTCATCCCGGCGCGATTTTATTACTGCATACCGTATCGAAGGATAATGCGGAAGCATTGGACTCGATTCTGACGGACCTTAAAAAACAGGGGTACACATTCGGCAGCCTTGATGATTTAATGATTGAGAAACAGTTGCCGAACCGAATGCTTTATTAAGATGAGAAGCGGGTCCTGTAGTGATAATTCAGGTCCCGCTTTTATTCATTCTCCTCAATTTCAAGTAATATTTCAGGAAACATGCTATAATACGTGGAAAACTGCTAAAGGATGGATCGCTTGTGTGGACAGAAAAATTACAGGTTCAAGGACCCTATAATTTCGATCTAGTTCTCGAACGATTATCGTTAGACCCACTTCAGGTAGTTGATTTTACTAACAGGACGGTAAAAGTTCCGCTATATATAGAAAAAGAACCAATCGTTTTGCAGGTTCAGGCAATAGGAAATATCGATGAACCATCTTTTATCATCAAAGGTCATTCAGAGGTGTACAAGTCAAAAGCAATCGAACGGTTAAAAAAGGTTTTTCACTGGCATCAGCCATTAGAAGGCGTTTCCCGGCATTTCCGGGAATCCGATTTGCGGGAAATCTTCGAAGAGCACCGCGGTACTGCCATAGTCTTGGACTTCGATTACTACAGTTGCCTCGTCAAATGCATCATACATCAGCAATTGAACTTATCCTTTGCCCATACGCTCACGGAACGATTCGTTAAAACTTTCGGCTACCAGATGGAAGGTGCCTGGTTTTATCCGACACCGGAAACAACCGCCCGACTTCAAATCGAGCAATTAAGAGCCATTCAATTCAGTGGCCGGAAAGCGGAATACGTCATCGGACTTTCCGAGCAGATCATTCTGGGCCATCTTAACCTTGATATAATGGAAAAGCTATCCGATCAAGAGGTTATGGATACACTAATAAAAATACGCGGTATCGGTAGATGGACGGCTGAAAACTTCCTGCTTTTTGGACTTGGCCGTCCGAACCTGTTTCCTAAAGCCGATATTGGCATTCAAAATGCCTTGAAAATATTATATGGCTTACCGCAAAAGCCAACCCAAGAAGAAATGGAGTCCTATAGTGTGAAATGGGCTCCATATCTAAGCTACGCTTCCCTCTATTTGTGGAGAAGCATTGAAAAACGGAGTGAAAAGAAATGACAAACGTTCAAGATACAAAACTAGAAGTGAATCAAACCCTTCCCCTTACGATTAAGCGGCTTGGAATTAACGGAGAGGGAGTCGGTTATTTCAAAAAGAAAGTCGTCTTCGTCCCAGGAGCATTGCCTGGTGAAGAAATTGTAGCTTTGGTCACAAAGGTACAGCCAAACTTCACCGAGGCGAAAATAAAAACCATCCGTAAAGAATCACCGCATCGCATTGCAGCGCCATGTCCTGTTTACGCTGAATGTGGCGGATGTCAGTTACAGCATTTAAGCTATGCCCAGCAGCTCATTGAAAAACGCGATATCGTCATTCAAGCTATGGAACGGCATTCAAAATTCCCAGTTTCTTCATTAAATGTAAAAGAAACGATCGGCATGGAGGATCCTTGGAATTACCGCAATAAAAGTCAGTACCAAGTTGGCCAAAAAGATGGCAAATTGATTGCTGGCCTATACGGCTTGAATTCCCATACTCTAATTGATATCCCGAATTGCCTTGTACAGCATAAGGCAACAAATAAAGTAACGCGTACAGTGAAAAAGATACTAAAGAACCTGAACATCTCGATTTATAACGAAAGAAAAAGAAAAGGTGTCATCCGTACGGTCATTACACGGGTAGGCTTTGAAACAGGTGAAGTGCAGGTTGTCCTTGTTACAGGTGCGGAGGAAATTCCACAAAAAGATCAGTTGCTAAAACAAATTCGGGACCAATTGCCAGAAGTGAAATCGGTCGTTCAAAACATCAACAACCAGAACACATCACTGATCTTTGGCGAAAAAACGATTCACCTGGCAGGCGAAAAAGTCATCAACGAAACATTGGGTGATCTATCATACGAACTATCAGCCCGTACTTTCTTCCAGCTTAACCCCGTTCAAACTGTTCGCTTATATGATGAAGTGAAAAAAGCAGCAGCCTTAACCGGCACGGAAAAAGTGGTTGACGCTTATTGCGGTGTTGGTACCATTGGGCTATGGCTGTCAAAAAATGCCAAAGAAGTCAGAGGAATGGACGTCATTAAAGAATCCATTGAGGACGCCAAGAAAAATGCCAAAAAACATAAACGCAACAATGTATACTATGAAACAGGCAAAGCCGAGAATATCCTTCCACGCTGGACCAAAGAAGGCTGGAAACCGGACGTACTGGTCGTGGACCCGCCAAGATCCGGCTGTGATCAATCTTTACTGCAGACAATCTTGAAAGTTAAACCGAAAACCATAGTGTACGTATCATGCAACCCGTCCACATTGGCCAAGGACTTACAAGAACTGGGCTCTTCTTATCGAGTGGAGGCCATGCAGCCGGTGGACATGTTCCCGCAAACGAGCCATGTTGAAGTAGTTACCTCGTTGAAGCTGATTAAAGAATAAGCAGAGTGATCCGGGAATCTGTATAAGGTTCTCGGATTTTAATCTGCGTTTATTTCCATCCATTTGTGAAATAATGAAAGTACTGTGAAAATCGAGAATACATAGGAGGTTTTTGGATGCATAATCATGATATATTAATTCGTTTAAGATATGCGCTGGATATTAAAAATAAAGATATGGTAGAAATATTTAAACTCGGGGAGATTGAAGTGACAAGAGAAGAAGTCATGCAGATGCTAACAAAGCCAAAAGAAGATTACTATGATGAGTATGATGATGATATGGATGAAGATGAAGATGGGATAAACTGCAATAACATGATGTTAGAGTCCTTTTTAAATGGTTTGATCATTTTTAAAAGAGGGAGACAAGAGCCAAAACCTGGTCAGCCCCAAAGTCAGGCACCGGCTGTAAAGAATAAGGAAAGTGTGAATAATATCCTTCTGAAGAAACTGAAAATAGCATTGACATTAACCAGTGAGGATATGATTGATATATTGGAAGAAGCAGGAGTCATGATAACCAAAGGGGAATTAAGCGCTATATTAAGAAAAGTGGGGCATAGGAATTATAAAGAGTGCGGGGATCGATACGCCAGGAATTTCTTAAAAGGATTAGCTTTGAAATATAGGGGATAAGGGTTCAGTAACTGTTTTTATCATGCACATCATGATAATTAGGCCTTGATTTCGTGAGAAGTACTTTTCCGATTTCAGGGTCTTTTTCTATTCGTATGAACGTTATTGAAGACATTAGAAAGTGCGAAATAGGTAAAAACAGAAGGCATCCCTAAGACACCTTCTGCATATTCATACAAGTTCATTAACTACATCTAAAATGGCGAAAGGTCCAAGAGGTGTTCCTGTTGCGACCATCCACGGTTTATCGATGGTTTCCGTATCAGCCACTCCTTTTAATAAGAGCATTGGGCTGCATCCAAAAGAGGAACCAATAAGGAATTCAAAATATAGCCTGGCTGCTATTTATGTAATGGCAAAGGAACCATTCCAATCGCGTTTGCTAATTCAATCACTTCATCGAACACTTCATTATCCGTTCCAGGATGTTTCATGATTTCTGCCGTATTGTTTTTCCAGATTTCATTAGGGAAAGTGTAAAGCCAGGAATTATTTTGGACGGCCAGTCGCTTCGGCAAATTGGCTTGGTAGAAGAGTTCGTAGCGAAAATTGTTTTTCCAGGAGCAACTTTTCCTAACTCTGTGTAAAAATCCGTTTTGATTTGAGCCACTTCTGGAATCGCTTCAATCACAAGGTCAGCTTCTGCAACTGCCGCAGATAAATCACCGTGGAAAGAAATGCGGGCATAAGCAGTATTGAGATCTTCCTCCGTAGCGCCTATGTCTTCTTTATAGTATGGCGTTAAATTAGTGATCCTATCTTTTGCACGTTCTAATGCTTCATCATTTATGTCATATACAGATACGTTGAATCCTTTGAATGCGGTTTAAAATGCGATCTGACTTCCTAAAACGCCGCTGCCGGCAATCGTGATATTTTTATAATTCATAGCCATTCTCATTTATTGCTTTGGATATCTCTACTTGTTAATTATTGCACTTATAATGGCCTGTATATGCTGCATTATCGGTGCTTCTAATGGATGAAATCCCCAAAGGATTTATTATGTGGTTGAGTAATTGTTAAATGCCAATAATCATTATGGTCAATATTTGACCTTTTATATGACGAGTTTTGTAATTGGGGAAAACAATCATTCAGATGGTCCGTTACTTCACAGAATGAAAAAGATGAATCAATATGTGAATTTTAAGTCCGCATCGCTGAAGGGAGCTGGCTTGAATTTTCAACTAAATAAGGTTGTGCACAAGGTGTGGATAAAGGAAGAAGGAAATAGGGGAAATCCTCATTCTTCAAACTTTCCACCTGATAATGTGCATAACTTTTTTGTTTTTTTTTGATCTCTTTGTACGTGAACGTAACTTCAATATCCGGAGCTGTTCAGCAGCTTTTTTTAATGTTGTAATGGACTTAAGCGTCCATTAGTACAATGTAAAACAAACAAAAAAGAGGAGGAATAATCCCCTTAGTTTACTTGTCTTCTTTTGTTTGTTCATCAGATTTTTGGATGATTTCTTTTAATTCCCCGATGTCACCTTTTGCATTGATAATCTCAAAAATCTCATTTAGGCCTTCTGAGGTTTTTTCATCTTCGGTTTTCACTATAACCCTCCTTAGTTGTGGTTATTTGTTAAGGTATCCAAAAAACAGAAGATAAAACATCATTTACCTAGAAAAATATTCTCCTCGTATTTCCGTTGATATAAGCGCATTTTAGGCGGATCTTTATTGGAAGACTACAAAAATTCCGATTTTTTTGTCCGTACAATATGGACAACATTAAAATTATCCATTATTATGATTGTTATAACTCTTAGTATAAAGGGATTTGTGTTAATACTGTGTGTGTTTTTGGAGAGGACACGTGTATTTTTGGAAAAAAGGGAAAAATACAATATTTTTTAAATAGGGGTAAAACATATAAAGATCCTGCATTTATTCCAACCATCAATGAGGGGGTATATTAAATGTCAAGTGAAATATTAAATCAATTTTTGAAAGAAAATTTGGAAGATTTAAAAGAAAAGGGACTTTACAACGTTATAGATCCAGTGGAAGGTCCAAACGGTCCGGTAATCACCATTGCAGGCAGGGAGTTAATTAATTTATCATCAAATAACTATTTAGGTTTAGCAACAGATCGACGCTTAATAGAGGCTTGCATAGAAGCGACGAAAACATATGGTGTCGGAGCCGGTGCCGTTCGTACGATTAACGGAACATTGGATATTCACGTCAAATTAGAAGAAAAGCTTGCTGAATTTAAACATACAGAAGCAGCCATTGCTTATCAATCTGGTTTTAACTGTAATATGGCAGCGATTTCAGGAGTGATGGATAAACATGATGCCATTCTTTCAGATGAACTGAATCATGCTTCAATCATTGATGGATGCCGATTATCCAAGGCGAAAATTATTCCCTTTATCCATTCCGACATGGACGATTTACGGACAAAAGCACGTCAAGCAAAGGAGTCCGGATTGTATAACAAAGTCATGATCATTACCGATGGAGTTTTCTCGATGGATGGGGATATTGCCAAGCTTCCTGAAATTGTGAACATTGCCGAAGAGTTCGATTTAATTACGTATGTTGATGATGCGCATGGTTCGGGCGTATTAGGTAATGGTGCCGGAACGGTAAAACATTTTGGGTTATCGGATAAAGTGGATTTCCAAATTGGAACATTATCCAAAGCCATTGGTGTTGTTGGAGGCTATGTAGCAGGAAAGAAAGATTTGATTGATTGGTTAAAGGTGAGAAGCCGTCCATTTTTATTTTCAACGGCTGCCACACCGGGAGCAGTTGCAGCTAGTATAGAAGCCATCGATATTTTGATGAATAGCTCAGAACTTCAAAATAAGCTGTGGGAAAATAGCGATTACTTGAAAAAAGGCCTAAAAGAATTAGGGTTTGATATCGGGGAGAGCGAAACACCGATTACGCCTTGCATTATAGGTGATGAAGCAAAAACGCAGCTATTCAGTAAGAGGCTGAATGAAGAAGGTGTGTATGCCAAATCCATCGTATTCCCTACCGTTCCTAAGGGTACAGGAAGAGTGAGGAATATGCCTACTGCTGCTCATACAAAAGAGATGCTGGATCGTGCAATTGCCATTTATGAAAAAGTAGGAAAAGAGATGTCAATCATATAAGAGATTGCTTGTTTCGGAGATTAAAACATGGGGAGGGATTTTTGATGAAAAAGGTCTTGGTAACGGGGGCTTTAGGTCAAATTGGTTCAGAACTGACGCTGAAAATGAGAGAGATTTATGGAGCTGACAATATCATTGCAACAGATATTCGAAAAACGGACAGCGATGTTGCCCTATCAGGTCCATTTGAAATTTTAGATGTTACAGATGAAAAAGCGATGTTTAACATGGCAAGAAAACACGAAGTGGATACGATTATACATTTAGCCGCTTTATTGTCAGCAACAGCTGAAAAGAAGCCACTTTTAGCTTGGCATTTAAACATGGGCGGATTGGTCAATGCTTTGGAATCGGCACGAGAACTCGATTGCCAATTATTCACACCTAGTTCCATTGGTGCGTTTGGTCCAACCACTCCTAAAGATTGGACACCGCAAGACATCATTCAAAGACCGAATACGATGTACGGAGTGAATAAAGTATCCGGTGAGTTATTATGTGATTATTATCATCATAAATTTGGGGTTGATACGAGAGGGCTTCGATTCCCGGGACTGATTTCGTATGTCACACCTCCTGGCGGTGGAACTACCGACTATGCAGTTGAAATTTACTATGAAGCGATTAAAAACAAACGATATACTTCTTACATCGATAAGGGAACGTATATGGATATGATGTATATGCCTGACGCTTTAGCAGCCATCATTAATTTAATGGAGGCAGATGCATCAAAATTAAAACATCGCAATTCTTTCAATGTGTCAGCCATGAGCTTTGATCCTGAGCAAATTGCAGCCGAGATTAAAAGGCATATTCCGGAATTTGTCATGAATTATGAGGTCGATCCTGTAAGACAATCCATTGCCGATAGTTGGCCAAATACAATAGATTCAACTTGTGCAAAGGAAGAGTGGGGATTCAAGGCGGAATATGATTTAGAGAAAATGACGAATGATATGTTGGTAAAGCTGAGATTAAAGTCACTTTTAGTAACAGCCTAAATAAACCTGCCAGCCGAATAAAAGAGTTGCAATACTCTTTTATTCGAGTTATTTTATACAGAGGAATTTTAACTTTTAAGAGGTGAGCTTTTATAACCGATAAAAAGTAAGCGCTTTCTATGGTACCTTGAACAGAATTAAGAAATTACATGAAATTTGATAGTAATCTTTCAAACTGTCAGGAATGCTTAAAAGTGAAGAATGATTTTATGAGGCAGCTTTAAGAATGGTTTAAAAAAGTGGAGCCTGCTATATCATTTCTATACTAAATAGGGAGTGTATTAAGCATCTTGCATAAAATTTCGACTATTAGTAGTGTAGGGGGAAATGGAATGGCAAACAAAGATTTGAATAGGGAGTTGAAAGGTCGTCATATTCAGATGATCGCTTTGGGCGGAACTATTGGTGTCGGTTTATTTATGGGTTCAGCCAGCACGATTCAATGGACAGGTCCGTCGGTAATGTTAGCCTATGCGATTTCTGGGATTTTTATATTCTTAATCATGCGTGCAATGGGGGAAATGTTGTATTTAGAGCCAAGTACAGGTTCATTTGCAACATTTGGTTATAAGTACATTCATCCATTGGCAGGGTATATGACTGCATGGAGTAACTGGTTCCAGTGGGTTATTGTTGGGATGGCAGAAATTATTGCAGTGGGGACGTATATGCAGTATTGGTTCCCTGATCTCCCTGCTTGGATTCCAGGTTTAATCGCAATGGTGATTCTTGGAGCAGCGAACTTAATTTCCGTTAAATCCTTTGGGGAAATTGAATTTTGGTTTGCACTGATTAAAATCGTAACGATTATTTTAATGATCGTTGCAGGATTTGGACTTATTTTCTTTGGAATCGGTAACGGGGGGGAAGCCCTGGGATTATCGAACCTTTGGGAACATGGTGGATTATTTACAGGTGGTTGGAAGGGCTTCTTCTTTGCTCTCTCACTGGTGGTTGCCGCTTATCAAGGTGTAGAATTAATTGGGATTACAGCTGGTGAAGCAAAAAATCCGCAAGAAACGATAACCAAAGCGATTCAAAGTACCATTTGGCGTATTTTAATCTTCTATATCGGTGCAATTTTCATTATTGTAACCGTTTACCCTTGGGATCAATTAAGCGCGATTGGCAGTCCGTTTGTTGCGACTTTTGCGAAAGTTGGTATTACAGCAGCAGCTGGAATCATTAATTTTGTCGTAATCACGGCTGCCATGTCTGGCTGCAATAGTGGTATTTACAGTGCAGGACGTATGCTTTATACATTAGGGGTGAATGGACAAGCGCCAAAATTCTTTGCGAAAGTATCTAATAGCGGTGTCCCTTTATTCGGTACGTTCGGAGTGATAGCCGGGTTAGCGATTGGGGTTGTTTTAAGTTATATTGCACCAGAAAATTTATTTGTGCATGTATACAGTGCGAGTGTACTACCTGGTATGATTCCGTGGTTTGTCATTCTGATCAGTCAAATTCAATTCAGGAAAATTAAAAAAGCTGAAATGCACAATCATCCATTCAAAATGCCTTTTGCACCTGTTACAAACTACCTGACCATCGCTTTCTTGGTTATGGTATTAATCGGTATGTGGTTTAATGATGACACACGTATTTCACTTATGGTTGGAATAGGCTTTCTGGCTATCGTTGTAATTAGTTATTTCGCTTTTGGAATAGGCAAGCGTGTACAAGCCGATGTTCAGACAGAGGCTCAGGAAGATAAAGTGGGTTAATTATCATTCACTTTGGGTTTTGAAAAGGGTTGCTGCGGCAGCCCTTTTCCAATGAAACTAAAAGGGCAGTTTAGTTTTAACAAAAGATGATAAAATGGAATAAAATGATTGCTTCATTGTGAAGGGTGAACTTTTTATGTTCGGACTTAAAAATCAGAAGAAAGGGAGAAGTTGATAATGACAACTTCAAAGAAAAATTTGAGGACTTGCGAAAAGGGATACAATTACTATAAATCCAGCGACTGCCCGACCTGCCCTGTATGTGAGCAGGAACGCAAATCTGACACGGGATTTCTTTCATTGCTCTCGGCACCAGCCAGACGTGCATTGGAAAACAATGGTGTAACCTCTCTACAACAGCTATCAACATATAGTGAAAAAGAGATATTGAAATTCCACGGTATGGGACCAGCTTCATTACCTAAACTTAGGGATGCTCTGGAGACAGGTGGGTTATCATTCAAAGATTAATCACCTAGAATGATTAATCTTGCAGGAATGCCTTTTATACCTGCTGGATCGATACATTCCATTTCTTTCTCAAGTTACAGGGTCTTTATGTAAATAAGGGATCAGGAACATCTTTTTTATGGTCATCATCCTTGTTAAACTGATAGTAACTCTAAAAAGTGAGGTAACGAAAAATCATGAGTTCCTATACTCCCTATTTTGAATTCAATCGAAAAAAGTGGGCATCTTTGCGAAACCATACTCCTCTTCCTTTAACTGAAGAAGAATTGGATAACTTAAAAGGAATAAATGAAGAAATATCCATTCAGGAAGTGGAAGAGGTTTACTTGCCTTTGACTCGTTTAATCAATTTATATGTTGAAGCATCTCAGCAGCTTAATACAGCCACTTCTTCATTTCTAAAAACTAATGATAAAAAAGTACCTTATATCATTGGAATTGCAGGGAGTGTTGCTGTAGGAAAGAGTACGACAGCAAGGTTACTTCAGACTTTATTATCTAGATGGGATAATCACAGAAACGTAGGTCTTGTCACTACCGACGGTTTTTTGTACCCAAATGATCTTTTAGAAGAAAAAGGACTGATGAAAAGAAAAGGGTTTCCTGAAAGTTATGATACTCAAAAATTAATTAATCTTATCGGAGATGTAAAAGCAGGGAAAAATAAAGTGGAAGTTCCCATCTACTCACATTTGAAGTATGACATTTTGCCAAATGAAGTGCAGACTATCTGTAATCCGGATATTTTAATAGTGGAAGGTGTTAATGTTCTTCAAGTTGACAAGGAAAATCAAGTATTCGTCAGTGACTTTTTTGATTTCTCACTCTATGTTGATGCAGACGTAAACGACATAGAGCGGTGGTATGTTGAAAGGTTCCTTTTACTTCAAAAGACCGCATTTCAAAGTCACGAATCCTATTTTCATCGTTATATTGACTTGTCTAAAGAACAAGCCATTAAACAAGCGACTCAAATTTGGGAAGAAATTAATTTGAAAAATTTAGATGAAAATATACTGCCGACAAAAGGACGGGCAAAACTCGTTTTAAAAAAAGGATCAGATCACAAAGTTGAAAATATCTATTTGCGAAAATAATAATTTCAATGGAGATGTTTATGTATTAGAAATAATGTTTTTTTGTAATAGCAATAAAGTAAGAAATTTTAATTATAAGGAATATGAAATAAATCTTAAAATTATGAATATTATCAAGGGTCGTACCTTATATTGGTTTAATTATCAGTAATTATTGGTATTGTTATAATATCTAATAATTGGGTGAAATTTATGATCCAAGTTAAAAAGGTAGGAGTTTGGCAATTTCAGGAGGATCATTGTTTTTTCGGGAAATGGTTACAGAAACTTCTAATTTCGCTTCTGTTTTTGTCAATAAATGTGTATTTTCGTTACTTTTTCTGATGTGTCAATATTATTTCACTAACAGTTTCTTCCTTCAATAAGGGGAAGTTGCTGAAGAAATCTTTTTATGCGGCTATCGTGGCGGATAAGATTAAGCTAATTTCTTCACAAAATCAATATTTTAACAAAAAAAGTAATAGTAGAATATTTTAATCTATGAAATAATAATAATAGATTATGATATAGTTATAAGGAGACAGAAAAGGTGTGTTCCTAGTTCGTGCCTGGCTTTTTGTGACACCTAAGCAGGAGCGCCTACATCTTTTTTGCAAATATAGGGGATAAGGAAGGTTATAATGAGCAACATACAGAAACAAACAGACGTTATCTTAATTGGCGGCGGAGTCATGAGCGCGACTTTGGGATCATTACTGAAAGAGTTAGCACCGGAATGGGAAATCAAAGTATTTGAGAAGCTTGCAAACGCAGGAGAAGAAAGCTCTAACGAATGGAATAATGCGGGTACGGGACATTCTGCACTGTGCGAGCTTAACTATACATCCGAAAAATCTGATGGATCTATAGATATTAGCAAAGCAATTAAAATTAATGAACAGTTCCAAGTTTCATTGCAGTTTTGGTCGTATCTTGTAAACTGTAAGCTGATTGATAATCCGCAAGACTTTATCATGCCATTGCCTCATATGAGTATGGTACAAGGGGATGAAAATGTAGCGTTTTTAAAGAAACGTTTTGAAGCGCTGTCGAAAAATCCTCTGTTCCAAGGTATGGAGTATTCCGATGACCCAGCAAAACTGATGGAATGGATTCCACTTATTATGCAAGACCGTCCATCGAATGATTCTATAGCGGCAACAAAAATTGATTATGGTACAGACGTTAACTTCGGTGCTTTAACACGCATGTTGTTTGACCACTTAAAGACTAAAAACGTCGATATCAAATATAAACATAGTGTTGATAATGTTAAACGGGCTAGCGATGGCTCATGGGAATTAAAAGTGCGTAATGTCGATACTGGTAGCGTAGAACGCCATAATGCTAAATTCGTCTTTATCGGAGGCGGCGGCGGAAGCTTGCATTTGCTGCAAAAATCCGGTATTCCTGAAGGGAAACATATCGGCGGATTCCCAGTAAGCGGATACTTCATGGTATGTAATAATCCGGAAGTTGTTGCGCAGCATCATGGAAAAGTATACGGAAAAGCTAAAGTTGGTGCTCCACCAATGTCTGTTCCGCATCTTGATACACGTTTTATCGACAATAAAAAATCGTTGCTATTTGGACCATTTGCGGGCTTCTCACCGAAGTTCTTAAAAACAGGTTCAATGTTCGATTTAATAACTTCCGTAAAACCGAATAATGTTTTGACTATGTTGGCGGCAGGAGCAAAAGAGATGCCATTGACAAAATACCTGATCCAGCAAGTGATGTTATCGAAAGAACAGCGCATGGAAGAGTTACGAGAGTTCATCCCGAACGCTAAGAGCGAGGATTGGGATTTAGTGGTAGCTGGCCAACGTGTACAAGTTATCAAAGATACTGCTGAAGGCGGCAAAGGTACACTTCAATTTGGTACGGAGGTTGTCAGTGCATCTGATGGCTCGATTGCAGCATTGCTAGGTGCTTCTCCAGGTGCTTCTACTGCTGTACACGTTATGCTTGAGGTAATTAATAAATGCTTCCCGCAACGTATGGAAGAGTGGGAACCGAAAATTAAAGAAATGATTCCTTCTTATGGGGAGTCACTAATGGAAAATACAGAGCTTCTGCACGAAATTCAAACTTCAACAGCAGTGACGCTTGGTCTGAGCAAAAAAAAAGAGCTAGTTTATAGTTAATTTTTGGATATGGAAGCAACATTGAAATTAAAAACAACAGAACCTTTAATCTATCTTTGATTGAAGGTTCTTTTTTTGTCTTAAAGCTTATTCAACTAAGGATGCTTACTTCGAAAGGGAAGGTTAGACTAAAGAGGGCAGTATAGTCTTAATAAGAAAAATTTATAAGGGATGCTATCATGGCATCCCTAGAGATTTCGGCCTCTAATGTGTATATTTGAATTTATTTGGGAAATGGTCTCTTTATCGCAAATAATGAAAAGCTGTGCATCATCAGGAATTCGTTCATCTAATTTTTGGTTTATGTTAAGATCACCACGATCTGCTACCAGTGTGGCTCCTTTGTTAAGAAGATCTATAAATGCATCACGATAGGTTCGCCATTCATCTTGTTTAGGAATCTCATACATGGTTTCTTCATACTTGGTGCTCATAAGTTCAGAATACATGTGAGTGACTCCATGGGAAAATAATGATCGTACTGCTGCGTGGGAGATCATTTCTTGTGTAGGAATAAACTCATCCACCTTAACACGCTCGAATAAACGAATATGCTTTTGATTAATCACTTCGGCGGTGACATGAATGGACGTATTCGTTTTTTCTTCAATGGCCGTTATGGCAGTGGCAACTAATAATGTCTTCCCATCGACAAGTAACGGATCTTTTGTAGCATAATTATCTTGTGTAATTTGGTCAGCAAAAATGATAACCCCTTTTGCTCTAGGCAGGTTTGCACGGAGTAATGTTTCTTCATCGGTAGCATCCCCGCGAACATAAAACAGACGCTCCTCCATCATAGGAGCTTTTTCCAAGTTATCAATGATTACAATATCAATGGTTTCATCAGATTTAAAAATTTCTTGGAGTGCTGATTTTGATTTATCACTCCATCCAATCAGAATGATATGATTTTTACCTGTATATTTCATTTTTCCACCAACTTTACGTTTTTCGATAAGATATACAGATTTAATGATTTTTCCAATAAAAAGACTAACAAGCCCAATACCCGTGATGTAAAGGCCGATGGTAAATGCTTTTCCAAGATCGGTGACAGGTGCATAGTCTCCAAAGCCAACCGTAGCAAGCGTTGTAAGAACCCAGTAAACTGAGGTTAAATATGATTCGAACGTCTGTGGCTCTATAGAAAAAGCAACATACGCTGCAACTAATATGTATAAAATGGCAAATGGTAAAAATATTCTACCTCTTAATTTAATCAGGTAATATATTATTTTTTTTACCGTTATTCTCATCATACCCATCCTAGTTTTCAAGTCATTGATTAAATTTATATTTCCCCAATTTAACAATTAATTAAACGTAAGTGTAAAAACTATTTTTACCGAAGTGGGAACAAGAAGCATATAAAAGAGGGGTTTAGTTCTTTAAAGACCTGTGACGTCTTTTCTTATGTAAAAAAAGGGGCAGGAACGTTGAGCATTCTATTGAGTTTTATCAAAGTAATTCAACCCTATATAGAATAGTAATATCAGTATGCCCAAGTTTAATAGACTACACAATCAGTTTAAGTTTTTTGCACAAAACCACAGATTCTGCTATTAAATTTCACTTTAATTTAATATAGATTATAAAATGAACAATAGTAGATGAATTTTTGTAAATAAATTATAAAATAAACATTAAACAATAAAAGTATTATTAGAATTTTCAGTATACAATGAATGTTAAATAATGAGTGGGTTCATCAAATGAAAGCGGATACAAAAAATGAAATAGTAACGTTATGAAGGAACAGAATTGCATACAAAAGGCAGTGCTTCGTATGTTAATGAAAAATTTAGACCTTGATGTAGCTGAGCACCCAGATGGTGGTATATGGCGTGATTTGAAAAACGGCAGATAACTGGGAGTGTTTTGATTCGATTGTTCAATCATTAAAAGAGCTGGAAGAGGGTGAAACTTTACTTGTCCAATCTGGGAAACTCGTGGTCATTTTTAAAACGGATACCGATGCATCACGCGCGAATTTGCTGGCAATGATCATTTATGCAACCGGACCCAGCATGCAATTATATAATAGGGGGAATAATTATGGGATCACCAAATGTGGCAGCAAATACGAAACAAGAGAAGCCGCAAATTCAATCAACTACGAATATACTGAAGTTTATTATATATAGTTTAATAGGAAGTTTTATGTTTTTTATTCCTATTACCATAAATGATGTTTCAAGCATACCAATCGATCATATAGTAACATGGATCAAAGTAAACTTACCGTCAGCCGTTCCTATTTATGCGCTTCTTGTCATTCTATTGGGAGCTGTTTATCCATTTATTTCAAAAAGCTGGAATAAAGATAAGGTATCAATAGTTTTTTCTTTCTTAAAGGTAATCGGGGCTCTTGTTGCGATCTTAATATATTTCAAGATTGGACCTGAATGGTTAATGGCCCCAAGTATGGGTCCTTTCCTTTTCGAAAAACTTGTCATACCTGTTGGACTTGTCGTTCCTTTTGGTGCTATATTTTTGGCGCTTCTCATTGGATACGGACTTCTCGAATTTTTGGGTGTACTGATGCAGCCAATCATGAGGCCGATATTTAAAACGCCAGGGCGTTCAGCGGTTGATATGGTTGCTGATTTAGCAGGTAGCTATTCTATTGGTATGCTTATTACGAATCGACTATATAAAGAAGGAAAATACACACTTAAAGAAGCTGCTATTATTGCAACCGGTTTTTCAACCGTTTCAGCAACGTTCATGATCGTTGTAGCAAAAACTCTCGGGCTTATGGACATTTGGTCCCTTTTCTTTTGGGTTTCTTTAGGAATAACGTATCTTGTCACTGCCATTTCCGTACGTATTTGGCCATTAAATAAAATGAGCGACGATTATTATTCCGATAATGCCGATCCAGAAGAAGTTATCAAAGAGGGACTTTTCCGAAATGCCTGGAACAGTGCGATGGTGGGAGCGAACAATTCCGTAAGTCTTGGCAGGAATTTATGGGAAAATTTAAAGGACGGTTTTCTTATGACAATGAGCATTCTACCGTCCATTTTATCCGTTGGTCTCATCAGCCTTGTATTAGCGGAGTATACTCCACTATTTAATTTACTTGCCTATCTTTTTTACCCATTTACCTGGGCATTACAAATACCTGAACCATTTTTGGCTGCAAAAGCTTCAGCTATAGGAATTGCAGAAATGTTCCTGCCGGCGCTTCTGGTAGTTAAGGCACCTCTGGTAACTAAGTTCATTATTGCCGTGGTATCTGTATCATCAATATTGTTCTTTTCAGCGACGATACCTTGTATTCTATCAACAGAAATCCCAATCAGCATTACGAAGTTGGTTGTAATCTGGTTTGAACGGACGCTCATCACGTTAATTATTACTGCACCTATCGCAATATTGCTGCTTTAGTACAAATCAGCGAATTAATGGATGAGAACTTAATCGATCACAAATCGAACAAGTGCGTTCGTTATTATAAGGTCGACCAGTAAAAAAAATACTGGTTGACCTTTTTTAATCGAATCTATTATATCAGTAGCCAGGGTAGGACGTACGGGTGCGCGCCCTACTTGTAGAACATCTTTGAAGGCTTGTTGGGAGGTGGATTTCGTATAACAAGCGAAGATAAAACACTGCATGGAGGACTAGGGGTACTGGTTAGTAAGTAGAGGAGGAAAAAACAATTCCTGTATTCTAAAGTTAATTGATTTAGTTTTTTTCTTATGCAACTAACGGGGGAGTTAGTTGCTTGAATTTAGTGCATATAAAGGGGTATCTCTATTAGGGGTGACTGAAAATCAACCTGGATAAAATCGCCTCTAATGGTTTGTTTTACAGGTACTGGTAGCGTGATCGGCTATTTTTATAGAGAAGGATTCCATACCCTTTTGATATTTTTCATCACTTGAACAATAATAGGAAAAACATCCATAAACATTATTTAAAGAAAATAATATTTATTCTAAAAATTCATACTATAATACTTTGTTCTTATGCTATATTATAGGGAGAATTATTTATTATCACGTATAATCTAAGAACTGGAGTGATTTGAATGAAGAAACTTGGTTTACTTAGTATGTTTTTGATTCTAACTATCTTTATCTCGGCTTGTGGCACCAATGATGAAAAAAATGCAGGTGAAGAAAAGAAACCTGAAAAGGTATATAAAGTTGGTGTGGATACGACTTATCCTCCTTTTGAATTTAAAGAGGGGAACGACTATAAAGGTATTGATATTGAATTGATCAATGCAATAGCGAAAGACCAGGATTTTAAAATCAAATTGTCTCCGATGGATTTCGGCGGAATCATCCCAGCGATGCAAGCCAATCAGCTTGATGTGGCCATTGCGGGAATGAGCATTACAGAGGAAAGAAAAAAGGTAGTGGATTTCTCAACACCGTATTTTGATGCAGGATTAACGATAGTTGTCAAAAAAGATAATACAAGTACTAAAACTGTTAAAGATCTTAAAGGAAAAACCATAGCAGTGAAAAAAGGGACAACAGGTGCTAAATATGCACAGGATAATGCTACGAAACTAGGAATTAAAGTTGTTCAATTCAATGATAGTCCAGCGATGTTCCAGGAAGTGGCAAACGGCAACGCCGATGCTCTTATAGAAGATTATCCTGTTATCTCCTATGCAATCGCCCAAAAAGATCTTGGGTTGAAGATAGTAGGTGACCGTTTGAATGGTGACCAGTATGGAATTGCTGTATTAAAAGGGCAAAACGAAGATTTATTGAAGAAAATAAATGATGGTCTTGCCAATCTGAAAAAAGACGGTACGTATGATGAAATAATTAAAACGTATCTTGGTGAATAATTAATAGATTAAAGATTTATAGGCGCGCTTAAAGCGCGCTTTCTTTTTCAAAGGGGTGAAAGGAATGGATATAATTGTTGCGGCATTACCTATTTTATTAAAAGGACTTCAGGTGACACTTTATATCTTTGTGATTGCCATTATCCTAGGTTTTTTGATTGGTTTAGTGGTGGCTTTGCTGCGACTTGCCCCTATCAAGATCTTGAACTGGATTGCAAAGGTTTATGTGGATGCGATACGGGGGACACCGTTCATTGTGCAGTTGTTTTTTATATATTTTGGTGTGAATTCACTGAATTTGATTTCTTTGAACAGTACAACAGCTGGAATAATTACCGTTGCAATCAATGCAGGGGCATATTTTGCTGAAATAATAAGGGCAGGGATACAATCCATCGATAAAGGACAAACGGAAGCGGCAAGGTCCATCGGGTTCACTGGTACTCAAACGATGAGATATGTCGTGCTGCCGCAAGCCTTTAGAAGGATGCTCCCTACCATTACGAACCAATCGATCATCAGCTTGAAAGACACTTCTCTATTATCAGTCATTGGTATAGCGGATTTAACCCAGCAAGGCCAGATTCAGGCTTCGGCAACCTTTGAAGCATTCAAGATTTGGCTGGCTGTTGGTGTGATTTACTTTATCATCATCTATTTGTTAACCCTAATTGCTAATTTCATAGAAAGGAGGGTACAAGTTCGATGAGCATCATTACTGTAAAAAAACTGAGAAAATCATTTGGGACGGTCGAGGTTTTAAAAGATATTAATGCAGAAGTGCAGGAAAAGGAAGTAATTTGCGTAATAGGCCCTTCTGGATCTGGAAAGAGTACATTTCTGCGTTGCCTGAATCTCCTTGAGGAAGTTACGGGCGGTGAGGTGGTCATTAACGGACATGATATAACCGATCCTAAAAGGAAAATCAATATAAACAAAGTCCGGCAAGAAGTTGGAATGGTTTTTCAACATTTCAATCTATTTCCTCATAAAACCGTTATGGAAAACATAACATTGGGCCCTATTAAAATTCGTGCCACCGATAAAGCGGAAGCAGGAAGATTAGCGCTTGAGTTATTGGATAAGGTTGGTCTTAGGGAAAAAGCAAATAGCTATCCAGGGGAACTTTCAGGCGGACAAAAACAACGGGTCGCCATCGCAAGGGCATTAGCGATGAATCCGAAGATCATGCTATTCGATGAACCGACTTCGGCCCTTGACCCTGAAATGGTCGGGGATGTTTTGGAGGTAATGAAACAACTTGCTAAAGAAGGCATGACAATGGTCGTTGTTACGCATGAAATGGGCTTTGCCCGGGAAGTCGGGGACCGGGTCATATTCATGGATGGAGGGTATATCGTGGAAGAAAATGAGCCGAATGAATTATTCGGTAACCCTCAACACGAAAGAACCAAAGCATTCTTGAGTAAAGTGCTTTAAAGGGATGCCTGTAAGAAATCATGGTAGATCATGAATGAAGTTGTGCATAAAGTGTGGACAAAGGAATGCGGGAAATGAGGGGAAGCCCAAACGCATAGACTTTCCCTTATCTTTGTGCATAACTTTTTTGTTGTAAAGTAGAATCCTATCAGTCAGGCGATGTTTTTATTTATATCTGCTTCAATCGGGCAAACATCAAAAAAAGAAACCTATGCATTCGACACATGCATAGGTTTCTTCTCTATTTACTTGGCACCGTAACTAATCAAATTCGTCATGATCCGATATCCGCCTGGAACCTGGCCTTGAATTTGCCTGTATAGGACAAGGTTGGTATAGAGGTAGGTGCCATTACCGTATTTAGCCATAAGGATTCCGCCATCAAATGGTTCTTCATTTGGATCAGCCATGGAAATGAATGTTTCAAACCGTTCATCCCACTTCATTGGGAAGTACAATCCTCTTTCTTGCACCCAATTGCTCCAGTCATCACTTGTTATTTTATTTGGATAGTTAAATAGCGCTGATTCTGGTTTCGACACATTTACCGTGGCATTTTCGTCGGTTACCCGCCAGCGAATGGAAGGATTCCCGAGGGTAAGAGGATATGGAGCAGTCTTCATTGCATCCCAACCATCACCCGGTTTATGGTATTGAACGACGAGATGACCGCCGTTTTCTACATATTCAAGTAAGCGCGCGTTATTTGCCTTTAAATCTTCCCTGGATAGATAGGCACGTATTCCTGTAACGATCGTGTCATATTGGCTTAAATCACCCTCAGCTAAATCAGCTTCAGTTAACTTCGTAATGTTAAGACCTGCATTGCTTAAGTAATCTGCCACTTTATCGAATCCGCTTTCAATGTAACCCACTTTTAATGAAGCTGGCATCAAAAGCTCAAATGCAACGGTGTTGATAGCTGCTGGGTATTGGTAATAGAATGTTCCGATATGGTCATAGGAAATTTCCTGAATGGTCGAATCAAAGGTTTTTCCATTGACAGTAGCAACTGCCTTAACCTGATATTCACCATTCTGAATTGCCTTCGGTGGTCTGAGGGTGAACTTCACTTGTTTTTCTTCTGATTTTTCATTAAATGGCACAGTAACATTTTTGGGTTGAACTCCCCAATTTTCAGGGACTTTTAAAGCGACCTTTGCTGATGCTTTTCCATCTGTATAGTTTTTCAAGGTAAGGGTCACTGGGATTTCCTCTTTTACATCTGCTGTATTTACGACGATATCTTCAGGAGATAGGGTAAGGCCAACTTCGGGAAGGACAGCGATCGTTCCGTCCAATTCTTCCTTTATGGCAGTTTTTGTGCTGCCGTATTTATAAGAAATGCTGGTCGTAATGGTTGACTCATCATAGGCATGGTAATAGGCTGCATCTTCAGGGACTTCAACCAGGTAGGTCATTGTCGTTGATTTATTAGGTGCTAGATTGACATCTTTAGATTTTGTTTTGGTCTTCCATCCTTTAGGCACGTTCAATGCGGCAGCGACTTTTTTCAATGTTTGTTTCCCGTTATTCTTCACGGTTACGGATACGTACGTATTTTGACCTTTCGTAAGGATCTTTGAAGCTGCTTTAGCTTGAACTTCGAGTCCTGAGGAGACATAACTGACGCTTTGCAATTGCTCTTCTTTTAATGAGAGCTTATGAAGCAAGTCGTTCTTAATGGCAGGGCTTAGCTTTGCCTTTTTGACTTTCGCAGTAATTGAACGAACATTGGAGAGAGCTGTTTGGGATGTTGAAAAAACACGTTTATCATTTGGATAAGCCGCAATAACAGCGTCCAAATTCCGTTGCAGGTATTTAACTTCACCTTTTAATTTTGAAGCTGAGCGAGGGAGTTTTTCAGCCCATTCAGTAAAATTGTAAGGTACACCCGCAAAGAGGTCCGACCGGCTTTTTGTATCAACCGCGCTTTGCTTCAAATTTAGATGGATCTGGCGAGGTGCTGCAGGGATATCAGAACCCATGCCTTGGCTTTTATGCAGATAGCGGGATTGTTCTCCAAGCTGTGGATAAGTCATATTGTATATTGGGTCATATTTACCGATTTCAATCGAAGTGGTTGCTTGATCTGCCGAGGAAACGGGCAAATATAACTTTTTCACTTGCCATACCGATAGACCTTGTTTCAATTGTTGTGGAAACACGGTTGGGTCGGCGGCATCCTTAAAGGCGCGTTCACTTAAGATTGTCATTGTTCGATGATGTCCATGCTGGGTATCATCATTTTGAAAGGATGGCATCAATATATCCGGCTGATACGTACGAATAAAGCGGATAAGCCGTTCATAGGTTAGTTCTTCGCCCCATTTTTCTAATGTTTCCTCTGGTGTTTTAGAGAAGCCGAAATCATAAATGGGATCTGAGGTAGTTTCACTTAGATGATAGGCTTTAACCCCGGTGATTTTTGCAGCTTCTATCATTTCCCTCGAACGGATGATTCCAAGAGCATTGTCCAGTTCATCCCCAATTTCATTTTGTCCACCTTCACCACGGTTTGCAATCAGGCTGGATGTCTTCACCCCTAACCCTCTGGATAGATAAGCGAGAAAGTCACTGCGTTCGTCATCTGGATGGGCACCGCTGTTCAAGAATGTCACAGTCGTCTCGAGCGGCTTGACCGCATTCCATAACTCAAAGTTGGTTTCATCAGGATTTGCAGCGCTACCTCCAAGCGGCAATAATGCTAGAACTAACAATAGGGAAAGCAACGATAACAAAGCTTTTTTCATTATTCTTTTAACCTCCTTCAACTTTAATGAAACACCTAAGCGTTTAATGAAGAAAATAATGTAGGTTAGTAATATTTTCTAACTAACCAGGCGAAAAATCTTATTTAATAAATAGCACTATTGGTTATAAATGTAAATGATACGAAATAACTATTAAAGTTCTAATAATTTGAATGTTCAGATAAATAACTTGTGTGAAGATTTTTTTTAAGTTATATTTTTACTTAATTAGGAAGGTTTACTAACTAAATAATGTAAGGCCGTGATGTGATGAGTTTTAAAAGAACACCCAGTCATCAAAAATATGTAAATAAAAAAAGAATCATTCAATGCATCCAAGAATGTTCACCCATTTCAAGAGCTGAAATCGCCGTTAAACTTCAACTAAGTAAACCAACTGTTTCTCTGGCTGTGGATGAACTTATACAGGAGAAATGGGTATTTGAGAAAGGAATAGGAGAATCCTCTTCTCAAGGTGGGAGGAGGCCTATCCAGCTCTTTTTTAATGAAAAGGCTGCCTATATCATGGGGGTCGATATAGGCGGGACGAAGGTGAAAATCGTTTTAAGTGATTTAAGTGGCAACATCCTTGCCGATACTAGTTTTTCAACAAACACCTATTTACATTCAGGGCTTCTTAAACAAATGGCGATTGAAACGGAACGGTTAATTGCAAAGAATCAGATTGCGAAAGGCAGGATATTAGGGATGGGAGTCGGGATCCCTGGTATAACGCAAACGGCAAGCGGATTAGTAATAGAGGCACCTAGTTTAGGCTGGGTACAATATCCGTTTATAGCCGAAGCGAAGCGGTATTTTGATTTCCCCATTTTTCTGGACAATGATGTAAACGCGGCTGCACTAGGTGAACAGTGGCTGGGTAATGCACAAAATAAGCGGAATTTGCTGTTCATTGCGGTTGGCACGGGGATAGGAAGCGGCATTATCTTGAATAACCAGTTATACAGAGGGGCTTCCAGTGCAGCTGGGGAAATGGGATATATGGTAACGGACAAAGAGGATATGAAGCGTGAATTCAAGCCGATTTTCCATAGATACGGCTATTTGGAAAGTGTCGCAGGAGGAAAATCGATTGGCGGTCATTTTACAAGGGAGGTCCTCAAGGATCCTCATCATTTTTTATTCGAACGGGCCAAATCTTCCGAACTATCGGGGGAGGATGCTTTTTTGTCAGCAAAAAAAGGAGACGCGACAGCTATGGCCGTCATAAATGAAGCCATCGAACATTTAGCCTGCGGAATTGTCAATGCGGCTAGTTTGCTAAATCCAGAAGTGATTATTTTAGGAGGTGGTGTATTAAATTCATCTGAATACATTTTACCTAGAATTCGGGAGATCGTTGATCGATATCTTCCAAGTTTAGTAGAAATGAAAACTTCACAACTGGGAGAAAACGCAGGAGTACTAGGAGCGGTTTCCCTATTCTTAAGGGAACATGATGGCATTTTGAATTTTCGTGATGAGGGGGATTATTAATGAAAAATAGGAAAAAGTCGCTTGTTTCAGTACTGACCTTATCGGCAGCACTATTGATTTCGGGATGTAACGGTACAGATACGAAAACGAATTCGGATGCTGGCGGTGCCAAGGGAGAAAAGGGTGAGCTGGAAGATAAAATCGTTGTTTATTCACCGCATGGCAAAGATATTTTATCAAAATTCGAAAAGCAGTTCGAAGATAAGTATGGTATTGATGTTGAGTGGCTTGATATGGGGTCCCAGGAAATCCTTGACCGTGTTCGATCAGAGAAAAGTAATCCGCAGGCAGACGTTTGGTGGGGTGCACCTTCCACGAACTTCAATCAAGCAAAGGGTGATGGGCTGCTGGCTCCTTATAAGCCTAGCTATTCCGATAGTCTCGATGGAGGATTCCACGATCCGGAATGGTATTGGACGGGAACGAGCCAGACACCGGAAGTCATCATGTATAACAGCAAAGAACTATCAAAAGACGAGGTTCCGAAAGATTGGGATGAGCTGCTTGATCCGAAGTGGAAAGACGAAATCATCATCCGCTATCCGTTAGCCTCCGGAACGATGAGGACAATTTTTTCTGCGATGATCTATCGTACGTATAAGGATACAAATGATCCAAAAGAAGGGTATGACTGGTTAAAGAAGCTCGACCAAAACACAAAGGAATATTCAGCGAACCCTGAAATGATGTATAACAAGGTAGCCAAAGGAGAGGGCTCACTTTCCGTTTGGGCAATGCCGGATGTTGTCATGCTGAAAGAAAATAAAAATTATCCGTTTGAGTTCGTCATTCCAGAAAGCGGAACGCCAGTATTGACAGAAGGTATCGCCATCGTTGAAGGTGCCAAGCATCCAAAAGCGGCTGAAGCCTTTTATGAGTTTGTGAATTCACCAGAAGCAGCAAAAACCTTGGCAGAAGAATTTTACAGGATTCCGACCAGAAGTGATGTGAAGGATTTACCTGAATGGATCACGGAAACAGAAATTAAAACGATGGATATTGATTGGAATGCATTCCAGGAAAAAGGTGACGAGTGGATGAAATATTGGGACGAAAATATTAAAAGTGGAGATAAAGAAATTAAAGAATAAGGAAGTGTCGTTGGGATGGCGTCAATAAAAATAGAGAATGTCCAAAAAGCCTTCGGGAAAACGATAGCTGTTGACCATTTAAATCTGGAAATCCAGGAAGGTGAGTTTTTTACCTTTCTTGGTCCAAGTGGCTGCGGTAAAACGACGACGCTTCGGATGATTGCAGGTTTTTATTATCCAACAAAAGGTGTCGTCCGATTTGGCGGCAAAGATATGACGCGTGTACCTCCGGAGAAAAGGAATACAGGCATGGTTTTTCAAAACTATGCCCTCTTTCCCCACATGACTGTTTTTGAAAATGTAGCTTTTGGCTTGCGTGTGAGAAAAGTTTCTTCCGCTGACTTAAAGAGGAGAGTGCTGGATGCCCTCCAAAAGGTCAGGCTGGAGAGCTACTCGAATCGTCAAGTGAGCCAGTTAAGCGGAGGACAGCAGCAGCGGGTGGCCCTTGCGAGAGCACTGGTCATTGAACCGGAAATATTACTGCTGGATGAACCATTAAGTAATCTGGATGCCAAGCTTCGTGATGAAATGAGAGTGGAAATCTTAAGGCTGCAGCGTGATTATAAGATTACCACCATTTATGTCACACATGATCAGGCTGAGGCATTATCGATGAGCGATCGAATCGCTGTCTTCAATTATGGTGTCTGTCACCAGGTCGGGACGCCGGCAGAAATTTATAATCGGCCGGCCAATGATTTTGTGGCGAGTTTTATAGGCGAGATTAATCTATTGCCCGTTCAAGTCGAAAAAATTCAACAAGATAATATAGTGGTTGCCCTTAAAAATAGTGAAAAACCGATTAAATTGAATGTAGAAAATCAGGCTAGGGAAGGAATTTCAATCTTACAGACTGATGATGACCTTGCTGTTTCTATTCGTCCTGAAGCAATCAGAATTCTGGATGTGACAGAAGAAGGAATGAATATCTTTAAAGGTAAAATAAATTCCGTCCAATTCTTTGGATCTGTTGTGAATGTCATGGTGGATGTCCAGGACTTGTTACTAAGGGTCGACGTATTTAACACTCATGATTTTGGATACTTTTATCAAGGGAAGGAAGTGTATGTCCAGCTTCCTGAGAAACAGCTGCGTCTTATCCCTGTCATAAGCGGTGATACTCCATGATTAAAAATCGTGATACGAGATTGACGGTTTGGCTCCTTATACCAGTTGTATTGGTGCTCGTAGCTTATGTACTCTACCCATCGTTGAGGACCTTTATAGAAAGTCTGCAAAAAGACGGAACGATATCCCTTGGAAATTATCAGGACTTCTTCGTACAGGAATCGAAAACGAACTTAGAGGCTCTATGGAATTCTGTTTATATATCCTTATTGAGTGTATTGGTCAGTGCCTTGATTGGCATTCCGCTCGCATTCATTTTTAACCGTTACGATTTTCCCGGCAGAAGCTTCTTTTCATCAGCAGCGATTTTGCCGATTGTCCTTCCATCATTGGTGGGGGTCATGGCCTTTATGTTTTTATATGGAGAATCGGGATTAGTTCCAAATGCCATCAAGGATTTGTTTGATCTCGATGAAGTTCCATTTAAAATTGGCGGGGTATCGGGAATCCTTATCGTTCATGCCTATACGATGTATGTTTATTTTTATATGACCGTATCCGCTGCAATCAACAAAATAGATCCGTCCCTTGAAGAAGCTGCTTATAACTTAGGCGCAAATAAATTCAAGGTTTTTTGGAAGGTGACATTTCCATTATTGACACCTGCCATCGTTGCAGCTTCTTTACTTGTTTTCATGATATCAATGGCTTCTTTCAGTGCCCCGTTTTTATTAGCTGGCGGATACAGGGTGTTGAGCCTGCAAATTTATTTTTCTAAAATCAATGGTGATATGGAAATTGCCGCTACTCAATCCGTCATTTTATCCATCGTTTCGATTTCATTCCTATTATTCATGCGTTGGTACCAGAATAGGAAAGATTATCGCATGGCTTCGAAAGGAATTGGGGCACACAGGAGTGAAGTGAAAAACCCGTTTATGAAATGGGTGATGGTCGTAACGGGTATCATCGGAGTAATCATTCTGCTTTTACCGCACTTTACGATTCTATTGCTTTCACTTGTGCCGGATGGAACCTGGACATTTCAAACGTATCCAACAGTATTTAATATGGAAAATTTCCGGCTTTTGTTTGAAAACCCTAATATCTTCAAACCGTTACGAAATAGCTTACTGATGGCGTTTATAGCAACGTTGGCGAATCTGGTGTTTGGGGTCATAGCGTCCTATGTACTTGTCAAACGGAAATTCGTCGGGAAAAGCTTTGTTGATATTCTAGTCATGATTCCTTGGGCGTTGCCTGCAACGGTCATAGGGATGAACTTGATATTCGCATTCAATGAACCTAGCGTTTTTTCTTTCGGTCAAATATTAGTTGGAACATTTTGGATATTACCACTTGCCTATTTCATCAGACATATTCCACTCGTTGTCCGTTCGACTAATGCCGTTCTGGAGCAGCTGGATGATTCGATTGAAGAAGCAGCCAGAAACTTGGGGGCAAAGTGGTTTTATACCTTCAGAAAGGTCATATTTCCGATTATTATGCCTGGTGTTTTATCAGGGACGTTATTGGCATTTATCGAATCTGTGGGGGAATTCCCGACCTCGGTCCTTTTGTACACGATTTCAAACAGGCCTATATCCATTGAAATCATGAATCAGCTTCGGATGTTCAATATGGGGCAGGCAGCTGCCTATGGGATGATTCAAATCACGCTGATTGTAATCGTTCTCTTTATTTCGAACAAGTTTTTTGGAATCAAAGCGGAAAAAGCTTTATAAATTGGAGGTTCAAAGATGAGCAGGATTGAAGAATTCATCAAAAATGAAGGTAGTGACTTTCCCGGAAAAACATATGCAGAAGAGCTTCTGATGCCTGTTTTTAATGATCAAAGAGATTACTTATTTCATGCTATGTTCGATATTCATCGGGCACATGTCATCATGCTTTCGGAACAAAAGATCATTAAAGATGAAGAGGCGAAAACCATGCTTGATGGGATTCGGAAAGTGGCCCAAACAGATCTCACGCAGTTGACTTATCAGCCCCAATTCGAAGACTTATTTTTCATGATGGAGGCAAAGGTCGGTGAGGAAATCGGTCATGAACTTGCAGGAAAGATTCATATCGGCCGCAGTCGTAATGATATGGGAGTTGCGATGTACCGGCTTGTTTTGAGAGGTCATCTGCTCCAATTGATTGGCTATGCAAACCATTTGAGTGAGGCGTTCTTGGTGCAGGCTGAAAAACATACAGAAACCTATATTACAGGTTACACGCATACCCAACCGGCTCAGCCGACTACGGTAGGACATTACTTTTTAGCCATTTATGATGTGCTTCAAAGGGATATTGGCCGGTTATGGGCAGCCTATGAAACGGTTAACCAATCCCCTTTGGGTGCGGCAGCGTTAACGACTACCGGTTTTCCGATCAGCCGGAACCGTACTGCTGAACTGCTTGGATTTGATTCGGTGATTGAGAATTCCTATGACTCGATAGGCGGGGCAGATTATTTATTGGAAACCGCAACTGCCATCATGACGTGCATGGTCAATACTGGAAGATGGATTCAAGATTTCCTGCTGCATGTGACAAGGGAGTTTGGTACATTTCATGTGGCGGATCCTTATGTTCAAGTGAGCAGCATCATGCCGCAAAAAAGAAATCCAGTCTCAATTGAACATTCCCGTTCGATTGCAAGCAGTTCCTATGGTGATGCACTTGCTGCAATGAATATGATCCACAATACACCATTTGGTGATATCGTCGATACGGAAGATGATTTACAGCCGCATTTATATCGAGCTTTTTCGAATGCAGGACGTGTCATGAAAATAATGTATGCCGTCATATCGACTTTGAAAGTAAATGAAGAACATACAAAGAAAATGGCCGCAAAATCCAGTATAACGGTTACTGAATTAGCGGATACCCTATCAAGAGATTACGACATATCCTTTAGAAAAGCCCATACTATAGCCAGTCATATTGCAAAAAGGTCAATTAGAGAAGGGAAAGAGCTATATGATTGGGACACACAAGAAATCAACAAGATTATCAATGAATTCGTTTCAGTGAATTTAGCAGAAGATGAATGGAAAAAAATAATCTCTCCCGAATATTTTGTGGAGATTAGAAGCATTCAAGGCGGGCCCAGTCCGAAAGAGGTTATGAGGATGATTGTAAATAGAAAACAAAAACTGGAACAAGAGTTGCAGGAATATAAGGAAATGGTCAAAGCATTGAATGATTGCAGGAAAGCTTTAGTGGATTACTGAAGTTACGTGGTGAAAACGGAAATGAGTTTTAACGCGCATGAAACTCACGAGTATTTGCGCCAAACTCACGAGTAAAAGCGTGAAGCTCACGAGTATTTGCGCCAAACGCACGAGTAAAAGCGTGAAACTCGAGTATTTGCGCCAAGCACACGAGTAAAGGCGTGAAACTTACGAGTATTTGCGCCAAACTCACGAGTAAAAGCGTGAAACTCACGAGTATTTGCGCCAAACTCACGAGTAAAAGCGTGAAACTCGAGTATTTGCGCCAAACACACGAGTAAAAGCGTGAAATTCACGAGTATTTGCGCCAAACTCACGAGTAAAAGTGTGAAATTCACGAGTATTTGCGCCAAACGCACGAGTAAAAGCGTGAAACTCGAGTATTTGCGCCAAACGCACGAGTAAAAGCGTGAAACTTACGAGTATTTGGCTCGAAAGCAATACGATGCATTTGATCTGCTAACTGCGAAAGCTCATATTTCATGATATATAGTCATTCTTTATTAAGGTGGCTATTTATTTTGGTTTTTCTAACTGAAATCTCCCCAATGATAATAAATGTATATTATTTCCAAAAAAATGATGCTATTATTTGTAAAATACATAAAGGCGGAATGTTAATGTCAAATAGATCTCAGTTCGGTTTTATCCTGATTTTAATAGCTTTCGTAATATCGATTACTTTTTGCTTTAATCCGGAAACCTTATGATTATTTTTTCGTTGTATTCATTAGTTAAAATAGGAGATTTGATAATAAACAAAAAAGATTAGTAGTATATTTTGAGACATTGTTTTTTGTCTGCCATTAACTTTCCATTATCACTCTTAAGAAAAAGGACATTATGACTTTGGATGTCGATAATAAGGAAGGCTCAGTCTTTTGACTGAGCCTTCCGATGTTCGTGCGCCCGGCATGGGTGCAATCTATAGGGTGAAAGTCCCGAACCATGAAGGCAGTAGTAGTGGTTAGCTTAATGCAAGGGTGTCCACGGTGACGTGGAATCTGAAGGAAGCAAGCGGCAAACCTCCGGTCTGAGGAACACGAACTTCATATAAGGCTAGGTATCATTGGATGAGTTTGCGAAACAAAACAAAGTCCTTACTGCCGAAGGTGGTACAGAGTAAATGAAGCAGATAGATGGAGGGAAAGATTGCACTCTTACCCGGGGAGGTCTGATGACAGCCAAGTACACTTGGTAACCTGTCCAGTGATGGACAGCTGAATCATCAGAAGTCAGCAGAGGTCATAGTACTTGTCTACTCGAGAAGATAAGGAAGGACCGAACAGATTAAGGAGGATGAATACTAGGCGTTCGTTATCTGCAAAGAAGCAAACAATTCCTAACGGAACTTATTTGAAGGAAGAAGTGGTGAATACACGGGGAACTTCAAAAGGGTGGAGCAGATAAAGGCACAAATAGACCATTTATCCACGTAGAAAGGATATCAACGATGTTAATGGAACAGATACTAGAGAGGGAAAACTTAATACAGGCATTGAAGCGTGTAGAAAGAAATAAGGGAAGCCATGGTGTAGATGGAATGCCGGTTCAAAACCTGAGACCGCACCTCGTAACCGAATGGTACAACATGAAAACTGCCCTTTTACAGGGTACCTATCAACCGCAGCCCGTCCGTCGTATCGAAATCCCGTAACCAAACGGCGGAGTTCGGCTATTGGGTATTCCAACCGTTCTAGACCGTTTCATTCAACAAGCCATTGCCCAAATATTGACGAAGATATATGACTCAACCTTTTCGGAGAATAGCTATGGATTTCGCCCTAACAAACAGGGGCACCAGGCGGTTCGAAAGGCAAAGTCCTATATAACCGAAGGTTATACATGGGTAGTGGATATGGACTTGGAGAAGTTCTTCGATAAAGTGAATCATGACAAGCTCATGGGAATGTTAGAGCGGAAAATTGAAGATAAACGAGTTCTCAAACTGATTCGTAAATTCCTTCAAGCAGGCATTATGATAGGCGGACTTTTTCATAAAAGTGAGGAGGGAACTCCGCAAGGAGGTCCGTTAAGTCCTTTATTATCTAATATCATGTTAGACGAGTTAGATAAAGAACTAGAGAAACGCAATCTTCGATTCGTAAGGTATGCGGATGACAGTACTATCTTTGTGAAGACACGAAAAGCCGCCAAACGTGCAATGGGAAATATCTCAAGCTTCATTGAAAATAAACTGAAGCTAAAGGTCAACTACGAGAAGTCGAAGTATGATCGCCCTTGGAACAGAACGTTTCTCGGTTTTAGTTTCACGAAGTCAAAGAAGAACCCGAAGGTTCTACTGGCTAAACAAACGGTGAAGAGAGTAAAGAAACGAATCAGGGAAATGACCTCGAGAAAATTACCGATACCCATGAAACTCCGAATAAATAAGTTAAAGCAATACCTTAGAGGTTGGATGGGGTATTTCGCCCTCATTGATACTCCGAACGTATTGAAGAATTTAGATTCATGGATTCGAAGAAGACTCAGGATGTGTCTATGGAAGCAATGGAAATTGCCAAGAACGAGGGTGAGGAAACTCAAAGGATTAGGCGTCCCATTTGGAAAAGCATATGAATGGGGAAATAGCAGAAAGGGTTATTGGCGCATAGCGCATAGTCCTATTCTAGACAAAACCCTTAATAATGTTTATTGGCTCCATCATGGGTTAGTAAATCTATATGAACGATATACAAAACTACGTCAGACTTAAACTGAACCGCCGTATACCGAACGGTATGTACGGTGGTGTGAGAGGTCGGAGGCTAGGCGCCTCCTCCTACTCGATTTCTAATGTTTCTTTATCCAAAATAATCAGCATCAGAGAGTGCTTCATATATCGTTAACGGTTTTAGGTTCCAACTGAACCGTGTGCTTTCTGGAAGCAAGGCTTACTGTGATCATCACAATGAAATTGACTGCCAATGCGATGATTCCCACATTCAAATCTTTCGCTGCTTGCGGCAAGGATGGAAACAAGGTCCCTATTGTCGAATGACTGAGTGTAATGCAGATTACGATGGCCAATCCTGTGATGATGCCGGCGATTGCGCCAAATTTATTGATCGGATTATTCCTTTTCAGACTAAAGAGAAGGGACGGGAATAGCTGTGTGATGAGACTGTATCCCATAAGAATTAATGCTGACATCGTTTCGCCGCCGTTTAAGGTGAAGTAGACGGCTATAAGGGCAATGACTGGAACAAGGAACTTTGCCAATCGTACAACGTGGCGATCGGATACTGCAGGTGCAAATTCCTTATAGACGTTTTTCGCGAGCAGTGTAGCGACGCTCATCAAAAGCATGGATCCAGGCACCAATGCGGTCAACAATCCAGCTCCGCCGATTATGCCTATAAACCATGGATCAAAGGTCTCGATCGAAAGGCGCAGCAATGAGAGGTCTGCATCTGCCCCAACGAGTCCGGGCACTTTCAATATAGCAGTAAACCCAACGAAAAAGACGAATAATAGCATGAGTGTATATAAAGGGCTGATGATGGCATTTTTTCGAAATACCTTGCCGCTGCGTGCTGAATAAACAGCACTGAAAACTTGGGGCCACATATAGAAACCGAATACGAGCAATATTACGGTGGAGATAAACCATGATACGCTAAGACCCTGATCAGGGAACTTTAAAAAACCAGGCTTGACCGCATCAATCGCTTCAAACATCGGCTGAAATCCGCCAAAGTAATGAATCGGCAGATAAATCCCTAAGAATCCTATTATGGCGACCATCATGATATCTTTAATGACCGCTGTCCAAACTGAACCGTGTATACCGGAAATCATCACATAAATGGTAAGGCTGATTGCCCCCATCCAAACTGCCTCAGACATTGAGATGGCACCATAAGATGCTTCTGAGACAATGATCCCCAATCCTTTCAGCTGCACGACGATCACTGGAATCATCGACACCACACCTACAAGCGCAGCCAAAATTCCTAAACTAGGACTCTTATATTTGCTTACAAAAAAATCGGATTGAGACATCAGTTTATTTTCTTTGGCATATCTCCAAATTTCCGGTAGGAGCCAATAGGATAATACGTAAGACAAAGTAATGTAAATTAGTACATATAGAGCGGGTGCACCCTTGCCATAAGCCCAGCCGCTGCCGCCAAGGAAGGAGAAGGTCGTATAGATTTCCCCGGCCATCAGCAGAAAGACGAAGATCGCACCAAAACCACGTCCGCCCACCGTCCATTGTTCCAAGTCCATATCTTTTCCTTTTGAAGAGAGTATGCCTAAAAATATCGATAGAAGTAAAAATGCTAAAATGATTAAGAGAGCAATATTCATTCCTGGTCACCTTCCCGATTCCTTGGATCCAGTTTATACATGATGCCCAGTATGGCAGAGGTAAGGACCACCCACATAGCCATCCAGAACATATTGAAAGGCATCCCTAATACATATGGTTCTATTCTATTAACAAAAGGTAGAAATCCTAGTATGCCTATAAAAGGAACTAGAGTAAGAATATATATAATCTTCATTAAACAAACCCCTCCGTTTAAAATAAAGTGAAACGTCCACCAATGGGGGTTTATTCTTCAATGCCACTGATGGATGGGTGGACCAAACCGGGATGAAAAATTCATACATGATAGATTGACCTTCTTTAAGAAGGTCCGATAATATATATTAGCTTACACTATTTTGATATAAAATTTAATGCAGTTGCCTGATATATTTTAGCAACAACGCGCAGACAGCCGAACCCTGACGTGTTTCATAAAACGGATAAAGCCTTGAATTCATATTGAGTTCAAGGCTTTATTTGCATTAGCTATCTTTTTTTTCGATAGTTATATAGTATCACCAAGAGTATGAACCATATTGGGGTCAAGAGCAGTGATAGTCGTGTAGCTTCAGCGAATAGCATAACAATAAGGATGAACAGGAATAATCCTAAAATGACGTAATTGACAAAGGGTGTAAAAGGAGCCTTGAAAGTCGATTCGGCTCTTAGGTCAGGCCTTGTTTTTGAATACTTGATATGGGAGATCAAGATAATGCTCCATACCCATATGAAACAGATGGCACTGATGGTCGTTACGACGGTAAATGCATTTTCCGGTATCAGCATGCTTAATAATGCCCCTATTGATACAACGATTGTAGATGTTAATAAGGCATTGCTCGGAACCGCCTGTTTATTTAATTTTTCCAGTTTAGCAGGGGCTTCGCCATTCCTGCTTAACGTATAGAGTATTCTGCTTGTTGAAAATAAACCGCTGTTGCATGCCGAAGCAGCGGATGTCAAAACGACGAAGTTGATGATCCCTGCAGCGACTGGAATGCCGATTAACGCAAAGACCTCTACAAATGGGCTGCTCGTGGCATCCAGTTGTGTCCATGGGTTGACGCAGAGAATGACGAATATAGCACCAACATAGAAAAGTAAAATCCGGACAGGGATTTTATTGATGGCAGATGGAATGTTCTTTCTCGGGTTAGCCGTTTCTGCTGCGGATACCCCGACCAATTCGACACCGACAAATGAGAAGACGACCAACTGTAAAGATAATAGGAATCCGGAAATGCCATTGGGGAACATGCCACCATGATTCCATAGGTTCGTTAGGGAAACAGTTCCGGTATCGGTATTGAAACCGATGATCAAAAGAAAGATTCCTACGATGATCAAGGCGATGATCGTGATTACTTTAATGATGGCAAACCAGAATTCCAATTCGCCAAATATCTTAACGGTCAATAGGTTCAATCCTAACAGAATGACCAGGCATATTAGTGCCGGAATCCATTGAGGGACATCATACCAATATTGTATATAGACACCGACAGCTATGATATCGGCCATTGCGGTCATGATCCAACAAAACCAATATGTCCAACCTGTCACGAAGCCAGCCCATGGACCGACATATTCGGTTGCGAATTCAGTGAATGATGCATACCCTGCATTGGATAAGAGCAATTCCCCTAGGGCCCTCATCACAAAAAACAAGGCAATCCCTATTATCAGATAGGAAAATAAAATGGAAGGTCCCGCCAATTGTATGGCTTTTCCGGAACCTAAAAATAAACCGGTGCCAATGGTTCCTCCTATTGCAATCAGTTGTACATGTCGATTTTTTAAATCTCTTTTTAATTCCTGTTTAGCCAATTCGAACTCCCCCGTCTTTTATGGTCTTGGTAGTGAATGATTTCAATCTGCATGGTCTTGGAGAGGGACGTGATTTTTTCGCCCAGCTTGCCTTTCCCATTGGTTTTAAAGATGTTGTTTTTAGTCCAATCACAAAATGGACAATAAAAAAAGAGATTGGATAATACCAATCTCTTAAAGGGTTCAGAATAACAATTTATCATTCGTTACTCTTCTGTCCTTTTGCCTGAGATTGTGAATCCTTCGGCGCTGCATCTTGTACAGTCTCTCCAGAAGCTGCTCCTGCTATAGTGTCATCCATAGCATTCATCGCTTGCTTGTATGCGGTTGTGAAGAAATGTCAGTCAGTGATAATCTTCCACTGCTGGATCATTCATTATACTTATAAAATAATATTGGAATTCTATCATCTATTATTCGGTAGGTCAACAAATTTTTAAAGGGGAAACAGGCATTATAGGCGATTTTATAATGAACGTTACTTGTAAAGGTTTAAGCACTAGTGATTGTTTTCTACTCATTTTGAATTATCACTATTATGAAATACTGAACATCATTTTTTTAAAATGATATTTTTAGATTGGGGAAATCGCCAAGATATATTTGGTAACTGTTTTTTTCAAAAATACAATTGTATTTTTACAGAATATTTACTATTATAAGATAAGAAAATAAAATTGAAGTGTTATGTAATATTGATTACGATAAAGCATTTCTAACCGCAATAATTAATGGAGAGTCATTCGTGGTAAGGATAGAAAAGCATTACCGATATTGCACCTGGGGGAGTTTATCATGTCAAACAAGGAATTAAAGAGAGGGCTGGAAGCACGTCATATTCAAATGATAGCTTTGGGCGGAACCATCGGTGTCGGGTTATTCATGGGGTCGGCCAGCACGATCAAATGGACCGGGCCCTCTGTAATGCTTGCTTATGCCATCGCAGGCATTTTTATATTTTTCATCATGCGTTCTATGGGTGAGATGCTATATTTAGAACCGACTACAGGTTCTTTTGCAACCTTTGCAAGCAGCTATATACATCCTTTGGCAGGTTATATGACTGCTTGGAGCAATTGGTTTCAATGGGTAATCGTCGGAATGTCCGAAATCATCGCGGTTGGGTTGTATATGCAATATTGGTTCCCGGAGTTACCGGCTTGGATACCAGGTGTGGTCGCCATGATCATCTTGGGGGCTGCCAACCTCATTTCCGTTAAATCCTTCGGGGAATTTGAATTCTGGTTTGCGCTTATAAAAGTCATAACGATTGTATTGATGATCATTGCCGGCCTTGGCCTTATCTTCTTTGGAATAGGGAATGGCGGGGATGCGATTGGATTATCGAATCTATGGGCAAATGGCGGCTTCTTTACGGGAGGATGGACAGGATTCTTCTTTGCGCTTTCGCTTGTCGTGGCTTCCTATCAAGGCGTTGAGCTTATCGGCATCACAGCCGGAGAAGCAAAAAATCCAACGAAGACCGTAACAAAAGCGATCCAATCAATCATATGGCGCATTTTAATTTTCTATATTGGTGCCATATTCGTCATCGTGACGGTTTATCCTTGGGATAAACTAGATGATATCGGAAGTCCATTCGTTTCAACCTTTGCTAAAGTCGGTATCACTGCGGCGGCAGGCATCATTAACTTTGTAGTAATCACTGCGGCAATGTCTGGATGCAACAGTGGTATTTTCAGTGCAGGGCGTATGCTTTACACACTGGCATTGAACGGCCAGGCACCGAAAATCTTTGCCAAAGTATCTAAAAATGGAGTGCCGGCTTATTGTACGATCGCTGTACTATTAGGATTGGGCATCGGGGTTATCCTGAATTACCTTGCACCGCCTCAATTATTCCTTTATGTGTACAGTGCGAGTGTATTGCCCGGGATGATTCCATGGTTTGTCTTGCTTATCAGTGAGCTTAAATTCAGAAAGGTAAATGCCGCTGAAATGGAGAAGCATCCGTTCAAAATGCCGTTGGCCCCATACAGTAACTATGCGACAATAGCCTTTTTGCTGATGGTGCTGGTGGGTATGTGGTTCAATCCGAGTACCCGGATTTCCTTGGTTGTCGGGATCGTTTTCCTAGCCTTGGTCGTGGCAAGTTATTACATGCTGAAAATGGATAAACGAACACCATTGGATGTTAAATCCGATGATGAGATTTCCAGTTAGAAGCCTCGTGCCATTTCAATAAAAAGATGAGTTATTCTTTTATAAGGATATAGGGACATCATCTTGTTTAAGGAAACGTTAACATACTTAAATATAATAGACACTAATTAAAGTTGTGCATAAATTGTGGACAAAGCAAAGAGAGATTTTCTTCCCTCAGGCATTTTCCCAACTTGTGCATGACTTTTTTTTGAGGAAGAAAAGAACAGTTATTGTAGAAAAATGCTCAATAAAGGTATGGAGGATTTCAAGAATTTCCTCTGTTAGATCCAATAAAATTTTAACTACCTGGTGCATTGCCTCTATGTGAATGTTTGGATATAATTTGTAAAATATGAACGGTTTATTTTGCACGTATAAGCTCTTAAAGATTTTCAAGTATAATGTTAAAGGGAAAATGATTATATTGATGTAGCATGTGTTCTGTAAATCGAATGTTTGTTTTTTAAACCTTAATTCACCTGTTTTTTTCAAATTAAAATGAATATAGATAGGAAATTACGAAAGATAAATAAGATTATAGATAAAATATAAATGTTTTTCAAGTGTTGTGAAATTCAAAATAATCCTATATACTAAAAAAAAAGCTATTTTCCTATATGTAACTGGCGCAACATGGAGTACCATGGGGGAGCATATAGAGTATAAGCCGCGCGCCTGGGCAAACACTTGATTTATAGATCAAGTGTTTTTTATTTTCCTAGGAAGAGGTGTAGGTAGAGATGAGTAATATGCATAGAAAGATGGGGACTTTTGCTTTAACTATGACAGGTATAGGTTCTATTATCGGCTCAGGTTGGTTGTTCGGAGCGTGGAAAGCTGCCCAGATTGCTGGACCAGCAGCTATTTTTTCTTGGATTATCGGTATGCTTGTAATTTTATTTATTGCATTATCTTACGCAGAGCTTGGGGCAATGTTTCCTGAAGCTGGAGGTATGGTTAAGTATCCTCAATATTCTCATGGCTCTTTTATTGGATTTTTAGCTGCGTGGGCGAACTGGATATCCATCGCTTCGACTATTACCGTTGAGGCAATTGCTTCGGTACAATATATGAGTACGTGGCCTTGGGAATGGGCCAGATGGTCTCATTCTTTAGTTGATAACAATATCTTGACGACCAAAGGATTATTCATAGCTTCTTTACTACTATTGTTCTATTTCTTCGTCAATTATTGGACAGTTAACCTTTTTGCTAAGGCAAATTCATTTATTACTATTTTTAAATTAATTGTTCCAGGTGTAATGGCAGGATCGTTATTTTTTGCTGGATTTCATGGTGAAAACTTTACAAGTTCTCAAGGAATCGCACCATATGGTTGGGCAAGCGTTTTAACAGCAGTAGCTACTTCTGGTATAGTGTTTGCGTTTAACGGATTTCAAAGTCCCGTTAATATGGCAGGAGAAGCGAAGTCGCCGAATAAGTCTATACCTATTGCTGTTATTGGGTCTATTCTAATTGCAGGTTTTATATACGTTATTTTACAAGTTGTTTTTATCGGTGCAGTCGATCCGTCTATGATCGTGAACGGATGGAGTCATCTGAATTTTAATTCACCTTTTGCAGATTTGGCAATTGCTCTTAGTCTTAACTGGTTAGCTATTGTATTGTATGTAGATGCGTTTGTATCACCCTCTGGTTCAGGTGCCACTTATACAGCTACAACTTCGCGAATGCTTTATGGAATGCAGAAAAATGGGTACTTACCGAATATCTTTGGTACATTACATCCACTTTATGGTGTTCCTCGTCCAGCGATGTTATTAAACTTATGCGTATGTTTTATCTTTTTATTTTTATTCCGCGGATGGGGCGTACTTGCTGAAGTGATTTCAGTTGCTACACTTATTTCGTATATCATGGGGCCAGTTGCATTGGCAACATTAAGACGTACTGCTTCTCATTTTAACCGTCCATTTCACTTAAAAGGTGCTTCTATTATTGCACCTTGTGGATTTGTTTTTGCATCGCTTACTTTATACTGGGCGCGTTGGCCATTAACAGGAGAAGTCGTTTTCATCATTGCCATTGGACTACCTATTTACTTTTATTATCAAGCTAAAAATAAATGGAATGGATTCAAAAAACAATTTTTATCAGGTGTTTGGATGCTTCTTTACTTAGGTTGTATGATTTTGATTTCTTATATTGGAAGTGAGAAGTTCGGCGGAAAAAATATTCTTACATTTGGCTGGGATATGGTGGTCATCGCATGTCTGGCACTTGGCTTCTATTGGTGGGGAGTTAAGAGCGGGATTAAAACAGAATACATGGCTGAGGCCGAAAAAATCAACAAAGAATTTATCAATAAATAACTATTAGTGTAGACACAGCTATATGGGTAAAAAGAAAACATGGTTACTTTATGACCATGTTTTTTTTATTTATTAAAAAGTGTTCGCAAATTGGGACACCTGACAATATTAATGAAAAATTCAAACTTTTACCACACGTTTATAGCGAATCTCGCTGAATAAGGGATTGGCAGGAAGTACAAACATTTCATCTCCCAAGTCTAGTCGTATCTGATGAGAGAAAATGTCTCCGTTATATACGAATGAGTGATATTCACCAAACTCACCACATGGACCAACATCCTCTGGTGAATTTTCCATAAATTTTTGGTCCAGATTTCGTCCAAAAAAAGAAGGACGGGTTTATCTAAACGAATGCTGACAATTTTTGCTTTATACCCTAAATCAATAAATTCCTGGACTATCTGTTTCGTGTTGATTCCGGCTAAAGAAAGGATTAGTTCATAACTATTAGACTCAACTAAGTTCTTTTTGTACTCGATACAATCCTCCAGAAAAAGGTTTCCAAATGCAATTTGTAAGATACCTCCGTTTCCAAAAAAATCCACGGGGTCAATAAGGCCCTTTTCAAAACCTTTTCCATCATATAAAGGATACTGAATTTTGTATAATGGAATTCCAATGGATGCTGCTTGAGCTTGGGTCTTTTTTTCGTCTTTGCGAGTAAATTGGTGGAATTCACGAGTAAATCATGAAAACTTGCGAGTTAATTATGCTCTATCATATAGAAAAAAATTATATCCTACTTTTTAAGGTACGGATGTTGGAGTAAAAGTAAGAATTAGATTAATTGAAACCCTTTCCCGCCTATAGAATGTGTCTTTTCCTAAAGATTTTTCATAGTATATAACATCTTCCCTGCATCATCTGAGAAAGGGGGTTATATTTTGGAAAGGACAAAGCTTACCGGGCGTATCGTTACACCTAATGATGCTGAGTACGAGCATGCCAGGATAAATAATAATTTAAGTTTTCCTAAATTCCCAAAGATCATTGTGTTTTGTCAAAATTCCAAAGATGTGTTGAATTCACTGAAGTGGGCCCGGGAAAATCATACATCTTTCCGGGTTAGGAGCGGCAGGCATAGTTATGAAAATTTTTCATTGGTAAATGGCGGTCTAATCATTGATATTAGTGAAATGTACAAGATCAAGGTCAATCGTGAAAAAATGATCGCAAAAATTGAAGCCGGTGCTGATTTAGGGCAAGTATATAATAAGTTATGGGAATATGGCACGACGATTCCGGCTGGAACCGAAAGCAATGTGGGTCTTGTCGGACTTACGCTCGGCGGTGGAATCGGTATGTTAACGAGGCACTTTGGACTTACTTGTGACAATCTGGTTGAAATAGAAATGGTAAGGGCGTGTGGAAAGAAGGGCGCCAAACTCATTAAAGCAAATAGGAAAATAAATAGTGATTTATTTTGGGCATGCTGCGGGGGCGGAGGGGGGAACTTTGGCATAGTCACTTCTCTTACTTTCAGGGTTCACCCAGTATCCAGGGTATCGGTTTTTTCCGTTACATGGGGGTGGGAAGATTTTGAAGAGATATTTAATGCCTGGCAGGATTGGGCCCCTTACACTGATGAACGACTAACATCAGAAATAGAATTTAAGTCAAAGGAAGTAAATCAAATTATCGCTCAAGGTGAATTTGTCGGAACGTCATATAGGTTAAAGCAGCTTCTAAAACCTTTGACGAAAACTGGTTCACCAATAAATGTCATGATAAAGGAAGTCCCGTACATTGATGCTGTACGATTCTTTGATGATCCGAGTGGAAATCGACCGGGCCATCGTAAGAAGTCAGGATCTTTTATTGAAAAACCTTTTTCACAACAAGCAATCTTGACGATGAAGCATTTTTTGGAAAACGCTCCAAATGAAAATGCAGCCATTTGGCACCAATCCCTTGGAGGAGCAGCAGGCCAGGTCAACCCAATGGAAACGGCTTTCTATTACCGGGACGCCATTATTGCTCAGGAGTACAAGCTACATGGATCAACCCTGAAGAAGAACGGGAAAACATACGCTGGATCAAAGAATTAAGGAATGCCTTATCACCGTATACGACTGGTGACTATGTGAATTGGCCTGATCGGCAAATCAAAGATTGGCCAACAGCATATTATGGGGGGAATTTTAAACGGCTTCGAGAAGTTAAAACTGAATATGACCCGTTTAATACGTTTAAATTCCCTCAAAGCATCCCGCCTTATAATAGGTGGTTTTAAGAAAAACAGGGGCGTTCCCATTTTATAAGGTTAAACTGTGAGTAACTAAAAGGCCTATTCCGCTTAAGGATATAGGCCTCTTAACAAATAGCTTATGTGACATTCTGTTCTTAATTTACTCCGTTTTTTGAGTTTGTGCTACACTGTATACTTGACTTACATATGATTGGGCTTGTGCGATTTCCGAAGCAGCTTGTTTAATTGCTTCCTGTGCCAAAGTTGGGTCCGACGAAGATTTTTCAATTGCTTGACTAAGTAAAGTTTGAGTAAGGGTAACGTTTGCTTTTGCTTGGTTTAATTGATTGACATCAATTTGTTGTTGAGGCATATTGCTTCACTCCTTATGTCATTATTTGAACTACTCCATTAGGATGACCTTTCTTTTCTTTTTTATAAGGAGAAAAAAATATAACGTAGACAGGATGGACTGAAACGGCCAAGTCCATTGGGATAAACAATTAAAAAAAACTATGCAAAATTTATGGAAATACAAATTCGTAAAATAGATACACCCTTAGGAGTGAAAAACAGGCAGAAAGAGAATGAAATTATTAGTTTTATTTACTTAGAATCCTTAAAATTTCATCTGCATAAATAGTATTACCTTCCTTGAATATCATGTTGTATGAAATCGCAATAAATATATCGTTACTTGTTGGTTGTTCAGTTAAATTACACTTTACTTATTGGTTTTATAAGATTAAAATCGGAGAAAGAATCATTATAAGAGGAAGAGCTGATTGGACAACCAAAAGCTCCTGAACGCGATAAGCGAACAGGAGCTTTTTGCGTTCATTTTGGAAAGAGGAGTTGGCAAGATGAATATTGATCATATTGAAGCTTTTATGTATGTTGTTCACCTTAATAGTTTTCATAAAGCCGCAGAGGCAATGTTTTTATCACAACCGACTGTTTCGGCAAGAATTAAGACCCTTGAGAGTGAACTCGATTCAGTACTATTTGAGAGGCAAGGGAGAGGGATTATTTTAACCGAAAAAGGGAAAGCCTTCATTCCATTTGCAGATCAAATTATTCGTACCTTTCACCAGGGGAAAAAGCAGTTGAAAACAGGAAGCGAACTGGAGGAAATAACCATAGGGGCTAATATCATTACATCGCAATACTTTATTCCATATGCTCTTCCTCTATGGAAAAAGGAAAACCCCAATTTACGCTTTAAATTTATTTCAGCAACAAATGATGCATTAATGGAAAAATTGCTTCAGAAACAGGTTGATATAGCCTTTATGAAGGATGTTACACATAGTGGTCTGCAAAATTACAAAACCCTTGATAATTCGATTCGTTTAGTCGTGTATCCAGGACATCCATTTCAACTTCAAACTGAGCTAACAGTACAGGAATTAGCATTGGAGCCGTTGGTGTTTTTTGAGTGTGGTGCGTTTGACTGGAACCACGTTCATAAAATTTTTGAAGTATCTAATGTAGAGCCGCGCATTGAATTTCAGGTTGATCACCTGGAAGTGGCGAAGTCGCTAATTCTTAGCAGAAGCTGTATCGGATTTTTACCGTACTTATGTATTAAAAAAGAGTTAGAACAGGGCACTCTGGTTGAAGTGGATGTGTCACATTTAATCAAGATAAAGCAGCACATCTATCTAACGCATTTAAATCACGGGTTGGAATCACCCTTACTATGGAAAGACATTCTTTTATCAATTCGGAAATTTGAGAAAAACCATCAGCCATTACAGATACAATCGAATTGATAGATATTTTCTATCAATACAATATTTTTTTCTATTAGTTAGACCATTGCCATTAGCATGTTTAAGGTGATAGGATAAGTCGAAATATAATTATTCGCATAAGCAAACTTTGAATTAAGGCGGAGGAGAGAATATGAATTATAAGCTTGGCATTTTAGACCAGAGCCCGATATTTCCAGGAGCTTCAGCATTTGATGCACTACAGCAAACCATTAATCTGGCTAGACATGCAGAAGAGTGGGGTTATACCCGTTTCTGGGTATCTGAACATCATCATGCCGAACAGCTAGCGGGGTCCTCCCCGGAAGTATTGATTTCTTATTTATTGGCCCAAACAAAATCGATTCGGGTAGGGTCCGGAGGTGTTATGCTTCAGCATTATAGCCCATATAAAGTGGCGGAAAACTTTCACGTGTTATCAAATCTTTCGCCAGGCAGGGTAGACCTTGGCATCGGAAAGGCACCAGGTGGTCTCCCCTTATCAACGAAGGCACTACAGTTTGGAAATGTGAATGATGGAAAAGATTTCGAAGAGCGGTTATCTTTCTTGCAAAAAATAATCGAAAATTCAGTTAATGAAGCTCACCCGCTTGCAGGCATTCAAGCGACACCACTCCCTTCCAAAAAGCCAGAGATGTTTCTGCTTGGTGCAAGTGCTGAAAGCGGCAGGTTAGCGGCCGAACTTGGTATAGATTATGTATTTGCCCGATTTATCAATAGTAATGAGACTGTACTCGAAGATGCTTCACGCATTTACCAAAGTATTTATCCATCAGGAAGCTTTAAGGTATCAGTTTCAGTGATTGCTGCTCCTACACAACTAGAAGCAGAACAGTTAACAGGTGATCAGAAGATTGTGAAAGTTTATCTCAAAAGCGGTCGTTCTGTTACGGTCCAAACACAGGTGCAAGCAGAGTTATTTGGGAAGCAATCTGGGGAGTCTTACGAAATAGACGAACAGGATTCCAATATTATTGCTGGAACTCCCTCTTATGTAAAAGAAGTCTTGGCAAATTTACATGAAAAGTACGGGGTAGATGAGTTTATCCTACATTCGCCGATTTTAAAGGAAGCAGAAAGGTTCCGATCTTTTCGATTGTTGAGTCCACGTCAATTAGCCTTATCTGAAGAGTAACACGTTACGAGCAAAAATTAAAAAGTCTTCAGTAATTAGGGAAGATGCTAGATGTCAGCAAAGCTAAATACCGATTAATTAAAGGAGGAGTATTGATGTCTGAGCATAGAAAGTTGAAATTTGGAGCGCTTATTCATGGAGTTGGAGGGAGTATATCTGGTTGGAGACATCCTGATATTCAAGCAGATGCCAGTGTTAGTCTTGAATTTTATAAGGAGCAGGCCCAGAAGGCTGAAGAGGGAAAGTTCGATTTACTTTTCATTGCTGACGGTTTGTTTATCAATGAGAAGTCAATTCCGCATTTTTTAAATCGATTTGAACCACTTACCATATTATCCGCACTCGCTGCTTTCACATCAAGAATAGGGCTTGTCGGAACAGTTTCCACCTCATACAGTGAGCCATTTACTGTAGCCCGGCAATTTGCTTCACTTGATCACATTAGTCAGGGGCGTGGCGGATGGAACCTTGTTACTACCCCTCTTGAGAGTACGGCCTTGAACTATAACAAAACGATTGAAGAACACCCTGATCATGCCAAACGCTATCGGATAGCATCAGAATATATACAAGTTACCAAAGGGCTTTGGGATTCATGGGAGGATGACGCGTTTACTCGGGATAAAGAGTCCGGTGAGTTTTTTGATCCTTTTAAAATGCATCAATTAAAACATCAAGGGGAATTTTTCTCCGTGCAAGGACCACTCAACATTGCTAGATCTAAACAGGGGAGACCTGTCGTTTTTCAAGCAGGTTCATCAGAAGATGGAAAAAATCTTGCGGCTAAAGAAGCGGATGCAATCTTTACAGGTCAACCAACTTTGGAAGATGCCAAGATTTTTTATCAAGATGTAAAAAACAGGGCTATTGCATTCGGGAGAAAACCTGATGAAATTGTTATTCTGCCAGGTATCGCGCCAATCATTGGTGTAACTGAGGAAGAGGCTGAGCACAAATATCAAGAACTCGCTAACCTGGTTTCTATAGATAAGGCGCTTGACTATTTGGGACGATACTTCGATCATCATGATTTTACCCAATATGAACTGGATGTACCTTTCCCAGATCTCGGAGACATCGGAAAAAACAGTTTCCGAAGTACGACTGATCGAATTAAACAGGAGGCCAAGGAGAAACAGTTAACGCTCCGTCAAGTAGCACTTAAAGAGGCTACACCCCGGACTTCTTTTATTGGAACTCCCGAGAAAGTGGCGGATTTGGTTCAGCAATGGTTCGATGAGAAGGGTGCGGACGGATTTATCTTTGCTTCAAGTGTTCCAAATGCTTTAAGTGACTTTGTATCTTATGTGATTCCTATACTTCAAAAAAGGGGAATATACCGTACTGAATACGAAGCAGAAACATTAAGAGGCAACTTGGGGCTTCCATTCCCGGAAAATCGTTATGCGAAAGAAAAGATTAATCAATAGTTGATGTATTATTTTAAAAATTGAAGGAGGAATAAGAAATGGGAGAAGCGTTATCTGTCGTCGTTTGGTCAAAACAAGGTTGTCACTATTGCGAAGAGGTTAAACAATACTTAAAAGAAAAGGAGATCGCTTATCAAACGGTGGATGTCACCAATCATGATGAACGGCGAGATATTTTAGAAATCAAATATGGTGTTCGGTATGTGCCTATTATTGAAATTGGGCGAGGTAACGTATATGAGAGTGTTACGGAAATTGGCATACCTTATCTTGAAAAAGTACTCGAGCGCATACAATAACAAAATTTAGCGGACTTAAAAAGTTGACTTATTCTTAAATGGAAATGAACATTTTGAAATAGAGATAGAACGAGTGATTAATGGGAAATTGCAGATGTAAATCCGACTATTCTTGTGTAAATAATATGTTATAGAAACGGGGAGTTAATCATGACACAGCTAATCCGTCTTGCTACTGTAAAGGATGCTCCAGAAGTGCTAAACGTCACACTTCGGGCTTATGAACCAATTAGAGAATTGAATATTAACTTTCTGGCTGCGACTGCTGATTTGCAGCTAGTGACGAATAATATTAGGCGGAATCTCACTTATGTTTTAGAACAGGAGGGTCAAATTGTTTCCACTGTGACAGTTCGTCATCCATGGAATGATCCTGACCATTTCAGTCCGTACCCATTCATTTGGTGGTTTGCAGTCGACCCGCTATACAAACAAAAAGGTATAGGTTCGACTTTGTTAACCTGGGTGGAAGAGAATGCACTTCGGAAACAGGTGAAGGCGCCGGCCGTCTATTTGGCGACAGCTGATCGTCATCCTTGGCTTGTTTCCATTTATGAAAGAAGAGGCTATGAGGTTTTTGCTGAACGAGATCACGATGGAGAAAAAATTGTGTATCTTCTTAAAATTCTAGATGAAACGCTGTATCGCATTATTGAAAATAAAGAACCAATTGTTAGTAATTAAAAACGTCGGGGGAATTTGAGATGAAAAAAACAATATTAATTGTTATGGCACTGCTACTTACTTTTTTGGGAGCTTGCTCTTCGAAAGAAACAACGAGTACTGCTAAATCAAGTTCTGGAGATTCAAAAAATAAAAAAGTTCAGAAAATCATTGTCGGAACAGGAACGCAATTCCCGAATATTTGCTTTTTGGATAGTAATGGTAAGCTGACAGGTTATGATGTCGAGTTGGTTCGGCAAATCGATGAAAAGCTGCCTGAATATGAATTTGAATTTAAAACGATGGAATTTTCCAATCTATTATTAAGTTTAGAAACGAACAAAATAGATTTTGTTGCTCACCAAATGGAGGTGAATGAAGAACGAAAAGAAAAATTTCTATTTAATAAAGAACCATATAATGTCTTTCCCCTTCAAGTTACAGTTCATCAGGACAACAATGATATTCACTCCATTAAAGATCTAAAAGGAAAAAAAGCGATAGTGAGTGCAACGAGCAACTCTGCCGTTTTTCTTGAAAAGTATAATAAAGAAAATAATGCCGGTATTGAAATTGTCTATTCTGGCCAAGGCGTAGATGATACGAAGAATCAAATCAAAACTGGTCGGGCGGATGCTACCATTACTACACCATTTGCAGTCGACTTCTTAAATGAACAAGCAGATGCACAGCAAAAGGTTGTGGGTGAGCCACTTCTTAATTCAAAAGTATACTTTTTGCTAAGAAAAGACGAAACGCCTTTACAGAAGAGAATTGATGAAGCACTTGTGGAGCTGAAAAAAGATGGGGTAGTTAGCGAACTAAGTAAAAAGTGGCTGGGCGCAGACTATTCAGTAGGATTTTAATTAGTTAGTAGTAAGCGCGGAGGTGCTAAAGCATGGGGAAAGCATTTGATCCTTCATTAATCGTCGGTTTCATTCCGACTTTAATATATTATCTTGGAGTAACATTGCAAATTCTGGCAGCATCCGTTTTATTAGGAATGGTCATCGGGATAGCGGCAGCCATCCTGAGATTATTTCGTATCCCTGTTTTGAATCAATTTGTCATTTTGTATATTTCATTCATTCGGGGAACGCCTATTTTAATACAATTATTTCTAGTTTTTTATGGACTGCCTGCAATCCTTTTATTCATTAATATTGATATTTCAAGAATGGATGCTCTGTATTTTGTCATTATTACTTATGCATTAAGTAATGGGGCGCATTTCGCAGAAATATTCCGAGGAGCTATTAAGGCTGTCGATTATGGGCAAACGGAAGCAGCCTATTCTGTTGGGATGAATAATAGTCAAAGTTTTTTTCGAATTGTGCTTCCTCAGGCAATACGGATTGCTTTCCCGAATATCGCAAACTCTATTATCGGATCCTTGAAGGATACCTCACTTGCCTTTACCATCGGCGTAATGGATATGATGGGTAGGGGAGAGACATTAATTGCTGCAACTGCACATGCTCTCGAAGTCTATCTCTCATTAGCTGTTATCTATTATGCAGTCGTGCTATTGTTTGAGAAAATATTCAGACTATATGAAAACCGCATTAATCGGCATCAAACTGTTGATGTGTCTGTTACTGGTTAAAAAAGGGAGGAGGGAAGGGCTTGACGATTGATATTCTATTTATTTGGACTGCTTTCAAGGAGATTATTAAAGCACTTCCGATCACACTTATCTTAACGATACTTCCTCTTCTTGCAGGTTTTATTATCGGTCTCGCTATTGCCTTGATTAGGATATATAAAGTGAAATTTCTATGTAAAGTTGCAAATGGTTATGTTTCCTTCTTTAGAGGAACACCGATTGTCATGCACATAATGCTTATTTATTTCGGTTTTCCATTATTAATCGATCAAATTTCCAAGAAATTTGATTTAGGTATACAATCTAATTCCATTCCGATTATTTTATTTGTCTTAACCGCCTTATCGTTGAGTGCGGGTGCTTATTTATCAGAAATATTCAGATCGGGAATTATCAGTGTCTCCAATGGCCAAATGGAGGCAGCCTATTCCGTGGGTATGAATTCGTTTCAAGCCATGACGCGAATTGTTTTGCCACAGGCCATTGCTCAGTCCATCCCGAATTTCACGAATATTTTCATTGGATTTCTGCATACGTCATCCATTGCTTTCATTGTATCGCAAAAAGAAATGACAGGAGCAGCCAATATTGTTGCATCCACCAATTTGAAATTTTTGGAGTCTTTTATCGCTGCTGGTTTAATTTATTGGGGTCTCACAATCATTGCAGAGGGGCTTTCGTTTTTAATTGAGAAAAAGGCCAATGCCTATAATCGAGGAGGAGTAAAATGATTTATTTAAAAGATATAAAAAAATCATTTAACCTGCAGCCAGTTTTAAAAGGAATTAATTTGAAAATAGGCAAGGGAGAAGTAGTTACCATTCTTGGACCAAGTGGATCTGGGAAAACCACCCTGCTTAGATGCTTGAATTTTCTGGAGAAACCAGATGAGGGAATCGTTCAAGTGGGAGATATACAGGTGAAGTCCAAGAAGGCGACTAAAAGGGAAATCTTGTCCCTTAGAAGACAATCGGCGATGGTTTTTCAGCATTATAACTTATTTGCTCATAAAACTGTTTTGGAAAATGTAATGGAAGGGTTAATTGTTACAAAAAAATATAAGAAAGCTGATGCAATTCGGGAAAGCAAGCTGTTATTGGAAAAAGTAGGTTTGGGAGATAAGCATAACTATTTCCCTTCGCAATTGTCAGGAGGTCAACAGCAACGTGTTGGAATTGCCAGGGCACTTGCATTAAATCCGGAGGTCATTCTATTTGACGAGCCAACGTCGGCACTCGACCCTGAGTTGGTTGGGGAGGTGCTTTCTGTCATAAAAGCAATTGCACAGGAAGGCATCACGATGGTGATTGTAACCCATGAAATGACTTTTGCTAAAGAGATATCGGATCGCGTTCTTTTCATGGATGGCGGGGTCATTGTAGAAGAAGGGTCACCATTGGAGATTTTCAATGCTCCAAAGGAAGAGCGAACACGAAAATTTTTAAACCGGATATCAAGAGATTTTTCCTTATCGGTTTTAGAAGAAAGGGCCAATTAAAGAAAGGGGCCAAAGGAGGACGTATGATTAATACAATCGTGGTCGATGAATTGATTGAAGAAGATAAAGAGACGGTGCGCCGCTTATTGGTAGAAAGTTATCAACAATATGAACATGAATATTCGAACCCGGAAGCTTGGGAAGGATATTTAAAAAATATTGAATCCTCGGTGGATAATCCACATGTTGATAAGGTGTTGGTTGCAAAGTGCAATCAGGATATCCTTGGTACATTACAGCTTTTTCAGTCCTCTGAAAAAGCATATGAAAAGCCGGAACTTGGGATTTTTTCACCAATCATTCGGTTGTTGGCCGTTCATCCCGAATCAAGGGGACGCGGTATCGCGCAGGAATTATTAAAAGCTAGTGTGAATTATGCAAAATCGCAAGGTGCGTCCAGTTTGTATCTACATTCTACTGATAAGATGCATAAAGCCATTAAACTATATGAATGGTTTGGCTTTAAACGGGATCGAACGAAAGAATTTCAAAATCATGATATTTTAGTAAAATGCTATCGCTTAGATTTATAGAAGGAGGCGACTGTATGAGTCGAGAGCTGGAAAAGCGCTTAATATCGATACGGCGCCATTTACATCAATATCCGGAGTTATCAAATGAAGAATTTGAAACGACAAAATCGATACAAAATTGGCTCGAGGAAGAGGGCATTGAAATACGAAATACAGGATTGAAAACAGGTGTTTTTGCAGATATAAAGGGTGGAAAACCCGGACCGACAGTAGCCATAAGGGCGGATATAGATGCTCTTCCGATTGAGGAACGAACCGGGCTTCCATTTGCTTCGAAAGTAAAAGGAGTGATGCATGCTTGCGGCCATGATTTTCATACGGCAGCTGCAATAGGTGCTGCCTACCTTTTAAAAGAATATCAATCAGAGTTGTGCGGGACAGTGCGATTGCTTTTTCAACCCGCAGAAGAATTAGGTGGCGGAGCGGTGCATGTTATAAAGGATGGTCAAATTGACGATGTAGCGGCTGTGATTGGGCTGCACAATAAACCCAATTTGCCTGTAGGCACCATTGGGATAAAAGATGGTCCGTTAATGGCGGCAGTGGACCGTTTTCATATTTTTCTACAAGGAAAGGGGAGCCACGCGGCCATCCCTCAAAACGGAAAAGATCCAATAACAGCTGCAGCCCAGCTTATTACCGCTCTTCAAACTATCGTCAGCCGGAATGTATCCCCATTAGAGAGTGCTGTGGTGAGTGTTACGAGAATAACAGGTGGAAACACTTGGAATGTAATTCCGGGTGACGTAATACTGGAAGGAACGATTCGAACCTTTGAATCTACAATCCGCGAAGAAGTAAAGGATAAGTTTTATTCGATTGTGAATCATATTGCAGCTGCTTTTTCACAGGAAACTGAGATTGGTTGGTTTCCTGGACCGCCCGCGCTTCTTAATCATCCGGCAGTCACAGAGATGGCACGCAGGTCTGCTTTGGAGCAATCATTACATGTAATCAATCCAGAACCTTCAATGGGTGGTGAAGATTTCGCTTATTACCTTCAACATATCCCCGGTACTTTCGCCTTTTTTGGTACAAACGGAAACGAAGATTGGCATCATCCAGCTTTTACTGTTGATGAAAAATCCATTATTAAAGCCGCTCATTTTTTATCTGAAAGTGCCAAGTATTTATTAAATAACCATGGTAAGTGGTGAACATACATTACAAAGGTGCCAGACACGATTTCGTGCCTAGCACCTTTGTTGTTGTAATTCCAAAGGTTTCGTTCCAACTTGATTTCAAGCATAGCCATGATGTGAACATTCCCCCCATTTTACCTTCCATACATAGCCACTCTTCATTCTTTCATTCCAGCTTTTCATAGACTCCTCTCTCCTTTTCTCTTCCTCTCATTGATGAATCCTATTCTGATAGCGGTAAGAAGAATAGATCTAGGCGAGAGCGTGGTTAATTATTAGGCAAAGGCATTCCAAATTCATAACCAATTGATAGAATTTTTTTATCAAATAAATAAATTTTTCTATCAAATAAGGTGTTGTCAAGTGCTTGTTTACAATGTTAGGATGAATTTCAAATACATTAAAACAACTAATTCGATTTGTAAACTTGGTATTAATGATTGGAGAGAAAGTCATATGAGTTTTAAGCTTGGAATATTAGATCAAAGCCCTATTTTTCCTGGGAATTCGGCAGTTGATGCACTTAAGCAAACCGTAAACCTAGCTCAAAAAGCTGAAGAATGGGGATATACCCGTTTTTGGGTATCGGAACATCATCATATGGAACAAGTTGCCGGATCTTCACCGGAAGTATTAATTTCTTATTTATTATCGAAAACCACATCCATTCGTGTAGGTTCGGGAGGTGTCATGCTTCAGCACTACAGTCCTTATAAAGTCGCTGAAAATTTTCATGTTTTATCCACTCTTGCCCCGGGCAGGGTAGATCTTGGCATTGGTAAAGCACCAGGTGGATTTCCTTTATCAACAAAGGCCTTACAATTTGGAACTGTGAATGATGGAAAAGATTTTGGGGAACGTGCATCCTTGTTGCGAAAGTTTATTGAAAATTCAATTAATTATGATCATTTGCTCTCTGGTATTCAAGCAACACCGATACCGCCTGAAAAGCCAGAAACCTTTCTGCTAGGTGCAAGTTCAGACAGCGCTCAACTAGCCGCTAACCTCGGAATGGATTTTGTATTCGCCAGATTTATTAATAGTGATGATACCAGGCTGTATGAAGCTTCCTCTGCTTACCGAAGCAAGTACCCAGAAGGTCGTTTTATCGTATCAGTAGCGGTTGTGGCAGCTCCTACCCAACAAAAAGCAGAGGAGCTGGCAAGCGAACAAAAACTATTTAAAGTTCATCTTCAAAGTGGCCGGACGCTGACAGTTCAATCACGTGAGCAGGCTGAGTCATTTGAGAAGCAGGCTGGTGAAGCTTACGAAATAGAAGAGCAGACCGCAAGTGTTATTGCTGGGACTCCAGGATATGTTAACGGGGTTTTAAAGGAACTTCAGAAGGTTTTTCAAGTGGATGAATTTATTTTGCATACACCGCTTCGAACAGAAGCGGAACGGATCCAATCCTTTCAGTTGTTGAGTCCGCTTCTACTAGGGGAAGAGACTATCATATAGAAGGAAAAGAAAAGATCCAGCGGGCATGAAGCAGCTGATAAATATATGTTATTCCAATATAAAAGGATAAAAAAAAAGGAGCGAGAAACATTGAAGAAAATTAAATGGCTGTCCGTTACGGTTTTAACAGTAGTATTGCTGATATTAGGAGCTTGTGGAAGTAATGAGCAAACATCATCGGAGAGTAAAGGAGAAAAGGATGAGGAAGTGACTTTGAAAATTAGTGCAGCCTCAATACCACATGCAGAAATTTTAGAGTTTATCGCACCGGATTTAGAAAAACAAGGCGTGAAACTGGATGTAGTGATTTCTACGGATGGTATTCAAACGAATCAACAAACAGCAGACAAAGAATTGGATGCAAACTTCTTCCAACATACCCCTTACTTAGAACAAGTAAATAAAGATAGTGGTTTGAATTTGGTTAATGTGAAGGGTGTACATATTGAACCATTTGGTGTCTATTCCAATAAAATTAAGTCTATAGGTGAATTGTCAGACGGAGCGAAAGTAGCCGTACCGAAAGATCCAGTAAACTTTTCGCGATCGTTACAGCTTTTTGCGGCAAATAATATCATTGAGCTGGATGCTTTTAAGTCAGGGGATTATACGATTGAGGACATTACAAAAAATGATAAAAAAATAGAATTCATTCCAGTCGATTCCCCTCTTTTAGTTCACTCGCTAGATGATGTGGAAGCATCGGCCATTAACACAAACTATGCTCTGGAAGGAGGGTTAAAACCTCTCGATGATGCACTGATAATTGAAGGGAAGGATTCACCATATGTTAACATTTTAGTTGCTCGTCCAGACAATAAGGACGATAAAGCCATCCAAAAGCTTGCGAATGCATTAACGACGGAAAAGGTCAAAGAATTTATTTTAGATCAATATGAAGGAGCCGTCGTGCCCGCGTTTTAGGGGGTTTTCTATACCAAGCTAGTTAAAAAGAGGAGGTGGCCACTTTGATAGAATTTCGTCGGGTTTCAAAAGTTTTTGATGACGGGGAGAAGAAAATTGAAGCGTTAAAGGAGATTAATATAACCGTTGAAAAAGGGGATATATTCGGGGTTATCGGTTTTAGTGGAGCCGGAAAAAGTACACTCATCCGAACTGTGAATCTACTGGAATATCCTACTTCAGGTGAAGTGATTGTAGAAGGAAAAGATCTTGCGAAGATGTCTGAAAAAGATATGCGTGAAGCTAAGAAAAATATTGGCATGATTTTTCAGCATTTTAATTTACTTAATTCCAAAACAGTCTTTGATAATGTGGCGATGCCATTATTGTTAAGTAAAAAAAAGAAAAAAGAGATTGAAGAACGAGTTAATGAGATTCTCCGCTTTGTTGGTCTAGAAGACAAAGCAATGAACTATCCAAATCAGCTTTCAGGTGGACAAAAGCAGCGTGTCGGGATTGCCCGTGCTTTGGCTACAAACCCTTCGATTTTATTATGTGATGAAGCAACATCGGCATTGGATCCACAAACAACAAAATCAATCCTGAATCTGTTGAAACGGATAAATGAAGAATATAAAATTACCATTCTAATTATCACGCACGAAATGGAAGTGATTAAAGAAATTTGTAATCGGGTTGCAGTGATGGAGGATGGGAGCGTGATTGAATCAGGAAATGTGATCGATATTTTTGCCCGTCCACGAACAGAAACAACACGTAACTTCATTCGATCGGTTGTTCGAGATGAAGTGCCATCAAGTGTTTATGGATTGCTCAATGAGGATGCCTATTTCAGCCGAATTTTTAAAATTGATTTTTGGGGATTGAGCTCTGGGCAGCCTATCGTTTCAAAAACAGCGAAGAGGTTTAATGTGGAAATAAACGTTCTGTTCGGCAATATTACTGAGTTACAAGGCATCCCATTTGGTAATTTAATTGTTGAAATAATAGGAAATGAAGATGAAATTGATCGGGCATTACAGTTTATAAAGAATCAAAATGTCAAAGTGAAGGAGGTTACGAAGGATGGAAGTAAGCAAAGAGCTCATTTTAAACGCCTTGTGGGAAACGCTGTACATGGTTAGTATTTCACTTTTTTTTGGAAGCATCATTGGAATATTCTTAGGCATTTTATTGGTTGTAACAAGAAAAGGTCATATTTATGAAAATAGATTTATTTTTTCTATAGTGAATCCGATTGTAAACATTTTCCGATCGATTCCGTTTATTATCTTGCTTGTGGCGATTATTCCATTTACAAGACTAATTGTTGGTACGTCGATTGGTACGACAGCAGCAATTGTGCCACTCGTGCTTCATATTGGCCCATATATCTCAAGACTTGTGGAGAATTCGCTATTGGAAGTGGATGAAGGCATTGTTGAAGCCGCGAAAGCCATGGGAGCAACGCCGTTACAAATTATTTTCAGGTTTTTAATGCCTGAGGCTTTTGCGTCATTAATTCTAAGTATAACAACTGCAACAATTGGTTTAGTGGGCGCTACAGCCATGGCAGGAGCTATAGGTGGCGGTGGACTTGGAGATGTAGCGATAACATATGGCTATCAACGCTTTAGCACTATTACGATATTCGTCACCGTTGTAATTCTAGTAATTGTTGTTCAGGGAGTACAAAGTTTAGGAAATATATTCGAACGGAAAATTAGAAGAGTGTAGTGGCGGTAGTGTACAGAGGGAGAGTGGAATGAATGATGAAAAAGTGTATTTTACCTATACTGCTTATCTTGGGGGTGTTATTGGCAGGTTGCTCAAGTGATTCAACGAATGCAGGAGGGAAACAAACGAAAGTGAAGGTAGGGATTAGAAATTCTGAACTTCGAACATGGGAATTTTTAAAGGAACAGGCTGAAAAAGAAGGGGTGGAAATTGAAATTGTTAATTTCTCATCGGCTTATGATCCGAACGAAGCGCTGGCAGAAGGGGATATTGATATCAACGCCTTTCAACATGTTGCCTATTTAGATTCATTTAATGCGAAAAATAATACAGACATCGTTCCAATTGGGACTACAATTATTGCTCCTCTCGGTTTGTATTCAAGCAAATATAAATCGGTGGAAGAGATCCCAAATGGTGCACAAATTGCTGTGCCCAATGACCAAGCTAACTGGGGAAGAGCTTTATTGCTATTACAAGAAGCAAAACTCTTAGAGGTTGTGGATGACTTTGACGGGAATGGTGGACAGGACAAAATAAAGGAAAATCCGAAGAAAATCAAAATTGTTCCTGTCGATGGTGCCAGTGCCCCACGTGTGATGGAAGATACAGCTGGTTCGGTGATTAATAATGGAGTTGCGGTAGAAGCGGGACTAAATTTAAAAGATGCTCTTATTTATGAAAGTAGTACTGCAAAGCCTTATATTAATATCATAGCGGCTAGGAGTGAAGATCAAGACAATGAAATTTACCGAAAATTAGTTGATCTCTATCAATCAGAGAAAACGGCTAAATTTATTGAAGAAACTTACAATGGAAACTATATTCCAACATTCATTACCTTGAAAGAATTAAGCAGTTATAAGGAGATATATTCTAATAAATAAGGAAGGAAGGAGAGATTAGAATGGCTCAAGACAGAAAGATGAAGTTAGCTGCTTATCTGATTGGAACAGGTATGCATGTTGCGTCGTGGCGGCATCCGGCATCAAATCCGAATGCAAGTATTGATGTGAAAGCTTTGCAAAGACTCTCAAAAATTGCGGAAAAAGGGAAATTTGACCTTGCCTTTGTGGCAGATAGTTTGGCCATTAATCATGAATCGCATCCTCAAATACTTAATCGATTTGATCCGATTGTACTAATTACAGCATTAGCTGCAGCGACAGAAAAAATCGGCGTTGGGGCGACAGCTTCTACAACGTATAGTGAACCATATGTACTCGCTCGCCAATTTGCTTCTGTTGACCATATAAGCGGCGGACGGGTGGGATGGAATGTTGTTACTACAGCTGATGCGACCGGAGAGACGGCCTTGAATTTCAGTCGTGATAAACATTGGGCACACGATCATCGTTATGAACGAGCGGAGGAGTTCATCGACGTTGTCCAAGGATTATGGGATTCGTGGGAAGATGATGCGTTTGTGCATAACAAAGAAACGGGGACAATTTTTTGATCCTGATAAAGTGCATGAGCTTCGGTATAAAGGCAACTATTTTTCGGTAAAAGGTCCGTTGAATATTGCACGTTCGGCGCAGGGGCAGCCGGTTATCATTCAAGCGGGTGCGTCTATACCAGGGCAGCGATTAGCCGCTCGAACAGCCGAAGTCGTTTTCACACATTGGGATAACATTGAAGAATCCAAACGATATTATCAAGAATTAAAATCGTCTTTAATGGATTTTGGAAGAAGCGTGGAAGAGCTCCACATCCTTCACGGCATTTCGCCTATTATCGGAGAAACCGAGGAAATAGCCATTCAAAAATACAATAAACTCCAAAGTCTCGTCGACCCTTATGAGAGTTTGAAATTCGTTTCGGGTTATATGGGCAACGTGGATTTTTCAAAATATTCTTTAGATACACTAGCGAAGGATGTCGAATTTCCATTAGTAAATAGCATACAAAGTAACTTTAATGAAATGAAGAAAATTATTGGTGAAGAAGACATAAAAGTGGGTGAATTATATGCGAGATTTTTCAGTCCTGCCAGACGAGATAGATTTGTCGGTACACCAACTCAAGTAGCTGATGAAATGGAGGTATGGTTTACTGAAAAAGCTGCAGATGGCTTTATGCTTCAATTTCCACTGTTACCAGGCGACTTAGAGGATTTCGTCGAGAAGGTTGTTCCAATTTTACAGGAGAGGGGTTTGTTCCGTTTGGACTATGAAGGAGACACTCTCCGTGATCACCTTGGATTAAAGAATCCAAAAAATCGCTTTGCTAATGAAATAATAGCAAATTATTTGGAATAAGGGATATCTCGCATTTTCATTAAAATCCATTCAAATAAGGTCATATATATGGTGAGGACAAAGAAAAGAGAGACTAAGGAGAAATCCCCAGTCCCTCAAGTTCTTTTCTCCTATACATACACATAAGTGTTTCTTGCTAATAAGCTAAGTTAAGTTCAGCCTTTTCCTGCTTGGAATCCTGGATATTTGGTCATTCCGCCATCAGCGTATAAGGTCATTCCCGTTACGTAGCTCGATTCGGCGGAGGCCAGCCAAGCTGCACAAGCAGCAATCTGTTCCGGTTTTCCGATGTATCCCATCGGTATCAGGTCGATGACTTCTTGTTTAGCTTTTGGATCGTTGAACTTTTCGGCATTGATGGGTGTGTCGATTGCCCCAGGTGAAATATTATTAATGCGAATCCCATAGGAGCATATTCAAGTGCAAGAGTTTCAGTCATCATCTTGATTCCGCCCTTACCTGCTGCATAGTGGACAAAATGAGGCCAAGGTATCCGATCATGAACGGAAGACATGTTAATGATATTGCCCTTAATACCATGATCGAGCATATAACTGATTGCTTCCCTGCTTGCCAGGAACATCCCCGTTAGATTTACATCGATGACTTTCTGCCAATCTTCCAGAGTCAATTTTTCGCTGGGCACTTCATTTTCAATACCTGCATTGTTGATCATGATGTCGATTGTACCAAAGGTGTCCACAGCGAATGACAGCAATTTCTTCACATCCGCTTCCTTTGGAAGTCGCCTTGAATGGCTGTGGCTTTCCCGCCTGAAGCTTCAATCGTTTTGATGATTTCCTTATGGTCGCCATTTTCAGTGTGATAATTTAATACGACATGTGCTTTTTCTTTACCGAACCTTTCGGCCATGGCTTTTCCTAACCCTTTTGCCGCCCCAGTGATCACTACCACTTTTTTCTCTAAATCGTCATACATCATTTATCTCTCCTTTGACTATTCTTTTGTAAAGCCGATCATGATTCCGCCAGCAATTACGAGTACACACCCGATGATGACGAAGGCCATTTGCTTTTGGATTTTTTCTCCCCTAAAAGAAAGATGCCGCCTAAAGTGGAAATGACGATTCCCATTTGGGAAAATGAAAATGCGATGGCAACGCCCACTTTTGGATTAGCGAGCAGGAGGCCGATATTACCGACTGCCCACATCATTCCGGTTAAAACATTTCTTCCGGCATATTTATTAAACGGTTTATGTTTGATGGATAGGAGCAGGGCAGCCAGGAACATGCCAATTGCTTGCGGCAGGATCGCCGACCATCCATCAACTTCATTCCATCTGACAATAATGACATATGTAACATAACCCACCGTTGAAATGGAAAGGTAAAAAACCCTTTTTTTCATGCTTTCTTCTTTTTTGTTATCACCATCGCCATAGCTCGTCAGCAAGACACCTGTAATCAAACAGATTATTGCCACAATGCCGATTATGATTGTCATCTTGTCATTCCATTCCTTGAAAATGATTACCGCAAAAAATGTATTTCCTAGAATTTGCAATCCTGTTGAAATTGGAACGGTTTTCGATACACCGATTTCCTTGACGCTATTGAATTGAAATAACTGCCCGAATGCCCAGCCTATCCCGGAAATGATGCCGACAATCCAAACTAGACTGCTCCATTCCGGCGGATTGATGAAAGACATCATGATGGCAAACATTAATGAACCGATTGTAATGCCAAGTGTTTGATTATAAGAGTTACCTCCGAGTTTTTCGGAAACAAGCACTAAGCTGCCCCAAGTCAAAGCAGGGAGGGGCGCAAAGAGAAAACCTTCCACAAAATTTCATCTCCTAAACTAGAAAACAATGTTTTAATGAATATAAAATAGGTAGTTAGTAAGCTATTGAATGTAATTAGAGTTTTCTCTTTACAAGGGAAAGAAAAACATGGTTTTAATTTACCAATTTGTCATTTTATTTTTCAGGGTGGAAACAATGAAATAATAAGGGGTTTATGGTACTTTTAATTTAAAAATAGTTAGGAGAAATAGTATGACGACACTGAATGAATGGTTTGAAAAGGGGATTCCTGCTAAAGAATTTGTATTTTCGATGAAAGTTCATAAAGAAAACTTACAATCGATTCAGGAGGGTTTTTCCATTTCTGCAGAGGACCAAGGTTTTTTTGATGAACTAAAGACGAAGGAACTTCGAGCCATTGTCATTACTGAAGACTGGTGCGGAGACGCAATGATGAACATTCCAATACTGCTGAATATATCTGAAGCGGCAAATATTGAAACTCGCATGGTTTTACGAGATCAAAATCTTGAACTGATGGATCAATACTTAACGAATGGAACAGCGCGTTCGATTCCCATTTTTATATTCATTGATAAGAATGGTGAAGAAAAAGCTGTTTGGGGACCTCGTGCACCAAAGGTACAAGAGTACGTAATGGAGTTAAGGTCTGACCTGCCGGCCAAGGATGATGAACGTTTCGAGGCAGAGCAAAAAGCAGTTATTAAAAAGATAACTGCGGCTTTTGCTGAAGAAAAACACCTGTGGGACGAAGTATACAACAGTATCAAGGAAGCATTGGGGAGCTGCTGACAGCGGGTATATCACTTTCTGACCTGTCCAAAAGTGGGTGGTAAGCCCATTTTGGAGTTTCTTCCATTATGAAGGGCTGTTTCAAAACGGAGACTGCAACCTGATTGGTTGGTGAATATATAGATATGTTTCCTAACCGTTTTTTCTATAGTATTCATGGTTCTTGAGTGCATGGTTTTGGAACAGCCTTTTCATTTTTATGATTCTGGAATAATTGTAACGCCGATTGTTCGAATAGGAGAGTCTTGTTTGGCACTTTGATTCGTAGCTTTGTAGTATTTTAACATTAAATCGTTCAATTCATTTTGGAAGTTAATAAAGCTTTCATCATCAAGCTTTAGTTCTAAAAGGGAAAAGGTTGAACCATCTTCCGCGCAGTCTTTTTCTTCTAATTTAGTAAGATAGTTTTGATATTGAGTCATAAGCGATAATTGATAATAAGAAAAATAGTTCACCTTTTTCTCATTAGAAGATTTTTTCCATTCTTCCCCGCTAAGTCGCGCTTCTTCTTCATTTAAAACATAGTATTTTTCGGATACGGATCTCACTTTTTTCTCTTTTGCAATACGAATGACCCCTGAATCCAACAAAACCTGTATATGTCTATATAATGTTGCTTGGGGCACATCTTTAATGACTTTTAACATTTCTAATGGTGTTAAACCATTTTCCCTGTTTCTCATTAAAGCTTGGGAAATCTTTATTCGTACAGGGTGCATTAGAATTTCAGCTTTATTAATCATCTTATTCTCCTCACATTGGAAATTATAACTGGATAATTTTTAATCAATTTTAATGTTGGTCATGAATAATAAGGTTAATTCGTCATATATTGTAATGTTTGAATCATTTTCATTTAATAAAAATGACACGGTTCGAAAAATAATATTACCGAAATATGTTTTCGAAGTAAATAATAAGCCTTTTTAAATAATTTTAATTTTAAGAAATTAATTTCTTTATGTAAAACTTAATAAAAATATCACTATATTTTTATTATTATTCATTATGATAATATTATCATTATAAATAACAATAAAAACTAAAACAATATTTTATTAAAGAAAAAAATAGGTGCAAAATTCCAATTTAGATGTTATCATTATCGATAATGATAATAATATTTCGTTTTCAAAGGAGTGGTATATATGGAATTGCATTATGGATGGAACGAATTGAAAGATATTGATTTCATGTCTATTCTGCCGATTATTTTACCGGTAATTGCTATTGGAATGATTTTAGTCCTTATAGCATTAATTGATTTATACAGAAATCGAAAGACGAGGAAAAATGTTTTATTGTGGACACTTATCATTATTTTTGCAAATACTATCGGTCCAATTCTGTACTTCGTTATTGGTAGAAAGGACAGTGAGAGAATATGAAATTAGAGATTAAAAATGTTACAAAAAAATTCAAAGAAAAAACAGCGGTCAATAATTTTTCAATGGAACTGCAATCAGGGGAATGTGTTGGTTTGATAGGGCCAAATGGGGCTGGTAAATCGACACTGATAAAAGTGATTGCAGATATTATAGATCCAAGTATGGGAGAAGTATTGCTTGATGGTAAGAAAATTTCAAAAATGAAAAAGGAAATAGGCTATTTACCACAATACCCAAACTTCTTTCAATGGATGACTGCCAAAGAAACCCTCACTTTCATGGGTCAGCTCTCAGGTATCAAGGGAGACGAATTAGTAAGCGGCATTCCAGAGATATTGTCGAAAGTGGGGTTGAGCGGGGAAGAGAATTCCAAGGTGCGGACTTTTTCAGGCGGAATGAAACAAAGGCTTGGAATTGCACAGGCGCTGTTACATAAACCAGCATTGATTGTCATGGATGAACCGGTTTCTGCATTGGATCCAATCGGCCGGAGAGAAGTGTTAAACATCATAAAAGAGATAAAGCAAGATACGACAATTTTATTATCCACGCATATATTAAGCGATGCAGAAGAAATATGTGAGAGGTTTGTCATTATAAAAAGTGGTAAAAAAATTGAGGACACAACAATGTCGGAATTATTAAACAGGAATAGCGGAAATAAAATCAATGTCGACATAATCTCTAAAAGTCAAAAATGGATTGAAGACGTTAAAAGCTTGAACTTTGTCAAAGGTGTAGAGGTAATGGGGAATAAATTGAAGATAGAAGTGGAAAATATTGAGTCAAACAAGAATATGTTACTGGCGAATGCTTTGGAGCATAATGTTGATCTTGTAAGGTTCGAAATAGATAACGATACATTGGAAGAGATATTCTTAAAATTGGTGGTGGAAAAATGAATAATTTTGCCGTTTTAGCTAAAAAGGAATTTGTTCAGATGGTACGTGAATATAAAGTGATTTGGCTGCCGCTTGTATTTATATTTTTAGGAATAACTCAACCAGTCGTAAGCTATTATTTACCTTCAATATTAGAGGCGCTGGGCGGGGGCCAAGGAATCACCATCGATCCAAGCATGGCTGCCCAAAAAGGCGGCGAAGTTCTTGCTAGTACCTTAGGATCTCAATTTGATCAGCTAGGGGTCATGATCATCATCGTTTCCATGATGGGAGTCGTACAATCCGATAAAGCGAATGGTATGCTGGCTTTCATTCTTACAAGGCCCGTGACGGTTGGATCTTATATAGGCGGGAAAATCATTTCCAATTATCTGTTTGTTGCCTGCAGTGTAGCATTGGGATATTTGGTTTCATATCTGTATGTAGTTTTTTTGTTTACGAGTGTTGATTTTTCGGATTTAATAGTGGCTTTGCTGTTCTATCTGCTGTGGATCCTATTTATCGTTTCATTCACGACGATGATCAGTACCATTTTTAATAGTCAGGGTATTATTGCATTAATTTCGATAGTATTTCTCCTCGGCTGCAGGATCATAGTTGGGTTAAGTCCGGTTATAGACAATGTGAATCCGGCAAGCATGAGTAAACATGCCATGGAAGTACTGATTTTAGGTACAGTCAATTCACAGGCGATTTGGGGTGCAATGGCGGCACTTGCGTTAACGGCAGTAACGATATTGGTAACGAACATATGGATTTTAAAAAAGAAATTCAATAACGAGTAAGTTGGGGATGGAAATGTGTTAATCATGAAGTGATGGGAGGATGATAACTTTGTTAAGCATCACAGATTTAGAGAAAAGCTACTCGGCCAAGAAGATTTTGAATGGTGTAAATCTAGAAATCAAAAAAGGGGAAATCTTAGGTTTTATAGGGGCAAACGGTGCAGGGAAAACCACGACGCTGAACATTATTACGGGCATTTTAGATTCTGAAAATGGAAAGGTTGAAATAAACGGCCAGACCAAAGAAGACGGAATAGCATATAAAAAACAATTTTTCTTCATCCCTGATACTATCAATGTTTTTAACAATGTTTCGGGATTTGATTGGATTCGTTTCTTGATGAACCTATATGGAAATGATGACAAAGAACGCTTGGGGAAATATATCAATCGGTTTGGGATGCAGGAGTCCATTAAAAAGCCAATGGGAAGTTATTCTTATGGAATGATGCATAAGGTATCCCTGATAGCGGCTTTTACCATTAATCCCCCGATCATCATTATGGATGAACCGTTAAATGGATTAGATCCAAACGCCGTTTTAGTTTTTAAGGGGTTAATCAAACAATATGTTGAAACGGGCGGTACAGTGTTTTTCTCGACGCATCTGCTGGATGTGGCAGAGAAAATTTGTAATACAGTGGCTATTTTAAAAGAGGGGAAAATCATCCTGCATGATGAAATACAAAATATAATAGGTGAAAGTTCATTAGAATCTACCTTTATGGAGGCTCAGGTATATGAAGGAAAAACTTCAGTTAACTAGATTTTTCATTACTTCCTTCTATAAAATGCCCAAGCAGACAATGTTGCAGGCTGTACTGATAATAGCGGTTTTTTATATGTTTTTGCAGCTGACTGTCGTAAACGCCTTTGTTTATTTTCTTGGAGATACCGAGGTCTTCCTGTTTTATAATGTAACGATTTCTAGCATTCTCGTCTTTGCATTGGTTTGCTATTTGTCCACATCACAAATATTTGCGTATTATGAATTTAAAGTTTTGGCGCCGCTGCCACTCACCTATAAAGAAATATCAAGGGCTAAGGTGTTAAGTAGCTTATGGGTCCCCATCATCTTATCAATGGTAATCCAGGTGCCAACAATAGGCTTCTTGATAGTCGATCTAAAGTTTATGGAAGCGTTTAAATTATTTATATTTTTACCGATTGTCAATGGTTTAACGGCTTTGCTCCTGCTTTTTATCCTATCGTGCATTAATAGGTATTATTATAGATTCAAAAATAAAGTAGCATACTTAATGGTGAACATTGCTGTCATCCTCATGCTTGCGATTATTTCCATTGTATATTTTGCTGGAAAATCATCGATTGCCATATCAAAGGCCATCTCGGAAATAGATTTGAATTCTATTGAAGGGCTAAAAAACTGGTTGGAATTCATAATGAGACATATGTTTGAAACCGCAAATATGATTCCAGTGATTAAGTGGATACTGGATGCTTTTGTATCAAATGAAATAACCGTTCAATTTTTTATTATTTATATTTCGATACTAGTAATTGGTTTCCTATTGTATTCATTTATTATAGAAAACATTTCTGTTAATTATTTCAAAAACGGGTTATTGGGAAATAACAAAACGAATGTGAAAAACTCAAAGGTTAATATATCCAAAAATCAATGGAGTAACTATTTACAAAGAGAGATATGGATCATTAAGTCTGAAGCATATTTTAAGATGCAAATCGCATTAGGTCTTTTATTGCCGCCGATCTTTTCAATTGTCATGTTATTGTTGATTCAGAATGAAGTGTTCCCGAATTATTTGAATATAACGAAAGAGGGAGTCTTTGATAAATACTTTTCATATTCAGTCCTTTTCTTGTGTTGTATAAATAATATAAGCGGAACCCCATATTCAAGAGAAGGGAAATATCACTATTTACTGAAAAGTGTCCCTTTTGATGAAAAATATGTTTATTTTTCTAAAGTGATATTTTCATCAATAATCAGTATTATTGCTGTAGTGATCAGCTTTTTGATATTTGCACTATTTGGCTATTGGGAAATGGAAAATGCAATCATGTTATTAATTACTTCTTGTTTAGTGGTTTGCTATAATCTTCTAACACCATTATATGATATGAAAAATCCTAGTATAGAATGGGAGAACCCATCTGCTGCCATTAAATCAAATCCCAATGTATTAATAAGCCTGCTTTATGGATTGCCATTATTAATCATGGTAACAGCCATTCATTTTGGCTTGGTTTGGTCCAGTGTCCAACCCCTGATGGGAGCTCTCATAATTTTAATGATCGCAATAGCGATCAATTACATTTTGATTAATAGATTGAAACTCTATTTATGAGAGTCTTTATAGTAGAAAAATATTTCCGTTTGATAAAGGAAGTACAGAAAATCGGCACTAAATAAATTTAAAAAAGGAGTGTCTTATTATGGGGAAACACCATGATAAAGATTTTAAAATTTATGCTGCTCGATTAGTATTGGAAGAAGGCAGAAAACCTAGAGAATTGGCCGAAGAACTTAATATCTCCATACCTACATTAAGAAATTGGATCAATATCTATAAAGAAACAAATGTAGAGGGATCGACAGACTTCAGTAATGGTTTTTCAGGGCTCAGTCTGAAAGAGGAAAAGGATAAAATAATTAGAGATTTACAGGAAGAGAATGAGATATTAAAAAAGGCAATGCACATTTTTACGAAACAACCAAAATGATTGAACAGTATTAAAGCCATATTTTATTTTTCACAAATTATAGTGAAAAATAAAATATGGTTTTTTAATTGGAAAATTTATTCTTTTCATGTGCACTTTTTAAAGTGAAGTTTTTCAGACCGAATTTCACACGATAAGTCCTATGAAAATACTACTAAAGAGGAAACATGATGAAAATTGGTAAAGTCATTATGTAATGTAGATAATTTACAAATTTTTAATGGACTCGGCAAAATTGTTGTGATAAAGTGTTATCGATAATGATAATAGGTAATAATTAACCTAGAAAATGAAATAATTGTTTAAAAAAAGAAATTTTTGAGGAAAAAAATGGGTTAAAATTGTGGGATTTGAAAAAAAAGAGGGGAGGGAAATTATAATTGATTGAATATTTTATGAATAAGAAAAAAATTTATAAATCTTACATCAAATTTTATGCAGCGGATTCAGTCAATTTGGACTATGTTGATGATATTTTCAACGAAAAAGAATGGAGTTATCTTAATTTGCAAAATGGACCCAAAAGAACCATCGAAGCAAAGAAAAGTTTGTACTGTGGAAAAAAAGCAATTATGGAGTTTTTAGATATAGGCTTGGATGAAATAAAGAATGTATCCCTGTTGAAAGGAGTCTTTGGACAGCCGGTTATTGTTGCTAATTTGTTCTTATTAATGAACATGGGTATATCCATCACACATACGGATAAAACATTCGGAATATTGATTTTTGATCAACTGCATCCAATGGGAATCGATATCGAGACTAAAACGAAATCTGATTCTGAATTTTTGGAGACCTATTTAACGGAATCCGAGAAAAAAATGATTAAGGAAAGTGATGGTGTTCTAAGTAAAGAAATTTTCTTTAGTGCAAAAGAAAGTCTATCAAAGATACTAAAAACAGGATTGACCTCTCCACTTGAAATCTATGAGATTTCCAAGGTGGATATGGATCATGATAACATCTCACTTTTCTATAAAAATTTTTCCCAATATAAATCAACGGTTGTACTCGTGAACGAAGAAATAAGAAGTGTTACCTTTCCAATAAATTCTACGAAAATAATTGAGGGGGAATACCAATGGAATTAAAAATGGAAGCAAATGCTGAATATAAAAACAATAACAAATTAGTACAATATCTTTTTAAAAAAGAGGATAGAGTTCATAAATTAATAATTTCGTTATTGATACTCAGTTTAATTGCAGGTATCGAAACGACGCTTTTGTTATATTCTGCAGATCAAAAAGGGATGAATGTATTAAATGGCATGTCCATTTCAGAGATCGGAGCCATGAGTTTTGCCATTAACACAATTGTAATGGGGGCTCTAGGATTATTGGTTACATTTCTCATTCAAATATTAATTGTGTGCCTATTATTTTTAGTTTTAAAGGAAAGGCCGGTAAATATAAAAAGGATTTGCCAAGCTGTCATAAATGCAGGGATATGCATCGTGGTTGGATCTGGTGTTAATGCAATCATCGCATTATTGGTTAAGAGCAAGGAAACGACATTTACTAGTTTATCCTTACTGGTGCATGATAAAAACTCCATCCTTCACACATTCATGGCTGAGTTTGAATTGTTTTACATTATCAGTTTAATTCTATTCAGTTATAGTCTGGAAAAATTAGCGCTCATTAAGAGAAGAAATGCATGGATCATAACGATTGTAATAGCTTTAATTTCTTTAGTTTTTCATATGTTGACAGTTGCATCAGGCACATATTTAAAATAATGGGGGAAAATGATGAATATGAATTCTTTAGCGAATTTATTTGAAGAAAGTGTTAGGGAATATGGAGACAATATTGCAGTAAGAAATAAGGATATGCAATTTACATATAAAGAAACGAATATCTTGGCAAATAAAATGGCGATGTACATAAAGGACAAAGGGGTAAATAAAGTAGACAATGTCGGAATCTATATTGAAAAATCCGAGCATGTTTTATTTTTAATCATAGCACTCCTTAAATTGGGTGTTACCTATGTACCTATCGACCCTAAAAGTCCTGATGAAAGAGTAAAGCATATAATAAAGAATTCAGAATTGAAGTTATTAATTGGGGATAAAAGCCGAATTAACGACATTGATTGTAATTATGTATCCATTGATGAAGTGATAGAGAATTCAAAAGATATGACATGTGAGAATTTACATACCTTAATTGACCCAGAGGATCCAGCCTATATCATTTTCACATCGGGCTCTACAGGAAAGCCTAAAGGAGTTTGTGTTTCACATGAAAATGTAATGAACTTGTTTTTAGGCTGCGATGATTTGTTCGAGTTTAATAATAAAGATAAATGGACATTTTTCCATTCCTACGCATTTGATTTCTCCGTATGGGAGATGTGGGGGGCATGGATTTATGGCGGAGAAGTTGTAGTGGTTTCATTTGAGGAAAGCAGAAATCCAATATCCTTTGTTGAATTATTGATAAGTACACAAACAACCGTTTTTAATTGTACACCAAGCGCTTTCTTCGAGGTGAGTGGTGAGCTCATAAATCGTCAAAATGAATTAAGTTTAAAATACATTATTTTTGGAGGGGAAGCATTAAACTTCAAGAAATTGACGCAGTGGTTTTCTCCCGAAAATAGCAGGCTGCCAAAGTTAATAAATATGTATGGAATAACTGAAACCACCGTTCATGTGACTTATAAAGAAATCGCTAAGAATGATGTGGAAAAAGGAATTACCAATATCGGAAAAGTCTTGCCTCATCTTGGGTTCAAAGTGATGAATGAAAATGGAGAAGAAGTAACTGGAGATGAAGAGGGCGAGTTATACGTTTCAGGAAAAGGTGTATCGCTAGGCTACTATAAAAATCCCATGATGAATAAGATGAAATTTACGGATATTGATAATGTCCGCTACTATAAGTCAGGGGATGTAGTGAAACTGTTGGATGATGGTGATCTGCAATATATCTCGAGGAATGATGAGCAAGTGCAGTTAAGAGGTTTCAGGATTGAATTAGGGGAAATAGAGAGCTCGTATAATGATTTGAAAAACATCAAGAATGCAGTTGCAACAATGGATAAAGCGTTTAATGATGATATGCATTTATTTTTATACTATGTTGCTGATGAAGAATTAGCTGCTGATTATTTGAGGGAAAGTGTAAAAAGCTCATTGCCAGCCTATATGATACCAAGCTTTTTTATCAAGGTGGACAACATCCCCCTAACTGTAAATGGAAAACTGGATAAATCATTATTACTAAAATTCATCATAAAAGACTGTGAAGCTCCATCGAATATCAAGAGTCCAGTAAATGAAACGATAAGTGAAAAAGTAAGAGAATTGGTGGTTAGCATCATAGGCAATGGGGTTATAAAAAATAATCAGTCTCTACTTGAAAGTGGAATGAACTCATTATCGATAATGAGATTAATTGTCAATATAAAAAAGCAATTTCAAATTAAAATTGCTCCTTCAGTTTTATTGGATAACGATACGATTATGGAATTAGCCCAAGTGATTGAAACTCGTCAAAAAGAAGAGGAAAAGCAAGATTATATTCCTATCAATATAAATGCCAGAAATACATACCCTTTAACATATGAACAAGAAAATCTGTGGTTCATTCACCAAACCAATATAGACAAATCGTTATATAACATAGTTTTTTCGTATGAAATATCAGGTGAAGTGAATGAAGGGAATCTGGAACTTTCTTTAGATAATCTATGCAATAAACATCAAATTTTAAAAAGTGTCATTAGAGAAGAAGCTGGAATGGGCATCTTGGCTTTCGATGAGTCGATTCATCATTATATTAACTATTTCGATGTTTCGGATATTCCTTTAGACATGCAGGAAGAAAAAATAAATCACTTGGTGAAGGAAGAAACGGAACGGCAATTTGATTTAGGAAATGGTCCCCTCTTATCAACTGCGTTAGTGAAGACAAATGAATGTGAATATCAATTATTATGTAATATCCACCATATTATTTTTGATGGTTGGTCGATTCCATTAATGATCAATGATTGGTTTGCCATTTATCAGGAAATCGAGAATGGCGAACGAAATGATAGGGGTAACCAATCCATCCAATATGGAGATTATGCTTTATGGCAAAAAAACTCACCAAATTATGTAAGTAGTAAGGATAATGAGTTCTGGAGTAATGAAATACCTGCATTACGGCAAAAATCCTTATTACAATATGATCATCAAAAAACCGGAGAAGGTAAAAGCACTTCCGATATTATCAGCTTTTTGTTACCTAAAGAAATTCAAAACAACCTGGAAAAACTTCATAAAAAAACGAAGTCGACTTTGTTCATGAGTTTACTTACCGCCTATCAAACCTTTTTATCGGTTTATTTTGATGAAGAGGAAGTAGTCGTCGGGAGTCCTTTGGCGAAGAGAAACCATGTGGATACTGAACAATTGGTAGGATATTTCGTCAACACCTTGCCCTTTAAATTAAATGTATCTCAGGAAGATTCATTTGAAGAGATTTTGCGAAAAAATATAAAAAATATTGCAGGTGTTTTTGACCATCAAAATTTACCTACTAAGGAAATTTTGAAATATTTATCGGTAGAAAGAACCATGGAAAATACGCCATTGTTCGATACAGTATTTGTCCTGCAAAATAACCAAAAAGAAAAGCTGGCATATAGAAATTTCAAGTTAAAACCGAAAAAAATCAATACCTTTAAAGCTAAATTTGATCTGGTTGTTCAGGCAGAAGAAATGGATGAGGATGAATTAGTCATTTCGTTTGAATTCAACAAATCATTATTTAATAAAACGACGATTCAAAGAATGGCTAGTAATTTTCAGTATTGGCTGCAAGAGATTACAACCCAGGAAGGCAAGCGGATAAAGGACATTACCTACTTGGAGCCTGCACAGTTACGATCAATAATCGAAATGGGTACAGGCAATGTAAATCAAGAAGTGGAAGATCATCGTTTTGAAGATGTAATAACTAGGTTTGAGAATAAAGTAAGTACAAATTTCAATGATGTTGCCATTGTTCATGGAGAAGATCAGGTGACGTATAGCGAGTTGAATGCCCGGGCAAATCAGGTGGCACAACGATTATTCCGGAACCATGTAGATGTAGAGGATAGAATTGGGATTTTCATGGATCGATCGATCAATATGGTTACCGCTATTTTAGCCATTATGAAAGTTGGGGCGGCATATGTGCCTTTGGACCCATCACAACCAGAGTCACGGCTGAAACATATGATTGAGGATGCTCAAATCACATATTGTTTATGTAATGAAGAAGGACTTTCAAAGTATCCCGGTGATGAAGGAAACCTAATATGTATCGAAGACATACTAAAAGAACGAGAAATTGAGTGTGTAGAATTCGATTCAAGAAAGATATCGGAACGTGATCTGGCCTATATCATCTACACTTCAGGAACAACGGGAAAACCTAAAGGGGTCATGATTGAACATGGAGGATTGGCTAACCTCTGTAATTGGCATATCAATTATTATTCTGTCGATGAAAAAGATGCAGCAGTACTAGTTTCGAATACATCTTTTGACGCTTCCGTTTGGGAGATATTCCCTTACCTGACGAATGGGAATAAACTCTTGATACTGGATTACTATGATTTATTGGATGTAGAAATCCTTTCGGAGAAGTTAGAAAAGGAGAAGGTCACACTCGCGTTTTTTTCAACGGGACTGCTCGAGCAATTATTTATCAACGATATGAAATTTCCAGAATCGATCAGAGCTATTTTGACAGGGGGAGATCGTTTAAAAACGATACCCGACCGTTTGAGTTTTGATTTATATAATAATTATGGGCCAACGGAGGGCACTGTCGTTTCGACAGCATATAAGGTACTTCCAAGTGATGATACAGTGATCCCGATCGGAAAGCCAATCTTGAATGCAGAAGCATACGTGTTCAATTCCAGGATGAAGCCTACTCCTAAAGGTCAAATAGGCGAGCTGTATATCGGCGGGAATGGGATTGCAAGAGGATATATAAATAATCCGGAGAAAAACGATGAAAGCTTTATTCCAAATCCGTTCAATCCATCAAGGAAGCTATATAAAACTGGAGATTTAGTTAAGTATACCGAGGATGGAAATCTACTATTTGCAGGTAGAGCTGATGACCAAGTGAAAATCCGGGGATATCGTATCGAACTTGGAGAGGTCAGTGCAGTTCTAAATAAATGCACGGGTATAAAGGATTGCTTGATTACTATAAAAGATGAGTCTAAATCGAAGAAATTCATCATTGCTTATTATATCACCGACAATGACCTTGAAGAAAATGATATCCGGGATTATATGAAGAATCATCTTCCCCATTATATGATTCCTTCTTATTTCATTAAAATGGAGTCATTTCCGCTAACCGTTAACGGCAAAGTGGATACGAAAAGCCTACCGGATACAAAAACGAACTCGGAAGGAGCTAACAGTAAAAGTGTCATAAATGAAACGGAACAAAAATTGTTAAAGATATGGAAAGAGGTACTGAATAAGCAGGAAATAACCATCCACGATAACTTTTTCGAATGTGGAGGAGACTCCATCCTAAGCATCCAAATTTGTTCACTTGCGAAGAAAGAAAATCTTTTCATTACTTCAAAAAACATCTTTGAAAAACAAAGTATCGAAGAGCTGGCACAGGTTGTGGAATTGACGGGCGATTTAACGATAAATCAGTCTGATGTTTTTGGAAAGGCACCATTTACACCTATTCAAAGTTGGTTTTTCACTCAACAAATAAATAATTATAATCATTGGAATCAATCTGTAACGTTAAAGGGCTACCCGCAATTGAATGAGAAGCGGCTGCAAAGAATCATGGCCCATATCGTTAAACATCATGATGGGCTTAGATCAAGGTTCAATAGAGAAGAATCATTTTCGCAAGTGGAAAAGCATATCGACCCGACTGAAAATTGGACTTTGAATTACGTAAATCTATCAAACATGAATAAGGACAAACAGGAACGGGAAATAGCTAGACTCAGGATCGGTGCACAACAGGGCATAAACATTTCAAACGGACCACTGATGAAAATAGTATGCATCCATACAGGCCAAAACGAGCATGTAATCATTTGGATCATACATCATTTACTTGTTGATGGGGTTTCCTGGAGAATCTTGATCGAAGATTTTGACCGGCTATATATTCAAGATATAAACAATCAAGAACTAAATCTGGATAATAAAACGACATCATATAAGGAATGGGCGAATAACCTAAATGAATATAAAAATAGCATTCCTTTAGGCATTAAAGAGTACTGGCTGAATGAACACGACACAATATATGAAAACGCCCTAGTCAAAACAGGGAATGTTTACGATGGAAAATCATTTGAAATGAAGCTGAATAAAGAGATTACAAACAAAATCTATAATGAAATGACAAAAGCTTATAAAGCATCTATCGATGAAATATACTTATCTATTTTCGCAACGCTAATCGGGAAATATTTTAATAAAAAATATATTCATTTTACTTTGGAGGGACATGGTCGCGAAGAATTATTTGCAGGTGTCGATCTGTCCAGGACAGTAGGATGGTTTACGACCATGTGCCCGGTTTATATAGAAAATAAAGAATCCATTTCGAACACGATTCAAGGTACAAAGAAAAAGGTAAGGACACTGCCTAATAAAGGGATTGAGTATGGAATCATAACCGAATTATGTGGCGAGACACATATGAAACGAAATCGGCCGATCATCAGTTTTAATAATTTAGGTAGATTTCACCAAAACAATGAATTGGCTGCAAAAGAGGTCATCTTTTTTAGTGAACAAGATATTCAACACAATTCCTATACCGAACATGAAGTCGATATCGAATTGCTTGTAGTGAATGAGGAGCAAACTATAAAAATAAACTATAACAGACATTTCGTAAGAGAAGATTTCGAAAAATATATTCAACACAATTTGCCGGAATTGTTACGGACATTGGAAGAAGAAACGAAATTGGGAAAACAGATGTACCATCCGGAAGACTTCCCATTGGTGGATATGCCTGAAGAGGAACTTAACCAGCTACTGCACAAAGAAACAGGAATTGTTGATATTTATGAATTGACGGCTTTGCAAAAAGGGATGTTGTACCATAGCTTGTTTGATAGTGAAAGCAGCCAGTATAAAGTGCAGCTCATTTTTGATATTAAAGGTTTTCTGGACGTCGGGAAATTAAAGAATGCCATTGTGACAACTGCAGGGAAACATGACATTTTAAAAACCAAATTATATTCAAGCAGAAAAGGGGTATTCTACCAACTGTTAATGAGTTCCATGGATACCGAGATTGAATATGAAGAAATAATCGATCATCAAGGGAAGTTGGAAAAGTTGTTGGCAGATCAATATAAGATCATAGATATCGAGAACAATAGGTTGAATCGCTTCATGATCGTTAAGCTTGCGGAAAATGAATATCAATTAATATGGACATTCCATCATATTATTATGGATGGCTGGAGTTATTCGATGGTGATTAATGACATTTTTGATTCTTATCATTCAATAACACCATCATCATCCGTGAGTGCTCCATTTAAAAAGTATGTTGAATATATGAAAGATTATACGAGTAATAAGGAGCTGCGGGACTATTGGGTAAGGAAATTGGAAGGTGCTCGCAATTCTGGATCTAGTTTAACGGGAGTGTCGGAAGGTGAGGGGTACATGGAGAGTAGCTACTTGAAAGTATTGGATGAGGAATTGAGTGATTCCATTCAACGATTCTGTCAGGAATACAAGATTACCATGAATACTTTCTTTCTAACCATTTGGCTAGCCACATTAAAAGAAGTAAAAGGTACGGAAAATGTGTGTTGCGGCGTAGTGACATCCGGCAGGAATATCCCTGTTCAAAATATTGAGGCTATGGTTGGTCCATTTATCAATACTGTGCCGTTTATAAAGCATATAAGCCAAGAAAAGACCTACCTGGAAATACTGGATGAAGTTCAAAACGAATTTTTGGAATTAAGTTCTTACGAGAATACACCATTATCAGAGATTTATGAGTGGGCTAATTTGGAAAATCATTTGTTTGAATCATTATATGCTTTTGAAAACTATCCCATGCTATTAGCTAATAATGTTGAAATCAATGTGAGTCTGAAAGAAGGAAGGGAAACGACCCATTATCCAATCGTCATTATCATCACCCCTGGTTCAAGTGTTCAAATTAAGTTTAATGAGGCAGCGGTCAATCAAAAGTTAAGGTCATCAGTCATTTCTATATTTAATCAAATCTTGGGCGAAATGTTAGAAAAAATGAAAGTGAAATGAGGGGAAATATATGGAGACAACAATTGCGGTAAAGGAAAGGTTAATTGAGGAAAAGCTTATTGGATTTTGGAAAGAGATTTTAGAACAAGAAACAATAGGTGCAGATTCCAACTTCTTTGACTTAGGCGGGAATTCCCTTTTAGCCATGCAATTTATTCAAATGGTGAAGAATAACATGGGAGTGAGATTACCAATAAAAGTGATGTTCGAACAATCCACCATCCAGGAACTATCTGTACTCATCAAACAATTGGCCGATATGAATAAGTTAAGTTGAATGGAAAAGAATTGAGGTGTTTTTTCTATGAACAGGATAATCAGTGAAACGGAAGATAGGCTATTAAACTTGATTTCAATTGTTATCGAACCTTTTAAAATATCACTAGTAGAGGACATGAATGAATCACTAAGCACAAATGAAAAAAAAGATGAGTTTTTGACTTCGATAAAACGGGAGTTTGGTATTCAATTAACACCGGAAATCATTTCAAGTCAATGGAATATAGAGAGGCTGGCAAGTTTTCTGGACATGCTTCTCGACATGAGGGAAGTCGAGGTAAATAAGCCTTATAAACGTGGGAAAAGTGAAGGGATGCTTTCTCATAATCAAGATCGAATGTATCTATTTGACAGCCTGAATGAAAGGAAAACGCTCTATAATATGCCATTTAAATTCATTTTAAATGGCGTAGTGGAGATTGATGACCTACAACAGGCCTTAGATTTCATGATTGAACGCCATGAAATTTTGCGAACCAATTTCAAGGGTGAAGAACATCAAATCCTTCAATTCTTATCAAAAAAAAGCAGAAACATAATTGCTTATGAAGACTGTCGGGAAGTAGATCCCGAAATCAGTAATATAATGGTCAACTCCCATCTAACTGAAGAAATGGAAAGATGTTTCGACCTGGAAAATGATCATTTATTTAATATGAAACTAATTCGAATTGACGAAGAAAAGCATTATTTAGTATGCAATTTTCACCATATCATTTTTGATGGAGTATCGTTTGTCACCTTTTTCGAAGAGTTAATGGAGGTTTATGAAAGAATTCACACGGGCAGGGTTGGGGATATCCCTACTCTAGACATGCAATATTTAGATTATGCTGCCTGGCATAAGGAGTGGGTCAAGGAAAGTACGCCAAGCCAAAGGAGGTTTTGGGAAAGTTATTTAGATCAAGAGGAAGAAGCATTAGAACTTCCATTTGACTTTCAACGTCCAAAATCACCTTCTTACTCAGGTGGAAGACTGGAAATGACCATAACGGATGAACTCCGGGTATTGATAGACAGGATTTTAAGGGAGAATGGTACGACTTTATATGCTTTTATGATGACCGCCTATCAAGTGTTTTTAAGTCAGTATACCGGGAAGAATCAAATCATTGTCGGGAGTACCGTGGCAAACCGCGGCCAAGAAGAATTTGCCCGGACAGTTGGATGCTTTGTCAATACTCTGCCATTGAAGTTAACCGTGGATGCCACAGAATCATTTCATGAAATATTGAACCGAAATCGTAAAGTGATTTTGGATGTATTGGAACATCAGGCTTTTCCATTTGAAAAAATCGTAGAAATCATTAATCCAGAAAGGGATCTCAGCCATTCCCCATTGTTCCAAACAGCTTTGGCAATGGAGGAAAGCTTTGATGGGAACTTTAGCAATTCATTCTTCACTCTTGAACAAGACAAATTCGACATTCCTTATTCAAATTATGACCTGACTATAAAGGTAAAGGGTTCTCATGACCTAATCCTGGAATTCGAGTATTCCGATGAACTTTTCAGACGGGAAACGATTGAAAGACTCATGTTGAGTTTCGAAAAGTGGTTATTCCAAATTTGCAGAAATGCAGATATACCCATCTGTCATTTGGAGTATTTAGATGACAATCAACTAAATCAATTGTTATTTGAGTGGCAAGGTGAGGTTTCGGATGCACATCAAAATGAGACGATCACCTCCATATTCGCAAGAATCGTCAAGAAGCATTCAAACAAATTGGCCGTAGCTGATAATGGTAAGACCATTACCCATTCGGAATTAGATCAAAGATCAAATGTGATTGCGAAATTGGTTAGAAATAATATCGAAAACGGCTCTAATAAGGTGGGCCTGCATGTAAACAGATCGATTGATATGGTAATTGGCATGTTGGGAATCATTAAAGCCGGATGTGCATACATTCCGCTTGATCCTATGCTGCCAGCTGAAAGATTGGAATATATCATCAATGATTCGAAAATGGATATATGCATTACTAATCAAGTTGAGGTCCCTGCCATTAAAAAAATAACTAAAGTGATTGATCTTGAATCCGTACATTACGTGGATACCGAGTGCTGTAACGAATACATCGCACCTTCCGATCTGGCTTACATAATCTATACTTCGGGAACGACAGGAAAACCTAAAGGTGTCATGTTATCTCATAGAGGAGTAGTGAATTTAATAATAAGTCAAAACAAGTACTTACAACTTGATGAGACCTCAAAGGTATTACAATTTGCCACTTTTAATTTTGACGCTTCTATATATGAGATTTTTGGAAGCTTATTAAATGGTGCAGAGCTGCATATCGGGAATAATAAGGAGGAAATGTTTGATTTATTCGCATTGGAAAATCAAATCAAAAGTGAAAAGTTAACGCATCTAGTATTGCCGCCAGCAGTATTACAAGAGCTCAATATAGAGGGATCTGATGTGAAATTCGCTGGTTCAGCCGGATCTGAATGTCCAGTAGCTTTGCTGGATCGCTATCAAAATATAAATTTTTATAATGCCTATGGTCCAACGGAATATTCAGTATGGACCACGATTGAAATGTTTAAAGCGTTTGAAAACAATGAAACTACTACTAATAAAGTATCGATCGGCAAACCAATCCTGAATACTGACGTCTATTTATTAAGTCCAGAGCAAAGACTTGTACCAATAGGTGCTGCAGGGGAAATATATATTGGTGGTGAAGGGTTAGCTGTTGGATATGTGAATAATGATGATTTAACAAAAGAAAAGTTCATTCAACATCCTTTTAAAGCTGGAAAGCGTTTGTATCGTAGCGGTGACCTTGCAAAATTCACGAGCGATGGTGGGTTGATTTTCCTGGGACGTAAAGATAATCAAGTGAATATAAGGGGTTTCCGTGTGGAAGTTGATGAGATTTCGGTCAATCTCAATGCGTATCCGCAAGTTAGTGACTCATTCATTAAGGTTCAGGATCAGCCAAACTTAAATAAACAAATAATCGCTTATTTCACATCCAAACAACAAGTTGATTACGATCACTTAAAAGCATTTTTAAAAGAGAGATTACCAAGTTACATGATTCCTTCATTCTTTATGCAAGTGGACAAATTTCCGTTAAATGCAAATGGGAAAATTGATTCAGCGCTTCTTCCGGTACCAGTAACTAGAAGCAATATATTGGAAGAACCTGAGACGTTCAATGAGAAAGTGCTTCTTCAGATTTTTAAGAGTGTCTTAGGCTTAGATGACATCAGTATCCGGGATAACTTTTTTGAACTTGGCGGCGATTCCATTCAGAGCATTCAAATATGTTCTCTAGCAAGGCAGGAAAATATAATCATTAGTCCAAAATCAATTTTTGAAAATCAAACGGTAGCAGAGCTGGCAGCGATCGCGAAAACCGAAAATAAGGTCGTGATTCAACCTATAGCTACTAGAGGGAATGTGGAACTGACCCCCATCCAAGAATGGTTCTTTGCAGAGCACACTACTTCCATCAATCATTGGAACCAGTCTATTGTTTTTAGTAAAGATTCCTGTGCTCAAATGGAGGACATTGAAAAAATTCTATCTCATATCGTGGAACATCATGATGGATTGTTAACCCTATTTAAAAAACATGACAATAACTATATCGGGAATATAGACTCCGAACACAAAACATGGGAGTTAGTCTATAAGGATATACATCATTTAGATGAGGAAACGCGAATGAAAATGAGAGATGAATGGGAAAGTAAGTCTCAAGGTTCATTGGACATAAGTAATGGACCGATCATGAAAATGCTTGTTTTAAAAGAACAATCGAACAAGTATCGCTTCTTTTGGGTAATCCATCATTTATTGATTGATGCAGTTTCCTGGAGAATTTTACTTGAGGATTTCAATACTCTCCATGATCAAGCATTAAACAATCAAACAGGGAAGCTGGCTTATAAAACTTCATCATTCAAAGACTGGTCAAACTTCTTGAAGAAATACAATGAATCGTTGATGGAGCCTGAAACACTCCGTTATTGGGAACAAAAAACAAAAAGTGAAATAACGGGATTTAAGATAGCGGAAGACTTTATAGCTAAAGAAGAAAGAACGATGGAGAAATCATTCAGTGAAGAAGAAACTGAATTATTGATCCAGGAATTATCAAGGCAATCAAAAGCGACTGTAGAAGAAGTATTGTTGTCATTAATTGCAAAGAGTTTGAAACAATCTTTTGAAGTGAAGAACTTCTGGATGGAAGTAGAAGGGCATGGCAGGGAAATGGTGGACGAAACAATGGATGTTACTAGAACCGTTGGCTGGTTTACTGCGATGTATCCCATATTGCTGCATTCAGATGAAACGTTTGCTAGCACTTTAAAAAACACGAAGAATGCAATAAGGGAAATCCCAAATAAAGGTTTTGATTATGGCGTTATCAAATATTTACGCCCTGGGGTCATTCAGGAGCCGGATATCCATGTTTCTTTTAATTATTTAGGAAGATTGGACTCTCAATTTGAAACATCCAATAGCAGGGACTTTGGTGAGTTTGAAAATAAACCGAAACTACATTTTCTGGCATTGATCCAGGACGGAAAACTAATCATAAAAATAATTTCAAAATTAGCTGAAGAAAAGATGGGCCTAATAATAGAAGCTATTGGTAAAGTCGTCATGGAAATCAAGGGGACTGAATTTGACCAAGGTTCTTTAATAGAAAGTGATTTTCCAGATGCGATGCTTACTGAGGAAGATTTGTTTCATATATTGAATTCTAATAAATAAGGTGATTACTGGTTTAATGGAATGATTGTAGTCAGAAGGTATGGATGACACAAGATAATGGAATCGGGAGGCGCAAAATTGGAGAAATCTATTCAGAATATCTACTCATTAACTCCGCTTCAAGAAGGAATCCTTTATGAACTGGAAATGAACAATACAGCAAAGAACCTTTACATTTCTCAAATGCGAATCAGGATAACGGGCGCTCTTGAAGTGAATGCATTGTTCCAGGCATGGAGTCAGGTAGTGGAACGTCATGAAGCATTAAGAATGAAGGTCATCTCTAAAAAAATAGAAAATAATGTTCAAGTTGTATTCAATACAATGGATTATCAACCAGAAATAACTGATATGACAGGGTTAAGTGAACATGAACAATTAAATGAAATTCAGAGAGTGACTTCCGAATCCCAGGAGATGGATGTAAATAACTCTAATTTGATGAAACTCCAGTTAGTGAAAGTTGAAGAAAATCAGTTTATCTTGATTTGGACTCATCACCATATAATTTTGGATGGCTGGAGCACCAGCATAGTCATCGACGAACTCTTTGTTATTTACAGCCGAATTGTAGGAAAAGACTCCAAAGGACTTATTGAAAAGCCAAAGCAATATGGAGATTTTATCCGGTATATGAATAAAACCGATGCGGAAGATCAAAATCGTTTTTGGAAAGAGCTGGCAAATGGTATTGAACAGCCGACGATAACATTTCCCGTCATGAAACATGTGAATGGAAACCAGCAGGAAAATGATCTATTTTGGGAGCTGGATAAAAAACAGAGTAAGCTTTTAAGAGAATTTGCCGCTATAAACCATGTAACGATTAATGTATTATTGCAGTTAATTTGGTCAATCGTCCTAAAGGAAATGTCCAATCGAAATCGAATAGTCTTTGGAATTGTGAGCTCTGGCAGGTCGAATAATTTATTCAAATCGGAGGAAATTGTTGGGCTGCTCATTAATACGATTCCTATGATAGCTGAAATAAACGAAACAGACAGCGTTACTGATTTACTGAAACGGTTCCAGGAAACATTAAACAATATGCTGGATTACTCCCAAATTTCTTTAGTGGATATCAAAAGGCATACGAAATTAAAGAAGGAAGATCCGATTTTCGAAACTTTATTTGTTTATGAAAATTATCCGGAAGCGAAAGATGAAGGCTTTAGCATTAACTGGGAGGTCGAAGGCGGAAAAGAATCGCATAGCTTTCCGTTATCATTACAGGCCCAGGATAATAAAGAAACGATTAATTGCAAATTGTATTTTAATCCCTGTTTCTTAGAGCGTTCACTAGTAAATGATATCCAATCAGCCTTCATGCAGATTGCCCATCAAATTACTAAAGCTCAGCAAATTGATGAAATATATGTGGATGTTGATTTTTCAAAAATGAAAAATAATGTGAGTAAAGACGATCAAGCAACAAGTAACCATTCGATCACATCCACATCGGTTAATCAAGGACTTAAAGAAATATGGCAAGAGTTTTTCTTGAACAGGGAGATTAATGAGGATTCTGATTTCTTTCAATTGGGCGGGCATTCGATAACAGCCATGAAATTGGTGTCTAAAATAAATAAAAGGCTTGAAGCGAATATGATATTAGCTGATTTGTTTGAAAATCCTACATTGAAAATGCTAAGTCATAAGGTCTTTCCGGAAATGGTTACACTTCCGAGAAATGAAACGCAGGTAGTATCATCTTTTGTGGAAAAGACATTTTTGGAAGTCTTATCAATAAGTGAAATCGATAAAGATGCCGATTTTTTTGAAATGGGCGGACACTCGATTTTAGCCATGAAGTTATTGACAAAATTAAACAAGGAATACAATCAAATTCTAACTTTGAAAAATATTTTTCAAAATTCAACAATCGATTCGTTGACGGCCTTCATCATTAATGAAATTTCAAATCATGACATTGGGCACATAGAAGTGCAACAAAAAAATCACGTTCTATCCAGTAACCAAGAGGCTTTGTGGTTTAACGAAAAACTCAATGGCGAGACAACCAATTATAATATCCCTCAGAAATATAAAATTACTGGTACAGTGGATACTTCCATACTGGAAAAAGCCCTAAATCATGTCGTTAATAGACATGAGATTTTAAGGACCACCGTCCGTGAAAAATCCGGTAAAGGCTATCAGGAAATCCGGGAAGATTTGTGCATTAAAATAGGTGAAATTGACCTCTCTGTGTTAAAGACCGAACAGCAAACGACTCGTATGCTGCAAATCGAAGACGATGTCCAATCGGAAATCTTGGAAATTGAAAAAGGTCCACTCATGACAGTGAAACTAGTTAAATTAAGTGAAAAAGAGTCTGTTTTATTTGTGAATCTCCACCATTTCGTTTTTGACGGATGGTCAGTGAGTGTATTTTTAGATGAATGGTTATCTTTTTATGACAGTGAAGTGAATGAAAAGGAACTTATCCTTGGAAACGACTTTAAACAATATAAGGATTTTGCCTTTGAGCAGAAAAGCTGGTTGGAAAATAACATTAAAGAAGAATCACTATTTTGGAAAACAAGCTTATCTGGGGAATTACCTAAATTGGAGCTTCCTTTAGATACGATACGTACAAAAGAAAATCACAACGAAGGCAGTAGTTTTATAGTGGAACTAACAAGTGAAGAGCTCCAGGGTTTAAAGCGGATGTCCCTTGAAAAAAACTCGACATTATTCATGACACTTCTAACGATGTACCAGTCCTTTCTAGCAAAATATACAGGTCAAAACGATATCATCGTTGGAAGTCCTTTGGCTAATAGAATGATTGAAGGAACAGAAAAATCGATAGGTTATTTTGTCAATACACTACCCTTTAGATTAAAGCTGGGACTTGAGGAAACATTTGAAGAGATTCTTCAAAGAAATACAAACCAAATCATCGACATCTACGATCATCAACAAATGACATTGGAGAAAATTGTTGAAGTCATTAACCCTGAAAGAAATTTAGCAAGCACTTCTTTATTTCAAACCGTCTTCATCTTACAAAATAATGCCAAAGCTGCATTTGAAAGTGAATACATAAAGATAACGCCTGAAGTAATCAAATCAAAGGTAGCAAAATTCGATTTGAGTTTAGCTGCAGAAGAATATGAAGATAGGCTTTTATTCGCTTTTGAGTATAATTCAGGGATCTTCAATGAACAAACCATTCAAATATTAGCTGAGAATTTCTTAGAGTGGATTAGGAAAATTACCTATCAGCCTGAACGGTCGATTGACAAGGTATCCGTCGTGAGTAAGAAGCAGGAGAAAGTATTATTGGAAGAATGGCAGGGAGAAACCATTCGTTTTGAAGGGATCAATGACACAATCCCAGAAGCCTTCCATAAAATTGTTGAGCGATTTCCTGATAAGATAGCCATTGTTGATGGTTCCAGAACCATTACATATCGTGAATTGAATGATAAGAGCAATCGACTTTCACACTATTTACTAAGCAAAGGGATTTCTAAAGAAGAAAGAATCGGAATTTACGTCAATCGATCAATTGATATGGTAACAGGGATGTTGGCAGTAATTAAAGCTGGTGCTGCGTATGTTCCATTGGATCCTCATTATCCTCATGAGCGATTAAGCTACATGGTTGAAGATTCGTCCATTTCCTATTGCTTGAGTCACAAAGAACTCGGAAAGAATGGGTTGATCGACTCATCCAAAATAATATATTTTGAAGATATTGAAAAAGAATCGGATTTGTTAATGGAAGCGAATCTTCTCATTGCGGATCAACGAGACTTAGCATATGTCATTTATACTTCGGGAACGACAGGCAGGCCAAAAGGGGTCATGTTAGAACATAGAGGAATCATTAACCTAGTTTATAACCAAAATAAAATGATGTGTTTGGATACATCAGCTAAAGTGCTGCAATTCGCTACGTTTAATTTTGATTCATCCGTCATAGAGATTTTCAGCACACTATTATTCGGTGCCGAGCTGCATATAAGTGTAGATAAAGAAAATCAATTTGACATGGGCAAACTTGTTGAACAAATTAAGCGAGAAGGAATTTCTCATATCATTTTACCGCCTGCTGTGTTGAAGGAACTGCCAATCAATGAATTGAGCACGATTAAAGTGTTGGGATCTGCAGGTTCTGAATGCCCAGTTGAGCTCGTATCAAAGTTTAAGCATATATCGTTTTTCAATGGCTACGGGCCTACGGAATATTCGGTATGTACAAGTTTTAAAATGTTTCCCCCGAATGAGGATGTTACAGATGAATTCGTTGTTTCGATTGGGAAGCCTCTGACTAACACGGTTGTACTTGTGTTGGATGAAAACCGGCATCTAGTGCCCGCAGGGTCGGTTGGTGAACTTTACGTTGGAGGAATTGGGTTAGCGAGGGGATATTTGAATAATGAGAGCATGACAAATGAAAGATTCATATCCAATCCATTCAACCCTACCGAAAAAGTATATAGAACTGGGGATTTAGTTAAGCATAACAAAGCTGGGGAATTAGTTTATACAGGCCGAGCGGATGATCAAGTGAAAATAAGAGGATACCGTGTTGAACTATCGGAGGTTAATGTTTCATTACGGAAAATAGCAGAAATCAAGGATAGTTATGTAACGGTAATGGAAGAAGGACTTGGGAATAAAAGGCTAATTGCTTATTATACGGTGAATGAAGAGGTTTCGATAGATTCAATCAGAAGACGATTGAAAGAAACACTGCCCGCTTTCATGATTCCTGCTCATTTTATGCAACTGGATAAATTTCCTTTGACGCCGAATGGAAAAGTTGATCGGAAATCCCTTCCGAATTGGACGGACCAGATGGACGAGAGGAAGGAAAAAGTGCTGGATGTGCAAGAATTGTCCAAAACTGAAACAGAGCTTTTGACAATATGGAGAAATGTTTTAAATGATCCCACTATAGGACCGGAAGATAACTTTTTTGAATGTGGCGGTGATTCAATCATCAGTATTCAAATATGCTCTGCTGCAAAAGAAAAAGATTTATTTATAACCCCTAAAGATTTATTTGAATACCAAACAGTCCGTGAGCTAGGGAATATTGTAAATGAGCTGGAGCAAAAACAAGTGGATCAAGAGAAAATATCAGGTTATGTACCGTTGACGCCTATTCAATCTTGGTTTTTTAATGAAAATCATGAGAATATCCATCATTGGAATCAGTCAGTCGTTTTAAGGAAGGATAATACGTTGGCGACTGAACAATATAAAAAAATCATCATGAAATTAATTGATCAGCACGACGTATTAGGGACATTATTTGAAAAACATGGTGATTCATATATTGGCAATATTTCAAATGCTGATACGGCATGCGGTTTTTATGAGTATCATGTTTCAAGTTTTAAAGACGAAAAGAGTCTGAAAGTAATTAAGGAGCTAGAAGAAAATGCCCAACAAAGTTTAAACATACACAAAGGCCCCATGATGAAGTTCCTTCTATTCAGGCATCAAAGGGAGGTAAGGATTTTTTGGGTGATTCATCACCTTGTGGTTGATGGTGTTTCGTGGAGGATACTTCTTGAACATTTCGAAAGATGCTATCAACAGATAAAGAATGAACAAGAACCATCACTGCCTTTAAAATCGACTTCTTATAAACAATGGTCCGAGAAACTAAATGAATACCAGAACACTGACCTACCGGAAGAGGCCGTTCAATATTGGGAAAAGGAAATGAGTATTCCAGTTTCTCCGCCGACGGAAAGCTTAGGAGAAACGTGTGATTTTGAAAACATGTACAAAATACAGGTGGATGAGGCCCAAACACAAAACCTCATTAAAAACACATTAAGAAAACATAAAACGACGATTGATGAAGTTTTATTATCCGTTATTGCACATGCATTTTCCAATCGAATGGGAATCAATGAATTTTGGCTTGATTTAGAAGGACATGGCAGAGAGGATATTGAGGATGATATTGATTTATCGAGGACGGTAGGATGGTTCACCTCCATTTATCCAGTAAGGATTAAAGGAATGGCGTCTTTGGGCTCAACCTTAAGAAATACAAAGAACATATTAAGAAGTGTGCCAAACAAAGGGGTTGACTATGGAATCCTAAAGTATATTTCCACTCGGGATTACAACTATCCAGATAGCCTTGTGAGTTACAACTATCTTGGTCAGTTTAATAACACTGGTGATATGGAACAAACCAATAGCAGCAATATCGATTTGAACTATAAATTTCCATATAAACTCAATTTTGTCGCCAGCATCGTAAATGATAGACTCATGCTGAATATAATTGGCGATAGCAACAATGAAAACTTCCAAATGATATGTAAAGAAGTGGAAGTGCACTTAAACAAAATTTTAAGTGGAAGTGCAGATTTGAATGCCTCCATTGTCGAAACGGATTTTGAAGCTGAGAAAATAGTCGATGGAAGTACGATCAACCATTTCATTAATAAGTTTAATAACATTGAAGAGATTTACCCAGTGACATCACTTCAAGAGGGGATGTTATTCCATAGTGAAGTAACTCAAAGTCCTGAATATATTTCACAGCTATCCATTGATTTAATAGGTGATTTGGATTTGGTTAAATTAGAAGAGGCCTGGAATGAAACCTGTAGAAAATACGACGTTCTAAGATCGGTTTTCAGGCGCAATCAATTGGGGGACCGTTATCAAATCATACTCAATGACATTTATTATCTGTTTAATCATGTGGATCTAACGATGTTTAGTGTAGAAGAGGCAGAATCCAAGATAGAAAGTCTATTGGAGCATAACAGAAGCAGACAAACGGATTTAGAGAATGGTCCGCTCATGAACATCTCCTTGATCCAGCTATCTGATCATCGCTATAAATTCATATGGACACATCATCATGCTTTAATAGATGGCTGGAGCCTGCAAATTGTCATCAATCATTTTTTGGATAATTATCGAAACCCATCCAATACGGCAAAAGACAGTGATGAACATAAGTATGCTTATAAACAAGTCATGAATCATATCAGGAATATTAATAAACAGGATGAAGCAGCTTTTTGGAATAAAGAATTGAGGGATTTCGAACAAGTAAAAGCACTAGTGAGCAAGAAAACGGATAAGGAAGTTTTTACATCGGATAAAGTTATTGAATATAGCTTATCTGAAGGGCTTACCGAAAGATTAATAGAATTATCCAAGCGGCATAGAAAGACAATTAATACTGTAGTTCAAGGAGTTTGGAGCATTGTTCTATCCTACCTTAGTGAAAGCGACTCAGTATGCTATGGGGTGACAAGTTCAGGAAGGAACCTCAGCATTCCGCATATTGAATCAGCTGTAGGCTTATTGATCAATACTCTACCATTCTATTTGAAAATCGATTGGGCTGATGATTTACAATCCTATCTCACTGCCATTCAAAACAAGCAATTACAAATGAGAGAGTATGAGTTCAGTTCACTTACGGATATAAAGCGATACGCTGAAATTCCATGGGATAAGGAATTATTCCAACATATATTTGTATTCGAAAATTATCCGAGCACGGAACTGGCAGAGGATTCGCGAATCATGATCGAAAATTCAGTTGGAAGTGAATCGACCAATTTTGATCTTACGTTCTCTGCGGCTGTAGTGCAATCCAAGCTGCATTATAAAATCATTTATAAAGATAGTAAATTTGATGAAAATGAAATTTTAAGTTTTATGGATTCCATGCAAGAAATATTCTTAAAACTAACAGAAGATGAAACATTACTATCTATTAGTAAATTAATAAATCACTTGAAAGTTGGGGCCCGATGATAAGTAAATCGATGACGACGAATAAATTGATGTCAATAACTGAAGCTTTTAAAAAAATCGTGGAAGATAATCAGTCAAAATCGGCACTTTATGAAAATGAAAGGCAAATTACTTATAAAGAATTAGATGTTCTTTCAGATAAACTTGCCAAAAGGATCATTGATTTAGGGATTCAAGAAGAAACAATGATCGGGATCCCAAGCACAAGGTCCATTGAACTGATCATAGGAATGCTTGCCATAATAAAGTCAGGCTGTTGCTATGTTCCAATCGACGAAAAGTACCCCTTAAAAAGATTGGAATATATACTTGCAGATACGGATATGAAATTCTTCTTATCGTTTAATGGCCAAGAAGGGAAGCTCAGTGAATTGGATATTGAACCAATTCGATTTGAGATGAATGAACTAAGCAAGGAAGGGCACATTCCCGTTAACCGTTCTATTGGGGATGGTCTCGCGTATGTTATCTATACATCAGGAACGACCGGAGAGCCCAAAGGCGTAATGATAGAGCATAAGAGTGTAGTCAATTTAGTATTGAACTCTGAAATACTTGAAATAAACGAAAATAATAGAGTGGCTCAATTTTCCAACCCATGCTTTGACGCCGCAACTTTCGAGATATGGGGAGCTTTATTGAATGGTGCAACTTTATTCTTGATGTCGAATGAGTTCACTTCTTTTGATGATTGGAAAGAAGCGATATCCATTGGAAAGGTGGATGTAGCTTTTTTTACGACAGGTCTTTTCAATGCAATGGTTGATGAGGATCCATTCATTTTTGAGGGATTAAAGAAAATCGTGGTTGGCGGAGATAAAATCTCGGTTTCCCATGTGAGAAGATTGAAGCAAACAATCGGTCAATTTTCCTTAATTAACGGGTATGGGCCAACTGAATGCACGACTTTTGCCATTTGTCATGAGGTCGAAGACAAAGATGCAGATGTTATTCCCATTGGTAAGCCTTTGAGCAATGTAGAAATCAGGATTCTATCTGAAGGACAAGTCGAGGTAGCAGATGGGGAAATAGGCGAGATCTACATTGGCGGACAAGGGGTCATGAGAGGCTATTTGAATCAGCCGCAATTAACGGAACAAGCTTTGATCATGGATGATCTGAATCAGACGAAGTGGTATAAAACAGGTGATCATGGCATCCGGTTACACATTGGTGAGATCCTGTACAAAGGTCGAAAAGACAGTCAAGTGAAAATTCGCGGTTTTAGAATTGAACTGAATGAAATTCAAGACAAGCTTGATAAATACATGAAGGTTGAAAGTTCAGTAGTTGCTGTTAAAAACATCAATGATGAGAATTATGTTATCGCTTATTACAAACATAAAGATGAAAAAGCGGAAAACGCTGAAAAGGATATTAAAGATTATCTGAGCAATGAATTGCCGAATTATATGATTCCACATTTTTTTGTCAGAGTGGATGATTTCCCGCTTAATGCCAACGGTAAAGTGGATAAAGAGAAATTATTGGAAATCAATATCATGCAAAATAAAACTTCCTTAGCCAATCAAGAAAGTGGAAAGAAAAAAGAAGTATTGGAGATTTGGAGAAATGTATTAGGAAATCAAAGTCTAGGATTGGACGATAACTTCTTTGAAAATGGGGGCCATTCCATTTTAGCTACAAAACTGGTCTATGTAATGAAGGAAACAGTACTTCCTGAAGCCACTTTACAAATATTATTGGAAAATAACACAGTCAATAAATTTGTTGAGGCACTTGAAGCCGATTCATCTGGCAGCATGGAAGCAGTGATGGAGAAGGATTCCATGCTCGATCGAGCGTTGATGGAGAAAATAAGGGAAATATGCACTAAGCCAGTTCAAATTGAAAAAAATATGATGATTACAGGTGGAACAGGGTTTTTAGGAGCACATCTATTAAACAAATTGTTACTGGAAATGGAAGATATCAAAATCTATTGTTTGGTTAGATTTCCTTCAAGAAATAGATTGAAAGATACATTAATGAAATATGGTCTTTGGGAGGATGATTTCGTAAGTCGAATCGTTGTAATTGAAGGGGATCTTAGTAAACATCAATTCGGTTTGGATGATACGACATATGAGAAATTAAGCAATGATGTTTCACATGTATATCATGTCGGTGCCGAAACGAATTTCTTCGAGCCGTATAGCAAATCAAAGGTTTCGAATGTGGATGGTGTAGTGGAGGTCATTAAGTTTGCTTCATCACACACTCGGAAAAACATTTATTATGCATCGACACTTTCTGTCTTGACCGGCGAAAGGAAATGGGACGAGGAAGACGAATTGGTTTACTCCCCCGATTTAATGATCGGGTACAGCCAGTCCAAATGGGTTGCCGAGAAATTACTTCTTCAAGCAAGGGAATATGGACTGACAATCGATATTTTCCGATTAGGCAGGATTTCATCTAATTCAACCGGGGTTTGGAACGAGAAGGATATGTTGTACAAGGTTTTTGAATCATTTATTGAACAAAGGATATTGCCATTTAAAGAGGAAATTCATTTTGAATTGATGCCAGTCGATTTTGTAAGTGAGTTCATTTACAAAATATCAAGATTGAATGAGAATCAGAAGGTCGGGATCTATCATATGTTCAATGATCAGAGAGTTTCAAGTGAATTCGTGACCTCTTTCTTCGAAAAAAATGAAATACCTTACTCCAATATGGATTTGGAAGAATGGTTACATTCTTTAAAAGAAAAGACTCAATCTAACGAGATTCATTCATTAAGTGCTTTGTCCCAGTTAATTGATGAATCAACAAAATTAAAAGAGTCGGAAATCCTGCAATCCAAAACCAAGAAGGAATTAGAATTGCTATCAATGAAAATGCCGGAAATTGATTCAAGGTATGTTGAAAGCTTCATGAAGTACATGTTGAAATAATTGATCGTGGAGAAGGGGGATGAAAGGACTGAAGAAAACACTTTTTTGTTTCCCTTATGCCGGGGGAAGTGCATCTTTTTATAGAGAATGGAAATTTGATAATGATGTGATAGAGGTAGTCCCGCTGGAATACCCTGGACATGGCAGTAAATATAGTGAACCATTGTGTGACCATATGACGGATTTGACGGATTTATTATTGGAAGAAATGGAAACGAAACATCAAATGAATTCACTGGAAAACATCTCTTTGTTTGGACATAGCATGGGTGCGATCGTAGCCTATGAAATTGCGGCAAAATTAGAAGAGAGATATGGTAATAAAGTAGAACATATATTCATTTCAAGTAAATCGTCTCTAGATTATAAAGTGGATCAAATCGATTGTTCTAATGCGAAACATTTAAAACAATCGCTTGAAAAAATCGGGGGAACAAACAAGGAACTCCTAGAAACGGAAGATTTCATGAATATATTCCTGCCGATAATCCAGTCGGACTTGAAAGTATTAGCCAACTATCACCATGAAAAAAAACGCGAGAAAAAGGTGGGAAATAAAGCCGTTTTGCTATTGGGATCGGACGATACGGTGACGAAGGAAAGTATCGAAAGCTGGAATGAATACATTGAACATATTGAAGGATTGCATATATTAAAGGGTGATCATTTTTATATAAAGAAAAACGAGGATAGCGTTTTAAAAATCATTCAAGAGTATTTACTCAACAGTCGTTGTGAAGTTCTGATTTAAGTTTTCGGGATGTCTTGAACACAACCGAAATTTGCTCCGCCAATTAATTTCAGAAGTCAAAATAATTTAATATAATGTGAGTTTATCAATGCAAGCTTGGATAAGCTTGAAACCCGATCTTCATCTAAAAAAGGACTGATTTTTGAAGTGAACCCAAAAAGTTAGACACTTTATTTACTTAGGCAGCCTTGAGGGCATGAACCCGGTAATCTACCGGGCTCATGCCTTTTAATTTTACCTTGATTCTTTGATGATTATAGTAATGGATATATTCTTCTAGTTCTTGTTTGAAATGCTCCATGCTTTCAAATTCTTGAAGATAGAGTAATTCGGATTTTAATAAGCCAAAGAAGTTTTCAATGACCGCATTATCGAGACAATTTCCTTTGCGGGACATGCTTTGTGTAATGTTATGTTTTTTCAAATCATGCGAGTATTGTTTCATCTGATAATGCCAGCCCTGATCTGAATGGAGAATGGGTGAATCTTTCGATTCCAAGCGATCAAAGGCTTTATCCAGCATTTTGGAAACGAGCGGATAAACAGGACGAGATTCGATATTATGGGCGATGATTTCTCCATTAAACAGGTCTAGAATGGCCGATAAGTATAGTTTCTCCCCAGCTAGATGGAATTCTGTGACGTCTGTCACCCATTTTTCATTGGACTTTGCCGCCTTGAAATCACGTGCTAGAATGTTGGGCGCAATCTTGCCGATGTTCCCTTTGTACGAACGGTATTTCTTCATGCGAACTAATGACTTCAATCCTAGTTCATTCATCAATCGGAGAACTGTTTTATGATTGATGCGAGCACCTCGGTTACGTAATTCTAGGGTGATACGCCGATACCCATAACGCCCTTTATGCGTATGGAATATCTCTTTGATAAGGGATTTAATTTCTGTGTATTTTTTATCCTCACGCCCGAAGGCGTTAACCCAATAATAGTACGTACTCCGTGCCATTTTAGAAATGGATAGAAGCAGATTTAAATCAAATTGTTTCCTTAGTTCATGGACTACTTTCGCTTTTTCTTTCTTTGTAAGGCTTCCTTTTCTTGAACTAAGGCATTCAACTTTTTTAGATAGGCATTCTCTGCACGTAAGTATTCTAATTCGGCAAGAAGTGCTTCTTGAGAGCCATTAGCTGGCGATTTTTTCTTAGTTTCTTTTTTCATGGATAGACGCCCCTTTTTCTTTGGTTTAAGGGCGTCTATACCTCCTTCCTTAAACTGATTTGCCCAATTCAAAAGTGTAGAATCGGAAGGAAGGTTATAGTGTACAGCGGTCTCGTTGATCGATGCCCCATATTCGTTCAAATATTTAAGTACTTCTAGTTTAAAGGGCAAAGTGTAATTTGTATAGGATGAAACAAGTCCTTCCATCCCATGTTTTAGATAGCGAGCGACCCATCTTTTCAGAGGGGATAAACCTACATTTCTTTCTTGAGCAATGGATTTATAGGATTTTTTCCCTTCTAAGTACTCTAAAACTGCATTTGATTTTTCGTCTATCGTATATTTAGTCAAAAAAACTGCACCTCCAATTGTTAGATGTTGTCTAACAATTGGGGTGCAGTTCATTTTATTCAGTCCTTTTACACTGTAGACAAATTAAGAAAGTTCCAGTTGATTTCAGAAATCCACTTCCATTCCGCCGTCTGTCTGCCAAGCCTTATCGCCGCAAACGTCTCCGGGGTCTCGGCTAGACAGTTGTACGGCAGGAGTGTCGCAAATTTCTTCAATCAATGAGGGTTCATCATTATAAAAAAGTAAAAAACATGAAGGATAACCAAGTCTTTTTCACGGTTCGGGGTGACACTAACCGAACCTCCTTTTAAATATGGGAATGGAAATTGAGATACAGTTCCTTGCTTTAGAGTCGACAAACATCGATACAGATCGATTAAATGAGAAACATCGCGACTATCGTAGTCACTGCCAAACCAATGGTTACCGGAAGCAGATTCCGGCGGGCAAGTTCAAAGGGACTGACGTTACATATGGCAGCGGCTGGTATCAATGCCCATGGAATCAGGGTACCTCCCCCAACCCAAATCGCAGTTATTTGCCCGAGTGCGGTCAAGGTGGCGGTTCCGCTTCCGATTGCCGTGCCAAAAAGTTTGGCGACAGATCCCGCTAAAGAAATGCCTGAGAAGCCCGATCCATCCAAGCCAGTGATGGCACCGATACCGGTTAATGTGACGGCAGCTATTTCTTTCGTTAAAGGAACGGAGGCCGCTAAGGCGGCACCGAGGTCATTGACGATGCCGAGTGACGTTTTTGGTAAGTAGTCACCGATGATCTGATTGAATCCAGAATCACCTAAATAGAAGAATGCAGCGATCGGAATGACGGGTCCGAATACTTTGAAGCCAAATTGAAAACCTTGAATCAAATAGGCCGTTGATTTTTCAAGTCCTTGCTGTTTATGTGCGACAAGGGATAAAATCAGCAAAATGAAAACGGCTGTACCGCCAACCAATGCTGTTGCATCTCCGCCTTGCAACTTCAAAATCGACAATGCCACAACATCCAACAGAAAGGCGATCGGAATGAAAACGGCAAAAAACTTTTTTTGCCCCAGTGTGAGCAGAGCTTCACTGATTGTTTGATCTTGGACGATTCCCTCATTATCCGCCGCCTTGATTCTTCCAAGCTTCATATCCCGCTTTAAAAGGATAAAGGCGGAGAGTGTGGTGACGACCCCCATTGTAATGACAAGGGGGATGCTTGCAGTGATGACATCACCGACTGGTATGGAAGCCGCATCACCCGTTAGCTTAGGGGCAGCCTGAATGATGAAATCCCCTGATAATGCTATTCCGTGACCAAAAAGGTTCATCGCCATAGCCACGCCGAGGGCAGGTAAACCAGCCCGTAAGGCAACGGGGAGCAGGACTGCCCCAAGTAAGGCAACGGCAGGTGATGGCCAGAAGAACCAGGATATCATCATCATGAGGATTCCAATTACCCAAAAGGCAAGTGTAGGATTCTTAATGAATTTCGCAAACGGTGCAATCATGACATCATTAATGCCGGACTTCGTTAAAACCGTGCTCATGGCAACGATGATGGAAATGATTAATATTGTGGACATCAATTCCGTGATTGCAAAAATGAAGCTGTTGAATATCCCGCTTATGGAAGAAGCTAAACTGCCTGTAGCCACTAAAGCCAAAAGGAAAATACCAATTATGCAGATGAGGGTAGTATCACGACGTTTTACCATAAACCCGATTATCAATGCAATGAATACAACATAAATCCAATGGAGTGCCGTTAATTCCATCTCCATGATCCGTCCCCCTCATAAATATGCCTAGTTACAGATTATGAGGGAGGTACGGGGTGGTGAGTTGTTTCAAAAATTTAAAGGCTTATCTTATTTATTTTCACTATGATTAAATATCAAGTTCAATAAGCAGTAACCTTATTACTTGGCCAGTGTATTTTGTCATTTGGTTTATAGTGTAATAAAAAGTAAGTTGTGGTGGAAAATGAGGAGTTTAAACTAAGGACAGCCATGGTTACTGTAAGAAAAGGAGCAAACCCGGCATTATGACACGGATCATACAGGCTATACTTTACACCGAAGGATTTAATACAGGAACACTTGATACGGACTTTGGTAAAGCGACTGGCCGCCATTATTTTAATTCCAGAAAGTTAAAAAGATAACTGCTGATAAGAAGCCGGGAAAAGCTACTTTGAATTGTTTGCTGCATAATCAAGAGCCCTTACTCGTATTGAGTAGTGGCTCATTTTGTTGTTAAATGTTCAACGTGCAGGGAACGTAAATCTCCGGATAACCAAAATTGTATGTCTTTTGATTAATCACGAACGATGTTTAAGCACAATTTAAAGTTACTGAAAAAATTCAGTAGCTCAGTAGCTTGTTAGGTATGTAGCTTTTTTAATTTGGCATCCAGTAAAGATCATAGTTACACGAGTTTTTGAACCAGTGTTAGTTAATTTAAATCTGTATGTAGTACTTTTACTTACATAAATATCAAAATCAGTTGTACCAATTCTCTTAGCTGAAATACTTTTAACGTTTTTCCATCCGCTAGATGTATATATTTGAACAGTTAGTGTGTAGTATCCTGAAGCTTTACTATCTGAAGATACCCAACCTGACATGGTATTTCCTTTAGAGAATGTTTTGTCTGTTTGGGAGTATACATAAATCGCGAAATAACCTTTTTTTCAACGATAAGCCAGCTGCGTCTGCTTTATTATCATTTAGACCACCAACACCGACAAAATTTGTAGTTACTAGTAAAATGGCAGTTACTATAGATACAAGTGCTTTTTTCAATTTCATGAATGATTCATCCACCTATTTAGTTTAATGAAATACCCTAATTATAATAACTTTAGCAGTAGGGCATAACCATAGTAATAAGTTACGTTTTATTATTCAATTTTATTAAGAGAACACCAAAAACCTTCGTCTTAATGAGCAAAAATGTCACTTGATATTTTTTTACTAATATTTACTGTACTAGTATGTTGATAGTACTAAATATCAACAAATTTATAATTAATCAATATTTTGGAATAGTAAGCGCGAATAGGGATGATTTAGTTGTTGAAAGTCCCATCTAAACGTTTCTACAAGTTCTCCTTGATACATGATAGTAACACGATCACATAAATGACGAGTAGATTTGAGGTCATGGGTGATAAATAAAAAGGATAATTGCTCTTTTTTTTGAATACGTTTTAACATATTTATTATTGATGATTGAGATGGTTCATCTAAGCTGGCTATTGATTCATCAAATATAATAATTTCCGGCTTAACAGCTAAGGCTTTTGCTATGCAAACACGCTGTTTCTGCCCACCACTTAATTGATAGGAATATCTTGATAAAAAAGAAGAATCAAGACCCACCCACTTCAGTAATTTTAAGCACGTTGCTTCCCATGCATTTTTTTCATTGGGGAAATAATTACGAATTGGCTCTTCGAGGATTTCCTTCACGCGCATTTTGGGATGTAAAGAAGATGATGAATCCTGTAAGACTAATTGCATTCGTTTATAAATCTCTAAATCATCCATTTGGTCTCCATTAATTGATTGACCGTTTAATAAAATTTGTCCGGATGTTAATGGATCTATTCTCATAATCAATTTCGCTAGTGTACTTTTTCCGCTACCACTTTCACCAACTAAACCTAGACTTTCTCCTTTTTTTAAGGTTAGATTAACTTGTTTGACAGCTTGAAAATGTAGGTTTGGTTTAAATAATGATTTTCTTCTCGTTCTCAAAGGATATTCTTTTGTAACATTATGTAATTCAAGCAGTATCATATAAGGATTCCTCCTTGATCCATCTGAATAACACGATCTGCAAACTTATTTATACTTTCATTATCATGAGAAATAAGCAATACCGATATCTCAAATTTCTGTCGCAACTCCTTAAGTAAAGTTAATACCTTTTCTCTATTTATTATATCTAGAGCAGTCGTTGGTTCATCAGCAATAAATATCTTTGGACTTAAGCTTAACATCATAGCCAATAAAATCCGCTGACGCATTCCTCCACTTAATTCAAAAGGGTACGAGGATAAAATATAATCTGAGTCGGTAAAGCCAACTTGATTTAAAAGAGAATGCAAATAAATATTCATGTCTTTTTTTGGCCATTTTTTCTTTTGTTTCAATGTTTCAGCCATCTGCTTCTTTACAGTGAGTATTGGGTTCAACCCATTTAATGAATCCTGTATTAGTAAGGCAATTTCATCCCGACGAAGAGTTTGCCAGTTCTTTAGATCATAATCAATTATATTTTTATCCTTGTAGTAAATTTGACCGTTCGTTACCTTACATCCCGATTCTAATAATCCAACAATGGAATGTGCAGTCAAACTTTTACCACACCCGCTTGGACCAGTAAGTGCAACAATTTCACCCGGATATATTTGAAATGATACATCATGAACAATCGGTTGAAAATTCCCTGCATCCTGAAAAGAGATCTCTAAGTGTTCTACACTCAATAAGGGTTTTATGTTTGTAGTCATATTACACCTCTTTAGAAATAGTAGTCTTGTTAAATCGATCACTGATTAGTTGGCAAGCTGTAACAAAGAACAAGATTGCCAAACCAGGAAATATCATAACATGGGGGGCAATTTGAAAATAGGAGGTTGCATCATGAAGCATAACTCCCCATTCTGGTGATGGAGGTTGTACACCCAATCCTAAAAAAGAGAGTCCTGCAATTAAAAGGACGATTTTCCCCATATCCAGTGCCCCAAAAACAACTAAAGACGAAATGATTTCAGGGAGTACATAACGCTTTAAAATACGAAGATGTGAATTCCCGGACATTCGAGCTGACAGTAGGTAGTCTTCTTCGCAAACTTTAATAACTAGACTTCGAATTAGACGAACATAATTCGCCCAACGAACCATTGTAATTGCGATAATTAAATTTACGAACCCAGGACCTAACACACCAACAATAGTAATGGTAAGTACAAAGTCTGGTATCGCAAGTGTACCGTCAATCACACGCATAAAGGTATGGTCCGTCCTCCCTCGTAAATATCCAGTTAATAATCCAATAGGAAGACTAATTATCAAAGTAAAGATCATTATCCCAAATGCAGATACAACACTTATCCGTATCCCGAAAAAAATACGTGATAATACACAACGTCCTAAATGATCAGTTCCAAATGGATATTCCCAACTAGGAGATGATAGTCTATTTGAAAGATTAATATCTAAAGGATTGTGAGGAGAAACCCATGGTGCAAGAAGCCCAATTAAGAAAATAATAGCAAGTAAGCTAGCCCCTACGATTACTCCTCTATTTAATGAATGTAGGACATTTTTCATTACAGGTTTTTCCTCCTAACGAACTCTTAATCGTGGATCTAGCCATACATAAATAACATCGACAACAATGTGAATTGATACAAATAAAAAAGAGGCAAAAATAACATAACCTTGAATGACTGGATAATCTCGCTTATTAATAGCTTCAACAATATAACTGCCTAAACCTGGCCAAGAAAAGATAGACTCTACAATAATACTTCCACCTAACATATACGCAAAGCTTGTCCCTAACATAGTCACGATAGGTAAGAAAGCGTGTTTAAGAATTTGAAATACTAAAATTCGCCTTATCGACAAGCCCCTTGCTTTTGCTGCTTTCACGAAATTTTGATTCATCATTTCAAGCATATTTGTACGTAATACACGTGCGTAAACAGTACCCATTCCCAGGCCAAGAGTAAGAGCCGGTAAAACAAGATGTTTCAAAGTACTGCGTCCAGTAGAAGGAAGCCATCCATATTGGACAGAAAAGAAATAAATGAATAAGAATCCTAGCCAGAAGGAAGGAATGGAAGATCCTAAAAGTGCCATAAGCCTGCTCATGCGATCCAGCCAACCATGCGAATAAATGGCAGTCGAAATGCCGATAATGATTGTGATAGACATCATAACCAATAAACCAGCAAATGCTAGCTCTATAGTTGCTGGTATCCTTTTGAATAATTCTTCTAATACAGGTTCTTTAGAAACATAAGATGTCCCCCACTGCCAGGAAAAAGCATTTGATATCCACTGTACGTATTGACTCCATAACGATTCCGTCAATCCAAGTTCTTTCCGTAAAGAGCTCAATGCTACATCAGAAGCTGGAACATCATTTACGGTCAGTAAAATATAGGCTGGATCTCCCGGAGATAACCTCAACAGTAAAAAAGTAAGTGTTGATACTAAAAATATAACAAGGATCATTTGAAAGATACATTGTAAGAAAAAGCGAATCATCCACTTCTCACCCATTTATATCTATTTGTGAATGAATATAGTAATACTCAATCGGGCTAGGCGAAAATCCTTTGACTCCATTCCTAACACCAAATACTGTTTTCGGATTAACAATGAAGGACTGCGGGATATCCTTTATAATGATCTCTTGTATATGTATAGCCAATTGGTTACGTGTTTTTGAATCAGTTGTTTTATTTAATTGATCAATTAAACTATCAAGAGAAGATGAAGCGTAATGACTAACATTAGATTCACTAGTGGATTTGTAGAATATATTCAAAAAGTATTGAGGTTCACCAGTATGTGCCGTTAGCATACTGTACATAGATAAATCCCAACTATCATTAGCTAACGCATCATCGATATTTTCAACCTGCTGAATATTTACTTTTATTCCTATTTTTAATAATTCATTTTGGATAGTTTCTGCCATTACTGATAATTCCGGTCGTTGCGGAAAGGTTAACATCTTAACTTCGAATGGTTTTCCCTGTCTCTCTAATATTCCATCTTTATTTTTCTTCCAATCTTCTTGTTTTATCAATTGATCAATAGTTTGATTTTCCTTCATTTCCTCCACTTTGGCGAATGGCAAAATAGCTGGGAATGGACCATTTGCTTCCTCTCCTTGCTCATTCATTACTGAACTGACAATATCACCACGCGGAATAGACATATTAATAACTTTTCTGTTCGCCAATTCTTTAAGTAGGGGTGATTTCATATTAAACATAAGCATGTGAGTTCGAAGAGATGGAGCAGTTAACACATCAATTTCTTTATCTTGTTCCAATAATGGAATACTATCGATTGAAATATCTGTTGCGGCGTCAACATCCCCGGATTGTAATGCCATTAACCTCGTATTTCCATCTGGTATAAATTTGATTGTTATTTCCGATAATAATGCTTGTTTTCCCCAATAATCTTTATATCTCTGTACAACAAGGGACTCACCTTTATTAAACTTTTTAAATGTAAACGGTCCAGTAAGTGCAGGGTAGTTATCCTTACCTTCAATAGAAGTCACATCAACAATGATGGTAGATGGATCAGCCAAATGTGAAATTAATGCTGCATTCGGTTGCTTGGTTACAATTTTCAATTCATTTTGTGTAAGTACTTCAATTGATTCTACTTGTAATAAATCCTTGGTTCTTTGATTCTTCTGCAGAGACCTTAGTAACGATTCTTTAACACTAGCAGCATCCATTTTTTTGCCGTTATGGAAGCGTACATTACTCTCCAATTCAAATATCCATGTCAATTCATTTTCTTGCTTCCATCCTTTAGCCAGCCAAGGGGTTGGTTCCAATTCTTCATTTAATTTAACTAATGTTTCTGCTGTACCAGAACGCATTACCTCCCAGTTATCATTGCCATGTGGGTCTAGATTTGATGGACTCCATGGAAAGGCAAGAGTTGCTTTTTTATCCACATCTTCATTTATAGATCCAGCGTTATGGTTTTTCACTTCTGCACAGCCAGCTAAGAGAATAACAATCCAAAAGAGAACACCCCCAAAAATTGAAAAGGATTTGTACTGTCTTTTATTCATCATTTTTATATCCTCCAATACTTTTTATTAAAATGAAAAAAAGCACTTCTGACTAAATTAGAGGTCAGAAATGCTTTTTATGATAAATGTAGGAATCGCCTAAACAGTAATATCAACAATAAGATATTGGTTCAGACATTTGGTTATCTGCATACTAACCACCTCCCTAAAATCCCGTAGGTCTAACAGCGATGTTTAAATAGGCAGGTCTCCTGACTAAGGGTATGCCTTTCAGTCCTCCCCGGGTTTCTCCCAGTGGTTTTTTCTGAAAGGAATCAGTATACCATACTGATACCCAACACAGTGGCGGGTCCGTGTCGGCATAACCGAACTTCCCTTTTAAGCCGATAAAAGCTATGTAAAGCTTCTATCATGCACCTATTTCCAATAATATTAAATTTTAAAAACAAATAATTTTGTTAATTCCTTAAATAACATACTAGCATTTTGGATTTGAGTCAATGTTTGGACACAAATAGTTAAATCCTACTGGCGACCTTCTTATGGCTCTAACACACCAGTTAGCATTCCTGTAGGTCGTTAAATATCAGGTTTGAAAAAAATAGAGCCCCTCAGTAAGATACGAGTATAGAGACCAATCTAACTCAAAGTCTTAAGGAGGAAGCCCTACTATGAATTTTAAAATGCAAAACAAACAAAATCAACTAATTGAGAGAATTACGGATCAACATCTAGTTGTTGGTGTGGATATTGCCCAACACGTACACGTGGCCCGTGCTGTAAACTTTCGGGGCATTGTGGTCGGGAAACCCTTGTCTTTTGAAAATAACGAAGAGGGTTTTACTCGATTACTAAACTGGATCCAGGAACTAAAACACATGAAAAACCTAGACACAACGATAGTCGGAATGGAACCTACCGGACATTATTGGATAAACCTTTCGAAGTGGCTAGTCAAACAAAACATGGATGTCGTCACCGTCAATCCTCACCATGTCAAAAGAAACAAAGAAAATCGTGATAATACGCAATCCAAAAGTGATAAAAAAGATGCCCTTGTCATCGCTGACATGGTGAAGAATGGCTACTATGCCTTCGTTCGTTCCACTTCAGAATCATTTGAAAAACTTCGTGTCCTTATGGCTAACCGAGATGTGATCGTTAAGCGTCTTGTTAGCTCCATCAACCAAATTAATCGCTGGGTGGATGTTGTCTTTCCCGAGCTCCGACAAGTGTTTAAAGACGTATCATGTAAAGGGGCAATCGCAACCCTACGCCTCTTTCCTACCCCAGCTGAATTATGTTCCTTACAGCCTCAAGTATCGTAACCGGTTGGAAGTCATGTATGAAACGACATTCCGGGCATAAAAAAGCCCGTTCCCTGCTTGTATTGGCCAAGCGTTCAATTGGTACGAAACAAGCCCTTGATGCGTATAAACTTCACTTGGGACAGTTATTAGAGGAATATGATCTCGCTTCATCCCAACTCGAAAGAGTAACGCAAGAAGTTACAAATGTCTTGGAACAGATTCCATTCGTTAAGCAAATACTTGACATTAAAGGAATCAGCGAGATTTCACTGGCAGGCATCTTAGGAGAAGCTGGAGATCTGAGTGGGTTCGCTCACGGGAATTCACTCCTTCGTCATGCAGGATTGCATCTGGCTGAGGCAAGCTCTGGGAAGTGGAAAGGCCAAATTGTTCTTTCCAAACGTGGAAGATCACGCCTGCGGCGTTACCTCTTCCTTGCGACCATGAGTCTGGTGATGAATAACCCTGAGTTTAAAGCCCTACACTCGAATAATGTTAAAGTCAAGAAGATGAAGAAAATGAAATCCATCATGAAACTCTGTGGAAAACTCGCCCGTGTCCTAGTAGGGATTACTCGTAATGGCTCTGCCTATAAACCGGAAATGGTCTTCCCTCATGAACAACTAGCAGCGTAAATTTACATTCACATGGTTATTTAACGAAAGTTGGCTTATTCGTAGGATTTCAAAGAAAGCACGAAGTACTGGATGTAATGAACAAAAGGGCAATGACCCGTTCCGTTAGCAAAACCGGCCTCCACCCCTTGGATAGGCATGACGAAGGAATGAAAGGGCATAGGATTATGACCCGTTGAGACATGGGAGGGAAAGCCTCCAGGGGCAGCGTGGAGAATGCGTGCAGCATATGTAATAATATGGGATTTTCAACAGATCCCCTATTTCAATCTGCCCTCATCTTATCAAAACGGTCCTATCTCTTTCATTCATCTAAAGCAACCTATACCATGTGGTTTGAAATCCTGCGAATAAGCGAGTATTCGTGAGCATTATCTATTAAACTGAGGGAGTTCATTAACTTTTCATACGATAATATTAAAATTCCACATATTATAGATACTCCTAAAAATGGTAATACATAAGATGAGGAGGCGTAACACTCACAAACTCTACCTCGTTTTGAAGGTTTTCTACTTTATCCCATTCACTCTCAATATCTTGTTTAAAGTTTTTTTTTTTATTTAAAGGCTATAAAGCCTCTAAAATCAATATGGCATCTAACTGAACGTTTGTACGAATGAGGAACTTCGCAGCACAAGTATTTAGTTCAGTAACAAAGGGAGGTTATTTACCACTACTTATAAAACAGCAAAACTAAATCAAGATGAAAGTAGGGATAAAATGAAATCAAGGATTACATATGATTAAAGAAGCAAAGTTAGCATATTTATATACTTTACCCTCATCAGTAAAGTATATGATAGTGTCTACTATTGAATTAGAAGTAAATGAATATTTAGGGTTAGATATTGATGAAGATGGTAGGATAGTAGGGATAGAGTTCTTTGGCTCAATAACGTCAAAGTTGTCTAAAATTGCTGGACGCAGGAAAATATAAGAAAAATGGAGAGAAATTTTCATTCCGCTTATCGGAAAAAGATATTAAAAGTAAGTTTAGCTTTAAAGGAATGGACTTTTGTTTCGCGGACAATGATTATCAAGGAATTTGTGGGCTTTGATGTAGTTGATATAAAGAAGTACAATGAGAAATTTTTGAAATTCATTACAGAATAATTCTAAAAGACAATAAGTATTGAGCTTAATACATTAATTTCACACGAAATTCTGATAGAAAAAGTCCTTCTCTTAATTGAGAGGGGCTATTTTCATTTTTTAAGGTAAATCAAATTCTAGGCAAACCATCTTATCTAACACCTAATATCATTATTCTGAAATTGAATGCCATAATTCCAGCAGTCCTATATGGTTCTTCTTGAAATCTGAACTAATGACATGGAAAAATATAAGGCTTATCTTCTTTATTTTCAACAATACTTCAAGTATTCTTAATTTGAAGAGCAACTACTGTAAATGAGGGATAAGCGGTGAAGGAAATATATAGTGATGTCATACAATTTCGGGGTACACATTATGAGTTTGGATACATGCAAGGGGAGGAATTAAAAGATTCACTAACGGTAAAAAATCGTGAAGATCAGTGGCAGATCAGGCAGCCTCGGTTTAAGGTTGATGAAGAAGAGGTCAAGACAGCAATTACACAATTCGCCCCTGGAGTTTGGGAAGAATTACTGGGGTTGCAAGAAGCGCTGAAATGGCCAATCGACCGAGTGCTGCAAGAGTTCGGTGGATACCGATTGGATTATGTCCGGTCGGGATGCTCCATCATGACAGGCGATGATTATCTCATTCGCAATTATGATTACCACCCAAAGACCTATGAAGGACGCTATGTCTTATTCCAGCCAACCGATCAAGGATATTCAAGCATCGGCCCTAGCCAGCGAGGGACTGGCAGGATGGATGGAATGAACGAAAAAGGGTTGGTGATAGGCTATAACTTCATGAATCGCAAGAACCCTGGTGATGGTTTCATTTGTTGCATGATTGGCAGACTGATTGTTGAATCTTGTGCGAACGTTCAGGAAGCGGTAGCGATGCTGAAGGAAATCCCGCATCGTCATTCTTTCACTTACGTCGTCTATGATAAAAGCGGAAGTACCTTTATTGTGGAAACCTCCCCGAGAAATGTAGAGGTGCGCACCTCAAATGCCTGTACCAATCACTTTGAAATCATGAAAAATGAAAACCGTAACCATCTTATCGATTCGAAACGCCGATTGGAGATCATACAAGATCATGAAGGGAGACTTTCATCTGCCTACGATGCCTATAGATTATTTAATGATACCAACCAAGGAGTCTTCTCGGGTTTATATAGCAGTTGGGCGGGAACGATCCATACATCCGCTTATTTACCTAAGGAGATGAAAGCTTGGATTGCATTGGGAGGGAACCAGGAGCCGACTTCAATAGATTTTGCGAAATGGCTCGAAGGGGAAGATGTTGAGTTAGACCGAATCAAAGGTGTCATTGATACGGAAATTCCCTTCGTGCATATGGATGAGGGCGCGAATTGGTTTCGGAATTGAACGTATTATGAAAAACCCTCGTTGGGTAATCGATGTTGGAATACCATTCGTTTTCTAAATGAAGCCCATTTAAATGGCCAAGGATCAGTTGGTGAATAATTGTAAAGGGGGGGCATTTAATGGATGAAAATGAAAGCTTGAAAGGGTCAAGAACAGTTCAACGGTCAATTAATATAATGAACTGCTTTACTTTAGAAGAGTCAGAATTATCCTTGACGGAAATCTCAAATAAGATAAATTTGGCCAAGTCAACGACTTCCAGACTATTAGATACACTAGTGCAAAATGGTATTCTGCAAAAAAAATTCTCCAATTCAAAGTATCAGTTTGGCTATAAAATGTATCAGTTTGGTCGTATTGCTGAAAATACCATTTCATTTGAAATAATGGAACTTGCAAAACCATTCATGAAGAAACTAAGAAATGAAGTTGGAGAATCAGTGAGTTTATATATGCTGGAGAATAAGAAACGAAGGTGTATTGCACGATACGGCAGTAATCAATCAATTCGTCACGTAGTAAGTATCGGAGAGGAACTTCCATTGGAGAAAGGTTCAGGGGGGAAGGCGTTATTGGCTTTTCAGTCTCCGGCGTTTGTTAATTCTATTCTAAAAAACTTAGATTCCGAAGCGTTACGAATTAGTCTATCAGACGAATTGCCAATCATTCAAAAAGAATCTATTGCAATGAGTTTGGACGAAAGAGGAGCCGGAGTTAATTCAGTTGCATCTCCTATTTTCGGGATGGATCAAGAAGTGAATTTTTGTTTGTGCGTATCCGGTCCAAGTACAAGATTTACTCAAGTAGTAATGGATGCAATCAAAAATGAAGTGAAGATGAATGCATTGAGGATTTCGGAAAGTTTTAATGACCCAAAAGAATAGCCACAATGTGGACAAGATTTTATGGACAGCGCCTTTTTACTGGGCGCTGTTTTTTATTTCGGTTATTTAAAAAACAGAATTTTTTGAATTTTTATCGTGACAGATAAAAGTTGCTTTGTTATAATTCATTCATAAAGTTCCATCTAGTGAAATTTATTATTCCATCAGATGGAATTTGCTTAGTTTAGATATTTAAGTAAATGTTTTCATACCAATTTTTTTTAGCAAAAATACCAGAAACATAACTTCAAGGAGGAAGTATTAATTATGGATAATCCAACAAATGGACCTTTGACTGGAATTCGTGTTATCGATGCATCTACTGTGATTGCCGCACCATTTGCAGCTACCTTATTAGCGGACTTGGGGGCCGAAGTGATAAAAATGGAACTTCCGGATAAAGGGGATTCTTTAAGGGGCCTGGGACCGTGGAAGGGTTCTGAACCATTGAGGTGGCCAGGTATTGCACGTAATAAACAGTCTATAACTTTGGACATTCGCACTATTGAAGGGAGGGAGATATTTAAAAAATTAATTAGCACCGCAGATGTACTGATAGAAAACTTCAGGCCTGGAACCATGGAAAAATGGGGACTTGGGTATGAAGAGCTGAGAGAAGTGAATCCGCGTCTCATTATGACTAGGCAATCGGGTTATGGGCAAACGGGACCATATGCAGAAAAGGCAGGGTTTGGAACGCCTAGTACCGCCTTTTCGGGATTTACCTACTTACAAGGATTTCAGGACCGCCACCCAGTAAGTCCTTCATTTTCATTACTTGATTATATATCTGGAATTTATATTGCTTTTGGAACTGTAAGCGCTCTCCTTCATCGCGAAACTTCTACCGCTGAAAAAGGTCAAATAGTTGAGATGGGACTATATGAAGGAATGTTCAGGATGATGGACTTCTTAATTGCTGAATATGACCAGCTCGGTAAAATACGTGAGAGAGCACCCATGCTTCATGGTCATTCAAGTCCTTCAGGTACTTACCAAACAAAAGATGGGCATTGGGTTGTTATGGTATGCAGTACACAAAAAACATGGGAACGACTGGCTCAAGCTATGGGGCGGTCAGATTTGATAGAAAATCCTGATTATATAACAAATAAAGAACGAATGAATAACGATAGCTTCCTTCAAGAACTTGTTACGTCTTTTATGAAATCTCTAAATAAACAAGAACTTGTAAATAAAATGGATGAGTTTGGTGTTCCCATTTCTCCTATATTAAGCATAAAAGATATTTTTGAAGATCCTCATTATCAAGCAAGGGAAAATATTTTGGAAGTTGATCATCCTCGGTTAGGCAAAATTAAAGTTCCCGGCATTGTACCTAAGTTTTCAGAAACACCGGGGCGTATCCGTCATCGTGCGCCAGAGCTGGGAGAGCATAACAAACAAGTTTATAGCGAAGAACTTGGGTTATCTGAAGAGGAATTAACGAATCTAAAAGCCAAAGGGGTCATCTAACATGAAAAATGAACAAATGATCGTACCTAATAAAGTGAATATATGGGAAGTTCTCCCGCGAGATGGTTTTCAAATGGAAGACAAATGGATACCTACAGAAGAAAAGATTCGCATTATCCGGGGTCTGGCAAGTACAGGGATCAAACATATTGAAGTTACATCATTTGTACATCCACGAGCTATACCTCAATTAAAAGATGCTGAAGAGGTGGTAAAGCGGGTTCAGGATTTAGATGGAGTAAAGTTCCGAGCACTGGTTCCCAACTTGCGTGGGGCGGAACGTGCAATTAATGCAGGAATGAAAAAAATAAAGATATTACTATCGGCTACAGATTCACATAGCCTATCCAATTCCAACTGCATAGTTAAAGAAGCACAAATGGATCATCTGCCGATTGTAGAACTAGCTGGAAAATATGGTGTAGAAGTGGGAGGTTCAATTGCGGTAGCATTTGGCTGTCCATATGAAGGTAAGGTACCTCTGGAAAAGATAGTATCGATTCTTGAAGGATACAAAAAAATGGGGGTTAACGAAGTTTCTTTGGCAGATACGGCTGGAATGGGAAACCCAAAGCAAGTATCCGAAACGTTAAGTATCATTAGAGGATTATTCCCTAGTTTCAAGTTCACTTTACATTTACACAATACAAGAGGAATGGCATTTGCCAATGCAGTAGCAGCCTTGCAGCAAGGGGTCACTGATTTTGATAGTTCCACCACTGGATTGGGAGGATGCCCTTATGCCCCTAACGCTGCTGGAAATATTCCCACAGAAGATATCGTACATGGCTTTCATGAAATGGGAATCCAGACTGCCATTAATCTTGACTCATTACTCGAAGTCGCCAGTAATATCAAAAGTACAATTGGGCACGATGGTGGAAGCTTTATTCTTAAGGCAGGGCCGAACAACAGGCTGCATTCTAAACCCAAAGGTCAAAAAAAGCTAGGGTGATTACTAAAAGGGATTCAGGTGATCCCTTAAAAGAAATCCCGAATGAAAACGGATATAAAATAAGGGGGGTATATATGTTATCCATTTTAGGATTCATGATGATTATTGTTTTTATGTATTTAATTATGAGTAAGCGATTAAGTGCCCTTAATGCCCTGATTATCATTCCGGTAATTTTTGCTCTGATAGGCGGATTCACGGATTTAGGACCTATGATGATGAGTGGGATTGAAACAATTGCACCAACCGCAATAATGGTGATATTCGCCATTTTATATTTTGGGATACTAATAGACGCAGGCATGTTTGATCCTTTGGTGACGAGAATGGTGAAGATATCAAAAGGGGATCCATTAAAGATTTCCGTTACTACGGCAGTATTGTCTTTATTGGTAGGATTGGACGGGGATGGAACCATTACGTATCTTATTGTCGTGACAGCATTATTGCCATTATACGAGAAGTTAGGGATGAACAAGTTAATATTGGCTTGTCTCCCAGCAATGTCGATGGGAATCATGAATGTACTTCCTTGGGGAGGACCAACTGCAAGGGTAATGTCCATATTTGGATACGACGCCATGGAACTCCTAGGACCAATTATCCCATCTATCATTGCTGGGGCATTATATATCATTGGACTGGGCGTATTTTTTGGTATAAGGGAACGTAAAAGATTAGGTGTATATGGTCAATATACAGAAACCGAAGGTGAAATAGCCGTATCAATGGAGGACATTACGGACCTATCATTAAAAAGGCCCAAGTTGTATTGGTTCAACATCGTTCTTACACTATTATTGATTATTGCCCTAGTTAAAGCAATTTTGCCATTACCTGCTCTATTTATGGTCGCATTTGTCATAGTGATAGTTGTAAACTACCCTAATTTAAAAGAGCAACAGAGAAGAGTTGAAGCACATGCAGGAAACATTCTAACAGTAACTTCCTTGATCTTTGCTGCGGGTATTTTCGCAGGAATTTTAGAGGGAACTGAAATGGTGGATTCCATGGCTTCAACCTTAGTGCATATTATTCCGGACTTTCTTGGTCCACAATTGCCTGTAATTGTAGGATTGACCAGTATGCCATTTACGTTTGTAATGGCCAATGACCCTTATTATTTCGGTATTATTCCAATCATTGCTGAGACCGCTTCGGGATTTGGTATTGATAAACTGGAGATTACACAAGCCTCTTTATTAGGGCAGCCGCTACATTTATTAAGCCCGTTGGTCGGGTCGGTATACGTATTGATTGGACTTGTCGGCATAGAGTTTAGGGAGCATATTAAGTTTTCACTTAAGTACGCTGTAGGAACAGCGTTAGTCATGATTATTACAGCCATCCTTTTCGGTGCATTATCAATCTAGTCATTATCGTTTGCATAATCGAAAGAAACGATTAATTTTTATGAATAAATAACAGAAAGAGGTGTAAGAAAATGGATAAATTAAAAAGCTCAAAGCCTCCGTTATTACCCAAGTCCATCATTGAAAGAGCGAAAAAATTAAATACGACCCTCATAGCAGACGCTTTGTATGATTCTGATACTGGTGTAATGGATTATAAGGTAAAGCCTGTGTCATCCGGAATGAAAGTGATAGGAACAGCCATGACGGTTGATATGATTGCGGGAGATAATTTAATTCTTCATCATGCCATCTATGCTGGAAGTGAAGGATATGTGTTAATTGCGGATGGGAAAGGTCACAAAGGAAATGCTTATCTTGGAGAGTTAATGGCTGGGGCTGCGCACGCAGTAGGACTTGAGGGGATTATCATTGACGGTTTTGTTCGTGACAAAGAGGCTCTTTGTGAATTGGGGTTTCCGATTTTTGCAAAGGGATTCACGCCAAACGGGCCTTATAAAGATCGACCGGGAGAAGTTAATACGACGATCACATGTGGTGGTGTAACTGTTCATCCTGGTGATTTAGTCATAGGGGATGAGGATGGAGTAGTTGTTGTTTCACAGGTTAAAATAGAAGATGTATTTTCCAGAGCGGAGAAAAAGTTAGCTTATGAACAAAAGCGTCTCGAAGAAATAGCGGAATATGGAAGTAATCGTAAACAAGATGATACAGAAGGAAATATTGAACCTTCCTGGTTGAAAAGTGAAATAGGGAATTTCATCATGTGACGTAAGATGCTAAGGTGCCTACACCAGCTACTGGGCAGTCAGTCATTGGAAACGATTTTAAGCTTAGTGAAATAACCAGGCCCAATCCTTGGATTGGGCTTTTGCTGTTCTAATTTTAGGCAAAAGAATCCTGGCACTTTTTATTAGTGGATCTTCCAGTAATATAATATGATAGAGTAACATATTTTGGATTGGGGACAAGAAGCTGGATTTGTGTGTCGTTCTTGTACAATGAATAAGGGGATGAGCGAATGTGTTTTCGACAGCTATTGGTTGGTTTCGGTTTATTACAATAATTGAGGGAATCTCGTATGTTCTATTGCTTGCCATTGGTATGCCCATTAAGTACATATTGGATATTGGGGAAGCAACACTCATTTTAGGCAGCATCCATGGTTTCTTATTTGTCGTGTTTGGGCTTTTATTACTTTATGTGAGCATCATATCAAAATGGTCCTTATTAAAAATGGCGATGATTTTCATCGTTTCATTCATCCCATTTGGGAATTTTGTAATCGATCGCAGGCTATTGAAGCAAAGTTAAATGATAAAGAAAATGCCCTAATGCTTTTACTTTTGAAAAATCCATAATAAAACGTCTTTCTATTTAAATGGAAGGCGTTTTTTTTATGGATTTAAGCTTGCTGTAAGGTTGGCACAAAGATGCTGTAAGAATGAGCATGTAAAGTATAAGTATCAACAATATTGAAGAGGTGAAACGATGGAACCATTATTAAAAGTGGAAAATATAAAAAAAACATATGGTAAATCAAGCGCTGCCTACACAGCGTTGGAAAATATATCTTTTGACATTCATGAAGGAGAGTTTGTAGGGATCATGGGACCTTCTGGAGCGGGGAAATCGACGTTGCTCAATATGTTAGCAACCATTGATTCGCCGACTGAAGGGAAAATTCATATGAATGATACGAGCATTCACGATATGAAAGGGGCTGACTTAACGGATTTCAGACGTGATAATCTTGGGTTCATCTTCCAGGATTACAATTTGCTAGACTCATTGACTGTGAAGGAAAATATATTATTACCACTGGCGATTGCGAAAATTCCAGCGAAAGAAATTACTAACTTGGTGAATCGTATTGCTAAAGCATTTGGGATTGAAGATTTATTAGCTAAATATCCGTACCAAATCTCCGGTGGGCAAAAGCAAAGAACAGCTGCAGCCAGAGCGCTTGTGACAGAGCCTGCATTGATCCTGGCTGATGAGCCAACGGGTGCACTTGATTCAAAATCAGCAACAGGTCTGCTGGAAAGCTTAAGTGAACTAAATGAAAAAAATAATTCCACCATCATGTTGGTGACACATGATGCATATGCCGCAAGCTTCTGCCGGCGGATCATATTCATCAAGGATGGTACGCTTTCAACAGAAATTTATCGTCGTGGCCAATCACGTAAAGCTTTCTTCCAAGAAATTATGGATGTCCTTGCAACAATTGGAGGTGAGGTAGATGACGTTATTTAGTCTAGCGAGAAAAAATATTGCTAGAAACCTCTCCCAATATTTTTTATATATCGCATCCATGGTATTTAGCATTATCATCTACTTCACATTTGTAACATTAAAATATAGCGATACAGTTGCAGAACAAACGGCTTCATCACAGAAATTGGATTCATTAATGAGTGGTGCGGCAGTTATCCTGATTTTCTTCGTTGCCATTTTCATTGCCTATTCCAATTCATTTTTTATGAAAAAACGTAAAAAAGAAGTGGCCTTATATGCATTGCTTGGCGTACGTAATCGTCAGATTGGTATGATGCTCTTCTTTGAAAACCTATTGCTAGGTTTGGTTTCATTAGTTGTGGGGATTTTACTTGGATTTCTTTGTTCAAAAGGGTTCATGACAATTTTGATCTATTTAATGGGCTATGATGTCATAGCACCATTTACATTTTCGGGATCTGCAGCTTTGAACACCTCAATCGTATTTCTTATTATTTTCTTGGTGACATCATTCCAGGGCTATCGTTTGATTTATCAATTTAAATTAATAGATCTCTTCCATGCATCGAAAAAGGGGGAAGCTGCTCCGAAGCCATCGATGATTATAGCCTTTCTGGGAATTTTCCTGATTGTCATCGGTTATTGGTTGGCGATGCAAGATCTTTTTACTTCTAAAGTGTGGGAAAAAGTCGGCTTTTTAATGACGGCACTCATTATTTTGACAACTGTTATTGCCGGTACGTTTTTATTGTTTCATAGTGTGACAGGCTATGTGCTAGCGGTGATTAAGAAAAATGAAAAATGGCTATGGAAAGGCCTGCATCTGATGACGATCTCGCAACTGCTATATCGCATTCGGGGCAATGCACGTACATTGACCGTAATTGCGGTGTTAAGTGCTACAACGGTAACGGCTGGCGGTTCGGTTTATGGTCTTTATTACAACGCGAATGACCAAGTTATGACCGTTGATCCGAATACCTTCATGTATCAGCAAACGGATACAAAAAGCGATCAACGAGTCAGCGCTGAATTGCCAGATACAAAGTATGATGCAAATGTCGAAGCATTATCTGTCACATTTAATACGAAAGAATTAAACAAGGGATCGGCATTCGATAGTTCGGATAAAAGGATTTACACGGTTATCGATGAAAGATCATATAACAAATTAGCAGAAGTACAAGGCAAGGAAGCACTGCATGTGAGTAATGACAAAGCAGTCATTTTAGATTTTGGATATGACAAAAGATTCTCACCTGAATACAAGGACAAGACCATCAGGACAGAAAACAACACGGCAATCACATTCCAAAGCTTTAAAACACAAACAGTATTAAATGCAGGAACAGCAGGCATTTCAGTGGTCGTATCGAATGATCAATTTAAATCATTGCAAAAAGAAGGGGAAGCGCTAAAATATCGTGTCATCGGTGTTGATCATGCTTCCACGGATTTATCTGGAAAAATTGCAAAACAAGTACCTGAAGAAGCGCTATTTTCCAGTGCCCCTCAAGATTTCCAAACAAGCATCGAAAGTGTAGGCTCATTGCTCTTTATCGGAAGTTTTCTTGGTCTGGTTTTTTTAGCGGCAACAGGCAGTATCATTTACTTTAAAGTTCTAACGGAAGCAGAGGAAGACAAATCACAATACAATATGCTTCATAAATTGGGCGTTAACGCAAAAGAAATGCGGAAATCCATTACATCACAAGTGTTTGTAATCTTTTTCGTTCCACTGGCAGTGGGGTTATTACACAGTGCGGTTGCTTTAAAAGCCTTCTCGGGCTTATTGATGATGAATCTTGCAAAACCTGTGTTGATCTGGATGATCGCTTATACGGTTATTTACGGTCTGTATTATATCTTAACGGTAGCTTCGTATAATCGTATTATCACACAAAATAATAAAACAGAAGGATGATCGAGATGAAGAAATTTCTTATGGTAGTTGGGATTTTGTTTATACTGGGAGCGGCAGGAGTCTTCGCGCTTACTAAAATAGACTTTAACCGCATGAATGCCGATAATTATTATTTGCAAATTAAAGAGGATGGGGTACAGCATGAAACCAAACTGGATGATGGTTCAGTGATGACTTATTATTCTTATGAACGGGACGCCAAAAATGCAGATGGTGAAACGATACCGCTTGAATTCACGGCACAAAAAAATCTTCGAAAAGATGCTTACTTAAAGATGTACGTGAAAAATGGTGATGAAGTTTCGTCATATGATGAAGTGAAATTTGAGGATATTCCAAAAAAGGCACGAACAAAATAAATAGGAAAGAAGGGCTGTCTGTAAGTTATGGACAGCCCTTTCTCTGTAAGAAAAATAATCATAAAAGTATCGTAATTGTGGTTCCCTTATTTTCAATGCTAGTCAAATCCAGTTTACCTTTATGAGCCAGAATAATGTCTCTTGCAATGGCCATTCCTAAACCGGTCCCATGTGTACTGGCAGTATTCGTACCTCGATAGTAGCGTTCAAAAACCTGTTCTAAATCTTTGGCGGGAATACCGCGGCCATTATCGGCAATCGTAATTTGGGTATGCAGTTCCGATTGTAGATGAATATCATCAATTTGTATTTTCACAACGACATTTTCCTCGTTATGCACGAGTGCATTGTAGATAAGGTTAAAAATCGCCCGTTTCAGTAATTTTTTATCCACTTTATGTGTTGCTTTGTCCACATTTGCCACAAACTCAACCTGTTGATCACCAAATTGTGAATCATTTAAAAGCTCGATCGTCATTTCTCTTATAAACCCAACGATATCAACATCTTCAAATTGCAAAGGAAGTCGCTGGTTGCGCAAACGCATCGTTAAATTCAGGTCATCCAACAAATCTTTCATATAAACGGACTGTTTATTAATAATGGATGTAAACTCATACAATTCCTGTGGTGTTAATTCAGTGGCGTTATCTTTCATCAATTCTGTATAACCATGGATGGAAGCAAGTGGTGTCTTCATGTCATGAGAAACATTGCTAATCCATTCCTCACGCATTTGATCGAGTTGATTACGTTCTTTTTCATACTGATCCAACTTCACCGATAGTTCATTCATATTGCGAAATACATCTTCATAAACGCCTTTTGGTATGTCCATCTTTTTAAAGCGCCGCTCCCGAAGCTGCTGTATTCCTTCTATTAATATGTTAAGGGGACTCGTTAATCTTTTTCCAAATAAGAATCCAATGACTAATGCAATAATGATATCCACGATTAAAAATATTACTAGTAAGATGTTAAAGTTTTTAAAAACTTTTTCATAATCATAAGTAATTACATAGCGGCCAATTTTCTGTTCCTTAACTCCTACAAAATAGCTGAAATTATGAGCTTCGCCGACAAATACAGTTGTCTCTGCATCAATTTCCTTATACTTATACATTTGGATGATTTCAACAGGAGAATATACGGTTTGCAATTTTTGAGGTGTATAAAAGGCTGCAACTTGCTCACCCTTATCATTCAAAAATTGTATCCAGGCGTTATTGTTCCGCAGTTTTTCCAGCCCTTCTTCATTTACGATTGGTTTGTTATCTATTAGTTCCACATATTGTGAAAATGTTCTGCTAAAGTTTTCTGCAGATACTTCTTCTGCCTCGAAATTATGCATGGCTCGATAAAAGAGGAGAGATAAAAGTAAAATTGTATTTACGATCCCTACGATTACAACAATTGTCACAACGGATCCTAAAAAGCGCCGTGTCAATTTCCACTTCAACTTGATTCACCCTTGGTTTGTAATTTATAACCAAGTCCTTTAACGGTTATTAAAAAAGAAGGCTTTGAAGGATCTGCCTCGATTTTTTCGCGTAAACGGCGAATATGTACCATCACTGTATTATCAGAGCCAAAGAAATCATCGCCCCACACATGTTCAAATAAAGTTTCCTTGCTCAAAATCTGATTCGGGTGATGCATAAAACAGCTCATCAGTCCGATTTCTTTAGCTGTGAGCTCAAGCGTTTTGCCATCCTTTTTCACTTCATTTTCATTTGCACTAAGCTCAAAAGGACCAACTTGAAATTTTTTCGGAGTCGCTTTTTCCTCTGAAAAGCCCGCACGTCTCAGCTGCGCCTTTACCCGATATGCGACTTCTTTCGGACTGAATGGTTTGGTAATATAATCATCCCCGCCAATCGCTAACCCTAAAAGCTTATCAATTTCCTCATCCTTTGCCGACAAAAATAAAATGGGCACATTCGACACTTCACGAATTTGCTTGCATAAATCATAGCCTTCACCATCTGGCAGCATAATATCTAGCAAGACTAGTGATGGGTCGAACTTCTGGAACTTCTCCCACCCATCCGCAATCGTCCCCGCCGTAACAATATTCGGAATACCTTCTTTATGTAAAACTGTCTCCATTAGACGTGCCAAATCTTCTTCATCGTCAATTATTAAAATCCACTGATCATTAGACATTCTTCTACCTCCCAAACATCAATCATACCCTACAGTATAGAGTACCCCTTAAGAAAAAATAAGGGGAGGAAAAGATTTTTAATGAACTCATTCCATTATTTTCAGGAAACAGAGTGGAAAAAACGAAAGTACCATCACATGAAAAATTACTGTAGAGATCCGGATTCTGATGCCTGGTTCTTATTTTGTTAAGGGAGTTTCCGAAAGAAGATCGTGCTTCATGCTGATTTGGTAAAGGTTGTATGATAAACTGTTTAAAGTATTGTTAGGAATATTATGCTAAGTTATATGATTAAGAAATTCGTTGCTGTTCTTTTGACCCCAATCTTTCTATAAAAGTATGTAGCGAATGTGGAAGAATAAAAGGAGAAAAATATAATGGAAACAAAAAAGGTGTTACCCGTTCTTTTTTTAGTGATGTTTTTAGTCATGGTCGGATTTGGGATCATCATTCCCGTCATTCCGTTCCTTGCTGAAAAGGTTGGTGGCAGTCCTACAGAGCTTGGTCTTTTAATGGCTGTTTATTCACTGATGCAATTATTTTTTGCCCCGATGTGGGGACGTATATCTGACCGGATAGGACGTAAGCCTGTCATGATTATCGGGATTGCTGGACTGGCCCTTTCGTTTTTCATCCAGGCTTCGGCAGATTCCTTATGGGTATTATTTGTAGCCAGGATCATTGGCGGGATTTTGTCATCGGCAAACATGCCAACCGCAATGGCGTATGTGGCTGATATCACGACACCGGAAGATCGGGGAAAAGGGATGGGAATCATCGGGGCCGCTACAGGGCTTGGATTCATCTTTGGACCTGCGATTGGCGGGGTATTCTCCAAATCAAGTTTGAATTTACCGTTTTACATTGCTGGAATTTCCTCTTTGATTACTTTATTCTTAGTGATTGCGGTACTGAAGGAATCACATACAGTTGAAAAAAGGGCCCAACAGTCAAAAAATAAAGAGTCCATATGGAAAGCCTTTAAAGGGCCTCTTAAAACCATGTTCTTTCTGCAATTGATCGTCACTCTTTCAATGGCAGGACTCGAAACGACTTTTGCCTATTTTGCAGCCAAAAAGGCAGATATAAGTCTTGTACAATTAGGCTATATCTTTATGATCATGGGGTTTGGCAGTGCGATCGTTCAAGGTGGATTAGTGGGTAGGATGACGAAGAAATATGGGGAAGGCACTGTCATCCGAATGGGAATCATCGTATCGGCAGTCGGTTTCATTCTGATCCTGTTTTCTTCCGGGTTTTGGACATCGGCGGTCTTCCTGACGATTTTCGGAGTGGGTAATGGGTTCATCCGGCCGGCAATTTCGGCACTGCTGACCAAAAGTTCAATGACAGGCCATGGCAGTGTCACTGGACTGCTATCTTCATTCGACTCGTTCGGCAGGATTGCAGGTCCTCCGATCGGCGGTTGGTTATTTTCGATTTCGATTGATTTACCATTTATATCGGGCGCGATCCTTTCCGTTTTTGCTTTGATTCTTTTTCAGTTATACCATGCACGGACACAGACTAAACAGGTCCAAGCAACTCATTAAATTAATGATGGGCAAAAACCCCCCATTTCTATGGGGGGCCGCGAGCGGTGCTTGAATAGCACCGTTTTTTATTGAATCATATTGAGGAATTTACGTGTGCGCGCTTCTTTAGGGTTTGTAAAAATCTGCTCGGGTTTTCCCCGCTCCATTATTTTTCCTTCATCCATGAAAATGACTTCGTCGGCGACTTCACGGGCGAAACGCATTTCATGGGTTACCACGATCATTGTCATCCCTTCTTCTTTCGCCAGGTCTTTCATGACCTGTAACACATCTCCAACCAGTTCTGGATCTAAAGCGGAAGTGGGTTCATCGAATAGCATGACCTTAGGCTCCATGGCCAGGGCCCTTGCAATTCCGACTCGTTGCTGCTGTCCCCCGGACAATTGAAACGGATAAAAATCGATTTTTTCACCTAAGCCCACTTTTGTAAGAAGGGCAGCAGCCGTTTCCTTCGCTTGATGTTTGGCTATGTTCTTTACAATGATGGGGCCTTCCATTACATTTTCCAATGCTGTTTTGTGGGGGAAGAGGTTATAGCTTTGGAAAACCATCCCTGTCAAACTGCGAAAAGATGTAATCGATTTTTTTCTAACGGGTTTTTTGAAGTCCATTACCGTTTCAGCGATTTCAATCGTCCCGTCCGTTGGCACCTCAAGGAGATTCAAACACCGAAGAAAGGTTGTTTTACCTGAACCCGAAGGACCGATCAATACAATGACTTTACCTTGCTCCACTTCCAAATCGATGCCCTTTAAAACTTCAAGGTCACCAAATGATTTATGAAGATTCTTAATGTTGATCATTTTTAAATCTCCTTTAACTACTGCGGTTCTTATTTTGCTACATAACGATTAAGTCTGTCTTCTAAACTTCCTTGTATGAAAGATAAAATGGTACACAAAATCCAATATAAAGCAGCCGCTTCCATGTAAAGTAGTAGAAATTCATAGTTTTTTGCAGCGATCTCTTGAGCTTTACGGAATAATTCCGTTACAAGAATGAGTGATGCAAGCGATGTATCTTTTAAAAGGCTAATGAATGTATTGGATAATGGGGGAACGGATACACGAGCTGCTTGCGGCAAAATGATGCGCTTTAAAGCTTGGGTATATGTCATCCCGATCGAATAGCCCGCTTCCCATTGCCCTTTTGGTATCGATAAAATGGCCGCTCGTATAATTTCCGAAGCGTATGCTCCCACATTTAAAGAGAATCCTATAATAGCCGATATGAAAGGATTGATGGTTACACCTAAATTTGGAAGTCCATAGAAAATGATAAATAATTGCACAAGTAATGGTGTCCCGCGGATGATTGACACATATACACGCGCAATTATTTGAAAGATCCTAATGGAAGATAATCTAGCCAATGCTGTGAGTATAGCAAGAATAAGGCCAAGAACGAATGTGATCAATGTTAGTGGAATCGTATATTGAATAGCTCCCTCTATCATAGGATAGAGGGAGGTTTGAGCGATGGAAACAAGCTGGTTCATACGCTCAGGGTCAGTGAAAATATTACTTAGGAGAAACATCTTCACCAAACCATTTATCCGAGATTTTCGCGTATGTGCCGTCGTCTTTCATTTCTTTTAATGCTTTGTTTACTTCTTCCACTAATTTGCCGCTGTCTTTTCTGAACATTAAACCACTGGCGACTCCGGTTTCTTCCTCATCAGCCACTTTGATAGGTGCATCCGGGTGTTGCTTTTTATAATCAAGGTACGACAATTTGTCATTGATCGTCGCATCTACACGTTTAGAACCAATAAGCTGTACTGATTGAGAAAATCCTTCAATACCGGTAACTTCAGCACCATATGATTTGGCAAGATCATTGTAGTTACTCGTTAAAGATTGTGCAGAGGTCTTGCCTTTCAAATCCATCGAAGGATTTAATATCCGAATTATCTTTGTGTACAAGCAATACGGCTCCTGATTGAATATATGGGTCAGAGAAATCATATTTCTTTTGACGGTCTTCATCGATGCCCACTTGGTTTGCGATCATATCAAAACGCTTTGCATCCAATCCTGCAAACATGCCGTCCCATTGTGTTTCCTTGAATTCAGCTTTCACTCCAAGGCGTTTTGCCACTTCTTTAGCAATTTCAACATCAAACCCCGTTAGTTTATCTGAATCATCGTGGAATGTGAAAGGAGGGTATGTACCTTCTGTTCCAACAGTTAATACGCCTTCTTTTTTGATTTTGTCATATAGACTTTCTTGTGAAGAAGATTTATTGTCGGTATCGTTTGCCTCATTTTTGGTATTGGTGCCACAAGCGGTAAGTACAACAGTGAATGCTAACAATAGCGATAAAAGTGCAACCATTTTTTTCATTTGGGTAAACCTCCTAGTAATCTGATAGGGATTGATACTCTGTGATACTATACAAGAAAAGGAAAAAAGTCAATGAAAATAACTTATATGATTAGTGTTAATGAAACTTGGTGAATTATACGGATTTTCACGCTTTGAAGTGAAATAAAAAACTAAAACTAAGGCGTATCGTTATCCGAGGAATGATTTTAAAGAAAGGGAAGGATCATTAAGAATCCAAGGGGAAAAAGCCCCTCATTCACGTCGATTATTAGCTAAGTGGAAGAGTGGCATTTTCAGACCGTCCAGAACTATTGCAGAATTCTTTTTAACTTAGTTTTTATCATGATTTTTATCCTCTACGCCGACGAAAATAGGGTTCGAATAGAACCAAAGGTCTTTATAGTTACGTTTGTTTATTTCTGAAAAACGCGTTTCGTTATCCTCGATTTCAGTCTTTGTATCAATCAGCGGTTCACCGTTCATCGTTTCTCCAGAGACATTTTCCCCTAGATTCGTGCCACGCAAACGGAAATATTGATCCTTATTTGCTTTGACTTTGTAAGTGATGGTATGAAAACCATCGCGATCGGTTTTCCAGTCTTTATTTGTAAAGCGTTTAACTACTTTTGTCGTATCATTGGTGGCTTTATTATAAGAAGGTGTTCCAGGCACTGCTTTCCCGGTTACTTCCCCGGAAATCAGGTCCACGTGATCCACCTTGACGGGATCTCCGTTGTTGTTCTTTTGGGGGCTCTTGAATCGGATGGTGATCTTGACCATCTGTCCTTCCTTCACTTTAAGGTCCCCGCCCATATCAACCTTGTTGTTTCCGTTTTTAGCTTGGAAATCAAGGGCATCGATCAAGTCACCAAAAACGGAGAAGGATTTCCCTGAACGCATGCCATCAAGGACGGATTTTATTGATGAGCCATTTACCCATGTATAATTCTTGGAATATTCTCCTGGCCAGTAACCGCTGGAATATAGGCGGTTTTCACTGATTTCAAAATGGGAGTCCGAATTGGAAAAATTCCAGAACTTACGACCTTCCCCAAGAAGTGCATCCCATGCTCCTCCTACCTTAGCAAGCATGTAATCGGAACCGCCATAGGTCCGGTTTTCCGGTGTTGTCAGGTTTAAACCGCCTCTATCTGGCTCCATCTGGTTACCTGGCATACCTTCAAATCCGAACATGACATCAGGAGCGATATTGTTGAAGTCGCGAAAATCAGATATGTTGTACACCCTTTTTCTTGATGGGTGGTTCAATATGGCATAACTTGTATTCTTATAATTTTTCTCAAGCCATGCCAATGCTGTTCGAGCATCCTCGGATGTCTTATTTGCTCTTTGATCCTGTGCTTTCCAGACGGCTACATCCGCAGGATCAAACATCTTTTCATCCTGGTTGGTGAACAGATATTCGAACTGATTGCCAGCTTTCAGACTTTTAGGTGAGCCCGGCTGATCTCCCAAAATGCCTATGCCGACATGCTCGTATGTGGGCATGTCCCATTCGAAGCCTGAAAAGATGATTTTATTTTTAAATTTGCCCTCTTTTTGCAGTTGTTCCATTTTCGGGGCTTGATATTGAATGATTCCCTGAGACAGCGGTATCGGCCCGCCTGGAATCAAATGTCCCTCATCATCCCTTGAAGACATCCTCAAGTGGTCAGAAATTCCCATCCAATCCATGCCAAACTTATCAAATGCGTTATTTAGCAAGCTTTCAAGGCTCTGTGATCCCTCGGTATCATCGGACTGAGTGGTATGGGCATGATATTCCCCCTTCATCCATCTGCCTCCCGGATTTTTCTGATTGTCTTCTGCATCTTTTGCAGCAACCTCGACCGGATGACCCTGAAAAAGGATGGCCATGCTTAGAAACGATACTGTGAAAGCCCTGAACTTATTAATCATCTCACCGACACCCTCCATATATTGAAATAATGTTGAACAAGCTTATTTTATTGTAAAAATATTAAGAATCCGTTTGGGGTGAGTATGGTTTATGTAAATGAAATGACCGGTTTGCTTCCAAATATGTATTATGGGGCGGTGACAGCGGTTTGGAAGTTGAAAGGTAAAGAAGGGGAGGGGCTTGAAACAAAAAAGGTTGTAGAGAAAATTTTCTTTCTACAACCTGCGGCGACTATTTTGCCGTAAATATTATTTAGCTTCGAGTAGATTGATATGATCTACAGTTTGATCTTCACCAACAATGAATTGCAGTTCATAATTTCCTGTCTCGTAAATGTAGTTGATTTCATTCGTACTGGAAATATGGCGTACTTCGTCAGCACTGCCGAGTTGTTTTCCTAAAACTTAAGGTGTGATGCTTCCTAGATTATGGTCCGTTCTACATTTGTCCCAAAATATCGGATTTGTGAGATGGTCTTGTCATCGTTATAAGCAAATGCAAAACCTGGATGCCCCATTTCTACATGGTAATAGTCAAAAGTTTCATCTGTGTTACCTGGTTCAGGGGGAGAACCAAATGACTCATATACTTCTTTTTGGGTGTTTTCATTAATTTTCAAACCCATAGCAGTATAAGGCATTTCTCCTGAAAAAGCTTTGTTGTAAATTTCATAAAAAGTGGTAAGAGCGTGTTCCTTAGCCATGGCAGAAGTGGATCCATTGTGGATGCAGCCTCAACCGGTTCTGTTGAAAACGAGGCACCTGCCCCTAAAAGAGAACCGGTTAGAATAACGGCGCTAACCATTCTGGCCGCTGGTTTTTTAGATAACATTTCTTATCCCTCCTATATCATTACTTTTCCACTATTTTCTTGCATGAAACATTTTCTTGATGATCAATTGGATTGTTTGATTATGGTCGGGTTGACTGTTAAAGAGAAACTATTTGAAAACCGCTCCCCGGAGTTCCAGGTTTATGGATCAGGGACATTTCACAGCCTTTCATCATGTGAAAATGATTGGACTGCTTGACTTACACATTTAGAATATATAAAAAAGATTATAGATTTGATTAGGGCGGAGCTGCCACGGTTATAGATCAATAAGAGAAGTTTCAAGCCGTATATGACAACCGCGAAACATAAAAAGGGTGCTTCACCATGATGAAACACCCTTGAAAATGAAGCAGTTAATCCCAAACGCTGATTCTAGGAACTCCAGCAGTTCTTAAGTAATCCAATAATTGACCAGTATGTACAGACTCATGATAAGCGATTCTTAGCAACATGTCTCCTAAATCCCTGATATATCCCATATTGGAGCGATCAATTTTAATAGTGGATAAGTCGTCTTCGCTGAAGGATATGATCGTTTCCAAAAAATCACGCCTGTAAGGTTCGGCAAAGTTTAATTCCGCTTCAACAGAGATAAGCGGCTGTTTTTCAAATGGTGATTCATAAACGGGTAAGCTGCCTTGATTTTTAATAGATAAATGATAGTAATGCTCACTATCAAGGACATGTCTAACCATTTCTAAACAGCTCATTGCCTTGTCGTCTGGTTTCCAATGGAGTGTGCCTTTAGGTATTGAAGTCCATAATTTAATGTTTCTTCTTCTAACCTCTTCCAGATTTAAGATGATTAGTTCTATCGATTTCATAATCTTCTCCCCTTTTAGCAGGTATACACACACTATAGCACGAATGAATGCCGAAAATATGGAATACTTTTGAAAATATAGAAAATTAAATGATCGATGTGAGGTAGTGAATTTTTGACGTATTCCTTCTATTATTTATAGTACCGCTCCTGTTTAACTCAATTTAGATAACCGTATGCTATGCCAGTTATTACTGGTTGCCATTTTTAACCTGATCTCTAATAGCAAGTGATTGGGGTTTTAAAGAAAGGTTGATGAGGCTACCTGGAAAATGCCTATAATTCGTTAGGATTTACAGGCGATTTCATTCCCTAGTTTTGTATGGAGGAACACATGATGCATATATTAATCTTAATATTACTTTTTTGTAATAGACAGAGCTATTGATGGGTAAAACAGATTGTATTTTCTTAAACTATCTCAATTACGCTAATATATGGCAGGAGGACCTTTTTAAACTAGTGATTGAATTAGAATGTCATCATGATAAATTAAAACCGGTTTAAACCCAAGAGCTCTAAACTTTTGCAATGCTTCAGGGTTATTTTTGTTCACGAAACCGGACACTACAAGGATTCCTTTTCTTCTCACATATGCTACTAATTCTGGTAAAAGGGATTGCAGAACTCCCTTTCCTCTATATTTCTTGTCAAGGACTACATAATTAATATGAGCCACTTTATATAAATAAAGATTATAACAAAGAAACCCCACTACTTTACCTTTATCATTACAAATCACAAGTACCTTGTGTGACTTTTGCAAAATTTCATTCACTTTATCGGACGAAACCCGAAAATTTTTTACCGTAATATCCGTTAATTTCTTGATATCCTTTTTAGGTTTCCAGTCTCGAAAAAAATACATCATAACTTCTCCTTTATCTCTATTAGATCAGAAATATATAACTAGTACATTTGAAGAAAATAACGAAAATTCTGAAATCAGTAATAATGTTTTATTAAGATGGAATCCCTTTGGAATATTCCAAAGGGATTCCATCTTAATCTCAAAAAAGCAATCTCTTAATCCCTTCTAGATTCCTTGCTTGAAGTAGGTTCCTTGATTGATGAACCTCTATTATTGTTTAATAAATTATTTAAGATTCTTCTCAAAGCTGACCTAAGGCTTTTATTTCCACTTCCGGAATTGCCATTACTTGAACCGCCATTACTGGAACTTCTAGTTCTTCTTAGCTTTTTGTTTGACACTGAAATCATCCCCTTTGTTATATAAATTTCCACATTACTAATTTATGTGTAATATTCCTTTTTGCTTGGACAAGTTCACCAATTGCTGCACGCGTATGTTATGTCTCGGGATACCAGTTAATGTAATAATATGGTATAATTGTGAAGTGATTCACAAAAAGGGCTAACTAGTTATCATGCAATCTATTTAAAAGAAAGCGGGTTGGTTATATGCTGAAGAAAGTGGTTTTAGCTGGCGGGACTGGTTTTGTCGGTCAATACTTTGAAAAGCATTTCAGGAATTTGGGATATGAGGTAAGGATCATCTCCAGGCAAACCCCGCATACTGGCTGGGAAGATAAAGAAGGAATAAGGGAAACGATCGATAATTCGGATATGTTAATCAACCTAGCAGGAAAAACGGTCAATTGCCGCTACGATGCCAAGAATAAGAAAGAAATATTGGATTCACGAACTGATACGACTGAAGTGCTAGGTAAGGCGATTGAACAATGTGAAAATCCTCCTTCATTATGGATAAACTCGAGTACGGCAACGATATACAGGCATGCTGAAGATAAACCAATGACGGAGGAGGATGGTATAATCGGTTCAGGCTTTTCCGTTGATGTTGCGAAAGCCTGGGAGCGCTCATTTTTCGATTTCCGATTACCCAAGACGAGACAAATTGCTTTACGGATCGCCATTGTATTGGGAGATGGGGGCGTTATGACCCCATATAGGAATTTGGTTAAATTCGGACTGGGAGGCCATCAAGGATCAGGAAATCAGAAATTCAGTTGGATACATATAGAAGATTTATTTAACATTGTCCTTTTTCTGAGAAAGAATCAGGAGTTTAGCGGGGTGTTCAATTGTTCATCGCCGCATCCAGTTACAAATCGTGAATTGATGGCTCATTTGAGAAAGCTCATGAATATTAGGATAGGACTTCCCTGCCCAACACCCATGCTTGAAATAGGGGCTTTTATTATGGGGACCGAAACGGAATTGATATTAAAGAGCCGGTGGGTCATACCAGAGAGATTGGAAAAGGCGGGGTATGCATTTAAATTCCATCATCTTGATGAGGCTCTGGAACAGATACTGATGAATTCTTAAAATACTCGAGATTGATTGCTATAATGATAGATAGAAAATCATTAATGGAGGGGAATCGTAGAATGAATATGACTCCATCTGAAAAAGTCGGAAGATTCACAACAGGGATATTTTCAGAGTTGGCGACCCGCAAGCAGGATGCAATGAAACGAGGAATGGATGTTATCGATTTGAGTGTTGGAAGTCCGGATTTACCACCGCCTGATTTTGTTATGGATACGCTTGTGAAGTATGCGCAGGATCCCAATTCCTACGGGTATACGTTAAAAGGTACGCCTGAATTCCATGAGGCAGTCCGTTATTTTTACCGGAAGCGTTATGGAGTGGAGCTGGATGCAGAAAGGGAGGTCCTCCAACTGATGGGATCGCAGGATGGCCTTGCACACTTGGCAACGGCGATGATAAACCCTGGAGATTATGTGCTGGTGCCAGATCCGGGATATCCAATTTATGAAGCAAGTGTAGAGCTTGCCGGCGGAATCATATATCCGATGCCGCTTACTGCCGATAATGAATTCCTGCCGCAGCTCAACGGAATTCCGGATGAAATAGTGAAAAAGACCAAAATGATGATCATCAGTTATCCAGGAAATCCTGTCACTGCCCTTGCTGATGAAGCTTTCTTTTCGGAAGTCATATCGTTTGCGAAAAAGAACGAGATCATGGTGGTTCACGATTTTGCTTATTCCGAGTTGATTTTTGATGATAATCCGCAAATTAGTTTTATGTCCATTCCTGGTGCCAAGGAAGTGGGGATTGAATTTAACTCACTTTCCAAAACTTTTAATATGGCTGGCTGCCGCATTGGGTATGCGGTGGGCAATCGAGAGGCGCTGAACATCCTGGGAACGTTGAAATCACACATCGATTATGGGGTTTTTTATCCCATTCAAAAAGCTGCCGAGATGGCACTTACTTCCAATCTTTCGCTGCTATCCGAACAGGTTAAGGAATACCAGTCCCGACGTGATGCCTTGATATCAGGTCTTGCGGAAGGGGGATGGCATGTGCCGAAAACCTCTGCTACCATGTTTATTTGGGCCAAAATTCCTGCTGGCTGGAAATCAAGGGATTTTTCCTATGCATTGATTGAAAAAGCAGGGGTTACGGTCGTCCCAGGCGATGCATTTGGGAAGCAGGGTGAGGGGTATGTCCGGTTGGCCTTGGTCCAGCCGGCTGAGAGATTGTCGGAAGCTGCTGAACGGATCCGATTATTTTTAGAGGAAAAAATTGGAGTGTAAAAAATCCAGTATTAAAATATATTCAGGATAAAAGAACGCTCGATCACGGATCGAGCGTTCAGTTTGTAGACAAAAGGGGTTCGGAATTAAAAAATTCCGAACCCCTTTTGAAATTCCCTTTTAAATTTTGACCAAAGGTTAAGAGATTTGGGCTCTTCGAGCCACTATGTTAAGCCATTTTATGACCTTGCCATGTCCACGTGGCCATCTTCTTTAAATTAATGGCAGCGAAAGTAAGCATCGCTTGCATCGACAATTTTTTAAGTCCCCTTAAAGTAGTCCAACGCATACCATGCTTTTCTTTTGCATCTGCGAATACACGCTCAATCGTTTCTTTGCGTTTCGCATATATAGGTTTTACATCTTGATGGTGACGCAGATGATCTGCTTCTTCCACATATGCTTGCCAGATATGCCGTGTCACTACTTTTTGATGGTCTTTGCTTTCTGTACACCGTGATAAAAAAGAGCATGTTGCACAAATTTGTTTTGGCGATTTGTACTCGCGATAGCCCTCTTTATTTGTTGTTGAGTACTTTAAAGTTTCGCCCGAAGGGCAAAGGTAACAATCAAAGTGTTCATCATAAACATAGTCATGTTTGCGAAAGAATCCTTCTTTTGTACGAGGACGTGTATAGGGTAAAGCAGGTGTAATTTCTTTGTTAAATAGGTAGCTTGTAATTGCTGGTGTTTTATAAGCTGCATCTGCGGCAACTGCTTCTGGTTTTCCAACTTTCTCAATCACTTGCTCAACAAGTGGCTCCAAAATATGACTGTCATGTGTATTACCAGGTGTTACAATCGTTTCCAATACAAAACCGTTGCGGTCTGCGGCCGCGTGGAACGAATAGGCAAACTGTTTTGTTCGTTCATCTTTCACATAGTAGCCACTCTCAGGATCCGTAGTACTTTCTTTAATTGCTCTGGTTTCTTTCTTATCAAATTTATCTGGTGGAAAAGGTTTCTTTCCATGGTTTTCACGATCTTGATTTATTTCATCTTGAAGACGTCCTTGATATGCTCGTGTTTCTTTGCGTACGATTTTCTTTTCAAATTTGCGCTTATTCGCATTGGCTTTCACATGTGTGGAATCGACGAATACGTGTTCAGCACTTATTAACTTTCTATCAGCAGCTGTTATTAAGATGCGATAGAAAATCTGTTCAAACAGGTCTGTATCTTTAAAGCGTCGCTCATAATTTTTCCCGAACGTTGAGAAATGAGGTACTTTATCATGGAAACCATAGCCTAAGAACCAACGGTAAGCCATATTTGTTTCAGCTTCTTCAATCGTTTTACGAATGGAACGAATACCGAAGGTATATTGAATGAATGTCAGTTTAACTAAAATAACTGGATCAATACTTGGGCGTCCTACCTCTGAATACATATCTTTCACCAAGTCGTAAATGAAAGTGAAGTCAATGGAAGCCTCCATTTTACGAACCAAATGGTTCGCCGGCACCAGTTGATCTAAAGTAATCATTTCAAGTTGATCTCGCTGAATAGAATTATGTTTAGAAAGCATCCTCATCACCTCAAGTTTTAATAGTTCTATTTTAAAACAAAAAAGACTGTAGGCAAAAGGAGTTCTATCTAAATTTTTAAACATAGTTGATTGGAACGGAAGGTGCGAGACTTCTGCGGGAATAGCGAGTCCAAGGGAGACCCCACAGGCGCAAGTGCGCCGAGGAGGCTCCCGGACCGCCCGCGAAAAGCGAGTGCCTGAAGTGGAAATCAACGTCCAAATTTGTACAAGCCCCAAAAAAAACTGTAGACAAACTCGATTTTCATCGAGTTTGTCTACAGTCTGAACGCTCGATCATGGATCGAGCGTTCTTTTTTTGCATTTTCCCGCTTTATGGGACGGTGACTACCAATTCACCTATAGAGGCAGTAGCTTATTTTCTAAAGGAAGGAATCAACTGGCACGCTGAGGAGTATATAGAGCTTGAGGAAGCTGTTACTTACTTGTTAAAGTGAGGCGCTCTCTAGTGTTTTTAAAAAACTACTTTGAAGTTTAAGAGAAGGTCCATCCTTGGATGGGCTTTATTATTGTTATGAATACTAGAGCGATAGATTATTAATGGAATCTCCGAACGAAATAAGGACAAGCCGCATAATATATAGCAAGTCCGCAACTCTCTTCAACGAAGCGGACTTAATTTGATAGAGAGGGGGAAAAGCAATGATCAACTGGAAAGTGCGTCTTAAGAATCCTACGTTTATATTCACGGTACTCCTTCCTGGGCTTTTATTATTGGCGCAGATGGTTGCCGCGTTCATAAACAATTTCATTACCCCTATAGGCTTTACCATTACTGATGATGCATTGAACGGGGCTTTAGGCATCATTAACTTCATAGCGCTTACATTCTTTGGGGTCGGCGGTGTGGTCGATCATACCACTAAAGGTCTAAGCGACAGTGAGAATGCTCGACAATACAAGGATCCTAAGTAATGGGCACTATTCTTTCATCTATTGAAGAGTAGAATATGCCAGATAACACCGTACTAGTTACAAAACGGAGTTATCTGTTTATTTGTTTTTTGGCAGAGATGATGATGGCCGAATTAAAAATGATTTTTGGTCTGAAAACCGAAATGCAACATACATTTAAAATTGTGGTTCATTTTCAGTTTGGGGAGGAAAAAAGATGAGTTATAGTTTACCAGTTTCAAAATGGCTTGCAGCCATAGTTTTAATCGGAGCATTAATGACAGCATTCATATTCAGTCCGGCTAATGCTTCAGCCTCTATCAATTATGGTGATGAAGTTGCCGCTTTGGCAAAGAAGCAGGTGGGAAGCAAATATAAATATGGGGGGACGACACCAAAAGGATTTGATGCTAGCGGTCTTACCCAGTATGTATATAAAAATGCCGCCACAGAAATGAAGATTCCAAGAACGAGTGCGGAACAGTATAAAACCGGAAAGGCCGTGAAGCAAAAAGATTTAAAAGCGGGCGATTTGGTCTTCTATGCGACAGGTAAGAAAGGGCAGGTCTCTTTTGTGGGAATCTATTATGGAAATGGTACATTTGTCGGAACCACCACCAAAGGGGTCAAGGTGGTCAAAATGAGTGATAAGTATTGGAAAGAAAAATATATAGGTGCAAAACGAGTCATTAAGTAACAATCTGATGTTCATATGAAAAAAGTCCAGCAAAAAAAGAGCATGGAAAAACGAGGGCACTGAAAAAGTCCCTTCCGGGCCAATAGAGGTAGATTTCTCAGTTTATCCTGAGGAACTCTACCTTTTTTGTTTTATAATCAAGGTAATAAATTTATGTGGGTGAGTACGATGATTCAAAAACAAACGTCTATGGTTTTTAGTCCGTATATGGCCATTTATGATGTAGTGGTTCCAAAGGATAACATGTTACGCAAGATCAATGAACTTATTGACTTTTCTTTTGTGTTGGAAGAATTGAGGGACAACTACTGTCTTCATAACGGCAGGAATGCTGTCGATCCAATACGTATGTTTAAATACTTGCTGCTCAAGACCATTCATGACCTATCAGATGGACCAAATCTAAAAGATTAAGAAAAGTAATCTATTCGATAGATGAAGAGATGAAAAATAAATTCCCATCCAAAACCACTACTGATGTATTGCAGGATGAAATTACTTATTGCCAGAAGCTCATCGAGGTAGTGGAAACAGAAGAGCGTATCACCCAATATCCAAAGGTAAAAGAACAGTTAAATTATTAAAGGAAACGGTAGCCGATGATATCGAACAGTTAAGGATCTCCAAAGACCAAGATGCCAAGATTGGCCACAAGAGTGCTGACTCTTCTTTCTTTGGATACAAAACACATATTGCGATGAGTGAGGAACGAATCATTACAGCTGCGACTATCACTACAGGTGAAAAAACGGACGGTAAAGAATTAAAGGCATTAATTGAAAAGAGCACGGCTGCCGGTATGGTGATTGAGACTGTGATTGCCCGATACAGCTTACTCAGAGAAGGGAAATATTGAATACAGTGAAGAAAATAACATTAAACTAGTCGCAAAATTGAATCCTTCTGTTACACAGGGATTCCGGAAGAAGGAAGAGGAATTTCAATTTAACAAGGATGCAGGAATGTACGTTTGTAAGGATGGGCATTTGGCTATCAGGAAAGCTCGCCAGGGCAAAAAAGATGTAGCGACGAATCAAACGGATACCTATTACTTCGATATAGAAAAGTGTAAGATTTGTCCCTTTAAAGAGGGCTGTTATAAAGAAGGAGCGAAAAGCAAGACCTATTCTGTCAGTATCAAATCCAATGAACATACAGAACAGGCTACATTCCAGGAAAGTGAGTATTTTAAAGAAAAATCAAAAGAACGTTATAAAATAGAAGCGAAAAACAGTGAATTGAAACACAGACACGGGTATGATGTTGCAAAATCCTCGGGTCTACTTGGCATGGAATTACAAGGAGCAATGGCTATTTTCACCGTTAACTTGAAAAGAATAATGAAATTAATAGCCTAAAAAAGTGACACACAGAAGCAAAAAAAGACGATTTCCATTCAAGTATCGAATGAGAATCGTCTTTTTTAAGTTTGGTTTACCGTACTAGTTAGAAAAAAGTGAGTTTTTCAGCAGCCTCCGAAAAACCGATGCTCTTTTTGCTAGTCATATCCGGGGTCCATCATTCAATGATGATATCCGTTAAAACAACATTGCCATTACGAACCTTTACTACGGCCACTGAAGGATTGGCCAATGCGTCCTTCTCCATTTCCTTTGCCTTTTCTTCGGATGCGAAATAATTGTCCAGTCCGTATCTGATCTGAATGGTTTCAGCATTTTTCAGGTCATATGGGATTTCCAATTCCCCTTTTAGGTAAACGCCTTTGCCGGGTTTTTCTTTCGTTACGTAATCGACATCGTATAGTCCATCGGTGTTTTGTTTTAAACGTACATATACCTTTTTATAATCACCCATATTTCCTGTATTGAACCCGGTTTTAATCGAGTCATCGACTTGTGATGGCTTAACGGATTCAATTTCGTATTTCAAAGCCACATAGCTGCCCCTAAACAAGTCTGTCGGGTCGACCGGGGCTGTTTTGATCTTGATTACATCTCCTGTCATTGTTGTCCAGACCGGAGGAATCGCCAAGACTAACAAAATCAAGACTGGAATGGAAAATACGATGAGTGGCCGGAATGATGGGTTACTCATTGAGTTCCCCCCCTTTTTTTCGTTGATTTTCAAAGAAGAAGCCAAAACCGATAAGCATGATTCCGCCGATGATGAATGTAAGCGATTTTGGCAGGAAGTCAAAGGAGTAGATGTAATATCTGAAAATCAGTGCACATATTATCACGATGCTGGTCAAACTGCCTTTTAGAATGAGATAAAGCAGAAAAACGAAATAAGCTAAAGGGAACCAGATTGAAAAATCAAAGGTAAGGAAGAGTGCGGTAATACCATGTAAGATATGCCCTTGTATGTGGGTAATGTTTTGTAATTTGGCTCTTACCGGAATATAGGCAAGCACGATTCCCAGCATAAACAGAATGGAAAGCACAATCGTATTCGAATTTTCAAAACCGGCCTTCGGCACGAATTCCATTAGAAATAAGGCAATTGTATTGATGGCTAAAGCGTTAATGAAAAAGGTCAGATATTTTGGGTAATCGAATTTCTTTAACAGAATGTATAAAGCCGGTAAAAATACAAGAATGGCAAGCGGATAAGATGTTTCATCAACGAATATACTTCCGTTAATATAAATGAAAAGCAGGAAAGATGTAAAAAGGAGGATGAAGACATCCTTCAAATAGTATCCAATGAATACCGTTCCGATTGCCCATAATAAAAAGGAACTGTTGAAATTGATGGTGATATTAAACATCTGTTCGATTAGAAAAATCCCTGCACCAAAAATCAGAATACCTGCATAATGCAGACTCCGTGACGTTTTGGGAAAGCGTACCTGCACCTTCACGCCAGCAAAGTTCACTCCGATGAGGCAAGCAATGATAAGCAGGAATTTAACCGCTTTACTTAAATAGATCCAGTTACTGGCTACGAAGGTCAATACGCCCAACCCTAAAAGAAGTGCCCCAATGGATAATAGAATAGTGATGAAGCTCAAATTACCTTTTACATCATAGGAACCTAACATCCTCACTTTCTCTTGCTGGGAGATGACTCCTTCTTTTTCAAGGTAATTAAATTCATGTTCAAGAAACTCAAATTGCTTTTTCGTTATTTCTTTGTTGACCAAAGTAACTCCTCCTTCCACATTTTACTATTATACATCGTATTCTCTTGCAGCTTTGAATATAATGTTAATTTTCTTCTCCCCTAATTGGAATGCGTGTAAGACCAAAAAAAATTCCAGTACCTTGCAATGAACAGTACCGTGTGGTAAATTATTTACATAAGATGTATTGTTCGGTGTTCAGTACTGTTTATTGAACTATACTAATAGACTCTTGGAAGGAGTGATGGTGCTATGAATGTACAATTTAAGAAAGGTGTCCTGGAACTGTGTGTACTGGTCTTATTGGATAAGCAGGATCGTTATGGCTATGAACTTGTACAGAAGATTTCGGATCAAATTGAAATATCGGAAGGGTCTGTATATCCACTTTTACGACGATTGACGAAGGAAGAGTATTTTACGACTTATTTGCAGGAATCAACAGAAGGACCTCCGCGCAAGTATTATAAGTTATCCGACAAAGGCCGGAGATACCTTCAAGAGCTGCTGACGGAATGGAATGAATTTTCCAATGGAGTCAACCAATTAATCAAGGAAGGTGTGAACCAATGAATAAAGAACAGTTTTTAAAACAATTGAATGCCTCTTTAACCAGACTTTCCTTAGAGGAACGGGAAGATATCCTCCAAGATTACGAAGAGTATTTCGCAATTGGAATGGAAAAAGGGAAGTCAGAGCAGGAAATCTCCACATCCCTTGGGAATCCTAACAAATTTCCAAGGAGCTGATGGCATCCTATCATCTTGGCCAGGTCGAACAAACGACTTCTGCCGGTAATGTAATGCGGGCAGTTTGGGCAGTCATTGGTTTGGGATACTTTAATTTAGTGATCGTTTTGGGACCTTTTATAGCATTGATCGGAGTTGTCATTGCAGGATGGGCTTCGGCGATAGCGTTCATTCTAGCTCCGTTTGGCGCTCTGTTTAACCTTACGATAGGTAACTTTCATTTATTCGATCTGTTCTTCGCATTGGGACTATGCGGGATTGGCATTTTCATTGCCATGGGAATGTTTGTCGCTACGAGTGCTTTAACTAAAGGATTCATTCGCTATTTAAAATTTAACGCTTCCCTTGTGAAAGGCGGTTTGAAAAATGATTAATGTTAAGAAATTATCGATCATTGCACTTGTATTGTTATTGATCGGAGTAATAGGAAGTCTGTTTACGTTTTCCAAAGTGACGGATCAGAAAGCGACTACAGAGGAAAAAACGATTTCGGAGATCGTGACGGACATTCAAATCGACACTGACAATGCAGCTGTAGAAATCATTCCAACGAAGGATAAGGAGACCAGGATGGAGTTGGTTTCAAAAGGGGTGGAAGTTTCCAAGCTGGATTTCACTGCAGATGTGGAAGGAAAGAAGCTTTCGGTAAAATTAAAAGACCGACGTACCTTTAGCTTTGGTTTTCATATTCAATCCTTACATTTAAAGGTGTATGTACCTGATGAATCTTATACATCCTTTGTCGTCGAATCCGATAATGGTAAATTGCAGATATCAGGATTGACAAGTAAAAATCTAATTGTGAAATCACAAAATGGCCGAGTTGAACTGAATGATATAGTAACTGAAAAAGTTGAATTGAAATCTGCTAACGGAAAAGTAGATCTTAATAATGTGGAGGGAAAACTGGTTGGGTCATCGAATAACGGTAAAATCACATTGGTCACGAAAGATTTGGAAAGGGAGATCGACCTCGAAAGTAATAATGGTAAAATCATGATCAAAACGGAGAGTGAACCGACAAATACAACCTTCGATGTTCATGTTGACAATGGGAGAGTAGATATCCTTGGTAAGTATGAGGGCAATACTGTCATTGGCAAAGGTGAAAACTTAATTAAATTGGAAACGAATAATGGGAAAATCGAGATAACGAAATAGTTGTGAAGCATGAAAAGCCGATCCAATTGGGATCGGCTTTTTCAGTTATGCGGCCATTTTATCTTCATGAACAGAAGCCAATATATGTTGGAACAAAGTACTGATCGGTTGGAGAGGAATAGACGAGTTTCCAATAATAGAGAAGATGCTGGTGATTCTTCCGTTTTTCATTTTATCACAGCGTGCGTAATTTGCTAGATGCGGTCCCCCTTCTAAGGAAATATAGAAGCAAGCGAGAAGTAGAATCTCTTTGTGAATTATTAAAGGAAGAAATCCTTCTGCAAAACTTCATAAAAAAAGGCCCTCACATCAGTATGTCATTAGGGCATGCTTACCGTTCGCATTCCAAAGGGAATATGGATAGCTTATTCATGGAAGCGGATCAAAAAATGTTTCAAGATAAACGGCGAAGAAAAGAACAGAAACTCGTTCGGGCGGGTAGATGAAAGATATGGGATACAATAAGATAGGGCGATACTACCATTCCTTACTAGCAGAATGGTTGATTCCTGGGTTGTTTAATGGAATTTTGAATTTAAGTAATTTCATTAGATTGGCGGGATTCGTTTCAACTAAAAGGATTTGGAGTCGTTCCGCTGTATGAAAGATGAATAGAAGTATTGGTATTATGAATGTTAAAGGGGGAGCCCCATGTCATACTGGGCTTTTATTTATATATATATTTAGGTACACGAAATAAATCATTCGCTTATTTTAACAAATTTTAGTAAACTGGCAATGACTATTTTAATTAGAAGGTGAAGGGATATGAGGGAAACCTTAGTGGATGAACGGGTAAGAGGGAATGATAAAATCTGGACACGTGATTTCATCATGATCTGTTTGGCAAATATGTGTATCTTCATGGGGTTTCAAATGACGATGCCGACCCTGCCGCTGTTTGTAGAACAGCTTGGCGGTGACGACCGCCTGGTGGGGGCTGTCCTTGGAATCTTCACTTTTTCGGCCTTGCTTGTTCGGCCAATTGCCGGCAGGTTATTGGAGACGAAGGGAAGGCGCATCGTTTTTCTTGCCGGGTTGGCCATTTTTGCATTGTCGGTGGGTTCCTTCGGTTTTATGGGAAGCATTGGCTTGTTATTCATGATGAGGATTGTGCAGGGCGTCGGCTGGGGATTTTCTTCAACGGCTTCAGGAACGATTGCTTCCGATATAATCCCTGCGAAACGGCGTGGAGAGGGGATGGGGTATTACGGATTATCGGGTAACTTAGCACTGGCATTCGGGCCATCATTGGGTCTTTTTCTAGTTACGGTCCTTCCTTTTCAAGAGTTGTTTTTGATCTGCACATTATTAGGATTGTTTGCCATCATTGCAGCATCACTTATTCGGTATCAAAAAGTGGAAAGTGATCCTTCGGCGGCTGTCAGAGCCAAAAGGTTTGATATATATGAAAAAAGTGCCCTTCAGCCATCTTTGCTCATTTTCTTCATCTCCGTTACTTTCGGTGGAATTGCAACATTCCTTCCCCTGTATACATCGGAAAAAGGTGTAGATGGAATTCAGTGGTACTTTTTAGTATATGCAATGGCCCTCATGGTCACGAGATTATTCGCGGGTCGATTATATGACCGAAGGGGACATCGAGCCATATTCGTGCCTTCAACAGTACTTATCATGGCTGGGATGCTGCTGCTTGCGTGGATGCCGAGTGAAGCGGTCCTTTACATTGCGGCAGTGCTTTATGGATTTGGATTCGGTTCTGTCCAGCCGGCGCTGCAGGCATGGTCGATTGAAAAGACGGCACCCAATCGGAAGGCGATGGCGAATGCAACATACTTTTCATTTTTCGATCTTGGAGTGGGCATAGGTGCCATCGTGTTCGGGCAGATAGGTTTCCTCTTCGGCTATAGGAGCATCTATATCACCGCAGCCGCCTCGATTTTCATTTCAATGATTGTTTATTTATGGATTATCAGGAGCGAGGATAAAGTAAAATCAATGGAAAGACGTTGAATGGCTTCATTGGAAGTCATTCTTTTTTTTGAGTCAGGTGGAACACCTCTGGCTTCGTTGTTTCATATACGTATCATCCTAAATATTTAAAAAATGGAAAAACTTTGTTATTATCGAAAAGGGAATATACATAAGATGATAGAAGGTCTATTTGAAGGAAGGGGAATCTTGGGATGAATGATTCTTCAAATGAAGAAATGACATTAGAACGAAGGAAGCGTATTTTCCAAGAAGAGCTGGATGTTTTATGGGAAAGGCGGCTCATCCCTAAATCAGAATATATCCGGATTAGCAGGGCATACGATCAGCATTTCAAATTAGCCCTCCATAAACAAAAGCGCTTAGAGCATGAAAAAAAGAAGTCCATCCATGCACATGAAACGATTATCGGTGAAAGTGCCGGGATGGGGGTTGATGATAGCCTGATTGAAGAATCTTCATTGAAATTACGGGAATCTGGTAAATTGAGAGAATCGATAATGAAGAATGAGAAGGCCGGGTATTATCCTATTGAATCCGTTTTGGAGGATAGTCTTGAACCTGTCAAGGAGATCACTGATAGGAAACCGGTTATTGAACAGAAGGCCATCAAGCGGGAGAAACCGGTAAAACCGGCAAAGCCGAAGAAAACACCTGAGCAAATCAGGGAACGGAATATCTCTGTCATCCTGCTCACAGGGGTCATATTGCTTCTGTTTGGCGGGTTGATTTTAGCAACCTCTTCATGGGGGGATCTGAATGCGGTCCTGAAAGTTTTCTTCATTGGAATGGTATCCGTCATTTTTACTGGGATGGCTTTCATCGCTTCGAAGCTGAAAATTAAACAGACCGCTTTTGCATTCCTGACGCTAGCGGGTTTATTCATTCCGATTACGATTTTATCAGCTTCATATTATCGGATTTTTGGAGAGTACCTTTCACTTAATGGAGGGGGGCGAGGGCTTCTGGGTTTTCTAGGGGGGGGACTTTGTTTATCCATTTATTGTAAGGTTGCTGACTACTTTAAGTCGAAAATATTCATTTTCATTTCGATATTCACGTTTGGCGCTACCTGCTATTTCGGATTGGCTTTTGTGACGCCGACTATCGAGTGGATGTTTTTGGCGATTGGCATTCTTAATTTAATACCATTATGGAATATTGAGCAATTGAAAAATCAAAAAGCATTAGCGTTATTCAAACCATACATTTTTCAATTCATCCAGTTTAAGATCATCGTGGAAGCCTTTGTGATACTGACGTTATTTTCAAGTAACTTGGTGTATTCGCTAACGTTGATGGTCTTTTCTGTTTTGTTTTTAATTTTTTCGGTCAAATTCCAAAAAAAATATTATGAAATGGCTTTTAGCGCCGTATTCACGTATGGATATATCCATTTTATTTTTAACTCATTTTTAAGTGAGTACATGATCATTGCTTTTGCATTTGTACCAATCATTTTTACAGTGCTATCGAAATATCTGGCTAAATCCAAAATGACTAAGCTTTCCAAAAACTTCATGTTCACCAGTTTGATTGAGAGCGGGATCGTTTTCTTATATAGTAACGCGATGGTGTACCAGGAGAACTATGCGCAAATTTTCATCGCGCTCATGATAGTATCCACTCAGCTTGTCTATGTTTCCCTTCATTCGAGAAATTCAAGCTTCACGTATCCGGCTGTTGTTGTTTTCGACTTAGCGTTCCTATATCTTTTCTTTGCATTGCCAGTCTCTTTTTCTACCATTTTAAATCTGTTTTTTGTTGTACAGGTCATTCAATATCTTGGAGTATATTTATATAACCGTCACCCAAGGTACAGCCTGTTTAAGAAGAGTATCTTACTTATCTCCCCAATGATCATGTTAGTGATACTGACCAGTAATTTCAGCGAAATGGATTGGCTTGCAGTAAGTGCAGAGCTCGCCATGATCTCTGGGCTTTTCTTCATCACATATATAAAAGACGAATCAAAGCATATGAAGGAAAACGCCATATACGGATTTCCAATCACTTTCGTACTGGCTTTGGTTGCTTTCTATCCATATTTGTTGGAGAGTTTAGAGTGGGTCCGACCAAATATAATGTTCAGCGTCTATTTAATGGGGGTTTCACTGATTTCCATGGGTGCAGCTTACACATTTAAAAAAGGATATCATAAATTCTTTCCTGTATTTGCATATAGCGCACAGATTCTTTCCTGCCTTTCCTTGATATCGATTCCATTCAATTCACTGGATCCTTTGGAGGCAAGCGGAGTAATTGCCATAGCTACTGCAATACACGGCTGGTCCGTACATATACATCGAAAGCACATATTCTGGGTGCCTGTCGTGATTACAAGTGCCGGCCTATATGCTTCACTCTACGATGTTTTTGATTTTGGTTCAATGGTGTTGAAGATTGCGTTTGTTCTGCTAGGTCCTATTATCTTTTTCCTTATAGGAGAATGGCTTGGGAAATATTCGGAAAGTGGGAAATTGTACTTCCAATATATTAGTCACCTTGCCAATTTACTGGCGATTCCCGTTGGATATTTGCTCATTGTTTATACGGAAAGTTCACCGTTCCTATATGTTGCACAACTGTTGATTTATATTTTGAGTGCTTTAAGGGCACATGTGAAATGGGAAAAATACATCTTTACGTACGTAGGGTTTTCAGCCCTTTTCCTGCAGGTCCATTTATTTTTTGTAAACGTGGGGCAAATGTCATTCATTTCATCAATATGCATGATGATAACAGCAGGACTCATAACCATTCTGTGGTCGGTTTCCAATAAGAATTGGAAAGGCATCATGGAGTATTATCTTATTCCATTCATTCATTTAGGAATAAGCATATCCATATTGGAAACTGTAATCCGGGATTTTCCGCTTAACAGGGAATTGGTATGGGTAGGAGTGATGACTGTACAGTTCTTGTTTGCCTGGTATCTGCTCATGAAAAGGAATTGGCGGAACTATGTTGTGGTTCCTCTAAGCCTGGCGTTCATCTTCTATAATATGTATGTAAATATATTACCTTTGGTTATGGCGATTATCGTATTGCTTGTATGTATGGCTGTGATGGTGATGGCTAGCAGACGGCATTTCAAAGGATTGCTCAAACAGGAGGGAACGAAGAGAGTCATTGATTATTATCGGATTTTTGGCTTGTTATATCTGTGTACTCTGAATCTGGAAGTGTTTATGAGCGATACAGGTTCTGCGATTTTGGGGATATTCGTTACACTGCTGTTGCCTAGCTACTTCATCCTTATGGGAAGATTCACGATCCATGTGAAAGAAAAAAGCATTTACTCGGGAATAGCGGCCATCATCGGCCTTTTCCCGTTCATCAATATCATAGACTATGCCCATACTCTCCCAATCGTCACGAGTTTGGCGGTTCTTTTTGGCTGTATGGGAGGAATGTTGTTGTTAAGCAGACTGTATTACAACGGGTTACTCAAGAAAAATGGACCAGGCATCATCAACTTTGATCCTTTCAGGATTTATGGCTTATTCTTTTTGATCGATATGAATGTGGTGGTTTTTAATGATGCTAAACATCAGTTACTCCAAGTCTTTGTATCGCTACTGTTAACCGCTTATTTCATTTTCCTGAGGAGCTTGACAGCGGAAAAGTTAGAAAGGAAAATCTATTCCAATATTGCTGCACTAGTCAGTCTGTATCCCTTCCTAATCATCGTCGGCTATGCCAACAGCTTATCGGTTGTAATGGGATTGATTTTCCTTTTCGGCTGTATGTCAGGGATGCTGCTTTTAAGCCGGCGTTATTTCGATGGTTTAATTAAAAAGGAAGAAACAGGTATTACCATCGATGCATACAGGATATATGGCCTGCTGTTTTTACTGGCCATGAATAGGGGAATTCCAGTAACTGAAACATTGACCCAGTTACTCGAAGTTTTTGTATCACTCTTGATCACGGTTTACTTCATCTTGATTGGAAGTTTCACCAAGGATGTAAAAGAAAAGGGCATCTACGTTTGGCTGACGGGAGTTCTCAGTTTGTATCCGTATTGGGCCATCATCATGTACGCGGACACATTACAGCCTTTCGTTGGAACGACAGTCCTTTTTGGGTGTATGGCCATAATGGTACTGCTAAGCAGGAAATTCTTTAAAGGCTTGCTTGATAAAGGCGGGGCAGTACTTCAATTGGATTTTTACAGAGTCTATGGTCTGCTGTTTCTTCTTGCCATGAACATGGATGTTTTGACGGGGGGACCAGCACCTTTCATTTTGGAGATCTTCATGGCACTTCTGATTCCGGCCTATTTCATTTTGATGAGAAGCGCGACTACAGGCATGTTGGAAAGAAAATCCCAGTTGGCTGCAGCGATATTGTTCAGTCTATATCCGTATTGGGTCATTGTCGATCAGCTCACGATACCTCCTGTACTTGAGAAAGAGGTGAATATTCTGCCGCTGTTCATTGTCAGCACCACTCTGCTGAGGAAAATCTTTGATAAAGGCAAAATCACACAATATATCGAGAGTGGTATTGTTTTCCTTTTGTTTTTAGCCTTGATCTTTGATGCAATGGCAGGTAACACCTTATATGATGCCCTCATTATCGGCACGGTGTCATTGGCAGCAATGCTCTTTGGATTCATGATGAAATACAAATCCTATTTCATCGCTGGAACTGGGACCATTTTATTCAATGTCTATATGAATACCAATTCGATGTGGGGCGAGATGCCATGGTGGCTGTATTTAATCATCGGCGGAGGGCTGCTAATCGGAATTGCATCTTTCTTTGAATGGAAAAAACAAAAAGACAACCGGACATCGAAGGAGGTTCTTGAGAAAAATAAACAAAGGATCAAGAATTGGTTCAATCGGTGGAATTAATTAATCGTTAATCCACCGTATGGTTAATGAAGAAGATGCGGGGACATGAAAAAGGCGTAACGGATAATAGGGCAAAGTAAAAACGCTTGGGTTTTCCAAGCGTTTCAGACTGTAGACAAACTCGATGAAAATCGAGTTTGTCTATTTTTATGGCTTGTACAATTTGGACGTTGATTTCCACTCCAGGCACTCGCTTTCCGCGGGCGGTCGGGGAGCCTCCTCGGCTTTCGCCTGCGGGGTCTCCCCTAGACGCGCTTTTCCCGCAGGAGTCTCGTACCTTCCGTTCCAATCAACTTTGTCTTACCTTTTAGATAGAACACTTTTGCCTGGAGTCATTTTTGTTTTAAAATAGAAGTATTAAAACTTGAGGTGATGAGGATGCTTTCTAAACATGATTCTATTCAGCGAGATCAACTTGAAATGATTACTTTAGATCAACTGGTGCCACCGAACCATTTGGTTCGTAAAATGGAGGCTGCCATTGACTTCACTTTCATTTATGACTTGGTGAAAGATATGTATTCAGAGGTAGGACGCCCAAGTATTGATCCAGTTATTTTAGTTAAACTGACTTTCATTCAATATACCTTCGGTATTCGTTCCATGCGTAAAACGATTGAAGAAGTTGAAACCAATATGGCTTACCGTTGGTTCTTAGGCTATGGTTTCCATGATAAAGTACCTCATTTCTCTACGTTCGGGAAAAATTATGAGCGACGCTTTAAAGATACAGACCTATTTGAACAGATTTTCTATCGCATTTTAATGACAGCTGCTAATAAAAAGTTAATAAGTGCTGAACACGTTTTCGTGGATTCCACACATGTGAAAGCCAGTGCGAATAAACGGAAATTTGAAAAGAAAATCGTTCGTAAAGAAACACGAGCGTATCAAGGACGTCTTCAAGAAGAAATCAATCAAGATCGTGAAAACCATGGAAAAAAGCCTTTTCCACCAGATAAATTTGATAAAGAAGAGACCAAAGAGATTAAAGAAAGTACAACGGATTCTGAGAGTGGCTACTATGTGAAAGATGAACGAACAAAACAGTTTGCCTATTCATTCCACGCGGCCGCAGACCGCAACGGTTTTGTATTGGGAACGATTGTAACACCTGGAAATACACATGACAGTCAGATCTTAGAGCCACTAGTTGAACAAGTGATTGAGAAAGTTGGAAAACCGGAAGCCGTTGCCGCAGATGCAGCTTATAAAACACCAGCGATTACAAGCTACCTATTTAACAAAGAAATCATACCGGCTTTACCTTATACACGTCCTCGCACCAAAGAAGGATTTTTCCGCAAACAGGACTATGTATACGATGAACATTTTGATTGTTACCTTTGCCCTTCGGGCGAAACTTTAAAGTACTCAACAACAAATAAAGAGGGCTATCGCGAGTACAAATCGCCAAAACAAATTTGTACAACATGCTCATTTTTATCTCGGTGTACAGAAAGCAAAGACTGTCAAAAAGTGGTGACACGGCATATCTGGCAAACACATGTGGAAGAAGCAGATCATCTGCGTCATCATCAAGATGTAAAACCTATATATGCAAAACGTAAAGAAACGATTGAGCGTGTATTCGCAGATGCAAAAGAAAAGCATGGTATGCGTTGGACTACTTTAAGGGGACTTAAAAAATTGTCGATGCAGGCGATGCTTACTTTCGCTGCCATTAATTTAAAGAAGATGGCCAATTGGACATGGCGAGGTCCAAAAATGGCCTAACATAGTGGGCTCGTAGAGCCCCAATCTCTTAACTTTAGGCGAAAATTCAAAGGGAATTTCAAAAGGGGTTCAGAATTTTTTAATTCCGAACCCCTTTTGTCTACAAACTGAAACGCTTGGGTTTTCCAAGCGTTTTTTTTGATGCTCAAGACGAACAAGAACTGCATGAAGAACAGCTGGAAGAGGAATCAGAACTGCCGTCATGGGAACTGTTATGATCACCATGACCGGCATGGCTGGATCCAGAGGAAACTGTGTTCGATTCATTCCCGAAAATATCTTTAAATTCGCTGTCAAAATCATCGTTGCTTGCATAAGTGAAATAGGCAGGAGCTGCATAATCCGTCTGGTTGTACGTTTTCCGCCAATTCAATTCTGTCATGGGGCGATTTTCTTTAAATTGGGAAGTGAAAGATTCAAAGGTCAGTTCCGCTTGTATACTTGTCGGTTTCCGCATATATTTCTCTTTTAACTGCTCCAGCTCCAACGTTTCAAAATCGCGGAGAAGCGTTTGCCCTTTATCATGTTTGAAAAATTTGCCCCATTTTTGAATGGAATGGGAGTCCACCGTAAATAGCTGAACATAGTAAAAGTCAAAAAGAGTGCGCTCTTCGGGTTTGAAAACAGGTTCTGAATGAGGATGGTGCTGAATGTTCCTACCAATGAAAGCCTGGCAAAACTCATCATATTCCTGTCTATATTTCAGCATGATATGCCATAACTCATCGATGACTGAATTAAACATTTCAACTTTTCCAAACACTGCAGCCATAATCAAATAGCGTTTCAATTCACGCCAAGCCTGATTGACCTTTATCTGTGAGTCCCGTGGATGCGTCAGTCGGAATTCAGCATTGACCTTTTCCATATAACTGAAATCCAGTGCTTTATTAAGCCTTTCAATCAATGCTTCTGAAACGATTTCCGTTGCATGCAGATCTAAAGTTTCCGTATGGTATTTACGGAATTCATTTTGATAGCGTACTAATTTAGCCGGTTCACTTAGCCTTTTAACGAATTTGACCAGGAAAACAGCAAAAATTGCTGCAAGAATGACATAAAAGAAGGTCATTTTTGTCCACTCCTTTTAATCTATGGATATAGTACTTTAACATTATCTTACATGTTCTTGGAAGAGATTGTAAGTTATTGTTTGGAATTTCATGCAAAATGTTCCATTTACGGAAACCGATTAAGCTGGCTAGGTTACATGCCAAAAACCCTGAATCCGGTTTCGTCCTTTCCTTGGCATTGAAGGGATTTTCAATCGAAGATCAAGCACTTCAAATAATGCCTCATATCTAGTATAGTTAGAGAGGAAAAGGGGTGAAGGCATGTACTTGACAGTAAAAGAGACTGCGGAATATTTATCGATGCCGGAATCTTATATAGAAAGTTTGATCGTTCAAAATAAAATTCGCACCGTTCATGATGGTGAGCAGCATTTGATTTTTAAAGAGCAGTTTAATATGCATCTTGAACAGATGGAGAAATATAAGAAGCAATTAGCGGATTATTATAACGAACCCATCCCGGAAGATATCGATGTGAAGGATGAAGATTAGCATCTGCCCATTTGGCAGATGTTTTTTCATGCTTTAATGGCTGTGGAATTAAGAGTCGAATTTTCCAAAAAGGTCGTTAACTACGTCTGCATCGTGGGCCTTACTGATCATTCAAATAATTTTGTTGTCAATGGAAGGTATTTGTAGTAGAATTCCTCAATTCCGTGTAAAATGAAAGGTAGAAGGAATTATCACGGCAGAATGGTAGTTAGGAGATAGGTAAGTGGTAAAAGAGTATTTGCAAAGCGAAGGTTTTTCAAGGTTAATTACATTAATTGTGTTAGTCCTCTTTTTAATAAGCATCGGTAGTATGGTTAATATCGTGTTATTCACATTTGTTTTCACTTTCCTGATGGGAAGGCTGGAGCAATTTATCATGTTTCGGCTGAATAAAGTGGTGCATATCAACTCTAAGGTTGTTATAAGCTTTTTATATGCAGTCGTCATTTCTTGTTTAGCCATCGTTCTTTATAAATATCTACCGGTCATTACGCTACAATTCACGGAATTAGTGACACAAATCGTTTACTTCTTTCAACATCCACCAGATAGTAGGGTCATTCAATATGCCATTAATATAATGAACGAGCTGGAATCGCCGCTCGATCTTCAAAAACAGATGAATACACTCTATCTTTATATATCCGATTTCGGTAAACTGGCATTTCAAATTTTCATTTCCATGTTACTTAGTCTATTTTTCTTATTGGAAAAAGATAAAATCATTCGTTTCACTTCTAAATTCAAGCGGGCCAAATTCAAATCTTTCTTTATAAACTTAAGCCACTTTGGCGTCAAATTCATCAATTCATTCGGAAAGGTGATTGAGGTCCAGTTCTTGATAGCCATTACGAATGCTGTCCTATCTGTAACTTTCTTATGGATTCTTGGCTTCCCGCAGTTACTTGGTCTAGGGATCATGATATTCTTCCTGGGTTTGATTCCGGTTGCAGGGGTCATCATCTCCCTCATTCCACTTAGCATGATTGCCTATAGCATCGGCGGCATGCCCAAAGTGATTGCTGTATTAATCATGATTGTTGTGATCCATGCACTTGAAAGCTATATTTTAAATCCGAAATTCATGTCGGCAAAAACAAATCTTCCAACATTTTTCACCTTCATCATCCTATTGTTTTCCGAGCATTTCCTTGGGATATGGGGATTGATCATCGGAATACCGATCTTCATCTTCCTGTTGGATATGTTGGATATTGAAGAGGGGAATAAGGAAGTCCCATAATAATCATTTGAGCAGCGGCCACGCTAATATGGCCGCTGCTTATTTTTGTTCTATTAAACCTTTTGAGGCGCTATCTGTTTTCAATATAATATCCATTAATTCGGGAAAAGGGTAAAAGACTGCATCTTTCCCCTTTAGAGCATAGTTGCGTTTTTGATTTACCAAGTTAATTGATTAAAATTTTATTTTACTAAAGTTATTTATCGACTTTTTATTGCATAAAAAAACAAATAAACATATAATATTCTTAAAAGAATATACTGAATGTTCTCTAAAGTTAGATTTATCTGTTTTTTTGAAAAAAGAGAGTTTACGAGAGAGAAGAGGGGATTATTTTGAAAAAGGTTTCTTTTTTAGTGTTTGCCATGGTTGCTTCTTTGTTACTAGTCGTGACAGGATGCGGGAAGGATAAGGAAGTCTCGACAACTGGTAAAGAAGAAGAGTCCAATGGGAAAACACTCAGGATCGTGACGGACGCCAACTATGCTCCATTTGAATATCTTGAAGGAGATAAGATTGTAGGATTCGATGTTGATTTCATCAATGCCGTTGCAAAAGAAGCGGGTTATGAAGTTAAATTGGAAAGTGTCGGTTGGGATCCGATTTTTGTTGAAATCGAAGGTAAGAGAGCGGATGTCGCCATATCTGCGATTACAGTGAATGACGAAAGAAAACAATCCTATGACTTCTCGGTTCCGTATTTCTTATCCACAAACAAGATTCTCGTTCCTGAGAATAGTGATATAGAATCAGGAGATGAATTGAAAGGAAACGTCATTGCCGTTCAGACTGGTACTACTGGACAGGAAGCGGTAGAGAAACTCCTTGGAAGGAATCACAAGGATATCAAAAAATTCGAAAATAATAACCTGGCCATTCAGGAATTACTAAAAGGCGGAGCTTCGGCTGTCGTAGCTGATAATACGGTTGTTGAAGAATATGTGAAAAATAACCCCGATCAAAAACTGAAAGTCGTTGAAGATAGCAAAAGTTTCAATGAGGAGTTTTATGGTCTTATGTTCCCAAAAGGCAGTGAATTGAAATCGGAGTTCGATAAAGCCGTGAATGCCATTTATGAAAATGGGAAATATGCAGAAATTTATAAAGAGTGGTTTGGCACTGATCCAGATATTGAAACGTTGAAAGCACAACAATAAAAACAATTGGATAGTAAAAGGTTGCGTAACTTTACGTGTGAAGTTACGCAGTTTTTTTGGTCTTAGGAGGGAAACAAAATGAGTTTTCGCTGGGATATTATTTTTGAATATGCTCCTTTCTTATTAAAAGGAACATTGCTTACTATAGGGCTGTCGGCTTCCTCCATCCTCATCGGAACCTTTTTGGGGTTATTTATCGGTTTAGGGAAAATCATGAGAAACAAAGTGCTTGCCTTTCCATTTTACTGTTATGTCACGGTTTTTCGCGGAACACCGCTTTTAGTTCAAATCTTTTTAATCCATTTTGGAATTGTGCCCTTTTTTACTGGGGAAACGAATGCAGTAACTGCCGGTGTCATTGCTTTATCTTTAAATGCAGCCGCATATATTGCCGAAATTTTCCGGGCGGGCATTCAATCAATCGATAAAGGGCAAATGGAAGGAGCGCGTTCATTGGGAATGACCCCTATCCAAACAATGGTACATGTTGTATTGCCTCAAGCTTTCAAACGAATGATTCCTCCGTTAGGAAATGAATTCATCGTATTATTGAAGGATTCATCCCTGCTTTGTGTCATTGCTGCCCCGGAATTGATGTATTGGGGGAAAGCGATGGGGAGTCAGTACTTTAAAGTGTGGGAGCCATACTTGGCGTGTGCCTTCATCTATCTATTCCTGACCCTCATTTTAAGTTTCGTATTAAATAGACTCGAAAGAAGGTTGAAAACAGAATGATCAAGGTGGAGAATCTAAAGAAGTCATTTGGCGAAAATGATGTATTGAAAAATATCAATGCAATCGTTTCCCCTCGGGAAGTAGTCGTGGTGATTGGTCCTTCTGGGTCGGGTAAATCCACTTTCCTCAGGTGTATCAATCAACTTGAAACGATAACGGGAGGCCATATTTTCATTGAAGGGCTTGATACGACAGACAAGAAGGTCAATATCAATAAAGTCCGGACGGAAGTTGGCATGGTATTTCAGCATTTTAACTTATTTCCACATAAGTCTGTTCTTGAGAATATAATGCTTGCGCCTATAAAGGTCCGCAAGATATCCAAAGAACAGGCTTCCCAAAGAGGGATGGAACTGCTTAAGAAAGTGGGACTTAGCGAGAAAGCGAATGCATATCCAGATTCATTATCGGGGGGACAAAAGCAACGCGTCGCAATTGCCAGGGCGTTAGCGATGGAACCCAAAATCATGCTATTCGACGAGCCGACTTCCGCTCTAGATCCGGAAATGGTCGGTGAAGTCCTTGAGGTCATGAAGCAACTGGCTAAGGAAGGCATGACCATGGTAGTTGTGACCCATGAGATGGGGTTCGCAAAAGAAGTTGGAGATCGCGTGATTTTCATGGACGAAGGTTATATTATTGAAGAAAATATTCCTAGTGAGATTTTTAATAATCCCCAGCAGGAAAGAACTAAAGCCTTTTTGAGTAAAGTGCTTTAATTACACGTAAAGAAAAAACCTTCCTTAAGGGGCTGTTGACAAAATGGGGAAGAGCTTTTGCTTCTTCCCCATTTTGATTTTTATCGTTAATTGCTTGTTTATTGATTATTCTTTTTCATTTTTTTGTAGCTAGTTCATTACTTTTACCATTCGTTTTAAGTTTAAGGCCAACGCCGAAAAGAGGCATTGTTCATGGATTTTTTGAATGCCCCTCTTATATGTCTTATATAAATTGTGCTTTATTTTCATGGTGCCAAATGAGCCTTCACACCAGACTCTTCTTAGTTTTTGAACCAGTTTGTAATCACTTGTTTTTGTCCTTTTCATGTTTTCTTCTAATAGTTCATGGGCGATGGGGCGTGATATGGTTCTTTTAGTCGCTGTTTTCCCGAAGCATTCCACTCTGAAAGGACAGACTTTACAGTCTTGGGTTTTTGCCGAATAGGTCTTGTAATTTGTTTCGCCCTTTCTCATTAAATGTGTAAAGGCTAGTTCCTTCTTATTTTGACATAGGTATATATCGTTTTCGCTATTATAAGTGAACTCCCGATGCGAGGTTGTCTTAAACGCCGAATCATACTGAGTGGGACTGATATACCCCGTTATGCCTAATTTTTTTAATCCATGGTGAATAGGCGTTGTATCGTATCCACGATCCGCCCCTACATTCTTAATATTTAAATGAAACTTCTCTTTTATCACTTTCAAGCGTTCTACGTAAGGTTCGCAGTCATTTACATTTCCTGCACTCGGATGAATATCTATTATGATTCCGTTTTGGGTATCAATGCTGGTATGAGCCAAATAGTGGGGACCTGATGGTTTCCCGGGTCGATTTAATAACCCTGAATCAGGATTGGTTTTAGAGACGGACACTATTTTTGTAGTAGACTCTTTCGGTTTTCTCCCAGCCTTTTTTCGGCCAACGTTTTCTCTTTTCTCCTGCAGTTCTACTTCTTTGCCTCTTCTTCAAGAGTATTTAAATACTGGGAAGGAGTCTTCTCAACCTCAACCCTTTTCACCTGATCCTTAGAAGCACTGGCTTTTATATGGGTAGAATCTGTCACAATGGTTTCCCCTGTGACCAATCCTTTTTCAATGCATAGTGAAACAATGTGTTCGAAGATTTCTTGGAATACGGCACTGTCTTTGAACCGTCTTCGACGATTTTGACTAAAAATAGAGTGGTCGGGAATTCGATCAGTTAGATCAAGTCCTAAAAACCATCTATAAGCAAGATTTAAATGAACCTCCTGTTCAAGTTCGCGTTCTGAGTCAATATTAAAAAGATAGCCGATAAGCAACATCTTGAAAAGGAGGACGGGATCCAAAGACTTCCGGCCCAGTTTCGAATAAAAACTTTCCATTTTAACGTATATAAAAGAGAAGTCAATTCTCTCCAATATTAAGCGGAGAATATGATTATTAGGAACAAAATCGTTCAAATCAATAAACTCCATTTTGCTTTGGTACTCATCATTGCGTCCCATCATAGAAATCCCTCCAATAAAAAACCTGCATAGAATAAATTCTATACAGGTTTCAGAAATTCCTTTTAGATTGTCAACAGCCCCTTAAGGGAGGTTTTTTTTCGGAGAATTTCAGGGGGCTTCATTTGATGTATGAAGCGCCTAAAAGCGATTCAGGGCTATTACCGAGCACAAGCATACTGATTTTTGCATATCCAATATTTTTATTTTGGGAGAAGGTCTGAAATAATACCTGGATATCCGGATCATCCTTTAACTTTTGAACTTCCTCTATATATAATCCGATAACGGAGGGCATAACGAATTCAGGGGTGTATTCGTTAGGGTTTTCATCCATGATTATTGTGCCCATAAATTGATATTTAAATTGAAGAGCTCGTGTTAAGGCAACGACATGGAACAGTTTATTAAATAGTTCGGGGTATGAATATTTAATTTTCTCCAGAGCTGCTTCTGTTGCCTGTAACTCATCGACACTAGATAAAGTGATCATGAATATCTCCTTTTTAGAATATATGGAATCCATCAGCATTTATCATGCTTATTACTCATACTAGTCTACCCCCGCCGTAACGCATTGTAAAATGGTTAGATGTTATCATGTGTATAACCCAAATCTATGATAGTGCTTACATCAATCATGCCGAATAATTCACTACTTATGAGACAATGCTTCCCTCGTATATTTCAGCCATTCTTTTGCAGCGTATGAAAGGTAATGGTCCTTACTCCAAATAAATCCCAAATTCCAACTAATGGAGGGGTTTTTAACCTTGATTGTCTTTACGCGCTCATCATGACGGCATAAACTTTCAGGTAATAGAGCAACGCCAAGTTTACAGTAAACCATTTCCTCAATAAAATCCCAGCGTGAGCTTTCCGTGACGATATGTGGAGAAAAACCAGCTTCATTACAGGATGAAATGATGAGATCTCGAAGGACGTAATCTTTATTGAATAAGATGAAAGATTCGTTTTCCAGGTCGGCCAAATCGATTTCTTCCCCATAAGCATGCGGATGGGAGGGGTGAACAATCAAGTTGATGTCTTCTTCCAAAAAAGCAAAATGATGAAAAAGTGCGGTGTTGGTTGGCAGGACTATTACGCCTATATCAATTAAGTCATTTTGGACGGATTCTTCTATTTTCTTTGAACCATCCTCTACTAATTGAAAGGTAATATTGGGATAGTCCTCGTGAAAACGGCTAAGAATTCGGGGGAAGAAAGAAGCGTCGATGATCGGCGGCAGCCCGATGCGTACATGTCCCTTTTTTAAACCTAATAAATTGTCCATTTCCGTTTCTAAATTGTGAAAGGCCTTATCATCAATTTTGCCTGCTCTAAGACAACCCTGCCTGCATCGGTCAAGATCAGTTGCTTACGTGAACGATCAAAAAGCTCAACACCTAGCTCGGTTTCCAGGTTTTTAATCATCTTGCTGATGGTCGGCTGGGTAATGAATAAATGGTCGGCAGCCCGAGTGAAGCTATTGAAATTGGTTACCTCTATAAAGTATTGCAAATGTTTAATATCCATTGCGTCACCTGTTATCCTCGTTTAAAATTAGTTTCATTTTACCCGTAAACGGAAGTGTTTGTAAAACATGATAAGTTTTATGGAGTTTCATGCACGCGTAAATGAGCTGGATTCCAAAGGGGAACCCAGCTTATGAAAGGTGGCAAGAATATTTGCCGTAAATATTATTTGACCAATAAGACGGGCACTGGGGAATGTTGAACGATATAGTGGCTCACGCTGCCTAGGAATTCCTTGAAACCACTCAATCCGCGGCTGCCCATGATGATAAGGTCACAATTCTGGGATCTTGCATGTTCCAATAAAGTCGTGATGGCTGAACCCTCTACGACAAATGTCTGGGATGCATTCGGGATTTCGGATAAAAGCGCTTCCGCTTTTTTAATCACTTCCTTGCCATACTTGAGCATGGATTCTTCAATTTCCTGAAAGGCATTGCCATATATATTTGGTTTGATTGGCAGCGTAACAGCGTGAAGCACCTGGATTTCGATAGCGGAATCCAGCTTCGCTAATTCAATCGCTTTTTCTAAAGATTTAAGTGCCAATTCAGATTCATCATAAGCAACTAATATTTTTGAACATAGCATTATCGATCATTCCCTTCTTTGAAAGAATATACTCTTAGTATATCAATTTAAATCTTTCATGCAGTTTCATATATTATAAATTTTGTGAATATTTATTGAAGTTTACGTTAACGTCAATGTTAAAATAAAGGTAATTAATCCCTTTGCAAAGTGTGGTTATAACATGTACACCATTTCTGAGTTAGCAAAAGAATTCGGATTGACGACAAGGACCCTCCGATATTATGAGGAACGGGGTATTCTTAGGCCAAAGCGTACCGAAACGGGAAAAAGAGTTTATGGAAAGAAAGAATATGCACAGCTCAAAATCATAATGCGCGGTAAGAAGTATGGTTTTTCGTTAGTGGAAATAAAGGATATAGTCCTTTTATTCGATAAGGATAGGACAGGCATAAAGCAATTGGAAAAAACGATTGAAACTGCAGGACAGAAGTTAAACGAAATAAATGAACGCATTAAAGAGCTGGATGGGTTGAAGCAGGATTTTGAACAGGTAATCAAGGGCTTTACCGAAACCCTTCATGACTTGAAAGTGAACGATAAAACAGGCAAGCGGTGAAATTAATGTTGAAAATAGGTTTTGATGATAGTGAAAGATGAATATATATTCTAGAAACAAATGGGGTGAGGATTTGGAAATTCAAGAAACCATTGCAGTAGTGACAGGCGGGGCATCAGGTCTGGGGGCCGCGACAGTAAGGAACATCATTAAAAAAGGTGGAAAAGCGGTCATATTTGACCTTTCGGAAGAAAATGGCGCTAAAATGGCTCAGGAATTGGGAGATTCAGTCCTGTTTATTAAAACGGATGTAACTAGTGAAGAAAGCTTAGCGGTAGCATTGGATGAAGGAATGAAAAAATTCGGGAGCATCAATACGGTCATCAACTGTGCAGGCATTGCGATTGCCGAGAAGATCATAGGCAGAAAAGGTACGCATGAATTGAAAGCGTTCTCAAATGTCGTGCAAATCAATTTGGTCGGTACGTTTAACGTAATCCGGCTTGCGGCGAAAAAAATGGTCGAAAATGAACCGAACCAAGAGGGGGAGCGTGGGGTCATTATCAATACAGCTTCGGTAGCTGCCTTTGAAGGACAAATCGGACAAGCCGCATATAGTGCCTCTAAGGCAGGGATTGTTGGTATGACTCTGCCGATCGCTAGAGAGCTTGCCATAAAAGGGATACGTGTCGTATCGATTGCACCCGGTCTATTCCATACTCCGATGTTCGATTCATTACCTGAAGAAGCGAGGACGTCATTAGGTAAAACGGTGCCATTCCCACCAAGGCTCGGGTATCCGGAAGAGTACGCTAAACTAACGGAAAGCATCATAACGAATCCGATGTTGAATGGGGAAACCATCAGACTGGATGGGGCCATTAGAATGTCACCCAGGTAAGTTGTTAAGTAAATCTAAAAAAAGAGCCTCCGACAAAGAAATGGAGAGGGGATAAAACAGATGAAGCATCCATACCTAAGTGAAGATCATGAAATTTTCCGTAAGTCATTCCGAAAGTTTTTGGAGAAAGAAGCAGTTCCCCACTATGAACGATGGGAAGAAGAGAGGATCATTCCCAGGTCATTTTGGGTGAAAATGGGGGAACAGGGTTTTTTATGTCCGGACCTTGAAGAAGATTATGGGGGTTCCGGGGTAGATTGGGGCTTTGCGGTCATAATTAATGAGGAGTTGGAAAGAGTTGGTTCTGGATTCATTGGTTTCGGACTTCACAGTGACATCACCGTTCCGTATATTTCCGCATACGGAAATGAGTCGCAGAAACAGCGCTGGCTTCCTAAATGCACGACAGGGGAAATCATTACAGCAATTGCCATGACAGAGCCCGGCACAGGTTCGGATTTGGCCAATATTAAAACGACTGCCATTTTGGATGGAGATCATTACATATTAAATGGCCAAAAGACATTCATCACAAATGGCATTCATTCGGATTTGGTCATCGTTGCCTGTAAAACGGATCCAAGTGCCGTTCCGAAACATAAAGGTGTTAGCTTAGTCGTTGTCGAAAGGGATACACCCGGGTTTTCCAGGGGGCGAAAACTGAAGAAACTTGGCTTGCACAGTCAGGATACAGCAGAACTCATCTTCGAGGATTGCCGTGTTCCAAAGGAAAACTTGCTTGGTGAAGAAGGCAAGGGGTTTACTTACTTAATGGAAAAACTGCAGCAGGAACGCCTTGTGGTGGCAATTTGTGCTCAAACCGCATCTGAGGATATGCTGGCCGATACGATTGAGTACGTGAAGGGCAGGGAAGCGTTCGGAAAATCCGTAAGTCAGTTTCAAAATACTCAATTCAAAATCGCGGAAATGGCAACGGAAATCAAAATGGGGCGTGCCTTCCTAGATCAATTGATCGCTAAACATATGGCTGGTGAACAGGTTGTAACGGAAGTTTCAATGGCAAAATGGCGTTTGACGGAGACTGCCAGAAAAATATCGATTGAATGCATGCAGCTCCATGGCGGCTATGGATATATGGAGGAATACAAGATTGCCAGAAGGTATCGGGATGTTCCGGTAGCAAGCATCTATGCCGGGACAAATGAAATCATGAAGAAAATCATCGCTAAGAATCTGGGCCTATAATAACAGGATGAGAAGGGAAGAGAGTATATGCGGGAAGTGGTTATCGTTGAAGGGATTCGCACGCCAGTAGGCAGAAGGAACGGTGTCTTGAAAGACGTTCGCCCTGATGATCTGGCAGGGGAAGTATTGAAGAAGCTGATTGAAAAGGCGGGTATCGATCCGGCTTTTGTCGATGATGTCATTTTAGGTTGTGTTTCACAGTCGGGCGAACAGGCCGGTGATATAGCAAGGGTTGCTGCACTGATTGCCGGATTTCCGATTGAAGTGCCGGGAACGACGATTGACCGTCAATGCGGATCAAGTCAGCAGGCAGTCCATTTCGCTTCCCAGGCCATCTTGTCGGGTGATATGGATGTGGTAGTGGCAGGTGGAGTGGAAAACATGTCACGAGTTCCCATGGGGTCTAATTATCAAGGTGCTGTAACAAGCCAAAAGTATATGGACTTGCATGAGGTGATTAACCAAGGTTTATCAGCTGAGAGAATCGCCGATAAGTGGGAAATAACACGAGAAGATTGTGATCAGTTTTCCGTAGATAGTCATGCCAAGGCAATACGTGCTCAAAAAGAAGGGCATTTTAACCGTGAAATGATATCAGTAACGGGTACTGATAAAGAAGGAAATCAAACCGAAGTTACGGAAGATCAAGGCCCAAGGGGGGGAACTACGCTTGAAGTACTTGCTGGATTGAAACCGGTTTTTCAAGAAGGTGGTTTAATCCATGCAGGGAACTCAAGTCAGATCAGTGACGGTGCTGCCGCTTTATTATTAATGGAACGCAGGAAAGCCGAAGAACTTGGATTGAAACCGCGCTTTAAAGTTCATACACGGGTAGTTGTCGGGTCAGATCCCACCCTGATGCTTACGGGACCGATTCCCGCCACCCAAAAAGCTTTGGAAAAAGCGGGTCTTACAATTGATGATATTGATATCTTTGAAGTGAATGAGGCTTTCGCTCCTGTACCGATTGCCTGGTTAAAAGAAACGGGGGCAGACCCCAAGAAGCTGAATCCAAATGGCGGGGCGATTGCCTTGGGTCATCCTCTTGGCGGCAGCGGGGCCCGATTGATGGTGTCGATGATCCATGAGTTAGAAAGGACGGGCGGCCGTTATGGGCTGCAAACAATGTGTGAAGGCCACGGCATGGCGAATGCCACCATCATTGAAAGATTGGACTGAAGCTGGACTATCCATTTATGAACATTCGTAATTCACACGAAAGTAAAAGCTGAAAAAGGGAAGAAGACGACCATCGGCAGGCTTTGCTGAACTCTTCCTGTTGATGGTGGTTACTTTACTTGAGGAGGAAAATGATATGTCAGTAACGATTAAAAATATCTTTGATCAGACGGTTCAAAAATTCCCCATTAAAGAAGCTATCTACGACGTGAGAAGAAATATCCGCTATACGTACATTCAATGGAATGAACAGGTGAATAGGTTGGCGGCGGCCCTTCAAGCGGAAGGGGTGCGAAAAGGGGACAGGGTCTCCACGTACCTTTACAACAATGAAGAGCTTGCAACAGCATTCTTTGCCTGTGCAAAAATCGGTGCAATCTTTAATCCGATCAACTTCCGTTTAATGCCGGAAGAGTTGGCCTTCATCTTGAACGACGCTGCTCCAAAGGTCGTTTTATTCGAACACGAATTGGAAACGAACGTTGCCGCGGTTGAAAAGCGATTTCCGGAAACGGCCTTCTGGTATATTGATGATGATGTGCCTGGGTATGCCAAAGGTTACCGTCAGAAAATGGCCAGTATCTCATCAAAGCCAGATGAAGTGGACGTTCACGAAGAGGATATCTATGCCATCATGTATACGAGCGGGACAACCGGACGTCCCAAAGGGGTCATTCACCTTCATAAAGACATGGTCAAACAAGCTGAGATTTTAATAGAGGCCATGAAGTACGAACGCTCTGATATCGGTTTGATCACTGCACCGATGTTTCATTGTGCTGAATTGCACTGTTCCTTTTTACCTCGCGTACAGGTCGGTGCCGCAAATGTCATATTACATCAATTTAATTCCAAAAAGGTCATGGAACTGATTGAATCCGAGGGGATCACCAAGTTTTTTGCTGCACCTACGATGTGGAACATGCTCATCCAGGAAAACTTGGATGAGTATAAATTCCAGAGTTTGAAGCTAGGGCTTTATGGAGCAGCCCCGATGGCTCCATCACTTGTACGTGCCTGTCAGGAGAGACTCGGCATCCAGTTCATCCAAGCTTATGGAATGACTGAAATGGGTCCCGCCATCACTCTCCTATTGGAGGAAGATCAAATTAGGAAAGCAGGCTCTGCCGGCAAAGCATGTTCCAATCATGAAATCATCATTGCCCGTCCGAATGACGAAGGGCCATCGGATCCCGAGGATATGCTGGAACCTGGGGAAACAGGGGAAATCCTTGTTAAGGGTCCGTGTATCATGCAGGGTTACTTTCAAAAAGATAGAGAGACCGAAAAGGCGCTTTACAAAGGCTGGTACCATTCCGGTGACATCGGTTTCCTGGATGAAGATGGATATCTGTGGGTCAAGGACCGGGTGGACGACATGATTATTTCTGGAGGGGAAAATATTTACCCACGTGAAGTGGAAGATACACTATATGAGCATCAAGGAGTTCTCGACTGTGCAGTACTTGGTCAGCCAGATGATCATTGGGGGGAAATGGTAACGGCCTTCATCGTAGCCAAAGACCCTTCGCTAGCGGAAACCGATTTGGAAACCTGGTGTAAGAACAGTGAAACACTGGCGAACTATAAACGTCCAAGAAGATATATCTTCTGTAATGAGCTGCCTCGAAACGCAAGTGGGAAGATACAAAAATTCTTGCTTCGTAAACAGTTGGAAGAAAATGCAGATGGGAAAAGTTTGGGGAACCTTCTTTAATGCCGGGGTCAATAGTGATAAAACTACTAACAAATTAGGGTTGGAAAAGTCATTTAGAATTGCTTGGCATGCGATAATACGTGGAAGGAAGAAATTTTATAAATAACGTAAAAGATATAGATGAATTATTATATAAATTATAATCCTGTGGAACAAATCAAGGAGAGAGAGTAGTTATCCACAGTAAGAATACAGCCTGGTTAGTGAAACATTCCCTTTATCCACATAATCCACAGAGTTATCCAGAAATAACATTATTTTCATGTTAATAAGGAGAATAATTGTACTGCTTCTTGTCAGTATTTTCTGAATATATCCACAATATACACAGGGCTGTGGATAAGCCATATAAATAAAGAAATTATAAGGGGCTGATTTACAGCCCCTTGCTTTGGTTTCTCCTGCTTATAAGCGGCGATTATGAGCACGGCGGTCAGCCGCATTTGCCCGGGCTTGTGCCTCGATGTCTTCCTGGTCAGCCAGTTCGGAAGAATATTCAACGTCAAGTCCGTCACTTTTCAGGTTTTTGGGAACTTGAGGAAGTTTCTGTTTGTTCTTATCTCGATTATGCTGTATGTTATTGCGTCCCATGTTAGCGCCCCCCTAGAATAAGAAATAAGCTGGAGATGAGATGAATTCATCTCCAGCTTATTTTATGTTGAGTGGCTGTTCAAAATGTACGGGAAAAAACTCCAAACTTAACGACGGGATTTCTTTTCGGTATATCCACCAGCTCGATCTGCTTTTTTAAATTCGCGAGCATAAAGAATCGCTTGGGTACTAGTTAAGTTACTTTTCTCTTTATCGTGTTTTTTGAGCAATTAGATCATCTCCATTCCACTTAATATCCCTATTTTTTCCTAAAATGACCCTTTCATACGTGAGAATCTTCTTTTAAGATATTTTGTAAAGCTTCTTTAAGGGTTGGAAAGGAGAATGTGAATCCTTCCTCTTTAAGTTTAGTGGGAAGGACATTTTGCCCTTCAAGTACAAGTATGCTCATTTCCCCCAGCAGTTTCTTGAGGAAGAAGGGAGGTACGGGTAACCAATGTGGCCGGTGCAGGACAGCTCCTATCGTTTTCCCGAATGTATCCATCTGAACGGGGTTTGGTGCCGTAAAATTGACTGGACCTTCTATCCGTTGATCGTTCATGCAAAAGCTGATTGCACGGACCAAGTCATGGATATGAATCCAGGATAGCCACTGATTCCCTTTGCCCATCTTTCCTCCGCCAAATAGTTTATAGGGGAGGACCATCATTGGCAGTGCGCCGTATTTTTCTCCAAGAACCACCCCAAATCTTGTTAGGATCAACCTTTTACTGTAAGATCGTGATTTAGCCGCTTCCTTTTCCCATAGTTGAACAGTACGGGCCAAGAAATCATCCCCAATGGATTCAGAGGTTTCGGTAAAGGTTTCATCGTCCGAAATACCATAATATCCGATGGCACTTGCATTGATGATGACTGACACCTTTTCGGGCAGTACGGATATGATCCGGTTCATCTCTCTGGAAGCTTCGACCCTGCTTTCGACAATCCGGCGTTTTCGTTCAGGTGTCCAACGCCCGCTGTTTAAAGATTCACCAGCAAGGTTAATGAAAACATCGAGTCCCGCTAAGTTTCCTTCCGGCTTTGCGTCCTTGGTCAACCAGCCGATATATGTCAAATTAGTCTGTTTTTTAAATTTTTCAGGATGACGGGTCAAAATATATATATCATGATTTTCTTTTGATAATTCATCAATAAGGGCTGTGCCGACAAAACCGCTTCCACCAGCAATGGCTATTTTCACGAAAACCACTTCCTTTCCCTTTCTTTCCTTCACTTTAACATGCCCATGTTCTTTTTTCATTTTTAGACATGCTATATATAGAAATGGTAAACGTAAAGGGGTAAAGTAGGGGTGGGGGTGGATTTATGCCAAACATAACAAAAATAACAACCCAAAAGAAACGTAAAGATCGTTATAACATTTTCGTTGACGAAAAATATGCCTTCAGTGTAGACGAAGAAGTGCTATTGAAATTTCATTTGAAAAAGGGGTCGGATCTTGATGACCTGCTTTTGGCAGAAATACAATTCCATGATGAAATCCAAAAAGCATTTACCGATGCACTTAATTATTTATCATACCGGATGCGCTCCGAATCGGAAATTCGCCTTTATTTAAAAAAGAAGGAAACGGAAGAGCCGATCATTAAGGAAGCGATACATAAACTATACAGCTTTAACTATTTAGACGACCTTGAATTTGCCAAGGCTTACGTAAGGACCCATGTGAATGGAGGTAATAAAGGGCCCACTAACCTTAAGCTCGAGCTTAAGGAAAAAGGGGTGCAAGAAAAGTTGGTTGTCGAGGCATTGAAGGAATACCCTTTTGATATTCAAATTGAACATGCAAGGAAACTTGCTGGAAAAGCGGTCAAAAAGGAAAGAAACATTTCCGAAAGAGCTTTAAGGATGAAAGTTGAACAAACCTTGTTACGGAAAGGTTTCCCTAGAGATGTCATCCATGAAGCGCTTGAAGATGTGACGGTTGAAAAGGATGAAGATGAACAATGGGATTCTCTTTGCCACCATGCCAAAAAAATGCAACGCCGATATAAAAACCATGAAGGCTTCGAATATGAACAAAAAATGAAGCAGGCATTATACCGAAAAGGTTTTCCAATAGAATTGATTGAGCGTTATCTTTCCAATCCTGATGGGGATTAAGTGCATCGATAGCCAAATCACTAATTTTTGTTTAATATAGAAGTAAATTAATATTTCATTTAAGGAGTATATATATGAGCGACGTAAGATACAGCAAGTTGTCCGCCTATGAACTACAACAGGAAATTGCAGCGTTGACTGAAAAAGCGAGAAAAGCAGAGCAATTGGGAATGGTAAATGAATACTCTGTATTGGAACGAAAAGTGACGATGGCCAAGGCCTATTTGTTAAATCCGGATGATTTCAAAAAAGGTGAAATATATCAAATTGACGGAGATCCCGGGGTCTATTTCAAAATTGATTATATGAACGGCGTATTCGCCTGGGGCTACCGCTTAGGTGGTAGCGGTAAGGAAGAAGCACTCCCGATTTCAATGCTGAAATAAAAAGGAACCGGGGAAGAAACCCGATTCCTTCTTCTGGTGTACCAGTTAATTCGATCGCTCGTTTGATGCTTTCATTCTTTCTTGAGGGTGTGTATTAATACTGCCATCTGCACGCTTTGAAGCATATCTTGCCTTTGCACGAGGCTCGCCTTGGAATTTATTATTGTTTTGGTTGGGGAATCCTTTTTGTTTATTTCGCAAATTTTTCTCCTCCAAGCATCAGATTAAAGAAAGAAGCGTTTCCGCTTACCACTAGTATGGGTATGGGACAGTATAGTTCATTCTGTAAAAATATTGGCAATGAGGTGGTTCTAATGAATGATTACCATGAAAGATTAACCAAGATACTGCTTGAGAAAAATGAACACATCACGTATGAGCAAGCTTTGACTTGGGTGGAATTATTATGGGAAGATTTCGAAGCGACCTATGCAAAGGCAGGGCATGAGTATGCCGGGGAAGAAATGACATCGCGCGTTGTAAGGACCTGGATTGATAACTACGGTGAGCAATTCCACGAATTCATTGCAAAGAACCCTAAATATCAACAGTTATTAAATCAGCAGAATCGAGTGCATTAAAAAAGCTGATTCCAGAGGGGTTCCCTGGAATCAGCTCTTTTTCAATATGCAGCGACTACAAAATAATATTCAATTTCTTCTGCAGTTTCGCTTCGCTAAAGATCCAGCCGGTATAAGAATTCAAGATATTCAATTCGCTGTCTAAATGGACCACTGCCACAAACGGGTAATATCCATTGCTGCGGTATCTTAAATCGATAAAACGGACTTCATAATATTCTTTTATCTGTTCGATTTCAAAGCGGTAAACCGGAGAAAAGGACAGAAAGGCTGCCAAGTTGATATCCTTCTTGGCGGCTTCGAGAATTTCACTTTCAGGCAATGGCACTCGATCGAACGTATCAAGAATCGTCACATATCCATTATCGGCTCGTGCCACATAATAATTCTTTTCGGTAATCACTGCAATTTTCCAGCGGTGAAAACGCATGGTCGGTGATAATAGAATTTTCCTTGCTCCAGGAATTTGCTGTTTGACCAGTCTTTTTATAAAAGTTTGCTCCCTGAATCTGGAAATATAATAAATGACGAGTATTCCGTAAATGGAAAGAAATAAATAACCTGGAGGAAATCCAAAGCCCCATAATATCAGGCCGGCAACATGTATTCCAAAAATGAACGGGTCAAATGTATTGATGACCCCTAAAGCTACCCATTTTGACGAAATCGGCCTAAGAGCCTGGGTCCCATAAGCATTGAATATATCCACGAATACATGAAGGAAAACGGCTAAAAAGGTCCAAAGCCAAAGATGAAGGTAATTTGCTTCAGGTATGATGGCGAAAATTGCTCCGCTGATAATTAAGGGCCAAAGTAAAACAGCGGGAATGGAATGTGTGATTCCACGGTGGTTGCGTATATATACAGCGTTATTCCTTAATTTTAAAACAGTGTCAATGTCCGGAGCCTGTGATCCCAATATCGTTCCTGCTATGACTGCACTTGCAGTGACTGGGCTCTGTGCAATGACAGGATCTAATGTGGCAAGACCTCCAAGAGCAATTCCCATGACAAAGTGAGTACCTGTATCCAAAAAACTAACCTCCCTGCCACAATTTGAAAAAAATGGTCTTCTTTCATCATACCGTATTTATATATTAACCATCAAATGAATATAATCTTGACTAATTTTTGTGACCCGTTACAAATAAATGGATATGAACATGATATTAAAAAAAGAATGACCTACTATAGGTATTCCCATTTTTGATAAGAGTGTAACATCTTTGGAGGAACTGATGTGAAAGAAATAATGATCCCGACAATAGAAAAAATAAAAATCGATGAATTTCAAAAAGATTTGGTTTCCTGGTTTCTCGAAGAACAAAGAGAATTGCCATGGAGGGAAAATAAGGACCCGTACCGTGTTTGGGTTTCTGAAATAATGCTGCAGCAAACGAGAGTGGACACGGTGATTCCTTATTTCAACCGGTTTGTCGAATGGTTCCCCACACTCGAGGATTTTGCCAATGCCGATGAAGAGAAAATCCTAAAAGCTTGGGAAGGGCTGGGATATTACTCACGTGTAAGGAATCTGCATAGTGCCGTTCAGGAAGTGAAGGCATCCTATAATGGGATCGTACCCGATGATCCCGAGGAAATTTCCAAATTGAAAGGAGTCGGCCCTTATACAGCTGGTGCGATTCTTAGTATCGCATACGGCAAGCCGGAGCCAGCCGTTGATGGAAACGTCATGCGTGTTTTATCAAGGATATTGATGATATATGAAGACATAGCGAAGCCAAAGACAAGAAAAACATTCGAAGCTGCCGTCAGAAAGCTGATCGATCATGAACATACCTCTGCCTTCAATCAAGCCTTGATGGAACTTGGAGCTTTGATCTGCACACCAGGTAAGCCTGCCTGCCTATTATGTCCCGTTCAAAGTCATTGTCTAGCATTTGAAGCAGGGGTTCAGTCGGAATTGCCGGTAAAAATCCAAAAGAAAAAAACGCGGGATGTACCAATTGTCGCTGCCGTTATAACGAATGAAAAAGGTGAATTTTTAATTCACAAGCGACCATCAGAAGGATTGCTAGCTAATCTTTGGGAATATCCGAACTTCGAAAACCATTCATCCCTTTTGCATAAGAGGGAATTCTTCGAGAGTCGTTTTCAGGAAATGTATGGCATCAAACCGGAAATAACTGAATCACTTGTGAGAATTGAACATGTTTTCTCACATCTCGTTTGGAAAGTGGATACGTATATCGGAGTGGTCAAAGAAGCCATCAGTGAAGAAATACTAAGAGAACAGCAACTTAAGTGGGTGAGTGAAGCAGAGATGGAGGAGTTAGCATTTCCGGTTTCCCACCAAAAAATGATGAAGGCGTATAAAGAAAAAGAACGTATTGAATAAAGGATTTTTTTGCCTCTATGGTAATGAGGGTACTGGGGTGTAGAAATGAGGATAGTCCTTCAACCATTCATAGGTTCAATCATCATACATGCTTTATATTTTAGGAGTGCGATAATGGTTGGATCCATAAAAACAAGCCGATATAAACCGGACATTGTAAATGCATGGGAACAAGCAGGGCACTTCAGAATGAAATGGTATTCGGTAAGGTTAATTCACCATCTTTGTATTCGTTAACATTTTTTGGGACAGCCTTGATTTGCGCAATGGCTTTAACGTCATATAATATAAAATCGTGAAAAAAAGGCGCTGGTGATAGTATGCATAAAAGAGGATATCCGCTAAGATATCCTCTTCCTTTGTTGATTTTTAAAGCCCTATCCGTATAAAATCAATCGTAAAAAATGGTTTTCGTTCCATGAGTATAATCTGCTTCCTGCCTATTAAGTCCGCCTCTATTTTCAATTTCTTTGACGATTTCGCTATGGATACTCTGTCCTTCTTGGTTTAAATAAGGTACCATTTGTTGAAGGGAGTGATGAAAATAGGCGAGTTCACTATTTTCCCAATCCGATTTTTTCATCATCGACAATTCTGTCATATCACGTCCAACATACATAACAGTAACACTCCTTAAAAAAAATGATTTTTATTACTTGGTTTTTACTCAGAAAGGATGAATAAACGAATGGAACAAAAAGTGGCACTCGTTACAGGTAGCAGTAAAGGTTTAGGCAGAAGCACGGCAATAAGGCTTGCAGAGGAAGGTTACGACCTCGTTATTAATTATGCCCGGAGCAAGTCGAAAGCATTAGAAGTGGCAGCCGAAATTGAAGCGTTGGGGCGAAAAGCCCTTGTAGTTAAGGCAAATGTCGGTGACGTTGCGAAAGTGAAAAGCATGTTCGAGGAAATCGATGCTTATTATGGACGTTTGGATATCTTCATCAATAATGCGGCCTCAGGAGTGCAGCGTCCGTTGATGGAGCTGGAGGAATCCCATTGGAACTGGACCATGGACATCAATACAAAAGCCCTCCTTTTCTGCGCACAGGAAGCGGCGAAATTAATGGAGAGGAACGGCGGAGGGAAAATCGTCAGCATCAGTTCACTAGGATCCATTCGCTATTTGAAAAATTATACAGCTGTTGGAGTTTCCAAAGCTGCTCTTGAAGCCCTGACAAGATATTTAGCGGTCGAATTGGCTGCAAAAAATATTTGTGTCAATGCCGTTTCAGGTGGTGTGATCGATACAGATGCCCTGAAGTCTTTCCCGAATCGGGATGAAATGCTTGCTGAGGCGGCAGAGCAGACTCCGGCTGGACGGATGGTCGAGGTGGAAGATATGGTGAATACCATCCTGTTTTTAATTTCCGATGGAGCCAGTATGATTCGTGGACAAACCGTAATAGTTGATGGGGGCATTTCATTGCTTGTTTAATATAACTGGAAAAATTTAAATGTTTTTAGTTGGATAACACTCCTGGATAATGGTTATCTTATTATCGTGGAGGTGATATCAATGGCTAATAACAAAAATAAATCACAAGCAGGTACTGACGTTCAACAAGTGAGACAGCAAAACGCGCAATCTCAGCAAGGTCAAGGCCAATTCGGTACAGAGTTTGCTTCTGAAACTAACGTTCAAGAAGTGAGACAACAAAACGCGCAATCTCAGCAAAAAAAAGGTCAAGGTCAAGCACAAGGCCAATTCGGTACAGAGTTTGCTTCTGAAACTAACGTTCAAGAAGTGAAACAACAAAACCAAAAATCTCAAAGCAATAAAAGCCAAGGCTAATTGCCGATGAAAAGCATCCTTCTTTTGAAGGGTGCTTTTTTTTGCCTTCCATTGGATTCGACAAATGTTTCGTTGTGTTTACATTTTATGTCAAAGGAAAAAACGGATAAAAATAGAATATACATACTATAGAAAAAATACAGATTAGGAAGGTGCATTCATGGAGGAATTTAACCGGCTTATAAACAACCAGTTGAAAACGATGGATAAGCTTTTACTTTTACAATCCGAGATCGAAAGATGCCAAGATATAGAGAAGCAACTCCTTACCCTGGAAGAGGAGATTGAAGCAGTCACAATACAGGAAGAGATCCAACTCAAAAAGCAGGAATTGAAAAGTATCCATGATATGTTCGAGAAGCAAACGGAAGAAGTCATCCGTTATTTTCAGCAAGGACAGGCTGCCATACGATAAATAACCGGCTAATTTCTAAGTTAAAATGGGTGGATGGTCAGACTTTTTCGACTTATTTACACATTTTCACTGGGAGATTAGCCACTTTTGTTTTAAATTTATGAATAAATCGCTATAATATAGGAATATAGGGTAAATGGAAAAAAGTATATATTTTAAATACACACAAACAACTGCAAACGGAATAGGGCACAGTACGCTGTCAGGGTGTCTATAGAAAGTAGGGAGAGATAAATGGGGATTGTTCCTGCCGAAGGAGGAAAAATCCAAATCCATAGCTATAAACATAATGGACATATCCATCGTATCTGGGAAGAGACAACCGTTTTAAAAGGGACCCAAAATCTGGTGATAGCAGCGAATGACCGTACTATGGTAACGGAATCAGATGGAAGGACCTGGATTACGAGAGAGCCGGCGATTTGCTATTTTCATTCAAAGTATTGGTTTAATGTTATTGGTATGTTGAGAGAGGACGGGGTTTATTATTATTGCAATATCAGTTCGCCGTTCACATACGATTCGGGAGCATTGAAATACATTGACTATGACCTGGACATTAAAGTATTCCCAGATATGACGTTTAATTTGCTGGATGAGGATGAATATGAAAGGCATCGGAAAGAAATGAATTACCCGGATGCCATCGATTCAATATTGAAACAGAACGTAGACTATTTGATTTATATGATACGCCAGCGAAAAGGACCATTCTCCGCAGAGTTTATTGATAGTTGGTATGAGCGCTTTTTAACCTATCGATGATAGAAAAGGCCTGCTGCATAATTGGCAGGCTTTTTCATTGTGTATCGTACCTACAAAACTGATTCAATCTTTCAAGAAAGCAGAAACGATAATAACTTTAAATCCTTGCCTCCTATAAATTGTATGAATGTTAGTGAATGAAGTCCTTTTGATAGTTAAACATCGAAAAGGAAAATATAATTGAATAGTGCATATAAGATTTCAAATTGACTGTTATGGATTTTTTTATCTTTTGGATTTAATGAATCAGAATAGGAGGGATTCCGTGGGGAGCATTAAGAGATATTTGCAATTCGTCAAACCTTATAAATGGCAGATAATTGGAACGGTATTGATTGGATTGCTAAAGTTCGCGATTCCGCTTTTGCTTCCATTGCTCAGTAAGTATATAGTGGATGATATCATTGGAAATGGTGACCTGTCCAAAGCCGTGAAATCCGAACGCCTTTTATGGGCAATGGCCATCATGATATTCATTTTCGTTGCAGTTAGACCGCCGATTGAGTATTACCGTCAATATTTCGCTCAATGGACCGGAACGAAAATCTTATATGATATTCGTAATGATTTATTTACTCATATACAGAAACTGAGTTTTAAATATTATTCCAACACAAGGGTGGGCGAGGTCATTTCAAGGATGATCACGGATGTGGAACAAACGAAGAACTTTGTCATCACGGGTCTGATGAACCTTTGGCTCGATATCGCAACGATTATCATAGTGATAGTCATCATGTTTACGATGGACGTTAAGTTAACCATTGTATCCATCATCATGCTTCCATTTTATGCATTTTCGATTAAGCATTTTTTTGGCAAGCTGAGAACCTATACAAGGACTCGGTCCCAAGCGTTAGCGGATGTACAGAGTCACCTTCATGAACGGGTTTCAGGGATGTCAGTCATCAAAAGCTTTGCGATAGAAGACAGGGAACAGGAATTGTTTGCAAAGCAGAACAAAAATTTCCTCGATAAGGCCCTAAAGCATACGAGCTGGAATGCTAAGTCATTTGCTGTCGTGAATACGATCACGGATATTGCCCCCCTTCTCGTGATAGGCTTTGCCGGTTATCAGGTCATTCATGAACAATTGTCGCTGGGTACCATGGTTGCTTTCGTCGGTTTCATAGACCGGTTATATAATCCCCTCAGACGTTTAGTTAACTCTTCGACGACAATGACCCAGACATTGGCGTCCATGGACAGGGTTTTTGAGTTTGTGGATGAGAAGTATGATATCGATGACGAACCAGGGGCAAAAGAGCTGAAGCATGTGGATGGCCGAATAACCTTTCAGGATGTATGGTTTGCTTATGACGAGAAAGAGGCACCCGTTTTGAAACATATAAATCTGGATGTTAAACCAGGGGAAACCATTGCACTTGTCGGGATGAGCGGCGGCGGGAAATCCTCGATCGTCAGTTTGATTTCCCGTTTCTATGATGTGACGGAGGGAAGGGTATTATTGGATGGGACGGATATCCGTAAATATCAAGTCCGCAGCCTAAGAGATAAAATAGGAATGGTTCTACAGGATAATATCTTATTTAGTGAATCGGTTAAGGCTAACATCCTTATGGGAAGGCCTGATGCAAGTGATGAAGAAGTAGTTGAAGCGGCAAAGGCAGCGAATGCCCATGACTTCATCATGGGTCTAAAAGAAGGATATGAAACGAAAGTCGGGGAGCGGGGAGTTAAATTATCCGGAGGCCAAAAGCAACGGGTGGCCATTGCGAGGGTATTTTTGAAAAACCCGCCAATCCTTGTTCTCGACGAAGCCACATCCGCATTGGATTTGGAAAGTGAACACTATATCCAGGAGGCGCTGGATATTTTGGCGAAAAACCGGACCACCATCATCGTGGCCCATCGGTTATCAACCATCACCCATGCCGACCGGATCGTTCATATCGATAATGGGGAAATTACGGAAATGGGAACACACGAAGAACTTATGAAAAAGCAAGGGCATTACTACAGCCTATTTCAAGTACAACAATTGGATTCTTAAGGAGAAAAGGAAAAACAATATACAAAAGAAGACCATTCCGCTAATGAAGTGAACCCAAAAAGTTAGACACTTTATTTAATTAGGCAACCTTGAGGGCATGAACCCGGTAATCTACTGGGCTCATGCCTTTTAATTTTACTTTGATTCGTCGGTGATTGTAATAATGGATATAATCTTCCAGTTCTTTTTTGAAATGCTCCGTGCTGTCGAACTTCTGTAAATAAAGTAATTCCGATTTCAGTAAGCCAAAGAAGTTTTCTATGACGGCATTGTCTAAACAATTTCCTTTGCGGGACATGCTTTGTATAATGTTGTGTCTTTTCAAATCATGTGAGTATTGTTTCATCTGGTAATGCCAGCCCTGATCTGAATGGAGAACGGGGGAATCTTTCGATTCCAATCGCATAAAGGCTTGGTCAAGCATCTTGGAGACTAAGGGATAAACAGGACGTGATTCGATATTGTAAGCAATAATCTCTCCATTAAATAAGTCTAGAATGGGCGATAAATGCAACTTCTCACCGTGTAAATGAAATTCAGTTACGTCCGTAACCCATTTTTGATTTGGCTTTGTTGCCTTAAAATTACGATTGAGGATATTAGGCGCAACCTTTCCAATCTTGCCTTTGTATGAACGGTATTTCTTCATACGGACCAGACACTTTAGTCCCAACTCCTTCATCAATCGAAGGACCGTTTTATGGTTCATTGAAATCCCCCTATTACGTAATTCCAATGTAATGCGTCGATACCCGTATCTCCCTTTATTCGTATGAAATATCTCCTGGATAACTGGCTTTATTTCTTCGTATTTATCCTGACGCCCGAAGGCGTTTATCCAATAATAATAGGTACTCCTTGCGAGATTTGCGACGGACAGAAGTAGCTTTAAATTAAAATCTTCCCTTAGTTCATGTACTACTTTCGCTTTTTGCGTTCGGACGCTTCGCTTTCTTGAACTAAGGCTCTCAACTTTTTTAAATATGCATTCTCTGCACGTAATCTTTCATTTTCAGCCTGTAACGCCTCTAATGACCCTTCTACTGGTTTTTTCTTCGTTTCTTTTTTCATGGATGGACGCCCCTTTTTCTTCGTTTTAAGAGCGTCAACTCCGTACTCCTCCAATTGCTTTAGCCAATTAGTAATAGTAGAAGGAGAAGCAATGTTATACACAGCAGCTGCATGGGTACTAGACACTCCAAAATCGTTCATATAGTTTAGTACATCCATCTTAAAGCTAATATCATAATTTGTATAGGTAGACATTAGCCCTTCTATCCCATGTTCTTTATAATGCGCCACCCATTGCTTTAAAGGAGTCAAACTGATATTAAATTGATTGGCTACAGTTCTAAATGAGTCTATTCCTTCTAAATAAGCAAGGACAGATTTTAATTTCAACTCTAATGAATATTTTGTCATAAAAAAAGCACCTCCAATTGTTAGATGGTGTCTAACAATTGGGGTGCAGTTCATAACGGGAATGGTCTTCTTTATTCTTATACGAAACCGGTGCATACACGTTATGAAATCCTTTTTTCATGCAGTGTTTTTTTCCTGTCAGGAAGGAATTGCGGCAGATGCTTTATTCCCTCAGGCAATGCGATGCCGACGATGATCAAGCACATCCCGAACCATTGCAGTGACGTAACCTGTTCATTCAAGAAGATGACGGAAACGACCATCGCTGAAGGCAGCTCCGCTGCACAAAGAATCGTTCCGAGCCCGACACCCACTTTCGGCAAACTGACAGCAAAGAAAAAGAAAGGAACTAAAACACCCAAAGTGCCGAGCAGCAGACCATAATACCATAGGTTCGTTTGGACAAGATTCGTCACAAGTGTGACGGGGTTAGTCGTGAAAACAGCAGTCAGCATGGCACCCGTTGCAATGAAAAACAACCTTTTCATTGAAGATTCCCCAACTGCGAATTGAGAGTTGCAGTACATATACAGCGCAAAAAGCAACGCAGACAATAGTCCGAACAATACGCCTTTTAGGCTTAGGCCGGAAAGGGGCTGACCAAAGATCGCCCCTGCCAATAATGTACCGATGAAGAGAACGAAAATGGCAATGAGTTTATTTTTATCCGGGCGTCTTTTATTTAAGAAACTTTCTATAAGGACGCCTATCCAGGTAAATTGAAATAAAAAGACAACGGCAATCGAAGCGGGAAGCTCTGATACGGAAACGGCATATGCCTTACCGACGAAAGTGGACATCATGCCCGTGATTAAAAGTAATCCGGCACTCTTCCATGAAACTTTATATTTAAACGAAAAAAGAAATAACACGGAGACAATCAGCCAACCGACGAGGTATTGACTGCCGACCAGTTCTCCAGAAGAATGGCCATCCATGAATCCAAATTTGATCATGGTTGATAAAGTGCCATATGAGATCGAACCGATTAAGACCATTATGGAATACTTCAAAAGTTGCATGATTTTCACCCCTGTAAAAATAAAAATCGCCACCTGCCAAAAAGGCAAGTGACGAACGAAAAAAGGAAATCCTTTTAAAATTCCGTCTCTCAACAAAAGCTGAGTTTAAAAAATTGTTTGTGTTGCATTACCTTAGCTTAAAGTCTTTGTGAATATTTGTCAACCAGAAAAATAGGTTAAGCCTGCAGTCGGTCTTTAAACTGAGGCGGTGGCAGAAGTCGGAGGTGTTCCTTTCATGCTTAGTAATTGACCCCCCAAAAAAAAGAGGCGAATATGCCGAATGGGGGGACGTGTTTCAGTCGCGATCCAGGAAGTCTTCCAATGTACCACGGTATTCCGCGTCTTTCATTTTGCGAAGATTAGGCTTTTTTTCTGCAGTTGGCTCATCGTTAGGCTTTTGATTGTGAAGTTTGGAAAGAGCCAAACGATAATCCTGATCTTTCATTTTCAATTCATCATTGTCTGATGGGGAGATGATTTCGGTAACGGCACCATCTGCCGAAGAGAAAGAGGAATCTTCCAATGAGATCTCTTCCTCGACACCGGGCGGCTTATCTTCAGGTGATAAGGCTTTGATATTGAATGTGATCAAGCCCGTAACCGCTAATATGACAACGATGATAATTAGAATTATGCCCATTGAATCAAGCCTCCTAGAGCTCGTTTATGAATGAACGGGTGACATGTGCCACCCGTTTTCCTAATGCTTCTCCAAGCTGCAAGTCCATTTTTGGTGATGTTGTCATCCATACCGGGCGGACAGCTTATCCCTACTCCATAGTAGGAACCATATAAGGCGTTTTCCGGGACAGTGCCGGGTAAGCCCACGATGATCATGCCTTGATGAAGCATAGGGGTGATTAAGTTCAGCATGGTAGCTTCGAGTCCGCCATGTACGGTGGCCGTCGTACAGAATACAGCACCCACTTTATTGATCAGCGCACCTTCCGCCCATAGATACCCAAGTTTATCAATCCATGTTTTCAAGCTCGAACTGATGGTGCCGAAATGACCGGGACAGCCCCAAATGATGGCATCCATTTCCTGAAGCTTATAAACATCCGCCTCGTTTACATGGTCAATGAGAACCTCAGCCCCAGGAACCGCAGCGGCTCCTTGAGCTATTGATTCGGCAAGTGCCTTCGTATGGTTACCTTCACTGTCGTAAACAACATAGATCTTCATTTTTATTCCCCCATTTAATTAAACCGATTTTTTTACTGGTGAAGGAAGCAAAGGTACATCCAAATGTTCTTGTTTAGCTTTTTTCATTGCTTTGTCTTTCCGAACGTCACGCAAAAACAGTGAGAGAACGATACCGGCAATTGCAAAGCCTGTTGCCCAAAAGAATGCATCATTGATTCCCATCACATTTGCTTGACCCTGGATTTGTGAAGAAATCAGCGACATGGCAGTTTCCTGTGCCTGTTCATTAGTTTGATTCATCGAACTCATGATGGATTGAACTATTGTTTGGAAATTCTGAACAAAACCGGGATCACTCGTACTCATTTCCGTTCCTAAAGCAGTTCCATGGAAAGAAGCACGGGTAGTATAAATGGTCGTCACGAAGCTCGTACCAATGGCTCCGGTTACTTGTTTCAGCGTATTGCTCATTGCCGTACCATGTGTATTCAAATGCTTAGGAAGCTGATTCATCCCAGCTGTCATGATAGGCATCATCAGTAAAGACATTCCAAGTGCGCGGATGGCATAGATGATGACCAAAGTCGAATAGGTTGTTTCCGTAGTCAATTTAGCGAATTCGAAGGTTGTGACGGCAGTAATCACTAAACCAATTATTGCTAATGGACGAGGTCCGATTTTATCAAATAATGCTCCTGAAATGGGTGACATCACCATCATCACAAGGGCCCCGGGTAACATCAATAGACCGGATTGAACTGGTGTGAAGCCTCTTAAAGTCTGCAAATATATAGGCAATAAGAAAATCCCGGTAAACATGGCCACTGTGACGATGGCGGAAATGATATTCGATAATACGAACATGTCATACTTAAATACACGGAAGTCGAGCATGGGTGTATCGGATTTTAGCTGTTGAACCACAAAAAGCGTCAAAAGGATCAGACCAATGATGATCGTTCCCAGAACGATGGAATCCGTCCAGCCTTTGGAACCAGCTTCACTGACACCGTATAGTAATGATGCGACACCTAGCAAGGATAGAGTGGCGCCCATCAAATCCAATTTGATTTTCTTTGGTTCTGCTACATTACGCATACTTAAAAAGGCGAGTGTCATGACGATCATGCCTAATGGCACCATTGCGTAGAACATGACCCGCCAGCTATATTCCTGAATCACCCAACCTGATAAAGTCGGGCCGATGGCAGGGGCAAACATAATGGCCAATCCAAAGATTCCCATTCCTTTCCCGCGCATTTCCGGAGGGAAGATGAAAAGGATGATCGTCATGACCAATGGCTGCAGTATCCCGCCGCCAGCCGCCTGGATCAGCCGGCCTGTAAGTATGACGGGGAAATTTGGTGCGATGCCGCAGATGAATGTCCCGACGGTGAATAGAAACATGGCAGCAAGGAATAAAATCCGCGTGCCGAACCGTTCTATTAAAAAAGCGGACAGTGGGATCAAGGCTCCATTCACAAGCATGAATCCAGTTGATAGCCATTGAATCGTAGTCGCAGCTACATTGAATTCTGCCATCATCCTCGGCATGGCCACACTAAGCAGGGTTTGATTCAAAATGACCATGAACAAACCTAGCATTAAGATAATTAACATGGGGGCAAACTGTTTCATTCCCTTGTTTTCATTTACTGAGATGGTTTGAGAAGCCATTTAAAGAAAAGCCTCCTTTCTGTATGACTGTGTAGCCTGCTTATTTAGTTGAAATTTTCACTTCTGCGTTCATTCCAGGCAGAACTTTATCGGATGGTGCTTTGATGGAAATTTTAACTGGTACTTTTTGAGTGACTTTCGTATAGTTTCCGCTGCTGTTTTGATTGCCCATCACTGAAAAGACAGACGTTGTGGCATAACCGATCTGTTCCAATGTACCTTCGAAGACAGTATCGGGATCTCCATCGATTATAATATCGACGCTGTCACCTTTTTCGATATCCTTCAATTTATTTTCTTCAATATTAGCCGTTATGGACAAATCATCCATATTGATGGTCTGAGCGAGCGTTTGACCCGCTTGAACAAGCTGCTCATCATGCACTTGTGTTTTAACGATTGTACCTTGTGCTGCGGTTTTTACTGCTTCTTTTCCGTCTAAGGTGGTTACATTGGCAACTTTGTCATCTTTACTAACACTGTCTCCTTCGTGTAAGTCCCATTCTGCTAGTTTACCGGCAGCGGGGGCAACGATGGTATACAGCTCTCCCGAAACTTTCGCTTCATCCGTTTTAATGAAATTCGTGCTTTCATAATAGTAATAAGCCCCGCCGGCTAATACCGCTAATATAATAACCAAACCAATGACATTGATTAAAACTAAACGCCCTCTATTCACTTGTTTCGCCTCCAAAAAATATTGATGATGTATTCTTTTTTTTGATTAACGTTCATTACCCAGAAATGGCTTCGCCTCCTATTCTAATGTTTATTTATTAATTTTAATAAATATTAATTTTTATAAGTATTAATATTATTAAGTAAAGAGTTTACCAGTTTAATTATTTTTTGTCATGTAATTTATTCGGAATAATAGTAGGAAATAAATACAGTGAAATAGTAAAAATTTGAATTTTTTTTAGTTTTAAGGATATATGGAAAGTAAAGTTGACAATGGAATGTCATTTAATTAAATTTAAGAGGTAGGATTGTCCTATATAAGGAGTGAGAAGGCTGGATTTTAAATGGGAAGTAACTAATAGTATAGAAATGCAGATTTTTCGGATTAGGAAGAAGCTTAGGGCCATCGTAGCAAAAAATCTTCAGCCTTATGGATTAACGTCGCCTCAGTTTTTCATATTATTGATATTGAAAAAAGAGGGGTCGATCAAATCGACCCAGCTGGCTGACTTCTTAACCGTAAAGCCAAGTGCGATTACCGTATTTGTAGATAAGCTGGTCGAAATGGATTATGTGAAACGGCAGCCCTCTGAAAAGGATCGCAGGGTCATCAATCTTGAATTGAAAGAGGCAGGGGAAGCGATTTTGGGGAGAGTCCTTGCGGAGCATAACCAATTGATGGGCAAGAACTTCAACTCATTCTCAGAAGATGAGCTGCAGGATCTTTTAAAGAAATTGGATACGATTGAAAAGGCTGCTGATAAGAACCTTTTGGATGATTGAATGAGGGGCCTGCTCTAAATAGAGACAAAAAAGACGGTTCCCGTTGGAACCGTCTTTTTTAATCTTCTTCATACTGGACAGATATTTCGTTATCTCCCTTATGGAAGGACTGGAAGCTGACGATCAGCTTTTCAAGATGTTCCAATTGTTCGTCATATTCTATGACTGCAGAAATCAATGGAACAAGGCGGGCAGAGAGATGGCCCAGATTATCATGCATTTCGTCCACTTGATTCTGCTGTTCGAAAAAGTGGGCGAGCAGCTCTTTACGACTTAAACAATCCTGGTCCCAATCTTCAATCTCCTCGATGGACTTGATTTTTTCGATATGCAGTAATATCAACTGTTCATGCTTACGGATCAAGGAATCAAGCTGCTGTAAGATGCTCCGTTGGAAATCTTCAGGCATTTGATATACTTCATTCTCGAATTTATGGACTCTCTTCAAGGTTTCAAACGCTTTTTTTGTCGTTATGATCATCTGCCGATAAACGACAAGCTTTCTTGCTTTAGCTACACTGTTCTTCTTGAAATATTCCCGTTCCTCTTTGTACATGGAATAGATATGTTCCAGATCGAGTAACTCAGCCTTCAATCTGCTGATGTCTTTTTTCAATAAAGTGTGTTCTGTAGCATGTCTTGTGCTGATTCTGATCCATTTCAAGATGTCTTCCGTTACATCTGTAATGCGTGTATAAAGCTTTGCTTCGTACTTTGGAGGAATGAAAACCAGATTCACGATAAACGAAGAAACGATTCCAAGCAAAACGGATGAGAGACGAATAAAGGCAAAATTCAGGAATTCCCCGTTCTGGCTTTCCATGATGGCAATGACCGTCACGATGGAAAGGACAATCGTTTTATCCATTTTCAGTTTTAAATTGATGGTTATGACAACCATTACGGCAAGACCGATTATAAAAATATCATTTCCGAGCAACAAAACGAAGGAGACAGCAACCAATGCGCCAATGATATTTCCTTGAATTTGCTCCAACACTGTTTGATATGAACGGTAAATGGTCGGCTGTATTGCAAAAATTGCAGCAATCCCAGAAAGGACAGGAGCAGGAAGGTTAAGCAGTTCCGATAGGTAAAGCGCTAAAACAATTGCTATTCCTGTTTTGAGAATGCGGGCACCAAACTTCATATATGGGTTAATCCTTTCTTTGTGTTGTTATGGATCTGGTAAGAAAAGGCTCTATTTATATATAGGCTTTTGCTTAAAGTTGTATTCTAACTTATTTGTTAGTACTTTACACTAAAATAAGAAGATGTAAACAAAAAGTAATATACAGGATTTTCCTGAGAGTTGCAATAGCTAAAATCAAGTTTAAGATATAAATAAATGATAGGCAATTTCTTGATTGCTTTCTCTGTGTTTTTCCATCGTTTACTGGAAAAGGCTGATGCTCGAATTGAAGAGCATCAGCCTTAATTAATATATTTTCGGCATCACTCCGTGGATACAGCAGGATCCGCCTGTTCTTTAACTGGAACGACCTGTAGGAAGTGTTCTCCAGGTTTTTGAAGCAGTGTCTCTAAGGAGGCCGCTTCTTCGGTTTGGCCATGATCTTTCAAGAGGGACGTGTATTTGCCAAGAAGTTCGGCCACGTCCTGCAGGCCTTTTGCGGATAGGGGCTCAATGGAAATCTTTGCCCCTTTCGCAACCCGTTTCTTAATGACATCTTTGGTTAATCCAGATTCAGGCTGTTGCCGTAAATAAACGACACCGCCTGTCATCCCTGCGCAAATCCATGGACCGGGATCACCCAGAACCAAACCTCTTCCATTTGTCATGTATTCAAAAGCGAATCCCTTAATATTGGAAGTTACCGCAATATTACCGTTTTCCTTTTCAGGAAGCGGTTGTTTCAATAATCCTCCAATGATCATATCCGCTCCGGAAAGCCGGATTCCGGCTCTGGCATCGGCATCACCTTGGGCAATGAGGAGACCATGCTGTGCACCGTAACCAAATCCCTTACCGACAGATCCATTGTAGAACTTCCCATCTTTTCCTGGAGATTTAAAGATGGCAATATTACCGCCAATCGATGTTTTGCCAATACCATCCTGGGCACCGCCATTCACGCTGATTGAAATTCCCTCCGTATTGTATGCCCCAAGTCCATTACCCGGGATGGAACCATCCTGGTAGGATAGGTGAACGGGAGGAAGTTTTTTGTATGATCCATCCAATCTGCCCCTAACGCGGTGACAGGACACCCTGCTGCCGAGTACACGCTGCTCGGAAGTGATCGAGCTATAGCTACGGGATTGCTGCAGATCATCTACATGCGAATCCAGATATTCAGCGCCAACGGCTACCTGCATGGAGCCTTCATTCAAATATGCCGCCGTTTCTTTATGTGAGAACGGTGTTATATCCAGGTTTTTCAATAAATAGGTTAAATCCAATGATTGTTGACCTTTAACTTGCTGTAGCAAATCAGAACGTCCGACGATATCCTGAAGATTCTTCACCCCAAGTGATCCTGTCAAAGATTTGAGTTCTTTTGCAAATGCACTGAACATATTCGTTAATCCCTGAACGGCTAAATCAAATTTTCGTGGAACAAAACGGCGCAGCCCATGTTCTTTCGCCTGTGCTTCCGATTCAATTTGAGTGGCGATGCCCACATGGCAGGTATCAAGGTGACATCCGCGGCATGTTGTACAGCCGACGGCAATCATCGAAAGGGTCCCAAAACCTACACGGTTTGCGCCAAGCAACATGATCTTCAATACATCCATCGAGCTTTTTAACCCACCATCAGCCCAAATTTCGACATTCTGACGAATACCTGACTCAAGCAAAGCATTATGGGCCGCTTTCACACCTATCTCAACTGGTAGACCGACATGTGCGAGTGCATGGATCCTGGCAGCACCCGTTCCGCCATCAAAACCAGAAAGCGTTATGATATCGGCCCCAGCTTTTGCGACGCCGACAGCAATCGTACCAATGTTTGGAACGACCGGTACTTTGACGGCAACTTTTGCTTTGTCGTTTGCCGTTTTTAGCTCATGGATCATTTGGGCCAAATCTTCAATTGAGTATATATCATGGTTATTGGAAGGGGAGATCAAATCCGAACCGATTGTTGCATTTCGGGCTTCTGCGATTTTCGCTGTGACCTTGGAACCGGGAAGGTGACCGCCTTCACCAGGTTTTGCCCCTTGCCCAATTTTAATTTCCAATAGATTTGAAGAGTTCAAGAGTTCTGCATTGACACCGAAACGGCCGGAAGCGATTTGCTGTCCGCGGGATTTCGGGTACTTGCCCAGCATATCCTTGATTTCCCCGCCTTCACCATTCATGCTGATCATGCCTAACCTCTCGGCAGCTTCTGCATAGGCCCGGAAAGCAATCTCATTTTGTGATCCAAAGGACATGGAGGCTATGACGAACGGCATTTCCTGTTCGCCAACCGAAAGACTGACTTCTTCAGAAGGGATGGAAGCGTCTGAAGTTTTTAATGATGTCAAGTGGCGGATCGCCGTAGGATTGGATTCTTCCTGTTCGGTGATCTTTTCACGATAAGCATCATAGTCCCCGGTTGAAGCAACTTCCCCGATGGACTTCCAAATTCTAGGGAATAAATGAAAGGTCTTTCCCATCCGTTCTTTTTCATTCCCGTAATCTTCTGCACGCTGGATGGCATCTGCCTTGATTTTATCAAAATTATAGTCCAGATCATTGGATCCGAAGAAGTTAGCCACATTTAAATATTTCGCGATTTCCTCATGTAAACCGATGCTTGAGAAAAGTCTTCCATATCCACGCAGCTCATGAATGCCAATGGTGGAGATGACTTTCTCAAGCCCTTTCGTCAAGGAGTTATATAGATTGGTAACCCCCTTGAGGTTATCTGAAGATAAGGAAAGGAACATATAATAGGGGCTGATTAAGTTGGCCCCAAGACCATAAGAAACGATGATATCATGCAGTGACCTTAGCGATGCTGAACGTAAAAGGATGGAACAATCACGACGCTTGCCTGTGCGGACCAACGCTTGATCGACGGCTGAAGTGACGAGGTGTGGATCAAGCCAAAGGTGGCCGTTTTGATGGGCAAGGGCATCATCCAGAACGAGAAGCGTTTTTCCTTCATCCACTGCATTGACACTTTCATCCGTAATCCTGGTCAAGGCATCCGTGATGTTTTCATCTTCTTTGAACGTGCTTGAAATGAAGTGCACGAGTTTTTGATCTTGGTTATATTTAATGAACTGATCATAGCTTGGCTGCGATACGATAGATGAGCACTCATAACCCGTTGACCCTTCAATCAATAAGGGAGTCAACAGCTCCGTAACCTTTCCTGCCTTATTCGCTTCGAAAAGGGAAGGACGTTTTCCGATGATCGTTCTTGTCGAGAAGTGCTCGGTTTCCCGGTCCCGGTCGATCGCTGGGTTGGTTACAACGGCCACACTTTCCTTGATGAAATCAGCAATGTTGGTCCGTTGGGGATTAAGTGCTGCCAGTGGAGCATCGTGACCAAGTGAACGAATGGGCTCAGCGCCTTTTTCGGCCATCTGTTCCACTAATTGGACATGCTCCCTTTCCCACCCAAAGGCCTTATACTGCCCATTATGAATGGCTTGCGTGTTTGTCATGGAAACAACCTTTTCAAAAACTTGGGGCTGTAAGCGGACTCGGTCATTGGAAAGGACGAAACGATCATTGAAGAGTTCAAATACTTTATCCTGGTAATCCTTGTATGTGTACAATTCAATACGGTCGCCGTTCCATTTCAAACCTATTTTTTCCCCTGGACCCATTGGTTTCGGATCTCCGGTATATTCACTGGAAGGGATGATTCCTGGTTCGGAAGTGAACATATAGGATGATTCCGTTTCAATATTCCATAGTGGGCGCAAGCCTAAAGAGTCGACAGAGAACACGGCTTCATCGCCGAAACGGGAGATGATGCCTGCCGGACCTTGTGCAAAATGACCCCAAGCTTCCCTTAAATACGTATATAAGTCTTGTAAGTGCTCGGGATATTCCTTGATTTCATTGATGATTGGCGGAAACATAAGATCGACAGCTTCAAATAAAGAGTAGCCATGACGGCAGATGAAAGTTTCGATCGTCTTGTTTAAATCCTGTGAGTCGCTTCCATCTTTAGCGATGGGAACTCCGATCATTTTCGCTTCATCACGCAATTTGGCGATGGTATTGATTTCGCCATTATGACCAAGTACACTGAAAGGCTGGACCCGGAAGAAGCTTGATAGAGTATTAGTTGAAAAACGATTATGTCCCAGTGTCATGGTGGAGGCAGCCAAAGGGTCGGCAAGATCAAGATAATAGGCAGGGAGCGTATCCCCCGCACCCATCACTTTGTATACCGCATGATGCTGGCTTAAAGAGGCAACATGGATGAAATCACTTTTTTCGATGTCGGAAGTCAGCTCAAAAAGAACATTTGAAAGCTCCTGGTTGTTATTGATGGTGGAGGAACAGGCAAATTGCCAGAACACTGGGTCTTCTTGAATGGCAATCGGTCCCAATGCCTCGGAACGGTAAGCCTTATCCGTTTCGAATATCAATGAGAGACCATGTTGGAGCAGTTTCTCCTTAACTTCGATTTTTAAGTCATTAGCTTCTGTTTTTTTGCTTAAAAATAAGTGGCCGACTATGAAGGAATCTTGATCGACTATGCCTGAATCGACATTTGCCGCTTCAAGCTTCTTTTTCCAAAGAGCCCGGGGAATATCGATATGGATGCCGGCGCCATCGCCCTCACCATTGATGAAGCCGCAGCGATGGTTCATTTTAACCAGGGCGTCGATGCAGGCAAAGATGTTTTCGTTAGTAGGGATCTTCCTTTTTTCGATGCAGGAAACGATTCCGCAGGCATCATGTTCTTCCTTGTGAAATTCTTTGAATGTAGCAGGTGTCCATTGTTGGGCCATATATGTGGCTTGAATAAGGTTACCCTTATTCTCTGCCTTTCACCTCCTGTAGCATATGTTTAATGGGGGAAATATTAGTAAACCCGAACAATAGTCCAAGTTTTAATAGATTGAAAGAAAGTGTATAAATGTATATAAATGTATCCATATCATATCATTTAAATATTCAGAAATCAATTTTTTATACAATGGGATGGATGCTGTGATTGATGGGATTTTTGTGAGAAGTGGCTTCAAATGCTAATATTAAAGATTTATTACAAGAAAATAAGAAACCCTCAAGATTGAGGTGCATCCTGAGGGTGTATAAAAAAATGCATAATTATGCTGATTCGATTTATTATATTAGGTTTTTGAATGCATGTTCAACCGCTTTTAGAGTATAAGCGATATCATCATCCGTGTGAGCAATTGTCAAGAACCAGGCTTCGTATTTGGACGGTGCCAGATTGATTCCCTGGTTGAGCATGAGTTTGAAGAACTTAGCGAACATTTCGCCATCCGTATTTTCCGCCTGCTCATAGTTTTCAATTTTTTCTGTCGTGAAATAGATAGTCAATGCCCCTTTAAGGCGGTTGATGGTGATCGGGACATTATATTGGCGAGCCGCTTTCAGGATACCTTCTTCAAGGATTTTTCCCAGCCGGTCAAGCTCTTCGTACAGACCCTCTTCTTTCAGTACTTCTAAGCAAGCTATCCCGGAAAGCATGGAAGCAGGATTTCCTGCCATCGTACCTGCTTGATAAGCTGGTCCTAGCGGGGCGACTGTTTCCATGATTTCTTTTTTACCGCCATAGGCACCAATAGGAAGCCCGCCCCCGATGATTTTTCCAAGCGCGGTCAAATCGGGTTGAATTCCCAAGAAGTCCTGCGCCCCTCCATACATGAAGCGGAACGCCGTGATGACCTCGTCGAAAATGACGAGTGATCCGGCTTCGTGAGATAATGAAATGACTTCTTCCAAGAAGCCAGGGCTTGGTTCCACGATTCCAAAGTTGCCGACGATCGGTTCAACCAGCACGCCTGCAATTTCATTGCCCCATTTATCAAGTGCTTCTTTAAATGACTCGATATCATTGAAAGGTACCGTGATGACTTCTTGTGCGATGCTTTTTGGAACGCCGGCAGAGTCCGGTGTACCTAGGGTGGACGGGCCGGAACCTGCAGCAACGAGAACAAGGTCGGAGTGTCCATGGTAACAGCCTGCAAACTTGATGATCTTATCGCGTCCTGTGTAAGCGCGGGCAACACGGATGGTGGACATGACTGATTCGGTGCCTGAATTGGTGAAGCGGACTTTATCCATGGATGGTATGGCTTCTTTCAACATTTTGGCAAATTTGACTTCATGTTTTGTAGGTGTGCCGTATAAAACGCCCGTTTCTGCTGCTTTAACGATAGCATCAGTAATATGTGGATGCGCATGCCCTGTGATGATCGGGCCATACGCAGCTAAATAATCGATATATTTATTGCCGTCAACATCCCAGAAATAAGCCCCTTTGGCATGATCCATCGCAACTGGTGAACCGCCGCCTACGGCTTTGTATGAACGGGATGGGCTGTTAACCCCGCCAACGATATGTTCCAATGCCTCTTTATGTAAAAGCTCCGAATTACTAAAATCCAATCTTAAAACCTCCTATAAATATAAACATATTTCCTCTTAATCATAGCACTTTTCCGTCCGTAAATCTGGGGTGTAAGGCTGGGAAATGTGATTCGTCCCCTGATGGAACCGCTGCAGCCTTAGAAGCATCCGGATTCCGGGCCATCATTTTGTTTGGGAAATGGGGTCGGATCCCAAAACTCCGGTTATGAAAGTAAGAATGGCCAAGATGGTGGCTGGGTTTTCGATGTCGAAGGATTGGCGGTTCATTTCGCCCTGGGCTTGGTAATAGATTAGGTGACCGGTTCCTTTTTCTTCATTAATATGAAGGTGGAAACTTATGGGGGTGCTTTCGATCGATCCGCTGGAATCCCTTTGGATGATCTGGCATAATAATTCCCCGTATTCATCTTCATAAAGGAAGTCATATCGGAGGTCGATAACGACCTTTTCGATTTGGGATAGTAATAATCTTTTGATATTCATAGCATACTCGTCTCCTTTATATATGTATCTGGTACAACAATCATTTCGTCTGAAAATGGTATATGGCATCCAAGCATTTTTATTGTCTAAAAAGGTTAGGTTGGATAAACTAATTCATTAGGACAAGAGATTACGGAGGATGTAACAGGATGAGTGATGCAATTCAAGTGAAACAGCTTCGGAAGGAATTTAAGTCGGCATCAAGCCGTACAGGGCTAAAGGGTGCCTTCCGGGATTTACTTACCAGAAATTATAAAATCGTCCCTGCCGTCAATGATATCAATTTTACTGTAAAAAAGGGTGAGATGGTAGCTTATATCGGGGAAAATGGTGCAGGGAAATCAACCACGATCAAAATGCTGACAGGTATTTTGGAACCGACAGCAGGTGAAATCACGGTTAATGGAATGAATCCGCATAAAGAAAGGGAAAAGTTCACTCAGACAATCGGAGTCGTATTCGGTCAGCGCTCACAGCTTTGGTGGGATATTGCGGTTCAAGAATCCTTTAGGCTGCTAAAAAAGGTCTATAAGGTAACGGATGAACAATATAACGATCATATGGAACATGTCATCAAGACGCTCGATATCGGACCTTTGCTGGACAAACCAGTGCGTAAACTCTCGCTTGGTCAGCGAATGCGCTGCGAGCTTGCGGCAGCCTTGATCCACAATCCGCCTTTGCTGTTCCTGGATGAGCCGACGATTGGACTTGATGTACTCGTGAAAATGAAGATTCGTGAGTTCCTGAAAGAAATCAATGAGAAATATAATACGACAATCCTTTTGACTACCCATGATTTAGGAGACATTGAAGCATTATGTGAGCGCGTAATCATGCTTGATGAAGGACAAATCATTTATGATGGGGAATTGCAGAGTTTAAAAGATAACTGGGCTGAGGAAAAACAGATCCATTTTCAATTCATCGAGCCGATCGCATTGAAGGAATTGCAATCATTAGCACTCCCATTTACGGCTAACTGGGTTTATGATGAGAAAAATCAAACATACATTGCCTTGTTAAAAGAAGAAAGTGACCATATTTCACAGCTTGTTTCGGCTGTCGTATCTCATTTTAAAATAAAGGACATCAAAATCCATGAAACGTCCATTGAAGAGATTGTTCGCAACATTTACGAAGAAGGCACTGTCTGACTCTCTTATCATTAAGAAACAAAACGTGTCTATCAAGAAGGGGGAGGGCCATGGGGAAGTATCTTGCAATGATCCGCATGCGTTTTTTGATGATGCTTGCGTATCGAACGGATTATTATACCGGCATTTTAATTTATAGCATTAATATCGGTGCTTATTATTTCTTATGGAATGCGATATATGGAGAAAAAAGCGCCATCGAAGGACTTTCAGGTATGCAGATGACAACCTATGTCGCGGTTGCATGGATGGCGCGCGCTTTTTATTTCAATAATATTGACCGCGAAATCGCCACTGAAATTAAAGACGGCAAGGTCGCCATTGAAATGATCCGGCCTTATAACTATTTAGGCATGAAAACGATGCAAGGACTTGGGGAAGGGATATTCCGTTTCTTCTTCTTCTCGATTCCAGGAATGCTGCTGGTAGCTTTCATTTTTCCTATCGAATTGCCGCACGAGCCGGCTACGTGGGGGATATTCGGGATTTCCTTGCTGTTCAGCTTCATCATCAATACACAAATTAACTTATTGACGGGAATCACTACCTTTTTCCTATATAATAATGCCGGATTGATCCGGGCTAAAAGGGTCATCATTGATTTATTTTCCGGTCTGCTGCTGCCCATCAGTTTCTATCCGATATGGGCGCAGGAAGTGATGAAATATTTGCCCTTTCAAGGGATCAGTTATGTACCAAGCATGATTTTTACGAACGGTTACAGTTCAGGCGAAATTGGCATGGCGCTTTTACAGCAGTTAATTTGGTGCATCATTCTCATAATACCGATTCAGCTTTTATGGATAGTCGCAAAAAAACAGCTGATTATTCAAGGAGGTTGACGGGATGTTTTATGTATCGATGTTTTTTCAATATGTGAGTCAATATATGAAAACAAGATTGCAATATAGAGCCGATTTCTTCATGGAAATCCTATCTGACCTGCTGAATCAGGTCGTGAATCTGGTTTTTATCTTAGTCGTTTTTGGACATACCCAATTTTTAAGCGGCTGGAGCCGTGAAGAAATCATATTCATTTATGGATTCTTCCTTATCCCATTCGCCCTTTTTTCTGCCTTTTTCAACATCTGGGATTTTAATGACCGCTATATCGTCAAAGGTGAAATGGACCGGATATTAACAAGACCGATACATAGCCTGTTTCAAGTCATTTTGGAAAGAATCGAGCTAGAAGCGTTATTTGGTGTTGTGACCGGTTTGATCATTATATTCTATTCGGGGATTTCATTGGATCTGCAGCTTGCGTGGTATGACCCGATCCTTTTCATCATTTTTGCAATAGGCGGGGCCCTCGCTTATGCAGCCATTTTCGTTGCGATTGCAAGCATTGGGTTCTGGTCGGATGCGAAAACATCCATCATGCCAATGATGTACAATATCGGGAACTACGGGCGCTATCCTGTTGATATTTATAATAATGTCATCCGTTTTGTCCTTACATGGGTGCTGCCATTCGCGTTTGTTGGTGTCTATCCGGCATCTTATTTCCTTAGAAAAGAAGAGTGGTATGCATATGCATTTGCCACACCTGTAATTGGGGTTGCCTTTTTCGTGATATCCGTTTTCATATGGAATCAGGGAGTGAAGAGGTACCGCGGGGCGGGGAATTAAAAAGACCCTTCAACAATTCATGTTGAAGGGGTTTTTGTTTAGTTCCGTTTTTTCTTTCTTTCAATATATCTTGCTTGTGCTTGAACATATTGCCGCTTTTCCTCTTCCGTTTCCGGCATGACCTGAGGTACGATTGTCGGCTTACCGTCTTCATCTATGGCCAGCATCGTTAAAAAAGCGCGTGCCGTAAGCTGTTTTTCACCTGTTAATAGGTTCTCACGCTCCACTTTCACGAATACCTCCATTGATGTGCGATGGGCACAGGTGACATAAGCTTCAAGGTTGATCGCATCCCCTGTCTTGATGGGGGCCAAAAAATCAAAAGAGTCGCTTGAAGCAGTCACAACGGGTTTTCGACAATGGCGCATAGCTGAAATGCAGGCTATTTTATCAACATATGCCATTACTTTTCCGCCAAAGATGGTATTGTGATGATTTGTATCCGGTGGAAAAACAAGGTCGGTTAAAAAAGTCCGTGACTGCTGTGTTGGATGGGCAACGTTCTTTTCAATCATTTGCCTGTTGGTTTAGCTAAAAAGTTTTCACGGACGATTTTTGCTGCTTCGACCATGTTTTTCAGGGAAGCGACCGTTTCCGGGATACCCCTTGTTTTCAGGCCGCAGTCGGGATTGATCCAAAACTGGTCTTTATCCAATACCTTGATGCCCCGTTCAATCATATCGACCATTTCTTCAACTGCCGGCACACGCGGGCTGTGAATATCATACACACCCAGGCCAATACCCTTTTCATATGTTTTTTCCTCGAATGCGGAAGCAAGCTCCCCATGACTACGGGATGTTTCGATGGAAATTACATCGGCATCGAGGGAGGAGATGACATCCATGAAACTGTTGAAGTCGCAATAGCACATATGCGTGTGAATTTGGGTTGTATCCTCCACGCTTGATGTGGATATCAAGAATGAATTTACAGCCCAGTTCAAATAATCGTCGCGATCGCTTTTTTTCAATGGCAGACCTTCTCTAAGTGCAGGCTCATCAACCTGAATCATTTTAATTCCAGCGGATTCCAATGCAATGACTTCTTTTTCCAAAGATAGCGCCAGCTGATAGCAAACATTCTCCCTGGAAATATCATCACGGACAAATGACCAGTTCAAAATCGTAACAGGACCTGTAAGCATTCCCTTAACCGTCTTCTTCGTCAGCGATTGTGCGTACACACTTTCCCTGACTGTCATCGGTTCGATGAAATGGATGTCGCCGTAGATGACTGGTGGTTTCACGCAGCGGGATCCATAGGATTGTACCCAACCCTTTTCTAGAAAAACGAAACCGCCTAACTTATGGCCGAAGTACTCAACCATATCCGTCCGTTCGAATTCCCCGTGAACGAGAACATCCAAACCGATTTCTTCTTGGATTTCGATCCACCTGCCGATTTCTTCGTTAACGAATGTTTCATATTGCGAAGCGGTCCATTCTCCTCTTTTGAATTTCCCGCGTGCTTGTTTAACTTCAAATGTCTGCGGAAAGCTACCGATCGTAGTCGAAGGAAGAAAAGGCAATTTAAAAAATTCCTGTTGTTTTTGGTAACGCTCTTTAAATGGAAGCTGACGGCCGGCGGTCCTGATTTTAACCTTTTCGACATTGGATTGTACAATCCCATGATTCCGTGCATTTGAACTTGCTAACGTTTGAACCGTAAACTTATTAGCGTCGACTTTTTCGGCGATTGCTTCAAAGCCTTGATTATTCCCTTTGACCAAGAGTGTGATTTCCTCAAGTTTCTCATCAGCGAAAGCAAGGGCCTCTTTCACTTCTTTTGAAAGGGCGGTTTCATTACGAACGGTCACTGGGACATGAAGCAGGGAACAAGAGGGCTGAAGCCAAATTTGGTCTTCGGCTACCTTTTTCTTAAGATTCTCGATCAATTGGATTTTTTTCGATAAATCAGATAGCCAAATGTTTTTCCCGTCAATCACACCTGCAGCAAGCACTTTTTCCTTCGGGAAACCGAATGCTTCAAGATTACTTAGATTCCTCCCTTTATCATGTACAAAATCAAGACCGATTCCTTGAACTTGTAATTCGATGACTTCTTGGTAATGTTCCACGGCATCAAAGTATGTTTGTAGCATGATGTTTAGGTTTGGTGCTGCTTCATTCAGTTTTTCATAGAGGTAAGTAACAGTTTGCATATCATCTTTGGAAATGGATGAAACAAGAGAAGGTTCGTCCATTTGAACCCACTTCACGCCTTCTTGCTCCAACTCCCGCAGGATTTGCGTGTATAAAGGAAGCAGGCTCAGGAGGATGCCAGGGATTTCTTGTTTATTGAATCCTTTGGAAAGGGAGATGAAAGTATAAGGTCCGATCAACACGGGCTTCGTTTCAATCCCTAGCTTTTCCTTGGCTTCCCGATATGCTGCAAGTGGCTTATTTTCTGTTAAAGTCAGCTGTGACAGTTTTAATTCAGGGACAATATAGTGATAGTTTGTATTGAACCATTTCGTCATTTCGGAAGCGACTTCATCATTGTTTCCGCGAGCCATTGAATAATAAACGGAAAGGGGAACGCTTCCGGCTTCATAAGCTGAATAACGTTCAGGAACAAGACCGAACATGACGGACATATCCAGCATTTGATCATAGAAAGTGAAGTCGTTGACAGGAATGATATCAATGCCTCGATTCTTCTGTTTTTGTAAGTTGCCTAAACGGATGGCTTTTAGTTGTGCCGTAAATTCTGCTTCATCGATTTTACCGGACCAGTAAGCTTCCAATGTACGTTTCCATTCACGATCTTCCCCGATTCGAGGGTAACCCAAACTACTGCTTTTCAAAATTCCCATCCTCCTACATTCATTTGATTGAACAATAAAAAAAGCATCCCTAACCGTCAAAAGAGATAGTTAGAAATGCTTAAAATAAAGAGGCATGCAGAATGCCCCTTACAATTATAAGGTCCCTAACACCTCCCTATCTCCCGTAGGTTAAAACAGTGTTGTCGAAATAGGCAGGTCTCCTGACTTAGGGAATATCATTAGCGGCGGGCCTTCCCGATCCTTTGATCAGTGGCATATTGGATGGCGCTAACATTCCCATTACAGTGGCGGGACCGTGCCGGAATTACACCGGACTTCCCTTTTAATCCTAATGAAAATTAGGAACCTATTTCCACATATGAAAATTTTGCAAAACCTGCCTTGATAACTGTTTGCAGGTAAAAGATTTATAAAATAAAAACTATTATAAAAATTTAGACAATCGTAACATATCCGACCAAAAGGGTCAACATGGAAAAAAGATTCGGGAAAAGTAACCGTTAAGTGGAAGTGTGGGAATAAGGATGAGGTCTGTTCCTAAAAAAGAATATATTGTTTGGACAGGGAGTATGTATAGAGGGAGTGGCGTTTTGAAATGGGGCGTGGGGGATGACTTTCTACATCTTGATTGCAGGCATCATTTTTTGCATGGTGATGAGCATTCGTACGTTATTTCTTGTTGAGTCGGGAGGAAAGAAATTTTCTCTGGAGGATATGCTGTGGCTTGGCAATTTATATGCGACGATATTAGTTGGATTTGCACTGATTTATTTATTATACGAGCTTCAGAATCATTCGGTGATTCTTGATATGGGCAATCGATTGGATGGCACTTTCTATGAACAGTTGAAGACTTCTTTTTATTTTAGTGCGATGACGATGTTTTCTGTAGGGTATGGAGATATAGCCCCGATTGGCATGGGCAGGATGATAGCTACCATTCAGGCTTTCATTGGGTATACACTTCCGGCAGCTTTCGTGATTCGGACGGTGATCGATCTGGAGCAGAAAGATAGGAGGGATAAATGAAAGTTGTGTTTCTTTCGATTATTGGGTACTCTTACCATAATGAAAGAAATGGAGGGTTCAATATGACTGTTAAAATTGGAGAAAAAGCACCTGATTTCAAACTCCCTGCAAACAATGGTGAAATGGTGTCCCTATCGGATTTTAAGGGGAAAAATATTGTTTTATATTTTTATCCAAAAGACATGACGCCAGGTTGCACGACGGAGGCCTGTGATTTCCGGGACCATAATGAGCAATTCGAGGAATTGAACGCGGTCATCATTGGTATCAGCCCAGATCCAGTGGCACGTCATGAAAAATTCATCGAAAAACATGGATTGCCTTTTCTGCTGCTGGCTGACGAAAATCATGAAGCGGCTGAATCATTTGATGTTTGGCAATTGAAAAAGAACTTCGGCAAGGAGTATATGGGCATTGAACGTTCAACTTTCCTGATTGATAAGGCTGGTAAGGTAGTCAAAGAATGGCGTAAAGTAAAAGTCAAAGGCCACGTCGAAGAAGCGCTTGAAACGCTTCGCGACCTCGAAAAATAAGGGACAGGCAGATGAAGGATGAGCGAATAACGAAGCTTGCAGCCAGGCTGATTCATCATTCGATACAATTACAGCCAAAAGAGAGAATCCTCTTACGGGGGCATATCAACACGAAACCATTATTGAAAGAGCTGATTGATGAAATATATAGAGTGGGTGCTTATCCATATGTAGAACTCGAAGACGATGAGATAAGCCGCCACCTGTTACAAGGGAATGTGAAGGAACAACTTGACACATCTTCGCAATGGGCCTTGAAGAAATATACGGATATCGATGCGGTCATCATCATCACAGGGGAAGAAAACGGTGTGGAAATGACTGATGTTCCCATCGAGAGGCACCGTCTTCAAGGAGAGGCAATGAAATCTCCCACTCTTTTCTATGTAAACAACCGACGTTGGGTCTTACTTAATTATCCCACCAACGCATCCGCACATAAAGCCGGCATGACCTTCGATAGGTACCAAGACTTCCTTTTGAACGTATGCACCATGGATTACGGGAAAATGGATGCGTCCTTGAAACCGTTAAAACATTTGATGGAACGAACTGACAAAGTCAGGATCGTTTCACCAGGGACAGATTTGGCCTTTTCCATCAAAGGTATGCCTGCCGTCATATGTGCCGGAAAAAAGAATTTACCGGATGGGGAAGTGTTTACGGCACCCATAAAAGATAGTCTCAATGGAAGGATATCATTTAACACACCCACAACCTATGAAGGAATCACCTTTAGTGACATAGAATTAAACTTTAAAAAGGGAAAAATCATTAAAGCGACATCCAATCGTGACTCTGAAATGAACCAAATTCTTAATATTGATGAAGGGTCCCGGTTTATCGGGGAGTTCGCAATTGGAATCAATCCATACATATTGGAACCTATGGACGATATCTTGTTCGATGAGAAAATAAGCGGGAGTCTGCACTTGGCTCTTGGACTTGCCTATGAAGAAGCGGATAATGGAAACCGTTCATCGATACATTGGGATATGGTCTTGATCCAGCGTCCGGAATATGGTGGTGGTGACATCTATTTTGACGACGTCCTGATCAGAAGGGATGGCGTTTTCATTTTGCCGGAATTACATGCATTAAACCCAAATTCTTTAAAATAAAGCCTTTTTTAATAAGGGTAAGGCTTTTGTCCAACTCAAAAAGGGGACACCTGAATATGCTTTATTAAGGGAATACCTCCTCAGAGAAAGTTGCGCGGGACACATAGAGCCCGTGTTTTTTTATGTTAATTAAAAGGGGAAGATAAACATGTTAATACTTTCAACTGTCATTCCGAATGAAGGCATCCAAACGAGGATGATGGAAGTTTTTCCTGAATTGAACTTCATTTATCAAAAAGGATGGACGGATGGTCCGCTTCGTGAAGCGGAAATCTTAATTACATATGGTGAAGACTTAACTGAAGAAATCATTGGGAAAGCGGCGAACTTGAAATGGATCATGGTCATGAGTGCAGGGATGGAATTAATGCCATTTAAAGCCATTGAGAAACGTGGCATTCTGGTGACCAACGCAAGAGGCATTCATAAAATCCCAATGGCCGAGTATACGATAGGGATGCTTTTGCAATATGAAAAGAAATTGAAACTGCTTATGAAGAATGAAAAGGAAGAACTTTGGGATAGAAAGATTGAAGTAGGGGAATTGAATGGCAAGTCCATGCTCGTTATTGGTGTCGGGGCAATTGGAGGTGAAGTGGCTCGTCTTGGGAAAGCCTTTGGGATGACGACGATGGGAGTGAACCGGAGCGGGAAACCAGTGGAATCCATCGATCACCTTTATTCCATGGATAATTTATTGGAAGCCATACCGGGAGCCGATTATATCGTATCAGTCCTGCCAAGTATGGATGAAACGAAGGGGCTACTGCAAAAAGAACACTTTAAAGCAATGAAAGAATCTGCAGTATTCGTGAATATTGGCCGCGGCGACCTGATTAACGATGAAGTGTTGATCGAAGCCCTGGATGCCGGGGAATTGTCTCATGCCATCTTGGATGTATTTGATCCGGAACCTTTAGGAAAAGGGCATCCGTTTTGGAGGATGGAGAATGTTACAGTCACACCGCATCTATCAAGTAAAAGCGGAGAATATTTACCAAGAACCTTTGACATATTCGAAAAAAACATGCGTGAATACATGAAAGCTGGAAAAGACTTCACCAACGTAATCGACTTATCTAGGGGATACTAAACTCAATGCAAAAATGGGAAAGATTCAATGTATTCATGAATAAACTAAAAAAGAATGGTTAAGCCATTGAATTATTGACAAATTCAACGCATAAAAGGTACACTATTTATAAATATTATAATTTAAGAATTCATACTTAATAAGAAAAAGAGGTGGATGACGGTGTCTGAAGTTCAGTTAAAAGAAGCGTTGGATTCCTTAAAAGATACCGGTGTAAGAATAACTCCTCAACGCCATGCGATACTTGAGTATTTGATAAGCTCCATGTCCCACCCTACCGCTGATGATATATATAAAGCGCTGGAAGGCAAGTTTCCGAATATGAGTGTGGCAACGGTTTATAACAACCTGCGTGTTTTCCGTGAGGTAGGTTTGGTAAAAGAGCTTACGTATGGTGATTCTTCAGCAAGGTTTGATTTCGTGACGACGAATCATTATCATGTAATTTGCCAAACTTGCGGGAAAATTGTGGATTTCGATTATCCTGCATTGGATGAAGTCGAGCATTTCGCAGCACAAGTCACCGGTTTCAATGTTAGTCACCATCGGATGGAAATCTATGGCGACTGCACGGATTGTGCGAAAAAAGAATCGCATTAAAAAAAGTTCCTCCACTTGGTTGGAACTTTTTTTCATGTTATAAAGAAATGATACAATTGTTAAAGACTTCTTGAAAGGGAATTCAGCTAGCCGAATTCTCTAGTCATGCAGGCTTTTCCGGTTATATTTTTCGTTGAATTCTTCGCCTTCCAACTTTTTGTCAAGTGTCAATGGTTCTTCACAATGCATGCAAATATCTACACGCCCTAGTATTTTTGTGGGTTTGCCGCAGTTAGGGCAGACAACCTGGATCGATTTAGTAGAAAGCATTCCAATCCAAAAATAAACCCCGGTGCTTGCGATTATGAATAAAAGGCCCAGCCCCATAAAAATCGTCATGACAACAGGATGCGTTTTGAAGAAAAGCCCAAGGTACATTACGATAAAGCCAATGAAAATCAAACTCAAAGCAAAAGTACGTATTTTATTGATTTTGCTAGAATATTTAGCCATGGATTGTCCCTCCTAAAATATAACTTTAACTATAACATAAACAATGGATGGAACAAAAAAGAAATAAAGGATACATATTACTTTTGAATTGAATTGGTTTGGGTAAGGGAAATAAGCAGGAAATTGAAGAGTTTTGTCGAAAGTCTAAAAAAAAGGTTTTGGAGGAATTGATGATGGAAGATATCCTTCGCCCGATTTATCAAGAGCGAGCAAGTTTAAAATCTACACTTGGAATCTTGTTAATAGAAAAAAGAGATGATAATAGCCCGATTACCGATACATTTGACTACATTCTTTTTGTAATTGCAGACGAAGCCGAAGAGGCCGTGTTTTTAAAACATTACACTTACCAGGATAAAAAGGCAGCCTTGCATATCGTAAAGGAAGACCAGTTAAAAGAATGGCTCCTATTAGGGACGAACCGCAAAGTGGTTGACTGGATATATAACGGGAAGGTCCTTTTTGATCGGAATGAATATTTGGACCGTTTGAAAACCGAAATCCGGGAGTTCCCCTTCTATGGAAGGAAGTTAAAGATGGGGATGGAATTCGCGAAGTTAATTCGCAGGTACATGGATGGGAAAAGCTTCTTTGAAAAAGGCCATTATCTTGAGGCATACAACCATATCGTTCATTCCCTGCATCACTTGGCCCGTTTGGAAATAATTGAACAAGGCTTTTATCCGGAGGTTACGGTCTGGAACCAAGTGAAGCATATGGAACCTGAAATCTACAAGTTGTATAAAGAACTGATCAGCAGTGAGGAAACTCTCGAAAAAAGATTGGAGCTTCTATTCCTTGCTAGTGAATTTCTTATTTATTCGAGGACGAATGCAGGTTCACAGCATTTAGTTGAAATAATGGGGACGAAAGAAGATCCATGGACGATTGCGGAGCTTATGGATCATCAGGAAGTTAAGTTCTATTCAGTCGACCTAGGTGTTTTATTGGAATATTTGATAGAGAAGAAGGTAATCGACGTCATCAAAGTGGAGACAAAAGGGCACGAGGTATATCATCGGTATTATCGGGTGTCAAAAAACTTTTAAAAAAATGTGTTTTTATTGTTGACCAATAATAATATAGGTGTTATATTAATACATGTCGCTGCGGGACATCAGCTTTCGCAGCTTCATCAAAACGAAAAAAATAAAAAAACATGTTGACAACAGAGTTGATAACATGATAAGATGTAAAAGTCGCTTACGAAGTAAACGACAATGAAATTGCTCTTTGAAAACTGAACAAAACAAAGCGCCAACGTTAAATTTTAAGTGAGCACACACTATCAAAAAAGCAAATGAGCAAGTCAAACATTTCTTCGGAGAGTTTGATCCTGGCTCAGGACGAACGCTGGCGGCGTGCCTAATACATGCAAGTCGAGCGAATCAATGGGAGCTTGCTCCCTGAGATTAGCGGCGGACGGGTGAGTAACACGTGGGCAACCTGCCTATAAGACTGGGATAACTTCGGGAAACCGGAGCTAATACCGGATACGTTCTTTTCTCGCATGAGAGAAGATGGAAAGACGGTTTACGCTGTCACTTATAGATGGGCCCGCGGCGCATTAGCTAGTTGGTGGGGTAATGGCTCACCAAGGCGACGATGCGTAGCCGACCTGAGAGGGTGATCGGCCACACTGGGACTGAGACACGGCCCAGACTCCTACGGGAGGCAGCAGTAGGGAATCTTCCGCAATGGACGAAAGTCTGACGGAGCAACGCCGCGTGAACGAAGAAGGCCTTCGGGTCGTAAAGTTCTGTTGTTAGGGAAGAACAAGTACCAGAGTAACTGCTGGTACCTTGACGGTACCTAACCAGAAAGCCACGGCTAACTACGTGCCAGCAGCCGCGGTAATACGTAGGTGGCAAGCGTTGTCCGGAATTATTGGGCGTAAAGCGCGCGCAGGTGGTTCCTTAAGTCTGATGTGAAAGCCCACGGCTCAACCGTGGAGGGTCATTGGAAACTGGGGAACTTGAGTGCAGAAGAGGAAAGTGGAATTCCAAGTGTAGCGGTGAAATGCGTAGAGATTTGGAGGAACACCAGTGGCGAAGGCGACTTTCTGGTCTGTAACTGACACTGAGGCGCGAAAGCGTGGGGAGCAAACAGGATTAGATACCCTGGTAGTCCACGCCGTAAACGATGAGTGCTAAGTGTTAGAGGGTTTCCGCCCTTTAGTGCTGCAGCTAACGCATTAAGCACTCCGCCTGGGGAGTACGGCCGCAAGGCTGAAACTCAAAGGAATTGACGGGGGCCCGCACAAGCGGTGGAGCATGTGGTTTAATTCGAAGCAACGCGAAGAACCTTACCAGGTCTTGACATCCTCTGACAACCCTAGAGATAGGGCTTTCCCCTTCGGGGGACAGGGTGACAGGTGGTGCATGGTTGTCGTCAGCTCGTGTCGTGAGATGTTGGGTTAAGTCCCGCAACGAGCGCAACCCTTGATCTTAGTTGCCAGCATTCAGTTGGGCACTCTAAGGTGACTGCCGGTGACAAACCGGAGGAAGGTGGGGATGACGTCAAATCATCATGCCCCTTATGACCTGGGCTACACACGTGCTACAATGGATGGTACAAAGGGCTGCAAACCTGCGAAGGTAAGCGAATCCCATAAAGCCATTCTCAGTTCGGATTGTAGGCTGCAACTCGCCTACATGAAGCCGGAATCGCTAGTAATCGCGGATCAGCATGCCGCGGTGAATACGTTCCCGGGCCTTGTACACACCGCCCGTCACACCACGAGAGTTTGTAACACCCGAAGTCGGTGAGGTAACCTTCATGGAGCCAGCCGCCTAAGGTGGGACAGATGATTGGGGTGAAGTCGTAACAAGGTAGCCGTATCGGAAGGTGCGGCTGGATCACCTCCTTTCTAAGGATAATTACGAGAGCGCTTTTGTTTTGTTCAGTTTTGAATGAGTGATTCATTCAATAGGAAAGACAATCATTACGATGTGATGGATTCTTTCTGCTTTGTTCCTTGAAAACTAGATAATAGATAGAAGGCAATTAATTTTTTTCAAAGCATCTGTAAGATCTTTTTTAACGGTTAAGTTAGAAAGGGCGCACGGTGGATGCCTTGGCACTAGGAGCCGATGAAGGACGGGACTAACACCGATATGCTTCGGGGAGCTGTAAGTAAGCTTTGATCCGGAGATTTCCGAATGGGGAAACCCACTGTTCGTAATGGAACAGTATCTTTACCTGAATACATAGGGTACTGAAGGCAGACCCGGGGAACTGAAACATCTAAGTACCCGGAGGAAGAGAAAGCAAATGCGATTTCCTGAGTAGCGGCGAGCGAAACGGAATTAGCCCAAACCAAGAGGCTTGCCTCTTGGGGTTGTAGGACACTCAACATGGAGTTACAAAGGAACGGGGTAAATGAAGCGATCTGGAAAGATCCGTCGAAGAAGGTAAAAACCCTGTAGTTGAAACTTCGTTCCCTCCTGAGTGGATCCTGAGTACGGCGGGACACGAGAAATCCCGTCGGAAGCAGGGAGGACCATCTCCCAAGGCTAAATACTCCCTAGTGACCGATAGTGAACCAGTACCGTGAGGGAAAGGTGAAAAGCACCCCGGAAGGGGAGTGAAATAGATCCTGAAACCGTGTGCCTACAAGTAGTCAAAGCCCGTTAATGGGTAATGGCGTGCCTTTTGTAGAATGAACCGGCGAGTTACGATTTCATGCAAGGTTAAGTTGATGAGACGGAGCCGCAGCGAAAGCGAGTCTGAATAGGGCGAATGAGTATGAGGTCGTAGACCCGAAACCAGGTGATCTACCCATGTCCAGGGTGAAGTTCAGGTAACACTGAATGGAGGCCCGAACCCACGCACGTTGAAAAGTGCGGGGATGAGGTGTGGGTAGCGGAGAAATTCCAATCGAACCTGGAGATAGCTGGTTCTCTCCGAAATAGCTTTAGGGCTAGCCTCAAGATGAGAGTATTGGAGGTAGAGCACTGATTGGACTAGGGGCCCCCAACGGGTTACCGAATTCAGTCAAACTCCGAATGCCAAATACTTATTCTTGGGAGTCAGACTGCGAGTGATAAGATCCGTAGTCGAAAGGGAAACAGCCCAGACCACCAGCTAAGGTCCCAAAGTATACGTTAAGTGGAAAAGGATGTGGAGTTGCTTAGACAACCAGGATGTTGGCTTAGAAGCAGCCACCATTTAAAGAGTGCGTAATAGCTCACTGGTCGAGTGACTCCGCGCCGAAAATGTACCGGGGCTAAACGTATCACCGAAGCTGTGGATTGACACCATTAGGTGTCGATGGTAGGAGAGCGTTCTAAGGGCGTTGAAGTCAGACCGGAAGGACTGGTGGAGCGCTTAGAAGTGAGAATGCCGGTATGAGTAGCGAAAGAAGGGTGAGAATCCCTTCCACCGAATGCCTAAGGTTTCCTGAGGAAGGCTCGTCCGCTCAGGGTTAGTCGGGACCTAAGCCGAGGCCGAAAGGCGTAGGCGATGGACAACAGGTTGATATTCCTGTACCACCTATACATCGTTTGAACGATGGGGGGACGCAGAAGGATAGGGTAAGCGCGCTGTTGGATATGCGCGTCCAAGCAGTTAGGCCGGAAACGAGGCAAATCCCGTTTCCATTAAGGCGGAGCTGTGATGGCGAGGGAAATATAGTACCGAAGTTCCTGATTCCACGCTGCCAAGAAAAGCCTCTAGTGAGATGTAAGGTGCCCGTACCGCAAACCGACACAGGTAGGCGAGGAGAGAATCCTAAGGTGTGCGAGAGAACTCTCGTTAAGGAACTCGGCAAAATGACCCCGTAACTTCGGGAGAAGGGGTGCTTTTTAGGGTGAATAGCCCAGAAAAGCCGCAGTGAATAGGCCCAGGCGACTGTTTAGCAAAAACACAGGTCTCTGCGAAGCCGCAAGGCGAAGTATAGGGGCTGACACCTGCCCGGTGCTGGAAGGTTAAGGGGAGAGGTTAGCGCAAGCGAAGCTTTGAACCGAAGCCCCAGTAAACGGCGGCCGTAACTATAACGGTCCTAAGGTAGCGAAATTCCTTGTCGGGTAAGTTCCGACCCGCACGAAAGGTGTAACGATCTGGGCACTGTCTCAACGAGAGACTCGGTGAAATTATAGTACCTGTGAAGATGCAGGTTACCCGCGACAGGACGGAAAGACCCCGTGGAGCTTTACTGCAGCCTGATATTGAATTTTGGTACAGCTTGTACAGGATAGGTAGGAGCCTGAGAAGCCGGAGCGCTAGCTTCGGTGGAGGCGTTGGTGGGATACTACCCTGGCTGTATTGAAATTCTAACCCGCGCCCCTCATCGGGGTGGGAGACAGTGTCAGGTGGGCAGTTTGACTGGGGCGGTCGCCTCCTAAAGAGTAACGGAGGCGCCCAAAGGTTCCCTCAGAATGGTTGGAAATCATTCGTAGAGTGTAAAGGCACAAGGGAGCTTGACTGCGAGACCTACAAGTCGAGCAGGGACGAAAGTCGGGCTTAGTGATCCGGTGGTTCCGCATGGAAGGGCCATCGCTCAACGGATAAAAGCTACCCCGGGGATAACAGGCTTATCTCCCCCAAGAGTCCACATCGACGGGGAGGTTTGGCACCTCGATGTCGGCTCATCGCATCCTGGGGCTGTAGTCGGTCCCAAGGGTTGGGCTGTTCGCCCATTAAAGCGGTACGCGAGCTGGGTTCAGAACGTCGTGAGACAGTTCGGTCCCTATCCGTCGCGGGCGCAGGAAATTTGAGAGGAGCTGTCCTTAGTACGAGAGGACCGGGATGGACGCACCGCTGGTGTACCAGTTGTCTTGCCAAAGGCATAGCTGGGTAGCTACGTGCGGACGGGATAAGTGCTGAAAGCATCTAAGCATGAAGCCCCCCTCAAGATGAGATTTCCCATGGCGCAAGCTAGTAAGATCCCTGAAAGATGATCAGGTTGATAGGTCAGAGGTGGAAGCGTGGCGACATGTGGAGCTGACTGATACTAATAGATCGAGGACTTAACCAACGCTTTTTAAAAAATGAAATACCTTCTTCTTATTATCTAGTTTTGAAGGAATGAAAATTTCTTCTTGCATTTTTTCGAAAAGATGTTACAATAATATATGTCTTGAAAAAATGTTAACAATGTTTGGTGACGATAGCGAAGAGGTCACACCCGTTCCCATTCCGAACACGGCAGTTAAGCTCTTCAGCGCCGATGGTAGTTGGGGGTTTCCCCCTGTGAGAGTAGGACGTCGCCAAGCTTATATTGTTCCGCAGTAGCTCAGTGGTAGAGCATTCGGCTGTTAACCGAACGGTCGTAGGTTCGAGTCCTACCTGCGGAGCCATTATTGGAGAGCTGTCCGAGTGGCCGAAGGAGCACGATTGGAAATCGTGTAGACGGGTAACCCTGTCTCAAGGGTTCAAATCCCTTGCTCTCCGCCATTTATACCTGGCCCGTTGGTCAAGCGGTTAAGACACCGCCCTTTCACGGCGGTAACACGGGTTCGAATCCCGTACGGGTCACCATTTAGTCAACATATTGGAGGATTAGCTCAGCTGGGAGAGCATCTGCCTTACAAGCAGAGGGTCGGCGGTTCGATCCCGTCATCCTCCACCATTTCTTAACGAGATCAAGTTGTTTCTGCTGAAACGCTCAACACGAAAACTTGATGCATAATAGCAACATTATTACCGTCGCGGGGTGGAGCAGTCCGGTAGCTCGTCGGGCTCATAACCCGAAGGTCGCAGGTTCAAATCCTGTCCCCGCAATCTATGGTCCCGTGGTGTAGCGGTTAACATGCCTGCCTGTCACGCAGGAGATCGCGGGTTCGATTCCCGTCGGGACCGCCATTTTTATTGCTTGGCTCAGTAGCTCAGTCGGTAGAGCAAAGGACTGAAAATCCTTGTGTCGGCGGTTCGATTCCGTCCTGAGCCACCATAGTAGTGCCGGTGTAGCTCAACTGGTAGAGCAACTGACTTGTAATCAGTAGGTTGGGGGTTCAAGTCCTCTTGCCGGCACCATGTTTCATCCATATGCGGAGGGGTAGCGAAGTGGCTAAACGCGGCGGACTGTAAATCCGCTCCTTCGGGTTCGGCAGTTCGAATCTGCCCCCCTCCACCATATTTCTTACAGGGGTATAGTTTAAAGGTAGAACAGAGGTCTCCAAAACCTCCAGTGTGGGTTCGAGTCCTACTACCCCTGCCAATTTCAATCCTATAATGGCGATTGTGGCGAAGTGGTTAACGCACCTGATTGTGGTTCAGGCATTCGTGGGTTCGATTCCCATCAGTCGCCCCATTTAATAAAACATGGTATAATGAATACAACGTTAATGGGCTATAGCCAAGCGGTAAGGCAACGGATTTTGATTCCGTCATGCGAAGGTTCGATCCCTTCTAGCCCAGCCATATGCGAAAGTAGTTCAGTGGTAGAATACAACCTTGCCAAGGTTGGGGTCGCGGGTTCGAATCCCGTCTTTCGCTCCAAAAACGTTGGCGGCATAGCCAAGCGGTAAGGCAGAGGTCTGCAAAACCTTTACCACCGGTTCGATTCCGGTTGCCGCCTCCAACATACATGCCGGTGTGGCGGAATTGGCAGACGCGCACGACTCAAAATCGTGTTCCTCTGGAGTGCCGGTTCGACCCCGGCCACCGGTATCATCAATAGCGAAGAATCGCTATTACAAAAAGCTTCACACTTAATTGTGTGAAGCTTTTTTGTGTTTATGACGTATTACAAAATATGTACAAAAAATGTGCGGGGGTATTGTGCAATGATTTTTCATCACTCAAGAATGAAGGAGAATTGAAACCAAGGAGCATACAATCCCGAATCAAACATTATTAAAGGTGTTAGGATATCATTTCACTTTCAATCTACACTATGACATACGTCTATGGAAGATACGAAACGATACATGAAGTTATTGGCCTCTGGGGAGAGGCATAATAAATATTCTCCATTAAAACAATAAGCAATAGTTTAGAGAACGTTCGTTCTTACGGTGGAAATGAAAAACGAATGGGTCAAAGAGCATTAACTCTCCCATTCGTTCCAAAAATAATGATTGCCCATTTCAGATTTCAATATTCATAGCATTTAGTTCTGCTTCCGTATAGCCAGCAGCGGATAGTGCGATTTCAATTTCTTCAGCAGCCTTATAATCAAATAATTTAAATTTAGACATTAAAGCGAAAGCATTTTGATCTTCAATTGCCAAGGCAACAGCTTCCACGTCTTGTAGTAACTTCAGGTCTTCAATGTAGAATTGAGCGGTTCTCATCGCTAAATACTCATTCAGTGTAGTTGAACTGTAGAAAAGTCTTGTTAAAGTGGCGATTGCGTTAGGAACGAAAATCTTATTCATAATTACCCCTCCACTATTCTTAATTTTCTGTCATTTTAATTACTACAAGTATGAGTCACCATATAAATGTTGTCAATCTTTATCTGTTGAGCATTTTTTTCACCAGAGAATGTATGTCTGTACTCAAATTGAGTAAATAGAAAACAGGTGACTTTGCCAAAGGCAAAATATCGCACCAAAGCGCACCAAGTAAGCGAAGGAACGGTTGCTGAGTTTATGAAGCGACCCAAAAGAAACATACAGAAAAGAGTCATGTTGATTCAAGCCCGGTTGCACGCACATACAAAAAAAAGACCCCTGCTTATAAGGCAAGGGCCTTAGGCTCGATCATAACAAGTTGGATAGAAGAGATACTTTTTATATAATGCATTTACCTCTTTATTCCGATGTTCCCCGATTTCATTTCTTAGCTGGCCTTCCATACATTTCATTAATGTTTTTGACTCCACTTACTTTTTTTATTAGAAAAAACCTTTTAATTTATCTGCTAGTTTTTTTTGTCTGTCTAGGAACAAATGCCCGTGCGTATCAATAGTTGTTGTAATACTTGAATGACCAAACCGTTCTTTAATGACAGTGATATCTCCTCCAAACTCAATTAGAGAGCAGGGTGAGAATGTCTGAAATCATGTAATCGTATAGGTTCTAATCCAGCTCGCTTGCAAATGGTAGGAATGCGTTTAGTAAATTGGTTTCTCGTAGGTGTTACTTCCCTAAAATCTTCATGTTGACTATTAATAAATTTTTAAAATTCTTTTGGAGTCCAAAAATTCTTTTTTTCTTTTCTACTCACAACTTAGGTAATGTATCACAAGGATTTTTTTGGATTATTCCTTCATCAATTGCAACATTAGTGGAGTTAGATATTTCTTCTAAAATAGTGTTAATAAATAATATTCTTTATTTTCATAATTTATAGAAAAAGATGAATCGGTACAAACTATAGATAGGTATATAATAAAAATGGGTATTTTTTCAAAAAAAGCAAGGTGCGGGAAGGTAGCTTTAAGTTATCCGAAAAAACGTTGAAGGTTAACTAGTATCTTACTAATTTAAAGGTGTATTCAATTTAAACTGAAATAAAGTAGGAAGAAATCGAATACTTTATATGTTAAATAATCAGTGGAATTCACAAAAATATGAAAGTGGTTAATGGGAATTGGCTTATTATTAAGTATTATTCTAGTTTTTCTGATTCCAGTTAATGCTCATGCATATACTACATACAATGGCCACAAAATGTCTTCAGGAATTGGAAACTATGGTAAAAGTACAAAGTATTATTGGGTAGATTCATCCGCAAGCACTTATTCTACAAAAATAGCAAACATTTGATAGGTGGATATATTCAACAAAATATGCTGGTATTACAACACCAGCATCCTATAGGAAGACAACAAATAAAAGTGCCAGTACTATTGATTTTTATCGTGTCAACTCTCTTTCGGGAACAAATGTTATTGGAAAAACTATTTTTTATGTTAACCAAACAAATGTTAATGTTTCAGCACAAGACTGGTATTGGTCAAAAATCCAATTATCTAAAAGTTTAATGACTTCTTTACCTAAATATCAACAAGCAACTATTAGTCATGAAATCGGACATGCTTTTGGTTTAAATCACACGAATAATCAGTTAATGGATGCAACTATAAGTGATGCTTATAGCTTAGGAATCCAATATCCTAGAAAAGATGAATACAATGGCATCAACTATCTTTATAAATAATAGGGGGAAGAAAAATGAATAAGATAAAATTTTTATTCGTTTGTTTGTTATCATTTTCTGTTCTAACTGCATGTAATGGTGCAACTGAAGAATCTCAAAATAAGGGACAAGATAAATCTGTGGTAACAGCTGAAGACGATAAGTCTAATGATTCTACTAAAAAAGAAGTTGTTGCAGATAATGAAAATGTTTCTATGGACAATGTAACAGTTATAGAATCTGAACTTGCCTTTGCTTTTGATTATGAAGATGTTGAACAGTTAAGAGAGGATTCAGAATTAGCTGTTGAAGGATTAGTTATGTCTACTGAGAATTATGTATATATGGATGAAGAAACTGGAGAGGGTGAACCCTTTACAAAACTATCCTTTAAAATTAATAAAGTTTTAAACGGAGATTCAAGTTTAGAAGGAAAAGAGATAACAGTATTAGAGCAAGGTGGATATATTACTGCTAAACAAAGCGGGATGGGAGAAAAGTTTCCAGATTTAACAGAAGAGGAATTAAATGAGACCTTTTTTATCATACCTGATGGACATAGACCATCTGTAAAGGGTGATGAATTAGTTGCCTTTTTAACTAGTCAGACAGATGGTTTTGAAACTGGATTTGATTTTTACATATTTATTGGGGTATACCAATCAAAATTTGAATACGATGAAGATAGTGAAGAGTATGCAAGGCCTTCTGAGGATTTCGACGAATTGATAGGAGAAGCAGAAACACAAAAGGAAAAGGAAGTTATTGAAGAAGAGATACAAATAGAAGAGGACCTTAATACTGAAGTAACTAAATTAGTGAAATGAATTAAATTTAACTTTTCTTTATATGGGTGTGAATTGAAATATTAAGTTTGAACCATGGCTACATTTTGGACTCCATATCATTTTAATTTTCTTGTTTAAAACAAACGAAAACTATCAAACTATCAAAATATCATAAAATAAAGGGTTTTAATGATAGAAATTTATTAAAATAATTATAACAGACTTAAAATCGTGTTCCTCTGAGTGCCGGTTCGACCTCGGCCACCGTTCTCGCGAATAGCGATGAATCGCCATTACAAAGAGCTCCACACTTAATTGTGTGAAGCCTTTTTGTGTTTATGACGCACACAAAATATGTACAAATAATGTATATTAACAGCAATAGTTTAGTGCACGTTTGTTCTTGGGATGAAAATAAAAACGAATGGGTCAAAGAGCATTAACTCTACCATTCGTTCCGTAAACAGATTGGCCAATGATTTTAGATTTCAATATTCATAGCACTTAGCTCTGCTTCCGTATAGCCAGCAGCGGATAGTGCGATTTCAATTTCTTCAGCAGCCTTATAATCAAATAATTTAAATTTAGACATTAAAGCGAAAGCATTTTGATTTTCAATTGCCAAGGCAACAGCTTCCACGTCTTGCAGTAACTTCAGGTCCTCAATGTAGAATTGAGCGGTCCTCATCGCTAAATACTCATTCATTGTAGTCGAACTGTAGAAAAGTCTTGTTAAAGTGGCGATTGCGTTAGGAACGAAAATCTTATTCATAATTACCCCTCCACTATTCGTAATATTCTGTCATTTGAGCTACTACTAGTATGAGTCACTCTAAAAATGTTGTCAATCTTTATCTTTTGAGCATTTTTACTCACCAGTTGAAAGTAAAGCTGTACTCAAATTGAGTAAATGGAAAACATGCGACTTTTCCAAAGGCAAAAATCATTGCACCGAAGCACACGAAGTAGCGAATGAATGAATGTTGTTTACGAAACGAACCAAATTACATGTGACATGTTGATTCAAGTTCGATCGCTAGGTCTCAGGCTCGATCATAACAAGTTGGATAGAAGAGATATATATTATTTACTACATTCCATTTACTTCATTCAACAAATGGGCCGATTTTTTAGAAATTCTTTCATTGATGAGATCCTTTCTGTGTTCAAAATTTCAAAGGGCTTATAAACAACAGATCCTTATTAACTGTGAAGAAGGCGGGCTTCCACATTACGCAGCTCTCCAGATGAAACACTATCAGCCACAATTATTTGCAATGTTCTCGTAGCTGTCATTCGTTTGTCTGGATGCTTCATTTGCAGATGCTGTTGTATCGCTCGGAAAAGTTCATTATTTTCTGGACGGTTGGCGTTATAGATTTCTTGTAAACTCTTCGATTTTTCCATGGCTTTTCCTACTTTCCATCAAGTGTGAAATACATATGAAATCTTATGCGATAATATATATTTCCGTCTGGGCTTTTCCAATTCCTTCTTTTTTCAATTAAATCTTCTTTAAAGAACAGTGAAGTTGCTCCTGATTTTTTTACAGGGCGTTAGCTTACCTGTCTCACTGCTTGACCGTTGCCGTATATGTTGTTGTTTTTCTTTGTCTTTAACACGACGAAAATAATTCAAAACCTGTACATCTAGATTAGACGGTAGGGAAGTATGGTAAGAAGTGTGACCTTAAAAAGGGTGAAATAAAATCAGTAAATAATAGATGAAGAAGCATTTGAAAATTTCTTTAAAGAATTATTATTTAAGAAATCTTAAACCAGGAAAGTAGTTCCTCTAACCTTACTTCCATTTATTATCCGATTCCTGGTTTTGTAAATAATATCGTTGAAATATGGTAATAAATAATAAAACCACTATCTAAGAACACTTCACATGACAAATTTTCTAAGGGGGGGAAATTGTGAACAATATGGGATGTCAATGCAGGTCCAATGAAGAATTACAGCAACTGGTCGATCAGGCAAAAGAATATACAAATATGGGAACAGTGGCAGACTATATACCGGCTCTTGAAAAGGCGAATCCTGGGGATTTGTCTGTTGCTATTTACTATCCTGACGGAAAAGGATATTGTGCGGGGGATGTAAGTGGGAAAATGACCCTGCAAAGCATATCGAAAGTTTTGACACTTGCACTGGTATTAATGGAAAAAGGGGAGGAATATGTCTTTTCCTATGTAGGAAAAGAACCCACTGGGGACCCTTTTAATTCGATTGCCAAGTTAGAGACAAACAAGCCATCTAAGCCGTTAAACCCAATGATCAATGCAGGAGCATTGACTGTGACCCACATGATTGCAGGTGACAGTGTAAATGAGCGATTTCAGCGTATTTTACAATTTATCCGGGAGTTGACGCAAAATCCTACTATCGGTTTTAATGAAGATGTTGCCCGGTCAGAATACAATACAGCAGACTTAAATAGGTCGTTAAGCTATTTTTTAAAGCAGCATAATGTAATAAATGAGGATGTGGAGGAATTAATCGAATTGTATTCGAAGCAGTGTGCCATTGAAATGGACAGTCAGGATTTGGCGAGGATAGGCTGTGTGCTGGCCATGAATGGGAAAGATTTGTTGACGGGAAAGCAAATCATCCCCGGGGACATTGCTCGTATTTGCAAGACATTCATGGTTACTTGCGGCATGTATAACGCATCAGGTGAATTTGCCATTAATGTTGGCATTCCGGCTAAAAGCGGTGTGTCAGGGGGAATCATGGGGGCCGTCCCCGGAAAATGTGGGATTGGAATTTATGGTGCAGCGCTGGATGAGAAGGGGAACAGCGTTGCTGGGATAAAAATCTTGGAAATGTTGGCGAAAAAGTATTCCTTAAGTATGTTTAATTTGTAAACATTGACACCATTAGTGATGAGTCGATGATTTAATCAAGTTATTTTTTATTCGAATGTTGTCTGGAGTTAAAAATTGTTTGTCTCGTTAGCATGGCTTAGGAGAGTCAGAGAAGAGAGAGAATGAAGCTTGGAATAGAGCTTTTTCGTTATGTTATGTGTGGTGTTACAGGAAGAGGAAAAGGCCTACCAGATGCAGTATTAAATGAGGTTCAGCCTAAAGTCTACAGAAACAAAGCATTTACTTTCACGGCAAAAAAAGACCTCTGCACATAAGGGCAAGGTCTTAAGCTGATTATAACAAGTTGGAGAAAAGAGATACTTTTTTATATAAAGCATTTACCTCTTTATTTCGATGTTCCCCGCTTTCATTTCTTAGCTGGCCTTCCATATCGGTCATTAAATCAGCTAATTTCAATGCCTTTTGTCTGTCGGAAATATTGCTGCGAATGATATATTCATATTTTGCATTGTATTCAGTCAGTGACATTTCTTCCGTCCTCCTATAGTACATAGTCATTTAAGCTGTCTTCTGTTCCTTCATCTGTAATCCCGATGTACTTTAGTGTAATTTCAGGGTGTGGATGGTTAAGGATCATTTGTAACTCTGCAATGTCCTTACTTCGTTTATAGTACAAGTACCCGAATGTTTTCCGCATGGTATGGGTACCGACGCTCTCGATGTCTACCATGTCAGCTGCTTTATTAAGCTGTCTGTAGGCTTGTATCTTGCTTATTGGCTTATCGCCCTTACGTGAAGGGAATAGCCATTCACCATCAATTGTATCTATATAGGCTGCCAATTCCTTGCATACAGTATTAAGCTGTATGATTCTTGGCTTCTTTGTTCTGCCTTCCTTGATGGTGACCTCCATCTTGCCTTTAATATCCTTTATCTTCAACGATAATAAATCAGATACACGCATGCCGGTATTGATGCCTAACAAGAACAATATGTAGTCCCTCTCACTGCAATGTCTTTTCAATGACCATTTCATATCATCTAACTTTTCCAATGATCTGATTGGTTGAACGTCAATTAAATGTTCTTTTGGCAAATGTGATCACCCTTTTTTCATGCCAGTGGAATCGGTATTTTGAATGTATACTTTTTTATTAATTTAAGAGTAACACTGAAAAAGGATGGAAGTCAATGTGTTGGGTACATTGATAGCATGGTATACGGGGGAGGTTAAGATATTGGGACGAATTGAGATGAAAAAAACGCGGTCTCCTCTTAAAGAAAGGCGCGTTTTTAGGTAAGTGGGCAAACTTCACTATTCATAGTACATTCCCTAGATTTAATGAATAAGGCATAGAGTTCTTCGATATCGTCATGATTGGTATTAAGGTTGGATTTTAAGTGTGGATAGCTATAAAAAATACTGAAACTTGATATATAATGAATCAATAGTAATATTTTTCTAAACTAGTGTTATTGATGGATATTTAATAGGTCAATCTAAAGGAAAAGGGTTAGGTTCATTCAGAAAGAATAGGTCTTTTATAATTATTATGCTTTATCAGGATTGGGGAAACCACCATGAAGAGAGTTTTAGCTAAATTGAAAAAGTTACTGCCTTTAATGTCAAGGTTGTTTACTATGGCAATTATGATTGCGGTTTTTTACTGTATGTTCATGTTCGCAGACCTGGAGAATGAAAAGACAGACAGCGAGCGTCATAACGAGCGATCCGTGAATTTTGAAGAGATGAGCGATCGAGAATCGGAAGAGAAGCCAGCAGGTTCTTTGGTAAACTATTGTAAAGACAGCGCTAATGAGAGTCGCTCCTCCAGTTGGTTTGGTATTGAAGAAAACGAAATGGAACCTAGCGAATACACGGTTGAATGCATTGAACACTTGGAATAGCAGCAGGGTTCCCATGGATCACCCGGAAATTTGAAATTCAGGTTTCACAACAAGGTATCCGGGACGTCAGGGTGTATCGAACAAGATTTGGAAAAGGTAAGGACACATTGCGTAAGCGGGAGGTCACATCCAAAGATTTGGTTGTGAACGGAGCGGAATGAACGGAGGATTTTAAGTGTCTTGGAAAATAAGGGCTTCACTGAAATGTTGGTGACGAACCGGTTCACAGCAGGGGAGGCCGGGGAAAGTCTATTTTTTGCATACAGAATATTGACATTAGCCTGTTTGGATCTTGACCAAACAGGTTTTTAGTATGAAAGGAAATCCAATGGAAAAAATGGAATAGAATATATAGAATTAAGGAAAATTTTTCACCCCCATATCTTTTTCTCTTTCTGAAACGTTTATAGGATAGAGGGTGTTGAAGGAGTGAGAAAAATGATAAATAAGTTAAGGGAACATATTTCTGAAGAAAATGATAACGGTGCGATTTTGCGTGAGGTCTATCCTGAATTGCTTCGGTTTTGCCGATTTCTGACTCAAAATAATTGGGATGGGGATGACTTGGCACAGGAAACGATATTGAAGGCAATGCAGGGTTATGGAAAGAAAACGGAGATAACAACGGCTTTATTGAAGACGATAGCCCGCCATTCCTGGATTGATACGATTAGAAAAAGAAAAAAAGAATCCTTAGACGATCTGTTGGATACCGAACAGCAGGGATCAATTGGGGAAAATGCCTTTGAAACGGTTGAATTTATAATAAAATCCCTTACCCCGAAACAAGCTGTAGTGTTCATATTAAAGGAAGGGTTCCTCTATCGGTCCAAAGAAATATCGGATTATTTGAACACTACGGAAACGGCAGTGAAGGCCATCTTGAACCGTGTGAAAAAGCGTTTTGACAATGACGTTGAAGAGCGTAAGTTGTCTTGCGTGGAAGATTGGCAAGATGAGGAGGAACAGCGGCTCATGTCCCTGATGACACAGGCTTTAAAAGCCCAAAATCCTGATATCCTCATTAGAAGCATCCCATCTTTCAAATCCCTGAACAGTGAATCGATGATTCCTAAACTGATGAATCGTTCGATTCTTTCCAAATCAAGCTTCACTCCTTCAAACACACTCTCAATGGCTGCATAGCCAATATTATTGTTAGGAGGAAGAAGAGATATGACCACCATACCATATGTAATTGAGCAATCAGGCAAGGGTGAGCGCTCGTACGATATTTATTCCAGACTTCTAAAAGACCGTATCATCATGATTGGGGAAGAAATCACCGATCATTTAGCCAATAGTGTCGTTGCCCAATTGTTATTCTTGGCAGCAGATGCACCTGATAAAGAAATTACCATCTTCATAAACAGTCCGGGGGGATCGACTAGTGCCGGTTTCGCCATTTATGATACGATGCAATATATTAAGCCCGATATCCGGACTGTATGTACGGGAATGGCTGCATCATTCGGTGCCATGCTTTTATTGGCGGGTACGAAAGGAAAAAGGTGCGCTTTGCCAAATAGTGAAATCATGCTTCATCAACCGCTTGGTGGGGCGAGGGGGCAAGCCACGGAAATTGAAATTTCTGCCCGAAGGATTTTGAAACTGAAGGATCATATCAATCAAATCATTTCGGAAAGGACTGGGCAGCCTATCGAAAAGGTGGCGAAAGACACAGATCGTGATTACTTCTTAAGCGCAAATGAGGCGAAGGATTACGGTTTAATCGATGAAATTATCATTAAAGGTAATTAATAAAAAGTCCTGGATAAAAATAAACTGGAAGAAAACGAAAAGAAACGGTCGATATGTAAATCGGCCGTTTCAGACTGTAGACAAACTCGATGAAAATCGAGTTTGTCTATTTTTATGGCTTGTACAATTTGGACGTTGATTTCCACTCCAGGCACTCGCTTTCCGCGGGCGGTCGGGAAGCCTCCTCGGCTTTCGCCTGCGGGGTCTCCCCTAGACGCGCTTTTCCCGCAGGAATCTCGTACCTTCCGTTCCAATCAACTTTGTCTTACCTTTTAGATAGAACACTTTTGCCTGGAGTCATTTTTGTTTTAAAATAGAAGTATTAAAACTTGAGGTGATGAGGATGCTTTCTAAACATGATTCTATTCAGCGAGATCAACTTGAAATGATTACTTTAGATCAACTGGTGCCACCGAACCATTTGGTTCGTAAAATGGAGGCTGCCATTGACTTCACTTTCATTTATGACTTGGTGAAAGATATGTATTCAGAGGTAGGACGCCCAAGTATTGATCCAGTTATTTTAGTTAAACTGACTTTCATTCAATATACCTTCGGTATTCGTTCCATGCGTAAAACGATTGAAGAAGTTGAAACCAATATGGCTTACCGTTGGTTCTTAGGCTATGGTTTCCATGATAAAGTACCTCATTTCTCTACGTTCGGGAAAAATTATGAGCGACGCTTTAAAGATACAGACCTGTTTGAACAGATTTTCTATCGCATTTTAAACAGCTGCTAATAAAAAGTTAATAAGTGCTGAACACGTTTTCGTGGATTCCACACATGTGAAAGCCAGTGCGAATAAACGGAAATTTGAAAAGAAATCGTTCGTAAAGAAACACGAGCGTATCAAGGACGTCTTCAAGAAGAAATCAATCAAGATCGTGAAAACCATGGAAAAAAGCCTTTTCCACCAGATAAATTTGATAAAGAAGAGACCAAAGAGATTAAAGAAAGTACAACGGATTCTGAGAGTGGCTACTATGTGAAAGATGAACGAACAAAACAGTTTGCCTATTCATTCCACGCGGCCGCAGACCGCAACGGTTTTGTATTGGGAACGATTGTAACACCTGGAAATACACATGACAGTCAGATCTTAGAGCCACTAGTTGAACAAGTGATTGAGAAAGTTGGAAAACCGGAAGCCGTTGCCGCAGATGCAGCTTATAAAACACCAGCGATTACAAGCTACCTATTTAACAAAGAAATCATACCGGCTTTACCTTATACACGTCCTCGCACCAAAGAAGGATTTTTCCGCAAACAGGACTATGTATACGATGAACATTTTGATTGTTACCTTTGCCCTTCGGGCGAAACTTTAAAGTACTCAACAACAAATAAAGAGGGCTATCGCGAGTACAAATCGCCAAAACAAATTTGTACAACATGCTCATTTTTATCTCGGTGTACAGAAAGCAAAGACTGTCAAAAAGTGGTGACACGGCATATCTGGCAAACACATGTGGAAGAAGCAGATCATCTGCGTCATCATCAAGATGTAAAACCTATATATGCAAAACGTAAAGAAACGATTGAGCGTGTATTCGCAGATGCAAAAGAAAAGCATGGTATGCGTTGGACTACTTTAAGGGGACTTAAAAAATTGTCGATGCAGGCGATGCTTACTTTCGCTGCCATTAATTTAAAGAAGATGGCCAATTGGACATGGCGAGGTCCAAAAATGGCCTAACATAGTGGGCTCGTAGAGCCCCAATCTCTTAACTTTAGGCGAAAATTCAAAGGGAATTTCAAAAGGGGTTCAGAATTTTTTAATTCTGAACCCCTTTTGTCTACAAACTGAAACGGTCGATATGTAAATCGGCCGTTTCTTCTTTTACCCTCTTACATTACTCCATATATTTATCCACAAAATCCCATACCTTGTTCCAATACTTTTCAGGATCCACTAATTCAGCTTCACCATGCCCGGCACCCGGTATTATCAATTTTTCTTTGTCTACGTTCGCTGCATTGTATACGGCATCCAGCATGGAATAAGGGACGAATGAATCATCTTCCCCATGGATGAATAACATGGGTGTTTTACTTTTGAGTACTTGTTTGACAGCTGATGCTTCAGTTAAATCGTAGCCTGCGCGCAGCTTTGTCACCGTGTTGGCTGCTTTCATTACTGGAAATCTTGGCAATCCGAACAAATCATCAAGTTGATAGGTGAATACGTCCATTACCGAGGAATATCCGCAATCCTCTACGATCACTTTAACATTGGAAGGCAGCTTTTCCCCGGAGGTCATCATGACGGTCGCCCCTCCCATGGATATCCCGAATAATGCAATGTTTGCCTGGGAGTCTTTATCGGTAATTTGCTTGATCCATAAAAGCATATCTTTCCGGTCATCCCAGCCCATTCCAATGTAATCTCCTTCGCTTTTTCCATGTCCGCGAAGATCAGGTGCCAGCACATTGTATCCATTTCCATGAAAATTGCGTACCCACCGAATCATTTGTGTGTTATTGCCGGTATAACCATGAACGATAATAGCCCATTTATGGTCATTGTTATTATTTTCATAAAGTTTAGCACTAAGTTTTAGTTGATCTGTAGAAACAATGCTCATCTCATCCGGTTGATGCTCTTTGGCAAATTCCGAATCTGCCAATTTACTGGATTCAGCCACTTCACCTGAAACGGCTTCAGACTGGGCAAGATGGGGGTTATCGCTTAAAAAGTTTTTTTCCTTATTCGGATTTAAGGCGATATTGTAAAAATGGTTCCCGGTAAAGCCATACATAACGACTAGAATTACAATAATGCATATTGCAGCAATACTGAATTTCTTCATTCAAGACTCCCTCCAAAAAACTAAACCATCATTTTTAAATAATACAATATTTAGTAGTGCTTGTGAAAAAATAGAATGATGCTAGGGTGATTATTAATATCTGAAACTACTGAAATTATCTTTGAGTAGGGCAGAGACAAGAATTTTAGGTGTCTGCTTTACTGGATAGTCCATCCATTTAATATGTTAAAATAAATATTATCTAACATTATCAAAACCTTGGAGGAAGTTTTTATGAAGAAAACGCAAAAGGTTTTACTCATTAGTGGAATCTCATTTGTTTCATTATCCGGCTTGGGGATTTCTTCCTTTAAAATCATGGAAAACTCCAATGAGTACGAAAAAGCCAAACTGGAAATCGAAGCCAGGGAAACCAAGGAACAAATTGAAAGAGAAAGAGAGGATATAAAAATCAAAGCCCAAAGGGAAGAGAAAGCTAAAGCGGCGGAACTTGAAGCGAAAACGGCGATATATGATGGGATAGAATTTGAAACAGGACTTGATGAAGACTCAACCGAAACGGAAGTCATGGATGTCATGCATAAAATGACTCATCAAAAGGTTCGATCGCAAGATAAATGGGGAGCTATACCGATGTCCCCTAAAATTATAGAAGAAGTTTATAAAATAGTGGATTCAAGTGATTTTCAGCATAGAGATAGATTGCTCGGCATTGCTGCCCGGTGGCGAGACTTTAATTTCAGCACAATCGTTCAGGACCATAACTTCTTTTGGGAAGACAAAGAAGGCACAGTTGGAAAAGCCCATGGCACATTAAGTGCGGCAGAAGAGATTGAATACATTGAAGTGAATTTTAAATGAGGCGATTTGCAGGGAAGTACTTAAATGCTAAAGAGCGATTTGGAAGACCTGTTCAATAAAGAAAACACTCAAACCTCCTGCAATAAGGCCAGTTTCTCAGGAGGTTCGAGTGTTTTCGAACCTTACACTCTATAAAGGAGTTTTATTTTTTAATAATTAGTCTGCTGGAGTCGTTCTTCTTGTTTACGGGAACATCTTTTCCTACTGTGACCCGGCGAACGACGCGGTGCTGGTCCCCGTAATCGGCAATAGCGTAATGCTGAGTGGCCAGGTTATCCCAAATGACCACGTCCCCTTCACTCCATTGCCAACGCACGGTATTTTCTAAGCGCGTGACGTATGAATCGAAGATACTTAATAATCTTTCAGATTCACTTGTTGTATATCCTTCCACTCTTCCTGCAAAGCCACCTAATAACAAATGCCTTTTTCCTGTTTCTGAGTGCACGTGAACGACTGGGTGCCTTGTTTTATAAATGGTCGATTCGAATACATCACGATATTTCTTTTTAACCTCATCATCGATGTTTTCAGCTGGTTTGAATTGAGCATAATCATATTCATTTGTATGGATCGCCCATAGTCCGTCCGCTAATTCCTTCAATCCATCCGGCAGGTCCTCATATGCTTCATTCGTATTTGCCCAAACTGTATCGCCGCCGACATTAGGGATGGTTACCCCTCTTAAAACAGAGTATTTTGGAACTTCTGGAACGAAAGTGACATCGGTATGCCAATGGTTTGCTTTAGCACCCCTTTCGGAATCAAGTTCGAAAATATAGTTAGTATTGTCTTTGACCGGTACTGTAGGATGTGCATAAGGCTCACCCAATAGCTTGGCAAATGCTTCTTGGCCTGCATCGTCCAAATGATTCTGACCTTTGAAGAATACGACTTTATGATCGTTTAACGCTTGTTTGATTTCACTGAAAATAGCTAAATCCAAGTCTCCGCTTAATTGGACTCCTTGAATTTCCGCTCCAATCCTTCCTGCTACGGGTACCACTTTTATTTGTTGTGTTTTAGTTTCCGTCATAATCAATCTCCTCCTGTAAGGTATGTCTTTTTATTTTTTAAAGGCTTCATCAATGTATTCATTGTGGATCTGGTTTTTAAAATTAAATGATTTCTTGATATAACCCACATCAGCTAAAGTATCGATAGATTCTTGTTGTGCTTCGATGGCATCTTCGGTAAAGAAGATATTTGGTTCTTCGGCTGTTATTATTGTCTTGACTGTCCCCACAGGCAATTTAGTTTCTTTGGAATAAATTTCAGATGCTTCATCTGGATTTTCAATTTGCCAGTCGGCAGCTTGTTTATAAACCTTTAAATAGGCCTGGACAATTTCAGGATGTTCTTTTGCAAATCCCTTACGTGCAATGATTGCACCTGGAGCTAATATTTTTCCTTTTACTTTAAGTGCGACAGCATTCCCTTTTTCAATATTATTAAGGTAATAAGGGTTCCATATCGCCCAGGCGTCCAATTGTTTGGTTTCAAAGGCGGCTTGAGCATCATCTGGTTGTAAATTTATGAGTTTAATATCATCAGTCGTTAAACCATGTGCTTTCAATGCCTTGATTAAATACACATGACCCGTTGTCCCCGAAGCAACACCGACCGTTTTTCCCTTTAAGTCTTCAATCTGCTTTATGTTACCTTCTGCTTGAGCCAGGATCCGGACAGATGACTCACCTCGACCTGTTTGTGCAATCACTTCGAATGGCAGATTCTTATCAATGCCGGCAATCAGTGCACCATCCCCTAAAAAAGACAGGTCAACCCGATTGGAAGCAAGAGACTCCAATAGTGGGGGACCACTCGGGAATTCACTCCACTCGATTTGGGCATCCAGTTTAGAAAACTCTTCGTTGAACAATCCCTTTTCCTTTGCAATGACCAATGGCCCCATCTTGCCATTTAAGGCAATATGAACTTTCAGTGGATCACTTTTCCCGGAAGCTTTGCCGGCATCGGAATTACAGCCTGCCAATACAGCGATGCAACTGATGGCAAGTAGTACTGCGGTTAACTTGTTACGATATTCCTTCATGAATTCCCTCCTTTTTTAATACACTTACCACATCTGGATGGTCAGATTAATGACAAAAAAGGAGATTCAACGAAGAGTTTGCCGGGGTTACTCTTCATTGAATCTCCGGTAGTCCAGTTGATTCAAATGCCTATATTTAATTGGCTCCTGTGTGAAGCGGATTTGTGTATGAATGCATCTTAACAGCTGTTAGAATTATCTGTCAATTATTTTTTACCATTAATCCGATAAAATAAATTGGTATTAGGTGTTGATTATAAATAATCGATAAGTTAATATAAAATGAAATATTGAATCGACTAGTTAACTAGAGATTCAGCAAAGGGACAATATGTGCCTTATTGCTGGATCTCTATTTTTTTTATTTGAGAAAGGGTGAGGATATTGGTTGCGACATTAGAAATTAATCATGTAAGCAAAACATTTAAGAATGAGAATGAAAGTGTCCATGTTTTGGATAATTTAAATCTGACCGTCAACAATGGTGAGTTCGTCACCATCATTGGTCCGAGCGGCTGCGGGAAAAGCACGTTATTAAAGTTGATCGCAGGACTTGATTCAGACTTTGAAGGCGCGATCATAGCAGGGGATCATCCGGTTAGCGCCCCTTCTAAAGACCGTGGTTTCATTTTTCAGGAGCACCGCTTATTTCCATGGCTGAACGTGGAGAGGAATATTGCAGGTAACTTACAATTAAAGAAACCGGACATTCGAAAAAGGGTGGATGATTTGATTTCACTTGTTAAACTAAAAGGTTTTGAAAAGGCTTATCCACGCCAATTATCCGGTGGAATGTCGCAGCGTGTTGCCATTGCCAGGGCCTTATTGCGTAATCCTGAAGTTTTATTGCTGGATGAGCCATTCGGTGCATTGGATGCATTCACGCGAACGCATCTTCAAGAGGCTTTACTAGAAATATGGGAGAGGAATAAGACAACGATGGTGCTTGTCACCCATGATATTGATGAATCCATCTTTTTATCGAGGAAAGTGGTCGTCATGGATGCAAAGCCTGGGCGGATTAAAGCGATCGTTCCAATTGATTTACCATATCCAAGAACTCGAACAAGCAAAGCGTTTCAGGAATTCAGGTCCGTCATATTAACCCAACTTGATCATCATCCAGTAGAAGTGGAAGATTGGAGCATTTAATTAAATTTTTGAAAAAAGGAAGGATGAAAATTATGTCTACACAGACCGTTGCTCAAAACAAGCCGCTAGTAATAAGGGAAACGACAAAGCAATCCAAACTTGCCAAATCGGCATTGCGGGGTTCGGTCCTTCCCGTTGTCGTGTTGATTGCATGGCAAACATTAGGATCGGTTGGCATCCTGCCTGCCCAATTATTCTCATCACCATTATTGATCGTCACGACTTTCATTGATCTCGTTCAGTCGGGGGAAATGGGCATGCATTTACATATCAGTTTAACGCGGGCTCTTCTTGGCTTTGCATTAGGTGGTTTTTTAGGCTTATTGTTAGGAGTCATCGTTGGCATGCAAAAAAAATCCGAAGAATATCTAAACCCAAGCATTCAAATGTTACGAACGGTCCCTTTGCTTGCGATTACCCCTTTATTCATCATGTGGTTCGGGTTTGGTGAACTATCTAAAGTGCTGCTTATTGCTTTAGGTGCTTTTTTCCCTTTATATTTACAAACTTTTTTGGGCCTTCGGAATGTGGATAAAAAACTATACGATGTTGCCTTAATCTTGGAGTTTAGCCGTCGGGAACAAATAACGAAGCTCATGATTCCGGCAGCTTTACCAAACATATTACTTGGTATCCGTTTAGCCTTAAGTGCGGCTTGGATGTGCCTGGTCGTCGCTGAATTGCTGGGTGCGGATAGAGGGGTAGGCTTCATGATCCAGGATGCCCGTTCATTCATGCAAACGGACGTCGTATTCGTAGGCATCATCATTTTTGCCCTGGCTGGCAAAATCTCAGACTCGTTTGTCCGCTTTTTAGAAAATCATTTGCTGAAATGGCAAGATAGTTTTAAAGCCTAATTGAAAAAGGATGACCGCCTGGTGAAGGGTGGTCATCCTCTTTCTTATTTCGAATGTAAGTTTAATCTATTTCTTTATATAAGGGCAAATAAATGGTGAACGATGTTCCTTTGTTCACTTCGCTCTGTACCACGATTTTCCCTTTGTATTTTTGAACGATGGAATAACAAACGGTCAGGCCGATACCGGTTCCCCTATCTTTAAGTGAATAAAATGGGGTACCTAGTATTTCAAGCTGTTCTTTTGAGAGGCCTATTCCTGTATCCGTTATTCGTATTTTTGCCATGGTGCGTTCCTGCTCTGTTTCCACCTTGATGAATCCGGGTTTGTTCATCGACTCAATTCCATTTTTCATGATATTGACCAGTATCTGTTTAAGCTCGATGGGATTCATGTTAATGAACAGGTCGTCACGGAAATCCAGGAGAAAGCCGATGTTGCGATTATTGGCGAAACTGGTTAATAGATCGGAAATCTTTTGAATTTCATAATTTAAAGGAATGACCTGTACATTATCCGTTTGCGGTTTTGCCAAAGACAAATAGTCATTGATGATCACTTGTGTATATTCAAGTTCTGTAAGCATGGTCTGTACATAAAATTTTTCCGTTTCATTCAGTTCCTTCTCTTGGTCTAATAACTGGGCAAATCCTTTCACGACTGTAATCGGATTACGTATCTCGTGTGCAATGGTGGCAGCGAGCTGTCCGACTGAGTTCAATTGCTTGGCCTGCTGTATTTCCTTATGAAATGCATTAGTGGATTCCACCCTATTATTGGTTCCTATGAATACGAATACCAATATGATTTGTATAGCGATGAAATTAAGCGTGTTGCCGAAACTATCCAAAGCGACATAGTCATAAGTGTATTGAAGATCCGTTTTTGAAATGATCAAAATGGAGGCGGGACCCAATATGATATTTAAAGTGGCGACAATATAAAACCCGATTTTATCAAAGAGAAAAATGGGTATCAAGGGCGCTATAGCAAATAATGCCAGCATGATGGCGGTATCTGGGAAAATCCAGAATTTGCTATATGAATAAACAGTAATTAAGAAAATGAATAGGGTTTTATAAAAATTGACTTCTGTTTTTAAGAAAAATAACAGAGAAATTATCATCCCCGATATTAAAATGACCTGTAATATCATCTCGGAGGGATTATCTTTCCAACTTATAGGTGATACAGAAATCCCAACTAATAGTAAAAAGGATATCATTGCCATGAATGCTTTTAGTATAAATCGGTGTTTGTTTTGATAATATTGATAATTTTTTAACATAATTCCCCTTAATATTAATATTCTGTTTGTTTGTTTAATAGTAATATGATACTAGTTTTTTGTAAATCAGAAAAAGATAGATTTTGTCATCCCTCTATCTATATTTTAGAAAGGGCATTTCTCCAGGCAAGGTTCAGGTGGAAATTAGTACCGGAAGGGGTTCAGTATAGGAAAACACTTGTCCAGGACCCGTCGTAAGCCAACATTGGCACATCTGATCTAATATCTGGAATTTATCGGCTCTAAGTTTGATTTATTATGGATATGGAAGACTTAACGTATTAATGAAACGGTTAAAGACATATTTAACAGCGAAGTAAGGAGTAAAGTAATGAGGAGAATTTTGAAATATTTAGTTATATTCATTTGGGTGACTGTTTTTTTCTGCTTTTTCAATATGTTCATGCCAAGAAACTTACTATATTTTCTTATTGGTTTACCAGTATCCATGTTTGGCACATTTTTCATTACGATTTTTTTAGAAAAAGAGACTTTTAGTGGGTTCGTTTCTAATCATTAACCAAATAATTAAGCTGTCATTCACCTTTTGGGTTGGGTATAACAAACTAAAAAAATGCCCTGCGGGTAATCCGCTTGTTAGGTTATTTTACCCATTTTAACTAATATATTATATCTTTACATTATATTCGCTATAGATTCACATTCCCCTTTTAAAATAATAGTAATAATAGGAGGAGAGAGGGGAATGAAAACGAATATAATGAAATTCGGTTTATGTATGATGAGTGCGGCATTTTTATTGCAGGCTACTTCCATGGGGGCTTCAGCAGCAAAAGGAAATCATTCCAATTCATCTATTTATGAGAAGAAAATCGTGAATATCGCACATCGGGGAGCTTCTGGTTATGCACCTGAACATACCATTCCCGCTTATCAATTGGGAGAACAAATGAAAGGCGACTACATAGAAATCGATCTTCAAATGACCAAGGATGGAAGATTGATAGCAATGCATGATGAAAAGGTGAATCGTACAACGAATGGTACCGGTCTGGTGAAGGATTTAACGCTGGCAGAAATCAAGAAACTGGATGCCGGTACATGGTTCAATGAAAAATATCCGCAATTGGCAAAAGAGGTCTATGAAGGGTTAACGGTTCCCACTCTTGAAGAAGTCTTTAAGAAGTTCGGCAAGCAGGTCAATTATTATATCGAAACAAAGTCCCCTGATGTGTATCCAGGAATGGAAGAAGAACTCCTGCAGGTTCTGGAAGAATATAAAATGGTGGATTCAAAAGGCAGTACCAAGAATGTATTAATACAATCGTTCAGTAAAGAAAGCCTGATGAAGGTTCATGACATGAATCCAAAGTTACCGCTTGTGCAACTTTTTTCTTATAAGAACCAAGCAACCATTTCGGATGAAGAATTGGATTCCATTAAGGAATATGCAATTGGCGTTGGCCCGAACTTCAGTAAGGTAGACGGACAATATGTGAAGATGGTTCGTGACCATGACCTCCAATTCCATCCATATACGGTAAATGAAAGAGCCGATATGAAAAAGGCTCTTGAATGGGGTGCAACGGGGCTGTTTACGAATTATCCGGAAGTATTCAATGAGGTACTAAGAGAGTACAAGCACCATAATAATGGCAATAAATAAAGTACTAAATAAATGGTTTCATAGGTGAGTCCCGGTTTTCCGGGGCTTTTTTGTAATGAAGGATATCTAATTATTGAAAAAATTGGATATTAATAGGCTTAGTAGTCTTTTGGACGGGTATATTAAATGTAATAAGAATATTTTAGGAGGCTGATTATGAAGGCTGTAACGTTTCAAGGAGCAAAAGATATACAGGTAAAACAAGTTGAAGATCCGAAACTCCAGCAAAAGGATGATATCATCGTCCGGGTGACTTCAACGGCTATATGCGGGTCCAATCTCCATATATATCAGGTGCTATGCCGACGCATAAAGATTATGTCATTGGCCATGAACCGATGGGAATCGTTGAAGAAGTGGGTCCGGAAGTGACGAAGGTGAAAAAAGGGGACAGGGTTGTCCTGCCTTTCAACATTTCTTGTGGACACTGTTATTATTGTGAACATGATATGGAGAAGTCAATGTGATAATTCCAACCCCAATGAAGCGGTGGATACAGGCGGAAATTTTTGTTTTACTGAACGATATGGGAACTATCCCAGCGGGCAGGCAGAATATTTGAGGTCCCATATGGAAACTTCATGCCGTTTGTCATCCCAGAGTCATGTGAACTTGAAGATGAGGCACTATTGTTCATGTCCGATTTGCTTCCTACCGGATATTGGAGTGTAGAGAACGCTGGCATCAAGAAAGATGATACGGTAGCGGTATTGGGCTGTGAGCCGATTGGTTTGATGGCTCAGAAGTTCGCTTGGATGAAAGGAGCAAAAAGGGTCATTGCCATCGACAATCTTCCTTATAGACTCAAAAGGGCAAAACAGATGAATAAGGTTGAGGCGTATAACTTCGATGAATATAACGATATGGGCAGCTGCATTAAGGAAATCACTTCAGGCGGGGCGGATGTGGTCATGGATTGTGTGGGAATGGATGGCAAGAAATCAACGATCGAGGTGATTGAGCAAAAGTTGAAACTTCAGGGTGGAACGTTAAGTGCTATCGAGATTGCACTTAATGCCGTACGTAAATTCGGCACGATTCAACTGACTGGCGTATACGGATCCAAATATAATATGTTCCCATTAGGCAATTTATTTGAGAGGAACATTAACCTGAAAATGGGGCAAGCACCGGTCATTCACTACATGCCCAAGCTTTTTGATAAAATCACGGCAGGAGAGTTCGACCCCACGGAAATCATATCCCATAAAGTCCCTCTTGAAAAAGCGAGTGAAGCTTATCAAATCTTTAACGATCACCAAGATGAATGTATTAAAGTGGTGTTAAAGCCATAATGTGATTGCGTGAAAGGATATTTACAATAAGGCAGTTCACATTTGAAATAAAAAATATTCACAGTTAGCTGTCTTGTTTTTTCTTTTTCTTAGCTCTTCCCCCAATAACCGTCAAAAATGATAACTAAAATATGATTACACTTACATTTGTTAAATGAATGATTAAAATTAATATACCTATAAACAGCAAAAAAGCTCTTAACTAATAAGAGCCTCAGTTTGTAGACAAAAGGGGTTCGGAATTAAAAAATTCTGAACCCCTTTTGAAATTCCCTTTGAATTTTCGCCTAAAGTTAAGAGATTGGGGCTCTACGAGCCCACTATGTTAGGCCATTTTTGGACCTCGCCATGTCCAATTGGCCATCTTCTTTAAATTAATGGCAGCGAAAGTAAGCATCGCCTGCATCGACAATTTTTTAAGTCCCCTTAAAGTAGTCCAACGCATACCATGCTTTTCTTTTGCATCTGCGAATACACGCTCAATCGTTTCTTTACGTTTTGCATATATAGGTTTTACATCTTGATGATGACGCAGATGATCTGCTTCTTCCACATGTGTTTGCCAGATATGCCGTGTCACCACTTTTTGACAGTCTTTGCTTTCTGTACACCGAGATAAAAATGAGCATGTTGTACAAATTTGTTTTGGCGATTTGTACTCGCGATAGCCCTCTTTATTTGTTGTTGAGTACTTTAAAGTTTCGCCCGAAGGGCAAAGGTAACAATCAAAATGTTCATCGTATACATAGTCCTGTTTGCGGAAAAATCCTTCTTTGGTGCGAGGACGTGTATAAGGTAAAGCCGGTATGATTTCTTTGTTAAATAGGTAGCTTGTAATCGCTGGTGTTTTATAAGCTGCATCTGCGGCAACGGCTTCCGGTTTTCCAACTTTCTCAATCACTTGTTCAACTAGTGGCTCTAAGATCTGACTGTCATGTGTATTTCCAGGTGTTACAATCGTTCCCAATACAAAACCGTTGCGGTCTGCGGCCGCGTGGAATGAATAGGCAAACTGTTTTGTTCGTTCATCTTTCACATAGTAGCCACTCTCAGAATCCGTTGTACTTTCTTTAATCTCTTTGGTCTCTTCTTTATCAAATTTATCTGGTGGAAAAGGCTTTTTTCCATGGTTTTCACGATCTTGATTGATTTCTTCTTGAAGACGTCCTTGATACGCTCGTGTTTCTTTACGAACGATTTTCTTTTCAAATTTCCGTTTATTCGCACTGGCTTTCACATGTGTGGAATCCACGAAAACGTGTTCAGCACTTATTAACTTTTTATTAGCAGCTGTCATTAAAATGCGATAGAAAATCTGTTCAAATAGGTCTGTATCTTTAAAGCGTCGCTCATAATTTTTCCCGAACGTAGAGAAATGAGGTACTTTATCATGGGAACCATAGCCTAAGAACCAACGGTAAGCCATATTGGTTTCAACTTCTTCAATCGTTTTACGCATGGAACGAATACCGAAGGTATATTGAATGAAAGTCAGTTTAACTAAAATAACTGGATCAATACTTGGGCGTCCTACCTCTGAATACATATCTTTCACCAAGTCGTAAATGAAAGTGAAGTCAATGGCAGCCTCCATTTTACGAACCAAATGGTTCGGTGGCACCAGTTATCTAAAGTAATCATTTCAAGTTGATCTCGCTGAATAGAATCATGTTTAGAAAGCATCCTCATCACCTCAAGTTTTAATACTTCTATTTTAAACCAAAAATGACTCCAGGCAAAAGTGTTCTATCTAAAAGGTAAGACAAAGTTGATTGGAACGGAAGGTACGAGACTCCTGCGGGAAAAGCGCGTCTAGGGGAGACCCCGCAGGCGAAAGCCGAGGAGGCTCCCCGACCGCCCGCGGAAAGCGAGTGCCTGGAGTGGAAATCAACGTCCAAATTGTACAAGCCATAAAAATAGACAAACTCGATTTTCATCGAGTTTGTCTACAGTCTGAAGCTCTTAACTAATAAGAGCCTTTTTGCATGCTTAATTACTCTATGGCCTATTCGATCGGGTAACGCTGATTCTTCCTTCTTTGGATCTATTGAGGACGGGCTAAGATAATTCCAAAGGTGTTAACCTTAATAATAAATTTTATGTAACTCAAATGCTTAAAAGATCCTATAAAATAAACCAACAATAATAACTCTATCTATTATTTTGAAAAGATTTCTTTTGCATTGTCCATGGCCATTTTATTTCCAAGTGCTGAATAGTCAAGCCATGGCTGGTCCGGAACTACGTAAACATGTTTTCCTTTAACTGCTTTCAAGCCTTTCCAAATGGGGGTATCTTCTAACTGCTTAAAAGCTGTCTGAGACTCATCGTCACCGTTGACAATGACAAATATAGCATCTGCATCGAAATCTGGAAGAACTTCTTGAGATATGACTTCGTAAGGTAGATTCTCATCAATGTCTTCAACACCATTGGCAGGTTTAAAACCTAAATCCTGAAATAAGATGGGGCCCATTGGTCGTTTTGTACTAAATACTCGTAACTCCTTTGCCGTAACACGTATTGCCATTACTTTACTGCCTTCACCAAGTTTATTTTCAATTAAATTTTTCACTTCTTTTGTTTGTTTTTCATAATCTGAAATGAATTTTTCTGCTTGCTGTTGACGATCGACAAGTTTACCTACGGACTTTAAATGATCTCTCCATGTTCCTTCATCAAGATTAAATACTTGAGTCGGTGCAATTTTTTCATATTTTGATACATCTTGTCCTGAGAATTCCTTATCAAGATAAATCACGGAGGGGCTTAGTTCAATCAACGCTTCCATATCTGGATCTTTCACAGGTCCAAGCTTTTGCGTATCTTTTAATTGATCCTTCACATGAGGGAGAAAATCTTTTAATTCTCCACCAATAACAGAACCAACTGGAGTTATACCTAATGCAAGCAAATCATTTGTTAGGTGGATGGAAAGTGAAGCGATTCTAGGTTCTTCACTCTCAGGTTTATTTTTTGGTGCTGATTTACTATCATTTGAAGAAGTTTGTCCGCAAGCCGACAAAATAAGAATTAACATAATGCTAAATAAAATAGTAAGTTTCTTGTTCATTTTTTTCTCCTTATTGAAAAGTTATTTTGTTTTTGTGAGCAAATAAAGAAAATAGGGAGCTCCTATAGCAGCGACTACTATACCAGCTGGAATAGCATTTGGCTGAAATATGGATCGACCAATGGTATCCGCAAGCACCAAAATAATGAGCCCTATAAGTCCTGCAACTGGAAGGAAATGTTGGTACATTGGGCCAACAAGACGACGGGCAAGATGAGGGGCGACTAGACCAATAAATCCAATACCGCCGGCCATCGCTACACTCGCACAAGACAAGCCAACAGCAGTTACCAGCATCAGCAAACGTTGTTTTTGAACGGAAGCACCAAGTCCAGCCGCTACGTCATCACCAAGTGATAAGGCATTTAATGTGTTGGATTGGAAGTAAGCATAAGGTGCTAAAATAAGGATCCAAGGAAAAAGGGCAATAACATGAATCCAATCTCTTCCCCATACATTTCCAACTAACCATCTTGAAGCAAATGAGTAGGTTTCTTCATCAAGACGAAGAGACAGAAAAAGTGTAATAGCACTAAAACCAGCAGAAATCGCAATTCCAATGAGAATAAGTCGAATGGGCAGTATGCCTTTGTAACGATCATAGGCAAGTAAAACAATAAGAAAAGCAGTTAAGATTCCGCCTAAAAAGGTAAATAACGGTATAAGAATTGATGCTTTTTCATCTAATGAATGAAAATATGTAACAAAGATAATGAGACCAAAGGAGGCACCTGCATGTAAACCTAAAATTCCTGGATCTGCCAAAGGGTTACGTGATAATCCTTGTAAGATTGCACCGGAAATTCCTAATCCAACTCCCGCCAACATGGTAATCAAGATTCGCGGCATACGGTAATCGAACAGCACAGTGGAACTTTTAAAATCACCGTAGCCAAAAAGCGTTTGGATTACTTTTAAAGGTGAAATCCGTAATGTACCTGTATTCAAGCTTATTAATACTGCAACTATACTAATTAAAATAAATACCATAGTAACTGTATATGCCCTCTTGTTGTCTGCATTCATAAGGTATTTCACCTATAGGTCCCTCCCTACTTTACGAGCGATATAGAGAAAAAAAGGAACACCGACAAGGGCTACCATTATACCTATTGCCAGTTCTCTAGGCGGGTTCAACGTTCGAGCTCCCAGATCAGCCAGTATTAACAGTATCGAACCCAATAATGCTGACATTGGAATGATGAGCTGATAATATCCTCCAACCAATTTTCGTGAAATATGTGGGATTACGAGTCCAACAAAACCTATTGAACCAGCGGCCGAAACAGAAACACCTGCCAGAATAACGGCTATTATCATTCCGAGTATTCTGATACGATTCGTATTCACACCAAGATTGGTGGAAATATCATTGCCCAATGAAATGAGTGACACAGATCGCCCTAACGATATTGCCCAAATAATAGCGATAAGAATAATAGGAACCAACACTTTCAAATGACTCCACTTTATCCCTGCAACACCTCCGGCATACCAGAATGCTAAATCCTGACTCAAATCATAATAAATAGCCACTCCTGAGCTTAGTGAATGCAAGAGCGCTGCTATCACGGCACCTGAGATTGTTAGCCTTATAGGTGTTAATCCTCCCGGGACGGATGAGCCAATTATAAAAATGCATAATGTACTCAATACAGCTCCAATAAATGAAAAAATCATCAAAAGAGAATATGGAATGTTTGGAAAGAAAGCAAAACTAAGAGCTACCACAAACATGGAGCCTGCGTTAATTCCAAGTATCCCTGCATCAGCTAAGGGATTGTGGGTTACTCCTTGCATTAATGCACCTGCAACTGCAAAAGCTGCTCCGACCAATGCTGCTCCAATAACCCGTGGAAGCCGTAGTTCGTGGATAATCTGTTGCTGAGTCAATGCAGGATTATAATTAAAAACCGCTGACCACACCGTATTGAAGGTAACCTCTTTTGCCCCAAATGTTACAGCCAAAAACAGGGACACAACCAATCCAAAAATCACCAGGATGAATAAACACATTAGCAGAAAAACATTTGAACGATTTTTACGTTCCTTTAGAGAGAGAGTATGGAACATTTGTTAGGTCATCCTTTACTTTTCAATGAATGAAATTGATAATCATTATCACGATGAGTATAACTTTACTCTTTGTTGAAATCAAACTATTTTTCAATATATTAAAATATTGAATGATTGATATGTGTTTCCATAGCGCTTCTAAAGGCAGTAGAATCGTGGAAGAATTGTAGATTTGGAGAATATCATTAGTACAAAAATAAGCGGATGAAACATTCAAAATCTATTAATATGATCAAGGGAAAAAAATGAATTGATGTTCAAAAAAGACATGTTGCAAAGTGATCAGGAATAAGGGTTTTTGATAATGAAATGAAGTATTTATATTATATAATGATAGTGACAAAAGGAGGATGTACAGATGGTATATAATTCGGCAGCAGAACTTTGTGAAGGGTTTGGGTTTCCGCCCGTTCACGTTAAAGTGACGATAGAGATCGTCGATAAGAGATTGGGACCTGTAAAGGCGGAAGCGGAGATTGCCATCAAGCCTGTTAAGTCAAAGGAATATCTAGAAGTATTGGTGGAAGAATTGGAGTCGGAGCATATCTTTGCTGATGAAAATGGCAGTATCTATGGCAGCTTCGGCATCGATCAAAGCATCCAGATATATGATGAAGTCCTGACTACCATTCCGTTCGAAGAGTTAATAGGAAATGAAAATTGGAAAGGGACAGTTGAGGAAACCATCACGGTGGATAAGCTAAAGGAACAACTGGGGAAATCCCTCAATGATTATCAATTCAGTGATTTGAGCGGGAAATATAAATTCAGGAAAAGATGTACGATAACAGAACTTCAATTCATAGATTAAACCATGACTGGAGAAGGCGAAATGCTTTCTCTTTTTTCGATGCCATCATAATCAAAGCCTAACAGTGACACAAACCGTAAGATTTTTTAAACATACACAATGTCAAGGAGAGCTCAGTATGGTTTTTACTGGTTTCAACTGGCATTTATTATATAGTTTTACATAGGGTAATATATTGATAAGGCCTTTACAAGAAAAAGAAACGAATATTTCAAAAGATAAAAAGGAGAATATATGAAAATTGGTTTGGTACGGCATTTTAAGGTGACACATGAATTTCCTACTGGGAGATTTGTGACGGCGGATGATATGAAGCAATGGTTTGAGGACTATGATGCAGCGGATATTATTTATGGAACGACTTTATTTGGCGTGGAGGAATGGCAGGAATGTTATTGCAGTCCTATGTCGAGGGCTGTCAAGACAGCGGAACATATCTATCCAGGTACGGTTCATCGGATGGAGGAGCTGCGGGAAATACCTTCTCCCCCTCTTAAAGGAAGGGTAAAACTGCCGTTCATCCTTTGGGCCATCTGGATTCGCAGCTGCTCGGTGTTCAACAAGCAGACAAGGGCGGAAATCAAGATTGCAGAGCGAAGGATCAATAAAGTATTGGATGAAGTCTTTGCAAAGGGGGAAAGGGATGTCCTGATCGTAAGTCATGCCGCCCTCATGGTATATATCAGGAAGGAGCTGATCCGACGGGGGTTCACAGGTCCGAAATTCAAGATTGCCAGTAATGGAAAGCTTTATGTATTTGAAAAATGATGAGGGGGGAATATAGGGTTTCCCACCAGAAAGAGTAAGACATTTTCCGAATAGTTATTCTTTTTTTATCGGTTGTGGTTTATTATTGTAATAGCGTAATTTTTACGAATTCAATAATGGGGAAAGAGGGGTGGACAATTTGCTGAAAGCAGTTTTTTTTGATTTAGATGATACATTACTATGGGATCAGAAAAGTGTAAAAGAGGCTTTTGTGGCCACATGCGAAGTGGCTAAGGAGAAATATGATCTGAATGTCGAAGAGTTTGAAGAAGCGGTGCGAAAGGAAGCGCGCGAGCTTTATTCCTCTTATGATACATATGCATTCACTCAAATGATCGGAATCAACCCATTTGAGGGACTATGGGGGAATTTTCAGGATGATCATGATGAATTCCGGAAGATGGCCGGGATTGCACCGGCTTATCGGAAAGAAGCGTGGACGAGAGGTTTAAAGGCATTAGGGGTCGATGACCCGGAATTTGGGCTTGAACTGGCAGAACGTTTTCCTGCCGAGAGACGCAAAAAGCCATTTATCTATGAAGAATCATTCCGTGTTCTGGATGAATTAAAAGGGAAGTACAAATTGCTATTGCTTACGAACGGATCTCCTGAACTGCAAAATACCAAACTTGAAATTACTCCTGAACTGGTTCCTTATTTCGACCAAATCGTGATTTCAGGCGCATTTGGACGAGGTAAACCAGATGCCTCCATTTTTGAGCATGCTTTGGAAATCATGGAGCTTGATAAGGATGAAGTATTGATGGTCGGCGATAATTTAATGACCGACATCCTTGGAGCATCACGTGTAGGCATAAAGTCGGTCTGGATAAATCGCCATGATAAGGAACGGAATGAAGTGCTTCCAACCTATGAAATCAAGCATTTAGAGGAGCTTTTCCCCATCCTTGAGAGCCTGGGGAGTTAATTGGAGATACTCTCCAAATAACAAATTTTGGAGAGTTGTAAACGGAATATTAGGTCTTTAAAAGTATTTACAGAATGAAAAGGGTGATATATAGTTACCCTGTAATCAATTAAATTATTCAGACTAGGGGTGTCCAATAAAAGTTGGGCTGAGAGGGAAGCGCTAAAGCTTCTTAACCCTCAGGACCTGATCTGGTTCATACCAGCGTGGGGAAGTTAGAATCTACTAAATAATGACATTTCATTTGGTCATTTTTGTAGTCATACTAACGTCAGCCGGGTCTTAAATATGAGATCTGGCTTTTTCGTGCGAAATGGATTGGATTTTGTCCTTTTTAAATAACTTAAAAAGGAGAAATGAAATCATGAGTAATTCAGTAAATGACATGAACGTTTCAATTATGTCCAGTTTTGCCGGGAGTAAAAAAGTGTATGTTGAGGGATCTAGACCTGATATTAAAGTACCTATGCGTGAAATTAAGCTAAGTCCGACTACAGGGGCATTCGGGGAAGAGGATAATCCGCCTTTACGGGTATATGACACAAGCGGTTTTTATACGGATTCAGAATATCCCATTGATATTCATAAAGGTCTTGCCCCGATTAGACGCAGTTGGGTTCTGGAACGGGAAGATGTTGAAGAGTATGAAGGCCGTGAAATAAAGCCCGAAGATAACGGGTATAAAAAAGTGGAAACACAATCCAACGCCGAAGTTTTTCCGGGATTGAAAAGAAAACCATTGCGTGCAGTGAAAGGGCAAAACGTAACCCAGCTCCATTATGCCCGTAAAGGTATCATCACTCCGGAAATGGAGTTCATTTCGATCAGGGAAAATGTGTCCCCTGAGTTCGTTAGAGAAGAGGTAGCTAGCGGGCGTGCGATCATTCCGGCAAATATTAACCATCCTGAAAGTGAGCCCATGATCATCGGACGTAATTTTCATGTGAAAATAAATGCAAATATTGGAAATTCGGCTGTTAGTTCATCGATCGAAGCTGAAGTGGAGAAAATGACTTGGGCTACACGATGGGGTGCAGACAATATAATGGATCTTTCCACCGGAAAGAATATTCACACGACCCGGGAATGGATTATAAGGAATTCACCTGTGCCAGTTGGGACGGTTCCGATATATCAAGCATTGGAAAAAGTGAATGGAGTCGCGGAAGATTTAAATTGGGAAGTTTTCCGGGATACATTAATCGAGCAGGCTGAGCAAGGTGTCGATTACTTCACCATACACGCTGGTGTGCTTTTGCGATACATCCCCATGACAGCAAAGCGAGTTACGGGAATTGTTTCCCGGGGGGGCTCCATCATGGCACAATGGTGCTTGGCCCACCACCAAGAAAGTTTTCTCTACACTCACTTTGAAGAGATTTGTGAAATCATGAAGGCGTATGATGTCTCTTTCTCATTAGGTGACGGCCTCCGTCCTGGATCCATTGCAGATGCAAACGATGAGGCACAATTTGCTGAATTGGAAACACTAGGGGAACTGACGAAGATAGCTTGGAAGCACGATGTTCAAGTCATGGTGGAGGGACCCGGTCACGTACCGATGCATTTGATTAAAGAAAATATGGATAAGCAGCTGGAAGTCTGTCAAGAAGCTCCATTCTATACCTTGGGACCATTGACAACGGATATAGCTCCTGGATACGATCATATCACTTCTGCGATTGGTGCTGCCATGATTGGATGGTTTGGAACTGCCATGCTTTGTTATGTGACACCGAAAGAGCATTTGGGACTTCCGAATAAAGAGGATGTTAGAGTAGGGGTCATTACTTATAAAATTGCGGCCCACGCAGCTGACCTTGCTAAAGGCCATCCGCAAGCAAGAAAACGGGATGATGCACTTTCGAAGGCTAGATTCGAATTTCGTTGGAGAGATCAATTCAATCTTTCCCTCGATCCTGAAAGGGCGGTCGAATATCACGATGAAACACTTCCGGCTGAAGGTGCCAAAACAGCCCATTTCTGTTCAATGTGCGGACCAAAATTCTGCAGTATGAGAATCTCTCAGGACATCCGTGATTTGGCGAAGGAAAAGGGTCTGGGTTTTGAGTCGGTGATCGATGAAGGGCTTAAAGAAAAAGCGAATGAATTTAGGAAAACGGACGGGGAAATCTATCAATAATTCCGACGAGAGGGAGAATTCGATGAATCGGGTAATCCAGATAAAAGTTGAAATGAAACAGTTGGAGACTCAATTGGAACAGCTGAAAAGGGAGCTGAACATTTTTCGGGAGAATTGTAATCATGAATTTGTAAAAAATGATTATAGTCAACAATGCACAAAGTGCTACTTAATCGAAAGTCTGCATTGGTAATGATTCCTTAATCGTCCTTTCATTATCGGAATTAATCCCTTAATCATGTTGGACATATCACAAAGTCAACATGGTTAAGGGAGATTTCATTTTACAAACTTGTTTTATTAACATGAAGAGGAGGAGGGACAAGCCATCCTTTTTCCTTATTCAATCTTAGGAAGTCAGCACCCAATGCCGCTTTTTTTGTATGGAATTGTGCGAACATCTGTGCAATATCTTCGCGGATGCATTGACCCATGATCTGGCTACAAGCAACTAATCCTGCATTAATATCGATTGATACTGAAGCAGAGATTTCAGGATCTTGAAGTCGTGCCCCAACGGGAATATCCTCTAAATTAGCTTTAGGCCTTTCAGGTGGTGATGGAGGCAGTCCTACGCTATTTTCTTTTAATAATAATTCAATTTGGTCATTTTCCTGTTTCCCTTGATTGATCACTTCTACAAGTAATTTATGCAGGTCTTTATCTCCTGTATGATTAAGCATAGTTTGATGACAGGCAATCAAACCTTTTGTTGTTGTCAGAAATGCCCATTCCAAATACCTCTCCGTAATGCATAGGTTCTTCTTTCGGATTTCCGCTTAAGATTCCCATAGCCATCCTCCTTGAATTTCACTAATTTAACGCATAAGTTACCCATTATTAATCCATGTATACATGAAAATGTTAGAGGGATTTTAGCCTTTTATGCCTTGTAGCCATTCTTGATAACATTCATCGCAGAGAATTTCATTCCTATCCGTGTCAGTGACTTGAAACGTTACGACATGGATTTTTTTTTCTTCCGTGTCATCAGTACAATAGAAGCATTTATGTGCCATTAGAAATCCTCCCATTCAATAAAGTGTTTATATTAGTTTAAAACGTCACGGTTTTTTTATACAGAAAACATGATGTAGGCAGCTTATTGGTCTTCTTGGAAGAGTTTAGATTGAATAATCCTGTTGGGTTTTAACATACTAAACTTGTTCGCATTACTGATAAAATGAGGAGGAAATACGATGCAAAACCAATATCAACAAGGTCAAGTACACCAGAACATGCAAACGGGTGCTATTCCCCCACAAATGAATCACGGTGGTCACGAAGTATTCGATGTACATGAAGTGTTATCGGGAACGATTGATACACTAAACACTTATATGCTTTTGCGTCAGCATGTAAAGGATCAGGAATTGCGGGACATTCTGGATCGTCAAAATCAGTTCATCCAAGATGAATATAATATTACATTGGAGTGCTTCCAAACGGGCCAGGATCCTTCTAAACCGACCCAGAGCTACAAAATGAACCAAGGTAACGATTTTATATATGGATTGACACCAACGCAGCCAAAGAAACCTTTGCAATCCGTTTCGGAAATTACGGATGAATGCATTTCAGCCATGATGCTCGGAGCTGTCAAGTCTGCTGCATCCATGAAAGCGATGGCAGCGCTTGAAATAACAAATCCGGTAGTACGCCGTGTATTTGCGGATTCCGTTCCGAACTGCATTGAAATGGCATATGAGATTTCGTTATATCAAAACAAACATCATTACTACCAAGTTCCACAGCTTGCACAGCAGGATATGCAGCAAATGATGAATTCGTATGCACCCGCACAAGGAAATAACAACATCAGACATTAAAAGCACCCATTGAATGACAAGGCTTTTTGGCCATGAATGCTAAATGGATTTCTTTGTCAAGAACATAAAGAAGGGGTAGGACTAAAACTGTCCTATCCCTTCTTTTTTACTGTTTCATCTGATTTATTTCCTGAATGCATTCCTGGACGAGGGTAACAGCCTGACTCATGGTTGCTCCTCCGCCAAATGCCGCGGTCACACCAATGGCTTCAAGAATTTCTTGTTCGGAACAGCCTTGATCAAGACATCCTTTTGTATGATAGATAATACAGTATTCATCTTGTGAATATAAGCTTATTCCTAGTGCGATTAGCTGTTTTTCTTTCTTGGATAATTGACCTTCTTTAAAGCACTCTTCCGTAAACGAATTGAATTTCTCCGCGAGATCAGGCATTTTATGCGTAAAGGCACCGATTCCAGCTTTATAATCACGAAGAGCATTTTCAGTAGAATTGTTAGCTTCAAATTCCATTTTCCATTCAGCTCCATCCAAAATTTTTTCATCAAAAATTAGTATGAGCTAAATGTTGGACGATTAAACAGAAACACAGGAGTTACCGAAGTGATCATGTAACTGTTCCTGCTACAAGGCAAGTGATCCCTTAGGACGGGTGACTTTGAACCATTGATGGCAAAGGATGCAGATAAGTGCAACGTCAATGGCATCACCGGCATAGTACATTAACATTCCGCCATTTTCCGCTTGTTCCTTGGTGACACCGCTTGGCGGATGGGCAAAAATATATTTAGAAAGGATATCATGGCCCGCCAGTGAAATTGTAAATATGATAGCTCTAAACATGAAGTTGAACCTGTGGGGCGCAGGGTCCATATAAATCATCGAGGCAGTGAATAGATAGCCCGCCAAGAACATGTGAAAATGCACTAATGCATGTAGAAGGGCATTATGATGCATCAACCCATATAACCCAGTCGTATAAAGAATCCAAAGCCCCCCAATATTAAGCACGGAGGCAGTGATAGGATTGCTTAAAATGCGCAGCGGCCAACTTTTCAACACCTGTGAAAGGCGTCTTGCTGATGGCACATCAAGTGTTCGCAGTGCAAGAGTAATAGGTGCAGCAAGCACGAGTAAGATGGGTGCAATCATTCCAAGCAGTAAATGATCGACCATATGCGCCGTGAAGTCCATATGCGCGCGATTGGCTATGGGGCCAGTAATTGCTGAGGCTGCACAGATGGTGCCAAGAATCCAAAAGAACGTACGGTATAAGGGCCATTTTTTATAGCGGCGGCTCGAAAGTACGACAGCTCCGATATAAATCACTATAACAAGCGCGAATAAAATCAATAAAATCGGTTCAAAACCAGCACCATTATCATGAATATGTCCATTACTGTGCATTACGGGCGTCTTCTTTCATTTTAAGTAAGCTGAGCCTTGTTTGAATGACGAGGGTAATGCCAACCAAGATCATGATTGTGGCTGCAATGTTCCAAATCAAGTCGTATGGAAGAATGTCGACATTGTAACGGATTTGATGGAGACGCATGAGCTTGTGCTGGATGATCCCGTCATATAACTGAAATGAACCTGCCCCGAGTAAAACTCCTCCTATCCACCTTTTCAGCCATAATCCCTTTCGACGACGAAGGTCAGCAAACATGAACAAAGACCCGACCGTTGCAAACCAGCTTAGGGCATGAAATAAACCATCCGAGACAAGCCCGATATTGGATGTGGACTTGTCATAGAAATGGTGCCAATGTAATAGTTGATGAAAGATGGCCTCATCGATGAATGCGACCAATCCGATCCCAAATAGAAAACCGGACCATAGATTACGAGCGGAATAAGTATAACGTAATTCTGAAATAGATTGATCTTTTTGATTTCGGGGCTTGAAACCCATTTTCCATCCTCCTTTTAGGTTTCTTCGATATGGATCATTTTCCCATATATGGTTCTACTTTACCCTGTATTGTAAAGTTATAGACAGGTAAATGGACCTTTTATAAATCTTTTTTATCGAGCCATTCATAGCCCTAAGAGAATACTTGGCTATTAAGTTCAGTGATCATTGTCAACCACGTGTAAATTATTTCTAATTATTGTTCATTATAACTGGATTCATGTTTCAAGCATGGACAGGCGGGTAATAAAAAACCGTAGATCATATAAAAAAACAACCTAAAATAGAAGGAGGAGTCTATATGTTTCGTCATCAAAAAGAATTGCAATTTGAAGTTAAGGTAGATCGACCAGATCCGATGCTTGCCCGTCAAATTCAGGAAGTGTTAGGCGGACAGTTTGGGGAAATGACTGTCATGATGCAATATCTTTTTCAGGGTTTCAACTGCCAAGGAGAAGAAAAATACAAGGATATGCTGATGGATATTGGTACAGAGGAAATTGGACATGTAGAAATGCTTTGTTCGCTCATAAGTCAATTACTTGATGGCGCTTCTCCGGAAGATCAGGCTGAAGCCGCAAAGGATCCTGCTATGGCAGCGATCATGGGTGGAATCAATCCCCAGCATTTGCTCGTAAGCGGACTTGGCGGACTGCCAACCAACTCGAATGGGGTACCTTGGAACGGATCTTATATTGTAGCGAGCGGGAATTTATTAGCTGACATGCGGTCGAATCTGCATGCCGAAAGCCAAGGACGCCTTCAAGTTGCACGTTTATATCATATGACCAAAGATGAAGGGGTCCGTGCTACGTTCCGTAAAATGTTAGCCCGTGATCGTTACCACCAATATCAATGGATGGCGGCCATTGCAGAACTTGAAGAGAAAAATGGCGTTGTCGTTCCCGCGTCATTCCCACCGGAAGCGGAAATGGAATCTCAACCGGAAGCGTACGAATTCTGGAACTTGTCAGAAGGTAATGAATCAGCAGACGGCCTGTGGGCAACAGGAAGCGCCCCAGATGGTACGGGAGATTTTGTTTATATAGCAGAACCAGTTGCAAAAGGGCAGATTCCTAACCCTAAGGTACCGGCAGCACAATTGCATCATGACTTGGATAGAGATCAATTGCTTAATAAAAGGTAATAGAATCCTTCAAAATATGTCGATGGCCCCAAAAGGGACATCGGCTTTTTTTATTCTCTCATTTTTACCATAACCTAATTATTTGCTTGTGGATATTTTTTGGAGTAGCATAGTTTCCATCTTCAAGACAAACCATTTTAAAGGATGGTCACTAATTTAATGGTAAGGAGTGGGTCGAATGAAAGCGGTAGTGGTTAAAGAACCGGGTGGAGCAGAACAATTGCTATTTGAAGATTTTTCCAAGCCTATGCCCGGAAAAGGGGAAATATTAATTAAGGTGAAAGCCTCTGCGATAAATAGAACGGATATTGTTTCGAGAGAAGGGAAATCCGGTTATATGGGCAATCCAATATTGGGGATTGAAGTTTCTGGGGAAGTGGTGGAAACAGGGGAAGGTGCAAATATACAATTAGGGACAAGGGTGATGGGCCTTGTAAACGGCGGCGGTTATGCTCAATATGCCTTGATGCCGGCTGATCGAGCGATGAAAATCCCGGATAACCTGTCATTTGAAGAAGCGGCAGCGATTCCTGAGGTATTCTTGACTGCGTACCAAACCTTGTTTTGGTTAGGTGAATTGACGGATCAAGATACGGTATTGATTCATGCTGGCGGAAGCGGTGTAGGCACAGCTGCTATCCAACTGGCAAAAAAATTGACAAAAGCCAAGATCATCACTACAGCCGGCACAAAGGGAAAATTGGATTTCTGTCACTCACTAGGAGCGGATATCTGTATCAACTATAAAGAACAATCTTTTGATGAGGAAGTACTGAAAGCTACAAATAATCAAGGAGTGGATGTTATCCTGGATTTCATCGGTGCTTCTTACTGGGAGAAAAACCTTAAAAGCATAAAAACTGATGGACGATGGGTACTGATAGGCATTCTAGGAGGAACTGTAGTCGAGAAGGTGAACCTGATGGAACTTCTCTTAAAAAGAGTACAATTAAAAGGCACTCTATTAACTCCTCGGAGTGATGAATATAAAAAAGAGTTAACGGAAGAATTCATTAAAAAGGCCATGCCGTTGTTCCTCCAAAATGAAATCAAGGCAATCGTGGATCATGTCTTCGCTTTTGAAGAGGTGCAAAGGGCGCATGGACATATGGAAGCCAATAAGAATTTAGGTAAGATCATCTTACAGGTAAATGAATGATTAAAGAAAACTGCTTCCAAGCATGAATGGAGGAGGTTGCCCAGGATTAAGACATTATTGGGCGACCCCTTTTCATGTGATAAGGAAAAGGTGGAGCTAATGGCAGATTGATTGAAGAATGAAATATGGACAAAGTATAATGAATATATACAAATTCAAGATACTCTTCGTCGGTATCTGTCTAAAGGGGGGAATCTTAATGAATGAACTGAATGCATTATTCAGGAAAAGAATAGGGCTCCAGGAAGATGTGAAACTGACATTTGAGAAATTAGATGAAATTCTGGATAAGACAGCGAAAACCATTCCTTTTGAAAACTTATCAATCATGGCATCCCATCTGAGTGATATCAACAAAGAGAATATCATCAACAAAGTCCTCGGAGGAATGAGGGTGGATTATGCTATGAATTGAATACAGCCCTTTATTTTTTCCTGATGGAAAATGACTTTGATGTATTCTTGGTTCGGGGTGTCATCTATAATCAGGGGTGGATGACCATAGGAAGGACACATGTCACCATTCTATTGAACCATGAGGGCCAAACGTATTTGATCGATACGGGTTTTGGCGGGAATCTGCCTTTAAAACCAGTTCCGTTGAACGGAGAAACGATCGTTTCCCAAAATGGTGAATTCAGGATAAAAAAAGAAAATACCGACCATGGGGATCATATCATTGAATTAAAACTGAAACATAAAGATCGCGATTGGAGAATAGGCTATGCTTTCGATTCTACAAAACCCGTAGGAAATGTAGCGGAACTTAATGAGGTCCAAACGATCATCAGGGAAAATCCCCAATCTCCATTTAATAAGCATCCATTAATCACCCGTTTGACAAACAGCGGGAACATCACTTTAACTGATACATCCTTTACACAGTGGGAAGATGGGAAAGTGACGAAAGAAGAAATAGATGGAACACGATTTAAAGAGTTAATGAAACAACACTTCGATAGATAAAAGGTCTGAATATCAAAAGCTACCTCACCGAAAGACTGTCCATTCTCGACAGTCTTTTTATGTATAGTATGATCATCCCATGGACGTCATTGATGTGAAAGATGATCTAACTTTGCTGAAAGCAGGAGAATTGTCATTCCTTGTCGAATGAAGTAGTTGAAAAGAGGCTGATGAAAATGAGTAATGCAAAATATAAATTTTATTATGTGAATGGTGAGACAGAAGAGTTAGAGACGAATGAACAATATTCTGATGAAGCGAATAGTATCCTGAAATTGCAATTAATTCAAAATGCGACGTGGCTGCAAGCCGGTGGCAAACATATCAATTTGGCTAATGTAATCAGTATTGAATATACAGGAGAAAAAGGTAATCGTAAATCGGAGTCGATAAAGTTCAGACCTAATAAGTAAAACATCCATTATAAATGTTCAGTTTTTCGACAAAAGGGGGTTCGGAATGTCTCATCCCGATCCAATATTAAGACTAGTTTATAATTTAATGCTTTATGAAATTCTCATTGAATTGAAGAAATTTGCGACCCTCCTGCCGAATAACTGGCTAGTCGAGATTCAGCTAGGTGCTTTTGGCGAGGAGGCTTGGCAGACAGCCGGCGGAAAGGGAGCGAATTTCTGAAAACACTTGAAAACTGTAGGCAAACTCGCTTTCTTCGAATTTGTCTACAGTCTGAAACATCCATTATGGATGTTTTTACTATTTATATAGATTCGAATTCAGTGGGGTGAGAAGGATATGAAGAGGAAGAATCGATTGGTTTTTACTAGATCGAATGCGGCAGCTAAACGAAAATTTGATGAAGCGATCACCATTTTGGAATATAGTGTAATGCTTGTTGAATTCTTTGGATTAGAAGAGTTCAACAATATAATTGCCGGACAGTTAAGGCTGATTCTATGTGAAACGAAAAATACGCGCATAAAGCGGGAAAAGGTCACGATTGACCAATCCTTAATAAAGAAAATCAATCCTAACCCAAAATTGTATCCCATTAAAGACTCTAGTCAAATGAGCAATGTTCATATTACGGAAGACCTCTTCGATTATACTAAACAGAGGATTGAGCTTAAACTTTGGAGAAATCAAATTATCTATAAAACCGATATCGAAGGAAAAATCCAGGAAATTAAAATCATTGATTTTATTAAGGAAACTGCTAATAAGATTGGCGGTGCACAAGCTGAATCAAGTTTCCCTAATAAGTCCATGATTTTGGATGGACATACCAAAATCATGTTAATAGGTATAGCGAAAGGGTTATTCAAATCCATTGGCAGGGATTATAAAAAACATGCCTCCATGAACCTTTCACATATCATACAAAAAATCGAACAATCAACTTTGGAAGACTAGACATGAGAAGGACTTTTGACCAAGTCCTTCTTGCTTGATTTTCAAGAAAAATGCGGCAGGATTGAAAACCTCAAATAACCTCTATCAATAAATCATCTCTTTTTACCTCCGTAAACACTCTCGATAGATCCTATTCACTTTTATTAATAAAAAATTATGGTTATTAATATAGAAGAATCGGAATTCCCTGATTACAAAACAAACATTGGGGCCTTATTATATGTAAATGTAAAGACTTTTTAAATTTACACTAAAAAGCAGCTATAGACGGATCAAGATTATTTATAATGATATTCCGAACTTATTTTTATACATCAAGGTAAACTGAATATTGCACCTTACGATCCAGATAAATTAATCATTAGATAAAAATAAGGAGATGATGTTATGAAGGATTTTGATGGAAACCTTTCTGAAGAATGGCTGGAATTAGTAATATCGGCAATGAAATCGGATGTTACAAAAGAGCAATTCAAAAAGTTTCTGCAAGAAAAGTCGAATAGCAATAAAAGCAGCGGTGGCTAAATAGAGTTCTGTTCAGTCAAAGTAAGGCGATTTACATAAAAAATATGAGGCTCCATTTCTTTTGCCACGAGTTACTCCATATTTTCTGCATATTTAATTGATAAGATGGCTGTAATCATAAGGAGGTTTTATTCAATATGAAAAAAAGAACAAAATTGCCTATCATTTTATCATTATTAGCGGCCCTGTTTTTAGTCCTTGGCGCATGTTCCAACAGCGATGATAAAAACAAAGAAAATAAAGAAGAAAAGGATCATAGTGAAATGGACATGAATCATTCTAGCTCGGGTGATGTTCCAGAAGGATTAAAAGCTGCAGAAAATCCAACTTATGAAGTTGGAAGTCAAGCGATTATCGAATCAGGTCATATGGAAGGTATGAAGGGGGCGGAAGCAACAATAGTTGGCGCCTTTGATACGACTGCTTATGCAATTTCGTATACGCCTGCAACTGGCGGAGAAAAAGTGGAAAACCATAAATGGATCATTCACGAAGAAATTAAAGATGCAGGTGAGAAAACATATAAACCCGGAGCGGAGGTCACAGTAAATGCTTCTCATATGGAAGGGATGAACGGGACAGTCGCTGAAGTAGAATCTGCTGAAAAAACGACTGTTTATATGGTCGATTTCACACCGACTACGGAAGGAGAAAAAGTGAAGAACCATAAATGGGTAACGGAAAGTGAATTATCGGCGTCTGAATGATTTAACATCATGATTTTCAAAACAGAAGAAGAAAAAAGGATCGGAAGTTCCTTCAGTTTGTGACAAAAGCGGGTTCTGAACGGTCTCATCCCGAACCATGATTTTAAAACAAGACTAGATGATCCTTCATGTTTTTTTACTATAATCCCTTAATGGATAGAAGAAATTTGCGACACTCCTGCCGAATGACTGGCTAGCCGAGACCCCACAGACGCTTGCTTTGATGAGGCTTGGCAGACAGTCGGCGGAAAGGGAGCGGGTTTCTGGAATCAACTGGAATGTAATTTAAGAAAAACCGTAGGCAGGCTCATTCGAACCAAATATAAGACTAGGTGATCTTTCATGTTTTTTTACTATAATCCTTATTGGATGGAAGAAATTTGCGACACTCCTGCCGAATAACTGGCTAGCCGAGACCCCACAGGCTCTTGCTTTGATGAGGCTTGGCAAACAGTCGGCGGAAAGGGAGTGGATTTCTGGAATCAAACGGATACTTTTTAAAAATTGTAAACAACTCGCTTTTCTTCGCGTTTGCCTACAGTCTGAAGGAATGGTTAACAAATCCATTCCTTTTTTTGTGAATGAATTTTCTTGAAAATTACTTTGCAGTGGAGTGTAAAACTTTAGTATCTGTTAATATGGCTTTATCAGATATGTAAAAAATGGGGTGCAAGTACGGTGACTGGATTAACTATTAGACCTTTTATGGAAAATGACTATGAGGCGCTGATCAACTATTGTTTACCTATAGAACAAGCAATCTATACTTCTTTACCTTTGAAAGTTATCGAAGACTTCAGGAAGGATAAATATAACCTTCCCATGGTCATTTATTTAGATGAGGATTTGATTGGATGTTTTGCCTTATATACGGATAAAGCGGGAAATCAATTTACAAGTAATGAGAATGCGATTCTTCTTAAATCATTCTCCTTGGATTTGCGCCATCAAAAAAAGGGGCTAGCTTTTAAGACTTTAAAAGTGTTGCCTGATATGATCAGACTAAGTCATCCAGATAAAGATGAGATCATTCTAACAGTGCATCATTCGAATGTTCCAGCGATAAATTTATATAAAAAAGCTGGATTCTTTGACAAAGGATACAGATTTAACGGAGAAGAAGGGGAGGAATTCATTTTCCACTATGCTCTGGATTAAGGGATCTTTAGATAACTTCCTGAATATATAGAGGGAAGTCGAACGTGTTTGCAAATGAAACACCTCGAGGGAGTAAGATAGAAGAAAAACGGATCTCCCATGAGACGGTTATCAGAAAAGAAACGATAGCGGATTAAACATTAGTAGAGGCATAAAGGAAATGGGAATCTCCCATATTACCTATTCCCCGATATGAATGGAATTTAATTAAACTTCCGTATACAGTAACTAAAAAATGAAAGAGTGGTTAAACGCAAAATAAGCATCTTAAAGATGCTTCAGTTTATCGACAAAATAGGGTTAGGAATGGTCTCATCCAGAATCCCTTTCCCGGCTTTATCGAAGGAATGATTATCATTTTCACTCTTTTATATGGGATGAAACTCTTACTAGATTGAAGAAATTTGTGACATTCCTTTCGAACAACTGGCTAGCCAAGACCCGCTAGATGCTTGCTTTGATGAGGCTTGGCAGACAGTCAGCGGAAAGGGAGCGGATTTCTGGAATCAACAGGAACGTTTTTCAAAGAAAAAAACTGTAGGCAAACCCGTTTTCCGAATTTGTTTACAGTCAGGAGAATCTAAACGAGTCTTATTTTTTGGAAGGTATTCCATCCGACCTATCTTGCAGGAAAATTTTCACCATAATTTTAATATGGATACGGTATGTTCATGATTCATGGAATCCATCCTACAATTTCTAAAATCGTCAGAACAATCTCAAAGACAATGAGAATCACAATGATCCATTCAACGAATAGTCCCCTGATCGAATGACTGATGTTAGAAAACCCATCCATAATGTTATATAAAATTTCGGTTTTACTTTTCAAGATTTTATACCGATCATTCAATTCAAAAAAATCAAGCATTCTGTCATAAAATTCGCCGGCACTACTGCTTGTCCATGTAATATCAGGTTTATCCAAGATCATGATATACGCTAGGGTATTATACTCGTGACGTACTATTTTTGCCGTTGTCCTCGCTAGCTCCTTGTTGCCAATTCTCAGCTTGCCTTTTTCCAGTCGGTCTATCATGGCTTCGAGCTTGTCATGGATTTTTCCGAGTTGTTCCTCAGTTTTTTCAAGTGCCACCGATTTTGCAAGAATAGTGGAAATTAATTCAGGGTAAAAAAATTCATATTTAGGCACAATAACATATTCGTCTGTCAAATTGATGTTTTCAGTTTCACTGAAGTGAAGGCTGTAATCGTCTGTATATCTATCTACATTGACGAGATCAATGTCCGGTTCGAAAGAATGGATAAAGGATGAAAATTCCTTTATCTCATCCGCGTGTGAGTAATTAATGAATACAATGCTGCCAAAGGAAAAAACCAGTACCTGTTGCGATTCGTCCACATTTTTTTTAAGGATGGAACGTAGAATATCGCCTTTAAGGATTAAAGGCTCTTCCCAGGTGAATTTTTTAGGAATGCCGCAATGAATGGCGATTCTGTTCAAATCAATTTCATTAGTGATTGCACATGCTTTAAAGGTAATTGGTCCCATCTATATCACTCTCTTCAGCAAATTGGTCTTTTTTCGATTCGATTCTATTCTTACAAAATACAATAGTTTAAATGTAAGAGGGCGATTCCGGTAAATGGATCGACCTTCTTTATTTTGCTTGTTTATACGAATACTGTTCCCCCAGAAATGTCCTTACTAAAAATTCACAAAAACAGATAAAAGTTCATGGAAACTTTACTTTAATTTACAGAACTCTCATATTGATGTCAATATTCAGTAATACATGTTTGTTATAATCGATTGACGGTTTTAAAAGAGATTGGAAAAGGGTCTTCTAAAAATCCTTCATTTACAGATAAGTAGCAGGCTGACTGAAGATGACTGAATAGTAGGAGTGAACAAAAATGGAGGAATCTATAAATCTATATGAGCTTACATTTAGTGAAAAAGATAGGTATGTAATCATTACGAATGCTTATCCACATGAAGAGCAGTTATATCGGAATGGGTTTATCCACCGAAGAGTCAAGGCTTATCTGGATGAGGGTGTGCAGGTTGATGTCTTTGTTTTGCATCCTGCCTACAAAAAAGCAGAAAAGTATACGTATGAAGATGTGCCTGTTTATCGAGGAACTGAACAGCATCTGCGCATTTTCTTAAATCATAAAGTACATAAAAAAGCGCTCATTCATTTTGTTAATCCAAAAATGGTACAAGCGATAAAAGAAACGAACACAGATTTACCGATTATCACCTGGATACATGGATTTGAAACGGAGGCATGGCATAGAAGGTGGTTTAATTTTCTTGAAAGCCCTGAAAGCTTGCGAAAGATACTAGAAATGTCGGACGACTATTATGTAGCACAGCTTTCTTTCATGAATTGGTTTTATCAAACGAATGAATTGGATACAACCTTTGTTCATATTTCCAAATGGTTCAAAGAACATATAGCGGAATGTGACGCAAGAGCAGAGTCGAAAAATTCAGTAATCATTCCTAATGTAATAGATGACAATCTGTTTACCTTTATTGAAAAACCAGTTGAAATGCGGACAAAAGTCCTTTCGATAAGGCCATACGCTTCACGAAAATACGCCAATGATTTATCGGTGAAAGCAGTGCTGGAACTATCGAAGAGACCATACTTCGATAAGTTGGAATTTGCATTTTATGGTGATGGAAAATTGTTCGATCAAACCGTTGAGCAAATCCGGGATTTTGAGAATGTTACGATTCATAAAGGTTTTCTATCTCAGGAGCAAATCGCTAGATTACATAAGGAGTATGGAATTTTCCTTTGCCCGACCCGTTTGGATTCTCAAGGGGTTTCGATGTGTGAGGCAATGTCGAGTGGGCTAGTGCCGATTTCAACAGATATTACGGCAATCCCGGAATTCGTTAAACATGACGTTTCTGGCCTTCTGACAAAACCTGAGTCTCCTATCGAAATTGCCGATGCAATAGAGCGCTTATATTACAACTCGGACGTATTTTTAAGAGTGTCAAAACAAGCATCTCAGTCGATTCGAGAAAAATGCGCGGTAGATGTTGTTATTAAAAGGGAATTGGAGATTATCCAAGGTTAAATGAGGGGAGTTTTTTCAATATGGACGAACGAAACGAGTATTGGAAAACTATGTATGAGGAACTTGAATTACAAATGAAAGACATGATGTCCATGACATTGGAGCTCATAGAAGGCAATGTCATTGAAAAACAAAAAATAATTGAGAACGTTACAAAAGAAAATAATATGCTGCGAGAAGAATTAGAAAAAAGTAAGATGGCCCAAAAAGAAAATATTAAGCTTAACAAAGAGATACGAAGACTTAGGATATTAGAACACAAATTCAACGTTACATATGCAGGGAAATTCACGTTAAAATATCTTGCGCTTAAATCATCTATTAAAGAACAAATAAAAAAATAAAAATGCATATCAGATTTCAGTCATAGGAGTGAAAACTTTGAATTCACATGAACTAGTTGAAAACAGAAAAATGAAGGTACTTCTATTTGGCTTTATTGACATGAATTCAATGGATGGATCTGCAGTATTTTTATCTTCCTTAGCATCGACCATTGCGTTAGATTCTAACATCGAGGTTGGCTTACTTTTAGCTAGCCCGGTCAAACGTGATATCTTAATTAAGCCTCTTGAGAAATTTGATAATATAACCATCCTCAATCCTTTTGTTGATCCTTTTTTTAGTGCCGACGATGATGAATGGGTAAAAAAAGGTGTCATTGATTTTGATATAGCTGAAATGCTCATTTCTCATTATTGGAGTCAAAAGGGATATGATTGGCTATTTGTTAGAAGCATCGAGACTGTTGAAAAAATGGCAAAGCATAAGCATATCATAAAGAATACATTAGTATATGCTACAGGATTGACTCACATAGGCCAGGATGTTAATGAAGAAAAATTTGAGAGCATCAAAAATATATATGATCAGTGTGCGTATTTCTTATGTCAAACAGAAGAGATGTGCGAGTTTGTCATTGAGATTCTTAATTTGAATAAAGAAAAAAACAAAGTTTCCCTGCTTACCCCGATGATACCGAACATTGAATCAGCGGAAGGACAGACCCGGTTAAAAAACAAACTTGTATATACAGGGAAATTCGACCCGGATTGGAAGACCATTCCCATCATTACTGCTTTTAAAGAGTTAAAACGTGAGATTCCGAATCTATCACTTGATGTAGCGGGGGATAAATTCAAATGGGTTAAAGATGATTCTCAGTTTAAGGAAGAAGCGGCATACCTCCTTAAAAATACAGATGGGCTTACATGGTACGGGGCATTGACCAGGGAGAATGCCCAACAATTAATCGTGAACAGTGATATTGGGATAACCTGGAGAAGTGAGGAAATGGACAGCAGTCTGGAGCTGTCTACAAAGCTATTGGAGTATGGGATTTTGAGGAAGGCTGTAATAATGAATCCAACCAAAATGCATATAAAGCTTTTTGGCGAAGATTACCCGTTATATGCTGTTACAGAGAAGGATTTCCGTGACGCTGTCAAATTAGCACTATGTAACAAAGAGATATATGAGTTTGCTGCAAAACGAATGTATCAAGTTAGCAGGCAGTTTTTATTTTCGGAAGCAATAAAAAAACTGCAAGGACTATTATGGAGCAAGCGTATTACAGATTATGTAGATCAGAGCATAAATATGTTTTATATTGATGAAGATGACTTTGATGAACTGAATAAGCATGCACCATCAAAAAAAGTGAAAAAATTGCCTGCAGAGTTTAATGTTGAAGAAGTTTTCACCTATATTGTCAAAAACATACCTGAAGAAATAAAACGAGTCGAAAAACTGTTTAAACTGTCTGGGTATGGTCAAATCACTTCAGCAGAAAAAGCTGGATGTTATACATTTCTCCACATCCATAAAAGTTATGGGAATTTTGAACAAAATTTTCAAAATAACATTCCATATTTAAAAACTATAGGATTTGAAACCTATGGCAATCCTAAATTAAAACCAAAAGATGTGGAAATTTCAATAAAAGAACGGGCAATTGTTGATAAAGAAAAATTTGATATGAAATGGAAAAATAAAAAATTAGCTAAAGAAGTAAAGCAATTAAAAAGACTTAATGCAGTTCAACTTAAACAAATTACTAAGCTAGAAAAACAAAACCTAGCACTTGGGCGTAAATACGATTCACTTTCGAAGTCGAAAATGGGTAAAATGACATTCAAGTATTGGGATTTAAGAAAAAGGCTTAACTTTTAATAAGAAGGTGAGCCTGCAACAGAATAGTAGACAAAGCAATGAAAGACACTTCTTAACTATAGTTTAGTCAAAGGAAAGCTCCTGAATGTTGCTCGCTTACAGGGGCCTTTGTCATTTATATCGAGTAAAGGTGCAGGGATTCTTGCAAACTTTTTATGTATGTTGTCGATTTGCACAGTATGTATAAAGCTCCGTCAGTTTACTATTCTATGAAAATTAAAACTTGGAATAAAGCTTAACAAAGAATCAAGGAATTACAAAAAAACTAACCTTTCAGCAATTATCCAAATAGACCGATTATCCTTTAATGATGCTATAATATTCTGGAAAAGGAGGAGAGATGATGGAGGAGACTGTGCTAAAAGCGATTCAAGATGATTATCCAGATGCATTTGCATGGTGTTATGGATGTGGTCGCTTAAACAAAGATGGTCATCATTTTCGAACGGGTTGGCAAGGCGAGCAAACAAGGACAATTTATACACCACGTCCAGAGCATATCGCAATTCCAGGATTTGTTTATGGCGGCTTGATTGCATCTTTAATTGATTGTCATGGAACAGGTTCCGCTGCATTGGCTTTACACCGTAAAAATGGTCATGAAGTTGGAGATGGAGTGGAGCCTCCCAGGTTCGTGACTGCGTCACTGAAAGTGGAGTTCGTAAAGCCAACCCCAAATGATGTGCCATTAATAGCCGTTGGGACAATTCATGAAATTCATCCTAAGAAATGGAGAATCGAAACAGAGGTATTTGCCATCGATAAACTTTGCGCCCGTGGAGAGGTAATTGCTGTGGTGATGCCAAGTACTTTTACAAGCAAAGAGTGATCTTAATTAATGTAAACGCATTCAAAAGTGGATTGATTGTATCAAAGGGCCGTCCAATTATTTGGACGGTTATTTAGTGTATCTGAGTATCCATTTCAAGCATGTTATCGGTAGAAATTGAGAGTGGATTGACCAGTTAGAGTAACTTGGGGGGGGGGGAGCTCATTTTCATATACCCCGCCGGCTTCATGATACTTGTATCAACTGAGGTAGGTTCAATTGTAACAACTACTGCTTTTACAATAAAAAGGGGAAGCTCTTTGAAGATAAAGCTGCAAAACGGTGATTTAACTGTGACCAAACAAGAACCCCAATAAGAATAGGGGAACAGATGCCATGAAGATTCCGTACCAACTTAAACTATAATATTTCTGGATTTCCCATGAAAGCCGTTATACCTGCTCGATCTATAGCAGGTCTTTCATTTCATCTTTCCTATGGTATTACTCCATTTGTTTGCCCCCACCCACCCCCTTTGGTTTTAAATAAAGAGACACCGCTCCCTGTTGTATCGTTGTCTCTTTATAATTTATCAATCTTGTACCATTAACATTTCATCATAGATTAAGTTTTGTCTAAGCTCAGTTGCCGTTTGCATGGATTTTTGGTCATCTTCAACCATTTGCTGAATGATATCACGTTCGATTTGCATCGCATTCAACTGAAAATGACTCACCATCTCTTTAAAGCGATTAGCTTCTTTTTCACTTAATGTTCCGAATGGATTCAAATAACGATTATATCTTTGAATGACAAGCATGACTTCATGACGGTTTTCAGGTGTAGTTTGTTGTTTGATCAATGAAATGGCTTCCTTTGAAGCTTCTTTTTGTGCTTTACGGAACTGCCGGATCAGGTCCGCATTTTTAACGATGGATTCCTCTAATTTCACTTCCATTTCTTATCCCATTTGACATTGATCTTTTTCTTGAAAAGAATGGCCTGCAAATTGATCGAAGCCCTTTTCAGCGAAGATTTTTGCATATAATTTAAGGTTCTTGAAATATACACTTTATAAAGGTCAAAGGCTGTTTCAGATATAGTCCCTTTTTCGGCTAATCCGGAAACGACCTCCAATTCCTTATTGGACCCTAGCTCCACTAAATCGCGTATTGTCCGATTATCCGGTCTATTCGTTATTCCCCGTTCCAAATCTATCAGTTGTTCATTTAAATCTTCCATTACTTGATGGACCGCTTTCTGGTTATCCATGGTTGCTTCTTTGCTCAGCTGATTGATCGTTTTATTTAAAACAATTTTATAAGCCTCCTCAGTGGTTAGGCGTCGATCTTTGAATTCAATCGGTGTCTTTACCAGTAATGGCAAGAGAACCGTAGCCAACGTAACGCTTAACAATATAACGCAAGCTGCGATAAACAAGACTGTATTACGCATCGGGAATAAAGTGTCATCCGGCATAAAATATGGTATGGATAAAGCTGTAGCTAATGTAATGGTTCCATGAATGCCGCTAACGGATGTCAGAAATGCAAATCGTGATCTTGAAACATTCTCCTCATCGGTGTCATTGCCATATTCTGGGTGAACCCTGGACATAATGAATTGGTCTAATGGATTCACTCTGTTTTTCGTAAAAGTATCATGCAGAATGTATACCCAAATAAAACGGACCACCAATAATAAAAGAACAATCAAGAAACTTATCCCAAAAAGATTACCCCTATTTAAGTTGGACTCAATTTCCTGATAAATACTCGGCAGCATAAATCCTAACAAAGCAAATACAAGTCCATTCAAAACATAACCTAACACAGACCATATATTCGTTGATACAATTTGCAATTTAGTCGTGGAACTCTGAAGACGATCCCGCTCGATGCCATGAATCACTCCTGCAGCAACCACTGCCAAGATTCCGGATACATGGAATTCTTCAGCTACCATATATATGGCAAAAGGCGTAATTAGTTCAATAACAATGGACATGGAGATTTCTTCAAGTCCATGAACCCGTAAAAATAATCGTAATTTAACGATTAAATAGCCCAATAGGATACCTATAAAGATACCGCCTAAAGCTACAAATATAAAATTAAGCGAAGCATCTTTTATAGAAAATGCTCCAGTTAAGGCAGCTGCCAGGGCAACTTTAAAAGCAACGATTCCAGCAGCATCATTGAAAAGTGATTCACCTTCCAGGATAGGCATCATATTTCCTGGCAATTTCAATCCTTTTGTAATCGATTGTACCGCTACGGCATCCGTAGGGGTAATTGTAGCTGCTAAAGCAAAAGCAACTGCCATCGGCATATCAGGTATTAACCAGTGGATGAAAAAAACTCCTGCAAAAACGGTCACAAATACTAACCCAAAGGCCAATAACAGAATAGGCTTACGCAATTCAAGCATTTCTTTACGGGACGTATTTTTTCCTTCTGTAAAGAGCAGCGGAGCAATGACACAGATCATAAATAGTTCTGAATGAAAGTCAAATGATAAGTGAAATGGTAATAATGAAAGCACCGCTCCCATGGAAATCTGATATATCGGAAGTGGAATACGAGGCCATATGGCATTTAATATTGTAGCGATTATTGTGGAAACCAATAACCCGAGCAATGTGATTAAGAATGGCATAGAATCTCCCTTATCTTCTATTGTTTAGTCTGATTGCCCATGAAACTTATAAAAAGATAAAAAAGAAGAGATATTTTAAAGCGAATATCCATCCTTTAAAAAAATTACCCCTACTTTATGGTCTTGCGTATCTTCAATAAACAATAATTAGCCAGAGACAGTATTTCCACTAATATGTAGTCTCGGTTTTTGATATACCCCTTAGTTATTAATTACAAACAGGATACTACAAAGGTTTACGTGTTATTCAATATCAACTTATAACATAGCTTTTCAATTCTGATAAATATAAGTTCATGCTGGGCTCAGGATTTTCTGTATAAAATACCCTTAATGAAGAAACATAGAAAAATGGAGTAAGAGCGACCTGCAAAAAAATGGGGGTAACCAGCTTGATTCGTAATGTAGGCAAATTGTTAAGAAAAAAGAAAGTAAAAGAATCCCTGATACAAAATAATTACCTAGATTCTAAGCCTGCTGATTCACTTGATGCGAATTTCAGTCAAAATGTAGAAACACTTCGTACTGTTTATGATAATTGCTCGGATGTCATGTTCCGTTCGTTCTTACTTTTCGGAAAGACGCGGGCGATGCTTATTTACATTGCGGGACTCTCAGACATCGAGGCGATAGAGCAATATGTGCTATCTCCACTCATGCAAGAGTCATCAAAAGAACCACAACAATTAAATGAGTTTATTGAACATAAAATGCCCGTTCCTAAAGTGGTGAAAGTGAATATGCTGGCGGATTGCATTGAATCGATTTCCTCAGGAAACCCGATCCTTCTATATGAAGGGGAAAGCGATGGATTTTCTTTAGGGTTGTCCAAATGGGAAAAGCGGGCGATTGAAGAACCTATGGCAGAGGGGGGAGTTAGGGGATCACGAGAGGGATTTATTGAATCTCTAGAGGTAAATACGTCCCAATTGCGACGTATTATTAAAAGTCCTGCCCTTAAAATACAATCGATGAAGATCGGAACTTATACCAGGACGAATGTTTCGATTGCTTATATTGATGGACTTATGGATAAAACACTGATTGAAGAGATTACAGCTCGGTTGGAACGAATTAAAATAGACGGCATTTTAGAAAGCGAGTACATCGAGGAAATGATTGAGGACAATCCGTATTCACCTTTCCCTCAGATCATGACGACAGAACGGCCGGATGTAGCCTGTTCTAGCTTGCTCGAGGGACGGGCTGTCATTCTTGTAGAAGGAACCCCTTTTACTTTAATTGCACCAATATCCTTCTTTTCTTTGATTCAATCACAAGAGGATTATGCGCAGCGTTTTTTGGCAGGCACTTTTATCCGTTGGTTACGTTATTTTTTTATGGGATTATCCCTTTTGCTTCCTTCACTTTATGTTGCTATTTTGACGTTCCATCATGAGGCGGTCCCAACCGCACTCCTGCTAAGTAGCGCGGCATCCCGGGAATCGGTCCCCTTTCCTGCAATAGTAGAGGCATTGGCTATGGAAATTACCTTTGAAGCACTAAGAGAGGCAGGGGTTCGATTGCCGAAGCAGGTAGGTTCTGCTGTCAGCATTGTTGGAGCGCTAGTGATTGGTCAAGCTTCCGTACAAGCGGGGTTGGTTTCAGCGCCAATGGTCATTGTGGTTGCGATTACGGGAATTGCTTCTTTTATGATGCCTCGTTATATTGCCGGAATTGCTTTCCGGATGCTGCGTTTTCCAATGATGCTGCTTGCCGGTACATTAGGACTGCTTGGTATCATGATGGGGATCATTGCCATAGTCATTCACTTATGCAGCTTGCGTTCCTTCGGCGTTCCCTACTTAGCGCCACTGGCACCGTTAAAAGGTCAAGAGCTGAAAGATGTGCTGTGGAGAGCTCCTTGGTGGAAGATGACTACACGCCCGCGCCTCACAGGGGATTCTAATGTATACCGACAATCCCCGGAGCAGGGACCAAATCCAAAAAGGGGAAGTGAAACGGAGTGAATAATGGTTGGGGGCGAACAAAGATATTGGAGAAAGTAAAGAGGCGTCATTTCATGAAAAGCGTCCTTCTTTTGCTCGGTATTTGTGGAACAACCCCTTTTCTAAGCGGTTGTTGGGATCGAGTGGAAATCACTGATTTGGCGATTGTCACAGCAGCCGCCATCGATAAGAAGGATAATGATCACATCGAACTATCCGTCCAGGTCTTTATTCCAAGTTCAATAAGTAGTGGAGGCGGCGGTCAAGGAGGAGGGAGCAGTCAAGGAGGGGGGGCTGTTACGACATTGGTGAGATATGAAAAAGGCTCCAATATTTCAGATGCATTGTCTAAGCTTCAAAGCAAGCTTCCGCGAAAAGTATTTTGGGGACATTGTAAAATATTTGTATTCGGTGAAAAGTTAGCGAAGGAAGGAATTCAAGAGCAGCTGGATTTTTTGCTGCGCCATCCGCAGCCAAGAGAGAAAGCAAATGTGTATGTCAGCAAAGGGAAAGCAAAGCCTATCCTTGAATCTTTGCCACCCCTGGAAAACTATTCAGGGGAAGTGCTTAGAGAACTATCTGATTTACATATCGGGATGCTGGTCACAATGCAGGATTTAGATGAAATGTTAACGGGTATACCTCAAGCGGCCGCACTTCCATTCGTTAAAATTTTACCACCAGGGAAAGGGCAAACGAAATTACAGGGAATTCCTTACATTGTCGGGACAGCCGTGTTCAAAAAAGATAAAATGACTGGGATGATGACGGAAAAAGAAACAAGAGGGCTATTGTGGTTAAGGGATGAAGTGGAATCATATACCGTGACCATAAAACCCAAAGGGGTGAAAGGGAAGATATCTTTAAGTCCAGTGTCAGCCAAAGTCAAGATCATTCCGCAAATTATCAATGATAAATGGAAATTATTGGTGATGGTAAATACGGATGGAGCTGTTATACAAAATGGAACGAATTTAAACCTTTCAAATCCTAAGTCTCTAAAAGCTGCTGAACGAGCCTATCAAAAAGATATAGAAAAACGCATCGAGAGTGCTTTTCTGAATACTCAGCATAAGAAAGCGGATATTTTAGGGTTAGGTAAAGATTTCTATAGGAAATATCCTAAACAGTTCAATAAGGTCGAGAACCAATGGAATGAAGTATTTTCAGAGTTGGAAGTGGAAGTCGATGTTGCGGCCCATATTCGAAGACAGGGCTATATAAACAGACCGGCGGGTTTGTCTGAGAAAGAGGTGAAGGACAAGTGAGATGGGGGGCTTTTATGTGTACAACGGTGATCGTAACTCTAATCATTTTGTTTGAATGGCCGAAAATGAAACAAAATCCTAAAAAAGATAAAATGGCATTTCTTACACTGCTCCTCACTGGATTGGTTCTGTCCATGTTCAATCTCCCACAGATGTCAGGACCCACTGAATGGATTCAAACTCTTTTTAAGCCGTTTGGAGAGTTTATGGAAAAGTGAATCTATCAGTAGGTTGCGTGCGTGATTCCGATTTTCGATTCTATTACAGAAGGGAGAACGATGATGGAGAAAGGCAAAATTTCATCCTTTCAGATGGCAGTTATGATGTATCCCACGATTGTGGCTACCGCCATTCTTTCGGTTCCAAGCATTACAGCGAAATATGCCAAAACAGATTTGTGGATGTCCCCTATATTAGCGTCCCTTATCGGGTATGTGACGGTGTATATCGCTTATAAACTGCACCAACTTTATCCGAAACAAACGGTGATCCAATTCAGTGAACAGATCATGGGGAAATTCGCGGGAAAAACTATTTGCTTTTTAATCTTGTTTTTTTATATCCAGGGAACGGGACAAGTCACCAGAGCTTACGCAGAATTTATTGTTGACTCCTTTCTAGTCAATACCCCAATTAGTGTGATCATGGCATCGATGGTATTCCTCTGTGCTATGGTCGTACGGGGAGGAATAGAAGGATTAGGGAGAGTAGCTGAATTGTTTTTGCCAATGTTTATACTTCCAATCCTCCTCTTAATCATCTTAGTGTTCTCTGATTTTGAATTTAAAAATATATTCCCGATATTGGGGGATGGGATTATGCCTCCAACAAAGGGTGCGATTGTGCCGAGTGCATGGTTCACAGAGTTTTTCCTTATCACTTTTCTTCTCCCTTTTTTAGCGGATAGGAAAAAAGGAATGAAATACGGAATGATGACGGTATTTGCCGTGATGATGACGTTAGTTGTGGTGAATCTGGTTGTTCTTTTTGTATTCGGGCCAACGACACCCTCTAAGGTTTATCCCTTGATGCACATAGCTAGATACATCAGTATCGCAGACTTCTTTGAACATATGGAGTCCGTCGTAATGGCCATTTGGATTGTAGGGGCGTTTGTCAAAATTTCTGTGTTTTATTATGCGGCTACTTTAGGTACCGCACAGTGGCTGAATCTTTCGGACTATCGGCCAGTTGTATGGCCGTTAGGGATTCTGATCGTAGCACTCGGCTTTTGGTCGCTTCCTAACTCAATGGAATTGGCTCGTTATAATATCGGGGCCTTCCCCCCTTTCGGACTATTAATTCAAACGATGATTCCTCTGTTTTTGTTGGTGATTGCTGTTGTAAGGAAAAGAAATCGTAAAGGAACCGAAACCAGCTGACTGGGCATTTTTTATGCTAAATATCCTATCGATAAGGTGCTGTCTATGTTCGTACTCGCGCAGATGGCAGGACCAACTGAATGGATTGAAACTCTTTTTAGCCGTTTGAAGAGTTTATGAAAAAGTAAATCTATCAGTGGGTTGCGTGATTTCAAATTTACATACTATTACGGAAAGGAGGAAGATGATGGAGAAAGGTAAAATTTCAGCTTTACAGATGGCATTCATGATGTATCCAACGATTGTGGCAACGGCCATTCTCGGGGTTCCAAGCATCACAGCGAAATATGCCAAAACTGATTTATGGCTTTCCCCCATTTTGGCGTCTCTCATCGGGTATGCCACAGTATATATCGCTTATAAACTGCACAAACTTTATCCGAAACAAACGGTTATCCAATTCAGTGAACAGATCATTGGTCGGATTCCAGGGAAAATTCTCGGTTTTTTATTCTTGTTTTTTTATATCCCGATCACAGGGCAAATCCTAAGAAGTTACGGAGAATTTATTGTCGACTCTTTTCTGGTCAAAACCCCGATTAGCGTGATCATGGCATCGATGGTACTTCTATGTGCCTTTATCGTACGCGGAGGGATAGAGGTGTTGGGGAGAGCTGCCCAATTGTTTCTTCCTGTTTTTATCTTTCCAATCCTCCTCTTAATCGTCTTACTGGGCCCTGATCTTGAATTTAAGAATATATTCCCGATATTGGGGAATGGAATTATGCCTCCAATCAAGGGTTCGATTGTACCGGGTGGATGGTTCAGCGAGTTTTTTCTGATGATTTTTCTCCTCCCTTTTTTAACCGATATGAAAAAAGGGATGAAATCCGGGATGATGTCTGTTTTTGCCGTGATGATGACGTTAATTGTGGTGAATCTCCTGGTTCTTTTTGTACTCGGGTCAACAACAGCCACAAAGAATTATCCCCTGATGAATGTATCTCGGTACATCAGTTTAGCTGACTTTTTTGAACATTTGGAGTCCGCCATCATGGCCGTATGGATAGTAGGTGCGTTTGTCAAAATTTCTGTGTTTTATTATGCGGCTGCTTTAGGTACCGCGCAGTGGCTGAATCTCTCCGACTATCGTCCTGTTGTATGGCCGATAGGGATTTTGATTGTAGAATTCAGCTTTTGGTCGTATCCTAGCTCCATGGTTGTCAATCGATATGATATCATCGCTTTTCCTTTTCAAGGAATTTTGATGCAAACGATTATTCCGCTTTTATTATTGGTGATAGCTGTTTTTAAAAGAAATAGAAATAGAAAGAGAAAGAGAGAGGGAAGCAATTCAAGTTAGCCTTTTCTGTCGCTTGGTTTAAGAGACGTGAAAGAGTATGGGCATGAAAGTAGGCAAAAGGAGTTCTATCTTAATGTTAAAACAAAGGTGATTGGAACGGAAGGTACGAGAATCCTGCGGGAAAACGCGTCCAAGGGATACCGAGCATCCGTAAAGGCGCCGAGGGCGGACCGCCCGCGGAAAGCGAGTGCCTGAAGTGAACGCAACGTTCAATATATACATATCCTCAAAAAAACCGTAGACAAACTCAATTATTATCGAGTTTGTCTACAGTCTGCAACCATTCCGTTTTCGAATGGTTTTTTTTGTTGAGTAAAAAAGAGAAAAGCTTAAGATCAGCAGATGTATTTTGCATCAGGATAAAAATAATTAACAATTTTTTTCAAACCGTTTTGGGATTTGTTCCGTTATCTATAGTACAAAGGCTTTTTAGAAGGGAGAGAAGAAAGACTTGAAAAAGGTCATTTTTGTTGGATGGATATCATTGATGGCAGTCTTGTTAGGATTTTCACCGGAAATGGGTTCGAATCGGGGGCAAGTTGTCAACGACGTCGTAAAAGTATATGGACCAGGTGGACCTCTTGGACCTATTAAGGAAGTTGCGGAACAATTCACCAAAGAAACGGGGATAAAAGTTGAAGTAACAGCGGGACCCGAAGAAAAATGGATTGATCAAGCCAAACAGGATGCGGATATCATTTACGGAGGGTCTGAATATATGCTAACAGAATTCATGCATGATCATCCGGAGGTCCTTGATGAAAAAAACCGTACAGAATTGTATGCACGATCAGTTGGAATCCTTGTTAGAAAAGGAAACCCAAAGAATATAAAGTCGTTGGAGGATCTAACGAAGAAGGGCGTAAAGATTGTTGATGTTAATGGAGCCGGGCAACTGGGTATATGGGAAGATTTGGCTGGGAGAAAAGGACTTATTCCTGGAATTAGCAGGAATATTGACATTTCGGTGAAGTCCAGTGCAGAAGCTATCGATCTATGGAAGGCAAATTCTAAATTGGACGCCTGGATTACATATGAATCCTGGCATTACCGTCTGGCGGATGTGACGGACCTGGTTCAACTCCCTGAGGAAGACAAGCTCTATAGAGGAACCCCGGTAAGCATAACAAGTAATAGTGAAAACAAGAAAAAGGCAAAACAATTCATTGATTATCTTAAAACGGAAGAATCCCATCAAGTATTTCAAAAATGGGGATGGAAGTAAATTGACGAGGAGTGAGAGATATGAAAAAGTGGATGGTATTTTCAGTTTTTATGATGGTCCTAGTTTTGGCGGCATGTGGAAATGAAGTTAATGATTCACCCCAAAATGATCAGGTTGTTAGTGGTACTGCCGATGAAAAAGCAGTAACCCTAAAATTATTGGAAAGTGAACCAACAGGTGAATACTTGGCTGATTCCAAGGGAATGACACTTTACTTTTTCAAGAATGATAAATCAGGAAAAAGCAATTGCATGGGTGATTGTCTGAAAAAATGGCCGCCGTTCATGGAAAGGGATTTTGCTGTCCCTAAAGGATTTGAGGAAAAAGACTTTGGAACCATTAAAAGGGAAGATACAGGTAAAGAGCAGGTAACGTACAAAGGATTTCCACTCTACTATTTTGTGAATGATAAGGCAGCGGGAGATGTCAATGGCGAAGGTGTGAAAAATGTTTGGTATATTGTAAATAACAAGACGGTTTTTCCAAAATAAGAAAAAAGGGACGATCACTGATGGTCGTTCCTGTTACAGGTTTTTTCCAAATTTACTGGTGAGGAGTTGCAGGTGCGATTGAAAGAAAAACTTGATAAGGAATTGATGGCATTAGTAATGAAAAAGCATCGTCCTGCTCTGGAAGAACTTTATGACCGGCATATTAAATTAATCTATGGTTTTATTTTTAAGTTCACAAATGGAAATGCTGAAAAAACTAAAGAGATTGTGCAGTTGGTCTTTTTAAAGCTCTGGACCACAAAAAGCAGTTACAATCCAGAAAAGGGGCACTTTGTTAGCTGGCTTTTGACCGTTACACGAAATGTGTGTGTGGATTATATCCGTAAAGACAGCGTTCATATTCGGAATAACAATCACATGGACATGAGCCATCCAATTGACATAGAAGATCCGAATAATGACATAGAAAATGGGCTGTTACACAGTGAAATTGCCAATGCAAAAAGTAAGTTAAGCAAGCCGCAAAAAAGACTGATTGATTTACTGTATTGGAAAGGGTACTCGCTAACGGAAATTGCCAAAATTGAAAATGAACCGATTGGTACCATCAAGAGCAGACTTCATCAGTCGCTTAAATTGTTGAAAAAGCATTTGGAAGTAGGTGGTTTGTAAATGAATACTGAGTGCGCTAACCTGCTTTCATTTTTATCGGGTGAACTGGGAGAAAAAGAAAAAAAAGCATTCGCGGAACACATAATTCAATGCTCTGAATGCACTAGGGAGTATGAACAAATGACGGAAGCCTGGAATTCATTGAAATGGGATTTCAAAGAAATAGAACCTTCTTCTTCCCTGAAATCAGAGGTTATGAATTTTGTCTTTGAGACTGATGATGAAGTTCCGGTAAGAAAGGAAAAGAATTGGAGTAGTTTTTTCTTTAAGCAGTTTACACCAGTAACTTCAGGTCTCTTGCTTGCCGCTCTAGTTTTGGTGTCTGTGCTGTTATATTCCAATATTCAACTAAAAAAAGAACTTGCAGCCATCAATCTGCCAATGGAGGTAAAGACGGCTCTATCTCTGCAGCCTGCCGATAAAACGGCTGTAAATATGAATACGGACGGTGCTGCATACATTTTGCAGCAAGGTGAAGAAAGAAGGTTAATCGTGCAGATTCAGAATTTGCCTAGCCTTCAAGAGTCCGAGGTGTATCAGGTGTGGTTGCTGAAAGATGGAAAACGGACAAACGCAGGAACTTTCAAGCCTGATGAAGCCGGCACAGGATCATTGACATACAAACTGTCCATTAATGATAAATTCAATCAAATTGGCATCACAAGGGAACCAGATTCAAATAGTACAAAGCCGAGAGGCGAAAAAATAATAGGATCTTCTTAAAAATAAGAGACTTTCCCGCAAAGGGGAAGTCTCAGTTTGTAGACAAAAGGGGTTCGGAATTAAAAAATTCTGAACCCCTTTTGAAATTCCCTTTGAATTTTCGCCTAAAGTTAAGAGATTGGGGCTCTACGAGCCCACTATGTTAGGCCATTTTTGGACCTCGCCATGTCCAATTGGCCATCTTCTTTAAATTAATGGCAGCGAAAGTAAGCATCGCCTGCATCGACAATTTTTTAAGTCCCCTTAAAGTAGTCCAACGCATACCATGCTTTTCTTTTGCATCTGCGAATACACGCTCATCGTTTCTTTACGTTTTGCATATATAGGTTTTACATCTTGATGATGACGCAGATGATCTGCTTCTTCCACATGTGTTTGCCAGATATGCCGTGTCACCACTTTTTGACAGTCTTTGCTTTCTGTACACCGAGATAAAAATGAGCATGTTGTACAAATTTGTTTTGGCGATTTGTACTCGCGATAGCCCTCTTTATTTGTTGTTGAGTACTTTAAAGTTTCGCCCGAAGGGCAAAGGTAACAATCAAAATGTTCATCGTATATATAGTCCTGTTTGCGGAAAAATCCTTCTTTGGTGCGAGGACGTGTATAAGGTAAAGCCGGTATGATTTCTTTGTTAAATAGGTAGCTTGTAATCGCTGGTGTTTTATAAGCTGCATCTGCGGCAACGGCTTCCGGTTTTCCAACTTTCTCAATCACTTGTTCAACTAGTGGCTCTAAGATCTGACTGTCATGTGTATTTCCAGGTGTTACAATCGTTCCCAATACAAAACCGTTGCGGTCTGCGGCCGCGTGGAATGAATAGGCAAACTGTTTTGTTCGTTCATCTTTCACATAGTAGCCACTCTCAGAATCCGTTGTACTTTCTTTAATCTCTTTGGTCTCTTCTTTATCAAATTTATCTGGTGGAAAAGGCTTTTTTCCATGGTTTTCACGATCTTGATTGATTTCTTCTTGAAGACGTCCTTGATACGCTCGTGTTTCTTTACGAACGATTTTCTTTTCAAATTTCCGTTTATTCGCACTGGGTTTCACATGTGTGGAATCCACGAAAACGTGTTCAGCACTTATTAACTTTTTATTAGCAGCTGTCATTAAAATGCGATAGAAAATCTGTTCAAACAGGTCTGTATCTTTAAAGCGTCGCTCATAATTTTTCCCGAACGTAGAGAAATGAGGTACTTTATCATGGAAACCATAGCCTAAGAACCAACGGTAAGCCATATTGGTTTCAACTTCTTCAATCGTTTTACGCATGGAACGAATACCGAAGGTATATTGAATGAAAGTCCGTTTAACTAAAATAACTGGATCAATACTTGGGCGTCCTACCTCTGAATACATATCTTTCACCAAGTCATAAATGAAAGTGAAGTCAATGGCAGCCTCCATTTTACGAACCAAATGGTTCGGTGGCACCAGTTGATCTAAAGTAATCATTTCAAGTTGATCTCGCTGAATAGAATCATGTTTAGAAAGCATCCTCATCACCTCAAGTTTTAATACTTCTATTTTAAAACAAAAATGACTCCAGGCAAAAGTGTTCTATCTAAAAGGTAAGACAAAGTTGATTGGAACGGAAGGTACGAGACTCCTGCGGGAAAAGCGCGTCTAGGGGAGACCCCACAGGCGAAAGCCGAGGAGGCTCCCCGACCGCCCGCGGAAAGCGAGTGCCTAGAGTGGAAATCAACGTCCAAATTGTACAAGCCATAAAAATAGACAAACTCGATTTTCATCGAGTTTGTCTACAGTCTGAGACTTTCCCGCAAAGGGGAAGTCTCTTATTTACTGTTCGTACCTTAATTTAATAGCTAAGTGATTGATAAGTAATACGTAATTAAAGGAAATGTGTTAAGTTGGACTAAAATGATTATGGAGGCAGCGATGAAATACGAGATTATCTTATTTGATGTTGATGATACATTGCTAGACTTTGGATTATCGGAAAAAAAGGCATTGCATGAAGCTTTCTTAGAGTTCGGTTTGCCCAGAGGGGCAGAGGATTATGCGGGATGCTATCAAGAAATCAGTGGGGTATTATGGAGAGATTTGGAACAGGGGCAAATTGATTTAACAAATCTGGGAGTGGAAAGGTTCAAGCGGTTGTTCCTGAAGCATGGGCTTGATATCAATGCGGATGCATTCAGCCGTGCATACCTAGAACATTTGGGAAAGGAGATACATCTTGTGCCCGGGGCTTTAGAGATTTGCGAGAAGCTTGGAGGATGCCGGCTGGCCATTATAACAAATGGCTTCACTTCAGTGCAGACAGCAAGAATCGGGGGGTCACCCCTTTGCAATACCTTTGAAACTTTGATAGTTTCCCAAGAGGCTGGGTTTCAGAAGCCTGATAGAGGGATTTTTGATTATGCATTTTCCAAGTTAAAGATCACAGATAAATCGAAAGCGTTGATAGTGGGTGACTCCTTGACATCAGATATACAGGGCGGCTTGAATTATGGAATGGATACATGCTGGTTCAATCCCCATCAAAAGGAAAATAATCTGGGAATCAAGCCCACCTATGAAATCCGGACGCTGACTGATCTTTTGGAGATTGTAGGAAGTAAGGAGGTTTAGGGAGGTATATGCGTTCTAAAAAAACAGAGGCCGCTTGTCCAAGTGATAGGACGTGCAGCCTCTGTTTTTACTTATGCCAGGGATTTTAGAATCAGTTCAAATCCAGCTCATGTGGTTTGTGTGTTTGATCCTTTACAATCCTTCTGCTGAAATGCGGTGATAATATACAAAGCGCAAGGGAAATTGCGAGACCTGCCATCATGAATCCGCCAAATACCAAAGGGGATGGGCCATATGATTCCGCCATGGCAGTCCAGATGAGCGGACCGAAACCTGCGATGGCTGCCGCGACCTGATAACCGACAGATAATCCAGTATAACGGACCTTGGCTGGAAAGAGCTCTGAGAATAATGTCCCTTGTGTAGAAAAAATGGCTCCCCAGATGACGCCGAGTACAACTGCCTGCATAAGGTAGAACCAGCCGACCCCACGCCCAATCATTGTGAAATATGGGATGGCCAAGACGAAAAGGAGAATCAGGCCCCCAAAATAGATGATTTTTCGATCGATAAAATCAGAAATGTAACCAATGACAGGAATGGTAATTAGCATTGTAGCGCAGCCAATCGTTAAACCGGTAAGGGCTGAATCTTTGGAATAGCCAAAATACAGTGTAGTAAAGACGAGAACATAGGACATGATGAATACATTGAAGAACCCGTCCCCAATTTTTAGTCCGATTACTTGCAGCACACTTCTCCAATCGTGTTTCAACGTTTCAATAATGGGAACTTTCGCAAGATCACCGCTATCTTTCTGCTGTTGGAATTCCGGCGTTTCTTCAATGCCACTCCTTACCCATATCGCCAATCCGATCAGTACACCGCTTAAAAGGAATGGAATCCGCCAACCCCAAGATAAAAATTGGGCATCGGTTGTCAAGGAACTGATAAGGGTTAGGCTGAACGAACCGGCAACCAAACCGATGGGGACCCCTAGTTGGGGAACGGATCCATATAACCCACGGACACCCTTCGGAGCGGATTCCGTTGCCAATAGGATGGCTCCGCCCCATTCACCACCCAAGGAAATTCCTTGAATCAACCTCAGCACCACCAAGAGGGCGGGGGCGGCCAACCCAACCTGGGCATAAGTGGGCAGAACACCGATGAGCATTGAACTCCCTCCCATACCAATAAGGGTGAACATGAGTGCTGCCTTCCGTCCGATGCGATCACCCATATGGCCGAATAGGATACTTCCGATTGGACGGGCTGCGTAACCAGCCCCGAAAGTGACAAAGGCGAGAAGAAGTGAAATGGCAGGATCATGATTGGGAAAGAATAGAGTTGTAAAAACTAGGCCTGTTGCTGTTCCGTATAAATAGAAATCATACCACTCAATAACGGAACCAGCTAAACTGGCGAAAAGAACTCGACTTTTTTTCATGGAAAATGCTCCTTTAATGCATAGTTTTTCATCAAAATTGTTTTTAAAAATAAATAAAGCCGAAATGAACAAAAATGATGGTTAATGAATATAAGTAAAAAAACTGGATTATTTAGGTTATTTTAGAGGGGTTATCCATATCGGTCAATATATTTCTGATTTTTCTGAAAAAATGAAGCGAATAACTTAGCTCCCGTCACCTGTATTGGAATATAATTAATTCTAAAGTAATGGAAATAAACGATTCGACCTTCCCGGATAAAATGACTTAAGCGAAATGAAATGTAAAAGTTTTAACTATTTTTTATGTATAGAAGAGTGGCAAAGTGGAAATCATGTGGATAAGGAAATGAAAAAGAGGAAGGGATAAGATTTTAATAAATAATAATAATCTCCAAGTTATTTAGTATAATAGAAAAAAGGTTAAGGAGTTGGTTTCGTATGGAGAAGCAATTGCCAGGAACATCGCTTGAACCTGAAGAGATGGCTGAAATGGTTTTGAAAAAGGCCCTTAGTGATTACCGGAAAGCACAACTCGAAAAAGAAATCGATGACTCATTAAAGAATCGTGATAAGGAAGAGTTCCTGCGTTTAACTGAAATATTGAAGGGCATTTCATGAAATTTTAAACACTGTGAACAAGACAAGTATAGGAAGTACACCTAAAAGCCAGCACAGCTGATAATATAAAATGATGAAGATAAAACTTTATTTATCTGGAACATTCTAAGTAAATAGCAATCTATAGTATTATAATATTTTGCATTGTAAGCGCTTTCTTGTATAATCAAATAAAGAAAATGATGGAGGCTGGACTCACAGATATTAGTGGCTGAAAAGGTTTATGCACCGGGATAATAACTAAAAGGGGGAAAAGCTATGAAAAAAAATGGAGTGTCGTTAGTTGAATTTGTTCAGGAGGATCGATTCGAACTCAGCTCCTACATTACTTCTTTATTTAACAAACTGAATGACTATGTTCCCAAAAGTCTTAAAGATAAAAGGTGAATGACAATAAAAATGGATCAGGAAGATAAGTATAACTTCCTGATCCATTTTTTATTCTGTTTTTGGAATTTAGAGTTTTAAGTAGTTTAAGTCAAAGTCTCAATAATCGACAATGAGAATCGTTATCGAATAGAATGACTCAATATAAGTATATCGATTGGAGTTGTTCATTATGTTCGTTCAGATGAGAAAAATGGTGGTAAAAGAAGGTAATTCAGAATAAGTAGTAAAACGGTTCAGTGGGGAAGGGATCATAGAAAAGCAGGAAGGGTTCATCGATTTAAGTGTGATGGTGAAAAAAGTGCGACGCGGGGATGAAGAGGTCATCATTATGATCAATTGGGAGTCGGAGGCGCATTGGAAGCAGTGGGAAAAGAGTGAAGCCCATATCGCAGGCCATAAAGCAAACCTTGGGAAACCAAAGCCTGAATATATCGTCAGTTCGGAAGGATCATTATATGAAGTGAAAGCTATTAAAAAGGCAGTGAAATAACTGACTATAAGCTGGCCTGTTTTAAATTCCGTACAATAGAAAAGACATTTCCTAAGTTACTGGGTGAAATATCCCATTTCTCAATCATCGTGTTAGCATAAGGATGCGGAATGGTTACCGTTCACATATAATAGCTTACCTTCACTAAAATTCAGGCTCCCATTATGGGTGCCTCTTTTTGTTGATGAAATCATCTCGGGATAGGATATGTAATTTAAATTCTGTTGATATAGTAAAATATCTTTTATTTTCATTAAAATGGAGATATTCATGGAAATGTAAAGAAAAGGGGAGCAGGAAGGTAGTCTAAAAAGTTTACAAATATGAAATAAATAGGGATGTTGTTCTAAGGTAAGCTGGCATTCCTATGATGATAAATTCAATTGAGTATAGAAATATTAATATACCAAAAAACCATTATCGATATTGATAAAGTAGTGGTTAGTTTATATAGAACCAAGACCGGTCCTGCTGGGATTCAATTACGGGAATGAAGGTATTTTCCCTGGAAATGCTTTTAACTAAATATTCAAGACCATTTCCATATACAACAACGTTTTGAAGTGGAGAGAAGAGAGAATATTATAAAAAATCCAAAAAAAGTGTTTACAGGGAAAAAAATTCATTGTAGTATTTCCTTATAAAGTAAATGAAATCGATTTCATCCCGGAGCGCGATTACGTACAAGCTATAACAGAAGTGGGAGTGATTGGTCCTTACCTTTTCTTCAGGTGGAACTCCTGAAATAAAATGAAATCGATTTCATTAGCGGATTATGAGACTTGACTATTGGGATTGAATTTATTGATTGATCCAAAAAGAAACATGGATGGATTTTTTTCATAGTCAAATGAAATCGATTTCATTGACGACGATACTTATACTGGCTTGATTATCTAACAAAATACTTTATTTTAAGGAGGAAAAAACATGTCATCAGTAACACATGATGTGAAAAAATTAAAAAATTATATAAATGGTGAGTGGATCGAATCCACTTCAAAGGAAACGGAAATCGTGTTCAACCCTGCAACTGGTGAGGCGATTGCCGAAGTGCCACTTTCTACTAGGGAAGATGTGGATCGTGCGGTTCAAGTGGCGGATGAGGCTTTTAAAAAATGGTCGCAGGTTGCTGTCCCGAAACGGGCTCGAATATTGTTCAAATATCAGCAGCTCCTCGTGGAGAATTGGGAAGAACTTGCTAAACTGGTCACTATCGAAAATGGTAAAAGTTTATCGGAATCGATTGGTGAAGTGCAGCGGGGCATCGAGTGTGTTGAGTTTGCGGCAGGTGCACCCACGCTGATGATGGGCAAACAGCTTCCGGATATCGCGACAAACATTGAATCGGGTATGTACCGTTACCCAATTGGGGTAATCGGCGGCATCACTCCATTTAACTTTCCGATGATGGTCCCTTGCTGGATGTTCCCGCTTGCGATTGCATGTGGCAATACATTCGTGCTAAAGCCATCTGAACGTACACCTTTACTTGCAGCACGCATTGTTGAACTGTTTGAGGAAGCAGGTCTTCCTAAAGGAGTATTGAACATTGTAAATGGCGCACATGACGTGGTTAATGGGCTTTTGGAGCATAAAGATGTAAAAGCTATCTCCTTCGTCGGTTCACAGCCAGTGGCTGAATATGTGTATAAAACAGGCACGGCTAACTTGAAGCGCATCCAGGCTCTTGCGGGAGCGAAGAATCACTCGATTGTCTTGAAAGATGCCAATCTTGATATGACGGCCAAGGAAATAACAAGTGCGGCTTTTGGGTCGGCCGGTGAGCGTTGCATGGCCGCTGCAGTTGTTGTCGTAGAAGAAAGTGTAGCGGACGAGCTAGTTGAAAAATTGAAACAGGCAGCTGATGCCATTACGATCGGAAATGGTTTGGATGACGGCGTTTTTCTTGGACCGGTGATCCGGGAAGGAGCTAAGAAGAGGACCATCGATTACATCGAATCAGGTATTGCTCAAGGTGCGACCCTTATACGCGATGGGCGTAAAGACGAGGCAGCAAGCGGCAATGGATATTACCTCGGGGCAACGATTTTTGATCATGTGACACAGGAAATGAAAATCTGGCAAGATGAAATTTTTGCACCAGTGCTCTCCGTTGTCCGTGCCAAAGATTTAACGGGAGCCGTTGAAATTGCCAATGCTTCAGCACTGGCTAACGGGGCTTGCCTTTATACGGACAGTGCTGCTGATGTACGCCAATTCCGTGAAACGATCCATGCCGGGATGTTGGGCATTAACGTGGGTGTTCCTGCACCGATGGCTTTCTTCCCATTCTCTGGATATAAAGATTCATTTTATGGTGATCTTCATGCAAATGGAACCGACGGTGTGGAGTTCTACACACGTAAAAAAATGGTGACTGCACGCTACGTGAAATAAGTGAACGAAAAAGACATTGCAAGATGGCCCGTTTGGATACGGGCCGGATTTTTTGAAAAACAAGGAGGTACATATGAGTAAACTGCTTCAAAAACCGGAAAAACAAGAGGTCGCTGAAGGTGTTACAGTCGTTCAAGCGGTTACGAAAGAAAATTCCCCTTTAGATTTTGTTGAATTCAAAATAGTGGAGTTGACTCCGGGTGCCGAATATTCAGAATTATTAATTAATAAAGAGTGCTGCATTGTCGCTCTTACGGGAAAAATCAATGTGACTGTAGGCGAAGATGTATACCATGATTTGGGCACACGCGATAGTGTATTTGATAAAGTGCCGACTGATAGCATTTACGTGTCAAATGATAGAGGGTTTGAATTGGAAGCGATAACCAATGCAAGAGTTGCGCTGTGTTATTCGCCTTCTGATAAGCAACTTCCGACTAAATGGATTAAAGCGGGAGATGTTGACGTTGAACATAGGGGCATTTTGAGCAATAAGCGGATGGTGCATAATATATTACCGGATTCAGCTCCGTATGCGAATAGCCTTCTGGTGGTTGAAGTATATACAGAAAGCGGGAACTGGTCGAGTTATCCTCCGCATAAACATGATCGGGATAACTTACCAAATGAGTCATTATTGGAAGAGTCCTATTATCATGAAATGAACCCGCCTCAAGGATTCGTATTTCAGCGAGTATATACAGATGACCGTTCGATCGATGAGACCATGTCCGTCGAAAACGGTGATGTCGTACTTGTACCGGCCGGTTATCATCCGGTAGGGGTGCCTGACGGTTATGAATCATATTACTTGAATGTAATGGCCGGTCCGACAAGGACATGGAAATTCTACAATGATCCCGATCATGAGTGGATCCTGAATCGTTAAAGGAAAAGGAGCTGTTAACCGGATGAACTATACATTTAATGCGGATAAGGAATTTGACTTGATTGCCATTGGCCGTGCTTGCATCGACTTGAATGCCAATGAATATAACCGTCCGCTGGAAGAGACCATGACATTCACGAAATATGTGGGCGGTTCACCTGCCAATGTTGCCATCGGAAGTGCCAAATTAGGCTTGAATGTCGGATTCATCGGTAAGCTTGCCGATGACCAGCACGGCCGTTTCATCGAGCGTTATATGCGTGAGGCAGGTGTTGATACATCGAATATGGCAATCGATCAAGAAGGGCATAAAACGGGACTCGCCTTCACGGAAATTAAAAGTCCTGAAGAATGCAGTATCCTGATGTATCGGGATGATGTAGCCGACCTTCATTTAGCACCTTCGGAAGTGGATGAAGAATATATCAAAAAATCAAAGATCCTATTGGTTTCAGGGACGGCCTTGGCAAAAAGTCCATCACGTGAGGCAGTTTTAAAAGCAGTCAGCCTTGCGAAAAGAAATGATGTAAAAGTCGTATTTGAATTGGATTACCGTCCTTACACATGGAATTCCATTGAAGAAACCTCCGTTTACTATTCGTTAGTCGCGGAGCAATCAGACATTTTGATTGGCACGCGTGATGAATTTGATGTAATGGAAAATACCGAAAAAGGTACGAATGAAGGGACCGTCCGTTACTTGTTTGAACATTCCGCAGACCTGGTCGTCATCAAACACGGCGTCGAGGGTTCATATGCCTATGCCAAATCAGGCGAAGTATTTAAAGCGAAGTCCTATAAAACGAAAGTATTGAAAACATTCGGCGCAGGGGATTCATATGCTTCCGCTTTCTTATATGCGTTAGTGAGCGGCAAAGGGATTGAAAGCGCTTTGAAGTTTGGCAGTGCTTCCGCTTCCATAGTAGTAAGCAAGCACAGCTCTTCCGAGGCGATGCCCGTTGCAGAAGAAATCGAGGGTTTGATTGCCGAACGCGTGTAAGGAATTTATCTACATAGAGGGGTGAACAGAAGATGGGAACAGTGAGGTTGACGACAGCCCAGGCTTTGATCAAGTTTTTAAATCAGCAGTACATTCATGTTGATGGTGAGGAGTCTCCATTTGTAGAAGGGATATTTAATGTATTCGGCCATGGGAATGTCGTTGGTATCGGTCAGGCTCTCGAACAGGACGCTGGCCACTTGAAAGTGATTCAAGGAAAGAATGAGCAAGGGATGGCACACGCAGCAATCGCCTACAGCCGCGAAATGCTCCGAAGGAAAATCTATGCCGTCACTACATCTGCCGGGCCAGGCTCGGCAAACTTGATAGCTGCAGCGGGGACGGCACTTGCCAACAATATTCCTGTCCTCTTGCTTCCTGCTGATACATTTGCGACACGTCAGCCGGATCCGGTTCTTCAGCAACTTGAGCATGAGCATAGTACGGCCATCACCACAAATGATGCTTTTCTGGCAGTATCAAGATATTGGGATCGCGTCACTCGCCCTGAGCAGCTCATGTCCAGCCTGATCCGGGCCTTCGAGGTGATGACCGATCCCGGGAAAGCCGGACCAGCGACGATATGCATCTCACAGGATGTGGAAGGGGAGGCCTTCGATTTCGATGAACGTTTTTTTGAAAAACGCGTTCATTATTTGGATCGGAAAGCTCCGGTTGAACGGGAACTGCAAGGGGCCGCCGATAGAATTAGAGCAAGTAAGAAGCCGATCATCATCGTCGGTGGCGGAGCAAGATATTCCGGAGCTCGGGATATTTTGATGAAGCTGGCAGAAAAGCATAACATTCCACTTGTGGAAACACAGGCAGGTAAATCGACGGTGGAATCATCTTTTCCTAAGAATTTGGGCGGAGTCGGAATTCTCGGTACGATGGCTGCCAATAAGGCTGCCCGCCAGGCAGATCTCGTAATTGGTGTCGGGACCCGGTATACGGACTTTACGACTTCTTCCAAAACTGCATTTGATTTTGAAAGGACAAAGTTTTTGAACATTAACGTCAGCCGCCTTCAAAGCTATAAATTAGATGGATTTCAGGTCGTCGCCGATGCAAAGGTGGCGCTCGAGAACCTTGAAGCGTTACTGGTGGGCTATGAAACCGAATATGGGGAAATGCTTGGAGATTGGAAGGCGGAGTGGCTTTCCGAACGGACCCGTTTAAGTCAAGTCACTTTCAGCCGTGAAAATTTCATGCCTGAAATCAAAAACCAGTTTTCACAGCAAGTCTTGAATGAATACTCGGATGCATTGAACACTGAATTGGCCCAATCAACTGCGATGATCGCAATAAACGATACGGTCGATCAGGAAAGTGTGGTGGTCGGTTCAGCCGGGTCACTTCCGGGTGACTTGCAGCGCCTCTGGCATTCAAGCGTGCCAAATACGTACCATCTTGAATATGGATTCTCCTGCATGGGCTACGAAATTGCAGGAACTTTAGGAGCTAAGCTTGCCCATCCAGACCGGGAAGTCTATGCAATGGTAGGGGACGGCAGTTTTCTGATGCTTCATTCGGAATTGATCACAGCCATCCAATATAATCATAAAATCAACATTTTATTATTTGATAATTCAGGCTTTGGCTGCATCAACAATCTGCAAATGGAGAATGGCAGCGGAACATATTGCTGTGAGTTCAGAACACATGATAATCAAATCATGAATATTGATTACGCAAAAGTGGCGGAAGGGTACGGTGCCAAAACTTATCGGGCCAATACAGTAGATGAGCTGAAAGCTGCATTGGAGGATGCAAAGAATCAATCCGCATCTACATTAATAGAAATGAAGGTTCTGCCGAAAACCATGACGGATGGTTATGACTCCTGGTGGAATGTTGGCGTGGCAGAGGTCTCGGAACGGAAAAGTATACAAATGGCATATGAAGCAAGACAAGAGAAATTAAAAAAGGCCAAACAATATTAAAAGGGGGAAGTCGAAAATGCAGGAGATTTCGTGGGGGATTGCCCCAATTGGCTGGCGTAATGATGACATTCCGGAAATCGGGGCTGAAAACACCTTATCCCACCTTTTAAGCGATATTGTCGTGGCAGGATTTGAGGGGACCGAAGTAGGAGGTTTCTTCCCGGAACCGGCTGTCCTGAATAAAGAGCTGCAGCTTCGGAACTTAAAAATAGCCGGTCAGTGGTTCAGCAGTTTCATCATCCGTGATGGCATCGAAAAAACAGAACGGGATTTCCATGAACACTGCAAATATTTACAGGCTGTCGATGGAGATGTAGCAGTGGTATCCGAACAGACTTACAGTATCCAAGGCGGAAGGTACGATGTATTTAAGGAAAAGCCCCACTTTACTGATGAAGAATGGGGAATATTGTGTACGGGCCTGAATCGGCTCGGGGATATAGCAGGACTTTACAACTTAAAACTCGTGTATCACCACCACCTGGGGACAGGGGTCCAGACACTGAGTGAAATTGACCGCCTTATGGAAAATACAAAAAAGAAAGTGCAACTGTTATATGATACTGGACATATTTATGTATCGGATGGTGATTGCATGTCCCTTCTGCAAAAGCATATCGACCGCATAGGGCACGTTCATTTCAAGGATGTACGGCATAACGTGCTGGAGCAGTGCCGGAAAGAGGGAAAATCATTTCAAGATTCTTTTTTAGCCGGTATGTTCACAGTGCCTGGTGACGGCTGCATTGACTTTGTGGAAGCTTACCATACATTACTGGAAAATCATTATAAAGGCTGGATTGTAGTAGAAGCGGAACAAGATCCGTCCGTTGCCCATCCATTGGAATACGCATTAATCGCTCGCAAGTATATAAATGACAGGCTGCTCCTCGTTCAAGATTAAAAACCGGAAAGAAGTGATTAATTTGAGTAATGATGGAAATCAAATGGCATTCTTACGCAAGATTATTATTATCTCGACGTTAGGCGGTCTTTTGTTCGGATATGATACAGGTGTCATTAATGGTGCCTTGCCGTTCATGTCCGAAGCGGATCAACTTAACCTCAATTCACTTACGCAAGGACTTGTTGCCAGTTCACTTCTTTTAGGGGCGGCACTTGGAGCTTTTCTGGGAGGCAGGCTTTCGGATTATGCGGGCCGCCGAAAAAACATTCTTTTTCTTTCGGTACTTTTTTTCTTTTCCACCATTGGATGCACGTTTGCACCAAATGTTACGGTCATGATTGTCTGCCGTTTTCTACTCGGCCTTGCGGTAGGCGGGGCGTCAGTAACCGTTCCTACTTATTTGGCGGAAATGTCTCCTGCTGAACGACGCGGCCGGATCGTCACCCAAAATGAATTGATGATTGTTAGCGGACAGCTGCTCGCATTCATCTTCAATGCCATTCTTGGGACAACGATGGGTGACAGTTCACATGTATGGCGTTATATGCTGGCCATAGCATCACTTCCCGCCATACTTCTTTTCTTTGGCATGATCAGGTTGCCTGAAAGTCCAAGGTGGCTTGTGTCCAAGAACAAAAATGAAGAGGCCCTGAAGGTTTTGAAAAGAATACGTAAAATGGATGAGGCAGAATCGGAATTTCAGGGAATCAAAGCAACATTCGAAAAAGAGAACCATGTTAAAAAAGCTACATATAAAGATTTGACCGTCCCATGGATACGGAGAATCGTCTTTCTTGGAATCGGGATTGCCATCGTTCAGCAAATAACGGGCGTCAATTCTATCATGTACTATGGTACCCAAATTTTAAAAGATGCAGGGTTTGAGACAAAAGCTGCTTTGATCGGGAATATTGCAAACGGTATCATTTCTGTTTTGGCAACGTTTTTAGGTATTTGGCTGCTTGGTAAAATCGGGCGCCGTCCAATGCTCTTAACCGGTTTGATCGGGACTACGACCACATTGCTATTGATTGGCGTCTTATCATCCCTTCTTGAAGGGACGGCTGCCCTTCCCTATTTCATTTTGTCCTTGACTGTCACTTTCCTTGCCTTTCAGCAGGGGGCCATATCACCGGTTACCTGGTTGATGCTTTCAGAGATCTTCCCGCTCCAAGTACGAGGTCTTGGTATGGGTGTCACCGTATTTTTCCTTTGGGGCGTGAACTTTCTAATCGGCTTAACATTCCCGGTTTTACTGGATAAAGTCGGATTGTCTACCACATTCTATATCTTTTTCGCTTTAGGCATCATGGCTATCATCTTTGTGAAAAAGTTTTTACCGGAAACTAGAGGACTTACACTTGAACAGCTTGAACAAAACTTCCGCAATCATGGAAAAGAACCTGCAAAGGAAATGACACAAATAATTTAAGAATTATAGAGTAATAAACCAGATATGCATAAAAGGAGGAATATGATCATGACATTAAATTTTGGTGTAATAGGAACGGGTGCCATCGGCCGGGAGCATATTAAAAGAATGACAGACAAATTATCCGGAGGGAAAATTGTGGCTGTAACCGATGTGAATGAAGAGGCGGCAAAACAGGTCGTGAAACAATATGGACTTAAGGCACTTGTATATCCGGATGACCAATCACTAGTAAACTCGGAAAATGTCGATGCTGTTCTTGTTACTAGTTGGGGCCCTGCACATGAGCAAAACGTATTGAATGCGATAGAAGCTGGTAAATATGTATTCTGTGAAAAGCCACTGGCAACAACTGCGGAAGGCTGCAGGAGAATTGCCGAAGCGGAAATGAAACACGGGAAGCGTTTGGTGCAAGTTGGTTTTATGCGACGTTATGATAGCGGTTACGTCCAACTGAAAGAAGCCATTGATAGAAATGAAATTGGCGACCCCCTCATGGTCCGCTGTGTACACCGCAATCCAGAAGTGGATGAAAAATATACGACGGAAATGGCGGTCGTTGATACTTTGATTCATGAGATTGATGTATTGCATTGGTTAATCAGCGATGATTACAAATCAGTTCAAGTCATTTACCCGAAGAAAGCAAGCCGCGCGCATGCTAACTTAAAAGATCCCCAGCTCATCATATTGGAAACGAAGAGCGGGATTGTCATTCAAGCTGAAGTGTTCGTGAATTGTAAATATGGCTATGATATCCAATGTGAAGTCATTGGTGAGGACGGTGTTGCATATCTTCCTGAACCAGCGAGCATCGTGACAAGGAAAGGGGCAAAACGCAGCACGGATATCTTGGTAGATTGGAAAGATCGTTTTGTGGATGCATATGACAAAGAGTTGCAGGATTTCATAGATTCCATTATAAAGACAGGTCAGCCGAATGGTCCGACTTCATGGGACGGATACATTGCCGCCGTAACAGCTGATGCTTGTGTAAAAGCACAAGGGTCAGGACAGAAAGAGTCCGTTGACCTTGAAGAGAAGCCCGTTTTTTATACGGAAAAAATCACTGTACAGTGAACGTAACCATGCATTGAAACGAAAAATAAATCATAGGGGGAAAGACCAATGAAACTAGCTTTGGATCCTACGATGTATGCCAATTTATCATTAAAAGAAATGGTCGATAAAACGGCGGAACTAGGCTATGAATATATCGAACTGTCACCGAGGGAAGACTTTTGCCCATTCTATAAATATCCTAAAGTGGATAAGGAACAGATTAAAAATCTGAAACGCTGGTGTAGTGACGCAGGTGTGAAGATATCATCTTTGCTTCCGCTATACTACTGGGCCGGTCCGGATGAGGAAAGGCGCCAGGCGGCTGTCCGTAATTGGAAACGCGCCATTGAAGTGGCTGTGGAATTGGATGTTGACTTGATGAATAGTGAATTTAACGGTTCCAAATTCAATGAAGTTATCTGTGAAGAGAAATTCATTAAATCAATGGATGAACTCCTCCCGGTATTTGAAAGGGAAGGCGTTAAACTGAATTTGCAGGCACACCCATTCGATTTCATCGAAACCCATGAGGGAGCGATGGATATGATCCGTGCCCTTGACCGTCCGTGGATAAACCTTGTGTATTCAACCGCACATACATTTTTCTATGATGATGGCAAAGGTGATATTGCCCCTATGTTCGATTCTGCCGGGGATCGCCTGCAGCACGTCTTGTTTGCAGATACATTCAATCATAAAGCATCCAACGGACTCCGTTATATCGTCAATCCTCCAGGTGTCGAGGCAACCGTCCACCAGCATTTGAACATCGGCGAAGCGGAAGTTGACTTTGATACGATCTTCAAAAAACTGAAAGAAATGAATTTTGACGGCATCGCGACAAATGCAGTATTTGCTTGGATCGACAAAGCAGACTGGTCAAGTAAGCTTATGCTTCAAAAGATGAGAGACGGATTGGGTTTAGCAGAAAGAATTGGAGGCTGACAGAATGAAACTTTGTTTCAACCAAGCGACAACACTTGAAAATTCCAACTTGGTCAAAGATCTCAAATACTGTGAAAAACACGGTTACGATTATATCGAAATCCGTACCATGGATAAATTGCCTGAGTATTTGGAAGAGCACACAATTGAAGAACTAGCCGAATTTTTTAATGCAAATCATATTAAACCACTTGCTTTCAACGCACTCGTATTCTTTAATAACCGCGATGATGACGGCCATAAGGCGATAATAACCGAATTTAAAAACATGATGATCATGGCGGAGAAATTGGGTGTGAAATATGTGGTGGCTGTTCCGCTTGTAACGGAAGCGAAAATATTGAAAGAAGATATTAAAAACAGCTGTGTGAAAGTATTGACTGAGCTTTCCGAGATCGCTGAACCGTTTGGCGTTAAAATTGCAGTGGAATTTGTCGGGCATCCGCAATGTACTGTGAATACATTCGGACAGGCATACGATATCATTGAAACAGTCAACCGTGACAATGTCGGGTTGGTGCTGGACTGTTTTCACTTCCATGCCATGGGTTCCAGTTTGGAAGACTTGAAGAAAGCGGATGGGGCGAAAATCTTCATTTTACACATTGATGATACAGAGGATTTTCCGATCGGTTTCTTGACGGATGAAGACCGGGTATGGCCTGGACATGGCGCCATAGATTTAGACAGCATATTATCCATCTTGAAGGGAATTGGATATTCTGACGTCGCCTCTGTGGAATTGTTCCGTCCAGAATATTATGAACTTGATGCCGAAGAAGTAATTAAGACCGCAAAAGAAACGACAATTCAAGTTATTTCGAAATACTTTGCACTACAGAACGCGTGAGTGGATCATGATAATCTCGGGAATAAGGGGGTGATGGAATAATGCCTTTAGTATCAATGAGAGAGATGCTTTTAAAAGCAAAAGCGGAAAGGTATGCTGTGGGGCAATATAATATTAATGGTTTGGCATTCGCCCAGTCGTTTTTACAGGCTGCCAATGAGGAACGAGCGCCGATCATACTTGCGGCATCGGACAGGCTTGTTGATTATCTTGGCGGATTTAAAACGATTGCGACTATGGTAAAAAGCCTTATGGAAGAAATGGACATTACGGTTCCGGTTGCCCTTCATCTTGATCATGGAATGGATGTGGAACGCTGCAAGAAAGCGATCGATGCGGGTTTTACATCGGTCATGATCGATGGCTCCCATCATCCAATAGATGAAAATATTGAAATCACCAAAGTGGTTGTCGACTATGCCCAAAAGAGCGGCGTTTCCGTTGAGGCGGAAGTGGGGACAGTCGGAGGGACGGAAGATGGCCTCGTCGGCGGGATTCAATATGCAGATCCCCGTGAATGCAGCAGGATGGTAAAAGAAACGGAAATTGATGCACTAGCGGCTGCTTTGGGTTCCGTTCATGGCCCATATCAAGGAGAACCTAAACTCGGTTTTGAGGAAATGGAATTAATTTCGAAAATGACGAATGTGCCCCTTGTCTTACATGGAGGTTCAGGTATTCCACTGCACCAAATCAAAAAAGCAATTGAACTTGGACACGCTAAAATAAATGTCAATACTGAAAGCATACAAGTGTGGGCAAAAACGATTCGGGAAGTATTGGCCGTTGAAGGAAAAGTATATGAGCCTCGAGCCATCATCACACCAGCGAAAGAGGCTATCATCTCCGTAGTGAAGAGGAAAATGGCAGAGTTCAATACAAGTGGAAAGGCTTAAGAATGAAAAGGTGTTCCCAATTACGTTGCGGGCACCTTTTTGTATATTCACTTTTTACATGAGGTGCCATCGGTGAAAAATAGCTCGCTGGTTAGAGGAAGTGTTGCAATGACTTTGTTACATACCGCACGAAATAGATTTTTATTTTTAGTGCTCTCATTTATTTTTTGGTTTTCAAATTTCATTTATATTCCCATTTTGTCTCCTTACCTTGAGACGATTGGAGGGGATTATACATTTATCGGCCTGGTATTAGGCAGTTATGGGCTGATGCAATTTCTCTTCAGGCTTCCGTTCGGGATTTATTCCGACCTCATAAAAGTAAGAAAACCTTTTATTATCTTTGGAATGGTCGTGAGTACTTTGAGTTGCGTGACATTTGCAGGGGCCGATAGTTTAGGCTGGATCCTTTTGGCCCGCTCGTTAGCTGGAGTTGCCGCCGCAACTTGGGTAGCGTTCACCATTTTATTTTCCAGCTATTTTTCAGAACGTGATCTTCACCGAGCGATGGGCAGTATCTCGTTAGCTGTGGTTCTGGCACAGCTGCTTGGAATGGCGATCAGCGGATACATTGTCGATCTATGGGGATGGCACGCGCCTTTTTGGATGGGAGGAATTATCGGTTTCGTTGGTATCGTACTTTCACTTTTTATTTATGAATCGAACGAAGATTTTCAGAAAGAGCCTATTCAATTGAAAGAATTGATATCAGTCATGCTTGAACCGGCGCTATTAAAAGTATCATTTCTTTCCATTCTTGCTCATGGCATCATCTTCACGACAATGTTCGGCTTCACCCCGGCATTTGCTTTAAAGCTTGGGCTCCAGACTGATGAAATCAGCATGGTCATCTTTTCATTCATGATTCCACATGCCATTGCCACCATGTTAAGCGGGAAAATATTCGTACCATTATTCGGACAATGGAAGTTACTGAAACTAGCTTTCGGCCTAACGGCCATTTTTACAGTATGTACGCCATTAATAGATACAGAAGGGATGCTTTTTATGATCCAAGGATTGAATGGATTCTCATTAGGCACTCTTTTTCCATTATTTTTAGGAATGGCGGTGGAGTCGATTCCCCTTGAAAAAAGGGCAACGGCCATGGGGGCATATCAAGCAATCTACGCGATTGGTATGTTTGCTGGACCTTTCATTGCAGGAGTATTGATTTCACATTTAGGTATTTCTGCAGGATTTTATTTCGCGGGATCATTAGGTTTAACCGCTGTTTTCTTTATGATTGTATGGAGTCGCCAAAGGAAAGCAACAAAACATAATTTGAAATTGAACTAAGCAATGTGAAAGGGATGTCTAGTTTAAATAGAGGAGGAAAACTTTATGAAGGTTGGTTTAGTTACTGATATTTTAGGTTACATGCCATTTGAAGAGATGCTGGATACGTGTGTGGATCAGGGAATAGAGACACTGGAGCTTGGATGCGGCAATTGGTCGGATGCTCCACATCTCGATCTCGATGGGCTTATTGGCAGCACCGCAAAACGAAAGCAATTTTTAAATGAATTAAATGTAAGGGGGATTAGCATTGCCGCGTTGAATTGTTCTGGCAATCAGCTTAATCCATCAGATGAAGGAACCATGCATAAAGCCGTTGTTAATAAGACCTTTCAGCTAGCTGGGCTTTTAGGAGTCGAAACGGTTGTAATGATGTCAGGGTGTCCTGGCGGCGGACCAAGTGACAGGACGCCCAATTGGCTGACACATCCCATTTTGCCCTCGCATTTTGAGATGCTTGATTGGCAGTGGAATGAGGTAGCATTCCCTTATTGGGAAAAAGCGGTGACAACGGCAAAAGAACACGGAGTTCGAAAGGTTGCCATCGAAAATCTAGGCTGCAATTTAGTTTACAATCCTGAAACACTCTTTAAATTAAGGCAAGAAGTCGGTGATACGGTCGGCATGAATTTCGACCCGAGTCATTTATTTTGGATGGGTGGTGACCCTATCGCGGCTTTAAGAACATTAGGAAGCGCAGTTTATCATATTCACGCAAAAGATGTCCGGTTAGAAAGAGGGATATATGATGTCCAGGGATTGATTGATGTAAAACCAATGAACCAATACGCAGGAAGATCATGGAATTACGTTGCACTTGGATATGGTCACGACAGTGGCTGGTGGAAAGAGTTTTTTACTATCGTTAAAATGGTAGGTTATGAAGGACCGATCGTTCTCGAAATGGAAGATTTAACAATGGCGCCATTAACAGGCGTGAAAAAATCCATGAATGTTTTGAAAGAAACGTTGCCTAGAGAATTCGATATTTTAACATGAAGTCTAAATTACTTTATAATGGAATTAATGAAAATGACAAAATAGAAAATAGGCAGGTGGAGATAATAATGAAAATGAGCGATGTGGCGAAATTGGCCAACGTATCTCCCGCAACCGTTTCAAGAGTGCTCAGACAGCCGGATTTAGTCAGCGAGGATACCAAACAAAAGGTGCTGCAGGTAATTGAAGAGATGAATTACAAGCCTCACATGATTGCCAGTCAGTTCAGGACGAAAGAGACAAAAATCATTCTGGTCGTCGTACCGGATATAACAAGGCCCTTTTTTTCCGAAGTGCTTCGGGGAATTGAGCATACTGCTGTAGAAAATGGCTATCAGGTTATATTGGGAGATACGGAGAACGACATTGAGCGGGAAAAGGAATACATCGATTTGCTATATAAAAAGCAGGCGGATGGAGCGTTACTTCTTACCGCTAGAATGAGCAGAGAAAGCCTGGAAAAACTATCGAATCAATTTCCGATTGTATTGGCATGTGAATACGTGGACGGACTGGACATTCCAACTGTATCGATCGACAATGTTAGCAGTGCCAGAAAAGTAACGGAACATTTAATCAAGCTTGGACATACACGAATTGCCCATATAACAGGGCCCATGAACATCATCCTTAGCCGGGATCGCCTAGGAGGGTTCCAGCAGGCAATGAAGAATCATCACTTGAAGGTCAACCCGGAATTCATCCAGGAAGGGGGGGATTATGGCATTGACTCAGGTTATGACCAGATGGTGAATTTATTATCGCTGGAAAACAGGCCTGAAGCAGTGTTTGTTTTTAATGATGAAATGGCGCTGGGAGCTGTAAAGGCAATCCAGGATCATGGGTTGAGCGTTCCCAGGGATATTGCTGTCGTAGGTTTTGATAATTTGAAAATAGCATCGATTTTTCATCCTCATATTACGACCATTGACCAGCCTAAGTACGAAATAGGGAAAATGGCAACGAACTTATTGCTGACCTTAATGAAAGGCGGAACCGTTGAAAAGAAAAAATTCGTTCTGGAAGATAAGTTGATCATCCGCGAATCTTGTGGTTCCGAATTGGAAAAAAGCTTGAATGCATGAAAATGTTCGGCAAGATTGCTATGTTAGTAAATGAGTGGCTTCCTTTTATGGAAGCTTTTTTGCATTTCGACTAAGATATGAAAAAACCACATTTGGGAGTTGGCCAAACATACCAGGAGGATTTCTGATAGTATGAATTATTTGGTCTATAAAGCAGGGGGCAACCGAAACAAAGGGAATAATTGGAGCTACTGGATCACCCGGGAAACTGGTACAACTGGAATGATCGGAGCAAACGGAGAAACAGGAGAAGTGGGGGCAACCGCTTATAAGTAACCAAAATTCAGGGTCATTTTCAGTGAATGGAGGAAACACTACGTTTACCGTTCCTGTTACTGGTCTTTATTAAAATAAATACAACCGCTGGACTTCCTGCTGGTTCGAGGTTGATTTGCTACACCTATTCCCAGCTCCATAATATCACCAGCAGTCGCGATTTCTAAATATAATAATGATGTGATTTTAAATTTATCAGCAGGTGATACAACCCTCCTTCAGATATTTGGTCTAGTGGCTACCGCTGTCTTAACAGGTGGGGCGGGAGCTTCACTGACAATCATTCGGTTGAATTAATGTAAGCCTGCAAACTTTAACCTTAATAATATGGAAACGTATATGATATTTGTGAATCCCATTCATCATGAATGTGGATTTTTTTCGTTGGAAGGTATTTAGGGCTTTTTTAATTGGACTTATTGTCGATAACCATCATAGGTTTCACTTGATTTGCAGGCATATAAGGGTTCAAAAAGCTCCCTTAGCTTGAAGACATCTATGACTAAAGGTTAAGGACCATTCAAGGTTTGCAGGGATTCTAGTCCAGATGAATTTACAAATATTTTTTGTATTTTTTTAATTTATAGATGACTGTTGGCTGGCTGATGCCCAAATGATCTGCCATTTCGTATGTGGTTTTACATTTTTTCCATGCTTTTGCAATCAGTTGCCTTTCAACCTTTTCCAGTGTCTTCTTTAAATCGAAATTCTCTTCACATTCCTGTTCGATAGCCAAGAAGGTGGAGTCTTCAGGCTGTTCTATTTGCCCTGTGATGGATTGCGGAAGGTGTTCGGGAAATATAATTGGTTCTTCGATGGTCAGGATTAACCGTTCAATTAAGTTTTCTAATTCTCGTATATTTCCTGGCCAATGATAATGAGTCAAAACTTCATAAGTCGATGGATGGATTTTTTTGAATTTCTGGTATTTATCACTGGTTTTCTGTAAGTAATGCTGAATTAAGAGAGGGATATCTTCTTTACGTTCATGTAATGCCGGAATTTGGATGGGAATCACATTCAAACGGTAAAATAAGTCCAATCTAAACTTACCTTGACTTACCATCTCCTTCAAATCTTGATTAGTTGCTGCAACCAGGCGGAAGTTAATATAGTTATCTTTTTTTCCACCGATGCGCTTTATCTTTTTTTCCTGTAATACTTTCAGTAATTTAGCTTGCATGGTAAGTGGAAGTTCCCCAATTTCATCCAAGAAAAGGGTTCCGCTGTCAGCCTGCTCAATCAGGCCTTGCCTTCCTTGTTTATTTGCCCCTGTAAATGATCCCGGCTCATAGCCGAATATTTCTGATTCAAACAAACTATCAGGTATCGTACTGCAATTCACTTCGATAAAAGGTTCTTTCTTTCTGTTGCTTTGGTCATGAAGAGCACGGGCAAAAGTGGTTTTCCCTACCCCGGAAGGTCCTAATAAGAGAATCGTGGCATCGGTTTTTGCAACATTATGGATCGTTTTTAAAATATGCTTCGTTTCATTACTTCTAGCAATCATATAATGGTAATCCAGTTCCCTTTCCCTTAAATCCTCTACTTCCGTTTGATAGCCTTTTACTTTTCGTTGTAATTGCTCAAATTGATCCTGCAATTGCAGGATCTCGGTTTGATCCTGACCATAGCTGATTACCCTAACGAGAAGTCCTTCCTTATTAAAAATGGGATAGCCAGTTGACATGACAACATGACCTGTTTTTGTTTCTTGCATTATGCGCTTCGCTTTCTTTTCTTTTAAAACAATCGCATTGATGGAAGGTGTGAGAAGGCCCTCGCTTTCTAATTGATAGACGGAGGTACCGATATAAGAGTCACTTTCCATTCCATAAATCTCCCAAAGCTTTGGGTTGGAATATAAAATGATTCCATCTTGATCGGTAATGAGAATGTTATTATTCGATGTCTCAATAATCTTATTTAGTTCTTCCTCCAGCATATCATCGTACATGAGTTCCGCTCCTTTGGGTTTTGTGATGCTGTTTAATTAAAATATAAATCAAAATGTCAAAATAATCAAAAAATAAATTAAAAAACAAGAAAATGATTAAGTTTTTAATCATTTGATGAAACAAAATAATGAAAAGCCTTATATACTGCATCGAAATAGTTGGCCTGAATCTTGCTTATGTAAAAGGTAAGAAGGGAATTTCCAAGGGTGTTATATACATCCATTCTATTAGAAAAGATGGAAGTTTGTATGGCATCTGCAATTGCAGTGGAGTGAAAAATAATAATAACAGAATTAGAATTTAGGAGGATGTTACATGATGAAGTATCAACCGAAAGACTCATTCAAATCACCCCGTTTTTGTGGAGTGCGTACGTTTATGCGGCTCCCATTTGTTGAACAGATAGATGAACATATGGATTTTGTCATTACGGGAATTCCTTTTGATTCCGGGCAATCATTTAGAACGGGTGCGAGATTCGGACCAGAAGCCATTCGCGATTTTTCAATCCTTTTACGTCCTTATAACCCAGAACAAGATATTAATATTTTTGACTATATATCAGGAATTGATTATGGGGATATTCCGATCATTCCGGGGTATATTTCTGAAACATATAAAAAGATCGAAGAAGAGCTTACTCCCGTCATTGAAAGAGGGATCATTCCCATTTCATTGGGAGGCGATCATTCCATTACACTAGGGGAGTTACGTGCGATCGTAAAAAAACATGGACCTGTTGCCTTGCTTCAGCTCGATGCTCACTCTGATACTTGGGATAGTTATTTTGATCAAAAGTATAATCACGGAACCGTTTTTCGCCGCGCAATAGAAGAGGGTCTCATCGATGTATCGCGATCTCTTCAAATTGGTATGAGGGGTGGTCTGTACGGACCGGAAGATCTTCAGGATGCCCGGGATTTAGGTTTGGGCGTTTATACGACAAACGATTATAAACGAATCGGGGTCGAAAAGATGCTAGGGGTCATTCATGAGCGTGTTGCGAATGGTCCGGTGTTTTTATCATTTGACATTGATTTTTTAGATCCGGTCTATGCTCCCGGAACGGGAACCCCTGAAGTTTCCGGTGCCAGCATTGATGATGCTTTAGCCTTAGTGAGAGGATTGACGAATATAGATTTTGTTGGATTCGATCTTGTTGAGGTTTTACCATCATACGATCACGGGCAAATCACGGCTGCCGCGGCCGCTAATATCGTCTATGAATTCATCACTCTCATCGCTCTAGCAAAAAAAGGGAAACTGGAGAAAAAAGAGAGAGTGGGAGATTTGGAAACACAGCTTAACAACTAGTTTCCATTTTAATGGAAGGGATCGGAGAAAAATCCCTTCCTTCTATCTTTAACAAAAGTCGTTATAAAATAAAACAACCTTAAAAGGAGATGTGTACATGCATATTTTGGATATATCGATCATGATTCTATACTTTTCTGTTTTAATCATTGTGGGAGTAATAGGATCCAAACGGGCAAAAACAGCAGATGATTTCATTGTAGCAGGGCGTAATCTCGGTCATTTTATGTATTTATCTTGTTTGGCTGCTGTGATATTAGGGGGCGCTTCTACACTCGGAACAGCAAAGTTAGGTTATCAGTTTGGGATATCCGGTATTTGGCTAGTGGTGATGATCGGGCTCGGGATTATCGCAATCGGGTTTTTTTTAACAAATAAGATCTTTGATTTAAAAGTACTGACAATCAGTGAAATGCTTGAGAAGCGTTACAATTCCCAAACGCGATTGGTAAGTGCCTTGGTCTCGGTTATCTATACATTCATGCTGACTGTAACGCAAGTGATCGGGATGGGGACGATATTACATGTTTTGGCTGGTTGGAATTTAACGGTTTCCATGATAGTCGGGGGTGGAATCGTTTTATTCTATACAATATTAGGAGGAATGTGGTCTGTCACCATGACTGATGTCGTGCAATTCGTCATCATGACGGTCGGGATTTTCTTTATCATGCTCCCAATGAGTATCTCTAAGGCAGGAGGGTGGAGCTCACTTAAAGAAAATCTTCCTGCATCACATTTTGAGTTAGGCAACATTGGCGGCGAGACCATTTTTCAATATTTTTTACTTTTTACTTTAGGGGTAGTTGTTGGACAAGATATTTGGCAGCGTCTCTTTACTGCACGAACCAAAGCGGTCTCTCGTGGCGGAACGGTTGGAGCTGGAATATATAGTGTTTTTTACGCAATTGCAATCAGTATCATAGGAATGTGCGCTTTTATTATTCTTCCTAATTTAGGAGATCCACAAAATGCATTTACTAGTATAGCGATGGAAACTCTACCTGCTGGCCTATTGGGGGTTGTCATTGCAAGTGTGGCCTCAGCCCTAATGTCCACTGCTTCAGGAACATTGCTCGCTTCATCCACTTTAGTTGTTAATGACATCATTAAAAAATATATCGGTCCAGGAATGAGTGAACGACAATTTTTAAAAACATCACGGTATACTACTTTAACGATTGGTGTATTGACGATAATCGTTTCGATATGGATACAAGATATTTTAGTTGCACTGGATGTAGCTTACGCAATCTTATCCGGCGCTGTGTTCTTTCCGATCATTCTTGGCTTCTTTTGGAAGAGAGTCACGGCTAAAGCTGCATTCTACTCCATTCTAGCTAGCATGATCGTTATTATTGTTGGATTGGTCATTAATGGACCTTCCTCCACTCAACCCATTTTATACGGACTCGCTACTAGTTTTGTCGTCATCACTACCCTTACTTTCCTCAGCCCAAATAATGAGGTAAAGCAAGATGTAAAGGATAAAGCGGACATGGACACCATGGCTAATTGATGGAAGGCAAAAAATGAGGAAAAAGAATCGAGGAGGAAAGAAAAATGACAAAGTCAATTTCCCTGCAACCCGCAACATTCAATACAATGGAAGAAGAACGTAATCACCGGAAAGAACGATTGGCAGCTTCATTCCGTCTTTTTTCAAAGTTTGGTTTCGATGAAGGGATAGCTGGCCATATTACGGTCCGAGATCCTAAATATCCTGACCATTTCTGGGTTAATCCGTTTGGTATGCATTTTAGTCAAATTTCCGTTTCCGATCTTATATTGGTTAATCATAAAGGTGAAATAGTAGAGGGGGAACATTCAGTGAATGGTGCTGCCTTTGCCATTCATTCGGAAATCCATAAAGCACGACCGGATGCCATAGCAGCGGCACATGCTCATTCGGTATATGGAAAGACATGGTCTTCATTAGGGAGACTGCTAGATCCGATTACGCAGGATGCCTGCCAATTCTATAAAGACCATGCATTGTTCGATGATTTTACTGGTGTGGTTTATGCATCTGAAGAAGGGAAACGCATCGCTAGGGCTTTAGGTCAATATAAAGCTGTCATCCTCCGCAACCATGGTCTGCTTACGGTGGGCCAATCTGTAGATTCAGCTGCGTGGTGGTTCATAACGATGGAACGTTCATGTCAAGCACAGATAATGGCTGAATCTGTAGGTAAGCCCATTTTTATAGAAGAAGAGTATGCAAAGTTAACGGCAGAACAAACGGGAACGGAATATGAGGGATGGCTGAGTTTTCAGCCTCTTTGGGACAGAATCAGAAAAGAGCAACCAGATTTCCTGAAGTGATCATAAAGCACGGCATGGTATAATCGCAACGGATTGCCATCCCATAAATGAGGGAAAAAGGAATCGTAGGTTCTTGAGGAGGTTTTATAATGTCCGTTTCTAAGAAAATAGCACCTTCACTTTACATCAGGGTCGATATACCGGAAAAATACATCAATGAGTTTAAGGAGATTTGTTCAGAAGTTGTTGTCGAGCCATGGGAATTCGGCGAACCTGAACCACAGCCAACAGTTGATTTATCAAAATTTGATGTCCTTTATACGCTGGGGCTTCATGATAATCTTAACATTATAAAAAAAGCTCCAAAGATTAAATGGGTCCATTCAGACAGTGCTGGAGTGGAGGCCATGCTGAATGAAGATATACAAAACAGCGATGTCATCATCACCAATGTCAAAGGCTGCACATCTGTCCCGATAGCCGAGCATACAATTGCAATGCTATCTTCGTTAGCAAGAGGCGTACCGACAATGATCAGAAATCAAATAAACAAAACTTGGGTTGATATTCCCGTGAAAGATCTTGAAAATGCGACAGTGGGGATAATTGGGTATGGTGATATTGGCTATGAGGTAGCAAAGAGATGTAAAGCACTAGGTATGACCGTTATTGGCTGCCGCCGGAGTCCCTCCAAGAGAAACAAAGAATATGAACCTGCTGATTTGATAATGGGAATGGATCAAGTGGATGAGGTCCTTTCTATGTCCGATTTTGTCGTCTTGGCACTCCCGTTTACAAAAGATACCTCATACTTTTTTAATAAAGAACGCTTAAATAAAATGAAAAAAGGCAGCTATGTAATTAATGTCGGCCGTGGTAATACGATTGTGGATGAAGATTTAATCGAATCCTTGAGCAATGGGCACATAGCTGGGGCGGCGCTCGATGTGTTTGAAGTTGAACCTTTACCTGAGGATCATCCTTTCTGGCAGCTGGAAAATGTCATGGTTTCCCCACATAATGCTTACAACTCTTCCAAACACCTAGATCGTGTGATGGAATTATTCCTGAAAAATTTAAAGCTATTTTCTGACGGTAAACCCTTAATGAATGTTGTGGAAAAAAACCTTGGTTATTAACAGTAATAGGTCATTTGAACAGAAAGTTTCAACGATCAATGATATGAATGGAGTAGAGGGCAGACCCTGATTGGGTTTGCCTTTTTTTGTTTAAAAGCCACCCCTTCATTTTTTTCTTGTATAGGACAATCTCTGATCAGGAAAAGCTGGATATAAGGAGGCGATGTATGAATGGGTACTTTCGAAGTTATTTCCCTAATGCTAAGCTTTGGCATGTTTGTAATTGCTATTCTTGATTTCAAAAATCATGACAAGAATCCTTGAAGATAATAAAGGCCGGCCAATTTGTTTGATTAATAATGGAAGCGTTTAAAAAAATAGCGGATTGTATATAGAAGATATTGATTTCCTCCATTTTTTAAACTTGCAGAGAACACCATTATGAGGTGTTCTTCTTGTTTTCAATGAGTTCAATAGCGTATTCCATTCATAGGCTGTCATTTTTGACAAACCAATGATATACAAGTATAGTCTCTAATAGACCGGTTGATATAATTTCAAGGAGTGATCCAGCTATGGCAGAAAAACGAAACTCGAAAGACATTCTTATTGAAGCTGCTTCCCGACTTTTTCGGATACGTGGATATTACGGTGTAGGGCTTAAGGACATTATTGAGGAAAGTGGTATCCCAAAAGGTTCGCTGTACCATTATTTTCCGAAAGGCAAAGAAGAATTGGCGATCGAGGCGATTATTCATACAAAAGAATTCGTGATAGATGAAATTAAACGGGGCTTTGATGAAATCGAAGACCCTATCAAAGCCATTCAGGCTCATATTTTTCATTTATCCGAGGTTTTTGGTGATAGTGAAAATCTATTGGGACTGCCAATCGGGACGATTGCGGCGGAAACATATACGACGAGTGAGCAGATAAGAACGGCTTGTCAAGAAGCGATAGAAGATTGGCAATCCATATATGTGAAGAAATTACTCGAGGCGGAATTCAGTGAGAAACGTGCAAAAGAATTGAGTATCGTAATTAATGCTTTAATTGAAGGCGGTATCCTTTTATCCTTAACGGCGAAAAACGGGGAACCTCTCGAAGCCATTGCGGAACAGATACCATTATTGCTGATAAATAAATAAGTCATACGGAAAAATTATCTTAAGCTTAGGTCGAACAGTTAGTAATTGGAGGATTTATTTTATGTCTACAGAAGCAACACAGCAACAAAACCCAGTCATTAGAACGACCCCCATTTTAATTGCTTTTTTAATTGCAGGGTTCATTGGGTTATTCAGTGAGACGGCTTTAAACATGGCGCTGGGGGATTTAATCCAGGAATTCAATGTCAGTCCTTCGACCGTGCAATGGCTGACAACGGGTTACCTATTAACATTGGGGATATTGGTTCCCGTTTCGGGACTCTTGATCCAGTGGTTCAATACTCGTCAATTATTCATTGCCTCCATGGTGTTCTCCATCATTGGGACGCTCATTGCAGCAATTGCACCTGGGTTCGGTATCTTGATGCTAGCCCGTGTCATCCAGGCAATCGGAACGGGTCTTTTATTGCCTCTCATGTTCAATACGATTTTATTGATTTTCCCTATTCATAAAAGGGGAGCGACGATGGGATTGATGGGGCTGGTGATCATGTTTGCCCCAGCCATCGGGCCGACAGTTTCAGGTTTGATTATAGAAAATCTGAAATGGAATTACATTTTCTGGGTGTCTTTGCCGTTCTTTGTGATCGCTTTACTATTCGGTCTCAAGTATATGCAAAACGTTTCAACAATCACCAAACCTAAAATCGATGTACCTTCCATCATTTTATCGACCATTGGTTTTGGGGGAATTGTTTATGGCTTTAGTATTGTCGGTGAACAAGGATGGAGCAATGCGATAGTTCTATCTTCGATCATTGTTGGACTTATAGCGCTATTCCTGTTTGCTGTAAGACAATTCAACATGGATAAACCGATGATTGACTTGCGCGTTTTTAAATACCCGATGTTCACGTTAGGGTTAATAACCGTCTTCATCACCTTCATGATCATCATGTCATCCATGATTCTCTTACCGCTATACCTGCAAACCGGACTTGCATTAGCTGCATTTTCGGCTGGGCTGGTACTTTTACCGGGTGGAGTGCTTAATGGTATCATGTCTCCGGTTACGGGGCGCATTTTTGATAAGTTCGGGCCAAGAGGGTTAGTGATCCCAGGCTTCATTATCATGATTGTCATGTTATGGACTTTGACGAACATAACGACTGAAACTACGATCATTATGGTAATCGTCATGCATTCTCTCCTTATGATTGGAGTTTCGATGGTCATGATGCCGGCCCAGACAAATGGGCTGAATCAACTGCCGAAAAACCTTTATCCGGATGGAACGGCTCTCATGAATACATTGCAACAAGTATCGGGGGCCATCGGTACAACCGTTGCCATTACAATCATGTCAGCGTCACAAAAAAATTATATGGCAAATGCAGAAGATCCGTTCGATCCATCCGCCATCAGCGGTTCATTGACTGCAGGCGTTCAAGATGCCTTCATTTTCGGTCTAGTCCTTGCAATCATTGGATTGATCGTGTCATTTTTTATCAGGAGAGCACGAGACTAATAAGATAAATTAGCCAGCAGGGAATGGAGTTTCTCTGTCTGGCTTTTTGTTTGGAAAAAACAATAACACCGAAAATAAAATCGTTTTTATTGGTCTTTATTACCATATTTTAGCGGAAGCTATAAAAAACAGAGTGAATTATTTGAAAAAAAACCAGTTATCGGATAATCTTACACAGTAATAGTTACTAAAATTTAGCCCGGGTAAAGCGGTTAACAGGAGGAATTCAAATGAATACAATAAAAACCAAAATGTTTGAACCTGTAACAATAGGTGCATGGAACTTAAAAACAAGAACGGCGATGGCTCCCATGACACGGTCGTTTGCCGATAACGAAACTGGTGTTGTGAATGACCTGACCGTAGAATATTACCGAAAACGGGCTCAAGATGGAATCGGACTTATCATCACTGAAGGTATAGTGATTTCACCAAGGGCAAAGGGCAATCCTGGAGTTCCCGGAATATATACTAAAGAGCAAATCAACGGGTGGAAAAAAGTAACGGAAGCAGTGCACGCAGAAGGCGGAACGATTATTGCGCAAATCTGGCATGTGGGCCGTGCAAGCCACCATGAAATTGCAGGAGGACTTCCTCCGCAGGCTCCTTCCCCTATCGCTGCGGAAGGTAAGGTTTCCCGATTCGGTAAACCTTTTGACATTCCTGAAGAAATGACAGAGAAGGATATTGCAGAAGTTGTGAACCAATATAAACAAGCTGCAAAGAATGCAATGGATGCTGGCTTTGACGGCGTTGAAGTTCATGGTGCACATGGCTACTTAATAGACCAGTTCAATTCTGACACCTCCAATAAAAGGACCGATCGTTACGGTGGTGAACTAAAACAGCGTCTGACTTTTATGAAGGAAGTGCTAAAAGCAGTTATTGATGCGGTTGGAGTGGAACGCACCCTTATTCGTTTCTCGGCTTTGAAAATTGACCAGCCGTCTTACATGTGGGAAGACCCTGAAAAAGCGATCCAAACATTTATTGAAGCGTTCAATGAAACAGGAGTCAAAATGATTCACCCATCCACGATGGAATTTACCAAACCGATTGCAAGAGGATTGACGATGCATGAATTGGTACGCAGCCACTGGGATGGAATCATAATTGGTGTAGGGGGTCTTGATCCTGAAACCGCTGAAGCCGCACTGGAAAAAGGCATTATTGACGTTGCGGCGATTGGACGTCCGCTTATAGCCAACCCGGATTATCTGGCACGAATTAAGCAGGATGAAAAACTTGTTGATTACGAGGCAAAGAAACATTTAGGGCAACTGATTTAATAGAGATAAAATATAAGTCAGGCATGGCATCGCAGTGACCATACTTCCTTTTCTATAACTGATGCGATTCTTCATTCAAGAAGGGTCGCCTTTTCTATGGAACTAAAAGGGGAGTGCAGAGGAAGAAGGTTGTTAAAAAGGTTATATATATATTTGGTAGACTTACTGGTCATTTCGATTAATAAAGTGAGGAAGCTGGTATATAAATGGAACGTATCATGGTTATCGGGGTGTCCGCGGGTGTCGGGAAATCTACTTTTGCAAGAAGACTTGGAGATCATTTGGATATCGAAGTCCATCATTTGGATACTTTCTACTGGAGGCCTGGCTGGGTGGAAACTCCTTTAGAGGATTTTATTTCTGCTCAAAAGGAAGTATTGAGTCATGACAAGTGGATAATGGAAGGCAATTATAGTAATTCTTTTCATTTACGTTCGGAGCTTGCCGATACGATTATTTATTTAGAACTTCCTCTCCGTGTTTGCCTTTACCGTGTGATAAAACGTTGGTTGTCTTATCTAGGTAAAACAAGGCCTGATATGGGCAAAGGCTGCAATGAAAAATTAGACTGGCAGTTTGTTAAATTTATCATGACCACCTACTTTCCTCGCAAGAAAGAGATGAAAATGAGATTTGCAGATCTTCAAAAGAGTGACCCTGAAAAGGTAATAGTCATTTTAAAAAGCAAGCTAGAAATTGAAGGATATCTGTTGAATATGAAGGGATAAGCTTCTTACCATTAATTTTTTATGACACTTAGAGATTTCCGAAACTTAGGGAAATTTGAAGTTAATATAAAGCCCCCAATGGAAAAGGGATCTTCCAATCGAAGATCCCACAGACTGTAGACAAACTCGATGAAAATCGAGTTTGTCTATTTTTATGGCTTGTACAATTTGGACGTTGATTTCCACTCCAGGCACTCGCTTTCCGCGGGCGGTCGGGGAGCCTCCTCGGCTTTCGCCTGCGGGGTCTCCCCTAGACGCGCTTTTCCCGCAGGAGTCTCGTACCTTCCGTTCCAATCAACTTTGTCTTACCTTTTAGATAGAACACTTTTGCCTGGAGTCATTTTTGTTTTAAAATAGAAGTATTAAAACTTGAGGTGATGAGGATGCTTTCTAAACATGATTCTATTCAGCGAGATCAACTTGAAATGATTACTTTAGATCAACTGGTGCCACCGAACCATTTGGTTCGTAAAATGGAGGCTGCCATTGACTTCACTTTCATTTATGACTTGGTGAAAGATATGTATTCAGAGGTAGGACGCCCAAGTATTGATCCAGTTATTTTAGTTAAACTGACTTTCATTCAATATACCTTCGGTATTCGTTCCATGCGTAAAACGATTGAAGAAGTTGAAACCAATATGGCTTACCGTTGGTTCTTAGGCTATGGTTTCCATGATAAAGTACCTCATTTCTCTACGTTCGGGAAAAATTATGAGCGACGCTTTAAAGATACAGACCTATTTGAACAGATTTTCTAGCGCATTTTAATGACAGCTGCTAATAAAAAGTTAATAAGTGCGGAACACGTTTTCGTGGATTCCACACATGTGAAAGCCAGTGCGAATAAACGGAAATTTGAAAAGAAAATCGTTCGTAAAGAAACACGAGCGTATCAAGGACGTCTTCAAGAAGAAATCAATCAAGATCGTGAAAACCATGGAAAAAAGCCTTTTCCACCAGATAAATTTGATAAAGAAGAGACCAAAGAGATTAAAGAAAGTACAACGGATTCTGAGAGTGGCTACTATGTGAAAGATGAACGAACAAAACAGTTTGCCTATTCATTCCACGCGGCCGCAGACCGCAACGGTTTTGTATTGGGAACGATTGTAACACCTGGAAATACACATGACAGTCAGATCTTAGAGCCACTAGTTGAACAAGTGATTGAGAAAGTTGGAAAACCGGAAGCCGTTGCCGCAGATGCAGCTTATAAAACACCAGCGATTACAAGCTACCTATTTAACAAAGAAATCATACCGGCTTTACCTTATACACGTCCTCGCACCAAAGAAGGATTTTTCCGCAAACAGGACTATGTATACGATGAACATTTTGATTGTTACCTTTGCCCTTCGGGCGAAACTTTAAAGTACTCAACAACAAATAAAGAGGGCTATCGCGAGTACAAATCGCCAAAACAAATTTGTACAACATGCTCATTTTTATCTCGGTGTACAGAAAGCAAAGACTGTCAAAAAGTGGTGACACGGCATATCTGGCAAACACATGTGGAAGAAGCAGATCATCTGCGTCATCATCAAGATGTAAAACCTATATATGCAAAACGTAAAGAAACGATTGAGCGTGTATTCGCAGATGCAAAAGAAAAGCATGGTATGCGTTGGACTACTTTAAGGGGACTTAAAAAATTGTCGATGCAGGCGATGCTTACTTTCGCTGCCATTAATTTAAAGAAGATGGCCAATTGGACATGGCGAGGTCCAAAAATGGCCTAACATAGTGGGCTCGTAGAGCCCCAATCTCTTAACTTTAGGCGAAAATTCAAAGGGAATTTCAAAAGGGGTTCAGAATTTTTTAATTCCGAACCCCTTTTGTCTACAAACTGAAAAGATTAGCCATATCAGGGCTAATCTTTTTTGTTTTAGTTCTGGTAGTTTAGTAGTCACTTATAATCAAGTAACTTGTGATCTCCGTACTTGGGTTTTTTCACTTTATATTTGCTTTTAGATATCGTTTTCCCTGTAACGATATCGACTTTGTGGTTTTCGCCTTCCTCTACACTATATCGGACTCTATATCCCATATATACTACACTGTTAGGGTCCGCATTTAGTGTATATCAATACTACTAGTTTTAGATGCTCCGGTTGAAATACCCAACCCGGATATACTCTCGGTTACAGAAGCATTAAAGGTAACACTTTTAGTTGAGGAAATAGAACCCCTTTTTTTCCTGTTGTCAAATTATCGGAAACCCTTTTAAAACTGGACCACTGTTCATATTTTTTAACCTTCTTTTTTACATTTCTAAAATCATTTACAAATTTGGCTCTTACTTCATTAGAATTTCCTTGTTCAATAGCCATCGATTTTTGACTACTAGCTGCACTAGTTTCACTAGGCAATTACAAAGAGCACATAAGAAATACTTAACATTAACATAACAACAAACATTTTTTTGACCGTTCCGTTTCTCACTAAAACACAACCTTCCATTTTTTGCTAGTATATCAATATATGTCATAAAACTACTCTGCAGGAAGATATTGTAAATTTTAAAGCGGGGGAGGCTCTAAGATTTATAGACTAACAATCATTTAAACTTTCTGTCTCACTAGTAAAAGATTACTTTGAGTTAGAACTCCGCAGAAAGTGTTCTTCACCTAACGGGTGCGTTACTTTTCCATCTGGCTGCCAGATGGAAAAGTAGTTATGTATCATTTTAATAACGTATACAACGTATTTTTCCTTCATGTTGCATGATAAAATGATACAAAAGAGAAAAGCTTGGCGTGGCTATGAATACAAGTATATATCATTGCTATCACTCTTTTCTTTTTGCTGATGATATGATCAAGAGTAACAAAACAGCTAATAACAAGGATCCAATACAATCTGAGCAATAGTTAGACAGCAGAAGAATTAGGATTACGATATCATGACTTAGATTAAACCAGGATATTCTAAAAGAACAATGAATCTATTACAGATGATAAAGGAAGTCGATTACTGGATGTATAAAATCGGACTTGTCGGTCTAAAAACTTCTATAGAACAAATTTTAGTATTGGCAGAAGAATATAAACATGAGTTGGAATTCATCTCTTTGCCCTATGTAAAGACAGAAGAGGTAGGGGGTATTGTAAAAGAATATAATTCTCATGTACATGCATGGCTTTTTTCTGGTCCACTTCCCTATGAAATTGCGGGAAAAACACTAGGCACAGATAAAATAATGGTCCATGTTCCTGCTACGGAATCAGGATTTTATAAATCCTTTATAGAGCTGGTCTATGAACAAGGGAAAATTATTGAGCAGCTTAGTATCGATACTATGTCTTCAAATAATATTAGTGAAGAAGCTTTGTCACAGTTGAATATAAAAACCCCAAAGATTTATACGAAAGTGTTTGAGTCAGATGTTGATACGAATGAATTGGTACATTTTCACTTGGATTTATGGAATAAGGGAATGACTGAAGGTGCGTTATCTTGTTTTCCGTCTGTCTGTGAAGCTTTAAGTGAATATGGGATTCCGGCTTACCGGATGTCGATGAGTAAGATGGAAGTTCGGCAAACGCTTCGAATTCTATCTGAAAAAGTAAAGACTTCCTACTTTAAAGATACACAAATCGGAGTGGAGATCATTGAGGTCGAATACTTTGAAAAAGTGGCAGAGGAAATGAAAACTCCTTATCATTTACAGTACTTGGAACTTCGGCTGAAAGAAATGTTGATTCAACTTGGAGAAAAAATAAATGGTTCCTTTTCAGATAAAGGGAATGGGAGGTACATGATTTTTAGTTCTCGCGGCGCAATTGAACGAGAAATCATTACCCTCGAAGATACCATCCAAAAATTGGCGTTTGAAGCAGATACAACCGTTGCCGTTGGGATTGGCTTCGGTGAGACTGCCTATTCGGCGGAAATCAATGCTTTTCGTGCTATTCAACATTCAAAAGAGATGAAGAAGCGAGAAATTGTGATTATTCAAGATGATGGCAAAATTATCGAATCACCAGGCAAAAAGAAAGAACTGCAATATGATACCCGTACCCACAATAAACCCCTTATAGAAAAGTTGAAAAACGGAAATATCAGTGTTAAAACGTATAAGAAGATATCCGCTCTCGTTCAAAGAATGGGCTGGAGTGATTTTACTACAAAGGACTTAGCGACACATCTTGAGATGACAGAGCGCAATGTACGGCGTATTGTTGCCGATATGTGCGAAGTTGATTTGGCACAATGCGTTGGTGAAGAGGCTAACTCCACCCGAGGAAGACCGAGTAAAATTTATCAATTATTATAGATTACAGGCATCCATAATTTGGGTGTTTTTTTTATTTCCACTTCATGTCGTATTAAAAAATTTTTACAATTAGATGCAGTGTAAAAAAACAGTTTGGAATTTTCAAAAAAATAATTGTAATGAAGACCGTGTGAGATTATACTCTATTTAAGGAATTTTTTCCTTAAACTATCCTAAATTAGAGGGTCGTTATGTAAATTGAATGAAAAAGGGGTTGTAGTGGATGTCTCAAACTATAATGATTCATGATTTGATCGAGTCTGTAAAAGATGAAGTGATTGCTTGGAGAAGATATTTACATAAGTATCCTGAGCTGTCTTTTCAGGAGGAAAAAACAGCACAATTTGTTTATGAAACGCTACAAACTTTTGGTGAATTGGAAATTTCACGTCCGACGAAAACAAGTATAATGGCTCGTTTGATCGGTCAGCAGCCTGGGAAGGTTATTGCACTGCGGGCAGATATGGATGCGCTTCCAATTGAAGAAGAGAATGATTTTGACTTTGTATCTCGGAATTCAGGCGCGATGCATGCTTGCGGTCATGATGGGCATACGGCGATGCTGCTTGGAGCAGCAAAAATTCTTACACAGTTAAAGGATCAAATTAAAGGTGAGGTGCGCTTTTTATTTCAACATGCTGAGGAACTGCCGCCCGGCGGAGCTCAAGAGATGGTGAAAGCCGGTGTGCTTGATGGAGTGGATATAATCATTGGATCCCATCTCTTGTCGACTCTTCCTTTAGGGAAAATGGGTCTGAGTTACGGTCCGATGATGGCTGGAGCCGATACTTTTAACATTACAGTGGTGGGTAAGGGGGGGCACGCCTCACAGCCAGAACTGACCATCGACCCCATAGCGATTGGAACACAGGTTGTATCAAATCTCCAGCACATTGTTTCTAGATATCGAGAAGCCCAGGAAGCTCTTGTGATTTCAGTGACTCAGTTCCATGCGGGAAGTGCGATTAATGTCATTCCAAGTAAGGTAAGCATTGGTGGATCAGTTCGAAGCTTCAATCCGGAACTGCGGGAAGAAATCCCGAATTTAATCGAACGCATAGTAAAAGGGATTACTGAAGCGCATGGTGCTACTTATGAATTCGAATATCGGTTCGGTTATGCTCCTACCATTAATGATGAAGAAGTTACCCGATTGATGGACGAAACGGTCTGTGAAGTATTTGGTGAAGGAAGTCGAGAGATTCTAAAGCCAATTATGGGAAGTGAAGACTTCTCTGCTTTTCAAAAAGTAGTTCCGGGATCTTATATTGTAATAGGGGCTCGTAATGAAGAAAAAGGGATTATATATCCTCACCATCATCCCAAATTCACAGTCGATGAACAGGCTTTACAAAACGGGGTGAAGTTATTTGTTCATGGGACTTTTAAAATGTTAAATCTAACATACTAGGAGGCTAAGTGTATGAAAAAAATATATTGGCTCGGAATCATCCCGTTTCTTGGCTTTATCGTGGGCGCTTTGTTTACAAATAAAGTGACTCCCTATGTTCTGGGTATGCCATTTTTTCATTTTTGGATTGTACTCTGGTCTGTGCTGACCACAGGTATAATGGGGATCATTTATCTACTGGATCCTGCTAATCAGAAGGGAGATTCAAGATGAACATTGCCGTTTTTTTCATCCTGTTTTTTTTCGTCATTTCTGTTTTGATTGGTATCCAGGCTAAAAAAGGGAAAGAAATGAACTTGGAACAATGGTCGGTTGGAGGACGCGGAATGGGAGCCCTATTGATTTTCCTCTTATCCGCAGGTGAAATGTATACTACCTTTACCTTTTTAGGTGCAAGTGGTTCGGCTTATGGGGAAGGTGGTTCCATCTTTAGTATCGTGACATATGGCTGTCTGGCTACAGTCATCTCCTATTGGACATTCCCGGCAATCTGGAGGTATGCAAAGAAACACCAATTAGTTTCCCAATCTGATTTTTTTGTGAAAAAATATCAAAGTCCATATCTTGGTGTGCTTGTTGCTGTAATAGGTGTCATAGCTTGTACTTGCTACTTAGTCCTGCAATTGAAAGGGTTAGGATATATCGTTTCTGCAACATCCTATGGGGTCATTTCTTCTACAGCTGCCATTTGGGTTGGAGCAATTGGTGTGACCATTTTTGTAATGGTTTCAGGTATTCACGGTTCTGCCAGGACGGCCATTTTGAAGGATATTCTGATTCTTGGCATTGTTGTATTTTTAGGAGTTTATTTCCCGCTTCATTATTATGGCGGTATTCAACCTATGTATGAGGCTATTGAACAGGCAAAGCCGAACTATACCATACTTCCAGATCAGGGAATGAGCGTTTCATGGTATATATCGACCGTTATATTAAGCTCTATTGGGTTTTATATGTGGCCGCACGGGTTTTCTCCTATTTATGCTGCCTCTAGCGAGAAAGCCCTACGAAAAAATGCAATCCTAATGCCAATGTACCAATTGATTTTATTGTTTGCCTTTTTTGTTGGATTTGCAGCTATCTTACAGACGCCTGGATTAAAAGGCAGCGATGCCGACCTTATCTTGCTGCAGCTTTCTAAACAGGATTTTGATCCATGGTTTGTGGGCTTAATTGGTGGCACTGGCGTGTTAGCCGCCCTAGTGCCAAGTTCCATGCTGTTGATGTCTATATCAACATTGCTGGCGAAAAATGTATATAGCGTATTCACTCCATCGGCAACGGAAAACCAAATCGCAAAACTGGTGAAATACTTGGTTCCCCTTATATCCCTTGTAGGGATTTACTTGACCTTTAAAGGTGGAAACACCCTCTTTAGTCTCGCTTTAATCGCTTATAATTTCATTACACAACTTGCTCCTGCCTTTTTCGCAAGTTTGATGAGAAAGAATTTTGTGACCAAACATGGAGCATTTGCCGGGATTATAACAGGAGGAGTGCTAGTCTCTATTATGGAACTGGGGAACATAAAAATCGGTCAACTGTTTCCTTATCTTCCTCAAGCTATTAAAGACTTGAATGTAGGAATCATCGCCCTATTTGTTAATATCGTAGTCTTGGTGGTTGTAAGCCTGATGACAAAAAACATTAATTATACTCATCAAGGTACCGATAATTTGGAGACGACAACGGTAGGGCGCAAGGTATCAATACAAAAAGGATCTAATAGCTAACTCAACATGATTAATAATTTCACTTCCGATCCGATATGATTATGAAAAACTAATGCCCACAACTATGAGATATGCGGACAATTTTTCAGGATTTATTTACAGCGAGTTCGGATAACGCGATATTGTAGACCGACAAAGAATTGCACTTTTTTTGAAATCAAAAGTGGTCCAGTGCACATGGTAATTCAGCGAGTCTCCCCTGGGGTGACTTGAGAATCCATGGAAACCAAAGAAGATTAATTTAAAATGAAAACAAACCGGTCGAATATGACCGGTTTGTTTCAATTAATTACTCTGTTTTAGAACTTTGATCTTTATTTCTTTTATTTCCTTTACTGTTATCCCCACTAACAGGAGCTTGGCCGTGTAATTGCGGTGAATTTTGATTACGGCTGCCTTTATTGAATTTTTTTGTCATGTCTCACATCTCCTTTCTTTTTTCAAATACAGTTTGTCCCTTTTTGGTGAACTTATGATTTTTGAGAGTGGGATGTCTGAGTTACAAAGAAACTCTTCGTGAAGAATATATGATTAAAATAAAAAAACTAATTCAAGTCCTAATGTTACTTTTTCTTTTGCATTGCTTTTTATTGTGATTTTTGGATTTTGGATAAGATCAAGGATTAATTCATTCGATTTTAAGAATAGAAGTAAATTGTTCTTCTTGTTGGACAATTATGGGGTGGTTAGTGACTGCACCCCACTGTATATCTACGACGTACGCAAGATATGATAAAAATATTTTTAACGTACAACAAGAAGAAAACATGAACCGTGAGATGCAGTGTGGAAACGCACTTCTTCCACACTACAACTCAAGGCCAGTTTATCATTACCTGTTGAAAAAAGGGGCTCGGCTGCATTTCAAGTCAGGTTGGTTAGAATTGAGTCACAAAGGGGCTGAGTCAAATTCTTAAAACGCTGTCGGACCTCCAAGCTTATCGATCTGGAACCAGCAAAGAGAATTATCATTTCGCCCTTGAGGGATCTTACACAGACAAAGCGTTCAAAAGGGCTGTTTTGACTATTGAAAGTTCTGATTATGGAGATAAAATAAAATAATCGTTAGGGAATGTTCGGAACTAGAGGATCTTTTATCATAAGTTCATTCAAGAGGTTTAAATTACATAAATCGCTACTTTATTTTTAATAAGCTTGCAGTAGTAGTTTGTAGCTCTGAAAAAAAGAACAGTATATACAGATAACTGATTTCAAGGATACATGTGGTATTCTTTTTTAAAGCATGTATAAACATATTCATAGTGATCTTTCCTTTCTTAATGTAATTTCATCAATTATACTAATGATTTTATACAAAATCTTCCTCTGTGTTAGATTACCTACCATTGTTTTTATGAAAGTAAGATTTTGTTGAAAAAGGATCGTTCACCATTTCCAAACTGGTGAATATCGGCATGTAAATGAAGAAGGGCCATTTTAAGTGGACAATATTTCCGACAATTACCTCGATAGAATATATTTTACGTACTATTTTGGGAACGATTATGTACTTTATGAAGGACCAGCCGATTATTTGCTCCACAGTTACTAGCACTTGTACCATTAATTCGACGAGGGAGCTTTTCTGGTTGCTGCTTTTTCTTCCTTAATAAGCGCTTTTTTTATTTTTCATGCTCTTTCAAAAAAGATTATTAGCTTATAATTTAAAAGCGGGACAGAGTACCTCGGAGAAAATATAAAAAACAAAAGGCAGAATTATTCTGCCTTTTGTTTTTTATATTTAACTTCTAAATTGTAAAATAGAATTATTTAAAGTGCTTTTAACTCATTTAATAAACTATTCAATTCTATAATATCGATATTTCCTGGGAATTCTAAATGATCTTCATTTCTGTTATTTATACAAACAATTATGGGATACCCAGGGCTATAATCTTCATTTTTAATCTCATATCGGGAGGCACGAGGATCATTTGATTAGAGCTTTGCGAACTCCGGGGGAGACACAATTCTCAATTTTTATTTTTATGATCCTCATTACTGGTTATGTCATATTTGTTTAAAAATTCAATAATTCCATTGACCAATCCAGGGGATAATGGTAGTTCAGGATTTGTATAGGTTGCTAAATTTCCCTTTCGATCTGCAGGGGCTTCTTTCAATACATGATTCATCTTTTCGAGTATAAGTAATTCAGAATCGCTTTTTTCCTTATGTAACGCTTTTGCGTTAGTCGCCGGCACTTGGATGTCTCTTTTGCCGTTTACGATTAGAACAGGGATATTCAGTTCCTTTACTGATTTAATCGGGTTATATTGAATCCAAGAAATCATGTAAGGTTGAACAGAAGGACGGAATACACTTTGCAAATCAGCACTGACAGTTTCGACTTGCTTTCCTTGTTTTAGCTTTGCCAGTATATCTTTGGATTCCGTTAATAACGTCGGTGTCAGTTGTTGCTCTTCAAGCTGTTTAATGAGTACTTGGTCAATAGGTTCGCCTGCACCCGCTAATGAAATGAATATGTCTGCTTCTGTTTTCTTTGCAGCTGCCATTCCAATTAAAGAGCCTTCACTATGTCCGATGATGCCGACTTTGGAAAAACGGCCATCCTTTTTGGCAAATTGAACCCAAGCAGCTGCATCATCAATATATTGTTCAAATCTCAGGTCCTTTTCATTTCCTGCCAATTGCATATTTTCACCAATTCCGCGCTTATCATACCTAATGCTTGCGATACCTTTTTCAGCAAGACTCTCGGCTAACATTTTCAAACTATTATTTTTCCCGGGATTTGCAATGGTGTTACCATCTTTATCGGTCGGACCAGAACCCGCAATTATAATCATCACAGGAAAAGGCCCTTCACTTTTTGGTTTTTCTAAAAGGCCTTTAATGGTTCCGTTCTTTAAGTCGGCCTGCACGATTTCACCTGATTCTTTTTCTTCAACTGCCTGATCGGATTCCTTAAGCAATTCAAAGGGGAACGCTTGCCCTTTTTGGACAAATGTTCCTGAAATCCTTTCCTGATCTACTTTCCCATCAAACGTTATTTGCTGATTTTGGATTTTCATATCAAAAAACAAGTCTGATTTACTTAACTTTACACTTGTTAAGGGGAATTCGTTCAACCCTTGTACAGGAATACTAATCGTTCCATCTTTCTTCGTAAAATGAACAATGATTGGAAGCGGTTGATTTGGAATCTTAATATCTCCCTCCCACCTGCCTTCAATGGCTTTCAATGAGCTCACTTCCTTCGATTTCTCTTCCACTTGTACCGTGTCCTTGGTTCTGCAACCTACCATTAATACAAAAGCACTTACGATAATACATATAATCGAAAAAGTTCTTTTCATTTGAGCAATTTCCTTTCTTTAAATAATTTAGAAATAAAAAGATATTTTTTATTAGAACATGTAACGTGTTCTTTTGTTTCAGTCATTCATATCCGTCTTCATTATAAGTGAGTTTTGGTATATAATTCCAATATTTTCCCTTGTATCTTTTTAAATAGGTGGTAATTGCGGCTGTACAGAGGGGGTGTTTTTAAAAAATATCGAAGAGACATTCAATCAGTCAGTCTTAATCGAGAGCGCTTAAGTCGGTGTTGTTTTCATGGTACCTTAGAATTATTTGAATCAAACATTGACATCTAAAAGAAACTCTTTTAGAGTGGATGTGTAAATTAAATATCCTCGTTAGGTGAGGCTCCTGTGTAGGAGATACGCTACTGCCCAAAAATGTCGAAAGACGCCAATGGGTCAACAGAAACCATCGACATAAGGTGGTTTTTAATGTAGCTGGCTTTGTCCTATGCCACACAGTGCTAAAGCTCTACGAATGGAGGAACTGGATTTATGCTTGTATTTGTCATTCAGTCGTATACGACCGTTTGTATTTGTCATCCAGACAATGTACGCATATATACCGTATTTAACACCTTCATTTGTAATGGAGGTGTTTTTATTTTTTTCCTGGAGGTGAGGGGTAGTGGATAACTATTCACGACGATATACTCGAAGCTTAATGAGAATTGAATGAACACAAAGATTTTGGAAGGGGAATAATAATATTTTTTTTACTCTTATTATATTTAAGGGAAATATTTTTTGGCTCCCCTAAAAAGGAGTGAGTGACGAAATGATAAAAGTCCTGACGGAAGATCAAATAACTTTACAAATCATAAAAGTTTTAAAAGAAGGAAAAAAGAAAGAATTTCAAGCAATATTAGAAGAACTCCAACCATATGACATTGCGCGAATTTTTGAGGGGCTGCCTGAAAAACACCATACACGTTTCTTGTTATTACTTGATTCAGAACAAATCGCTGAACTGATTCAAGAAGTTGAAAAAGTACATCAATTAAAAATTCTTAGTAAATTGGGAATAGAGAAATCCGGCCATGTAATGGATTTAATGGATAATGATGATCTAGCTTCATTGTTAGAGGACCTATCCCCTGGAAAAATCGAAGAACTTCTTTCAGGTATGAAACAAGAAGAATCAAAAATCGTTCAAAATATCATGAATTATCCCCCTGAAACGGCTGGACGAATAATGACAAACCGTTTTGTATGGATTCCCCAACATTATACGGTTCGTGAATCTGTTGAAAAACTGAAAATCTTTGCAGAGTTTTCGGAAACGATCAACTATCTTTATGTAATAGATAATGATAAAAAATTAGTAGGTGTTGTGTCATATCGGGATTTAATAATAAATGATGAATCTGAAAAAATTCAAGATATTATGTATAGCCGGGTTATTTCCGTATCTGCTTATGAAGACCAAGAAGAGGTAGCTCGTGTTATTGAGCGATATGATTTTTTAGCAATTCCTGTAGTTGAAAAAAATAATGAGTTATTAGGAATTGTAACCGTCGATGATATTATTGATGTTGTCATTAAGGAAGCGAATGAAGATATTGAAAAATTATCGGCTTCCGGTAAAGCTATAGACTTTGACACGAAGGCGCACGTGGCCGCATATCGTCGGCTCCCCTGGCTTATTTTACTTTTATTTATCGGATTAGTGTCTGGAACTATTATAAGCGGTTTTGAAGAAACATTGTCCAAAGTTGTTGCACTTGCTTTCTTTATGCCGATGATCGCTGGGATGACTGGAAATACAGGTACTCAATCTTTAGCTGTTGTTGTAAGAGGCCTAATCACTAGTGATACGGATAAAGGAGTCGTAACCAGACTTATTATACGGGAACTGAAAGTTGGATTGATAATAGGCATTACCTGTGGAATATTAATTTCCATCATAGCTTATGTTTGGCAGGGAAACCCCGTTTTGGGATTAGTGGTTGGAAGTTCGTTAGTGATGACCCTAATTATCGGGACTTTAGCTGGGACCATTATTCCTCTGATATTATATAAATTCAATATCGATCCTGCAGTTGCTTCTGGTCCGCTAATTACAACACTAAATGATATACTCTCGTTACTTATTTACTTTGGAATTGCAACGATGTTTATTTCAAAATTGATGTAGACTATCCATTAAACCAAGTTCACATATGTTTGCAAAGTTTTTTCAAGGGCGTACATAGTCTCAATGTTTTCAGTACAAACTGTCCAGGCTGACGTTTTAAATCGGGAATATAGATAAGAAGAAAAAAAGTAGCTGCTGAGCTTGAACATATGCCAAGTAGACCAATAAAAATAGTGTATTTAAAGCTGCGGCCTTTTCTTGGTATCCAAACGGGGAAAGGCCGTTAAATTTTCCAGGAAGCGAACCGTATATTGTAGAAGTCTAGGTACATTATTTATTCATAAAATGAGCATTGGAGGTAACAATGCCTTTTCCTCATGAACTTTATATGAATGAAAAACATGGGACATAATAGGTCGTATCAAGTTTAGGATTTTTAGGGAAGGCTACATAAAGAGTGTTATGGAAGCTGTAGCCAATCATATTCTTTGACCTATTAACTTCATCAGTGATACGCTTCTTTTCGAAATTACGTATTCAAAACCAAGGAGGAACAATGATGACACAAACCAAACAACAAATAATCACCCTGGCAAACCGTCCAAAAGGTATGCCTTCGAAAGGGGATTTTAACTTTGTTGAGAGTGAAGTTCCTACACCAAAGGATAATGAAATTTTAGTACGTACACTATATTTATCTGTCGATCCATACATGCGTGGCAGAATGCAAGATACCAAATCATATATTGCTTCATTTGAATTGAATAAGGTCATCACGGGTGGCGTTGTTGCTGAAGTTGTTGAGTCCAAATCGAGTTCCTTCAAACAAGGGGATGTCGTTGTTGGGAATATCGACTGGGCAGAATACACAGTTGTCACCGAAAAGGAAATCCGCGTGATTGATCCCAAGGTGGCTCCGGTCACAACTCATTTGGGGATTCTTGGAATGACCGGTTTAACTGCTTACTTTGGTTTGCTTGATATTGGTAAACCCCAAGAAGGTGAAACTGTAGTGGTTTCAGGAGCGGCTGGAGCAGTTGGTTCAGTAGTCGGACAAATTGCTAAGATTAAAGGTGCGAAGGTTGTTGGAATCGCTGGTTCAGATGAAAAACTTGAGTACTTAACGAAAGAGCTCGGATTTGATGGAGCCGTAAATTATAAAAGTGATAGTTTTGCGACAGATTTAGCTAATGCTGTTCCCGATGGAGTGGATGTTTATTTCGATAATGTGGGCGGCGAGGTGTCCGATGCTGTTTTCACACTTTTGAATGCGAATGCCCGAATTCCATTATGCGGAGCGATTTCCTCGTATAATGCAGAAGGGAAGGATTTAGGACCGCGTCTGCAATCGGCGATGATCAAAACGAGTGCACTTATGAAGGGTTTCACAGTTGGAAATTATGCCGCTAGATTCCAAGAGGGTGCTACGGATTTAGGTAAGTGGCTTCAAGAAGGAAAGCTGAAGTATGAAGAAACGATTATTGAAGGGTTTGAAAACACACCTGATGCATTTTTAGGTTTATTTAAAGGAACGAACCTCGGTAAACAACTTGTAAAAGTTGCGGAACCTGAATTCGCTCAACTATAAGTTTATGGAAATAAAGCTGCGGAAGGTCCTTCGTTGTGCTTTTTAAGCAACTTATAATAAAAGCGGCCTTTTTTCGATATTCAATCGGGGAAAGGCCGTTTTCCTTTTCATAATAAGATATAATTCCAGACTGTAGACAAACTCGATGAAAATCGGGTTTGTCTACAGTTTTATAAGGGTTTGTACAAATTGAACGTTGCCTCCAGGCACTCGCTTTCCGAGGGCGGTCCGCCCTCGGCGCTTTTGCGCCTGCGGGGCTCCACTGGACGCGCTTTTCCAGCAGGAGTCTCGCACACCCGCTCCAATCTACTTTGTTGTAAAATTTAGATAGAACCCCTTTTACAAACTGATAATCCTTCATTCCCTTTATTGGTATCTTTTTATCCATATGAAGGATATTAATTATTAGAAGTCACCTATTCAGACATAGCTTTCACTGCAGAGTTAATAGAATCATTAATGAAAGGATAAATTCGAAAATGGGTGAAAATAAGAACAGGTCCTCTTCCCAATCTCTGAAATTGGATGAGATACATACGACATTTAAACAGGCTTTTGAAATAAAAAAGAATCCATTTCCTTGGATAAAAGCACTAAGTGCAGGCATAGCTGCTGCCTTACCTGTTTTCATTGGTTTATTATTCGGAAATTCAGCTTACGGTTTACTGGCAGGGATAGGAGGTTTCACTTATTTATACGTTTTTAACCAACCCTATCACCAAAGAGCTAAAAAGATTTTCTTTGTGATGGTGGGTCTTGCTTTATCTGTTGTTTTAGGGACGCTTTTGGCTCCATACCAATTGGGAACAGCCATAATGATGGGGATCATCGGGGCAAGTGTTTTTTTTCTATTTGGTGCATTAAAGATTACCGGTCCTTCAGCGGTATTCTTCGTCTTGAGTTTTGCACTTGCGACAGGTATGCCCGTAGATCAAAGTCTGGCCCCGGTGCGTGGGGGCCTCGTTTTAATGGGTGGGGCACTATCTTGGATAATCTGTATGTTAGGCTGGTTTTTCAACCCTCATGGACCAGAATCGCTTGCGGTGGAAAAGGTGTACAGAGAATTGGGGGCATTTTTTGATTCCATGGGAACCGAGAAATTCAATAAAGCAAGACAGGGAACGGTATTGGCGATGAAACACGCTGAAGATACACTGTTAGCCGGGTTTTCGAACAGGCGAAGTTCAGATGAGCTAAAGCGGTTGTTCTTATTGAATGAACATGCGAATGCCATATTCTTGGAGGCACTGGAAATTTCCTTGAACAAAAATATCGTACTGCCGCCAGAATTAGGTCAATCCGTTCGTGCCCTGGCCGGTTCCATTGCATCTAAAACAGAGAATAAAAAAAAGATCCTTCAACCTGACCAAATGACTGAAGAGGTGGAAGAGTTATTCATGAAGATTTATAATGCAGATGCCATCATGAATGAACCTGTCCAGAATATCGATCAAGCAGCAACCATCTCAAAGCCTTCTTTAAAAACCATTTTTCTTGGGGCGTTCGATAAGAATTCAATTGTCTTCCTCTCTTCCGTTCGATATGGAACAATCCTTACCATTGCTGCCATCATCGCCTATTCCGCCGATTTTAACCGTTCGTACTGGATTCCCTTATCCTGTGCGGCCGTTATGTCGGGTTCGACCATCATCGCCACATTCCATCGGGCGGTCCAAAGGACTTTCGGGACAGTCATCGGACTCCTGATAGCAAGTTTAATTCTAGCATCCGTTCATATCGAGTTCATCATCGTCTTGATCATTTTATGTTTAACATTCATTACAGAGCTTTTCATCGTTCGGAATTATGGATTGGCGGCGATGTTTTTTACCCCTTCAGCATTGATCATGGCGGAATATTCATCTAAAAGCTATGATTTCAGTTTTTTTGCGACTGTAAGGATAACCGATATCGTCGTTGGAAGCTCGATAGGTCTTATTGGGTCGCTGTTGCTCGGAAGTCGTTCCGCATCCAGTCTTCTCAATCATTTGATAGCCAAGACGATTCGAAGCCAGGGGCAGTTATTATTGATGGCGTTCTCTGAAAAAGATAATGACCTTGCAATTGATGAAAGCAGCGAAAGGAACAAAATGCAAACCAATATGGTGAATCTATTAACGGTCTACAATGCATCCCTTGGTGAGATATTCAAAAACAAGGCTAGACTGGAATCTCTTTGGCCCGTTATATTTTCGATAGAACAGATGGGGTATTATCTTAATGCCAGCTTGAAATCCCCTAAACGGCCAGTACTATCAGAGAGAAAGCTCGCTCAGTTGCTGTATGTTTTCGAAACCATGGCGATAGCGGCAGATAAAGGCAGATCACATACTAATAAAGAAGTGCCTGAAATCGAAGGATATTCAAAAATCCGCCAGGAAATTTTGGACCTTCAAGAAGCGCTTCAGTTTTGCGGAGGAGCAACTGGCTAATCCATCTATTGATTCCAATAAGGGAGTTCACATTTGACACCCATTGATTTAATGGGTGATTTCTTCGCCTCTGTTAATGGATGAAATTGGAAGGTTTATAGAAAAGTCTGTAAAAATGCCGGATTTCATTATAAAATGTACATACAAACAGAAAGGTGATGAACCATGTCAAACGTTGCTAAATTTCGTGATTTTTTAACTAGTGAGAAAATCTATATGAATGAGTTGAATGAAGATGGCACCACCTTTTTTAGAGCTGAGCAAAAGTTAAAGGACGGGTGGAAGGTCCTTTTAGTATTTGCTTTCAATCAAGATGAAAATGTGGCGGACTTATTTTGCTTTAATGTCGCCGAGTTGAAGAATCCTGAAAAGAAACAGGATGTACATACACTGTTGAATGAATATAATGCTAATTTTAGGTATTCCAAGCTGTATGAAGAAAATGGGACCATTTCCATTCGGTATTCATACTCCATTGAGGGGGATATCGTACCGGATCTGGCGTTCAGGAAGTTAATCATGCTGCTTGAAACGGCACAGCAGGTTTATCCGCGGTTAATGGAAGCCATTTGGTCTTAAATCATCATATAGGATGAAAAAGTTCTCTGAATCAGGGGACTTTTTAACATCTTTACTAGAGTGAATGAATATATTAACGTTACAATACATTAATTATTAATTTTTTTTAAAAGAACTATTGCATTTTTTCACATTAAACTATATAATTAATTTTGTTGGTGATTCGACAAAGTTCTACAAGGATATGCGGGTGTAGTTTAGTGGTAAAACCTCAGCCTTCCAAGCTGATGATGAGGGTTCGATTCCCTTCACCCGCTCCAATACATACTCATAACGTAGGGTTTCGTTACCTGGAGAACGAAGCTTTGCGTTTAAATATTTTTACAAGAATTCTACTGTTTACAGTGGGATTTTTTTATTGTCCAAATACCATGTCCATCTCTTTTTACCTACATTTTAACGAATTGGGGGCAGGATGGGGATTAATATGGTGAAAGATAACCATTGCATAGGTATCTGTTCCAATTTGGATACTAATTTGGTTGAAAGGTTGAAGAATAGGGAACCGATGAATGGGTATTAATAATACGAGGATCTTGATTACTTCTACCGTAACAAAGGTCGTGTTTCTGATGAGCTGGAGCACCCAGTTAAAATAAAACATTTTTTTAAATACCTCCCATCCTAAAAAAAATGGTACTAATTTTATAAAGCATCCACTTGTTTCAAAAGTGATTCCCTACATTAGTAGAATCAATTGGACAGGTTTTTGCTTTTTTGCTTTCCACTCCGCCATTTTAGTCTTCTTCAGCAGGGAGCCTTAATGCCCCTTTCCATTTTTGAGTGAATTGGTATCATCAAGATTGTTATTCGTATCCCAAGGTATAATAATACTAATTGTTTCAATTGCTGCCATGTATTTTATACCGAAAAAAAGCGTCAATCAAAGCTATTCAGCATAACACGAAATAAAATCATGAAAAGACCCCTTCCGATTGTGGAAAGGGTTTATTTCCGTTCAATTTTAAATTTTAATTATCCTTCGACAATCGAGTAAGTCCCTTCGCCACCGTGGATTTCAAGGAACATGTCCATCAAGGATTTCGTTAGCTGATGTGCTTCCGTGATTGGAGTATTGGGTTGTAAATAAATGATTTGGATGGCTTTTTTCGTTTCTTCTGTGACTTTCGTGCGTTCTGAATCAACGTAAGGGCTTCCGAATGCGCCCTCATGATCGGCTGATGTAATCATATTTTCCATGGAATTCAAGCGGCCGTTCAAACCGTCATAACCATCTGACCCCTCGCCAATCTTAATCGAGATGTCTCCAGATAATTTTTCCGCATCATAAATGCCGATCGGAACTTCATATAACAGCGAGAAGAAGTTATTAAAATCGATGGCCGAATGGATAGGTGTCAAGTAATTCTGTTTTTTTACGCGGCGGTAAAGGGCTTCCACGGAGGGGCGATACCGTGACGGGTTTGTGCCAGAAGCCTTGAAGATCTCCCGCCACACTTTGATGCCGGAAAAGTCGGTCAATTCCTTTTCCTCAAGGTCGAAGAAAAGAGCTTCCTGAAATAGTTGAAGTCTCCCCTTCACCATTTGCGGGGAGGGACCTACTTCGATGTTTTCATATGTAATGATCCCAACTTTGAATTGAGGGATTTTACTGCTAAGATTAGCTGATACGGTAATTTCCAAGCGTTTCACCTCCAAAAATGATTGCAATTAGTTTATCATAGATAGCAATGGTTTGAAATGGATTCAAGCTTCAATGGGAATACTGAATGAACGTGGGTGATTAATATGAATATGAACACATTCAAGCAAGAAGTGATTTTATATAGTAAGGAAATCGGCATCGATAAAATCGGTTTTACATCGGCCACGGCCTTTACCGAATTGAAAGGCCGGCTGATACGTCAACAGGAACTGGATTATCAGTCAGGGTTTGAAGAAGCCGATATAGAAAAAAGGGTCATGCCTGAATTGATATTCGATAAACCGCAATCCATCATTTCGATTGCGCTTGCTTATCCTTCGAAATTGAAGGATGCTCCGCAAAGTACAAAAAGTGAGCGCCGAGGGATCTTTTGCCGGGCTTCTTGGGGAACGGATTATCATACCGTTCTTCGTAATAAATTGCAGTTACTTGAGGATTTCATTAAAGATAAAGTGCCCGGGGCAGTGACGAAGTCCATGGTCGATACGGGCGAATTATCAGATAGGGCAGTGGCTGAGCGTGCAGGAATTGGCTGGAGTGCAAAAAACAGTATGATCATCACTCCGGAATTCGGGTCTTATGTATACTTGGGCGACATGATTACCAACCTGCCATTTGAACCGGATCAACCGATGGAAGATCAATGCGGGACATGCAATAAATGTGTCGATGTTTGCCCGACTGGTGCGCTCGTTCAGGGCGGGCAGCTAAATTCCAAGCGTTGCATTGCGTTCTTAACGCAGACAAAAGGTTTCCTTCCTGATGAGTTCAGGACAAAAATAGGCAATCGTTTGTATGGATGTGATACATGCCAGACCGTTTGTCCGAAAAACAAAGGAATGGATTTTCATTTTCATGAAGAGATGGAACCCGACCCTGAACTTGCAAAACCGCTGTTGAAACCACTGCTTACGATTTCAAATCGTGACTTTAAAGAGACATATGGCCATGTATCGGGCTCTTGGCGCGGAAAAAAACCAATCCAACGAAATGCCATTTTAGCATTGGCCCACTTCAAAGATGAAACGGCATTGCCCCAATTGATACAGGTGATGAAGGATGATCCGCGGCCTGTCATACGGGGAACGGCGGCCTGGGCAGTTGGAAAAATCGGTCGGGAGCAGGCCATTTCCATTCTGGAAGAAGCACGAATGAAGGAAACGGATGAAGAGGTACTGACGGAAATTGAGAAAGGGCTGCAGTTTACCTTGGAAACAAAATGATATATAAAATGCAGCCGCTCCGTTAAATATTAACGGGGCGGTTTTTTTGATTTAGATATTCCGGTGCCTTCAAGAAAACCTTTATAGTAATTTCTTTAGACTTAAAGTCGATCGAACCCCCACATTTAATGAAGTTGTGTTTTTGTCATGCCCTCTTACATACACATTAGCATAGATGGTAAGAAGGAGGGCATGAACTTGAGGGAACAATTGCAACGCCTTTTACAAGAAAGAGTGGAGCTTTATACCTCCGATGATCTGGAACGGAGTGAAAGGAAGTTACATTTGAAAAAGGAATTGATGAGGAACCGCGCTGCGGAAATTGTTCGGGTGAATGCGGCAGGCAAGGTTCATTCGAAGAGGAAGGAAGACAGTGATACAGTCCTGACATATCATGTGCACCTGCAATATTTATTGAAACAGGAGGATTCCTTTTATATAGAAGAAGAAATGGAAGAAAGGGAGGCCTGGTTTCGAAATGGGTATATAGTGGATGAACGTGAGCTGATTCCCAGCTTTGAAACCGAAGAGGCACCGCCAAAATGTGATCCAGGCGCAGAGCGTCTCGCATATAAGTATGATCGAATGAAGGCCGTCCAATATGCCGAGCGTTGGTGGAATGAATTCAACCCGGCTTATCATAAATTCACAGATGATTGTACGAATTACATTTCACAATGTTTACATGCGGGAGGAATACCGATGTGGGGGGCGCCAAACAAAAGTAAGGGCTGGTGGATAAGAGGGAAAAGCTGGAGTTACACATGGACGACGGCCCATTCTTTATATCATCTGCTCAGAGCCGGGAATGCCATCAGGACAAAGCAGGTGGAGTCGGCCAAGGAACTGAATTTGGGTGATATCCTCTGCATAGATTTCGAAGGGGACGGACGGTTTGATCATAACTTGATCGTAACGGCGAAGGATCAGGACGGCGTGCCGCTTGTGAATGCACATACGATGAACAGCCGTCACCGGTATTGGACGTATGAGGATTCAACCAGGTACACACCGAATATCGTTTATAAATTCTTTGTGATCTTGGATGGAAGGTGATTGGTTTTTAGTCTTTTTTGTTTAATGCTATAATTAAGGTGAAGTTCAAACTAGAGGTGAAAATGAAGTGTCAATACATGTAGTTTTATATCAACCACAGATTCCAGCAAATACAGGTAATATCGCAAGAACGTGTGCAGGGACGGATACGTCTTTACATCTCATTCGCCCGCTCGGTTTCTCGACGGATGACAAACAGCTCAAACGTGCCGGGCTCGATTACTGGGAAAATGTAAAGATCCATTATTATGATTCGTTAGAAGAGTTTTATGAAAGAAATGCCGGCGGTGAATTTTATTACTTAACGAAATTCGGAGAGCAGCCGCATTCCAGCTTCGATTACAGTGATCAAGACAGTGAGATATACTTCATTTTTGGCCGTGAAACGACGGGTCTCCCGAAAGAGCTGATCCAAGAAAATATGGATCGGTGCCTGCGGATTCCAATGACGGATAAAGTGCGTTCCCTAAATCTGTCGAACACGGCTGCCATCTTGGTTTATGAAGCACTGAGACAGCAAAATTACCGTGAATTGGATTTGAAAACAAAAGGTTGAGTTTCATCCATGCCATACTGTCATCGGGGATACTTCAGCCCCGATGATGGATACTTTACATATTCTTTAGGGGTGGGAGCATTGAATAATATTATTGAGAAGATTTTAGATCACCGTTCCATTCGTTCTTTTGAGGACAAGCTATTGTCTGAGGAGCAAATCAATACGATTGTGGAATGTGCCCAAGCTGCATCGACTTCAAGTTATATTCAAGCGTATTCAATCATAGGGGTAACCGATCCGGAAAAGAAAGCCAAGCTTGCTGAACTTGCCGGACCGCAATCTTATGTAGAGAAGAATGGACATCTATTCGTTTTTTGCGCCGATTTATATCGTCAGGATATGGTTTCCGAAATGGAAAACACGGACCTGTCCGAATCGATTGAAAGTACGGAGAAATTCATGGTTGCCTGTATTGACGCTGCTCTTGCGGCTCAAAATGCAGCATTGGCAGCAGAATCGATGGATCTTGGCATTTGCTATATAGGCGGGATCCGCAATAATCTCCCGGAAGTGTCAGCGATTTTGAATATACCGCATCGCGTTTTACCATTATTCGCTCTAGTGGTCGGATATCCGAAAAACCGTTCGGATAAAAAGCCGCGTTTGCCGCTTTCCAATATCTATCATGAAAATGGATATCAGGAGGATAAGCAAGAGTTCATCGGACAACTTGAAGAGTATAATGAAACGATTTCCAGTTATTACGAGCGACGGACTAAAGGTGAACGAAAAGACACGTGGACCGAGCAAATGGCTGGAATGCTTGGTAAGAAAAGCAGGTTGTACATGAAAGATTACGTTGAGAAACAAGGATTTAAGAAACATTGATGATAAAATGCCCTATTAGGAATATTATTCTTGCCTTCTCATAAAGGACATCTTTCAAAGTCCTGGGTAAGGGCCAAACAGTAAAGATCCCGGAAATGTTTCCGGGATCTTTACTGTTTTCATTTGTCAGTTGGGATATACGGTTCGGATCAAAAAATCCTGGCAGAATTTCTTCTTATATACCCATGAAATTACCATTGACAATATATTTAGATAGAATTATAGTAATTAAGTAATAGATAATGATAATCATTTTCATTTGAGTTTTTACTTATCTATTTTTAAGTAAATGGAGGTTGAAAAATGGTTCGCCTATATACAGAGAATTTAAATATTGGTTATGGTGAACGTTTAATTGTAAAAGATCTCAGTGTGGAAATTCCAGATAAAAAAATCACAACGATCATCGGTTCAAATGGATGTGGAAAATCCACACTTTTGAAAGCGATCACCAGGATCATTCCAAATCAATCAGGTACGGTTGTTTTAGATGGGGTGAATATCTCAAAGGAAAGCACTAAGATCCTTGCAAGAAAAATGGCCATACTTCCGCAGGCACCCGAGAGTGCAAGCGGATTGACAGTTGGGGAGCTCGTATCATATGGGCGCTTTCCCTATCAAAAGGGTTTTGGGCGCCTGACCCAAAAAGACTATGATGTGATTGATTGGGTACTTGAAGTGACCGGCACGAAAGACTTCAAGTTCCGTCCGGTGGATGCTCTTTCAGGAGGTCAGCGCCAGCGTGTTTGGATTGCCATGGCCCTTGCCCAGGAAACGGAAATCATCTTCCTTGATGAGCCGACCACCTATTTGGATATGGCGCATCAACTGGAAGTTCTAGAATTATTACAGAGGCTGAATGTAGAACAGGGACGTACAATTGTCATGGTTCTTCATGATTTAAACCAAGCTGCTCGCTTTGCCGACTATATCATTGCCTTAAAGGACGGGGAAATAGTCAAAGCGGGAAATTGTGAAGAAGTCATCACTCATGAAGTGCTTAAGGAAGTATTCCATATTGATGCGGTTATCGGACGAGATCAACGAACGAACAAACCAATGTGCAGCACATACAATTTATTAAAAGGAGATTTGACAAAAAATGAAAAAGATATTGATCCCGTTTATACTGCTGTTAGTGTTAATTATTAGTGCTTGTGGTAACGAGTCAACCGAAAAAGAAAAAAGCCCCTCATCCAAAAAGGAAAAATCAGGTACCATCACATATCAATCTGAAAATGGTCCTGTTGAAGTTCCGGCAAATCCTAAGCGTGTTTTAGTACTATCTACTTTCGCTGGTAACGTAATGGCTTTGGATGTTAACCTTGTAGGGGTTGATTCCTGGTCTAAAATGAACCCGAATTTTAAAGAGTTAAAAGACGTCGAGGAAGTTACGGACGAAAACCTGGAAAAAATCATCGAATTGAATCCGGATTTAATCATTGGTTTATCAACGATTAAAAATGTCGATAAATTAAAGGAAATTGCTCCAACTGTAACATATACATACGGAAAAGTGGACTATTTAACACAACATGTAGAAATTGGTAAACTTTTGAATAAAGAAAAAGAAGCCCAAGCTTGGGTGGATGATTTCAAAAAACGGGCAAAAACAACCGGTGAAGACATTAAAGCTAAAATCGGTGAAGATACTACAGTTTCCGTATTTGAAAAGTTTGACAAACAGTTCTATGTGTTTGGCGATAATTGGGGCCGCGGAACGGAAATCCTTTATCAAGAAATGAAATTGGCCATGCCTGAAAAAGTAAAAGAAGTGGCGTTGAAAGATGGTTACTTTGCTTTATCTTTAGAAGTTCTGGCAGACTATGCTGGAGATTATGTGATTTTGAGTAATAATAAAGACGAGGACAATTCATTCCAACAAACTGATACGTATAAAAACATTCCTGCTGTTAAAAACAAGAAACTATTTGAAGTTAATGCAAAAGAATTCTACTTCAATGACCCAATAACATTAGATTACCAATTAGACTTCTTTTCCAAAAGTTTTCTTGGAAAATAATACAGCGAGGGAGAGGGATTCCAATTCCTCTCCTTTTATTCTATAAAAAAGAGATGAGAGAGACAGATGACTAATGAAAATCAACATTTCATCCCATTTATATATAAACTGATCATAGGGATTGCTCTATTCATAGCCATGTTCATTATTTCAATGGCATTTGGTGCGGCTGATGTTACCGTGAAAGATGTCTGGCAAGCCCTGACATCAGATGCTGCCGGTGAAAAGATTTCAATCATTCGGGAAATCCGACTCCCTCGTGAAGTGGGGGCAATCTTTGTTGGTGCAGCACTTGCCGTTTCTGGTGCCATCATGCAGGGAATGACCAGGAATCCACTTGCTGATCCGGGGTTGCTTGGATTGACGGCAGGAGCCAATGCAGGTCTGGCCATTACTTTGGCATTTATTCCAAATGCTAATAACTTAGGGATCATGACTGCATGTTTTATAGGTTCCGCTGTGGGGGCAACCATGGTTTTCGGGATAGGTGCGATGAAAAAGGGAGGATTTTCCCCTTTGCGGATCGTTTTGGCCGGTGCTGCAGTCTCTGCCTTCCTATTTGCCGTTTCGCAAGGGGTAGGCATTTATTTCAAAGTATCAAAAGATGTATCGATGTGGACTGCAGGAGGGAATATCGGAACATCATGGGTACAGCTTCGTGTAATCGTCCCGTTCATTTTAATAGGCATCCTGATCTCCCTTATCTTTTCCAGACAGCTCACCATACTTAGCTTAAGTGAAGAAGTGGCGGTAGGCTTAGGTCAAAAGACAACACAAATAAAGGCGGTTCTCTTCGTAGTCATCATTCTCCTGGCAGGCGCTGCCGTTGCACTTGTTGGAAATATGGTGTTCATCGGGTTAATGGTCCCCCATATGGTTCGGGCTATCGTGGGTACGGATTATCGATTCATCCTCCCTATGTCCGCAATTTTGGGTGCCACTTTCATGCTACTTGCCGATACGATCGGCCGTACCATCAATTCACCATATGAAACACCTGTAGTAGCGGTTGTTGCGATGATAGGTTTACCTTTCTTCCTCCTAATCGTGCGTAAAGGAGGTAAAGCATTTTCATGATCCAGTCAGCTTTAGTCAAAAAACAGCGATGGATAATAGGTGCATTATCTGCACTCATTATCATTACGATCATTATCGGGACGTGTTCGGGATATTCTAATCTTTCTTTAGGACGACTCTTTCCAACGCTTCTCGGGCAAGGGACGTTTAAAGAGGAATTCATATTATTTTCCGTCCGATTACCACGAATCATCATTACCATTTTAGCAGGCATGGCCCTTGCACTGTCGGGAGCCATCCTACAAGGAATCACACGTAATGATTTAGCCGATCCCGGAATCATCGGAATCAACTCAGGAGCTGGTGTTGCCATAGCCGCTTTCTTTCTGTTTTTCCCGCTTGACGCCGGTTCGTTTGTTTATATGGTTCCGCTTGTCGGTTTTATCGGCGCATTATTGACGGCCTGTTTAATATATATCCTCTCATTCAAGAGAGAGGGTGGCCTTGCACCCGTTCGGTTAGTGTTGATCGGCGTTGGTTTTTCAATGGCGCTTTCAGGTCTGATGATTGTCCTCATTTCATCAGCAGAACGAGCAAAAGTCGATTTCATAGCAAAATGGTTGGCGGGAAATATATGGGGCACGGATTGGCCTTTCATTTGGGCAGTTCTTCCATGGTTAATCATCCTCATTCCATTCACTTTATATAAAGCAAATCGTTTGAATCTGCTTGGTTTAAGTGAACCGGTCGCAATCGGGGTCGGTGTATCGATTGAAAAGGAGCGGATCGTATTGCTAATCACGGCTGTAGCACTGGCCGCGGCTGCCGTTTCTGTTACAGGCGGAATTGCATTCATTGGACTCATGTCCCCGCATATAGCAAAATCTTTGGTAGGACCTCGAAATCAACTATTCATTCCGGTTGCCATTTTAATCGGTGGATGGCTATTGTTGCTTGCCGATACGATCGGCCGTAATATAGTTGAACCCGAGGGGATTCCTGCAGGCATCATGGTTGCATTGATCGGTGCACCTTATTTCATGTATTTATTGTTGAAAAAATAAGATATTGTTAAAATCCCTTGAAATCATTCAGGGGATTTTATGTTTTTTGGTGCTTCCGTAATTTTTTGTTTTAATCATGTATTATCTATATCTAATTATTTCATCTGGATTCAATCGTTTCGCTTCGAAATAAAATACTTGAATAAACTTTTTTGTATTTACCCGGGTAGGTGTAAGAACTATTTTTGAATCATTTTGCAGTTCTTTCATCTTTTGGCGAACGACTGTGAAATCAAAAAATTTAGAAGCGTAATTTTCAAACTTCGGATTCGAAAAATCCGTTAAACCGAGCGAAGCAAAATGATTTAACGAATGGTTAATCGTTCTGCGTATTCTCTGTTCGGCAGCTTTTATTTCCCGATTGATATCAACCGGCAAAGCTGATGTTCCGAGCTTTTTTTTGGTGATTTCTACAAAGATCTCTTTAAGGGTAGGGAAATGCTGTCCAAAAGTAAAAGTCCGTTCATACATAAATAAATATTGAAGCATTTCGATTAAATCTTTTGCCCCATTTTCTCCCACGATCCCTAATTCCGATAAAAGGAATTCGCCCACCTCCCTTATACTTTTTTCATTAAAATTATTTGATTTATCAACAACTTTTGGCTGTTCAAAATTCAATACACTATTTAAAGAGGCTTGGATATTAGTGATCGATCTTTCTAAATGAATGCGTTCCATAACTTTTCGGATGACTGTTAATATTTCAATACGATTGATTGGTTTAGTAATATAATAATCGATTCCGAGCGAGTATGCCTCACCAATCAACTCCTTGGATTCAACCTGCGAAATCATTATTATTTTCCCGTTAAATGTACTTTTTATATGACGAAGTGTCTCAATGCCATCCCGAATGGGCATTAATAAATCAATAAATAATATATCAATTTGTTTTAAATTCAAAATATGTCCTTCTAATAGACTGCCATCTTCCGCTTCCTCCACCACTTCTCCTAAATCTTCGTTCTCTATAATTTGGCTTAAGTTTGAACGTATGGCACAATCATCATCTGTTATAAAAAAACGCATGGAATCACCCTTTCTGAATCAACTTCTGGATTGGTAACTTTATTGAAAAAACAGCGCCATTAAAACTATTCTCAAACAGGATATCCCCCCCCAGTTCTTTCACGACTTCTTTAACATATGAGAGTCCAATCCCTGTTGAAGGTGTCCCGAACTGATCATATTTTGATGTGAATCCAGGTTTGAATATAACGTTCTGATATTTTGGAGGGATCCCAGGTCCATTATCAGCAACTTTAAATTCTAAATTATCGTAAAGCTCACACAAATTTAAACTAATGATTCCCTTTTCTTTAATTGCTTCGACTGCATTGGCGACTAAATTATTTAAAAGAGATAATACGGTATATACATGATAATGTGAATCATTGTTTCCCTCTAATGAGTATTCAAATTGAATATCCTTTCCTAATGATAAGGCATATTTTTCATTAATTCGGATAATTAAATGAAAAAGTTCAACAGCATTCATATAATCTTTAAAACTCTCATTGGAGATCAATTTGGAGAGACCAGCAAAAATTCGTTGATTATCTTTCTTGACTTCATGCATTTCACCGGCGATGCGCAATGCTTTTTGACTATATTGCTGTGTAAGGACAAGTGGTTGCTTTTCCCGTTTTTCCAGTGCTTTTAATTCGCGATACAAATCATACGATTCCTTTGTAATATTCTCTGCATTTTTTAAGGTTTTTTTTAAATGAATCGTTTCCTCGTATAAATTGGAAATGAGCATCAGCATATGTTCATTTTGTTTTCTGATTTGCCTCTCCCTTGATTGTGCTTCATAAAGTTTCATCATATTAAAAAAGCTCAAAACGATAAAACTGTGGCCGAATGCGATCACGATCATCTCATTTAGTGAACCAAACGTAATCGTTGTTTCTAATACAATATATTGAAAGATTAATTCTACAGAGTCGGACAATATTTCGATAATGAGACCAATAAATCCAATAATCAAAGATCTGTTATTGAAAGCGGTTGATTTTCGCAAAATAAAATAGAACGGAATAGGTAAAATAAAAGAAAAAACTAGGATAATGAGCGTGAAAAGCGGAAATCCAGGAGAAATTATCCTGCATGAAAAAGTCGATTAGAATGCGAAATACCACAACCATTGTTCCTGTCAAGATGCCCGAAAATATGGCAGGTGTTTTTTGTAATAATAGTAAAAAGAAGAAAAATGCAGGCACACCAAAACTTACTCGAAACGTTTCATTGAAAGGATAAAAACTCAATTCGCCTGCTAATGGCACAGTTAACAACATCAAAGCAAGGACATAGACCTCTTTTTTCATTAACGTACTGAGATACAAGTCGTCACCTCCTAATTTGTTTAAAAAATCAGTATACAGTTTCATCGGCTTCAATACAACGCTTACTTTGTTCCTGAATAGAACGGCTTATAATCAATTATGGCAAAACCAATCTGTTTTTCTATCCACAAAAAATGGTAACGGGACATGTGAGATGATCACGTTTATTTAGTGGATTTTTATTTTTTAGATTTTGTAGGTTTTCGTATGATTATGTAGTTCCCGATTTATAATTAATGGGAGACAGAAATTTTTGAAAGCGCTTAACAATTTTTAGAATATTCATTATTTTTTCATCGAATCTATTACATGTAAGCTTGATGGCATTCGGTAAAACGTTCATATAGAAAATATAATGATACAACAACTGAAGAGGTGGAAGAATGTGATTGAAGAATTGTCGAAAGAGTATGACATTCACGTTAATAGTCAAAGAAAATCCGACTTAGATGAATGGGTAGCACATTACAGATCCTTTGCTATTGAAGGACAAACCGCTAATTATATACCGGCATTGAGAAATGCACATTTATCGCAATTGGGCATTACCATACTGGAGCCGGGTGGAACAATGATCAAGTCAGGGGATTGGGAAGTAACGTTCACGCTGCAAAGTATTTCAAAAGTGCTTAGCTTTATAGCCGCATGTTTGGGTCGCGGCATTTCTTATGTGTTAGATAGGGTCGATGTGGAACCGACTGGGGATGCTTTCAATTCCATTATTCGTTTAGAAATGCATAAGCCGGGAAAGCCGTTTAATCCTATGATAAATGCTGGGGCGATTACAGTAGCTTCGCTTCTCCCAGGGAATTCTTCACAAAAGAAATTGGAATTTCTCTATGAGCTATTTGAAAATTTGTTAGGGAAGCGCCCGACAATCAATGAGGAAGTGTATCAATCCGAGTGGCAAACCTCTCATAGAAATAGGGCTTTAGCTCACTATTTAAAAGAGACGAATTATTTGGAATCGGAAGTAGAGGAAGCTTTAGAGGTTTACCTCATGCAATGTTCCATAGAAGTAACCACAGAAGACATAGCCCTGCTTGGACTGATTCTTGCTCAAGATGGTTATCATCCCATTCGTAAAGAACAAGTAATCCCTAAAAAATTGGCAAAGCTGGCCAAAGCATTAATGCTTACTTGCGGTATGTACAATGCTTCGGGGAAATTTGCGGCTTTTATTGGGGTGCCAGCCAAAAGTGGAGTATCTGGCGGGATTATGGCACTAGTTCCTCCAAGTGCCAGAAACGGAATGCCTTTTCAAGATGGATGTGGCATTGGTATTTATGGACCAGCCATCGATGAATATGGGAATAGCGTAGCAGGTAGTATGTTATTGAAACAAATGGCACAAGAATGGGATTTAAGCATTTTCTGAAATGCAGAAAAATTCAGTTCCGGTGTAATTAATAGAAGCAATAAGGGGACATCCTTAAGATTCCCTTATCAATTTCCAAACTTTTACAAGAGGTGATGTAAATGCAGCAATTACTTTAAGATTAATTGGACGCACTAGCACAAATCATTAATCCAGTTACTTTTAAACGTAAGGAATAATTTTGGAAAGCATGGTGAAAAATATATGAATAATATGCAGCGAAAGATGGGAACATTTTCGTTAATGATGGTAGGACTCGGGTCAATTATTGGCTCAGGTTGGTTATTCGGAGCTTGGAGAGCGGCACAGATTGCAGGACCAGCTGCCATTATCTCTTGGATTATCGGGATGGTTGTTATTTTATTTATCGCACTATCTTACAGTGAATTAGGGTCTATGTTTCCTGAAGCTGGGGGAATGGTAAAATACACGCAGTACTCTCATGGTTCTTTTTTAGGGTTTATTGCAGGCTGGGCAAACTGGATTGCAATCGTTTCCGTAATTCCAGTTGAAGCGATTGCTTCTGTTCAATATATGAGCTCATGGCCATGGGAATGGGCACAGTGGACACATGGTTTAGTAGAAAATGGAAGTCTTACTGGGGGAGGCTTGGCAATTGCCTCTGTATTGCTGATTGTCTACTTTTTATTAAATTACTGGACAGTCAGTTTGTTTTCGAAAGCTAATTCATTTATTACAGTCTTTAAGGTTATTATTCCTGGACTTACGATTGGATCACTTTTATTTGCCGGGTTTCATGCATCCAATTTTACATCTGCAGGAAGTATCGCTCCTAATGGTTGGGCAAGTGTACTTACTGCTGTAGCAACTTCTGGTATCATCTTTGCATTTAACGGTTTTCAAAGTCCGATTAATATGGCAGGTGAGGCAAAGAATCCTGGACGTTCGATCCCAATTGCAGTAATTGGCTCCATTTTAATTGCAACGGTCATCTACGTTTTATTACAGGTTGCGTTTATTGGAGCCGTTGATCCGTCCATGATTGTGAATGGATGGCAACATTTGAATTTCAATTCACCGTTTGCTGACTTGGCAATTGTTTTAGGCATAAACTGGTTGGTTATTTTACTATACGTAGATGCTTTTATTTCTCCTTCCGGGACGGGAATAACATACACGGCGACAACATCACGAATGCTTTATGGAATGGAAAAGAATAAATATTTACCAAGCGTGTTTGGAAAACTGCATCCTCTTTATGGTATTCCGCGTCAAGCCATGTTTTTTAATCTAGGCGTATCTTTCTTATTTTTATTCATGTTTAGAGGCTGGGGCGTATTGGCAGAGGTTATTTCAGTTGCGACTTTAGTCTCTTATATTACAGGTCCAGTTACTGTTATGACATTAAGACGCACAGGTCAGAACTTGTACAGACCATTACGTTTAAAAGGATTAAGCATCATTGCGCCACTGGGCTTTGTTTTTGCTTCTTTGGTTCTATATTGGGCAAGATGGCCGCTGACAGGTCAAGTATTATTTATCATTATGGCTGGTCTTCCCGTTTATTTCTATTATCAATCAAAAATAAAATGGAAGGGATTCCGTCAAAACTTTTCAGCAGGGCTTTGGATGGTTGTTTACTTACTCTGTATGATGACCATTTCATACTTAGGCAGTGAAAAGTTTGGTGGACTGAACATAATCCCATTTGGTTTAGATATGGTCATCATTACATGTTTATCACTAATGTTTTATAGTTGGGCAATAAAGAGTGGTTTCCAAACGGAATATTTGGAACAAGGACAAAAAGTAAATGAAGAACTGAGATCGATGGAGAACAACGTTGCATCTCAAACTGATAAAAAGAACGCTGTATAAATGATGAAGCCACTTCATTGATTGGCATGCTCCAATAAGCTATTACATTCGTTGAATGACTTCGAAAGTGCTTCTTTCCATTTATATTGATGAGGACGTAAAAAAGGGGACGGCAAATTTAATTTGCTGTCCCCTTTTTTGGAATTTAAGAAAAGGCTGTTATTTTTCTATTTCACACCTGGTTTATCATTATACCCGGCAGTGAAGATAGCGGCTAAAAATGTAATAGCAACTCCAATGATAATAACTGTGCCCATGCTGTGACCTCCCTTTACCCATATTGTCCCACTTAAGTATAGGCTTAGTATACCCTAATTTTTAGCAGGAGTGCACACAAATTTTCTTGTCAGCATATTTGTCATCAATTCTTCAATGATTAAGCCTTTTTCGATACATGGAGAGTCAAGGGGGATTCGAAACAATGCCCATCCACTTTTTAAAGTCTGACATGTTTGTCAGACTTGGAGCATAGATTTAAGTATTCTCTGAAAGTGACAGGGGGAGGTTCCTTAATGGATATTTTAAAGAAAATCGAAAAATTTAGAGAAGATGAACAGAAGCTGAAGTGGGAAGGCACCTTCGCAGAGTACTTAGAAATATTGAAAGAAACGCCTTTAGTTGCTCAATCTGCTCATTCACGTGTATACAACATGATCAGAGATGCAGGGATAGAAGAAGTAAATGGGACAAAGAAATACAATTTTTTCAGCGGTCAGTTGTTTGGTCTTGAAGATTCACTGGAAAGGCTCATTGAGGAATATTTCCATCCGGCGGCCAAGCGGCTCGATGTCCGTAAGCGGATATTGCTTCTCATGGGTCCGGTGTCAGGCGGGAAGTCCACACTCGTTTCTTTACTGAAGCGTGGACTTGAAAATTATTCGTTAAAAGACTCTGGTGCGATTTATGCAATAAAAGGATGCCCGATGCATGAAGATCCACTTCATCTCATTCCGCAATATTTACGGGATGATTTTTATGAAGAATATGGCATCCGGATTGAAGGAAACCTATCGCCGCTGAATGTAATGAGGTTAGAACAGGAGTATGGAAGCAGGATTGAAGATGTGATGGTCGAGCGTATTTTCCTTTCGGAGGATAAGCGAGTTGGAATTGGAACATTCAGTCCTTCTGACCCTAAGTCACAGGATATTGCTGATTTGACGGGCAGCATCGATTTTTCGACCATTGCCGAATACGGATCTGAATCAGATCCGCGTGCCTATCGTTTTGATGGCGAGCTGAACAAGGCTAACCGCGGGATGATGGAGTTCCAGGAGATGCTGAAATGTGATGAGAAGTTCTTATGGCATTTGCTATCATTGACACAAGAGGGGAATTTTAAAGCAGGCCGTTTTGCATTGATCAGTGCAGATGAACTCATTGTGGCTCATACGAATGAAACGGAATATAAAGCGTTCATTTCCAATAAGAAAAATGAAGCATTGCATTCCCGTATCATTGTCATGCCTATTCCATATAATCTGAAGGTTACCGAGGAAGAAAAGATTTATGAAAAAATGATCCGTGAAAGTGATGTCTCGGATGTTCATATAGCCCCGCATACATTAAGGGTGGCGGCAATCTTCAGCATCATGACCCGCCTGAAGGATCCCAAAAAGGGCGATATCGATTTAGTGAAAAAGATGAGGCTTTATGATGGGGAAAATGTCGAAGGATTTAATTCCGCAGACATCAATGAATTGAAAAAGGAATATCAGGACGAAGGCATGAGCGGAATCGATCCGCGTTACGTGATTAACCGAATTTCCTCTACGATCATTCGTAAGGAAAATCCGTCCATTAATGCATTGGATGTACTTATGTCATTAAAAGCAGGTCTTGACCAGCATCCGTCCATTACGAACGAACTTCGGGAGAGGTATTTGAATTTCATTTCACTTGCACGTAAAGAATACGATGCCATTGCAAAAAATGAAGTGCAAAAGGCATTTGTTTATTCATATGAAGAGTCGGCGAAGATCCTGATGGATAATTATCTGGATAATGTCGAAGCATACTGCAATAAATCAAGGCTGCGCGATCCATTGACTGGGGAAGAAATCAACCCTGATGAAAAATTGATGCGCTCGATAGAAGAGCAAATTGGAATTTCCGAGAATGCAAAAAAAGCATTCCGCGAAGAAATATTAATTCGCATTTCTGCATATGCGCGTAAAGGTAAGCGATTCGACTATAATTCCCATGATCGTTTACGGGAAGCGATCCAGAAAAAACTATTCGCGGATTTGAAGGATGTCGTTAAGATCACTACTTCAACGAAGACACCAGACGAAAGGCAACTGAAGAAGGTGAACGAGGTCATTACGAGACTTATCGACGAGCACGGATATAATTCGACTTCAGCCAATGATTTGCTGCGCTATGTGGGCAGCTTGTTAAATAGGTAATCCATACTTTTTTGCCCCTGCCCCATATAGGGCAGGGGTTTATATCCTCTTGCGGAAGGTGGAATGCTTGAAAAGTGGATTAGAGGAAATCCAATCAATTCCCTTCAACTCCTGAATTCCCATATTATGTATCTTTTGAAGGTGTTAAAGGGTGCTTTGACAAGGAATGAGAAATAATAAACCAACAAAGTACCGGGCCCTTCTGAATGGAGGAGCCCGGTGCTTTTGATTTCTATTTAGTTACATTCAAGCCATACTGTTCAATAAGTGTAATAAGTTGATTCGGTGATAGTTTGTCTTCGCTATGATCGATTTTAATTTCCCCATCATCAACATCGATGATCGCACGTTCCACACCTTCCGTTTTCAAAAGTATGGACTCCAGATTTAAAATCGGGCCTTCTGACGTTGCTTCCTTTACATAAAGGGTAGTTGTTTGCATACTCCTTGCACCTCCTTGCATTTGCTCATAATGTCTTATCTATACCCCATATTTCCATTAGATATGTTACGTTTTGGATTTGGAAATATTGGGTATCAATAAGTAGAGGTGATGGCAAATGAGTAAAGAGGAATTGAAAAAAGAACATGTTCCGGAAAATAGCTCCATGGCTAAGGACTATGAAGAGATGAAAGAACTTGGAAAGCAGATGGAAAATCAAAGGACGAATGAAGAATTGAAAGAGTGGGATAAACGCCCAGGTACAGTTCAACATGAAATAGAGGAAGATAAAGATTGACGAAAATCACAACCAGAATCATTCTATCTGTGTAAAAGGGTGTCCAAAAAACTACTGGGACACCCTTTTTGGTGTGTTTCATTGCTCTTTAAATTGGAAGTCCCTTGTTTTGCAAATCAATTACGTAGCTAAGTTCAAAAAGATATTTTGAATTATCCTATAATCCGACAAATGGAACCTGCAAAAAAAACGAACGGACCTGAAGATCATCAGGTCTGTTCGTTTATTTTGCAGTAACATTTATAAAAAAAACTTTAAAGGGCCTCTAATGCCCATGTCAGGACTTGTCTAGTTCGTAGGCAAACATCCATTATTGAATTTTATTGTAAATTATCCAGCATCGCTGCATAAGATAGAGTAATACTTTTCTTTTAATCCGTTTTTCGCACTGTATTTTTTATTGGAAAACCGGAATGATGTGGGCATCCCACACTAATTTATTATATGAAGGAATGATGAAAAGTGTGCAAACATTTTTAAGGGGGGAAGAGAATGTCGGAAGAGAGTAATCAACAGTATGTTATCTCACAGGAAAATTGGTCCCTCCATCGGAAAGGCTATGATGATCAACAACGTCATCAGGAAAAGGTGCAGGAAGCGATCAAGAATAATTTGCCTGATTTAATTTCAGAAGAAAGCATCGTAATGTCCAATGGCCGGGATGTTATCAAGATCCCCATTCGCTCCTTGGATGAATACAAAATTCGTTATAACTATGATAAAAACAAACATGTAGGGCAAGGCGATGGAGACAGTAAAGTGGGCGATGTGGTCGCAAGGGATGGCTCACCGTCCGATGCAGGAGCCGGTAAGGGCCAAGGTGCAGGTGACAAGGCCGGCGAGGATTATTATGAAGCCGAAGTGTCGATGATGGAATTGGAGGAAGCCCTGTTCAGTCAATTGGAACTCCCTAATCTCCAGAAGAAAGAACACGCGGAGCACACGCTTGAACACATCGAGTTCAACGATATCCGCAAGACAGGCCTAATGGGAAATATCGATAAAAAGAAAACGATGATATCGGCTTTCAAACGGAATGCCTTAAGGGGGGCCCCAGGTTTTCATCCTATTTATAAGGAAGACTTTAAATTCAAAACCTGGAATGAGATTCAGAAACCCGATTCCAAAGCAGTTGTACTGGCAATGATGGATACTTCCGGAAGTATGGGGTTATGGGAAAAATATATGGCTCGAAGCTTTTTCTTTTGGATGAACCGTTTCTTGAGGACAAAATATGAAACGGTGGAAATCGAGTTCATTGCCCATCATACAGAAGCGAAAGTTGTTTCGGAAGAGGATTTCTTTTCAAAAGGGGAAAGCGGCGGTACGATTTGTTCATCCGTATACCGAAAAGCATTAGAACTTATTGATCATAAATATGACCCTGTGAAGTTTAATATCTATCCGTTTCACTTTTCCGATGGGGATAACCTAACATCCGATAACGTCCGATGCGTTAAGCTTGTTGAGGAACTCATGAAGGTTTCCAATATGTTCGGGTATGGGGAAGTCAATCAATACAATCGTCATTCGACATTGATGACAGCTTATAAGAACATCGATAATGAAAAATTCAGGTACTATATTCTTAAGCAAAAGTCTGACGTTTTCCATGCGATGAAGAGCTTTTTTAAAGACGAAGAAAATAAGAAATATGCATAAAAAAGGAAAAGTGGAAAGTTCAAAATAATTGTAGGTTAAAAAGGCGTGCGATTCACATTGTACGTCTTTTTTCAAATCTTCTTTTTTTGCAGTGTCATGGTAACGGATAAGATACATAAATTCGAATTACTTATGAAAAGGACGTTACTCAACAGAAGCTACGGCCTTTTCATCCGCTATATGATCATTCGTTTGAAGTTTATATGTAAAAGTTCACAATATTTATAAGTTGAACAGAATCAAAAGAAAGACAAAAAACAACCATACCCTTATATGGAAGTATGGTTGTTTTAACAAAATTTCATGAATGATTTCATTGAGTGGTTACATACTCATTTTTTCCTGCACGCATTCCAACAATGAAAATAAGTGCCGATATTACGGCCAACATCAATAAGGGAACTGTCCAGCTGTGTGTAACGTCATGAAGCAATCCGAATAATACAGGTCCAATGGCAGCTAAGAGGTAACCGAATGATTGAGCCATTCCTGATAATTCCGTCGCCTCATGGGTGCTTTGTGTTCGAAGACTAAAGAACATCATGGATAAACTGAATATGGTTCCGACCCCAATTCCGATCAATACCATGCATACTAGGATGAACAGAGTGCTTCCATATAATATGCCGAATATCCCTGTAATTAGGAAGACGACAGGCGGGACCACTAACAGACGCTGACTTTGTAAGCGTCCAGCTAAAATGGGCACAAGGAATGTTATGGGAATGACGGCAAGCTGCATGATGGATAACATCCAGCCAGCCTCATCAGCATTCAGGCCCTTTTGCTCGAGGATTTCCGGCATCCAGGTAATGACTGTATAGAAAATAAACGATTGCAATCCCATGAAGAAAGTGATTTGCCAAGCTAAACCAGAACGCCATAAGTTAATCTTTTTATCCTTTTGAGCCGTTGGTACATCCTTACCTGACCTGAATGGCCGTCTTAATTGAGGCATCCATAAGAAAACTGTAATAAGTGATAAAATTCCCCAACATCCAAGGGCACCAGCCCATCCCAATCCGGATGAAGCAAGGGGAATGCTGATTCCGGAACCTATTGCGCCACATAAATTCATGGAAACAGCATAGGTTCCTGTCATTAAACCGATATTCCTGGCAAAGTTATGCTTAATCAGACTGGGTAACAATACATTGCCGATTGCGATGGCTAACCCGATTAAAATGGTCCCTATGAACAATGTGGGCACTCCGCCAACTGAGCGTATCCCAATCCCGATCGTTAATAATATCAGGGAAATTAAAAGGGTAAGCTCCATTCCGAAACGCCGTGCTATCCTAGGTGCAAATGGTGATAATAAAGCGAAAGAAAGCAAAGGCAATGTCGTTAATGAACCTGATAATGTATTGGATATCCCCAAGTTATCACGGATTGTAGTGACAAGGGGGCCAACCGATGTTAAGGGAGCCCTCAGATTTGCTCCAAGAAGGATGATCCCGATGATGAGTAGTCCAACTCTGGGTTTAATATCCATTTTTGTTTGTTCTAGTTGATTTGCCGCTTGATGAATGCCCATAATCTCCTCCTTACTTACTCTAAAGATTTTTTGAATTGTGCAATGTACTCATTGACTGCTTCGGTTGCCCGGTTCACATCTTGTTCGATGATGGCATCTACAAGGCTGCAATGAATGTTCAAATGAAAGTTCGCATCAGTACTCAACTCAACTATCTGATGGATGGATTCATGCAGGGAGTGTTCCATATGTTCGTACAAATCAATCAATAAATCATTATGTGATGAACCCATAATCGATTTATGTAACTGTATATCCGCTTCTTCGAAAGCCTTGATATCCTTTGCTTCGGCAGCTCTGCTGCATGCTGTTATATGAAACCGCAATCGTTCTATATCTTCCTGATTACGTCTTAATGCCGCTAACTGAGCTCCCTCTCTTTCAAGGGCATGACGGACCTCTAACGTTTCTAATAAACTTGACTGCTGGATCCTTCTTTCAAATGCAGCCCCCAATGCACTTGATGCCCTTACGAATGTCCCCTTTCCTTGTTTCGTTACTAAAAGCCCTGCATAAACAAGTGATCGTACAGCTTCTCTTAATGTATTTCTGCTTACATCGAACTGTTGGATCAAATCCATTTCAGGGGGGATTTGATTTCCAATTTTCCATTCACCTGATTCGATTAACGATTCGATTTGGGAAACCACTTGCTCTACAAGTGATAATCGATTTGTTTTAGATATGGTCAATATATACACCTCTAAATTTGTAGGATGATTGGTTCATTGGTTATTTTAACATATGTATGTTGAAAATATAAATAAGAATGTTGAAGCACCCGGAAATTTGTAAAACAAAATTTCTTAGAAAGAAAAAAGAGTTCCAGTTGATTTCAGAAATCCGCTTCCTTTCGGCCGACTGTCTGCCAAGCCTCCTCGCCGCAAGCGTCTCCGGGGTCTCGGCTAGCCAGTTATTCGGCAGGAGTATGGCAAATTTCTTCAATCCAGGGATATAAAAAAGTAAAAAAATATAGGTAATGATTCCCTCAAGAAATCATGAAAGGGGTTCGCGTCCAGGCCAGGGGAAGACCCCACAGGCGCAAAGAGCGAGAGGGGGGACCGTCCGCGGAAAGCGAGTCCCTGGAGTTCAAATCAACGCTCAAATTGTGCTAGTACTAAAAAAACTGTAGGCAAACTCGACTTTCATCGAGTTTGTCTACAGTCAGAAATCCCTGGTATTAAAATTCAGGGGGGGTATAATATTTCTATTTTTTTTGTTTGACAATGAAAGAGAGAAGGATAAATACTACTAACGTGACAAGACATACTGTGGTCCCAATGATGTTTTGCTTATTAAAGATAAATGCCAAAAAGATAATGCTTAAAGCAGTGATGGCTAATATAGTTGTATATGGGTACCATTTTACCCGGAAACCTGGTTTACTTGTGTATTGATTACGCAGCTTCAATTGCGCGGAACAAATACTGATCCATAATAATAAAACTGTGAATCCGGGAATGGCCATAAGGTAGCTTAAAATCAGGTCGGGAGTCAAATAGGATAAAAACACACCAGCCAATATACATAATGTAGTTAAAAATATACCATTAAGCGGGATACCCTTTTTGGTTGTTTTTAAAAATGCCTGAGGCGCTTCCCCGTTCTGGGAAAGAGTGAACAATGTCCTTGAGGTAGCATATATACCTGAATTTGCAGCTGATAATACAGCGGTTAAAAGAATGAAATTCATAATATCGGCTGCTCCGGGAAGACCTGATAAGCTGAAAACCTGAATGAAAGGACTTACTTCAGTGCTTACTTGGTTCCAAGGTATTACCCCACAAATAATAAGTATTGGCAAGACATAGAAAAGAATCACCCGCCATACTGTTCCTTTAATGATTTTTGGTATGACTCGCTGGCTATCTTTTGTTTCCGTGACCGCTACACCAATTAATTCTGCACCCCCATATGAAAACATTACCACTAAAAGTGCACTTAACATTCCGTCAATTCCTTGGGGGAAAAAGCCCCCATGTGCCGTGTAATTAGAAAATGAAGCCGAACTAGGAAGAAGTCCCAGCATGATCAAAGCACCTAAAATAATAAAGGCAATCAAGGTTATTATTTTAATTCCTGCGAACCAAAACTCGAGTTCTCCATAGTATTTTACTTGAAACAAATTTATTCCTATAATTAATGAGGCGCAAAGGATACTTAACAGCCATAATGGTACTGATGGAAACCAATATTGTAGAAAGCTACCGGCGGCGACTATTTCCACAATGATCACGATAATCCAGTTAAACCAATAGAGCCATCCGACAATGAAGGATAGTTGAAACCCAAAAGCTTTATTAATGAGACGTTGTACGTTCAAATTAGGAAAAGCGGTTGCCATCTCTCCTAATGCCGCCATTACGATAAATAACAATAGCCCCCCTATTAAATAGGCTATCACAACACTTGGACCTGCCATATTTAATGTATCGGAGCTCCCCTTAAAAATCCCTGTTCCTATCATTCCGGCTAAAGCAATGAACTGGACATGCCTCGGCAATAAGCCCTTTTTTAAATCTTGATGAGTCTTCTCCATTTTATTCATGCCTTTCTTTCATTATTTTAATAAAATACTCTATCAGAAAAACTAAGGGTTCTTCTGTTATTGAACGCTTTCACGCGCTAAAGTAATTATATTAATATATCATGATTCGGAAAAATGTCAATTTAGGCAGGTGAACTGGAAATGATTCCTTTAACAGTAAAGGATCAATTCTCCTTATTATGTAAAAATATTTCTAATTTTATGAAATGGAAAGCAAACTGATAGTTGACTTATATGGATGGAATCGAATTTTAATTTAACAAAATGGCACAAGGCAATTCTGCATCATTTGAGTTAAATACATATTGAAAAAGGGAAGAGAGTAAATGTCTAATTTCGTTATTACTTACATTTTGTTTGGTATGTGATGTAATCAGTTCAAGTCCTTCCTTAAAAACGAATAAGGAGATGTTCATATTTGTCAGGGTGTGATGGCGGCTTTGGATTGGCGGAGGTTTCGCCTTTATAGTCGTTTTGTTTCTCCTTTTAGTGGTTCCTGGAGCCAGCATTTGTGGCGGCGGAGGCACCCAGGGTTATGGAACAAACTGCTGAATAACAAAAAACCGACCATTCCCAAGGTCGGTTTTTTTTAAATATACGGTTTGAAGCGGGAAAGGCTAACGAAACTATCCGTTCTCATATATAAAGGGGAGAGGGGGCGGCTGTAGGTTTTCGGTTTCTTGTATCGGTTCAATTTCGCTTAGAAATTTCAAATAACCGGTATATACCTGCGAGGCCATCCCTAAATAGTGCAATTCAGTGTGGATGATTCCCTTCCGTGGTGAATGGAGCATGTACATTTTTTCATCCCTCCCTTCTAAAAGAATAGACCAGTCTGTTATAGGAGTTAATCGAACCAATATGAATGTTATGTTTATATGAGATCATTCTTATTACTTCAAAAATTGGATGCCCCATGTTCGAAGGCTTCTGCATCTCTTTCTTCTATTATTATGCGCAGTCCATTCTTGGGTCTGAGTGTAAGGGATGGAAGAGGGGTTACTTCATGGTGGTCAGGTGCAAGCTTTATCTTATATCGTTGGGCAATGCAGGCCAGGACAAACACCGCTTCCATCATGGCAAAATGATTGCCAATACAAACCCGCGGCCCTCCGCCAAATGGAAAGTAAGCGAACGCAGGCAGGCTTTTCATAAAGTTATTTTCAAATCGCTCAGGAATAAATGATTCCGGTTGATCAAAATACTCTGGATTATGCTGCATCACGTAAGAACTTATTAGAATCATATCGCCTTTTTTAAAGCGATATCCTCCTATTACGACATCCTCCGTCACATCACGGGATAAGATATACAGTGGCGGGTACACGCGAAGTGTTTCATGAATGATATTTTGAGTGTATGGTAATTTCATGAAATCTTCAGGCTTGGGTTTCCGGTGACCGATTGTGCTATTCACTTCACTGAAAAGCTTGGCTTGAATTTCTGGATGCTTCGAAATTGCATACAGTGCCCAGGAAAGAGCATTTGCTGTCGTTTCATGACCGGCAAGAAAAATAGTCATTAATTCATCACGGACCTGATGGTTTGTCATCCCTAATCCGTCGTCGGCATCACGGGCGTCCATCAGGATCCCAAGCATGTCTTCATGTTTTACTGTGTCGTTCTTCCGTTTTTCAATAATGCCGTAAATCACTTTATCAAGTCTTTGTATCGCCCTTTTAAATTCACGGTTGATTTTAGTCGGTACCCATAATGGCATACGGAAAATCTTTCTCATCCTTTTGACTGTTATTCTTAAAGCTGTTTCCAGCGGTTTCCCAACGATTTCATACCCATCCTTGAATTCCATGCTGAACATGGTCTTGCTGATAATCCCGAGAGTGATGTTCATCATATCCTTCGTTATAATCCGTTCATCATCATGTTGCCAAGTTGATATATAATCCATTGTGGTATCAATCATATCCTTGGCGTATTGGCTAATATGAGTCTTTTTGAAAGAGGGTTGGATAAGCCTTCTTTGTCGCATATGAAAGTCTTTTTCGCTTGTAAGTAGACCTTCACCGATAAGCGGTTTTAAAACATTGAAGTCCTTGGATTTGACGAAGGACTTTTGTTTTGTTACTAGAATTTGTTTTATTAAATCAGGATTTAAAACGTGATAAACATTTTGGAATGGTCCTAAACGGAATTTAGCGACTTCCCCATATTCCTTTGCCAATCGGGTCAGAAAGCCAATGGGATCTGTTTGAAACTCCTTTGTATGTCCGGTAATCAGCCTTCCTTTTGGAACCTTTGGAGAAGTGCGGAAGACATCATCAGCGTGGCTCAATGTAGTTATTCCCCTTTCTTAAAATAATTACATGTAATCATTCTATGAGGATATGCTAAATCGGTTTGGACAAGTTGTTAAAGAAAGGGCGGATAATTCTATGGAAGAAATAAAGTTACATAAGTTAGCAAAAAAAAACTCTGGATAATAGAGCCAGAGTCTTTCATGAAAGCTTTAGATTAATGTTATGGGATTCAAGTTCTTTCTTCACCGTCCCCATGTAGGAAACGATCATTTTTTTCATTTATGGGCCGGCCAAATTGTGCATTGATTTCCTTAACCACTTGATCTAAAAATTCATCGGATATTATTGGATTATTAGTTTTTTTGTGCATGTGTTTCTATACAATCCTTTCTGGATATCGTTGTTTGGATCAAAAATGAAGGATACGTTATCAACATATCCTCACTTATAATAAATTATTCTTTTTCTGTCCAACTTTTTCACTTGCTTTTACATTTCACGGTAGCGTTAATAATAAACAGTTATATTTTGCTTAGAGATTAGGGTACGGGGATATGTTAGCGATACAACCAAAAGGGTTAATTCGATGTGGAAATGGCCCAATCACCTCTAGGTAATTGGGCGTGGGTCATATTGATTTCATTAAGGGAACAGCTGTCTTAAATATGTTATTAGCTGATCACGAAGTTCAGGTCGTTTCATGGCGAAATCTATTGAAGCTTGGAGGAAGCCGAATTTATCGCCGACGTCATATCGATTTCCTTCGATGATATATGAATATAATGGTTCCCTTTCTAACAAAAGGTCTAGAGCCTCGGTAAGCTGGATCTCCCCCTTCCGATCGGGCTGTACGGTTTCAAGGATTTCAAAAATCGCAGGTGATAAAATATATCGGCCAATAATCGCCTGTGTTGATGGTGCATCCTCCACTTTTGGCTTTTCCACTAAGTTCCTTACCAGAAATAAATCCTCATATCGTTCTTGGAAATTTACGATCCCATACTTGGAGACATCGGCAGGTGACACTTCCTTACATCCGATAATGCTCGCTCGAACCTTGTTGTACCGTTCCATTAACTGCTTCAAAGCTGGAACCTGGCTATCCACGATATCATCCCCTAACAGGACGGCAAAAGGTTCGTCTCCGATAAAAGTTTTGGCACATAAAACTGCATGCCCCAGACCTAAAGGTTCCTTTTGTCTTACATAGTGGATATCCACCATGTTGGAAATGTTCTCCACGATCTTAAGCAGATCATTTTGACCTTTCATTTGCAGAAGCATTTCAAGTTCAATGGATTTATCGAAATGATCTTCGATGGCACGTTTGTTTTTACCCGTAACGATGATAATATCTGTAATTCCTGATTGTACCGCTTCCTCGATAATATATTGAATGGTCGGCTTATCGACAATCGGCAGCATTTCCTTTGGTTGGGCTTTAGTAGCAGGTAAAAATCGTGTTCCTAAACCGGCTGCTGGAATCACCGCTTTCTTTATCATAGCCCAGCCCCTTTTTAAAGTTCTTTTATATGCTTTTTGTTCTACCCTTCATTTTATGTGGTCATTGGTTGACCTATATCAATAAAGGGGAAAATAAATCCTTGAAAAAGAATAGATTTACCTCCATAGCAAATATTATGGATATATGAATTTGGTCAAGAGGTGTATATTTTGCCAATTGAAAATCAAGAAAGAAAACAAATCCTTTTTGCCTTTCTCGTCATTGTTTTATATCTTTCTCCTTTATTCATCCTTGGAGAAAATGCGCATATTCGCGTACATGATAATTTGGATTCCAACCTTGCCTGGTATAAAGTCCTTTCAGAAAGCGGTGAGTTATTCGGCGCAATAGACGCCAAAATTCCCCAGATTATGAATGGGCTGCCCCGAAATGCTTTTGGCAGTGAGTTCAGTATTATCGTGTGGCTTTATGCTCTTTTTCCGACAATGGTTGCATATGCAATAAGCCAGGCATTAACAAGGTTTATTGCATTCTTTGGTATGTATATCCTATTGAAGAAACATTTGGTTGCAGGGAGTCGATCAGGTTGGATTAGGGTTGGAACATCCTTAGCCTTTGCCCTTACCCCATTTTGGCCATCGGGAATGCTCAGTACACTTGGGATGCCATTAGCACTTTGGGCTTTTTTGAATATTCGCAGCAAGGACCATTCTTGGAAGAATTATTTGGTCCTTACCCTTTTACCGCTTTATTCAAGCATCGTGCTTGGCTTTTTCTTTTTCCTTGTTGCAATGGGCTTTCTTTGGCTAACGGATGTGATCAGGAGAAAAGGGTGGAATATAACGTTTCTTCTTTCGATCGTGTATATGACCGCCATTTTTGGTTTGGTGGAGTATCGTCTGGTCGCTTCATTCATTTTTGATTCGGAGCCAAACAGCAGATATGAATATTTCCACGCCAGGCTGCCGCTCGAATGGGTCATTAAGCTTACTTTCAAAAATTTCGTTCTTGGACATACGCATGTCATGACTGTACATGCGCTTATCATCCTGCCGATTACAGTCTTTGCCCTTTATATTATTCTGACCAAAAAACTTTGGAGACAGGAAAAGGTTTATGTTTTTTTATTCGGCTTGAATTTTATGCTCTCAGCGTGGTACGCATTTTGGTTTTATAAAGGCTGGCTTCCTTTAACGGAAAGGATTCACACCCTGGATACCTTTAATTTTGCCAGATTTCACTTTTTAAGGCCGATGGTAATTTACTTGGGGTTTGCCCTCGCGATAAAAATCATTTGGGAACACAGCGATTATGCTAAGAAAACCCTTTCTATTTTCATCGCCGTTCAAATTATGATTTTAATAGGTTTCAATGAAGAAATCACTCACAATAAAAAACCGTCTTTTAAACAGTTCTATTCAGAAAGCCTTTTTCAGGAAATAAAAGATCATATTGACCTTCCACCGGAAGAATATCGTGTTGCTAGCATTGGGCTGCACCCAGCAATTGCACAATTTAATGGATTTTACACGCTGGATAGCTATAACAATTTCTATCCGCTTACCTACAAACATCACTTTCGTCAAATAATTGAAAACGAATTGGCTAAGAATAAAAACATCAGAATCTACTTTGATGAATGGGGAGGACGTTGTTACCTATTTACCGATGAGCTTGGGAAGCATTATATGTTCAAGAAAAGCTCGAAGAAAGAGCTGGACAATTTGGACCTTAATATGGATGCGTTTAAAGGATTAGGTGGTAAGTATATATTTTCTGCCATACCAATCAACAACGCGAAGGAAAACGGATTGGTACTAGATAGGATTTTTGAAAAAAAAGGAAGCGTATGGAAAATTCATTTATACAGAGTCATGTGAAAAGGGGGGAATAGAGTGAATTCACCGATACTAACGATTGTTGTACCTTGTTATAACGAAGAAAGCGTATTGCAGGATACCATTTCCCAGCTTTGTGGATTAATGAGGGGGTTAGTCGAAGAAAACATTGTTTCTGGTCAAAGTAAAATCCTATTGGTTGATGATGGAAGCAAAGATCAAACATGGAAGATCATTTATAAGGAAACGATTAATAATGAATTTGTCCGCGGGCTAAAGCTTTCCCGGAATGCAGGACATCAAAATGCACTCCTGGCAGGATTGTTTACAGCCAAGGAAGCCTCGGATTGTGTGATATCCATTGATGCAGATTTACAGGATGATATTCAAGTCATCCCTGAATTCATTCGGAAATTCAATGAAGGATGTGAAATTGTATATGGTGTCCGCCAAAAAAGGGACCTTGATACATTTTTTAAACGAACATCTGCAACTGTTTTTTATAAATTGATGAACAAGATGGGGGTTAACCTTGTCTATAATCATGCCGATTTCCGGCTAATGAGTAAAAGGGCGATAGCGGAGTTGGAACGATTTGATGAAACGAATCTTTTTTTACGGGGGATCGTACCGCTCATTGGGTTTAAGACGGACTCTGTTTATTATGACCGAAAAGAAAGATTGGCTGGGGAAACGAAGTATCCATTTAAGAAGATGGTTGCGTTTGCGCTTGATGGCGTTACTTCCTTTTCAGTTACACCGATCCGGCTTGTATTATGGCTAGGATGTCTTTCCTTTTTCATTAGCTTAATCTTTGGGTCTTACTTTTTATGGTTAAAGTTTTATGGTCAGACCGAAACGGGTTGGACCTCATTAATCACCTCCATATGGTTGATCGGTGGACTACAGTTGATCGCTGTCGGCTTGATCGGGGAATATATCGGTAAAATCTATAATGAATCCAAACGCCGGCCTAAATATATTGTTGATTTGGATTTATTTAATCCGCTCGATTTAAAAAAACGGGAGCAACTAGACAATGAACGGAACAGTATTGAAAAACTATCTAAAACACACTAACTCCTTTATCCGCTTTTTATTGGTTGGAATAGTCAATACAGCTGTTGGACTTTCCATCATGCTTTTTCTCATGAATGTCCTTGAGTTATCTTACTGGATCTCCACCTTTTTCGGCAATGGTACTGGAGCTGTAACGAGTTTTCTTTTGAACAGGACTTTTACCTTTAAAAGCAATATAGAATGGCGGAGAGGAGTTGCCCGTTTCTTTTGCGTCATCCTGATTTGTTATTCCGCAGCTTATTCTTTAGGCCAAGCTATAGCAGAATCAATGGAAGGATCCGTTCATTTATCCATCCAACAAAATGTGGCTGTGCTGATAGGAGCAATTTTTTACACAGTTCTTAACTATATTGGCCAGAAATACTTTGTCTTTAAAAAAAGCAATTTGAGACCAATTCAAGAAGGAAGGAACTAATTAGGGTGGATCAGTGGAATAATGCCCTCGATTGGATGGGAAATAAAAGTTGATTCGGAAAGCGAAATTGACTATCCAAGCTGGGGCAGATCTGTTTAATTTCGTCTTTCGCGTTCTCCATGTGGGGATCATTTTATCATTTTGGGACCACCTTTTGTTCAGTGACCCCCTGATCATTTTCTTTTTGACGTTTTTACTTACCTCCTTTCCTCCCTTCGAATCATGTGTTTGCATGACTTATGTTCTATACGTCAAGAACAAAACTTCACCTCCAAAGATTATTCTATTAATGTGCAAAATTTTCATTTACTTTTCCATTTCACGGGAGTATGATAATCAACAGTTTCATATTTCTAAATCGCTTAAACCTTATGGTGCGGGGGACCCGTTATAGGGATTGCTACTACAATCCAAGGGGTGAATCCTTTCAAGGTAGGGCTACTCTTAGGTCCGAATCCGACAGCTAACCTCGTAAGCGTTATAGGAGAAGGAAGGTGGAGCTTGTTAGACAAAAAAATTAATGTCTACAGGTCTATTTAGCCATGACTTGTAGGCATTTTTCTATTTCGTCTTGTTTTTTGCTACAGCTGGGTAACATAAACTTATAAATTAAATATGGTGGTGAATTCTTGATGTTATCTTCTATAAAGAGGTTCTTGATTGGGAGACCTTTAAAATCAAATGCACTTGGTGAACAAAAGCTTAACAAAACAAAGGCTTTGGCGATATTATCTTCTGATGCTTTGTCTTCGGTTGCTTATGGACCGGAGCAAATATTGATCGTCCTGATCACGGTCGGTGCTGCGGCATTCTGGTATTCCATCCCTATCGCGATTGGGGTATTGATCCTGTTAACTGCTTTGATTTTGTCCTATAGACAAATCATTTTCGCTTATCCACATGGCGGGGGGGCATATGTGGTTTCAAAAAATAATTTAGGTGTCAATCCAGGGTTGATAGCTGGAGGATCCTTGTTGGTCGATTATATATTAACTGTCGCTGTAAGTGTTTCTGCAGGTACGGATGCCATCACGTCCGCTTTTCCCGGTCTGCATTCATATAATGTCATCATAGCCATCATTTTCGTCATTCTACTTACAATCCTGAACCTTCGGGGGGTTACGGAGTCGGCCTCTGTTTTGGCCTATCCGGTGTACTTATTCGTTTTAGCATTGTTTATCTTGATTGGTGTTGGCATTTACAAGATTTTGACGGGCGGGGTTTCACCGGAATTGCACACGTCCATCGGGACTCCGGTAGCGGGCATCAGTTTATTTATACTGCTAAGAGCATTCGCATCAGGAAGCTCCGCATTGACAGGAGTCGAAGCGATTTCCAATGCAATCCCGAACTTTAAAGATCCAGCCCCGAATAATGCTGCAAAAACTTTAATAGCGATGGGTTCCTTACTAGCTGTATTATTTTCGGGAATCGTATACTTAGCCTATTATTTAAGCATTGTTCCAAGCGCGGAGGTAACGGTCGTCTCCCAGATTGCTGAAGAGATCTTTGGACGGAATTTCATGTATTTCTTCATTCAAGGTACGACTGCATTGATCTTGATACTGGCGGCCAATACTGGCTATTCGGCTTTCCCTCTGCTTGCGGTAAATCTTGCGAAGGATAAATTCATACCAAGGGCGTTTACGATAAGAGGGGACCGATTAGGGTATTCCAATGGAATTATCATACTGGGACTTGCATCCATCATCTTAATAGTCGCGTTTGAAGGACATACAGAAAATCTCATTCCGCTTTATGCGGTAGGGGTATTCATTCCATTTACGTTGTCCCAGACCGGGATGATTGTTAAATGGATTCGCGAAAAGCCAAAAGGCTGGATGATGAAACTAACCATTAATTCAATTGGTGCCATGATTAGCTTTATCGTCACGATGATATTCTTTTTAACCAAATTTACTCAGGTATGGTCTGTTTTGATTTTTTTACCCATCATCATTTTAATTTTTCATCGAATTAGAAAGCATTATGAAGCAGTTGGTGACCAACTAAGGATTACAACATGTGAGCCGATCTTACCAATTGAAGGAAATATCATCATTGTACCTGTGGCGGGTATAACCCATGTGGTTGAGAACTCTTTAAATTATGCAAAATCTCTATCGGCAAATCAGGTTATTGCCGTTTATGTTGCTTTTGAAAGAGAAGATGAAAAGAAATTCGGAGAAAAATGGAAAAAGTGGCAGCCGGATGTCAGACTAGTTACACTGAATTCTTATTACAGAAGTATCATTCAGCCACTAACTAAATTTGTGGATACAGTTGAACATAAGGCCAGGGAATCCAATTATAAAGTTACGGTGATCATCCCCCAATTCATTCCAAAGAAGGGCTGGCACAATATACTTCATAACCAATCAAGTTTACTGATTCGCGCCTACTTACTTTATAGAAGAAATGTGGTTATTACGACAGTGCCATATCATTTGAAGAAGTAAGTTCCATTTCTAAGAAAGGAAGCAAACCTTCATCAGGTTTGCTGAGACTGTAGACAAATTCGAAGAAATCGAGTTTGCCTACAGTTTTTTTATGGCTTGTACAATTTGAACGATTATTTCCGCTCCAGGCACTCGCTTTCCGCTGGCGGTCCGCCCTCGGCTTGCGCCTGCGGGGCCTCCCTTGACGCACTTCCCCCGCAGGGAGTCTCGTACACCCTTTCCAATCAACTTTGTTATAGCATTTAGTTAGAAACCATACCTGAGGAGTTGAAGGTGTTGCTTTGGGAACATCATTTGATGAAAGAGATGTTTTCCGAACCCCTTTTGTCTACAAACTGAAGAAGCAAACTTTCACATGGTTTGCCTACAGTTTTTTTATGGCTTGTACATTTGGGCGTTGATTTCCGCTCCAGGCACTCGCTTTCCGCTGGCGGTCCGCCCTCGGCTTGCGCCTGTGGGGTCTCCCTTGGACGCGCTTTTCCCGCAGGAGTCTCGCACCTTCCTCTCCATTCAACTTTGGGATAACATTTAGTTAGAAACCATACCTGAGGAGTTGAAGTTGAAGGTGTTGGTTTGGGTCAGTTGGTTCAGGAACATCATTTGATGAAAGATACGTTTCCCAACCCCCCCTTTAGTCTACAAACTGAAGAAGCAAACCTTCATATGGTTTACTTTTTTTATAGGGCTCTGTTCGTATATATTTATAAACTCATAAATAAAAAGACAGTCACTACAGTTGTCTTTTCTCCAACTAATGCCCCCGATAGTTGAAGAGGAACATTAATTAAAATCTCATTAAATTCACAGTACCGATTATTGCTAATGAAGTCCATACAAGAAAAAGGATCGCAGTAAGATAATGGGATGCTTCCTCTTTTATGGTTTTAATTAATGATATTATAAAAAAAACTATATGCAGGGGGAGAAGGGTTGGAAGAGTGGGTTAAAGCCGAGCGTTCCATTGAAAATGAAGATGTGGTGGTCTGGTATAACATGGGACACCATCATATAACCCGACCTGAAGATTGGCCAGTCATGCCGACCGCTTATATTAGCTTCATTTTAAAACCAACGGGCTTTTTCAATCGGAATCCAGCTCTTGATGTGCCTCCATCAAAACCAAAGAATTCAGCTTGCCAAATGGGTGGTCATTCTTCCTGTCATTAAAAATCAGACGTTTCACTAACTAATGCTAGTAAAGGGGGAAACGAATCGAATGCTGCTGCTGACCAGTTTTATGATAGTCGTGGCATATACATTTTACTTTTCTAAAAAAGCCCATCAGAAAAAAGATCATATTGGTGTTAGCCTGGGTAAATGCATGGTCATGATGTTAAGCATGACGACAAGTTTAACCTTAAGTTTAATGCTGTCATTCCTGTTGCCCGGCAAGCTGGTGGTTTTAACCGTTCTAGCCATCGCAATATGTGCAGTGGCAGGCTTCATCATCGGAAGGCCATTCGGGTTAATATCGGTTATGGAATCTCAATCAACAACTCTGATGGGGGCAATGATGGGAGCCATGCTGCCTCTTGATTCACAAACTTTCATGCTCGTTTCGATGGACCTGATTACCTTGCCAGTATATTCTTTGTGACTTTTTAAATAAAAAGAGAGGATATAAAAGAAACAAAAAGTGGGAGGGGATTTGCTCCTTTCATTCTGACCCTCTTGTTCTCCATTATCATTATTGGGACAACGGCTGTTTGGGAAAGTGATTATTTCAAGGTCGGTGATGATTCGGAAATGGACATGCAACATCATCAACATGATGGGTAGCTATTGCAATAACTTCACTATCATCAAAAAGGGCTGCGTTTGCAGCCCTTTTTGTGTTGAACACTTTTTGGGGGAAACACTTCATAAAATTACCAAGGGTCATTTCAAATAATGCGTACATATTAAAAGAAGACAAAATGAAATTTTCTGCTTAGTTTTGAACTTACATATATGGGGGTTGAAAATGGATATATTATTAGCTCTCTTGCCGGCATTATTCTGGGGAAGCATCGTTTTATTTAATGTGAAACTCGGGGGTGGACCCTATAGTCAAACACTAGGTACAACGATTGGTGCCTTGATTTTTTCAATTGGTGTTTATATTTTTGCCGATATTAAGTTGTCACTTCTGGTGTTTGGAGTCGGAGTCGTATCTGGATTGTTTTGGGCCGTTGGACAAGCTAATCAGCTTAAGAGCATTGATTTAATGGGAGTATCCAAAACGATGCCGATATCAACTGGATTGCAGCTCATTTCAACCACATTATTCGGGGTCATAGTTTTTAACGAATGGTCTACAATGAAAGCGATTATTTTAGGCGTTTTGGCATTAGTCTTCATTATTATAGGAATCGTCTTGACCTCCTTGGAAGATAAAGAATCAAAAGAGGGCAAGTCGGGAAACTTGAAGAAAGGAATTGTTATTCTCCTCATCTCGACATTCGGTTATTTGGTTTATGTGGTCGTGGCCCGTCTATTTGATGTTGATGGCTGGTCAGCGTTGTTCCCTCAAGCGATCGGGATGGTGATAGGCGGTCTGTTATTGACTTTTAAACATAAACCATTTAACAAATATACGATTCGCAATATCATTCCGGGATTGATATGGGCTGCAGGGAACATGTTTTTATTCATATCACAGCCCCGTGTGGGAGTGGCTACCAGTTTTTCCCTTTCGCAAATGGGCATAGTCATCTCAACTCTCGGCGGGATAATCATTTTACGTGAAAAGAAAACGAAGCGTCAACTAATTGGAATTGTAATTGGAATTATCTTGATCATCATAGCTGGGATTATGCTCGGATTGGCAAAAAGTTAATTGGAGGGTGATTAAATGTATTCAGATTTAGAAGGTAAGGTAGTTGTTATAACGGGTTCATCCACTGGTTTAGGAAAAGCGATGGCCATTCGCTTTGCTAAGGAAAAGGCAAAGGTCGTGGTTAATTATCGCACTAAATCAGAGGAAGCGGATAGTGTAATGGAAGAAATCAAAACAAATGGTGGGGAAGCTATTGCAATAAAAGGCGATGTCACCGTTGAAGAAGATGTGATTAACCTTGTTCAATCAGCGATAAAGAACTTCGGGAAACTCGATATATTCATCAATAATGCAGGAATTGAAAATCCGGTTCCATCTCACGAGATGCCGTTAAGTGACTGGAATAGGGTAATCAATACAAACTTAACCGGAAATTTCTTAGGCTGCCGTGAAGCTATCAAGTATTTTGTCGAGAACGATATTAAAGGGAATGTGATAAACATGTCCAGTGTACATGAGATGATTCCCTGGCCTTTATTCGTTCACTATGCGGCAAGCAAGGGCGGGGTGAAGCTGCTTACGGAAACCCTGGCTCTTGAATATGCACCAAAAGGGATCCGTGTGAACAGCATTGGTCCTGGAGCCATCGCCACGCCAATAAATGCCGACAAGCTTGAAGATCCCGAAAAGAAAAAGGATCTTGAAAGCATGATTCCGATGGGGTATATCGGAAAGCCTGAAGAAATTGCTGCGGTTGCTGCATGGCTGGCATCTTCAGAGTCCAGTTATGTAACGGGCATCACTCTATTCGCTGACGGAGGAATGACAAAATACCCTGCATTCCAAGCGGGAAGAGGATGAACTTTGTTTAATTCCCTCTTTTATCATGCAACAAGAATCCCAGCAGGATCAAACCTGCTGGGATTCTTGTTAAAAAGCATTAACGAGTATGATGGTTATACCAGCTAATGAAGTTATCGACGACAGTATCGATAAACTGGACAGTTGACTCATGTGTAAGCCTGCCTTCGTTATCGATTTTGTCATGCACTGCACCAACATATACTTCATTTCCGGGAAGGAGTGGGGAGGAGATGCCTATTGCGAATAAGATTTCACGCAAATGCAATTGAGCTTTAACCGTTCCTAATTGCCCCATTGACGCACCCATGATCCATGATGGTTTGCCGATCAAGACTTTATCGACACGTGATAACCAATCGATTGCATTGCCCAATACACCTGGAATCGTACCATTGTATTCAGGTGTTACCCACAAGACTGCATCTGCTTCGGCCACTTTGCTTTTAAATTCTTTTACAACTAATGGAGGGTCATTTTCAATATCTTGATCATAAAAAGGTAAATCCCGAATGTTCAAGATTTCTAGAGCAAACCGGTCATGATATCTAGTTTGAATATATTTGGCAAGCTTAAGGTTGTAAGACTCTTTACGGATACTTCCCACTATTGCAACAACTTTCATCTTCAATACCTCCAAGGATTTGTAATGGATAATCATGTAAATGTGTTCCACCACCTATTATAATTGGAATATTAATGAAAGGGAAAAAGGATGCCTAGGAAATAATCATTTGGCGGATCACCCTTCATTCACACCACGATGAAAATGCTTTTCCATGACATAGCCAAAAAAGGAGGCAAGCATTTGTTGAAACAGCATGCCAAGTACAACGGGTACCGCCACGGCAGCAGGGAAATAGGTGGTTGCTAGAACGGCTCCTGCACTGATGTTCCGCATACCGCCTGTAAATGTCAAGGTGAAGATATCCGCCCTATCCCATCTTAAACATGCACCGACCATCCAAGAAAGGGCATAACCTGAAGCAGCTATGAACAAAACCAAGAAGGCTATGATCATTAATTTCTTATCGAAATGGGTTAAATAAGGCGCAATTTTTGAACTGTTCAATATGACTACGATTCCAACGCTTATCTTGGAAAAAGGAGCTAAGCGGGGGGATAGTGTATATTGTATCTTCCCTTCTGTAACCTGATTCAAGAACATGGCAAGCATGGAGGGAAGAACGACCATTCCGATTAATCCTTTCACCATCGACCCTAAATCCATTTCGATCGAACCGCCCCCAAAAAGGGAAACACTGTAAGGAACGATGAATGGCGAGAGAAGGGTATCGATTAAGATGATGGTTAGGGCAAGTACGGCATTCCCGTTATAAATGGATACCCAGATCATACTGGTGACACCAGTTGGAATCACTACAGCCAGGACCAGGCCGGTAATCGTGAAAGCATCACCATGAAACACTAAATGGCCGAGACCAAAAGCCCAAATAGGCATAAGCATATGTAGGATGATCAATACGATTAATACAGGTAAAGGGTGGGTGACTGCCTGTTGCAGAGATTTAAAGTTAGAGCCTAAACTTCCGGAAAATGTAATGAAGGCAAATATCCATGGAACAAGAAAGGTGTAATCCATTAGATGTTCTGCCAATAATACCCCAATAGCCACACTTATCGGCGTGATGAGAGGCATAACTTTATCCAATTGTTTATTTATTGTTTTCAGCATCATTCATCCACTTTCTGAGCAAAGTACATTCTATTAAGTAAGTTTACCATATTCCAATAAATATAATTTGTAAGACAAGTAATTTGTCTATTTATTTTTGTCTGGATTTTTTAAAATGGTGAAAAGCATGTATTGGCAGGATAGATCTGGTGGGAGATCGTTCCTATTACTATCACTGCCCTGGAACTCCCAGCGGTCCAAAAAAGGGTTTTCCCGATGATATTCATTAAAAAGAGATTTTGGCAGGATTGTTCGATGAAGCGTTGTATATTCATTGAAAAATAGTTTAAAGTAGAGGATAGAGGTGAAAGAAATGTCAGAAAAGGTTTCCAGTATAATGTGGTTTAGTCTTGCAGTACAAGCCCTGATAGTTCTTGCTGATCATGATGGATTATGTAATAGTAATAAATTGGCCGATAAGCTTGATTCGGAGTCAGGTTTTCTTAGAAAAATATTAAGTAATTTAGTGAAGGCAGGGCTGATTCAAGCGAAGGAAGGCAGGGATGGGGGATATTCACTTGCCAAAAATCCCGAACAAATCATTCTTGCAGATATATACTCTGCAATTAAATCCGAACCTTTTTCAAAGGGCTTTCTTGATGTGAATGATAAAAAGTGCTTTCAACCATCTTCCCGCGAGGCTTTATGCGGTTTGAAAAACGAGATGGAGAGCTGGATTATACAAGGCTTGGAGCAGAAGACGATTGCTGATTTACTATCAAAATCTTAAAGTGAAAAACGAAACTGACAGGGTTTCGTTTTTCTTAAACTGTATTTGACAAAAGAACAGTACGCGTTATATACTGTTCCTGTATTAATAACAGTTAAATGGAGGTCATTAAAAATGACAAAAAATATAATGAGTAAAGAAGAGTACCTAAATAAATCGAAAGAAATGAGTATACCGCTTGAAAAGCCGAAGGTCCTTACTGATACGGACTTCATTACGGTAGCAAAAGAACGGAGATCTGTTCGCCAGTACGATGCTGAATACGTGATGACTGAAGAGGAAATTCGTGAAATCCTGGAGATTGCGATTCAAGCACCGTCTTCTTCCAACTTACAACCATGGAGATTCCTTGTGATTCAAGATAAGCAAACCCAGCAAGAATTGCTCCCCATCGCCAATAACCAACAACAAATCGTCGATGCATCTGCTGTCATTGCCGTTTTAGCTGATATAGAAGGTTACAAAAATGCAGAGCGGATTTATGGTGAATTAGTCAATAAAGGGATCATGAAGAATGAAATCAAAGAGCCATATGTAGCCTCAATCATGCATAATTACGGTAACTTTTCTGCTGAGAAAGCTTTAAGTGTAGCCATGATTGACGGTGGCTTGGTTTCCATGCAGATCATGTTAGCTGCAAAAGCAAAAGGATATGATACAGTTCCAATGGGAGGGTTCGATGAAGCCAAATTTGTTGATGCATTCAATGTTCCGGAAAACTTCAAACCTGTCATGTTAATTTCCCTTGGAAAAGGAACTAAAGCAGGGTTTGAAAAAGTCCGTTTGCCACTCGATACTATATTGACTTGGAATAAATACTAAGTTTCATAATATAAGGATGTTGGAGCAAGGGTGATACTAAGAAAAAAGGGATAGCTGAAATTCGCTATCCTTTTTTCTATATTGGATTTGCTCTGCGCTCCTGTTAATAAAAATGATTAATTCTCGCAAGCGATAAATGGATATGTTACAATTTTTCCAGATATTTCTTTTGGGATATCTCCTCGAAAATCACCCACCGCTCAGCATTAAGGGATTAAAAGCGCTAAAGAATTGGTCTAGACGCTGCGTGCCAATATTAGCCGTTGACAATGGATGGGAGGGAGCCCTTATGAAGAATGAAGTGAAAAGTGAAGTGTTCTCGTGGTTGAAATCTATCTTATTCGCTTTAATCATCGTTTTCATTTGCCAACAGTTTTTATTTACACCAGTTACAGTAAAAGGTGAATCAATGGAGCCGACTTATGAAAATGATGACCGGATCGTGGTAGCTAAAATCGGAAAGCCGGAGCGCTTCGATATGGTCGTATTTTATGCCCCGGACGCGGAAGAGAATTATATAAAAAGGGTGATAGGTTTACCAGGTGACAGTGTCGAAATGAAAGATGATGTCTTATATATCAATGGTAAAAAGTATACGGAACCATATTTGAAAACAAAAAAGGAGGAAATTCCACCTGAAGAAAATCTGACGGAGAATTTCACCCTGAATGATTTACTTGGGAAATCCAAGGTGCCTGTTGGTCATTTATTTGTCATGGGGGATAATAGAAGGAACAGTTGGGATGGAAGAAGATTTGGTTTTATTTCTGAGGAATCACTTGTAGGCAAAGTGAAATTTCGAATCTACCCATTAAATGAAATGGGAGTGCCGAAGTAAATGGATCACAGAGAATACAAGTGAGGGCCAAAAGGATAATTATATGGACTAAATTGTATTTATAGCAGATGATGGTTAAGAACCTTTTCCGATGGTTAAGGTTTTTTCATTTTGGATTGTAGGGGGTATTAATATGACGAATGGGTTAGCTGCCATCTCCATCCCGATGCTGGATGAAGAAATGGGACGGCAGGTTAAAGGACATGTCGATTCGCTGACGGTTCCTCAGGGAAGCCTAGGACGGCTTGAAGAATGGATAATCGAACTGGCCAAGATGACAGGAGAGGCATTTCCGGACATTTCGAAACCGGGGGTGATCGTGTTTGCAGCCGATCATGGAATTACGGAAGAAGGGGTTTCGGCTTATCCAAAAGAAGTGACGGAACAAATGGCACTCAATTTCCTGAATGACGGTGCTGCCATAAATGTATTAAGCCGCGCGATAGATGCTTACTTGGACATTGTCGATATAGGGATCGATGCAGATATCGAAGCACCGGGATTAACTTCGAGAAAAGTCCGCAATGGAACTAGAAACTTTTATAAGGAAGAGGCAATGACAAAGGAAGAAGTAATTCAAGCGCTTGAAATTGGATATGACCGTGCACAGAAAATGATTGCCCGTGGAGCGAACTGCCTGATTCTTGGTGAAATGGGAATCGGAAATACGACTTCCAGTACCGCCATCATCTCCATCGTAAGCGGGAAAAGCGTCGAATCACTAGTGGGGAAGGGAACAGGATTGAAGTCAGAAGGCATTTTACATAAGCGAAGAATAATTGAAGAAGCGATATCATTTAGAAATCCTAGTCCTGATGATCCAATCAATATTTTGATGAAAATCGGTGGATTCGAAATTGCAGGTATGGCAGGGGCCATGCTAGCTGCAGCTAATAACCGTATACCCATTCTTGTTGATGGTTTCATTACAACCACGGCTGCTGTATTGGCCAACCTGATTTCCGGACGTGCAGCCGATTATATGTTTGTTGGACATCGATCTGCAGAACCGGGTCATAGAACGGCCATAGAACTGCTTGGCAAGGAGCCGATCCTCGACCTGGGAATGAGAATCGGGGAAGGAACAGGGGCCGCCTTGTCATACCCCATCCTTAAGGCAGCGACATTGGTCATTAAAGAAATGGCAACATTTGAATCTGCAGGTGTGTCAAATAAATAAGAAATAGGAGACCTTCATGTGAAGGTCTCCTATTTCTATATGCTCAAAAGGGGAGATTGCAGTGAAATATTTTTTACTTAATGGGTAGTTGACCTTTATATTTCTTCATTTTCCTGACGACGGAAGGCTGGCTGATCCCTAAGAATTTAGCCATTTCATATGTGGACTTACATTGTTTACTCGCTTTCATCATCATCCATTTTTCCACTTGTTCGAGCGCGGTATTGAGATCACGGTCATCAACCATCATATCGTCGATCATTAAGGTATCATCCATTTTCTCCAAAGATTCTTGTCCATGGAAATGGGAGGGGAGAAAGCCTGGGAAAATGATGGAGTCTTCCGAGGTCAAAATGAGCCGTTCAATCAGGTTTTCCAATTCACGCACGTTTCCTGACCATTTATGCTGAATAAGTATTTCGTAAGTTGAAGGGTGCAATTTCTTATCTGACTTGTATTTCCTGTTGATGATTTCGAGATTATGATTGATTAAGATGGCAATATCTTCTTTTCTTTCTCGTAATGGCGGTATTTGAATGGGAATCACATTTAAGCGGTAATACAAATCGAGCCTGAATGTTCCCTTTTCCACCATTTCCTCAAGGTTTTGATTGGTTGCCGTTACAAGCCGAAAATCTATCTTATGCTCTTTTTTTCCTCCCACTCTTTTAAAAGTCTTCTCTTGCAGGACATTCAATAATTTCACTTGCATATCCAGGGGAAGCTCCCCGATTTCATCGAGAAATAAGGTTCCGTTATCTGCTTGTTCAACCAGCCCTTGCTTCCCCTGCTTTTGCGCACCGGTGAAGGATCCCGCTTCGTATCCAAACATTTCGGATTCAAAGAGACTTTCTGGGATGGTACTGCAGTTGACTTCGATGAATGGCTCTTTGCTGCGGTAACTCTGATTATGTAGCCGGCGGGCGAAGACGCTCTTTCCCACACCGGATTCCCCAAGAAGCATGACGGTGGCATCCGTTTTGGAAACACGGTGTATCGTTTTGGCGATTTGCCGCATTTCCTTGCTGCGAAAGATCAGCTCCTCCTGTTCCCTAAGTTCCTCGACCTCCGATTGGTATTCTTGAATCTTTTTCTCCAATTGACCGTACTGATCCTGGAGGTTCCTGATTTCAGTTTGATCTTGGGCATAACTGACGACACGAATCAATTCACCATGTTCATCAAAGATGGGATAGGCAGTCGACATGACGATTTTTCCTGTCTTCGTATGCTGCATGATCTGGACAGGTGTTTTCTCTTTCAATACCATGGCGGAAATCGAAGGTGAAAGGATTCCTTCCGTTTCGAGCTGGTAAACGGATTTCCCCAGATAATGGTCTGGTTCGATTCCATATATCCACCAATGGTTAGGATTCGTGAATAAAATGAATCCTTTTTCATCGGTCACGGTAATATTGTTATTGGATGTGTTGATGATGCATTCCAAAACTCTTTTGACATTGTTATCACTCATCATTTTCCCCCTTATCCACTGTTCCGTGATTCAAATATAAATCAAAAACAGAGGTGGAATCAAGAATTTTCAGATATTTTGATTTATATTTGAATCATTTTTTAGTAGATTCCATGGCTGGGATCATGTCAATCACATCATTCAGCAAAGTTAAAACTAGACCTAATAGAGTAGCGAACCTACCTTATGTATATGGATACTTACGGTTAACCCACTTATGTTTGGGTATAAATAAAGTAGAGAGTAATCGAATGAAGGAGTGATTGACTTGGCTGGAAACAGAACCTTGGGACAATATTTATACGACTGCTTAAAAGCAGAAGGCATTACAGAGATTTTTGGTGTGCCAGGAGACTATAATTTCTCATTGCTAGATACTTTGGAAGATTACGATGGGATTGAGTTTATTAATGGACGAAATGAACTAAATGCTGGATACGCAGCGGATGCTTATGCCCGGGTGAAGGGCATGTCGGCACTCATTACCACCTTTGGTGTCGGTGAAATGAGCGCATGTAATGCAATCGCTGGCGCGTACAGTGAAAATGTGCCGCTCATACATATTGTCGGCTCGCCAAAGTCCATGATGCAACAGGAGAAGGAGCTTGCCCATCATACGTTAATGGATGGAGATTTTGATGTTTTCCGAAAGGTTTATGAGTATATCACCAGTTATACGGCAATTCTTACACCAGAAAACGCAGCTAGGGAGATACCGGCTGCAATCAGAATCGCTAAAGAAAAGAAAAAGCCCGTTTATTTGGTAGTGGCTATCGATCTTGTTGAAAAACCGTTGCTTTCTCACAGTGAGACTTCTGAAAATGTGGCCAAAACGAATGTCGATGCGGTGCAGTCAGCAGTGGAACATATAAAAGGTATGTTAAAACATGTAAACAAAGCGGTTCTGCTTGTGGACGTGAAAACACTTCGTTATAACCTGCAGAAACCCGTACTGCAGCTCGCTGAGAGGTTAAATGTTCCAGTTGCTTCGTTAATGCAGGGAAAAAGCGGGTTTGATGAGAGCCATCCCCAGTATATTGGTGTATACGGCGGAGCTTTCGGAAGTATGGATGTAACTCAGACTGTAGAAGAAGCGGATTTCATCATAGCCGTTGGTGCTGTTTGGTCAGACGTCAATACTTCCAAAGGTACAGCAAAGCTTAACCCGTTGAAAATGTTGGAAATTCAACCTGACACATTAAAAGTGGGAGAAGCCAGTTATATGAATGTCAGGGCGGAGGAAATTCTAAATGCCCTCCAGGACATTGGCTACCGGCAGAACGAATCTGTCGGAAACATCTCGTTTCCGTATGACACAATGGTGGAAGACCCATCAGCACCACTGGAAGCGGCTTCCTATTATCCTCGAATTCAGCAAATGTTGAAGGAAAATGACATTGTGGTCACGGAAACAGGAACATTCTCTTATGGCATGTCACAGGTCAGGTTGCCGAAAGGGGCGACCTACATAGCTCAGGGAGGCTGGCAAAGCATCGGATATGCGACGCCCGCAGCTTTCGGTGCTTGTATAGCGGATAGAAACCGGCGTGTTCTTTTGTTTACCGGAGACGGCTCGATACAGCTGACAGCACAGGAAATAAGCTCGATGCTGGAGAACGGCTGCAAGCCCATCGTGTTCATCCTCAACAATAACGGCTACACGATAGAAAAATTCTTAAACGTCAAAGTCGATATAGAAAAGCAGAAATACAACGAGATACCAGAGTGGGATTATACAAAACTGGCTGAAGCGTTTGGTCAAGAGGCATTTACAGCAAAAGTCGAGACGAATGGTGAATTGGATGATGCCATTACAAATGCTCAGGACATGAACGCCGATAAGCTTTGCCTTATAGAATTGGTCGTGAAAGATCAAATGGATGCACCGGATTATTTGCAAAAAATGAGGCAGTATCTTGAAAAGCAAGAAAAACTAAAGTAATACCAAAAGGAAGTTCGGAATCTCACCCCGGACCATGATTTAAAAACATGACTAGATTATCCTTAATGGTTTTTTACTGTAATCCTTATTGGATTGAAGAAATTTGCTACACCCCTGCCGAATAACTGGCTAGCTGAGATCCCGCTAGATGCTTGAGGCGAGGAGGCTTGGCAGCCAGTCGGCGCAAAGGGAGCGGATTTCTGAGATGGAATGTGTTTCTATTAAAAACTGTAGGCAAACTTGCTCTTCTTATTAGTCAGTCTGAAAGGTCTTCTTTGATGAAGGCCTTTTTTTTGTTGGCAATGGTTTTACAGTACTTACTACTTATACGGTCCGATCAAGGACAAGAAGGGCAAGTTGAAAAAGTAAACAAGATATTTCCAGAATGACAATACCAGTATTGGTCACTGTCATTTCAAAATTGAAACCAGGAATTTTTAAATTAAGAGTATTATTATAATGTCACGAAGTAATAGGGAATATATTTTTCCTAAGTGGAGAAAACCATTCTTTTTACGTTTGGCAATTTCCATGGATAAAGGGGCACAAAAATGCTTAAAAATGTATCATTAGGACGGTTAATAGAGCCGAATAAAGAAAATCTCAACAATAATCAGCTGTTCATAGATCTTATTTAAGAAAAAGTCCATAAAAAGTGAGAGGAAATGCAGGAATGACATCTAACAAAACAGGCAGGTGATGAAAATGTTATTAAGAAGAGCCTGGTTATTACAACAAACGATGACCTATCATAGAAAAAAGAAGGCTGAAATAGCTGAACGAAAGGAATTATCAAGCTTGGAAGGAGTCCGTATCAGTAAACAACTTAATTATGCGATTATGGTGATGCAAAGGTTAATGCGCGAGTGAGGATGAGAAGGGTTATAAGCCATAACACCAGTTGGCGGCAATTTGACATTATAATACGTAAAAAAGCGTGTATGATATTTTATCAAAACACGCTTTTTCCATTTGCCCTTTTATAGAGTTTATTTAAGTGAGTGTGTAGCTAACATTTGTTTTCTGCCATATCATTATTTAGTTAAGAACACGGACTGCCTTTACAAAGCCAGGTCCCCAGTAAGAATTGTTAATGTTTGCGTAGGATACACCTTTAGATGTAGAAGCATTGAGCATTTGACCGTTACCGGCATAAATTCCCACATGATTGATTACACCATCATTATTGGTATCAAAAAATACTAAATCCCCTTTTTGGAGGGATTTTGAAGATACAGCTGTACCAACGTGTGATTGTGCCACTGAATTTCGAGGCAAGGAAACACCTGCACTTTGGAATGCCCTTAATGTGAATGAAGAGCAATCAAATACGTCAGTGCGTGAAGTGCTCGCACCGTAAACATACTTGGCTCCCATGTATTTAGCGCCAGCTGCCAAAACTTGATCCGCTTTGGTCGATTTGGACGGTTTTTTAATTGCAGTTGCAGATGCTTTCCCAGAAACACGGATGGTTTGGCCTATACGAATACGATTGGAATTAGAAATATTAGGGTTTATTTTAAGTAAGGCACTAAGGGAAAGGTTATATCTTTTAGCGATTGTTGATAAGGAATCCCCTAATTTAACCACATAAACTTCTGTTGTATTTTTACTATTATCCGGATTGCTGGTAAGGGTATTAACCTTTAAGATCTGGCCGGGAAAAATAAGGCTACTAGTCAAATGGTTTTTAGACTTTAATTGTTGGATAGTCATATTATTGACTCTGGCAATTTTGTCCAGGGAGTCGCCGGATTTGACTGTATATGTAGCATTAGATTGACTGTTTTTAGCCGTAAAGCTGGATGCAGGGGCTTGTCCGGAAACCCGGATGGATTGGCCAATATAAATGCGGTCCGAATTAGATATATCAGTGTTTAATTTAAGCAGGGCACTAAGGGAAAGGTTATATTTTTTAGCAATTTTAGATAAAGTATCCCCCAATTTAACCACATATTTTCCGGTTTTATCCTTATTTTTATCTGCCTGGGCTTTAGTATTAACCTTCAAGACTTGGCCGGGAAAAATAAGGTTACTAGTCAAATGGTTTTGAGATTTTAATTGTTGGACAGTTGTATTATTAGCTTTAGAGATTTTATCAAGGGTGTCCCCTGATTTAACTTGATAAGAACCAGCATAAGCAGAGGTGCCGGCGATAAGGGTACCTATAATAGTTCCTGCAAGAATGAAAGAGTTTTTCGAATTGTTCATTTAGGAAAGTTCCTCCTGATGTGGTAAAAAAATATGTAGCATTTATATTATAAAGGTAAGGCAAATAAAAAACATGACCCATATAAATAAAATTCAACTTTTTCGTCATTTTTCAGGTTATTTTGTAGATCTGTCACATCGAGTGGATTCAAGTGGGGAGTAAAAGAGCCATATCTTTAATTTGCATAAAGAGATAACTAGTCTAAAAGAGCATTTCATAAAATGGAAGTTTTGAGGTAATAAAAAAGAAAGGAAAGAACAATATAATATCCTTACCTTTCCATGATGAATTTTTAATATTGTCTATAAACGTAGGGATCATCTGGTTTAGCGATTTTACTATGTGATGATACTTTGAGCAGGGGAATGGTTTTCTTGAATGGCTGATAATAAATCGATTCCAATTCACCTGTCACGGAATACCACTCATCATTTTTAGGATGCATTCCTTCAGGAAATTCGATTAGCATACCGAATACCCCAGAGTCTGCTACACAGTGAATGACCCCAAAACGACAACAGGAATACCTGGTTTTTGGCTAGCTCATCTGAATTGTACGAAAATCCGGTTAACGTTATTTGCTTGCCAGTGAACTTTCCAGGAGAGTAATAGATGGCTTCTAAATCGTTTAGATAGTTTTTATCGGTTAATTGAAGACTATCACGATCAACCAAGCCTTTAAGAGAGTTATCCATTAAAGTTAAATAGTCATCCTTGCCATAATAAAGACTCGTATCCGGCTGCAGAAATTGATGTTGGCTATATTCATCCGAGTCTTCATATACTGGGAAATGAAATCCTTTTTTTTCTACGATATTGGAGTCCATAGTGGCAACAGGCAAAAAGAGACCGGTTAAAATGGGAATGAAGTATAGGAAGTAAGTAAGGTTCCTTTTCCATTTCTTATTTTCCTGGGAGTGATCATGTCCGCACTGACAATCAACACATTCTTCCTGATTATCTTCCTTAAAATATAAGTAAGATCCCATTAACGTGAATATTGCCAGTATATAGATGGCAATCTGTGAAACATATGAATATTCCATATTAATGTATTTCGATATATTCCCTGAGGCGTGTAAATGCATGAATAAAAAAGTAAGTCCAAGTAATATGAATAATCTTCCCATATAAAACACCCTCTTTAAGAAATAAACAATAAAGTTAGGCCTAAGACGGAAATAAATATATAGGCCATCAAACATAAAACGAATTTTGTTTTGAAGGTACCTAAAAGCATGATCGTATTTTTAATATCAAACATGGCCCCAAATACAAGAAAAGCAACTAGTGAAGAGGGCGAGAAGGTACTTCTAAAAGAACTTGCAACAAAGGCGTCCGCTTGGGAACACAAGGACATGACATAGGACAAAGCCATCATGACTGCATTCCCGGATAGTTTTCCTTGACCTATTTCAAGCAATAGGGATGTTTTCAAAAAGGTTTGAATGGCAGCTGCCAGCAGTGCACCAATGATTAAGTATTTTCCAACAGAAAAGAACTCTTCGATCGAGTGTTTAAACATCCCCGTTATTTTGTCTTTAAATGTAAGTTTATGGTGATGTATATGTTCGATATGTTCCTGTTTAAGCTGATTTGTCTTAAATTGAAAAGACAGGATGCATGCAATGATCAGGACGACCACGAATGCAATTCCGCCACGATAGAAAACCATGCTCCAGCTATTACCAAACGCAATATAGGTGGAAAACAGGACGATCGGATTGAGAATGGGTGCAGAAAGCATAAAGGCAATGGCCGCTGATAGAGGAACCCCTTTAGCAATCAAACGGCGGGTAATCGGGACGATCCCGCACTCGCACGCAAGAAAAGAGACCCCTGCACCTATTGCGGATAGAACTGATAAGATCGGATTTTTCGGTATAATCTTTGCAATCATCTCTTCTGATACAAACATTTGGATGATTCCAGATATAAGGACTCCCAGTAGAATGAAGGGAAGGGATTCAATAAGGATACTAATAAAAATCGTATTCATTTGCAAAAGGGCCTGAACGTTCATCATAAACCACCTTCCATATTGCTGACTTTACTATAGTAGGTTTGTAATGGAAGGAAGTCAATTTATTATTACTGGTGTAATAGGCTGGAAGTTGAAAAGGGAGGAAAATAATAGGAATGGGATTGTAGAATATTGAGGGATGTTGAATAATGTAAGGATTAGTTTGGCAGTTGAAAAGGGGGACGGAATAGTGAAAGGTTATTAGTTGTCACTAAGAAGGGTAAGAATTACTTCAACTAACGCCTTGTTCCTTTTGAGTTTATGGCTGTCATTAGCTATATTCATAAAACGTTCATTCACGACTTTTTGATATGGATTTCGGGATGCGAAGTCATTGTTTTTTCATTACCCCATTATTCAGGCCGACTAGGATAGAACTCCAAAACACTCTATACTGGTATAATTCCCTTTTTAAATTTCGATTCCCTTGTATTTAACTATTCTTACGGAAATAGTAAAATCCCCTCTAAGTGTTTGTATAACTACCATAGTTACACCGTTCACTTAGGGGGATAACATCACTGGGATTTTTTCGGTACCCCTTTATTAATTAGGTTCTTACGGGATATAAACGGATTGTCGGTAACCCAGAAACGCCAAGGGTAATCTTTTGCTACCCCTGAGTTGTCAATTCCGACGCGGGGGCCGCTGGATATGTGTTCAGGCTGTTTTCCGGCAGCTAGATATAGCGGGGGATCCGTAAAAGAGTGACCATAATCATCCATGGTGATGCCTAGTGCCTTTGTTAACTTCCCAGGTCCATCGGTCCATTTACGAATATCGGCAATTCCGCGTCTTTCATGCATTAACTCAAGCCCGGAATAGGGTTCAACCGCCCGGATTAAAATGGCCTCCGGATTTTCAGGCCCGCCGCTTACGACATTGACCAGTGTATGTGTGTGCATGACGTATGTATATATCAAACCGGAATTTCCGAACATCACTTCCGTCCGTTTTGTCCTTCTATTTCCAAAACTATGTGCGGCCCTGTCCCCAGGTCCAATATATGCCTCTGTTTCAACAATGAATCCAGAAGAGGTTCCTTCCGCTGTTTCTTTTACAATCAGGCAGCCAAGAAGGGATTTTGCCAGTTCAAGCGTGGGCTGCTGATAAAAATCAACAGGCAAAATTGAATGGTTTTTCTTGTTTATAGTATCACCCCATTTAGTCTCATACAGGTAAAATTCCCTTATCAATGAAAAAGAAACATAGGATTCGAAGCATTAAAAGGCCGGCTGATAATATCAGCCGGTCCCGAGCATATTTTTAGCCTAATACTTTTTCCGTTTCTTGATCTCTTTTGATTCGGCCCGAACCCACGGAAAGTGCCACTAATATCCCCGCGGAAACAAAAAAGATACCGGTGATGAAAACACTGGAGAATGCCTCGATCCAAGCATTTTCAATCGTTTTTACAAGGACATTGCTGACTTCTGCGGGCATTTTAAGGTTCTCAGGATATAGCATGATGTTGAATAACGCATCCGTTTTATCGGCTAATGCTTTCAGTGCCTCATGCAATATAGGGTCCTTTTGGCTTACGACCGCATCATCCATATTTTGCTGGAGATTATGATTCATGACAGCGTTCAAAATCGTGATGCCCATCGTTCCTCCTATTGATCGGAAGAATGTCGAAGCCGCTGTAACCGACCCTAGCTGTGATTTTGGAAATTCGTTTTGAACGGCAATCATCAATGTCGGCATGACAAGACCCATACCTATTCCAAGGATGGCCATGAATGAGTACGCAGTGAATATAGTCGTACTGCCGTCCATCGTACTCATTAGGAAAAAGCCGAGCGTCGCAAACGCCATTCCAAAGGTGAGCACGGTACGAAAACGGAATTTCAATAGTAACCGCCCGCCAATGATGCTGGAAAGAATCATACCGATCATCATCGGAGTCATGGTCGACCCCGCTTTTGTTGGTGAAACTCCCAGTACGCCTTGCATGAACAGCGGGACGAACATGATTGCCCCGAACATGCCAAGGCCAAGCAGGAATCCCAAAATATTCGTGGTGGAAAAAACCCTATTTTTAAAATCAAGGATCGGTTCGACTGCTCTTCTTTCAAAAATGATGAAGAGGGCAATGAAGACAAGAGTGCTGCCGAAAATCAAGAGAGATTCTAGTGATAACCATTCGAACTTATCACCACCGAAGGTCAAGCCGAGAAGTAACAGGACAATACCAGGAATCAAGGTGAAAATCCCTAGATAATCGATATTCACTTTCTCTGCTTTCCTTATGGCTTCATGTTTCAATCCTACATAAATCAAAATGGCAGATAGTAAGCCCGTCGGTACATTGATCAGAAAGATCCAATGCCAGCTGATATGGTCAACGATCAGGCCGCCCAGAAAAGGGCCAATGACGGAACTTAAACCAAAAAGGGCTCCAAATACACCCTGCCATTTGGCTCTTTGTTCAGCAGAGAATATATCGCCGATTATCGTTTGGGATAAAGGCATGATCATTCCGCCGCCGATTCCCTGCAGCCCCCTGTAGATGATCAATTGCTCCATCGAAGTGGCTGTGGCACATAAAAACGAACCGATCGTAAAAATGATCGTACCAAGCAGATAAAGGGAACGCCTGCCATATAAATCAGATAGCTTTCCAACAATGGGCACAACAGTTGTTGAGACTATTAAATAGGCAGTCGTCACCCATGCAAAGATGGTAAAACCATTCAATTCCCCGATGATTGTCGGCATGGCCGTACCGACGATCGTCTGTTCCAATGAACTGAAAAACATTCCTATGATCAAACCTGTTAAGACAAGCTTGGTATTGACCGCTTTTTTTTCCATTTTCATACGGTTTCTCCATTCCTAGAACTGTATTCCACATTCGTTTGTGACTGAAAGGTCAAAATTATAAATCTGAAATGACCAATTAGTCAACGTTTTTTTGCTAAAAATTTCAATTGCATGAAGGTGGATAAAGATTCATCCATAACACTTAAGTAATTCGACCAGAAACCACCAATTCCTTCCTGATTAATATCTCCAACGTGTTTCCAATTATCAAATCCGATATAATAAATAAGAAGGAATATAGATGAACTTATGATTGGAAGTGTAAGATATGAATAAAAAAATCGGGTTTATTGGATGCGGTAAAATGGGTGAGGCAATGCTTGAGGGCATGTTGCTTGCAGAGGTCATTGCACCAGAAGGAATCATGGTCAGTACTGCAAGTGTGGAAACCAAAACTAAAATCACCACGAAATATAAGGTTAAAGGCACTTTGGATAATAAAGAGGTTGCCGGTTTTGCCGATTTTCTCTTTCTTGGGATCCAACCTGCCATGCATAAGCAAGTGCTTGAAGAAGTGAAGAATCATGTGAAAGAAGACGCTGTGATCATCACTATGGCAGCGGGAATCACTATATCTCGAGTTGAGAACAGCTTCGGAAAAAAAGTGAAGGTTGTCCGGACGATGCCAAACACTCCTTCGCTTGTCGGTGAAGGCATGACGGCCATGAGCATAAATGATGAAATTACCGATGCTGATATAGAGGATTTGACTGCACTGCTGAATAGTTTCGGTAAAACGGAAATCCTCCATGAAGATTTGATGGACGCAGTACCGGCCATCAGCGGTTCGTCGCCTGCTTATGTATACATGTTCATCGAGGCGCTGGCTGATGGCGGGGTCCGTGATGGCATTCCGCGGAAACAAGCATACCGAATGGCGGCACAAGCTGTACTGGGAGCTGCTAAAATGGTACTCGAAACGGAAAGACACCCTGCTGCTTTAAAGGATGATGTCTGCACACCGGGCGGTTCAACGATAGCTGCTGTGGCGTCTTTAGAAGAGAATCAGCTAAGATCCAGCATTCTACAAGCAATGAAGGCCTGCACGGATAAAACGAAAGGTTTCAGTAAGTGAAGAAAGATGGATTGCCTATTAGCGGGCAATCTCATTTTGTGTGATATTTTCAGAATGTTTGGTAAAAAAAGAGGAGGCTGCATAATGAATGGTTATATAGAAGAATTAAGGAAGATACTGACGGAAGAACAAGTAACGGTGAATGAAACTTTATTGGAACAGCACAGCCATGATGAATCCTATCACACTCCGCATTTACCGGATGTGGTCATATACCCAAGGGATACTGCGGAAGTCAGTGCAGTAATGCGGTATGCGAATGAGCATGGAATACCGGTCATTCCTTTTGGATTAGGATCAAGTTTGGAGGGGCATGTCGTTCCAGTCAAAGGGGGAATTTCCCTGGATTTGTCCTTGATGAATCAAATATTGGAAATCAGGGAAAATGATTTCCTTGTAAAGGTCCAACCAGGAGTGACAAGGACGCAACTCAATAAAGAATTAAAAAAATACGGTTTGTTCTTTTCCGTCGATCCTGGTGCCGATGCTACATTGGGAGGGATGGCAGCAACGAATGCAAGTGGGACGACCTCGGTCAAATATGGGATAATGCGTGATCAAGTCAGGGATTTGGAGGTGGTTTTAGCAAACGGTGAAGTGATTCATTCCGGAAGTTTAGCGACAAAATCATCATCAGGCATTCATTTGAATGGCTTGTTTGTCGGTTCCGAAGGTACGCTAGGTGTATTTACTGAACTGACATTAAAGGTCTATGGCATTCCTGAAGTCACAATGGCTGGGAGAGCTTCATTTCCAACCGTCGAACAGGCAGTATCTGCGGTTAATGGGATCATGCTTGCTGGAATCCCGATTGCACGAATTGAATTGGTTGATGCCGAGTCCATTAAAAAAGTTAATCAATTCATGGACAAATCCTATGATGTCCAACCAACTTTATTCCTCGAGTTTCATGGGAATTTTGCCGGACTGGAACAGGACGTCAAATTTGCCAAGGAAATCGTAAGTGATTTTGGCTGTGGGGATATCCAGTTTGAAACCGATTCAAAAGCACGGAATGCCTTATGGGAAGCGCGCCATAATCTCGCGTACGCATTCATTCACAGCGCACCTGGAAAGAAGCTGATGGTGACCGACGTAAGTGTGCCCCTTCATGAATTATCGAAGGCCATACTGGATACAAGGAAGAAAGTAGAACAATCCAAAGTGGAGGGTGCGATTGTAGGACATGTAGGTGACGGGAATTATCACGTATTGTTCATGATCGATCTGAAAAATCCTGAAGAAGTTAAAGAAGCGAAGAGATTAAATGAAGAAATCGTCGAATATGCACTAACCAAAGGCGGTACATGTACGGGTGAACATGGGGTAGGACTTGGAAAATTGAAGTATCAGCGTAGGGAGCATGGAGGAGCTTACGAAGTGATGAAAACGATCAAACAGGCACTGGATCCGAAAGGAATAATGAATCCTGGGAAGATTTTCATAGATTAAGAGGGATATTCCATTTTGTTGGATTAGTAATAACACGACTTGATCCCATATAAAATGTAGTGGCATATCTTGCCTATTATATGGGGCCAAGTTCCAATTACAAATCACGTAATTTAAACATATAATCAAAAATGACTTTCGTCTTTAATTCGAGCTATAATCGGAAAAATCGCCCGTCCGAGCAGATGATTCGACCTATACCCGGATAATCCGAACGTTGTGCGAGATAATCCGGCCTAGATCCAGATATTGTCCAAGGAAGTACAGCTTCAACGAGGTTCTCGTCCAAAAAAATAAGACTCCAGACACAATCTTGTCTGGAGTCTTATTTTTTATTAAGCGTTAATGTTGTTTGAGTTTAAGGCGTTTTCAACACTTACATAGTTGTAGCCAAGGTCTGTGGCAACTGCTTCGAACGTGATTTCACCGTTCGCTACATTGACGCCTTTTGCAAGTGCATCATTTTCAAGGATCGCTTTGATGGCACCTTTGTTTGCAATTTGAAGTGCAAATGGTACTGTTACGTTAGTTAAAGCAACTGTAGAAGTTTGAGGCACTGCTCCTGGCATATTCGCCACTGCATAATGCACTACTCCATGTTTTACATAAGTAGGGTTATCATGTGTTGTTATGTGGTCGACCGTTTCAAAGATACCGCCTTGGTCGATTGCAACATCGACAATGACTGAACCTGGAGACATCGATTTAACCATTTCTTCAGTAACGAGCTTAGGTGCTTTAGCACCTGGAATCAATACAGCACCGATTACTAAATCGGCATCTTTGACTGCTTCTGCAATATTATAAGGGTTGGAGATAAGTGTAGTCAGTTCATTCCCGAAAATATCATCAAGTTGACGAAGGCGGTCAGGGCTTAAGTCAAGAATGGTAACATCTGCGCCTAATCCAATAGCGATTTTAGCAGCATTCGTTCCAACCATACCTCCGCCGACAACAGCGACTTTACCACGTTTAACTCCAGGAACTCCGCTTAAGAGAATTCCTTTGCCGCCGTTATTTTTTTCAAGGAACTGAGCACCGATTTGTGCAGCCATGCGTCCTGCAACTTCACTCATTGGTGTCAATAAAGGAAGTGTGCGGTTTACTGCAACCGTTTCATAAGCAATGGCCAAGACACCGCTTTCTTTTAGGGCCTGAGCTAGTGCCGGTTCAGCCGCAAGATGTAAATATGTGAAAAGGATTAAATCTTTTCGGAAATATTTATATTCAGATGAGATAGGTTCTTTTACTTTCATGATCATTTCTGTGCTTGACCAAACGCTAGCAGCGTCCTCGACTATAACAGCACCAGCTTCTTGATATGATTCATTTGTAAAACTGCTTCCTAGCCCTGCGTTCATTTCGATTAATACTTCGTGCCCTGCGTTGACTAATGCTACAACCCCAGCTGGAGTGATAGCTACACGGTTTTCATTGTTTTTAATCTCTTTTGGAATTCCTATTCTCATCTTAATCCCTCCAATAATATGTTTTACTATTTGTATCACAAGTATAGTTGGAAAAAGAAACAGTTAGTATGTGGAAATCAGAAAAATGAAAAAGGTGTATTTGTGGAATTCCACAAACGCAGTTTCAAAAAACATGGACTCGCCAGGTTAAAGATCCTTTTAAACCTGAATTCAATTCTTTGCATTAGGATCTTGAATGCGCTCTAAAATCCTTCTTTTTTTATAAAGCATGATTCCCGTATCTGCTATATCGGCAATCATGGAACGATTTGTAAGGGCACCAAATATTATTCCGGCAACAGGAACCATTTGCAAAAGCTTTTTCCAGCCAAACTGATCACGGTATGTATAAACAACTTCCCGCCACCCTTGCAGTTCGGATGCTATTTCCCTTTTTGATTGGGAATCAGTCTGGTTCATTTTCGACAATTCATTTAATAGAGCCTTTTTGCCGACTACATCCGATGTTGTGAATTGCAGACATTTGACGATGAAAATACGTTCTTCGCGGTCTCTAGGATTAAAGCCATATGTGATGGCGATATCCTGAAGGGTTTTGATCGACATGCCGAGAAGAAGGGGGATGTCGATGGCCAAGGTGAAGATTCCGCCAATCCCTGTAGTGGCACCTTGAACCGTTGCCAATTTGCTGCCTGAATTTTTAATATCCTGACTCACGCTATCCATGATATGGAGGGGGATGCTTGAAACATCTTCCAGGGCAGTAATATCCAACTCAGGAACCTTTGCTTGCAGCTGACTTAGAATATGAGCTTCTTTCGTTAAATATTTTCCGCCATTCTGAATGTAGCTGCCGATTTCATCAAGCATGACACCTAATTTTTTCTGAATGAAATCCGGTGTCAACTTATCCAATAGCTTGAAGGGGATCCGCCCAATCCGTTCCCAAAACCATAGTCCTTTCTGATCTTTCTCCCATTTTTCAATGATTGTTAATTCTTTTTCAAGTTCTTCTTTTGTTTCAAATATCATATGATCAACCTTTCTACACTTCTTGTATTCCATATCAGGGAATATATCATTAATTTTTCTTGAAAAATTCATCATATTGATTAAGTTTAATATTAAGAAAGAGGGACATTTTTTGAATCGGGTCTTTTAACCGGATATTTCCCACTTCCGTGATCCTTTTTAATCGGTAATTCAATGTATTCACATGGATATGAAGATTTTTTGAAGCTTCATTAGGGTTGCAGTCTTTCTCTAGATAGACAGTGAGTGTTTGCAGCATTTCCGTCTGGTTTTTCATGTCGTATGCTTTTAGCTTAAGGATGGAAGGATGAACGCGACGCTGTTTGTTGCTTGCGAGTGTTTCAATCATTTGAAACATGCCAAGTTCTTCATAATGTAAAATGAGTCTCATGTCATCTGGGAAAATATTCTTCATTTTTAGGGTGTATTGAGCTTCTTCGTAACTTGATTTAACATCCATTAAGTTTTTATACATATTGCCAGCCGTTCCAAGGATATGTTCAACACCGAAACGCCGTTTCATCTCCAAAATGAAAAAAGGAATGAACTCATAAACCGATGAAGTGAAAGTAGGGCTGTTTTCCTGGTTGGCTCCTGCGAAAAGAATAAGCTTGTTATGGTCAATGGCAAATAAGGAACTGTTTATCTTTTGGGTAGTCGTTAACATGTATGAAATGTAGCGCTCCACTTCGCGATTGATCTCTTTAGGAAATTCGAATACCAATATGGAAAAAACCACTGGAACATGGATGGAGAATTTCGTGTAATTTTCAATTATTTCCGATTCTTCTTGGTAGTGCCCGGTCAACATGCGCCAAAGGAACTCTTGATGACCTGCTTCTTTCCTTTTCTTTTTCAATTGCAATTGCTGTAACTGGTTCTTCGCTTCCTTGGCAGCGAATTGCAGAAATTTCATATCTTCTTCGGAGAACGGTTCATTTACTTCCAAAGCCCAAATGAATCCAAGTACTTCGTTATTTTTCCGGATGGAAACCGCAACCCTGTTACCGAGACCGACATCATTGATGGCCCCGATTTTAATGGGGGCATCTCCTTTCAATAACGCGGGGATGAAGCCATCTTTCCATAAACTGTTGATGACCTTTTCAGGGACACGTCTTCCGATTATGGTCATGATACGAGCCTGATCCGTAGTATCATCGTGTGTGCTATAAGCAAGTAAGCGGTGGTTACCGTCCTCGATTGTAATGGGGCAACCTAAAACAGAACTGATCCTATCGGCAAACTCCATCATATCTCCATAAAGGTCTTTAAAAATATCTCTATTTTTTTCGAATTCCTTCATTTTTATTTTGCCCCTCGCTAAAAAAAATTCCTTCTCCTTGAAGTTTAAACGATTTCCTATTAATAAGCATAGATAAATCCCTTGTTAAAACAGAAAATCCCTACCGATGGAAACCGGAAGGGATTTGATTTTTCATTTTAGAATAGGAAGTTAATCAAAAGATAGAGCAAACCTGCTAATGTTGCCGAGATGGGAATGGTAATGAACCAAGTGATGATCATTCTTTTTGCCGTTCCCCATTTTACGCCCTTGACGCGATGTGCTGATCCAACACCTAGGATTGAAGACGAAATAACATGGGTTGTACTGACTGGCATGTGTATTACAGTCGCACCGAAAATGATAAAGGCCCCGGTTAAATCCGCTGCAACACCATTGACCGGACGGATTTTCATGATTTTGCCGCCAACGGTTTTAATGATTTTCCATCCGCCGACGGAAGTTCCAAGTCCCATTGCCAGCGCACAGGAGAATTGAACCCAGAAGGGGATATCAGTACTTGATGCATAACCATTTGCAATAAGGGCCATCGTGATGATACCCATCGCTTTTTGAGCGTCGTTCGTTCCGTGGGTATACGATTGAAGTGCTGCAGTAGCAATTTGTATAGTACGGAATTTTTGGTTTGTTTTTGTCAGGTTATTGTTTTTAAAGACTACTTTAAAGATGCTGTATACGATAAACCCGATTGCAAAAGCAATTAGCGGGGAGAAGATCAAAGCTTGAAGAATTTTCATGAATCCTTCCCATTTAATGCCTGCGAAACCAGCTGCTGCAATGGCGGCACCTGCAATCGAACCAATCAATGCGTGGGAGGAACTGCTTGGTATTCCGTAATACCAGGTAAGAAGGTTCCATATGATAGCGGCAAGCAGAGCAGCCATGATTACATATGAACCATTCGGAAGCGTGAACGGATCCACGATATCCTTCGTTATGGTTTTCGCTACTCCAGTAAATGTCATAGCTCCGACGAAATTCATGATGGCTGCCATGATGATGGCATGCCTAGGCTTCATGGCCTTTGTTGAAACAGCAGTCGCTATTGCATTGGCTGTATCATGAAAACCATTGATGAAGTCAAATGCTAAAGCAAAGAAAACGATTAATATTGTTAAAATTAATAAAGTATCCATTTATTGGGGTACTCCTTAGGCGTTTTTCATTATGATTGTTTCAAGTGTATTGGCCACTGCTTGACAGTGGTCGGCGATCTCTTCAAGGCTTTCGTATATTTCTTTATATTGAATGATCCTGATTGGATCTTTTTCAACTGTAAACAAGTTTTTGATTGATTGACGTTGGATTCCGTCACAAACGGATTCAAGATCTTTAATTTTGATTGCATTTTCACGAATCATTGGCAATTTTTTAGTGGATAGTGTATCGACAGCATTTTCAATTTCATACGTACACTGTTTGATTGCATCCACAAACTTAAGCATATACTCGTCTGCATTGACAATTGAGTACATTTCGAATAATGCCGCACAGTGTTCCAAACCGTCTATGACATCATCCATTCTCATGGTTAATTCAAGGATATCCTCCCGTTCGATAGGAGTGATGAAGGCATTGTTCAGCTCTTTAATCACATTATGAACCATTGAATCGCCTTTATGCTCATAGTCTTTCATCGTATCTGAAAATACTTTTAGATCGGAGATGTTTTTGAGTTTATAATCCGCGAAATAGTCAGCACCTTCTTTAAGGTTTTGAGCGATGTTAAAAAGCATTACTGCGAATTTGTCTTTTTTTGATTTAAAAGCCATGTTAAAGCCTCCCAATTAGTCATGCAAATTTACGCACCTTAGTCGTACGCTTAGTATTAACAAATTGATTGTAACGAATTCATGTAGTATCCGGGAAGGTTTTTCGACGAAAATTTACAAAATCTTAATAAAACTTTACATAAAAAAACAAGGAAAATTAAAAAATGGGAAAAACCCTGCATTTATAAGGGGGGATTTGTAAAAAAAAGCCTTTCCGATATGGAAAGGCAGAGTTTGTAGACAAAAGGGGTTCCATCTGAATTTTTAAACAAAGTTGATTGGAACTGAGGGTACGAGACTCCTGCGGGAAAAACGCGTCCAAGGGAGACCCCACAGGGGCTAATAGCGCCGAGGAGGCTCCCGGAACGCCCTCGGAAAGCGAGTGCCAGGAGTGGAAATCAACGTTCATATTAACACTCCCTCACAAAAAAATGTAGGCAATCTTAATTAATTATCGAGTTTTTCTACAGTCTGAGGCTTTCCGATATGGAAAGGCAAAAGGTTCTATAAAAATAAAGCAATCAAATAGTAAATGGTTCCAGCTAAGGAAGCGGAAATTGGCAATGTAATGAACCAAGTGATCAACATGTTTTTTGCGGTTCCCCATTTTACCCCTTTGATGCGGTGTGCAGAACCGACCCCAAGTATTGAAGAAGAAATGACATGTGTCGTGCTGACCGGCATATGCAGGAAGGTTGCACCGAAAATGATGGCCGCTCCAGTCATATCGGCAGCCACACCATTAACCGGCCGGATTTTCATGATTTTACCGCCAACGGTTTTGATGATCTTCCAACCTCCGATTGATGTACCAAGCGCCATGGCTATTGCGCAGGATAATTGTACCCAGAAAGGAACTTCAGAGGTAGAGGCATATCCGTTAGCGATCAAAGCCATCGTGATGATACCCATGGATTTTTGAGCATCATTCGTTCCATGTGTATAAGACTGGATGGCCGCCGTGAGAATTTGTATTCTCCTGAATCGCTTATTGGTTTTTCCTAAGTTATTATTTTTGAATACTACCTTGAAGATACTGTATACAATGAATCCAAGCGTAAAGGCAAGGATAGGGGATAGAATCAATGCTTGTACAATTTTAGTGAATCCATTCCATTTAATCGCATCGAATCCACTAGCCACGATGGCAGCTCCCGCTATTGAACCAATGATTGCATGGGAGGAACTGCTTGGAATGCCAAAATACCAAGTGATCAAATTCCATATTATTGCCGAAAGCAGGGCAGCAAGGATTACATAAGAACCATTGTTCAATGTGAAAGGATCAACGATATCCTTCGTAATGGTATGAGCTACACCGGTAAAGGTAAGTGCTCCTAATAAATTCATGACCGCAGCCATGAAGATTGCATGACGTGGTTTAAGCGCCTTGGTTGATACTGCTGTAGCGATGGCGTTAGCCGTATCATGGAAACCATTGATAAAGTCAAAGACCAAAGCAAAAATAATAATTAGCGCGGTTAAGATGAATATGCTATTCATACATGGAGGACTCCCTTGATTTCAAGTATGTAAAGTGTATATGGATTGTGGCCAATGAATGGGCGCAGGACGGTTTGCAACTCCTCAATATATAGAATGGGAGTTTTGCGTTTGATTATTCTTTAAAGATGGCACCTTCTTTTTTACTTGGTTTTAAGTCGAACTATTCAATTGTAACGAATTTCATACCTATAAGGATAGATGTTTCGTCATTTTTTTACAAAATATTTAACTTAGTGAATGATTAAAAAGATAAAATGTTCCCTTTTTATATATAAATGGTATTTAAGGATGTGTTTTCGCTTAAGGGACTCTATAAATCCCGAGGCTTATGGTTAGAAATAGAAGGTGGGGGGATGTATAATTGGTAAATAAAAGTAAGGGGGAATAATGGAATGATTTCAAATATTGGGGAAACGATCACCTTACATAATGGAGTTGAAATGCCACAGTTGGGTTTCGGTGTATTTAAAGTGAAAAACGGAAATGAAACGGTTGAGTCCGTCAAGAAAGCGATCGAAGTTGGATATCGTGCGATTGACACGGCGGCCATTTATGAAAATGAAGAAGGTGTTGGTCAGGCGATTCGGGAATGCGGAGTGCCCCGTGAAGAATTGTTCATTACATCTAAAGTGTGGAATACAGAGCAGGGATACGAAACGACGCTCCAGGCATTTGATGATAGTTTAAATCGCCTTGGTTTGGAATACCTGGATTTATACCTGATCCACTGGCCGGGAAAAGATAAATATCTGGAAACCTGGAGGGCATTGGAAAAGCTTTATAAGGAAGGTAAGGTGAAATCAATCGGTGTAAGTAATTTCCATGTTCATCATTTGGAAAATTTACTTGCAAACAGTGAAGTGAAACCGGTCGTCAATCAAATTGAATTGCATGCACTTTTGACTCAAGTCGAAATTCGTGATTACTGTGCAAAACATGAAATAAAGGTAGAATCTTGGAGCCCGCTAGGCAGAGGGAACCTATTGGAAGAGCCGACAATCAATCATATAGCGAAGAAGCATGGGAAAAGTTCAGCACAAGTGTTGATTAGGTGGCATCTGCAAAATGATCTAGTTGTAATTCCTAAATCGATTACGCCGTCCCGTATCGAGGAAAATGCACAGGTATTTGACTTTACATTAAGCCTGAATGAAATGAATCAAATAGATGCCTTGAACAAAAATGAACGGTTCGGTAGCAATCCCGATGAACTTTTGTTCTAAAAAGAATACGGCAAATGATAGGAGGGTGTCCCGATAATGGGGCACTTTTTTTCTTTTTCCTTTATGAACATAATTGAAACAGTTACTGCTTATACTAACTATGTGACAAAGTAAAGCCTATGGTATACCCGTTTAATATGTCTGATAATCCTGTTTTCGTTTCCAAATATTTTTAAAAAAAATTAGGTTTTAGATTAATTAAACGGGGAAAATAATGAGTACAGCGGCAAACAAAAAGAAAAAATTCACTAACATGAGGATTGTCCAATCAGTTACTCAAGGGCTATAGCTAGCTAACTCTACCCAAAAACTAAAACATTCACATTCATTAGATATTGTGCGAATCGGCATCATACCATTTGAATGTAAAAGTTAAAAGAACTGAAAACAGACAGGACAAAATGGAAGTGATTGGTTTTCTTGGAGTCTGCTGCAGGAATTAAAAAATTAACTAATTTGAAGGAGGAAATATATTATGGGATTTTTATGGTCATTAATTATCGGAGGTATCATTGGTTGGTTAGCAGGTATGATCGTTGGACGTGACGTACCATTTGGAATTATCGGTAACATTATCGCTGGTTTTGTTGGAGCTTGGTTAGGTTCATTAATTCTTGGGAATTGGGGACCTTCAGTAGCAGATTTCGCTATAATTCCAGCACTGATTGGTGCAATCGTATTTGTCTTCATCTTAAGCCTTATCTTAAAAGGCATGAGAAAAGCGTCATAATACAAAAATAAAGCTGGCCCAAGTGGCCAGCTATTTTTTTGTGCCAAAATGAACGGGTTTCGTCCCAACATGCTTATATATCAACCGTAAAGGAGGATTATCCGTCTAACATAGCCCGTTCGCTGGTTGCGCAAAAAAATATAAGCAACAATTTCGAAATAATATTAATGAAGAAATAAGAACACCGTTTCGAAATGAAACGGTGTGTTCTTTTTGTATTATAAGTGATCGTCGAATATTTCAGGTCTATCAATGAAAGGAGCTTCAATGATCATTTTTAATTCTGAAATGGGGTGGATGAATTCGATTTTCCTTGCATGCAGGGCTTGACGATGAAATGTCTTTTTTCCGCCATATAAGGTATCTCCGGCCAAGGGGTGATTCAAATGACTGAAATGCACCCTGATCTGGTGGGTTCGGCCGCTTTCCAGGGTGCAGCTGACGAGCGTCAAGTTTTTCTTGGAATTGCGATTGATCACCCGATAATGGGTGACTGCCGTCTGCCCTGTAGGGGAAACCCTTCGTCTCGTGGCATGGTGCCGGTCACGGCCAATTTTTTCTTTGATATCGCCTTCATCTTTTTTAATGTTTCCTTCGACTAATGCTAGATAAGTCCGTTTGATTTCCCTTTCTTCCAACATTCTATCCAGCATGGACCCACTGAGGCGGTTTTTTGCAAAAAGGACCGCACCGGTGGTATCTTTATCAAGCCTATGAATATGCTTGATCATACAGGTCTGGCCGGTTTTTTGAAGATGGTGCACCACTCCATTGATGAGGGAGTGTGCTTCACCGGGTAGAGAAGGGTGAGTATCCATTCCAGCCGGTTTATTGGCTATCAACAACACATCATCTTCATATAAGATGGAAATTCCTAAGTCTGTCGCTTGAACTGTTTCATTTTCAGCGTGATCCAATAAGGGGATGCTGATCGTATCTCCTTCGTTAAGGATGGTTGACCATGTAACGGAACTCCCGTTCACTGTCACTTCTTTACTCATCCTCCATTCATGCACTAACTTCTTTGGGGCCTTCCATCGCTCCTTAAAAAGCTTTTCCAATGTTAATTCATTCCAATTTTGGAGAACATCTATTATTAAATGTTGGTTAGTTATTTTGAAATTTTCCAATTTAACTCCTACTTTCGACTCGTTTGGTTGTGCTTAAATGTAAAAAATATATAATAATTACGGATAAGTAAGAAACCTTGGGCCTATTGCTAAGATTTTCGGTGGTGGAAATTACCACATATTTTTTACAATTTTTATGTTATTCTATAGGGAAAGAAATCGCTTGTCCTAGAATATACATATAATAGATAGGTCTAACGGATCTGAAAAAAGGTGGTTTTTTTAGTGAAGACGGTCTTTTCTTCAACGGAAGAACAAGAGCAGGAAATAGCGAGTCTCGTTTCTCGTTTCTACGAATCTGTATTTCCAAAATACTTTACGGAAAGTGAAATCCTTCACTTCCGCGAGATTGGCGTTTTAGAGCCCAATCAAAATTCCTTTACTTACTTGGCAACATTAAGAGACGCATTTCAAGTCATGACATGTCTTCAAGTCCTCATGTCGATATTAGACAAACAGAAGGAAGAAGATTCTATAGTGATGGAATCTAAATCTGAAGAATTGTTCCAACATAACATCACGCTATTGAATGAATACGGAATATTCTTTCCTTTTTATTATGACCATTTTTCAAGTATAAACCATGAAGAGAGTGATGATATGCAGATGTTGGACATCCAGGTGGCGAATCAATATTTAGTATAAGGCAAAAAAAATGAGCCGGCTATAACGGGAGAAGCATTTCCGTTAGGGCCGGCTCATTTTTTCCATCCTTAATTAATATCGTGGTCCTCGAACCATTTCTCGAAGGTTTCCTCATCTTTATAGCCAACGATGCGTTCTTGTTCTTTGCCATTTTTATAGTGAACGATGGTCGGTGTGCTTTTGATGCCATAATCGCTCCATCCTTGTTCAAACTCCAAAAGATTGTATTGAACTAGGTCGATTCCCAATTTTTCTGCCAAAGGGGCTACGATTGGCGTTGTTTTTTGACAGTGCGGGCAATCAGGACTATAAAAATAAACGGTCATATCTTTTTTATCCTGGAGGTCCTGCTCCAATTCTTCCGGCAGGATCAAGTTTTGGTAATTGGGGTCATCCAACTGATTGACCGTAGCGGGTTTAAGTTTATCCTTGCCGTATGGATTTCCTTTTGTTTTTTCTTCTTTTTTCATGTTTGAAAAAACGCCCAGCAGGACAAATATCGCGACGATTATCAATAAAAATATAGCCATTTTCTTCATAAAGCTGCAACCTCCTTGGATCTTGTCCATATGATGTAACTGCAAATGAAAATAATGATGAATGCAGTCAAGGCTAGGAACGGGATGGTGATGAAACCAAATACGTTTATATATTGTCCTGTACATGGAACCCTTCCGCATGCAAGGGTGTGGTCAGAAAAGAATGAAACCTTTTGTATCAAATAATGGTATGTGGAAATGAATGCACCGATAGCAGATAATATCATGGTATAAAAGCTGATCCAATGATCTTTTCGAATGATTGCAATTCCTAATATGATTGTAAAAGGATACATGATGATCCGCTGATACCAACATAGCGCACAAGGTTCATATTGCTTAATTTCAGAAAAATATAAGCTTCCAAACATAGCAATGATGGAAGCAGCCCAGGCAACAAATAATAAGTTTTCCAGACTGCGTTTTGTATTGTTCATGGTTCCTCTTCCCCATCTCTTTTTGCTCTCATGAAAAGTATAGTATGTATGGACGGCGTCTGTAAAATATATATTCTTTTTAAGGGACATTAAGAATGGATTTTATCCATGTAATTTTGAAAACCTTGGGTAGGTTCGCCTGTTTTAATTTTTGAATAAGGGGTATAATTCTTATGGAAGAGATTAAAGGAGTCTGAGGAAAATGCCTAATTTGGACCTGCATAAATATGAGAAAATAATGGAAATACGTAATATGAGGCTAGGAGACATAGATGAAATAATTGCTTTGCAGTCGAGTTGCTTTCCAGGAATGGTTCCCTGGAAGCGGAATCAGCTTGAGAGCCATCTGGCAATTTTTCCGGAAGGACAGTTCGTGGCTGAATATGATGGGAAAGTGATTGGCTCATGTTCCAGCCTCATTATTAATTTTGACGAATATGATGATCGCCATACATGGGACGATGTAACAGATGGTGGGTACATCACGAATCATAATCCGGACGGTTATAATTTATATGGAATCGAGGTCATGGTCCATCCAAAATTCCGCAGGATGAAAATTGGTCAAAGACTATATGATTCAAGGAAAGAACTTGTTGCACATTTGAATTTAAAAAGCATCATTATCGGCGGCAGGATCCCCAATTACCATAAACATGCGGATGAACTGTTACCAAGGGAATATGTGAAAGAAGTGCAATTGCATAAAATATATGATCCGGTTCTATCGTTCCAGCTTTTAAATGGGTTCACGCTTATGAGGATCAATCCGAATTACTTGCCGGATGATCTGCAATCCAATAAGTATGCTACGCTCATGGAGTGGAATAACGTCGATTATCAGCCGAAAACAAAACGTTATTATAAAACATCCGAACCGGTACGGATCTGCGTCGTGCAATACATGCTGCGTAAAATCGATTCATTCGAAGACTTCGCTAATCAAGTCGAGTATTTCACCGACGTTGCTTCGGATGCTAATGCGGATTTCGCCGTGTTCCCGGAATTGTTCACCACCCAGCTGATGTCTTTCTTGAATGAAAGGTCACCAAGCTTGGCTGTACGGAAACTGTCGGACTTCACGGAGCAGTACATTGAGTTGTTTACCACTTTAGCTGTAAGGTATAACGTCAATATCATCGGCGGTTCCCATTTCGTAAAAGAAGATGATGACAATATCTATAATATCGCTTATTTATTCCGTCGTGATGGGACGATTGAAAAGCAATATAAAATTCATATCACACCGAATGAAAGAAAATGGTGGGGTATTAACGCTGGTGACCGCGTTCGTGTTTTTGATACGGATTGTGGAAAAATCGCCATACAAATTTGTTATGATATTGAATTTCCGGAACTCGCCCGGATTGCTACCGACATGGGAGCCAAAATCATATTCACTCCATTTTGTACAGAAGACAGGCAAGGCTATCTGCGCGTTCGTTATTGTGCCCAGGCCCGTGCTGTGGAAAACCAAATTTATACCGTCATTTCCGGAACGGTCGGGAATCTTCCGCAAACGGAAAATATGGATATCCAATATGCCCAATCTGGAATATTCGCTCCATCGGATTTTGAATTTGCGCGTGACGGCATAGTCGGGGAAACCAGCCCGAACCTTGAGATGGTCCTGATTGGCGATGTTGATTTGGAAATCTTAAGGCGGGAGCGTCAGTCTGGTACTGTAAGGCAATTGAAAGATCGCCGCCATGATATTTACAATCTGCATTACAAAGATGGCGAAAAATAAAAAGGTAAATGGGGCTCGTGATGGGAAGAACGCAAAATTCGGTTCCTTCCATTACGAGCCTTCACTTCATTTATTGGAATAAATGTGATAATTTTGTATATGTAGGCAGATACATAATAATTACAAATAAGGCGTTTGGGAGGAGATGTTGGAGATGGAATGGAAATCTTTATATACCACTTGGGCAGGGTACCAGAATTTAAATGGGGAATTACGTGTCCTCCTTGAGGAAATGCAGCAGGATGAAGCACAACTCGAAGATGCTTTTTATAAAAATTTAGAATTTGGAACAGGCGGAATGCGTGGGGAAATCGGAGCGGGAACGAACCGGATGAATCTTTATACTGTAAGGAAGGCAACGGTTGGGTTAGCTCAATATATCTCTTCGTTTGGGGAAGAGGTAAAAGGAAGAGGGGCTGTGATTGCTTATGATTCGAGACATAAGTCTCCGGAATTTGCACTCGAAGCAGCTAAAACCTTGGCAACATTTGGGGTGAAGGCTTATTTATTCGATGAATTGCGTCCGACACCAGAATTATCATTTGCGGTTCGCGAGCTGAATGCTTTTGCTGGTATCGTCATCACGGCAAGCCACAATCCGCCTGAGTATAATGGATACAAGGTTTATGGGCCAGATGGAGCACAATTGCCACCGGAAGCAGCGGATCAAGTGATCAGCTATGTGAATGCCATTGAAAGTGAGCTTGAAATTCAAATTGAAGAAGCTGAAGTCCTTAAAGGACAGGGCCTAATCGAAATGATTGGGGAGGAATTGGATGCGGCATATAACCGTGAGTTGCTCACAGTTCCCGAGAATCCGCAGCTTGCCGAGGAAATAGATGTGTCAGTCGTCTTTACGCCGCTTCATGGTACGGCAAATAAATCAGTTAGACGGGCACTCCACAGCTTAGGATATCAAAATTTGCATATCGTTAAGGAACAAGAACTGCCAGATCCAGATTTTTCAACAGTGAAGTCTCCCAATCCAGAGGAACCAGCAGCGTTTGAAATGGCGATCGAGCTTGGAAACAAAGTGGAAGCGGACTTATTGATAGCAACGGACCCGGATGCCGATCGGCTTGGAATTGCCGTGAAAAACGAGATGGGTCAATATGTTGTCCTGACTGGAAATCAAACAGGTGCACTTTTCCTGGATTATTTACTGTCCCAGAAAAAAGAAAAAGGGAAGCTTCCTCAAAATGGAGTCGTCTTAAAAACCATCGTCACTTCTGAAATCGGGCGGACGATTGCGGAGTCATATGGCTTGAAGACGGTTGATGTACTTACAGGGTTTAAGTTCATCGCCGAGAAAATAAATCAGTATCATGAAAGCGGGGAAAATAGCTTTTTGTTCGGATATGAAGAAAGCTACGGTTATCTGATTAAAGACTTTGCACGTGATAAGGATGCCATTCAAGCGGCAGTGCTGGCTGTTGAAGTCTGTGCTCATTATAAAAAGCAGGGATTGACACTATATGAAGGGTTGCTGAATGTGTTTGAAAAGTACGGATTTTACTTGGAGGGATTGCGTTCATTGACTTTAAAGGGCATTGAGGGAGCGAAACAGATTCAAGGAATATTGAATCAATTCCGTCAAAATCCTCCTGTCCGGATAGCTGGCATTCAGGTAGTCGCTGAAGAAGATTATCAAAGCGGCAAAAAGCGTACATTACTTTCAAATGGTGAAGAATTGATCGAGCTTCCGAAATCAAATGTATTGAAGTATTTCCTTGAAGATGGTACATGGGTTTGCCTCCGTCCTTCAGGCACTGAACCGAAAATTAAATTCTATTTCGGTGTCCAAGGTAAATCAATGCCGGAAGCTAAGTCCAAGTTATCGGGAGTCATGGAAGATTTCATGAGCAAGATTGAAGCATTAGTTTAAATATATGAAAGCTAAACGAAAGACTTATTCGGTCTTTCGTTTTTTTCGTGATGGCAAATTTTCAGCAGCATGAATTATCAAAATTCTAGGAAATTCCGCTTCGGTTTTGGTATACTGTATTGGCGACTGATCTCGGAAAACATCGGGAATAATGGAGGTATATATTCATGAAATTAGTAATCATTAATGGTTCACCACGTAAACAAGGGCGTACGGGGATAGCTTCACGCTACATATCCAAGAAATACGGAGCGGAACTTATTGATTTAAGCAATAGTGAAATCCCTTTATATTCAGGTGAAGGTGAGCAATATCAATTGGAAGTGATTCAAGGTCTTCGGAAAAGCATCGAGGAAGCTGATGGCGTAATTCTGACCACTCCGGAATATCATGGCTCCATGAGCGGTGCCTTGAAAAATGCCTTGGATTTTCTAAGCAGTGAACAATTCACGCATAAACCAGTAGCATTATTGGCTGTAGCCGGCGGAGGAAAAGGCGGGATCAATGCCTTGAATTCCATGAGGACAGTGGGTCGAAGCCTTTATGCAAATGTGATCGCAAAACAATTGGTTCTGGATCCACATTGCTTCGATTACGAAAATGATGGTTTATTTGAAGAGTCTGCCGTATTAGTGGAAGGTATGATAGAAGAGTTTAAAATGTATGCAGCTGCATATGCTACAATGAAAAAATAATGAAATGAGGGTCAGGTATTCACATACCTGACCCTTCCTTGTTTTTACAGGGTTTCACCAGCCAAAGTTATATCCCCGATAATCGATCCTCTTGTATAAATTTTCCCGTTTTGCAAAAACTATAGTTGATTTTAGCTTGGAAGTTCACTTAAATAATCACTTGTTTTTTCTGCCGCATGATCCAGATAACGAAGCAGTGCATACAACTGGGATTGAACGATTTGATAATCATGCTCAAACCTGTAAGCGTGCAAAAAATGTTCTATTTTTTTCGAAAGAAAGTGATCTTTCGTTCGAACCATCAATACTAACAAGCTGTCCCAATCAGAACGGTGTGTGTGAAACAATGCCTGATCATAATCCGCAATCCTCATGTTCTTCTCCCCCTTAATAAGGAGCTATTTGTATTTTGTTCAGATATGACAGAACATTTCCTTACAATAAGTGGCGATGTATTTGAACCGGGGTTGTTGCTTTTTACCTGAATAAAAATAAAAGGTGAGTACATGAGAAAAATAATGGTAATTGGAATATTGGTGCTGCTTTTTTTCCCTGAACCATCACTTGCGGCAGAAGTGTATTCCCCTGAACAGATGGAAGTGGATCTGCAAGGAATCCAAAAGCAGTATGAACTGGACGTTCAAATAATCGGGACAACTGAAAAGGGGAAAAGTATAAAGGCAGTCAAGTTAGGAAAAGGAAAAAGATCGATTTTGCTAGTGGGAGCACATCATGGACGGGAATGGCTCAGCTCCATACTTTTAATGCGCATGCTTGAAGAGTATGCAGCCGCCTATCGAGCGGGCAAACCTGTTGGAGAATATCGGACGGAATCATTGGATGAAATGAGCATCTGGTTCATCCCGATGCTGAATCCAGATGGAGTCAGCATCCAGCAAGGAGATTTATCCAACTTAAATGTTCTTGAAAAGGCTGCAGTATGGAAAATGAACCGATATAGCAGGAATTGGTCCCGGTGGAAAGCCAACGCTAAAGGTATTGATTTAAATAGGCAATATCCGGCTGGATGGAAAGAAGTAATGAGTCATGAAATGAAACCAACGTATCAATTTTATAAAGGTGGAAAACCATTAGAAGCAGCTGAAGTAAAAGCGCTTACGGATTTCACGAAGGAAGTCGATCCCCTTATGGCTGTTTCCTATCATACCTCAGGAAGGGAAATCTTTTGGCATTACAAAAATAAACGGAAAAATATGGCGAGGGATTATGGGATTGCCAAAAAGACTGCCGAATTGACTGGATATGAACTGACCTTTCCAGAACAAGAAGCGGTAGGAAGCGGGTTTACGGATTGGTTCATAACTAAATTCCACCGCCCGGGTATGACGATTGAACTTAGTTATTTAGTGGATGAAACCAATCCACCGTTGACTGTGTTTCCTGAGGAATGGAAGAGGAATCGATTAGTTGGAATCATGCTTGTAAATGAAGCGAAGCAGCTGCATAACAACTGAACGATTTTACATAATAATACTAAGAGGAAAGTATGAGGAGGAAAACAATTTGAAAAAAGTCATCGTGATGTTAATGGGGATTTTTTTGATTATACAATCAGGGGCGATTTCAGCACAGGCCCAAAAACCCGATTACGAAAAATACGGAAAGATTGCGATTGCTGTAGTGCAGGCAGATTATCCTGAAGTTGAGATTACCGATTACGAATATAAAGGCAGAAAAACTGCAGCGAAAAATCTAGTCGAAGACGATTTCAGATTTTCAATCAAGGATAAAGGAAATGAGTTCCATGTCATCGTGACCGTACAACATGATTTGAAAAATGAAAAATTACTTAGTTTGAAGGTCACAGAGCAAAAAGGGAAGTGAAATCAGAACAAACGGGAAATTTAATGTATGCCACTTACCGAACATCTTCACCTCGAGAAGATGTTTTTTTTCTGGTTGCATTTAAATGTTTTATGGAAATAATGGATATCGGATTAGTGCCAATGGGCTGTGATGCCTGTCAAAGCAGCTGCCATGAAGTTTTCATTGCATTTATGAGCAGCTAACCAGTATAGTTAGTATCAGATTGAAACAATAAGCTTGATTGTAGGGGTATTAGAAAATGAGAAAGTTTAAGAAAGTTTATGTGGAAATTACGAATATATGTAATTTGAAGTGTAATTTTTGTCCAAGCTCCAGCTTGCAAAGGACCCTGAAATTCATGGATCCTGAAGGGTTTACGCATGTAATCAAGAAAATCAAACCACATACCGATCATATTTATTTTCATCTGATGGGTGAACCATTTTTAAATAAAAATTTGGGTACATTCCTGGATATCAGTGCTGAAAATGACCTGAAGGTTAATATTACAACGAATGGTACCTTGATTCAAAAGGTAAAAGACAAGCTGCTCTCCAAAAAAGCCCTTCGGCAGGTGAATATTTCACTTCATAGCTTTGAGGCAAACGATACGAGCAATAGTCTTGACTCTTATGTCAGTAATATTGCCGATTTCATAAATGAAGCAAATGAAAAAAGTGAAGTGATTTGTGCCATTCGTTTATGGAATATGGATACGGATGAATTAAAAGCGAGTAATGGCCTTAACGACGATATTCTTAGCATGTTGGAGGAGAAGCTTTCATTGGACATTCGCTTAAGTGAAGCTCTTCAGCGAAAGAATAATATTAAGTTGAAGGACCGGGTATATATAAACATGGCCGAAAAATTCGAGTGGCCGGAATTGGACCGTGACATTATCGATGAAAATATTTTCTGCTATGCTCTTAGAAATCAGTTAGGCATCTTGGTGGATGGTACAGTCGTACCATGTTGCTTGGACAGTGAAGGGAAAATACCGCTGGGAAATATATTCGAAACATCACTTGAAGACATTTTAAATGGTGAACGGGCGAAAAATATGTACGATGGTTTTTCAAGAAGATGTGCAGTTGAAGAATTATGTAAACGCTGTGGCTATGCAAAGCGTCATAAAAAATAAGATTAAGAAAACCACGGAGTATATCTTCGTGGTTTTTTTGTGGATTGAAGGATACTGTCCTTCTTTTTTATTTAAAATTCAGAATATTATTGTTTTATTAATAGTCCCGTGATAAAATACTCTCTATTATTGATGAAGTTAAAACTTCAAATTGTCACATTAAAAGTTTTGGATTCATATCTTGCTTAGAGGGGATGTTTTATGGATTTACAGCAAAAAGTTAAAGAAGTATTCCCTGATTTATCTACTGGCCAAAAAAAGGTAGCAAAATACTTGTTAGTGCATTCACATACATTTGCAGTCACTTCAGCTCAAAATCTCGGAAAAAATATAGGAGTCAGTGAAACGACCATCATCCGCTTTTGCTATTCATTGGGGTTAAGTGGATATGCGGAACTTCAAAAACTTATACGCAATCAGTTGATATACGAGAGCAGCAGTTTGAATGAGTATCATTCTTCAAAACTTGAAGCCGCGAATCAGCCAAACTTCATGGCTCAAGTGATGGGGCAGGATATCATAAGTATCGAAAAGACAATGAAAAATTTATCAAATGAAGATTTCTCCAAAACAGTTGATAAATTGGCGGCAGCTGACAATGTTTTGATATCCGGACACCGGTTATCATTTTCGGCAGCACATTGGTTAACCTTTACGCTGAGGCTTGTTAGGGAAGAGGTCCATTTATATAGGCCTGATACAGATGATATTTTTTTACTGTTGGATAAAATGACTGAAAATTCCGTTTTTGTAGCCATTTCATTTCACCGCTATGTTAAAGAGACTGTGAAAATTACGGAAATGGCCAAAAAAGCGGGTGCATTTGTAATTGGGGTCACGGATTCTGAACTGGCTCCAATTGCTGAATACACTGACATTTTATTGCCCATTTCAACACCTAGGACTTCCACTATCGATACGGCACCGGTGTTATTCTCCTTATTGAATAGTTTAGTAGCCGGTGTATCGATTAAAGACGAACAGGGTTTCAAAGAAAGAAAAGCTATATATGATGCGTTCAATCAAGACGATTATTTCTTTTGAGATAAAACTTCCATCAGTTAGGTGAACAAGCCGATTAAACCGGGATACAAGGGGGAGACAGTAATGGATATCAAACAATCTATCGGAAAATTAAGGCCTCGTATACTCGATATCTTTGACCATTTGCACGCACATCCTGAAACGAGTTGGAATGAAGTGAATACGACAGCTTTCATTTCAAATATTTTAACGGGAAATCAATGTACGGTGAAAACATTCGAGGACTGTACAGGGGTGATTGGGGAAATCGGGGAAGGGAATTTCACAGTCGGAATACGATCGGATATCGATGCACTTTGGCAGGAGGTGAATGGGACGTTTCAGGCCAATCATTCCTGTGGACACGATGGGCATATGGCCTTGGCACTTGGAGTATTCCTGGTATTGAAGGAAATGGACTTTCAACCAAGAGGCAAACTGAAATTCATTTTTCAACCTGCTGAAGAAAAAGGTATGGGCGCCTTGAAGATGATTGAAGAAAAAGTTTTGGATGATGTCGATTTCCTGTATGGTGTGCACTTAAGACCGGTTGAGGAAGTGAAGGATGGGCAAGCGGCACCAGCCATTGTCCATGGAGCCGCTCAGTTCATTAAAGGTGAAATAGCGGGGACGGATGCACATGGAGCAAGACCGCATCAAGGACAAAATGCCATCGAGATAGGAGCAGCATTCATCACTTTATTAAATGGTATCCATCTTAATCCATCCATTCCTTATTCAGTGAAAATGACGCAGTTTTTTGCTGGTGGCGAAAGTTCCAATATCATCCCAGGGAGAGCCACTTTCTCATTGGATTTACGGGCACAGGATAATGCTGTGATGGAAGAGCTCACCAAAAAGGTGGAAAAGGTTGCAGAATCTTTGGCCATTGTCCATGGAGTCGATGTGAAACTCGAACCGGGAACCAATGTTGCTGCAGCTATCGTGAACGATCAAGCACAGGAAATAATGTCTGAAGCGATAGCCGATACACTCGGTGAAGAGAATCTGGTAGCCCCTGTCATTACAACAGGAGGAGAAGACTTTCATTTTTATACGTTGAAAAGACCTGAACTCAAGGCGACGATGCTTGGATTGGGCTGTGATTTAGCACCAGGGCTCCATCATCCGAACATGACGTTCAACAAAGAAGCTTTGTTATCGGGAATTGAAATCCTGACCAAAGCCATCATTCTGACTTTCGAGAAATATGGAAAGGGGGGGCCACTTACATGACTGATGAATTAATCATTAAATCCTTATCAACACTAGAGGATTTACAAGAAGTGCAGCGATTGGAAGTCCTTGTATGGGGCATGGATTGCGTTCCCACTCATCAGACGATTACGGCAGTCAAAAACGGCGGGCTTGTTTTAGGCGGCTACATCAATGGCCAGTTAGTCGGGTTTCAATATAGTTTCCCGGGATTCAAGGACGGAAGGGTGTATCTTTGTTCACATATGTTAGCCATCCATCCGGCTCATCAAAAGAAGGGCTACGGCAGGTTACTTAAACTTGCACAAAAAGAAGAAGCACTCAAAAAAGGCTACGACTTGATCACATGGACGTATGACCCATTGGAAAGTGTGAATGCAAACTTGAATATCGGTAAGCTAAAAGCTGTTTGCTCTACATATATGGAAGATTGTTATGGAAATATGAATGATACCCTCAATGAAGGATTGTCCACTGATCGGTTCATGGTGGAATGGAATATACGGCAGGAAGCAAAGGGAGAGACCTCACCTTCTGATAAAGCCATACACATCGTAACGACAGGAATGAATGACCAAGGCTTTCCTCACATCAAGGATTATCATTTCGAAACCAATGCCGAGGTGATCGCCATACCCATCCCGACGGATATTCAAAAAATCAAAAAAGGTGATCTCTGCCTTGCGATTGATTGGCGGTTAAAAACGGGTGAATTATTCAAAACGCTATTTGCCAAAGGATATGTTGCAGTCGGAATCGAACGGAGGCAAGGTGAAAACATTCAAAACTATTTATTAAAAAAACAAGAATAAGAGGGGAATCGGGATGAAAATAACTGAAGTGCGTTTACGTCATTTAAATATGGATTTGGTAGCTCCCTTTACAACAAGCTTTGGAACGTTTGTAGATAAGGAGTTCATTCTTGTGGAAGTGAAAAATGGAAAGGGGCTTTCAGGTTGGGCTGAATCAGTGGCTTTTTCAGCACCTTGGTATAACGAAGAAACAATAAAAACCAATTGGACCATGCTGGAGGATTTTCTGATTCCGCTTGTATTGGATAAAGAAATGGAGCATCCTCGTGATGTATCGGATATGTTCTCGCACATTCGTAAAAATAATATGGCAAAATCGGCTATCGAGGGTGCCATCTGGGATTTATATGCAAAAGAAAAGAATATCCCATTAAGCAGGGCTTTAGGCGGGGAACTGGAAAAAATCGATGTTGGGATCAGTATCGGCATCCAAAAAACGGTACCTGAATTACTGGCGAAGATAGAAGCTGGATTGAAGGATGGGTATAAAAGAATCAAAATGAAAATTCAACCAGGTTGGGATGTAGATGTAATCAGGGAAGTACGCAATCGATATCCCGATGTCCCGATCATGGCAGATGCTAACTCCGCTTACCGTCTGAAAGACATCGAATTACTGAAGCAGCTTGATCAATTTGATTTAATGATGATCGAGCAGCCCTTGTCATCGGATGATATTGTCGATCATGCCACATTACAAGCAGAAATCAAAACTCCGATTTGCTTGGATGAAAGTATACATTCCGTGGAGGATGCAAGAAAAGCCCTTGAATTGGGAAGCTGTAAAATCATTAATATTAAGATCGGCAGGGTTGGCGGTTTAACGGAAGCAATGAAAATACATGAATTATGTAAAGAAAGGCATGTACCGGTTTGGTGCGGAGGCATGTTGGAATCTGGTGTGGGACGTGCCCATAATATCGCATTGACAACACTTGATAACTTCACGATGCCTGGTGATACCGCAGCATCCGCGAATTATTGGCATAAAGACATCATCCAACCAGAGGTTACAGTGGAAGATGGAGTCATAACCGTTCCAAAGGCGGCAGGAATTGGCTATGAAGTCGATTACGCTGCGGTCGATGAATTCACTTCCTATAGTAAAAGATATACCAAATGATAAATGTAAAGAGTTGGAATAAAAGAGCCTCCCAGCTTCAATTAGCTGGGAGGCTCTTAAAGAACAGGATAATGATGAAAGGGAGGATATTTCTTTTATCTTAAATTGTCAGAATAATCATATAATTAGGGTGGTAGTTGATATGAAAAACAGTATAAATCTTGCAGGAGCATATATTGGAATCATCATTGGTGCAGGTTTCGCTTCAGGACAAGAAGTATTACAGTTCTTTACGAGTTTTGGAATCTACAGTGTATTGGGAATTGTGGTGGCGACAGCTTTATTCGCGTTTTTAGGCATGCAAGTTACTCAATTGGGGAGCATTCTCCAAACACGCTCCCATAAAGGCATCATCGATCATATTTGCGGCCGCTATATAGGCAGGGTGGTCGATATTGTTATCACATTTTTCTTGTTTGGCGTTACAGTCATCATGATTGCCGGTTCAGGAACGATATTTGAAGAACAATTCGGGATTCCAAGTATAGTTGGTGCAATCGTCATGACAGTACTCACGATTGGTACTCTTTTACTTAATGTTAACAAAATAATGTCCATCATTAGTGCAGTCACACCGTTTTTATTTATTATCATGATTATTATTTCAGGTTATTCATTTTTCACATCCGATCTAAGTTTCAATCAAATCATTTCATCTTCAAGTAAAGGAACGGCTGCAACCGGAAATTGGATGATGGGTTCATTACTTTATGTTTCATATAATATGACTGCCGGAATTGCCATGCTGGCCGTAATGGGAGGGACCTTCAAGAATAAGAAAGCGGCTGGTATGGGAGGAATTCTAGGAGGTATCGGATTGGGGATCTTGCTATTCTTGATCAATTTGGGGATGATGTCCGACTTGAAGGGCATAGAAGGCTCAGGTATGCCTACCCTTCATTTGGCGAATCAGATTTCTCCATGGTTGGGATATATCCTATCAATCATCCTTTTAGGAATGATTTATAATACAGCTGTCGGGATGCTGTATGCATTCACCGCCAGGATGGTGCCTGCCGAAACGAAACGCTTTAAAATATCCGTGATCATGGTCGGGATCCTCGCTTTTCTCGCAAGTTTCGTTGGCTTTATTAAATTGGTTGGGACTGTATACCCAATCACGGGATACTTAGGTTTTGTCATCATTGCAGCGCTCATCATTTCCTGGATCCGTTCAAAAACGAAAAAAGAGGCTGTGAATAAGGAATTCGCGAAATTTTAATATCAAAGGGAAAATTAAGCTTGAGTGCAGAATGCATGAATCGTTTGACCTGACATCTTCTTCATGGAGGTGTTTTTTTCTGTTATCGAGGACCTTTACTCATGATCACGGCATTTTTCCTCCTTTTTTTCATACATTAGTTTAAAGGCGGAAGACAAGGGGGATATCGGATGAATGAAGCGGAGCAAAAGGCTCTGGAATATGCCATTAGTGAAATTACCGAAATAGCAACTGGGTTCGGGTTGGATTTTTACCCGATGCGGTATGAAATTTGCCCTTCTGAAATCATTTATACATTTGGTGCCTATGGGATGCCGACCCGTTTTTCTCATTGGAGCTTTGGGAAGCAATTTCATAAAATGAAGCTGCAGTACGACTTTGGATTAAGTAAGATCTATGAACTGGTCATTAACTCTGATCCTTGTTACGCTTTTCTGCTGGACTCCAATTCACTTGTACAAAATAAATTGATTGTTGCCCACGTTTTGGCGCATTGTGATTTCTTTAAGAATAATGTGCGCTTCAATAATACTAAGAGAGATATGGTAGAAAGTATGTCGGCAACGGCAGAAAGAATCCGTGAATATGAAATCCTGCATGGCAAAAAGGAAGTGGAAACCTTCCTCGATGCACTTTTAGCCATTGAAGAACATATCGATCCGTCGCTGATGAGACCGAAGCTTGCCTGGACGATGGAAGATGAGGAAGAAGAAGAGGAAATAAAGCCGACAGCCACACAATACGATGATTTATGGAACCTTGATAATAAGGATAAACCGAAGGAATCCAACATTAAAAAAAGAAAAAAATTCCCGCCAAGGCCTGAAAAGGATATTATGCTTTTCATAGAACAGTACAGCAGGGATTTAACCGATTGGCAACGGGATATCATGACGATGATCAGGGAAGAGATGCTGTATTTCTGGCCGCAGCTGGAAACGAAAATCATGAACGAAGGCTGGGCATCCTATTGGCATCAGCGCATAATCCGTGAATTGGATTTATCCTCAGGGGAAGCCATTGAATTCGCAAAACTGAACGCAGGCGTCGTGCAGCCATCACGGACCAGCATCAATCCTTATTATCTTGGATTGAAAGTGCTTGAAGATATTGAAGAACGCTATGATAATCCAACCGAAGAAATGATCAGGCTGGGCGTCAAGCCTGGATCTGGCCGGGAAAAGATGTTCGAAGTCAGGGAAATCGAATCGGATATTTCCTTTCTCCGCAATTATTTGACCAAAGATCTGGTCATGCGGGAGGATATGTATTTATTCCAAAAGCAGGGCAAGGATTATAAAATCGTCGATAAGGCATGGGAACAGGTTCGTGATCAACTCGTCAGTATGAGGGTTAACGGCGGATTCCCCTATATCACAGTAAATGATGGAGACTTCATGCGTAATGGGGAACTTTATCTAAAGCATTGGTATGAAGGTATTGAACTGGATTTGAAATATCTCGAAAAAGTCATGCCATACATCCATCAGCTCTGGGGCCGCTCCGTGCATATGGAAACAGTCATGGAAGGAAAAGAAGTCCTGTTTTCCTATGATGGAAAAGGTATTCACCGGAAATATTTATAAAGCTGAAAAAACTGCCGGTCACCGGCAGTTTTCTTGTTTTTGTCTGATAAAGCCCAAGGCTGGTCTTTTAATACGGATACTTTTTATTTCAAGATGCAATATTAAATTCCTTTTGGAAAAGGCGTTGTTAAACATTTTATTTTTTCATCTATAATTCGAAATCTTTAATAACAGTAGTTGGGTGTAATACTTTTCCGAATCGAACGCTTCTATAGGTTCTTCATTTTGAACTTTCTATACCCAGTCTTGATTAGCCAATGCTCCTTTACCTAAAGTTATAATATCAGCATGACCATTATTAATCATATCAGAAGCTCTTTCTGGCTTCTCTAACTGTCCATTTGCGATTATAGGTAATTGACTAATACTCTTTGGCAAGTGCTACAAGTGAAGCTTTTCCTGTTTCAAATGCTGAGTGCCACGCTTTAAATTCTGTGAAATACCAATAGTAAAGTCTTCTCCTACCGATTTTCTAACTTCATGAATCATTTCTACTAATAACCTAACTCTGTTTTCTGTTTTGCCACCATATTCATCAGTACGTTGGTTTGTATATTCCGTTAGAAATGCATCTAATAAATAACCATTTGCTCCATGTAGTTCTATCCCATCAAAGCCAACAGATTTAGCGCGTTTTGCAGCTTCAACAAAACTGTTTTTAACATCGGCTATTTTTTCTTTTGTTATTTATCTAGGTAATTGAAATGTCCTTCACCTAAATGGAATTTTAGCTGTTCTCCTTTTGGTTGAACAGAAGAAGGGAGCGACTGTTTCATCAGTGAAATGATTTCCCTGAGAAAATGGCCCAGTGTGTTGTAACTGTATAAAGATTGCTGATCCTGCTGAATGAACGGCATTGACAACTTTTTTCCACTCTTTTGCTTGCTCATCAAATATATTTCACAAGAAGTCTTCAAAATGGGGAAGTTGACATAGCCTTCTCATTGGAAAAAGATGGTTGGAGACAAGAAGAACTTAACTCTGAAAAACTTATAAGAGAAAGAATGTTTTTTTCAGCCCTCTAGATGTTAAAGATATATCTCAAACAGTACTGTACTCCGAACCTAGATGTAGTTATAAATCGGTTTTTGTTGAATATTCGCAATCAGAATATGAACGTAACAGAAAGTTTAGAGTTTCAAAGTATAGAAGCACTAAAACCATCGTTAAAAGTGGTTTAGGCATATCACTAGTTCCTTACTTTTCGGACGAAGACTTAGAAAGCAATAAACTAAAAGTAGAAATTATTCCACAACACCATTCCTCCATATCAAAATATTTGACTTATCATAAGGATAACTGGCTTTCTCCTTCTATAATTCGTATGTTTGAACTCATACAATACCACGCTGAAAATTGGTGATTCTTAAATAGGGCTGACTTAAAAGCGTCACTTTGATTTTTATTAAATAACCTGCCCTATTAGTTCATAAAGAAATCAACAACACCCTTTAACAGAGCATTTGGAAAAGATTTTCCCCCCCTAGTCGTGGGGGCGTACAGGCTAAGTTCTCCTTAGGCGGAGATATTTTAAAATTATTTTGTTGGATATTTAATGCTTGATTAAATAAGAATATGCTTATACACTGATATTGAATCATCGTATAAGCATATTCTTATTTGTTCGATTGTGCAGGAGGGATAACATGCAAACGAATGAAGCGTTGGATATAGAAGCTACGGCAAACGTTCTTAAACTTTTAGGGGATAAAACACGTTTGACGATGGTAAAAATTATGTCTGAACATGAATGTTGTGTCTGTGAATTTGTAGACCTGTTTGATATGAGCCAACCTGCTATTAGCCAACATTTACGAAAGTTGAAAGATAGCGGAATTGTGAATGAAGCGAGAAGAGGACAATGGATATTTTACTCATTAAACCAAACATCCTCGTATTACTCATTTATTCAAACGGTTATCAAGGACTTGCCAAGTCAAGCATTTAAAGTAGAAGAATTAATCGCACAAGGAAAACGAATTTGTTGTAACTAACGAGGAGGAGAACATCAGTGGGTACAGTTATATTAGCTAGTATCATCTTTTTGCTGACGTTGACATTCGTCATCTGGCAACCCAAGGGATTGTCAATCGGCTGGTCAGCATGCGGGGGGGCGGTACTTGCCTTACTCGTTGGAGTTGTTGACTTCGACGATGTAATTACCGTTACGGGTATTGTATGGAACGCGACGTTGGCGTTCATTGCTATTATCATTATTTCTTTAATTTTAGATGCAATTGGTTTCTTTGAATGGGCTGCCTTGCATATGGCGAGAGCCGCCAAAGGAAATGGAGTAAGAATGTTTTTGTATGTGAGTATTCTCGGAGCCCTAGTCGCTGCGTTCTTCGCAAATGACGGAGCCGCGCTCATCTTAACTCCGATTGTATTGGCGATGGTTCGAAACTTGAAGCTGGAAGAGAGAATGATCTTCCCATTTATCATCGCGAGTGGGTTTATTGCGGACACTACATCCTTACCGCTTGTCGTAAGTAATCTAGTCAACATTGTTTCTGCTGACTTTTTTGATATCGGGTTTATTGAGTTCGCATCTAGAATGATCGTTCCCAACCTGTTTTCATTAGCAGCTAGCATCCTGGTATTATATTTGTATTTTAGAAAGAGCATTCCGAAGAATTATGATATGGCTCAATTGAAGAAGCCAGTCGATGCCATTCGGGATGTGAAAATGTTTCGCCTGTCTGGGATTGTTTTAGGCATTCTGTTGGTAGGCTATTTTATCAGTGAATTTTTCAACATTCCTGTATCCATCATTGCAGGTGTTATCGCCATTTTCTTCTTGTTTATGGCAAGACGAAGTCCAGCTGTTAATACCAAGACCGTTGTAAAAGGCGCACCATGGGCTATTGTGTTCTTCTCCATTGGAATGTATGTCGTGGTGTATGGATTGAGAAACGTTGGATTGACGAACATTTTAGCTGACCTTATACAAGTAACGGCTGATCAAGGATTATTCGCTGCTACTGTCGGAATGGGCTTCATCGCCGCCATTCTGTCATCCATTATGAATAACATGCCAACCGTTATGATTGATGCCCTTGCCATTTCCGACACCCATACAACAGGCGCAATCAGGGAGGCCCTTATTTATGCAAATGTCATCGGTTCGGACTTGGGCCCGAAAATCACTCCGATCGGTTCTTTGGCTACGTTATTGTGGCTGCATGTCCTTTCATTAAAAGGCGTGAAGATCTCATGGGGAACCTACTTTAAAACGGGAATCATCTTAACCATCCCAACATTGTTCATCACATTAGTCGGCCTATATATATGGTTGCAAATTATTCATTAAACACTTTCTTACTGAAAAAGGAGAGAAACAGAATGACTAAAAAAACACTTTACTTCTTATGTACAGGTAACTCTTGCAGAAGCCAAATGGCAGAGGCATGGGGGAAGAAATATTTAGGTAACGAATGGCAAGTGCTTAGTGCAGGAATCGAGGCTCATGGGTTAAATCCAAAAGCTGTAAAAGCAATGAATGAAGTTGGATTGGACATCTCCAATCAAACATCGGATATCATCGACCCAGACATATTGAATAATGCCGATTTTGTCGTTACGTTATGTGGCGATGCGGCAGACAAATGTCCAATGACGCCACCGCATGTTAAACGTGAACACTGGGGCTTTGATGACCCGGCAAAAGCGGAAGGAACAGATGAAGAAAAATGGGCTACCTTCCAACGTGTTCGTGATGAAATTGGCGAAAGAATTGCACGTTTCTCAAAAACGGGTGAATAAATAAAATTGAAAAGCTGTGAGTGGACTGCGGCAGCAGTTGTTGTTAATAAATTGCACAGCTAGTTATAATTAGCAATAGAGAGCGACCTTGAACATGCTTGGGATGTTAAACGCGTTAATGCGGTTTGGTAGGCGGACGAAAGACCATAAAGAAAGAGCTGCCAATTTTTTGGCAGCTCTTTTCTTCATTAAATCTTAATATCAACCTTAGCATTTTTCTGAAGTTCTTCCACATGCTTCACAAGCTTTTCCTGTTTCTTTTGCTTTTCTAGTTGTTCCTTGATTTGCGGTTTCATTTCTTCGAGTTTCTGTACCTTTTGCCCACTTGTTTTAGCTTGCCCTGCAACCTGGTCGTAATACTTTTGGATTTCTTCATCAGTTGCTTCTTCCACTTTAATCTCTTTTTCAACGTACTTCGTATATGGGATGTTCTCTGCAATCTGAGCATTCAGAGTTTCCGAATTCAGGCCTGCTTGCTTCATCGCTTCCTTGAATTTCTCTTCACTCTCATATTGCTTTTTGATTTCGGCAAGTTGCTTATCAATTTCGGCCTTGGAAGCTGTGTAGCCCTTTTTATCAGCTGCTTGAAGCAGCAATTTTTGCCCCACTAAAGAGTTGAGCGTTTGCTCTTTAATTTGTTTGGCTCCCTCCTTGGTTGTCGGGTCTTGTCCTAATTGCTGCATTTGCATTTGTGTGGTAGACAACAGGGTATTATATTCTGCACCTGAAATTTTTTCGTCATTGACGATGGCCACCGTTTTCTTTTCATCCACCTTTTGCTTGTCTAGTTTCTTCTGCATTTCTTCCATCTGTTTTTGCTGTTCCTCGGTTGCTTTAGCCGTTTCTTTCTCAGTTGTTTTAGTTTCTTTCTCGTCATTTTTCTTATCAGCTTCATCGTTCGAACCACAAGCCGTCAGAACAACTGCCAATAATCCAATGATGATTGGGTACAATAGTTTCTTCATATTCAGTCTCCTCTCGAAATACAGTGCTAAAAAATCATCTAATGCGCATTATAAAGGAATTTCCCATTAAAACACAATATTTTCATTCTTTTTTCCAGAAAACAGGAAGATAGTATAGGCATTATCTCATTATATAAGTGTAACATTCGCGGATATGAACCCATTTACCCTTCGTCATGCAATATGCTAAAAGGAATGCGAAGGCTGATCCTGGTGCAGTAAGAAACTTGTAATCTATCTCTTACTCACAAAACGATGCTTAGTAACTATTGTATATAAAACTTGTATGGTATTATATACCTTATCATCCGGATATAGTTCATTTAGCCTATCTATTTGGAATTTCATATTATGAACAGACGACAGGGTATTCAAGGAACAGTATCATTGGGTTCAAAGCTGGATTTATTTTAAATAAGATTTCAAGGGAAATAAACAATGATGTGATCAGCAGCCTGGAAGTGGCTGAAACATCATCTTTCATAAACGAACAAAAAGGAAAGCATTTCGATCCATCCATAGTGGAGTCTTTCTGTTGCTATTTTAGTGAAAAGGCGGCGCAGAAAAAAGGCTGCGAAACCGTTCCCGGCACAGGGATATATTAAACAACGAACTCGTCGAATATCTTTTCCTGATATAATGGGGTAATCCTTCGTGGAAGGAAAAGGTCGAATCCACCTTCTGGATCTGGTCGGTAACCCTTGGAGACCAAGGGTTACCGGCTCTTGAAAAAATTTTAATAGAAGGTAGGTGCCTTATCAATGTAGGGTTAAAAAGGAAGTCCCCTACCAATTTAACCTAAAAGTAGAAAAGCTTTTTTACTACATTCCTTTTTTCTTATTTCTATTAAAGTAATAAACGACTGCGATCACCAGAATCAACAGTACCAAAACAATCCTTACATCGTCCGATGCCTTCAATACTTGTGTCACCGAATACGCCTCGACAAGGAGGGCAGGCAGTTTTCCGATGGATGTCGCGAGAAAGAAAATCATCATTCCGGTCTTGCTTAATGCTGCTGTAAGGTTGATCACGCCGGATGGTATAAAAGGAAGGAGCCTAAGCATCAGGATCATCCAAAATGCATGAAACCCTTGTGACTTTTGCAGCTTCATGACCCACCGGTTCTTCATGAACTTGGGTTGGAATGTTTGAAAGCCCTTTCGATATAACCAAAAACTGACCACTGCTCCGGCAATTTCCCCCATGTAAGAAAGGATCAATCCCTTTTCAAATCCAAATACGGTGATATTGGCAGCCGTGATGAATACGCTTGGAATAAAACCAAGCACGCTAATCAATATATTGAATACTAAACTTACAGCAATGGAAAAAGGGCCGCTGGATAGTAATGCCTCAGAAATGAAATTCATATCAATCCCACAGAACTCCATTTATATCCGATGCCCCAGACCGTTTTCAAATGTTGATCTGCTGGAAAACCGGCATGACGCAATTTCTCTCTAATATTTCGAATATGGGAATCGATTGTCCGATCTTCCGTATCCGTTTTAAATCCCCATATGGTCGAAAGGAGGTGGTCTCTGGAATACACATGATCTGGGGATTTTAAAAACAAGCACAACAGTGAGAACTCTTTTGGTGTTAATGGGATTGTTTTGGTATTATAATGTGCCTCATAAGCGGATTCATTTAATTTTAGCCCCCTAAAGATCACATGATTATCCTGATTATGCACTCGCCGCGTCACCGCTTCGATTCTGGCAAGTAAAACATCTTCATTAAATGGTTTCGTAATATAATCGTCTGCGCCCTTTTTCAACCCTTTCACCATTTCTTGTGCAGCATCCCGGGCTGTGAGCATGATTATGGGAATATTGGAAAACGCACGGATCCTTTCGCACGTTTCCCACCCATCCATCTCAGGCATCATTACATCAAGAAGTACTATGTCCGCATGTTCACGATCTAAGAACTGTAAGGCTTCATGTCCAGATTTCATCTTCATGCATGTATATCCGTGAGGTTTAATGTATAGCTCTAATAGATCAAGCATTCTCTGTTCATCATCAACCAGAACTACTGTCTTCATTTGTTGTCTCCTTAAATGTGATGGTGAAGCATGTTCCTTGCTCCAAGTTGCTTTTAACCGAAATGGTTCCTCCTTGTATCTCCACTAATTGCTTGACGATGGAGAGCCCCAATCCGAATCCACCGGTATCTCTGGCGCGTGATTTCTCGACACGATATAAACGATCAAAGATATGGGGGATATCTTCAGGGGGAATGCCAACCCCTTGATCGATTACGGAGATGGAAATCCTGCCAAGGCATTCAGTGGTTTTGATGGTGGTGACTGTATATTCGTTCGAGTACTTCAGCGCATTATCCAGCAGGTTAAGAATGACTTGCTCAAACCGTGAGGGATCTATATCTAAAAATAAATCATTCTTACATTCCAGATTCAATTGGATTCTTTCATTTGCAAAAGCAGGCAGCACTTTTTCATGAATGTTTTGCAGGAATGAAGAGAGCTGGACGGTTTCTTTTGATATGGTGAATGTATTTACATCCATTCTAGCTATATTGAATAGTTCGTCCAATAATCTGTTTAATCGTTCAGATTCATCATGGATGATCTCTAAGTATCGTGTTCGTTCGGATGCATCCAAATCTTTCCTGCGGGCAATATCAGCGTATCCCTTGATATAAGTTAGCGGCGTGCGCAGTTCATGAGAGATACTCGCCAGAAATTCATTGCGTTCCTTCTTTAAGTAGTTCAATTCATTAGCCAAGCTTTGAATGGATTGGGCAAGCTCCCCGAGTTCATCATGAGACCGTACTGGCACAGCCACTGAAAAATTCCCTTTGCTGAGTTTAGTTGTCGCTTCCTTCATCGCAATTAGCGGTCTAGTCAAAGCTTTTGACAGAAAATAAATGGTGATCAGCATGAAGAAAAGAAGCAATGCAGTCGCAAAACGGAAATGCCTATTCAATTGTGCGATTAAATCCTCAACATCCCTAGTATCTTTGAACATATAAACATAGCCTTTTTTTTCCTTGTCACTGATAAATGGCGTAACGGTGGCTATATATCTTTCATCCTTCCAACTTGATTGGATAACCAGACCTTTTCTGGGTATTTGCGGGATGTTTTTTGCCAAGATTTTTTTCATTCCCCCATTTACCTTTTCGGAAGATATCAGAATATCCCCTCTTGTGTTCGTAATCACGACATCTGTATCGGTATGGTATTCCATCAGGCCGATATGCTGAAGGGTAGAGTCGGAATACGTGATTTCCAAAACATCACGATGACTATTGCCGCGGGCCTTCAGTGATTCCAATTCTTGATTGATACGGGAATGGATCACTTTATTATGTAAGTAAATCATCGAAACGGTTTCCATCAAAAAAATGCAAACAAATATAGATAGTCCGAGCTTATATGAGATTTTCAGGGCATTCACCTTCTTATAGAATAAAGTCAGTTTAGCGAAAAAGTATGAAGAAAGTATGCATTTTTTTCAATTTCTACGCATCTTCTTAAACTACCATAATCCGATTGATCACTTGTTGCAAGAAGGACAACATTTTAATGGACCCAAACTGCATTTTTTCAGTCTTGGTTATATGGTAATCGGAAATCAGGTTGTATTTTGACACTTACTCTAAATAAACATAAGCCTTACTAAACAGCACAAAAATCAATTGGAAATATACATAACTCTTTTGGTTAGTGGCTGACTTTTACCTTCAGTTTTTTTGATTTAGTCAATTCGAAATGTTTTGCATCAAGGAAACATTTTGTCATAAATGAATACTATGTAAAAAAGGAGCTGATCCATATGAATTGTACAAACCGTACGCAAAAGAAAATAATGGCTTATTCCGCATTATTCAAAAAAATGGGCATTCTCAATGATGAGGAATACAAAAACATCGCAAAGACCTTTCAAACTAAGGGTTGAGGAAGTGTCCATTGGATATTCATAAGCTTTTATCCTGCATTAAACGGTCTGTAAAACCCCCGCCTTCCATTTTTCGAATGAGGAGGGGGACTGCAGTCTATTAGGAACTCATTTGCTCCCTTTAATTGCAGAGAGGATGATAGTTTCGCCCATATCCCTTAAGGGGGTGACGTCTTCAAGCCATACCGCTGGACGAAATGATGTATCCTAAGTTTAAAAAATTACATATATGATGGAATATGCAAATTGGAGAGTGATTATTGAAAATGGGCAGGCCATTATATATTTGGCTATTGCTTAATTTCTCCGTTTTTAATGGAGGTTAAAGAGTGAAAAGGAAGATTGTTGTGATCCGATGGTGTTCTCTGCGATAATGGAATAAAGAAATCGAAAAGGAGTTACGTAGGATGGCAGAGGACTTTAAGATTCCCAGCTTGAAAGTTGATGAAATCGATAAGAAAATCATATCGGTTTTACATGAAGATGCACGAATTTCGTATACCGACTTAGCGAAGAAAGTGGAGCTTTCCAGAGTTGCGGTTCAGATGAGAATTAATCATCTTGTTGAAAACGGGGTGATCGAGAGGTTCACTGCGGTCATAAATCCAGCTAAGGTCGGCATCCATGTCTCGGCATTCTTTAACGTTGAGGTTGAGCCAAAATATCTGGAATCGGTCGCACAGCAATTAGAAAGGGAACCGGCTGTAACGAGTTTATATCATATGACCGGTCCGAGTAAACTCCATATGCACGGAATCTTTACTGATAATCAGGAGATGGAACGCTTTCTCAATGAGAAGCTGTATGCGGTCGTCGGTGTTGTCAGCGTTGATTGCCAAATTCTCATTAAACGCTATAAAAGCCGGATGGGCATGAAGCTTTAAATGAAAAAATCCCCCTATATAGGTGGATTTTTTATTATCATGTGAGCGGTATGATAAAGCCGCCGTACGCAAAGGCAAGAATGATTACGAATGCGGGGTGAATCTTGAATTTACCTAAAGCCAGGAAGGCCAATCCAGCGATGACGATTGAATGGATGTAGCCGATGGACCCGACCGCATCCGCGGCCATATTCCAGGTGAGCAATAACATCATGATCGCAATCACGGGCTGTACAAGCAGTGACATGCCTTTTACAATAGGGGATTGCTTGTATTTTCGCAGGATTTTTAATAAATATATCAAAGCCACGGCTGAAGGGATGATCGTGCCTGCCAATGCAGCTAGAAATCCTGGCCAGCCATATACATCATATCCGACATATGCGGCTATTTTCGTGGCGATTGGTCCTGGGAGTGAATTTCCTAACGCAAGCATTTGTGAGAACTCGGTATTATCAAGCCAGCCATAACGGGTGACGATTTGATCATACATTAGCGGAATCGAGGCTGGACCTCCGCCGTAACCAAGAATATTGGCTATGAAAAACGCCAGAAAAACAGCAACTCCTATTGGGATAATAAGACCCATTAAGCGGATTCCTCCTTCCTATCAGTCTTCTTTTTTCTCAATCTATCCTTTAATTTAAAATGGAACGCCCCATATATAAGGAAAATCATGATGACGATACCCGGATGCAGGGAAATGATCTGCAGAAGGAAAAAGGAAATCGCAAAAAAGGTGATTCCGAACACCTTTCCTAACCCTTTTACCGCCTTTTCGCCAAACTCATAAGCCATTTGACCAAGCATGACGGCAACAACCGGCATGACAGCAGCGATCATATTGCTGATCATCGCTGAATTACTTAAAACATTAATGAACGCAATCAAGAAAACCATCGCAAAGCATGAAGGTAAAACGTGAGCGGCCACACTTACGAGGGCTCCCGGCCAGCCTTTTAATTTATAACCAAGATATGCTGCCATCTTAGTGGCAATCGGTCCTGGCAGTGTATTGGCAATCGCCAAAGTATCCCCGAATTCATCATCGTCGAGCCAGTGATAGCGGGAAACTGCTTCATGGCGGATGAGCGGGATGACAGATGGCCCGCCGCCGAAACCTAATATCCCCGTTCTCATCATCCCAATCGTCAATTCAGTATATGGTTTTTTCAAGAACGATTCCTCCTTTGTTATAAAATTTAGCATTCATTTCCAAAAGATTATGAATTAATGATAACAAAAATGTTTTCGAAATGTATATAAAATTCAAATGATAATTACGTAATGAATGTATAAATGGTATTTATTAAGTGAATAGACTGATAGGAATGAAAAAAAACAACTTTTTGTCTTAAAAATCAAGAATCCGTTGGGACGGTGCGGCGATGAGTTCTTGGATTCCGCCTTATTATTAACATAAAGGGGTATTAGTAAGGAGAAATTACAAACAAAAAAACAAATTTTCCCCAATCCCCCTTTTTTAACACAAAAAGCACCCTATAAGCAGCCTTTTTTAAGTGAGTGCTCTACAGGGTACATTTTTATATATAACTCTAATAAACTTTTTAATGTGGGTTATTCTTCCCGAATGACTAATAACACACCGATAAATATTAATATTGTACCTATCCAAAAAGACAAGCCGATTTGTTCACCTAGTATTAACCAACCTAAAAAAGTACCGACTATAGGTTGTAAAAAGAAAAATAATCCACCACTTGAAGCGGTAAGCATTTGCAGTCCGCGATTCCACAGTAAAAAGGCACATGCTGTGGAAATAACGCCCAAGTATAGAAGGCGGCCCCATATGGATGGATGCATGATTGCTTGAAAATCAAGCTCATCCAGTCGACTGATTGTAACAGGGTGTTAAAAAGACAATTGCCACAAGCACTGCATAGGTCGTTATAACAATTTGTGAATATTGCCCAGGTACACGTTTAATTAAAACAGACATAAGTGCCCAAGTTAATGCAGCAATAAGCAGTGATAAGCCCCCAAGTTGATGAGATAAGCCGATATGGGCATTTCCGACAATGATACCGACACCGATTGTCGCTAAAATAACAGAAATTGATTTTTTAAACGTGATCTTTTCTTTTAAAATGATACGTGCAAATATCACCATAAATGCAGGTGTTGTTGAAGTAATGATGGCTCCCATTTGTGCAGTGGATAGCAGTGTACCGACTTCCTGGGTTACGATGGAAATTGTGTTTCCAACAAGTCCGATAATGAAAACCAAAAGCCAGTCTCGTTTTTCAATCCGCCAAGATTGTTTTGTTATAAAACCAATTGTTAGCAATGCTAAAATCGCAATTACATATCGTAATAATACTAATTCAAGTGGTGGAACAACGTCTACCACAACTTTTACCACAACATACATCCCGCCCCAAATGCTAGCAGCGAGTGATAAATATAAAGAACCTAATATAGTGTTTTTCATTTTGTACCCTCCGTTTTAACTAAACATTTCCAGTCCCTAACGGAGATGCAATTTTCTGCCGTTAAGGAAGAATAACTGCAGGTACATCATTTTCGAATAGTGGTGACCACATCATCAGCTTTCAGCTCACTTTCAAAAATATTTATTTTCAATGATTTTAGCTATTCCGAGCTGCTAGGGATCATTCGTTTCAAACATCAGTAAGTTATAAAATATAATCATTTAAATATACAAGGTTTTAGATTGTTAAAACAACAAATAATAGTATTAAAGCTAGCGTACCATTAAGATTATCCATCAATCAAGATAGTATACTAAAACTTGAAACACATGAAAAACCCCCACCTGATCCTATTAACAACTGGTAGGGTTTCTATTTGGCTTAATGGATTCTAGTTGGGATAAAAAGAGGGATTTATAGGGAAGGGAAGCAAATGGTACAGTAATAATGCTGGTCAAATTGTCGGTAGCTAATAATGTAAGTGATAAGGCTGGAAAGAAAAGGTGGATTAGGATTAAAGAGCCCCCTTAAAGAGTTTAATCCTAATCCACCTTTAAGTTAAATTTGGTGCATGACCTTTCCGAAAGCATCACAATCCGTTATATTTTCTTTCAATTTTCCTGAACTCATCTGATAGTTCAAATAGGGTGTGTAATACGGCTGTTTGAATATATAGATTCATATAATTATCATTGCTTTTCTTTTGAAAAGATAAATCATGTTTTTCATTAATTTTCCGAGTTATACATGCATTAATTTCGCTCCACATTTCTTTCGTTCCTTCTTTAATTTTAGTCTCCATAATCTCCCACTCCTTTTTTATTAGTTTATCCAATCTATTACATTCTTATACTTATTTTTTGGCCAAACTGGTAACTTTTTCTTATCTTAAAATTAATTTCTCCGTTAATTTGCATAAACTGCCGTTTATGAATGGGTTTAGGCATTAACCAGTGCATGATTCTTTGCGTAGGAAAAGGAGAGCGAAGGGAATATAGTGTTCAAAATATTTTTTTGTAGTAATTAATAACCTCTAATGGATGATGACTTCTACTTATTTTTCGAGTTTGCTTTCATTCAGCAGGACACCTTAAGGGGGATTTCGGGGGAGTCACTGCCGCATCTCTCCTCTAAAGTTTCTTTAATTGGGCCATATTCTGGAGTGACGTATTGTACAAATGACAGGAGTTTGGAATAATTAGCATTATGAAATTAAAGAAAATTTAAACCTTTATCGATTCAGTCCATGAATAGGAGATTGTTATGTTTAAAATTATGATAATTGAAGATGACGAAAAGATTAGAAAAATAGTAGCCGATACCCTAACAAAGTGGAAATATGAAGTTGTAGAGGTAATGGAGTTTGACCATATTTTAGATGAATTTGAGAAATCCCAGCCTGATTTAGTTTTATTGGATATAAACTTGCCAACCTTTGATGGCTTTTATTGGTGTCAGCAGATTCGTGCAATCTCAAGTGTGCCCATACTGTTCCTTTCCTCTAGAAATCAAAACATGGACATCATTGAGTTGCTTTGGCAGCTCCTTTTTGTATGAAAACACAATAGTAAAAAAGCCATGCTAAAATAAACCCTAATCGTTAATAGTAAATGGGCAGAAGCAATTCGTCCCTTCATTTTTCCTTGCCGTATGGTAATCCTTTTTCGATGTGAAGCAATTCGATTATTTTGCCTTGATGTCGCTAATACACATTCTACGGCCAACGTTTTTAAAGCTTTATTTCCTTGTGTGGTTTTACTCGTTTTTTTTTACCAGCACTTTCGTAATTTCCAGGACTCACACCAGCCCAAGAGGCAAGATGTTCCTTTGAGGTTTCCTTCATACTTAATTCCTCTTCTAAACCTGCTTTGCAAGAGTTTCTTGCTTCTTTTAAGTTTATTAGATAAACTTTGAATTGATCTACGAAAGTATCGGCGAAATAATAACCTAATTCATTAAACTCACTATATAAATGGGTAATACACACTGGTTCTCCTTTTCCTTTAGTAAAGATCTCAAACTTTCCACGTGATGTACTTATAAACATTCTCTCCCACATAACGGTCCCCCTAAAAAATAAAAATGTATATAATTGTAAAATATGCATCTTTTAGAGAAAATCCTTCCAAGTTACTAAGAACTAACTGCCCCTATAGTTTTTATTTTGAATTGACTGAATTTTCGGTTTGTTATATAATTGGTATACCACATACCAAGAGGAGGAAAAATGAAAAAAATAGAGTCAGTTATGCCGTTAAGAGATATAGCTTTTGAGGCAATAAAGAAATCAATTTTGAATTATGAACTACTACCTGGTCAAGCAATTTATGAGAGAGACTTAAGTGAAAAATTAGGTGTAAGCAGGACTCCTGTCAGAGAATCTCTGTCGTTGTTAGAAAGAGAAAAATGGATAATTTCAAAACCACGGGTTGGTACATTTATTAATGAAATAACAGAGGAAAATGTAATTGAAGTAATGGAAATTCGAATGATTATTGACCGATTCTCATTAGAAAAAATGTGTGGAAATATTACTCTAGATCAAATAAAAGTTTTAGAAGGTTACATTACGGAGCAAGAAAAAAATAAAACAGATCACCAAAGATTTATTGAATTAGATAAAGAGTTTCATTCTGAAATTGTATTATTAACTAAAAATCAGCGATTAGAAAAATGGTTTGAGGAAATTGGTGATCAAATTAGATGGTTTGGGTTAAAAGCAATAACTGAGAAGTCGCGTATTGAGGAAACAATATCTGAACACAAAGCAATTGTGGAAGGTTTAAAATCACAAGATATTAATCAACTTCTGGTAGCATCAAATAACCATGTGGAAAATACCAAAAATGAAATTATTAATCAATTGAGGAGGAATTCAAATGAGAAAAGTAATTAATTTACATCTATCTAATGGAGAGGTTAAAAAACATGAAATTGATATTAATAAAGTAATCGTTGTTGGATATGGGGGAAGAAATATAGAAAAAATTCAAGAACACATAGATGAATTAAAAGAAATAGGGATTGCACCTCCACCTCATGTACCGATGATATATCCACAAAAAATAGAACAATTGAATTTTTCCAATGAATGTAATGGAAGTAAATTTTCCTCAGGGGAAGCAGAATATGTGTTATTCCATGACGGAAAAGAATGGTTGGTCACCCTTGGCAGCGATCATACTGATCGAGAAGTAGAAAAAGAAGATATTTTAAAATCTAAATCAATATGTGATAAACCTCTTGCAACTGATTTTTGGAGATTAGCAGATTTAAAAGAAGACTGGGATAATATTATTTTACGTTCTTATGTCACTTCAAATGGGGAAAAATGTTTATATCAAGAAGACACTTTAGAAGCACTCTTAGAGATTGATGTTTTATTGGAAAAGATGAAAAAATTAGGGGAAAAGGATTTAAAACATACTGTTATTTTTTCAGGTACTGTTCCTACAAAAAGTGGATTTATTTTTGGTGATAAATTTGAATATGAAATTGAACATCCCAAGTTAAACAGAAAAATTAAACATCATTATTCCATGGTTTATTAAGGAGGGATTATTTTGAAAAAGAAACCTACTAAAGTTAGATGGGGACTAGCATTCTTTTTCTTTATAATTGGTGTAATCGCTTACATGGATAGGTCAAATATTTCAATAATAGCAAAACCAATGATGGATGATTTAGGCTTAGATAAAGTTCAGTTTGGTATGCTTGCATCATTATTCTCATTAGGTTACGCGTTAGTTCAAATTCCAGCAGGACTTATGGCAGAAAAGTTTGGTCCAAGAAAAATGATCACTTTTGCTCTAGTATGGTGGTCAGTATTTACGGGTTTGACGGGTGTAGTTAAATCTCACGGTCTATTGTATATGGTGAGATTCTTATTTGGAATAGGTGAAGGCCCGATGTTTCCAGCTAACGCTGTATTTAATACAAACTGGTTTAGAAGAGATGAAAAGGCCAGAGCATCTAGTGCTTTATTGGCAGGTTCATATTTTGGACCAGTTATAGCCCCAATCGTTACGGTTTATATATATCAATATTTTGGTTGGCAAGCTGTATTTTATATTTTTGGATTAATAGGAATAATCATTGCGGGTGTATGGTACGTTTTAGCCCGAGACTATCCTGAAATTCACAAATTAGTGAATAAACAAGAAAAAGAATATATACTTGAAGACAGAGAAATTGTTGATACTGCCAAAGTTAGAGCACCATGGAATACTTTTCTGAAAAGCTATAGATTTTGGGCGTTAGGATTGCAATATTTTGTTGTTTTATATATTATTACTTTCTTTTTAGTTTGGTTACCTACCTATCTACTGGAAGATAGAGGATTCTCATTAAGTAAAATGGGATTTGCTGCAAGCCTACCTTGGTTAGCAATACTGATAACTGTAATGACTGGTGGTATTCTTTCTGACTACTTAGTACGTAAAGGTTTTTCAAAACAAATATCTAGATCCTCTTTAGCCATATCAGGTTTAATAGTATTTATTATTTCAATGTACTTTGCTGTTATGACAGTTTCGCCCTATATGAATGTTTTATGGTTATCATTATGCTTGGGTTCACTAGGATTCACAGTAGTGTGTTCATGGGCTTCTGCTACAGACTTAGGCAGAAACTTTTCAGGTTCCGTTTCAGGTTGGATGAACTTGTGGGGAAATCTAGGCGCATTTGTATCACCGTTATTATGTGGATGGTTAGCAGAAAATTTCGGATGGAATATCACACTGGGAGTAACTGTAATTCCTGTGTTTATTGCAGCTATATTATGGTTGTTTGTAAAACCGGATACTTCATTACTAAATAATATTGAGGAGTGAATAATGTGAATTATTTGGTATTTCAAATGGATTTAGCAGTTGGGAATCCAGAAGAGAATAGGAAAATCATTGAACGCTGGTTAAAAGCTAACTACAGTGATGATTTGGACGTTATAGTACTTCCTGAAATGTGGTCTACGGGTTATGCGTTAGAAGAATTAAAAGAAATCTGCAAAGTGGATGGTAATCAATCAATTGAATTTTTACAATCACTGGCTAAGAAGTTTAATGTAAACTTGGTGGGTGGCTCGATTGCCGTACTAGAAGGTCAAGATATCTTTAATCGTGCAGTTATTGTAAATCGAATGGGTGAGATTGTTCATACATATGACAAGATGCACCTTGTTCCGATGTTAGATGAACCCAAGTTTTTAACAGGCGGTCATAATCAAGTGGAAGTATTTGAACTTGAAGGTGTGAAAATGGGGATTATTATTTGTTACGATTTACGATTCCCTGAAATTATTCGTGACTTAGCATTACAAGGTATTCAAGTGTTACATATCGTAGCAGAATGGCCACTCGCAAGGGAGAAACATTGGAATACGTTACTTCGTGCGCGCGCAATTGAGAACCAAATGTATGTTGTTGCATCAAATGTAACGGGAACAAAGTTAGGAGTGGAATTCGCAGGTTGCTCACAAATTGTAGATCCATGGGGAGACATTGTTCAAAAATTAGATCAAGAAGTTGGTGAATTAAAGGCAACTTTAGATTTAGAAAAAGTACCTCAAATAAGAAAAGATGTTCCCATATTCGATTCCAGAGTACCAGAAAAGTATAGAAAGTTATAAAGTAGAAGCTACTCCAGAGAAACAATCTGGAGTAGCTTTTTAGGTTTAATTCTTTTGGTATAACCAAGCATAAGTTTAACATGGAAAATTCAGATAAGGATATATTTAGATAATTTCTTATACAACTCCTGGGACGAATCTTTTTATGGATTCGCCAATAATTTTTCTTCATTTGACCCAAGCTTGATCGTGTATTCAGTCAGTATCCATAAGCCTGTATTCTCATTTCTTCCTTGGAGAACATATTTCGGGTTGTTTTTGCCCATCCGTTCTGCAGCTGTTTTCGCAAGCTTGCCGATATCACCTGTTTTGAGGCGGTTGATAATTAAACCGAGTTTCAAACTCTTAATTGTCAGCATTTCATAATCTGTGCTGCTGTCTCCCGCTATGAATATCGGACCGTATCCGCCCCGCGTTTTGGAGATGGCGTGTTCGATCACTTCCACCTTACCTTCTCGAGCAGTGATTGGCCAATTGTCTTCATATTCTGCTTGAGTAATTCCTTCCTTCTTTTTTAATCTCATCCCAAAGACATTTTCCTTTGGAAGGTTGTAGCCGTATTTTGGATTTGACGAAAATACCTCCACCACCTCTTCCATCGAAGCCGAAATAACATAAACGTCAATCCCATTCTCCATAAAAGTATGCATTAAGTTTGCGATTTCCGAGGCCAGACGCAGTCCTGTTGTATAGGTAACTTGAACAGTACCAGCTTTTCCTAACATGGACCCAGGACTTATAAGCGTCACCGATGCCATTTCCGCCCCTAAATTATAATCATTTGAAGCCTCTGCAAGCTGCTGAACTTCTTCGGTCGACATGTTGGCAAATAAATAAAGCACCCATGGATATCCAATTTCAACACCGTATGTTTCCCCAATGGCTTCATACAGAAAGTACATTTTCGCTTTAAAATCTTTAAATTGATCAGTTGAATGAAGCGTTTCTAACCGCTCTTTTCCATTCATCCCATTATAGTTGGAATAAAGAAATTCGTAATCGCGCTTCAGATCCTCAGCGATTTCCTTGAGAGTGACCGCATCTCCTTGAAGGTTTTTAAACTCGTGTGAAAAGGGTCCATTCGGCACATTCTTTTTGATCACTTCATAAAACTCTTCCGGTTGCATGGTATATGCCAAGTGATCAATTTGATAAAGAAAGAGGGCCTCCTCCGTATCATTCATGATGCTCGTATGATCCCAATCAAAAACAACATAAGGTTTTCGATTTGGATCGTATCCTGTACTTCCAGCACCATGCTTATCAATTAGGTTTTGAACAGACTTATAGGTGTCAGGAGCCCATTCTCCTTTATCCAACACTTGAATACAATGGCCCTCCCTTTTTTGTAGACTCGAAACTGCTTTTCCGCTTGCCCAAATAAAGATTTTAATTTGGTTCTATTATTCATATTATCCCCCCTGAAAAATACAAAAGACGCCTGCCCAATAGCTCGTTATTAGCTATTGAAACAGGCGCCATTGCCGATTGATTCTTTTATGCGTAAATATTATCGAGAATTTTCAAAATAGTCAAATATTTATTCGTGGTTCTTTTCTTAACAATTGTAACTTTATAAAAAAGATTGATCATTTCTGTGATCCTTATTCAATTAAGCGCCCGTTTTGCTCAAAAATCACAAAAGAGCTAGATTAGTAAGGTACTAGAATTCCAAACATCGGACAACAAAAAAACCAATCAACTTGTTTATTTTTCATTAGTTCTCCAAAATGTTTTTTTAACCTATTATCAATTAAATGGTAATACAAAAAAAGAGTTACAAAACAACTCTTATTATAAACCTTATCTTTAACAAAACTCCCTCTATAAACATTGATGTATCAACGGTTTGCACCACTCGGTGTATTAGGGGAATTATTTTTTCATTCTTTTAAACAGAGTATTGAAATTCTGGTTTTTATTACTAAATTGAGCGTACGCTTCGCTAAAACTAATGGAAATCATTAGCTATTTTCTCCACTATGTGATGCACAATAGATATCTGCGAAACTTATGATGACGTACCCTCCCATGTCTCTTAGCGTCATTTGCGCTTACATTCCTTCGTTCGGTCTATTCATAAGGCAGAGGGGCCTGCTAAGCTGCCCCGGGGACTCTTGGTCTTAGTTTAGTAATGTTTCTGGCTTCTCCGTGTCATCTTTCTTGTTATATATCGATAGTTAGAAATGCTTACGCTGCCTCTGAGAGGCAGTAGAGATCCTTCATCATATTCTGCTCATTAAAATGAACTTTCTTTTTACAAATACCATGCAATGCTTTCAACAGTACCACCATCGATTACTTTCCGCGTAAGGGATTTTGTTGGCGTGTTGTGTAATATTCATGAAGCTGTTTAAAACCCCTCGTTGTGACGAATGAGTGGTACTATTACTTTGAAAAGAAATATATCTAAGTCGCTTTCTTCCTCGTTTGGAGATATGTTTTTGTCACTTATGTTGACCCGATGAGATTTCCCGTAATGTTAATCCCGCTAGTTTAATCAATTGGCGTGGATTTTCATAAAGTGAAAAGCTTCCAACTTCTGAAAGCAAATCAACAATGGTTGCATCTCCTAATCAGGAACTGAAGCCAGCAGCTCATATTCCATAGTTGTTTGGGCCATTTCGGATAATTGACTATTCACAGATTCAATTTCGTTTTCTAGTAAGCGATAACTGACGCAGGAGCGTGGCAATTTCATGTCGAGCCATCTGTGTCCCTTCTGTCAGTCCAATTGAGTTCGTCGCTGCTTCAATGAGTAGCTTTTCTTTTGGTAGCTGTGGGGCTCTCATTCCCTTTACCTTACGGTAAAAAAAGACAAGCTCCTCAGCACTTTTTCCATCGATATCCTATGGCAACGGTGTCATTTCCAATTTAGCTAGAGCCATCTTTCCGAAAGCTGGAAAGACTTGAGTAAACTCGGAAAAATAACGAACAAGCCAACAAATGATTCGGTTTTTAATACTAGCTAAATCTTGCGTTAACTTTGAACGAAGAGTAGATCCGATACGTGCATTTTGATTCCTTTATCAAATTTTTCTCTGAATCCTTAATGCAGCGTGGGCATTAGTAAAATAATAAACGGCCTGCTAACTTTGAAATAACTTAATGATTAGATAATTCTTAGATATCCGAATAGTGAGCGCCGAGGATGGACTACAGGAAAAGAAAAGTATTAAATAATGATTGCAATATCCCGTCTCTAACGACTAATTATGCAATCTTAAATAATTGATGTAAAATTGCATAAAAATATTAATCTATTAAATAATCTGTATATTGTAATTATTGTGAAAATATCATTAATTCAATCGTTAAATGATCAATCTCCGCTTGGTATGATATTTGCATGTTAGTTAATTAATCACGAATAAGGGTGGAGTGATACATGGAGAATGCAAAATTAAGACGTTCGTTAACGGTATTTCCTTTAGTGCTATTTGGATTGGCTTATATGGCACCTACAACAGTTTTTTCTACTTATGGGGTGGTTGCGGAAATAACGAAAGGGATGGTGCCAGCTGCTTATATTATAGCTTTAGTTGGTATGTTGTTTACAGCCTATAGTTATGGTCAAATGGTTAAGGCCTATCCTGTTGCTGGTTCTGCATATACATTTACTCAAAAGGCTCTAAACCCTCATCTTGGCTTCTTAGTAGGCTGGGTTATACTATTGGACTATTTATTTTTGCCAATGATCAATGGATTACTAATCGCCATTTACTTAAACGCATATTTTCCATCCGTTCCTTTTTCCGTCTGGTTAATTGGCTTTGTAATTTTAATCACCACTGTAAATATAATTGGAGTGAAAATAGCAACAAAAATAAATCTTTTATTAGTTGCCTGTCAATTCTTAATAATAGTTATATTTACATTCCTCTCAATTAAAGGGTTACTTAACGGAATGGGTTCAGGAACATTATTCATGAGTTCTCCATTTGTGAATGGAGATATACCACTATCTTTAGTATTAGCGGGATCTTCCATTTTATGTTTATCTTTTTTAGGATTTGATGCTGTTACTACATTTTCAGAGGAAACCATTAATCCGAAAAAAATAATACCAAAGGCTATTTTCCTCGTCGCATTAATTGGGGGAGGTCTGTTTGTCACCATCTCATACATCAGTCACCTTGTTTACCCAAATTTCCAAGCCTTTAAGGATCCTGATTCCGCCTCCATGGAAATTGCCATGTACATCGGGGGTAATTTATTTCAATCTATTTTTTTAGCAGGTTATATTACCGGGGGGCTGGCGTCTGGTTTATCAGCTCATGCAAGTGTTTCGCGACTTTTGTATGCGATGGGGAGAGATGGAGTTCTCCCCAAGAGAATTTTTGGTCATATTCATCCAAAATTTCAAACTCCGACATACAACATCATCTTAGTGGGCGTTTTTGCTTTATCTGCGTTATTTATTGATTTAGTGACAGCATCATCCTTTATTAACTTTGGGGCGCTCGTTGCATTTACGTTTGTTAATCTTTCGGTTATTTCCCATTATTTCATTAAAGAAAAACAGCGAAACGGAATGAACACACTAAAGTACCTTATATTGCCGTTGATTGGTACTGGTTTCACAATTTGGTTATGGACTAGTCTCGATTCAAAAGCACTTTTACTCGGACTAGGATGGTTTGGAATTGGTTTCATCATGCTCCTTTCTAATACGAAAATGTTTAGTGAACGGCCACCAGAGCTTTCTATTGATAGTGCGATTGAAAAAGAAATTCAAGCATAAAAGCTATATTCATCAAGGAGGATAAAAATGGTAAAGGCAGACATCATTCTTTCTGGTCAACATGTTTTTACTGGGTTACAAGATGAGCCAATAAAAGCAGCTATCGCCATTAAAGATAATAAAATTATTAAAATCGGTTCTAAAGAAGATATATTGTCATTCCTTGGAGATCAAACAAAAGTGTATGACATGGAAGACGGACTAATCATTCCGGGATTTCATGATTTTCATATGCACATTATGATGGGAAGCATTTTACAGAAGGACAGTGCCAAATTATTTGATGCAGCTTCAGAAGAAGATGCAGCCAAAATAGTAGGTGAATTTGCAGAAACGAGACCAAATGATGAGTGGATATTTGGTGTTGGCTGGGATCATACCAATTGGAAGAACAAAGTGCTGCCACATCGAACAACACTAGATAAATATATTTGTGATCGTCCTGTTTTATTATTCAATGCAGAAGTGCATTACGCATGGATCAATAGTAAAGCAATGGAAATGATTCAATTAACGAAGGATACACTAGATCCGGAATATGGAGAAATTGGAAAAGATGAAAATGGGGAACTGACTGGCCTTCTATTTGAACAGGCAATTGGGTATGCATCAGAACATGCATACAAATTACCGAAAGAAAAACGTGAAAACCTTTTCCAAGGTTTTCTTAATGAAACAAAAAGATTGGGAATCACATCCGTTAATGATTTATACGGAGCTAAAATTGCACCAAATCCATTAGACGATCTTGAAATTTTTAAGGAATTTGAGAGAGAAGGGTTACTTACAACCAGAATTCACTTTTCGCCTGAGTTAAAAATGGATTTAGCTGCCGCAAAGGAATTACAAAAAAATTATCAGTCAGACAAGCTTACCTTTTCTGGATTAAAACAATTTATAGATGGTGTTGTGACAAGTCATACTGCTTTTTTATTGGATCATTACAAAGACCGTCCTGAAACAAAAGGCGGAACCACTTATCCAGCTGAAACAATTAAACAATTAGTAAAAAAGGCAGATAAGGAAAATTTTCAAATTCGTTTCCATGCGATTGGTAACGGTGCAGTCCGCTTAGCATTGGATGCATTTGAAGAAGCGAGAAACGTAAATGGACAAAGAGATGCTAGACATGTCATTGAACATGTGGAGGTATTGCATCCGGATGATGTTCAACGCTTTAAGGAATTAGATGTAATCGCTTCATTTCAACCTAAACATATCGAATTAATGGAAAGTGAGGCATATACAGCCAGAATCAGTGAAAAACAACAACCTCTCTATTATCCTATCAAAACACTAGTGGATACTGGTGCTAAAATTGCCTTTGGTACAGATTTTCCTGTAGTGCCCCTAAATCCCATGATGGGCATTTATCAGGCAATCACGAGAAAAGATTTAACCGGGAAGGCGTGGCAAGAGTCGGAAGGAATAACATTAGCACAAGCGTTAAAATATTACACGTCTACACCGGCATTCGGGTCTTTCAGAGATAAAGAATTAGGCACATTGGAAGCAGGGAAGATAGCGGATATCGCAGTATTAAATAAAAATTTATTTAGCATATCAACAGAGGAAATTCTTGAAACAGAAGTGAAGATGACGATTATGGATGGAAAGATAGTATATGAAAACCAGGTCGTCCAAACTGTATAAGATAAAAATGATGAAAGGTAGGTAGTGAGAAAATGTCAAAAGTAAAAGTTGGGCTTATTCAAATTCATTGCGGTGAATTCATTGCGGAAAATATTCAAAAAACGGTAGAGAAAATAAAAGAAACAGTAAATAAAGGTGCACAAATCGTTTGCTTACAGGAATTATTTTCTTCGCAATATTTTCCGCAAACGGTTAGCGTGAAAAATTATGATTTAGCAGAAGATGTAGATAGCGGTACATTGGCCGAAATGGGTGAATTAGCAAAGGAATTGGCCATTGTCTTGATTGTCCCTTTTTACGAAAGAGCAGGTGCTGGTATTTATTTTAATAGTGCAGCTGTATTTGATGCTGATGGGGAATGTTTAGGGATTACAAGAAAAAATCATATTCCGGATGGTCCCCAGTATCATGAAAAATATTATTTCGTTCCAGGCAATACCGGATATCCTGTCTATGAAACGGCTTATGGAAAAATAGGAGTTGGGATTTGTTGGGACGAGTGGTATCCAGAAGTTGCCCGAATTTTGAGCTTACAAGGTGCAGAAATATTATTCTATCCTTCTGCTATTGGTTCAGAGCCAGATCATCCCGAGATATCAACAAGATTATCCTGGGAAAAGGCAATTTCCGCTCATGGCATTTCTAATGGTGTATTTGTTGCTGCAACAAATCGAGTGGGCCAGGAAAAGGACATGAATTTTTACGGCGGTTCATTCATTAGCGATACATTCGGGAATATTTTAGCTTCACTTGATGATGAAGAAGGAATTATTGTGCAAGAAATTGATTTAAAAGAAATAGAAGAGACTAGAAAAATTCTGCAATTCTTTAGAGACCGTCGTGTCGATACATACGGCCCCATATTACAAAAAGAAATACTTCCAACCCCATCCCCTTCAAAAAAGGGAACAAACAAAGCGCTGTTTAGTTAATCATTAAAGAAATGGAAGGCGGGAGTACCTGCTCAGACTGTAGACAAACCTGATAATGATCGAGTTTGCCGAAATTAATATTCTCCACTCTAGGCACTCGCTTTCCGCGGCGGCCCCGGAGCCTTCTCGGGCGCCCTTTCCGCCTGTAGGGTCTCCCTTGGACTGCTAAATTTTAGGTAAGTTATTGGTGGTAGAACTAAAAACACTGGTGTGCTTGTAGCAGTTACAAATAATTACTGACTGCATTGCTTAGATAATCTATCGTTCAAATGGTAAAAACCAATTTTCCTATATGGAGAGTTGGTTTTTTACGTTATTCAATTGGTCGTTAATGTAACAGGCATTCTATATCTTGCTTTATGGAAATAACGGGTGAATCAGCTTTTGATCGGAGCTGTGGCTAAGGCGGCTTTTTCTTTATAAGACGGTTAGCGAAGAACAATATGGGAAATACTAATAGAATGAAATTCTTACCGAATTTTCAGAAAAATACATTGACGGGAAATTACGGTTGTTATATATTATTAATAAGTTAAATTTGTTGTTATATAACAGAAGGAGGAATCTAGATGATGAACATTTATGATAAAGCTTATGAAAGTTATTTAAAGATTTGTGAAAGATATGAAATCGAGTCGATAAACATCGACCATTTCATCAAAAATTTAACTAAAGATCAGTTGGATGAATACAGTAAATTAGCCGTTTAAACGAAAGGACGTGATTGCACAAGATGGACCTCCCGGTTGATGTAGATGTAGAAGCCAGTTAGAAACCCCACCAGTTGCTATGGAACAGGTGGGGTTTTGTCATGTGTTTTAAGAGCTCATTTTTAATTAATAGGATAACTCGGCAGTTGCACAGATGTGTTTTGGCGATTTATACTCGCGTTAGCCCTCTTTATTGTTGTTTAGCACTTTAAAAGCTCGCCCGAAGAGCAAAGGTAACAATCAAAATGTTCATCGTATTCATGGTCATGTTTGCGAAAGAACCCTTCTTTTGTTCGAGGACGTGTATAGGGTAAAGCCATTATGGTTTCTTTGTTAAATAGGCAGCTTGTAATTGCTGGTGTTTTATAAGCTGCATCTGCTCTTATAAAACCAAAACAATAAAATATCAATCACTATTACATTATTAGTAAAAGAGTGGGTGAAAATATAAAATTCAGAATTTTCTTGAAAGTGATTCATACACATGTTAGAATTCATTTCAGGTAAGAATATTATAAATAAGATGATATTGGAATTATTCCGAAACTCGGTTTCCTAATAAGCAACGAAAAACCAATAATGAAGGATTAAAGGATTTATGTAGGAAATAAAGTCTACGGGGATTTGAAACATTAATCGACGCCTTCTTGCCTATTACCTTAAAACATCATGAATCAGCACAATGATTGTTTTACATATCGACATAACTAATCATTCTTTTTTTACAAGATTTTTTGGTAATAGAAAGAAACGTTGTTGCTTATTGAGGAACTATGAGCGTCGATTAAACATCTTCAGTTTTAATATTCTTCAAATCTATTGATAAGGGGGTGAGAAAGATGATTTGAAAGCGCTTCTTTGAAATCAAACTATAGAAAGTTTGACGGGAAATAATATTAAATAAAATTAGCTTACAACACCAATAAAAGTTATGTCGATGTAAATATGCTAATGATTTATTTTTTTGTATGTAAGAAATGTAAGCGCTTGTATAAAAGTTGTCAGTTGGTAATGTCCCGTGTTTTAGACTGTAACATCGTAACTAGTTTAGAAAAGGCACAACTTTACATGATAGAAAATCATTCAGGAGGTTTTTGTTTAATGAACAAACAACTGCAGATGAAAAAGAAATCTAAATGGAAAGTTCGTTATACTGTCTTATTCGTATTATGGTTATGTTGGCTGTTTTCTTTCCTGGATCGAATGGTTATCACTATTGCATTGCCTTATATTGGTGAAGATCTTAATTTAACGGCAACAGCTCAAGGATTACTGTTAAGTATTTTCTTTGCGGGGTATGCACTGTTCCAAATTCCGGGCGGGATGTTATCAGATAAATTTGGCTTTCGTCGTGTGATGAGCATTGCGATTGTTTGGTGGTCAATTTTCACATCATTGACTGGTTTTATTTTTTCTTATCCACTTATGTTACTTATTCGATTCGTTTTCGGTTTAGGTGAAGCATGTTTACCAGGTGCTGCTTATAAAGGAATAGCTAATTACTTTCCTAGTAAGCAACGAGGAACAGCTACTGGAATTCAGTCAACAGTTAATACGTTAGGACCGGCTATTGCTGCTATTGCTGCTGCAGCAATTATTGGGGCATTTGGATGGCGTACAGTTTTTATCGTAATGGGTATTCCGGGCATTATACTCGGTCTGTATATATGGTTTAGATTCAAAGATAATCCGAAAGATCATCCTAAAATGACGAAAGAAGAGCTTTCAGAATTAGATGAGGACATTCAGTTTGAAAAATCGAATGAAGAAAAGAACTCAGGAGTTTCCTTTAAGGAACTATTTAGAAAACCGATTTTATGGCAAATGGCGTTCATTTGGTTCTTCTTTGATATTACTTTCTGGGGCTTCACTTCTTGGCTTCCATCTTACCTGATAAATGTTAGAGGGCTTTCTTTAATGGATACTGGTATTTTCAGTGCCTTACCGTATTTAGTAGGTACAGTCTCAATTGTTCTTGGTGGGTACTTGTCAGATAAAGTAAAAGGAAAAAGAAAATGGGTGTTTATCCCTAATGCTGTAATTAGTGGGTTAGCATTATTATTAATGCTTCAATCTAGTTCTACTGCAATGGTCATTACGTATCAATGTGTTGCAGCATTCTTCATGTTCTTAGCTCAAGGAGCATTCTGGGGTCTGGTTGTTGACACGCTTCCTGCGAAAATAATGGCTGCAGGTTCATCTACTGTTAACTGTTTCGGATCAATTGCAGGTTTTATCTCCCCGTTACTTATGGGTTATATGATTGAAAGCAGCGGTGGTTCTTACAATTCAACTTTCATATTAATGATTGCAGCAATAATTGTAGCAGCAATTGTTGCCCTTACGATTGGCAATAATACCGAAAAAGAAAATTCATTAAATTCAGAAACAATAGTGGAAGCTTAATTTGAATTGCAAATTTATCAGTAAGTAAATGGTTTAATTTTTCTTTGTTGAGAATAGTAATATTATAAAAATGATGCGAATATTTTTTACATGGTATTAGCATTATATTTACAAAACCCTTGTTGATAAGCGGCTGTCAGATGGCGAATCCTCATACATAGAAAATGCAGACATTTTTTTTCAGATAGTGGGTAAGAAAAAGAGGGGAGGTGTTGTAATTTCGGAAAAGTAATTAAAATTAAAAGGAAACACAATTGCTTATTAGGCAACTGAAAGGGGGTGAATGAACGAAATAAGTTAAATCATCTTTAAGGGGAGTTTGATTGAATGAAAGTAAATTTAAAACCAAACAATGTTAGTTCATTAACAAAGGTACTTGCAGTAGCTACGCAAAATCAATTTGCTGTCGGTTCGTTTACTCCTAGAGCTACAAAGATGGTAGCTCCTATACTTAGAGCGGCCCAAGAAAAGAAATCTGCTGTTATTGTTCAAACTTCTGAGAGGGAGCAGGAACGATATGGAATTAATTTAGCGGAATTTAGCCGAGAGTTTTATCGTGTGATCCAAGAGGAGAACATTACGATCCCTGCTGTGTTACATTTAGATCATACGAAGGATTTCAATGTAATTGCTGAAGCCATCGAAGTTGGTTTTACATCTGTTATGATTGATGCATCAGAGCAACCATTTAAGAAAAATATTGAGATAACAAAAAAGGTTGTTGAGTATGCACATTCAAGAGGCGTAACTGTTGAAGCTGAATTAGGCAAGATAGGGACAACCGACTTTATTGAAACCGACGTTGATGAAGAGCTATTTACAGAGCCTGAAGAAGCAAAACAGTTTGTTGAAGAGACATGTATTGATGCATTAGCGGTTTCTGTCGGAACTTCACATGGGGTTTATCTTGTTAAAGATCCAAAAATTGATATTGAACGTTTAATGGAAATTCGTGCATTAACATCTGTACCTTTAGTGTTACATGGCGGTTCAGGCACTCCTTCAGAGATGATTAAGAATGCAATTCAAATTCCTAATGGTGGAATTTGTAAAGTGAATATTGCAACAGATTTAGAACATATGATGATAAAAACTCTTAATCGAGAAAATCATGTTACAGAAAAAGAGTGGTCGGAACTGCCAACTGAAACTTTAACTTTAGTCCAAAACGCAGTTCAGGACGTAGTAAAAGAAAAAATTGAAAACTTTTTAATAAGTAGCGATAGCGCTTCTTACTATGTTTAAGAAGTAATATGATACTAACTTTGAACTGTACCCCTTATTTTAGACACATAAGATAAACCCTTTAACGACATAATAGATGGCTATACTACTTATCGTTGAAGATGCCTTTTATAGAAGAATTGCTAAGTTAATAGGAGGAAAAATAATATGTCTTTAGAAAGATCAAGTATAGTAACATTTGCTGGTAATCCAGTTACGTTGATTGGGAGTGAAATTCGTGTTGGTGATAAAGCGCCAAATTTTGAAGTATTAGCAAACGATCTTTCAAAAGTTACACTTGAAGATTCAAAAGGGAAAGTCCGCCTTATTTCATGTGTTCCCTCTCTTGATACAGGAGTATGTGACGCACAAACACGGAAATTTAACCAATTAGCTAGCAATCTAGGAAATGATGTAGAAGTGTTAACAATTAGTGTAGATCTTCCATTTGCACAAAAAAGATGGTGTGGAGCAGCAGGAATAGAACAAGCCCAAACCCTTTCAGATCATTTTAAGATGTCATTTGGAACAGCTTATGGCACATATATAAAGGAACATCGGTTAGAATGCCGTGCAGTATTCGTTGTAGATGAAAAAGATGTCGTACAGTATGTTGAATACGTTCCGGAAATTACGGCACACCCAAACTATGAAGCAGCTATAAAAGCAATTAAGTCATTTATAAAAGTTAAAAAGTGATATTAGTAAGCAATATACACTATGTTTAAAGAACGCATATTGTTTTTCATTAATCCTAAGAAGTAAAATGTTTACGGCATTGAAATCTTTTTTTCTCAGTTTATTTTATAATAGAAAGGCTGCCTTACAAAAGGTCAGCCTCTTCTCCTATATGGTTTTAATAATGGGGTGGAGAGGTGCAAAAAGTTGTTATTACCTTAAAGGAATAGGCTTAAAGTTAAAAACTGCATCCTGCTATGATAATAGTATTTAATTTTTGTTAATAAGGGGTTAATAATATTCTGAATTTTATAATTTTTTGTTGAAAAACTAAATTAGTGGTGATAGTATAAAAATGTGAAATAAAGAATATAATGTTATATTTCACTTATTAATTGAAACAGTGTTGCTTATTAGGAGACAAGAAGAGATGACTAGATCTTTTGAATTTTGGCAATGATCTTTGAAAACAGATAGATTGAAGCATTTTAAACAACTTAATTTAAATGATCAGGTTGTAAAAAATTTAGTACAATCATCCAATTCAAATATTTTTTTACCCAGTATTGTATACAATACTGCATTCAATTTTGAATTCTTCTTGAGGGAAGGTATAAAGTGTTGAATAGTTTAGAAATAGATATCTATAAAAAAATCAAGCAAGCTATTATCCAGCAAAAGCTTCGGCCAAATATGCAACTAATAGAAAAGGATCTTGCTGAATCGTTTGGGGTAAGCCGTACCCCTGTTCGAAATGTTCTGCGCAGATTGGAATATGAAAAATTAGTGAAAATTAAAGAGCATAAAGGGACCTTTGTCTCTTGTTCAACAATTGAAGAAGCAAAAGAAGTATTTGAAATGAGGAGTATCTTAGAAGGGGAAGCAGTGCGAAGAGCATGCAGACTCTCTAACGAGGAACAATTACAAGAACTAGAGACTCTAGTTGAAGAAGAACGACATATTTATGGTAGTCTGGATTATTATGAATCCTTAAAAATATCTGGGGATTTTCATTTGAAAATAGCTGAAATCGCAGGGAATTCGTATTTTTATCAATATCTCGAAGACTTAATTTCCCTAACTTATGTGATTATAGCAATCTATGGAAGATTTAAAATGGAAACATGTGGTTCTCACGATCATTTGCAAATTTTTAATGCCATTAAGCAAAGGGATGTTGATCTTGCAGAACGCTTATCTTTCACTCATCTTAGTGAAATTGAGTCGAATCTTCATTTTAATGAGGAATTACAGATCTCGTCTTCCTTATCAGATATATTTCTTTAATTGTAAATTGATATACGATTATTGAAAGCGCTTACTAATGAAGGTTTTTAAGGAGGTGATACAGTCCTTCGAAAGCATTTTCAAATTTAAAGTAGTTGTCATGTTGTTTTTTTTGCGAATTTAAAGAAACACTGTTGCTTAATGTGCGACAACCCCTCGAGTCAAACAAAATAAGATGGTGGAGGATCGATGGGAAATAGTACTTTTAACAAAACAAATTCGCATTTTAATTCCTGTGAATGAAGAACAGAAAAGACCACTTAGAAGGAAGTTTGTATCATATCATAGCCTTGGCAAACATCTAAGACCTAACTTGTTAACCAATGCATTAAAATGCGGCAAACAATAAAAAAGGGGTTGGATGTATCATGTCTACAAATTTAGAAAGTTACGTTCCACAAGAAACGCAGATCCAACATGATACGGGTGTGGATGAATCACTTAATCCGAAAACCGAGGAAGGTAGGACGGTAAGTCCGTTAGACTATATTTTCATGTGGGTTGGTGACGGTGTTAATCTAGGTAATATGACGCTTGGAGCTAGTATGATTGTAGCGGGAATCGCTACGTTAAACATCTTTCAGACATTTGCCGCAGCTATCATGGCAATTGGTATCATTTCAACTGTTTTTGCTTTAAATGACAGGCTCGGATACAGAACGGGAATACCATATGTTGTACAGCTTAGAATGTCCTTTGGGCTGAAAGGTTCCGTAATATCATCACTGATGCGCGGTATTCCCGCCATCGTTTGGTACGGTTTTCAAAGTTGGATTGGCGGTACTGCCTTAAATGAAATTGCGAAGATTATTACGGGCGGCGCCTTTGATAATGTTGCCATTTGCTTTGTAGTGCTACAGTTGGTGCAAATTGGGCTCTCGCTGTATGGATTCCATGCCATTAAATGGGTGGAAACGCTTGCGTCTATTGTTATTGTACTAGCGCTTCTCTATGTATTTGGCGTTCTACTAACGTCCTATAGCGATGTTATTGCAGAAAAATGGGTTCATGCAGAAGGATCATGGGGCTTACCTTTCTTTGCATTGATCATGATGTTTATGGGAAATTATGCGGCTATCTTTTTAAGTGCAGCGGACTATTCAAGAGAGCTAAAATCTGGTATTAGCGACACAAAACGCGGGTTTTTGTACTTTCTACCTATTTTAATAGCGTACGGCTTGACACTTGCAATCGGTGGAATGCTTGCTTCCGCAACCGGCATCAACAATCCTGTGAAAGCGTTTGCGGTCGTGGTGGATAACTCTTATATTACATTCTTTGTATCCGCATTTATTGTTTTGGGTGCTGTTGCAGTAAACATGGTTGCCAATATTATTCCGCCAACCTATGTTATTACATTGCTTACAAAAATGAAATATAAACCTGCAGTTACCATAACCGGACTGCTTGCATTTTGCTCATTCCCTTGGGTTCTTGTGCAGGATTCTTCGGCAAAGGGTCTTGGAATTTTCATTCTTATATATTCCGCATTTTTAGGACCGATTGTTTCTATATTATTAGTCGAATATTATATATTAAGAAAGCAAAAGGTAAATGTTGCAGATTTGTATAAGGAAGACGGTCCATTTGCCGGGTATAATCCAGCAGCGGTGCTTGCACTGCTTATCGGCGCCGGTGCAGCCTTTGTGAAAGTGGAGCTGGCATGGATTATCGGCGTTGTTGTGGCAGGTATTGCATATTTGCTTTTGATGAAATTTGCATTTAAAGATTCAAAATTCAAAAAGGGTACTATTTTTGAAAAGTAAACCTGTATTTCTATGTTTCTGGGGATTATTCTCTCTATCTACTTATATTGGATTGATGCAATCTTAGGATGAAATAAACAAGGCAGTTGAGTAATGGTAATATACTGAAAATTGCAAAAAGGGGTTGGGAGAATGAAGTTTGATTTAGTTATAAAGAACGGAAGTGTAGTAATTGAAAATACAGTAGAACAACTAGATATCGGTATACTTAATGGTAAAATTGCAGAAATTTCAAAAGAAATAGTCGGAGAATCTGCTGAAATTATAGATGCTTCTCATCAATATGTCATGCCTGGGATGATAGATGCCCATGTCCATATTTGCGAGCCAGGCAGAACGGAGTGGGAAGGGTTTGTAACAGGAACTCAAGCACTAGCTGCAGGAGGGACAACATCATTTGTTGATATGCCATTAAACGCTTTGCCGGCAACGACTACAAAGAGGTCACTGCATTTAAAATTAAAATCTGCTGAAAATAGGTCGTATGTTGATTATGCTTTGTATGGTGGGTTAGTTCCTGATAATCTCGAAGATTTAGAGGACCTTTCTAACGAAGGTGTTGTGGCCTTCAAATGTTTCATGGCAACATGTGGTAGTGAGGAAATTGGAGATTTTAAAAATGTTGATGATTTTATTCTATATCGAGGTATGAAAAAACTATCAGAATTGGGGCATATTTTATCTATACATGCTGAGAATGCAGAGCTTACTGATAAACTGGCAATTGAAAAGAAAAAACAAGGGAAGACAACAGCAAGAGATTATGTAGAGTCCCGCCCCATTTTTACTGAGGTTGATGCTGTAAAACGTGCTTTGTTATTAGGTAAAGAGACTGGATGTAAATTACATTTTGTTCATATTAGCAGTGAAGAGGCTGTTGAAGAAATCCTTAAAGCACGTAAACTAGGCCAAGAGGTTACGATAGAATCGTGTCCTCACTATTTCACGTTAGATACGGAAACATTTGAAAGGATAGGACCTGTTGCGAAATGCGCTCCACCGCTTCGTACTAAAACAGAACAAGATAAATTATGGGAAGCTCTTAAGGAGGGGAAAATTGATATCCTGGCCTCAGACCATTCCCCATGTCCTCCAGAAATGAAGCAGAGCAACACCAATAATATGTTTGATGTGTGGGGAGGGATTAGTGGCTGCCAAAATAATGTTGATTTAATGTTTGACGAGGCTGTTAAGAATCGTGGGGTTTCTGTAAGTGATTTTTCTAAGATGATTGCTACAAAACCTGCAGAAATATTTAACTTAAGAAATAAAGGAAGCATTAAAGTTTCCTATGACGCTGATATCATTCTCCTTGATCCAAATAAATCATACACCATTCAGCCAGAAGATTTGTATTACCGCCATCAACAAAGCCCTTATGTTGGAAGAAAGATTAACTGTCGAGTGACGAAAACGTTTGTAAGGGGACAACTAGTATTTGATTTTGAGAAAGGGATTGTAAGTCATCCAATCGGGAAGTTTATTTCGGCAAAAAGCAGTTTCGTACAAGCATAAAGTTCTCTAAAGAAGGTTGACCTAAAAGGGCACTTAAGTTGCTCTTAATGGCGTCATACCTTCTTTTTGTTTTATTTTTTGAATGGTATTATGTCTGTGGATTGCTCTTGTGGTAAAATAAAGAAACAGGATCAGTAATATAGGATTTAATCGGAGGTTAATATAAATGGTTAAGTCAGTAGATAGGGCGTTAACAATTATTTCATTAGTAAGCAAGCGTAAAGAAGGAATTGGGGTTACTGAGCTGGCCTCCAACCTAGATTTAAATAAAAGCTCTATATTCAGATTATTAAGTACTCTTGTAGATCATGGATTCATCGAACAAAATCCTGAAACTAAAAAATATAGATTAGGCTATAAATATTTAGAATTAAGTTCGATGCTACTTGAATCTATTGACTTGAGAACTCAAGCTAAACCTTTTCTGGAAGAGTTAGAATCACATATTAATGAAGTGATCCACTTGACCGTATATGATCAAGGAGAGGTAATCTATATTGAAAAACTTGAGGGAAGTGAAACCCTTAGAACACATTCACAAGTAGGAAGACGTGCCCCAATGCATTGTACGGCAGTTGGGAAGGTAATCTTAGCCCATCTGCCATTAAATGAGATCGTAGATATAATTGACAAGCATGGTTTACCAAAACATACTGAACAAACGATTATAGATAAAGATACTTTTTTTAAAGAATTGGGAAAAATAAGGAACGAAGGTATTGGTAGAGAAGTTGAAGAAAATGAACAAGGAATCACCTGTATTGCAGCGCCAATTTTTGATAATCGGAAGAAAATTACTGCTGCTGTTAGTATATCAGGACCAAGCATCCGAATGACTGAAGAAAGATTAACTGAAATTAAACCAATTATAATGGATATTGGTAAAAAGATTTCCAAAAGGCTTGGTTACACAGATAATTAAATAATGTGAAAAAAGAATTGGTATAAGACCAATTCTTTTCAGACTGTAGACAAACTCGATGAAAATCGAGTTTGTCTATTTTTATGGCTTGTACAATTTGGACGTTGATTTCCACTCCAGGCACTCGCTTTCCGCGGGCGGTCGGGGAGCCTCCTCGGCTTTCGCCTGCGGGGTCTCCCCTAGACGCGCTTTCCCCGCAGGAGTCTCGTACCTTCCGTTCCAATCAACTTTGTCTTACCTTTTAGATAGAACACTTTTGCCTGGAGTCATTTTTGTTTTAAAATAGAAGTATTAAAACTTGAGGTGATGAGGATGCTTTCTAAACATGATTCTATTCAGCGAGATCAACTTGAAATGATTACTTTAGATCAACTGGTGCCACCGAACCATTTGGTTCGTAAAATGGAGGCTGCCATTGACTTCACTTTCATTTATGACTTGGTGAAAGATATGTATTCAGAGGTAGGACGCCCAAGTATTGATCCAGTTATTTTAGTTAAACTGACTTTCATTCAATATACCTTCGGTATTCGTTCCATGCGTAAAACGATTGAAGAAGTTGAAACCAATATGGCTTACCGTTGGTTCTTAGGCTATGGTTTCCATGATAAAGTACCTCATTTCTCTACGTTCGGGAAAAATTATGAGCGACGCTTTAAAGATACAGACCTGTTTGAACAGATTTTCTATCGCATTTTAATGACAGCTGCTAATAAAAAGTTAATAAGTGCTGAACACGTTTTCGTGGATTCCACACATGTGAAAGCCAGTGCGAATAAACGGAAATTTGAAAAGAAAATCGTTCGTAAAGAAACACGAGCGTATCAAGGACGTCTTCAAGAAGAAATCAATCAAGATCGTGAAAACCATGGAAAAAAGCCTTTTCCACCAGATAAATTTGATAAAGAAGAGACCAAAGAGATTAAAGAAAGTACAACGGATTCTGAGAGTGGCTACTATGTGAAAGATGAACGAACAAAACAGTTTGCCTATTCATTCCACGCGGCCGCAGACCGCAACGGTTTTGTATTGGGAACGATTGTAACACCTGGAAATACACATGACAGTCAGATCTTAGAGACACTAGTTGAACAAGTGATTGAGAAAGTTGGAAAACCGGAAGCCGTTGCCGCAGATGCAGCTTATAAAACACCAGCGATTACAAGCTACCTATTTAACAAAGAAATCATACCGGCTTTACCTTATACACGTCCTCGCACCAAAGAAGGATTTTTCCGCAAACAGGACTATGTATACGATGAACATTTTGATTGTTACCTTTGCCCTTCGGGCGAAACTTTAAAGTACTCAACAACAAATAAAGAGGGCTATCGCGAGTACAAATCGCCAAAACAAATTTGTACAACATGCTCATTTTTATCTCGGTGTACAGAAAGCAAAGACTGTCAAAAAGTGGTGACACGGCATATCTGGCAAACACATGTGGAAGAAGCAGATCATCTGCGTCATCATCAAGATGTAAAACCTATATATGCAAAACGTAAAGAAACGATTGAGCGTGTATTCGCAGATGCAAAAGAAAAGCATGGTATGCGTTGGACTACTTTAAGGGGACTTAAAAAATTGTCGATGCAGGCGATGCTAACTTTCGCTGCCATTAATTTAAAGAAGATGGCCAATTGGACATGGCGAGGTCCAAAAATGGCCTAACATAGTGGGCTCGTAGAGCCCCAATCTCTTAACTTTAGGCGAAAATTCAAAGGGAATTTCAAAAGGGGTTCAGAATTTTTTAATTCCGAACCCCTTTTGTCTACAAACTGAAAAGAATTGGTATAAGACCAATTCTTTTTTTGTAGAAATTTATTAATTCAAGTTTATCTTCGAATAGGCACTTTGATCTTTTGTCCTTAGAAAAATTTTTATAAAAAATTTAATGGTAAAATACTTGAAATATTCAAAAAACGGTGATAATATCAGAATAAGAAACATGGTTAGTTAATAAGCAACAGAATACTTATTTTTTTTAATTATTTAATGAAACTACGTTGCTTATTACGAGACTAAAAGGAGGAGTAATAGTGGATTTTTCTAAAGAGAAAGGCAAATTTTATAATAATCTAACGAAAACAATTCGCCGGCACATAGTTAAAATGACGAACCATGCTGGAAGTGGTCATCCCGGTGGTTCTTTATCAGCAACTGAACTAATGTCCGTCCTATTTTTTGAACACATGAATGTTGATCCTAACAACCCAGATTGGCAAGACCGAGATTGTTTCTTCCTATCTAAGGGTCATTGTACACCTGTATTTTATTCAGTATTAGCTGAAAAAGGTTTCTTCCCGGTTGAAGAGTTAATGACATTCAGGGATGTTGACGGCAGGTTACATGGACATCCATGTGGAGAGCATATTCCAGGTGTAGACATATCTTCAGGTTCACTTGGTCAAGGATTATCAGTAGCTAATGGTGTTGGATTAATTGCAAAACTGGATGGTAGCAATAGAAGATCATATTGCATGATTGGTGATGGAGAATTACAAGAAGGCCAAGTATGGGAAGCAGCAATGACAACTGCACATTACAATCTTGATAACGTTTGTGCGATTATTGACTGGAACAAAATTCAACTTGATGATTTTGTTGAAAATGTAAAAGGTGTAAAAAATCTTGGTGATAAATTTAGAGCTTTCGGTTGGCACGTTGTTGAAATTGATGGTCATGATATTAATGCAGTTAATGAAGCGTATAAAGAAGCTAAACGCACTAAAGGCAGACCTACTGCAATTCTAGCTCATACGGTTAAAGGCAAGGGAGTTTCATTTATGGAAGATACACATGATTGGCATGGAATGGCTCCGAATGATGAGCAATTAGAAATCGCTTTAAAGGAGTTGGTTTAAGATGGCAAATCAGGAAGCACCACGTAAAGGTTTTGCTGATGCACTAATTAGACTTGGAGAAAAGCATGACAATTTAGTGGTACTTGACGCGGACTGCGCAAAATCAAATATGACAAATTTATATAAAAATAGATTTCCAGAACGCTTTTTTAACATCGGTATTTCTGAATGTGATTTAGTAGGTACTGCAGCTGGTATGGCAGTAGCAGGTAAAGTACCATTTGCGAATGCTTATGCAAACTTCCTTACTGGGCGCGCATTTGATCAAATGAGAATTTCTGTATGTTATTCAAATAACAATGTGAAAATTGTCGGTCATAACGCTGGTACATCAGCTGCTCAAGAAGGTGCAACACATTTACCGCTTGAAGATATTTCATTAATGCGCTCACTTCCACGTATGACTGTAATTGTTCCAGCTGATGCGGTTGAAATGGAAAAAGCAGTAGAAGCTGCTTATTACCATGACGGACCAATTTACCTGCGTGTTGGCAAATTACCAGTACCGATCGTTACAAAAAAAGAAGAACCATTCAAAATAGGTAAAGCAATTAAATACCGTGAAGGATCTGATATTACAATCATCAGTACTGGGATAATGCTTGATGAATCACTAAAAGCAGTAGGTGAATTGGAAAAGCAAGGTGTAAGCGCTGAACTTTTACACATTCATACAATTAAACCTATTGATAAAGAAGCCATTATTGCATCTGCTGCGAAAACAAAACATGTTATCACAGTTGAAGAGCATTCAATTATAGGTGGATTAGGTAGTGCTGTTGCTGAAGTTTTATCAGAAAGCCAACCAGCTAAATTAAGAAGAATAGGTACAAATGATCGTTTTGGAGTTTCTGGAAAAATGGATGAATTACTTGATTTCTTTGAATTAAGAGCACACCGTATTGTTTCTACTGCAAATGAATTATTAGGGCATAGAGTAACTAGCTAATCACATTTTTTGATAATGAAAGGGGGAGGGTTTTTGTCAAACGCAACCCAATATCTAAGTTTAAAGGATACTTTAGCCCTCTTCTCTAAATCGGATGATAGCCTTCGTGCAAAAATCAAAGCTCATTTAAAACAAACAAAACATAAGTTTATCGTTTTAGATGATGATCCAACTGGTGTCCAAACGGTACATGATATTTTTGTCATCACGGACTGGGGAAAAGACTGGATTAAAAAAGGATTATCTGATGAGAGAAGTGTACTTTATATTTTAACAAACACAAGAAGTTATAATGCAGAAAAAACGGAAAACATCAATAGAGAGATTGTCCAAAACATTGTTGACGTTACTAAGGAAATGGGCATTAATTATTCAATTATCAGTAGAAGTGACTCAACATTAAGAGGGCATTATCCACTTGAAATTGATGTGCTCCAAGATGAATTAGTAAAAACTGCTGATGTACAAATTTCAGGTCATTTAATCATACCGGCTTTTTTTGAAGCACATCGTTACACCATAGATAATATTCATTATTTAGGTATGGATGGTCAGCTTGTCCCAGTAAATGAAACAGAATTCGCGAATGATTCCGTTTTCGGTTTCAATACTGCTAATTTGCCGAAATGGATTGAAGAGAAGACAAATGGAAGTGTAGCTTCAGACTCAGCTTTGATCATTTCACTTGAAGATATTCATAATGGTGGCATTGATAAAGTTTATGAGATTTTACTATCTGCTAACAATAATACTCCTATTATAGTAAATGCTAAATCTTACTATGATTTAGACATCGTATCATTAGCTGTCCTTAAAGCAATTGATTCTGGCAAGCAATTCTTGTTTAGAACTGCAGCATCAATTGTAAAATCGATTGCGGGAATTCAGGATCGTCCATATTTATCAACTAATGAGATTGTTTCAAATGATGAAAACCAAAACAATGGTGGATTTATTATAGTAGGATCTCACACGAATAAAACTACGGAACAAATTAAGGAACTAATGAATAAATACCCGATAGAACAAATCGAAATTAATGTTGTGAAAGTTCTAAATAAAGAAACAAGAACTGAAGAGCTAACACGAGTATGTCAATTAGTGGATCATAATATTTCTTCTAATCGCGATACGCTTGTTTATACAAGTAGGGATTTAATTAGTGCGAAAGATAAGGAAGAAAACTTAAAAATTAGTCAAACTGTTTCAAGTTCTTTAGTTAAAGTTATTCGGTCATTAAAAGTAAAGCCGAAATTTATCATTGCAAAAGGTGGTATAACTTCGAGTGATGTGGCAACTGACGGCTTAGAAATAAAATATGCAAAAATTTTAGGGCAAGCGATCGCCGGTGTTCCAGTATGGTTACCCGGAAGTGAAGCTAAGTTCAAAGATACACCTTATATCGTATTTCCAGGCAACGTTGGGGATAAAGATTCGATTGCTCAAATCTTTGAAAATATAAAAAAGGATCAAAAGGGAGAGATATAAATGGCTAAACAAAAAATGACAGCTGCTGAGTTAATTGCCTTGTATTTAGAAAAAAGAGGAGTGAAACACGTTTATGGTATACCGGGAGCTGCAATTTTACCATTCTATGATGCAATAAAAGAATTAACTAAAATTGAATCATATATTGTTCGTCACGAACAAACTGGTGCTTTCATGGCTGACGGTTATTCAAGAGCAACTGGTGAAGTAGGTGTATGTGCTGCCACATCAGGTCCTGGTGGAACTAACTTCTTAACTGGTCTTTATGGTGCATGGATGGATTCCATACCAATGATAGCAATTACTGGTCAACAAAAAAATAGTCTAATTGGAACAATGCAATTCCAAGAAGCGCCTATCGTTGAAATGGCAAAACCTGTAACGAAAGCTGCTTACCGTTTAACTGACGGCTCGAAAATTGCTGAATTTATTCATGAAGCATGGATAACAGCAACTACTGGTAGAAAAGGTCCAGTCCTTCTTGATTTACCAATTGATCAACAAAAAGTAGAAATAGAAGTAGACCTAGATGAGCTTATCGCTTCTACTCCAATCGATAACTTACCACAAGCTTCTGACGCTGATATAGAGAAAGCATTAGAATTATTAAAAGACGCTAAAAGACCAGTCTTACTTTCTGGTGGAGGGGTTAACATTGCAAACGCTACTACTGAATTAAAAGCGTTAGCTGAAGAACTGCAAATCCCTGTAGTAACCTCTGGCATGGGGATGGATACATTCCCTAACGATCACCCTTTATTCGCTGGACGTATGGGAACGATGCTTGATACTCCATTCGGTAACAAAACAATTGTTGAAGCTGACTTAGTAATCAACCTTGCCGGACGTTTCGCTGATCGTTCAACTGGTAATGTTTCGGTATTCACACAAAACGGTAAGAAAATTATCCACGTAAACCTTGATAATAAAGAAATTGGTAAAGTTGTACCAACTAATTTAGGTATCGTTTCTGATGTTAAAGCATTCATGATTAAACTTACAGAAGCACATAAAGCACTTGGCGCTCATGTCGCTGCAACTGCCGAAGTAGGTACTAAAGTTGACTTAACTGAAGAGCGTAAGAAATGGGCACGTAAAACTGATTACACAACACTTCCAATCAGACAAGAACGTGCATTGCGAGAACTTCGTGAATTCTTAGATCGCGATGCATTCGTATCACATGACTGCGGTATCAGCCAAATCTGGTCTAGTCAATTATTTGAAACGTATGAACCAAGAACATACTTATTAACTGGTGGTGCGGGTACAATGGGCTGGGGGCTTGGTGCAGCAATGGCAGCGAAACTTGCATACCCTGAAAGACAAAGTGTAAACATCCTTGGTGATGGAAGCTTAGGTATGTCATTACAAGATATTGCCACAGCTGCAAAACATGATATTCCGGTAATTATTTTCTGTATGAATAACTCATTAATGGGATTAATTCGTCAACAACAAAACTGGTTCTATAATGAACGCCAAATTTCTACGGACTTAATTTACAAAAATGAATTATGTGATAATGAAGAGCGAGGAATCGACTTTGTTAAAACTGCTGAAGGTATGGGTGTTCGTGGTGAGCTTGTTACACATTATGATGATATCAAACCAGCTCTACAACGTGCAGTTGACTCAGGTAAACCATATTTAATCGAAGTTATAGTTGATCCAGATCCTAAGAACGCATGCGAATTCTCTAACAACGGTGCACTAAATGGATTCAAATACTCTGAAAAAATTGATTATTCTAAATAACAATACTTTTGATGGAAGTGATTTTTTTGAGGCAATGGGATATTAACCTATTGCTTCAAAAAACATATTAGTAATAAAAAGTAGTATTGACTGTACTTAAATAATGGGTTTATTAAAGGAGGGAAGCCGAAAAATCGGCGACACAATGTCAGCAAATCTTCATAATTCTATGAAAGTCGGAATTGTTCACTTTATGGCTTATCCGGAAACAATGGGTGGAGATGGTCCAACTGTTGAAACAATTAAGAAAATTGTACAAGATGATTTTTTCTCTGGAATTGAAATTACATCTATTAACAATCCTGAAGAACGTAAAGAGGCTACTCAAATTTTACAATCTGGTGGAATGACTGTAGGATTTGGTGCACAACCGATTCTATTAAGAAACAAAGGAAACCTTAATTCTTTTGATGAAGCTGAGCGTAGAAGGGCTATCGATTTAGTAAAAGGCGGAATTGACCAAGCTTACGAAGTAAATGCTGCTAAACTTGGTTTCTTAAGTGGGGCTAAACCAGATACTCAACAAGATGTTGCATTACAACTACTAACGAATTCTATCAAAGAATTATGCGATTATGCAAAATCTAAAGGTGATTTAGTACTCTCGCTTGAAACATTTGATGATGAGACTGATAAGAAATGTCTTATCGGTTCGAATAAACTTGCTGTTGAAGTTGCAAAAGAAGTTCGTAAAGTAGATCCTACTTTCGGTTTAATGCTTGATTTAAGTCATTTACCAATGCAACGTGAAACGTCTCATGATGCATTAACGGTTGCTCGTGATTATATTAACCATGCCCATATCGGAAATTGCTATATAAAAGATACTTCTGATCCTGCTTACGGCGATCAGCATCCGCGTTTCGGATATCCAGGAAGTGAAGTTGATGTTTCTGAATTAGCGGAGTATTTACGATCTCTATTAGAAATTGGTTACATCGGTGAAGGTATAAAGAATATAGTCGCTTTTGAAGTAAAACCTGTAGGTACAGAATCATCAGATATTGTAATTGCACAGTCAAAACGTACTCTCATTGATGCATGGTCATTATTACATTCAAAAAAAGGGCGTTTAGTTAGTTAGCTTATATATATATTTACGATATGTATTAAACGGTGACAAGCACATTAGCTTGTCACCGTTTAATCTAAAATTTAATTAGCTTATCATGCAGAATTCCTATTGAGCAACGACTAAATAAGGTGTTAATATGACTTTGCATTAAAAAACTGGATTTTGTAATAAATAACAAAAGTTTTTCTTAGAGATTAAATTGGCAGGGAAGTGATCGATTGGTTAAACTTCAGAAGGATGTTGATGCTATAAGAATCAACACTAGAACCGAAGAACTTGCTGCTTGTTCATCTACATCTGTTGGTGTCACTAGACTACCTTTCACAGTGGAAAGTTTAAAAGCAGAAAGACTAGTTGAAGAGTGGATGAAAGCAGCTGGGATGACGGTAAGAAAAGATGCTCTTAACAATATAATCGGACGTTATGAAGGGAAAGATCCTACAGCTCCAGTTTTAATGATAGGTTCACATTTAGATAGCGTGATTGAAGCAGGTAAATATGACGGTATCTTAGGAGTTATAACTGGAATAGAAGTTGTTCAAACTCTTAAGGATAATGGCATTATATTATACAATCCAATCGAAGTGGTAGGTTTTTGTGATGAGGAAGGAGTAAGGTTTCACTCAACTTTCCTTGGTAGTAAAGCGATTGCAGGAACTTTTACTGGTGAAGATTTAGAAAGAGCAGATGATCAAGGGATAACAATTGCTGAAGCGTTAAAAGGAATTGGTATTGCTGACCCATATGCTTATAAAAAAGCTAGTCGTACTCCAGAAGAACTTCTCGCTTATTTGGAACTTCATATCGAACAGGGGCCTGTGCTTGAGAAGGAGAATGAACCTGTCGGAATAGTTCGTGGGATTGCTAGTGCTACAAGATTTTATTTTGAAATTATCGGGAAACCTGGACATGCAGGGACAGTTCCTGTTGCCCTTAGACAAGATGCACTTTTAGGAGCTAGTGATCTCATTTCCTACATTGAGAACACCGCTATCCAAAATGAACCATTAGTGGCGACTATTGGTAAACTCACTGTAAGTCCGGGTGCTAGTAATGTAATACCTGGCCTTGTAACAGGGACGCTGGATATCCGTGATTTAAATGTGGATCGTAAGAAAAAAGCCATTGATTCCATATTAACTGAAAGTGAAAGAGTAGCAAAAGCTAGAGGACTCCAAATTCATTTTGAACAAGTCATGGAAGCCGATCCTGTATACTGTGATGAACAATTGATTAAAGTAATCGAAGAGTCCATTATCGAACTGGATGGTAGCGTTATCAGTCTTGTAAGTGGTGCTGGTCACGATGCAATGGCTATGGCGGATGTAACGAATGTTGCAATGATTTTCGTTCGTTGTAAAGATGGTCTTAGTCATCATCCTGATGAATTCGTTACTGTAGAAGATATGGGTGCAGGAGCTAGAGTCCTTTACTCTACAGTGATTAAGATAGCCACAAAACAATATTGAGGAACTTATAAGTTTTGGCTATCAACTAAAAGAGAACTTACAAAAAAAACTCGTGATCCGACTGTATCGGATCACGAGTTTTTTCAAAATGAATACATTTCAATTTTAGGACAAAGATCCTTCATTCGATGAAACAGACATGAGTATCGACAATGATCCAATGTTATAAAAGGAGTTCTGTATGTTCATAAAAAAGCCACTGAAATTCCTGGATTCCTCCATAATCAAAGACACTTCCAGAAAATAAAGTCAGATTTACTCTTTATATTGATCTCTGTCTGCGTGGGCAGTTTACCTTCAGTCAATATCTGCTTTAGTAGTAATTACAATAACTTATTAATCACTGTTACCCCTAAAAATTGAACTCATGAGTAAAGCTATACGTAAATGAAGTGAGTTTTTTGCATCATGAACGGAATAATTCAACATGTCCTCACATTTGGCAATTCGGTATTTAACGGTATTACGGTGAACAAACAGTTTCCTGGATGTAATAGCAAGTTCACAATTATTATCCAAATATACCAATAAGGTATTAACTAAGTCTTTTTCATCTTTATTTTTCGGGTAGGATAGAGAACGTAAAGTATTTTCATAAAATTTTTTTAAATCTTTTTCGGGAATTAACCGAATCAGTTCTATTAATTGCTTGGTTTCGTAAAAGTTGATAAATTTATTTTGAAACAGTACAGCCCCATTTGTCCATGCTTCCACTGCCTCTTCGTATGTAAGGTGGATATAGGTAAGGTCATTAGAAAAGTTACCAACTCCAAACGACAACGAAATTTTTAGATTTGAATAAGCCTCATTCTGGAATTCCTTCAGCCTTTCTTCTATTATGCTTTTAATCGAATCATTAATATTCAGAGGAGCTTGCATCAGAATAACAAAATATCCATCTTTCATAAAAACGATGTTGTTAGTATCTATTTTTAAAAATGATTTATGTAAAAATTTATATAAATAGTCGTATAATCTATTCATTATGTCTGCACTTTTTTGTAAAGCGTTTTGTTTATCATCATCAATCTTACATACAATGCATACGTATTTCATATTGTCGATTAAGCCATGCTGTTTTCCCCTATGAATAATTTCTTGTTTGTTAGAAATCTTTCCATCAACAAGGGAAGCAAAAAAGTTATTTTCTAACAAACGACTGTTTTCTCTAATAGCCTCGTTTTTAAGCAGCGTGAATGAAATGACTGTTGATGCTTGCTCTATAGCTAATTGGGATGATGGGTATGAAAGCTTCTCGGGGTGAAGAATTAATAGAAAATAGGGATAGGGACGCATTGTTTTCACCCGAAACATTTTTATAGAAATGTCCGTATTTTGGATGTCGATAGTAAGCTGGTTTTTCTCTAGGTATGTTTCTATATCACGTTTAATTTGTTCTTGAACATTTTTCATAACGATTTTCATATTTCCTGTACGAAAATGATGAGAAAAGGATGTCACATCACCAATAGGATCAAGTAGGAGAACAGGACATTTTAATAGGGAGCCAAGATTTTCAATTAAAGAATTCAGACTGTAGCCTTTTATCATCATATTGGTAAATTCCTTGTGAATATGCATCGCATAAAATAACTCTTCAATTTGGTTATCCCATATAAAGCTTAATAATTGATGAGCAACCGCACCTAATGTTAATGTCTCTGGAATTTGAATAATTGGAAATTCTAATGAGTCAGCCAATTCGATTACATCCTGCGGTATCTTATCAATGAATCTTTTAAGTTTAATGGCAATCCCTGCACATGGAAGTTCATTAATTTGGGAAATGAGATTGCATAATGCATGAGGGTCGTTTTTAAAAGCGTATCCTGTTGTCAATAATAGGGAGTTCTTAGCTAAAAAATTGATGGCATCTGGTGTTTCTGAAATCTCAATTGATTCTACTTTCCTTTTAAGTCCGGCATGTCCAGCAATAATTTTGGCTTCTTGAAACACATCAACGATAAATAAATCTTCTACCTTTTTCATCATACACCTTCTAATTCTACATTTTGTCAGTTTTTATTACTAGAAAGGGAAGCAAACGAATCTTGTTAAATTTGGACAAAAATTTAAATGGAAATTGTTTACATCGCATAATGATTTTGTGAATGAATCCGCTTATAATCAATTGTATAGAGGATTGAAGGTTAATGAAACTGTTTTCAAGATTTTTTTTACATTCCATAAATCCCAAGTTTTTATTATATTTAGAAACTATATTTATATTTTGAAGCGCATACAATCCGCCAGTTTTTTCCTGCTCTCAAGCTATTATTTGCTCTATCATTTTTCTCAGGTACGATACTCGCATTCGTTCATCTATATTGTTTTTGTTAAAAAAGTACAACAGAAACGAGAGGATGTGGTTAAAGGGGCTTAATTGATGGAAACGTGAAATAGTCAGTGAAAGAGTCCGAATATTTAAAAAGCATTTTTGAAGCAGGAGTAAACGATGAAGACCGCCTTGGCGAGGAAATGCCGTACAAAACAAGATAACAGCCAAGGCTGCGCATCTCGCTTCCTGTTTCCATAAAGGTGGATGCGATTAAGTTGGGGAAATGGATTGTAAGTTTCATTCCAAAATTGCTTGATAGAAGTTTTAGTGGAATCTACTAAATCTCAAAACGATGTTCAGAATGTAATAGTTGTATTTAATTCCGAATATATACGATTTCAACAGCCCAAAGCAAGATGTTCGTTTCTTCATTATGCAACTTGTAAAAGAGGATTCTCCTTAAAAGTTTTTATAAAATTTGATTTCCCATAGAAAGGAATGAACCTATGACTACATATGATTTACTCATTAGAAATGGAAATCTTGTAATGTTTGATTCGATTGTTCAAGGAGATATTGCAATTAAGGAAGGGAAAATTAAAGAAGTGACTATCGGAAAAAATATTGATGCTATAGCAACAAGAGAAATTAATGCTGAGGGGCAGCACATCCTCCCAGGATTAATTGATACTCATGTTCATTTCAACGAGCCAGGCAGAACTGAGTGGGAAGGTGTTCAAACTGGTAGCAGAAGTTTAGCGGCAGGTGGGGTGACAACCTATTTTGATATGCCATTGAACAGTACACCACCAACAATCAATAAAGAATATTTGGCATTAAAGAGAGCTTGCTCCGAAGAAAAGTCGGTAGTCAATTGCCGCTTTTGGGGTGGACTTATACCAGAAAATATTGAGAATATTAAGGAACTTGATGAAAATGGAGTAATTGGATTTAAAGCTTTTATGTCACCGAGCGGAATTGTCGATTTCAATCATGTCGATGATATTACGATTTTTAAAGGGATGAGAGAAATTGCCTCTGTAGGTTCACTTTTAGCCGTTCATGCTGAAAGTACAGTCATTTGTGATCAGCTTGCACAAGAAAAACAAAGACAAAATAAGACGACTGCAAAAGACTTCGTCGAATCAAGACCGATAATTTCCGAAATTGAAGCGGTAAGAAGAATAATTTCATATGCAGAAGCTACAGGGTGTAAACTGCATATTGTTCATGCGAGCAGCCGCAAAGTAGTGGAAGTCATCAATCAGGCAAAGCAAAGAGGCCTGGATATTACGGTAGAAACATGCCCTCATTATTTATCTTTGACATTAAAAGACTTAGAGGAAAAAGGCGGATTGGCAAAATGCTGCCCTCCACTGCGTGATGATCAAGAAGTAGAACAATTATGGGAAGCTGTAGCAAACGGTGAAATTGACGTAATAGCATCCGACCATTCACCAGCACCTGCCTCTATGAAAGAAGTAATAAATGATGACTTTTTCAGTGCCTGGGGTGGGATTTCCGGTGCCCAATCTACGCTCAATATTATGTTGACAGAGGGGCATTTCAACCGTAATCTTCCTCTGGGGAAAATTGTTGAATTAACATCAACGAATCCAGCTAAGTTATTTGGCCTTTATCCCCATAAAGGGATAATAGCCGTTGATAGCGACGCTGATCTGGCGATAGTTAATCTGAACAAAAGCTTCGAGCTGAAAAAGGAAGATTTGTTCTACCGCCATCAGCAGTCGCCTTATGTTGGCAGGACATTCAAAGGGCAAGTAACAACAACGATCGTCAATGGGGCTATTGTTTTTGAAAATGGCAGCATTACCACTGTGGAAAAAATTAAAATCTAGGATTGTTAAGCTATAAAGGACTGGGGAAAATCTTATTGCACAATCTTAAAAGCAAAAGAAGCAGGTAAGGAACCAGGACCTTCCCTGAAAGAGAAAAAATATGAAGGTAATATGTTTATCTATAATGAACAAAAATATAAAACGTTTTTATCGATTAGGCATAAAGACTAATTAAATGAAAGCGGTTAATATTTATATAAGGGACTTAATTGTTTCTAACACAAGCTAATAATATATGAAAAGAAGCTTCAATTATAAGTTGATTTATAGCGGGAACAGGGCACACCATGAGTCACATATTTCAAATAAAATACGATTAAAAGGAGAGTTTAAAAGATGGGTTATCCTAAAGATTTATTAGCAAGCAGATCAATAATTGAGCACGGTAAATATGCTTTAATTGCACCTGAAGGATTGGTTAATAATGTTGTTCCGGGATTTGAGAATTGTATCATTTCCATTTTGGCTTCTCCAAAGCTTGGAGCAAGCTTTGTCGATTACATTGTGACAATGCAAAAGGAAGGAAAGAACAGCGAGGGGTTTGGTGGACAAGAAGATGTTGAGACATTTGTCTATGTTATTGAAGGGAAAATAAAAGCTACTGCAGGTGAACAAGAGTTTGTCCTCGATGAAAGCGGTTATTTATACTGTCCGCCAGGAACAAAGATGTATTTAGAAAACCAATTGGATGGAGATTCTAAACTATTCCTATATAAGCAAAAGTATCGTCCACTTGAAGGACGGAGGCCATGGGTTTATTCAAACCATGCGAACAACATTGAATTCAGGATTTATGATGATATGCATAATGTCCATCTTAAGGATCTTTTGCCTGCGGATATAGATTTTGATATGAATTTTCATATTCTTTCCTTTGATCCTGCTGCATCTCATCCGTTCATCGAAACACATGTGCAAGAACATGGAGCCTACTTACTCTCGGGAGAAGGGATGTATAACCTGGATAATCAGTGGGTTCCTGTAAAGAAAGGAGATTACATTTTTATGGGTCCATATGTACATCAAGCAGCCTATGCGGTAGGCAGAGAAAATTTAACATATGTTTACTCTAAAGATTGTAATCGTGATGCATCCTTGTAAAAGGTCACATCATTTAGAAGAAATGAGTAGATGACAACTTCAAGAGATTTAATGCGGGCAGAATTGTATTTTAGGGAGATCCGGTAAGTGTAATTCAAAACCATTAAATATTAAAGAGGTGCTGAGGTATGGACCAGAATGTAATTTTGAACAAAAAGTCGATAATAGAGGAAAGAGTTTTTGAAATCGATAAAATAGCAAAATTCGATTCTAATGCACCACAAAAAAATTATTTCTATGAAACGGATAAAACTGTTGGGGCAGTTTGGTGTCTTGAACCTGAGCAGGAAGTATTTTTACATTCCCATTCGAATGTTGATGATATTTGGGTCTGCATTGAGGGGGAAGGAACATACTTTCCTGATCTAGAGAATGAGATCACGATCAGAAAAGGAATGGTAGTATTGGCCAAGCCTAATCAAATTCATGGAATGCGTAATACAGGAAACAGTCGATTCATGTTTGTAGGCTTTGCTGCAGGGGCATTGCCTATGGATATAACAAGATATTAGAAAAAGGCTAAGATTATTTAACATTACAAAATAATTTAAGTTTCTTCTTTCAAAAAACAAAAAAAGTGATTAAGGCGAAGCGATTGTAATGAAGACAGCGCTTCGCTTATATTTTTATTTATAAAAAGTGATGATTTGTAATTTCTACGATTGGCTTCCTTAAAAACTAGCAAACAGATTTTATAAAAATCCAGAAATCGGAAATGGTGATGATTAAGATGAAACAGCAAGGAGTTACTGTAACATTATTCTCCTCTTTACAGTGGCTTTTTTTTATTTTTGCCAATACGGTTGTCGTACCAATTTCTGTAGGAGCAGCATTCCAGCTTCCTACAGAAACAATTGAAATGACGATAAGGTGCTCCTTTATCTTTACCGGAATATCCTGTATTCTGCAGGCATGGGTTGGGCATCGTTATCCATTATTGGACAGCCATTCAGGGCTAATGTGGGGTCTGATGATAAATATGGGTATCTCTGCATCTGCACTCGGATTGGATTTTGCAACCGTAGGGGGAGGAATTGCAACAGGTATTTTGCTGGCTGGAGCTGTAACCGTACTGCTTGCGGCATTTAACCTGATTTATATCATACAAAAAGTAATTAAGCCGATGGTGATAAGTGTTTATATATTTTTACTGACCTTTCAGCTCATCTTTATTTTCTTCAAAGGTATGTTTAAAATAACCGAAAGTGGAACAATTGATCTCCCTGTCAGTTTGTTTTCAATCTTGATTGTCATCTTCGTCGGCTTTTTAAGGATTAAAGGAGGGAAAATACTAAGCAATTTCTCAATCCTGATCGGAATTATCGTAGGATGGTCATTATATCGAATTATTTTCCCTTCAGATCTTCCGACGGCTAGCTCTTCAGGTATGGCATTCACTTTCTTTCCCCTTGGAACTCCAAACTTGAATATTGGTATTATTTTTGTTTCCTTTTTTGCGGTCCTTCTGAATTTAACGAATTCTTTCGCTTCTATTCAAGCTGTTGCAGATGTTTACAAGGAAAAGGTGGAACATAGTCAATACAGGAGATCTATTTTTGTAACAGGTATTTTTGCGTTTATCACTTCGATTTTTGGCTTGGTCCCTTTTACACCATTTACATCTACGATAGGGTTTCTACAAAGTACCAAGTTATTCAAACGAAAGCCATTCATTATAAGCGGATTTTTGTTTACTCTCCTTGGAGTTATTCCGCCATTAGGGCGATTCTTAGGAACAATACCATTAACAATAGGTAACGCTGTTTTATTTGTTGCATACCTTCAATTGTTTGGGACCGCTATAAACAGCCTGAAAGGAACGTTATTCAACTCTGAAACGATACTCCGTTTAGCGGGGCCAGTCCTAGTTGGAGTTAGCATTATGAATATCCCGCCAGCATTATTCGGCAGTATTCCTGTCCTCTTGCAGCCTTTCATTACAAATGGTCTCATTATGGGTGTCATTATATCGATCTTTATGGAAAAACTCATTGATTGGAATAAGTTAACAAATAAATTGGAAGTCGGGCAGTAACCGAATTATCTACCTGAAAATGGAAACATAAGGTGATTATTCTAAAAAAAATGGGATTTCATTTTACGATTGAAGGAAAAAGGTGTTCATACCATATTGACTATATTGGACATCTCTAACGATAAACTTGAAATTGATTATAAGAAAACAAAACAATAAATTTGAGGACTTGAAATCGAAAACAAATTAAGTATTGAACCCGTTCAAAGGGAGGAGAGATCACCTGGTTTAAGAAAATTATCTCGGCGTATGCCGGGAGTCAAACTAATTTTTAAAGGAGGAATACACCATGGGAGAATATGTGAAAATAGGTAATCTTCAAGTGGCTCCGGTACTTTTTGAATTTATCAATAAGGATGGGCTACCTGGAAGCGAACTGAATCAGGAACAATTTTGGGTTGATTTTGAAAAATTGGTGCATGACATGTCTCCAAAAAACAAAAAATTGTTAGCTCGTCGCGATGAAATTCAAACCAAAATCAATACATGGCATAGAGAAAATAAAGAGATTGACTTTGCTAAATATAAATCATTTTTACAAGAGATTGGCTATCTCGAACCTGAAGGAGAAGACTTTCATATTACGACAGAAGGGGTAGATGATGAAATAGCCTTCCAAGCTGGGCCGCAGCTAGTTGTCCCGGTTGATAATGCTCGTTATGCTATTAACGCTTCAAATGCAAGGTGGGGAAGCCTTTATAATGCCCTTTATGGAACAGATGTTATTAGCGAAAAAGGAGGAGCCTACCGAGAAGGGAGCTACAATGAAGTACGCGGTGGAGAAGTTATTTCATTTGCAAAGGATTTTCTTGATCAAGTAACTCCTTTAAAGGATTATTCACATAAAGACGCTGTGAAATATGCAGTAGTAGATGGGAAATTAGCTGTTACACTCAGAAATGGAGAAATTACGAGTTTAGTAGAGGAATCTAAGCTAGTTGGCAATCAAGGTGAATACGAAAAGCCATCGGCTATATTATTAAAAAATAATGGTTTGCATTTTGAAATTCAGATTGATCGAAGTCACCTGATCGGTAAAATAGATAAAGCAGGCGTTAAGGACATTCTAATGGAATCTACTCTTACGACCATTATGGATTGTGAGGATTCTGTTGCCGCAGTGGATGCTGATGATAAAGTCCTGGTCTATCGAAATTGGTTAGGTCTTATGAGGGGTGATCTGACTGTAACTTTCAAAAAGGATAATAAAATGATGACACGTACAATGAACCCGGATCGTTTATACAGAGCACCAGATGGAGCTGAATTCTCTTTTGCCTGGTCGTTCACTTATGTTTGTCCGTAACGTGGGACACTTAATGACCACAAACGCAGTCCTAGATGCAAATGGTGAGGAGATTCCTGAAGGGATTATGGATACAGTCATGACTAGTTTACTTGCCAAACATTCCCTGTTGGGGAATGGTAAATATCAAAATTCATCTAAAGGATCAGTCTATATCGTAAAGCCAAAAATGCATGGATCCGCAGAGGTGGCTTTTGCCAATGAACTCTTTGGTCGTGTGGAAGACATCCTTGGTCTACAGCGAAATACACTGAAAATTGGTGTTATGGACGAAGAACGTCGAACTTCATTAAACTTGAAAGCTTGTATCCGCCAAGTTAAAGAAAGAGTGGCATTTATTAATACCGGGTTCTTAGATCGAACGGGAGACGAAATTCATACTTCTATGGAAGCCGGACCTATGATCCTCAAAAATAACATGAAAGGATCAAAATGGCTACAAGGTTATGAAAAATCGAATGTCAATGTAGGTCTAGCAACCGGTTTTCAAGGTCGAGCTCAAATTGGTAAAGGAATGTGGGCAATACCTGATATGATGGCGGAAATGCTAACGCAAAAGATTGGCCATCTGAAAGCAGGGGCGAATACAGCATGGGTGCCTTCACCAACTGCAGCGACATTGCATGCTCTTCATTATCATCAAGTGGATGTAAAAAAGGTACAAGATGAGTTGAAAAAGAATCCAGTAAATTTACGTGATGATATTTTAGAAATCCCAGTGGATCAAAACCTCGAATGGAGTCCGGAAGAAATTCAGCAAGAGCTAGATAACAATGCTCAAGGTATCCTCGGTTATGTTGTACGTTGGGTAGAACAAGGGATTGGTTGTTCTAAAGTACCAGATATCAACAATGTAGGGTTGATGGAAGACCGTGCCACACTAAGAATTTCTAGTCAGCATATGGCTAACTGGCTTCACCACGGAATTTGTACAAAAGGACAGGTTTTGGAGACTTTACAACGAATGGCTAAAGTAGTGGATGAACAAAACACTGGAGATTCAGCATATCAATATATCGCGGAAAATTACGACAACTCAGTGGCGTTTCAAGCAGCATGCGACCTAGTGTTTCAAGGCTATAACCAACCAAGTGGGTATACTGAGCCTATCCTGCATCGACGACGCATTGAAGCGAAGAAAAATAAGTTGTAACAATAAGTGATTTCTGGGGCATTCAGACCAACCAGGATGCAATGTTATTAAATTCATAAAGCTTAGCGTATGAAAAACTAATTGTCTTTTTTATATGTATTGTATAGTTAGGGTTTTAGGTTAAAGTGTTGGGATATCCCGTATAAGAAACAAGATTTTTCGCAAAGTCTTATTTTAACTCTATATTTTAGGGGGAATCTCCATTAAATACACTGTATAAACAGATTCGTGATAAGCAATTCTTAACAACCAAAAAGGGAGCATTCGTTCTAAAAATTTACAATTAAAAGCAATAAAGTTACGATAAAGCCTGAATTAAAATCAAGATGTTGTTAATTATAATAAAGTGTTTTTAAAGTCAACTTAAGAAATAGGGTACCTTAAGGTTTGAAAATCCAAGTTCACCAATTGTCATAACCTCATACGGGGCTTTGGATTAAAATAAGTGATTATTCGATAAAATGGGGAACAAGTGATCAAGATTACTTGTTCCCCATTTTGGTCTAATTCTTTATAAAAAGAAGAAGTTAAGTAAACATATGTGAATTAGATGTAACAAGATTAGACATCATCTTTTTAGGTTCGCAGACCAACAGAAGTTAATTTGGACGGCATAAGTGGAACTAGTATCTTAATTTATAAAAAAATACCCGTGAAATATGATAAGGAGCTAACTATAACAATAAGTACCACTTCTTTTGATCATAGAAAATCTGTATATTATACACATTATTGGTTTGCTTTCAGATGGTTGTTTTGCACAAAAAAACACCGAAATACTAACAGAATTGTCAATGAAGTTAAATGCGAAAGCAAGTAAAATAATAGATGACATGAATTTTGTGAATATTCATAACATGAATGGGTATTGTGAAGGGAAGCGATGTGGTGGTCAATCAAAACGAAAAATTCATAGATGAAAAGGATGATGTTGCGTTCGATGATAGAATCGTTAGCACTTTCGGGGCAACAGAGAGAGTAATGGGGTGACCCGGTTATTATATTCCAAGGAATGGATGAGCGCTCAGCAGGCAATGAAAGCTGAGATGGAAAAAGAAAACCTTATTACATATTTTGATAGTATATAGGCAACTTGTTTGGAGGCTTGAGGGAAAGGATCCCCCCCATCCTTGACCGGTTCCCATATAGACACGGTCAAGGATGGGGGGGAATATGACGGCGCATATGGGGTCGTCAGCCATATTGTCGGGCAGCGCCGTAATACGGTGAAAATCATTGGTGAGAGTGAGCATGCGGGCACCACTCCCATGTCATATAGGAAGGATGCAGTAGGTTTTGCTTCGGAATTCATTTCTTTTTTAACGAAAAAAGCGAAGGGCATGGACCCGGGTTTAGTTGCGACGGTTGGCAGAATGGATGTTAAACCTAATGTTCCAAATGTCATTGCTGGTGAAGTGGAGTTCAGTCTCGATATCAGGCACCACAAGGAAACGGTTCTTGAAAGGTTTTGTAAGGAAATCTTTTCGACTTTCGATTCCTTGGCAAAAGAAGCTGAAATGAAGCTGGAGGTTTCACAATGGATGGATGTCGAACCTGTTGCGATGGATCCGGAAATGAATCGCCTTGTCAGATAGCTGAAGATAAAAACATACCTTACCAAGATATGGTCAGCGGAGCCGGGCATGATGCACAGGTGTTCGGTTCGTATTGTCCGACTTGCCTGCTGTTCGTTCCAAGTAATGGGGGAATCAGTCATTCGCCTAAGGAGTTTACGAGTGTTGGGATATGGAAAAGGGAATCGGCGTTTTAAGTGAAATACTATATAAATTAGACTATTAATGGAGTTGGTTAAAATGTCATATTCAGAATTGAATGCACCGATGAGAACGATCATGACACCAGGCCCGGTCGAAGTGGACCCGCGTGTTTTAAGGGCGATGAGCACACCGATATTAGGGCAATTCGATCCTGCGTTCACTACTATCATGAATGAAGTGATGGAAATGCTGCGTTTGGTTTTTCAAACGAAAAATAAATGGGCCTTCCCGATAGATGGCACCTCAAGATCGGGTAATGAAGCGATTCTATGCAGCATCATTGAGCCGGGGGATAAGGTTTTGGTTCCTATATTCGGAAGGTTCGGTCATTTGTTGGTGGAAATTTGTAAGCGATACGGAGCTGAAGTCCATACGATAGAATGTCCTTGGGGAGAGGTGTTCGATCCGCAAGCTGTCATCGCGGAAATCAAGAAACTCTCCCCTAAGATAACAGCAATCGTCCATGGGGAAACTTCCACTGGTTGCATGCAGCCCTTGAAGGAAATCGGGTTGGCCTGCCGTGAATTGGGTGTCCTGCTTGTGGTGGATGCGGTTGCCTCCATCGGGGGCACCGATGTAAAGGTGGATGAATGGTGTATTGATGGATTGATAGGAGGGACACAAAAATGCTTGTCCGTTCCTTCGGGTATGGCACCGATTACGTATAATGAGCGAATAGAAGCAATCATCCAGTCCCGCAAAAAGGTGGAACGTGGTATTGCGACGGATGAAGACAACCAAAAGGTTTCGGTCCGCCGTCCGATTACCAGTAATTATTTCGATTTAAGCATGCTTCAGGATTATTGGGGGCCGCGCCGTTTAAATCACCATACGGAAGCGACTTCCATGATTTATGCGTTACGTGAAGGATTGCGTCTTGTGCTTGAAGAAGGTCTGGAAACGCGCTTTGCCCGTCATGAACTTCACGAAGCTGCTCTCGTTGAAGGGATCAAGGCGATGGGGCTAACGTTATTCGGGGATGGGAAAAACAAACTTCCATGTGTAACTTGCATCGAAATTCCAAAAGGAATCGATGGTGAAGCTGTAAGAGCCATGCTGTTGAATGAATTTGGTATCGAAATCGCTTCCTCATTTGGTCCGCTTCACGGGAAAATCTGGAGGATCGGGACCATGGGATTCAGTTGCAGGAAAGAAAACATCCTGTTTGTATTGGCCTCCTTGGAAGCTGTCCTTTTGCGCCAGGGGTTCCAAGTTAATCGGGGAGAGGCTTTGCAGGCTGCGCTGGATGTATATGAAGGAAAGAAGGAGAAAATGGTAGCATCACGAGGATTTCTTTGATTAATTGATGTCCATGTGCATTTCAGCGAATCTGGCCGTAATCATTGGGAAGGCATAGAGGGAAAATCGTTTATCAGACGGATGGGATAAGTGAAAGGGGCGTGGGGAGTGGTTAAAAGTGATAGATTCCAGTATTGCGGTCAATAACTAGAAGAAGGGTTTAAAATAGGGGAGGGGGATTCCAAATCGGGAATCCTCCTTTTTTTAATGTATGCGTATGTATCCTTGGAAAATCAAGGGAAAGGAAACCGGACAAATGGATTGCTTGTCCGGTTTCAAACGTTACTTATTCAACTTGGTCTACGAAATATTGATTTTTCCTGTATACCATCGCTTCCATGGTTGCAATCAATTCCCTTTCATTTAACACGTCTATTTTATACCATGCCAGTTTATGGTTTTTCTTGATCTCTTCCGCTCTGGCAGTTAAAGTCTCACCCCGTTTGCCAGCTGATAAGAAATTGATGTTGTTTGAAACGCCAACCGCTATTTTGCCATAGGAATTGCTGGCTGCTGCGAACACGTAATCAGCAAGTGAAAAGATAATGGCACCATGAACCGTTCCGTGTGCATTGAGCATGTGGTCACTTGGAATCAATTCTGCTTCAGCTGTACCGGGACCGAGTTTCGTCAATCTCATCCCGAGGAAAGAAGCATATGGTTCTTCGACCAGTACTTGTTTGATTTGATCATAATGCAATTCGTGAATATCCTGATCTAAATGTGTGGTCATGAAAATCCCCCTCCTTAATGGTCTTTAGCTGAACTTATCCCATATCCGGTGTTTGATTTGAACAGTACTTCAGCAAAACTGTTTTCCTCATCTTTTGCCTTTGACAAGATTGTGCCTAAATAAGCTCCAATAAAGCCGAGCGGCACGGTGAAAATGGTCGGGTTGCTCATCGTGAAGAGGGGATCGCCTGTGAAAATCCCCATTCCAGGTTCCGGATTCCATACATTAGGACTGAGCATGACTAGTATGATGGAGCTGAGTAACCCGAATAACATTCCTGTGATCGCTCCGGTTGCGTTGAAGCGTTTCCAATATATTGTGCAAAGGATGATCGGTAAATTGGCACTGGCAGCAATTCCAAGCGCAAGGACTGAAAGAAAAGCGACATTCATTGATTGAGCAAATAAAGCAAGTAAAATCGAAATGACCGCTACGCCGACCGAAGCTATACGGGCAACGAGAATTTGCTGTTTTTCCGTAATATTCCCGTCCTTGATGATTTCACCGTATATGTCATGTGCAAAAGCGGATGCTGACGTTAAAACAAGTCCGGATACAACCGCTAATATCGTGGCAAATGCCACAGCGGATACGAAAGCGAATAAAAATTCACCGCCCACGGTTAATGCAAGTAGGGGCGCGGCCATGTTTCCGGCCGAGTTAGCTTCGACGATCCGGTCAAAACCGACGAAAGCGGCAGCACCGAAACCAAGGAAAATCGTCATGATGAAAAATATCCCTATAAACCATGTGGAATATACGACGGATTTCCTTGCAGTAGCCGCATCCTTCACTGTAAAGAAGCGGACGAGCAAATGCGGAAGGCCCGCTGCTCCAAGTACAAGCGACATATTAAATGAAATCATGTCAAGCCCATCGGTGTATTTATTTCCAGGATTCAAAAAATCATTTCCAAGAGGTGTTGCGGTTTGGACATGATGGAACATCTCTGAAATGTTGAAATTAAAACGGGAAAATACGATGAACGTCAACACAGCGGAACCGCATAGTAAAAGAACCGCTTTGGTGATCTGCACCCAGCTTGTCGCTCTCATTCCGCCGAAAATTACATAAATCGTCATCAATACACCGACAAGAAGTACGGATAGCCAATAATCGATGCCGAGCAACAGTTTAATTAATCCTCCTGCACCAACAAGTTGAGCAATCATGTAAAAGATTGAAATGACAAGTGTATTAGCTGCAGCTATCCCACGCACCTTTTTTGATTTAAAGCGCGCTGATATCATGTCTGCCAGCGTAAATTTACCTAAATTTCGAAGTGGTTCCGAAACAAGATACAGTAAGACAAGAAAGGCAACAAGGTTCCCGATGCTCATATAAAAGCCATCAAAACCAATCAGCGCGATAGCGCCTGTTATTCCCAGGAAAGAAGCGGCTGACATAAAGTCACCGGCTACGGCCAATCCATTTTGCCATGCTGTCAATCCGCCGCCGGCAGTATAAAAATCACTGGCATTTTTCGTTTTTTTTGAAGAGTAATAGGTTATTGCAAGCGTTAATAAAATGATGCCTAAAAAAAGCGTAAGGGATAAAATGCTCATTCGCCAAGCTCCTTCTGATATTTATTCAAGATATTCTTAGCCATCTTGTCGTACTTCTCTGATTTTTTTATATAGACAATTCCTCCTATCCATACGACGGCAAATTGGAGAAGTGCATATACCCAAGCCCAAGTAATATTGAAAAAGGCTTCACCTTTCAGTACTTCTGTGTAAGCAGCTAAAATAGGCAGAACAAAATAAAAGGCAAGAAAGAAAAGAGTGACAGGTAAGATAAAAGCTTTTTTCTTTTGAAGCAGATCCTTGAATTCTTCTGTTTCAATTAATTGACGATACTTATTTCCGCTGTCATGACCTTCAGGTGAAAGACCCATTTTAACCGGTTTTTCCATAATAATCCCCCTTTTTATTGTAGAACGTTTTTAAAACGAGCATTCGATAAAATGATATACCAATGCTAAAGTTAACATAATCAGAAAATTTAGTAAATTAAAACTTTGTTTTTTTTTTTGTTTATTCTGTCATTTTTGTTGAATCCAAAAAACATGATTGACAACGTATAAGTGACGTATTAATCTTAAAATTAAGCATAACAATAATTTTATTTCCGTATTATTACCGTTATGAAAGAGAAATGCTTGGGACCAAATGAGGGGGACTGGAACAATGTACAATCCGGAAGTTGAAACGGCTACGCGTGCTGAAATGGAAAGTTTACAAATGGCACGCCTTAAAAAAACGATAAGCCATGTATATGAAAATGTACCTTATTACAGAGAAAAATTTGAAGAGATGGGCCTTGATCCAGAAGATATTCAAACTCTAGGCGATGTGACAAAGCTTCCATTTACAAAAAAACAGACTCTTCGTGATCAGTATCCGTTCGGTTTATTCGCCGTTCCAATGGAGGATGTGACACGCATTCATGGTTCATCCGGAACAAGCGGAAAGCCTACCATTGTCGGGTATACGAAAAACGATTTGGAAAACTGGGCAACGATCGTCGCACGTGGAATTGTAGCGGCAGGAGGTCGGAAGTCGGATATTTTCCATAACGCATATGGATATGGTCTGTTTACAGGCGGACTGGGTCTCCATTGCGGTGCAGAAAAGCTAGGGGTTGCCACCGTACCAATTTCAGGGGGGAATACCGATCGCCAGATTACGATCATCAATGATTTTAAACCGCGCGGCATTTGTGGAACCCCTTCTTATATTTTGAATATCGCTGAAAAGATGGAAGAGATGGGGATTGACCCAGCTGATAATGGGCTTGAGTATGGGATTTTCGGAGCTGAGCCGTGGTCAGAGGAAATGAGAGCGACCCTTGAGAGGAAACTGAATTTGAAAGCGATCGATATTTACGGACTAAGTGAAATCATGGGGCCAGGAGTTGCGATAGAATGCCGTGAAGCACAGGATGGATTGCATATCGCAGAAGACCATTTCCTTGTTGAGATCATTAACCCCGATACGCTTGAACCAGTTGAGGACGGCAAAGATGGGGAACTTGTCTTTACCAGCCTTACAAAGGAAGCGCTGCCAATCATTCGTTATCGTACAGGTGATATCGCCTCCATTACCCATGAACCGTGTAAATGCGGACGTACCACAACAAGAATGTCCCGTGTTAAAGGCAGAACGGATGATATGATCATAGTCAGGGGAGTGAATGTATTTCCTTCAGAAATTGAGCGTGTTTTATTCCAAATGGAGGGAATCGTGCCTCATTATCAGATTCATCTCGTTAAGAAGGGGAAAATGGATAGTGTTGAACTGCACATCGAAATTGAAAGCGGTTTCTACCAAGAGATTGAAGGAGACTTAACGCATGAAAATGTAGGGATATTAAGGAAAACGATTCAGCATCATATGAAGTCCACATGTCTTGTAACGATGGATATTGTTGTCAACATTCCAAAAAGCATTCCGCGTTCAGAAGGAAAAGCCATCCGTGTCGTTGATAAACGGAAAGATGAAGTGATTAATTTATAACTGGCTGGAAAGGAGGGTGCCGGATGAGCGAACAAGAAAATGTAGTCGATGTCACGATTATTGGTGGAGGCCCAGTAGGGCTATTTACAGCTTTTTATGGCGGCATGAGGCAAATGTCTGTCAAAATCATTGAAAGTTTGCCACAGCTTGGAGGTCAATTATCAGCGTTATATCCGGAGAAGTATATTTATGATGTTGCCGGATTCCCAAAAGTGAGGGCACAAGAGCTGGTGAATAATTTAAAAGAACAAATGAAAGCGTTTAAACAAGAGGTTTGTTTAGAGCAGGCGGTAGAAATGATCGAAAAGCAGAAGGATGGCATTTTTAAACTCACTACAAATAAAGAAGTCCACTATTCAAGAACGATCATCATCACGGCGGGCAATGGTGCTTTCCACCCGAGAAAATTAAAAATTGATACGGAAGAAAAGTTCCAAGGTAAAAATCTTCATTATTTTGTAGATGACCTAAATTCGTTCATGGAAAAGGATGTTATTGTTTTTGGAGGCGGTGATTCTGCCGTTGATTGGGCTTTAATGCTCGAGCCTATCGCAAATCGTGTGACGATTGCACACCGTCGGGGAAAATTCCGTGCTCATGAACATAGCGTTGAAAACCTTACGGACTCTGACGTTGAGATAATGACTCCTTATATACCGATTGAATTACGTGGAGCAGAAGAAATTGAACAAGTGGTGCTCGAAAACGTGAATAACGGGGAAGAAGCGATCCATAAAGCGGATGCAGTCGTGGTTAACTATGGGTTTATCTCTTCTTTGGGTCCGATTAAAGACTGGAATCTGGAAATTGAAAAAAATGCGATTGTCGTTAATTCAAGAATGGAAACGAACATTCCGGGCATTTATGCCGCAGGGGACATCTGCACTTACGAAGGGAAAGTAAAGTTGATAGCTAGTGGGTTTGGAGAAGCACCTACTGCAATCAGCAATGCAAAAGTATTCATCGATCCATCTTCAAAAGTGCAGCCCCTTCACAGCACAAGTCTAATGGAAGAGAAGAAAGAAACAATCATGAAATAGGAGAAGGAGGAAGGCATCTTGGCTAAATATACAATTGTGGATCAAGAAACTTGCATTGCTTGCGGTGCGTGCGGTGCCGCTGCACCGGAAATCTTTGATTACAATGATGAGGGAGTGGCATTTGTCATCCAGGATGAAAATGAAGGAACTGCAGAGGTCGCGGAAGATTTATTTGATGATCTGGAAGATGCAATGGAAGGCTGTCCAACAGAGTCAATTAAAGTGGAAACTTCGCCGTTTAAGGTTTTAGTTGAATAAAAGAATCGTAGAACCCCTGATAATTTCCTTTTATTTTGAAAAAAAACGGAATAGTCTTGCAATAAATATAACAGTAAAATATAATAACGTTATATAAACGTTATATAATAAAAAAGAGGTGATTTGAATGAACGTTCTTTTAAATGATATGGCAGAACAAGAAAAACTGAACCAATTCATTGCCAGAATCGAAGCTGGGGAAAAGATAGAAGCGGATGATTGGATGCCGGAAGATTATCGGGGCACCCTCATCAAGTTAATATCGATGCATGGCATCAGTGAAATCATGGGGGCGCTTCCAGAAAAGGAATGGGTACCTAAAGCCCCGACCTTAAATAGAAAACTTGGAATCATGGCAAAGGTGCAGGATGAAATGGGGCATGGGCAATTATTGCTTCGAGTCGCCGAGGATTTGCTAAAGCCGTACAGCAAAAAACGGGATGACCTTATGCAAGATTTATTTAAAGGAGATTTAAAGTTTCATAATGTCTTCCATATGGAAGCCAAATCCTGGGGCGATGCAGGATTGATTGGCTGGCTGGTTGATGGGGCAGCCATCATTTCCCAGACGAATATGCTTGGCGCTTCATATGGACCATATGCACGAGCTTTACAGAGGATTTGCGCGGAAGAAGTTTTTCACGCCCAGCATGGTGAAGCGATAATCATGGCTTTGGCTGAAGGAACGGAAGAACAAAGGAAATTGGTTCAGGACTCCATCAATTATTGGTGGGAATCTTTGTTACTTTTCTTTGGACCTCCCAGTAAGAATGAAGTGGGATCATCCAAACAGGATGTAACGATAAAGTACAGAATCAGAACCAGTACCAATGAAGAGCTTCGCCAAGGCTTTTTGTCTAAATATGTGAAGCGAATCCTTTCACTTGGTTTTACCATTCCAGATGAAACACTTAGATTTGATAAAGAATCTGAAACATGGATTTACCAACAACCCGATTGGGGGAAATTGAAGGTCATCGCAAGAAATGAAGGGCCCTGTTCGCAGGATCGCTTAAGTCTTCGAAGAACTTCTTATGAAAATAATAAATGGGTACGTGAGGCGTTAGCGCCAAAGGTCATCTAAGAGAGGGGGAAGGACGATATGGAAACTAGACAAGAAAATTACTTTGAAGAATTTGAAGTATTTAGCCGTAAAACGCAAACTTCACCCGTTCAATATCATTTTAGCCTCCTGGCACCCAATGAGGATATCGCCATCATGATGGCACAAGAAAATTTCATGAGACGTGAAGCGGTTGATGATATCTGGGTCGTTAAAAGACAGAATATACGAAAAATGACGATTGAGGAAAAGAAAACGCTTCAACGTATTGATAATAAAGATTACCGAACCACAAAAGGGTATGGGTATTTAAAGAAAAAATGGCGGAAGTATGAGCAGGGAATGCTCGATGAAAAAGAGATAATGTCTTGGGCGGGAGGCGTGAAAAATGAGGAATGAACCATTGAAGAACATAGTAATCAAGGAATTGCTGCTTCAACTGGCGGACGATGATTTCATCCATTCATATCGTGGTTCGGAATGGCTGGGACTCGCACCGCATATCGAAGAAGATGTTGCATCCTCCTCGATATCTCAAGATACGATGGGGCATGCAGCCATATTTTATAAATTACTGGATGAACTCGGTGAAGGGGATGCAGATAAACTGGCTCACGACCGTCCCGCTAAAGAACGGCGTAATGCGATCATCCTCGAAGTGGTCAATGGTCCAGGGTACTATTTGAAAGACCCGGATTATGATTGGGCTTTTGCGGTAGTGCGGAATTATTTTTATACCCAAGCCAAAGCGATTAAGGTTCAATCCCTTCATTCAAGTTCATATGAACCGCTTGCCGAAGTGGCACAAAAGGTACAGATGGAACTTTACTATCATTTGATGCACTGGAAAACATGGTTCGTCCAATTGCTGGGTTCTGGTCACGAAGAAGCGGTTTCGAGAATGATAGCAGCGATTGAGAAAACAATGCCGGATTTCGCTGGCGTATTTTCACTTGGACAATATGGAGAAGAAATGGTGGAGCTTGGCTTGATAGAAAGCGAAGCTGCCTTACAGAAGAAATGGATCGAGGCTGTCACCCCAATCTTTGAAAGTGTAGGCTTAGCAACAACTCTTGAAATTGGAATGGCCCAAGGTGATGGACGCAATGGACAGCATACGGGAGATTTGGAAAAGGCGCTAGAAACGTTAAGTGAAGTGTACGCAACCGATAAAGCAGCTTCATGGTGAATCAATAGAAAAAGGGGAGGGGTATCATGTCGACCGTACTGATAAACACAGAAGAAATATATAAGCTCCTGGAAGACGTTAAAGATCCCGAAATTGATACAGTTAGTATTTTGGATTTAGGGATGGTTGAAGACGTGACGGTTTCGGGCCGGGACGTTTCGGTGAAAATGCTGCCAACTTTTTTAGGGTGCCCGGCATTGTCCATCATTCAAAAAAATGTGGAATCCGCCATAAAACAGCTGCCAGCCGTAAAAAATGTAAGCGTGGAATTTTTACGGTCCCCTTCCTGGACATCTGATCGAATTACGGAAAAGGGGAAAGCTGGATTGAAGGTTTTCGGAATCTCCCCTCCTCCTCGACAAATGAAAAAAGATGGATCTTGGCATGTAGATTGCCCGTATTGTGAATCTACATATGTCACGATGGAAAATATATTCGGTCCAACGGCGTGCCGCAGCATTTTATATTGCAAAGCATGCAAAAATCCTTTCGAAGCGATGAAACCGATGATTAAAATGATTTAATAAAATGGAGGTTCTATAAAATGGTAAAGTTAATCGCCCTATACAAACAACCTGAAAACAAGGAAGAATTCGATGAGCACTACTTCAATGTACATGGTCCGATAACGGAAAAAATTCCCGGTCTTCAAAAAATGGAGGTCACTAAAATAGTCGGGACCCCAATGGGCAAAGACTCTGAGTATTACATTCTATGTGAAATGTATTATGAAGACCACGATGCACTGCAACAAGGAATGCGTTCCCCGGAAGGAAAAGCATCAGGGAAAGACCTGATGGGCTTTGCTGGGAAACTAGTAACGATGATGATTGGCGAGGAAATAAAATGAATGCGCTTCAATTCATTGAAACGTCAATCGAGGATGGCATTGGTTATATCTTTTTAAATCGGCCGAAGCAACTGAATGCCCTTAACAGGAAAATGGTAAGGGAAATAGTTTCAACTATGGAAGAATTCGATTTGGACCCTCAAGTGAAGGTGATTTTGCTAACGGGCAATGGAAAAGCATTTTCTGCTGGAGCTGATATTGACGAGATGGTGAACGACAATCCAATCAGTATGGAGTTAACTAACCAATTTGCTGATTGGGACCGAATAAGCTTAGTCAAGAAGCCTGTGATTGGTGCGGTGAAAAGTTTTGTATTCGGTGGTGGTTTTGAACTTGCTTTATCCTGCGATTTCTTGATTGCCGCTAGCGATACCCAGTTTTCCTTTCCGGAAGTGACATTAGGAGTCATGCCTGGTGCAGGAGGAACCCAAAGGCTAACGAAATTGGTAGGCAAGACGAAGGCACTTGAATGGATATTGACGGCTGAAAGGATAAAGGCAAAGACAGCTCTGCAATATGGTTTCATAAATAAGATCGTTGCTCCTGAATTGTTAATGGAAGAAACAGTCGATTTTGCAGGAAAGATAGCAAAGCAACCTCCGTTAGCTGTAAGGCTGATTAAAGAATCCGTCAATAAAGCCGTTGATTACCCCTTATATGAGGGCATGCAATTTGAACGGAAGAACTTCTATATTCTTTTTGCATCAGAGGACCAAAAAGAAGGGATGAAAGCATTTGTTGAAAAAAGAGAGCCTAATTTTACAGGCGGATAAGGGGTGCTCTATGTACGAAACTATCACATATAGGGTTGAAAACGGAGTGGCTTGGCTTACTTTGAACCGTCCTGATAAACTTAATGCCTTTACGTCCCAAATGAATAAGGAAATACAGAAAGCGATCAAAATATCTGCGGGTTCCGCTGAAGTGCGGGCCATTATCATTACAGGGGAAGGCAGGGCCTTTTGTTCGGGGCAGGATTTATCTGATGTTGATGAAAGCATGAATTTAGGCCAGATGCTGCGCGAAGACTATGGTCCGATGATGCTGCAAATAGCAAGCTGTGAAAAACCGATCATTGCAGCGGTCAATGGAGTGGCTGCAGGGGCTGGATTCAGCCTTGCACTGGCATGCGATTTCCGGCTTGTTTCTGAAAAAGCCAGTTTTTTAAATGCTTTTGTCAATATCGGATTGATTCCTGATTCGGGAAATCTTTATTACCTTTCGCGGATCGTTGGTCATGCGAAAGCCTTGGAATTATCTTTATTGGGGGAAAAGGTCCCTGCTGCCGAGGCGAAAAATATCGGGCTCGCTACAAAAGTGATCGGTGCGGAAGAATGGAACGGGCAATTGAAAGCCTTTGCAGAGAATATCGCAAACAAACCAACGAAAGCAATAGGCTTAATCAAAAGATATTTAGAGGCATCCTATCACCTTTCATTAGAAGAATACTTAAAAGAAGAAGCGGAGGGTCAGCGAATTGCCGGCTTAACGATGGATTATGCTGAAGGTGTGGCAGCATTCAGTGAAAAAAGGAAAGCTCAATTCATAGGCAAGTAATATAGAAAAGGGAGTGGATTACATGGTTAAAGTTCAAGAGTCAGCATTTGAAAAAGCGGAAGTGAAACGTGATTATTATCATCTGATCATTAATGGAGAAAGAGTCGAAAGCTCTAATGGATCCACAATCGACGCGTACAATCCTGCGACTGGTGAAATCATTGCCAAGGTTGCAAAGGCGACTAAAGAAGATGCAGAAAGAGCTGTTCAAGCTGCACGTGAAGCATTTGATAATGGGAAATGGAAGAAAACTCCGATTAATAAGCGGTCTCGTGTATTGAACAAAATTGCAGCAATCATGCGTTCACGCTTCAATGAATTGGTTGAATTGGAGGTTCTGAACAGCGGTAAATCCATTTCCGCAGCGCAAGGCCAAGTCATGCAGGCAATAGAAGATTTCGAATTTTATGCAGGCGCTTTAGTTGGACACCGCGGAACTGTCAATAATGTACCTGGTCAATTCCATAACTATACGGAGAAAGAGCCAGTAGGTGTTTGTGCTCAAATCATTCCTTGGAATTACCCGATGATGATGGCAGCGTGGAAAATTGCACCAGCAATCGCAGTTGGCTGTTCAGTCATTGTTAAGCCAGCTTCTCTAACGCCGCTGACTGCCATTGTATTAGGGGAAATCTGTTTAGAAGCAGGTGTTCCTTCGGGAGTGGTCAATATCATTCCAGGTCCTGGATCGGACGTAGGGAACTACCTTGTCGAGCATCCGAAAGTGAATAAGGTGGCTTTCACAGGTTCTACGCCAATCGGCAGGGATCTAATGGGCAAAGCTTCACAGACATTAAAAAGGGTGACATTGGAGCTTGGCGGAAAGTCCCCGAATATTGTCTTTGAAGATGCGGACCTTGAAGCAGCTATCGATGGATCCTTATATGGCATTTTCTACAATACTGGACAATCTTGCGAGGCAAGATCCCGTTTATACGTACACGAAGACATATACGATGAGTTCGTTGCCAGATTCGTAGAAAAAACGAAGAAATTGAAATTGGGCAATCCACTCGACAAAGAAACACATGTCGGTGCAGTCATAGATCAAGGGCAATTGGATGTCATCGACAATTATGTGCAATCTGCCATTGCTGATGGAGCGGAAATCCTGACAGGAGGAAAACCAGCGGTTATCGAAGGTTTCGAAAGCGGTTATTGGTATGAGCCGACGGTCATTGCGAAGGTCAATCATGAAATGGATGTAGTGAAAGAGGAAATATTCGGACCGGTTGTTGTCATTATGAAATTCAAAGATGAAAAAGAAGCCGTGAGACTCGCGAATGATACGGAATTCGGTTTGGGTTCAGCCCTATGGACAAAGGATGGCGGGCGTGCGACTCGAGTGGCAAATCAAATCGAAACGGGAATCGTCATGGTGAATTGCCCATTCTCCGCATTTCCTGGAACACCTTTCGGAGGCTATAAACAGTCAGGATTCGGCCGGGAACTTTGTATTGAGACACTTGATCTTTATACAGAAACGAAAAGTATCATTTCCTATCATGGAAGCCGTCCCTTAAATCCCTTTGGAATTTAATAAAATATAAAATAGGTGGCTGGCTGAACGGTATGTCGGAAAAGTAATTCAGGTATGGATGAATGCTGATCTGATTACATTGTAGCCAGCCCTATTTATTTTTAAGGAGGAATGAACGAATGATTAGAAATCTAGTGATTGTCGGATCTGGTGTCATGGGCAGGGGAATAGCCTATGTAGGAGCAACAGGGGGCTTTAACGTAGTATTGGTGGATGTGAATCAAAATGCATTGGAAAGTGCAAGAAAAGAGATCGATACCATTTTTGAGAAGGGTGTGCGCTACCAAAAAATCACCCAGGAAGAAGCGGCAGCCGCAAAAAGTAGATTTTCGTATTCTTCCGATTTGAAAGAATCAGCAGCATATGCCGATTTAATCATAGAGGCAGTTCCGGAAAAGGCAGAAATAAAGAAGGGTGTCTTCGAAACAATTGAAGAACATGCAAAAGAAGGCTGTTACTTTGCAACTAATACTTCCACGATGAGCCCGACGGAAATTGGTTCTTATGGAAAGCGTCCTGAAAAAACGATTGCCATGCATTTCTTCAATCCTGTACAAAAGATGCCACTTGTTGAAATTGTACGTGGTCTTGAAACAAGTGATGAAACGGCAGCCATAATAAAAGAGGTAGCTGAAAAAATGGGAAAAGAAACCGTGGTCATTAATGAATTCCCTGGGTTTGTAACCAGTAGAATCAGCTGTTTGGTAGGTAATGAAGCGTTCTATATGCTTCAAGAAGGTTTAGGAACACCAGAAGAAATCGATAAGGCAATAAAGTTAGGGCTTAATTACCCAATGGGACCATTTGAGCTAGGGGATTTGGTGGGATTGGATGCCCGTTTGAATAATTTAAAATATTTATATAGTAAACTTGGCGAGAAATACCGTCCGGCGCCCCTCCTTGAACAGTATGTTAAAGCTGGCAGGCTCGGCCGCAAGTCTGGCAAAGGTGTGTACGATTATACAAAAGATGGAGAGCTGGTGAGGAAATGAAGGATGTTGTGATTGTCGATGCTGTGAGAACGCCAATCGGAAGATATAAAGGAGCTTTGAAAAGCGTTCGGCCGGATGACCTCGGTGCAATTGTAATCAAGGCGCTTACCGATCGCAATCCAGAGCTGCCACCAGATCAAATTGAAGATGTCATCTTCGGAAATGCAAATCAAGCAGGAGAGGATAATCGCGATGTGGCTAGGATGTCCGCCCTTTTAGCTGGTCTTCCGGTAAACGTAGCTGGAACGACAATAAATCGTTTGTGTGGATCCGGACTGGATGCCGTTATGTATGCTGCACGCTCTATAGCAGTAGGGGAAGGCGATATTTATATCGCAGGCGGGACTGAAAGCATGACAAGGGCGCCGTACGTCATGGCCAAACCTGAGAGTGAATTTCCGCGGGGGTCAATGGAGCTTCAGGATACAACTATCGGATGGCGTTTCACGAATGAGAAACTTAAAGAAATGTATGGCTCGGACTCCATGCCTCAAACAGCCGAAAACATCGCCCAGCGTTTTTCGGTTTCAAGGGGGGACCAAGATCAATTCGCGTTTCAAAGCCAGCAAAGAGCGAAAAAAGCAGTGGAAAATGAGCGTTTCATTAATGAAATCGTACCTGTTCGATATACGGATCGTAAAGGGAATGAGGTCATTTTCGATAAAGATGAACACCCCCGTCCTGACACGACCATCGAAAAGTTGGAAAAACTCAAACCTATCTTTAAAGGTGGCACTGTAACGGCCGGTAATGCTTCCGGTGTAAATGATGGTGCCTCGGCATTACTATTAATGAGTGCAGAAAAAGCACGGGAGCTTGGATTAAAACCTCTGGCCAAATATGTTGTAGGCGCGGTAGCGGGCTTAGAACCGTCCATTATGGGCCTTGGTCCAATTCATGCCACTAAAAAGGCATTGGAGAGGGCAAATTTAACGATTGAAGACATCGGGTTAGTTGAATTGAATGAAGCATTTGCTTCCCAATCCGTAGAGTGCATCCGCCAATTGAAATTGGATCAGGAGAAAGTGAATGTCAACGGCGGGGCGATAGCATTTGGCCATCCACTCGGTGCAAGCGGGGCGCGTATTTTAACAACACTTGTTCACGAAATGAAAAAGCGGAATGTACGCTATGGTCTTGCAACGATGTGTGTCGGTGTTGGCCAGGGTATATCCGCCATTATAGAAAATATTGAAAATGATTGATGTTAGGCCCTTAATAGTTTTTTTTGCATAGGGGTCATTTTCTTAAAAAAGGGAGAGGGCTCATGTCTAAGATTATTTATAAAGTGGTAAATCAAATCGGCTATATAACAGTGAATCGACCTGACGTATTGAATTGCTTCGACTATGAGACACTTTCTGAACTGCAGGAAGTCATCGATTCAGTTTATATGGACGGCGATATCCGTGTCGTTATTTTCACGGGTGCAGGGGAAAAAGCATTCAGCGCGGGAGCGGATTTGAAAGAAAGGAAGTCTTTGAATGATGCGGAAGTAAGAAGGAACGTTAAAGCGATTCGCGATGTTTTTAATAGTATCGCAGGGCTTCCGCAGCCAACCATAGCTGCCGTCAATGGGTATGCATTGGGGGGAGGATTTGAATGGCTGCTTTCATGTGACTTTGCAATCGCTGCTGAAGGTGTTTCTTTGGGGCTCACTGAAACTAGCTGGGCCATTATTCCTGGGGCAGGCGGTACACAGCGGCTGCCGAGATTGATTGGGGAAATGAAAGCGAAGGAATTAATCTTTACTGCTAAAAAATTGACGGCAGAAGAGGCATGTCAATTAGGGATCCTTTTGAAGGTCGTGCCAAGGGATCAACTTATGTCAGTCTGTGAGGAATTGGCAGCAGACATCATGAAGAATGGGCCGATTGCTGTAAAACAAGCCAAATATGCGATTGCCCAAGGAATGAATACAGACTTGCAAACCGGAATGGCCATAGAGGGAAAAGCCTATGAATTGACCATCCCGACTCAAGACAGATTGGAAGCACTCCAAGCATTTAGTGAACGGAGAAAAACGCAATTTACGGGTAAATAATATTGCGCTTTCATTTGAAAAAGATATAATAATTATTATGTCTTCCGTTTGAAAATAGTAACAATGTAAGGGTGAGGTGAGAAAGATAGGTACTAATACTCAATCCATGATTTTTACGATATACGGCGATTATATCCGTAACTATGGAAGTAAAATCTGGATAGGCAGTTTAATTCGTTTGTTAAAGGAATTCGGTCATAATGAGCAGGGCGTTCGTGTAGCCGTTTCACGAATGGTCAAGCAAGGGTGGATTCAGTCAGAGAAGCAGGGAAATAAAAGCTATTACTTTTTGACTGATCGCGGTGTGCAGAGAATGGATGAAGCGGCCAATCGCATATATAAGATGAAACCGAATGAATGGGACGGGAAATGGCGTATTTTAATGTACACGATCCCTGAAGATAAGCGGCAATTACGGGATGATTTCCGTAAAGAATTATTATGGAGCGGGTTTGGCAGTTTTTCAAGTGGTTGCTGGATTTCGCCTAATGATTTGGAGAAACAAATCAATCGCTTGATCGAGAAATATGACATCAATGAATATGTTGATTTTTTCATTTCGGAGTACAAAGGTCCAAAAGAAAACCAATCGCTTGTAGAGAAGAGCTGGCATTTAGAAGTGATTGAAAATAAATATGAAGAATTCATCGAGAAATACAGCAAACAATTCATAGTTCATCAAAGCATCATTAGCAGGGGGGAAATGTCCGATGCTGATTGCTTTGTAGAACGAACGAACTTGGTGCATGAATACCGTAAGTTTTTATTTATCGACCCGGGCCTGCCAAAGGAACTGTTGCCTTCAAAGTGGAACGGGAATCATGCTGCTCTTTTATTTAGCCAGTATTATCAAGTCTTGGCTGAACCAGCAAGCCGTTTCTTTGAAAGCGTATTTCAGGAAAACAATGATTTATGCCGGAAAAACGAAACCTATGATGCTAAGGATCATCCTCTTATCATTAAGTGAAAAAGAGCTTCAGCCAGTCGCTAATGACTTGCCGGAGCTCTTTTCTACATTTTTTATGGTCAACTAAAGACAACGGCGAAATTCTCTTTGTGATTTTTAATCAAGTATCCCTTTGAAGTCCTTTCCTTTTTGAACATACGTATCAATCGAAAGTTGGATCAATTCAAGATCTTTATCATTCAATCTGCGAACCACTTTCCCCGGGGAACCAATGACCAGAGAACGTGGAGGTATGCTTTTGCCAGAGGAAATCAATGTATTCGCTCCGATAATGCATTCTTCGCCGATTTCTACATTATCCAATATCGTTGAACCCATACCGATAATGGATCGTTTTCCTATTTTACAACCATGTAGGATAACGTTGTGACCAACCGTCACTTCGTCTTCAATGACAACTGGGCATCCTTCAAATAAATGAATGGTGGAGTTATCTTGAATACTGCATTTTTCTCCTATTGTGATTGAATCTTCATCACCGCGCAGAACGGAGTTAAACCAAATGGTCGATTCTTTCCCAATCGAAATATCACCGATTAAATGGGCACCAGGTGCAATGAAAACGGTATCATCAATAGAAGGCTTTTTATTCTTGTACGGAATAATCATAGTATCGCTCCTTTTGGAAAAGTCAGAATTGTTTTTCTAATGAATATAGTATAACATTAAATGGACAGGGAGGGATGAAAGTGAAATATATTTGCGAGCTTTTTTCGATAAAATATCCAATTATTCAAGGCGGCATGGGGAATATAAGCAATGCAAGTCTTGCGGCTGCAGTATCCAATGCAGGGGGCCTAGGGACAATAGGGTGCGGTACCATGAATCCTGAACAGGTAGAAGCCATCATTCTCGAAACCAAAGATAAAACTAATAACAATTTCGCGTTGAATATTCCGATAAACGTTAGTCCATATACAGATGAGTTAATCAATCTTGTCCTGAAGCATGATATACCTGTAGTTTCCTTATCTGCAGGAAATCCTGCCCCTATCATTCCATTATTGCAAAAAAAGAATATAAAAGTGATCGCTATCGTTGCATCGGTCAAGCACGCACAAAAAGCGCAAGCTGCAGGGGCCGATGTGTTGGTCGCAGAAGGGTTTGAAGCTGCCGGCATCAATTCGAACCTGGAATTGACGACCTTTACACTCATTCCGCAAATTAGCAAGCATGTGACGCTTCCCGTTTTGGCTGCTGGCGGGATAGGCAATGGTCAGGGGTTGGCAGCTGCATTGATGTTGGGAGCTTCAGGAGTCCAGTTAGGAACCAGGCTGATTGCTACACAAGAAGCACCGTTCCATCCATCATATAAACAGAAACTAATGGAAGCGATGGGTAATGATACATTTATATTGGGCAGATCCGTTGGCCAGGTCAGAAGAGTATTGAAGGACCCATACACGGAAAAAATTCTGAATTTGGAAAAATGTGGATTGTCCCCTGTGGATTTTCGTGAAATGACCTCAGAAGTCCATCATATTAATGGGGCGATGAACGGGGATGTTAACAATGGTTTTATGAACAGTGGCCAGGTTGCCGGATTGATTGACGATATGCCCACGGTTAAGGAATTACTTGATGGCATGATGAAAGATGCGAAAAAACAAATGGAGGATGGATTAAGTAGGCTTTCCACCCCCTTTATGATTTGAGAAACAAGGGTAACAATCTTGTCATTAGTACATGTCTAACCATGTTGGGATATTCTCTGGTTAACTGTCGAAAGCTTAAGGGCAATTCGTCCTCAAGCTTTTTTCGTTTCGGGACCATCTGAAATTATATTATCATTCTTCTTACAAGCTGAGTTCTGTAGTAAATAGCCCGATAACGCAACATGAACTCCATAAGAACATTGTTTTAGTTATGAAAAAATGCGAGTTAACTTGTGATACAATGGGAAATGTCCTTTTTGACATCAAGGGGTGCCTGGATTCATTCTGGGAGCACCCCTTTTTATATGTAATAAAAGTTAGAAAAGGGGAAAATTCTATGGAAACTTTAATAATGGATATGATTGAAGCGTTTAAATCTTTATCCTATTTCGGTGTGTTACTAGCTTTGACTTTTGAATTCATTCCTGCTGAAATAGTTTTGCCACTTGCCGGATACTGGGTTTATCAAGGTGATATGAATTTATACTTGACTATCCTTGCCGGTTCGCTTGGTGGAGTAACGGGACCATTGACACTTTATGCTTTAGGCAAGTATGGCGGGAGACCGCTTGTATTAAAGTTCGGAAAATACTTTTTGATTAAAGATGAGCAGTTGAACAAAGCTGACCGCTTCTTTGAAAGGTATGGAGGGGGAATGGCCTTTTTTGGACGGTTTGTACCAGGCATTCGTACCGCCGTGTCGCTACCATGCGGAATATTGAAAATGAATATTTGGAAATTCATTTTATATACCTATATGGCGATGCTTCCCGTTACCAGTGCTTATGTTTATCTAGGGTATAAGTTAGGACCTAGATGGGAGCAGGCAGGAGCCATCTTTTCACAATATGCGAATTTCTTGCTTATCCCCATCGCACTCATAGTCATTTGGTTCGTTATGAAGACGCAAAAACAAAAGCAAAGACAAAAACTAAAAGCCAATTCATAACAAAGAAGGCGCCTTGTTCAGGCGCCTTTCAGTTTGTAGACAAAAGGGGTTCGGAATTAAAAAATTCTGAACCCCTTTTGAAATTCCCTTTGAATTTTCGCCTAAAGTTAAGAGATTGGGGCTCTACGAGCCCACTATGTTAGGCCATTTTTGGACCTCGCCATGTCCAATTGGCCATCTTCTTTAAATTAATGGCAGCGAAAGTAAGCATCGCCTGCATCGACAATTTTTTAAGTCCCCTTAAAGTAGTCCAACGCATACCATGCTTTTCTTTTGCATCTGCGAATACACGCTCAATCGTTTCTTTACGTTTTGCATATATAGGTTTTACATCTTGATGATGACGCAGATGATCTGCTTCTTCCACATGTGTTTGCCAGATATGCCGTGTCACCACTTTTTGACAGTCTTTGCTTTCTGTACACCGAGATAAAAATGAGCATGTTGTACAAATTTGTTTTGGCGATTTGTACTCGCGATAGCCCTCTTTATTTGTTGTTGAGTACTTTAAAGTTTCGCCCGAAGGGCAAAGGTAACAATCAAAATGTTCATCGTATACATAGTCCTGTTTGCGGAAAAATCCTTCTTTGGTGCGAGGACGTGTATAAGGTAAAGCCGGTATGATTTCTTTGTTAAATAGGTAGCTTGTAATCGCTGGTGTTTTATAAGCTGCATCTGCGGCAACGGCTTCCGGTTTTCCAACTTTCTCAATCACTTGTTCAACTAGTGGCTCTAAGATCTGACTGTCATGTGTATTTCCAGGTGTTACAATCGTTCCCAATACAAAACCGTTGCGGTCTGCGGCCGCGTGGAATGAATAGGCAAACTGTTTTGTTCGTTCATCTTTCACATAGTAGCCACTCTCAGAATCCGTTGTACTTTCTTTAATCTCTTTGGTCTCTTCTTTATCAAATTTATCTGGTGGAAAAGGCTTTTTTCCATGGTTTTCACGATCTTGATTGATTTCTTCTTGAAGACGTCCTTGATACGCTCGTGTTTCTTTACGAACGATTTTCTTTTCAAATTTCCGTTTATTCGCACTGGCTTTCACATGTGTGGAATCCACGAAAACGTGTTCAGCACTTATTAACTTTTTATTAGCAGCTGTCATTAAAATGCGATAGAAAATCTGTTCAAATAGGTCTGTATCTTTAAAGCGTCGCTCATAATTTTTCCCGAACGTAGAGAAATGAGGTACTTTATCATGGAAACCATAGCCTAAGAACCAACGGTAAGCCATATTGGTTTCAACTTCTTCAATCGTTTTACGCATGGAACGAATACCGAAGGTATATTGAATGAAAGTCAGTTTAACTAAAATAACTGGATCAATACTTGGGCGTCCTACCTCTGAATACATATCTTTCACCAAGTCATAAATGAAAGTGAAGTCAATGGCAGCCTCCATTTTACGAACCAAATGGTTCGGTGGCACCAGTTGATCTAAAGTAATCATTTCAAGTTGATCTCGCTGAATAGAATCATGTTTAGAAAGCATCCTCATCACCTCAAGTTTTAATACTTCTATTTTAAAACAAAAATGACTCCAGGCAAAAGTGTTCTATCTAAAAGGTAAGACAAAGTTGATTGGAACGGAAGGTACGAGACTCCTGCGGGAAAAGCGCGTCTAGGGGAGACCCCGCAGGCGAAAGCCGAGGAGGCTCCCCGACCGCCCGCGGAAAGCGAGTGCCTGGAGTGGAAATCAACGTCCAAATTGTACAAGCCATAAAAATAGACAAACTCGATTTTCATCGAGTTTGTCTACAGTCTGGAAGGCGCCTTGTTCAGGCGCCTTTTTGATTTATGTCATTATTAGCAGCATCCACCGAAGCCGCCGCCGAATCCCCAACTGCATCCGATGATGATCAACAAGATGAATAATACGATCAGCAATGCAAATCCGTTATCGAAACCGCAGCCACCACCGCCGCCACAACAATCATTACCATTTCCACCCATTTAATTTCCTCCTCATACATATTATGAATTACATACCTAGCAAAACATCTTTACCGGGAATACTTCATACTATGTATTCTAGGCCGAAGTGTTTGCTTATTCATAAAAAATGGGCATGGGTATATCAGGGGGAATAAGCCCGAATATTTTTTTGATTTCGTTTGAAATGTTATAATATACCATGTGGATTGTGGGGGAAGGGAGCTGAATTAAGTCATGAAAGTTGCCATTATAACGGATGTGCATGGTAATGCATCAGCGTTAAAAGCCGTTCTTAGGGATATTGATCAAAGGGAAGATATAGATCGTCTCTATTGTTTGGGAGATATGGTCGGGATTGGCCCGGATACAAATGAGGTCCTTGAACTTTTATTTTCAAGAAATGATTTATCGATGATAACTGGAAATCATGATGAAGCTGTCCTGGCCATCATTAACGGGGAGCCGCATCCGGCCGGTCATATTCATGTGAAGGAGCATCATGAATGGATAGCGGATAGGATGCATCGGAAATTCATAACCAAATTGGAAAAATTACCTCGTACCATACATCATATCATTAATGATCACTCCGTTTACTTCACCCATTATCACATGGAATCGAAGAAATTGGATGAGCACATAAGCCAAAATCCATTTAGTAAAATCGTTGAACCGAATTTAAATAATTTAGAAATGCTTTTCAGAGATCAACATCACGATTTAATAGGGTTTGGTCATCATCACCCTATCCACTTTTTTAAAAATGACCGAACGATATTCCTGAATCCTGGTTCACTTGGCTGTAATGGTGAACCAGTTGCTCCTTATGCCATTGTTACGATTGAAAATACCGGTATTCAGGTAAAGCTTGAAAAAGTAGCCTATGATAATGCATCATTCCTGTTATCGTATAAAAGCCTACAAGTTCCAGAGCATGAATTCATTATACGTACCTTCCATGGCGGACAGCAGGTCTAATACGTATGGGGAAATGTTTAGCATAAAGGTACATGCCTGTGGATACGATAATAGGCAAACATCATGATGCTGGAGGTAGGTTATGAAGGAAAAGGAACAGGTAAGTCAAGAGCAGGAAGAGATGGAACGGCACAGTCTTGTCTGTAATGATGAATTGTTTAATAAGGATCTGCACGCCATTGTCGATGATACGATGCAAGAGGAAAGATAAACGGGAAAAACGCTGCAGGAATCGTCTGTAGCGTTTATTTTTACTTTGAAATGGTTGAAGGCAGAATTTTGGTTTTTCGTAAAAGATCACGTCCTGCCTGTTTTCATCACTCTTTTTACAGCCAGTGGATCCCAGAAGTGAATCATTTGAAACCATTCTGGATTTATCCCATACTATATATAAGTTTCAAATCCGAGAGGAGGGATGGCATGGGACATCATCATGGTCACTCCCATGATCATGGGCACGGACACCACCATCATTCTAATAATAAAAAAGCATTGTTGGCTTCTTTCTTATTAATCTCCACATTTATGATAGTCGAGGTCATTGGCGGATTCTTGACAAATAGTCTGGCTTTACTGTCGGATGCAGGTCACATGCTTAGCGATGCGGCAGCTTTAGGACTTAGTTATACAGCGATAAGGTTGGGGGAAAGGAAAGCAACATCGTCCAAATCGTATGGATATAAACGTTTTGAAATCATTGCTGCTTGTTTGAATGGATTGACCTTGATCGTCATTTCCGTATTCATTTTCATAGAGGCAATTAAGAGGTTCCTGGATCCCCCTGAGGTGCAAAGCTTGGGAATGCTAATGATTTCAATCATCGGCTTACTTGTTAATATCATTGCGGCCTGGATTTTAATGAGCGGAGATAAGGAAGACAATCTAAATGTACGGAGTGCTTTTTTACATGTTATTGGTGATATGCTTGGATCTGTAGGTGCCATCGCGGCCGCACTCTTTATTTACTTTTTCGATTGGGGAATTGCAGATCCGATTGCGAGCGTCATAGTCGCGATTTTAATTATTATCAGCGGTTTTAGGGTAGTGAGGGATTCTTTCCATATCTTGATGGAGGGCACACCAGACCAAGTCGATATGGATGAAGTGAAAGCATCCTTGACGGAATTGGTTGGTGTATCCGAAGTCCATGATCTCCATATCTGGACGATCACCTCTGGTTTTTTGACAATGAGCTGCCATGTTGTCATAGATGAGAGCGGTAATCACGATTCAGTTTTAGAAGAAGCGCAAAAATTACTTCATGATAAGTTTGGAATCGAACATAGCACGATTCAAGTGGAAAGACAGGAAGCAGGCTGTCCGAATCCACACGAGACATGTAATTGAAAAGGGCTGGCTCAGTTTAGAGCCAGCCTCTTAAGAGTGTAATAAGAGTTTCAAGCAATTTTTTATCCATTTCCAGACCTTGTAGTATATTCCTGTTAAAATGAATCCAGATCACTTGCACGAAATGACTAAGTGAAAACATCGGTAAATTTTACTGCGAACATAATCCTGACACATAAAAAGGGTAAGATTGAGGGAAAAAGCTTGGTGTTAGTTAGCATATACAACATGATTCCACTATAATTCAGGAAGGAGGAATCCATAATGAAGAAAATTCTTGTAGTAGAAGATGAAATTGCCATATCGATGGTATTGAAAGCATATTTGGAGCGGGAGGGTTTTGATGTAGTCCAAGTTTACGATGGGCTAAAGGCCATTCCGGTGTTTGAAGAAACGAAGCCAGACCTAGTCCTGCTTGATGTCATGCTGCCGGGTAAGGAAGGCTGGGATATATTGAAGGAAATTCGGGAGGACGGTACATGTCCGGTCATTATGTTGACTGCACTGACAGATGTCGATTACAGATTATCGGGATTTAAGTCAGGTGCGGATGATTACATCTCCAAACCCTTCGTTGCCGAAGAAGTCGTGGCCCGGGTACATGCCGTTTTAAGAAGATCCTCATCGGTTATTACGGAAGCTGGTCATGTACATGAGTTTGGGAGTTTAACAATCGATGATCTGTCTTATATGGTGCATTTAAATGGAGAAGAGATAAACTTGACGCCGCGTGATTTGTCGCTGCTCGTTTTTTTCGCTAAGCACCCTAATCAAATTTTCACAAGGGAACAGCTGCTCGACCAAGTGTGGGGCTTGGATTATGACGGCAGTGACCGTGCGGTGGACCTGGCGATCAAACGAATCAGGAAGGCGATAGATGCATGGCCTGTAACTGAGGGGGAAATAAAAACATTGCGTGGATTGGGGTATCAATTGAGTGTCTATGAAAACTAAAAAAAGAACCACTTTACAACGCTATTGGACTAAGAGATACGTATTGACCTTGATTTCAGGTTTGATATTATTGTCTGTTTTTTCCTTATGGTGGATGGAAAAAACGGCTTTGGAATATAGGCTAAGCCTTCTTAAGTACTTAGCTGATGAAACATCCGATCGGGCGATTAAGGAAAATGGTCAGATTGTCATTGGTCCGATCCTTTCGGAAATTGTTGAGGAAAGGGAGAAAATCCTCCATCTGAACCAACAGCCAATCATCTATATCGTCGATCCCGATGCCACCATCATTTATACGATGCCACAATTGTATATAGATCCCGATGAAAATAAACTCCCGGATGTCATCATGAAAAATACGGAGTTAATCCAGAAGGTCAAGATCTCCGACAACAAAGTATATGTCGTCAAATCCCCCATTACGTTTAATGATGAGACGAGAGGCTGGGTGGTCATTGCACAAGAAGAAGGGGCATTGAAGGAAATCAACCAAGATCATGGATTGTTGGCGATCATGATTGGTGGCCTTCTGATTCTGGGAACGGGAGTCATTTATTTTCTTTCCAGGCAGATTTCGCGGCCCATTCAAGACGTAGCTAACGCCGCTGTCCAGGTTCGTGAAGGCAACTATGATATCCATTTCAAAGAGGAAGAGGAAATCAAGGAAGAAGAAATTTATGAACTGATAGAATCATTTAAGGAGATGACCAACCGATTGAAGGTCATGGAGAAGTTGCGGGCGGAATTGCTTGCAGGCGTAACCCATGATTTGAAAACGCCAGTCACTTCCATTAGCGGACTGATACAAGCGGTTAAGGATGATGTCGTTAAGGGAGAGCAAAGTAAGGAATTCCTCGATATTTCCTTAAAGGAAACTCAACGTTTACAAGGGATGATAGAGGATTTACTCAATTATAATGCCATATCTGCAGGCGCTTTTAAAATTCGGGTGCAAAAAGAGAATATCAATATATTCATCAAGGAAATCGCCCATCGCTGGCAGGTGACCCAGGATGATGATCAATCGTTCGCTTTTGAGATAAAAGTTCCTGATGAACCGGTCTTTGGTCAAATAGATTCATTACGGATGCAGCAAATCGTCATTAACCTTTTGAATAATGCCAGACATGCACTTGATGGCAAAGGGAAAATAGCGATTCACCTTTATGAAAAGGGTGCAGAACGAATCTGCATTGATGTACTGGACAGTGGCCGGGGGATTCCGGAACATGAACAACAATATGTGTTCGAACCATTTTATCGAGGTGAAAACAAAAAGTTGAAGGTACGTGGTTTAGGTTTGGGACTGCCATTCAGTAGAATGCTGGCAAAAGCGCAAAAGGGAGATCTTGTGCTTAAGGATAGCGATGAACAAGGGACCACCTTCACGATTGTCATAGAGAAAGCGGATCAGATATAAAAAAGGGTTGTCCGATGTAGTGGACAACCCTTTTATTCTGCAGAATGTTAACTAATTAAGCCAATTGGCTGATTGCACGCCATAATTGTACATGACGGACCTTCCTTGGAAGGAATCGTCCCATTTCTTCTTCATTATATCCTGCATGCAAGTTCTTATGGTCGAAAATGATTGGCCGGCGAAGTAAATCCGGGTTATCTTGAATAAGCTTGCAAAGATCATTAAGTGGTGTATTATTTATATCGATATTAAGGCTTTTGAATTTTTTGGAACGGGTTGAGATGATTTCATCTGTCCCGCCTTCCGTTTTACGTAAAATCTCTTTTATTTCTTCTATAGAAAGAGGTTGGGAATATAGGTTACGTTCATTAAAGGAAATTTCGTTCTTCTTAAGCCAAGCTTTTGCTTTACGACAGGCTAAACTGCTTGGAGTAGTATAAATTGTTACCATTAAAATCGACTCCTTCAAAGTTTTCAAGTTTATTGGAATGAAATTATTTTTATATTTGTGATACTCTTACTTTAACGTTTCTTTGTGTCAGCAAGATGTCAAGAAAAATAAACTTAAATGTTATTTTAAAAAGAAAGGGAGAAACTTAAATGAAGTCTGCCTTTAATGAAAAAGAAACCGTTTGGGTAATGATGCCGAACAAGGACCTGCATAGGCCGATATTTAACAGTGATGTGCGGATAGTATCATGACAGGGGATTTTTGGTCACCTGTCAGGCTATCGATACAAGTAGCGGGACTATCGGGTATCCTTGTTTTCATTTTAGGAATTATCCTAGCGCGAATGATGGCTAAAAAGCAATTCAGGGGAAGAGTCCTGTTGGAAACAGCGTTTTTATTACCGCTTGTTTTGCCGCCTTCCGTCGTTGGTTTTTTATTGATTGTGCTTTTTGGCAAGAGTGGAATACCGGGACAATTCATTGAAAGGGTTTTTGATCAGCCCCTGATGTTCACGTGGTGGGCAGCGGTCATTTCATCTACAGTGGTAGCGTTTCCGCTTATGTATCAATCTGCTAAAACGGGCTTTGAAGGTATAGATGAAGAAATCGAAAATGCAGCAAGGGTAGACGGGGCCGGCGAGTGGAGATTATTCCTGAATGTAACCCTTCCATTGGCTGTCAAATCCATCGTCACAGGTGCCATCTTAAGTTCTGCGCGTGCGTTGGGGGAATTTGGGGCCACACTCATGTTTGCGGGAAACATTCCCGGACAGACACAAACCATACCGACAGCGATTTATATCGCCATGGATTCCGGGAATATGACATTAGCCTGGCTATGGGTTGCCGTAATCATCGTCATTTCATTCATTATGCTTTTTATCGTGACATACATAAAATGAATGCTTTTTCTCGTATATGCTTATGAAAAAGAGAGGTGTGGCTTCTACGTCCTCTTTATGAATGAAGCCGTTTTTTTCGTAAAGGTTCCGTGCAGGCAGGTTCATTTTACCGTTCGAAACGGATATCTTTTCCCAGTCGCCGTGTAGATGAAGAGCATGCAACAGTGCATCCGCGATACCCTGCCGAAAATAATCAGGATGGACGACCATTCGGCAAATCAGCAATTGACCATTCTCTTTTGTATAAGATATTGCACCAGCTAAGGCATCTCCCTTTAAATAGCATAAAAACGTTTCATGACAATGAATGAATTGTTCATATGTTTCCAATAGAGGAGGTATATCGGCAAAACCGATCAATTCCGCTTCCACCTTATAAGCTTCTTTCTGAAGTTTAAAAAGCTGCTGGCCATAATCGGAGTCCAGGTCCCGAATTTTCATGATCAAATCCTATCACTCCCTTTCATTACATTATAATGGAAGAAGGAGATTATTGTTTCTAATCAGTCTGTGTTATAATCGACAAACAATATGAACTAATGAAATGAGGAAGAAATTTGTTAACATTTGAAGAAAAATTGAGCATCATTGAAACTTTTCCGGAATTACAGCGAAAAGACGTTTCATTGGGGCGTGTGAACTTCCATTATCCAGATAGTGTCCAGGAGAAAAAGATCGTCGTTCAGCACTTGCATCCCAATGGTAATGGTTTCGTTTACGCAGGGCATATGAGAAAAAAAGACACTGACCGTAAAGGATTTATCAATATACGTGACTATAATGAAGCGGAATTAAAAGAATTGATCCAAAAAAGCGTGGATTACCTATCTGAACCTCCTGTTGAATTCGAAGAAGAGGAAAACGAGTTCGCTAGGTTGGAAGGGACATGGATTGGTCCTGAAAAGCAAGAGCTTACACTTGAAAGGGAAGACCTGCTTTGGAATGTGTATTCAGGGTCGAATCTTGAGGAGTGTTTCGAGAGTCCAGTAGAGGCGGAGCGCTACTTATTGGACGAAGGCTTCCGACAAAGCAAGAAGAGGAATATGTAGAATTTTAGGATAATTTGTCGGTTGATTTACTGCGATAATCTTGTTTTTTTAGGATTTCCCATGATATAATATAAGTAATTATTTTTGTTCGGAATAAGTTTGATAGAAGGATTTACTGTAATAGGATTCCTCTTGAAACATTATCCAGAACCAAAAATAGTAATAAAATGGATTTTTCCAAACACAGGAGGAACTATCATGGTACAAGGTAAAGTAAAATGGTTTAACGCAGAAAAAGGTTTCGGTTTCATCGAAGTTGAAGGCCAAGACGATGTATTCGTACATTTCTCAGCTATCCAAGGCGAAGGCTTCAAAACGCTTGAAGAAGGCCAAGAAGTTTCTTTCGAAATCGAGCAAGGCGCTCGTGGACCACAAGCAGCTAACGTTCAAAAATAATTGAACGCATATAAAAAAAGACTCCGATTTTGGAGTCTTTTTATTTTTCATCTTTTTCGGTCATTTCCTTTAATGCTTTGTCCAATTTTTCTTCGATCCGTTTAGAACGATTAAAATGCCCTGACAGGAAAAACACGATGAATATAACGAATACGACAAGCACTAGCATAAAAAGGATAGGCAGGAACTGGGTTATATTTTCAGTCATTGGATATTATCTCCTTTTTTCTTCCATTATACTTCATGCTTACCGCTGCCATGATATAGGGAGCCAAGTTTTTTTAAAAAAATACTGAGAGGGGATATGCAAAAACGCATATCCCCTTTCGGTCAGTTCTGGAATAGCGAGGCGAACTTTTGAAGTCTGGGCAAGTCTGATTCTTGATACATCTGTTCTATCTTCAATGTCACCAATAACTGGCTCTTGGCAAATAACATATCCCGGAAATGATCGACCGCCCCACAAAAATGATTATAGTTGGTTTCACCAGTGCCGAAGACTCCCGTTTTCAGATGAGCAATAGGCAACTGTTCCAATTCTTTATAAAGGGCTGCTGATTTAGCAGGAAGCTCCCCATTGCCCCATGTATAGGTGCCGATAATCAATGCATCGTAATCCGGCAATGTACGTAAATCGAATTCATTCATTCGATATAGTCCAGCTTCAGGTAAAAGGGAAGCAAGGGCTTCAGCAAGCGCTTTTGTATTGCCGCCGGCAGAATGATAGACTATGGCAACTTTACAGCTCATCGAACCCATTGCTGGCATTTACTTGACTGTATGTCCTTGACTTCTGTTCGAAGAAATCGGTTTTGGTAAGGCCGATGGATTCGTCATCGAACGTTTTGATCCATGGCATCGGATTCTCGCCATACTCTTTATACAAATTTTCTAGACCCAGCATACGTAACCGTTTGTTGGCGATATATTCGATGTACTCATTGAATTCTTCCAAATCGAGATCGGCTTTGTTTTGGATATCTTCGAGCATATATTCAGACCATTCCTTTTCGAGTTCGACTGCTTTTTCAATCGTTGTATAGATGAACTTAGTGTTTTCTTCATTATTTAACTCAGGATATTCATACATCAAGATTTGAACGAGCATTCCAATGAAATCGAAATGGACCATTTCATCGCGATGAATATAGGATATCATCGTAGCGGAACCGGTCATTAAATTTTGGCGTCCTAAATTATAATAAAAGGCGAAAGCCAGATAGAAATAAATCCCTTCAAGGTTCGTTGAATGGATCAGTGCCTCGAATAAATGCTGAGGGCTGGGATCATCCACGAACGTTTGATAAGCATCAACGATCGGTTGGTTACGCTTAATCACTTCAGGATGTTCTTTAATGCGGTCGAATAGCTGTTTTTGCTTGCCTACCGGAATCAAGGAAGCAAGGATATAGGAATAAGATTCATTATGGATCGATTCCTGCTGGGCCATGTTGGCCAGGATAGCTTTTGCCGCCGGATCTTTGATGTACCGAAGGATTTCTACTAAAGTGGGCGTTTGAAGACTGTCCATTCCAGCAATCATAGTAAGGATATCGAGAAAAGCGTCCTGGATATCTTCGTCCAATTCGCCCCACTGCTTTTTATCCTGAATCATGTTCACGCTCGAAGGCTTCCAAAAGTTATTGATGAGCTGTGTATAGGTATCATAGAATTTTTCATACTGAATATCGTTCCAAAGGAGGAAGCCTGAAGCTTCTCCTTTGAAAACACCGGTTGCCTTGGTAGGATGCGTTGGTTCCAGCATCCGAATCTTTTTGATATGATTGGTCATTCGTGAAAACTCCTTTAAGAATAGATTAATGGGTTATGATTATCGTTAACTTGAACAGCTTTCGCAGGCATTGTCATATTCCGAAGAAGTCGAACGAACATAATACGTTGATTTCAACCCGCTTTCCCATGCCGTTAAATGGATATCCAAAAGGACCTTCGCTTTGATTGTATTGTGTACATACAGATTAAAGCTGATTGCTTGGTCAATATGGCGTTGGCGGGCTGCATTTTGCCTGATGCTTTCCAGTTGGTCCAAATTAAATCGCGTCTTTTTATAATATTCATACGTATTTGGCGTCAAGCCTGGTGCGGTCACCTTGAATTTGAAGTTTTTCTTTTCTTCGTAAAATTCAATTTCATACAAAGGATCGATTCCATCCGTGGAGTTACCGATTTTAGCGGTCGATGAATTGGGGGCAATGGCCATTAAATATCCATTACGGGTCCCATGTTCCTGCACGTCTGCTTTTAAATCCATCCACTTTTGATCTGTATAGTCACGCAGTTCGAAATAGTCCCCTGTATGCCAATCAGATCCTTCAAAATATGGGTATGATCCTTTTTCCTTGGCTAATTCGTTGGATGCCTTGATTGTTAAGTAAGCGATCTTTTCGTATAAAGCATCTGCATAGTGAACAGCCTCATCGGATTCCCAATAAATATTCTGTGTGGCAAGTAAATGATGCCATCCAAACGTCCCTAAACCAATTGCCCGGTAGCGTTTGTTCGAGATGGATGCTTGTTTGACAGGAAGATTATTCACATCAATGACATTATCCAGCATACGGATCTGAATGGGAATCAATCTTTCCAAAACATCGCTGCCCACCGCTCGGGGCAAGTTAATGGATGAAAGGTTGCAGACAACGAAATCGCCGCTTTTACGAACCACAACAACATCTCCATCTTCTGTTTCATATTCATCCGTGATCGTCGAAGGGCTTAGGTTTTGGGCAATTTCCGTGCAAAGGTTAGAACAATAAATCATACCTTTATGTTTATTGGGATTCTTCCGATTCACTTCATCGCGGTAGAACATATATGGTACGCCTTCTTCCAATTGAGAAATCATGATGCTTTTCATGATGTCCATCGCATTGATTTTTTCAAAGCTATAGTTTGGAAGCGTGCCATTTTCTGCGGCCTCGACAGCAAGTGCATAATGATTCCTGAAGCTACCTTCACCTTTCTTTTCGTCATAAAGATCTTCAAGTGAAAATCCAAGGGTTTGCTTAACGGTATGCGGATCGAAAAGATACCATTCTTTTCTGTCGCGTACAGCCTCCATGAATAAATCAGGGATGCATACACCTGTAAAAATATCATGGGCTTTTAATCTGTCATCCCCGTTTTGTGTCTTCAAATCGAGGAAGCTCATGATATCTTTATGCCAGGCATCCAAGTAAATCGCGATGGCACCTTTACGTTGACCCAATTGATCGACACTTACAGCTGTCTGGTTGAAAAGTCGAATCCAGGGAGTCGTGCCGGAACTGTTTCCAGAGAAACCTCGGATATCAGAACCAAGAGAGCGAATCTTACCAACGTAAAGACCGACACCGCCACCGAATTTAGATACTTTTGCTGCATCGTAGTTAGATAGGTAGATGCCGTCAATGGAATCTTCAATTGCGTCGATAAAGCAAGAGCTTAACTGTCCATGTGTTTTACCTGCATTGGAGAGTGTAGGGGTCGCAACGGTCATATAAAGGTTGGACATGGCCCAGTATGCTTCTTTTATAAGTTGCAGGCGGTGCCCCGTTTTTTCCAATCGCATGATTTCCATCGCGATGATCATGAAGCGTTCTTGTGGCAGTTCGTACACCTTGTCCTTTTTTGGGCGGGCTAGGTAGCGATCGTTTAATAAGTAGAGGCCTATGTAAGAGAATAATTTATCTTTTTCCGGGTCGATTACCGAACCCAATTCCTCAATTTCCGCTTTTGTATATGAAGATAGCAGTTCTGATTTATAAATGGGATAACGCTGACCTTCTGAAAGCTGGGAGAGTTCCGTGATCAGTTCATAGAATGGGCCATAACTCATGACTTCATAACCTCGATTGGCTTGTGCATCCCTATACATTGTATTCAATAGTTCTGCTGCAGCAACAAACGTCCAATCTGGAGCATCGATATCCACACCTTCAAGAGCGAGCTGAATCAGTTTTCTTGATGCCTGTTCTTCGGTTGAGTCACTTTTGCGATCAAGCCATTTTGTAAAACGCTTTTTGAACTTTTCCATATCGAGACGGCCTTCGAATTCCTTCGATAACATCTCAAGCTGGATGGATTTCGTTTCTGTGTCATTTTCGCTAATGGTAAAGTTATATGTTTGAGTCATTAATAATCCTCCTTGTTAACTTCCGCTAAAATAAAAAAAAACCGCCCAATGAATTGAGCGGATCAAACGATAGAATAAAAGGGCCATGAAAAAATAGCCGTTATACTATCGTTTCATCATCTCAATCCCCGAAGAATAAGAAACGTGAAAAATTCAAGGCAGGTCTCCTGACTCATGATCATCCTACTTTGAGTCCTTCCCGTATAGAGAGCTATACAGTGGGTTTCTCATTTCGTCACATTTACAGTTGCGGGGACAGTTCCGGGTTTACACCGGATTCCCTTTTCAGCCATCACTGGCACCTTGGATTATAAAAAATTCTATATATAGTTATTAATATGGTTTATGTAATCAATATCTAGTATTTCTGCTTATATTATAGTAAGCCATATAGGATGATAATTCAACTAATATATTTGAAAAAAACCAGCCCTTATCTATTGACAAAGTGAGGGTAGAAGGTGAAGGAATGAAAGATTTTATTGGGGAATGGGTAATTCAAGCGCTGGTTTTACGGGATTTTGTGTTAAAATAAAGTGTCTAGTAAAGGTGGCTCTCCCTTATTGCTATAAGGGGATTCGCGGAAAAATATTTATGAAAAAGGGGATTAAATCTTGGAAAAAGTATTAGTTTTTGGACATAAAAACCCGGATACAGACACAATCTGTTCAGCAATCGCTTATGCAGATCTGAAAAAGCAGTTAGGTATCAACGCTGAACCAGTTCGTCTGGGTGAAGTGAATGGTGAAACTCAATATGCATTGGACCAATTCAAATTCGAAGCTCCCCGTCTTGTGGAAAAAGTTGCAGGGGAAGCTGATGGCGTAATCCTGGTCGATCATAACGAACGCCAGCAAAGTGCTGAAGATATTGACCAAGTCCGTGTGTTGGAAGTTATCGACCATCACCGTATCGCTAACTTTGAAACAAGCGATCCTTTATATTACCGTGCGGAACCAGTTGGCTGTACGGCAACCATTTTAAATAAAATTTATAAAGAAAACGGCATTGAAGTCCCTAAAGCAATCGCAGGTCTTATGCTGTCTGCCATCATTTCCGATTCCTTATTGTTCAAATCACCGACCTGCACGGAGCAAGACGTTGCAGCAGCAATGGAACTGGCAGCCATTGCGGGAGTCGACGCTGAAACATACGGCTTGGAAATGTTGAAAGCTGGAGCTGACTTGAGCGACAAAACGATTGCCCAGCTTATCACTCTTGATGCAAAGGAATTCCCCATGGGAATGGCTAAAGTGGAGATAGCACAGGTCAATGCTGTAGATCCGAACGAGGTCCTTGCTAAGCAAGCAGAATTGGAAGCGGCTATTGAAGCGGTCATCGCTGTGAAGGAATTGGACTTATTCCTTTTCGTCGTAACGGATATCTTGACTAATGATTCTGTTGCCTTGGCTCTTGGTAAAGCAGCTTATGCAGTAGAAAAAGCTTACGACGTTTCATTAAACAATAACATCGCCGTCTTAGAAGGCGTTGTATCGCGTAAAAAACAAATCGTGCCAGTCTTAACGGACGTATTCAGCAAATAATACAGAAAAAGGGGTGCTCATTAAAAACATGGGCATCCTTTTTCTGTACATGCAAAAAAAGACTCAACCATCCATTAAGGTTGTTTGAGTCTTTTTTCTTAATTCCTATTCTTTTTCATAGGCGATGACAATCAATTCTTTATTGGCTTCCTCGCCGAGTTTGCTTTCAAAGCTTTTCAGTTCATTCAATAAATCCGGTGACAGATTTGCTGCCGTATAATCCTGCTCGGGTGTCATGCTTTTCGCTCCTTTCAAAAGGAAATAATTCATGTTATCTATTTTGTCGGTTTGAAAAGTTTCTATTCAGCAGAATTTTACTTCTTCAAGATATTTTACTTTCTGAGGTGGCGAGTTTTTCAAGCAATAACGAACTTTCGTCATCAAGTCCTTGCACATGGACAGGTATTCCCAGAAGCTGATACTTAAGGACAACCGTATCAACAGCACTGACTGCTGAAGCATCCCAGATTTTAGAATGGGAAAAGTCGATGACAATTGCATCGGCTTTTTCCTTGAAGTCGAACTTCGAAATAAAGTCCTGGACAGAAGCGAAAAATATTTGTCCGCTGATACGATAAATGATTTTCTTAGCCTGGATGTCTTCCGTTTTCTCTACAGCCACTTTAGAAATTTTAGCCGAGAAGAAAATCATGCTCAAGAGCACTCCAGCAAAAACCCCTTTTGATAAATCATGAGTATAAAGGACAATGAGGACCGTCACGATCATCACGGCAGCATCTGACTTTGGAGCTCTAGTGAGCCTCTTTAGGGATGACCAGTCAAAGGTCCCGATTGAAACCATGATCATGACTGCGACAAGTGCAGCCATCGGTATTTTAATAAGGACATCATTCAATACCACGATTAATACCATAAGGAATGCGCCAGCTACAAAAGTGGAGAGACGGCCCCTTCCTCCCGATTTAATGTTGATACCGGATTGACCGATCATCGCACATCCTGCCATTCCGCCAAAACACCCGGCAATGATATTCGAAATCCCCTGGCCTTTGGCTTCCTTATTTTTATTACTGTCCGTGTCAGTCATCTCATCGACTATTTGAGCTGTCAATAACGATTCTAGCAACCCCACAAACGCAAGGGCTATGGAATAAGGGAAAATGATCGCCAAAGTTTCGAAGGTCAAAGGGATGTCTGGAAGCATGAACATCGGAAGCGCTTCGGTCAATTGCCCCATATCCCCTACAGTCCGCACCGTAGCCCCCGTGGTAACTGCAACGATCGTCATGAATACGATGGCGACAAGTGGTGAAGGTATGACTTTCGTGATCAGCGGGAAAAGATAAATGATGGCTAATGAAACGGCTGTCATGACATACATGATCCATGTTTCGCCCACGAAATGGGTGAGCTGTGCCGTGAAAATCAAGATGGCTAAAGAATTCACAAAACCAGTCATTACAGGCTTCGGAATGAACTTCATTAATTTCCCGATTTTTAAAACCCCTAGTAAAATTTGGAGCAAACCAGTCAATATTGTTGCGGCAAGTAAATAGTTCAAGCCATGATCTTTAACAAGGTCGACCATGACGAGTGCCATTGCGCCAGTGGCAGCCGATATCATTCCCGGCCTCCCGCCGACTAAAGAGATGACGATGGCAATGCAGAATGAGGCATATAGACCAACCATTGGGTCAACGCCAGCAATGATCGAAAAGGCAATCGCCTCCGGAATCAATGCCAAGGCAACGACAATTCCCGATAGGATATCTCCCCTAACGTTGCCGAACCACTCCTGTTTGTATGCTGATGTATTCAAAGAAACACTCCTTCTTTCTTTTATATATGTGTGTTAAATTCTTTTTTAACGCACTAAATTATAGCATGAGCCTTTCTTTCTATCTATATGGATAATATAAACGACAAATCGAGGGCTATTCACTTCTTAGTGAATGAAGGTAAAATGCCTAAAGAGAGAAGAATTGGTACAAAAGGCCTTGAGCTATCATGTGAGGGAACCAAGGCTGAAGAAGCCTCCATTCATCTATACGATGAATCGGAAACTGTTTAAAGACCTTCGGTAGGGCCTCCAAAACTGAAAAAAATCATCATGACTAAAAGGGATGATATGAAGATTACCGGTTGAAAGGGAAAATAAACTCGTACCTTCGTATTGGAAGGAGATATATCATTATCCTAGTGAACTGCCGATTATCTTATGGAGGTAGGCGGTACCACTAGAAAGCTGGATCATTTATTATGCCTGCATACAGGCCATGCCTGTAATAATGTCAGTCGAAATGGATTTCCGAAAAATGGCTTGGCCATTTTTTGACGTAATGGGCTCCTACACGCTTTTGTATAATTCCGGCTAAAGGGGAGTGGGGTAAAACGGTAGGGATCTATTTCATAACTGAAAATCAAAAAAAACATGGATTTCCTTTTCCTACTCGCTTTGCGCCACTGATTGGAACCGATTCTTGACACTCTAGACATGGGTTTTAGAAGGTAGTGAAACGCGATAGAATCTAATGATTACTTATAAACCACATGATTTATATCAATCGGGCCAGTTATAGGCAGACCGTACATTTACTATTCATATAATGAAAAAAGATAGTGCTTTAACTGTTTCAGTTTAAGTGGGCATGAGGTAAGAGAGTTTTTTTCTATCAAAGTTTGGGAGCAGGAACCTTCCCTGTGTTAAGGGGCTATTCCTTATCAATGATACTGGATTTACATAAAGGACATGTCACTTCTTTATAATGCTTGAACCTGATCTTTCGAAGGTCGCTTCTGGACAACATTGCGAATACATTATATCTTGTGCCGCATGCACAAGTATTTTTATCTTTAACTATGTGTCTCTCATCCGCTGAATAAATGGTTGGAAAGAACATATATAACCCTCCTTGTTTTAATTTTAGGCAAATTAAAAAGGGGCAAGAAATTGATAATAAAGTGTTACATTCAAGAAAAATCTTGGCAGCCCGTCTGCCATGACAACTAGTTGTTGGTTAAGGCTGGCTTTGCGTCTTTTACTTTCATAAAATTTGCCTAAAATAATCTTAACATAAAATTTAATGCGTGATGAAGTGCAGAAAAAATACTTATCAGTTTATGGGTGGGTCCTAAGAATTGAGGGAATTTCACGGATAGGCATGAACGTGTCCCGTTTCAAATCTTTTTCCTCGATTTCCCTTCGATAATACCCCATTTACAATAACCCTGATTCTTGATTTAAATGTACATTTGAATCAAGTGTAAAGGAGGGCTATAAGATTTCATTCCATTAAAATTCAAGGTCGGTTCATGGCATTGCCTCATTGGGGGGGGATTGTGGGTCCATATATAACAGGGCTATTCGTGAAAAAATCCGTGACGGCAGCAGCTGGTTTCCAATATTTCCTTTTCATGTGTGCAGGACTCTTGTTCGTTTTTGGCCTCACTGCCTATATCGGAATACGACCGAAACGAAATCCAGCTCCAGAGGTATCCGGCACTACAGCTGTATGAGCATTAAACATGAAAAAGCCTGCTTCCATCTGGAAGCGGGCTTTCTTGCCAAAGTGTGATCAATGTGATCTGGCCAACTCCGGATTGCGGTGCATCGCGAAATAGAGGACTAGTCCGGCTATGAGGAGTAACGTGCTGGTCGTGATGAAAACGGCGGAGAATCCGTAGAAACCAGCAACCATTCCGCCCATTGCGGGTCCGATGATATTGCCTAAAAAGCGCAGGCTCGTATTGTACCCAAGTACTTCCCCCTGCATGGCAACAGGAGCTTCTTGGCGAATGTAGGCAATCCTTACAGGGATGATGCCGCCTATTGCCATGCCTAGTATGAAACGTACCAAAACAAGCTGCCAAAAATGATTGATGAAGGCACCGGGCAAGTAGACTGTAGCAGTCAGAAAAAGAAGCAGCACTAGAATCTTCACATGTCCATGCCGATCACCTATCTTGCCCCAGTGACGCGCCATCAATAAATTCCCCAGGCCTGCTGCAGAAAAGGCGATACCTGAATAAAATCCAAGATTGGAAGTTCCATGCAGCTCACCAACGTATAAAGAAAGAATGGGCTGAATGCTGAAGTGGGCAACTTGAACAAGAGTCGAAATGAGCATGACATTCACCAGGATGGGATTCCTTAAGATATGCGAGAGAACCTCCCTGCTTGTATAGCTCGACTTTGTTCCCTTTTGCCGTTCCATTTGGTACTCCTTGGTTGCAAAAACAAGAAGTCCAGAGATGAAAATGGTGATGGAGGTGAATTTAAAGGCGGTTGAATAGCCGAGTGTGTCTGCAAGCAGGCCGCCAAGCAATGGTCCGAAAAGGGAACCGGTTATATTTCCCGTTTGCAAGGTTCCCAGTACTCGTCCAGCAATTTCTTTTGGGGTCTGCGTTGATATGAAGGCCTGTGACATGGAAATGAAGCCTGTGAATATTCCGGTGAACATCCTTAAGACGAATAGCTGCCAAACATTTTCAACGAATCCCATCAGGAAAATCGACAGCCCCATCCCAAAGGCACAGACAATCAAGATTTTCTTTCTGCCGTACCGATCACCAATTCGTCCCCAAATGGGAGAGAATAAAAAGGCAGTCACAAAAGTGATTCCAAATGTCCATCCGGACCAATGCTGGATATATTGAGTCGAATAATCCCCGAATGTACCAATGTATAAGGATATGAATGGGAGAACCATCGTCATGCTCCCGCCTATGAAGAAATTGGCGAACCACATGATGAAAAGATTCCGATTAGCTATTTTATGAGCATTCATTTTACATACAACACTTCTTTCCTCCGAAAAAAACTTCGGGTTCCTAAATAATAGTATACATAATTTAACTAATTTATTAAACGAATTTGTTTTACTGGTTTTTTAATGAATGCGCAAATGGTATAATGTGAAAATATTGATTTTTCAGAAAAATTAAACAAAACGAAAGGTATTCACTTTTTCATTTAAAGGAGTTTTTAACATGTTGACGATTTTAGGATTTTGCATGATTTTAACGTTTCTGGTCTTAGTCATCACAAAGCGTTTATCAGTGGTTGTCGCTTTTATCTTCACTGCGATTGCTTTTGGTCTGATTGGTGGCTTTGCCTCGGAAATGGGAGATATGATGGTAGCAGGTATTTTAAAGGTGACACCGACAGCAGTCATGATCGTTTTTGCTATTCTGTATTTTGGTTTAATGATTGACGTTGGTTTATTCGAGCCCATGATCGCTAAAATAATGAGTTTTGTAAAAGGGGATCCGCTAAAGGTTGTCATGGCAACCGCCATTATAACCATGTTGGTAGGTTTGGACGGAGACGGTTCTTCCACATTCATGATCACCGTTTCAGCCATGCTGCCGCTTTATATCAAATTAGGGATGAACAGGCTAGTATTGGCCTGTGTCGTTGGTTTAGCCGCTGGCGTCATGAATATGATTCCTTGGGGAGGTCCTTTGGTCAGGGCGGCCGCGAGCCTTCAGGTTGAAGTATCGGAGTTATTCATTCCCCTCATTCCGGTCATGATTTGCGGTCTTTTATGGACGCTTTTTTCGGCATATATACTTGGCAAAAAGGAAAGGGAGAGATTAGGAGTCAGCTCCCTGGAGACGAACATGCAACCTGGTATGGGCGAACAGGCTGCAGCGGTTGAAACCGCATCTAAAGGAACATCCAAGCTTTTTTGGTTTAATTGGTTCTTGACGATTTTACTGATGGTTTTGCTGGTGATGGAAGTGCTGCCGATCCAAATCTTATTTGCCACCGCTTTTGCGATTGCACTATTCGTTAACTTTCCGAACCCAAAAGAACAGCAGGAAAGGATTTTAAGTCATGCCAATAGTTTCGTGATGATCTGTACACTCATATTCGCAGCAGGGATTTTTACGGGTGTATTCACAGAAACAAAGATGATGGACTCGATGGCTGCTTCAATCGTAACTGTCATCCCGGAGTGGCTCGGGGCACATTTGCCACTGGTGGTAGCGCTGACAAGCATTCCGATGGGGTTCATTTTTTCACCTGATGCCTATTACTTTGGCATTCTACCAATAATAAGTGAAACGGCATCGAACTTCGGTATTGCTCCTGTAGAAATCGGAAGGGCGGCTTTATTAGGCCATTCGACCGCAGGGTTCCCATTATCGCCATTGGTGCCTGCAACATTCATATTGATTGGCCTTGTAGGCGTGGATTTTGGGGATCACCAAAAATTCCTGTTTAAATGGGCGTTTGGGACAACCATCATCATGACGATCGCAGCCATTACTTTCGGGGTCATCACTTTGTAAAATGTGAGCCTATTAAGCTATATTGTAAAATCCTTGTCTGTGAATTTAGTAAGGTGTTCACTCTCACTGGTGTAATCTATTTTCCTATTTATCCCGCTTTCTGTTTATTTTTCCATAATAGTGGAAAGTAATAAGAGGAAATACATATAAGAAAGTGAGGGAATTTATCATGAACTATAAACAAAAACTTATACTGCCTATGTGTACTGCCATTTTACTGTATGGATGTAATTCAGCGGATGATTCAAATCAGGCGGACAAAAATGCCGAGGACATGAATACAGTGGGACAAGGAACAGATACAGAGGTCGATCCGCAGGTGAAAGCGGAAGTAAAAGATGTAGAAGGTAAAACACTTGGGACAGTAAACTTTACCGCTGAAGAGAATTCTGTAGTGATCGAGACAGCTTTGGAGGGCCTTGAGCCAGGCTATCATGGATTCCATGTTCACGAAAACGCAGCATGTGAGCCGGATGCCAAGGAAGGCCCTTTCACTACAGCGGGAGGACACTTCAATCCAACTGATGAAACGCACTCTAAACATGCAGGAGATATGCCCCCTCTATATGTAAAAGAAGATGGGACAGCCAAATATACGGCAACATTGGATAACATGACAATAGATCAACTTAAGAAAGAAGAGTTGGCTGTAATCGTTCATGCGAATCCAGACAACTTTGCCAATATTCCTGACCGTTATGAAGCCAATGGAGAAAAAGGACCGGATGAAGATACCTTGAAAACTGGTGATGCAGGCGATAGGCAAGCTTGCGGGATTGTTGTAAGTGCAGAGGAAAAATAACATTAATGAAGCTTGAGCGATTCTTCTAAAGAGGAATCGCTCTTTTCATTGAAGGTAAAACAGCAGTCCGCAAAAATCTTAAGGCTGAATTCATTCTTTTTACGTTTTAAGAAGGCTTTTTCTATTGTGATATAGAAGTAAAAGAGTAAGTAATATTGCATTAGCGGCACATGGTATTAAAAGATCATAGTTAATTCTTACAGTTGGATGAAGTCCAAGGCATAGGTTTAATATAGGAAAATAAGTTTTGGTTTGAATGGATAAAAAAACCCGAATAGGGATCATGTCCACTGATTCGGGTTTGCTTTATCATTTTGCCGTAATGGTTTCTTCGATTAGCTGTAATCTCCAGCCACTTCATCTTCAGAAAGGTTATGCTCGACTACATAGCGGTTACGCGGATGCACACGGCATTCATGAGTACAGCTGCGCATATGTTTGTGTTCGTTCTCTTCACTGCAAAGGATTTTCTTGTTGCATTCAGGGTTAGCGCAATTGACATAGCGTTCACAAGGTTCGCCGGAATAAATATCGCGTCCGACAATGACATGTTCCTTTTGATTGATAGGTACGGCAATCCTTTCATCAAATACATACATTTGGCCGTCCCAAAGCTCACCTTGGACTTCGGGATCCTTCCCGTATGTTGCGATGCCGCCATGAAGCTGGCTTACATCTTCAAAGCCTTCTTCGACAAGCCAGCCGGAGAATTTCTCGCAACGGATACCGCCGGTGCAATACGTAAGAATTTTTTTGCCTTCGAACATTTGTCTATTTTCCTGGACCCAATCCGGAAGTTCACGGAAATTCGTGATTTCTGGCTTGATTGCACCTCTGAAATGGCCTAAATCATATTCATAGTCATTTCTGGCATCAAGGACGATGGTATTTTCATCTTGCATTTGCTCGAAGAATTCCTTCGGGCTCAAGTATTTGCCTGTCGTCCGATTCGGGTTGATGTCCTCTTCCAAACGAAGCGTGACAAGTTCATTACGTGGTCGAACATGCATTTTTTTGAAAGCATGGCCGTCAGCTTCATCTATTTTAAACACGATATCGGCAAAGCGGGGATCGCTTTTCATCATGTCCATATATTGGTTGGTTTGTTCAATCGTACCTGAAACGGTTCCGTTGATACCTTCTGATGCCACCAAGATACGGCCTTTCAAGTCAAGGGCTTTACATGCCGCAAGATGCTCGGCTGCGAATTCTTCGTGATTCTCGATGGGTACATACAAATAATAAAGTAATACTCTATATGGTTTTGTTTCCATTTTTTATTTACCACCTATGTTTTATATTTGCAAGATATAAAGGGTGATCATTTAGACACTTTTCTCTTACAGATAATCATTATACCAAGAAAACGTAAAAATGATAAGGGCATGAATAAAAATCAAAAGGAGTTGTATGGAATGTTGAAAGATTTAATGAGATATCCAATCATTCAAGCGCCTATGGCAGGAGGAGCTTCCAGTCCGAGGCTTGCGGCTTCAGTATCCAATGCAGGAGGATTGGGCTTTCTCGCAGCTGGCTATAAGACTGCGGAAGAGATGAAGGACGAGATAGGGCAGACCCGTCAGTTGACTGAGCGCCCTTTTGGCGTGAATGTATTTGTACCAGGCAACGAGGCGGTGGATGAAAATATATTATCTGGCTATCGTGAAAAGATCGAAAAAGAGGCCGAGAGCGTTGGGGCTGAGATTGGAAAAGCCGATAGTGATGACGATGATTGGGGAAATAAACTACATGTATTGAAGGAAGCTGGGGTCTCTGTCGTCAGTTTTACGTTTGGATGTCCAACGGAAGATGTAATAAGGGAGCTCCAAGATGTCGGTTCCCTTATAGCCGTGACAGTAACCAACCTTCAGGAAGCAAAAAAGGCGGCGGGCGCGGATATTCTATGTGTACAGGGGTTTGAAGCAGGGGGGCACCGGGCCAGCTTTGATAACCGCACAGAAGAGGATTACGGTCTTTTAGTATTGATACGTATGATAAAAGATGAACTGAGCTTACCGATCATTGCCGCTGGCGGACTGATGCATGGAAAGGATATCGCGGCCGTGCTCGAAGCGGGAGCAATAGCAGCGCAATTGGGAACAGCTTTCCTTCGCTGTCCCGAAAGCGGGGCAAGTCCGGTCCATAAGGCGGCGCTGGGAAATCCCCGATTTACTCAGACCTCTATTACCCGAGCCTTCAGCGGCAGGAGGGCACGCGGGTTGGTGAATCACTTTTTAACGGAATATGATAGCGTTGCACCAGTTGCCTATCCTTATGTCCATCACATGACAAAGCAAATGCGAAAAGCGGCTGGACAAAAAAACAATCCTGAATTGATGGCTTTGTGGGCAGGACAGGGATATAAGTTGAGCAGGGAACTTCCTGCATCGGAATTGGTTGAACTTCTTGTAGAAGAACTAAACTGGGAAGGGTTTGGAAGCTGATGGAGATAAGGGAATTATTCATGGATGAGCCACCGCCAATGCATTTATTGCTTTTGGCAGATCCTTCAAGGGAATTGGTCGAGGAATACTTGGGAAGCGGAACGTGCTTTGTTGCCGTGAGTGATAAGCGAATGATCGGTGTTTATGTTTTACTGCAAAAAGGTCCAAAACTGATAGAGATAATGAACATCGCGGTGGATGAACGGCAACATGGAAGAGGAATCGGAAGGCAATTGATTGAACACGCCATAGGCCATGTAAGGGAACAGGGATATAAAACGATTGAAATCGGCACGGGAAATTCGGGAATAGGGCAGCTTGCCCTTTACCAAAAATGCGGTTTTAGAATAACTGGGGTCGATCGGGATTTTTTTAATAGAAACTATTCCGAGGCCATTTATGAAAATGGGATTCAGTGCCAGGATATGATTCGCCTGTCACAAAGTTTAGACTAACCAATGATCATCCAAGTTTGACGGAAAAGCTTTACAGACAAAAGTGCGCGTCGCATTGCTTAGGGGGAATGAACTTGTTCTTTGGAGATATGGTTTATCTCCTTTTTGCTTTACTAATGCCGTTTTTATTTGCGATTGGCGTTTTCATATTCATTAGATCAACGAAAAGGCAAAAGGATTCTTTATCGAAGATTCATAAGGACTCACATGAAAAATAGCAGCAAGAGAAAAAGAGTGCAAAACAACGGCACTCTTTTTCTCATCTTCACCTTTCCAAAAAGGCTTCCAAATTCCTTTTCACACTGGGCCATTCATGCTCGAGAATACTGTAGACCACCGTGTTCCTTATCCTTCCATCTTGCAGTTTTTTCTCCATCCTCAAAATGCCTTCTTCAAGGGCGCCGAGCCTGGTTATTGCTGCACGCGATCTTTTGTTGCATTCGTCCGTCCTGAATTCGACCCGTTTCATTTGCCACTTTTCAAAAGCATGCTGCAATAGCAGGTACTTACATTCTGTGTTAATGGCTGTTCGCCATTTGTCGGGATGATACCAAGTTGCACCGATTTCCAGGGATTGATTATGAAATTGAATATTTCTTAAGCTTGTGCTGCCAACTATCGTATCATCAATCTGATCGATAACGACAAATGGATGATGAAGTTCCTGTTCCCTTGCTCGAATGCCTTCCTTTACATAGGAAATCGCATCTTCATATGACAAAATTTTTGTGGCGCTCCATTCCCATATTTCAGATGGCAGGGAAGCAGCGTAAAGCGGTTCGATATGATGATCCATCATCGGGGCGAGTATCACGTGTTTCCCGAGTAATTCGATATGCTCCATAGTCTCCTCCTCTTGATTGATATCTTCATTATAAAAATATTCTGGTCCTGCAATAAGGACCAATGCTGATATAATTTATGGAACCAGTTTGAAGGAGGACCAAATGTTTGAAATCACTCTAACCTTAGATAAAACGAATAAAGAAGCTTTATATGTCCAATTGTATAAATACTTTATAAAGGAAATCCAGAATGGACAAATAAAGGCCGGAATGAAACTGCCTACTAAACGAAAACTAGCTGTGCATTTAGGGATAGGCCTGAATACAGTGGATACGGCTTATCAGCAGTTGATTGCAGAAGGATATGTGGAAAGTCAATTAAGGAAAGGTTATTACGTAGCCGATTTAGAACCGATCTCACCTTTAAATGAGCCCTTGCCTTTAACGGAAGGGAGGATGGGCCCTCCGAATGAAAGAAATGAAATAGATTACAATCATGGAAGGGTGGACGTGGATTCTTTCCCGCATGCAGTGTGGAAAAAATGCTTGAACAATACGATATATCTACAGGAAAGGGAAATGTTCATGAGCGGTCATCCTCAAGGGGAATGGGGGCTCCGGGCTGAGATCTCATCCTATCTATTTCAATCGAGAGGAGTTCGCTGCGGGGCTGATCAAATCATCATTGGGGCAGGTACCCAGTATTTCATCCATCTGCTGCGGTTACTTCTTGGAAATGAGCGGATATTTGGGTTGGAAGACCCTGGCTTTCATCGAGTAAGGGAGGTACTGATGTTAGAGGGAGCGGATATGGCATTCATACCCTTGGATGAAAGTGGAATGAGTGTGGACTCTTTGAAAGAGAGTGCAGCGAATGTTGCCTATGTCACTCCTTCCCATCAATTTCCTTCGGGTATGATCATGCCGATAACTAGAAGGGTTGAATTGCTGAATTGGGCAGTGGAAAAAAAGGGGTATATTATTGAAGATGATTATGACGGGGAATTCCGACATGCAGGCAAACCGATTCCGTCCTTGCAGGGGTTGGACATAAATGGAAAGGTCATCTACCTAGGCACGTTTTCAAAGTCGCTCATTCCATCAATCAGGGTGGGATACATGGTGTTACCCATCGAGTTGGCTAGCCTTTATCAGCAGAAGTTAATTGGATATAAACAGACCGTTTCCAGACTGATTCAGGAAACGCTCTGTCTTTTTATGAAAAATGGACATTGGGAACGCCATCTGAATAATATGCGAACGATTTATCGTAAAAAGAATAAGGTGCTGCTGAATGCAATTGAAGAGAGCTTCCATGATCGTGTAGCCGTAATCGGTGAAAAGTCAGGATTGCACGTTCTTTTAAAAGTGAAAAACGGCAGCAGTGAGGCAGAGCTCATTCAAAAGGCTGCCATTGTTGGGGTTAAAGTCCACCCAACTTCGGTTTATCATTCAAAGAATGTGAAAGATCCGACTATTTTGATTGGGTACGGTGGTTTAACCGAAAGGGAAATCGAAGCAGGAATCCGACTTTTAAAAATGGCATGGCTATAGCATGTAGCGAAAGAATAAGGAAAAGACCTTGATTCACAATTATTCCTCAATGATATAAGATACCCATTCAGTTTCTAATATTATTGAGGATTTTAAGGACCGTTTGGAAAAATATTTCCTGTTCTTCTTCAGTAATGCCTTCCAGGGCTTTTCCTTCGATTTTTTCTGCAATCTTAAGACATTTTGTATGTACCTCTTTGCCTCGGGGGGTCAGTTCGATTCGTTTTTCCTGTTCATCTTTTCCAGGAACTTGTTTAATCATATTATTCTGTTCCATGCTGTTGACCGAACGTGTGATGATAACATTATCTACATCCAAGTAGCTGCAAATATCGGGGATTGTGGAATATCCACAGTTCTTTAAATAATTCAGGATTGTCCACTGATTATGGTAAATTTCAAGGGCTGTAATTTGTTCATTCATTTTGCTGACTAATGATCTCGATACTTGTAAATATTGATGAAATAATTGAGTAGGGTTCGTCATAAGATTCTCCTTTATAATGGTCGACCAATCCATTATATTCTTTAATTCTTAAAAGTCTATTGTAAAGAATCATTTATTTCAGTCAATGTTTATTTTTGGAAGTGGAGCAGGAAAGGGGGGAATTCAGGAAATATGAATGAATTGAGAGAGAGTCCAGTTCTCCTAAAGCATTAAAAAACAATGGGAGAAGCATATATAAACTGACAAGAGGGCCCTTAATATATGACGGCAAATATTTATTTTTTCCTTAATATGGTCTATTAGCAAGAATCAAAGGACCGCCCAGACCATGAAGCTGAATGCGAAATATCCTGTAAACAAAAACCAGCCTCTAAAGTGGCTGGTTTTTGTTTATAACCTCTCGCTGGTGGAGCGGTGTTTTGTTTCTTTTTTATTTCGTTCTTCTTGTCGTTCATATTTAATTTCATCAATTGGTAAATCATCAATGGGCATGACTACTTGATCTCGTTCCAGCTGTTTTTCCTGATTTTTCTTGAATGCCTTGGATTTATCATTACGCTCCTCAAGATACTTTTCTTTATCTTTATTGTCCAATGTCAATCCCTCCATCTCTTTTTATCTCTTTTTCCCCTTATTGAGAAAATAAAACGTATAAACGAAATATATGTGACACCATTTCATAAATATAAGGAGAACAGGAAAGTGCAAGGAGGGTTTGTTCAGTGAATGTCGCCGTCTTTTTTCGCTGGTTTTGGAGAGGTATTCTCCTTTTAGGCATATTAATCGTCATTCCCTATTCATGGGCTTTGATTTTAGCATTGCTAACCGCCATTCTTTTGGATGGATTGGTCCGCCTGATTGGTAAAACGGCAAAGGTGCACCGGTTTTGGGCAGTATTGATTTCATTTGTTATATATGTAGGCGGGCTTATGAGCATCACTTATTTTTCCTTTTCGGTATTAATCAAGAAGGTCATTGTCTATTCGGAAGAATTTCCGGGTTTCATACGTGAAGTGTATTTGACGGCTATATTGCCAGTCATTAGGCAATGGGAACAGTATTCCCAAACGTTGCCGCCAAATCTCATTCAATCAATAGAACAAACGATGGAAAAGGGAGTCATGGCTCTGGAGGGGTTCACAGAAGGCTTTGTTCAGGATATGGTTCAGTTCGTTACACTCATTCCGGGACTTTTCATTGACTTTTTAATTTATTTAATCGCTTTATTCTTCATTAGTCTTGAATTGCCTAAGTTAAGAAAAAAGGCAGTCCTTTATTTAAAGTCATCCACCTATCAAAAGATTTCGCTAGTTTATCAAGATTTAAGTATGGCAGCCGTAGGATTCATCAAGGCACAAATCCTGTTGAGTTTAATCACGTTCATCATGGCATATGGAGGACTATGGTTGTTAAATGTGAAGTATACGATTCCATTGGCACTGTTAATAGTAGTTGTGGACATTCTACCTATCTTGGGGACGGGATCTGTACTGGTTCCTTGGGCAGCGATTGTTTGGGCTCAAGGAAACCATCATCTAGGTATTGGCCTCATCATCCTATTCCTGGTCATTACCATCATAAGAAGGACCATCGAACCGAAAATCTACTCAGCAAATATGGGATTGAGCCCATTGGCATCGTTGGTCAGTCTTTATTTAGGGTTTAAAATGCTTGGTTTCATTGGCCTTTTCCTTGGACCTTCGATACTGATTGTTTATGATACGTTAAAGAGGGCAGGTGTCATCAAAACCAATTTCAAAATATGAAAGATTATTAGATGTTTTTTGCCTGATTTCTTAAATTTGACATATCTTTTACCGCTTTACCTTGACCGTTGCAATGATTGCAGTCCCGGGAAAAGAATTGCAGATAACGGGTTTTCCCTTTCCCTTTGCAGTGTTGGCAAATGGTTATGAGTTTCATGTTTCCTCACTCCTTCAAAAAGTATCGCTTTTCTAACAGTATGAAACAATAAAGGTAGAACTATACTTCATGTAATCATTCAATGTTAAATGCAGCAGTTTTATATAATATGTGTTTACATCATTTCATGTACCAGTTGAAAAAAAATGACCCCCGCTCCTATTGTCTTTTAGGAACGGGGGTCATTATCATGAAACGATTTCGGTTTGTGATATTATCGGGAATTCTTTCACTTCGCTTACGACTTTTGCTGGTTTGTATATTTCAATATAACGAATATGGTGATCTTCCATTTCTTTTATCCTAAAGTTATAGGGACCATAAACCAGGATATCACCTTGTTTGGCCTCGTAATCCTCGGTAAGGATCCACCCGCCCATCGTATCAATATCTTCATCATTGATATCCAATCCAAGTAAATCATTCACTTCACTGACTAATACCTTGGCATCGATGATATAGTGATCTTCTTTTAATTTGCGGACATCCGGCACTTCATCCAGATCGAACTCATCTCGGATATCGCCAACGATTTCTTCAAGTATATCTTCAACGGTCACCAAACCTGACGTACCGCCGTATTCATCCATGAGGATAGCCATGTGGATCCGTTCCTTTTGCATTTTTAAAAGTAAATCGTGAATCGGGATACTGTCAATGACACGGATGATCGGACGAACATATCGGTCGATCGTTGACGCTGCCTGATTGTTCTTGTCTATCATTTCAGTGAAAAGCTCTTTGATATTGACCATTCCGATAACATGATCTTTATCACCATCAATGACAGGATATCGTGTAAAGTTCTCTTCCGCCATAACGGTGAAAAACTGTTGGATTGTATCAGCTTTGGATACCGTTGCAATTTCTGTACGTGGAACCATGATTTCTTTTGCAATCCGATCATCGAATTCAAAAATTTTATTCACATATTTAAACTCTGATTGGTTAATTTCGCCACTTTTGTAGCTTTCGGAAACAATGATACGTAGCTCTTCTTCTGTGTGAGCCAAATCATGTTCGGAAACTGCTTTTAATCCTAGCATTCTTGTAAGCGTCCTTGCAGAGCCATTCAGTACCCAGATGAATGGATACATGATTTTGTTAAAACCAATTAAAGGTTTGGAAACCAATAAAGTTACTTGCTCCGCTTTTTGAATTGCCAATGTTTTTGGTGCCAATTCCCCAACAACCACATGTATGAAGGTAATGAAAGAAAAGGCAATTGCAACCGAGAGTGCATGTGAAGCTGAATTTGGAAGATTCAATTGATTAAAGAGTGGGTGCAAAATGTTTTCAACTGTCGGTTCTCCAAGCACCCCAAGCCCTAGAGCGGTAACGGTAATTCCGAGCTGGCATGTTGAGAGGTATTCATCTAGGTTCGATATGACCTTTTTTGCTGAAAGAGCATTCGGCTTTCCTTCTTCAATTAATTGATCGACCCTCGTGCTTCTCACTTTAACAATCGCAAACTCCGTAGCTACAAAAAATGCTGTTAAAGCAATTAAAATGGCAATAAGAACCAAGTTTATTATGTCCAAATAGTCTCCCTTAACTCGCCTTCGAGACGAATAAGGAGTACACCTCCTACATTTTTAAAATATACAAGTATATTTTTTTTTGCCGTGCTGAATATTTTCGGGATTCATTCAAAATGGCTGTGCTAATAGCTGTGCAGCCGCTTGAACTCCCATTTCCTTTAGTGATGAAGAGAATAATATTATATGCCCATTAGCGATGCGTAGACGGGAAATAGAAGAATTTCTGTCTGAAGGAATGCAGCCATTTTTTAAAAGGATGCACATATCCGTTACGCAAAGCAGCGTCCGTCCGTCAAAACGAACATTCTTTAATGCCCCATCAAATCACCTCAATCTAATTAATTTAAATACTTTCATTATAAAAAGAGTTACTCATTCAGTCAAACAGCTTACGTCACCTTAAATCCGGTAAATTGCTTGTAAAGGATCAGTTTGAGCTAATAATTAGCTGTTTTTGACTGTTTTCTCTACTTTATTGTATCATATTATAGAATATTCAGAAAACTACAGGCTGTTTCATAAAAATTGGTCCGTTTCATTATTTTTTGGATGGTTTAAACATATTCTATAGGAACAAGACAAGTTTTAAATTCAGATTAAAGGGGGTGACAGCCATGAAAATCATGGAAAGGATGGCAGCAATCATTGCCGGCAGCATGCTTGTAGGCGTGGGAATCAATTTTTTTCTGATACCTTATCATTTATTGGACGGTGGCATGATAGGGATTGGGCTGATTTTTCATTACTATATAGGACTTCCGACAGGACTGGGTGTGATTTTGAGCAGCATTCCATTATATATATATGCTTGGTACTTTGAAAAAAAACTATTTCTTAACAGCTTGCATGGCTTGCTTTTTTCCTCTTTATGCATCGATATTTTTTCCGACGCTGTCACCGGATGGAATATTCCGATCTATGTAAGTGCGATAATCGGGGGAGGGTTGATTGGACTTGGAATCGGCTTGATGCTTCGGTATGGTACCTCTACAGGCGGAACGGATATGTTGGCACAGATCCTTTCCAGGAAGAGCGGACTCAATGTAGGTTTGCTGATTTTTTTCATTGATGGATGCGTACTGCTTTGCGGACTGAGTGTTGTGGGGACTTCAATCTTTTTATATTCATTTTTAACGATCATCGCGGTAGCCATGCTGACTTCAGTCACAGTGATGCGAACCATCTAATGTTAAATCATGTATAAAAATCCGAAAAATGGAAAGGATGGGCAATATGAAAAGGACAGATTTCTAGTCTAATAAATAGTAAAGGGAAGTTCTTATGAAAAAACTCTATATGTGTACTGCGTTGTTGTTAGTTATGCTGGCTGGGTGTCAAGAGTCTGAAATGCCGGAGGATAAAGAAGTGAACAGTGCTGTTCCAGAATCCATGGATGCATCAATTGTCATTAAAGGGAAATTGGAGCCTGGAAAAGAAGTCATTCTTGAAACGACCGTGAAACAGGGAAGCCAATTGGTGAATGAAGCTGATGAGGTACTGTTTGAAGTGAGAAAGTCCGGACAGGATAAAAGGGAAATGCTTGAAGCGAAGAATACTGGAAGTGGCATGTATCAAGTGATGCATACTTTTGAAGAACAAGGCAAATATATTGTAGTCTCCCATGTAACGGCCAAAGGCCTTCATGTGATGCCTGAAAAAGAAGTTGTCGTTCCAGAACATGAAAGTGAAGGTGCATCGGTTCATCCTAGTACGGATGTATCTATCGAGTTTCAAAGTAACCCTGTAAAGGCAGGAAACAGTTCGAACTTTGAAGCGACGGTTGAATTGAATGGGAAACCACTGACAAATGCAGATGTGAATTTCGAGGTGTGGAAGGAAGGTAGCGAAGAGAGTCATTTCACCAAAGCTGAAGAAGATGGAAATGGAACATATCTAAATAAGGTATCTTTCGAAGAATCTGGAACCTATAAGGTGCAGGTACATGTAGAAAAAGACGAAGTGCATGAACACCAACTGCAAACCATTCAAGTCAATTGATTGTTTTTGGATCTAATTGTTTAAACAGGTTTTATCCTTTCGTTAAATGGGAAGTAAAAGGATAACGGTACAGCAGAAAGGGAGGGTAAGAATGAGTAATCAAATAATCAACAAGTATAAAAATCTCGGGATTCATATTGAAAAGACGAAATCACGCCAGGAGATTTTCACTAATGTTTCACAAAATGATTCATCCTTACTCACCATAGCTGCTTTTACTCATTTCCCCAAAAAAGGGAGCTAAAAGAATATTGATGCAATGAGACCGGAGCACATATCAGCTGGTCTTTTTTTGTCTTTCTTAAATGTGGGACAAGCTGGATAGGAAAAATCGAATAGAACGTCATGAGCTGAAATAGGATAGAAGGACAAACAATTTGAATTTAGCGGTAAGGGGAGTCCGGTAGAATGATATCACAGCTTATGATGACGATATTGAATTGGTTTGCGGAAATGGGATATATGGGGATTTTATTGGGGCTGATGGTTGAAATCCTCCCGAGTGAGCTTGTTCTCGGATACGGTGGTTATGTGGTAGGTCTGGGGAAAATGAATTTTTGGGGAGCTGTTCTTGCAGGTGTGGCAGGCGGGACGATGGCACAACTATTTCTCTATTGGGCTGGTTATTATGGAGGACGGCCCTTTCTCTTGAAGTATGGAAAATATATTTTAATTAAAGAAAATCATATTGTAAATGCTGAAGAGTGGTTTCAACGGTATGGTGTAGGCGTGATTTTTACGGCTCGATTCATTCCTGTGGTTCGTCATGCTATTTCCATCCCTGCCGGAATTGCGAGGATGTCCGTATGGAAGTTTATATTTTATACGGTTGCGGCTGTCATACCTTGGACAATATTGTTCCTGACCTTGGGAAGGATCCTCGGTGAGAATTGGCAGCACATCCGGGAAATAACTGAACCTTATCTAATTCCGGCTGCTGGTTTTTCCTTTATCTTTATCATGCTGTATATCTTATGGAAAAAAAAGAGCACACCTCCAATCGTAACGGTCAAAAAAATGGGCCGGTTTCCCGATAAATGAACAAATCGAAAAAACAGCCACGTAAAATCACCTTTTACGTGGCTGTTTTTAATCGTTATCCTTGGGTAAGGTCTTCTTCCAGAGGAAGCTGTACCACCTTTTTTGTGACCTCGATAGAACGAATGGCGTGGTCTTCCATTTCAATCACTTTAAAGCAGAATCCGTCTTTTTCCATGATGTCCCCTACATTCACATCATAATTTTCAGTAAGGACCCATCCGCCTATAGTATCGACATCATCTTCTTCTAAGTGAATGCCAAGTAGATCATTCACTTCCTTTACAAGAAGTTTAGAGTCTAAAATATAATGTCCATCTTTAATTTTCCTGATCGAGGCAACTTCATCGATATCGAATTCATCACGAATTTCCCCAACTATTTCCTCGAGGATATCCTCGACCGTGACAAGTCCGGAAGTTCCGCCGTATTCATCCATCAAAATAGCCATGTGAATGCGTTCTTTTTGCATTTTTAACAGCAAATCGTGAATTGGTATATTTTCCATTACCCGAATGACCGGACGAGCGTAATTTTCAATCGCTTTGATATGGATTTCCCGATTCTTAATAAGATCCGAGAAAACTTCCTTTAAGTTCACTAAGCCGATGACATGGTCTTTATCACCTTCGACAACAGGATATCGAGTGTATTTTTCCAATTTGGCCACATCGACGAATTCCTGTACCGTTTCATCTTTGGATATGGTCATGATTTCTGTCCTTGGAACCATGATTTCTTTGGCAACACGATCATCGAATTCAAAGATGTTATTTACATATTTAAATTCCGACTGGTTAATCTCTCCGCTTTTATAGCTATCCGATAGAATGAAACGCAATTCTTCTTCCGTATGGGCTATTTCGCTTTCGGATGCTGGCTTGAAGCCAAATAAACCGACAACGAATCGGGAAGAATGATTCAAGGCCCAGATGAAGGGAAAGGCAATCTTATGGAAAAAGATCAGCGGGCCGGCAATTGCCAAGGCCACTTGCTCAGCCTTTTGGATGGCTACAGTCTTTGGAGCCAATTCACCAACAACCACATTCAGGAACGTAATCAGGGAAAATGAAATGATAAATGTCAGAATGCTTGTGACTTCTTGAGGGATATTCAAGGCATTGAATAAAGGCCCTACCAATTTGAGGATGGTCGGTTGTCCTAACCACCCCAATCCAAGGGCAGTAACGGTAATTCCAAGCTGTGTCGCGGATAGGTACTCATCAAGATCGGATGTAACCTTCTTTGCCGCAATGGCTTTTTTGTTTCCCTCTTCAATCAATTGATCGATCCTAGAGCTACGAACCCTAATGATCGAAAATTCCGAAGCTACAAAAAAGGCAGTTAAAGCAATTAAAATAATGACTAATAAAAAACTTAATATGTCCAATTAGTGTGGGACTTAATTGAATCGCCAGATGTACCGAACGATTTAATTATCCCAGTCACCTCCCAAAACCAATAATGAATGAAATGATATTAGTGTATAAAATGTTAGATGAAAAATAAGTCTCGTCTATCTTGTATGAAAATTATGCTGGTTATTATTTTCAATCTATAGGATCATTCACCTCGATTAGTAGTGGAACCTACCTTTTAGTATAAGTAACTGGACGTCAATCAGTCAAAAATTTCACACTAAAAACCTAAGGAAAAAAGGATATTTAACCATTATTTAGTTTTCAATTGTATCGAAAAGGTCGTTAGGAAATCGGTAGAGTGACAGGATAAGGTTCCTTGATGCTTTAAAACGATTTCTTTACAGACGAATAATCCCAATCCCGTGCCTCTTTTTTTTGTGGTGATGAATGGTTCAAAAATATTCGGCAGGACGTCGTCAGGTATTTTCGGCCCATTGTTCGATATATTTAAGGTAAGTATGCCGGGCGGTGATTCAGAGCCTGAAATGTAAATGGATGGGGAAGGCATCCCTGCAACCACATCAAGAGCATTTAAAATAATATTAAGTAAAACTTGCCGGAATTCTTCTTTAGAACCGGATATGACAGCATCATCGACAATATTACATGTAATGGAAGCATTTACTTCCAAAATGCTGGGATATAAAAATTCGATCACCTCATTCACAAGCTGAGCAATGGAAAATAGATCAGGTGGTGATGCTGAAGTTTCCTTTTTGGAAATATTAAGGAATTGTGTGATCCGGTAATTAAGCTGATCCAATTCCTTTGAAATGATATCAAGGTATTTTATCTCAGGTTGTTCTGCCTGTAACAATTGTATGAATCCCATTATGGAAGTCAGCGGATTTCGGAATTCATGGACAAAGCTTGAGGTCATTTGACCTAGGAGCGTCAAACGGTCTTTATGGTTTGGGCTTATGAATTGATAGCGTTCTTCAAGTTCCATCGTTTTCAATTCGGTATAATGGGATAATGCAAAATGAATGAGTTTATCGAAGTAAACGTTTATTTGCTTAATTAGATCGGATATTTCTTCTTTGGGTGCTTCGGAATTCAAAACGTGCTCAATGAGGATGGTTCTCCCGATGGTTACAGTGGAAAAGAAATTTTCCATATCCAATTGCTTTTTAACTCGATCAGACGCAATTTTTTCCCCTACGACCTTCAGTACATCGTCTATTTCAGTATCCGATTTTCCAAGCTGATCCATTAGCAGATTAAAAATATTTTCTACTTCTCCTTTAAAATACCCCAGATATCCGTCCGGTAAATGCAGCAACTCATCTTTCCATTTGGAAATGATACTGCTTTTTTGAGAAGATAAAAAGTGAATGGTCATTTCTCGATTAGATACCATTTTGCCCTCCATACTGTAGGAAAATGAATTTACTTTTGACCCAGAAAGTGCTTTATTTGAATAAAGTTACAAAATTTTAAAATAATTACATCTGGTTTTCATGATAACAGATTACTGTTCTTTTAACATGTGTCAATTGGATAAATATTCGGCAATCAATCAATAAATACCTTTTTTTGACACAGTTTTATTACAGTAATTACAGGAATTAATAACAAAAAAAGGTATCCGCAAAGTTAATGACGGTTACCTTTTTTATGAAATGCATATGGTTCGATGTGAACGATCACATGCTGGATATTATATTCCTTCAATAGATTCTCTTCGATTTTAACCGTAATATCATGACCTTGAATGACGGTCAAAAGAGGGTTAACATGAACGGTAGTTTCGAGCAGGATTTCACTTCCGTGCATCCGGGCTTTAATTTCACTCATGTCTTTAACACCCTCTGTCAATATAATGGTTTGTCCGATCTTTTGCAGGAGCTGCTCGTCGAAACCATCGGTTAAAGAGATGGAGGCATCACGAAAGATATCCCATGCCGTTTTGCATATGATGACCCCCACGACTGCTGCAGCTATCGCATCCAGCCAAGGGATTCCCATCTTAGTACCGATGATTCCAATGAAAGCACCAACACTGACAAGGGCATCGGAACGATTATCCTGTGCAACGGCATAGATGGAAGAGCTGTTGATCTTTTTACTTAATGATAAGTTATAACGGTAGATTCCGTACATGAAGATTGCAGAGAATAGAGCGACATAACCTGCCAGCATACTGGGAACGGTTGTTGAATCTTGGTGAAAGAAGGATTCAATGGCACTGAATATAACCTGAAGGCCCACGGTGATCATGATGAAGGCAGCTACCAACGAGGCTACGGTTTCCGCCCGTAAATGACCATATGAATGATTATCATCAGGAGGTCTCTTTGAAATTTTTAAACCAATCAATACGGCTATGGAAGCGATGATGTCGGTCGTATTATTTAAACCATCAGCCCAAAGCCCTTTCGAATCACCGAAATAACCAAATGACAATTTAAGAGCAGACAAGAATATGTAAGCGGCAATGCTTATGTAGGCGCCTTTTTCAGCTGAAATCGAATGTTTATCCATGTCCATTCCCTCCCCAATGTAAATTAGGCTTAATAAAGATACCAAATCAAACCTTAGTGAGTCTATAGAAAAATTGTCGTATTTAGCCATCTAACTTGGTTAATAGCAGGTGTATTGAAGGTCTGTAAAGAAGTTGGATAAACGAAAGAATATCGCCATAAAATGGAATGGCAAGTTTTGATGATATGTACATTTTCTTTAATTGTATTCTAACCGATGATCGAAAATTAAATACTTCCACAAGGGGAGCCAAAAAGGCTGAGAGTGAAAGGTTCTAGTTCAGACAACTTTGAACCTGATGGTTAGCTCTGGTGTAGGGATGAGGTTTTGGGCAGCCATTAGCGCCCCGGTATTATTCGGCTGCTTCAAATGTATGACTGAAAAAATCCTATAAACAAAAAGGCAAGATTCTATAAGAATCTTGCCTTCAGACTGTAGACAAACTCGATGAAAATCGAGTTTGTCTATTTTTATGGCTTGTACAATTTGGACGTTGATTTCCACTCCAGGCACTCGCTTTCCGCGGGCGGTCGGGGAGCCTCCTCGGCTTTCGCCTGCGGGGTCTCCCCTAGACGCGCTTTTCCCGCAGGAGTCTCGTACCTTCCGTTCCAATCAACTTTGTCTTACCTTTTAGATAGAACACTTTTGCCTGGAGTCATTTTTGTTTTAAAATAGAAGTATTAAAACTTGAGGTGATGAGGATGCTTTCTAAACATGATTCTATTCAGCGAGATCAACTTGAAATGATTACTTTAGATCAACTGGTGCCACCGAACCATTTGGTTCGTAAAATGGAGGCTGCCATTGACATCACTTTCATTTATGACTTGGTGAAAGATATGTATTCAGAGGTAGGACGCCCAAGTATTGATCCAGTTATTTTAGTTAAACTGACTTTCATTCAATATACCTTCGGTATTCGTTCCATGCGTAAAACGATTGAAGGCAAGATTCTATAAGAATCTTGCCTTTTTTCGGAGAATGCTCTACTCGAGCCATTCAGGGCGAACCCGCTCAATCTTCATTTTGCAATGAATACCGAACAGGGGGCGTTTTTCGCAATGGAACTACTTGTACTGCCAAGGAAGAATTTTTCCAAACCGCTTTTAGCGCTATTTCCAACAACGATAAGGTCAGCTGAAGTTCTGGCTGCAAAGTCACATACGCTATCTGGCGGATATCCTTCCAATAGTTCGTATTTTCCCTTGACTTGACATTCACTTAACAATCTCAACGTATTACTTTCTGCGTTCTGAATACCATTCTCGACGGCGAAAGGGGTGTCATTTACCTTTTGATGTCCTGGCTGATCAACTTCAACAACGGGATGTGTCTGGACTGGATCCACATAAAATCCGGCAGCGGGTACGAACCCCGGAGCCGAGGTGTTTCCCATGATACGCTGTTCAACCTTATCATTTAGGACATGAACTACGGTAAACTCGGCTTTTGGAAAGGCCTTTTTCAATGTTGCTCCATATTCCACGGCCCGTTTACTCTCTTCATTTCCATCAAAAGCGACGACAATATGTTTTAAGTCTTTCATTAATATCATCTCTCCCTTTATAAGACCTTAAATTGTTATACCCAATTTTAAAGGCTTCACGCCTTTAATCGGTATATAGATTGCCTTTTAAGGGTAAAGGATAGATACGAGCATAGTTAAAATGGTAGGATGAACTCTGGTCCTTCATTTAGTTGGTATGCTCAGACGATGAATGGGTATTATCGGCAAGGAAGCCGATTCGCGAGTATAGTGCTGCAAGAAAAGGCGTCTTTTATTCAATCGACGAGTTTTCTTTAATAAAAAGGGTAAAATATTTTTAATGATACATGTCGCAGATGGGAAAATGGGGGTACAAATGAAAGGGTTAGTGAAATTAGGTCTAATTATAATATTGGCGATTGTGGTTTTAGGCGCCGGTTCACTATTGTATTTCAGACAGGGTGCAGATATAAGCCATCTGAAAAATTATCTTCAGCAACCGACAGGAATCTATGATCTGGATGGGAATCTTGCCAGTACGATCACGGCAAATAAATCCGAAGGTGTTGCGATAGATGAAATACCGGAACATATGAAACAAGCGGTGGTTTCCATTGAGGATCACCGTTTTTATGAACATCACGGCATAGATTATCAAGGGATTTTGCGGGCTTTGGTTAAAAATGCGAAGGCTGGAAGTGTTGTTGAAGGCGGGAGCACGCTCACCCAGCAGCTTGTAAAAATCACGATGCTGGAATCGGAACGAACATTGAAAAGGAAGATAGAAGAGTTTTTTCTAGCCCAGGAAGTTGAAAATCAATATACAAAAGATGAAATTCTGGAAATGTACTTGAATCAAGTTTATTTTGGCCATGGGGCATGGGGAATCAAAAAGGCTGCAAATATTTATTTTTCCAAAGAGGTCTCTGAATTGACCGTTGCCGAGGCAGCTTTGCTGGCGGGTGTCATTAACTTGCCATCCAAGCTTGATCCTTACAAGAATTTAGACGGGGCAGTCAAGAGGCGTGATTTGGTTCTTTCGAGAATGGCGGAACATGGTTATTTGACGAAAGACGAAGAAGCAGCTGCAAAAAAAGATTCGGTGACACTTCTTATGGGGGAGAAGGAAACCGATCCATTAAGAGGTAAATATCCTTATTTTGTCGATCATGTTTTATCTGAAGCATCGAGTAAATATGGAATCAAGCTTGAGGAGCTGCTTTCAAAGGGCTACAAAATTTACACGACACTGGACCAATCCATGCAGCAGTCTACAGAAACCGTGTATGCGAATGATGCCAATTTTCCAGTGGGAACGAGTGCAGATGAACTGGTTCAAAGCGGGTCTGTCCTCCTTGATCCTGAAACGGGAGGCATAAAGGCACTTGTCGGTGGGAGAGGTAAGCATCAATTCATGGGATATAACCGGGCAACCCAGCTGACAAGATCTCCTGGCTCATCCATTAAACCGCTTGTCGTATACTTGCCAGCGGTTGAAGAGGGATACGATATCACTGACCCTTTAAAGGATGAAAAAATGAGCTTCGGTGAATATGAGCCAACAAACCTTGGTGGTGAATATAAAGGAGAGGTGCCGATGTATGAAGCGGTGATGAATTCCTTGAATGTACCAACGGTTTGGCTATTGAATGAGATTGGAATCGATAAGGGGCTTGATTCACTTAAGCGGTTTGGGATTCCATATGAAAAGGATGATCGAAACCTATCGATAGCTTTGGGGGGGATGAAAAAAGGCGTGTCCCCGCTGCAAATGGCGGGAGCCTTTTCAACTTTCGCGAACGATGGGGAAAGGATGGAAACCCATGCCATTGTAAGAATAGAAAATGCCGATGGCAAAGAGGTAGCCGCTTGGAAAGAGAAAAGCACCAAAGTGACCTCTGAAGGCGCCGTCGACAAAATGAATGCCATGCTGCTTGGAACAGTGGAATATGGCACAGCGAAAAACGCGGCTGTTTCCGGATATGAAATAGCAGGTAAAACAGGTTCCACACAAGTTCCCATCGAAGGAATATCAGGGGTTAAAGATCAATGGTTCATCGGTTATTCACCTTCGCTGGTCGGTGCTGTATGGGCTGGATATGATAAGACGGATGAAAAACATTATCTAACGACACACAGCAGTCAGGGAAGTGCACTCATCTTTCAAAAAATAATGTCGCAAGCCATACAGAATCAAGCCGCTCAATCTTTTAAAGCACAAGATATTGGTCCGCTTATAGCTGAACAACAGGCACTTAAAGCCGAGCAACAGGAAAAGGAAGAAGAGGAGAAAAGGAGACAATATTGGATTGATAAAGGAAATGAAATACGGGAAGGTTTGAATAAATGGAGGGACTGGGAGGTTCCGTGGTGATTCTCAAGGAAAGGGAAGTATGGCAAACGCTCTTTAAATAAAATTAACAAACTGAGACTGTCAAGCATTTGACAGTCTCAGTTTGTCGGCAAAAAGGGGGGGGATGGTCTCATCCCGAACCATGATCTTAAAACAAAACTAGGTTATCCTTAATGGTTTTTAACTGTTTTATGAACCCTCATTAAATTGAAGAAATTTGCGACACTCCTGCCGAATAACTGGCTAGACGAGACCCCACAGACGCTTGCGGCGAGGAGGCTTGGCAGACAGTCGGTGGAAAGGGAGCGGATTTCTGAAAAACAACTCATTTACAGTCTTTCATCATTCTTAAAAAATGAGATTTGCTATTATGCCTATTACGACGATTGCGCCTATCACCATTAATATGGTTCTCATTTCTATACACCCTCTTCATAACGTAGTTGGAATCATTTAAATATTAACGGTTTGGTTCGATTGGAAACCAAATGCACTTTCATCATTTTCTTCACAAATAGACTGTACTTTTTCTAGCATGGCATGTATATTTTCGCCTTCAAGTATGACTTTCATGGTGGCACACTCTTGAAGAATGAGCACAAAGGATACGAAAGTCGAAAGTTTCTTGGCATCGACCAATTTATGGTTGCAGATAAAATATATATTCCCTTTAAATTCTTTTGTAACTTGATATAGGTTCATGATTTGTCGCATGGATAATCTTTTATTTGTTTTAATGTCAGAAGAAATCACTTTATTCATGTCGTTTACTCCTTTTGTTTTTATACTTTTGGAAAAGCATAATCAAGATGTCAATTCAGCTACAACTTTTAAAAATGAACAAGTATTTTTGGTCTTTTTTATGTAATTGTTAGCGGGTCATGTTGTATATTTACCCGAGTAAAAGATTTTGAAACCTATTTGAAAATTTCTATTTTTGAAGGGAGAAGAAAAATGCTCACGCTAATTAAGAATGGGGAGCTTTATGGTCCGGAATATATGGGCCGAAAAGATATCATCTTGGTTGGAAAGCAAATTGGCTTCATCGAGGACAAGATTGATGTACCTGCCAATTTCGTTGAATTGGAAGTGATTGATGCGAGTGGCCAAATCGTGGCTCCGGGTTTTATAGATGCACACGTACATATTATCGGCGGAGGCGGGGAAGGGGGCTTTAAAACGAGGACTCCTGAAATCCAATTAACAGATGCCACTTTAGCGGGTATAACGACATTGGTAGGGGTCATCGGAACAGATGGAACGACAAGGACGATGCCGGCACTGCTTGCTAAAGCGAGAGCGCTTGAAGAAGAAGGAATTAGCTGCTTCGTTCAGACTGGTTCCTATCAAGTTCCAGTCAAGACGTTAACCGGTAAGATCGAAGATGATTTGATTCTTGTGGATAAAATCATCGGTGTTGGCGAAATAGCCATTGCCGATCATCGTTCTTCGCAGCCGACTGCCGCTGAACTGGCTAAACTTGCCTCTCAGGCACGTAATGGAGGTCTGTTGTCCGGGAAAAGCGGTATCGTCAACATTCATGTCGGCGAAAGTCTAGATCATTTGCATGTAATTGAAGAAGTTGTCGAGACAACGGAAATACCGATCACTCAGTTCTACCCTACACATATAAACCGAAATCCGCATTTATTCAATGCTGGGGTGGAATATGCAAAAAAAGGGGGGTATATCGATTTTACGACAAGTATGATCCAGAAGTTCCTTGAAGAAGGGGAGGTCAAAGCAAGTACAGCAATAAAAAGGGCACTGGAAGAAGGCGTTGAAATCGGGCAGATCACCATAACTTCAGATGGACAAGCCAGCCTGCCTGACTTCGATCAAAGCGGTAACCTGCGCGGTTTGAACATTGGTACATGCATGTCCTTATATGAATGTGTTGTCGATGCGGTCCTCGAGGATGGAGTGACAATTGCCGATGCCATACGAGTCGTGACGGAAAATCCGGCAAACATTTTAAAACTTTCCACAAAGGGACAGCTTGCGGTAGGTAAGGACGCCGATATCATCATGATGAAGAAAAAAACTTTAGAAATGAATAGTGTTATCGCGATGGGGCAAATCATGGTCAAAGATGGTGAAGCAGTCGTGAAAGGAACATTTGAAAAATAAATCTTTCTAATTTTGGGTGCTATTTCCGTGCGAGTACTAGCCCATTTATCCTGAATTGTAAAAAGGGGTAACATTGATCTAATTTCGGATTTCTGAAAGACGGTATGTGTAATGATTTCCACTCCAGGCACTCGCTTTCCGCGGGCGGTCCGGGAGCCTCCTCGGCGCTCGCCTGCGGGGTCTCCCTCGACGCGCTTTCCCCGCAGGAGTTTCGTACCTTCCGTTCCAATCAACTGAAACTTCTTTTTTAAGAAATTTTGGAGGAAACTGGCTCTTCTCCAATTCGTCTAGAGTCTGGGGTTCCATCAATTTTTCGACAAAAGGAGTTTCGGATTTCTCGCCCTGAACCAAGATTTTAAAAGTTAACTTGGTTATCCATCATGTTTTTAACTGGAATCCTCAATGGATTGAAGAAATAGGCGACACTCCTGCCGAACAACTGGCTAGCCGAGACCCCACAGGCGCTTGCTTTGATGTAGCTTGGCAGACAGTCGGAGGAAAAGGAGAGGATTTCTGAAATCAACTGGAATATTCTATTAGAAAAAAACGTATGCAACTGGATTTCTTGGAGTTTGTATACAGTCTAAGACCCATATATTATATAATGGGTCTTTTTTTGTGCTTGATACTTTTTGGAAGAGGTCGTGAATCGATCGAGCATATCAACAATTTGTAGGTAATAAATGAAATTTTCCCATTAATGATTCTGATTTTCAAAATGAAGGTGAAGCATCAGAAAACATATTCTAAATAAAGGTAATATGCGAAAAATTCATTCTATTTAACATATTATTAAAAACTTGGATGTATTATCCTTTTATATAAGGAAATGTAGTTTATGAAACAGCATTTAATCACAGACATAAAGACCAATAAATACATTTTGGGCTGTTATTTCATGACTGTTCAAAACCTTGGTAAGTTTGCGAAACAAATCTATCTTAAGGGGAGAAATGAAATGGAAAAGACGGGAAACCCAATAATGAAAGCGCATTCAAATGAAGCTGAGCCGGAAATGTTTCGTGTATTGACTCCTGATGGGGAAATCGTTGAAACGATTGATGGAAAAATCGATAAATCACTGATGTTAAAGATGTATGAGAGCATGCTCCTGCTCAGAACATTTGACCGAAAATCAATTAATCTCCAGCGTCAAGGCAGGATTGGAACTTATGCACCTTTCGAAGGACAGGAAGCATCCCAGGTAGGAAGCGCTTTAGCGTTGTCGGCAGGGGATTGGATGTTTCCCACATACCGTGATCATGGAGCGGCAATCATTCATGGGCAGGAATTATACCGTGTTTTCCTATACTGGATGGCGCATTTTGATGGCTCAGTTTGTCCAGAAGGAAAAAGGATATTGCCTCCGAGTGTTCCCATTGCCACTCAAATGGTTCATGCAGTTGGAACGGCTTGGGCAAGTAAGATTAAAGGCGAAAAGAATGTTAGCATTGCTTATTTTGGTGATGGAGCCACTTCTGAAGGGGACTTTCATGAGGCACTGAATTTTGCTGGCGTTTATAAAACCCCAACAATCTTTTTCTGCCAAAATAATGGCTACGCGATCAGTGTGCCTTTTGAAAAGCAATCGGCATCCAAAACAATATCCCAGCGGGCTGCTGCTTATGACATCCATGGGGTCCGAGTGGATGGAAATGATATTTTCGCAGTCTGGCTGACTGTAAAGGAGGCTGTCGAAAGAGCGCTTAAAGGGGAAGGCCCTACATTAATCGAAGCCATTACCTTTCGCTATGGCGCCCATACTACTGCAGACAATCCGAACATATATCGCGATCAGGACGAAGTTTCAACGTTCTGGAGGGAAAACCGGGATCCCATTACACGTCTTAGAAAGTATTTGAATAAAGAGGGTCACTGGAATGAAGAGCAGGAGGAATTGGTGTTAAAACAATTCAACGAACTGATTGATGCTCACCTTCAAAAAGCCGAAGGGTATCCGAAATCCGACCCGCTCGAAATGTTTAACCATGTATACGCCGAGGAGTCATGGCAACTAAAGGAACAGAAGCAGGAATTGAACCAAATCTTAAGGAAAGGCGGGAAGAAATAATGGGCAAAAATTTAACGATGCTCCAGGCTATTACGGAAGCACTGGACCAAATGCTGGGTCATGATGATCGCGTGATGATCTTGGGTGAGGATATTGGAGTGAATGGCGGAGTTTTCCGATCGACTGAAGGGCTTTATGAGAAGTATGGAAAAGATCGAGTTGTGGATACGCCATTAGCTGAATCCGGAATCATCGGCTCTGCAATTGGTTTAGCCCTTAACGGAATGCTGCCCATAGTGGAGATCCAGTTTCTCGCCTTTATTTATCCGGGTTTCGAGCAACTCGTTTCCCATGCTGCCCGTATGAGGTATCGTACTCGTGGGCAATTTGGGGTGCCCCTCGTAATCCGCACGCCATATGGAGCCGGAATCAGGGGTCCTGAACTTCATTCCGAAAGTGTTGAAACCTTCTTTGCCCATACTCCGGGTTTAAAGGTGGTTGCACCCAGTAATCCATACGACGCAAAAGGGCTGCTCATTTCAGCGCTCGAAGATCCAGATCCGGTGATCTTTTTGGAACCGACTAAATTGTATCGGGCCTTTAAGGAAGAAGTTCCCGAAGAAATGTACCGAATACCAATCGGTCAAGCAAAAGTGGTCCAGGAAGGAAGCGACCTGACCATTTTTGCATGGGGGGCCATGTTAAGAGAGGCAATGAATGCCGTGAAAAAGATTGAAGCGGAAAAAGGCTGGAAGTGTGAAGTGGTCGATCTTCGAACATTATACCCTCTAGATAGGGATACAATCGTGCAATCCATTAAAAAGACTGGTCGTGCATTAATCGTCCATGAAGCCCATAAGACTGCCGGATTAGGTGCGGAGATTATCTCCATCATTAATGATGAAGCTCTTATTTACCTGAAAGCGCCGATTAAGCGTGTAACAGGATTTGATGTACCGGTTCCGCCGTTTACAATAGAAGATCATTATTTACCGACTGTTGACCGTGTAAAACAAGGAATTGTCGAAACGATATCATTTTAATTGTGATTAAGGGAGAAGGAGGATGACGCATGATGGAATTTAAACTTCCTGATGTAGGGGAAGGGATGCATGAAGGGGAAATTATCCAATGGCTCATCAAAGAAGGGGATGCGGTAAAACAGGACCAACCCATTGTTGAGGTGCAAACGGATAAAGTCAATGCGGAATTGACATCTCCCGCAGCGGGGGTGGTCAAGAAAATACTTTTTTCCGAAGGGGATATCGTGGAAGTGGGAACCACTATATTCACAATTCAGGAAGAGAACGTTATGTCAGTTCCGGATACAGGCATTATTGAAGAAGAAAACCAAGTCGTGCAACCTGGTGATGTAAAAGTAAATGCAGAGCATATTACGACTAAACAGCATCATGGGGCAGTGCGTGCGTTGGCAACCCCATTCGTGCGTCAAATGGCGAGGGAAATGAAGATTGATATCGAGAAGGTTAAAGGCTCCGGTCCGGCTGGGCGAATTACCGAAAGTGACTTGAAGCAGTTTAAAGAAAATAACTCGATTACACGGGAAAATGCCAAACGGCATGATGACAAGATTGTTAAAGAGATGGCCCCGATGAAGGATGCCCAGGCAAAAGGAGTGGAAAATGAGTGGGAAGAGCGGATTCCGCTTAAAGGCATTCGTAAAAAAATCGCTGAACATATGGTAAAGTCTGTTTCGACCATTCCTCATGTAACCCATGTAGATGAATTGGAAATGGACCGATTGAAGGAATTTAAAAATCAATTAAAGGAGTACTCCGATGATAAGGATATTAAATTGACTTTTTTGCCATTTTTCGTTAAAGCCATTGTCATCGCCTTAAAGGAGTTCAAAACATTAAACGCTTCAATTGATGAAAAGACCAATGAAATCATCCTGAAAAATTATTATCATATTGGGATTGCGACGAATACAAAAGAGGGTCTCATGGTTCCAGTCATAAAACATGCCGACCAAAAAACCATTTTCCAACTGGCTGATGAAATCAGGCAATTGGCAGACCAAGCCCGTGAAGGGAAGTTGAGCATAGATCAAATCACAGGCAGTACATTTACCATAAGCAATGTAGGACCAATCGGAGGGATGCACGCGACCCCGATCATTAACTATCCGGAAGCGGCCATATTAGCTTTGCATAAAATGGAACATCGCATGGTCGTTCGCGATTTGGAAGGTGTTATCCGTTTAATGATGAATATGTCTCTTTCTTTCGATCATCGTTTGATTGATGGGGTAACAGCCGTGCATTTTACCAATAGAATCAAGGAATTGTTGGAAAATCCAATTCGTTTAGTTGTGGAGATGAGATAAATGGTAGTAGGGGAAGTTGCTGTAGAGACGGATGTTATCATCATTGGAGGAGGTCCGGGAGGATATGCTGCGGCTATCCGTCTCGGCCAGTTAGGAAAATCAGTCGTGCTGGTTGAAAAGGATAAGCTGGGCGGGGTTTGCCTTAATCGGGGCTGTATACCTTCAAAGGCATTAATTCACGCAGCTGATCAATACCAAAGGCTTAACGATTTAGGGAAAATGGGAATCCGGTTATCCCAGGAAAGAACGACAATGGACTTGGGAGTTTGGCAGGATTGGAAGGCGGGCATCACATCTCAGTTGAGGCAAGGTATTGCCCATTTGTGTAAGGAAAATGGAGTGACGGTGGTTAAAGGTCAAGCAACCTTTTTATCTGATGACCGTATCGGAGTTGAAACCGATGGCGATTTTGAAACCTACAAGTTTGAACAGGCAATTATTGCGACGGGGTCCAGACCTTTCATTCCATCCTTCATTAAAGTCGATGGAGAATATATATTGGATTCAACATCATCTTTGCAGCTGAAGGAAGTTCCATCAAGCTTGTCGATCATTGGCGGAGGATATATCGGAATCGAATTGGGTATGGCATTTGCAAAGCTAGGTACTAAAGTGACCATCATTGAAATGGCCAATCGGATACTCCCCCAAGTTGCTGAAAACCTGGTAAAGGAAGTCACCCGGAATGCCAAGAAGCTTGGGATGAATATCAAAACATCCACGAGGGTAGAAAAAGCGAGTGTAGTGGATGGCCAAGTACACCTTCATGTTTCCTCGGAAGAACAGGGGACGGAAGTGGTCGTGAGCGAAAAGACCCTGGTTACTATTGGCAGGATACCCAACACTGAAGAAATTGGCCTGAATCGGGCTGGGGTTACGGCTGGTGAAAAAGGCCATATAGCAGTGGATATGGAATGCCGTACAAATGTGCCGCACATCTTTGCCATCGGTGACACTACACCTGGTCCAGCTCTTGCCCATCGAGCGACCAAACAGGGAATCGTGGCAGCTGAAGTGATAGGGGGGTTGCCAAGTGCAGTTGACTCACCTAATGTTCCCTATGTAATCTTCTCGGACCCGCAAATAGCTGGGGTTGGTTTAAGCCGTGAAGAGGCTGAACAACAGGGATATAGCGTCAAAATCGGCAAATTTCCGTTCAGTGCCAACGGAAGGGCCCTTGCAACGAATGAAACAGAGGGATTTGCTGAAGTGATCGTGGATGCTAATAGCCACATATTGCTCGGAATGCATATGGTAGGTGCTGATGCTTCCAACCTTATAGGTGAAGGGCTCCTTGCCCTGGAGCTGGCGGCTCGGGTCGAAGATATAGCACTCAGCATGCACCCACATCCAACTTTGACTGAAGGGTGGATGGAAGCGGCTGAGGCAGTTTTGGGACATGCGATTCACATCGTAAATAAATAAGGTAAAAATGTAAAGTTATGGGGATTACCAATGTAGTCCCCGATTATAGTGTATTTTTCTGGAGTCAGATACCTGTCAATGGCCCCGATAAGGCAAGGCTATCAGCAAATCCACTCCATTTCGAAGATCAGAACCCGGCGTTTGGCTAAACAGGAGCAATTTTGCCTGCAATGATTCCCTCTTGTAAAACCATCGGCATATTGATATCATTTTTACTTTGGGGAAGTATAGAGTTTTCAAGAAGGCTTTGCATCCTTCCACTCCTAAACCATAACGGTTGATGAGATAACTTATCTATTCGCCATTCAACGATTGAAATGGGTTTGATTTTTTATATGAGAAAATTATGGAATGAAGGAGGCAGATGTAATGGAGTCAAATGGTGGGTCACTGCAAAAGAAATTATTGCCGCGGCATATTAGCATGATGGCAATGGGAGGGGCAATAGGTACTGGGATTTTTAAAGGAAGTGCCGAAACCATATCGTTAGCAGGGCCAGGAGTCATATTCACTTATATTTTTGCAGGATTATTACTGCTTGTAGTCATGGGTGCTATAGCAGAAATGGCAATTGTCTATCCCAATACGAATATGAAGGGTTTCGTTCAGAAAGCATTCGGTAAGCGTTTTTCCTTTATCGTAGGCTGGATGTATTGTTTCATGTGGCTGTCCGTATGTGTCATTGAGGTAGTGGTGGCAGGAAGCTTCTTGCAGTATTGGCTCCCTGCAATCCCGCTATGGGTATTAAGTTTAGGGTGTACGGCTTTCATCATTGGGATTAACATGATGAATGTCAAAAATTATGGTGAATTCGAATTTTGGTTTGCTGGCATTAAAATTACAATGATCATATTATTCATCATATTGGGAGCCTGTATTTTATTTGGAGTCATCCCAAGCGGCGGATCTAATTATCTGCAAAACTTCACAGGGCATGGAGGATTTTTCCCAAATGGGTGGATGTCCATCTTTTCGGCATTACTGATTGTCATGTTCTCCTATGGCGGTTCCGAGTTAATAGGGGTGACGGTAACGGAAGCAAAGGATGCGGAACGCATTTTACCGAAGGTCATTAAAAACTATATTTGGAGAGTCGTATTATTCTTCACCTTACCGATCCTTGTAATCTGCGGTTTGATTCCGTGGAACGAAATTAGCGACCAGGCAAGTCCGTTTGTACAGGTTTTGTCAATGTCGGGTTTTCAGGGATCTGCACATATCATGAATTTCATTTTGATTACGGCCGTCTTATCAGCCGCTAACTCTGGAATATATGGGTGTACCCGAATGCTGCATTCTTTAGCTGCAGAAGGGGAAGCTCCCAAGTCGTTCTCTTATGTATCAAAAAATGGCGTTCCCTTGTACAGTTTGATATTAAGTGCAGTTGTATTGGTCGTCGGCTCCATGATTACTTTCGTTGCACAGGACAAGGCATTTACTCTATTAATGGCCTTTCCGGGTTTTGTAGTATCCCTTGTATGGATCAGCATCTGTTTAGCGCAGCTAAAACTTCGCAATTCATATCCCAAGGCTCCGAGTTTTAAATTGTGGGGCTTTCCATATGTAACCTTGTTTACCGTAATCACCTTAAGCATCATTTGTGTCACGTTCGTGTTCAGTGAACAGAATCGGATCAGTATCATTGCTTGCCTGATTGTGTTGGCTGCCTTAATCTCGATTTCGATTTTTAAATTTAAAAGTGTGGATGCACAGGAAGCACCTATAATAGAAAAGGATATTGCTAAATAAATCCACGTAAAAGATACGGCATGGGCAAAGGCGTCCATGTCGTATCTTTCATTAATGATCATTGATATACAGCCACTTCATTTTAATCGGTCATCCACCAGACGTTTTATTGATTATATGTTGTAAGGATGCTATGAATCTCTCGTTTTCAATCGGAGTGCCGATGGTAACGCGGATAGTATTTTCATAGCCTAGCAAATGACCTGAACGGATGATGACACCCTGAATTAATAACTTCTCAAAAATGTCCCTGCCAGGCTGGTTCAATTTGACCATCAAGAAGTTGGCATGTGAAGGGAAGAATGTTAATCCCATCTTGCTTAGTTCGTTTTCTAAATACATTCTTCCTTCCCCATTCTTACGAACACATTTCTCAACGAATGGATGGTCGTCGAGGGAAGCGAATGCCGCAGCCTGTGCTAAACGGTTGGTATTGAAGGGTTCCTTCACTTTAACTAGCTCTTGTATGATGGATGCATCCATTAAACCGTATCCAATCCTTAATGCAGCCAGGCCATAAATCTTAGAAAAAGTGCGTAAGATAACCAGATTTGAATGCATATTTAGAAGTGGTAAAGTTTCTAAATATTCTCCATCTTCGACATATTCATAGTATGCTTCATCAACGATCAGCAAAATATGTTTTGGCACCTTCTCGATAAAAGAGCGCAACTTTTCTTTTTGAACGATCGTTCCTGTTGGATTATTGGGATTACAGACAAATATCATTCTTGTTTTTTCTGTTATGGCCTCATACATACCCTGCAGGTCATGTACCCCATTAATAAGAGGTATCTTTACAGGTGTGCCGCCGTCAATCAATACATTCGTTTCATACCGTGGAAATGTTACATCAGCCATGATGACTTCATCATTTTGTTGGATATAGGTTCTTGTTAGCAAACGTATCACTTCATCAGATCCATTGCCCAAAATGATATGATCTTTATTGATATTCAATTTCCTTGCCAGCTTTTCAGCTAATGCCGGTGCCATACCTTCAGGGTAAAAGGAGGTTTGCTCCATTTCGGTAAGCATGGCTTCTTTTGCTAGAGTTGAGCAACCGAATGGATTCTCATTCGATGCCAATTTAACGATCGTTTCAAGACCAAGTTCACGTTGCACTTCTTCAATTGGCTTGCCGGAAACATATGGGCTAATGCTTTCGATGTTTTGTCGAACCGGGATTTTCGTAAAGGTCAATGCAGGTTCCTCCCTTTGGTAAATTCTGAATTTTCTTTTTCTATTTGATTATTTTAATGATAGAATATTAACTGGTAAAATTACATACAAAAAAGAATGTATTTATTGCTATCCATACAACATTTTAAAGAAATATATGCTTATATTCCTTCATTATGAAAGGCGGTTGCTTCATGGATGAAATAGATGTCAGGTTACTGGAACTTTTACAAAGAGATGGACGCATTACGATTAGTGAACTATCGAAGAAATTGGCTCTCAGTCGACCTAGCATCTCTGAACGTATGTATCGCCTGCAAGAAAAGGGGATCATTGAGGGGTTCAGCGCAAGGGTTTCACCTCTGGCGATAGGAAGGGGTGTCCTTGTGTTCATTCAGGTGAGTGAACTTAAGGTTCCTGTTTCCGATTTTGAGCAATTGGTGAAAAATGATTTAGACATTATTGAGTGCCATCGTGTAACAGGAACCGTAGGATATTTTTTGAAAGCGGCTTTGGCTGATATGGACAGCATGAGATTACTGATTGATCGATTGATACCTTATGGACATCTGAATACATCCGTGGTTTTGACATCACCGGTACCATCCCGCTCCATTCTTCCAAGGATCAATGAAATGGAGGATCATGGTGCGAAACCCTAGGTGGTAATTCAACGTAAATGGATTCGGTGACCGTTCAAACTAGGTTTATTACAGAAAGGAACGAGGCACGGCGCCTGTTCCTTTTTGTCGTTACTTTAAATCCATCAAAGCCCCGAAATATTGCTGGGCCGTTGTAAAGCAAATGAATGCAAATAGTTCAGAAATCTCTTCATCACTGAATGACTCCTTCAATACTTGGAAAAACTTTTCCTCCGTATTTTCACGTTGCAAGAGGAATACTTCCGCAAAGGCGATTGCATAGCTTTCTTTCATATCTTCCGGCTTTAGTGGAATTCCTTTTGCCTGACAGTATGAGCAGCCATTCCCGTAGGCAAGCACCCTTCTGACGTTTTCCTTTAACTTCTTCGAAAGTTTCCCATCTGCAGATATGCAATCTGAGAGGTCCGACCATTTATGCGAAATCTCTTCAGAATGAAATAATCTTTGAAATGGACTGGATCCCTGCGATGATATTTTTATTCTTGTCATGAACATCTCCCCTTTGAGATAATCCTAATATAAAAAGCTAGGAATATAAATTCCGTTTGTAAAGTATTACGATTGAATAATGAATGAATGTAAAGAAAAGAAGGGAAATAACAGTGAAATGAAAATAGATGAAAAAGACCAGAGCATCCTTGCCGAATTAACGTTGAATAGCCGAATCTCCATGAGGGAATTGGCAAAGAAAGTAAACCTCTCTGCCCCCACCGTTGCCGAACGGGTACGGCAAATGGAGTCGTTCGGGATCATTAAAGGGTATGTTGCCGAGATTGATCATAAAAAGATCGGTTTTCCAATTGAGTGCATCGTGGAAGCAACGATAAAAAATGGGGAATATGAGAAATTCAAAAAGTATATCTCCAAGGTGCCGAATGTTGACTTTTGTTATCGAATTGCCGGGCAGGCTTGCTTTATGCTGAAAATCCACAGTGAGAGCCTTGAAGAAGTGGAGGAATTCATCAATCGGACCATTCCCTATGCGGCAACCGTTACCCATGTGATCCTTTCACAGGTGGAGCGGGAACAGGAATGAGTATTTATGTTTATCGCTTTCGGATAATAGTGTTTGGGGATGAAAGCCGATAATCATAATGGAAGAAAAAGATCAGTTTATACCGATCATTTTGAACCGTTTTGGAATTGTTTATATGGACAGGATAAAATCACGTGTCCATAAAGGTATAATGATAAAAGGGATTCAACCCCTCTGACTAAAGTGGTTCCAGCTCCTAAGTGATACCATTATTCATTGGCGTTCATATCCATTTTATGTGAAAAGGAAGGTGAAGGGGTACCATGAGCAGCCTTGAAATACTTGTCTTGATTGTGTGTGTGGTTATTTTAATGACCCAAAGCATAAATCTATTTATCGATGCCATGAAGAATGGCTTCAACCATTGGATGTGGGGTATTCTTGGTTTGATTCAAGCCCCATTTCCGTTAATTTTTTATTTGATCGTAAAGAAAATCAGAAAAAGGGAAGAGGCTGAACTATATGATTATCGTGACTACTGGTTCCGTTCCTGGAAAAGAAATTAAAGATTTGAAGGGTCTTGTTAAGGGGAAATGCGTTCAATCGAAACATATTGGAAAAGATATTCTCGCGGGATTGAGGACGATTGTCGGCGGTGAATCACAGAGTACTCGGAAATGATGAAAGAGGCCAGACAAAAGGCAATAGGGAGGATGGTCGATGAAGCGACAGAAAAAGGGGCGAATGCCATCGTTGCAATGCGCCTGGAAATATCGGCTATCATGCAGAATGCTAGTGAAATCATTGCTTATGGCACTACAGTTCATGTTGAATGAAAGAAAGTTTAGTTTTGGTTCTTTTTCTATAAAACGGAATTTCACAAAGTTTCTAATTTACCGTGATGGAAATGTCGTATAGCGTTTTGATTCGGTCGAAGCTCCCTTCGAAATGGAAAGCGTTATTGAAAAACTTTTATAACTTGTTTTGTGCAGCACCTGGATATCTCCAGGTGTTTTTTTGCGATTAATACTTTCGGGATTCATGCAAGAACTTGAATAGCTAATGAAATAAGGGATACAGGTAATAACGATGAACATGGATTCGAATCTGAAAAGCTGGGGTAAGGTATCATGGAGGGAACTGACGACTTTAAACCTGAACTAGCCAGGGAAGCAGTTAATGTGATTGAAAATGTAGCAGGAACACATCCTGGTTATCGGCGTGCGCATGCAAGGGGATATGTTTATGAGGGGGTTTTTACCCCAAACGGAAAAGCGTCCCCATTAACTGTGGCTTCGCATCTACAGGATGAATACCGGAATGAAACTTCCGGATTCGAATGAGTCCGTCCAATCAGCCATGATAGGACTGAAGCCTTTTGAATACCAGTTATCGAAGACGGAAGCTGAATTTTTTAATGAATTTAAACTCACTACGGAATTTAACAATGTGGCTGCCCTAATGAAGATAATGTGAAGATAGATATGGTATTTGATTATGAGATGGGTAATGATTTAGCTTCAAATATACAAGAATTGTTAAGCGAATGCTTTCAAGAAGACTTTCCCAAAAACAGAATTTATTTTAAACAATTACCTCATTTTAGATTTGTAGCTTTTAACGAAAAAAATCAACTTGTAGGACAGGTAGGAATAGATTTCAGAGTGATGAATCTTAATGGAAATCATATAAGAGTACTTGGTCTAATTGATTTATGTGCCGCCCAAAACATTCGCTCACAGGGGATAGGCTCGATGTTACTTTTAGAAATTGAACAGTTTTGTAGCAATAGAAATATTGATGTTATTTGCTGACAACAAAACGTTATATTTAAAAAATGGATACAGGCCAGTTACAAACAAATGTAAATGATTAAAAATCGACCATGAAAGTCAAATTACAAGGGGTATAGGTTATGAAGAAATTGAGGGAAAGGAAGGCGGCAGGCCATTAAGTATGAGTGGGTACCTGATGCCGGCCTTAGTATGCTAGAAAAAAAGGAGGTAGCCAAGCATTCGCCAGAGTGTCTGGATGAGGAAATGGAAGAGAGGCTCAAGAAAGGCCCGGTGGGCTTTAAATTGAACATACAAATAGGAGGGAAAAATGACCCGACTGACGATCCAACAACAGCTTGGTCGGAAGATAAACAGGTAATCACGATCGGGCATTTAAAGGTTTCCAAAAAATCGGAAGTGTTTAAAGATACTTTAATGTTCGATCCAACCAATATACCTGAAGGAATCGAGTGCTCGGAAGACCGAATCTTGCATTTTCGCCATAGTGCGTATGCTGTTTCATATGAACGTCGGATAAATAACCAATGAATGAAATCATGAAAAAGGGGAACGCCTTATTAAAGGGGTTTCCCTTCAGACTGTAGGCAAACTTGCTTTTGGAAATCCGCTCCCGCTCCCTTTCCGCCGACTGTCTGCCAAGCCTCCTGCCGAACGCCTGTGGGGTCTTGGCTAGCCAGTTATTCCGGCAGGAGTTTCGCAAATTTCTTCAATCCAATAAGGATTACAGTAAAAAAACTTTAAGGATAATCTAGTCTTGTTTTAAATTCAGGGTACGGGATGAGACCAATCCGAACCCCTTTTTTCGTGCGCCCGGCATGGGTGCAATCTATAGGGTGAAAGTCCCGAACCATGAAGGCAGTAGTAGTGGTTAGCTTAATGCAAGGGTGTCCACGGTGACGTGGAATCTGAAGGAAGCAAGCGGCAAACCTCCGGTCTGAGGAACACGAACTTCATATAAGGCTAGGTATCATTGGATGAGTTTGCGAAACAAAACAAAGTCCTTACTGCCGAAGGTGGTACAGAGTAAATGAAGCAGATAGATGGAGGGAAAGATTGCACTCTTACCCGGGGAGGTCTGATGACAGCCAAGTACACTTGGTAACCTGTCCAGTGATGGACAGCTGAATCATCAGAAGTCAGCAGAGGTCATAGTACTTGTCTACTCGAGAAGATAAGGAAGGACCGAACAGATTAAGGAGGATGAATACTAGGCGTTCGTTATCTGCAAAGAAGCAAACAATTCCTAACGGAACTTATTTGAAGGAAGAAGTGGTGAATACACGGGGAACTTCAAAAGGGTGGAGCAGATAAAGGCACAAATAGACCATTTATCCACGTAGAAAGGATATCAACGATGTTAATGGAACAGATACTAGAGAGGGAAAACTTAATACAGGCATTGAAGCGTGTAGAAAGAAATAAGGGAAGCCATGGTGTAGATGGAATGCCGGTTCAAAACCTGAGACCGCACCTCGTAACCGAATGGTACAACATGAAAACTGCCCTTTTACAGGGTACCTATCAACCGCAGCCCGTCCGTCGTATCGAAATCCCGAAACCAAACGGCGGAGTTCGGCTATTGGGTATTCCAACCGTTCTAGACCGTTTCATTCAACAAGCCATTGCCCAAATATTGACCAAGATATATGACTCAACCTTTTCGGAGAATAGCTATGGATTTCGCCCTAACAAACAGGGGCACCAGGCGGTTCGAAAGGCAAAGTCCTATATAACCGAAGGTTATACATGGGTAGTGGATATGGACTTGGAGAAGTTCTTCGATAAAGTGAATCATGACAAGCTCATGGGAATGTTAGAGCGGAAAATTGAAGATAAACGAGTTCTCAAACTGATTCGTAAATTCCTTCAAGCAGGCATTATGATAGGCGGACTTTTTCATAAAAGTGAGGAGGGAACTCCGCAAGGAGGTCCGTTAAGTCCTTTATTATCTAATATCATGTTAGACGAGTTAGATAAAGAACTAGAGAAACGCAATCTTCGATTCGTAAGGTATGCGGATGACAGTACTATCTTTGTGAAGACACGAAAAGCCGCCAAACGTGCAATGGGGAATATCTCAAGCTTCATTGAAAATAAACTGAAGCTAAAGGTCAACTACGAGAAGTCGAAGTATGATCGCCCTTGGAACAGAACGTTTCTCGGTTTTAGTTTCACGAAGTCAAAGAAGAACCCGAAGGTTCTACTGGCTAAACAAACGGTGAAGAGAGTAAAGAAACGAATCAGGGAAATGACCTCGAGAAAATTACCGATACCCATGAAACTCCGAATAAATAAGTTAAAGCAATACCTTAGAGGTTGGATGGGGTATTTCGCCCTCATTGATACTCCGAACGTATTGAAGAATTTAGATTCATGGATTCGAAGAAGACTCAGGATGTGTCTATGGAAGCAATGGAAATTGCCAAGAACGAGGGTGAGGAAACTCAAAGGATTAGGCGTCCCATTTGGAAAAGCATATGAATGGGGAAATAGCAGAAAGGGTTATTGGCGCATAGCGCATAGTCCTATTCTAGACAAAACCCTTAATAATGTTTATTGGCTCCATCATGGGTTAGTAATTCTATATGAACGATATACAAAACTACGTCAGACTTAAACTGAACCGCCGTATACCGAACGGTATGTACGGTGGTGTGAGAGGTCGGAGGCTAGGCGCCTCCTCCTACTCGATTTAATTTTACATTTTCCCGGATCTGAAAATGGTGTAGAGCATAAGTAAGAACATCAGGGTTGCAACGACAAATCCAATCTCGATAACCGGTATTTTCCATAGGATCAAGGTTTCCCCGCCTATTGCAGAGCCGATAATGAGACCGACCATGATTATGCTGAATGCAAGCAGGATAATACTGAAAGACAGCCGGTTCGAGATTTGATCAAGCTTATGTAAAAAAACTTGAAGTTCGGGAATATTGATATCGAGCCGCATTTTCCCTTTTTTAATGATACCTGTCACTTCCCTGATATCCTTGGGCAGTTCGGCAATGGCTTCAGCAGACTCGATGAATTGATTCCAGGCGTTCTTCGCAATGTTTCTTGGATTGTAGCGTTCCTTAAAAAGCCTTTCCCCAAAAGGTTCAGCTGCCTTCATAATGCTGAAATTCGGATCTAACCCTTCGACAATGGCCTCCATGGTGAGCAGAGCCTTGCCGAGCATCGTGAATTCGGGAGGGATTTGGACTTGATGCCGATTGGCAACCGTGAACAGGTCATTGACTGCTCCGCCTAAGCTGATTTGGCTCAATGGGATATCATAGTATTTATTTCGCAGTTCATCAATATCCCCCCTTAATGGGGCCATATCGATTTCGTCCGTCAGGAGGCCCATATCTGAAAGCGTCTTGATCAATCCATTGGTGCTTCCGCGTTTCAGATTGATGACAAGCGAGGCGAACTGATACTTGGTTTCTTCCTCCAGACGTCCCACCATTCCGTAATCCATGAGTGCGACGACATTCCCTGGCAAAATGATGATATTGCCAGGGTGGGGATCGCCGTGGTAAAAGCCATCGATCAATATTTGATGTAACATGGAGTTCGCTAATCTTTCCGCGATTTGCCGGCGATCATACCCTTCATCATCAAGCTGTTTATAATGATTGATCTTGATTCCTTGAATGAAATCCATCGTCAGGACCCTTTTTGTGGAATACTCCCAATGGACCCTTGGTACCTTAAACCCTTGATCATCGATGAATTGCTTGGCTATTCTTTCCCCGTTTCGACCCTCGGAGTTATAATCGAGTTCTGCGCGGAGTGATTTAGCGAATTCATCAATCATTTTTCTGATTTGGTAGCGTCTTGCCCAAGATATCCGTGCTTCCATAAGTCTTGCCAAATCATCGAGAATTTCCAAATCCGTTTCCACAGTCGGCAGAATATCGGGCCGCTGCACTTTGATTGCTACGACTTCCTGTGACGGAAGCCGTGCCGTATGGACCTGCCCAATCGAAGCGGTTGCCAGTGGTTTTTCATGGAATTCAAGAAAAATGTTTTCCAGAGAATCACCCAATTCGGCTTCGACAATTTTGCGAACCCTATCAAATGGAAAGGGGGTGACCTGGTCCTGTAGCTTTTCAAGTTCGCGGACGATTTCGTCCGGAACGAAATCACGCCTCGTACTGGCAATCTGACCAAGTTTAATGAATGTAGGTCCCAAGCTTTGTAATATCGTATGCAGCCGCTCTCCGATTGAGCGGAGGTTCAGGTTTTCATCGGGTTGGAGTTTCGATGCCGCTTTGTTCTCGGATAATCCCAGGCGATAGATGAAGTAACCAAAACCATTTTTCAAGAAGGCATTAATGATTTCTTGGTAACGATGTGCGTGTTTCAGTCGCTTACGAAACATTCGAGTACCTCCATGATCACGATTGGATGCTTTGGTTCTGTTTCTCCAAAATTACGATACGTCGCTCCAATTCCTGAACTTCTTCTTTAGTTGCCAAGTTTAGGCCGTTGAGCGCTTGATTGACCTTGGCTTTGACGGAATCATCCAGCTGCTTTTGGGCTTGTTCCCCTTTTTCGACCCATTGCTTAATAAGGACTTTGGAGTCTTCTTTGCTGATATCGCCTTTTTTCACAAGAGAGTCCACCGCTTTTTCAATTTGCTCTTTTGTAGCAGCTGCAGCACCTAATCCTAAAGAAAACACATTTTTTAATAAGTCCATTTTTACATTCCTCCAATATAAATTTTTACACTGTAAGAAAGATAACAGCGGATGCCTTTCACCCTGGTTCAATCTTGTTGTTATTATCTATCATACATCACTTTATGGCAGCTACAAAAATATAAGGGTCCTGCTGATTATTGATGATAAGGAAAAGGGTTTGTTGATAGTCAAGGAAATTGTTTGTAGTGAAGCGAATTGGATATTATGATAGGGGAAAATAAGCTGTGAAAGTGGGGATGGAATAATGGGTTTCACTAATAAAACGGTGATTGTAACAGGCGCTTCGAATGGTATAGGGAGGGGCGTGGCAAAAGGATATGCAGAAAGCGGCGCTTCAGTCGTTCTCGCAGATTTGGACGAGCGGGAAGGTCTTCTGTATGTGGAAGAGCTCAAAAGTAATGGTCATGAAGCCATGTTCGTTAAAACGGATGTTCGTAAAGAATCTGACATTCAACATTTGATGGATGTAACTTTAAAAACATATAAGACCATTGATATATTAATCAATAATGCGGGAAAGGCACTATTCAAATCGCTTTATGATCTGACGATTGAGGAATGGGGCGATATGATGAATACGAATTTGCGCAGTGTTTTCCTTTGTTCCCGGGCCGCTGCTGCATCAATGCGAAAAAATGAAACGGGAGGTGCAATCATCAATTTAGCATCAACTAGAGCGATAATGTCTGAGCCGGATTCAGAATCCTATGCAGCGACAAAGGGAGGGATCATAGCGCTGACACATGCACTTGCTGCTTCTTTAGGTAACGAGAAAATTACGGTCAATTCGATTTCTCCGGGATGGATTGAATCGGGTGATTATGAATCGCTGAGGGATAAAGATCATCAACAGCATTTTTCCAATCGGGTTGGCAAACCGGAAGATATTGCAAGGGCCTGTCTTTATTTGACGGCAACGGAAAATGATTTCGTTACGGGTGCGGATCTTATCGTCGATGGAGGCATGACAAGAAAAATGATATACGAGGAGTAACCTCATTTTTTTCGATAAAGATATTGCAGTTCAGTCCCGAGCTCACGGTTGAGCAGCTGTTCCATTTCTTCAAGCTCTTTTATGCCGATAGGGGCATCGGCAGCTGTCCAGTGAATGGTATAAACAAAATAGTAATCTCTTATTTTTCGGAAAATAACAGGCGAATTCGGGAATTGATCAAAAATTGCCCTGATATTATAGCTTCTCATGTAGGACCACTTAACAAGCTGCATGTAGCTATCCATCCTTTTCAAAAGAGATCAATGACTGCCATGAAGGCAGCCATTGATCCGGTTCTTATTTATCGTTGAATAAATTGAATAAGCCTCTAGCTACGCTGCCTTCTTCGGATGATCCTCCATTTTGCGGCGCTGCAGCAAATACACGGCTGGCAAGCCGGCTGAATGGCAAAGATTGGACCCAGACGGTTCCGGGTCCTTTTAATGTTGCAAAGAATAAACCTTCGCCTCCGAATAAAGCGGTTTTCACGCCTTTTACAGTTTCAATATTATAATCTACCCCGCTAGTCATTGCCACTAAACATCCTGTATCGACGCGTAAGACCTCTCCTGCAGCCAATTCCTTTTTATGGATCGTGCCGCCGGCATGAACGAAGGTCATTCCATCTCCTTCAAGTTTTTGCATGATGAAGCCTTCGCCGCCAAAGAAGCCTGCACCTATCTTTCTCTGAAACTCAATTCCGACCGAAACGCCTTTCGCGGCCGCCAGGAATGCGTCTTTTTGACAAATGATTTTCCCGCCAAGCTCGCTTAAATCCATCGGAATGATTTTACCTGGATAAGGCGAGGCGAATGAAACGTGTTTTTTATCTCGTCCTTCATTCGTAAAAGCCGTCATGAAAAGACTCTCACCAGTAAGGAGCCGTTTCCCGGCACCGAATAGCTTACCCATCATTCCGCTGTCACCATTTGAAGACCCATCACCAAAGATGGTTTCCATCTTGATTTGATCTTCCATCATCATTAAACTTCCAGCTTCGGCAATCACCGTTTCCTGAGGATCCAATTCCACTTCAACAAACTGCATGTCATCTCCATATAACTTAAAATCTATTTCATGATTATTCAATTTCCATTCCTCCTATCGACCTTATTTTCATTGTAAAAGATAAACTCTTAACCTGCCAATATTTTTCAATTTTTCAGCCTTAATTTATATTTTTTGTTTCACGGGTATATCTAGTAAAATGAAGAAAGAGAAAACAGCATGACACTTGAGCTGAAATGAACCTTTTCTTAAGTGCAGGAGGAGACAGCCATGGAAACTTACATACTATCATTGGACCAGGGAACGACAAGTTCCCGGGCCATTTTATTTAATAAAAGCGGGGAAGTTTTACATATTGCCCAAAAGGAATTCACTCAATATTTCCCGAATCCTGGATGGGTGGAGCACAATGCCAATGAAATTTGGGGTTCCATCCTATCGGTAATTGCTTCCTGTCTATCGGAAATGAATGTAAAACCGGAACAGATTGCTGGAATTGGCATAACGAATCAACGGGAGACGACCGTGGTATGGGAAAAGGAAACAGGTCAGCCGATTCATCATGCCATCGTTTGGCAATCCCGGCAAACAAGCGAAATCTGCGCGCAATTGAAGGATGAGGGTCTCGATGAATTATTTATGCGGAAAACCGGTTTGTTGATTGATGCTTATTTTTCCGGTACAAAGGTGAAATGGATTCTCGACAATGTAGATGGGGCGCGGGAAAAGGCGGAAAACGGAGACTTATTGTTTGGTACGATCGATACGTGGCTGATATGGAAACTTTCGGGTGGCAAAGCACATGTAACCGATTATTCGAATGCTTCAAGGACTCTGATGTATAACATTCATGACCTGAAGTGGGACGAAGAGCTGCTGGAAATCCTGCAGGTGCCGCAATCGATGCTCCCGGATGTTCGCTCTTCATCAGAGATATACGGGAAAACAGCGCCACACCATTTCTTTGGACACGAAATCCCGATTGCCGGAGCAGCGGGAGATCAACAGGCAGCTTTGTTCGGCCAAGAATGCTTTGAAAAAGGCATGGCCAAGAATACGTATGGCACCGGATGCTTCATGCTGATGAATAAAGGAGAAAAGGCAGTGAAATCAGAGTATGGCCTGTTGACCACGATTGCATGGGGGCTGAATGGAAAAGTCGAATATGCCTTGGAAGGCAGTATTTTTGTCGCAGGTTCGGCCATACAATGGTTAAGGGATGGGCTGAAACTCTTGCATGATCCGAAAGACAGTGAAAAGTATGCTTCGCGGGTCACTTCAGCCGATGGTGTCTATGTAGTCCCCGCATTTGTTGGATTAGGTACCCCTTATTGGGATAGTGATGTCAGGGGAGCTGTATTCGGACTGACAAGGGGGACCTCGAAGGAGCATTTCGTCCGGGCAACATTGGAAGCGTTGGCCTACCAGACAAAAGATGTCCTTAGCGCCATGGAAGTCGATTCAGGGATTAACCTAAAGGCATTGAGGGTCGATGGCGGGGTTGTCAAAAACAACTTCTTGATGGAATTTCAAAGCGGCCTCCTGAATGTACCGGTCGAAAGACCGGTTATTAGTGAAACGACAGCGTTAGGCGCAGCGTATTTGGCTGGACTCGCTGTCGGATATTGGGAAAGTCAGGAAGAGATTTCAAAACTATGGGCAGTCGATAAGAAATTCGAACCCGAGATGGAAGAACAGGAGCGGAAGGATTTATATACTGGCTGGAAAAGGGCAGTTCAGGCGGCAAGGGTTTTTAAATAGAATAAAGGGTATTAATAGAGGAGAGATGAATAACAGAACGTCCAAACTAAAAAAAGGGGTGGTAATATGTTAGTCAAGGATTTCATGATAAGGGAAGTCTACGTTGCCCGTCCTGATTTTACATTAAAGGAAATCCTGCGAATCTTAATCGAAAATAAAGTGGGCGGGGTCCCTGTTGTGGATGAACATGATAAGCTATTGGGAATGGTGACGGACGGGGATATCCTTCGTTACTTGAAACCTGCAGAGGAAGCCATCATGGGGTATTTCACATACATTACGGTTCTTCCCGGTGAAGAATTGGATGAAAAGGTTACATCCAAAATGCATGATAAAGTCTCACAAATCATTAAAAATAAAAGGATAACAAAGCTTTCCCCCGAAGATCCGTTAGATGAATTGATAAAGGTCCTTTCCAAGCATCATTTCAAGAAAATCCCCGTCGTGGACGAAAATGATAAAGTCGTCGGCATCATCAGCAGGGGAGATGCACTTAGGGCTCTATATAAGGAATTCGTTCAAAAACTGGAATAAATGGAGCATCAAAAAAGGCCTGCTCGTAATCGAGCAGACCTTTTTTTGTAAACATCATTGAGTGCTTTCTACTGCCTTATCTGCATCAGATTCACCTTTTGCTCTTTTTTCCTTCAATTTAAAGTAGGCGTCCATTACGTCCCGCCCGATACGTTTGTTAATATCATCAGAGGGCTTGCCTTGATACACCCATGGCACGACGACAGAGAATGCCACTTCCGGATTATTGTGAGGTGCATAACCTACAAGTGTCAGATTGATAGTAGGGACTGGCGCGCTATATTGATTCCTCCGCGGTCCGTCGTAAAAGGCCTCGGCAGTACCCGTTTTCGCTGCTGCACGGTAAGACTTCCCGCCGAAATATTTATATGCCGTCCCGCCTGGCTCCTGGGCAACCTGCCTGAATCCTTCCTGGACACGCTGAATCCAAACGTCTTTCCCGCCTAAATCGTTTAACACTTTGGGACTCATTGTTTTAAAGACGCTGCCCAATTCATTGTGTTCGTTGGATGGATTCCTGATTTCCCTGACCATATGTGGCTCAAGCCTTTTTCCACCATTTGCAATTGTCGAAACATACTGTGCCAATTGCATTGGGGTATATGTATCAAACTGGCCAATCGATAAATCCAGCAGCAATCCATCTGTTGAATCGACCCCTTTAAATCCGACTGATTCATTAGGCAGGTCGATGCCGGTACGGACTCCCAATCCGAATTGGGCATAATGATTCCGCATGATGGCAAAGGCTTCACGGTTGATTCCTAACGGTCGATGAGGGATATAATGACCGCCGCCAATTCTGATCGCCGTCATGAACATATAGACATTCGACGATTTCTTTAACGCGGTGACATCCGTTACATACCCTAAAGGGCTATAAGATTTTTTGGGATTTGCACCAGCTAATAAAAGTGGATGGTCATGAAATGCCGACCCTGGTGCGATGGCTCCAGTCTGAAATCCCGTGTAGACCGTAGCCCCTTTAACAGATGACCCCATCGTATAGGAGGTCGTAATGTTTCCAAGGGCAAAATCGTTCATTTCGGTCAAGCCGGTTTGACTGTTGCGGCCGTATTGCCTGCCGGCCATCGTAAGCACCTCGCCTGTATTCGGGTCCATTAAAACGACGAAGGCACGATCCAATAAGTAGGTATTTCCCCTAGCCTTAGTTCTGCGCAATTCGCTCTCAATGATTTTTTCAACCTGTTGCTGCAGCTCCATATCAATTGTAAGGATCAAGTCTTTTCCGCTTTGCCCTTCAGTCAGGGTATTCGTATTGATGACTTCCCCTTTGCTCAGCACATTTTCAATCCGCGTCTTTTGACCGCGCAGGACATCTTCATATTGTTTTTCGATATAACTTTTTCCGACCCTGTCATTCCTGGTATAGTCGCGTGCCAGATAATAGTCAATATTTTCACTGGGAATGCCTTCTTCGGAAGAAGAGACCTTGCCAAGTACCGAGCGGAGGGTCTCATCATACTTATAGGTCCTTTCCCAATCCGTCGTTATGTCCACGCCTGGCATTTCATCCAAATGTTCACTAACCCTGGCGAATTCCTTAGTGGTGACATCTTTATTCTTCACGATTGACGGTGCGAGGGCATAGCCACTATTGAATTCCCGGAAGATAGCGATCACTTCCAATTCATCCTTGGAGAATTCCTGGATATTCTCATCGGTTACCCGTTCCATTTGAAGTTTGTATAAATCTTTTTGCTCTAGTTTCTTTTCGATTACTTTCTTCTTCTCGGCCTTGGTAATCAAGGCATCGGCTTCTTTCGGATGTTTTAAAATCCAAAAATCCTTTTTATCCGGAAGGGTTACCTTTTTAGTATCTTTTTCTATCAAGGTAGCAAGGACCTCTGCCGTCTTCACCATATCTGCCGTTTTTGTATTTGGATATTTCGTATAAGTGATGGCATTACGTGGCTCATTATCAACGACAGGATTCAAGTTGCGGTCATACATCTTACCACGGGGAACGGGGGTATTGGCCACATCGTTTTCCGTTCGGTCGACTTCGCGGAGGTAATCATCCCCATACACGATTTGGACGATGCCAAGCCGGATTATTAAGCTTGAAAATAAAATGAATATTAAAAAGAACATAAAGTTCAGTCGGAAAGGAATTGGGGTTTTTTTCTTTTTTTCTTTGGCCATCATTAACATTCCTTTCTAGTAATAGTAAAAAATAAGAAAATTCCTATCTCCAATGATATATAAAATTAACTTATTTTTCTATGCTTTATCCGTAAATTTATCTATATATCCAAAAAATTGTTTTGAAGTTATATAATTCCTAGTAATCTTATAATTGGGAAAATTGATATAAATATGATGGCCAATGAGTCTGAAGGGGTTTTAATAGATACAGTGGGTGAAGCGGCACAGCGACAATCATGAGGAGTGATGCATGTATGGGTCGCTCATGTGAAAAGGGAAGTATAAACGATAAGTACTTGGAAATATGGTCTGGTAAAAAAGAGCAATTAATGACTTTAGATCCAGTCACAATGACTTAAGTACCATGATTTTATTTAAGCATTAATTTGCTTCATATTTCCTAACGGGAGTTTGAGTCGCGACACTGATAATTTCTTTGAAATATCCGCATAGCTCAAGCCATTTTTCAGGGTAAATATAGATGAACCGTTCGATCGTTTCCAGAGAGTGAAGCACAAGGAAATCGATTTGATCCGTTTTTTGATTTTGTAAATTGAATAGAAGCTCATGAGGGATGGTGTAATAAGGATGGATTTGATACGGATTCAGTATGACCGGGGAAATATTCTTCTCTTCCATATACTTGTCCGTCACAATCTTTTGGATTGCAAAGCTTTCATTCGTATGTAAATCCCCGATTTTGTAATTTGGATTCAATAGTACAATGCCTCTCATTTGATTCACCCATTCTTTTTGCTAACCATTCTTGCCAAATGGAGGATGGGATATTCAAAGTAAGAGGCTTGATGCTAGAAAATGGCTTTCATTCCGTTAAGGATTTTGAGCTGATTGACATTTTCGAGAACCTTGTTGGTCAGGTCTTCCTTTTTAATGATCGGTGAGCTTCGTAAATCTTCTATGAAGCTATCATTCGTGAACCAATCAATGGAATGGGGAGGAAAGAATAGTTGATCTGCCCATGCATCATGAAGAGTGGGACTGTACACTTTATCATCTTTTGACGTGGATGCATCAGAGGTATATATGCTTCCCCAGTAATCCTCTCTGGACCCCGTGTGTGGAACCTCTTTTGTAAATTGGCTAACACCGCGAAAAACAACCGGATGCTGAAAAAGAAGCCCATATAATAATTTTCCCGTTTCAATACGCTGTTTCGGGTCGGCAAAGCGTTCAACGGTCAGGCCTGTCAAGGAATGAAGACCGTTTTGCTTGTTTGCATAAGGAAAGATCACTTTCATGAAGCCTAAGTATTCCTGTAGCTGAAAATCAAGCCTTCGGAGGATTTCACCATGACGGGTGCGTTTTAATATCCTTTCCTGAAGCATTCTTTGTTCATTAATGATAAGGGCAGTTGTCAAAAGGGGTGAATGGGGCTCTTCGATGAAAGATTCCCAAATCGGCGCCATGAATTTTGAAATGCGGAATACTGGTAAATACCTTCTTAGCGGAAGTTCTTTTTGTTTAGAATGTTCATATAAAAGAAGCTGGGGGAATGCATCTGCAAATATGGCTGAATTGGCGCGCTCAAGGAATAGGAAAAATTTCTGCTGTTCCGCTCTGTCAAGGAGATGGGTCATCGACGAACTTTTCAAGTCAGTCATATGGTATCCTCCATTCCTCGAAACCATATGTGCTAAAAAAGCCCAATGGACCTCTGGATTACGATTGTAAAAGGCAAGATATGCTTGTGTTCTTGTGATATTGTTCCGGTTCAGGGCAGCCGTCTTGGTTCGAATGCTTTTTATCAGAGCGGTTTCCTCAGGAAAGAAAGCCTTTGACGCATCAAATGGCTGAAAAAGCTCTTTTTGTAAATGGGATCTTAGCGTGTCATATTTTTCAGCATCGATGATGGGTTTTGTTTTGACAGGGTGTTTGCCCATCAGCTTTTGCAAATATTGGGAGAACATACAATCACCACAAATGTTTTTCAATCATCATATGCAGAACCGTCAAGAAAGGGGCGTTGCAGTTGCAACGCCCTGGATTTCTTTTGTCATCAGTTATTTTTCTTCTTCTTTTCCAGGTACAATAAAATATAATAAACTATCCAGAAAAGAAAAACAGGAATGAAGGATAACAGTCTATATTTTACCGGTACGGCAAATAAGATGAAAATGGATGAAAATAAAAAGGGAACCGCCAGGAGTATATATTTTCTCCATTGCATATGCTGAACCTCCTTAGGTTACGTCATTCTTATAAGAATAAAGGATTATCCATCAATAATCTAGAAAAGTCACAATTGACAAAAATAGGCACAAGTAGTAATCTTTAAACATAAGTTAAAAATTACCATTAATCAATAGAAAAGGAGGCGAACGTCATGACTAAATCAGTTAAGCATATGGATGTCACAACCGAATATCATACGTCCGCCTGCCCTGAAACCTTGTCGTTCTAGACAAAGGATTGAGAACGTGTTCATTGATCATTTTAAAGCGCAGGTTGTGGAATTTTCGCGGCCTGCGCTTTTATATGTGTTATGACGCATTTAAAAAAGCTTCCGCTAATAGGCGGGGGCTTTTTGGCATTTGGGATACGGGTACATTAGCATCCTTTCCAATAAATGATAGGAGGAATTTTAAATGAGACAAAAGACAATGGATATCTTATTGCAACCCGGAGATCCAGAAAGCGGTTAGCGAGTGAAGGTTTGACCAAAAGGGAGGGGAATTCATGTTTGCGATTTTTAAAAAGCTGTCCTGGTTCTTTAAAGAACAGTGGCAGCGTTATACCTTGGCGATTTTATTTCTATGTCTAGTGAATATCTTGGAGGTTATCCCGCCAAAACTTGTCGGGAATGCCATCGATGATATGAACAATGGCAGCATGACTCAAGAAGGGGTCATGAAATACGTTATTTATTTGCTCATGGTACTGACCGGCAGTTACCTATTTGGTTACCTATGGAGTTATCTGTTATTCGGCGGCGGAAACTTGGCCGAACGAAAACTAAGGTCCGGATTTATGGGCCATTTGCTGAAAATGACGCCGACCTTTTATGAAAAAAACCGTACAGGGGATTTAATGGCAAGGGCAACCAATGATTTAAAGGCAATATCCCTCACTGCTGGTTTCGGGATATTGACCCTCGTTGACGCGGTGCTGTTCACCATTACGGTTGTAGTCATGATGGGAGCCACGATCAGCTGGCAGTTGACGATTGCGGCGGTGCTGCCGCTTCCGATCATGGCAGTGATGATGCAAATTTACGTGAAGAAAATTTACAAACGTTTTACGGATGCACAAGCAGCCTTTGGTACTTTAAATGACAAGGTCCTGGAATCCATTTCAGGTGTCCGTGTTATCCGGGCCTATGTCCAGGAACGGGAAGATGAAAAGCGGTTTGAAGAAATGACCGAGGATGTATATCGTAAAAATCTAGCTGTGGCAAGAATCGACGCCCTCTTTGATCCGACGATCAGCATTATCATCGGCATCAGTTATTTAATCGGTTTGGGCTATGGAGCTTATCTTGTGTTTCAACAGGCCATAACGCTTGGCGGACTTGTTTCGTTCAATGTGTACCTAGGCATGTTAATTTGGCCGATGATCGCGGTGGGTGAACTGATCAATGTCATGCAAAGGGGAAATGCTTCGCTGGACCGTGTTCAGGATACCCTTTCATATGAAGCGGATGTGAAGAATTCATTGGGTCTGGAGAATATTCCGAATCCGGGAAATATCCAATACAATTCAGTGTATTTTACATACCCTTCCTCAACGGTTGTGAATCTATCCGATATTTCCGTTCAGCTTGAGCGCGGTCAAACATTGGGGATAGTAGGGAAAACAGGTAGTGGAAAAACGACATTCGTGAAGCAATTGCTGCGGGAATATCCTTTAGGAACAGGTGAAATCGCTTTTGCAGGCATGCCGCTGGAGCAACTGAACCTTGAGGATATTCGTAAATGGATCGGCTACGTTCCACAGGACCATTTTTTATTCTCGAAGTCTGTTAGGGAAAATATCTTATTCGGTAAAATGGATGCAACGGAAGATGAACTGGCTGAAGCTATCCGTCTTGCGGATTTTGAGAAGGACTTAATGATGCTGCCAAACCGTCTTGAGACACTCGTCGGTGAGAAGGGTGTCGCTCTATCTGGAGGGCAAAAGCAGAGGATCTCGATTGCCAGGGCACTGATCAAAAATCCGGAAATCCTTATATTGGATGATTCCTTATCCGCTGTAGATGCAAAAACGGAAACGACGATCATCGAAAATATCCAAAATGAACGGGCAGGGAAAACGACCATCATCACAACCCATCGCTTATCAGCCGTTCAGCACGCGGACAGGATTATCGTGTTGGACAGCGGAGAGATCATCGAAGAGGGGACTCATGCGGATTTACTGCAGAATGATGGCTGGTATAGGGAACAATATGAACGACAGCAGGTTGACGAAGGGACGGGGGTGAAGGCATGAAGGTCGTAAAGAAACTTTTTAATTATGCTGCCCTTTATAAAAAATTGATCATTGGCGCCCTGATCATGCTGGCACTTTCGGTAGCGGCCGATTTAACGGGTCCTTTCGTTGCCAAGAAAATCATCGATTCACATATACTTGGCATCGAATCTACCTGGTATGAAGCGGGTAAAGGAAAAGATGCTGTTAAGTTTGATGGAAATTGGTATAAACGGGCTGATTACTTTGCAAAAGGTGAGAAGAAAGGCAGGGAAGTCCATGTTCTGCAGGTTGGCAATCAATTTGTCTTCTTAAATGAAGCTGTTCCTATCGATGGGCGCAGAACCTTGGAGAACCAATCGTTGATCATCAAGAAAGGCGGGAAAGAGCAACGTGCGCAAGCAGTGAAATTGACGAGTCAGGAAGTGATGCGGTTTTACCAACCGGAAATCCCGCGGATCATTAAGCTTGTGGCTTTTTATTTTAGTCTTGTCATCCTTTCCTCCATTTTTCAATATGGGCAGAGTTTTTATTTACAGAAAGCGGCGAACCGAATCATACAGAAGATGCGAAATGATATTTTCACACATATTTCCCGTCTGCCGATACGTTATTTCGATAATATGCCAGCGGGGAAAATTGTAGCCAGGGTCACTAATGATACGGAAGCGATCCGGGAATTATATGTAACCGTGCTCGCCAACTTCTTCTCGAGTACAATTAATATCTTCGGCGTACTAATTGCTTTGTATATTCTGGATCCACGAGTCGGTACCATTGGCCTTTTACTTATTCCGATCATCGTTATCTGGACGATGGTATACCGTAAATTCGCATCGAAATATAATCACATCATTCGGGAACGGGTCAGCGATATTAATGGGATGATCAATGAATCCATTTCTGGAATGAGCATCATTCAGGCATTTGGACGTGAAAAGGAGACGAAGCAATCTTTTGAAAATCTGAACCAGGAGCATTATTCCTATCAAAATAAAATGCTCCATTTGAATTCGTTGACGGGTGGAAACTTGATTGGTGTCATTAAGGTTTTGGCGCTAATGGCATTCGTCTGGTATTTCGGTGGGATTTCCCTTACGGCGAGGTCTGCCATTTCCTTAGGGATGATGTATGCAATTGTTGATTTGATCAGCCGCCTGCTTCATCCGCTTCATGGAATCGTCAATCAGTTCGCTAATCTTGAACAGGCACTTGTTGCAGGGGAGCGGGCATTCAGTTTATTGGATGAGCAGGGATTGGCAGTCAGTGATGAAAACATATCCAGATACAAAGGAAACGTGCAATTCGAAAATGTTTCTTTTGGTTATAAGGATAATGAATATGTGTTAAGGGACATTTCCTTCTCTGCTAAACAAGGGGAAACGGTCGCTTTAGTTGGCCATACTGGGTCAGGAAAAAGTTCCATAATGAATTTATTGTTCCGTTTTTATGACAGTAGTGAAGGGCAAATTAAAATCGATGGAAGAGATATATTGGATATTCCCCATCAGACGCTTAGGGAGCATATGGGAATCGTCCTTCAGGATCCGTATTTATTTACTGGCACCATCGCATCCAATATCAGTCTGAATCATAAAGGCATTACAAGGGAAATGGTTGAAAAATCATTAAGAGATGTTGGGGGGGACAAAGTGCTGAAGCATCTTCCTTTAGGGCTGGACGAACCCGTGATCGAAAAAGGAGGAACACTGTCTTCCGGACAGCGGCAGCTAATCTCTTTTGCCCGTGCTCTTGCATTCAATCCGGCAATATTGATTTTGGATGAAGCGACAGCAAGCATCGACACCGAAACCGAGGCAATTATCCAGAAGGGAATGGAAGTGCTGAAAAAAGGGAGAACGACCTTCATCATTGCACATAGACTTTCCACGATAAAAAATGCCGACCAAATTCTTGTACTGGATAAAGGGCGGATTGCTGAGAAAGGTACACATGAAGAATTAATGGAACTAAAAGGGAAGTACCATCAAATGTATGAACTGCAGGCTGGTCCGCATAAAGACATGGCTGGCTGAACACAATTGAATAAGGGTCGATAATCAAGATTAAACTATAATGAGGGTGCCGTTTTTGGTACCTTCAAGCACAAATGTTGATAATAGTAATCATTACGTTTAGTATATACCTATACTGACAATGAGGTGATAATAGTGAAACAAGAAATTCATCCCGATTATCAACGAGTGGTATTCATGGATACCAACAGTGAGTATAAATTTTTGACAGGCTCAACGAAGACGTCCAATGAAACGATCATTTGGGAAGACGGCCAAACGTATCCTTTATTAAAAGTGGAAATCAGTTCAGATACGCACCCTTTTTATACTTGAAAGCAGAAGTTTGCTGAAAAAGGCGGACGGGTGGATCGCTTCCTGGATAAATATAATATGAAGAAATGAGAGTCAGTCCATCGGGAAATCGATGGCCTTTTTTTGTATGGCTGGGTTGAAAAGAGTTAACAATGATACTAAGAAAAAGGGTGCCCATAATATATGAGGCACCCATCTTTTAATCATTTTGCAGCAATTGCTTCCCCTTTTGCAATATTTACGAGGGCTGCATCGAAGTCCTTTATTAAATCGTCCGGATTTTCAAGTCCGACAGAGAGGCGGAGCAAGCTGTTCGTGATGCCTCGCTTTTCCCTTTCATCAGCAGGCATGGCAGCATGGGACATTTTGGCCGGGTAGGATAATATAGATTCGACCGCACCAAGGCTTACGGCAAAAACAGGGAGCTCGACAGTGTTCACGAAAGAACGGAAGATTTCCTCACTTTCCAATTCAAATGATAGGACCGCACCTGCTCCAAGCGACTGTCCTTTCTGGATGGCGTGCTGTGGATGATCGGCAAGGCCGGGATAATACACTTTTTTCACCAAGGGCTGCTCCTTTAAGTAGGCTGCAATCTTTTCTGCCCCTTTTTGTGAATGTTCCATTCTAACTGACAAGGTTTTCAGGCCTCTCATTACAAGCCAGGCGTCCTGTACACCAAGAACCGCTCCAAATGAGTTTTGGAGGGAACCGAGTCTTACTGCCAATTCCGGATCTTTCACTACCGCAAGCCCAGCTACCACATCACTGTGTCCGGATAAAAACTTCGTCGCGCTATGAAGGACAACATCAGCGCCCAGATTCAGTGGTTTTTGCAATGCTGGCGTCAAGAATGTATTATCAACAAAACTTAAGGCACCGGCTTTTTTTGCGATATCACATACGGCTTGAATATCGGTCACTTTAAGTAACGGATTTGAAGGCGTTTCGATGTATATGGCCCTGGTATTTGGCTGAATGGCCGCTTTGACGCTTTCAAGGTCCGTCATGTCAACGAAGGTATGCTCAATATTGAAACGCGACAATACGCTTGTGACCATCCTGAACGTTCCGCCATACACATCCTCGGAAATGACGATATGATCCCCGGCAGACAATAGCAGGAAAGCTGTAGAAATGGCAGCCATACCTGATGAAAAAGCAAAGCCATGGGTGCCGTCCTCAAGTTCGGCAATGATGTCTTCAAGTGCCTCGCGAGTTGGGTTCCCGCTTCTGCTGTAATCATATTTGCCGAATTGATCGATATCGGATTGATGGAAAGTCGATGCGTGCTGAATGGGGACGCTCACACCGCCCGTTGCCGGATCGAATTTATGTTGATTATGAAGTAATTTGGTTTCAAAGCTAAAATCATGATCTGTCATCGTAGTGCCTCCCTTTTTACCTGTGCGAATGCTTGATGCAAGTCACCAATCAAATCATCGCTATCCTCGATGCCAACGGAGAAGCGGAGCAGGCGATTACAAACGCCATTTGCCGTTCTGACTTCAAGCGGAATATCGGCATGTGTTTGTGTGGCAGGATAGGTGATGAAGCTTTCAACCCCTCCAAGGCTTTCTGCAAAAGAGATTAATGAGAGCGATTGTAAAAATGGGTTGACCGCCGCTTCATCAATGATTCGGAATGAAATCATGCCGCCTCTGCCGGGATACAATACGTCCGTAACACAATCATGTTCCGATAAGTAATCTACAAGTATCTTGGCATTCTTTTCATGACGCTCCATCCGCAATGCCAGGGTTTTCATTCCGCGCATCAACAGCCAAGAATCAAATGGGCTCAAGACAGCGCCAGTACCATTATGATGGAAGGCAAGTGAATCACATAATTCAGCGCCGCTAGCAACGATCAGTCCGGCGAGCACATCATTATGACCACCGAGATACTTGGTTGCACTGTGAATCACAATATCCGCTCCAAGCAGGATGGGTTGTTGAATAAGAGGCGTGTAAAAAGTGTTATCAACGATTAACAATAAATTATATCGTTTGGCCAATGCGGCAACGGCGCTAATATCCGTTTGCTGCATAAGAGGGTTAGTGGGAGTTTCGATGAAGATGGCTTTCGTGTGAGGAGTGATGGCTTTTTCGATATCCTCCAAACAACAAGTGTTCACATAGTCACACTGCAACCCCCATTTTTTAAAACCTTGTTCTAATAGACGATATGTACCGCCATAAAGATCTTCGCTGACAATCCATGCATCACCAGATTTAAAAAGGGCGAGTATTGTGGAAATGGCGGCCATTCCTGAACTGCAGGCATAACCTTGGTCGCCTTTTTCCAGATCGGCGATGGAACGCTCCAATAGCTGGCGTGTAGGATTACCTGTCCTTGTGTAGTCGAATCCCGTCGATTGGCCAATTCCTTCGTGGCGAAAAGCTGTTGAAAAGTATACCGGCGGATTGACTGTTCCTGTCGCCGTTTCGCTGCGATTTCCTAATTGAGCAAGATATGTTTCAGTTTTGTACATGGTTTTCACTGCTCCTTTGAGTTATATAGAATAAAAAAAAGTCTTCTTTAAGAAGAAGACTTTGATTAAGTAGGGACGAGTCATTCTTCTTATCTTCCAAGTTCACAAACTTGTGGAATTAGCACCTTTTCATTGGTTTGAAACAAATGAAGGTTGCTGAGGTGTCATCGGGCCATTCCCTCTACCTCTCTCGATAAGAGTTTAGATTATTCAATTTCTTTTGAATTTACTATATATACAAAATACTGTCAAGAACATTTTGGGTGGGTAAAGCTTTGATGTGCATGACTAGGTCAATTGGAGCCTAGCGGTGTCAACACTTTATGTGTCCAAAAAAAATATCCGAATTTTCATATAAACAGCAAGGATCATGGATTTTTCAGAAAAATGGGAAGGGTCAGCCGGATATTTTTGCTTTAAAATAATAAAGTTTGTACAATGTATGGAGAGAAAGAATAATACGACATTATTCATTCCATATGCAAAAGGTACTCAATGAATTGTGCAAACATAGGAGGAGAACACATGGAATACAGAATCGAACGAGATACGATGGGTGAAGTGAAAGTTCCTGCTGATAAATATTGGGGAGCACAAACCGAGAGAAGCCGTAACAATTTCAAAATCGGTAACGAAAAAATGCCGATTGAATTAGTGCGTGCATTTGCATACGTTAAACAAGCTGCGGCAAAGGTAAACTATGATCTTGGTGATCTTTCGGAAGTTAAAAAGAATGCCATCGTCAAGATTTGCGGCGAAATCCTTGAAGGTACACTTGATGAACATTTCCCGCTTGTAGTTTGGCAAACGGGAAGCGGCACACAAAGTAATATGAACGTGAATGAAGTGGTCGCTAACAAAGGGAATGAATGGTTGAAAGAAAATGGTGAATCGGAAACCCTTCACCCGAATGATGATGTTAACAAGGCACAAAGCTCCAATGATACTTTCCCGACCGCCATGCATATTGCTGCCTTTATGGAAGTCGCTGAAAAATTGGTCCCTGCCATCAAAGCCCTTCGTGATACATTCGATATAAAAGAAAAAGAATTTTGGGATGTCGTGAAAATTGGCCGGACACATCTTCAAGATGCTACACCATTAACATTAGGACAAGAAATTTCCGGGTGGAAAGCGATGCTCGACAAAGATCTAGCGATGATTGAGGAAAGCAGCCAAAAATTATTGAACCTTGCACTAGGCGGAACGGCTGTAGGAACCGGAATCAATACAAAAAAAGAATTCCCGGGACTTTCTGCCAAACAAATTGCAGCGGATACAGGATATCCTTTTGTAACATCTGATAATAAGTTCCATGCATTGACAAGCCATAACGAAATCGTCTACGCACACGGTGCTTTAAAAGCATTGGCAGCCGATTTAATGAAAATTGCGAACGATGTCAGATGGCTGGCAAGTGGTCCTAGAAGCGGAATCGGCGAAATAGCCATTCCAGAAAACGAGCCAGGCAGCTCCATCATGCCAGGTAAAGTCAATCCAACACAAAGTGAAGCGCTTACCATGATTGCAACACAAATCGTGGGTAACGATGCTACAATTGGCTTTGCAGCTAGCCAAGGTAACTTTGAATTGAATGTATTCAAACCAGTCATCATCTATAACTTCCTGCAAACGGTCAAATTATTGACGGAAGGCATTCATTCATTCAACAATAATTGTGCGGTTGGCATCACTGCAAATGAAGATAAAATCAAAGAAAATGTAGAACGTTCCCTTATGTTGGTAACAGCATTGAACCCGCATATTGGTTATGAAAAAGCAGCCAAGATCGCCAAAACAGCATTCAAGGACAACTCTACGTTAAAAGAAGCGGCGTTGAAATTGGAGTTCCTGACGGAAGATGAATTCAAAGCATGGGTCGATCCTGCTAACATGGTTAATAAATAATTGCGGTGCCCTCCCTCTGGTATTAGGGAGGGTGTTTCCATGTGTTAAAATAATGGAATCAACAAATACTGAGATCATAAGTATCGGGAACAGGAGGAAAAACAATGTCTTTATGCCCGCTTTGCAACGGTCTAAGAAAAATTCATGTGAATTGCCCGGAATGCGGCAGTGATCTTGATGATAAAGGGAAATTCATGGACTACGCTGATGATTACAGTGCTTACATGGATATCGACATACTTAAAGAAAACGACGGATATCCTCAATCCCTTCAGAAAGGCCAATGCCCGCATCTCATGAAATGCTCTGAATGCGGACATGATGAAGTGGTATTGGTCCAGGAATGAATCTACCCCTTATTTTGAATCAACGAAAAAGACCCATTCGTGAACGGGTCTTTTTACGTTTAATTGGCAGGTAACTTCATGCTTTCCTGCATCTGTTCATCTTCTTCAACTAAAATGCGATGTTCAGTCCCTTTATCAAAAAAGTGAGCTTTATCCATGTCGAGGGCAAGTTCGATATTTTCACCTGCCTGGATGATATTCTTGGCATCGACCCGTGCGACGAAGTCCTGCCCCTCTAACGTGGAGTAGAGCATGATCTCCGCGCCCATGAGTTCGGCTACATCAATTTGGGTCGTGAATGTAGTGTTACGGGACTCCGTAAAGCTAGTTCCTTCATTATGGAAATCCTCCGGACGGATGCCAAGGATTATATCCTTTCCGATATATCCTTGATCACGCAGCATTTTCATCTTCAATTCAGGTATTTCAAGCGTTTGTTCGCCTATTTTAATTGTGCCTTCTTTTAATGTCCCGGTAAAGAAGTTCATGGCAGGCGATCCGATAAAACCGCCGACAAAGACGTTTGTGGGTTTCTCGTATACGTCTTTTGGGGCACCGACCTGTTGGATGATTCCATCTTTCATTACAACAAGACGTGTCGCCATGGTCATTGCCTCTGTTTGGTCATGCGTGACATATATCGTCGTGGTGTCTAGCCGTTTATGTAGTTTAGCGATTTCTGCACGCATTTGAACCCGCAGTTTTGCATCGAGATTGGATAATGGCTCATCCATCAAGAAAACTTTTGCGTCCCTTACAATTGCACGGCCAAGTGCCACACGCTGGCGCTGACCTCCTGAAAGGGCTTTAGGTTTCCTGTTTAGCAGCTCTTCAAGTCCGAGAATCCTTGCCGCTTCATTGACCCTTTGCTTGATTTCCGCTTTTGGCGTTTTCCTGAGCTTTAATCCAAATGCCATATTGTCATATACGGACATATGAGGATATAAGGCATAGTTCTGGAAAACCATCGCAATATCACGGTCTTTTGGGGGGACATCATTGACTCGCTTGCCGTCTATATATAAATCCCCTTGTGAAATGTCTTCCAGTCCGGCAATCATCCTTAATGTCGTCGATTTGCCGCAACCTGAAGGTCCCACAAAAACTATGAATTCCTTATCGGCAACGCGAAGGTTGAAGTCTTTAACGGCCGTCACCTTTTTATCATAAATCTTGAATATATGATCTAATACTAACTCCGCCATGAAAAATCCCCCTTTTAAAATGATTACTTGTACCAATTAGCTATAGTCTAAGCTATCAGTTCAGAAAAAAGTATGGGCACATTGCACAAAAAAAGGATGATATTACCTACTCATGAAAATTAATCAATCAGTAATAGAATCAAGTACGCAGTAAGGGCATGACGGAAGTTTCTAATATCAAGACCAGTACTTTCAGAGAATTTGTCTATTCGGTATTGTAAGCTGTTCCGATGTATATAAAGCTGTTTGGCGGCATAGGTGGCATTGGAATTACATTCGATATACGTTTTAATCGTTTTGATAAGTTCAGCATCCTGCTTGGTCTTGCCAAGAATCTCATTGATATACCACTTTGCATTCTTAACGGATGGATCATTAATTAATGAGTGAGGGATGATGTCTGCCAAATCAGCCACCTTTAGATCCGGCAGGTGCACCTGTGCCATATCAAAACACTTTTTTTCCTGAGTCCAGTGATGATGAAGGTCTTGATTTACAGGGTGAAAGCGCCCGGTGAACATACGGGTCTTAACATAAAAGTCACCTTCAAGGGTGGAAGAAATGGCGATTAGTTCTTTATTTGATAATGGTTCATCCTTGCCCGTTTCAATTAAGACTCCTGCCGTTTCATTTTCCCAGACCAATGTTGCGTCAGATGGAACGAAAGAGAGGAAGGCCTCTTCAAAATCGGAGTTGGAAAAATCAGCATGAGTCAGCTTAAAATGAAGAAATCGAACATTCTCCCAGCTCGTTAAAGGCAATGGTGCATTCGGTTCGGATAAAAAAGTTTTCCATGATGAGTCTGGATGTGCATTGAGGTTATTTGGGTTTATGGAAGGAGCAAAAAGCAGTTCCAATAAACGGATTTCTTCGGCTGTGATTTCTGAACGGGGAATGCCAAGTATACTTCTTGAGTCTTCGAACCAAACATAGTCAGAAATATAATCAGTATCATTTTTATTGGTAAGAGCCTTCGGGAATTTTTGTTTGAGATTTTCAAGCATCGTTTCCACCTTCTTTCTCCCTTTCCATATCATTATAGCGAAAAAGAATAAAGTTCAAAAGAATAGGATATTGCGAGTTTTTCCGAGAAGGGAAATTCACGGTTCAAAAAGAGAGTTCAAAGAAAAGTTGCAAGTAATATTAATTTTAGGAAAGGGTGTTGCGTATGCTTAATGGAATATCGTTAAAGAGGAGGAGATCTTATGAACATTTTAATATTGGGTGGTACACGGTTTTTAGGCCGATATTTAGCAAAAGCTGCGATAGTGAAAGGGCATGAGGTCACACTTTTTAATCGTGGAAGCGATCCTTATGTTTTTCCCGAAATAGAACAGTTAAGAGGGGACCGCGACGGGGATCTGGAAATGTTGAAAGGAAGACAGTGGGATGCAGTCATTGACACATCGGGTTTTATCCCTCGAACTGTTTCGAAATCTTGCAGCTTGCTTAATCAAGTTAAACATTATACATATATTTCAAGCATCTCAGTTTATAGTGATCCAACCGAACCAGGTATTGATGAAAATGGAGAGGTTCATACACTAAATGAAGATAAAGCAGAAGAGATCACCGGCGGAACTGCTGGACCGATATACGGTGAATATTATGGACCTTTAAAATCATTAAGCGAAAAAGCAGCTGAAAAAGAACTGCCTGGAAAAGTCTTGTCAATTCGTGCCGGGCAAATAGTAGGTCCGTATGATTACACTGACCGATTGCCGTACTGGCTTAAAAGAATAGCGGAAGGGGGAGAAATTTTATCTCCTGGACGCCCTGGACGTCCAATCCAAGTTATCGATGCAAGGGACTTGGCTCAATGGGTCATACAAATGATAGAAAAAAATATGACAGGTACATATAATGCCGTCGGACCAGATTACACACTGACTATGGGGCAATTACTTGAAGGCTGCAAAAAGGTAACAAGAAGTAATGCTGATTTTACATGGGTATCTGAAAAGTTTTTAATTGACAATAAAGTGGAGCCGTGGGGAGAGATGCCTTTATGGATACCAGAAGAGTTCCCTTTACCGGGAGCTAAGAAACCTTTGAATGGGTTTTTGGCTGTCGATAACAATAAAGCCATCAATAATGGACTAACATTCCGTCCCCTTTCAGAAACTCTCCAAGATATATGGAATTGGGAAAAGGGCCGTCCGGAATCTGCCGATAGAAAAGCAGGTATCCACAGACAACTTGAAAGTGATCTTCTTGGATTATGGAAACAAACAGTAGGTTGAAACCTTCTTTTATTATTCTGAAGTATTGACGCACTTTATGTTTGCTTGGTGAAAAGGATGATTTAAACAAACATGGTTATAATACAATCCCTTTACTTCCCGAAGGGGAGTAAAACAAGGATGGATAAAAACTCCATCGCTTTTTTAGTTCATGGATGTGCTTGCGTGGTTTGTGAGGATTTCAAGGTTTTCCATGGCGGCTGCCACTTTTTCCTTGTTGATATCAGGGAAAAGAAGATGGATGTCTTCACCTTCTTTGACAGAGTGGGCTGCAATCTGTTGAAGTTCCGCCTTATGTTCAACCGTCAGGCCAATATCAAGCATTGTCATCGGCAGTTTAAGCACCAGGTAGATTGGCAGCAATTGTTTGATTTCCGAGAATTTCCCTTCTAACACAAGCTGGACTAAAATGCCATATGCCACTTTTTCCCCGTGAAGTAAATGATGAGCTTGCGTGATGGTAGTCAGGCCATTGTGAATGGAGTGGGCACCGGCAACGCGCAAGTACTGGTCGCCAAAGCCGCCAACTAGACCACTGGTGATGATGTTCGTTTCAATTACACGCTGCAGCGCGTCTGTCCATTTACCCTTTTCCAAATCAGCTAAGGCTTCCTCGCCATATGTCAATAAAACTTCCTGGCATTGCCTTGCGGCTATATGGGCCAATTCAATACAAACGGACTTGGTGGCAAGCTTTTCGGCCAGTGCATTGCCCTCATACCATTTCGCCAATGTATCGCCGATTCCAGCCCGTAAATAGTTAATAGGCGAATTCAGAAGAATTCCTGGTTCGATAAATAACATCCAAGCGCTTTTTTCATGAATATCATAGCGGACATATGAACCATTATCATCATAAATGACACTCAACGGTGTCCAGGCAGCGCAGGTGGAAGCTAAGGTAGGAATGAGGATGATTTCCTTTTGAAGCGAGTTTCCGGCAGATTTGGCGAGGTCGAGCAGCTTACCGCCGCCAATGCCGATTAATGCATCCACACCTTGTTCAAGAGCAGACTTATTGACACGCTCAATTTCTGCGTCACTGCATTCCCCGCCGTATGTGAAAAAGATCGTCTCAATATTTTCTAAGGAAGGAAAAAAGGGTTCAGCAACTTCCCATGATTTTCTTCCATGAATAACGAGCACTTTACGAATGTTCCATTTACTCAGTTTTGCTTCCAGGTTTTCAAGGACATTAGCTTTACAGGCGTAATAAGCGGGGCCGCTGCGGACCTCCAGTAAGGTATTCATATTCTTTCTCCTTAATGAAAGGCCTGTTCCCAGTGAAGGGGAAGCAGGCCTTGATTATTTGATCAATTCATCCAGTCAGGTTTTCCGAATCCGGCAAATTTGTCATCGATCACTTTTTCAAACTGGTCGGATTCCACTACTGATTTAATATCCTTGGCAAATTGAGCGTCTATATCTTTTGTATTCACTGCAACAACGTTTCGATACATATCCGGCATTTTTTCTAAAACAAGGGCATCCTTTAGGTCCATTTTCGCTGCAAGAGCGAAGTTGCCAGGGACCGCTGATAGGTCAACACTGTCTGTTGCCCGTGGCAATTGAGCGGATTCCAATGGTTTGAGCTGGATGTTTTTTGGATTTTTCGTTACATCCTTTTCAGATATTTTTAAAGGATCGACATCCGGATCGACTTCAATCAACCCTTCATCCACCAGCACTTTAAGTGCACGTGCGAGGTTAACCGGATCATTGGGCACTGCAAGGGATGTACCATCTTTAATTTCTTTCAATGATTTATACTTGTTCGAATATATGCCCATTGGTGCTGTTGGAACAATGATAAGGTCGGAAAGCTTTAAATCATTTTCTTTAGCGAAGTTGTCCATGTACACTTTATGCTGGAATAGGTTGGCGTCGATTGAATGGTTGCCAAGCGACTTATTCGGCTGGATATAGTCGGTGAATTCGACGATTTCTATTTTGTAACCGAGATCTTCAAGACCTGGTTTGATGGCCTCTTTAACCATATCGGCGTAGGGACCGGTAGTCGCCCCGATCTTCAATTCTTTTTTGTCTTCAGTTTTTGGGGATGCATCATCGCTTCCGCAAGCTGCTAAGCCAAGGGCAAGTGCACAGACTGATAATAACGAAGCTATTTTCTTCATTTGAAATTCCTCCTGAGTAATGAAATGTATTGAATCATTGAAATAATGACTGATCCTATCGTTTGTTAACAATGTATGAGGCTTTGTCACCAACCATTTGAATGATTTGCACAAGGCAGATCAGCACGACGATCGTCGTGATCATGACTGTGTTGTCATAACGGTAATATCCGTACCGGATGGCAAGGTCGCCAATTCCGCCTCCGCCGATTGTCCCTGCCATTGCAGAGTAACCGATTAGCGAAATGGTCGTTAATGTCAATCCTTGAATGATTCCCGGTTTTGCCTCTGGAAGAAGTACATCCTTAATGATCATCCATGGAGTGGCACCTACGGCAATTGCAGCTTCAATCACTCCTCTGTCTATTTCACGTAATGCCGATTCAACGATTCTTGCAAAAAAAGGTATTGCCGATACGGACAGGGAAACAGAAGCCGCTCTTGGCCCTATCGTCGATCCCGTAAGAAGGTCCGTTAAAGGAAGGAGGGCGACCAAGAGAATGATGAACGGGATTGAACGTACAATATTGACTGCGAAACCGAGAGATCGATTCACGATGCTATTTTCAAAAAATAAATTCCTGGTTGTCGTAAACAGCAATACTCCAAGCGGTAAACCGATCAGCAGAGCTACTGCAAGGGAAACGCCGACCATATAAATCGTTTCAAGAAAGGCTTTATTAAGATCAGGTAAAATATTGACGATGGGATCAAGCAGTGACATGTTTTAACACCTCCACAGAACTGGAACGACTTTTTATATATTCCAATGTCGAATGAATTTGGGTGGCATCGCCAATTAACTCGATGATCAAAATGCCTAAAGGGACATCCTGGATATACTCAATTTTACCGTGTAAAATATTACCCTTTACTGAATGGGATTGGAGAGTATCCGAAAGAATCGACTCACCGGCGGTTTGCCCTTCGAATTGAATTTTAATAATCGTACCTTTACTTTCTTCAAGCAAGTGCGAAGGGAGTTCGAAATCCAGTACACTGCTAATGAATTGCTTCGTTAACTCCTGCTTAGGCTGTGAAAATATTTCATAAACGGGGCCTTCCTCAATTACCCGGCCATCCTGCATGACGGCGACTCGGTGGCATAGTTCTTTGACCACTTCCATTTCATGTGTAATCAACACGATGGTGATACCAAGCTCACTGCTTATCTTTTTCAATAACTGTAAAATCGCTTTTGTAGTTGTTGGATCAAGGGCTGAAGTCGCTTCATCACATAATAGTACAGTGGGTTCATTTGCTAAGGCGCGAGCTATGCCGACCCGCTGCTTCTGTCCACCGCTAAGCTGTGCCGGATAGACATCTTTCTTATCGCTAAGCCCTACGATTTCCAACAATTCCAATACACGTAACCTGATGGCGTCCTTCGATCGATGCGCTGCCTTTAAGGCGAAAGCGACATTTTCATAAACGGTTTTTGAACTGACCAGGGAAAAGTGCTGGAATATCATTCCGATTTTTTGGCGTTGTTTACGAAGCTCTTTACTTGATATAGAGTTTAAATCAATGCCGTCGATGATGATATTTCCACCTGTCGGACGTTCAAGCAAATTCAAGCAGCGGAGTAATGAGCTTTTTCCAGCCCCACTGTAGCCGACAATTCCATACACTTCGCCTGTTTTAATGGTCAAAGAAACGTTATCCACTCCGATAACTCGGTTTTTCTTCGAGACGTATTCCTTTCGGACTGAACGGATTTCAATCATGCGCTTTCCCCCTTAAACATTAAAAAAGCTGCCTCTATCATTCAGAAAGAGGCAGCGAAATTATATCGCGTCTTATCTTTCAGAATGCAATCATTCTGCAGGAAGTGGCACCGTTCCCTAAGGGCGGTTGCCGGACATCACAGGGCCTGATCCCTCCGTCACTCTTGATAAGTAAATTATTATTTTAGAATATTTCAAGTTTTATAATATAATCTATATTATTTGTAAAATTCGACAATGTCAATCGTTTCTGTGATTTTGGAATGATTTTTTATCGTTAAATTTGGTATGGTCCGTTAAAAAAATTCATGGAAAAAGGGCTATTATGCAATAATCCAGCAATTCCATCAAGGTTAATTATTCCAATATTTTCTTGTCAAAAAGGTAAAGTGGTACTACATTTATTATAGTGAAGTTAAAAAAAGGAAGATTAAACTATTTTGGTACAATGATGGGGGAGGCAATTGAATGATAGAGATTAAGACGATAAATGATGTGGTTTGTGTTCACGGGACTCCTGGCGGGAACAAGTCGGGGATGAGTGTTTATGTCTTTTTAACGGATGGCCTATTGATAGATACTGGAGCAGAGATTTTATTGGAAGAGCTTATTCCATTCTATGAGTCCGCAGACTTCGACTCAGTGGCACTGACTCACTATCATGAAGACCATACGGGGGGCGCTGCATGGATACAGGAACATAAAAAGGTCCCGCTTTTCATTCACTCGATGTCGGTTGAGGTTTGTGCAAAGGATGCTGTATATCCTGAATATCGCAAAATTTTCTGGGGAAAGAGAGACGCCTTTAAAGCTGAGCCGCTAGGGAAGGCCATTCATTCCCGTACCCAAACGTGGGAGCCGATTTTTACCCCTGGTCATGCGAAGGACCATATGGTGTATTTGAATCACAGTAATGGCATGCTCTTTTCAGGAGACCTTTTCGTAACGCCAAAAACAAAGCTTGTCTTACGGGAGGAGTCTGTCCCGGTCATCATCGGTTCCATAAAAAAATTACTTCAATATGACTTTGGGGAAGTGTTTTGCTGCCATGCTGGGCATGTGCCTGATGGGAAGGAAATGTTCCGGAAAAAACTCGATTATTTGGAAAACCTCCAAGGTGAAATTTTAAACTTACATTCTCAAGGGCTGACCGTTCATGAAATCCAGCAGGTCGTTTTACCGAACCGCTATCCCCTTATCGAGATATCTGGGCATGAATGGGATTCAGAACATATCATTACATCGATATTAAACGAAAATATTTTAAGTGCGAGGGAGAATGGAACTATTTGAATGTTATCCGTTTAACGGTCTGACTGCATACACATGGAGATGAACGGGATAGGTAAGTCCACATCAAATAAAGGAGAGCCCTCCATAAGAGAGCCCACATAATTTATTTATTGATATTGGGATCTGTTTCATCATAAAAGTCATGTGCTTCTTCGATGTTCTGAAGGTTAGCGACTTCATACACATTTCCGCCCGCCATTCCTTCATTGATGATACGGTCGATATCCAGGTAAACGGAATCCTTGCCATCATATTCGGTATCCTTTAAAAATGTCATTTTTTCTTTATCCAAAATAAATCCCTCCTAGCTTTTTCTTTAGTTTAGGCAAAGGAGTTTTTTTTATTCTGTTTAGGGATTTCATGAATGTAAAGGGGGTTCATTCGTATACATGGAAGATCATTAAATCATGTATCATGCTTTTGAGTTTGGTTTCATCTGTTTCGGAAGGCGGATTGGCTGTCCACTCGATGGATCCATCTTTATGATACAAGGCTTGGACTGCCTGCTTGTTGAAATAAAAGGAAATTTTCCATCCTGGCAGATTCTTATGTAATGGTGCCCATTGAAAATGAGTGATCATATGTATTACCTCCATATATACAGTTTCTCATTTAATTATAATGGAAAACGGCAGATGGAGGTGTTATTTTATTGTTAGGTTGGGAAAAGTTAATTCAATGAAAAGTTTTTTTAAATGCAAAAGCCTATTTGTTTCAATTTCCTCCTCATCGAATTGCATGGGCTTTGAGTTTACTTCGTATATGAAGAGAGAGCCTGATTCGTCTTCCCCTATATCAATGGAAAACTCTCCGAGAAACCCGATTTTTTTTGAAAGTATCTCTCCGCATTTTTGGGCGATAGTCTCTAATTTCAGATTCAGGCTTCTTGATTGCAGGTCTTGATAAGGAAAAAGCTTACCCCCTCGGGGAGTGTGGGTGGTGATTTCCTGAGTTTGTGACATCCTTACCGCTTTGCCGGTCACTTTATAAAAACCTTTTTCATAATGGACGAGAATCCGGTAATCGTAACGATGTCCAAAAAGTTTTTTTGGTATGATCGCCTGTTGAGCAATGTAGCTCCTTTTTAATAAATCCCTTTTTTTTGTTTCCCAGAATGACGCGAAGTCCGGGAAGGACTCACTATGCTTTAAGCTATTGAACAATAGTGTATCATCATCGCTTTTGATTATGGTATAAATGCCCTTTCCTTGGCTTCCTTTGCAGGGTTTAAGGTATATATGCCTGTAGGTCTCCAGGAAAGCATCAAGGCAACCGCTGTTTCGTAAGACCATGGTGGGCGGAAGGTGATTGGTGAGGGATCCATCTTCCATTAATGCTTCGAACATCACATATTTATCTATAAAACAGGGGTTGAATAGATTCATTCGGCATTCTTTAAAATATTTGATGAGATGTTGGAATTCCTCTGACGCCTCATAGCTCCTCGAGGGGATACGGTTATAGACGATGTCAGGTAAGGGCACTTTACATTCGATCCACTTGTTTGAAATGGAGGAAAAAACATAAGCTCTCATCGACTCGGAATGAAGGGCATTTCCTGTGAATGCATACGCCAATATTCCATGTTTCAATAAATATAAGGATAGGTCCCGAAAAAGGTTCAGGTTTCCACCCAAACCTGATTCCTTTTTGGGATTGGAAATAGTTAAAATTCCGACGGTAAGCATCCGGTTACCTGGAAATATTGTGATTGGAATTAGAGGTTGATTTGAATGGACCTTTTTATAGCTGATTTCCTCTTGGGCAGAGCCGGCGAAAAGCTCCGCATTCTCATGAGTGTGGTGCCAATTTTCAGTGGGGATATCGTAAAAAATGTTCATCGCGGCACACTGATTGATTTCGTAATCGTCTGTTCCGTAAGATAAATGGCATAATCAAGGCTTAGCTTTCTGGTCAGCAATTCAAAATCCTTGAGTTTTGGATGGGAGAAGATGGATCGTCCCGGTTTGGAATTGGCTTCAAACATCCAAACCTGCCCTTTTTTATCCAATCCAAAATCAAATCCTATTTCTGCAATGATGCCATCCAAGTTCTTTTCTATACTGTCACTTAAAATCAGTGCGGCTTCCGATAGCTTTCGTTCGACTTCTTTGGCCTCATCGTCATCTCCAAACAGTTCGGCAACCGTTTTGATGACACCCCCGCTTTTAATATGGGTCGTGACGCTGCCGGCGCCGGCGATTTTTGCGGCGATAGCGGTTACCTGCCATTTTCCATTACTGTCCTTGTTCGTATGGACCCGGAAATCCACTGGACGTTTTTCAGATCGAATTAATGGGATGCCCTGCTGCACGATAAGGTTCTCAAGCGGTCGGTCGTGAAAAATATGTTTAACGATGGATTCCAATGTGGAAAACTTTTGCAGTTTATTTTCTTTTGCTTCATTTGTATAGCGGCAATAGTAAACATCCTCATGCTTATCATAAAGAATTTGGTGAATCCCTAGACCGAGGCTGCCGTGAATGGGCTTTATATAAACTTGCCGGTAATGGGAAAGAAGGGTTTCCACCACGGACATGGATTGAAATGGATACGTTTCCGGCAAATAAGGCAGTGCCCGCTCATCTGCGCATAACCTTTCATTTACATCCCATTTATTGAAAAACCCAGGATTATACCATGGAATGGTATATTCTTTTTGAAATTTTTGCTTCACTTCTTTAGGTCCATCGCGGTTTTCCATCAACCGATTCGGGAGACGGTCATAGATGACGTTAGGAAAAGGAAATTCATTAATGTGCCAGTCATCGTTATCAAATACATAGCCTTTGATAGTCTCCTCATCCCAATTGATTACATTCTCTCCAAAAACAAAGGGGATACAGCCTGTGGTCCTGCTAAGCGAAAGGAGCTTTGAGAAAAATTCCGATCTCTCCCCTAATGGTTTGTTTGAAAGGCCGGTGAAGCCTGAAGAAAAAATTCCGACAAGCGGTCCGATATGGATGCTCTTGCCGTATATGAACAAATGAAGGGGGATATCGGTATGATCGAATATTAGAGATTCCGCAAGACTTTCCGATAGGACGATTGATTGATTGACTGCCGGGTTTTGTTTGACGATGGCAGGACATGAATGTCGTCCGAAATAAATTAATTCAATCTCTGCCAAATCTCCAAGCTCTGAAGGGTAGAAGAGAACATTGCCAGGGATAGCGGCAATTTCGGCAGGATAAGTCTTTCTCACTTTCTATTCACCTGCTTTCTGAAGATGTTCGGCTAAATACTGGCTATATTGAAACGGTGCGCGATGAATATCTTTCATGGTCTCCGGCTGTAGTGCCTGAATGATTTTCCTTCCGGGCTTCGAGTTAATGTCCATTATCCATATTTGGCCTTTTTTATCGATGCCTAAATCAATCCCCAACTCGAATAATCTTTCAAAGACAGCCTCGGTTTCTACGGGCAGGGTTCGAAGGATATGCTGAATCTTTCGTTCGACAGCAATCGTAATCGTTTCCGGGTTTCTTTTGATGAAAGTATCCAGTGAAATGGCTTCCCCGCCTGTGGCAAGATTTGAGGTAATTCCGTCTTTTTGCCCCGTACGAATTCCGCGGCCCCGTTCCATCCAGTGATTCTTCTCGTTTTTTTGAAGTAAAATCCGTAAATCAAATGGCTCGTTATTTTGGTTGCAAAGTTCCAAATATGGCTGGCAGAGGTAACGGTATCGATTTAATAAATGCTGCAGCCATTTGTTAAGCTGTGATTTGGAGGAGAATTGGCGGTCATATTTGGTGCCCTTTTTCGTCATGGATACCAAAGTGCCGTCTTCGGTATTTGAAAGAAGATAGATTCCTGTACCGCCTGCACCGAATTCAGGTTTGATGATGATTTTATCCAGACGTTCCAAATGACCGGTAATGTCTTCAGGTGTCGTCACTTGTACGGTCTCTGGAAAAAATGCTTGTAGGTGTGGATGGTTTTTTAGGATTTGGTACACTTCCCACTTACCAGGAAGACCCAGCCCTAAGAAATTCGAGTTATCTTTTAACCAATCGATTTTGTGTCGCGTTTCCGTTGACTCACGGACTAATCCGTGAAAACAGCGATCATATACAAAATCGGGTAAATCAAAAGATGCGGCGATCCAAGTTTCGTTCTCGGCATCAAAACGCTCGCCCTGCACTTTTTTTAGACCCATATCAATATTTTCCGGTGAGAATTTACAAACTTTCATATTAAATGATTTAGCGGTTTTGGCTATCTCGGTGAAGTAGTTGTTTTCATGTGTATCCGACGCGGCCATTAATCCTATTAACACGTGCTAGCAACTCCTTTTATGGATGGTTTTCGCGGTTAAGGGCAAGCATGAAATCTATGATTGACTTTACTGATGGACGAAAGGTTTCATAGTTGCCTTGAAATTTTTTCGAAGGTTTTGAATTCACTTCGATGATCCATGGGTGGGTATCGGTATCCAGTGCCAAATCGATCCCTAGCTCACCGAATGAATCGTCATGGTTTTCCACTAAGGCCTGGGCAGTGTTTTTAGCTAGCCGTACGAGCTTTTGATATATGCGGCTGGCGTCCTGAAGGTCAAATGCTTCCTTTAGAAAATCCGGCCCATTTTTCATCAATCCGCCTTGTGCAATATTGGAAACGATAGTACCAGGGTCCCCAATCCGGGCAACCATTGATGAAACTTTCCATTCAAGCTGATCGTTCCGGTGAAGAAGAATGCGGAAATCAACTTTTCTCTGAGCGGTTTCGAATAGGGAAATCCCTTTTTGAAGAATGAAGGATTGTTTTCTGGAAAATCTTTTTAAGGTTTCATACAACTTTTCATCCGTATCAGCAAAATGCACATCCTGGAGATGTCCAGATTGCTCGATTTTCCATTTTCCAGCTACTTGCGTTAATCTGCAAATATTCCTGCCTTGGCTGCCTGATACGGGTTTAAAGTAGATTACCGAATGCTTTTCTATAAAAGTGAAGAAAGATTCCTTTTCGTTAAAAAGTATCGTCTCTGGTAAATTTGGCAACAGCTCATCTTCTAAGATTAGCAGCTCATGTACATGATGTTTGGAGAGGAAGCTTCCATTGAACATCGGTATCGACCGTTCCTCCAGTTCAGTTTTAAACAGCTTGAAAGAATGCGATTCTTCAAGTTTGCGCGAATGAATCCGGTTATAAAATACATCAGGAATGGGGAGGGGCAAGGTTTGCCAGCCACCTTGCCATGGCAGGTAGCCTTCCACAACTCCATCTTGAAGAGACTGCAGTTTTACTAAATAGAAGGGAATGCCCTGCTGATTACAATATGATTTCATTTCCTGGTAAAATTTTTCCATCTCGCCGAATGTCCCGTCTTGTAAGGGAGTCTGGTTCATGAGTGAAGCGAAGAATGGGCCTATTTTAATTGACCTTCCCTCCGCATGGTATGAGACGGAGATTAGATCGGAAAAAACGGGTAAGGATAAAATTTGGTTCATATCATATGAAAGTTTCAATGTAGGCTGGGATGAAGGGAATGGCTGGACAAGTACCGGGACGGAACGGCATCCAGCCATGATCGTTACGGGTTCTCCAAATTGAAGGCCCCATTCCTCAAATAGTTTTTCTTCGATAAACAGTAGCGCCTTCTTTCTAGTCTCTGCGGGATTTACCGTAATGAAAACTTTCTGATGGTTTAGGTTCATAATAATTCCCCGTTTGCACTAAGTTTAATATCCTTTTATTATTAAATGATGGGCAAATGTGGATAACACATTCTATGTTTTTTTAATTAGAAGGTGTCATCAAGCCTCTATTTCAAGCAATAAAAAGAGAAATTTCATGGGTGAGTTTTGGATGACGATACTGTTTATGGTTGTCGTAGGTGCTGTAATAGGTAGCTTCACTAATTAATTAGCTATCAGAATGCTGTTCAGACCTTATAAACCAATCTATATGTTCGGGAAACAGCTGCCGTTGACACCAGGGTTGATTCCGAAGCGGCAGGATGAGTTAGCCAAACAATTAGGCAAATTGGTGGTTGATCATTTAATCACGCCAGAGAGCATTCAAAGTAAAGTCATCAATGATGCCTCTATACAGAATATGAAAATATTCGTGAAGGCAGAAGTAAAGAAAGCAATGTGCAAGGAAAAAAGTACTGCTCAATTGCTTGATCAATTGGGAATGAAGAATTCTTCATTTACGTTGGAACAGAGATTACAAACATTCATTCTTGGCGGATGAGAACAGGAGCAAGAGCTTGAAGGATATCGTCCCGCCGCACATTCAGCAAAAAGCCCTCGACTCGATTCCTGATTTTTCACGTTTCATCGTGAAAAAGGGAAAAGAATATTTTGACAGTGCAGAAGGCAAAAGCCGTCTTGAAGACATGTTGGATGATTTTTTCAAGGAACAGGGCAAGCTGATCAATTTAATTCAGATTTTCATTGGAAACGAAAAGTTAATTGATAAGATTCAGCCGGAAATCATTAAATTCTTTGAACAATCGAGAACGATTGATATATTGTCAGTGATGATGGTGAAAGTGTGGGGAAATCTCGAGAAATGGGATGTAGAGAAAATCGAGGGAATGGTCGGACGAGAAACGATAAAACAAATGATTACCGAAAAAACGGCTGAAATGCTGCCTGTCGCTTCGATCATGAATAAGCCGGTACGAGAATTGACGGCCAATTTCTCGGACACCATTGTGGAAAAGGGCGTCCCGATCTTCGTGGAAAAAGGTGCCGAGTACTTATTCAATCATTTTCAGCCGCTATTCCAAAAACTGCATTTGGACGATATCGTGGAAGAACAGGTTTCGTCGTTTTCGGTGTCCCGACTTGAGGAAATGGTCGTTTCCATCACTAAGAAGGAATTGTCGATGATCACATACCTTGGGGTTCTGCTTGGTGGAATAATCGGTTTATTTCAAGGTTTCGTAACTGTTTTAATAGGATGGCGTGTAATTCGCAATCGGATTTGTTATAGTGGAAAAGGTGTAGGAATACAATGATTACCGGGAGGGGAAAAAAATGAGTAACGTATATGATGCAGCGTATGAAATGGAAAAGGCGATTAGGGCAAGTAATGAATATGCCGATTTGCAACGCTTATATGATCTTGTCAATTCTGATGAAGCAACAAAAGGAATGTTTGAAAACTTCCGTAATCTGCAGATGTCATTGCAGCAAAAGCAAATGATTGGACAGGAGATTGCACCGGAAGAAGTTGAGCAAGCGCAAAAGACGGTACAGCTTGTCCAACAAAACCCAACCATTTCACAATTGATGGAAGCTGAACAACGGATGAGCATGGTCATCGCAGACCTCAATAAAATTATCATGAAGCCGCTTGAAGATTTATATGGCTTGCCTGAACAACAGCAATAAGCTGTTGGAGACTCCCTTCTATAATGGTTGGGGGTTTTTTTGTTCCCTGAAAGCACCGGTGCAAGGGTCATGAACCACTATTTGTTCTATTCTCGAAATTTTAGTCATAAATTTGAAAGAGGATACTACAGATGGGGGAGATCAGCATGGTATATCGACTACTTGCGGTCAATATCGACGGGACATTGCTCCAGTCGAATGGCCGTTTAAATAAATCGACTAAAGAAGCAATAGATTATGTTCACCAAAAAGGTGTCCATGTTGCACTTGTGACGTCAAGAAACTATCACTCAGCAAAAAAAGTGGCCAAAGCCCTAAAAATAAATCCGATGATCGTTGCTCAGCAAGGGGCCTTTGTCGGAGCTTCCATAGAAAAGCCTATAATGGTAAAAAGAATATCAGAAGAACTGACTGCAGAGCTCGTGCAAATGCTTGAAAAGACCACGTGCCAAATATTACTCATTCATGAAAAATACTCGCTGGGCAATCGGGTGAACCTTCCGGAGAATTTGCTTGGTAAAACGATTATGTATATGAATGATCAAAATATTTATGCTCAAAATTATGTGGACGATATCAGTGAAGAGCTTTTTGACCAGCCGATGGCCCCGACGAAGATGGACATAATATTTTCAGAAAAAAGCGATCGAAATGATATATTGAAACTGATAAAGGAAATGTTCCCTGAAGTGGATGCAATCTTACATCCAGGACATAAAGTGACAATCGTTCCGAAGGGTGTTTCCAAATGGAGTGGTGTATTGTATTTAGCTGACCATTTAGAGGTGAAAAGAACGGAAATCGTCTCGATCGGAGATGGTTTGGATGATATGGATATGATTGCCGGTTCTGGTCTGGGAGTCGCCATGGGCAATGCGGATGAGGAAGTAAGGAAAGTTGCAAAATGGGTGACGCGCTCCAATGATCAAGATGGTGTTGCCTATATGCTGAGGGAATTTTTCCGAAAACAGCATCCGATCGATTTTTTACAAAAGATGAATATGCTTAAGTGAATGGCGGGGCTCCTTCATATAGAAGGGGCCCCATTCAGATAATGCCGCTTGCGAGGCCTGTTATATTTCATAATAATTAAAAGCTTCCTTCCATAAACTAAAGGAAAATAAGTAATGGAAAGGAAGAATTCAATGGGTGTAATCAATGCAAAAGAAGTGCAAGTCGGTGACGAGGTGTTTGTGATTTATAATAATCCCCATGTTCCTACCGTTTCGAATATAAGGGCAGCGGAAATTGTTCCGCATCCCAAAGATCCCAATGCAGTTGCCTTGTTCCTGAACGATACATTTCATACGATTGAGGATAATGATGCTTTGTTCACATCGGAAGCCGCAGCGGAAAAGGCATACAGTGATTATATGGATAACCAGGACCAGATGACTTGAAGAGGCGAATACTTCGCTTTACGGAAAGAGAATGAACAGATGAGGGCCCTCGCTTAAAGAGCGGGGCTCCTTTTGATTTAATGAATTGGAGCGTCGTTCAAACGTAGCTTGGCGTCGATTGGACCCGTAAAAGCATCCAAACTCACGAGTTTGGAGCAAATACTCGTGAATTCGAGCGTTACTCTGTGATTGGACCACATAATTGAAGTTTGGAGCGTTTTCTCATGAGCTTCGTGCTTTTTACTCGTAAGTTTGGCGCGTTTACTCGTGAATTCGAACGTTATTCGTGTGATTGGACTACGTAGTCGAAGTTTGGAGCGTTTACTCAGTGTTTCGTGATTTTACTCGTGAATTTAATGCGTTTATTCGTGAGTTTGGAGCTTTTACTCGTAAATTCGGAGCATCTAGTACACCATCCATACTCACATGTCTGAAGCCATTAGTTATTAAAGCAGCATATTTGACTGGTGAATTTCCGTCTTAAATAAAAAAACTGCCACTCGTTTTTATTAGAAAAACAGAGTGACAGTTACTTAATCTCAGTTATTGGATTGTATGAATAGTTTCATTGCGTGAATTTGGCCTATATGATTGGTTTCGTGCAAGACTACAAAATTAATGAATTCTCCCACTGTTTCCATTCCGTTGAAAGGCTGTTCCGTTTTTTCTGTCACTCGTTCTTCCGGAATTTCAAGAAGTCGATCAAGTTGTTCATGCAACTGTTGCTTTAAAACTTCAACGGTAGGCACATCCCCGGTCCAGTCGGCAGGTTTTGAACCATATCCGAATAGCTGGCTGTAATTCGCTGGCAAATTGCTGTTGGAGTTCAATAAAAATTTTTCCGCAGCAGTAAGGACATGTCCAATGTGCCAATGGATTGTATTATTAAATCCTTCAGGCTGCACATCCATAAACTCTGGATTGATTCCCTCGATTTCTTTTAAAAGATTGCCGCGCATGGCTGTCAGTTGATTTTTAACATAATTCATTTTACATTCCCCTTTCAATCTTGTTTTTTCTTACAGCTATCTCATGAAATTATAGCAAGGATATTTCAATATTATCAAATTTTGGATAAGCCTTTTCAAAAGGGAAAGGCTTATCAATTTACAATTTATTTCATTTTAAGGGTTGTAATTGTCAGATAATTCATTATAATTAAAATAATGTCAGATAAACTTACGTAACGATGTAAAGTTAAGGTGCGGAAAGAGAAACAAGATGATGGTAACTGAAGTCAGTGCATGAATTTATTGCAAGGGAAGAGTGCATCCCAATTTAATGGGGGGGACTTGGAATATTTGGCGGTATAGTTTGGCAAAAGGAGAGAGGGTATGCGCTTAACAGCAAGGGAACAGGAAAAGTTAATGGTTGTAGTGGCGGCAGATTTGGCAAGAAGGCGAAAAGATCGCGGCTTGAAATTGAACTATCCGGAATCCATTGCTTTGATTACCTATGAAATAGTCGAAGGGGCCAGGGATGGGAAATCAGTATCGGAACTGATGCAATTTGGCAGGACGATTCTTTCAAGTGAAGATGTTATGGATGGGATTCCTGAGATTATTCATGATATACAAGTTGAGGCAACGTTTCCGGATGGTACAAAGCTTGTGACTGTTCATAATCCGATTCAGTAAGGAGGAGGAGGAGGCCATGATACCAGGTGAATATATCTTGAAAAAAGAACCGGTCGTATGTAACGAGGGAAAGGTTTCAACGGTCATAACAGTCATCAACAGGGGAGACCGTCCGATACAGATTGGCTCACACTTTCACTTTTATGAAGTGAATCTTGGACTGGAGTTCATTCGTGAGAATGCTTTTGGGAAAAGGCTGAACATTCCTGCCGGTACAGCTGTACGTTTTGAGCCAGGCGATGCGAAGGAAATCGAACTGGTCCCATTCAGCGGCAAGAGAGAAGTTTATGGATTAAGCAATAAAACGAATGGTCCGCTTGATAAGGAGTGAAAATATGAGTCATGAAATGTCACGTAAGCAATATGCCGACATGTTTGGTCCGACAACAGGGGATTTAATTAGATTGGCAGATACCGAGCTTTTCATAGAAGTGGAAAAGGATTTTACAAAGTACGGGGATGAAGTGAAATTTGGCGGGGGTAAAGTGATCCGTGATGGTATGGGGCAACATCCAACCGCTTCAAGAGATGAGGTGATGGATCTTGTTTTCACCAACGCGATCATCATCGATTATACAGGCATTTATAAAGCGGACATTGGCGTGAAGGATGGAAATATTGCAGCTATAGGAAAAGCGGGAAATCCCCTATTGATGGATGGGGTGACAATGGTGATAGGAGCAGCTACCGAAATAATTGCAGCTGAAGGAAAGATCGTTACAGCTGGTGGTATTGATGCCCACATCCATTTCATTGCCCCGCAGCAAATCGAGACTGCACTGTCAAGCGGGATCACGACAATGATCGGTGGGGGAACCGGACCTGCAACGGGAACGAACGCCACGACGTGTACTCCGGGAGCTTGGAATATACATAAAATGCTCGAAGCGGCAGATCATTTCCCTATGAATCTCGGTTTTTTGGGTAAAGGCAATTCCTCGGCCAAAGAACCGCTTGCTGAGCAAATCGAGGCTGGTGCGATCGGGCTGAAATTACATGAAGATTGGGGCACGACGGCTGCAGCGATCGATACAAGTTTAATGGTGGCTGACGAATACGATGTTCAAGTGGCGATTCATTCCGACACGCTTAATGAAGGTGGTTTCGTCGAGGATACGATCAGAGCGATCGACGGCCGTGTCATCCATACATATCATACCGAAGGAGCGGGCGGGGGGCATGCCCCTGATATCATCAAGGCGGCTAGTTATCCCAATATTCTCCCGTCCTCGACGAATCCTACCCGTCCATACACCATCAATACGTTGGAAGAGCATTTGGATATGCTGATGGTATGCCATCATTTGGATCCATCCGTTCCGGAAGATATTGCTTTTGCCGATTCCCGGATAAGAAAAGAGACTATTGCAGCTGAAGACATTCTTCATGACCTGGGCGTCTTTAGCATGATCAGCTCCGATTCCCAAGCGATGGGACGTGTAGGGGAAGTTATACTGCGAACATGGCAGACGGCCGATAAGATGAAAAAGCAGCGTGGCAAAATGCTGGAGGATACAGGGGAAGGGGACAATTTCCGCGTTAAGCGTTATATTGCCAAATATACGATAAATCCTGCAATTACACATGGGATTTCTGATGTCGTCGGTTCTGTGGAAGAAGGGAAATTCGCAGACTTAGTGCTATGGGATCCTGCCTTTTTCGGGGTTAAACCGGATATGATTCTAAAAGGGGGCATGATCGCGCACAGTATGATGGGGGATCCGAATGCTTCGATTCCAACGCCTCAACCCGTGTTATACCGCCCGATGTTTGCAAGTTTTGGAAAGGCCGTTGCGAGTACGTCGATTACGTTCCTATCAAAAGCGTCATATGAAGCGGGAATTCATGATGACCTGGGTTTGAAAAAAATAGTGAAGACTGTCTCGAACATTCGCCATCTTACAAAAAAAGATATGAAGTTAAACGGGGAGACCCCCGTCATAGATGTTGATCCGCAAACATATGAAGTGACGGTGGATGGTGATTTAATTACGTGTGAGCCAGCGGAAATCCTGCCTATGGCGCAACGATACTTTTTATTCTGAGGTGATGACATGATAGTTGAAGAAGTATTGGGAAATATAGAGTTTATTGAAAAAAAAGCGAAACATATGGAAAAGGTTTATCTGGAAAGCGATGCATTAAGAAAACGGATACTAAGGGTTAAAACGGATCATGGAAATGAAATTGGGATACGCCTTAAAGAAAACAAGGATTTGATGGATGGCGACATCCTTTATATGGATGAAAATAATATGATCGTGATCCATACGATAGATGACGATATTTTGACGATCTTGCCTACAACTCTAGGGCAGATGGGCGATATAGCGCATCAATTGGGAAATCGCCACTTACCTGCCCAATTTGATGGGGATGAAATGCTTGTTCAATATGATTACCTGGTGGAAGAGCTATTAATGGAACTTGATATACCGTTTCGTCGTGAAAAGAGAAAGGTGAAGCAGGCATTCCGTCATATCGGCCATTCACATGATTGAACGTTTGTTTCCGTTGATCCAGCTTTGTGATTCCAATTTTCCTTCTGGGTCGTTCTCCCATTCATTCGGGATGGAGACTTACATTCAAGAAGGGAAGATCCATGATGCAACTTCTTTAAAGGCGTTTTTGAAGGTATACATTTCTAAATCTTTAACCTATACAGATGGACTGGGGTGCCGGCTTGCATATGAATTCGTAAGTAGTCATAGGGCTGAAGGAATATGGGATCTGGATGAGCTGCTTTATGCCGCATGTTCCGCCCGGGAATCCAGGGAAGCCTCGAAAAGAATTGGACAGCAGATGGCTAAATTATGCTCGAACTTATACCCATCCGAAGAGTTATCGGCATACTTGAAGAAAATCCAAGGAAAACAATGCTATGGACATCCGGCCATTGTATTTGCGCTTGTGTGTAACGAACTGAACCTTACCGTAGAAATGGCCATTCATGCCTGTTTGTATGCAGCCGTGTCCTCGCTTATCCAAAATGCAGTAAGAGGAATCCCTTTGGGTCAGACAGCTGGACAATCCTTGTTATTATGGACACATGAGGTCATCCAGACAGCCGTTACATTTATTAAAGGACTTCGGGAGGATGAACTCGGACGGACACTGCCGGGATTGGAAATCGCCCAAATGAGGCATGAGGGTTTACATGTAAGACTATTTATGAGTTAACCAGAAAAGAGGTGACAGGTTTGCCTCATATGGAGGTAAATCGATGATAGATGAAACAAGTAGTCAAAATAGGTGTAGGCGGCCCGGTTGGTGCCGGAAAAACGATGCTTGTCGAGAAGTTGACACGGGTAATGGAAAATGACTTCAGCATGGCAGTTGTAACGAATGATATATATACAAAGGAAGATGCGCTGTTTTTAATGAAAAATGGTGTACTTCCTGAAAATCGGATCATTGGTGTGGAAACCGGCGGCTGTCCACATACAGCGATACGTGAGGACGCCTCGATGAATTTTGCAGCCATTGATGAATTGATGGAACTCCATCCGGAACTGGATTTGATTTTTGTGGAGAGCGGCGGTGATAATTTAGCGGCGACCTTCAGCCCTGAACTCGTTGACTTTTCAATCTATATCATTGATGTCGCACAAGGGGAGAAAATCCCTCGGAAAGGTGGCCAGGGAATGATTAAATCGGATTTATTCATCATTAATAAAACGGACTTGGCCCCGTATGTAGGAGCAAGCCTGGAAGTGATGGAGAGGGATACATTAACGACCCGAGGGGATAAACCTTTCTTTTTTACTAACTTAAAAGACGAAAAGGGTTTGACTGATGTCGTGAACTGGATAAAGTCAGAGGTGTTTCTAGTAGGTCTTGAGCAGTGAGTTGGACAGGCAGCATTCGCTTAAAGGCGGTACTGAAAAATGCTCGAACGATAGTGAGTGATGCTTATTATGACGGGGCATTCAAATTGTCCCGTCCTGTGTTTCTTGATGAACTTTCACCTACCTATTTTCTCATTCATGTTGGAGGCGGCTATGTAGGTGGTGACAAGTACCATCAGCTTTTTTGTTTGGAAGAAGGGGCTACAATGACATTGACGACACAGTCTGCGACAAAGATATACAAAACGATGGATGAGCCGGCAGTGCTGAAAACCGAGGTGGTTTTAAAAAAGGAAAGTTTCCTTACCTATGTGCAGGACCCTTTAATTGCCTATGAATCTGCTCGATATATTCAGGATACGACGATACATATGGAAAGCGGAGCGGGATTGTTGATAACTGATATATTTACACCAGGATGGTCAGAGAGCAGGGGGACATTTACATATGATTGGATCCGCTCCAAAATGAACGTGTTTCAAGATGGTAAAAGGCTGATAATGGACCACTTGTTTCTGAATCCTTCAGATGAGATGGACTCTGTACTTTTATTGGAAGGATATAGTCATTTTGGCTCGCTATTATTGATAGATCAAGAGGTGGATGGGGAATTCATTACCGAACTCGATGAAATGCTTTCCCCGTTAGGAAGCAATGTTAGAATAGGTTTTTCCCGGCTGCCAATACGTGGTTTGATGCTGCGGGTATTGGCAAATCAAACTCAACAGATAGAAAAGGTATTTTCAGTTTGTGAGGATCTCTTCCGAAGGAGGGTCCGTCGGGAGGATCCAATTTTTTATCGTAAATATTAGTAAAGGGAAAGGCGGTGTTATATGGAAATGAGTTTATTGCTGGTTTTAGCGATTGGATTTGTATTAGGCATCAAGCATGCTCTGGAACCCGATCATATCATTGCCGTTTCTACGATTGCAAGCCAAAGCAAGAAAATATGGAAATCTTCACTTGCAGGCGTATTTTGGGGAATCGGGCATACACTAACTCTTTTGGTGTCCGGTGTCATCTTGATCCTTTTGAAAAACGAAATTCCGGAAGCTTGGGCAATGTCATTGGAATTTCTTGTGGGAATCATGCTGGTATATTTAGGCGTCACGACGATTTTTTCTTGGAAGCAAACGCAGCAACATAACCATACAGGCCGGGCTACCTATCTGAGATCGATGTTAGTGGGAATTGTCCACGGACTTGCCGGAAGTGCTGCAATGGTCCTTCTTACTATAAGTACGATAGATGCAGCGTGGCAGGGGGCGATCTACATTATCATATTTGGTGTAGGTACTTGTATAGGCATGCTTCTGTTCACTACGATTTTAAGCATCCCCTTTGTCACAAGCTCTTCCTCCAAAAAAGTCAATCGTTCACTCATCCGATTGACAGGTGTGATAAGCACGGTTTTCGGAATCTATTATATGTACAATCTGGGCGTCAACGAGGAACTATTTTCTGTATGGTTTGGTTGAATGCAGGCCATATGCAAGGATACAAGGCTCATGAACTCTCAAGTCAAAAGCTTGAGGGTTTTTTGCTGTAAATAAATCGATAAACATTCCTATTCTTTTGAGTGGACTAGTATAATGAAATATATTGGATAATTAATCCATTTGGGTATGAGGAGATGATGTAATGAAAAGGAAACCGTTCCTGGTTGCACTTAGCCTGATATCAATAACGTTAGCTTCAGGTTGCACAACAAAGCAAGAACATATTTCCATTCAGAAGTATGAAGGTAAAAACTATAAATTCGAAGCATATAAAGAAAAGATAGAAATTGAAAGAACGGAAAGAACAAAAGAAATAGTGAAGAATGCTGATTGGGAAAAATTCGCGTTGGAGAAAGGTCATCCTAAGGCGGACTTCATCTTTTATTTTAATGATGAAAAAAGCGAAGGTAAAATGGCTGTATTTTATGTTTGGGTTAATACTGATGAAAATATTGTAGAATTGACGAAGGATGAACATAGCCAGTATGTACAGTTAAATAGAAAGGATTCTGAAACTATATTAAGACTGTTGCATTAATGAAAAGGAGAAGATCCGCACTTTCAAAATTCCAGACAAGCATCTTTTTATTGTATTTAGAACTCTTATGTGCCCGAATATCAACAGAGGTAGAGTTATTTAACTAGCCGGCTTTTTAAGGTGTAATCTTTAGGGGGACTTATGAGGAAAATTACTTTATCTAATGGAAAAATGGTGGAAGTTGAATGTTTGAGCTGTGCTTTGACAAGTGGAGAAATAGAAGCCGAGGGTGGTGTAATAGTCGAATCTGAATATTTTGATGCTCACCAAGACGTTGCATATACCATTGAAGGTTTAGTTATTTTAGCATCTAAACGCCATATTAAGTGCTTTGATGAATTAAATGAACCAGAAAAGGTTGATTACATAAACTTATTATCCAAGATTAGAAAAGCTCAAAGGGAAATATTAGGGGTAGAACACGTTTATTATTTTTACAATGAGGATACTACCCACCATTTTCATACTTGGATGGTTCCTCGATATGAATGGATGTACGAGTTTGGACGTTCGGTGGAATCAGTTAGACCGGTTTTGCTGCATGCAAGAAACAGATTGAATGATGTTGAAAATTTAAAAAGTGTAATGGAGGGTATCGAGGCATTAAAAAAGAACTAAACCCTTAATCATTCCTGTTCCAAAGAAACAGATGCGTGATTTCCCATAAAATAAAGTGATCACATAAGAGTCCCATTTGTTTTTAGAAAAATCAACATTAAACATAATGTTTCAGACAGACAAATTCGAACAAACCGAGTTTGCCTACATTTTTTTACTTATTAAAAAAAGTTCCAGTTTTTTTCAGAAATCCGCTCCCTTTCCGCCGACTGTCTGCCGGGCCTCCTCGCCGCAAACATCAGTGGGGTCTCGGCTAGCCAGTTATTCGGCAGGAGTGTCGCAAATTTCTTCAAATCCAGTGAGGGTTTCATAAAACAGTAAAAAACCAAGAAGGATATCCTAGTCTTAACCGTGGTTCGGGATGAGACTATTCCGAACACCCTTTTGTCGACAAACTGCAACATTTAACATGTTTGATATCATCTTGTTTAAAAAAGGCGAAAGAACCAGGATTTCCATACAAGTCCGGGTTCTTTCATTCTGCTCAGGTTTGGTCAGTCTTCTTATTCGTTGTTCTCAATAGTGGCATTGTGCAACAACGGAAAGAGCCACCGGACTTGATGATTTCGCTTATATCGACTTCAATGACTTCGTATCCCCGTTTACGAAGCTCACTATTTACCTGTTTATTACAAGGAAGACTGAATAATTTTTTATTCCCAATCGAAAGCACGTTTGTTCCTAATGTGAATTGTTCTTCTTTAGTCACTTCGATCATGTCATAACGTGAAGCTAATAAATCCATCTCTTTTTTTGTAAAGGACTCTGGAAAAATAAGCGCCTCTGTCGGTGATATGATATTGAAAACACAATCTAAATGAAGGAATGTTTCAATGAAAGGAACCGCGATGATATCGTATTCAGGTAATAGGGTTTGAAGATGCTTGACGGATGATTCATCCGTTCTTTCACTGATTCCAATATAGATGGTCTTTCCGTCAATAAGGACATCTCCGCCCTCAATATGACTTTTGAGGAGGTTGAAAAATGAGATACCATTCGTTTCGAGCCAGGATTTCAATATTTGTTCTTCACCCTGCCTGATACCTGTTGCCAACTCAGCAACGTAAACGGTATTGCCAAGAGTGAAACCGATATCTCTCGTAAAGACTTGTTCCGGATATGTAAATTCTGGCGGAAGTTTTATGACTTCAATCCCTTCATGTTCAAGAGCCTTTATAAATTGGGCGTGCTGCTTCAAGGCAAGTGCCTGATCGATATTTTCTTCTTGAAACTCTTTTTGAGTTTCGTTAATGATCTCCCGGATCTCCATATGACGAGGTTCACAGACGATCACCCGTGATAGCTTTGAATATTCACTCGCACAATAAGCTTCTAGTTCTTCGTTTATTTTGTTTACCATAAATGAGCTCCCTTTAAATATAATTGTATCTTTACTATTTCCTCTTTTTTCTAGAAAGAAACATAAAAAATATGTCAGAGAGCCTGCACCACTAAATTTGGATGGTTTAAAAATAACTTTTCAGATTACGCTGCTAATAAATGATTCCGATATATACCGGTTAGGTCCTTTCAATTCGAAGAAAGCGAGTTTGCCTTCAGTTTTTGCTTTTGAAAAATTCCAGTTGATTTCCGAGATCCGCTCCCTTTCCGCCGACTGTCTGCCAAACCGCATCAAAGCAAGCGGCTGTGGAGTCTTGACTAGCCAGTTATTCGGCAGGAGTGTCGCAAATTTCTTCAATCTAGTAGGGGTTTCATAAAACAGTAAAAAACCATGAAGTATAACCTAGTCTTAAACAGGGTTCGGGATGAGACCATTCCGAATCCCCTTTTAGTCGTCAAACAGAAAGGATCTGGTTTAAATCCTTTTTTTATTTGAAAATTTCATCAAGATAAAGCTGGATTTAAATAATCGTAAAAGGCACCTAGGGAAAAAGGATTATTTTTTTTCTGGTCGAATATATAATGGGCATGCTTTTAATATAAGGGGGAGATTGTAATGATGGATACTCCATTGATCATGACTCAAATCATTGAGAGAGCTGAAAAATATTTTCCTAAGAAAGAGGTAGTTTCGCGTGCGGATGGTGGAATTCATACATTTACATATGCTGAGATTGCTGAGCGTACAAGAAGGCTGACAAGTAATCTTGAAAAATTCGGTATTCAAACAGGGGACCGTATTGGAACACTTGCCTGGAACCATCATCGTCATTTAGAAGCTTATTTTGCGATTCCTTGTCATGGTGCTGTCCTACATACGATTAATATGCGTCTGTCTCCTCAACATGTTTCTTATATCGTCAATAGTGCGGAGGATCGATTATTATTGATAGACCCGGATGTCATCCCCCTTTTGGAAGCAATTAAAGATGAGTTAACGACAGTGGAAGGTTATATCATAATGACGGATAAAGAGGAGCTGCCCGATACGACCCTTTCACCTATTTATCATTATGAAAAATTATTAGCCGAAGGGAATCCGAAACAGCCATTCATTCAAACCTTGGATGAAAATGCACCTGCCGGCATATGTTATACTTCCGCCACGACCGGGAATCCAAAGGGTGTGGTTTATTCACATCGCGGAATTTTGTTGCATGCGATTGCGCTGGGGCTTGCCGATTCTACAGCATTAAGCGAACGTGATGTGGCCCTTCCTGTAGTGCCCATGTTTCATGTGAATGCCTGGGGCATGCCTTTTGCCAGTGTTTGGTTTGGAACGAAGATGGTTTTGCCGGGACCCTATTTCACCCCAAAGATTTTGGCCGAGCTTATAGAAACGGAGAAGGTTACAATCGCAGCAGGGGTTCCGACGATATGGCTGGGCTTATTGAAGGAGCTAGAAGAAAGCAGCCATGATACGAGCAGCATTCGTGCTGTTTTATGCGGAGGGTCGGCTGCTCCGAAAAGCATGATTAAAACCTTTGAACAAAAGTATGGTATACCATTCCTGCATGCCTATGGAATGACTGAAACAAGCCCGCTCGTATTTGTATCCAAACCAAAAAGCTATCAGGAAGACCTCCCTGAAGAAGAACTTTATGAGCTGAAGGCCAAGCAGGGCATTGTTTCGCCAATGATAGAAATTAAAGTGATCGGTCAGGATGGCGAAGTGAAACCTGATGGAAAAGAAATGGGCGAATTGCTGATCAGGGGTCCTTGGATAGCAAATGAGTATTTTAAGGATGGGCGGTCAGAGGATACGTTTAAAGATGGCTGGCTGTATACGGGGGATGTTGTCACAATTGATGAAGAAGGATTCGTGAAAATCGTCGACCGGACTAAGGACTTGATAAAAAGCGGCGGTGAGTGGATTTCTTCCGTAGATATAGAGAATGCATTAATGGCCCATGAAGGAGTCTTTGAGGCGGCGGTAATTGCAGTGCCTCATGAAAAATGGCAGGAACGGCCGATTGCCTGTGTTGTTTTGAAGGACGCATACAAGGGGCAAGTGTCCCAGGAGGACATCATCGAATTTTTAAAACCGCAGTTTGCAAAATGGTGGCTGCCGGATGAAGTGGTCTTTTTGGATGAAATCCCGAAAACCGGTGTTGGGAAGTTCTTGAAAAGGGCATTGCGTGATCAGCTTCAGTATAAATATACCAATTAATAATGCTATATTTGTTTAATTATAACTTTTCACCCTATTCTGTTAATGGTTGAAAAATATATAATAGAGTCATAGAACGAAAGAGGAGGAAATAAATTGAGTATTGAATCGACATCACCTGCAGGCACTGTTTTAGTCACATATTCGGACAGGACGGCTACTGTTGCAATGAACCGTCCTGAGGCCATGAATGCTTTAAATCCGAAAATGCTGCATGATTTTATTAATGCCCTTAAGGAAGTAAGCGAGAATGATGAAGTGGACGTCGTCATTTTAAAAGGGAACGGAAAAGCATTTTCCGCGGGCGGTGACATTAAGATGATGCTCTCGCCTGGAAAAGAAAACGCTTTCGATGAACTGATGGATGGAATCAGTGAATTGGTGACCACTCTATACTTCATGCCTAAATTGACCATCAGTGCCATTCATGGTGCAGCTGCAGGGCTTGGGTTGAGTATAGCTCTTGCAACCGATCATCTTATTGCCGATTCGGAAAGTAAGGTTGCGATGAATTTTATCGGGATTGGATTAATCCCTGATGGCGGCGGACACTTCTTCCTTGAACGTCGTCTTGGTGAAGTGGGTGCGAAAGAATTGATCTGGGAAGGTAAAGTGCTTACAGCGCTTGAAGCAAAAGAAAAGGGCCTCATTCATGAAGTGGCAGACGGAACCTTGGAACATGCTGTAGAGAAGAAGGTGCAATCATGGCTGCAAAGCCCGGTTCAGGCCATGATTAAAACGAAAAAGATCCTTAGTGAAAAAAATCGCCCACTATTAATTAAAATGCTTGAGATTGAAAAAGCTGCTCAGATGAAAATGCGCCAAACAGCTGACCACCAAGAGGGAATAAAAGCTTTCGTGGAAAAAAGGAAACCGAACTTCAGCGGAAAATGAATGAGAAAGTCCGTCATTTTTTTAGTGAAGACCAGTTTGTAGACAAAAGGGGTTCGGAAAACGTATCTTTCATCAAATGATGTTCCCGAACCAACTGACCCAAAGCGACAACTTCAACTCCTCAGGTATGATCTCTATCTAAATGTTATAACAAAGTTGATAGGAACGGGTGTGCGAGACTCCTGAGGGAAAAGCGCGTCCAAGGGAGTCCCCGCAGGCGCTAGCCGAGGAGGCTCCCCGGACCGCCCGCGGAAAGCGAGTGCCTGTAGCGGAAACAACGGCCAAATAGTACAAGCCATAAAAAAACTGTAGGCCGTCACGTTTTTGTGACGGCCTTTCCTATATAGTTTTAAAAGGAAAATGTAGAAAAATTGATTACATCTTAAGTGATTGCGCTTCCATTTCAATCAGCGATGAAAAAGCAATAAAGCGCCTGAAGGTGATGTACAGCGATGTGTTTGATCTTGATAGTTTTTTTCATTCAATATATTTTGTCCCAATTCTTTTGCTTGTTCATCATTCTCGGCTGTAAATGATTCATCCAATAGTTTTTCCCCTGACGGTTCAAAAACGGTTAATTTGTATATTCTGCTCATTTTCAAAAACTCCCTTGTCAAAAATAATACTGTCTTTTATCTAAAGATAGGAACTGTTATAAAAATCTTATCATTATCTGTCAATTTTGACTATTGTTATGTGAGGGAAATGTATTAAGACAGGGAATATTGATCAGTAGCTGAAAATCTTGAAAAATGATGGAAAATAATTATATCGAACTAATTTCATAGTTTTTTTCCTTTAAGTTTGGAAAGAATGAAAACAAAACCTATTTATACTAGAGGAATCTCTCTTTAAAATGAAAAATCATAAATGATATAATGAACTGAGTAAAAGTGCATGTTGGAAGTGTATGGGTCGAAGGGGGATTTATTGAATGACGGTAAAAATCGTTAATAATATCACTGAATTGATAGGAGATACACCTGTTGTAAGGATTAATCATTTAACAGCGGAGGGTGACGCTGAAGTATTTGTGAAACTTGAATATTTCAATCCGAGCCGCAGTGTAAAAGATCGGGCTGCCTTCAACTTAATTAGGCAGGCTGAATTGGATGGTATCATTCAATCCGGGGCGACGATCATAGAACCAACATCAGGGAATACAGGTATTGGGCTTGCTATGAATGCCGCGGCAAAGGGGTATCGGGCCATTATGGTCATGCCGGATAATATGTCGAAAGAAAGAATCAATATCTTAAAGGCATACGGAGCGGAAGTTGTCCTTACCCCTGCATCTGAGCGGATGCCGGGAGCCATTCGTAAAGCTGAGGAACTCGCCGCAGATATTCCTAATAGCTTTATTCCGCAGCAATTCGAAAACCAAGCCAACCCTGATATTCACAGAGTGACGACAGCAGTCGAGATTCTAGATCAGATGGATGGAAACCTGGATGTGTTTGTCGCTACTGCTGGAACGGGAGGGACGATAACCGGTACTGGTGAAGCCTTAAAAGAACATCTTCCCGATTTAAGGGTTGTCGTTGTCGAGCCTAAGGGTTCTCCAGTTCTTTCCGGCGGAAAGCCTGGGCCTCATAAGTTAGTGGGTACGAGCCCTGGTTTTATCCCCACCATCTTAAATACAGAGGTATTTGATGAAATCGTTCAAGCGGCTGATGAAGATGCGATTTCCACCATGAAGGATATGGCTTCGAAGGAAGGTATACTGATTGGACCTTCAGGAGGTGCCTCTGTCTGGACTGCCCTGCAGGAAGCCCGTCGTCTTGGAAGTGGAAAGCGAGTATTATGCATTGCACCGGATAATGGTGAACGCTATTTAAGTATGGATATTTTTAAATGATGAAAAAGACCGAATGCCGTGCATGAAACAATGTTCACGCCATTCGGTTTTTTTCCTGCTGAATTTGCCCATACTGGAATATCTAGGTACCATGATGCCATATTAAAATAATAATGTATGGGAAAGTATGTTCTGTTCATGTTAAAATTAAATGTGAAATGTTGATAGAAATCGAGGTGATACTTTTGAGCGGTGTGAAGTTCATTCATGCGGCGGATCTCCATTTGGATAGCCCCTTTTCAGGGTTGAAGGATATGCCGTCATCTATATTAAAGGAATTAAGGGAAAGTCCGTTTAAAGCTTTTCAAACTATCATTAATGAAGCAATTTCCCATCAGGTTGACTTTATCGTGTTATCGGGGGATCTATTTGATGGGGAAAATCGGAGTCTCCGGACACAGGTCCGCTTTCGAACCGAAATGGAAAAACTCCAGCAACATCAGATCCCTGCTTATATCATTCATGGTAATCATGATCATCTCAGCGGCTCTTGGATTACTGTGGAGCTGCCGGATAATGTCCACGTATTTTCAGGGCAAACCGAAGTGAAACGGTTTGAAAAAATCGATGGGACGACTGTCCACCTTTATGGATTCAGTTATCCACGCCGTCACGTAAGGGAGAGAATGATAGAAACCTACATAAAAGCTGAAGGGGCCGATTATCATATAGGTCTGCTTCATGGGAATTTGGAAGGCAATTCCGAACATAGCCCATATGCCCCTTTTTCATTGAAGGAACTGACTGCTAAAGATTTCGATTACTGGGCATTAGGCCATATTCATAAGCATCAGGTGGTTTCAGAAGATCCGCTAGTGATATACCCAGGAAATATTCAAGGCAGGAACAGAAAGGAGTCTGGCGTTAAAGGATGCCTGCTCGTCGAATTCGACGGGGGCATGAAGCGTCATTCCTTTATTGAAACCTCTGAAGTGATATGGGAAAGCGAAACAATTGAAATATCCGCGGAAGGTGGATTTGATGCCCTGTTCAAGCAATGCAAGGAAGTAATTGAACAGAAGGGTTTTGATGGGAGAAGCTTTCTTTTGGAATTGAAGCTGGATGCAGGTGACTCAGCAGGAGGTTCCGGGGAATATCTTGAAGAATTGACCCGGATCTTGCAGGAAGAGGACCAAGGGGAATCATTTGTCTGGGTGTATAAAATCAAAGTCATCCAGTCCATGCCGATGATTAGGTCAAATGAAAGAATATCACCATTTATGGCTGAGGTATCCAGGCTTGCTACTGAATTTGATGAAACGGAGGCTGCTCTGGCCCCGCTTTATATTCATCCGGGTGCAAGAAGGTTTCTTGATTCGATAGAGCCGGAAGAGGAGAGGGAACTTTTGGATGAAGCGGAAAGATGGCTTTTGCAAGTTTTTGAAGCGAATAAATGAGTGTAGGGAGGAGGAACGGACTTGATTATTAGAGACCTCCATGTTTATGGTTACGGCAAACTGGAAAATCAGCGTTTTCCTGAATTGGGACAGCTGCAGATTTTCTTTGGGGAAAATGAATCGGGCAAGTCAACCATCATGTCCTTCATTCATAGTATGCTATTTGGATTTCCGACAAAGGTTCAAAACGAACCGCGTTACGAGCCCAAAATGCATGCCAAATATGGGGGAAGGCTCAGTCTCATAACAAAAAAAGATGGGAAAATCGTTATTGAACGTGTAAAGGGAAAGGCTGCTGGTGATGTAATATTGACCTTCGAGGATGGAAGGGTCGGCGGCGAGGATGAATTGAATGAGATTCTCCATGGCGTTGATAAAAACTATTACCAAGCCATTTTTTCTTTCGATCTTCAAGGTCTGCAGGGTTTACATACGCTAAGTGAAGGGACCATGAGTAAATATCTGCTTTCAGCTGGGCTGATTGGGAATGATAAACTTCTTGAAGCCGAAACGAAATTGCAAAAAGAGCTAGATTTAAGGTTCAAGCCATCAGGCCAAAAACCTTTACTGAATGTGAGATTAAAAGAACTTAAGGAATTGCAGAAAAAGGTGAAAGCATCAGAAGAAGAACAGCAGTCATATACGGGATTGCTTCAGGAAGAAGCAAAACTTAAGGAGGAGCTCTCTAAAGTCACGGAAGATATTCAAGAGATTGAAGAAAACCTTGTTAACGTGAGTACTTTTTTGCGAATTAAACCCTTGGTTGAAGAACAGGAGGAACTTGAAACAGAAATAAGTAAAATTCCGGAAGTGAGTTTTCCTGTTGATGGCTTAAAAAGACTGGAACAGTTGCAGGCAGTTGGAATGCCCATGAAAGCCCAACTTGCCGCATTGACAGAGAAAATGGAAAAACTTGAAGGAAAACTCACGGAAATCGAAATCGATCCGTTCATCAAGGAGCATAAAGAGCAAATTGAACATGCAATCGATCAAGGAACATTGCTGGAGAAGCTCGAGCTGGATATAAGAAAAGCGGAACACGAAAGGCTGTTGGAACAAAAGAATATCGAAAAGGTGAAGCAGGAATTATTCTTGGATGTTTCTGATGATGCAATAAGAAAACTGGATATCAGTACATTCATGAAGGAAAAGGTGAAAAGGGCCGAGAGGGAAAAGCATCGGCTCCAAAATGATAAAAAACAGCTTGATGAGAAATATGGACTGCAAAAGGAAAGTCTGGAAACGATAGAATCCAGCTTGCAGGAGATAAAGGTCCAGTTACTTCCAGATGAAAAAAGAATCGAGCTGGAGTCCTTATACAACAAGCAGAATAACATCGAATTTGAAGCAGCACAATCCCTTATTCTTGATGAACAAATACTCGAACTTGAAAAACAATTGGCAATACAGAGGAAGAAGGAAGCGCATAATCGCAAACGTTCACTTATCATGAATGGCAGTTTAATAATACTTCTTTGTTTAGGTGCGATTGGAAGTTATTTCAGTGAACAGATTTTGTTGGGGATTACACTTCTAGCCGTGGCTGTTCTGTTTGCGGTTTCCAGGTATCTCTTTAAAGGTGATGATATATTGTCCGGATATATCAGGCAATTGGATGAGGTGAAAAGGAAAAGGGCTGAAATTGGGAGTGAAACCAATAGTGGGTCTGAAGGAGAGTCGATGGGACGGTTGCTTGAACTGGACCAACGTCTTCAAAGGCGGTTTGAAAGTGAAAGGTTCAAATATGAAGAAAGAGAGGAAGCGTTTGAATCGACAATTCAGGAGTATGCTACTTGGGAAGCCAGCAGGGACCGATTGGATAAAGAAGTGAGGAGCATCTTAAGTGGTTGGGGTCTGTCTTATCCCGGAATGGAAATCAATCTTGAATCTGTATTTGAACTTCTTGAGAAATGGAAGGAAGCCGTAGATAGGAAATATGAAACAATCAAGAGGCACAATTTTCTCCATGCAGAATTTGAGGGTAAATCGAAGGCTTTATTTCATTTTGCACACAGCCTCGATTTTGAGCCATCCACATGGCGGGAAGCGATTGGCATATTGAAACGGGAAATGAATAAAGCCGTTGAATTCTCCATTCAACTAACACAATGGATGCAGGAACGGAGTCGTTTGACGAACGAAATCGAGCAGTTGACGATGGAAAAAGGCTTTCTTGATACAGAAATGGAAATGCTTTTTAAGTTAGCGAAGGTCAAGGACGAGGAAGAGTTCAGGCAAGACGCTGCATTGTCCGAAAAGAAAATCACTTTACAAAAACAGCTTGATTTGATTGCCATTCAAATTGGGCAATCCAGAATGCTGCCTGAACAAATCCAAACTTACCTAAAACAGGGGATCAATACGTATACATTTGAAAATTCAGAACGGAAACGAAAGGATTCTGTAAAGCTGAAATCACTTTTATTAGAGAAACAGGCGGATGCGAAGCATAGGATAAGACAGCTTGAAGTTTCGGGGATTTATGATGAATTACTTCATCGTTTTTATGAAGAAAAAGCTGCTTTTAACGAAGAGGCGAAGGGATGGGCGAAATTGGCAATAGCCAAAAGCTTATTGAATAAAGCCTTGGACCGATATAAAAGGGAACGCCTACCGAAGGTCATCGCTGATGCCGAGCGTCATTTTTCCTTTTTAACGAATGGAAACTATCGTAAAATCATCCTTGATCAGTCGGGAGAAGGAATTTGGGTACAGCGCAGTGATGGATTAAGTTTCAGGGTTGAAGAGGTCAGCCGCGGGACAGCAGAGCAAATTTATGTTTCCCTAAGGCTTGCACTTGCTGATCATACTTTTGAAAATGATTCTTTCCCTCTCATCATTGATGATAGTTTCGTCAATTTTGATGCGGAAAGGACAAAACGGATGCTCGAGTTATTGAAAAAAGTTTCGGAAAAGCGGCAAATTTTATTTTTTACATGTCACCGATATATAATGGAGTACTTTAGCGAAAATCAAGTGATTCGTCTATCCAGCCCCGTATTGCGCCAAAATATGAATGAATTGATCATCCCCGAAATATAATGGGTTTTAAATTATAAATAAAGAGAGTGAAGTCATTGAATATGAATGAGTTTGTAAGCCACCACGATTCTTCTTTGGAGTTAATCATCGAAAAGGAGTTTCCTGGCAAACGATGTGTTGGGGGAAAGTATTCTGCCAAAGGACATAGCATCACTTTATATGAGAGAGATATCGAAATTCAGTGTGAACGCTCCCTAGGCTCGCTTGCAAGGCTTGAGGAATATACATGGGTGATCCTCACTCATGAGATGGGCCACGCATTTGACCCCGATCTTGCTGTGCTTAGTGAGGAGCTAAACCATACAGGAAAATCAGAAATCCTTTATCAAATAGAGGTCAATGCATGGAATATTGCAGAAGGACTAATTCCTTTTATCGTTCAGGATTTATTTACCTTCATTAGGGATGAATCCCTGGAACATTGTACGAATCGCCTGCTGGTCGGTTAAAAGGCTCTCCCATGGAGGGCTTTTTTTATTTTCCGCTAATGGAATTTGGAAATGCCGATTTGGATTGCGCGGAGGGGGAGAATGGACTATTGAATCGTTCGGAAGCTACAGGAAGCGGTAAATGATAGGGCAAGTTAATATAATGTGCTATTTTTTTTACTAATGTTTCCAAAAGAAGCATCATATCTTTAAAGGAGTATTCACTTTAATGAATCATTTAAGAGGAATGGGACATGGAGTTTTTGGTTTATATTCATTTTTAAGATTGACAGTGAGAATCATTTTCATTAAACTGGTATTATTAGACTAAAAGGGGAGTATTTTAATGCGACCAGCTATTAACACACAGTCTTTATCGCTCGGTTATGGTGATAAATTAATTATAAATGATATGAATATAGAAATACCCCAAGGGGAGATCACCGTATTCATCGGTGCCAATGGATGTGGAAAATCAACACTGCTAAGGTCGGTTGCCCGATTGTTAAAACCTCAATCCGGCTCAGTTTTGCTCGAAGGCAAAGCGATTTCAACCATGTCATCGAAGGATGTAGCAAGAAAGATGGCGATTCTTCCACAATCCCCGGTTGCTCCTGAAGGACTTACAGTCTATCAACTTGTTAAACAAGGAAGATATCCTTATCAAAGTTGGTTGAAACAGTGGAGTTCCGTGGATGAAGAAAAAGTTCAAAAGGCGATTGAAGCAACGAACCTGTCCGATTTAAAGGATCATGCAGTCGATGAATTATCGGGAGGCCAGAAGCAACGGGCATGGATAGCGATGACGCTGGCTCAGGATACGGACGTCATTTTGTTGGATGAACCGACTACATATCTTGATATGACCCATCAAATCGAGATTTTGGACTTATTGTTCGACTTGAATGAGTTTGAAAACCGAACGATCGTGATGGTGCTTCATGATTTGAATTTAGCTTGCCGTTATGCGGATAATCTGGTGGCACTTAAAGATGGGGCGATACATGCCCAAGGCCGGCCAGAGGATATCATCACGCCTGAATTGGTACAGCAAGTATTCAGCATGGAATGTCAAATTTCTTTTGATCCAATTTTCGGCAGTCCCATGTGCGTCCCGTTTGGTAAAGGACGCTACGCCCAAAGGCATGTAAAAGCGCTGGCCAATGCATAACCTCACACCATCTATTGAAAAAGAGCTGCAAGGATATCGCATATCCTTTCGAGATGAAGCCAAATTTTCAAAGACCTTCAATCATGCTGATGAGCTTATTAAATATGCACAAGCACGGTCTGGGGCGGAAACGTCAAGGATAGCAATTTCAATGTGGTTCAGACGTTATGCTTTTTTAGTCACGGCACAATTTTACATGTTAAGCAAACATCGGCTTATCTGGGAGGGCACTCTTCAGGACATTGGCGTTTTGGATGATCCAGAAGATGAACATTGGCTCCCGAATTTTTTGCTGAAAACTAACAGGTGGAGCAATGTTACGGAAAAGGAAAGCCCTTCTGCCCTCCATTCCATATTAAGCGGCTTTGGTGCTGATGCCATTCGCTTCTTTACCGGAAATGCTAAAATATCGAAACTTGTACTCTGGGAAAATATTTGGAGCTATACGGTATGGATGTATAGTGAGTTACTGAAGGAGACAGAGATAAAGACGCGAGTTGAAAAGGACATTGAAATGCTGCTTGCAGATGAAGTATGGCTGAATATTGAAACGCATTCCCCCTTTAAACGGTTCATTGGGGAAAAAAGTGTTCCGGCGTCCATGAATCCTTATAAACGGGTGACATGCTGTTTATATTACCGAATTGAGGGTCAGGAAAAATGCGCGTATTGTCCGAACAAAAACTGTTGAAATAGATTTGATTAGAGAGCCAGGCTTGGGGTCAAGCCTGGCTCTCTTGTGGAGTGATAAGAGACGGTCAGCTTAGGTTTTTCTCGTCCATTGTCTATCACTTATTAACGAAAACTAAACGCACTAACGAGTTGGTATGTTATAATGTTGATATTTAATTGAACGGAGGCAGTCGCATGGGAAATGGGATCATACACTACGGAATTGGTGAAGTAGTAGATATATATATGTACATTAAAACGAGTACAAAAGCGGTAGCAAGTAATGGAAAGCCGTTTTTAACATTGATTTTGTGCGATAAAACCGGGGAGATCGAGGCAAAGCTATGGGATGTTTCTGAGACTGATGAGAAAACATACAGTGCGGAAGCTACGGTGAAAGTTCAAGGGGAAGTCCAGAATTATCGAGGACGCAGCCAATTGAAAATCCGTAATATTAGAATTACTTCAGATGCTGATGGGGTCACTAAAGCCGATTTAATTCAAACGGCCCCTTTAAGTCAGGAAGAAATGATGGAAACAATCACTCAATTCATTTTTGAAATGAGGAATCCGAATATCCAAAGGGTTACTAGGCATCTCATTAAAAAATATCAGAATGAATTTCTGACGTTTCCTGCTGCCACCAAGAACCATCATGAGTATTTGTCGGGTCTGGCCTATCACGTTGTATCGATGCTAGGGCTGGCTAAGGCCATTTCAACCCTATATCCTTCGCTCAATAAGGATCTTTTGTATGCAGGGGTCATTCTGCATGACCTTGGAAAGGTACATGAGCTATCTGGACCTGTTTCGACTGTTTATACAGTGGAAGGAAACTTGTTGGGGCATATCACCATCATGGTAAATGAAGTCGGTAAAGCTGCAGAGGAATTAGGCATTGAAGCGGAAGAAATCATGATTCTCAAGCACTTGATATTAAGCCACCATGGTAAAGCTGAGTGGGGCAGTCCCAAACCGCCAATGGTGAGGGAAGCGGAAGTGCTGCATTATATTGATAATATGGATGCCAAGATAAATATGATGGACCGGGCATTGGAAAAAGTGAAACCGGGTGAATTTACGGAAAGAGTCTTCGCGCTCGATAATCGTTCATTCTATAAACCGACATTTTAATGAAATATGCTTCTTTCTCGATGGAGAAAGAAGCATATTTTTTTTGTTCGCGCATATTCTCTAGTAAATGAATAGTAGATTTTTTGGGAGGGAATGGACATGCCAATTTGGATCTGGTTCGTGTTTATTGGGATAATTGTCAGTGCAGTCATGTCAATTTGGACAGCTAGACAGGAACGCCTCATAGATGATGCTTGGATTGAGAAGGAAGGTCAGAAGTACATTGAACGCATGGAAGAAGAGCGCGAGAGGCGTAAAAAGGATATAAATCAGGGAGCATAGCTCGAATGATGAAAAAAAGCGACAGGCAAGTCCTGTCGCTTTTTACTATTCAATTATTTTTCAGCCTTGGTTGCGTCACCGGAAGTGAGGGCATCTTTTAGATCTTCATCTTTAATCTTCACGTCGGCTTTTTTGACTTCTGAATTCAAAATATCCTGAACTTTAGTTTGGTCAATTTTAGCGACTTTCAAATCATATTCAAGATCTTTTTTCATATCTTTGTATGATTTTTTTTCTTTTGTATCAAGAAGTTGGATGATGTGGTAGCCATAATCGGATTTAATCGGCTTGCTGATTTCATCTTTCTTCATTTTGTAAGCTTGTTCTTCAAATGCAGGAACCATTTCACCTTGACCGAACCAGCCTAGCTCCCCGCCTTTTTCAGCTGTGCCTGTGTCTGTTGAATATTCTTTGGCAAGTTTAGCGAAGTCTTCGCCTTTGTCCAACTTAGCTTTAACTTCGTTGGCTGTTTTTTGGTCTTCCACTAGAATATGTCTCGCTTTGATTTGTGGTTTATAGTCTTCATAAGCTTTTTTCACATCAGCTTCTTTTACTGTAATATCGGCAACGGCTGCTTTTTCTTGAAGCATTCCGATTTTAAGTGCACGTTTAAGATCATCTTCGCTCTTATATCCGGAAGAGGCCAGGGCCGTTTCGAAATTTTCACCCATTTGCGCTTTAAGCTCGTCCGTTTTAGCTTTAACTTCCTTATCGGTTACTGTATATTTTTCTGAAAGAACTTTTTCATAAACAAGTTCCTGAAGAACGGTTTCACCATAACGGTCTTTCATTACATTGTAAAATTCTTCTTTAGTTATATCCCCCGCTTTAGTTTCCACGACTGCTTCCTTGTCGCTGTTGCATGCTGTAAGTCCGATCAGGCCTGCAGTAACAGCAATCGATAATGCCCACTTCTTCATAAAAACAACTCCTAGTTTTAAGTTTCTGGTTTGCTATTTTTCGTATTTCCACAAAATTAACTATAACATATTCTGGTTACTTTACAAAAAATAATATATTGGTGTATGAATAAGATTTTTTTGAAAAATGGGTGTACGCCTACCCAGATAATAAACCATTACATATGATAAATCGAGGACAACAAAAGGAGGTAGCATAATGAGTAATGGATTTAACGGAGGTTTCGCTTTGTTAGTGGTGTTATTCATATTATTAATAATTGTAGGATCAGCCTGTTGCTAATCGGTTGCAAAATTAATAATGGAAAGAGCCCACTCCTTTTGCCATGGAGTTGAATAGGATAGGGTAGCCGCTCAACAAAACGACGAAGTGATTATCAAGCTTAGAAAGGAATGGATTCCTTTTGGCGGATTTAAGGGTGTGCATGAAATTACAATTACTTAAGAATGGAAAGGAGGAAGATCAATGTCTGGAGGAATAGGTGGAGGCTTTGCTCTAATTGTCGTTCTTTTCATCCTGTTAATCATCATTGGAGCTTCTTGGTTATAAACTCATAAACAAAAGGCGAAGCTTATTGCTTCGCCCTTTTTCTTTATGTGGATAATGCTCCGGGTATCACCAATGTATGTAACAAATGATGGCTATCATTTGTTGCTCATCTCTACGTATACAAAATTTCAATATAGGAGGATAATAACATAATAGTAATTAATACATTAATGGTCCTGAATACTTTAGGCTGCCGGTCTTCAGCAATTTCCTTTTGAATGCATAAAGAGTTTGTCATTCTATTAATATTAAAAAGGATCAAAATAGCAAAAATAATAAACCAGAACGAGATCAAAACCTAAAATCCCTCCTTGCAAAACATCATGTATAAATACGATACCAAATTATAATGAAAAAAGATACCTAAAAATCTTATTAGGCATCTTTATGAATAATAAGAAATCACTTTTGAATAAGTATATCGTATCCTTCGAGATGTTCCTCGATAAAAGAATTTCTTGGGGAACCAACCAGGTTTTTTATATAAATAAAATCCGATACGCATAACCCGGTGTGCAAGGATAATAAAATAGTGAAATAATGGATATAATGTGGAAAACTAAGGGCACAACCAATCAATATGACAGACATAATGAAGAAAGGCAACACAAGGGTAAAGAGATAAAGATGCTTTCGAATCGGATAATGCACATTGACTCTGCATGTAAGCACAAGGTTCCACTTCAAGGACCAAGAAGTTTTTACTTTTTTACATAATAATCGTAAAGGTAAATAGTGTAATAGTTTGTGAACAGGATATAATAAGAATAATAGGCTAAAAAATACCATTGTTTGATCGCCATACAAAATAACATGGGTTGAAAAGACACTTAATAATGTATAGATCAGAACAAAAGACATCAATATAGTAAAAACTGAAAAAAAGATCAGACGGCAATTCCCATATTGTTTTGCCACGTCAATTGTTTTCCACGAATTCATTTCGAAATCAGCCCTCCAAAGCTGTTGAATATACTTACATACATTACGATGAATTGGTGGAAAAAGCAATGGAATTCTTGGATTAAGTTCAAGATAAAATCACATTAGTGTGTAAGCATGCTAGGGCGTTTAAGTCCAGGTTTTGAACCAGGGATCAGGCGGATTACTGAGTGTGAAAAATCAAGAATTGGTTATAAGCCTATTATGTTAAATTGAATGATCGATTGGGGATTAGTGATGTATGAAAAATATAAATGAAGAAATAGAAATACTCCGTTTTCATCAAAGGCTTTTATTAAACCTGATACGAAATCCGGAGGCAAAGTTGGACTATCTATTTGTGGAAAAAAATTTCACGAAGCAGGAAGCGGAAGAATTATTGGAAACATGTGATATCTTGAGCAAACGCTATGAAATAGAAAAAGCGGAAGGGTATATGAACTTTCGACCGCTTTTTAATCAATTTGAAAGAAAGGTTAATCCAAAAATAACCATAAAGGAATGCATTGATGCATGCCTTTCACAAGGTTTATATGTATCATTCATGAAGGAAATGGATAGAGTATGAGATTTAAACTGGCTCAGTTTCTTTCTCTATCTTTTTTTTTGTGATTTTACCTTCCACGTCAGTAAACTCCTGATCGATGTTATCGAAGGATCGTTCAAAGATTTGCATGAAATCTTCACCGTAGATATTACGGATGATGGCCATCATTTCGATCATATCCGGAAACTTGCCATATAGCTCACGCAGTGGAAGAGCACCCGAGAAAGCTGAGTTCTTGCTTGGGTCGTATGTCTCCATTAAATCAAGTAGAATTTTTTCACCTTCTGCTGTGATCTCTATATACGTATTCCTTTTGTCATTTTCTTTTTTTGAAAATGTTAAGTACCCGCGTTCCTCTAATTTTTTTGAAAAGTTAAATGCCGTAGAAACATGCATGACCCCAAATTTTGCAACATCAGAAATGGAAGAGCCATTAAGATGGTAGGCAATCCAAAGAATATGGTGCTCATTGATATTTAAATCATAGGGCTTGATCCATTGCTGCCAATCTTTTTCAATCGATTTCCATAATGCTTTGCTTAATTGTGCAATTCGTTGACTAAAAATCATTGCTTCTTTCATAGAATAATTTTTATTCTGCATTTTATGGGCTCACCTACTTATAAGATTCTATATATTTATTATGACAATAAAATAAAAATTAATAAAGATAAATATTTGCAAAATTTTTAGAAAATTTTAGATATTCTAATGAATTCTCCATTCTTCTCCAATAAACCATGTAATTTATTGGGAAAAATGGAGAATCAAGCTTGTGTGACGATGTCACTATTAATTTTTAGAAGAAGGGGTGGCCGCTTCCAATTCTTTTAATGAATTTTCAATTTCTTGAACGTTCTTCAATAATTCATTCTTATTGGGTTCGATTTCCCGCTTCCAGTTCTCGATGACGACCTGAACATCCGAAATGAACGTTTTTACCGTTTCTTTGCTGATTTGTGAAGCTTCCATCGTGTCATCTTTAATATTTAACATCTTTACCTTTAACTCATCAATTGTATGCTTAATTTCGTCGGTATTCGTTTTGATGCGGTTCCGTAGGTCTTTACCTGAACTTGGTGTTGAAAGTAGGGTTGCCGCACCAGCTACTACTGTTCCGGTCAAAAAGCCAATTAGTAATGATTTTACTTTCATTAGGATCACCTCATTTTATAATATGTTTTCGCTTTCCATGGTCTGAATCCCTGCTGAAAAAAACATCAATTGGAAATTATGATAAATAGGGAGAGAAATACTATTGATATCAAAATACCATAATTTTCATCCTTATGGAAGAGTATCGACCATTTTATCTTTATATCACAAAAATATTTTTTTAAACTTAAAGAGTAGATATATAATATTTAAAAATAACTTGAAGCTTTAATAATAATGTTTCATATAAAGGGAAGAGCAGCATATAGATAATAAAAACAAGCTGTCGGAACATGGATGGCACTGGTGGGTTAATAATGAAAATCATTTTTTTATTAAGCCTGGTATGCCTGTGCGGAATGGGGTATTTTCTAAGGCGAGCAAAAACTCCTGGCATCTATCCGCCTAAGAGGGTGCTCCAGGCTAGAGCCTTCGCTATGGGTCTCCCCGGGGTTTTACTGCTTTTCATTTGGTTTATGTGGATATTGATTCATTGACCCTTGGAGGATGATTCTGACTAGAATTCCTGATTCATAAGATTGGAAAAAAAAGCACCGGACATTCCGGTGCTTTTTTAGGTATGATGATCCTGCTGCTTAAGCATTAATGGGAATATTTGATTTTCTTACGATGCCGTTCACAATTGGATAAATGATGACCATCGCAACTGTATTTAACAGTACGGCAGGAAGTACAACAGCGCCGAAAAGTGCAACGAAAGGCCCTGGAAGGGAAACGATATAATAAGCCGAACCAAGGAAGACAGCGCCGGAAATCATTGTTCCTACGGCAGTCAAGATACTTACGGTGACAACGGATGTTGAAAACTTCTTAAGACTGATGAATAAAAGGTAAAACAGAAAGGCTGTTGCCAATTTGTCTATGATATTTGGAATCTGTCCTCCAGGAAATGTAGTTGTCATGGCAGAGATGGCTCCAGCAGCCAGGGCAACAATGAATACATTCTTCTTCGCGGGAAACAGGGTAATCGCCAAAAACATCATCAACAGCATCATATCCGGTTTCATTCCAAGGAAGAATCCAGGTACGATAAAATGCAGGGCAGCCCCAATCCCGATTAATAGGGACAGTGACACAAGGGTTTTCGTTTTCATTTACTCATCTCTCCTATTCTCATCTCAACTAACATCTTTTCTTCAACAATGCACTATTGCCTGTTGCAAGAAGTTTAAAATAGTATATCATAAGACCTATTTTTTTAGAAGTTATATTTGTTTGAATTAAAGGGTTTGAGCTTCCTTCGCTTTATACGATTCCTGGAATTTCTTCATGAAATCGGCAAGGTCCTGGCAATGGGATAGAGGGACCGCATTATAGATGGATGCTCGGCAGCCACCGATGGAACGGTGACCGTTCAGTCCTACGAATCCGGCTTGCTTCACTTCTTTAAGGAATTGTACTTCAGCTTCTTCAGACGGAAGCGTGAACGTTACATTCATTAATGAACGGCTGTCCGGTAGGGCATGGCCTTTATAAAAACCATCACTGCCGTCGATGGCATCGTAAATGACTTTTGCTTTTTCTTCATTGATTTCAGCAATCTTTTCCACGCCGCCCTGTTCTTTTGCCCAATCCAACACAAGGGACAATAAGTAAATGGCCAATGTCGGAGGAGTGTTGTATAAAGATTTATTTTTCGAATGGATAGAATAGTTCATCATGGATGGGATTTTGTCATTATCCGTTATTAAATCTTTACGGATGATAACGACTGTGATTCCCGACGGACCTAGATTCTTTTGTGCACCTGCATAGATGATGCCGAATTTACTAATATCAATCTTTTTGCTGAGAATATCGCTTGACATATCAGCCACTAAAGGAATATTGCCTGTTTCCGGGAATTCCTTCCACTGAGTTCCGTAAATCGTATTATTGCTTGTGATATGAAGATATGCAGCATCATCATTCAATTTGATGTCTTCCACTTTAGGGATGAACGTATATTTTTCATCTTTGGATGAAGCGACTACGGCCGTTTCACCAACCTTTTTGGCTTCTTTTAATGCTTTTTCAGACCAAGAACCAGTGAGGACATAATCTGCCCTTTTTCCATCATTCAAAATGTTCATGGGAATCATGGAAAATTGTAGACTTGCTCCTCCTTGCAGCAGGAGAACTTCATAATTTTCAGGAATTTCCATAAGGTCTTTTAATGATTGAATGGCATGGTTATGAATTTTTTCGAATTCCGAACTTCTATGGCTTAATTCCATGACGGACATACCGGAATCCTCAATATTCAACCATTCGTTTTGGGCTCTTTGTAAAACTTCTAAGGGAAGGGCGGCTGGCCCAGCATTAAAATTGCGTGCACGTTTCAATTTTTTTCCTCCTATACGACTATGTGATAAAGTATTTGAGACTAATATATCCTACCAGAAAACTAAATTCAATAGGAGGAAAATTTAGAATTTTAAGCGACAATTCGTTTTAATGATAGCCCAAGGTAAAAAGGTCCTGCACTTTGAGTGAGGACCAAACCGGTATTATTGTTTTTTTCATGAACCAGCGTTTAGCTAAAGTTCAATTGCCGGTTCTTTTAAAAAGATATAACGAAAGGAGAAAGAAACCCTTACAGGCCATCACAGTCTCATTTTAAATGCTGTGCAATGGAGTCAGCGATTTGTTTCAGGTCATCTGGTGTATAGTCGCTGGTATTCGTTTTCCAAACAGCCCCAAAGCCGTCTCCTTCCCCATGCCGGGGAATTAAATGCATATGAAAATGGAAAACGGACTGTCCTGCAGCTTCACCATTATTATTTAAAAGATTCAGGCCTACAGGTTGGAATTCCTGCTTCATGGCGCGGGCAATTTCCGGCACCACTTCAAAAAGATTCTTGGCAATCTCAGGTGTCAACTCATAAAGATTTTCCTTATGTACTTTAGGTATTACCAGCGTATGCCCTTTTGTTACTTGACTGATATCGAGAAAAGCCAATACATGTTCATTTTCGAAAATTTTCGTACTTGGAATTTCCCCATCGATTATTTTGCAAAAAATGCAATCACTCATTAAAAACGCCCCTTTAAAAGTTAATGTATTTGGTTAATCGTACCATAGCTTGAATCCTTGAGAAAAGGAAAAATCATAAAAACAGGATGCAACATTAAGTTGCACCCTGCCTGTCGAAAAAGGGGGTTTTGCTTCAAAATTCGCATTAGCATAAATTCTCTGCGACAAACACCTCATCTACATTGTGGTAAAATATGGTTGTTATCTGACTAGAGATTTTCCATTCAAAGCAACCATCTCCTATATCTTTAAAGTTTCATTAACTTTCAAAGCATAATTGATAATTATTGAATGATTTTTCTGCTTTTACGTGCAAGAGAACCATCTCCTTGCTCGAAACGATTTTTTTTAATGAAGCTTCTGGTTTAATTCAGTTATACGTCTTTAACTGACACCTCATTTACAATATGATGTGAATCATTTGTAATAAAACTTATGGGTATTTCAGTGTAATACGTCTTTAACTGACACCTCATTTACAATATGATGTGAATCACACGTAATGACTAACCCCTTCTTCCTTATATATGATGACCACCAAGTAGGGAAAATATAATTAGTTATTTATGGAAATTTAGTTCCGGGAACACCCGACTATATAAAAGCAGGAGAATTTGGTAAAATGGAAATAAGAACCTCTATATAGAAAGGATCGTTTATATGTCCTTATTGGAAATAAAGCAATTAGTGGGTGGATACACGAAAACGCCCGTTTTAAAGGGAATAAGTTTTGACATTCAACCAAATGAGCTAGTAGGGTTGATTGGGCTCAACGGGGCTGGGAAAAGTACGACGATTAAACATATCATCGGACTCATGGAGCCGAAAGGCGGAAATGTCTCGATTCATGGTAAAACTCTTGCCCAGGACCCTGATACATATCGTAAACAATTCACTTATGTTCCAGAAACGCCAATCTTGTATGATGAGCTTACACTTGAGGAGCATTTAAAGCTTACGGCCATGGCACATGGTTTGGCGGAAGCCACATATAAAGAAAGGATGGACGTTCTATTAAAGGAATTCCATATGGAAAAAAGACTTAAATGGTTTCCGGCCCATTTTTCAAAAGGAATGAAGCAAAAGGTCATGATAATGTGCGCCTTTTTAGTACAGCCGTCTTTATATATCGTCGACGAACCCTTCGTTGGTCTTGATCCATTAGGCATTCAATCCCTGCTCGATTTGATGAGGAAAATGAAAGAGAGCGGAGCGGGAATTTTAATGTCTACACACATACTGGCGACAGCCGAGAGGTATTGTGATTCTTTCATCATACTGCATAATGGAGAGATCCGGGCAAAAGGCAATCTTGAGCAGCTTCGTGAACAATTTTCCATGCCGGGGGCAACTCTTGACGACTTATATATTCAATTGACGAAAGAAGAAATCGGTCATGAATAGTCAAAATCTCTGGAAGGAAAGATATTTAGGCTATATAAATGAAACGCAAAAATATCTTCGCTATATTTTTAATGGCCATCTTGTTTTTGTCATGGTATTGGTTCTTGGTGGTTTGGCTTATTATTACAGTGATTGGGTAAAGACGTTAGACAGTGATTTCCCTGCTGAATTGATCATGGCCTTTGTTTTATCGATCATTGTAACCAGAAGCCCGATAAATACTTTTTTGAAAGAACCTGATACGGTATTCCTGCTTCCGCTTGAAACGAAGTTGAGAAGCTATTTCAAGAATTCACTGATATTAAGTTGGGTCATGCAGGGTTTTATTCTTCTGGTTGGCCTAATTGCATCTATACCGATGTATTCGAAGGTTACGGGTGCAGGAGGTACGGACCTTGGAATCATCCTGGTCGTTTTGCTTTTTTTGAAGTTCTTGAATTTAACCATGCGCTGGCAGGTGTTGAAATATCAGGATTCATCAGTGAGCCATTGGGACTCTCTCATCCGCTTTTTACTTAATGGAGTGATTCTTTATTTCATCTGCTCAAGGGCAAATATACTGTTTTCACTTATAACATTTTTATTATTGTTAGCACTTTACATGTATTACCGAAGTGCAACTAAAGGTTTTATGTTGAAGTGGGAACGGCTGGTGGAACTGGAAAACAAACGGATGAATTCTTTTTATCGAATAGCGAACATGTTTACTGATGTTCCTCATTTGAAAGGGAAGGTAGCGAGAAGGAAATGGATGGACTGGCTATTATCTTTCATTCCGTATGGTGAAAAATCAACTTATACCTATCTTTACGCCCGTACTCTTTTGCGATCCAATGATTATGTGGGACTTTGTTTTCGCTTGACTATCATTGGGTCCGTGATATTAAGTGTTTTCATTAACATATGGGCACATTTGATTGTAACGTTCATGTTCCTATTCATGACAGCCCTGCAACTGCTGCCGGTTTGGAAGGCTCATGAATGGAAAGTATGGGTCTCATTGTATCCATTGCCGGCAAAAATGAGAGAATCTGCAGTCATAAAGCTAATTTCCTATTTCTTATTATTTGAGGACCTGGTCTTCAGTTTGGTCTTGCTAGTGAAAGGGGAATGGATGTCCGCTTTAGCGGCCTTGGCAATGGGGCTTGTTTTCTTATTCGGTTTTAAAATTTATGCAGCAAAGAAAATTAAAAATTTTTAATCAGAAGCTGATTTTTATAAAATCAGCTTTTAGATTGAAAAAATTTGCGACACTCCTGCCGAAAAACTGGCTAGCCGAGACCCCACAGCCGCTTGCTGCGAGGAGGCTTGGCAGACAGTCGGCGGAAAGGGAACGGATTTTCTGAAATCAACTGAAACCGTTCATAAAGAAAAAATTGTAGGCACTTGCTTTCCTTCGAGTTAGTCTAGAGTCGGAGCTGATTTTTCATAAAATCGGCTTTTTCTTTTAAGAAATGAAAATTGAAAATAAAAGCTTCATAGGGGGTATATACATATTTAACGGAGGTGTTAAATGATGGATGAATATGGACAAAAAGCAATATCAGAACTAGTATCATGGAAAAAGAAAGTAGCCAAGAAATCCGGCAGGTTTGAGCGGATGTCCAAAAAGGCGCAAATCAAATTGAATAGTTATATTCCAGACCGGGTGCACAAAATGATTACTGATAGTATTAAAGGGATGATAGAGGCCGTATTATCAGGTTCTAAATATATGTCTAAAGAAAAAAATGTAGTGCTTCTATCCTTGCAGCAAAAAGAAGAATGGGTTGCGGAAACTATAACGGCATATCGGAAAACGGCCGTTATAGAAGGTGTGGGAACCGGAGCGGCAGGGCTATTAATTGGATTGGCTGATTTCCCATTACTGCTTAGCATCAAGATGAAGTTATTATTCGAAATATCCCGTATATACGGTTTTGATCCAAATAAATATGAAGAACGCCTGTTCATTCTCCATATCTTCCAGATGGCATTTTCATGCGAGGAAAAAAAGCTGGCAACTTTACGGGTAATAGAAGAATGGGATTCAGGTAAATGGCCGGAAATAGACTGGAAAGAATTTCAGCAGGAATATCGCGATCACATCGATGTCATCAAAATGTTCCAGCTCGTTCCAGGTTTTGGGGCAGCTGTCGGTGCATATGCCAACCATCATTTGTTGGAACATCTTGGGGAGACGGCTGTAAATTGTTACCGAATCAGACTTCTTAAAGAGTAAGGGGCGGGGATAACCCGTCCCTTTACCATTACCGCAATAAAGATTCATTCACCTTTTGGGATGATTGTTTCTTATTGTGATAGGTTACCGCTGCAGTGCCTAATATTTTGGCTGCAATGAGCATCGCTTTTTCATCAATGTCAAACAACGGATGATGATGCGGATATGTATGTTCATTTTTTGGCATGGCCCCTGTAAAGAAGAATGTACCTTTTACATTTTGTAAATAATAAGAAAAATCTTCACCTGTCATATCCGGGTCAATTTCCTCTGTAATCAAAACCTCCTTGACGGACTCAGCGCTTTCGATGAGGAAATTAGTTTCCTCAACATGTGGAATAACAGCTGGATAACCTTGAAAGTATTGATATTCATAGGTGCAGTCCGCAGCTAGGCAGGTTCCTTTAACAATCCGCTCGATTTCTTCGCTAATGAATGAACGGACATCTTCCTTGAATGTGCGGACGGTCCCGATTATTTTAGCCTTATCTGCTATGACGTTAAAGGCATTATCTGCTACAAAGGAACCTACGGTAATGACTGCAGAATCTATTGGGTTAATGCGGCGGCTTACTATTTGCTGTAGGGCCATGACTAGCTGAGAGCCGACTACGATTGCATCACGGGTTTTATGCGGCTGGGCTCCATGTCCGCCTTGCCCTTTAATGGTGATTTCAAAACGGTCAGCAGCGGCCATAATAGGTCCAAAAGCGTATTGGACTGTTCCGGTAGGGACCGTAGCCCATAAATGGGTGCCGAAAATTACATCCACCCCATCAAGGCAGCCAGCCTCAATCATTGGTTTGGCGCCTCCTGGAGCATATTCTTCAGCATGCTGATGGATTAATATATATTCACCTTCGAGCTCATCCTTCAGTTCATTCAGATTTTTTGCAAGGACAAGGAGTGACGCTGTATGGCCATCGTGTCCACATGCATGCATTACCCCGGGTACGGATGATTTATAGGGAACTTCTTTTTCATCTTGAATGGGTAATGCGTCGAAATCAGCGCGCAAAGCTACGGTTTTACCAGGCTTACTGCCAGTAACTTTGGCAATAACACCATTACCGCCTACATTCGTCAGGTGTTCGATTCCAAGTTTTTCATAATAGGCAGCGATGAAGGCTGCCGTTTGGGTTTCTTGAAAAGAAAGCTCAGGGTGTTGATGAAGATAACGTCTGATGGAAACCATTTCTTCATATGAACCATCTAGAAGATCATGTAATCGCTGTATCATTTTGCGCCTCCCAATGATTGGATTAATTGTAAATAGTATATCATATTCTGAATAATCCAAAGTGAATTAAGCGCCCTGAAAATCATTTGATGGAGACTGCTGGCTTCAGTTTTCCAAGTGGCCACGCAATGGTAGGCCTTATTTTGGTTGCTTATTTAATTATTAAAGAAGTTAAAGGAGACTCATTTGTCTGGTTCTGCTCATCGGAGTCAGCAGGATCGCTATGAAAGTTCATTTTCCAACTGATATCTTGGCAGGTTTTGCACTAGGAGTTGCATATAGTTTAACCTTGTTTAATTTGTATAAGTTCCTGGGGCGGAGAGTACATTGAAAAAAGGATTCTTAGATGAAATATATGTAAATATCCGTTGCATTTCCCCGGAAATAAAGAAGGAATTTGTCGGATTGTTATCGGGTTTTATCATTTATTGGACCGTCCAAAATACGCTTTGGATTACCATGAATTCAAAGAAACCCATCCTTGAGGGGATGGGCAAAGAATGGATTATTCTTCTGAATCCTTCACCAAAGTATACTGCGTTACATAGGCTTCACCTGAAAACATCTTCTGGCTGGAATTCGTAACGGGAGCTTTGGAGTCGCTGTTATGCGCCTTCTGAAAGGAACTGGATTTCTTCCAGTTCAAGAAATCGGTTTGTTTCTCCCATATCGTTAGAATTACATAAGTTTCAGAGTTGATTGGCCGCAGTACACGAAGTGCGACGAAACCTGGTTCATTTTCGATGAATCCGGCCCGGTTTTTAAAACGATGTTCGAATACCGGCCTTCCTTCTTCACTGACAGGTATATTGTTCATGACTACATACCCATGATCCTGTAGGTTTCCTTTCCCATCAACTACTTCATACTTACGTGGGGAGCTGAAGATCGTTTTACCTGCTGTTTCATGTAAAAGTACTGCAGTGCCAGGATTTTGCATAAGTAATATTTTTTCATTCGGATGCTTATCTTTTTTGATTTTCAAAAAATCGAAACTTCCTGATGTGATGAATACATTCATAAATTCCCCTCCAATATCTATATAGTACCTGTATACCCATTTTACCCAATGAATAGTGCTTTTACCATTTCCAAACTAACCATTAGGCTTGGATTCCGGTATGATTTTAATAAAAACGTCGATTTTCTGACAAATATATAGGTTGGCTATACTTCTATTATAGAAAAAGCTATAGTTTAAGAAGATTCGATTTGAAATTCAACATCCTTCTGATATTCTATGTAGGTAATGAATAAAAATAGAAACGTGATTGCTTGAAAGGTGGATATTAATGTCTAAGGAAATTACGAATGATACATTTTTAAAAGCTGCGAGAGGAGAGAAAACGGATCATGTGCCTGTTTGGTATATGAGACAGGCTGGCCGTTCACAGCCGGAATACCGTAAATTGAAAGAGAAGTACTCCCTTTTTGAAATTACTCATCAGCCGGAATTATGCGCTTATGTGACTAGATTGCCAGTTGAGCAATATGATGTAGACGCTGCGATTTTATATAAAGATATAATGACACCGCTACCAGCCATTGGTGTCGATGTTGAGATTAAGTCCGGAATCGGTCCAGTCATATCCAATCCGATCCAATCAGTGACAGATGTTGAAAAATTAGGTGAATTGAACCCAGAGAAAGACATCCCATATGTGTTGGACACGATTAAATTATTGACCACGGAGCAATTGTCCGTTCCTTTGATCGGTTTCTCCGGGGCACCGTTCACCATTGCTTCATACATGATTGAAGGCGGCCCCTCCAAAAACTACAATAAGACGAAAGCTTTCATGTATTCCGAGCCAAAGGCCTGGTTTGCATTAATGGATAAGTTAGCGGATATGATCATCATCTATGTCAAGTCACAAATTAAAGCCGGCGTTAAGGCCATCCAAATCTTTGATTCATGGGTGGGTGCTTTGAACGTTGAAGATTACCGCGTATTCATCAAGCCAATCATGACTCGTATCTTTTCTTCATTGCGTGATGAAAATGTACCGCTAATCATGTTCGGGGTCGGCGCAAGTCACTTGGCACTTGAGTGGAATGATCTTCCGATTGATGTAGTCGGGCTTGATTGGAGACTACCAATTACAGAAGCAAGACAAATGGGAATACAGAAAACGGTACAAGGTAATCTTGATCCTGCCCTACTATTATCATCATGGGATGTTATAGAAGAACGGACGAAAAGGATCCTGGATCAGGGAATGGAACAAGATGGCTACATCTTTAATCTTGGACATGGGGTTTTCCCTTCCGTAAACCCGGAAACACTGAAGAGGCTGACCGCTTTCATTCATGAATATTCATCAAAAATGAAGTAAGGTGAGCGAACCATTTGCTAAAAATACATAATTGGATGCACAATAAAAGAACGAAATCTTTAAAAGAGGTGTAACTTCATGTCAAGAAAAAAAATGGGCCTTTTAGTCATGGCTTATGGTACTCCGTACACTGAAGAGGATATTGAAAGATATTATACACATATTCGTCATGGGAGACGGCCAAGCGACGAATTGATTGCCGACCTAAAAGGCAGATATGAAGCGATCGGTGGATTATCCCCGCTTGCAAAAATAACAGCAGGACAAGCTGAAGCCCTTGAAAAGAAATTGAATTCCGTTCAGGAGGAAGTTGAATTCAAGGCATATCTTGGACTGAAACATATTGAACCTTTTGTTGAAGACGCAGTGAAACAAATGCATGAAGATGGAATCAAAGAAGCGGTCAGTATAGTATTGGCACCTCATTTTTCAACATTCAGCGTGAAGTCTTATAATGGACGTGCCCAGGACGAAGCCGCTAAATTGGGGGACCTGACCATCACTTCCGTTGAAAGCTGGTATGATGAGCCAAAATTCATTCAATATTGGGTAGACCAAGTAAAAGAAGTAATCGGGAAAATGACCTCGGAAGAACGCGATGATTTCGCTTTGATTGTGTCGGCACATAGCCTCCCTGAAAAAATCTTGCAATCAGGAGATCCGTATCCAAATCAACTGAAAGAAACGGCAGACATGATTGCTGAGGGAGCAGGGGTTACCAATTATGCAGTAGGGTGGCAAAGCGCTGGACAAACACCTGAACCATGGTTGGGACCTGATGTACAGGATTTAACCAGAGATCTTCATCAAGCAAAAGGTTATAAAGCTTTCATTTATATTCCTGTTGGCTTTGTTGCCGAGCACCTTGAAGTCCTTTATGATAACGATTATGAATGTAAGGTTGTGACGGAAGATATTGGTGCAGGCTACTATAGGCCGGATATGCCCAATGTTAAACCTGAATTCATCGATGCTTTGGCCACAATCATTTTAAATGAATTACAGGAAAAGTGATCAGTCAATAGAGGAAATTAGTGTAACCATGTTTGCAATGTGCTCTACATATTTTCATATGAAGCTGATAGATGCTATACACCTGGAAAGTCGACGCTTTTTACATTACCTTGCTGATTTAAATAAATACCCCTTTTTTTGAAAAGTGGCTGTCCAGTAAGGGGGATGGCCATTGTTTCTCTAAAAAATCAAAAATTTAATTGAAAAGACTGAATATTTTTGGTATGATATCGTTGAACTAATGACTGTTTTATCCATTTGGTCAGGATTGAGGTGTGAAATGTCTGTTGATCGTAAAAAATTAATTTTAGAAGCTGCGACCAAGTCGTTTTCACTTTTTGGATATAAGGCAACGACGATGGATCAAGTCGCCAAAATTGCCAATGTGGGAAAAGGGACCATTTATACCTTTTATAAAAATAAAGAAGAGCTGTTTAAAGAAATCGTTCAGCGGATGATAGAGGAAATGAAATATGAGGCGGAACAATCTTTGGATGACCAACTCTCCTTTTTTGAAAATCTGCATCGGGCCGTTTATCGAATTCTGGAGTTCAGGCAGGAACATCAATTATCTTTAAAACTTTTTCAGGAAGAGCGGGAAATTGGTACGCCGGCCGTTCAGGAAATGGTTAATGAAATGGAAGAAGCCATTGTATCCTACATTAAGGAAAAACTAAAAATAGCGATTGATAAGGGCTATATACAGCCTTGCGATCCAGAGATAACAGCTTTCCTGATGCTAAAGATGTACCTTGCCCTGATTTTTGATTGGGAAAGGAACCACGCCCCATTAGAGAAAGAGGAAATTGCTGAACTATTTAAAATATATTTGTTCAAAGGATTATCCGTTACGTGATAATTCTATTTTTTTTGCTGGAAGGCAATGAATCCCAATAAAAAGAAGAGATACTGCACATAACCCTGTCAAGTAGACAATAAAAAAAGAGTATTTTAAGCTGCGGCCTTTTCTCGATATTCAATCGGGGAAAGGCCGTTAAGTTTTTCTTGGAAGCGATCAGTATTATAGAATTCTATATACTCCTGAATAACTACATAAGCTTCCTCTGCTGTTTTTGGGCGTTCCAAATATAACTTCTCTGTTTTTATATGCGAGAAGAAACTTTCTATACACGCGTTATCATGACAATTGCCACGACGAGAGTGGCTTCCTTGAATACCGAGTTCTTTTACCTGCTTTTCGTATGATTTCGTCGTATATTGGAATCCTTGATCAGAGTGAAGAAGGGCACCCTTTTCAAATGACTTGTCCCTTAACTGATTTAACGTATTATGAACCAATTCAAGATCGTTTCGCGTAGAAACTTCCCATGCCACAATTTCATTATTATACAAATCTAAAATGGCAGATAGGTAGACAAACGTGTCTCCAATCCGTACATAGGTTATATCTGTTACTAACTTTTGTAACATGGACTCTGCATAGAACTCACGGTTTAAAACATTTTTAAATACAACGGATCCTCTTCGACCATAGAAAGGGCGTTTCTTTCGAATAATAGATGTAACCCCCAATTCTCTCATCAATCGGCGAACACGCTTATGATTGACAACGATTCCCTCTCTGAATAAAGCTCGGGTCATCCGTTTATATCCGTAGTATGGATGTATCTTATGGATGGCTAATATATGTTCTTTTATCCATAGGTTTTTCTCAAGTCTCAGAGAACGTCTAGACTGAGTCTTCCTCCATTTGTAGTAACCAGCTCTTGAAACTTCACCGATTTTTAATAGCCACGCGAGTGGGTGTGTTTTCCTCAATCCATCAATCACTTTAAACCTTTCGGCTTTCAGGACCATTCCTTCCCATGTAGATTTGGATTGCGCTTTTTTAAATAGTCCACCTGCGCTTTCAGATAAGCATTTTCTTCTTCTACACTAGAAAAATTCTTACGGTTCCATACACCACGTTGGTCTTCAAAAGGCTCATTATTTTGCACTTTCTTTACCCAATTCGCTATTTGCGCATCACTTTTGATACCAAATCGCTCACGAAGCTGACGATATGACCAGCCTTCCTCCAACTTCAAACGAACAACTTCTCGCTTTAATTCTTCTGTATATGTTTGAAAGGTTTGCCCCTTTTTTGCCATAAAAAAATCCCCTCCAAGATAGACTGTTTAAGAGCATTTTATCATGCTCTCTTTTTACTCTGTCTACCTGTAGGGGATAATACCATACCGATCATCGGTATCTCTTCTTTTTATTGGGGATGTTTTTCAGCTGCGAAACTGAACCTTATATGAAATCATCCTGCTATTTGGGAAGCGGATGGTGAAACACAAGACTACTACTCTCCAGAAAGGCAATGATCACAGTGGTTTCCATAACATTCGTGCTGTTCTTCAATTTTTTTTCCGCATTCCGTGCATTGTTTCGGAGGCAGGTTTTTAAAGAACTCAACGCTACTTTGAATCATGAACATCATCTCCTGAGTTTTTTTATTATTCGCTTTTCTATGGTTTTATTGTATTATAACAGAATTATAAAGTCAATGAATGTTTTATAACATAAGTAAAATAGGTGAAATAAGGGAAAGAATAGTTTATATTAATGGGGAAGTCATTGAGAGAAAAAAAGGAGTGCCTAAGCATGAAAATCACCGTAATTGGCTGCTGGGGCGGTTATCCAGCTAAAAATGAGGCAAGTTCCGGCTATTTGCTTGAATATGAAGATTTTCGCATTCTGCTTGATTGTGGCAGCGGTGTTCTATCACAGCTGCAAAACCATATGAAGCCGGAGGACCTTGGTGCAGTTGTATTATCCCACTATCATCCGGATCATGTAGCGGATATCGGTGTCCTGCAGCACGCTGTTTTTATACAGCAGATATTGGGCAGCGAAAAAAGGACCATTCCTATTTATGGTCATGATTTAGACGAAGTCGAATTTGGTAAGTTAACTTATAAAGACGTGACAAAGGGAATAGCCTACTTTGCTGATCAACCCTTAACCGTTGGACCGTGTAAATTTACGTTCATGAAAACAAAACATCCAGTCCCTTGTTTTGCAATGAGGATTGAAGCTGAAAATCATTCGATAGTTTACACAGGTGACAGTTCATATATGGATGAGCTTGCAGATTTCGCTAAAGACGCTAATGTTTTATTATGTGAAAGTAACTTTTACAGTGATATGGATGGTTCAAAAGCGGGTCATATGACGGCAAGAGAAGCGGGAATGCTAGCAGAAAAGGCTGACGTCCAGCTTTTGCTGTTAACTCATCTCCCTCATTATGGGAATCTAAATCAACTGAAAAAAGAAGCATCCGAGGTATTCAAAAGGGAAATAGCTGTTGCTAAAACCAATCTCGAATTCCAACTATAAATGAAACATCAGTGATATGAAGTCTACAAGGAGGAACAACTGTGCTTTTTATTGATAATAAGAGAATTACAGATCCAAGAATTAACCTGGCCATCGAAGAATATGCGCTTAAACATTTAAATATAGATGAAACCTATCTTCTTTTTTACATTAATCGTCCTTCAATCATCATAGGTAGAAATCAAAATACGATTGAAGAAATCAATGCCGATTATGTAGATGGAAATGGCATTACAGTTGTTCGCCGTCTTTCCGGGGGTGGAGCGGTTTATCACGACCTAGGCAATCTCAATTTCAGTTTCATCACGAGGGATGACGGGGATAGTTTCCATAATTTTAAAAAATTCACTCAACCTGTCGTGGAAACGCTTGAGAAACTTGGAATACATGCTGAATTGAGCGGTCGTAACGATATTTTGGCTGAAGGGAAGAAAATCTCGGGAAACGCGATGTTTTCAACGAAGGGCAGAATGTTCAGTCATGGGACATTGCTGTTTCAATCAGAAATGGATCACATTGTATCCGCTTTAAAAGTGAAAAAAGATAAAATCGAGTCCAAAGGGATTAAATCGATAAGAAGCCGTGTCGGTAATATCGCTGATTTCTTAAAAGAACCGATGTCTGTTGAAGAATTCCGTTCATTCCTTTTGCAAAATATTTTCAAAGATAACGGAAAGGTTACAGAGTATGTTTTAACGGAGACGGATTGGGAGAAAATTCACAAAATCTCGGAAGAAAGGTATCAAAACTGGGAGTGGAATTACGGAAAATCACCTAAATTCAACTTGCAAAACTCACATAGATTCGCTGTGGGATCTGTTGACATCCGCCTTGAAGTGAACCGGGGAATCATTGAAAATTGTAAAATCTACGGTGATTTCTTCGGGGTCGGTGAGGTTGCGGATATTGAACAAAAGCTTACTGGAACACGCTATGAAAAGGAAGCAATCAGCAGTGTACTAGATGAGATTGATGTTCGTCATTATTTTGGCAATGTAACGAAAGAAGAAATATTGGCTTTAATATATTAAGCCTGAAAAAGCCGTCCCGACTTAATAGGACGGTTTTTGTGTCTAAAAATGACAGTAATTGCTTGAATATGGATAAAATTGTTGCTGTGATCGCTTTCTTTTAATATAATAAAAATGTATTTAGTTCACCATAAAAATGAATGACTATTCATTCATGCTATTTGCAGGGGAGGGAGAAAGATGAATTTATCTGAACAGCTTCATCAAATGGCTTTAAAAAAGGCTGATAAGCCAGCATATTACTTTATGGATCAATCCACTTCATATGGGGAATTGGATAAAGCCGTTACGAAGTTCGCAGACGAATTACATAGGCTTGGTGTTTCAAAAGGTGATAACATTGCGCTGTTATTAGGCAACTCTCCACATTTCATCATTTCGTTGTATGGAGCTATGCGAGCAGGGGCGACCGTTATTCCCATCAATCCAATTTACACATCTGACGAGATTGGTTACATCCTGAATAATGGCGATGTAAAGGTTGTTGTGGCATTAGATAAGCTTTTACCCTTACTAGAGAAAATGAATCCGATACTCTCAAGCGTAGAGCAATATGTAATTTGTGAAACGCAGCCGGATAATGGGGATATTAGCCAATTTAACATCTATCCAAAAATGAAATCGTTTACAAAAATGATCGAATCGGGGGATGATGGCTTTAAAGGTCCAGAACTGGATCCTGAAGATACGGCAATCATACTCTATACTTCCGGGACAACGGGGAAACCAAAGGGGGCCATGCTTACACATACCAATATATTTTCCAATGCACATGATATTGGTGAGTATTTAAAAATCACGGAAAGTGACCGGGTCATTACGACATTGCCAATGTTCCATGTTTTCAGTTTAACAGTAGTCGTGAATGCCCCATTGATAAGCGGAGGTACGCTTTTAATTGTCCCGCAATTCAGTCCAAAGGAAATATTCAGGCAAATCAAAAAATATGATGCAACCGTTTTTGCTGGAGTGCCTACGATGTATAACTTTCTTTTCCAATATCCAGATGCGAAAGAAGATGCATTGAAGTCGTTGCGCATATGCATATCGGGCGGATCCGCCATGCCAGTGTCCCTGCTTGAATCATTCGAGCGGAAATTTAATGTCAGGGTTTCAGAAGGGTATGGCTTATCAGAAGCATCCCCTGTTACCTGTTTCAATCCTTTGGATCGTCCAAGGAAAGCGGGATCCATCGGAACCTCCATCCTTAGGGTGGAAAACAAAGTGGTCAATGAGCTTGGAGAAGAAGTGCCGGTCAATGGGGTAGGAGAATTGATTGTCAGAGGCCCGAATGTAATGAAAGGTTATTATAAAATGCCTGAAGAATCAGCCGCTGTCTTGAAAAATGGTTGGTTATATACAGGCGATTTAGCAAGGATGGATGATGAAGGCTATTTTTTCATTGTAGACCGTAAAAAGGAGCTTATCATCGTCGGTGGCTATAATGTCTATCCTCGTGAAGTGGAGGAGATTCTGTATGCCCATCCCGAAGTAGTTGAGGCAGCAGCCATAGGCGTTCCCGATCCCAATCAGGGGGAAGTGGTTAAATGCTTTGTGGTAAAGAAAAACAAAGCATTGACCGAGGAAGAACTGCTTGCCTACTGCATGGAACACTTGGCCAAATATAAGGTACCGGCAAAAATTGAGTTTTTGGATGAACTTCCAAAAAATGCGACTGGTAAAATTTTACGCCGCTCCTTGAAAAGCCATGTACTACAAAACTGAATTTCATTGATCATAAGGAGATCATTGCCTATAACCGGCAATGGTCCTTTTTTTGTACAACCAAAGTGTATCAGGCTGCATAAAATATATTGGAGAATCTTAAAACCTTGATTCTTTTTTCGAAAAGAGTTATGATTGTCATTAAAAATTTCCACATAATTGTAAGGAGGGGTTAGATGAGAGATGTAAAGCTTTTGGATATTTTTACACATCCCATTGCTCAAAAATACTTGAACCGTTCAGGCCTGGCACATGCAATTGCGGTATCATACCATGCGTTTCACTTAGCAAATGAATATAATATAGACCCTGATATTGCTGCTAAAGCTGGACTTTTGCATGATATGGGTCATTTCACCTGGTATCGCAATGGTAAATGGGATTATGATCTGTATAAACAAAATGATATCCATCCCATCAAAGGTGCAGAACGAGCACATAAACTGTTAATCCGCTTGGGAGAAAACCCGATAAAGGCAAAGACCATTTCCCTCGCCATATTATTTCACACCGATTCGTTTTTACCTTCAAATGATATTATTCGCACACCGCTTCAGCAAGTCGTCAAATGGGCCGACGAAAAAGATGAAGAAGAAGGTGGAAAACACCATTATCGCAAAATTGATTTTCTAAGGGCAAAGGAGAGCATCATGAAACTTGATACACTCATAGATGAGGAACAAAGAAAAAGGCTATCATCCTGAAGGCAAACGGGTTGATAGCCTTTTTACTGTCAGGAGGTGCACTTTTTTTAGCATTCTATAGTTTAAATTTGTTATCAAGTGAATTAATGATGTAAAATATAGACCAATAGAACTATTTGCTGCAGGCAATTATAAAAAATTATCGGATTAATAACAAATAATGAAAGTAACGGGTGAAGTTATGAAGTCGATTAAGCTAATGATATATGGTGGTCAGGGAGGACTTGAGGGAATCATTGAAAAAGAAGAAGACATTAAGGTAATAGGGATAACCGGAAATGAAATGAAACTTCTTGATTCTGATCATACATCATCAGTCATGCCGGATGTCATTCTTATTGATGCCCGGTCATCAGGGAAGTATGGACAGGAAGTCATGCCAATCCTAAAGGAAAAACATCCATCCACTCCTTTCCTCATTTTTACTGCCTATTCAGAAGATCATTATCTTATCGAAGCGATATGCCATGGTGCAGCAGGTTATGTGTTACAGGATGGCGGAATGAAACAAGTGCTGTCGGCAATCCGTCAATGTGCCAATGGCCAGATAGTTTATCCTGCCTCATTTAAATCCATTTTAATGAAGAAGTTGCAGCAGGATGTTGAAAGATCACCAGTAACTTTGGATAAGGCAATCGGAAAATTGGGGGCCTTTTCTAAACGCGAGTATGAACTGCTTATCCTGCTAACCCAAGGCGAAACGAATCAGCAAATTTCAAAAAAACTTTTTCTATCCATCGGCACGGTAAAAAACTATATAAGCCGGATTTACAAAAAACTGAATGTTAATAATCGACCGGAGCTTATGGCACTTTTGTATAGGTTTCAAAATAGCGGGATGAAGGGATGACTACTCATTAACTTTGATGAAACGATTATGATCAAAGCAATTAGGTGGCGGCAGAGAGACAAATTCGTCTGTGCCTTATACGTCCCAGCCCTCCTTTTTTTATGTCTCTGCATATGCATCATCCCGGAAGTGCATTTTTGACTGAAGGTGTATTCTGTGAAATCTTAAGGTTGATAATAAAGAATAAAAAATCAACAATTGTTGGAAATTGCAAGGAATAAATAATATAGAAGTGAAATGCGGTTCTAACCTGTCCATTTTGGATTAAACTAATAAGAGGGAGATTCGTTTAAGGAGGGGCATCATGGTTAGAAAATGGGCTGGAAGAGCGATTCTATTATATATCCTTTATGCAGCAGCGATGTATTGGTATATTTTTTATGGAGCTGATACCTCCATTCCCGAAGCTTTGCGTGGAACTGCAGCAGATCCTGCAACATTCCTGAATGCAAGGGAACTAAAGCTTAGCGAAGAGTATTCAGGACTGCGGAATTTTATTTTTTTCGTATCCACGCCATATGAATGGCTGCTGTATTTCTTCATTTTATTATTTGGTTTATCAAAAGCATTTGAAAAGTCGTCAATGGCAGTCTCGAGTCGGAAAGTGATCAGAACGGGCATTTACTTATTCTGGCTTTCAGTTATTTCTTACCTGGCACTGTTTCCAATCAGTTTCATCGGATATCGGATGAGCAAGAATTACCATATAAGTACACAGAATTTCACCTCGTGGATGAAGGATGGAGTCATCGAATTCTGGGTGAATTTTGGGATGATGTTCATCATCGTTTCCGTTTTATATTGGTTAATGAAGAAAAGTGTGAAGAAGTGGTGGCTCTATGCTTGGATGTTGTCCATTCCATTTACCTTATTCCTGATGTTTGTACAGCCTGTACTGATTGATCCGCTGTATAATGAATTCTATCCGCTCAAAAATAAAGAGCTGGAAACGGAAATATTGGCACTTGCCTCACAGGCTGAAATTCCGGCTGAACACGTGTATGAAGTAAATATGGCGGAAAAGACAAATGCCTTGAATGCATACGTGACCGGCATAGGTTCCAACTCAAGAATAGTGCTTTGGGATACGACCCTGAACAAACTGAAGGAAGATGAAATCCTTTTTATCATGGCACATGAAATGGCCCATTATGTGGAAAAGCATATTTATATAGGGATTGCAGGTTATTTAGGACTGACTTTAATCGGTTTGTGGCTGACATCAAAAATCATGAATTTTATCATTAGACGCTGGGGCCATCTGTTAAAGGTTCGTTCGGTTGACAGCATTTCTTCTCTTCCATTATTTCTCTTAATAACGTCTGTGCTGCTCTTTGCTTCAAGTCCGCTGTCCAATTATGTTTCCAGATATCAAGAAACAAGGGCTGACCGTTATGCCATTGAAATGACCGGGGATAAAGAATCAGCAATCACGACGTTCCAGGAACTCACGAGGTCGGGTTTGAGTCAGGTCAACCCACCATTCCTGGTTAAATGGCTGCGATATTCCCATCCAACCATGCTCGAGCGGATTTCAACAGTTGAAAATGCAGATACAAAGGGTGATTGAAAGCCAGCTGAAAACCAGCTGGCTTTTTTTTTTCGGAAAGTGGAAGTTTGTAGTTGTTTTCAGAAAAAACTATTATTTTTAAAAATCTTAGGTTCTCTACTATAATAAATTAAATTCCCAGTTCGTTTTAAGGAGATCGGATATGTATAATGTACTTTTCATCACTATAGGCTCGGTGCTTGTTGCAGTAGCCTACAACTTATTTTTGATACCTCATTTAATTTTAAGCAGCGGACTTAGTGGACTTGCGATTATGTTCGGAATCATCACCCCAGTCAACACAGGGATATTGAATTTTCTGTTGAACCTGCCCTTGCTGATTCTTGGATACCTGAAATTAGGGAGACGCTTTATCACCTATACGATATTATCAGTTGTCGTGATTTCGGTCAGTTTATACCTCATTCCAGTTCACGGAATATCCACTGAACCGATTTTGTCTTCTTTATTTGGCGGAATCATATCGGGATTCGGTATAGGCATCATCTTTCGTGCTTCGGGGTCTTCGGGCGGTTTTGATATCATTGCCATGCTGTTAGCTAAGAAGAGCGACTTTCCACTTGGTACATTGCTTTCGGTGATGAATGGAGTTGTGGTGGTTATCTCAGGCTTCATCTTTGGGTGGGATGCCGCATTATATACGCTGATTTCCATTTATGCAGCAGGAAAGGTGATCGATACGATCCATTCCAATCACATTAAATTAACATTGATGATCGTTACCAAAAAGAGTGACGAAATGAAAACGAAGCTCCTGACGAACCTATATCGTGGAATTACAGTCATGGATGGTGAAGGTGCATATTCAGGAGAAAAGAGTAAAGTGATGATGACAGTCATTACACGTTATCAGTTGACCGATGTAAAAACGATGATAAAAGAAGTGGATCCGAATGCTTTTGTCAATATAACCGAAACAGCCGAGGTCATGGGGATGTTTCATAAAGAGTGATGATAATTAGAAAAGCCTCCCAACATTATGGGAGGCTTTTTTGATCATTAGGCTGTTTTTTAATCATGCATTTTAATTTCCAAACTGTTTGAGTAAAACGTTCATTTCAGAACTTAGTTTTAAGAATAAAGGTTTGTTTTTCATATCCAAGGCTTCATCGATCTGTTTTGCAAGGATATTCTTTTTGGTAGTAAGGACGGCTTCCTGAATAATCATATCAATTAACATTCCCTGAACCACGGCATCGTTTTTCATTTCGCTCATTGATAAGGACTTCACTGACTCTGAATAAGATTTTTCATTTTTCAAAGTTACCACCCCTGACCCTTTTTATTATTATATGGATTTGAACGGATAAAATCAACTGAAAATTTAAAAAATTTAAATCTAATAGAAAATGTGTCGTTTAGATGACGAAAAAGCCACTATATAAAAGAATTTTTAATTTTTTGTGAACTTACTTTTTATGTATGAGGGTTGTGCTATTATAGTGAGTAATTTAACATACATTTACTATCTCCCTTCATCTTCTTGGATAATGGGGAATGGAAGGGTACAAGCAATTAAGAGTATAAGCTTTGGTAAAGTAAAAGCGGTGTTTAGCAATGAGGAAGAGGTGGATTAAAAATGAAGGAAAACAATCAGGGAATCATCGAGGAATATGAAATCACGCCACATACACTAATGGTTTCACCAATCAATTACGGCAGTAAAATATATGCCCGTATCGTTGAAATGGAGGACGAGTTCATCTCCCCGTTTAAACCTATGGAAATAATAAAGAAAAGCTGTGAGTTCTTCGGATCAAGTTATGAAGGACGCAAGCAAGGCACGAAACAGCTCATAAACATCACACATAAAGCGCCTATTGCGATTGATCCGACCAGTTCGATTTTCTTCTTTCCCACCACATCTCCGTTGCGTCCTCAATGCATCTGGTTATCACATGAGCATGTGGTATCCTATGATCGCCTGGATTCCAAACATACAACCATCACATTCAGGAATAGACAAACCATCGATATAGAAGTATCATGCAGTTCATTCGAAAACCAGCTGCACAGGACATCTTTTTTAAAAACGAAATTGATCCAGAGGATTGAGGAAACAAAGAGGAAATCATTCTATCTGTTCACCGAAGCAAATGGGGCGAAGGCTTCAGAGGTAATGTCAAAGTATATACCACGTTAGAGGGATTTCAGGGATAATCATAGAAGAATGCAAACTGGATTCATTCAAAATTAAAGCAAGCCCTTCTTATTAAAGGAGGGCCCCGGAATTAATCTTCAAATAATTCATCCATTAAATCGTCAATCTCTTTTCTTAACTTCTCAGTGCCTCCTTTGGAAATGGTGATAGTATTACCATCGATAATTAGCATATCTCCTACTTTTGCTCCCTTGGGAAGAGCGCTTTTAGGAAAATCCTTCATGTCACCACCATCGATTTCAACGACAGCGATCTTTCCCTCGAAGCGATCGATAATTCCTTGTACCATTTATTTCACCGTCTTTACAGTAATTTTCTGACCTGTAGAAGTAAAAATAATGTTACCTGATTTATCTGTGCGATAAGTTTTGGCTTTCACTGAATTCAACCGTTTTACAACAGTAGAAGTAGGGTGCCCATATCCATTTTTCCCTACTGATTACAGCGTATTTCGGTTTTGCTTTGTTAATGAAAGCTGAACTTGTTGATGTTTTTGCACCATGATGGCCGACTTTAAGTACATCCACACTTGGTACCAGTTTTTTAGCCAGCATATCAGATTCTGCTTTTTCTTCAGCATCACCTGTAAACAAGAATGTTTTTTTGTCGTGTTTAAGTAAAAGGACTGCACTCCAATTATTTAAGTCAGACTTAGCATACTCTTTAACAGGTGCAATGAATTTAAGGGAATTATCCTTAGCTTTAGTGTTGATCTCCACGCCAGTCTGCGCTTTTTTTATTGTAAGCTTCTTCTGCTTAACAGCCGTTAAAAAGTCTTTGTATGCTTGGATAGTATGAGAAACTTTAGGGGCATACACAGATTTCACATTAACCGATTTAATCACATAAGCCAGACCTCCCACATGATACGCATCTGGGTGAGTGGATACTAATGCATTAAGTGTTTTTACCTTTTGTTTTTTTAGGTAGGCTACGACTTCGTCGCCCTTTCCTTTACCGCCGCCATCAATTAAAAAGTTTTCGTTACCGGTTTGAATGAGGATTGAATCTCCTTGTCCAACGTTGATGAAATGTACCTTCAAATTTGAGGCTGCCTCAGTTGTTTTAAGTCCAGTGAATAAAGACAAAACAAGAATAGCAACCAGTAGAATATTAATTTTCTTCATTTTTCCCCTCCAATAAATAATTTACCATGTGTAATAGGGAAAATGGGGATTTGGACATAATTTTCTTTGTGATAAAAAAGGAAGCGGGCGTCTGAATCGTGGTTAGGTAAAATGATCCTGGGTATTTATGATTAATTGTCGCTGTTGAAGAAGGGGAATGTACCTTTCTCCTGAGCTTGAGAACGATATGATTCATTCCGTAAAGGATATTGGAAATGGAGGTGAAGCAATCCGAAATTCAAGATTAGAAGGTGATTTTGTTTGATACTTTCATAAGATCGTTCAAATCAAAAGATAATATATGCTTACTTTAGCAAAAGGCCTTATTGCACAACGAAAGCCCTTCTCATATGAGAAGGGCTTTAGAATTAATCCAATCCCGTTACGATATATCCTCACATTTACTGATTAAGCTTAACCTTGTCTCTCAAATAAGATAATGGATGATATTCTCTATTTCTTCTAATGCAGTAATAAAAATCTTTTGCAAAAACGTTGTGCTGACTCAAAAATGATAATGCTGACGAATAGTATAATAGATGAATAGAAATTAAGAGGTGATTAAAATGACGATTAATTATGAACAGACGAGCCCGACCTATATTCGTTAAGATCTGTGTCCTCGAAAATATTTGCCTTTATCAGTAAGCTGCTAAATGTGCAAACGGCTTATGTAACAAAAAGAGGAGAAACGGCGATGACAGTCCTCAGTTCCTATAATAGGGAAGAGGAGATTATACTAGAAGGATACAGCGTAGAATATGGAGGGAAAGGGAATATATTTGGGACCCTTTGTGTAATGGACAAGGAGGAAAAGGTGTTTTCAGAAGAAGATATTAACTATCTGAAATCCATGGCAGACATTTTATCCCATTTTATTCCATATGATAGAGCTCGATCAAACAAAGTATGGCATGGGCTTTTTAATCGTACCGATCATCCCGATAACTAAAGGCATTTCCGTTCATTCGATACAGGGTATTGTTCACGGCAATCGATCAGAGCAAATCATGAGTGATGTTTTACATTCTGCAGCGGATAATGATATTGGTTACTTTATCATTGATTTGTCGAAGCTCCTCGTTCAAGATAACTGTTTTCCTACCTTTCTCTTCAATATGATGAGTGCTCTTGTTTGATGGGGGTGGAAACGACCATAACGGGTGTCACTCCAACCTTTGCCAAGAGCATGTAAATAACTTTGATTTAAAGAATCTCAAAACTAAAATGGTTAAGGATATTCAGTATGAACTTGATTACATAGGCTATGCCTGGATCGAAAAGTAATATTTCATGGCAGTAAATCCATGGTTTTGAACCTATCCAATTATATTATTGGCAGGACAATGATAATGGAAAATCCAAACAGGTGAATGGATGTAAGTGGGTCTTATCAATCTTAATTCTGAAAAATTGAAATGCCTTATCTTTATGCCAGGAAAGATGAAATGCTTTTTTTATGGTCATACTTTTTTACTAAGGGTATCTGTATTCTCCCCAAAAGGCTCCAAAAACCCACCCATATTTCACAGACAAACATATATGGAGGATACCTGTAACCCGCTAATTCCTTGAACGGTGTTTTTTTTCGAAAAAGTAATGACATAACAAGTCTTCGGTTTTGTTGCGAAGGCGGGGATTGAAATAATTATGATGTTCCTCGTATCCTTTATATAAAAAACAATACATCGTGAAGGATTCATCGCGTTTGATTTCACTAACCTTAATATTCTCCTTGCGCAAATAGCGCCGTACCTCGGCAAGTTCGTCTTGAACCACTTTTAAAATATGTTCGACTAGCTCCGAATAGGGCCTTTTTAATTTGAACGGACAAATTTCGATGACCTTGAGATCCCGGTTTAAGACTGTAATAACCATAGGAAGGTAGATGGCTTTTTCAATCATATTTCGGTCATCTTCTGGAATGCGGGTCATCTTGACCGCTCCTTTCTAAAATAGCACGTTTTTAATATAGTATGTATACCTTGCAAAGATGAGAACATTCGTTCTATTTTTTTATCCTAATGTATTTTCAGTGTATAAGCAAGCAGTTTTGATAAATCATAAAATATTCGTTAACAAGATTATGTTTTCCGGAGATAGGGAAAGTATGAAGATATATGGATAATAATTCTTGCAATTTCAGGGGAAAGTGATATATCTAAAATAAACAGTTTTTAATAAGTTTATGCTGCTTTGATAGCAGCATGTCGAGGGAGATAATTATGGATTTGGATACTATACGTGAGTGGTTTACACTTGATCATATATCTGCACTTATTCAGCAATATCGCTCATTCGGTCCAATTCCTGGGATCTTACTGCCGATGCTGGAAGCTTTTTTGCCCTTTTTGCCCTTAGTGGTGTTCGTGCTTGCTAATGCAACGGCTTTTGGTCTCTGGTGGGGATTTTTATTTTCTTGGATTGGTGCGGTAGCGGGTTCTTTTTTAATCTTTTTGGTTATTAGAAGATATGGTCAAATGAGGTTTTTCAGATTTTTGCAAAAGCATAAGCAGGTGCAGAGGTTGATGGTTTGGGTGGAAACCCATGGATTCGGTCCTTTGTTCATATTGCTCTGCTTCCCTTTTACACCTTCGGCTATCGTTAATATCGTGGCAGGACTTTCAAAAGTCAGTCCCTTGCAATATGGACTTGCAGTAGTGGGAGGGAAAGCGGTGATGATTTTTACGATCAGCTTCGTAGGTTACGATTTAGTATCCTTAATTCATAAGCCGGTGCGTACGATCATTATCGGGATCGTCATCTTTATCCTTTGGTATGTGGGTAAAAGACTGGAGGTCCGGTTAAATAAAAGCATGAAGAGGGAAGAAGGACAATAAATTAGTATATAAATGTAGTAGGGGTTGAATTAGATGGAAAAAACAAACAGGAATTCTTTATCCGATTGGATAAAACCAGCGATGATAGCTTTTGTTATTTACATCTTAATCCGTACATTTTTCTTTTCAAGCTATGATGTTGAAGGGAAGTCGATGCAGCCGACCCTTGAAGATGGAAATAAACTTGTCGTGAATAAAATCAATTACCAGATTCATGATATCAACCGTTTTGACATTATTGTTTTTCATGCGAATTCACAAGAAGATTATGTTAAGCGAGTTATAGGGATTGCAGGTGACCGAATTCGTTATAAAGATGATTGGCTTTACGTAAATGGTGAGAAAGTGGATGAGCCTTATCTTGAGAAATTCAAGGAAGGTTTCCCAGGACAGGACTTTACGGGTGATTTTACATTAAAAGAATTGACGGACATGACCAAAGTTCCGGAGGGCAAGCTTTTTGTCATGGGTGATAATCGTCTTGAAAGTGCTGACAGCCGTCACTTTGGTTATATACCGGTTGAAAATGTTGTCGGTAAAGTGGATGTTCGATATTGGCCGGTCAAAGAATTCAATTATAAATTTACAGGTGAATGATTGTGGAAGCCCAAAAATTATGTGGGCTTTTTCTTTTTGGGAAAAACGCGAACGTACGATTGGTGTTTTTTAAAGGGAAACGGTAAAATAATAGAAAGTAAATCTAATTGGAAACAGAAACTTAGTCATAAAGACGAAAGTATTTCTGGTATGATGGATCTAGATATTATGTTATAAGGGGGAAAAAGAGATGTCACTCCGTTTTTTACTGGGAAGATCAGGTGCAGGGAAAACTTCGAATATATTGGACGAAATTCGCTCCAAATTGGCAGAAGATCCCGAAGGAAATCCAATTATCTACCTGGTTCCTGATCAGATGACGTTTCTATCTGAATATAAATTAATTAAAACACCAGGCCTTGCCGGAATGATCCGGACACAGGTTTTCAGTTTTAGCAGGCTTGCTTGGCGCGTTCTTCAGGAAACCGGGGGGATGAGCCGGCTACATTTGGACAGTGTTGGCGTTAATATGTTGATACGGAAGATCATGGATGATAAAAAGGAAGAGTTAAAGATGTTTCGTCGATCTGCTGATAAGCTGGGGTTCATTGCACAGATGGAGCTAATGCTGGCTGAGTTCAAGCAGTATTGCATCCAACCTGATGACATTCAAAACTATTTGGACGAAACCTCACAGGCCGGCAGCGGCATTCAGGATAAACTGCATGATCTTGAATTGGTCTATCAGGCTTTTGAGGATGAAATGGTTAACAAATATTTAGATTCCGAAGATTATTTCACTTTGCTGATCGAAAAAATGTCAGAGTCTTCATATATAAGGAATGCGGATATATATATCGATGGTTTTTATAGCTTGACTCCACAGGAATTATTGGTTGTGGAAGAAATGATGAAGCTGTGCAGGAGTGTAACGATCTCGCTTACGTTAGATCAGCCCTACAGACAATATGCTCCGGATGATTTGCAATTGTTCAGGCAAACAGGAAATCTTTATCATCACCTTTATCAGGCTGGATTGAGGAATGGCATACCGATTTCAGAAGATCGAATCTTAAAAGGAACGGAAAGGTTTGGAAAGAGTCCGGGGCTGAATCATCTGGAAACTTATTTTGCCATTCGTCCTGCACAAGCGTTTGAGCAGTCACCTGATGTAACGATCGCCCAGGCAGTTAACCGCAGAGCTGAGATTGAAGGTGTTGCCCGGGACATCTTGTCGCTGGTCAGACAGAAACAGCACCGTTTCCGTGATATTGCGATTTTAGTCCGTAATGGAGAAGCATACGCAGATATTTTACAAACCGTTTTTCGGGATTATCAAATTCCCTTATTCGTCGATTCCAAACGGACGATGCTGAACCATCCTCTGATTGAACTGATTCGTTCCACTTTGGAGATCATCAATGGCTATTGGCGTTATGAGCCGGTATTTCGTGCAATCAAGACCGAGCTTCTATTTCCGCTGCAAAAAAACCACGATAGGATGCGTGAACAGGTAGATAAGTTGGAAAACTATGTGCTGGCCCGTGGCATTAAAGGAAGCAGGTGGACGTCCAAAGATCGTTGGACCTATCGGCGCTTCCGCGGACTGGAACTCGAGGACCGGAACCAAACTGATAAGGAAATGCGGCTTGAGCAAGAGTTGAATGAGATGAAGCAATTATTTACCGAGCCCATCTTGAAGCTCTCAAAACGTGTTAAAAAGGCTGCTAATGGCAGGGAATTGTGTGAAGCCCTTTATCTATATCTTGAAGAATTGCATGTACCGGAAAAATTGGAAAAGCTGAAACAAGAGGCAGAAGAAGCAGGTGATTTGGTATCGGCAAGAGAGCATGAGCAAACATGGAATGCGGTTGTCGACCTATTAGACCAATTCGTTGAACTGCTGAGCGGGGAAGAGCTTTCCATGAAACAGTTTGCCTTAATCATTGAAGCTGGTCTGGAGTCTCTTGAATTTTCTTTGGTACCGCCGGCAATTGACCAAGTATTGGTCGCTAATCTAGATTTATCCCGCCTGGATGATGTGAAGACAGCTTTTGTTATCGGCCTGAACGAAGGGGTTCTGCCAGGAAAAGCTGTATCTGACGGGATATTTTCAGATAGTGATCGTGAGGTGCTGCTGGCTGGTGGACTTGATGTTGCCCCAAGTTCAAAAGTGCGCCTGCTGGATGAGGAGTTTACAGCGTACAAAGCATTTACTACGCCTGCCGAGGCCCTTTATTTATCATATCCGCTTGCCGATGAGGAAGGAAAGGCACTTTTACCCTCATCCTATTTGAAACGGGTAAGGGACGTATTGCCTAACGTTTCCGATGTGTATTATATGAACGATCCGTCCGATCTGTCTGCTGAGGAACAGGTGAAATATGCTGCAAATCATGATGTGGCCCTATCGTACCTGGCTGCCCAATTGCAGCTGAAAAAAAGGAACTATCCAATCCATTCACTATGGTGGGATGTATATAATGCCATTATTGATGATGAAATGGCCGGTCCTTCCGCAACTAAGGTTTTATCGAGCCTTTTTTATCAAAATAGGACAAAGAAATTATCTGAGGAAACAAGTAAGCAATTATACGGTGAGAGCATTCTTACAAGTGTATCCCGGATGGAAATGTTCAATAGCTGCCCGTTTTCCCATTATGCCGCACATGGCTTGAAATTGCGGGAACGGCAAATTTTCCGTTTGGATGCACCGGATATAGGCGAGATGTTCCATGGAGCGTTGAAAATGATTTCCGATTACTTAAAGGAACATGATATTCCTTGGTCTACATTGACCTCTGAACAATGCTTGGAGTTGGCCAGAATTGCTGTGGAGAGACTTGCTCCTAAACTCCAAAATCAGATTTTGTTAAGTACGAACCGCCATCACTATTTACGCAGGAAACTGGAACACGTGATTGGACGGGCCTCGATCGTATTAAGTGAACATGCAAAGGTGAGCGGTTTTGCTCCAATCGGATTAGAACTTGGATTCGGAAAAAATGGCGAGCTGCCTCCACTTTCTTTCACATTGAAAAACGGTACGAAGATGGAATTGATCGGGCGGATCGACCGCGTGGATAAAGCGGAAGAAGATGAGGGTGTCTATTTGCGTGTGCTCGATTATAAGTCGAGTGAAAAGGAGCTGAACATGAGTGAAGTATATTATGGACTCGCGCTCCAAATGTTGACATACCTTGATATCGTCGTCACCCATTCCAAGTCGCTTATTGGAAAAGAAGCGATTCCAGCCGGCGTTTTGTATTTTCATGTGCATAATCCCGTTGTCAAATCAAAGGGAATGCTCAGTTTGGATAAAATTGAAGAAGAAATTTATAAAAGTTTTAAAATGAATGGACTTGTACTGGATCATTCAAATGTCATTCAAATGATGGATACCTCGCTTGATATTGAAAATTCGGGTAAGTCGGATATCATCCCAGCTGGATTTAAAAAGGACGGATCGCTCCTGGCGGCTTCCAAGGTTGCCAGCAGGGAAGAGTTTTCGCTTCTGAATCATCATGTGCGCCGTATTTATCAGGAGGCTGGTGATCGAATGGTCGATGGTGATGTGGATATAACGCCATACAAATTAAAGGAAAAAACGCCGTGTACCTTCTGTTCCTTTAAATCTGTATGCCAATTCGACCAGTCACTGGAGGAGAACCAATTCAGGAATTTGGCACAGAAGAAACAGAATGACGTTCTTGAGCTATTAAGGGGAGAGGGGGAGAGTGATGGGTAAAACGAAAATTCCAGCTCTGCCAGGAGACGTGACTTGGACGGAAGATCAATGGAAGGCGATATGGGCTAAAGATCAGGACATTCTGGTTGCGGCCGCTGCAGGTTCAGGGAAAACAGCGGTGCTGGTCAATCGGATCATTCAAAAAGTCATTTCGGAAGAAGATCCAATCGATGTTGATGAACTGCTCGTGGTTACATTCACCAATGCCTCGGCTGCCGAGATGCGCCATCGGGTAAGTGAGGCATTAGAAAAAGCGATCAATGATAATCCGCATTCACAGCATTTGCGTAAGCAGTTGAGCTTGATTAATCGTGCTTCGATTTCCACACTTCATTCCTTTTGTTTAGAGGTCATCAGGAAGTATTATTATCTGACGGATATCGATCCGGGCTTCCGGATTGCAGATTCTACGGAGATCCAGCTGCTCCGTGATGAAGTGATGGAAGAGCTTTTCGAGGAGCAGTATGGCCAAAGTGATAATGAAGAGTTCTTTAATTTGGTTGATGCTTTCACAAGCGATCGAAACGATGATGCACTTCAGAATATAGTTCGATCGCTTCATGATTTTTCGCAATCGAATCCTGACCCGGACCGGTGGCTCGATGGTGCCGCTAGCATGTATGAGCTGGCAGATGATGATGGGATTGATGACCTTTCGTTTATCGATTCATTGAAGTTCGATATTGGTTTACAATTGGACACTGCCAGGGATTTATTGGAACGCTCGCTTGCGTTGACAAAAGTCCCTGGGGGGCCGGCACCAAGGGCTGAGAACTATATCGCCGATCTTGCCATGGTTGCTAAACTTTCGGAAGTGAAGGACCAATCCTGGAATGCTCTTTATAAAGAAATCCAAAACGTGAAATTTGGAACGGCAAAACGCCTTACTGGTGCAGATTTTATCAAAGAAGTTACGGATGAGGCTACCAAGTACCGGGATAAGGCGAAGAAGATCATCAAATCGTTACAAGAAGAGTTATTTTCCCGTAAACCGGAAAGCTATCTTCGGGATATAAGGGACCTCAAGGGTTATGTCGATACACTAGTAATGCTTGTTAAAAGGTTTGATGATCGATTCTTCGCTGCAAAAGCAGAAAAGAACTTGGTGGATTTCGCGGATTTGGAACATTATTGTCTTCGGATTTTGACAGGGGAAACTGTGGATGGTGAACGAAAACCATCAGCAGCAGCCGCCGAATACAGGAACCAGTTCAAAGAAGTACTTGTAGATGAGTATCAGGACACGAACCTGGTTCAGGAATCCATCTTAAAACTGGTGACGGCTGACGGCGAATATAATGGGAATCTTTTCATGGTAGGCGATGTCAAACAGTCCATTTACCGGTTCAGGCTTGCGGAACCGAATCTCTTCCTTGGAAAATACACACGTTTTACCCATGATGGTGTTGATTCCGGACTGAAAATTGATTTAAACCGCAATTTCCGGAGCCGAAAGGAAGTTCTCGATGGGACCAATTTCTTGTTTCAACAGTTGATGGGCATTACAGTCGGTGAGATTGATTATGATGAAGATGCCCAATTGAAAAAAGGTGCCCCATATCCCGAAGACGATCCAAACCCGATCGAACTCCATTTAATTGATGGAACAGCCGATCCGGAAGCTCATTCGGAAGCGGAAGGATCGGATGGTGGGTTTGAGGCCGAGGAGCTTGAAAAAGCGCAGCTCGAAGCAAGGCAGATGGCAAAGCTCATTAAAAACGCTATAAGCGAAAAGCATCGGATATATGATACGAAAACTAATAAGTACCGCTCTGCCACTTATCGAGACATGGTCATTCTTCTTCGTTCGATGCCATGGGCACCGCAAATCATGGAGGAATTTAAAAAGCAGGGAATTCCAGTCTATGCCAACTTGTCGACTGGGTATTTTGAAGCGACCGAAGTGGCCATCATGATTTCCTTATTGAAGGTGATTGATAACCCGCAACAGGATATCCCATTGGCTTCCGTTCTCCGTTCACCTATCGTCGGACTGGATGAAGAAGAGATGTCACAGGTGCGTTTATTCCATACAGGGAGCTACTACGAAGCGCTAGCTGATTTTTATAGAAAGAGTGATCCGGAAGAACATCCGGGGCTTTATGAAAAAGCCGCAGCTTTTTATAAAAAACTAGTGAAGTGGAGGAAGCTTGCCAGGCAGGAGGCATTATCAGATTTGATTTGGCTTCTGTACCGCGAAACGCAGTTTTATGATTTTGCAGGTGGGATGCCGGGTGGCAAACAGCGTCAGGCCAATTTAAGAGCGCTGTATGACAGGGCAAGGCAATATGAAGCAAGTTCTTTCCGCGGTCTGTTCCGTTTCCTGCGGTTCATAGAAAGGATGCAAGAACGTGGAGATGATTTAGGGGCAGCTCGGGCTTTAGGGGAACAGGAAGATGTAGTCCGGCTGATGACGATTCACTCCTCAAAGGGGCTTGAGTTCCCGATCGTTTTCATTGCCGGTCTTTCCAAGCAATTCAATATGATGGATTTACGCAAGCCCTATTTACTGGATAAGGATTATGGCTTTGCGGCAAAGTATGTGAATTCCGAATTACGGATAACTTATCCATCCCTCCCTCAATTGGCTTTTAAGAAAAAAAAGCAGCTTGAATTAATTGCTGAGGAGATGCGTGTCCTCTACGTGGCGCTTACAAGGGCAAAGGAAAAGCTTTATTTGATTGCCAGTATCAATGATGCAGAAAAAACGCAGCAGAACTGGGAAAGTAATGCGGCACATGGAGATTGGCTATTAAAGGACTATGTACGGGCAGGTGCAAAAAGTTATCTTGATTGGATTGGTCCATCCCTTGTCCGACATCGGGATTCTCTTGGTGCTGCTGGTCAAGGCTTGGAAATGGAGTCGCATCCATCGAATTGGTCGATTTCCGTCATTCCAAGTGAAGAGCTTGCTGTTCTGGATGAGGAAGAGGCATTAGTTCAAGAGCAAATACTTGATCATGTCCAGAAATCGGAGAAGGTCGGTATCGTTTCCGAATTTTATGATGAAATCAAGGAACAGCTAGAATGGGAGTACCCCGAACATGAGGCGACGGTGTATCGTTCCAAGCAATCCGTTTCTGAACTAAAGCGTCAATATGAACTCAAGGACGAGCAAAGCTCCACAGAGTTGTTACGTAAATTTAAGCGTCCTATCACGAAGCGGCCTACTTTCATGCAAGAAAAGTCACTGACTCCTGCTGAAAGGGGTACGATTACACATTTAGTCATGCAGCATATTGATCTTTCTAAGGAGATTACCATTCAATCGATTCAGGAATTGATGGTTGACTTGATTCAACGAGAGTTGTTGACGGAGGAACAGAAAGAAGCTGTGGATCCGGAGACGATCGTCGATTTCTTTGACAGTGAAATCGGGCAAAGGATGCAGAGGGCCGAGAGCATTCGCCGTGAAGTGCCATTTACGATGTCGTTGCCTGCAAAGGAAGCATACAGCGATTGGGCAGCTGGAGATGAGGAGATCCTTATCCAAGGTGTGATTGATTGTATCTTTGAGGATGAACAAGGTCTTGTGCTTCTAGATTATAAAACGGATACAATCACCGGCCGTTTTGCTAGCGGGTATGAAGGGGCTAAAGAGATTCTTGCCGATCGATACCGGATGCAGCTTCAGCTCTATACGAGGGCTGTTGAAGGAATAATGAATAAGAAGGTGACCGGCCGTTACTTGTTTTTCTTTGACGGCTCGCATTTATTGGAAGTATAAGAGAGAAGGAGTGTCCCATTGATTTGGGACGCTCTTTTTGGTTAAATAAACAGAATAGTTTGAAAAGGTATAAATGCTTACTATATACTAGTGGAGAAAAATACCTTTTTAAAGGAGTAGAGAAGAGTATGACGAGTGAGATCAAGAGCAAGGGATACTTTGGTGAGTTCGGTGGAAGCTTTGTCCCGGGTGAACTTCAGGAAGTTATGGATATTTTAGAAACGGAATTCCTGAAATATAAGGATGACCCGGAATTCATTGAGGAGTTTCAATATTATCTGAAAGAATATGTCGGACGCGAAAACCCGTTAACACTTGCAAAGAATTTAACGAAAAAGGTTGACGGGGCAAAAATATACTTGAAGCGTGAAGATCTGAATCATACAGGTGCTCACAAAATTAATAATGCGATTGGACAAATCCTACTCGCTAAACGGATGGGTGCCAAACGCATCATCGCAGAAACTGGGGCAGGACAGCATGGTGTGGCGACTGCGACAGCATGTGCGATGTTTGACATGGAGTGTGTGATCTATATGGGTAAGCTGGATACGGAGAGACAGGCATTGAATGTCTTTCGGATGGAATTGTTGGGGGCAAAAGTCGTAGCGGTCGAAAAGGGACAGGGTCGATTGAAGGATGCTGTTGATGAGGCATTGAATGATTTGGTGCAAAACTATGAAAATACTTTTTACTTGCTTGGTTCAGCAGTGGGACCACACCCATATCCAACGATCGTTAAGCATTTCCAATCAATCATAAGTGAAGAATCAAAGCGCCAGATCCTTGAAAAGGAAGGAAAACTGCCGACTGCCATCATTGCTTGTGCAGGAGGGGGAAGTAATGCGATTGGGGCTTTTGCTCATTATATCGATGAAGAAAATGTCCGTTTAATTGGTGTAGAGCCAATTGAGGCCCCGAGTATTTCGCAAGGCGTCCCGGCAGTATTGCACGGATTCAAAAGTTTGACGTTAGTAGATGAACAAGGGGAACCCAAGCCTACTTTTTCCATCGCAGCCGGTTTGGATTACCCAAGTGTGGGACCCGAGCACAGTTTTTTGAAAGATAGCGGACGAGCGGAATATGTGACGGTAAAAGGGGAAGAAGCTCTTGAGGCTTTTCAGGTATTATCCAAGACAGAGGGGATCATTCCAGCTCTCGAAAGCTCACATGCTCTAGCTCACGCCATGAAGCTGGCAAAAGAGTTATCAAGAGAGGATATACTGATCGTTAATTTATCAGGCAGAGGTGACAAAGACGTCGAGCAAGTATTTAACATGATAGAAAAATAGGCCGAAATTAAAAGCCTCCCTGGAAATGGGAGGCTTTTAATTGGATTAATTATTCCCTGTAATGGGCTGGTCGACCCCATTGATATCAAGGACATTGCTTCCGTTCAGACCATTAGCCGTGAAGGTGATTGCAGCTGTGTTCCCTGAACCGGATCCGTAAACGGATTTGGAGGAAGACTTAGGGGAAATGACGGCGCAATCACCGAATAATAGGTTTCCTTGAGAGACATTAAATACTTGAACTGGGCCGATAATGGCGGGCATATGAACCCCTCCTTTAAAAGTTTAAGTGTTGTCTGTTGAATCTTTAGGAACCTCCCGAATATGTTTCACTCTTGATTCCATACGTGCATGGCCTACGTTCCCCACAGCAACCACAGATGATGATGATATACCGATTATATTGATATTGCCGACCCGTATGAAGGGATTCGGATTTGAAAACCGTGATATGACGAATTCATTCAATCTTGGGATATAAAGTGGTTTCTTAAAAATGTCATAGTCTTCGAAATGAACATCGACTGAATCGAAAGTTTCACTTTTCTTCTGAACGGCTATAGCCAGGGCATTTCCATCTATATATGAAGCATCCCCGATTTGCAGGGTGGAGCTGAATGATACCGTGTCGGATAATAAAGATTTTACTTTTGATATTCTAGAAAACATGTTATTTATCCTTCTGGAGAAAGCGGCACGAATGACCCGATGATAAGGGATTCCGGCGGGGTATCGAATGCGGAAGAAAGTTGGACCGTTTGGACATCCCCAATTAGAAATAAGGCAGAGCTTGCTACACCGGTAATTTTAATATCACCTACACAAAGCTGGTGATTGATTACATTAAACTCCATTTGGATTTCCTCCTGTCTCGGCTTGTGAATGGGTAATGAATTGTAATAATGCAGTTTGAATATCGGATTTTACCTTCTCCCTGACCTTTTCCTTGACATTATCCCGTTGCTGCGGTGCACGTTCCGCGTAAGAAAGATTATCGAAATACATATTGATCCGTTGATGAAGCTGGCGTTCGACATCCTGTTTAATGAAGTCATGATAAGAGGGCTCCAATGATATTTTCAGCTGGGTTTCTGCATCGTGGATCATATTTTCCAAGTCTGAAAGTATATCGTTGTGAATTTCCTGGACGACGATTTCCCTGCCTGGAAATAGGTTTGGTGCTGGGTGAACGGGTTGGTTGTTGACGGCAAATTCGTCAATGTTGTTAAGGTCATTGGGATTTAAACCGATATTCAATGTTCCATCTAAAGATTCGACCTTTAACTGATCGAATTTATATTCAATTTTATCTACATGGATTGGCGGTTTACTTTTCAGCTCAGCAAGTTCATCTGTCAGGCGTTTGAGTTCGTGTTCAAGTTTCATGATCCGTTTATCCTGGGCTTCAAGAAAACGCTGCATTTGTATGGAATATGAATATAGATCCTGATTCACGATTCAACACCTCACCTTCACAATAAGTTAATTTCATATATGACAGTATATGAAAAAGTTAGATGTAGGTGAATGCCTATGAACTAGGAGGGTGTAAATGGGACGAAACTGGTTAATGGGGTTACATCAGCTTCAATTTGTGGAGCAGGCTCAGTGAATCCTCCGGTATTGGCTAATGTGGAATATGGTTTAATCACCCCGGCACTTCCTATTTGAAAAACGGATGAATTGGAGATGCTTTCAATTTTTATCATATTGATTTGTATGGTCTGGTGAATATTGAAGATCATGCTGACTCCTTTCTTAAAAACATTAGAGATTTAAGACCAGTGGCTGATCAACACCATCTGTATCATTTGTATTTGTGGTGCTATAGGCATTATAAAGGGATATGGATTCACCCGTATATAAACGAGCCAGCACCTGCAAACGTTTTTGAAGTGGAATATGGACTAATTTTAAAGACGTCACCAATATGGACAATTCCACTGCTACCGACGTTGATGACTTGAACGATTCCTACGATGGCCGGCAAGAAAATCACCCTTTTTTCATTCTGGTTTTCCCCTTGAATCTCAGGCCATGAGCCTATCATTGAAGGGAGTTTCAATGTATTGTATGTTGACTCATGATTGATGTGATTCATCTGCCTATTAATATGTTGTTATATAACAATGACTTAATATTATTGAAATAATGGTAACAGATATGGTAATATAATACTAATTCAGAATTTTCAAATAAAATAAGAGGTGAGGAAATGAACGTACCATTAGTATTATCGCATTTCTTAGATCGAGCAGCCTTACTATATGGCGATAAGAAAGCCATCATTGGAGATGACAAGGTATTAACCTACTCAGAGTTGAACGGCCGTGTAAACCAGCTTTCAAATGGTTTAAGGGATCTTGGAGTCAAAAAGGGTGATAAGGTGGCATATTTGGCACCTAACTCAATTGAAATGCTTGAAGGCTTTTATGGGGTATTTCAACTTGGGGCAGTAATCGTTCCATTGAATATCCGTTTGAAGCCTGCCGATTATGTATTCATTTTGAACCATAGCGAGTCAAAGGTCCTATTCGTAGATCAGGAAATGTATCATCTAATTTCCCCTGTCAAGGATGAACTTGAATCAGTGGAGCACATAATCGTTCATTATAAAGATGAAGAGATAAATGAAACCGATTACAACCATTGGCTGGAACCTTATGATAACATGAGCTTTAACCGGGAGTCAGTGGATGAAAATGATGTTTCGAGCCTCCTTTATACTAGCGGGACCACAGGGAATCCCAAAGGGGTGATGCTGACTCACCGCAACAACTATTTACATGCCCTGGGTGCGATGCATCATTTCAGGGTCAATGACCGCGATACATATTTGCATGTACTGCCGATGTTCCACGTGAATGGGTGGGGTGCCCCATTTTATTATACGGCAAATGGTGCCACTCAAGTTTGTTTGAGGAAAACCAGCCCCGAAAGGATATTTAATGCACTACAAAAGCATAAGGTTTCCATAATGCATATGGCACCAACGGTTCTGAATTCCCTGTTTCAATATTATGAACGGAATGTTCCGAACATCGAGCAGGATATCCGAATCGTTGTTGCGGGTTCGGCACCGCCTCCTGCATTCGTTACAAGGGTGGAAAAAGAGTTAGGCTGGGAATTCATTCAAATTTACGGAATGACTGAATCAACACCGGTTAGCCTGATATCGCTGATTCGTTCTGAATTCGATGATCTTTCGGAAAAAGAAAAATACAGAATGAAGGCGAAAGCCGGATATCCCATCATAGGCAGTGAGGTAAAGGTTATCCATGACAATGGTGAGGAAGTTGCCCGTGATGGCGTGGATATCGGGGAGCTAATCGTCCGCAGTCATGGAGTGATGTTAGGTTATTGGAAAAATGAAGAAGCGACCAGCCAGACACTGAAAAATGGATGGCTGCATACTGGGGATATGGCCACAATCGATGAAAATGGTAATGTTGATATCGTTGACCGCAAAAAGGATATAATCATTAGTGGCGGAGAAAATATCTCTTCCATAGAAGTGGAGGGAATACTCTACGAACATCCGGACATTCTTGAAGCGGCAGTCATTGCCGTTCCACATGAAAAGTGGGGAGAGACGCCGCATGCCTTCATTGTGCCAAAAATGGGCGTGGAATTAACGGAGGATGATATAAAGGCCTTCACAAGGGAAAAATTAGCTCATTTCAAATCAGTTACCAGTGTGTCGTTCGTCGATGAGCTTCCAAAAACGGCATCGGGGAAAATACAAAAAATCCATCTTCGTAATGATTACTGGGAATCTAAGGGGAAAACAGGCAGATTCGTTAATTGATGCTCGCTAACGCTGTTCAGAAATGATCAGCGTTTCTTTCTGTTTGCCCTTAAAATTCGGTTAAATATAAAGTTATGAAGATATCGCCCCAGATGAAATGAAGAGAGAGGGCGAAATGTTTCCATTCTTAAATAAGCCACAGTAACTCATGCCATTGTTGGATAAGGGATGGTCATTCAAGAGCATTGAAATTTGTTTCGATAAAAGGCTTCCAGTTTAACGATAAAGTGTTACTATTATAAAATATTTCAAATTATTATAATTTTTCTTTTTCATCATGTTGATTCTAAGAGTTTTGGATTGTGGGGGAGAGCATTGAAACGTATTCATTATAGCTGGGTTATTTTAATCATAACATTCTTCTCGATCATTGTAGCCGGAATCGTTAGGTCGTCTTCGGGAGTATTCATCGTACCCTTTGAAAATGAGTTCGGGTGGGACCGGTCCGTCATTTCGTTAGCCTTCGCCATAAGTCTTTTTCTTTATGGATTATCGGGCCCATTCATGGCCGCTCTAATTGAAGTGCTTGGATTGAAGAAAATGATGGTATTGGCCATGTCCACTTTATTGGCAGGGATTTTCCTCACTTTTTTCATGGAGCATGAGTGGCAGCTCATTCTAATTTGGGGAATTATCATTGGATTGGGTTCTGGAGTGTTTTTAACGGTATTGAGCCCATATGTGGCAAATCGTTGGTTCGAGAAGAGGCGGGGGCTGGCGGTTGGGATACTAACGGCAAGTACGGCCACAGGTCAGCTCATTTTACTTCCGGTATTAGCCATCATCATTGAGAATTACTCGTGGAGATGGGCGATTGGATTAATTTTGGCACTTAGCTTGATCATGCTGGCTATCATCCTTTTATTCATGAAAAACAATCCGAAGGAAGTAGGCACTCTTCCATATGGATTAGAAGAAGAAAGTCAGGGGGCTGTTACAGTCCAAAAGAAGAACCCTATCGCCATGGCTTTTCAGTCGTTGATTGAAGCAGTGAGAGTGAAGGAATTCTGGTTATTGGCAGGAAGCTTTTTTATATGCGGACTTTCAACGAGTGGGTTGATCGGCACACATTTCATTTCTTACTGCATTAGTTATGGTTTACCGGTCGTGACGGCAGCATCTCTGCTATCTTTCATGGGAATCTTTGATTTGATTGGTACGACTGTATCCGGGTGGTTATCAGATCGTTTTGATAACCGTTGGCTGTTGTTTTGGTATTACGCTCTCAGGGGTGCTTCCCTCGTAGTACTTCCATTTGCGCTAAATGAAGGCTCAATCGGTCTATTGATCATCTTCTCCGTTTTTTATGGCTTGGATTGGATAGCCACCGTTCCTCCGACCATAAGCATTTCAAGGCAAGTCTTTGGCATGGAGAAAAGCGGGATTGTATACGGTTGGATTTTCGCAGCCCATCAGGTGGGTGCAGCAGTGGCGGCGTACGGAGGAGGGCTTATCTTCAAAATATTCAACTCCTATACATGGGCATTCTTCCTTGCAGGAATCTTTTGCTTATTGGGCAGCTTGTTTGTCATACTGATAAAAAAGCAAAAAGCGGTCACGAAGGTTAAAGATGATGCAATGGAGTTATAGAAATGATGTTAAATCTGTATGGATGAAAGAGGGTGTACCTATGAAGGGCACGATGGTTCCATTGCAGGAAAGTAAACGGATCGTAAGCATCGACATTTTACGTGGATTAGCCATTTTAGGGATTTTTTTAGTGAATATGCCTTCTTTCCACTCTCCTCTCTTGTACATAGATGGTGCCGGGCGTTGGTCCGGAGGATGGGACAGGGTTTTGTACAGGTTCAGTGATATTGCCGCACAGGCCAGCTTTTATCCGTTATTTGCCTTTCTGTTCGGTTTCGGGGCAATCATATTAGCTATAAGGAGTGAAGAAAAGGGTATTTCATTTCCTTTACTATATATGAAAAGGCTAAGTTTCCTGCTGATACTTGGATGCATTCATGCTTTTTTCATCTGGCATGGGGACATCCTCATAAATTATGCTGTATTTGGGTTTGCCTTTTTATTTTTTTATAGAATGAAGGGCAGGAATTTAATTCTGCTAGGCTCGGTTTGTTATGTCCTGCCTTTTGCGATATTGGGTTCGCTATTTCTTATAATGGGCATTTTTGATAGGGAAGGGATGGCAATTACGACTGATTCGGCAATGGTGAAACAGTCTTTGGAAGTTTATCAATCTGGTACATTTACTGAAATAATGAGTCAAAGGGCACTAGATTGGTATATGGTGAACAACCCTTTTAATGCCATTATCCTTTTTTTATCGATTTTTCCGTTTTTTTTAATTGGTGCAGGCGTTGCAAAACAAGGCTTTCTCCAAAAGCCAACTCAATATAAACGACAATTGAAAGCGATATCGATTGTAAGCTTGCTGGTGGGCATGTCGATTAAGATTCTGCCATATGTGACGGTATACCACTTTGGTACGATATTCGTGCAGGATTATTTGGGAGGACCGTTACTTACGATTTTTTATATCACGGCAATCGTGCTTTTGGCGGAACAGGCCGGGGCTTCCCGCCTGTTATACCCGCTTTCGTATATCGGAAGGATGTCGATGAGCAATTACTTGTTCCAATCGATGGTATGTACGGCCATTTTTTATTCATATGGCCTTGGTTTATATGGATCAGTCTCTTATACCACAGGATTTGTTTTCTTAATAGCCCTGTTTTGCCTGCAAATTCTGTTTTCCTTATTGTGGATGGGGCTGTTTAAATACGGACCGGTTGAATATATATGGCGTTTTGTTACATATGGTAAAAAGCCGGTTATACGCCGGTGAGGACCAGTTAAGAAAAAATGTAAATGATGTTCATTAAATTGTTGATTTTACCCATTCAGGTGGATCCTTAGTTTTGTTTTTTTGTAAAAGCCTATGATATGATGATATGGAAACTGAACGAGGGGGCAAAAAAATGACACATATGCATATTACGGCTTGGGTTATCGGAATCATTCTTTTCTTTGTCACATATTCGATGCTTAAAGGTGGAAATCCAAAAGCGAAAATGCTACATATGATAACACGGTTGTTCTATCTATTGATTTTCCTTACTGGCGGTATGCTGATCACCGATTTTGGTGCTTACGCAGTAAAAATGATTGTTGGAATCATCGTGATTGCGGCGATGGAAATGGTGCTGGTCCGTACGAAAAAAGGAAAAAGCACAAGTGCCATGTGGATATTGTTCATCGTAGCGCTTGTATTCGTCCTTTATTTAGGGCTTTCGCTGCCACAAGGAATGGACTTTTTTTAATACAGAATGAAAACGGGTAAATGAGGAAATCTCATTTACCCGTTTTCTTTTACCCGTTATTGTGAATTCACTTTCTCAATGACGATCCTTTTTCCAGTGTTCAGGGTGAATTCAAAACGATCGTGATCCTTTTTCCCATAAGAAAAGTGGTGCTGAACGAGACAAATTTGGCTCTCGTTATCAAAGGTGAAGAAATTCACGCCGGACTGGTTAGGGACGGCCCTTAAAAAAGTGAGCTGGTTATAGCTATATATACAATCATAAATAGAAAAATCAAGTGAATTCAATGTCGTTACAAATTGGAAAAAGGAATCGTCGTTCAATTCTTCCAATAAACGTTCAAAAGAGTAGAGCAGTTTTTTGCGTATCCGAATGGGCTCATTTTCCCTTAAGAAGGTGATTTCCCGGTGAAGCAGGATTTTTCCCTCTTCCTCAACTACACCTTGCTGCCAGCGCCCACCCCTGTAGACTTCAATGGTGCTATCAACGTGGTCTTCAATGGAGCAGGCCTCATCTGTTTCATCATCGAAAAAAATCCATTGTTGATTGATATTTTCCACTGTTCCTTCGGTAAAAGCTCTTGTTTGCCTGTTCATTAACTTGGTTCGTTGTTGCTGACTCATACATATACCTCCAATAGTGGAATCCTCACCTACTTTTTAGTCAAAATCCAATGAAAATATAACTGTATATTTTAAAATATTATGGACAAATAACCATCTTTCCGTCTTTGCATAGGCTATGTTTAAACACGGGATGCTTTGCTCAACAATTCATTAACAACGCCGGGCGTTGGCAGGGGATCCTACGGAATGATGCTGATCGATACTTAGGGACTGTAAATCTTTTTAAGACAGGGAGCCAATATATTTTTGATGGTCCGGATAGAAAGGATGAAGTGTAAAATGTGTGGAATAACAGGCTGGGTGCATTTTCAAAAAGATTTACGGACAAAAACGAAAACGCTGGAAAACATGACAAAAACGTTGGCAAAGCGGGGGCCAGACGAAGGAAATGTTTGGAGCGAAGCCCATGTTGCCTTTGGTCATAAACGGTTAACGGTTGTCGATGCGGAAGGCGGAAAACAGCCGATGACGAAAAATCACAAAAACGGCAGATATACGCTTTGTTATAATGGTGAGCTATATAACACCGAGGATATTCGTAAACAGCTATTATTAAAAGGATATTCCTTTAACGGTCATTCTGATACAGAAGTTTTGCTAACTTCTTATATAGAATGGAAAGAAAAATGCATTGACTTGTTCAATGGGATTTTTGCGTTTGCGATTTGGGATGAAAAGGAACAGAAATTATTCGTTGGAAGAGATCGCATGGGGGTAAAACCATTCTTTTACGCGGAAAGGGACGGTGGGTTCATTTTCGGATCGGAGCTGAAGGCGATTCTGGCCCATCCGGATGTTAAAACGGAGATTGACCGCGAAGGGTTGTCTGAGGTTTTTGGTGTTGGTCCATCCCGAAAGCCAGGTTCAGGCATATTTCATAATATCCAGGAATTGAGGCCTGCCCATGCGCTTACCTTATCAAGGAACGGCCTCCGGATTTGGAGATATTGGAATGTGAAAAGCGAAGAACATCGGGATACGCTTGATGAGACGGCCGAGAAGGTTCGCTTCCTTGTCGAAGATGCAGTGACACGGCAACTTGTATCAGATGTTCCACTTTGTACCTTCTTATCAGGAGGGCTTGACTCAAGCGCGATAACGGCCATTGCTGCAAATGCCTATCAAAAAGAAGGGAAAGGCCAGCTTCATACGTATTCCATTGATTATGAGGATAATGAGCGCTATTTTAAGGCAAATGATTTTCAGCCTAACTCTGATGGGTATTGGATTAAAAAGATGTCGGATAGTTTTAACACGGTTCACCATTCATCGATCATCACTCAAGAGCAGTTGACGGATTATTTAACAGAAGCTGTCCTTGTAAGGGACCTCCCAGGCATGGCGGATGTCGATTCTTCTTTACTTTGGTTTTGTAAGGAAATCAAGCGGGATTTCGTCGTAGGCCTGTCCGGCGAATGTGCGGACGAAATTTTTGGAGGTTATCCTTGGTTTCATCGTGAGGATGATTTGAATCGTGCTGGTTTTCCATGGATGAGATCGACCGGGGAGCGGGTATCTTTATTGAAAACGGGATGGCGCGAGAAATTGAAGCTGGAGGAATATGCGCTGGAAGCCTATTTGACCACCCTTGCCGAAACGCCTAAATTGGAAGGGGAAAACGGTGTAGCAGCAAAGCGGAGAGAGCTTTTCTATGTGAATTTATTATGGTTCATGACGACGCTCCTTGACCGGAAGGACCGGATGAGTATGGGTGCAAGTCTAGAGGTGCGCGTGCCATTTGCCGATCATCGCCTTGTTGAATATGCATGGAACATTCCTTGGGAAATGAAAATGGAAGGCAACCGTGAAAAGGGTATTTTAAGGAAGGCTTTGGAGGGGCTATTACCGGATGAAGTATTGTATCGTAAAAAAAGTCCTTATCCAAAAACCCATAACCCTATATATACAGACCGTGTGCAGGCGTGGTTGAAAGACTTACTGACGGATAAAAATTCGGTCCTGCATGAGTTTTTCGATAAACAGAAGCTAACCGATATAGTAGATTCCAAGGGTGCCGCTTTTAAAGTGCCGTGGTTCGGGCAATTGATGTCAGGTCCACAGTTGCTCGCTCACTTGGCACAAACCCATGTATGGTTCAAAGAATATGATATCCAAATAATCGATTGAAAAAAACGGGGCGGATGATTTTCATTGCCCCGTTTTCATTGCCTCAATGATTGAATGCGAGAATTTTATATTGATAACCACCCAAATCAAATTTACCTTCCTGTGTGGTTTCTTTTGTTCTTAAATCCGTTAGTGTACTTCCTTTCAAATCAAAAGGGAGGGTAAAGGAGTGCTGGACATCCGTCGGATTGATGATGATCACGACAGAACGTTTTCCATTATACTTTTGGTAGGCCACGATATTTTCATTTCCGGCTGTATCAAGGAATTTGAACTTTCCGTCATTGGCAAGTAATCGTTCTTCTTTTCGCAAGAGAATCAATGCCTTAATTTCATTGAAAAGCTCGGTATTTTGTTTTTCTTCTTCCCAGACCATGCATTTTCGGCACCCTGGATCCATGCCTCCGGTTAAGCCAATTTCATCCCCATAGTATATACAAGGGCTGCCATTGAATGTCAGCAGGATTGCGTGGATGAGCTTGGCCCGAGCTAGATCTTCCCCGCAATCCGTGAAAATCCGCGGTGTATCATGGCTTCCAAGAAGATTGAATGTCACGTCAAAAACATTGGTGGGATAACTGTGATAGATGGCTGTCATTTCTTCTCTGAACTCGCGTGCATTGATGGTTTGTGAAGCGACCAAGCGAAAAACTTGGTTGGTAAAAGGGTAATTCATGACCGCATCGAACTGATCGCCGCGAAGCCATGGCATCGAGTCATGCCAAATTTCCCCAAGAATATAAAGGTCAGGCTTTATCTTTTTCACAGTTGTTCGAAATTCACGCCAGAATGGCTGATCGACCTCATTTGCCACATCGAGCCGCCAGGCGTCTATATCGAACTCCTTGATCCAATAAGCCGAGACTTCGAGCAGATATTCTTTCACCTCCGGATTCGCCGTATTCAATTTTGGCATCGATTCAAAAAAACCGAATGTTTCATAATTGGGCCTTTCCCCTCCCTTAAGAGGGAAGCTGTGTGGGTGGAACCAATCCTTATATTTCGATTTCTCTCCTTTTTCGAGTAAATCCTGAAAAGGGGGGAAATAGTAGCCGCTATGGTTAAAAACGGCATCCAGCATGACCCGTATATTCCGTTTGTGGCATTCGGTTATTAGTGTTTTCAATGTTTCCTTCGTTCCGAATTGCGGATCGATACTCCGGTAATCAATCGTATCGTATTTATGATTGGAGTAGGCATGGAAGATTGGCGTGAAATAAATTCCGTTGATGCCGAGATTCTCTAGGTAATCCAAATGTTCAATGATTCCTTCGAAGTCCCCGCCAAAAAAATTATCCACGGCCGGATCTTCACTTCCCCAAGGTTTCACACCTTCCGGATCGTTGTCGGGGTTTCCGTTCGCGAATCGTTCAGGGAAAATTTGGTACCAAATTGTATCTTTTACCCATTCCGGTGCCCCGAAAACTTCATTTTGATGTAGAAAGGGAATTGCGAAATAGCTTCCGGGATCTCGGGGGGGTTCTTTAAAGAAGCCCTTTTCCGTGTAAATGGCACTTTCATCTTCTGAGGATACCTTGAACCCATATCTAATTCTTCGGTAGGGAGGCTTCACATAAATATGCCAATAATCATAACGGTTATCGCTGCCTGACAAACTCATCGGAAGTTCTTCGTACTGCCATTGACCATTATCTGAAATGTATGGATCCCCGAAAATCAATCCAACTGAGGAGATATCTTGTTTTTTCGTACGTAGGCGGATATGTAGGGTTTCAGTGTTGATGGGATAGCTGTAATTGTCATTAGGTCTATGGTGTATGGATGAAAATTCCATTGAAAACCACTCCAATTCTATAAGTATTTGAGGATGTGAAAAAGGAAACTTCCGGCTGTTTATTAGGGGGTTCTATGCAGTTGTACTAAGCCGTGTTTAAGTTTTTTTTCAATATGGTTATATACCCAATTCCAATTGAAAGAAGCACTTATTAACTAAAAAATAACAAAAAGTGTTCATCACTACAAGGAAATAAATACGTCGAGGAAAATGTTGTAAAAAATCAAAGCCGTTCATATAATGATAACAATAGCCTTGGTATCGCTTTCATTAAGGGGCTTTATTTGAATGACTGAACTGAAAAACAGTATTATTTGATGCTTTTGGACATGATAGAATAAACATTTTAAAAAGGAGAATGAAAGTGAAGAAGCTGATTTTTCATTTGTTCATGTCCATATTTTTGATCGTTAGTGTAAGTGCTTGCGGATCCAGTTCAGATTTGGAAAATAAAGTAGTGAAAGAAAATAAGAAAAAAGAAGAAGCCAGCAATGAAGCGAAGCCGGAAAAATTGATCATTTGGGAGGAAAAAGGTAAAGCGGAGGCCCTGAAGCCGATGATTGAAGCTTTTGAAAAAGAATATGGAATCAAAGTGGAGCCTGAAGAGCTAGAAATAGCTAGCGAAATGTATGAGCGGCTTCGTCGTGATGGGCCAATCGGAAATGGAAAGGCCCCGGATGTCGTAACTTTTTCTCATGAAAAAGTCGGGCAAATCGTGAAGGAAGGCCTAATTCAGGAAGTGAAGGTGAATGATGAAGTATTAAATGCCTTCATTGAACCTTCAATTAGGGGAGAAATATATCAAGATAAGGTATTTGGATTGCCAAAATCCGTAACCACTTCCGTTTTCATTTATAATAAAAAATTGATGGCTAAGGCTCCTGAGACGATGAATGACCTATATAAAATGGCGGGGAAGTTAAGAAAGGGTAACGTGAATGGTTACTATGCCAATTGGAATGATTTCCATGATTCGTATGGAGTAATGGCTGGAATGGGAGGTTATATATTTAAAGATAAGAATGGAAAACTAGACCCTTCTGACATTGGTTTGAATAATAAGGGTGCTATAAAAGGGGCTGCCTACATCCAAAAATGGTATAGGGCGGGCTTGATTCCTAAAGGCGACAAGGCATCGATCGAGAAGTTGTTCATACAGGGGAGTTTGGCTTCTTTCATGAGTGACGGGACCTCATTTACCGAGCGAAAGGATACAGGCACAGCACCCATGCCCAAATTGCCCAATGGCCAGCCAATGAAAACGTTAATGAAAATCAAAGGCTGGCATGTAACAGCATTCACAAAACATCCTTATTGGTCTACGAAGTTAGTTGAACATTTGACTAATGATGATAATGCAATGAAACGTTATGAAATAACAGGGGAAATCCCTCCTAATAAATCAATCAAACACAATGCCGCAATCAATGAAAATGAAAGGGCACAAGCCTTAAGCATACAATTACAATACGCTGAACCAGTGCCGAATATTCCGGAAATGAATAAGGTATGGGGACCGATGAATTCAGCCATGGATGAAATAACCATTCAAAAAGCAAAACCAAAAAGGGCCTTGGATAAAGCGGTCAAGACGATAAAAAAGGAACGTTAATCGTGTTCTGCCTTTTCCAATTCTGTGACCATAACCAGTATCCCCAATTTGTCCCTTTAGTGTAAAGTTTTTTATAAATTGGATTTGACGTTAAGGGGTCAAAAGGCTAATCTTAAAGGCGTAAAGAGATAGCTAGGAGGAGAGCGGATATGAGAAAAAGAGTGTTATCACTCGCTTTAATTCCGTTGCTTCTTTTTTACGCCATTCCAGTAGGAGCAGCTGAAAAAGAACAACGAACTTGGAAGGATGAAATCGTATATTCATTATTGGTCGACAGATTTTTCGATGGGAATATTCAAAATAATGGAGATGCGAACGTGAATGACCCTTCCACGTTTAATGGTGGGGATTTCGAAGGTGTCACGAAGAAGTTGAATTATTTAAAAGATATGGGTTATACCGCTATCATCCTTTCACCGATTTTCGCTAATGATGAAAATGGCTATCATGGCGATTGGGTGGCCGATTTTTATAAAACGGATAAACACTACGGGACTATTAAAGAGTTTAAAAAGCTCGTGAATGAGGCACATAAACGCGATATGAAAGTGATCATTGATTTCCAAGCAAATAATGTGGGTCCTGACTCCACTTGGCTGACCGATCCAAAAAAACAAGATTGGTTCCATGAAGAAAAAAAGATTTCGAAGGACGGTAACCAGACGGATTTGGAAACAGGCTGGGTCGATGGTCTTCCCGATTTGAATCAAAATAATGAGGAAACACGGAAATATTTACTTGATGCAGCCAAATGGTGGATAACGGAAACCGATATTGATGGATACCGTATAAATAAAGTCCAATACGTAGCGAAGGATTTTTGGAAGGAATTTGTAGATGCAGTCAAATCTGAAAAATCAAATTTCTATACAATCGGCGATATACAAGGTGATGCCGATTTGATTTCAAGCTACAAGAAGACCGGTATCGATGCTTTTATGGCTTATCCGCAAAATGCTGAGCTACGGGAAGCATTTGCCGCACCCGATAAAGAATTGAAACCTGTTTTTAATGCGTTTGCGAAAAGTGAAGATGAACTAGGGGGCGATGCCCATCAGGCATTGTTCATGGATACACAGGGAATGCCCCGTTTTACAAAGGATGCAGCCGATCATAACGAAAACCCAGGTTCCAGATGGAGAATGGCGCTGTCGTATCTATATACGATGCCAGGAGTGCCAATCGTATTTTATGGATCGGAAATTGCCTTAAATGGCGATATTGCCCCGGATAATCATAAGTTGATGAATTTTAAGACAGAACAGGAATTGGTGGAATATATAACAAAGCTTTCTGATCTCAGAGATATGTACCCGGCATTGGTAAAAGGGGATATGGAGCTTTTATATGAAAAAGGTGGAACTTCGGTATTCAAGCGTGTTTATGGTGATGAAACGATTGTCGTCGCCATGAACAATACGACTGAAACCCAAACGATAAACCTAACTGATAAGGAACTTGAAAGTAATAAAGAGTTGAGAGGTATGCTGAATGGGGATCTGGTCCGCAGTAAGGACAACAGTTACTCTATCGTAATCGACAGGGAGACGACAGAAGTTTACACGCTATCACCTAAGTCGATTATTAATATTCCTTACCTGTTAGTTATAGGATTGGTTCTTCTTATTTTTGGTATATTCATTGCTTTGGTTATTAAGCGTTCGAAACGGAACCAACCAAAATAATCATATGCCTCTCGATTGTCGGTAGCCGCCAAACATTGTCCCTAAGGCTTTGTGGAAAACAGGATCGGGAGGTTACAGCATGAATAAGACCTGGTGGAAAGAAGCGGTTTGCTATCAAATATACCCGCGCAGTTTCATGGATAGTAATGGTGATGGAGTCGGAGATATAAAGGGTTTGATTTCAAAGCTTGACTATCTGCAGGAATTAGGGATAGATGTTATTTGGATTTGTCCGTTTTATAAATCGCCCAATGCGGATAATGGCTATGATATTAGTGATTATCAAGCAGTTTCCGATGAATTCGGTTCAATCGAAGATATTGATCTGTTATTGAAAGATGTTCACGGACGTGGGATGAAGGTGATACTCGATCTTGTTTTGAATCATACAAGTGATGAGCACCCCTGGTTCGTAGAGTCACGTTCGTCCCGCGATAATCCGAAACGGGATTGGTATATATGGAGGGATGGGCAGGACGGTCGTGAACCTAATAATTGGGAAAGCATCTTTTCCGGAAGTGCCTGGAAATTCGATGAAAGGACCAATCAGTACTATTTACATTTATTTGCCGAAAAGCAGCCAGACTTAAACTGGAAAAATACTGATGTGCGACAGGCATTATATGAAATGGTCAATTGGTGGCTCGATAAGGGAATCGATGGCTTCCGGATTGATGCGATCACGCATATTCATAAGCGTGAAGGCCTTCCGGATATGCCCAATCCTTATTGGCATCAGTATGTACCTGCGTTTGAAATGCACACCAATCAGGACGGGATTCTGGATTACCTTCAGGAGTTGAAAGAAGAGACTTTCTCTAAGTATGATATCATGACGGTTGGTGAAGCCAATGGCGTCAGGATTGAGCAGGCGGAAGAATGGGTCGGGGAATCGAATGGGAAGTTCAATATGATATTTCAATTTGAACATCTTGGACTTTGGAATAGGGGACAGAATCACGATGTTGATGTTCAGGGGTTAAAGCGCACAATGACCAAGTGGCAAAAGGGGCTGAAAAACAAAGGATGGAATGCTTTGTTTTTTGAAAATCATGATCAGCCAAGAAGTGTATCCACCTGGGGAAATGATCATCAATACTGGTTGGAAAGCGCAAAAATGATTGGGGCTCTTTACTTTTTCATGCAAGGCACACCTTTTATTTATCAAGGTCAGGAAATTGGCATGACGAATGTCCAATTTGATTCGATTGATGATTATGATGATGTAGGAATGAAAAACTTTTACCGGATAGAGACCTCCAAAGGTCGTCCGCATGATGAAATCATGAACATTATATGGCATAGCGGCCGTGATAATTCACGAACACCGATGCAATGGAATGATATTGAAAATGGCGGATTCACCCACGGAACACCTTGGATGAGGGTTAATCCCAATTATCGTGCCATTAATGTAGAACAGCAGAAAAAGGACCCGTCATCCATTTATCATTTTTATAAAAAGATGATTGAACTTCGAAAAAAACATCAGGTCCTTGTTTATGGGGAATATGAATTATTATGGGAAGATCACCCTGAACTTTATATTTATACAAGAAATATGAATGATAATTCAGTCATGGTAGTATGTAACTTTAGTATGAATCACCACCAAATTGACCTTTCTCATTGGGGTAAAATGGAACTTTTGCTAGCTAATTATGAAGATTGTCCTGAGGTGTCCCTTATTGATTTACGTCCATATGAAACGAGGGTTTATCGTTATTAATTTGTAAATCACTTTTATGGACTTGATTGGAAATCAGCTTAAAACCTATGTAGTTAGTCGTCTGACTTCTTAATTCCCAATAGACCTGTCGTTTCTTTAGAAGCTGATCATACATCAGCTTCTTTTTGAATTTTAAAACAGAGATGAAAAAACGGAAAAGTGAGTATTTTCTGAAAAATTGAATAAACATTAAAAAAAGTATGGATATAACTATTGAACTGAGTGTATTATGAATACATACAAAATGTATAAATATAAAATGAATATTAGATAAGTGTTTATTGGTATTCACCTTTGAAGTCAATAAAGGCTAAGAGAGGAGAGGGGAAATGCATGGCCATCACAATAAAAGATGTGGCACAGCTAGCGAATGTTGCTCCTTCAACAGTTTCTCGAGTGATTGCAAACAATCCTCGAATAAGTGAAAAAACAAAGGTACGGGTACGTAAGGCGATGAGTAAATTAGGATACCATCCAAACTTCATTGCACGTAGTCTTGCCAATCAATCGACCAGGATCATTGGCTTGGTAATGCCAAGTTCGTCAAATGATTATTATCAAAATCCATTTTTTTCGACGATCCTCCAGGGTCTAAGTGAGGGAGCTCAGGAAAACCATTATTCCCTGTTGCTAAGCACGGGCAAAACAGAAGATGAAATCTACGAAGGAGTAGTGAATATGGTGCAGGGGGGGATGGTGGATGGAATAATCCTGATGTATTCAAGGATAAACGATCACATTCTTACCTATTTAAGAGCAAGGGCTTTTCCATTTGTGATCATTGGGAAACCCTTTGATTTTATCGAGGAGATAACATATGTTGATAATGATAATGTCTTGGCTGCCGAACAGGCAACGGATTACCTCATACAGCTAGGACATGAAAGGATTGGATTCATCGGAGGTGATGTGACCCTTGTGATGACCCTTGATCGCTTGTCAGGATATGAACGGGCATTGAAGAGGGCTGGAATCGATCGAAGGCGGGAATATACCCTGCATGAAGATTTTTTGCATGAAGGGGGACAAGCAGCTGCAAAAAGGTTACTATCCATCGATGAACCACCAACCGCATTGGTGGTCAGTGATGATCTTATGGCACTTGGAATCGTGCATTCACTTCGCGAGATGGGCGTGAGCACTCCTGAAGAAATGTCAATCGTCAGCTTCAATAACGTTGTTTTCTCTGAACTGTCATTACCAGCCCTGACTTCCGTAGATATTAACATTTTTGATTTGGGATATCAGGCCGCTAAGGGCATCATTCACATGCTGCAGACTGGAGATGCTCCTGCTGGAACCATCATTCCACATCATTTCGTGGAAAGGCATTCCTGCAGATCAATCAAGCAGGGTGCAATGGCCATGACTTATTGAACGAAAAGGGCATTGCGTAAAAGCAATGCCCTTTTTTTGCTAGAAATGTACGCTGAAACTTTTGAATGCATGTACACCCGTTCCGTGTCTGACTAAATTATTCTCTTTAAGGTATTGAATGGCTGCAAGGACTTCTTCAAGGATCTTTGGTTCGAGGCCTAGTTGGTTGTGTCCGCCATAGATTTTGGAGACTGCCTTGATCTTTGTGATCTTTTCCAACGAGTTCACAAGGTCTTCAGGGCTTGTCGAGGGATAAAATGCATAAACGGGAGTATCTGAATAAAGCAGGTCGCCAGTAAATAAATAACCTGTTTCATCATCCAAAATTGAAATGTGGCCAGGCGAATGACCAGGTGTATGATAAATGCTTACACTTCGGTTTCCAAGATCAATCGTGTCCCCATCCGATAAGAGCCTATCAGGGTACCCCTGATATGGCTTGTATGTATCAGGATTGAATGATTGGGTATGGGTAATGTGATATCCCGGGCCATGTTCTTTCTTATTTGTTCCAAGGACAAACCTTCAATGCCGTTAATCAGCCAATTGGCATCATCACCATGAACATAAATCGTTTCATAATCACCGTGACCGCCAATATGATCCGCATGAACGTGTGTGGTCAGGACGATGATCGGAAGATCGGTAAGCTGGTCTGTAATCCGCTTAATCGAATCGATGCCTAACCCTGTGTCGATTAACTCAGCCCGGGTCTCACCAAGTAATAAAAAGGAATGAACTTTCTCCCAATGACCATATTCACTGATTGCAAACGTTTTTGAGTCCAATCCCTGAACGGTGAACCATGGATCTACAATATTTTTCAAAAGTGACTCCACTCCTTCCCACTCATATATTCCGCGTTAACCGGAAATATCCTGCCTTAAAGATAAAAGCAGTGGATTTCAATTTGTGAAATCCACTGCTTTTGGAAAAAAGGTAAGGCCTTATCCGTTTACAACGGTCCCGCCGTTTACATGGATGACTTGTCCGCTGACATAGGATGAATCATCACTTGCCAAATATACATAGGCTGGTGCCAATTCCTCAGGCTGACCTGCGCGGCCCATTGGAGTATCCTGTCCGAATTTGGCAACATCCTCTTCACCGAATGAGGCAGGAATCAGCGGTGTCCAGATTGGGCCTGGCGCAACACCGTTCACTCTGATGCCATCTTTTGAAATGGAGTTCGACAGGGCTCTTGTAAATGCCAGTATTGCACCTTTTGTTGAAGAGTAATCGATTAGTTTTGGGTTGCCTTGATAGGCTGTGATAGAGGTTGTATTAATGATGCTGCTTCCTTTTTTAAGGTGCTTCAATGCAGCTTTAGTTAAGTGGAACATCGCGAAAATATTCGTGCGGAACGTTTTTTCCAATTGTTCAGCTGAAATGTCAAGGATGCTTGTCTGCACATGCTGTTCTCCGGCGTTGTTGACTAGAATGTCCAAACCGCCAAATTCATCAACCGTTTTTTTGACGACATCCTGGCAGAAGGCTTCATCACCGATATCTCCGGAAATGAGTAAACATTTCTGGCCTTCTTTTTCAATCAATTCTTTTGTCGCTTTGGCATCCTCGTGTTCATCCAGGTATGCAACTGTCACATTCGCTCCTTCTTTAGCGTAATAAATGGCAACCGATTTACCGATTCCGCTGTCTCCTCCTGTTATGATTGCCGTTTTACCTTTTAGTTTGCCGCTTCCTTTGTAGGCAGCTTTAACTGAATCTGGGTTCGGTTCCATTTTTGTTTCCAATCCAGGTTGATGCTGTTGATGTTGAGGTGGAAATCCTTGTTTGTTCTGATTTTGGTTTTGAGTAGCCAAGATTAAAACGCCTCCTGTTTAATTATCAACGCTTTTTCTATTCCTTTTTTTAAAAAAAAGGAAACATGGAAAAAATGACCAAAATAAGTCTTGTTTAATGTTTTAACTGAAGGGACATGACTAGTCTTTCCATGTTCCATGAAGGCGATTCATTTGAAGAGAAAGGGGATTTGACCGCTGATAGAGGCATTTGCAACAAAAAAAGACCCACCTAAAGCAGGTGAGGCCTTCATAATTAGCGGTAATTTAAGAATTGTACATCAATGGACAGATCAGCGCCCCGGATTGCGGAAATGATTCCTTGCAAATCATCCCGGTTCTTACCGGTAACACGGATTTGATCATCCTGGATTTGGCTTTTCACTTTAAGACCGCTATTTTTAATGATGGTATTGATTTTTTTTGCTTGTTCCTTATCGATGCCTTGAATTAACTTAGCCCGTTGGCGAACGGTTCCGCCAGAAGCTCCTTCTAATTTGCCATAGTCCAGGTTCTTGACTGGTACGTCACGTTTAATGAGTTTACTAATGAGAACATCCTTCAGCTGTTCAAGCTTATATTCATCGTCGGATACTAAAACCAGGTCTTCTTTTTCAATGGTGATGCTGCTTATACTCCCTTTAAAATCATAGCGTGTTTGTATTTCCTTCATAGCCATGGTAACTGCATTCGTTACCTCTGAAAAGTCTACTTTCGAAACAATATCAAATGAATTTTCCTTTGCCATCACTTACCTCCAGCAGGGTTTATTTCCTTTATTATAGAGAAAGTGTGAAAGGAAGACAACTATATAAACCATATTAAAAAAGCGAGGGGACAAGCCCCGCGCTTCATTTATGGTCCGTTTTCTTCGAATAGGAGTGCTTACCTGCAGCAAGGTTTTCCTGATATGCGATATTTTTTTCAGCATTTCTCGCTTGGTTATCTTTTGGCCTTTTATTGTCATCGGTTGTTTTGGTCATAGTGAAAACTCCCTTCCATTATCTGATCAATATATATTGTTCACAATTATGGAAGGGAGTATGTATGTTTATGATTTCTCAGGGGTATCGTTTAAGAAGAAGAGGGCAATTGTACCAGGACCGGCATGTGCACCGATGACGGAGCCAATTGAATGGATCATGAAATCGGTTGTCCCGAACTCATTTTGAATGGCTTCCTTCCATTCCAAGGCCGTTGCTTCATCATCACCATGACTAATGGCAATCGTTTGGGTTGTTAAATTTTTTCCTCTTTCGTGCATTAATTCGATTATACGTTTAATCAATTTCTTTTTGCCGCGTATCTTTTCAAGCGGAACAAGCTTCCCATCTTCAACATGCAATAACGGTTTAATGTTCAATAAACCGCCAACAAGGGCAGATGTCTTGGAGATGCGGCCGCCACGGGCCAAATATTCAAGGTTATCTACAGTGAATAAATGCTCCATATGCCGGGTTTGGAATTCGATATCAGCTAGGATTTCTTCTTTAGTGGCACCGTTTGCTGCTAGATCGGCTGCTTTCTTTACAATTAAACCTACGCCCATCGAAGCGCATTTCGTATTGACGATTTCAATGTCAAGGTCAGGGTACTCTTCCTTCACTTGATTAAGAATCATCACTGCCGTTTGATATGTTCCTGATAACTCAGAGGAAAAAGCTATATAAATCCCTTGTTTTTTCTCCTTGGCAAACTGTGTGAAAAGTTCTATAAAGTATTCTGGGGAAGCTTGCGATGTTTTCGGGGCTTTTCCCTCCAGCATCGCCTGATAGACTTCGTGAGAATTAATGGTAAGTAAATCTTCGTAATTTTCCCCGTCAAGATGGACTTGTAAAGGGATTAATGAAACATTGTTTTCCTTATAGAAAGACAACGGCAAATCACATGCACTATCTGCAAGAATTGTGATAGCCATAATACACCTGCTTTCTTTTTACAATTTTTAGAAAATGAGTGGTCACTCTACTTTTTAGTGTAGCACGTAACGGTAAAAATTCAATCTCTACGTAAATAGAATAAATAATTAAGGGTAAAAAGATAATAGAATAAGGGTGAAATGGAGGTTTTTAGGATGTACAGTGGTGAAATGAAGAAGATTATCATAGTTGTGGTCGGAGCATTACTGAATGCCATCGCAATGAACTTTTTTCTAATACCGGCAAACGTATATGCAAGCGGCTTTACAGGAGTGGCCCAGCTTCTATCGAGGATGATTGGTTCTTTTGCTCCTTTTAATGTATCGACAGGTATTCTATTGCTTTTATTGAACATTCCAGTAACGATCATTGCTTGGCGAAAAGTTGGAAAGTCTTTTACTTTTTATAGTTTCCTCAGCGTTGTCTTGATGTCCTTCTTTATGGAAATCATTCCGATTACACGCTGGTCACCTGACATATTATTGAATGCGGTGTTTGGCGGAGTCATAGCTGCAGTAGGTGTGGGGATCACCTTGAAATACGGTGCATCGACTGGCGGAATGGATATTATCGCTATGCTTCTATCACGGAAGAAAGATAAACCTGTGGGTACTTATTTATTTCTGCTGAATGGCGTGATCATTGTAACGGCAGGAGCTGTTTATGGACCGGAAAAAGCTTTGTATACACTTGTTACCCTTTACACATCGACCCGTGTCGTTGACGCGATCCATACGCGTCATGAAAAGCTTACGGCCATGATCATTACAAAGAAAAGCGAAGAACTAAAACAGGCAATCCATGCAAAGTTAGTTCGTGGAATTACAAGGGTTCCCGCAAAAGGGGCGTTCACCAACGAAACTAAGGAAATGTTATTGATTGTCATTACAAGGTATGAACTGTATGACCTTGAACGGATCATCAAGGAAGTGGATCCGCATGCTTTCACAAACATCATAGAAACTTCAGGCATTGTTGGAACTTTCCGCAGGGAATGATATTAACAAAAAATTAAGGCCATTACACTTCTATTATAAAAGGTAGTATTTCGGCGTTTTAAGTTTATTGCCTGTACAAAACGGCTAATTCTCATATTGTAGCGCCAATTTAAAATCTTATGAAAGAGTGATGAAAATGGCTGACGACGAAAAAATGAGCAGACAGGAAGCAGGCCGTAAAGGTGGGGAAGCCGCTTCTAAAAATCACGACAAGGATTTTTATCGGGAAATGAGCCAAAGGGCGGAGAAGCCACTGCTGATTCCCATGGTAAAGACTTTTATGAAGAAATCGGTGAAAAAGTCGGTAAGGCATGAAATAACAATTAATGAAAACAAAGCGAAAGCCTCCAGGAATCCTGGAGGCTTTCATTTTATTTAGAGTGGTTTTCCAGCTCTTCCTGGAGTTCTCGCAGTTGTTCTTTTTCGGCCTCGGTCGTATTGGCAAAGGCTGATGAAAGAGCGTTTTTAGCGATTTCCTCTGTCTTGTGCTGGTCACCGTTTTGCTCAGAGTGGAGAGCTTCTTCAACAAATTCCCTAGCTTTCTGAAATAATTTGTTTCCCATTAGAAGCCACCATAGCTTTGTTCAGACATAATTCTTAACCTGTCTTTTTCAGCCTCTTCAAACGTAGTGTGATAAGGGATTTTTTCGGCATGCCTGGCAACACTTTCTTTGCCTTGCTGTACAAATCGTTTAGATTTACTGCTTTTACCCATTCTTATCTCCTCCGATTCTGAGCGTTGTCGACAACGGAATGGAAGCTGTTGTCCATATTAGTTTGGCTTGAAAGATAGATATTATGAAGGTAAAAAATGACGTATTAGGCTTTGATGTTGAATTTTTCTTCGAGGAAGACGGCTATACCATCTTCTTCATTCGTCAATGTAGTCGTATTTGCTACCGTTTTTACTGGTGAAATCGCGTTTCCCATGGCCACCCCGGTTCCTGCGTAATCGAGCATTTCCAAATCATTATCTTCATCACCGAAAGCGATTATCCTGTTTTGAGGAATTTCCAGATAATTGGATACGCGTTTTAGACCTACGGCTTTACTTAACCCGCTTTTTATTATTTCGATGATATGAAAAGGCTCTGCCCAGCGGCGATGATCGACCAATTCTGCATGGACATCGGATAAATGCTGGCGAATCTGTCCTACGAATTCACTATCTGTGTGAATTAGCATGGAAGTTGGGGAATCCTGAAGGTAATTGCGCAAGTCACCTGTCTTCATGATCGGATTTCCTACATTGAACATGTTCATCAACTTTTCATCATGATAATGGACATAAACTTCATCCCGGACTTCTGCGATAATGTTATGATATTTAAACTGATCACACGCTTCAACAATATCTTTCGCAACACTTATATCCAGTGGAGAGTGGTATACCCCCCAGCTTGTATGTAATGGGTGATGGACGAAAGCGCCATTGAAATTAACGATTGGTGTAGTCAACCCCAATTCCCGGTAATAAAGTTCACTTGAGCGAAAGGGACGCCCGGTAGCGATCATAACTTCGTGTCCATCTTCTTTTAGTTTTAGGAGTGTTTTTTTAGTCCTTGAAGAAATGGTTTTGTTATCTGTAAGTAAAGTACCATCAAGATCCAATACGATTAAATGTTTCTCAGCCATGTCACACCTTCTGTTCTTTTTGATTTCATTATATGCAAATATTGTTAAGCCTATTTTAAAGTAAATGTAAATCTTTTTCATTCTTTATGCATTCCTGTATGATATTACTATATCCGGGATTAGATAATTGAAGCGGAACTTAGGTATAAAGGAATGGAATGATGAATGCCAATGCCATTTTGATAAGGGTATTGAAAAGACCTGAACAAATTATTAGGAGGGGTTAACTTGATAATAATTGAAAAAGAACTAATTGGACATATTCCTGTATTGCACCTAGGTAAAGAAGCCACTTTCAATCAGGAGTTGCCGCTTATCATTTTTATACACGGTTTTCAAAGTGCAAAAGAACACAATCTCCACTATGCCTATTTATTGGCTGAAAAGGGGTTTCGTGTGTTTCTTCCGGATGTGATTCATCATGGGGAAAGGGAAGCTGGTTTAAGTGATTCTCAAATGATGCCCCGTTTTTGGGAAATGGTTTTACAGACAATCCAGGATTTATCTTTGTTGAAGGATGATTTATTATCCCGAAAATTAATTGATCCTGACAGAATTGGCGTAGCAGGTACTTCTATGGGGGGAATAGTGACTAATGGGGCTCTAGCTGTTTATGAATGGATATCCGCCGGAGTCAGTTTAATGGGAAACCCATCATATGTCGCGTATGCAGAGCTCCAAATGGAGGAGATTAAGAAAAGGAAAGTTAATTTCCCAGCTACTGATGAGGAAGTTGCCAAGGTGATTGAACAGCTCAAGCCATTTGATTTGAGTCTTAATCAGGATAAGCTTTCCAACCGTCCGCTTCTTTTTTGGCATGGTGCCAAAGATCCGGTTGTGCCTTATCAACATGCATATCGTTTTTATGAAGGGGTCAAAGCAGGGTATAATGAGGCAGATGAAAAAATTGATTTTATCCTTGACCCTAAGGCTGGACATAAGGTCAGTAGAGAAGGCGTGCTTATGACTGCAGACTGGTTAGCGAAACATTTACTGTCAACTGTGCAAAATGCTTAAGTACTCACTCAAAATCTGTTATGATTCTAATACGGACATAATATAAAGTCCAAAATGGACATAGAGATGAAACCGACAATCTAAAACGAAGAGATTTTCCATAAAAGGAGTGATCGAAGTGGATCAAGATACAAAAGACATTATTTTTGGAGCTTTGGAGCAGGTCATAGACCCTGAGCTTGGTATAGATATCGTTAATTTAGGTTTGGTATATGATGTGGATATGGATGAGGAAGGTCTGACTACTGTGACGATGACATTGACAGCAATGGGCTGTCCGATGGCTGGGACGATCGTCGATCAAGTTAAATTGGTTCTGGAAGATATCCCTGAGGTCAAGGAAACGGATGTGAAGATTGTCTGGAGTCCGCCATGGACTAAAGACAAAATGTCTAGATATGCAAAAATTGCATTAGGAATCAAATAATATCTCTGTAATAGAAATGTAAAGCCAGTCAAAAAACGGTGAATCCATTCAATGGAGCCACTTTTTATGGTCTGGTTTTTTTCTAATACTTTTGGCTAGGAGTGGTTAATTGAACAGTCATATTAAGGATTCATTGGGCAGGCCACTTAGGGATTTAAGGATTTCAGTCATAGATCGCTGTAACTTTCGCTGCCAGTATTGCATGCCTGCTGAAATTTTTCATGAAAATTTTCAGTTCCTGCCAAAAAGTGAGCTACTATCTTATGAGGAAATTGTAAGGCTTTCTGAAATATTTGCAGGCTTAGGGGTTAAAAAACTAAGGTTGACAGGCGGGGAACCATTACTCCGGAGAGATCTTACCACTCTGATTTCAAATCTTGTTAAAATTGATGGTATTGAAGATATTGGATTGACTACGAATGGTGTCTTCTTGAAAAAACATGCAGCGAATTTGAGGGCAGCTGGTTTGCAGAGGGTGAATATCAGCTTAGACAGCCTCGATGATGAACTTTTCAAGAAGATGAACGGCAGGGATATCGGTACAAAGCCTGTTATTGAAGGCATAGCTGCAGCAAAAGAAGCAGGGCTGGGCGTTAAAGTGAATATGGTAGTGAAAAAAGAGACCAATGAATCTCAAATTCTGCCGATGGCCCGATTTTGTAAAGATGAGGGCATTCAATTACGCTATATAGAATTTATGGATGTCGGGCATACAAACGGCTGGCAGTTGAAGAATGTCATTGCGAAAAAAGAACTGTTAGCGATGCTCCAAACCGAATTCGATCTTGAACCAGTTGAGGAAGATTATTTTGGAGAGGTGGCAAAACGCTTCCGTTATAAGGGCACTACTGCAGAAGTGGGCTTCATAACCTCGGTTTCCGAGTCTTTTTGTTCAAGTTGTACACGTGCACGTCTTTCTGCTAATGGAAGTTTATATACATGCCTGTTTAATGGAAAGGGACATGACTTAAAGTCTTTGCTCCGTTCCGACATGACAGATGAAGAATTGACCGGGTTCATCATTTCACTTTGGAATCGTAGGGACGACCGCTATTCGGATGAGCGGGCATCGGGAACAGTGAAGAAACAGGAAAAAATCGAAATGTCATTCATTGGCGGGTAAAATACATGGGACTCCCGTCCGAATGAATAAGAAATTAAGGGATGGCAGTTATGCCATCCCTTTTTTGTATGGTTGTTACGAACCTAAGATGCCAGTCAATGGCCGAAATCGATTTTTATACTTTTTTTATGCATTTTTATATAGGAACATTGTAATGAAAATAATTCAATGGTCCTAGGGATGGATTTAGCCTGAAATAAACTCCAATCACTTTAAGATCAGTAAGGCAGTATGTATTATTCTTATTATGGGAGGGATTTAATCGATGGTACAGATTTCTATTGGACAGTTTTCACAGTCGATTTCCTGTTTCAAATAGTCAAAGTCAAGAATCGTAATGCGTCCCTTTTTAATGGAGATGACATTGTTTTTCCTTAATTGTGCGAGCATTCGATTGACTACCTCGCGGGATGTGCCGCAAAAATTGGCGAGTTCTTGGTTTGTAAAGGGAAGATTGATAACTTTCCCGTCCTCTACTTCGGTGCCATAGCTATTTGATAAACGTATGAGGGTGGAGTAAAATGCACCTTTCTTACCGTGCAGGAGCATATCACGGAATTTAGCCTGATTTTTACGGTTTTGAGCGGATAACCATGTCATCATATCGACTGCAAGACGGCTATCGGAGGCGATTTTATCTTCTAATGCTTCTTTGGAAATAACCGCAACAGTTCCATCTTCCATCATTTTTGCATTCATCATATATTTAGGATTTTGAGAAAATAAGACTGTTTCCCCAACCAAATCATTCTCTGAACTAATGCGTATGGTTAATTCCCGACCGTCGGGAACAACCTTACTCACTTCTACTTTCCCTTTTATAATGTAATACAAATCACTTGCTGGGGTGCTCTCCTGAAAAAGGTAGCGCCCTTTTTCCATATGTTTAACTTGATGTTTATTATCTAAAATTGCATGCATCCGATTAGATAACGATAATTCATTCATGCATATGACCACCTTTCAGATACCGCTATTACTCAATTACTACCTTTGATTTAAACGGAAAAAACCCCAGTAGTCAACAAGTTTGGATAATTCTAGGATTTTTGATGGATGATTTTTCATTTAAAATTAATGTTTAAAGTTTTATAAAAATACATTTGATTTTATTTTTATTCAGTCTTATAATAATAGAATCAAAGAATGACAGGGACCAGAAAATATAGGAGATGGTTTTATGAACGTATCAATAGTAGGTGCAACGGGTTATGGAGGACTGGAACTAATAAGATTTTTGAATAATCATCCGCAATTTAAAATAAAATCATTGCATACTTCATCCCAATTTGGTCGAAGTTTATATGAAGAAAATGCACATTTAATGCATATGAAAGATAAATTAGAAGAAATTGACCCGGAAGCGATTGCAAAAAAATCCGATATTGTATTTCTAGCAACTCCTTCAGGTGTTTCCTCGCAATTGGTTTCGGAATTTTCTGACCTTGACATTAAAGTAATCGACCTATCTGGAGACCTCAGGCTTCAAACTCCGGGTGAATACGAACACTGGTATAAAAAACCGGCAGCGCCACAGCAAATTATAGAAGAAGCCGTATACGGATTGGCTGAATGGAATGCCGAAGCAATAAAAAAAGCAAAGATCATTGCCAATCCAGGGTGCTACCCAACCGCATCACTATTAGGTCTTGCCCCATTATTCACTGAAGGATTGGCAGGAGCAGCTGCCGATGTGACCATCGATGCAAAATCGGGGGTTTCAGGGGCGGGTAAATCACCTTCGGCAGTCACCCATTATAGTGAAATGAATGAGAACTTTAAGATATATAAGGTAAATCGACATCAACACATACCGGAAATCGAACAGCAGCTTGGGCGATGGTCATCAGGTTTACAGCCTATCACCTTTAATACACATCTTGTTCCCATGACAAGAGGGATTATGGCAACGATGTATATAAAGGTAAATCGGGAAACCTCTAATGTTGTATTAAAGGATTTATATGAAACAGTATACGAGAACCACCCATTTGTCCGGGTACAGCCCCTTGATCGCTTTCCATCCACGAAACAGGTATATGGATCGAACTTTTGCGATATTGGTGTCGATTATGATGAAAGAACAGGTAAGGTAACGGTGGTTTCAGTTATTGATAATTTAGTGAAGGGTGCTGCAGGGCAGGCCATTCAAAATGCAAATATATTAATGGGACTAGAAGAAACGGCAGGACTATGGAACAGTCCGCTATATCCGTAAACTATGGAGGGAAACAATGAATACACTACAGCCAGTTGAAGTAATCAAACAAATTCAAGAAGGTAACATTTTAATGCCCCAAGGGTTCAAAGCGTCAGGTGTCCATGCAGGATTACGCTATTCTAAAAAGGACGTTGGCATCATTTTTACCGATGTCCCAGCATCAGCCGCGGCGGTTTATACACAAAATGTAGTTCAAGCCGCTCCAATCAATGTAACGAAAGATAGCATTGCAGTTACTGGAAAACTTCACGGCATTGTAGTGAATAGTGCTTGTGCGAATGCTTGTACAGGTGAACAGGGTTTAAAAGATGCAAATGAAATGAGGAAGATTGCGGCTCAAAAGTTCGGTTTGGAGGACCATTCATTTGCAGTGGCTTCAACGGGAGTCATAGGGGAATTCATGGAAATGGAAAAAGTAAGAAAAGGCATAGAGTCATTGCAGCCAGAAAATACACCTGAAGCTGCTGCAGATTTTGGTACCGCCATCTTAACAACGGATATTGTAACGAAGAGCTGTGGTTATGAAACAATTATTGACGGTAAAACCGTGAAGATGGGCGGCGCTGCGAAGGGATCGGGAATGATTCATCCAAACATGGCCACAATGCTCGGTTTCATTACCACGGATGCTGTAATTGAACCAGATGATTTACAGCAAGCACTATCCTCCATTACAAATGATACATTCAATCAAATCACGGTTGATGGTGACTGTTCAACGAACGACATGGTGTTAGTGCTCGCGAATGGAGAAGCGAACAATGACCCTTTGACACCTAACCATCCAGAATGGTCCATCTTCCTGGAATTATTAAAACAAACTTCCGAAAATCTCGCTAAACAAATTGCGAAAGACGGAGAAGGAGCCACAAAGCTGATAGAAGTGAATGTTCATGGCATGCATACGAAGCAAGATTCACAGATGATGGCGAAGACGATCGTTGGGTCAAATCTAGTGAAAACGGCAGCTTTTGGAGCGGATGCAAACTGGGGACGGATCATTGCTGCGATGGGAAGAAGCGGAGTGGCATTCAATCCGGACCAAACAACGATCGCTTTTGGTGATATCGTCGTACTTAAAGATGGTGAGCCGATCATGTTTTCTGAGGAAGAAGCCAAAGCATACTTGGAAAATGAAAGTATCATCATTCATGTTTATTTAAAAGATGGTAATGAATCAGGCACAGCATGGGGCTGCGATTTAACCTATGATTATGTGAAAATAAACGGAAGCTATCGTTCGTAAGAGGTGAAAATATGGATATATTAGTCATAAAGTGCGGCGGCAGCATCATTAATGAGTTATCTGAGTCGTTTTTCAATAGTGTTAGAGAGTTGCAAAACCGCGGCTACCAAATTGTCTTTGTGCATGGAGGCGGCCCTGATATAAATTCAATGCTTGAAAAATTTGAAATTGAACCAGTATTTGAAGATGGTTTAAGAAAAACGACCACCGAAGTGTTGGAAATTGTGGAACTTATGCTGGCAGGCAAATCGAACCGCAGCCTCGTTCATAAATTGGAAGCTCATGGCATCAAGGCAATCGGTTTAAATGGCTCTGACGGCGGAATTCTTTCAGGTGATTATATCGATGAACAGAAACTTGGAGCTGTAGGTGAGATACAACAAGTCAATACGGAATTATTCGAACTTTTATTCGAAAAAGGGTATTGTCCGGTATTGACGCCCATTTCAACTACCGAAGAAGGCAATAAATTAAATGTGAATGCCGATATGGCTGCTGGGTCTGTAGCGAAGGCACTATCGGCCGATATGTGTTTATTTGTGACCGATGTTAAAGGGGTCTTGAAGAATGGGCAGATCATTGAGAAATTGAATGAAACGGAAACGAAGAATATGATCATGGATGGAAGTATCCATGGGGGAATGATCCCGAAAGTCAATACAGCGTTGTCGGTGCTGAATAAAGGGATTGAAGAAGTGATGATCGTTAGTGGGAAAGATCATTTTTATCAAGGCGGACAATTCATCGGTACGAAATTTCTTCAGGAGGAAGGGGTATTTCAATGAGTTCTTTATTTCCAACATATGCAAGGTGGAACATTGAGCCAGAAACAGCGTCAGGATTGAAGATTACGAGTACAACAGGTAAAGAGTATCTGGATTTCACATCCGGAATCGGGGTTTTGAATCTTGGACATTGTCATGAGAAGAGTAAAAATGGCTGTCACGGAACAGCTTAATAAATATTGGCATGTATCGAACATGTTTCAAAGTTCCTTACAGGAACGGACAGCAAAAATGCTGGCTGATGCCTCTGGTTTAAGTCAGGTGTTCTTTGCCAACAGCGGTGCCGAGGCGAATGAGGCAGCTATCAAACTAGCACGTAAAGCCACTGGGAAAAGCAAAATTGTTACATGTCAGCAGTCTTTTCACGGCCGTACGTTTGCAACGATGGCTGCAACGGGGCAGGAAAAAATCAAGACTGGTTTCGGACCGATGCTAGCTTCGTTCGAATATGTTCCATTTAATGATAATGATGCCATGACAGCGGCCATTGATGAAAATACGGCAGCTGTAATGATTGAAATAGTTCAAGGAGAGGGCGGCATTCATGTTGTTCAGCAATCTTATCTGGACGCGATTCAAACTCAATGCCAAGAACACGGAGCTCTCCTTATCATAGATGAAATTCAGACTGGAATAGGGCGTACAGGGAAACCTTTTGCATTCCAGCATTTTAATATCCAACCGGACATCATCACTTCAGCAAAGGGGCTGGGAAATGGCCTGCCAATCGGGGCGATGATTGGAAAGGAAGCACTGTCTGAGTTCTTTAACCCTGGAAGTCATGGGTCCACTTTTGGCGGTAATCCCGTTAGTGTCTCAGCGGCCGAAGCCGTGTTGAAGGAAATTTTCCAATCAGGGTTTTTAAAAGAAACCGTTAAAAAGGCTGAATACCTTGAGAGCGAATTAGCAAAGGCATTGATGGAAATGGAAGAAGTGAAAGAGATTCGCGGTCTGGGAATGATGGTCGGAATTGAATGTAAACAGGATGTTCAGGTGTTTTTAATGGAACTGCAAGAAGAGGGCTTACTTGTATTGAGTGCAGGTCCTACAGTACTTCGTTTACTCCCATCTCTGACAGTTACCGAATCGGAGATCAATAGTGCTATAAACAAAATTAAAAAAGTATTGGCAGTAAAACAAACTATCTAAATTTATTGAATTTTTATAGAATGAAATGAATAATTATGCTATTGTGTATATAAATATACATCATCTAAAGAGGTGAAGATCATGAAAAGCTATCTATACTTAGAGAATGGTTCCGTCTTTGAAGGGGAACTGCTGACTGAATCGACTGAAAAAACAATCACTGGAGAGATTGTCTTTTTTACAGGAATGACCGGATATCAAGAAGTGTTGACAGATCCTTCATATAAGGACCAGATTGTCATCTTCACATACCCACTAATCGGAAATTATGGAATCAATGAACATGATTTTGAAAGTAAGAAGCCGCATGTTGCCGGTGTGATTGTATATGAGGGAAATATGAGCCATTCCCATTATCAAGCTAAATATTCACTTGGTGAATATTTAGACAAGTGGAACATTCCTCTTTTAAGCCATGTTGACACAAGAGCGGTCGTTAAGAATATAAGACAGGAAGGTTCCATGCAGGCAGTCATCTCGGCGGAAGAAAAATACACTGTCGTACCTAGTCTGAATGGTTTATCAGCCCACGTTGCTGAGGTATCCACAAAGGTTGTCGAGAGTTTTGGGAAAGGTGACAAGCACGTGGTAATGATGGATTTTGGCTATAAAAAATCCATATTGGATTCATTGGTCGAGCAAGGCTGCCGAGTCTCTGTCGTGCCATTCGATACTGAATTCGAGCAAATCAAGGACTTGAAGCCAGATGGCATTTTGCTTTCAAATGGGCCTGGGGATCCAAAACAGCTTGAATACCTCTTAGGAAACATTAAAAAGATCATTACGAATTTTCCAACGATGGGCATCTGCCTCGGTCATCAATTAACGGCCCTTGCCTTAGGTGGAAATACAAAAAAAATGCTGTTTGGACATCGCGGTGCGAATCAGCCCGTGGTCGATTTGAAAACTAAAAAGGTGTATATGAGTTCGCAGAATCATAGTTATGAGGTTGATGAACCGAGCTTAAAAGGAACATCGCTGCAAGTGAGATTTAGAAACGTGAATGATAACACGGTTGAGGGGCTCATGCATGAAGAATTGCCAATCTTCACTACCCAGTACCACCCAGAGGCAAATCCAGGACCTATCGAGAGTTCAATACTATTCAACGACTTTTTACAAATGATAAATGAATATAGCGGGAGAGAAAAAGCTTATGCCTAAGGACGACACGATACAGACCATTTTAGTGATTGGTTCGGGGCCGATTGTCATCGGGCAGGCCGCCGAATTCGACTATGCAGGTACACAGGCCTGCCTTGCTTTAAAGGAAGAAGGATATAAAGTCATACTGGTCAACAACAACCCTGCAACAATCATGACTGATGATATGAATGCGGATGCTGTCTATTTCGAACCTTTAACAGTTGATGTACTTGAAAAGATCATTTCCAAGGAAAAGCCGGATGGCCTGCTCGCTACATTAGGCGGTCAAACAGGATTGAATCTTGCTTATCAATTGGATGATGCTGGAGTACTTGAAAAATATAAAGTCAAATTATTGGGAACTCCGATCGACTCCATCAAAAAAGGGGAGGATCGTGAACTGTTTCGTGAGTTGATGTTTGAAATAGGTGAACCCGTTCCCGACAGTACGATTGTCCATACTCTTGAAGAAGCGCTGGCTTTTGCCGACAAAATCGGTTTTCCGATCATCGTTCGTCCCGCATATACACTCGGCGGAACTGGCGGTGGGATTGCTGATTCACTGGACACCTTTAAGGAACTTGTACGGGGCGGACTTCAAGAAAGTCCGATTACACAATGCTTGATTGAAAGAAGCATAGCTGGTTATAAGGAAGTCGAATATGAAGTTATGCGAGATGGCAACAATACGTGCATCACTATCTGTAATATGGAAAATATCGATCCGGTAGGGATCCATACAGGTGATTCGATTGTCGTGGCACCATCACAGACTTTATCGGACGATGAGTTTCAGATGCTGCGTGCCGCTTCGATTAAAATCATCTCTGCGTTAGGTATCATAGGCGGCTGTAACATTCAATTTGCACTTGATCCGAATAGCAAGCAATATTATTTAATAGAAGTAAACCCGCGCGTCAGCCGTTCATCGGCACTAGCTTCCAAAGCAACAGGTTATCCCATAGCACGCATAGCCGCAAAGCTCGCTGTCGGCTACGATTTATCGGAGCTCATCAATCCTGTAACGAAAAGCACATATTCAAGCTTCGAACCTGCTCTTGACTATGTAGCGGTGAAGTTCCCGAGGTGGCCATTCGATAAATTCACGACCGCTAACCGCAAATTGGGAACACAGATGAAGGCGACTGGTGAAGTGATGGCTTTACACCGCAGCTTTGAAGGAGGAGTCCAAAAGGCCGTCGATTCTTTGGAATTGAAAACGATTGGGCTGCAGCTATCATCGCTGAAAAATAAAACGGTTATGGAACTTTGGGGAAAGCTTGGCGAAAAATCCGATGAACGAATATTTGTCATTTTTGAAATGCTTAGAAAAGGTGTGACGATTGAAGAAATCCATGAAGCGACAGCCATAGATTATTTCTTCCTTAAATCCTTTGCGTCATTGATCCAAAATGAAATGGAGATTGAAGCTAAGGCAATCGATCAGGTAACAAGGGAAGAACTGCAGACATACAAGGAAAAGGGCTTTTCAGACCGCTATCTTGCTTCCGTATGGAAAGTAAGTGAGATGCAAGTGAGAGCACACCGTAAATCACTAGGCCTTACGGCGGTCTACAAAACGGTTGATACATGTGCAGCCGAGTTCGAATCACATACGAACTATCACTATTCAACATATTTTGGTGAGAACGAACAGAAAAAAACTGATAAAAAGAAAGTCTTGATGATTGGCAGCGGTCCGATCCGCATCGGACAGGGTATAGAATTTGATTACTGTTCGGTTCACGGTGTTTATGCACTCCAGGATGAAAATGTTGAAACGATAATGATCAATAATAATCCGGAAACGGTAAGTACGGATTTTGCGACGGCAGATCGCCTTTATTTTGAACCTTTAACTCTTGAATATGTTCTTAATGTAATAGAAGCGGAAGATATAAAAGACGTTATCGTCCAATTTGGTGGGCAGACTGCGATAAACCTGGCAAAAGGCCTGGAAGATTACGGGGTCAATTTGTTGGGGACTTCCTTCGATACACTTGATCAATTAGAAGACCGTGATCGTTTTTATCAGCTTCTTCAAAAACTGGATATCCCCCATGTACCGGGTTCAATGGCTAATGGTGAAGAACAATTAATTGCCTGTGCAGAGGAAATCGGTTTTCCAGTGCTCTTACGCCCATCCTATGTAATTGGCGGCCAGGGAATGGAAATCATCCGCTCCAAGGAAAGCTTAGTGAATAGAATGGTAAATGGAACGGCACTTGTATATCCCGTGTTGATCGATTCCTATATTCCAGGGAAGGAAGCAGAAATCGATTTGATTGCGGATGGAAATGATGTATACATTCCCATCATTGCCGAACATATAGAGAAAGCAGGTGTCCATTCAGGGGATAGCATGGCAATATTGCCAGCTCAATCCTTAACGGATGATATCAAAGATAAAATGACCCTTTATGCTACAAAACTAGTTAGGGAACTTGGTTATAAAGGACTTATGAACATCCAGTTCGTGATTGAGGGAAATAGTGTATATGTATTGGAAGTGAATCCCCGTGCCAGTCGGACAATTCCAATCATCAGTAAAGTGACCGATGTATCCTTGGTGCAAATAGCGACAAAAATATTGCTTGGGAAATATTCATTGTCGAATGCGTTCGAAAAAACGGGCTTAATGGAAGAAATTCCGTATGCTGTCGTCAAATATCCTGTATTTTCTACCTTTGCACTAAGCGGACTTGATTCGAAGGTAGGTCCGGAAATGAAATCAACAGGTGAAGGAATCGCCATCGGAGAAACGGTAAATGAAGCGCTGACAAAAGTATTCCATGCTCAAAAAGCTAAACATACTTCAGGTGTTTATCAATCAGGATCAGTCCAATTAAGTGAAGATTTGTTAGTGCAAATCAAAGAAGCAGGTTTGATATTGGGAAATTCAGATTTTGATAAATGGTTAAATGAAGGAAATGCTTCGGTCGTTTTGGCATATGGAACAACGGAAGAAGATAAGAAGCTAAGGTTACTTGCAGCGAAATACAGACTGCTTGCATTTACGGAAGAAGAGACTTTCAAGGCCTATCTACAATCGGTAGAAAATGCTGATCCAGGGGTTACCTCGCTTCAGGAATGGCTTGTACCATATTCGAAAGGAGTGTCACACGTATGAGTTCAATGACGGCACTGACACAAGCGAAGATTTTAAATGGAAAAGATTTTTTGACCATGAAAGAGTCTACACCAACGGCAATTGCAGATTTGTTAAAGCTAGCGCAGACCATTAAAGGCAAATTGCAAGCTGGTGAAGAATATACGCCTTTAAAAGGGAAAACGCTGGGGATGATCTTTGAAAAATCGTCTACCCGTACTCGTGTTTCTTTTGAAGTAGGCATGATGCAGCTTGGTGGACACGCTTTGTTCCTGAGTGGCAATGACTTGCAAATTGGACGTGGTGAAACTATTTCCGATACTGCAAAAGTCCTTTCTGAATATATTGATGGCATCATGATTCGTACCTTCGAGCATGAAAAAATCCTGGAATTGTCAGAAAACGCTTCTATCCCAGTCATCAATGGATTAACTGATCTTGCACACCCTTGTCAGGTGCTTGCTGACTTCTTGACGATCATCGAGATAAAAGGGCAGCTAAAAGGCTTGAAAATGAGTTATATCGGTGATGGCAATAATGTTGCCAATTCATTGATGGTAGGCTGTGCAAAAATGGGAATGGATTTTTCCATTGGGTGTCCTGAAGCCTATAAACCCGATGAAAAAGTCGTCGCCTATGCTCAAAAAGTGGCAGAAGAGACTGGCAGTGAAATTGTGGTGACAACCTCCGCTTCAGAAGCCATAAAAGATGCGGATATCGTCTATTCCGATGTTTGGACCTCCATGGGGCAGGAAATCGAGAATGGTATCCGCTTAGAAGCCTTTAAAGATTATCAAATCAATGGTGAACTTGTAAAATTTGCTAAAGAAGATTACTTATTCATGCATTGCCTGCCTGCACACAGGGAAGAAGAGGTAACGGCTGAAGTCATCGATGGACCTAATTCCGTCGTTTTCCACCAAGCCGGAAATCGTCTGCATGCCCAAAAGGCGGTCCTGGTGGATTTAATGTCTTAACCAAAAAAGCGTCTCTTCAAAGAGCAGTCGCTCAGTTTGTAGAAAAAAAGGTTTCGGAATGGTCTCATTCCGAAACCTTTTTGATTTTATTTGTAGCAGTTAGAGAATAATAACTGGATCAATACTTGGGCGTCCTACCTCTGAAACATATTTTCCACCAAGTCATAAATGAAAAAGACACCAATTGTTGCCTCCATTTTACGAACCAAATGGTTCGATGGCACCAGTTGATCTAAAGTAAATCAATTCAAGTTGATCTCACTGAATAGAACCATGTTTAGAAGCATCATTATCACCTCAAGTTTTAATCCATCTATTTTAAACAAAAAAGACTGTAGGTAAAAGGGTCTATCTTTATTGTTAAAACAAGGTTGATTGGAACGGAAGGTACGGGAATCCTGCGGGAAAAGCGTGTCCAAGGGAGACCCGGCAGGCGCAATGGCGCCGAGGGCGGACCGCCCGCGGAGAGCGAGTGCACGAAGTTCCAATTCACGTTCAAGTTTAAAAAATTAAAAAGACTGGTAGACAAACTCAACTATTATCGAGTTTGTCTACAGTCTAAGCGTCTGCTCAGAGAACAACGCTTTTTTAATTCAGCCGAATTTCCTGTGTGTCCTTAATTTTTCTGACATGAAAGGAAGGAACCTGGTAATAATAACAGGGAAAGCATGTAAAGGGGTGAAATCTATGGGGCAAAATCGTCAATTTAAGCCAGGTCAGAAGGCACCTAATAATGGGACCTACGTAGAAATCGGTGAAACGGGCAGCACGGTAGTGAATCCGAAGATGGTAAAGCTTGATGCAGGGGATTCTTTTCCTGAAACATCCAATCATAACCGGATATGGACATATAAGCGGAAGCCATGAAACATCTAAAAGCAGGAAAAAGGAATGAGCGCCATCCTTTTCCTGCTTTTTTCTATTCAGCGGAATAACCGAATATTTTCGAGATTTCCAAACAGCTCTTTCTTAAATAGTGACTTAAAGGATCTTCACAATGATCAGGAATGCTTTCGGTGAACCCAACGGCAGTGATCGCTCCCAGTAATTCTGAATTATAATTAAAAACCGGAATGGACATGGAGGAAACAGATGGTACAAGAGGCTCTTTGGCAAAAGCTATTTTGTTTTTCCGAATTTCATCATATTCATTTGTTTCTTTAAGGAATGAGCCTGTAACATTACGATCTTTTTCAATCCATTCCGCCGTCAAGGAAGGATCCTGAAATACAGTGAATACCTTTCCGGAAGAGGATGATGGGGGAAGTCGCGTACCTAACTGTGCCCCGATGTTTAAGTTTTGGTTGGAATTCCATATTTTTGCCGTGATTGGTCCATCATATGTCCAAACGGAAAAAAGGACCGTGCAAGAAGTATGGTGACTGATTTCCTGTAAATAAGGAGTTATTCTGCTCGTGACATCCTCATTTCCTATCGCTGCCATGCCGTATTGAATCAATTTGCTCCCAAGGTGATACATTCCAGTTGTCTTATCGCGATATAGTAACTCCAGTTGAGTCAAAGTATTCAAATACTTATATAGGTTACTTTTCGTTATTTCCGTTAATTCTTGAATATCAGAGAATCTTAAAGGAGTTCTTTGAGAAGCAAGTAAATCTATGATGCTCATCCCTATTTGTAATGATTGAATCGTCGAACCGGATTTTACGATTTCCATAAATCAATCTCCCTAATCTGTTTTAATTTAGGTCTAGTATATCAGAATCTGTAAAAGTTAATGAAATTTAGCCAGAAAAACCGGAGGCTGCTTGACGCTATCAATATACTTTCCTATTAAATAAATAACTTTAGCTGACCTTTTTATTGATTTCGAAGTAGTCATAATGGTGTAGATGATAACATTTGCACAAAAATTTGCAATACTTTCTTGACAATATTCCGAAAATTGAGTTATTATTTATATAAATAGTGAACAGTGTTATCTATAAGTGAAATCAGTAGATGTAAAGTCATTCATATTCTGGTTTGTGAAGCGAATCAGCAAAATTAGCCCACAAATAAGGATAGTGGCATCAAAAAGAGATTTTTTAAAAAAATCCAGATTAATAAAGGAGAATGAAATATGAAATTAGTAACTTTCAGCAGTAAAGGATTTAAACGTATTGGTGCAATTTACCCGAATAATGTAATAGTCGACTTGAATTATGCCTATCAAGCGCTTCTTGAAAGCGAAGGGAAACTTCGCAGTGAACAAATCGCTGAAGCATATGTCCCTGCAACCATGGAGGCATTTTTACAGGGAGGGAATGAAAGCCTTTCCATCGCGAAAAAGGCTGCGGACTACGCATTGAACAATCGTGATTCCTTCAGACATGAATTGGTGCATGAAGTTGAAAATGTAAAGCTTGAGGCCCCCGTCCAAAAGCCAGGCAAAATTATTTGTGTCGGACATAACTACCGTGAGCACATTGCTGAAATGGGTCGCGAATTGCCGCCATTCCCTGTGGTATTCGCAAAGTTCGCCAATACAGTAATCGGCCCCCAGGATGATATACCGTTTTTCCCAATCTCTGAACAACTTGATTATGAAGCGGAATTCGCTTTTGTAGTCGGACAAAGGGCACGTAATGTTTCTAAAGAGGATGCTCTTGATTATGTAGCTGGTTATACAATTGCGAATGATGTTACGTATCGTGATATCCAACGGCGTACACTTGAGTGGCTTCAAGGGAAAACGGTTGAAGGAAGTGCTCCGATGGGTCCTTGGTTAGTCACTTCCGATGAACTATCCGATCCATCTGGCTTAAATGTCCGATTAACGGTAAATGGTGAAGAACGCCAAAAAACGAATACATCCAACTTCGTATTCGATGTGAAATATCTAGTTGAGTTCTTATCGAATTTAATGACTCTTGAACCAGGTGACATCGTCCTCACAGGAACACCGGGTGGGGTAGGAGTAGCCCGTGATCCACAAGTGTTCTTAAAAGATGGTGACGTAGTCAAAATCGAGATCGACAAAATAGGTTATCTTGAAAACCGTGTGCGACGTGTCGGGGAGGGAAAATAAAATGGCTTATCAGGAAATCGGTACATCAATCCTATCGGTTCAACAATCAATCGACCACATTCTTGAGACAGCGGCAAACCTTCCGGAAGAAACGATCAGATTTAAGTCTGCAGATGATGAATGGTCAATCATGCAGATACTTTCCCATTTAGCTGAGGCCATTCCTTATTGGTTAGGTGAAGTGGAAAATGTAATAGCGCTTCCTGGATCCAAATGGGGGCGTGGATTGCAAGATTCAGCCCGACTGGCAGCAGTTACTGATACTGACAAACTTGCTTTTGATGATGTCATGAAGCAAGTGAAGGAGCTTAAATATAAAGTGGAAAGCAGTCTCGGGAATTTAGATGAAGAAACACTATCCAAAGAATCGCCACACCGGAATTTCGCTAAATTCGGAAACAAACCAGTTTCTTATATAGTCGATCACTTCATCGATGAGCATGTTTCAGGACACTATGATCAAATTAAGCGAAACCTTTCTAAAATCCAGTGAGGAAATGATAAAAAAAGAAAGTAGGGATGGATTAATATGGCTGAAAAATCGGAATACATGAATAGTACAATCGTAAAAGATTTTACAAAGGATATTCAGCAGTATAACCTTGGGCCGCTGTGGGAAGCCATTCCCGCTCTGATGGACCATGAACCTAAACCTCATGCCCATGCTTATTTATGGAAAGAAGAACTTTTGACAAAAAAATTGATGGAAGCAGCTGAAATCTTCACTCCTGACCGAGGAGGGGAGCGCAGGGCCATATATTTTCAAAACCCTGGCCTTACTTATCGCCAGCCTTGGGGATGGGCCTCGACAACACAAACGCTTTATGCAGCGGTTCAGCTATTGTTGCCGGGTGAAGTGGCCCCTTCCCACCGTCACTCCCAAAGTGCACTTCGTTTCATTACGAATGGTGAAGGTGCCTACTCCATCGTACAGGGAGAAAGGATCTTCATGGAAGAAGGAGATTTCTTGATCACTCCTAAAAACCTGTGGCATGGTCATGGACATGTTGGCGAAAAGCCAATGATTTGGATGGATGCCCTTGATATCCCAACCATCTATTCCATAGGTGGCACTTTCTTTGAACCATATCCAGATCGGATTGAAACGCCTAAACGGCCGGATAATTTTTCAGAGCTCCGTTATCAAGGCGGAATGGTTCGTCCAGTATCCGACCGCTATTCACAAGTGGCACCGCTTGCCAACTACAAGTGGAAAGGCACCAAAGCAGCGTTAGAAGGATTAATGAATTTCGAACCGGACCCATATGAAGGTTTCGCCGTGGAATATATCAATCCATCAAATGGCCAAACGGCCAATCCGACGATGGGGGCATGGATGCAGAAACTTCCTAAAGGTTTCCATACGAAAGCACATCGCCATACCCATTCCACAATTTATCAAGTGCACCAAGGATCAGGCTATACGGTCATTAATGGAGTGCGTTTTGACTGGTCCAAAGGAGATTACTTCGTCGTTCCGAATTGGGCCTGGCATGAGCACGTTGCAGAAGCCGATTCTTACTTATTCTCGGTAAACGACCTGCCAATAATGGAGAGATTCGATTTGGAACAGCAACAGGCATTAGACGCAAACAATGGTTACCAAAAGATTGAAAGTGAATTCAAGCCTGTTTTGGTTTAAAAATAATCGGTTTGAAACTTTCAGAATGATCCTGATGGATATATAGAATGCCAGTCGAATTAAAACGCTTACTGTGGTATTGGCCCGCAACATTGGCTAAACAACTAATTTAGGGGGAATTGATGATGAACACAGAAAAAAAACCATTCATCGTTATCGGTGGAGGAATTGGCGGATTGGCAACTGCTTTAGGAATCGCAGAAACGAAACAGTATGTAAAGGTCCTTGAACAAGCTCCCGAATTTGGTGAAATTGGTGCAGGGATTCAGCTTGCAGCAAATGCCACCAACGTATTGCAGCGTTTAGGCGTCATGGATAAAATCAATGAAATTGCAGTATTTCCAAAAAGGTTGGTGATGATGGATGCCTTTTCCGGAAAAGAGCTTTCCGCTTTGGACTTAGGTGATGTTTATAAAGAAAGATATGGAGCTCCGTATGTTGTTTTGCATCGTTCCGATTTGCATAAAGTACTGGCTGAAGCCTGTGAAAAGAACCCGTATATCGAACTGGTTACGAACCAAACAATTATTGAGACAGTAGAAAATGAAGGTGAAGTGACGGTTACTTCTGCCAACGGGTCCCAACATTCAGGATCTGCTGTCATTGGAGCCGATGGATTATGGTCCAAGGCACGGAAACTTTTTGTGGAAGATCAACCGGTCTGCTCTCAATATGTTGCATACAGGGGAGCGATCCCGATGGAAGAGGTTACGAGCCATGGTGATTTAGATGATGTATATATGTGGATTGGGCCAAACCTCCATCTTGTTCAATACCCGGTTAGAAGGGGGGAACTATACAACCAAGTAGTGGTGTTCAAAAGTTCTCATTACACGGAAGAAAACGAAAAAACAGATCAATGGGGAACCCCGGAAGAAATGGACCGTGTATTTGCCGGAACTTGTGAGCTAGTTCAGAATGCGATTTCATTCATTCAGAGGCAACGCCGCTGGCCAATGTATGACCGTTTACCAATTGATAATTGGACAAAAGGAAGAATTACGCTTACGGGCGATGCGGCACATCCGATGCTTCAATACTTGGCACAAGGGGCTTGCCAGGCTTTGGAAGATGCAGCTTATTTGTCGGATATGCTTCATAAGCATGGGAATGACATTGAACAGGCATTTTTGGAATATCAAGAGGAACGCATTCCGCGTACGGCTCATGTTCAAACGAGCGCAAGAATGTGGGGGGAAATCATTCACAATACGACCGATGCAGGCATTCTGCTTCGAGATACGATCCTTGCTGGTCGCACGGACAAGGATTTCCAATTCGTCGATAAATTTCATGGGTACAATAAAACGGCCGTGAAAGCATAATCCGTTTTGTTTCATCCAAATACTGTGCTAAGGGATTTTATGCATTTTACAAATGGGCCTGCCTTTCTTCTATATGAAGAAAGGCTTTTGCCGTTTATCCTCCATGCGTCCTGCATTTTTTATAACTTTCCTTTACATGGGGAAAATTAGAAGTATAATGAAAATTATAAAGGTCAAATTTGGTCAAACTAAGCGGGGATTCGTTCATGATATAGATGAATGGGAGGTTTTAAGATGGATATTAATAAAATGACGGAGAGAACCCAACAGGCGTTCATTGGCGGCCAGGAACTAGCCAAAGATAGAGGGAATCCCGAGCTGACGGAGCTTCATTTATTTAAGACCTTAATGGAACAGGATGAAAGTTTATTAATCAGGATTTTATCGGAATCTGGTAAACCGATGAATCTATTTGATATAGAGCTAAATAAGGAACTGGATCGATTACCGGAGGTGAGCGGGAGTGTTTCCCAAGTTTACATGTCATCCTCCCTACAGCAAATTTTGACGGCTGCCGAAAAAGAAATGCAGATGTGGGAGGATGAATATTTATCTGTCGAACATATACTGCTTGCGTCATTGCAAGTCAATAAAACGAATGTAAACAGGCTGTTTTCATCACATGGAATGGATTATGATAAAGCAAAACGGGTTATAAACGATATAAGGGGGAATCAGCGAGTGACTAGTCAAAATCCTGAAAGCACTTATGAAGTACTGAAAAAATACGGCAGAGATCTCGTTGCTGAGGTTAAATCGGGGAAGGTCGATCCCGTAATTGGTCGAGATACGGAAATCCGTAACGTCATCCGGATCCTTTCACGTAAAACGAAAAATAATCCAGTGTTAATAGGAGAACCGGGAGTAGGTAAAACAGCCATCGTCGAGGGGTTGGCACAAAGGATCGTCAGGAAGGATGTGCCGGAGGGATTAAAGGACAAGACCGTTTTTTCACTAGATATGAGTGCGCTTGTCGCTGGGGCCAAATTCCGCGGTGAATTTGAAGAACGCCTAAAAGCGGTGTTGAATGAGATCAAGAAGAGTGAAGGTAAAATTCTTCTATTCATTGATGAATTACACACAATTGTCGGTGCAGGAAGAACGGATGGCGCACTTGATGCCGGAAATATGTTAAAGCCGATGCTTGCGCGCGGTGAGCTGCATTGTATCGGTGCAACGACCCTTGATGAATATCGACAATATATTGAAAAAGATCCGGCTTTGGAACGCCGTTTCCAACAGGTTCTGGTTCCTGAACCGGATGTGGGAGATACGATTTCAATTTTGCGGGGATTAAAGGAACGGTTTGAAATTCACCATGGCGTCAGGATACATGATCGGGCGATCGTTGCTGCCTCTGTCCTTTCGAACCGATATATAACGGAGCGATTTTTACCGGATAAAGCGATAGATCTTGTAGATGAAGCGTGTGCAATGATTCGAATGGAAATCGATTCAATGCCATCCGAGTTGGATGAAATCACGAGAAAAGTCATGCAACTTGAAATTGAAGAAGCTGCCTTGAAGAATGAGGAGGACCCTCAAAGCAAAGTAAGGCTTGAAGCGCTTCAAAAAGAACTATCAGAACTTCAGGATCAAGCGAATAGCATGAAATCCAAGTGGCAAATGGAGAAATCAGCGCTTCAAAAGGTGCAGGATCAACGTGAAGAGCTTGAGAAACTGCGTCATGAACTGGAACAAGCAGAGAATGACTATGACCTTAACCGGGCAGCTGAACTTCGGCACGGAAGGATTCCGCAGCTTCAAAAAGAATTGGAAGCAATGGAAGACGAATTGGAAAAGGAAAAACAGGAATCACGATTGCTTCGCCAAGAAGTCACGGAGGAGGAAATAGCCTCGATTGTTGCAAGGTGGACGGGGATTCCCATAAGCAAGCTGGTGGAAAGTGAAAGGGAGAAACTGCTTCGCCTATCTGATATCCTGCATGAACGCGTAATAGGTCAAGGAGAAGCGGTGGAACTCGTATCCGATGCCGTTTTAAGAGCAAGGGCTGGAATTAAAGATCCAAACAGACCAATCGGTTCATTCATCTTTCTTGGGCCGACGGGTGTCGGTAAAACCGAACTGGTAAAAGCTTTGGCAGAAACGTTATTCGATAGTGAAGAACATATGATTCGAATCGATATGTCGGAATATATGGAGAAACATTCCGTGTCGCGCCTTGTTGGTGCACCTCCTGGATATGTTGGATTTGAGGAAGGGGGCCAACTTACGGAGGCTGTTAGGAGAAACCCATACTCAGTCATATTATTAGACGAAATTGAAAAGGCGCATCCGGAAGTCTTCAATATTTTGCTGCAAATGTTGGATGATGGAAGGATAACAGACTCTCAAGGCAGAACAATCAACTGTAAAAATACGGTGATCATCATGACTTCCAATATCGGTTCCCATTTCTTATTGCAGTCCAACCGGTTGGATGGAGGCATTGAAGAAGAAATAAAAGATCAGGTCTTTAAAGAGTTAAGAGGCCATTTCCGTCCGGAATTTTTGAATCGAGTTGATGACATTGTTTTATTCAAACCTCTGACGAAACAAGAAATCGTTGAAATCGTAGATAAAATGGTTCATCAATTACAAGTAAGGTTAATTGAACAAAATATAGTCCTGAACGTCACTGAAGCCGCTAAGGAATTCATTGCGGATCAGGGATATGATCCGGTATATGGAGCAAGACCGCTGAAGCGATTCATCCAAAAGCATCTGGAAACCAAAATCGCGCGTAAAATCATAGCTGGGACTGTTGAGGTTAAAGAAGGAATCACGGTTGATTATGATCATGATGAATTGGTCCTCATATAAAAACGTTGAAATGCGGTTTACCCGTAAGCAAAGTACGGTATAACAAAAAGGACATCCTAAAAAGGATGTCCTTTTTTGCTTCTTAATGTTGATGAGAGTCTTTAGCTGGCCCGGCAGGCAAGATAGCAGGGATGATAAGAATCAGGATAGCAGCAGCTAATCCTAAAATCGTTCCCTGCGCAGCATCGTATGAAACTCCGATCATGGAAGAAACAACATATACAGTCATATGCACTAATAAGAATGTCCAAAAAATTGCCCAAGCATAACGCATCGAATTTCACCTCATTCCACTACATTCATTTTTATCTTACCATAATTAATATACAGTTAAAACGTGTTTTTAATAATAACCTTTAAATAATTCAATACATTAAATCATAAGAGAACTTTTTCTGGCAGACTAGTTGGTTCCAAACGTCAAAAGGGAAATCATAGGGGAAAAAATAAAATCAAAAATCATCCCAGCTTGGTTAATTTAAGATAAGAATAGGCGTTTCCACTGACCCTTTCTATTTTTCGTCATAAATTAATATAGTAGTAGTAATATTCCTTAAAGGAGTTTGAACGATGGAACAACGAACTTTTCAAATTGATGACCAATGGAATATCATCTATTATCCAGAGCGGCCCAGTGGTTTTTCCGTAATGGTAATTGGAGACCGTAGTCATTTTGTCGAAAAAGACAGCAGCTTTTGGCTGCAGCATCCTGGCAGGCTGCAGATATTGGAATATTTAAAGGAATACGGATACACTCTATTTTCATCCAATTTTCATGGAGCCAACTGGGGCAGTCCTAAAGCACTGGACCTTTCCCTCAACCTGTATATTCTATTCATGAAAAAAGAAATAGTCAATCAAAGGGTTCATATATTGGCAGAGGGGACAGGCGCGCTCCTTGCTTTAAAGCTAATGAATGAACTTGGGAATAAAATCCGGTCTGTCGTATTGATCGACCCGGTTTTTTCCTTGAAAGCACAACTGGAGAAAGAAAAGGAAAATAAGTTCTTCTATAAAAAGTGGCTGTCCGAGGTCGCCGCTGCATATGAGCTCGATCCGGCAGAATGTGAACGGCATATACTGGACACTGAAGATTCAGTAATCGCAGAGAATATCCCCATGAAAGTGATTCAGGTTTTTGGAAGCTTACGGAAAGAGCAAGCCTCCCTTTATCGGCAAATCCAGCTGGCTAGAAAAGCAGACTTACAGCTGACATATATATTGCCCGAAAAACGTTATAAAATCCCCTATCAAATACAGAAGTTTTTCAATGAGAATGAAGAGACTTTATGAGAAGAGATATATTTTTACAATAGTTTGCATACGATACAGCATCTAAAAAAACTAGACGTGCCGGATGAAGCGGGCTTGATGGCATACGAGGAGGCTGTATATATGCAAACAAACATTGTCATTGGCACTTATCAATTCGTGGGCTTCTATGTGACTCAATATTTTTTGAACCAAGGTGAAGAAGTAATCGGAATCGATTGGGCTGATTCCGAAGCAAGTCAATATATTATGGAAGAAAAGGAACTTGAAATAGCCAGGAATTCAAATTATTTATACTTTCCGATAAATAAACTTAAATTATTGGATATTTCACAGCAGGACACGGTGTTCATATCTTGTTACGATATTCAAAGTGGAAAAATGGATAAAATCGATTTTTTAATAGGCGAAATCGTTTCCTTCATTGAGAAATGCAAAAAAAACGGCAAGAATGAAACGCCAAATTTCGTTCTTTTCATGCCTGTTGAAAAAGATGTCAGTATTTTTCAGTCCATATTAAGCTCGATTCGTGGAATAGATTCTGCAAAAATCATATTTTTACCGACGATTTATGGACCTTGGCAATCGGAAGGCATGAGCTTTGAAGCTGGAATCAATCAGCTTGAACAGTCTGGTATCAAGGCTGCAATTGCTGCCGAATATACCGGGGATGCTCTCTACATCACTGATTTTGTTAATGCTTTGGATACAGTGCTCACCTCATCTTCCGATAGGGAAATCCAATTGTGCAGCAGTATAGATGATCATTGGAATAAATGTGCCAAGCTAATATTTGGTGATAGTATGGATTCAGTCACTTCCCAATCAACAACTAAAATCAATAAAGGAACAATTTTTGAAGTGCAAAGCAAATTGGAACCAGAAGAAGGCATTGCTTTACAAAGAAAACATAATAAACGATTAAACTTACTTAAAACATGGAGAAAGCGTGATAAACGGGGGAGACCATAATCAAATATGAAACCGGAATTTTTCGTTATTTCGGGAAGGGCAAAACTGCATATTTGCCTCTAATCCATATGTCTTGTACTATAATGTTCAAGGATAGGAATTAACTTCAAAAGATATTCATGATTTTATATGTGCGCCCTTTACGAAAGGGGCATGTGGAATTATGATAATATTGAGCTTTATTTGGGCATCACAACGATCACAAAAGATAGGGGGAAAAGCAATGAGTTCAGATAAAACTCTTGAATTTATGGGAATCGCCATGAAGTACTTCCCAGAGGCTAAAGCGAAGCTTGAAGCAAGCGGGATTCCATTCTCAATGGAGATGGCAGAGCCATTCATGGAGCTCTTTAAAAGCGTAATGCAAGAAGCTTATGAGCTTGGAAAACAAGATGCTCAGCGTTAATTAAAGGCAGGCTGTCCGGTAAAAGGGCAGCCTTAAATTTTTTTATTCTTTTTTCAAGAACTTAGCGATCAATGGGTTCAGATTAATTTTATCAATGGTAGGTTTGTATTGACTGTATAAGCCCATCAATGTTTCGACGCTCGCCATCAATTGCATGTAATCAACCTTCGATTCCTCTTGCACAGGTTCAGCTTTCCTGCCAAACATCAAATTCGAAAAATGATCATCCGGTTTTCTCTCGCTGTTGCGATTGAATATGTCCATAATAAATTCCTCCTATCTCCTTTTATTAATAATGTATGTCCCTAAATTCCCCTGGCATAGGCGCTTGGCCGACTTCGGAAAGAGATTTCTTTAGGTTTTCAAATTGTTAACTCTTGCAAGGAAGTGTTTTTTTATATAAAATTAGTACCAGGTAATAATAGATGCTTATAATAACTCATTAAAATATAAGGGGATGGCAAAATGAATGCTGGAGTACTAGGGCTTGGCCGCTACTTACCCGACAAAATCGTTACAAATGCGGATTTAGAGAAAATTATGGACACTTCCGACGAGTGGATTCGGACTAGGACGGGTATTGAGGAAAGAAGAATTGCCAAAGATGATATTGATACATCAGATATGGCTTATGAAGCCGCAAAAGCTGCATTGAAAAATGCGGAAATTTCGGCTGAAGAGATAGATTTAATTCTTGTAGCTACTGTTACACCGGATCAGTCGTTTCCTTCTGTCGCTTGCATGATTCAAGAGAAATTGGGAGCGATGAAGGCAGCTGCAATGGATGTAAGTGCTGCATGTGCCGGTTTTATGTATGCAATGATCACGGCACAGCAATTTATTAAGACAGGTGCATATAAGCATGTGTTGATTGTCGGTGTTGAAAAACTTTCGAAAGTAACCAATTGGGAAGACCGTAATACTGCTGTACTTTTTGGTGACGGAGCGGGTGCAGCTGTACTTGGACCTGTATCTGAAGGCAAAGGGGTCCTTTCCTTTGAATTAGGCGCAGATGGAACTGGTGGGAAGCACTTATTACAGGAAGGAGATTTCATTCATATGAATGGACGTGAAGTATTTAAATTTGCTGTCCGTCAGATGGGGGAATCCAGCCTGAGTGTATTGGACAAAGCTGGTTTGACAAAGGAAGATGTGGATCTGCTTGTTCCGCATCAAGCAAACATTCGCATTATGGAAGCCTCAAGGGAACGCTTGGGTCTCCCACTTGAAAAAATGACAAAAACGGTTCATAAATATGGAAATACTTCATCAGCGTCCATTCCAATGGCCCTTGTGGAAGAAATGGAAGCAGGAAGAATCAAGGACAATGACTTAATCGTCATGGTCGGTTTTGGTGGTGGCCTTACATGGGGAGCGATCGCTCTTAGGTGGGGTAAATAAAAGAAGAAGCAAATCGTAAGAGCTTTAAAAATAGGAAGGAGCCATTTTTAATGACTAATCGCCGTGTAGTTGTAACAGGTATTGGAGCAATCTCTCCAGTTGGTAATGATGCAGAAACTGGATGGAAGAATATAATCGAGGGGAAGTCGGGGATAGGGCCTTTAACTCGTTTGAATGCTGAAGAATTCCCCGTTAAAGTGGCTGCTGAAATCAAGGATTTTGATATAGAGACATATATAAATCGTAAAGAAGCACGCAAAATGGACCGTTTTACCCATTATGCAATTGCAGCTTCCGTTATGGCATATAATGATAGCAAGCTGGAAATAACCGATGAAAATGCTGCACGTGTCGGGGTCTGGATCGGTTCGGGTATCGGCGGGCTGGAGACACTTGAAACACAGCATGAAAACTTTTTAAACAGAGGATATAAACGGGTGAGCCCATTTTTCGTTCCAATGATGATTCCGGACATGGCAGCCGGCCAGGTTTCCATCTTACTGGGTGCAAAAGGAATCAATTCATGTACGGTAACAGCCTGTGCAACAGGAACAAATTCAATTGGTGATGCGTTTAAAGCCATTCAACGCGGCGATGCCGATGTAATGATCACAGGCGGGGCCGAAGCGCCAATCACAAAAATGTCGGTTGCAGGCTTCTGTGCAAATACGGCTTTATCGACCAACCCCGATCCACAAACGGCTAGCCGTCCTTTTGATCTTAATCGTGATGGTTTCGTAATAGGGGAAGGAGCTGGAATTATCGTTCTGGAAGATCTTGAACATGCATTGAATAGAGGAGCCAAGATTTATGCTGAAATAGCTGGTTATGGCTCAACTGGAGATGCCTTCCATATTACCGCTCCGGCACCAGGTGGAGAAGGCGGGGCAAGAGCGATGAAAATTGCAATTGAGGATGCAGGTTTGAATCCGGAAGACATCCAATATGTGAATGCCCACGGAACGAGTACGCCATACAATGACAAATACGAAACGATGGCAGTCAAAGAAGTCTTTGGCGACCATGCTAATAAACTTGCAATAAGTTCCACTAAATCAATGACAGGCCATATGTTAGGGGCAGCAGGCGGTGTGGAAGCAATTTTCACGATTCAGGCAATCAGGGACAGCATTTTACCTCCAACCATCAATATTGAAACACCAGACCCTGAGTGTGATTTGGACTATGTTCCGAATCAAGCAAGGAAGGGCGAAATCAATGCAGCCATCAGTAATTCACTTGGATTCGGTGGACATAACGCAACTATTCTTTTCAAGAAATATCAATAAGTTTTGAAGGAAGGGCAGATCTTTTGGGATCTGCTCTTTTTATGTTGAAGTGAAAATGCAAATGCAAAGGATAGAATATGTGTCAACCGCCCTCTTTAAATCATACGATAGTCAATAGAAGCGGAGGTGTATGGGAAATGGGAGTCATTTCAACCAATGAATGGATGTGGAAGGATTTCAACCGCCCGATCCAGATGATGGAAAGACTTAAAAGTACATTCAACAACCTTGATGCGGACATGATTTATCATCATTTATTGAAGCATGGCATGTATTCGCCGAATCAAAAAACAAAACTCACATGGGAAGACTTAAAAGAAAATAATGTATGGGAAAAAACACAAAGCTTGTTTACAGCTTATAAGAAGCTGTGGGGAGGTCCTGATGTTCCCATATATATTTTTCCGCTCATGTCTTCAGGTATATGGAATAAAAAAGTTGAAACGAAGTCAGGGTTGGCATTTAAAGATAAACTATTCCTTTTTTACGGCAAGGGGATAGCCGAAAAGGAAATGGAGGCCCTGTTGATTCATGAATATCATCATGTTTGCCGTCTGCATCATTTGAAAAAGGACCAAAATGAATTCACTCTCCTGGATACGATGATCATGGAAGGATTGGCGGAAAGAACGGTGGGAAAATATTTAGGAGCAAAATTTTTAGCGAAATGGACTAAGTTATATCAGGAAGATAAACTAAGAGAATTTTGGAGCAAGCATTTAGAGGAAAGGCACATGATAAAACGTACAGATCCTCTTCATGATGTACTTCTGCTTGGGACGAAAGGATATCCATATATGCTTGGATACTGTAGTGGCTATTATCTAGTGAAAAATTCTGAAAAACTCTCTGTGAAAAAATCATTCACTATTCAATCTGAAGAATTCTTATCAAAAAAGAGTTAATATATACGTTCTTTTTTTCTTAATCTGTTTTCTAGAATAGGAATAAATTGTATGGTTCCTGCCTATACTGATTGACAAACAGAAATTTGTTTAAGTGAGGGATGAATGATGCTATATCTTCATGATGTATGGGTTAACTGGTTTGAAGGAGAAGAAAACGGCTATAATATTTGTCATTTTCATGAATGGAGGAAGGATGATGGGATTGAACTACTAGATCAAGTTCCTTTGTTGAAAGTGTCATCAACATTGTTCCACTACATAGAAAACGACTTGTCAGAATTACCTAAGCCATTGCTGAATGATGTGTATCAAAAAGCATATGCAAGGAAAAATCATGAACGAATTCAGCTTGACTATTGTTTTATCGTGACTGACGGAAATGGAATTTTAGCTGTTGATACGATAGGTTATCATATTCCGATTAGGAAAAGCAGAATAATTCCCCGGCAGGAACAAATTGTTTATGACATGATAGAAAACCACGATGAGATGGATTACACCTTTACTGAAAAACCTACATCTGAGAAAGAATATCATATTCTGTCGCCGTCTCCCTTATTCATGAACGGTTTGACAAGAAAAGAAAGACAGCTTAAGCAATTGCTATTCATGGCCATGGACCAATTATTTACGGCGAAAAACACTGCTGAAATCCGCTATTGGTATACAGAATGGGCCCCTGAGAAATATGAAAGCATACAAGAAATGGATTTTCAGATAGCTTGGCTTGAGTTATATGAAGAAATGAAGGAAGGTTGGTCAGAGAAGCACCTTCAACTTTGTGAAAACCTTGTGAAGGGGCAGCCTTTTTTTGAAAAGCTTTGGCAAGTGGAGGCTGGCGATAGCCCATCGATATTATGAAAAAAAAGACGATCCGTCGAGGATCGTCTTTTTTTTATCTCTTTCTGCCAAGTCCCATGCCATTATACATTTTTCTGATCATTTTATTGGCTTCAATATTCGCCTTTTCTGCACCGCGGTCCAGAATTTCATCCAATTCAGGCGAATCGATCAATTCATTATAGCGTTCCTGGATTGGTAGGATTTCTCCAAGAACCACCTCAGCCAAATCACTTTTAAAGTCACCATACCCTTTGCCCTCATACATCTCTTCAATTTCTGAATAGGATTTTCCAGTGAAGATGGAGTATATGGACATCAGGTTGGAAACACCCGCTTTGTTTTCCTTATCGTAACGGACAATTCCTTCCGAATCGGTAACTGCGCTCTTGATGTTTTTTTCGATTTGCTTCGGATCATCCAATAGGGCAATCGTTGCCTTTTTATTAGGATCAGATTTGCTCATTTTCTTGGTCGGTTCCTGAAGGGACATGATACGGGCCCCTTCTGTAGGGAGGCTGATTTCCGGGATTTTAAATATATCATTATGCTTTTTATTGAACCGTTCAGCCAAATCGCGAGTCAATTCAAGATGCTGTCTTTGATCTTCCCCGACAGGGACCACATCTGTACTATAAAGGAGAATATCGGCAGCCATCAACGGCGGGTAAGTTAGCAGTGCTGCGGATACCCCTTCTTTGCCAGCGGATTTGTCCTTAAATTGCGTCATTCTCTCAAGTTCACCAATATAGGAGATACTTTGTAAAATCCAGCCCGCCTGAGCATGCGCGGGTACTTCTGATTGAATGAAGATGGTATTTTTTTCAGGATCCAGGCCAATGGCTAAATATAAAGCGGCCAATGTTTTGATGTTTTTCCTTAACTTTATGCGATCTTGTGGAACTGTAATTGCATGCTGGTCAACAATACAAAAGAAACATTCATATTCATTTTGTAAGTTAACGAATTGTTTCATGGCTCCGATGTAATTTCCTAAAGTAACGGAACCGGATGGCTGAATGCCGGAGAAAATCCTTTTCAACTGCTAGTCACTCCTCTAATTGCGTTTATTGATAAATGGATATTCGCTCTTCATTATTGTAAGGATAAATAGAAAATGAATCCACTTTCTTTGAAAGAAATGTGCGTGCTCCCCGTGATGGGGAAACGCACATTTAAATCTTGTGGAGGGCCGTTCTGTCCTGTATCGATGCCATTCTGAGAATACGAAATGTCCACTATACTGTATTTTAGCATTTATTCATATTAAATGTATAATCGAAACGGCAATCAAGCAAATAGAACGGATTTTCCGTTTCTTTTTTTGATTATGGAAAAAATGAAGGGTTCAAGGAAAATCAAACCGTTTAACATATATCACAATGAGCTGACCATTTTAGGGAAGGATACTCACAAGGGAATACAGAATTGTGAACGTATTCTTAAAGCTGAAACTTTGTAATGCAGGTTTTTTAAATTATTTTTAATATATAGGAGTAAAGTTAATTGTTTGTGGTATTAAAGAAAGGGGTTTATTATATTTGTTGAATAATGATGACTGATGGCGAATGAGGTGGAGAAAATGAAACCAATGTGTAAATGGTTGATGACAGGTATATGCGCATTCCTGATTCAACAGCCCGTTCATGCACAAGGCATGAACGAAACCAGGCAGGTGGCATTAGAAAATAAAGAATTGCCTATGAGCGTACCGCGTTTTGTTTTTGATTCGGGGCTGAAATTCGGTTATCCGGATGCTGTGCGCGGAATATATGTGACCGGACCTGCAGCGGGTGGCAATAAATTGAATGAACTTATCAAGTATGTAGATGAAACCGATTTGAATGCGATGGTCATTGACATTAAGGATGACAGGGGGAACGTTACGTTTAAAACCGAAGATGCCGATTCTCCATATGCTGGGATTGGTAAAGACTACATAAAGAACCCAAGGGGAATGCTGAAAAAACTTGAGGATAAACAGATTTATCCAATTGCAAGGGTAGTCGTCTTTAAAGATTCCATTCTGGCTAAAGAAAAGCCTGAATTATCATTTTTAGATGGTGAAAAGGTATGGAAGAATGGTCGAGGGGAAGCCTTCGTTAACCCATTCTTAAAAGAAGTGTGGGATTATAATGTCGGTATTGCCATTGAAGCGGCAAAGATGGGTTTTAAAGAAATTCAATTTGACTATGTCCGTTTTCCTGAAGGATTCGAAAATAAAGAAGAAAATTTGAAATATGATGTCGGTGAATATGATGAAGCGAAAGTGAGTCATACAGCCAAAAGGGTTCAGGCAGTGACAGATTTCGTAAGTTATGCGAGGAAACAACTGGAGCCATATGGTGTGGAAGTGTCAGTGGATATTTTTGGATATGCGGCTACATTGCCTGAAGCTCCCGGAATTGGGCAAAACTTCACAAAAATCTCTGAGAATGTCGATGTGATTTCCTCGATGATCTATCCAAGTCACTGGACATCTTATTTTGGTATCGATAAGCCTGATTTGGAGCCTTATAATCTCGTTAAGGAATATGCGAAATTGGAGAACGGGAAGCTGAAGGAATTAAAAACACCACCTACTTCAAGACCTTGGCTACAAGATTTTACTGCCTCATATTTAGGAGAGGGGAATTACCAAAGGTATGGTAAGGAAGAAGTGGAAGCCCAAATAAAAGCATTGAATGATAATGGTATTGATGAATACTTATTATGGAATGCAGCAAATCGATATACAAAGGGAGTAGACTATACCCCATAAAAAAAGGATGACCTTGGAAGATCCTTCCGGTCATCCAAATTCTCTCTGAATTACCGCTTTTTATTCCCGCCAACTTGACTCCACCCTGACTGAATTCGTTTCGATTGATCGAAAATATGGGAGTGACGTTTCCCGCCAAACCATTTTTCGCCGATGCCATTCGTCACAACGCCATTCACAGCTGTAATGCCAATAACGCAAGCAGCCACTAAAAAAAAGTCCAAAAAGTAACTAATCATCAAATGGCCTCCTAATATTTTCAAGTTATTCAAGTTCCATTGTAGTGGATAAGAAAGAATCTGGAAAGTATAAACTAGCAAATGAGGAGATTAAATTATGAATTGGTATGAAAAGCTAAACCAGTATTTCCCTATTGAGGAAATGAAGTCCAAAGAACATATAGAAGTTCTTTTAGAAGATAAGCAGGAAATATATAAAAAGGATGAAGGTCCCGACCATGTTTTATTGTATGTGGAAGGGGAAGAGTTTATATTCGTTGATTACCTTTTTGTATCCAAGAAATCAAGGGGGCAGGGACTAGGAAGGAAATTGATTCAAAAATTGCAAAAAAAGCAAAAAACGATCTTGCTGGAAGTAGAACCAGTACAAGAAAATGATGATGATACATTTAAAAGGCTGAAATTTTATAAAAGGGAAGGATTCCAGCATGCCTCTGCGATTTCTTACAGCAGAAAATCACTTGCGACCAAGGAGAATACGCCTATGGAAATCTTATATTGGCCGGCAAATCCATCTGTTGATGAAGAAGACGTATTTGATTTCATGAAAGAGATTTATTCTGAAATCCATACTTACAAAGATGATGATCTTTATGGGAAATCTTATCAAGATGTAGAAGATGTACTAAGCTTGAATACAGGTCAGGAAACGGATATTTTTAAAGAAATGGAAGTTTGAGTAAGGTAAAGGTCGAAAAAATTCGTGGTAGGCCGAAAAAAGTGCTTCAGCAGAAAACAACGAACATTTTTCAAAGAAAAATTGAACAAACCGTCTTTTCTGAGAATTTGTCGATAAAAGGAGTTACTGAATGGTTTTACCCCGAACCATGTATTAAAAAAAGACTTGGTTAACCTTCAATTTTCATTTTTTTTATAAGGATGCAACCCTCAATATATTGAAGAAATTTGCGACACTGTCGAAAACTGGCTAGCCAAGATCCGCTAGATGCTTTGGGAGAGGAGTCTTGGCTGACAGTCGGCGGAAAGGGAGCGGATTTCTGAAATCAGCTGGAACTTATTTAAACGAGAAAACTGTAGGCAACAGGTTTTTGTTCGAATTTGTCTACAGTCTGGAGGGTTCGGAATGGTCTCGCCCCGAACCATGAATTTAAAAGAAGATTTGGTTATCCTTTATGGTTTTTTACTGTTTTATGAAATCCTCAATATATTGAAGCATTTGCGATAATCCAGCCGAAAAAACTGGCTAGCCGAGGCCCCGGAGGCGCTTGCGGCGAGTAGGCTTGGCAGACAGTCGGCGGAAATTGTGCATATTTTGCATGAAAATGAATATCTATAACTTCTTGGATGGTAGATTGCTCCCTTATCGCTGATTCTTTTGAATTACCTTTTTTACCTTTGATAATATATGTGCTAAAAGAATGGTTTTTCTTGTAAAAGGAGGAATTTGCTTTTTATTAAAGAAAATATATTAACATGATCTTGTTTATTGACAAAGATTGGGGGTAAATAAAAGTAACGAGTTCATTAAAAAACCATGAGGGCCGTATTGAGAGTTAAATGAGAATGGTAGGTAGGTATTTTCAATTAGAAAAAGCGGTTTTAATGTATTACATAAAAAACAGAAATAGCTATAGTACAGGCTAAACTAGAAGTTTAAAAGGATTTTTCCAAATATCAAAAAGGGTATTCATTTTAAATGAATTAGTGTATAATAAAGAAAATGAATTACTTATTTAAAATTATTTCAAATTAGAGTGGTACTTATGAATACTAATAGTAGATTTCCCCTCATAGATCACCGATTCTATATTTAGGGAGTGTGAGTAAACATGGTAACATTATATACATCACCTAGTTGTACTTCATGCAGAAAAGCAAAAGCATGGTTAGAGGAACATGAGATTGGATATAAAGAAAGAAACATTTTTTCAGAACCATTAACGATTGATGAGATTAAAGAAATTCTTCGGATGACAGAAGATGGAACCGATGAAATCATTTCAACACGGTCAAAAACTTTCCAAAAGTTAAACGTAAATTTAGAGAGCCTGCCTCTTCAAGAATTATATAAATTGATCAAGGAGAATCCAGGTCTGTTGAGACGTCCAATTATCCTTGACGAGAAACGGCTTCAAGTTGGTTATAATGAAGATGAGATAAGACGCTTTTTACCGCGTAAAGTTCGTACCTTCCAGTTACGGGAAGCACAACGTATGGTTAACTAATAAGGTCTTTCAAGCTCTGCCAGGAAATGTGCAGGGCTTTTTCTTTATACATAACCGATTTTCCGCTGTTTTTTTTAACTTAATGACGGGGAACATAACAGGATTCATAGGGCGACGGCAGACGTTTCCGAGCTGCAGCAGGTCCCTTGAACCGGTCATCATTTAAAGAAAAAATAAGAATGCAGCTCATCATGCCGTGTATATAATAAGGCATTAACGGCAGTAAGATTAAAATTGAATAAAGCATTATGATAGTTGCATGCGGATGTATTTTTTTATAGAATGAATGGAATATTAGGCAAACAATTGTTTTTTAGATAAGTAATGTTTTTTATTTCCCTTCTTCAAGGTTTTGTCATAAAATGATGTAAAATAGTCTGTTTTATGACTATCATGATTTACAGTATTCACTTACGGGTAAAGAGCTTTTAAGAGCAATTTTCGCTTGGGGGTTATTATCCCTTCAAAATGAGAAAGGAAGGGAGAGGGGAATCATGGAAATCGAACGCATTAATGACGATACAGTTAAATTTTATATTTCCTATATAGATATTGAGGAAAGAGGCTTTGATCGCGAAGAAATTTGGTACAGCCGCGAGCGAAGTGAGGAGCTTTTTTGGGAAATGATGGATGAAGTGCATCAAGAAGAAGAATTCATGATTGAAGGACCTTTATGGATTCAAGTTCAAGCCCTTGAAAAAGGCTTGGAAGTTTTGGTCACAAAAGCCCAGCTTGCCAAAGATGGTCAGAAACTCGAGCTGCCTCTTTCAGATGATAAGTTAAGGGATTTGGAAGTATCAGATAAGATGGATACGCTTTTTGATCAACATTTTCACGGTAAAGATGAAGAAAGCGGTATGACATTCGAAGATGGTATGATTGAATTCATCACGATTTTCGAGGATTTTGAAGATGTCATTTCATTAAGCAAGCGTCATGGATTGGATGACTGGACGACAAAACTTTATGTTTATCAGAATAAATATTATCTTTATATCGAATTTTCCGAGGCGGAGATTGATGAGGAAGAAATCGATAATGTTCTAAGTCTTTTATTGGAATATAGTCAGGAGTCACCTATAACGGTGCACATGCTTGAAGAGTACGGGAAGATAGTTATCGAAAATGATGTATTCACAACGGTCGATAAATATTTCGCATAGACTGTTGAGGCCGATTTCAGTAGAAATCGGCCTTTTCGTCCAAGAATAAATGTTTTTTACCTTAGCAGGGAGGTTTTAAATGTGCCTGTGTTTGTTAATTGGAGGTAGTCTAGGTGAAGAATATAGTTGGCATCGGTCTGCTTATTCTCTTGTTGGTCAGCACTTGGTATTTTCTAATAAATGGCGTCGATGGCGGGCTGATTTTTTATTCCAGCCTTATATTGACCCTTTTCTTGGTGATAATTGGATTCAACATTTTCATGGAAAACCGAGATCCCATCCAGACCATAACATGGCTTGTTATTTTTGGGGCTTTTCCATTCATCGGTTTCATTTTTTACTTTTTGTTTGGCCGTAATTTTCGGAAAGAAAGGATATTTCGCAAGAAGTACTTTTTGGATAAACAGAGTTTCGTGAAAATAAGCGGCGAAGCGGAATATAATGAACGAATTAAGGAAATGGGCGAGAACCCTCAGCAGTTAATCACTCTTGCAAATAGGCTGGGGAATAGCCCTATTTCATTTGCGACTGAAACCCGGGTTTTAAGGAATGGTGAAGAGACGTTTTCCAATATCATCGAAGAATTAAAAAAAGCCAGACATCATATTCATTTAGAATATTATATTGTGAGGGATGACCGCATTGGCGGTCTGCTAAAGGACATCTTGATACAAAAGGTAAAAGAAGGGGTAGAGGTCCGATTTCTCTATGATGCGGTTGGTTCTTGGAAGTTAGCTCGCTCTTATATCGATGAACTGAGGAATGCGGGAGCCGAAATGGTAGCCTTTGGTCCGTTGCATCTCCCTTTATTAAATAATAAATTCAACTTTCGTAACCATCGTAAAATAATTGTGATAGATGGCTCGGTCGGTTTCATCGGCGGCCTTAACATTGGGGATGAATATTTGGGACAAGATCAGAAATTCGGTTCTTGGCGGGATACGCATCTAATCATAAAGGGGGAAGCGGTCAGGACTTTACAGCTCATATTTCTGCAGGATTGGTATTATAGCACCAATAATAGTTTTTTAAGTGATGAATATCTCATGGCTGGCCTGCCGAACCATCACGGACATGGCGGAGTTCAACTGATTGGCGGCGGGCCGGATAGTGAGTGGACGATCATTAAAAGCATTTTTTTTAAGATGATCACTTCAGCAGAAAAGTCCGTCTGGATTGCCTCCCCGTATTTCGTTCCTGATGACGATATCTTACAAGCGTTGAAAGTGGCTGCTTTAAGTGGTTTGGATGTCAGGCTGCTCGTCCCGAAGAACCCCGATAAACGTATCGTATTTCATGCTTCGAGAACTTATTTTCCCGAAGTGCTTGCTTCCGGAGTTCGTATATTCCAATATACTGAAGGCTTCATGCATAGTAAAATCATCATCGTTGATGGCCAACTGGCATCAATTGGGACAACCAATATGGATATGAGAAGCTTTCACCTGAATTTCGAAGTCAATGCTTTTCTCTACCGGACGGAAAGTACTCAGCAGCTGGTGAATGATTTTTTGGAAGATATAAAGGTATCCCAAGAAGTTGAGTTTGATGCGTTTTCCAAACGGAATTTCGGTTTGAAAGTATTGGAGTCCACTTGCCGTTTGCTTTCACCCCTTCTTTAGATACTTTCCTTTATGCCGACCAGGCATTTTTTTTTGCGGATTAAAAGGAATCCTAAGCGAAGCAGGCGAATGTAGTGGATGAGGAGGAGATTTATGCTAACTGCGATAAAGAAGGATGGGACATGGATTACCCTCCCTGAAAAGATACCGGCAAACGTGATTGATGAATGGAGAAAGTCAGCAGATTATTACTGTCCATGCTGCAAGATGGAAATGACCATCAAAGCGGGAAACGTCAGGATTCCGCATTTCGCCCATAAAAATAGTTCTTCATGCCGTGCTTTTTCAGAACCGGAATCCGCCTATCATTTATTGGGAAAAAGAAAATTGTTTCAATGGTTTTTATCACATGGTTATCAAGTGGATCTAGAGGCCTACCTACCCGAAATTAAGAAAAGGGCTGATATTTTAGCTAGGATAGGAGGTAATCGCTATGCAATAGAATTTCAATGCTCAGTTATCCCCGAGGTTGAATTCATGGAAAGGACAAGAGCCTATCAAAGCATAGGCATCAAGCCAATCTGGATCCTCGCTGCAAAGCGCTTAAAAAGGAAAAGTTTGTATGAATTCAGTTTATCCCGCTTCCAATGGCTCTTCGTCACCGGCAGCATCCATCATCCGTTTCTTTGGACGTATTGCCCGGAAACTGATCATTTATCAGTATTGAAGAACCTCACTCCTTTTACCCCTAGAACCGTCTTTGCCGAATTGACAACAGCTTCTTTAAAGCTCCTTCCCCCTAGTCGGGCATTGCCCCAAAACTGCTTTCGTTTCCCTTTTCTGCCTGCGTGGAGATATAAACGAAATGGCTGGGCCCTCCATCGAGTGAAAACGGCACGCAGATGCGATCCTTTTTTCGAAGGGCTATATTTACATCATATTTCACCTGCGACACTTCCCATTGAAGTGGGTGTTCCCGTCAGAGGGATGCTGTTGATCGAAACTGCCTCGCTCGAATGGCAGGCATGGTTATACATGGATGTGCTTCAAGAGAAAAGAACAGGGGAAAAGATTTCTATGGCTGATATTATCCACATTTTTAGAAAGCGTTCAATAAAAGGGGAAATAAAGTTCAGACCGTTGCCATTGCTTCATGAAAAACCCATCGAGTATCCTGTAGGTCAATATATCATGCTTTTGGAGCAATTGGGTCATCTATCAAAGCTGGAAGAAGGGGTTTTTAAAGTTGAAAGGGAATTTACCCTTCCCTTATCCAGTGATCAAGCTCAAATTTTGGAAAAAAATTTCTATGATAAGCATAAATTGATGATGGAAAAGGGGAATATCCAGTATAATCAGTGATAACATCTCTATTTATCTTGAATTCAGATGAAATGGCAGGATTATTTTTGGGAATGGAGAAATAGTAATAAGAACTGGGAATTAAAAACTTTAAGAAAGAATGAACGCCGAATGAAGTATTGCAGCGTTCAATCCGGTTTAACGAGTTAGCCCAATGGCAAGTTTCTATAGAATGGGGAGGAATTTTTTATGGCACAGGAAACAAAAGCGAATACATTACCCTCAAGAAGTGAAATAGCTCCTGAAGATACTTGGAGACTGGAGGATATCTTCGCAACCGAGGAAGATTGGGAAGCTGCTTTCAAAGCGGTAAAGGAAGACCTCAAGAAAGCGGAGGCACATAAAGGGACGTTGGGAGAAAGTGCAGAAAAATTATTTGCGGCCCTTCAACTCCAAGATGAAGTATTCGAGAAGCTAGGGAAAGTTTATTCTTATTCACATATGCGCAATGATCAAGATACAACCAATCCTTTTTATCAAGGGATGGAGGATCGGGCAAAAGCTTTATACGCCCAGGCAGCGGCTGCGTTTTCATATATGGTTCCTGAACTATTGAGTATTGACGAAAGCAAAGTGGAAGGGTTTTTGGAAGAAAAAGAAGAATTGAAGTTATATAAACATTCTTTAGAGGAAATTAATCTTCAGAGACCCCATATCTTATCTGCAGAGCAGGAAGAATTATTGGCGCAAGCATCAGAAGTACTGGATGCATCGGGCAATACTTTCGGTATGCTTAACAATGCCGATTTGAAATTCCCGACCATCAAGGATGAAGAGGGAAATGAAGTGGAAATAACTCACGGAAGGTATATCAGTTTTCTTGAGAGTGAAGATCGCCATGTACGTGAGGAGGCATTTAAAGGGGTATACAGCAAGTATGGGGAGTTCCGTAATACATTTGCTTCAACCCTGTCAGGTGAGGTGAAAAACCACAACTTCAATGCCACGGTTCGAAAATATGATTCAGCACGCCAAGCGGCGTTAAGTAATAATAACATTCCGGAGAGCGTATATGATAATCTCGTTAAAACGGTCAACGACAACTTGCCATTACTGCAGCGTTATCTTGATTTACGTAAAAAAGTACTGCAATTAGATGAACTTCACATGTATGATCTATTCACTCCACTTGTTAAAGAAGTGAAGATGGAAGTGACATATGACGAGGCCAAAGATTATGTCCTTAAAGGTCTTGCTCCGCTTGGGGAGGACTATTTGAACGTTTTGAAAGAGGGATTTGAAAATCGTTGGGTCGATGTGCATGAAAACAAAGGGAAACGAAGCGGTGCCTATTCTTCTGGTACATACGGGACGAATCCTTATATTTTAATGAACTGGCAAAATAACGTAAATAACTTATTCACGCTCGTTCATGAGTTTGGGCATTCGGTCCATAGCTACTATACACGTAAATATCAGCCATATCCATACGGGAATTATTCAATATTTGTAGCGGAAGTTGCATCGACTTGTAATGAAAACCTGTTGAATGATTATTTACTGAATTCAATCGAAGATGAAAAGAAACGCATCTATTTATTGAATCATTACCTGGAAGGTTTCCGTGGCACATTGTTCAGACAAACGATGTTTGCAGAGTTTGAACATACCATTCATTTAAAGGCTCAAAATGGGGAAGCGTTGACAGCGGATATGCTTACTAAGGAATATTATGAGCTGAACAAGAAATACTTTGGCGAGAACGTGACCATTGATGAAGAAATCGGTTTGGAATGGGCTCGTATTCCACACTTCTACTATAATTACTATGTTTATCAATATGCAACTGGAATAAGTGCAGCAACAGCATTGAGCAAGCAAATCCTTGAAGAAGGAGAGCCTGCTGTCAAAAGGTATCTGGAGTTCTTGAAGTCAGGAAGTTCCGATTATCCGATTGAAGTACTCAAAAAGGCTGGCGTCGATATGACAAAATCCGAGCCTGTACAAGAAGCGATGAATGTATTCGAAGAAAAATTAAATGAGTTGGAAGAGCTTTTGAATAAATAGGATGTGGAAGGGACCCGAGCACCTCGGGTCCTTTTCAACTTATTGGATGTCCGTCATAATCCTTTAAAACGATTTCTCTGATTTAAGCTATGAAGAATTATGAAGAAAACAAAAAATAAAATAGGGGAAGTAAAATACAGAGGAATGAGGTTCATGATACCGAGTAGCTGGACAAATAGCGACCCTATCAAGAGTATGAGTAGAATAAAGCCTTTCAATTTGGTCACCTCCAACCTGGCAGCAGTAAAAGCTCATCTGCTCTTTATTAGATAGTATGTTATAGAATTAGCAGTATTCTAAGAATATGACAATAATGTGAAGTTACGCACAAAGTTCTTGCAAATAAGGTGTATATTCTGCTATAGTACAGATATAGAAGTTATCACATCCCAAACATATACCCCTTTGTTTGTTCGTCGTGAAATTTCTCCCATCCCCTTATTCGTATAAATAGATGAAAACCCCAGCAGATTTCGCGATTTGCCGGGGTTTTTCATTTGCATAAAAAGTAAAAAGATTAAAATGGTACCGGTTGTAACAAAAGTTGAACGAAAGATTAAGGAATAAAAAGAAATCATTTGATTAATATTGTGATATATTTCACAGTTTGATTCATGCCCGTTCTATATCAGATTTAAAGTGGATATCAAAAACACTTATACTATAATTAAAAAGGGCTCTTAATTAGCTATATTCCAGAAGGGATAATAAAAAATGAAAAATGTATATTGTGAACAATTTGTGAAAAGTTACACATATAGTTGAAACATAAATGGGTTATCTGTTATATTATTTATTGTAAAGTGAATCACAAACAAACTTATACCCCTTTGTTTGATCGTGAAAAAATTTCTCCCATCCCCTTATTTCTAATAAAAAAACCATGCCATTCTTTCGATTTGCATGGTTTTTTCTTTTTATATAACAAATTAAAAAAGCAGTCAAATTCATGACTGCTTCTTTGTATATCTCCAAAACGTTCCGTATTTAGCAGGTATTTTCTCTGCGAACTGTTTTAAAACAAGTTTTTTCATTTCCAACTCGACGTTATTCTTATTCATATTATAAACCGTTTCAATTTCCTTTGTGGCCACTAGTTTGAAACAGCTTAAAAACTCTTCGAGAGAGGGGGGTTTTGCAGGGGCGGGAAGACCATTCAGCATATCTTCTAAGATTTGAACATATACCTCGTAAGAATAGACACCCGAAACTTTAATTCCCTCTTCTTCAATATTTTGATTGAAAAAAACAAGGGAAGGTATTTCAGTCACTTCCATTTCGCTTGTGATTTTCATGTCACATTGAAAACCTTTGGCTGCACTGGAAGAATTGATGTCATGAAGGAATTCCTTCACATCCAATCCAACCATTTTGGCACATTCGGTCAAGACTTCGATATTGGATATATCCTTTTTTCCTATGAATACATATTCTTGAAGCTGCCTTAAAAAGCGAATCGCCAATTTACGGCCCTGCAATTCCGCTGCTTTTATTGCGATGGAAGCTGTGTATGGAGAAGAGATTGGGTTTTCGGACCAAAGGCTCCCGTCGCAGGACATCCCCGAGCGGCTGGCTGTCTTTTCCCAAACTTGAGCAATGTTTTCATAATTTTTATTTTTCCCCATATTAAGAGAATCGATCTTACCGCTTAAAACATGGCGTAAACTGAATAATTGGCCATATTCTATCTGTAATTTCCTAATAATTGGTTCTAAGCCCCAGCATTCGGGACAGAGCGGATCAACAAAAACATAAATTTCAATTGGCTTTTTTCCTATATCATAGCAATGCTGCGTCTTGATCCAATCGGAAATATTGAAAACTGGTTTTTGGGCGCTCAACTGTCTTCTCCTTTCCCGTCAGTTCCGGATGTATTGATCATATGCTGTGCCGTCAAATAGAGCCGGTGATAGAAAAACTCCCTAATCTCACCCTCAAGGCCAACTTCGTCCATAGCTTGATACATGCATGAGAGCCATGCTTTCGCACGTTCTGGTGTAATTTCAAAAGGTATATGTCGAGCCCGCAACATAGGATGGCCATGCTCTTCGGTATATAAAGAGGGACCGCCTAAATATTGAGTCATGAATTGTTTTTGTTTACGGACCGTTTCAGTTAAATCGTCAGGGAATATTGGCTGCAGATCCGGGTGTTGACTAACGTTGGAGTAAAACACATCAATTAATTTGTGTAATTGCCCTTCTCCAATTAATTCATATGGTGTAGGGTTCCCTTGCATCATGTTGATTACTCCTTTTAAAGAAAGATGATTGATATTTATTCATATTTTATCAATGACGTACTGATATAACAAATATATAGCTTAAAGAAAATTTTACATCTGTAGTATGACACAGGGGAATGATCGGAAATGACAGCTTTTGGGGAGCTTTACCATTTGTTGTGGGTTCGTGGAAGAAGCATATATAGACATGAAAAAACTGACCCGTCACAAATAAACAGGGTCAGCTTGCTTTAGCTTGAAAATGTGCCATAAACTTTTTGAACATAGTTCTGAGCTTCTTTTAAGGGCGGGATGCCGTTATATTTATCGACGTTTCCTGGCCCTGCATTATAAGCAGCAAGGGCAACCTGGATGTCCCCGTCATAGCGTGCCATCATTTGACTTAAATATTTACTCCCGCCCATGATGTTTTGTTCTGGATCGGTTGCATCATCCACCCCAAGGCTTTTTGCAGTTGCTGGCATTAACTGCATAAGGCCTGTTGCACCCGCATAACTGGTGGCCTTGAAGTTCGATTCTTGTTTTAATGACAGACTTAATCAGTTTTTCCGGGAGATTATATAAACTGGCCGCATGGCTGATGATATGATCATAGTTTGTTGCGGTTTCGCTGCTCTGATTGTTAGCATGGGCAGTGGATATCGGGTTGATGTTCATGGATGTCATGCCGCCGGGTTGAAGAAAGGACTTCGTTTCCGCTTCCGCATTTTGGATAATAAGGAACCCAATGTCTGCGAAGTGCCTTCAAGAGCATCACCCGAAGCCAGTTCCGAGAGCATGTCCTGGAAAACGGATCGAGATGAATTTGTATTTGTGATGTTGCCATTTGTGAATTGCTGGATTGCCTGCAATTCCATAAACGTTTTGAAATCCTGGATTTTCAAACTCTCCGCCTCCGAATGGGTTCAAACAGGATTATTCCTGGAATTTGGCACGATAAAACCTCTTAACTTTATTTTCGGTTTCCCTTACCGGAATTTGAAGGGTTTCTAGGAGGGTCAGGAAGTTTTTTTTCCCGGCTTTTGCATCCATCACTTCATATTCAAGCTCAAAGTCTTCCTTATTCAAATACGTACTATGATCTAAAACAAGTAAACCTTCTTTGTAAGGAAATTCAAAACGGTCCGTCTTTAGTGTCCCAAAGCAGGCAAAGTCTTTTGGATCAATTCCGCATTCGAGGATAAGATTTTGGATCTCGCCATCAGGGAATGTGTTATGTTTCAGAAACGCATATGCGGTTTCTTCGGGAATATCTTGATTCGTTTCCAATAATCCTTCTGTAGCGGGCTGTTTTAAAGTCAGCTCATAACGCCCGTTTTTCTCCCGGATCCTAAGCGCAGAGTCTTGATTTTTCAAAGAGAATCCGAGTGTATCGAAGTAATGATTTTTCTGTGTTTTAAAGTTCGAAGCCCCGACATCAAAGTATTCGATCAGTTGACGAAATTCTTTTTCGTGTAAGAGGTTTTTAAATTCAATTTCAATATGCTGGTTCATGTGTTCCTTCCTTTCTTGCTGATTCTTAGGTTAGGTTAATCATATAAGAACCATTCCAGCTGTCAAATTGAATTCAATAATTTTTTGCTATTGAACTTGAATATTTAGGAATCAATTGCAGGATATGATAAAATATAAACGTTGAGCACGAGAAATGGATTATCGTATATATAGAAATTTAATACATACTTTTTGCTAGAGAAAGATTTAATAGGATCCAGTGGTGAATTGGCATAAAGTCATGTGACTGCTGGATTTAGGAGAGCGTTCTGCCCATACCAGAGTTGAACAGGCGCTTTTTAGATAGATATAGGTGGTGTGGCAATGGAGAGTTGGGACGATTTCTTGGCGCCTTATACTCAGGCTGTCGAAGAATTAAAGGTTAAGCTTAAGGGATTAAGGAAACAGTTTGAGAGAGAGAATATTCACTCACCGATCGAATTTGTAACAGGCAGGGTAAAACCGATTGTCAGCATTTTGGATAAGGCGAGCCTGAAGGATATTCCCATTGATAAATTGGGAACTGAAATTCAGGATATTGCAGGGCTTCGCATGATGTGCCAGTTCGTGGATGATATCGAACAGGTAGTTGAACTATTACGAGGTCGCAATGACTTCGAGATAGTCGAGGAGAGGAATTATATTTCCCATAAAAAAGCAAGCGGCTATCGTTCTTATCATGTTGTAATCCGCTATCCGGTCCAGACGATCCATGGCGAAAAAAATATCCTTGCCGAAATTCAAATCAGGACTCTTGCGATGAATTTTTGGGCGACGATTGAACATTCTTTAAATTATAAATATAAAGGCATTTTCCCGGAAGATATTCAACTGCGACTCAAACGTGCAGCGGAAGCGGCCTTCCTGCTTGATGCAGAGATGTCACAAATCCGTACGGAAATCCAGGAAGCACAGCGTCTTTTTTCCAGGAAGAAAGATTCTTGAACGCATAAATGGGTAAACGAGAAGAAATCTAATTTGTGAGGTGGGATTACATGAAATTTGCGATTACGTCAAAAGGAGATGCGAAATCGAATACTTTAATGCAAAGGATGCGAACGTATCTTCAGGACTTTCATTTGGAATATGACGAAGATCAGCCGGATATTGTCATTTCTGTCGGTGGTGATGGCACTTTATTATATGCTTTTCACCGTTATAAGAATCGGTTGGATAAAACTGCCTTTGTTGGTGTACATACAGGACATCTTGGGTTTTATGCAGATTGGACCCCTGATGAAATTGAAAAATTGGTGATAGCTTTAGCGAAAACCCCATTTCAAATAGTGGAATATCCACTGCTCGAAACGATCGTCCGTTATCAGCATGGAGGACGGGAAACCAGATTTTTGGCTTTGAATGAATCGACAGTCAAAAGTGTCGAAGGGACGCTCGTCATGGACGTTGAAATACGCGGCCAGCACTTCGAGACGTTCCGTGGAGATGGTTTATGCATTGCGACGCCATCTGGAAGCACGGCGTATAATAAGGCGCTTGGCGGGGCCATCGTCCATCCATCAATCGATGCCATCCAGATTACCGAATTGGCATCCATTAATAACCGGGTGTTTAGGACGGTAGGATCTCCACTTCTGCTGCCGGCACATCATACGTGTATGTTCAGGCCGGTCAATGCGGTCAATTTTCAAATAACGGTCGACCATTTGTCCTTGCTTCAGGAAAATGTAAAGTCGATACAGTGCCGAGTGGCAGATGAAAAGATCCGATTTGCCAGATTCCGCCCTTTTCCTTTCTGGAAAAGAGTGCATGATTCATTTATTGCTAATTAAGGAGATATACTCACCTCATGTCAAATCAAAACTTTTCTTTGACCTGGTCGGTTTTTGAAGAGGATTCTGGCTCTTTATTGCGAGAGTTCCTCAGCAAATGCGATATTTCAAAACGAGCATTAACGGATATTAAGTTTAAAGGTGGATATATCCAGTTGAACGGCGAAGAAGTGACCGTAAGGGAACGGATTGAAACAGGCGACATCGTCACCGTCATATTTCCGCCGGAGCAGGCAAGCCAAGGCCTTTTGCCGGAACCCATCCCCCTGAATGTCAGGTATGAAGATGAGTTTGTATTGGTGGTTGCCAAGCCCCCTTCCATGAATACCATTCCTTCCCGCGAGCATCCCAACGGCAGTCTGGCGAATGGCTTGGCGGGTTACTATAGGAAGACGGGAATACAGGCAACGATCCATGTAGTTACACGTCTTGACCGGGACACATCAGGTCTGGTTTTAATTGCCAAGCACCGGCATATCCACCACCTTTTAAGTGAACAGCAAAAATCAGGACAGGTTAAACGGAGATACCAAGCCATAGCTGAAGGAATCGTTGAAGGACCTGCAGGAGAGATAGTGGCGCCAATCGGACGAAAATCGACCAGCATCATTGAACGGGAAGTCAGGGAGGATGGCCGGTATGCCTGTACCCTATTTAAGGTATTGGCACACACAGAGTCCCATACATTCCTTGATTTGGAACTCCAAACAGGGCGTACACATCAAATCAGGGTCCATATGGCGCATATTGGTCACCCGCTGGCTGGTGATGATTTATATGGAGGGAACAGGAGCGGTATCCCTCGCCAAGCCCTTCATTGTTATGAATTGAAATTTTTACATCCTTTCACCAAGAAGATGATGTTGATCCAAGAAGAGTTACCAGAAGATATGACCCGTTTGCTCAAGGGAAGTAAAGGATGGGATTCCTGACTTTATAACGGGGCCGCATTAAAAAGGAATTCAAATTTACGAAAAAATCCATAGACGCTAAAAAAACTCACCAAGATGGCGAGTTTTTTTGGTTAATCAAAAGATGTCCTGAATTTTTCACCTATATATGGCATGGTTGAAGGCACCTCTTGAAGTTCCATTTCGGGATAACGGACAGCCGTCAGTTTTCCACCGAAGACGCAGCCTGTATCAATGTTGTATGTATGATTGACTCGTCTAGCTTCAGGGACTGGTGTGTGTCCATATACGATCCATGTTTCCCCTTTGTATGATTGGGCCCAGTCTTTCCTGACCGGGGACCCATCGGGATGTTTGGAGCCATTGATATCACCATAGAGGACAAAGGTTTTTACCTTACTGCTATATTGACCAATATAGTCACTGCGAATTCCTGCATGGGCAATGATCAATCGCCCTTCATCAATTAGTTGATAAAGTGGGGAACGTTCATACAGATCCATGAATTTTTTTCGGATCTTCTTCTGCTCCCGAATGTTCAGTGATTCATATTCAGCTACAGTAGTCTCTAAACCGTGTGATATTTGAACTTTATTGCCTGAAAAATAACGATACAATTTATTGCAGTGGTTACCTGGGGCATACCTTGCCATATTTTGGTTGATGACTAACTCATGGACAACCTCGATTACTTGAAGGGAATTTGGGCCGCGATCGGTTAAATCCCCTACAAAGCCGAGAATCCTTCCAGAGGGATGTACAGGAAACCCAGTCTCCCATTTATAGCCCATTTTTTCGGTCAGCTGCCTGAATTCAGCGAAACATCCATGAATGTCCCCTATGATATCAATGTTCATTTGACACACCCTTTGTTTGTTTTGTATATGTTTATGGTATTAGTATAGTATTATTTAAAAAAATAAAATATAAACGAGAAAATGAAAAAATATGTTTTAGGAGGTGTATTGGTTATGGAGGAGATGAAGGACCGGGAGCGGGAGAGGGAGAGTATTCAAATGAATAACGAGCTTTTGCTTGAAGCGCTTAAAACGGAAAATCTAGAACAGTTTCGTACGGAGTTCCTTGAAATGCATCCGTATGATCAGGCTCAATTTTATACAAGCTTGTCAGATGAATTCAGATCCGTCGTTTACACATATTTGTCACCGGAAGAAATGGCGGACCTTTTTGAAAATATAGAAATAGATGAAGAGGATTATGAAGGCCTGTTGGCTGAAATGAATCCTTCTTACGCGGCCGATATGCTTTCCCATATGTATGCGGATGATGCGGCTGACGTCCTGAATGAAATCAATGATGAGCAGGCCGTCAGCTATTTGACCATCATGGATGATGAAGCGGCAAGTGAAATCCAGGAGCTTCTGAACTATGAGGAATCTACGGCAGGAAGTATCATGACGACAGAGTTCATTGCAATTGAAGCAAACGAAACGGCTCGATCTGCCATGCAGATCTTAAAAAGGGAAGCTCCGGAAGCAGAAACGATATATTATGTGTTCGTTACCGATCAGGATAAGAAGCTGCTTGGTGTTTTATCGCTCAGGACATTGATCATAGCTGATGAAGATGCTTTAATCGGTGATTTAATGGATGACAGGGTAGTTTCCGTACCTGTATCTGAAGACCAGGAAGAGGTGGCACGAAAAATAAGGGACTATAACTTCCTTGCCGTGCCGGTCGTCGATTTCCAAAACCATTTGTTAGGGATTATTACGGTTGATGATATCATTGATGTCATGGATGAAGAGGCATCCGATGATTATTCTAAATTGGCAGGTATATCTGATCTTGATCATGTTGATAAGAGTCCATTTTCAGCTGCAAAAAAACGGCTGCCATGGTTGGTCATCCTCTTGTTTTTAGGTTTGCTGACTGCGAGTTTGATTGGCCGATTCGAAGAGACACTAAGCCAAAAAGCGATTCTGGCTGTATTTATTCCATTGATTGGCGGCATGGCTGGAAATACAGGAACACAAGCATTGGCAGTAGCGGTCAGAGGAATCGCAACAGGTGAATTAGAACAGGAAAGCAAGTGGAAACTAGTCCTTCGAGAGGCTGGAACTGGCCTTATTATTGGCCTGACATGCGGAATTGCCATCATTTTTATCGTTTATTTTTGGCAAAACGATTTAATGCTAGGATTATTAGTCGGTATTTCGATTTTCATAACCCTAATCGTTGCCACACTTGCCGGTTCGATTGTCCCGCTTCTCATGCATAAAATGAAAATCGACCCAGCAGTTGCTTCAGGTCCTTTCATTACAACTATCAACGATCTTATCAGTATTCTGATTTATTTCGGATTAGCAACATTATTAATGGGCTATTTACAATAAGTCAAAGAAGGTCCTCTTGGAGGGTTATTACCAGAGGACTTTAGAAAACGGTGTTTTTATCAAAGGAATTTTGATATACTATCATTAGTAGCAGGTACTAATAACTTGTATTAAAAATAGGAGGTCACATACGATGACTTTTTCATTAGAGGGAAAAACGTTTGTCATAATGGGTGTAGCGAATAAAAGAAGTATTGCATGGGGAGTTGCCCGTTCCTTACATAAAGCAGGTGCAAAGCTGATATTCACTTACGGAAAAGACCGTACGGAAAAAAGCGTTAGGGAACTATCTTCTACATTGGAAGGGGAGCCTTCCACCATTTTACAATGTGATGTAACGAAGGATGAAAGCATTGAAAAATGTTTTGCGACGATTAAGGAAGAAACAGGTATCATTCATGGCGTGGCACACAGTATCGCCTTTGCCAACAAGGAAGAGCTGGACGGTGAGTTCGTCAACACGAGCCGTGAAGGGTTCTTGCTTGCCCATAATATCAGTTCATTCTCTTTAACGGCTGTAGCTAAAGCGGCGAAGGAAATCATGCCGGAAGGTGGCAGCATTGTCACAATGACGTATCTTGGCGGTGAACGGGTCATGCCAAATTATAATGTAATGGGAGTGGCTAAAGCTTCACTTGAAGCCAATGTCCGTTACCTCTCAAGTGATCTTGGCAAAGATAACATTCGAGTGAATGCAATTTCAGCAGGACCAATCCGTACCTTATCCGCAAAAGGTGTTCGTGACTTCAATACAATTTTAAAGAAGATTGAGGAAGAAGCACCGCTCCGTCGTACAACGACTCCGGAAGAAGTAGGGGATACGGCAGTATTTTTATTAAGTGACATGTCCCGCGGAATTACCGGGGAAAATATCCATGTGGATTCTGGTTATCATATAATTGGATGACAGTAAAGGAGGGGGCCGATATCGGTCCCCTTTTTTATTGTCCACTCTGCATATCTTGAATTGCTGCATCCTCAATTGAAATCTTTCCGATTTTTTCATCTTCAAATGTTTTAGTTTTCCCGCTAATCCCGAACATACTTAAGATTGGTTGATGTCCTTTTTTTGGGGAGTGGCACATCCCCAGCATAAAGAAGGGTGAACCTCATATAAATGATACATAGAGCCGATATTCATTGTTTGCAAGAATCGGCAAAAACCTGCTTTCAACCCTATTCGTGAAAAAGAAGGAGGGGGATCATGGACGTGAAGAAAGTTGGTCTGCCTTGTGCTGTTGGAAAACAAACCATACACCATACGCTGAAGAGACAAATTAATTTGAATGAAAAAAATATCAGCACTTCATATACCGCCGAGGAATTGGTGGAGCTATTGTCCCGACTTCCAGCCTTTGCACCTAAGCCTGTATGTAAGTTCATCATCAATGACCGTACACTATTCGGGAAATTGGAACAAAAAAAAGAATCAAGTTTGTTCATAAGGCATAAATTCGGGAAAAAAGTTGTCCAATACCAGATGGAACAGCTGCAGTCTGTGGATATTCTGAAATATTAAGGAGGGTTTTCATGTCAGAGAAAAATGGCGATAAGGAATCCAAACCACTTTTATATGTCGATCAAGCAAAAATATCAGATCTGCGTGGGAATATGCAAAGTGATTTTCGAACGAAAAAAGGTACACCTCAAGACAGCGTTGAGCCGGAACTTCAGGAGGCCGAGGATAAAGAAGAAAAAATCGAAAAAGTCAAACGAGAATTTGGTGTTTATGATGCCATGAAGGAAATTGAAAAAGAGATTTCGGGATTACGGAAAATCACCGAACAATATGTCCCTGAGCAAACTTCTGCTGAACAAATGGAACATCCTGAACAAATAGAACAGGAAAACGAAAAGCCAGTTAAGAGGAAAAGGAAAAAGGTCGAAAAGAAAGATTCTTCCCGGGACATCATTTCACGCCTATCCAATCATCAAGGTTTTCCAAAGCCATTATGTGAGGCTGTTATTAATGGAGAAACGCTTCAGTTTCATGTGTTGGGAATGAAGGGGGAATCAGTGAAGATTAAAAGAGGGAACCATATTCGTTTCGTGGGTCTGCCGGATATTAGCGATGCCAAAATAATTGAAGAATCCAAGTGAAGGAGCAATATTAGATGTTTCCCCCACAAAATGAATTTACCTTATTTATAATATTAGGCTTGGCTTCCTTCAGGCTGACACGCTTGATCGTTTTCGATAAAATCATGGAGCCGCTGCGTCGCCCCTTTTTTAAAGAGATAGTGGAAAAAAATGAAGAAGGAGATGTGGAAATATTTTTAATGCCCAAGGAAAAGGGCCTGCTTGGCTGGTTTGGACAATTGCTAAGCTGTTTTTGGTGCGTTGGTGTCTGGGTCAGTCTTTTTCTGGTTTTTCTTTATATCCAACATTGGTTTATTGGCGACGTACTGATATTAATCCTTGCCGTAGCGGCAGTAGGAGCGATTATTGAGGTCATAATCAGCAAAATTATGGACATTTGATTGGAAACAACTTGTCTCTTCGTTCATATAGTATGTTATAGATCTTAAAGGAGGGGTCATTAATTGAATCAGAAACAGAATCCATGGGCTTATGCCAAACCGATAAAAAAAGATCAGCCGGTCAAAATCAAAAAAGACTGTGGCTGTAATAATAAAAATAAAAATAAAGGCTATTGAGTAAAAAAACCTTTCCGCTTTGGAAAGGTTTTTTATTTCCTAATCCTACCATTCATAAAAAAACAGATAAACAAGAAAATAACAATAGAACGATAAATTAGGATGTGATTCAATGTTCAGACAAGGAAGGTATTTTAAGGGCAGCCTGCTGGTTTTTATAGTTGTTTTGTGTGTGCTTACTGCATGCAGCAATAAGAATGATGGAAAAACGGAGAATTTAGCAATGATTAAACGTACGAATCCTGAACCGATGGATATCATTAATGGAATGGATGAGAAGGATGAAAAGGGACTGATTTCAAAGGTCAAGGAAACAGTTGCTAATGAAGACACGATCTATGACGTGATCGTCGTGAAAAACGAAAAAAAGATTATCGTCGCTTATAAAGTTAAGCACTTAAAACGTTTTCATATGAAGAAAATTGAAAAGACTGTGACTGAAAATCTGGAAGAGAAGTTTCCCAAAAATGATTTTATCGTATCAAGCGATTATAAAATCTTTTTGGAATCTGTAAGATTGAACGAGTTACTCAAGGAGAAGGATGTACCCGAGAAAAAGGCAAGGAAGAAGTTCAAGGAAATTGAAGAACTTCAAAAAGAATTAATTTAGAAGAGAGGTTCAGCACAATGAGCGGCAAGGACAAAACGACCCCAATTCAGGATGCGTATCAAGAGCTCCAAGGGAAGCATGAAATTAAAAGACCAATATTGAAGAATTGTTTGAAAGCCTTTTTAGTAGGTGGCATTTTCTGTATAGTGGGACAAGCCATTTCCTACTTCTATATTTACTTTTTCAACTTTACGGAACAGACAGCCGGTGGTCCGACAACTGCTACCATGGTGTTCCTGGCTCTTTTGATGACCGGTTTCGGATTTTACGACCGCATTGGCCAGTTTGGTGGGGCAGGAAGTGCCGTCCCTGTTACAGGATTCGGTAACGCAGTCATTTCGGCAGCAATCGAACATCGGACGGAAGGTTTTGTACTTGGTGTTGGATCCAATATGTTTAAATTGGCCGGATCGGTCATTTTATTTGGAGTATTTTCAGCCTTTGTCGTGGCATTGATAAAAACGATTTATCAAATGATTGGGGGCTAAGCGGTGTTAAAGGGAAAACAATCATGGATTTTCACCAATAAGCCGGTCATCTTGGATACAGGAGTAACAGGCGGTCCATTTGAAGCAAATGGAGAAATCGCGGGTGATTTCGATATTCTATACGACGATTTGTGGATGGAGCAGGATTCATATGAGAAGGCTCATCGACATTTGATGGAAAAAGCGGTTGAGCTTGCATTGGAAAAAGGTAAGGTCGAGAGGGAACAGGTACAATTTTTCTTGGCGGGTGATTTAATCAATCAGGTTACACCTACAAGTTTTGCAGCCAGAACTAATGGAATTCCATATTTCGGCTTGTTTGGAGCCTGTTCCACTTCAATGGAAGGGCTCGCTCTAGCTGCCTTCATCACTAATTATGGCGGGGCTAACTATGTGTTGACAGGCGCCTCGAGCCACAATGCAGCTGTTGAAAAACAATTTCGCTATCCCACTGAATACGGAGGGCAAAAACCACCTACAGCCCAATGGACGATAACAGGAGCGGGGGTGGCGCTGGTTGCTCCTAATGGAAGCAAGCAAGGGGAATTTCCCCATATTGTCTCGGCCACTATCGGAAAGGTCATTGACATGGGATTGAAAGATCCTTTCAATATGGGGGGAGCGATGGCACCGGCTGCCGTCGATACGATACTTGCCCATTTCAAAGATACTGGTTTGACCCCGGATGATTATGATTTCATCATTACCGGTGATTTAGGTCAAATAGGAAGGAAGACAGCCATTGACTTATTAAAGCAAAAGGGCTATGGCATCAATCAGGAAAAATTCAAGGATTGCGGATTGATGATTTTTAAAAAGGATCAGCCTGTTTTGGCTGGCGGGAGCGGTGCGGGATGTTCGGCAGTGGTTTTATACGGTCATATACTAAATGAAATGATTTCTGGTAAATATAAAAAAATCCTGCTTGTCGCAACAGGAGCATTATTGTCACCACTTTCCGTCCAGCAAAAAGATACGATTCCGTGCATTGCCCATGCGGTAGCCATTGAATATGGGATGAATTCATGAAAAAGGAGAGATTTCGATGTTAGCAATGTTTTTTTGGGCCTTTGTCATCGGTGGCTTGATCTGTGTAGTCGGCCAGCTTCTTTTCGATGTCGCTAAGCTGACACCAGCACATACGTTAAGCTTATTCGTTGTAATAGGAGCTGTTCTTGGCGGATTTGATTTATATGAGCCGCTTGTTGACTTTGCCGGTGCTGGAGCAACCATACCGATCGTTTCGTTTGGGAACTCGCTGGTGAACGGGGCAATGATGGAATCGGAAAAGCATGGTCTAGTTGGCGTACTGACTGGTATGTTTGAAATTACAAGTTCCGGTATCTCTGCAGCAATCATCTTTGGATTCATCGGAGCTTTGGTTTTCAGACCAAAAGGATAAAATAAGCTAAATAGGCAGCCAGGATTAGGACATGGCCTATACATATTTGTCCAGACCTACATATGTTATCAGTAAGCTTTAGCGAGAGCGAGGTGATATAGATGTTTGGTTATGGTGGCTACGGTTGTTGTGGCGGCAGCGGTTATGGATACGGCGGAGGATACGGTGGCGGTGGTTCTACTTTCGCGATAATCGTTGTATTATTTATCCTATTGATCATTGTAGGGGCTTCTTTCTGCTAAAATAAAAGGAATAGGCAGAAGAAGCCTATTCCTTTTATTTTTAATTTGTATGGGCCTAGCACCATTTTTCTGATAATGCCATAGGATAGGTACAGAAAAGGGAGGGGCTTATGTATGGATAATAACTTTTTTAAAAACATAGAAGGTAAAACGGGCGTAAATATGAAGGATGTATTAGAATTGGCAAACTCGCTGCAAGGAGCCAATTTCAAAGATGAAACAACAGTTAGAAACGTTATTAAGCGTGTATCAAAAATAGCGAACAAACCGGTCAATAAGGAAACGGAAGATAAAATCGTCCATTCCATCGTAGCTGAAGGGAATAAACTGGATTTCGGGACTATTTCCAATATGATAAATAAAAAGTGACAAAAAGGCCTGCTATCATGCAGGCCTTCAGACTGTAGACAAACTCAAAGAAAAAAACAGTAAAAAATCATGGAGTATAACCAAGTCTTGTTTTAAAGTCGTGAAAGGGATTCGGGATGAGACCATTCCGAATCCCTTTTTGTTTTATCCTTCCATTTCCAAAGATGGATAGCATCAGCTTTTGGTCAAAGCTTCAGGAAACGTGATGGATGGGCGGTCCGTCCGCGTCTGGTTTGCAGGATGGAAAGGTAAAGATCCTTTTTAGCCCTGGTTGCCGCTACATAGAGCAATCGTCTTTCCTCTTCAAGAGGGGATAGTTCCCCTTTTCGATAAGATTCAAGTGCGAAATCATGAGGAATGCTGCCATCGACAGCAGCAAGGACATAAACGGTTTGATATTCAAGCCCTTTGGAACGGTGTATGGTGGTAAGCTGTATGGCATCCTTAAAATGTTTCGATAGCTGTTTAATCTCTTGGACCATCGCAGTCATATGATCGACATGTTCAAGGAAAGCGGCGACGGTGGGAAAACGATTTGCTGCCACCTTTAAGTCACGGATGTCATCGGCCCCTTTTTCCAGGTTCGCATCATTTCCGCGTTTTTTTACATATTCCTGGTATCCTAAATCTTTCTCGATGATTTCTAAAGCTACGAGTGGCGACAAATTTTTTAAAGAGCGGATTTGTCCTGGAATCGTTTTTAATTTTCGTTCTTGAAAAGCATGTCCTGTCTTAACGAAAGCAAATGCATCGATGAAATCACAATCCTGCAATATTGTCATTGCTTTTAACTCCTGTAATATACTTTGCTTTAAGAATAAGGAGGAAAGGACATCAGATGCTGCCTTGCTGTCATGCGGGAACAAACTCAAGCGCATAAAGGCAAGCATGCCGCGAATGATCCTGCGCTGATAAAACGAATCCGCATCCTTTTCAATGACGAATGGCAGGTTGGAAGCGGCTAGCCGTTCAAAAATGGCCCTGGACATCGTGTATGTCCTGTACAATACTGCAAAGTCCCCAGGGTTTGCTCCCTTGGATATTTTCTCTTGGATATCGGATACGATCATCGTTGCTTCCAATTCCTCGTCATAAGGATAAAATAAAACAGGGGGATTTCCTGAATCATGCTGTGCCCTCATCTTTTTCTCCATCCGGTTCTGGTTGCGCTTGATCAATCTGTTCGCTGTAGCGACAATTTCATGGGAAGAGCGGTAATTCTCCGTCAGCTTCACAACTTGGGATCGAGGGAAATCATGATTGAAATTCAATATATACTTCGGATCGCTTCCCCGGAATGAATAGATGGATTGATCATCATCTCCAACTGCACATACATTTTTTGATTCAGCAGAGAGGAGTTTTATCAATTCATATTGAACTTTATTGATATCCTGAAACTCATCTACCAAAAAATAGTTAAACCTTTGCTGATATTTCTTTAAAAAATCCGGGTGATTTTTTAAAAATACATAACAGCCTACAAGCATATCATCGAAATCATACTTCCCTGTTTGCTGTTTATATTCTTCATATTTCTTATATAAAAATAAACACGATTTCTCCCAATCGTCCTTAGGGTGAATATCTTCTGGAAAGGCCAATGAGTTTTTCCAAAGCCCAATTTGTTGAAGGGCTTGATCATATGCAAATTCCTTATCTTCAAGTTCCAATTCCCTGCCAGCCTGTTTCAATACCTTTTCTTTTTCCCACTCCCACTTCAATAGGAAATCGCGCTGCCATTTGGCTGGTTCATGGAAAATCAGGATTTTATAAAAGATGCTATGAAAGGTCCCGCTAACGATTTGAGAAACAAGGGAAGGAGTCATATAGGGATAGCCGAGCAGACGCTGCTGCATTTCCTTTGCGGATTTCGCCGTAAATGTTACAAGCATGATACTTTTTGGATCAATCTTTTTCACTGTAAGCATATAAGCAGTACGAACCGTCAATACGCGGGTTTTCCCGCTGCCTGCTCCTGAAAGGACGAGAATGGGACCATCGATCGTCATTACCGCCTTGAGTTGCTCTGCATCGAGAACAACCCCTGATGAGGATAATTCTTGAAAGTATGGTTCCTCTGATTGTGCCAGGCCATATGGTTTATCTGAATATTTCGGATTGCCGGTTATGGGCCGGCTTTTAAGGAAAGGTTCTGTAATGGTTTTTGTTTCCGTAATGGTTCGCGATGTAGGAATCCTAAATCCATTCTGTTCCATATATTCTAATGGCTTGTCCTCATTTATTGGTTCTGAAATTGGCATATCACAGGGTCCCTGGGAGGGGTCACCATGATAAAAATAAGGTGTCTCATGGATTCCAATAAATAATTTCACTGGTTTATGACAAATGATACAAGAAAGCTGATCACGTTTTCCTTTTTCAAAAAGTGTCTGCAGCTCACCAGCTGAAACGGTATGTAAATGTACGATTTCATTGCCAGATTTTGCTTGATTCATATAAATGGATACCTCTAATCTATTAAAAATATCGGCAATACTCATCATACCAGAAGATTAGGAAAAAAGAATGCGGAAATCATGTTTAAATATTGTTCTGGACGGGTAATTAAATGACAACATAACTATTTAAATATAAAGAGGTTACACGGGATACATAGCACCTGTCACACAATTTGATTTTATTCAATATGCCAACCGGACGGTCGAAGCTGCAGGGAAAGTAAGAATTGTTAAAGGAACGACACCCATTCAACCTATCCGTTTTGATCAGTTGTTGGATAAGGAAAGGGGAAGCGTTGAAGGATTACATCAAAATCAAGATATTGATCGGGTAAGTACATATGGCAGGCACATATAAATATCAAATGGGCATGAGGGTAAGTGAAGATTTAATGGGTGAAATGACAGGAAAAGGAAGGCTTTTCAACGGAATTGTCTAGTTCTTCCATGAAAGACAAAAGAGGACACGTGAGTGTCCTTTTTGTGTTGATTTCTTATAGAATGTCGATTTCAACGATTAGAGCTAACAATAGTTGCAGTAATAGTTGGATGTTTAGAGCGATTTGTGCATCAGTTGTTGTAATGTCGATATCACGGCTGTTTTCAACAATTGTTTTTTGGCGCGTGATTTGTTTAACATTAGAAGATTGGATTAATTCTTGAGTAATCTTTTCAGCATTATCAGCATCTGCAATGGAAATGCTTACGATGACCGCAATTGCAGCTTGTAGAGCAGCTTGTAGAGAAAGGGCCGCTTTAACATCCGTTGAAGTGATATTTACATTACAAGAATCTTTAATGTAAATAAGTTCTTCAGAAAGCTGAACTTGATTATTATCCTGTCTTGCCTCTTGGTCAATCTTTGTGTCATCGTCGTTACAGAATCCTGATAGGGGATGTCTGGAAGCGGAATCTAGAGCCGACCATGATCTTTCAGAGTCATCATGTGTGTTACAGTTGCTACGATATACATTTTGGTTCATGTTGTTTTTTCCTCCTTAGGTTTTATTCCCTATTAAAATATGCTTTGATGGGTAATCGGGTTGGACGAATAAATCAGTTAATTCGTCTATTTTTTAAATACTTAGATAAAGTATTAGTGGGTGGGGGATGAATAATAAAGAAGCTGGAGCTTTAGGAATGAAATGTAAGTGCTGCTATGTCTCGTTTTACTTATTTCTCGCCAGCAAGTAAGGTTTGATTAGGTGATATGGTGCGTCATTTATCTTTGGAATCAGTGAATTTGTTGTGAATGGAATTTGTAACTGGATTGACATCATGTTCCGTGATGTTCTTTTCTTGGTTTATGATTTTTAGTGATTGTTCTTGTAAATAACGAATGGTTTCTTTAAGGTTGTTTCGCTCTCTTTCAGTTAGATCGACTTTTTCCTTTTTGAAACCATGTTTTCTCATAGTCCTCGAAACCAGCAGTTCCATCAGTCTTTTTTGAGACTCCTCCAGGTTAAATTCATTGTTACCCATAAAATTTTCCCTCCTTCTTGCTTTCTATATATAGACTATGTATTTCTGCGTAGATTGCCATTGAACGGAAATGGTTTTTTTAATAAAACGATAATTTAAGTTCATGAACGAACAAAAAAAAGCTGTCCAATCAGAAGACTGAAAGGACAGCTTTTTTATATCATAAAATGGTTTTCTTCATCGTTTTATGAGGAATGCCAGCATCCATGAATTCGCTGGAAACGATCTCATACCCTAATTTCGAATAAAAAGGGATGGCGTGTACTTGGGAATCAAGCTTCAATTGAGGAACTTCCTGCTGGATTGCGTAATCCTCAATAGCTTTCATGATCATGGCACCGGCACCATTTTTACGGCCCGATGATAGTACACAAATTCGCTGGACTTTACCGATGTTGTCGATGACCCTGAAGCGGCCGGCACCGATTGGCTGATGCTGCTCATCATATAAAACGAAATGTGTAGATTCTTCTTCATATTCATCGATCTCTTCTTCAAGAGGGACGTTTTGTTCTTGGACAAACACTTTTTTTCTGATCATATAAGCATTTTCAAGCTCTTGGCTGTTCTCTGCAATCTTTACAAACACGAAATCATTCAGCTCCTAATCTAAATGTTTCGTAAACGGTCCATGCCCCGTCTTCAAGTTGATACAGCAAGTGAACTCGTTTCACCTCTTCTTCATGGCTGATGTCAAGCATGCTTAATTGGCCTAAAACATCAGAATGCTCATTATCGGATAAATCTTGAGCGATGGTAATATGAGGGACAAATGCATGTTCACTTTCACTTTTGATGAAGCCCTCATTGTTGAGTGCATCATGCAGCTCTTGAAGCCCTTCGGATAATTCCACTTTGAAATAAATAGTATTGCTTACGGGTTGGAAAGACTTCGTTTTCGTTACGCTCAACGTAAAAGGCCTGCACTTTTGAGCAATGCCTTTTAATTGTTCCGCAATTGTTGAAATTTCCATATCCGTTGCTTCGAACGTTGGTTTAAGCGTCAGATGCGGTGGTATGAAAGCATATTTCGTATCATACCGTTTACGATAGGAGTTAGCTAAATCTTGAAGTTTTTTTGATGGGAAAATTGCAACACCATATTTCATAAATAAAACCTCCTGATATTTTTTATTGTTGTATTATAGTTGGACATGTTTTTACTTGAAACCATCTCAAAGAGATGATTTCGAGTAAGTTAGAACATTTCCAATAGTGCTCGTTTTAAATCTGCCTGCCAGTATTTCCAGGTATGATTACCTTCAAATTCTTCATAGAAGCAAGGAAATCCTTTTTGGTTTATTAATTTATGCAATTCCCTATTGGGTTCTATGAAGTTTGCCTTGTTGCCATCCGTAGTTGGAACATCTGTTTCACCAGTCCCGATCACATGGTAAAGTTCGAGGAGATGCGGATCCTCAAAATTACGTACAGCATCCATTACTGCTTCATTGGCAAGTGGCGACTGCATGATGCATTTCCCGAATGTATGCGGATACTTTAGAGCGGCCAATAAAGATACTGTACCGCCAAGAGAGTCACCGATCAAAGTTCGACCATGCCCCATTTGATAGGTTGGGAATTCATCATCTAAAAACGGGACAAGTTCATGGGCAAGAAAACGTATGTATGCAATGTGCTGTTCCCCGTCCGGATGATATTTTCGCCTGCGGTCAAAGCGGTCTTTATAGGGAATGCCGACAATGATGATATTCTCGATCTCATCGTTCCCTAACAGTTCATCTGCTACCCGTCCAATTCGGCCCATTTGAAAATAATCACGGCCATCCTGAGCAATCACAAGCGAATATTTATACAATGGCGAAAAATTTGCAGGCAAGTAAACAAGTAGTTCCAATTCTTCTGCTAAAGCTTCGCTTTTAAACATGTACTCTTTAATTGTGCCTTTGCGTAAACTCATTCTTCCGCACCTCGATGATAATTAATAATGAAAAACAACTTACTTGATTATTTTAGCATAGCCTAGCGACTTTTTCCCGTGACAAGAATTTAGAATATAAAATTTTCGTTATATTTTCTAAAAATTTAAATTATAAGGTGATATAATACAAGGATATAGAAAAATAATACAAAAAAGGTGGCGAATAAAATGGCAGATGTACACGTACATAGCAGGGAAGTAACAAAGGCGGCTAAGCGAACATTATTAGAGCGTGGTGTCAGTGTGGAGGCAATTGCAAAAATCGTCTATGAATTGCAGTTCCCGTACAAAGCTGACCTTAAGCTGGAGGAATGCGTCCACAGCGTTGAGCGTGTCCTGTTGAAAAGGGAAATTCAACATGCCATTTTAGTCGGTGTGGAGCTGGATAAACTGGCAGAGCAAAAAAAGCTATCAGAACCCCTGCAATCGATTGTTGAATCTGATGAAGGGCTATTCGGGGTGGATGAAACGATTGCCTTTGGTGCAGTACTCGGCTACGGAAGCATTGCTGTAACGACCTTTGGACATTTGGATAAAAATAAAATAGGCGTCATACACGAACTTGATAAGAAGCAGGAAGGAATCGTGCATACCTTCCTGGATGATATCGTTGCAAGCATTGCCGCGAGTGCCGCCTCAAGGTTAGCTCATCGTCTGAGAGATGAAGAAGAATCGTTAACTGAACAGGAAAAGGACATCCAGGAAGAAGAAGAGTTAATAGGTTGAACCTTGATTAACAATCTTCATCCAGACCTGTCAAACCTTGCCTTAATGAGGCGGGCAGAAAGGATATTGGCCACTTTAAACGTCCGTTTTGTCTGCCTTAGAAAACAGAATGCGTGAATATGGCCTGGATAAATTTCAAGCACCTGAATTTTCCGCTGCGTAATCTTCCCTTGTTCGGAGAGATAAATTATCTCCAATGGAGCATTTTCTTCCATATGTTTACGAAGTATATATTTCATTCCCTGTCACTCCTTTGCTGACTTAGCTTGCTATCATTATATGCGAACGTACGTTTTATATGCAAGTTAAAAAGGAACGTTAGTTCGTTTTTTGGTGAGGGGAAATAAAATAAGTTAAAGTTAAAACTTTTTTAATATAATGCGTTGACTTTTTAATAAAAAAACATATAACAAATTATGTATTTTAAGTATCTTACTAGTTAGTCATTACATACGACTTGTTAACTTAGTGGGAGAGCACTTCCTTGACTGGGAAGGCTGGTAGAGTTTATTCCACATTAAAGCTCTTGTCCTTTAACACCAATGATTTCAAGTTAATGAAGCTTACGAGATGAAAAGTAGTCATGTATCGACACTTTCAGTTCAATCCTTAACGGCTTTACAAATAATAAACTTCTGAATCACTTTTCTTTCTATTTCAAAAAGAAAAGTGATTTTTTGTTGATTTGATTTGCTTTCAAAAAATTCATTCATGATTAGGAACTAGAGGGATGAAGAGAGACAACCCTCAGTGGTTGCAAAAAGCTTTTAATGATTCAGAGCTGGACTGAGGAAGAAGGAATAACTCAAGACCAAGGGTACTCCGCAACGTGTATTCTTGTTCGGGATTGTGAAGGGTGGTTAATGTTTTGTAACTTCTTTAAGCTCTTCAACTTCTGACCTTTCTTCTAACGGTCCTCTTAGAAGTACAGTAGCTGGTTCTTCATCAATCCAAACTGAAGTGACATTATACCTCACCTCAATGTCAGATGTAGAAGAAAGAATCTATTTCCACGATTACCATGCACAAAAATCCCTTCCTTATTATTAGTCTCTTAGAATTTCCTCATTAGTAAACGAATGGTATCCTAGCGACATTTGGATACCTATCCTTATAAATACATTGAACGTTGAGTACAACACTCAAGGTAACATTAATTTTCATAGTTGATTTTGAACAAATAAAAGAGACCACTTATTGTGTTCTTCTTTAGTGTTTACTTAATGAACTAGCTTACCTGTTAGTTAGTGTTTGAATAAATTTAAAAAGTTAATATTACTTCAACCCCTTTTTGTTAACAACCAACCTTCTTAAAAACGGTATATAAACCAGTGGATTTTTGCTGTTTGGGTTAGATTTATTTTCACTTTTGTACCATATTGTACAAACATCTCTTCTTTTAATGAATAAAATAACCCGAAAATAAAAAAAGAAAAAGGTGATTATCATTAAAAATCATATTCTTATTCCACATTGTAATTCCTTTGTAGACACCACATATCTTAATAAGAAATGTGATCAAAAGAAACCCGATGATTGTCATTCTTGTCATAAGAAACACAATGACTGTATTTGTGTTCAAAAGAAACCGGACGATTGTCATTGTTGCCATAAGAAACACAATGACTGTATTTGTGTTCATAAGAAACCGGATGACTGTCATTGTTGCCATAAGAAACACAATGACTGTATTTGTGATCAAAAGAAACCGGATGACTGCCATTTGTGCCATAAGAAACATAATGACTGTCACTGTGACTATAAGAAACAAAATCTAGTGAGAACATCTGCGTTTAAGGCTAATAAGAACACACCACAACTTTACGAAGCAGCGGTTACTCCCTCTGTAAAAGTTTTATACCAAACTGAACAGTTTGATTTAGCAAATGAATATAATCCGCATATATCAACATTTATTCCAACTAAGGATGGAATTTATGAGATAATAGCAAAAGTCTCATTTTGTCCGTCAAAAAGTAAAAGCGATAATTCCTCAAAAAACAAAAAAGAAAATTGTAACTGTGAATATTGCAAAAAAAATAGTTGCAATTGTGATTATTGTAAAAAAAATCATTCGTCAAAAGACAAGAAAAAGCATTCTTCAAAAGAAGGATATATCGCATCCATTTCAATTAACGTAAACGGAGATGATTTAGATATTGATAATGGCTTCTTTGAGAAATCAAGACCTATTGGACTATCGGCTACTACAATCCTTCAGTTACAAGCAGGAGATCGGGTACAAGTAATATTTAGCGCAGGTGCAAACGGAGAAATTTTAGCAGAGGCACCTTTAACTAACTTTCAAGCTGCTAGATTCCCATCTCCCATGTAAAGATCTTTTTTTGCTTTTCTTTGCTTAAGTCTTAGATTGAGCGCCTAGACATCATATTTGTTATTTGAAGTTGCGTAAAACTTATGGGTAGGACCTAGGATTCTCCTCATAAAAGGTTAGTTGGATTCTATTCTGAGAAATTTTGGGGTCAGATCCTGCTGGTTTCTTTTTTCTTTGACTTTATTCAAAAAAACGGTTATCGAGAAAAAAGAGTAAACTCTCTTGAACAAGTTCTCAAAAACAATGACCTTACTCAGTGTCATCCTCTCAGTAGAATGACAAAAATAAAGACAACAACAGTATCTGACTATAAAGAAAAGATACGTCCTCAATTTGGCTCATGTTGTTTTTTTAAGAAGATGTATAGGGAACTCATGAAGATGTAATCGTTTAATTTACTGAACTGGTTCTTACAAGCCTGCAACTTTCAAGGATTAACTTCTCAGACCACTTTACGACAAAAACTTTTTTAGCAAAACTACTTGTTTTATTTTGAATACCACTATATAATAAATCTTGTTCAGAAAAGAATTCGGCAACTAAATAAGGTTTAAAAGCAAGCTCTAAAGGGCTTGGCTTACATACGACTTGTTAGCTCAGTGGGAGAGCACTTCCTTGACAGGGAAGGGGTCGTGGGTTCGAATCCCTCACAGGTCATCAACTAACAAAGGCTCAAATCCTTGATATAACAAGGATTTGGGTCTTTTTTGTTTTCGCTTCCATTTATTTTTTCCTGTGTTGTGTATGCATTGCACAAAGTTGTACGGAAACTGCACGTGACGGTGAATCGTTCATTGCATGACGTTAGCCACTTTGGTACACTATGCAGAAGTGCATTTCACTTTGATAGCTGGGATTTACTATCGAATGGCATAAATAAGATATGATCTTTACATAAATCATGGTCCTTTTAAGCGGTGGGGTGCTCCCAAACGAAACATGAAAATGGAACTCCTTTTACTGCATTCACTGTAGACTTGTGGAAGTAAAGGAATAAAGGGACAAAAACTCATTACACTATGATACAAAACCCATTAACACATCTTAACATTTTAAATATGTTTCTAAGGAAAGACCATCCGTTCCCTCATACAGCAGGAGTTGTATGGGGGGCTTGTATTTTACCCAAGAATTTTCTGTTTAGATGACTATACAGTAATAAAATAAGGAGGAAGCAATGAACAATTATAAATTGACCATTCAATATGATGGCGGGCGCTATAAAGGCTGGCAACGACTCGGTAATAGTGAGGATACGATTCAAGGAAAAATAGAAAATGTATTAACGGAAATGGTAGGGGAAAAAATCGAGATCATTGGATGCAGCAGAACGGATGCCGGTGTACATGCCTTTGCTCAAATCGCCAATTTTAAGATCGGTGGAAATCTGACTGAGGCTGAAATCATGAATTATTTGAATAGATATTTACCAAGAGATATCAGCATTGTCGAGGTTAGGCTAGTTCCTGAACGTTTTCATGCCCGTTATAATGCTAAGGATAAAACCTATTTGTATAAGATCTGGAACGAGCAATATACAAATCCTTTCATGCGAAAGTACAGTATGCATGTTGAGAAAAAGCTGGATATCACAAAAATGAAAAAAGCATGTCAACATTTTATAGGTGAACATGATTTCACTGCTTTTTCAAATGCAAAGTCCAAGAAAAAATCCATGGTGCGTGAAATATATTCCATTGAAATAGAAGAAAATGCCGGCTTCATCCAAATTACAGTGCGAGGCGATGGATTTCTTTATAATATGGTTAGAAAGATTGTCGGGACGTTAATAGAAGTTGGGTTGGATGAAATCGATGCTGAAAATATACCAAGTATTTTAGAGTCAAAAGAAAGAATCCAGACGGGTCGTATGGCGGAGGCAGCTGGGTTATACTTGGTAAAGGTTGATTTTTAGACCAAATAATGATGCATCGGTTAATGCATGTAAAGTGTACAGGCAGTAGAAAAAGGGAAGTAATAGGTAAGAATGGTACAGGGGAATAGGACAAAAGAAGGAGAGATTTTCATGAGATTAGCAGGAAAGAAAATAATCAGTCTTGTGCACCATGATTTTGAAGATTTAGAGCTCTGGTATCCGATTTTACGACTAAAAGAAGAAGGAGCGATTGTTCACCTCGCTGGAGAAAAGGCGAATGAAACATACATTGGAAAATATGGTGTACCAGCTTTATCTGATTATGAGTATGGCAGTATTAAAGCTGAAGAATATGATGCCATTCTTGTACCGGGCGGATGGGCACCTGACAAAATTCGCCGGTTTCCCGAAGTGATATCACTTATCCAAAGCATGGAAGAAAATAAAAAAACCATTGGACAAATTTGTCACGCTGGTTGGGTGTTGATCTCCGCTAAAATTTTACATGGGAAGAATGTAACGAGTACACCGGGCATTAAAGATGATATGGAAAATGCAGGGGCAACTTGGATAGATAAGCCCGTCGTCGTAGATGGAAACCTTGTATCAAGCAGGCGTCCGCCTGATCTGCCGGATTATTTAAGGGAATTGATAAACGTGATTGAAAAGAGTTAAATCATCATAGGCTGAAAAAGTGGTTTTTTCTTTCTGGAAAAACCACTTTTATTATTCCTGCTATCCAATTATGGAATATCTGAAGCTGTATATTGGTCAAACCATGATATAGGCCGGATCATTGTTAAGATATTTATTTTTAATTTTGACTATGATACTCACTAAATGCAAAAGATTATTCCCTCGAATGATCCTTAATCAAATCTATATACAAATTTCCTTTCGTCCCTACGACAGCATACGAGATATCAAAAACAACAAGGTTTCTTTTTTTGAGTTCAGCCATTAACCATTCGTCGTCGTAGGTATGTTTGTATAAGTTATCATATAAGATCTTCCCGTCATAGACCAGTTCAATCGGTACAGTTCCTGAGGAGGGCAGTAAAGGTAAATCCTGCTTGGTGGTATTTTGGTATTGTTCTTTTTTTAATACAGAGAGGGAGCCATTTATCTCTAAAATGGCACATTCGACTTCTTCTATGTTGAAGATATCTTTTCCACGCAAAGCCTGTTTAAGAGAATCCAGTGAATACCCCATTCGTTCCATTGACTCTTCGAGAATTTTTCCTTTTTGAATTAAAGTAGCAGGTTCTCCAGCAATCCATTTCCCGAAGCGCGGATTTCGAACCGCTAGAAGATTCAGCATAAAAACGACGGTACCCATAATAATAATTGCAATGATAAAATACAGGAATTTAATTTTAATATTGAATGCTAGATTTCCTGCAATTGTCCCCATCGTAATTGAAGCAATATAAAGGTGATAGGTCCTCTGGGCAATCGTCTGTTTACCGAGGAGATGGACAAATACCCATAATAAAATAAAAGATGTAAAGGTTCGAAAGATGATTTCAACAGCTTCTGACATGACTATTTCTCCCTTACAAAACTCCCAACAGTTCGTTTGTGATAGTATGTTCTTGCACCTTTGCGTTTATTATGTAAAATAAAAAAGGAAAAGAACCCATCTTACATAAATTTAGGTTTATTCAATGGGTGCGATAGATCAAGAAGAATTAATCATAATTATGTAACAACTTCCTTTTAAACCAGGCATTCAAGATAAGTGAAATCTCTGGAAGCAAGTAGCTCATTACTTGCTTCTTTTCATTTGGTTTAAATTAATCCATGGATATGTTTACTTGGTATCGATTAAGAAATTCATTCGAATAATAGTATCAAAATACTTTGCGCGGGGGTATGTTTTGAGAAATATTCAGGAAATTTTCATTGACGATTTAAAAAGCATTTATAAGAATTTCTTTGTTTGTATCGTAGTTGTTTTTCTCATGTTCATCCCTTCCATTTATGCGTGGTTTAATATTGTCGCATCTTGGGACCCGTATGCAAATACGGAAGGAATTCTTGTCGGTGTTGCCAATAATGATAAAGGTGCGGAGTTAAATGGCGAAGCCGTGAACATAGGCAAGGAAGTCATGGAGGGGGTGAAGGGGAATAAGGATTTAGGCTGGAGATTCACATCGGAAAAAGAGGCGATAGCAAAGGTGGAAAAGGGAGATTATTATGCTTCCATCATCATTCCGGAGAACTTTTCCGAACATATTGCGACAATCATGACCGATGACCCTAAGAAAGCGGAGATTGATTACTATGTTAATGAAAAAATCAATTCCATTGCTCCTAAAATTACGGCAGCGGGTGCCAACAGCATAGTAGATAATGTGAGCAAAACCTTTATCAAATCGGCCAGTGGGAGTATCCTTGCAATCTTTAATGAACTGGGGATCACCTTGCAAAACGAGTTGCCGACGATTCAAAAAATGAAGAATATGGTGTATTTATTAGAGGGTGAACTGCCTGAGCTTGAACAAAATATCAAAACCGTTCAAACACATGTTAAAAAAGCTGAAGATATCATTAAGAGGGTTAATGATGGTCTGGATTCAATAGAAGGAATAACGTCGCAGAAGGATAAACTGGTATCGGACGTTTCTAGTTATGTAGATTCAACAAGGCAGGCATTCGAAGGAATCAATCCCCTCTTGAAAAATGATCTTGCGAACATCAGGAGCGATAATGAATCGGTTCTAGTGCTGGCGAACCGGTTAACGGGTCAGGATTCGCCTGGCAATGAGTCGGATCAGCTAGTTGAACAAGGGGTAACGAGGATAAATAAAGAGTTATCCCTTTTGGACAGTATGTATAATTTATTGGTGAGAGTCAATCAATTTAATGAGAAAAACTTGCTTTACCCAGAAATACAGCTAGTTGATGAACTAAGGGATAATACTTCGAACCAACTTCAAGCGCTGAATAACCGGGCCATCGGAAATCTTATCGAACTTAGCGGGGATAATGATCTAGTCTTGGCAAGCTTCCAGGAGAGCTATTCAAAGGAAACAGTGCCAAAATTCAATGAAATCTGGAATGAAACGGAATCAATATTGAATAATGTCCAGCTTACGATGGAGGAGGGCACCAAGGTTCTTCCTGAGGTGAGGACACTCTTGAATGAGACCAATCGAACATTGGAAACACGTACAGGGGATATTGATAAGTTACAGAATAAGTTTCCGGAAATCGAAACGAAAATAAAGGCTCTAGCTACTAAAATGAGGGAAATCGATAAGGCTTATAATATGGAAGAAGTGATCGATTTCCTAAGGAATGATATCGAACAAGAAAGTGAATTTTTTTCAGAACCAGTGCTGCTCAATAAACACAGTCTTTTTCCGATTCCGAACTATGGGTCCGCCATGTCACCTTTCTTTACGGCACTTTCCCTTTGGGTCGGCGGTACAATATTGATTTCCATGCTTAGTGTGGGAGTTCCTCAAAAAGTCTACAGCCCGTATCAAATTTATATCGGGCGGTATCTTATATTTTTCATCATTGGGGTAATGCAGGCTCTTAGTGTTTCCATTGGGAATATCATCCTTATCGGTGTTTATGTAGCGGATAAATTTGAGTACATCCTGTTTTCTGTTCTGATAAGTACAGTATTTACACTCATTGTCTACACCTTCGTTTCCGTTCTTGGAAATGTTGGAAAAGGGATAAGCGTCGTCTTGATGGTCCTTCAAATATCAAGTTCAGGCGGCACCTTCCCCATTCAAGTCACACCGCCCTTTTTTCAACATATTAACCCTTTCTTGCCTTTCACCTATGCTGTGGGTTTACTTCGTGAATCCGTTGGGGGAATAACTTGGAGCGTAGCTGGCAAGGACATTTTTATCTTGATTCTCTTTTTAATAATCACGCTAATCTTAGGTATCATATTGAAAAAGCCTCTGCATGCAAGGACACAAAAGATGAAGGATAAATTGTATGGAAGCAGGATTTTTTAAGGAGAGTGCGGGTAACCTGGGTAACTAAATTTAAAAAAGATAATCAAAATTAGCCTGAACCCTAGAATGGGCTCAGGTTTTTTTGTTGAATGGAATTTGTTCATATGTATCTTTATGTAAAATTGGAATATTTATCAATGCATTGACAGTTATAGAAAGATACCGATATATTAGAATTTTTGCATTTTTATAGTTGACAAAAACCATTGGATTAATCATTATTAAGAAATAATGTTTAGTAAATCGATGCGATATAAAAGTGGGGTGACTTTATGTATTTAACAATAGATGGCATTGAAAAAAGTTTTAAGAATGAAAAGAAAGAAAGCATAAAGGTGCTCGATAAGATAAACATAGAGGTCGAGAAAGGAAGCTTCGTTTCGATCGTCGGCCCTTCAGGATGTGGTAAATCCACACTTCTTTATCTAATTGCCGGCCTTGATAAGGCAGATGTAGGTGAAATACGTGTAGCTGGGAAAAAAGTGATGAAGCCAGGTCCGGAACGGGTCGTAGTGTTTCAAGAGGCGGGGTTATTTCCATGGTTGACGGTACTTGAAAATGTTACATACGGATTGAAGTTAAAGAAAATTCCCAATGAAGAGGCTAAAGCCAAGGCATTGGACATTTTAAAGATGGTTCACCTCAGCCGATATGTTGACTCCTATCCACATCAACTCTCAGGGGGCATGAAACAGAGGGTGGCCATCGCAAGGGCGTTGGTGATGGAGCCGGATATCCTGTTGATGGATGAGCCATTCTCTGCACTTGATGAGCAAACGAGGATGGTCTTGCATAAAGAGCTGCTCGAAATCTGGAGAAAAACTAAAGTGACAATCTTTTTCGTGACCCATAATATTCGTGAGGCTGTTCAGCTTTCCGAAAAAATCATCGTCTTTGCAACCCGTCCAGGGAAAATTAAAGAGACGATTTCCGTCCCTTCCATGAAAGATGGAGTTATGCCGGATAGTGTAACTTTGCATACAGAACAAAGGGTTCTATCGATTTTACAGGAGGAAATTGAAAAAGTGCTGAAGGAGGAAATGGGGAATGATTACAGCTTTAAGACGAATCATATTCATCGCGATGATAGCGGGGATATGGGAAGTCACATCTAGACTTTCCAGTCTTCCGGAGTTCATGTTCCCAAGCCTGACTCAGGTTTTGGAAACTCTTTTTAATGGACTGATGAGCGGACAAATAACCGAAGCGATTGGAAAAAGCCTTGGCCGTATCCTGATCGGCTTTACGATTGCCATTATAGTAGGTCTAATATTAGGATATTTCATTTGGCGCTTTAAATTGGTTGAAGACACTTTAGGATTCGTCGTGACGGCATTACAGTCCATCCCGAGTATCGTCTGGTTCCCTTTAGCGATCATTTGGTTTGGATTGAATGATTTTTCGATTCTCTTTATCGTCACCATCGGCGCAACTTGGACGATGACGGTTAATGCAACCAGTGGATTCCGGAATGTACCCCAGTTGTATCAGCGGGTTGCCAAAACATATGGATCGACAGGATTTCATTTTCTTCGCACCGTGATTTTACCAGCATCCGTCCCGCAAATAATATCAGGTCTGCGAATTGCATGGGCCTTTTCCTGGCGCGCATTGATGGCCGGTGAATTACTTGGCGGGGGAGGCGGCCTAGGACAATTGCTGGAAATGGGCAGATCACTGGGACAAATGGATTTGGTCATCTCCGTGATGATCATAATCGCAATCATCGGAACAATCGTGGATAATGTCGTCTTCTCCCGCCTTGAACGAAATGTTCAATTGAAATGGGGAGTGAATCAACGGTAGTTTAATAAAATACTAGTTCAAAAGGAGAGAAAAATATGCTAAAAAAATCATTTTTTGCCCTTATTCTGTCTGTATTGTTAATTGGAATAGTAAGCGGATGCACTCAAACCAGCAGTAATGATGAAGAAGGAGAAGGTTCGGGGAAAAAATCCGTGAAAATCGGATATTTTCCTAACTTAACTCACAGTGCAACGATCATTGCACTTGAAAAAGGCTTTTTCGAAGAAGAGTTCGGCAAAGATGTTAAGATTGAAACCAAAACAGTGGCCAATGGCGGATTATTCATGGAAGCAATGGCCACAAACGCCATTGATGTCGGGACGGTCGGACCTGGTCCATTGCTAAACTTTTACGTGAAAAACCCTGAATACCACCTGATCTCCGGGGCTGTTAATGGAGGAGCCGTACTAGTGGCTAGCGAGGGCAGCAAGGTTACGGATTTAAAAGATTTGGACGGTAAAAAGGTAGCGATTCCCGTTATTGGGAGCACACAGGATGTCATGCTAAGGAAGGCCCTTCAAGATGTTGACTTAAAACCGACTACAAATGGGGGGACAGTTGAGCTTTATGCGGCAGCACCTGCTGACACAACCGCCCTTTTTGTCCAAAAATCCGTCGATGCAGCAGCTACCCAGGAACCATGGGGTTATGTATTGGAAAACCAGGCAAAAGGAAAGTTAGTGCTTGACTGGGATCAATTTGCATGGGGAAAAGATTCACCTAACACGGTAGTGGCTGCAAGCCAGAAGTTCTTGGATAAAAAGGGGCTCGCTGCTTCCTATTTGAAAGCGCATGAAAAAGCGGTGAAATTTATTCAGGACAACCCTGAAGAAAGCCAAGAACTGGTTATTAAGCATCTAAAGGAACTGACTGGTAAAGAATTAAGTAAAGAAGAAGTGGCTTCAGCATTTTCCCGTCTTGAAGTGACAACTGAAGTTAATGAGCAAGTCATTCAGGAAATGGCCGACATAAGCAAAGAAGCTGGTTATATCCCTAACAGTGATATAAAAGGCATGATCGATTTATCAATCCTTGAAGGAGTGTCCAAATAAATTGAAATAAGCAAGCGCCACAGCCATCCTGGCTTTGGCGCTTTTTTTGTAATCCGTTAAACGCTGAATTAATCTAGTAAAGGCCGGAATAATTCCGGAAAAGATCGAATTAATCCAGTAAAGGTCGATTATTTCGTTGTATTGGACCTGGGAATATAATCATACATATAACCTCTGCAGGGTAATGATTGCTGTCATGATAAAGAAATCATGCACATCCTGTTATGGACAGACTTGATCCAGTGCTTGGATAACATGATCAACCTCTTCCCAGGAATGGATGGTGGCGCCTGAGGCCAGTGAATGTCCTCCTCCGTTGAATTGACGTGCGACTGAAGCGATGGGAATATTCCGTGAACGTATCCTGACACGGATTTCAGAAGGATATTCGATGAAGAAAGCCCAGATTTTATTGCCCCTGACACTTGATAGCGTATTAACTAAATTCGAAGCTTCGAGTCGATCCACGCCATACATATTTAACAGATCCTCCGTAATAATGAAGTAAGCCACCCCTTTATCGGTTACCTTGAAGCTCATGAGAATGTCTTTTTGAAGTCGGGAAGCGTTTTTCGCCTTTACATTAAGGCTGTTGTGGATTCTTTCTGGCTGAATATTATAAGTTTTTAAGTGCGAAACCATTTTTAATGTCCTGGGAGTGGTATTCCCATTCATGAAATTGCCTGTATCACTAAGTATTCCTGCATAAAAGGATTTAGCCGCTTCTTTATTCATGATAAAGCCTTCTGGAAATTCCAAGAATAAATCAACAAGCATTTCACTTGCAGAGCTATAAGAGGGGGCTACCCAAGAAAGATCACCAAATTGCTCATAATCGGGGTGGTGGTCAATTTTGATCAGCATGTCCCCGTGATCATATCGGGAATCACTGATCCGTGAAATGTTGGCAGTATCACAAACAATCACTAAGGCACCATTGTATTTGTTATCGGAAATGACATCCATATCACCAATGAATAAAAGCTTATCCACTTCTTCGCCTACCGCATAGACTTCTTTAGAAGGATAGGAATGCTTCAATAGCTTCTTTAAACCGATTTGTGATCCCAATGCATCCGGGTCCGGATTAACATGGCGATGAATGATGATTGTGTGGTATTTCTTAATCGCTTCGATTATTTCCGCTTTTTTATTGTCCATATCGCCATCTCCTTTTAATCTCTCCTTGTCTGTCGAGCGATAATTGATAGTATGAAAAATTCATATATTGACAATTATGCATATTCAATCATCACATGCCTCACGAATAAAGGCAATTTCCGATTACTCTGGATTGAGGGGTGTATTTTTTATACGGGAAGTATGCTAAAGAGTATTTTAGTGGATGTAATGATAACACCTGAACAAAATTATTGCAAAATTCAAAAAAAGGGACTATACTTAATTTACCAAACCGATGACAGCAAGTTACCTTGCTGCATGGCCGGCTTGCCATAAAACTGGAATCCATAAAAAATTGACTTGTTTCACTTGATCTTCCTTTGCAGGAAGGCAGTTCGTGGATAAGGGTCAGTGAAACATCAATGTATGACATTGTTGATTTTACTGGCTCTTTTTTGTGTATCCCGAAAGTATGAAAGGGGTGATGATATGAATGGAGCTTTGGATGGAGTCAGGATTATCGATGTATCCCGTGTTTTGGCGGGTCCGTTTTGTTCAATGATCCTCGGTGATTTGGGTGCGGAAGTAATTAAAATCGAGCATCATGAATCAGGGGATGAAACGAGAGGATGGGGTCCGCCATTCGCCCAAGGAGAAAGCGCTTACTATTTATGTGCCAATCGAAATAAGCAAAGCATGACCTTGAATTTAAAGTCGGAACAAGGGAAAGAGATCTTCCGGAAGTTGGTGTCTTCAGGGGATATAGTGATTCAAAATTTCAAGACGGGTACATTGGAAAAAATGGGGTTAGGTTATGAAAATTTAAAGGAATGCAACCCAAAACTGATCATGGCCTCGATTACGGGATTTGGTTTAACCGGACCTTATAAAGATTTGCCTGGTTATGATTATATCATTCAAGCGATGAGTGGGTTGATGAGCATAACAGGAGAAAAAGATGGAAGCCCCGTGAAAGTCGGGGTGGCCATAGCTGACATATTGACTGGCTTGTATACATGCATTGGCATTTTATCCGCTTTGCATCATAGGGATAAAGCGGGGGAAGGACAGGAAATTGATATTTCGTTAATGGATTGCCAGGTTTCTTCATTGGTGAATGTCGCCAGCAACTATTTATTCAGTGGCCTGACCCCTGAACGGATGGGAAACCAACATCCCAATATCGTTCCATATCAAACGTTCCGGACAAGTGATGGGGAGCTTGTTGTGGCTGTAGGAAATGATGATCAGTTCAGGAGATTTTCAGCCGTTATAGGCAGACCTGATTTAGCCGAGCAGGAACAGTTTAAGCATAATGAAAAACGTTTGCAAAACAAGGAAGGATTAATACCGATAATAGAGGATTCGTTGTGCGGAAAGACAAAGAAAGAATGGAAAAGGCTGTTTGATGATGCAGGGATACCCAATGGTCCGATTAATGATATCGCAGAGATGTTCGAGGACCCGCAAATCATCGCAAGAGGCATGTTGGTGAACATGGAACATCCCACAATCGAAGATCTTAGAGTGACGGGATCGCCACTGAACCTTTCAAAAACGCCGGTTACGATAAGAAAGCATCCGCCACTGTATGGTGAGCATACCGGTTCCATTTTGGCTGAAATTGGATATAGTCCAGACCAAATAAGCAAATTCAAGGAAAATAAAATTATTTAGGAGGAATTTTAATGATGAATTTCGAATTAACAGAAGAGCAGCAAAGTGTGAAGAAAGTGGTAAGGAAATTTGTGGATAAGGAAATTATCCCATACATTCAAGAGTGGGATAGGAAAGGTCAATTCCAGCCGCATATTTTAAAAAGGTTAGCGGAATTGCAGTTGATGGGCGTTTGTATACCCGAAGAGTATGGTGGAGTCGGAATGGATTATAATACCCTTGCCATCGTTTGTGAAGAGCTGGAGCGAGGCGATACGGCTTACCGAACTGCAGTTTCTGTACATACAGGGTTGAATAGCATGACCCTGCTGCAATGGGGGACGGAAGAACAAAAACAGAAATATTTAGTACCGCAGGCAAAAGGGATCAAGATTGGCGCTTTTGGGCTGACTGAACCGAATGCAGGGTCTGATGTTGCCGCAATGAAATCAACGGCAAAACGTGTTGGGGACCATTATATCTTGAACGGGTCAAAAACATGGATTTCGCTCTGTGATTATGCAGATCATTTCCTCATTTTCGCCAAGACGGATCATGATGCCGGTTCAAGGGGAATCACTGCTTTTATTGTGGAACGGACTTTCGAGGGAGTGGAGTCGAAAGCCATTAAAGGGAAATTAGGAATTCGTGCCGGGAATACAGGCGAAATCTTTTTAACGGATGTAAAAGTTCCGGTCGAGAATAGGCTTGGTGAAGAAGGTGAGGGCTTTAAAATTTCCATGTCGGCATTGGACAGCGGCCGGTTTACAGTGGCTGCAGGTGCTGTAGGGTTAATAGAAGCAAGCCTGGAAGCAAGCTTGAAATATTGCCATGAACGAAGTACTTTCGGAAAAGAGATTGGCAGGCATCAGCTCGTTCAACAGATGATTGCCAAGATGACCGCAAATTTAGAGATTTCCAGATTGCTGGTCTTTAAAGCGGGTACCTTAAAAAATCAAGGAAAAAGGAATACGAAGGAAACATCACTTGCCAAGTGGATATCATGTAATGCTGCTAACGAAGCGGCCAATGATGCTGTTCAAATTCATGGTGCCTACGGCTACTCGGATGAATATCCAGTGGAACGTTTTCTCCGGAATTCAAAAGCCCCGGTCATTTACGAAGGAACCCGTGAGATTCATACTGTAATGCAGGGCGAATACGCACTTGGCTACAGACAAGATAAAGAGCTTCGTAAGCAATTGCCTGCATGGCCCTTCGAGCAAGTTTCCGTCCATTAACTATAGATAGAGGAGATCAGATGATGAACACATACTTTATTGCAGGGCATGCAAAACTTCCACAAGGGATGGCAGCGAGAAATATATATGATTCCATCACGATCACGGTAGAGCTTGACTTTAAATATGGTGTAATAGTCGAGGCTTCCTGTACACTTGCTACAGAACATGGCAGGGAATTCATTCGTCAACTGCTGCGCGGTTATTGCCTGAAAGATGGTATCGAAGAATTGATTGATCGTGTACAAATGCATTATCGTGGGAAGGCTGGTCAAGCCATTCAAGCAGGGCTGAAGGATGTGTATGCACAGTTCGAATTGGTCTCCGTTAAATAAGCGAAACTGGAAGGATCCTACCGTATGTAAAAAGGGTAGGATCCTTTATTATAGGTTCAGGTACATGGCAAATAAGTCCACTGTCATTATAAATGGCAGTGTTTTTTATTGTTTAAGGAACGGGACATTTGAATGGATATAACGATCGTGATAATTTTAAAAACACAAAACTCGCCCCTTTACGACGAGTTTGTGTTTTTTTATAGAAATTGGACTTTAAAGTAAAGCTTAAGATCCAGTAAAAAAATATTAGTTGTACATTAAAACGGAACCATGAAACTAGAAGCACCATTTCCGTTTATTGCGAAAGTTATTGCAGCAAAGCCAACTGCAGTGGTTGGAGGAACAACGGTTTCTGTTGGAGCGCCTTTGTCTGCTGCATATGGAACACCGGTTTCTGCTGGTGCGTCTTTGTGTGCTGCAAGTGGACCTCCTCCTGCTAGTACGCCTTTGCGTGCTGCAAGTGGACCTCCTCCTGCTAGTGTTCCTTTGTGTGTTGCATGTAGATCTCCGTTTCCAGCAGGAGCGCCTTTGCGTGCCGGAAGTGGACCGATTCCTGCTCGTGCAACGTTTAGTGCTTCTGCGGGAAGTTCGCCTGTTATTGTTGTTTTTACGTGAAGAACGGCTTTTTGAACATGGGTCATTATACATGAAATCGCTTAACCCGAAGGAATTGGCTCTATCCACCGCATTTTGTATATTTCGATTGATGTCAGACATATTTATATATCCCCCTTTCTATACGTTAAACTATGCGCTTGTACGTAATATGCCAGAGATAATAGCACATTTTTATTGAAAATTTGTTTTTGGTGACACCCTTCGCTTTTTTTCCATAATTTAATAGGAAAGTGAAAGGGAAGGGTTAGGTTATATGAATGCTGACAAGAGGCTGCCCGTGTACCAGCTTTTTATTCCACCAGTTAATTTAATGGAACTTCGCAGAGATATATGGTGCAATGATCCTTTACCTGCAAAGTTAACGATCAACAAAAAAAAACTTGATATTGATATTGTTTACCGTGGCTCACATATCCGCGGTTTTCGCAAAAAATCCTATAATGTAGTCTTTTATAAACCTAATACTTTTAAGAATGCCAAGGAAGTTCATTTAAATGCCGAATTTAAAGATAAATCTTTACTAAGAAATAAATTATCTTTAGACTTTTTTGCGGATATAGGCACCTTATCACCGAATTCCCGGTTCGTTTTCCTGAATCTGAACGGGAAGGATGAAGGGCTATACCTGGAATTGGAATCGGTGGATGAATATTATTTGAAGACTAGGGGGCTGCCCAAGGGTGCCATTTTCTATGCAGTGGATGGTGATGCCAATTTCTCATTGATGAGCGATTTGGATAAAGGAATCAAAAAATCATTGGAGATGGGCTATCAGAAAAAATGCGGGACAGCAAAGGATGATTTATATTTACAAGAGTTGATCCTCCAAATCAATACAATTTCAAGAGTGGACTTTGAAAAGGAAATCGTAAAATATGTCGATGTGGAAAAGTACCTGCGCTGGCTGGCCGGTGTCATATTTACGCAAAACTATGATGGGTTCGTTCATAACTATGCCTTGTATCGAAATGGAGATACTGGACTCTTTGAAATGATTCCATGGGATTATGATGCGACATGGGGCAGGGATGTTAACGGGAAAGTGATGGAGGAGGATTATGTGGGAATCGAGGGATTCAATACATTGACTGCTAGAATCCTTGATGTAAGGGGATTTCGTGTACGATACCAAGAACTTCTTAAGGAGATTTTGAACAATCGTTTTAACGTGGGCTATATGAAACCTATCATTCAGGAAATGCATGATCAAATAAGACCTTATGTTTCAAAAGATCCATATATCAAGGGGGATATTGTAAAATTTGATAATGAGCCCGAATTCATCCTGAAATTCATTGAGGCCCGTGCAAAGTATATAAATAGCCGGCTGCATAAATTGGATTAATAATTCCTTTCCTATAGTAATGGAACAATGAAAAATTTAACAGCATGAGTGTTGAAAGAAAAGCATTCCTGCTTTTTTCATGCGATTCCATTTGCTTTTCTATACTATTACAGCTATGTTTGATAGAAAGATATAATCTAAAGTAATGAAGGATGGGAATGGATTGACTAATCATAGCCGCATACCGGCATATATATATACGTTTACATGCAGCCCTGACGAACGCTCATTATCTAAAATGGAGATGCGCTCGTTCTTTGGCTTTGAGACTTCAGGGAATATTTTGAAAAGTGATATAGCAATTGAACCGAGCAGGAGCCCTTTTATAAAAGGGCGGGTCGACGTCATGTTTGAAGGGGAAAGCATATCCGAAATCGTTGAGCAAGTGAAGGGCATTCATTTGCCTGATTCGACGTTCAAAGTATTATTCGTGAAAATTAACGATCTGAATAAAGACGCAAAAATAGATTATGATGGACAGCGTGAAATTGAACGGGAGATTGGCTGGCACATTCAGGGGAATGCCGATGTACGTAATCCTGATCAGGTCTTTGGAATCGTGACCCTTGGCGGACGTTGGTATTTTGGGAAGTATGTCAAACCTGAAGCGGTTTGGTTAAAACATATGAAGAAGCCCCGTGAATATTCAACAGCGCTTAGCACAAGAGTGGCGAGGGCCATTGCCAACATAGCCGTTCCGCATCCGGATGGAGTGAAGGCAATTGATCCATGCTGCGGAATTGGGACGGTATTGGTAGAAGCCCTGTCGATGGGGATCAATATTGTCGGCCGGGATATCAACCCGCTTGTTACCGACGGTTCCAGGGAGAACATTGCCTATTTCGGACTCGAAGGTGATGTAACTACAGGTCCGATTTCGGAGGTCACCTGTAAATATGATGTAGCGATTATCGATATGCCTTACAATTTATATACACATGCGACGCCGGAAGATCAGCTATCGATCCTTAAACATGCCAGGGGCTTTGCTGACAAGGTCGTCGTCGTAACGATCGACACGATGGATCATATGATTGAAGAAGCAGGATTTGAAATTGCTGATCGCTGTGTGGCCAGGAAAGGCATTTTTTCCAGAGAAGTTGTAGTGTGTGTGTGAGTTTCGTCAGCAAGGAAAGGCTGAAATCTTTAATGATTTCAGCCCTTTTTGATTTCATTTAGCTTGATAATGAACTGCATTTTCAACGAGTTGTTTCGTGACCTTCCCCTGATATTCTAAATAATCCAAATGGCCGATGATTTCTGACATGACGAGCGGGAATTCTGCTATATACTTTTGTTTGTAAAATTCCTTTGCCAGTTCATTGCCTGTAGAAATTCCAGATTGTATCAAGGCCAGGATTTTTTGAGATTTTCTCTCTATGCTTTTGAGTCTTTTTTCAATCAGATGACCAGGTTGTTCAATGATGTTACCATGACCAGGAAAGAGGAGGTTCACCTGTAATGCTAAACATCGTTTTAAGGAATCGATATGATCTACAAGAGTCAGCATCCTATTACCGTTTTCATCAGGTTCGATCAAGGCATTGCTTGATATATGTTCAATCAATAAATCACCGGCAAGAAGCCGTTTCCCTTCTTGGTCAAGGAAAGCAATTTGATCGGGTGCGTGCCCGGGAAATTCGATCACTTCAAAATTCAGCCATTGTTTTTCCGTGATTGCGATGATGTCACCATTCAATTTTTGATCTTTATTATTATCGACCGCGTTGAATAGGTAAGCCACTTGTTTATCTCCAAGTTCACCACAGCCCATCTCAAGGTAAACCTGCTTATAAAATTCAATTCTCATACTTAAGAAGTCAGGGTCCCTTTTTAAACGGGGAATGGATTTAGAATGGGCATAAACGGGAATCGGATGGAGTTTGGTAATCCGGTTGACCAAACCAACATGGTCTCCATGGTGATGGGTTAACAAAATTTCCGTTATATCTCCAACCGTAAATCCATTTTCCTTTAATGTTTGCTGCAGTGCATTCCAGCAGACGTCATCATTCATGCCTGCATCGACTAATGTTAAAGATTCATCCTGTTTAACTAAATAAAAGTTTATACTTTTTAAAGATAAAGCGCTTGGAGCTATAATTGGATAAATTTTAAATGTTGTATTCGTTTTCATGAACGTCCCATATCCTCCTAAATCGAGATAAACTTCATCTGGAAAATTGCGATATTACTAATGACCGAATAGATTTAAAGGGTTATTATTCTATGATTAGTTGAATGAACTGAAACTGTCAAGCGGAAGCTTCCAGTCAATCGAGAAATTTAATAGTAAGATTGATTGGAAATGGATGGTCTATGTATCTAGTTTATTTTAAAATTAAATGAACAAGCCATTAATTTAGCCAATATTCTTATAATTTAATTATTGTGTAATGAAATATGAAGGCCACGAATTGTGCAAGAATGCGTTCCAGGGAACGAAACGGTATAGGAGGTTATTGTTTGAAGCCAAAAATTTATATTACAAGGAAATTGCCAGAACAAATCATCGAAGGTCTTAGCCGGAAATATGAAGTCAGGATGTGGGATCAAGAGGATATACCGGTCCCTAGAGAAGTCCTTGAAGAAGAAATGAAACAAGTCGAGGGGCTGCTTTGCTTATTGACGGAACAAATCGATGGGTCACTGATTGAACAGGCTCCTAATCTGAAAATCATCGCGAATATGGCAGTGGGCCATAATAATATTGATGTTCGAAGTGCAGCAAAACGGGGCATCATGGTAACGAACACACCGGGGGTTTTAACGGAAACGACAGCTGATTTAACCTTCGGCTTACTGCTTGCAACGGCAAGAAGGATGATGGAGGCAGAAGATTATTTAAGGAGTGGAAGGTGGGAAACATGGTCGCCGATGCAGCTGACCGGACAAGATGTACACGGTGCAACGCTGGGTATCATCGGATTAGGCAGGATTGGGGAAGCCCTTGCAAAAAGAGCTAAGGGATTTGATATGAACTTAGTTTATTTTAATCGAAGCCGTAAATATGAACAGGAAAAAGAATTGGGAATCGAATATCAGCCTCTTGAAAAATTGCTCCAAATCTCGGATTTCGTTTGTGTCATGCTGCCGCTCACACCGGAAACCGCTTATATGATTGGCAAGGAGCAACTGGAATTAATGAAAGGGACGGCTGTGCTCATAAATACCGCAAGAGGCGGGATTATCGATGAAAAGGCGTTGTACCAGGCGCTGGAAAACCGAGAGATTTGGGCGGCTGGATTGGATGTATTCGAAGAAGAGCCCGTCCCTGTGGATCACCCGCTGCTAAAATTGCCCAATGTCGTTACACTGCCGCATATCGGGAGTGCCAGCATTGCCACAAGATTGAAGATGGCAGCTCTTGCGGCACAAAACTTGATGGATGGATTATCTGGTGATACTCCGCGTAATTTAGTATTGTTGAATAAATCAAAATGACCCCGAAATGGGGTCATTTCAGTTTGTAGACAAAAGGGGTTCAGAATTAAAAAATTCTGAACCCCTTTTGAAATTCCCTTTGAATTTTCGCCTGAAGTTAAGAGATTGGGGCTCTACGAGCCCACTATGTTAGGCCATTTTTGGACCTCGCCATGTCCAATTGGCCATCTTCTTTAAATTAATGGCAGCGAAAGTAAGCATCGCCTGCATCGACAATTTTTTAAGTCCCCTTAAAGTAGTCCAACGCATACCATGCTTTTCTTTTGCATCTGCGAATACACGCTCAATCGTTTCTTTACGTTTTGCATATATAGGTTTTACATCTTGATGATGACGCAGATGATCTGCTTCTTCCACATGTGTTTGCCAGATATGCCGTGTCACCACTTTTTGACAGTCTTTGCTTTCTGTACACCGAGATAAAAATGAGCATGTTGTACAAATTTGTTTTGGCGATTTGTACTCGCGATAGCCCTCTTTATTTGTTGTTGAGTACTTTAAAGTTTCGCCCGAAGGGCAAAGGTAACAATCAAAATGTTCATCGTATACATAGTCCTGTTTGCGGAAAAATCCTTCTTTGGTGCGAGGACGTGTATAAGGTAAAGCCGGTATGATTTCTTTGTTAAATAGGTAGCTTGTAATCGCTGGTGTTTTATAAGCTGCATCTGCGGCAACGGCTTCCGGTTTTCCAACTTTCTCAATCACTTGTTCAACTAGTGGCTCTAAGATCTGACTGTCATGTGTATTTCCAGGTGTTACAATCGTTCCCAATACAAAACCGTTGCGGTCTGCGGCCGCGTGGAATGAATAGGCAAACTGTTTTGTTCGTTCATCTTTCACATAGTAGCCACTCTCAGAATCCGTTGTACTTTCTTTAATCTCTTTGGTCTCTTCTTTATCAAATTTATCTGGTGGAAAAGGCTTTTTTCCATGGTTTTCACGATCTTGATTGATTTCTTCTTGAAGACGTCCTTGATACGCTCGTGTTTCTTTACGAACGATTTTCTTTTCAAATTTCCGTTTATTCGCACTGGCTTTCACATGTGTGGAATCCACGAAAACGTGTTCAGCACTTATTAACTTTTTATTAGCAGCTGTCATTAAAATGCGATAGAAAATCTGTTCAAACAGGTCTGTATCTTTAAAGCGTCGCTCATAATTTTTCCCGAACGTAGAGAAATGAGGTACTTTATCATGGAAACCATAGCCTAAGAACCAACGGTAAGCCATATTGGTTTCAACTTCTTCAATCGTTTTACGCATGGAACGAATACCGAAGGTATATTGAATGAAAGTCAGTTTAACTAAAATAACTGGATCAATACTTGGGCGTCCTACCTCTGAATACATATCTTTCACCAAGTCATAAATGAAAGTGAAGTCAATGGCAGCCTCCATTTTACGAACCAAATGGTTCGGTGGCACCAGTTATCTAAAGTAATCATTTCAAGTTGATCTCGCTGAATAGAATCATGTTTAGAAAGCATCCTCATCACCTCAAGTTTTAATACTTCTATTTTAAAACAAAAATGACTCCAGGCAAAAGTGTTCTATCTAAAAGGTAAGACAAAGTTGATTGGAACGGAAGGTACGAGACTCCTGCGGGAAAAGCGCGTCTAGGGGAGACCCCGCAGGCGAAAGCCGAGGAGGCTTCCCGACCGCCCGCGGAAAGCGAGTGCCTGGAGTGGAAATCAACGTCCAAATTGTACAAGCCATAAAAATAGACAAACTCGATTTTCATCGAGTTTGTCTACAGTCTGAAATGACCCCGAAATGGGGTCATTTTTTATGGGGAATTGATTGGAACTTTAATAGTTTTTCCCTTTGGTTCGCAGTATCCTCAAATATATTTCCTGATTTAAGATTTTCCCTTTTTAGAAGATTTCCGAGGTTTGAAACATTACTTAATGAGTGCTGGAGGGAAGAATCCAATTCAAGGGAAGCATACTTATCGTAAATTGTTCGGATCTTTTGTAAAATAAAGAAAGTCGAGTTTTATTCAGGAAAAACAATTAGTTGAAAGGGATAGGGGTAATAATGATTGAAATGAAGGAAACGATACCATCAGGCAAAGAAATGACTAAATCCCAAAGGCTGTTGATGGCCCTTATGCTGGGATCTTTTGCAGCTATTGGACCACTGTCACTTGATATGTATTTACCGGGTCTCCCTATACTGGCGGAGGATCTGAAAAGCAGTACGTCTTTAGCGCAGCTGAGCTTGACTGCCTGCTTGTTAGGATTGGCTTTAGGCCAAATTTATTTAGGGCCGCTAAGTGATGCAAAAGGAAGGCGGACACCGTTAATCATATCTTTATCCATTTATTGCATTTCATCTTTGTTATGCGCTTTTGCTCCAACCATTGATTTGCTTTTATTATTACGTTTTATCCAAGGTATTGCGGGAGCGGGAGGCATTGTCATTTCAAGGGCCATAGTTCGTGACCTTTTTTCAGGATCGGATTTGACCAAGTTCTTCTCCATGTTAATGCTGGTGAATGGGGCGGCACCGATATTGGCTCCGGTTTTTGGCGGTCAACTTTTGCAGTTCACGTCTTGGCGGGGAGTCTTCATTGTCATTTCATTATTAAGTATCATTATGGTTGCGTCTGCATTTTTTGGGATAAAGGAAACTTTAACGTCTAATCTCAGAAGTGCAGGTGGGGTAAATGATACTATCAGGACATTTGGGAACTTATTGAGGGATCGTGTATTTATGGGCTATGCTTTTTCACAAGGATTCATAAGTGCCGCCATGTTCGCTTATATTTCCGGATCGCCTTTTGTTCTCCAGAACATTTACGGGGTTTCCCCACAGACCTTCAGCCTGATTTTTGCAATAAACGGAATTGGGATCATCATCGCTTCACAAGTTGCCGGGAAGCTGGCAGGGAAAGTTAAAGAAGAAAAACTGCTTCAAATGGGATTAATTCTAGCTTTGTTTGGGGGAATATTACTTCTTGCCTCAGTCCTTCTCGATATTGGGTTGGCAGGAATCTTGGTCGCTTTATTCCTCTCTGTCTCCAGCGTCGGTATTGTCGGTACAACGAGTTTTGCTTTAGCGATGCAAAATCAGAAAAAAACAGCAGGCAGTGCTTCGGCTTTAATTGGCCTGCTTCCCTTCATATTGGGATCACTAATGGCTCCCTTGGTGGGTTTAGGTTCTGGTAAGTCACCCTTGCCGATGGGAATTGTGATGGTAAGTTGTCATGTCATCGCCATGTTCGCTTATTTACTCCTTGCCCGTCGTGGGTTAAGGCGAGTTGCTTAATAAAGAAAAGCTGAAATCCTGATGTGGATTTCAGCTTTTTCCTTTTAGGGGGTAAGTATGAATCATAATAGTGATTCTGCCCCATCAATATAAACTTCCGTGCCCGTAACATGGGAAGACATGTCTGATGCTAGAAACAATACGAGATCACCAGCTTGTTCGGTAGTCCCAGCTTTCTTCGCGAGGGGCTGGGAGCCTTGCGGATATTCAATAGGTATCCTGATTTTTTTTAAGTTTTCATCTTCCGGGAATGTGTTATCGTGAATGTTCGTATCGATGGAGCCTGGACAAATGGTATTTACCCTTATTTTATATCTTGCCAATTCGAGTGCAGCCATTTTCCCGAAAGCGACTTGACCAGCTTTGGATGAACTATAAGCGGAAAAACCAAAATTCTTGAAATATCGATTTCCATTGATGGAGCTGTTGATTACGATGCTGCCACCCGTTTCCTTCATGTAGGGAATGGCGTATTTGATGGTGAGAAAGGTGCCTTTGAGGTTGATGGTATGTGTCTGATCCCAATCTTCTGGTTTTATATCTTCTATAGGGGCAATCACTCCGTTGATGCCTGCGTTTGCAAATACAAAATCAAATTTCCCAAAATGTTCATAGGCCAACTTGTAGGCATGTTCAACTTGTTCAGCCTTGGAAACATCCGTTTTAATGATTAAAGCCTCTCGACCAATGTTTTCAACTTCTTCCTTCACTTTTTCGGCATTTTCGACTGTTCGGTCAAAAAAGATGATGTTCGCGCCGTTTTCAGCTAATTTCAGTGCCGCGCCCCTGCCAATTCCCGATCCTCCACCGGTAATGATGGCAACTTTGTTTTTCATTAATTCCGTCATAAACTTCACACGCTCCTTTTAAGTTTTCTTTTCCCATTTAGGGAGTATGTAGAAACATCATGGCAGTGGTAATATAAAAAAATTATATACGAAGATTGCCTAAAAAATCCAATTTAAACAGTTGCGAGTGTTCATTATACTTTGTTTTTCAGTGAAATGGCTGTATATTGGGACATAATTAAGTTCGCTTGAAAGGGGATAGGATGTTGATAAGACTAGGAGTAATAGGTACAAATTGGATCACGGAACGATTTTTGGAGGCTGCAAAGCATGTAGAGGATTTATCATTAACCGCTGTGTATTCACGTACAGAAGAGAAAGCAAAAGAATTTGCCAATAAATACGAAGTACATACGACTTTTACGAATATAGAAGCTATGGCCGCCAGTGATGAAATCGACGCTGTGTATATAGCAAGCCCTAACTCTCATCATTGCAGGCAAGCCGTGTTGTTTTTACAAAATAAAAAACATGTATTATGTGAAAAACCAATGGCCTCAAATGCGGCAGAAGTAATGGAAATGATTGAGGCAGCAAAACAAAATGATGTGCTATTGATGGAAGCGATGAAATCGACCATCATGCCGAATTTCGAAAGTATAAAGGGGAATCTGGATAAGATCGGGAAGATACGACGTTTCTCAGGAAGCTTTTGTCAATATTCATCACGATATGATTCGTATAAACAAGGCACTGTGCTGAATGCATTCAATCCTGAATTCTCCAGTGGCTCTTTAATGGATCTAGGTATTTACGTCCTCTATCCACTTGTGGTTCTGTTCGGTAAACCAAATAAGGTGCAGGCATCAGGAACGATGCTTGAATCAGGAGTTGATGGGCAGGGTACGATTCTGCTTTCCTATGCTGAAATGGAGGCAGTCGTCATGTTTTCCAAGATTACTGAATCCAATTTGCCATCGGAAATTCAAGGTGAACTTGGAAGCATCATCATTCAGAAAATTTCAGGACCGCAAGCGGTGGATATTCAGTATCGGGATGGAACCACTGAAAATATTTCAGTTAATCAGGATATGCCTACCATGTATTATGAAGCGAAAGAATTTGTTGAATTGATACAGCAGGGGAAAATGGAATCCGATATAAATTCATATTCGAATTCACTGTTGACTATGGAAATCATGGATGAGGCAAGAAAGCAAATCGGCATCATCTTTCCTTCAGACCGAGGTCATGGCCAATCATGAAGGGTGAAAATGGTGTTACTGATACCCCTTAATTGGGTAGAATTCAGTACAGGGATAATTTTATTGTTGGGGGAATGGACATGAATTGCAAAATAAATCGTAATGCAGCAAAGGTCTTACAAAAAATGCTGAGCACTGAAGAAGCCGAAGGGAAAATGATTCGTGTATATATCACCCATATGCATGGCGATCATGCCCATTATGACATGAAACTAGATACACCGGCAGAGCATGATGAAATCGTCAAAACAGATAAAGATATCGATATTTTGCTTGATTCACGTGAAGAATTTCTGGATGGTGTTTGGATTAAATATTTTTATGTACCTGAAGAAGGCTTTGAAATCACGAACCCTTCTAAAGAACCGCACGGACATCATCACCACTAAGAGTAGAGGGGGAGGATTGGCATGAATCAAAAATACGAAAAGATCTTTCAACCATATATATTTCCATCAGGGGTAGAAGTGAAAAATCGTATCATGATGGCTCCTATGACCACTTATTCTTCGAATGATCAAGGCGTTGTAACCGATGATGAACTGGCCTATTACGCTGAACGCTCGGCTGGTGTAGGTGCGGTGGTCACGGCATGTGCCTATGTATTTGCTGGAGGCAAGGGATTCCCAGGCCAACTTAGTGCAGATGACGATTTCTATATCCCATCCTTGAGAAAACTAGCTGAAACGATTCAGTCCAACGGGTCAAAAGCGATTCTGCAAATATATCATGGAGGCCGGCAAAGTCCGCCGGAATTATTGCCTGATGACCAACCTGTATCTGCAAGTGCCATTGCGTCCAGCAAGGAAGCACCTGTACCGCGGGAAATGAGTGAAAATGAAATACAAGACGTTATTAAGGCATTTGGCGAAGCAACAAGAAGGGCCGTCGAAGCAGGATTCGATGGTGTGGAAATCCATGGTGCCAATACTTACTTGCTTCAACAATTCTTCTCGCCACACTCGAACCGCCGTACGGATAACTGGGGTGGAACACTGGGAAAACGATTGATTTTCCCGCTTACCATTGTGAATGAAGTCGAGAAAACGGTTGCTGAGCATGCGAAAAAGCCGTTTATCATCGGCTACCGCCTTTCTCCTGAAGAAGGCAGCAATCCTGGAATCACTTTAGATGATACGATCCAATTCGTTGATAGATTAGCGAATCAAAATCTGGATTATCTACATATATCGGTAGGTCACTTCTAGAATGGCTCATTCCGTGAGAGTGATAGGACAAAGTCGCGCATCGTTAAAATTTACGATAAAGTAGGTAATCGTATCCCGGTAGTCGGGGTAGGATCACTGCATACACCCGATGAAGTTGCAGAAGCTATGGAAACGGGTGTCCCTTTTATCGCCCTTGGCCGTGAACTTCTTATGGAACCGCATTGGATTGAAAAAATCAGGTCTGGAAAAGAAGCGGAAATACGGACTACCCTCTCAAAAAAAGATCAGGATGAATTGGTCATTCCAGATCCGCTTTGGGAAAAGTTGATTCAGATAAAAGGTTGGCTCCCGGTTGTGGAGTGATTAGCAACATCTTGAATATGTGTAACCCGTCCTCCAAAGGTGGACGGGTTTTGTATGTGTTCATATGAAACTATACGAAATGTAAGTTATTCTTCTTTTGCTAAAAAGAGAGATTGATTCAGCAGAATTAACGTCTTTTATTTTAGTATAGTATTGATTCTGGATTTAATCATTCCATGATAGTAAATACTATCTTTAATGCTTATGTTTTAAAAATAGTAAAATATGAACTTAAGTAATATAATCAAAAATATTTGTACCAATGAATAAAATATATTATTATCAATTTAATAAGCGGGTATGAAAGGGGAGGGTTATAATGAAGTTTCCACACGATTTTTTATTCGGAGCTGCTTCTGCTTCTTTTCAAATAGAAGGAGCATGGGATGAAGATGGAAAAGGTATAACGAATTGGGATGTCTTTTCAAAGATTCCAGGGAAAACATATGAAGGTACAAACGGGGATATAGCGATAGACCATTATCATCGTTACAAAGAAGATATTAAATTAATGGCAGAGATGGGACTTGAATCATACCGGTTTTCGATTTCATGGGCACGTATTTTGCCAACAGGTGACGGGGAAGTAAATGAAAAAGGCTTGGAATTTTATAATAATGTTATTAATGAATGCTTAAAATATGGGATTGTTCCATTTGTTACGCTGTATCATTGGGATTTGCCTTTGACGCTTGAACAGGATGGGGGATGGACGAATAAGCGAACAGCTGAAGCATTCGTCAAGTATGCCGAAATTTGTTTTCGCGCATTCGGAGACCGCATCAAACATTGGATCACGTTTAATGAAACGGTTATGTTTTGCGGTTTGGGCTATTTAAAAGGAGCGCACCCCCCTGGAATCCAAAACGATGAAAATAAATACTTTCAAGCGACACATTATGTTTTTTATGCACATGCAAAAGCGATAGAGGTATACAAGGCACTGAATCATTACGGAGAAATTGGAATTACCCATGTTTTCCTGCCAGCTTACAGTATAGATGACAAACATGAGAATGTATTAGCTGCTCGGCATGCCAATGAATATGAAACTTTTTGGTATTATGACCCAATTTTAAAAGGTGAATATCCATCTTACGTGGTTGAGCAATTAATGGAGAGAGGCTGGACACCAAGTTGGACCGAAGAAGAACTGGATACGCTAAAAAGAAATGCGGAGAAAAATGATTTTATTGGACTCAATTATTACCAGCCCATTCGCGTGGGAAAAAATTGGGAAGCCGTTTCAAACATGGAGCATTCAAGAGAAACATCTACTCTAGCTCCAGGAAACCCGTCTTTTGATGGCTTTTATCGGACCGTAAAAATGGAAGATAAAACATATACAAAATGGGGCTGGGAAATCTCACCTCAAGGGTTTTTAGATGGGCTGCATATGTTAAAAGAACGTTATGGTGATATTAAAATGTATGTTACAGAAAACGGACTTGGTGATGAGGATCCGATTATCGATGGTGAAATAGTGGATGTTCCCCGTATTAAATATATTGAGGAACACTTAAAAGTGATTAAGCGTGCAATAAAAGAAGGCATCCATTTAAAAGGGTATTACGCATGGTCTGTCATTGATCTATTAAGTTGGTTAAACGGGTATAAAAAGCAATACGGATTTATTTACGTGGATCATCATGATCAGTTAAACCGAAAAAAGAAGCTCTCGTTTCATTGGTATAAGCATACTATCGAGACGAGAGGAGAAGAGCTGTAAACTGAAAGAAATTTTAATCAAGTGGTTTTGTGTATATAGAGCCTTGAGTTTTTGTCAGAGCATGTTTTGAGCAATCTTTCTCAAAACATGCTTTTTTTATTGGTCATTAATCAAGGTTTCCGGAATGGGGAATTAGTCCAAAGTTCAAACCTCCTGATTCGTAGTCTGAAACTCCGACTTCAATTTAACTAGACTGGAAGTATGGTCCCGGATTGTAATGTAAATGTAAAAAGATTCAAAAAGTTGTAAACAAATGTTAACGTTACTAACAATGTACAGTTTTACGTTTTACTGTATAATGTTGAAGCGTGGTCGAGACCATGTCAAATAACTTAACATAAGGAGATTGCATATGACGATTATTTCTTAGTTTTGAAAGGTCCCCCGTAAGGTTTGTCCCGTTGGAAAAATATCCTCAACAATAGTTAGATTAATTTCGATCAAGCAACTCCCTCTAAAATGAAAGAATGTCATTTTTCCTGATGATGGTAGATCCCAATTTAAAAAACGACTAAGGATGTGAGTTTGAAAAAAATGATAAAAGATTCTAGATTTCAAGGATATAACATGAAGGGTTTTCAAAAAGACGTAACGGCAGGATTGGTTGTAGGTATTGTAGCGATTCCTTTAGGGTTGGCATTTGCAATTGCTTCGGGCGTCGAACCGATTTACGGATTATATACGACCATCATCGCTGGAATCCTCATATCGATTTTAGGTGGCTCCAAGTATCAAATTGGAGGACCGACCGGAGCGTTTGTTCCTTTATTATTTGGAATCGTTATGCAATATGGGTATGAAAGTCTGCTTATTGCGGGGTTTTTAGCAGGCATGATGTTAGTCTTGATGGGTCTTCTTAAGTTAGGTAATTTGATGAAGTTCATTCCCCGTCCAGTCATCATCGGATTTACAACAGGAATTGCGATAATAATCTTTTCAGGGCAAATTGCCAACTTCTTTGGTATGAAAGTGGAAAAACATGAAGCGTTCATGGATAACATGAAGGAACTGGTGATTAAAGCAGACACGATCAATATATATAGTGTGATTGTTGCGATTATATGTTTTGTCGTCATACTGCTGGCACCTAGACTTCTGCCACGAGTTCCAGGACCGCTTCTGGGCCTGCTAATATCAACAATGGCAGCTTACTTTTTATTTCCCGATAAGGTGGCTACGATTGGTTCCACGTATGGAGCGATTCCGAAGGGTTTTCCGGAATTCCTTGTGCCGGAGCTTTCAGTGGAAGTCGTTATCACACTTCTTCCCGTTGCTTTTACAATTGCCTTGTTAGGCGGTGTCGAGTCATTGTTATCCGCTACCGTGGCCGATAACATGGGGGGAACCAAGCATGATAGTAATAAGGAATTGGTTGGGCAGGGAATCGCGAACATCGCGACCCCATTTTTCGGCGGTATACCTGCAACAGGTGCTATTGCCAGGACAGCTACCAATATAAAAAGCGAGGCAGTCTCCCCGATGTCCGGAGTCATTCACGGAATTGTCGTTTTACTGGTTTTGCTAGTACTTTCTCCATATGCAGAGCATATACCTTTGGCTAGCATGGCCCCCATATTGATGTTTGTTGCCTGGAATATGAGTGAAAGAAAGGAATTCGCTCATGTATTGAAAACGAAGACGGCGGATTCTGCGGTTTTGCTAGTCACCTTCCTCGTCACTGTCTTCACTGATTTAATCATGGGAGTGGGAATCGGCTTATTGATTGCATTCATCACCTTCATTGCAAAAATGAGCCACACGTTAAAGGTTAGGGAAAGAAGTCATGAGATTACTGAGATTGTTCCAATTGATAATTCGGATTCAAAGATCAATGTGTATAACTTGGAAGGTCCCCTCTTCTTTGGTTCGATAGACGTCCTGGAGTCATCGATATTGGCAAACTTGGATAATAAGACGAAAGTGTTGGTATTAAGCATGCGCCGGGTAACATATATGGACACTTCAGCAGAGGCCGCACTATTGGCGATTGTTAATCGCATCGGAAACTATAAGGGGAAATTAATCATTTCCGGAATCCAGCAGCAACCAAAGGAATTGTTACTCAGCACTGGTTTGTATCATAAGATAGAAAAACAGCACTTTTTTAAATCAAAGGAAGATGCCCTGTATTTTGCCAAGAAGCAGTTGAAGGGCAATTCGGATAAAGTAGTCTAGTAGATTCATCCTCGAGGTCACCTTATAGGATAGTTATGTTATAGTATCGTTAACAGTAGATTTTAAAAGAAGGTGACTATCTGGGTGAATATATATCGGATTGGCCAGCTTGCTGAACTTGCGAATGTTTCGAAAAGAACCATTGACTATTACACACAATTAGGAATGCTGAGCTATGAAAAAACTGGGTCAAGATATCGATATTACACAGAAGATGCTTTAAATCGTCTTCAAATGATTAATCGGTATAAAGAACAGAATATGCCGCTGACTGAAATCAAGGAACGGTTACAAGTCTTCTCTGAAACCACTGTTGATTCTGAGCAAGTGCTCTTGATGGTGGACAAGATATCTACAGACCTTAAAGGACTGGAGAATGAATTGCTTGAATTAAAGCCTTTACTGGAACAGCTCAATGAACAGCAATTAACATATGCTGCACAACAGCTTTCCGTTCGGGGCAGCTCTTTATTGAGCATCATTGCCATGCTCACCTAAGCTTTTTGCCGAGTTCAACAAAAGAGACCTGATCGGGTCTTTTTTTGTTGAACTGGTCATTTGAAAACCATTATTTAAAATAACAATTCAAACTCATGAGGATAACCTGAGCTTATTTTCGATAGCGGTACTTTATTTTGGATGAACTGACTCTATAGATCTTTTTTCGATAAAGGTGAAGGATATAAAGGAATGGAAAAAGAAGAACTTAAGTATCTACTACTATATGAAGAGGTGAAAAGGAATGATTGGATCAATAGTAACGACGGTAAAAGGACATCTTCAAGGTACCATGGAAAACGATATATGCGTTTGGCGTGGAGTCAGGTATGCGAAAGCGCCGATTGATGGTCTACGTTTCCGCTCACCGGAGCCAGTTGATAAGTGGAGCGGTGTCATGGATGCGGTGGATTTTGGTCCCATTCCTCCGCAGCCGATGGATCGGGCGGTAAGAATAGGAATGGCCGGAAATGAAAAAATGGATGAGGATTGCTTGTTCCTGAATATTTGGTCGCCTAGAACTGATGATAAAAAACGCCCGGTCATGGTCATGATTCCTGGAGGAGCATATATAACGGGAGCTGGATCCCTTGATATGTACAATGGACATTTACTGGCTAAGAATGGAGATGTAGTCGTAGTAAGCATCAACTATAGGCTGGGGGCACTGGGATATCTGGATTTTACCGAGTTGGCAGGTGATGGGGAAATATTTGAAACCAATTTAGGTTTGCGTGATCAAGTTGCGTCTCTGAAATGGGTTAAAGAGAATATTGAAGCGTTTGGCGGCGACCCTGAAAATGTTACGATATTTGGTGAATCAGCTGGAGGCAATGCGGTGACGACTTTACTTACTGTTCCTTCAGCGAGAGGTCTTTTTAAACAGGCCATTGCTGAAAGTCCTGCTCCGACATCTGTTTACGGAAAAGGATTTGCGCGCCAATTCAGTGAAAGGTTCCTTGAGATATTGGGCATTGGAAAGAATGAAATCCAACGGTTAAAAACACTTCCAGTTCAAGAGATTGTCGCGGCCTCCTACCGACTCTTACGGGAAAACTCACAAAACATGCCGGGCTCACTATCATTTGGACCTGTCGTAGATGGTGACTTCCTGCCAGATTATCCACTAGATTCGATTCGATCCGGAAAAGCAAAGGGAATATCCTTGCTTATAGGAACAAATAGGGACGAAGCGACATTATTCGACCAGATGGATCCCCCGTTAATCCCAACTAATGCGGCGATGATTCATAAAATGTTCGAAAATACTGATCCAGAGGTGAAAGAGAGAATTACGAAAGCTTATACAAACTACCCAGAAAAGGAAGCTGTGCTTGGCATTGGCCGTGATGCGACTTTCCATATTCCCTCTGTTTGGTATGCGGAGGCATACAGCCGCTTTGAAAAAACATGGATGTACCATTTTGATTATAAAACGGCAGCAATGCGCATAAGTAAATTAGGGGCGACGCATGGTATGGAAATCCCTTTTGCCTTCCAGACTTTCGACTCGGCTTTTGGGAAACGGATTACTTCATATGGTTCAAGGTCAGCTGCCTTAAAGGTATCCCATAGAATGCAGGGTCATTGGGTCAACTTTGCGAAACGTGGAAACCCCAATCCCCCGGAAGGTGAAATTTGGCCGAAATATGATGAAACCAACCACTACACAATGATTTTTGATAAAAAGGATTATATTGAAAAAGATCCTGACAGAATGATAAGGTTGGCATGGGAAGGGGTAGGGATTTACAAGTGAAAAATAGTGGATTGGAAGAGAGCGGGGAGAGCATGGATATCAATAATTTCATGTTAACGAAAGAGTATGCGAAAACTTTGGATCAGGAAGATCCATTAGTTTCTTACAGAGAGGAGTTCTACTTAAACCCCGGGATGATTTATATGGATGGAAACTCATGGGACTTTTATCGAAGCGGGCTGAGAAAAGTTTAATGAACTCATTGGAAGATTGGAAAAAGTATGGAATAGACGGCTGGACGGAGGGTGCCGAGCCCTGGTTTTACTTTTCTGAGAGATTGGGTGAATTGAGCGCCGCATTGGTAGGCGCTGTTGGGGATGAAGTGATAATGGGAGGGTCAACTACAGCTAATCTGCATCAGCTTGCGTCCACTTTTTTTGAACCGAGAGCTGGTAGGAATAAGATTTTGGCGGATGAACTAACCTTCCCGAGTGATATCTATGCACTTCAAAGCCAGCTCCGATTGCATGGGCTTGATCCTTCGGCAAACTTGGTTCAGGTGAAAAGCCGAGATGGTAAATTCCTTGAAGAAGATGACATCATTGCAGAGATGAACGAGGAAATAGCGTTGATTGTACTTCCGACGGTTTTATATCGAAGCGGTCAGATCCTTGATATGGAGCGGTTAACAAAGGAAGCGCATGCGCGTGGAATCATGATAGGATTCGATGCCTGTCATTCCGTGGGTGCCGTTCCGCATTGGTTTGACAACTGGGAAGTGGATTTCGCGTTTTGGTGTAATTATAAGCATTTGAATGGCGGACCGGGTTGTGTAGCGGGGTTATATGTGAACCGTAAGCATTTTGCAAGGCTGCCCGGGTTGGCTGGGTGGTTTGGCTCAAGGAAAGATAAGCAGTTCGATATGGAACATTCCTTTACCCAGGCAAATTCGGCAGGAGCCTTCCAGATTGGAACTCCCCATATATTAAGCATGGCTCCCCTTTTAGGCTCGCTTGAAATGTTTGCGGAAGTGGGGATAGAACAAGTTCGGAAGAAATCCTTGAGGCTGACTCAATATCTTATGGACTTATTAGAATCGGAATTAACGGGATATGGATTTGAAATTGGGAGCCCAAGGCACGAATCAAAAAGGGGCGGTCATATCATCCTTGAACATCCAGAAGCTGCGAGAATATGTAAAGCATTGAAACAAGAGGCCATCATACCCGATTATCGTGAACCGAATATGATTCGTTTAGCACCTGTTGCTCTTTATACCTCTTTTCAGGAAGTCTATGAAACTGTACAGGTACTCAAAAAGATCATGGACGGCAGATTATATGAAAACTATGAAAATAAAAGGGGAATCATTGCCTAGAATGGGAGCAACATATGGAGAAAAATAAGCTGCATCGTGAATTATCATCGAATCAAATCACTATGATAGCCATGGGATGTGCAATTGGCACCGGATTATTTTTGGGCAGCGGCCTTGCGATTTCAACGGCAGGTCCAAGTGTACTTATCAGCTATGCAATAGGTGCATTCATTGTCCTTCTACTGATGGGCTGTTTGGCGGAAATGACTGTAGCCTATCCCACATCGGGATCCTTTGGAACCATTGCTGAAAAATATATAAGTCCATTTGCGGGTTTTGTTGTGAGGTATTCATATTGGATAGCGAATGTCCTTGCCATTGGTGTCGAAGTGAGTGCCATCGCTGTTTATATGAAATATTGGTTCCCTGCTGTACCTGGAAGCGTTTGGATTTTCCTTTTTGCTGCACTGCTAATCTATGTAAATGCGACGAGTGTCAATACATTCGGGAATTTTGAGTATGTATTTTCAATGATTAAAATCAGCGCCATTGTCATATTCATTCTGCTGGGCGCCTACGTGGTGATTGGCGCCGAACCTTCAAGCGGGATCGGTGTGGAAAACTATGCCCATGATGGAGGTTTTATGCCTTTCGGGTTTTGGGGGCTGTGGGTCGCCATATTCATTTCGCTCTTCAGCTTTTTAGGAACTGAGTTGATTGCGGTGACGGCGGGAGAAGCAAAGGATCCGGATATTGCCGTTCCGAAAGCTTTGAAGGCAACTGTCTTCAGGCTTGCCACTTTTTATGTACTGACAATCGGGATCATGTTAATGATTGTTCCCTGGCAATCGGCTGGTATTGATAAAAGCCCATTTGTTAGGGTAATGGAAATCCTGAATATTCCTGGGGCATCGGGGATAATGAATTTCATTATTTTAACCGCTGCTTTATCTGCAATGAATAGTCAATTATATGCCTCCACCAGAATGATATTTTCATTATCCGAGCAAAAGCAGGCTCCAGCCCTATTTCAAAAAGTGAGCAGGAAAGGAGTTCCGGTAAGAGCCCTTCTCATATCCACTTTGGGCATATTTCTTGCTGCGGGAGTAAAGGTCCTGCTTCCAGATACTTCATATGCATTCATGATGGGGATATCGATGTTCGGTGCCATTTTAACCTGGTTCATGGTGTTCATTTCCCATTTATATTTCAGGAAGAGGTGGGAGAGATCAGGGGGCCGCAAATTACCGGTTAAAATGTATGGATTTCCATATCTAACGATCCTTGGTGCATTTCTTTTGTTAGCTTTGACGGTATCTACCTGGTTCACTGGCCCGTTTAAAATCGTGCTCCAGTTCGGTGTTCCTTGGCTGATCTTTCTTTGCTTCGTTTATTTATTGATGTCGAAAATCAAAAGAATGTAAAGGGAAAGAGGGATCGTATGGATAAGGGACCAAGTGATGAACATCGTTTGGAAGAAAGTATGGTAACTGATTTTGAAAAAGATATGTCCTATGGGGAATACCTGCATTTAAATCAAATATTATCAAGTCAGCATCGGCTTTCCGGCCATCACGATGAAATGCTGTTCATCATCATTCACCAAACTAGTGAATTGTGGATGAAATTGATCCTCCATGAATTGACTGCGGCAACAGACCACATTCAGGCAGGACGTTTGGAGCCTTCCTTTAAGATGCTATCCAGAGTGGTAAGGATCCAACAGCAACTTGTTCAATCCTGGAATGTGCTTTCGACCTTGACGCCATCCGATTATATGGAATTCCGGGAGAAACTAGGAAACTCTTCAGGGTTTCAATCATTTCAGAACAGGTTGATAGAATTTGCAATGGGTCAAAAGAATTCGCAAATATTGGCCGTTTTCCGTCATCAGCCCGAGCTTTATGAGTCGATGATGGCAGCCTTGAATAAACCTAGTATTTATGATGCGGCTATAGGGGCTTTGGCTGAAAGAGGGCTTCCCATTGATCAATCGGTCTTGAACAGGGAGTGGTCTGTAATTTATCAGGAAAATGCAAGTGTTGAAAACGCGTGGCTGACAGTTTACCGTGATGTGCATAAATACTGGGATTTGTATGAGTTGGCCGAAAAACTCGTTGATATTGGAAGTCAACAACAATTCTGGAGATTCAATCATATGAGCACCGTAGAACGGATCATCGGTAATAAAAAGGGAACTGGCGGATCGTCCGGTGTTAGTTATCTGAAGAAAGTGGTCGAACAGCCTTTTTTTCCTGAGCTTTGGACATTAAGGACCAAACTTTAAGCTTTGACTGGATGGGTGAATACCATGAATCAATGGTTAGATATTTCTTAGCGCCTGAATGAAAATACGCCATATTGGCCAGGAGATGCGCAATCGTCGAATTCATCAATGGCTGAAGGGTCATAAGTCAATGTAGGGAAATCCGGATGAGTACCCATTTAGGGACTCATTTCGATGCTCCCTATCATTTTGATGGAAATGGAAAAAAATCATCGAACTTGATCTTGATATATATATCGGCACTGCTACTGTAGTAAAGGTGGACGAAGCTGAAAGCAAGGGCATTAAGGCTTTTGAAGGGATCGAATTGACAGGGGACCGGTGGTTGTTGCTGGCAACAGATCAATGGAAGGACTTCAGCCGTTTTCCTGAATGGATTCCACCGGTTGAACCAATTTAGCTCCCTTCCTTGCAAATAAAGGGGTGGTTGGGCTCGATTTACCTTCCGTTGATTATCTCGGCAGCAAAGAATTGCCTGCCCGCCATGCACTGTCAGGCTGTGTGATTCATCTCGAAGGGCTTGGTCCTTGATGGATTGGGGTCTCGGCTGTACGTTTGGCTGGATTGCCGCTTGCATTAGAAGCTGGGGACGGAAGTCCGGTAAGGGCCGTGTTGAAAAAGAAAGGCTGATGAGGGGGACAAAAGGTGGGCAAAATTGGAGTTTATGGATCTTCCTTCGACCCGGTCACGAATGTGCATTTATGGACAGCATCCACCATTGCGCATCGTGCTAAGCTAGACAAGGTGATTTTTTTGCCTTGCGCAAATGGCCGTATCGATAAACAGATGAAAACGAGCAATGAACACCGTTGGGAAATGCTCAAGCTGGCAATAGGGGGCAACCCATTATTCGAAGTTAGTGATTATGAAATTAATGAACGTGCCGGAACGAGTAAACAATATACTTGGTATACGATGGAATATTTTAAATCACGATTTCCAAAGGACGAAGTTTATTTCATAATGGGTGCAGACTTACTTGAAGATATTGATAATCAGGAGTTACCGGTACACTTACGATGGAAATTCAGGGAAAAATTGATTGCGAATCACAAATTCATCGTCATGGCACGTGATGGGATCGATATGCTGAAAATCATATCCAAAAGTCCATTGCTAAGGAATTATGATGATGGCAATACATTTCACCTTATTGATAAAGGCCTTTCCATGGAAATCAGTTCTACATATATAAGGGATGAATTCGCGATGGGCGGGGAACCAAGATATTTACTGCCTGATCAGTGTTATCAGTATATCGTGGACAATAAGCTGTATCAAAAAGCATCCAATTCATAAGTGTTGGCTAGGTATTAAAAAGGGTTCGATCTCCCCGTTGGATCGAGCCCTTTTCGTTTGGAAATTGTTAAAGATGTAAAACGTGAATGAATTTAAATAAAAGGACATATTCATTAATAAAACATAGTTGACAACTTGGTATACTTTGCTTTATGTTAATGATACATAAATTCATAATATTTGCTGATCAGAGAACTGAAGGCATACTATCTCCTTTAATAAAATAAAAAGGGAAGTAGTGTGCTTTTTTTTGTCGCAAAAAAACAGGGGGGATTCCATGAAAAAGTTGATGATATTGACAAGTTTGATATTAGCATTCGGTGTACTTGCAGGATGCAACTCGGAAAAAACGGAAGGGGATGTTTCATCAAAGTCAGTCGAGCTATTGAATGTGTCATATGATCCGACACGAGAATTGTACCAGGAATTCAATGAAGCGTTCGTGAAGCACTGGAAAGAAGAATCGGGTCAGGATATAACGATTCAACAATCCCATGGCGGATCTGGTAAACAGGGCAGGGCAGTCATTGATGGATTGGAGGCGGATGTCGTTACATTGGCATTGGCTTATGATATTGATGCCATATATGAAGCTAGTAACCTGTTAGCGGAGGATTGGCAGAAACGGTTACCGGAAAACTCGACACCATACACATCAACCATTGTGTTTTTGGTGAAAAAAGATAACCCTAAAGGCATTAAAGATTGGGATGATCTTATTAAAAAGGATGTATCCGTCATTACACCGAATCCAAAGACAAGCGGAGGGGCAAGGTGGAATTACCTGGCTGCCTGGGCTTATGCGGAGAAGAATTTCGATAATGATGAAACAAAGGTGAAGGATTTCATGAAAAAACTTTATCAGAATGTTGAAGTCCTGGATTCAGGGGCACGCGGTGCAACCACCACTTTTGTAGAAAGGGGAATTGGTGACGTACTTATCGCATGGGAGAATGAAGCCTATTTAACTCTGGAAGAATTCGGTGCTGACAAATATGAAATCGTCAATCCTTCAATCAGTATATTAGCAGAGCCACCGGTAGCTGTTGTCGATGAAGTGGTCGAGAAAAAAGGAACAAAGGAAGTGGCTGAAGCCTACCTGGAATACCTATATACGGATGCCGGTCAGGAAATTGCCGCGAAAAACTTCTATCGTCCAAGGGATGAAAAGGTACTCGCTGAATATAAGGACCAATTTGCCAATATAGATATGGTGACGGTTGATGATACGTTTGGCGGGTGGAAAAAAGCCCAAGAAACGCATTTTAATGATGGTGGTACGTTTGACGAAATTTATCAACCGCAATAAGCATGAAGGAGAAGATGGCTTACCATCTTCTCCTTCATAAATCAGAAAAAGGGCTGAGGCGAAGCGATGAATATAGTGACAGAAGGTAAACAGACGAAAAAGAGGACCATTCCCGGTTTTGGATTGACGATGGGTTTTACGCTGCTGTATCTCTCCATCATCGTTTTGATCCCGTTATCCATGGTTTTTCTAAACACATTTTCAATGGGGTTCCAGGATTTTTGGGCGACCATAACTGAACCAAGGGTTCTCGCTTCTTATAAATTGAGTTTTATGACAGCGTTAACTGCGGCCTTCGTGAACGCAGTTTTTGGTGTGTTAATTGCCTGGGTGCTTACTCGTTATGAGTTTCCCGGCAAACGGATCATCGATGGATTGGTTGATTTGCCTTTTGCCCTCCCGACTGCTGTGGCAGGGATTACTTTGACCACTTTGTACTCACCGAACGGATGGATCGGGCAATTTTTCAGCTTTAAAGTCGCTTTCACTCCTGCGGGGATCATCATCGCCCTAATATTTATCGGTCTTCCATTCGTGGTGCGTATGGTTCAACCGGTGCTTGAAAATATCGAAAAAGGGATGGAAGAAGCATCTGCCTCTTTAGGGGCGAATCGAATGCAGACATTCATTAAAATTATTTTCCCGGAATTGATTCCAGCGATATTGACTGGTTTTGCACTTTCTTTTGCGAGGGCACTTGGAGAGTATGGATCCGTTGTCTTCATTGCCGGAAATATGCCGTTTAAAACGGAGATTTCCCCGCTGATCATCATGACAAAGCTCGAACAGTATGATTATGAGGGTGCAACAGCTGTTGCAGCCGTCATGCTCATTATTACATTTATAATTTTGTTCACCATCAATATCTTACAATGGTGGACCGGCAAAAGATATTCAGGGAAGTAGGAGGGATATGATGGAACATGATAATTCAGTGGTTGCAAAAGCGAATCACCCAGTCATTATTACGAAAAACGCAACTAAAGAGCCTAAATCCATACAGTGGGCCCTTATTTCCATTGTATTGCTATTTCTTACATTGTTTTTAGTCGTCCCATTAATCGCGATCTTTGTAAAGGCATTTGAAAAAGGTGCCGAAGCTTATTTTGCGGCCATTGCCCATCCTGATGCCTTGGCTGCGATTAAGTTAACATTGATCGTTGTCCTCATCACCTTGCCACTCAATGCCATATTTGGAGTAGTTGCTGCGTGGACCATAACAAAATATGATTTTAAAGGAAAAAACTTCTTAATAACATTGATAGATTTGCCTTTTTCCGTTTCACCCGTCATTGCTGGGTTGATTTTTGTCCTTCTGTTTGGCTTACATGGAACACTTGGTCCACTGCTGCAATCCTTTGACATTAAAGTGATTTTTTCAATACCGGGGATTGTCATCGCCTCCATTTTCATTACCTTCCCATTCATTGCACGCGAATTGATCCCGCTCATGCAAAGCCAGGGGACGTCTGAAGAAGAGGCTTCACTCACGCTGGGTGCGGGAGGGTTTAAGACATTTTGGTATGTGACGCTTCCCAATATAAAATGGGGACTTCTATATGGAGTCATCCTTTGCAATGCAAGGACAATTGGGGAGTTTGGAGCTGTATCGGTCGTATCGGGCCATATACGGGGCATGACCAATACGATGCCGCTTCATATTGAAATCTTATACAATGAATATCAATTTTCAGCTGCTTTTGCCGTTGCATCCCTGATGTCCATTTTTGCAATCATAACGCTGATCATTAAAAGTTTCATAGAATGGAAAACGGACTTTAAATCAACCAAAGCGAGTTAGGAGGAATGAAATGAGTATCATCATTGAAAATGTTACAAAATACTACGGGTCCTATCAAGCACTCCAAAACATCAATTTGGAAATAAAGAGCGGTGAACTCGTAGCCCTTCTTGGCCCTTCAGGATCGGGCAAAACGTCATTACTGCGCATCATCGCGGGCCTTGAACAAGCAGAGAACGGAAAGATCCTCTTCAATGAAGAGAATTACACGCATAAGCATGTAAAAGATCGAAATGTGGGTTTCGTCTTTCAGCATTATGCCCTTTTTCGTAATATGACCATTTTTGATAATATTGCCTATGGATTAAAGGTCCGCCCTAGAAAAATAAGGCCCAGTAAAGAAGTTATTGAACAAAAGGTTACCGAATTGCTTCAACTCGTCAAGTTGGAAGGCTATAAAGAGCGTTATCCATCCCAATTATCTGGCGGCCAGCGCCAGCGTGTCGCATTGGCAAGGGCACTTGCGGTTGAACCGAATATCCTTTTGCTTGATGAACCATTCGGGGCATTGGATGCCAAGGTTCGCAAAGAACTTCGGCGTTGGCTAAGAAGGCTTCATGATGAATTCAATGTTACAAGTGTGTTCGTGACGCATGATCAGGAAGAGGCGATGGATGTTGCTGATCGGGTCGTAATCATGAATGAAGGGAAAATTGAACAGATTGGAACTCCTGAAGAAGTATATGATCACCCGGAAAATCCCTTTGTTTATGATTTTCTCGGCAGTGTCAATCTTTTCAAAGGAAATGTTCATCAAGGTAAATTGGTAACTGGGAATGTGGAAATGAATGCCCCGGGCAGCGAAGATGGTATGGGCACTGGTTATGTAAGGGCTCATAACTTTATCATAGAAAGAGAACCATCCGAAAAGGATTCGATTGCATCCATGATTGACCACATCCATACAATTGGCCCCATCGTCCGGATAGAAGTCATTCGTCAGGATACAAACGAGCCGCTGGAAATCGAACTGACGAAAGAACAATATTTGAATCTGGAAATAAGCAAAGGCGAAAGTGTATTCGTCCGACCAAAAGAAATGAAGGTTTTTGTCGACTATATGGCTGGAATTTAAGAATGGGTCGAATATTGACGGAAAAACCGCTGATGAGCGGTTTTTTTTGTTTTTTAATGGGGATGCCAGCGGACCTTCCTGTATGTAAGGGAAATAAGCTGCAATATGGTTCAAAAGGGCATCCATGTATTCGTAAATGGTAAGTTTTAATCTGCCAATAGTCTATGGTCCCTTGGTGCTAAACGCTAGATAGAAAGTCTTGCATCAAAATACGAAGGTCGTTATGTAAAATATTGGTTGTTATATCACGCGAAAAAGTCGAATTTTTATGTTTTATGTTAAAATTGAAATATAATTGTAATATTGTTATTACGCATTTGACAAAATCTGATGATATACTACGACTTAGGTGAAAACATAGTAGAGTATCAGAAATGTATTTAATATAATTACAGCCTTAGAAGATTACATAAAGAGTAAAAAAATAGAGAAGAGTTCCCAGCAATTTATTTTGACTAATCATTTTTCATAGAGAAAAAGAAGTGGGTCGATGGAAATGCACGGGGAGGAAAGCAGGGGAAATGAGTTTGAAGAAAAAACTTATCGTATTGAACACGACAATTATGCTAGGATTGGGAAGCGCTTTTGCCATACCATCAGTGAAAGCTGAAGAAAATATCTCGGATATTCAATCGCAACGCACTGGAATACAAGCAGATATTTCAGAGGCAGAACAAGTTATTCAGGAATTGAAAAAAGAACAAACGAAAATGAATTCCCAAATTGCCCAGATTGAAACGGCAATGAAAGAAAATGACGAAAAAATCAAAGATACTAAACAAGAAATTAAAGACACGGAAGAAGATATAGTTTCTTTAAAGAAAGAAATTAAAGCCTTGGAAGAAAGAATCGCAAAACGCGAGGAAGTCTTGAAAGAGCGCGCCCTTTCATTCCAAGAGAGCGGCGGGGACGTTGAGTACCTAGAAGTTGTTTTGGGTTCTAAAAGCTTTGGTGAATTCGTTAATCGTGTTGGAGCGGTAGCCACTATCGTGGAAGCTGACCAACAGATTCTTAGCGAGCAGGAAGCGGATAAAGCTGACTTAGAAAAAAAACAAGCGACCGTTGAGAAAAAATTGCAACGCCTTAAGGATATGGAAGTAGAGCTTAAAGGCATGCAATCTCAAATTGAAGATCAAAAAGCTGAAACGGTCAATATGAAGTCTAAGATTGAAAAGAAAGAATCGGAAACAGAGGCCCTAAAACAATCTTTAGAGAATAAAGATGCCGGTTTAGAAGCACAAATAGCATCCATTCGTGAAAATATCAAAAAAGAGGAAGAACGTAAAGCATCAGAGAAAGCAGATCTTGACCGTGCTGCTGAAGAAGTGAATTCTTCCAGTGAAGGATCAACAAGTTCTTCTAGCGAAGAATCGTCAAGTTCTTCTAAAGGCGAAGCGTCGGCATCAGGTTCGTCTAAAGTTGAATCATCTTCAAATTCATCTAAAAACAGTTCTGCTGCTAAACCTGCAGCCAGTAAAACTGAAACATCAAGTAAGCCAAGCAGTGCAAATACAGGCTCTGCCATTACAGCAGGTTTATAAATATATCGGTAACTCCTCTTATAAATTTGGTGGCGGAAGAACGGCATCCGATATCGCTAACGGTCTATTCGATTGTTCAGCGTTCGTTGCATGGGCTTATAAACAAGCTGGTGTGAACCTTCCACCGAGTACGGATGCATTGAAAAATGCAGGACGTCAAGTATCTGATAGTCAAAAACAACCTGGAGATTTAGTATTTTTCAATACCTATAAAACGGATGGGCATGTCGGAATCTATGTCGGCGGCGGCAAATTTATCGGTTCCCAAAGTTCAACAGGTGTTGCAATTGCCAATATGGAAAGTGGATATTGGGCAGGTGTATACAACGGGCGTGTCGTTCGTGTAAATTAATCGATCTTTAATAAGCAGGGGAGAAAAAGCCCCTGCTTATTTTTTTTGAAAAAATATCGAAAAAAGTGAAACTTATTTTGATATTCACCGTAAATACTATAAGATAAAACAAGGATAGGTGATGTGGACTTTCAGTTAATCTGGGAAAAGATATAATGAAACAACATTCCATACTATTAAACGGAGGCAAAAAAACATGATGAAAAAATTTATGGCTGCATTACTTACAATTACACTAGCATTCTCGCCAGTCGGCACTTATGTATTCCAGGATCATTCGGAGTCTGTCGATGCAAGGGGCTACAAGTCCGGAAAAAGAAGCTTTAACAACAACACCAATAATAATTCGAATTTCCAAAATAAAGAAACGAAGAAATCCGATGCTACTACTGCTAATAAAGCTAAGAGTGGAAACACATTCACAAAAGGCGGCTTAATGAAAGGACTTATGCTAGGTGGACTGGCAGGTTTACTTTTTGGCAGCCTATTCGCCAATATGGGAATGCTTGGTTCTATACTTGGTCTATTAATCAACGTATTGGCGGTTGTGGTATTAATCGTTGTAATCCGTAAAATATTCACATATTTCAAAGATAAGAAGAAGAAAGAGGATCCAAACCCATGGAGAGGCTAAAGATTTCCGAACAAGATATCATCAACGCGGTTTGTGTTTACATTGGCCGTAAAAAGCAGGTACAACCCAATGAGGTAGAAGTGGAGTTAATGTATGATGATGATTATGGCTTTTCGGCGGAAGCGTTTGTCGATGGCAGGAAACAAGTGTTAATTACCATCAACTTGATAGAAGCGCTTCGCTTATGGCTGGATGAATATATGAATAAAGATCCATACTCGGGCATTGAACTTGTTTTGGATGATGAAGAAGGCATAGTGGCTTTAGTAAGTGAAAGTAATAGATAAGTAAAAAAGGATGCCGTTTAGGCATCCTTTTCCTATTTTATAAGGCTTAATGATAGCCGATTGGTGTGAAGGAAAAGGATAAAAGAAAAATAGAAAAAAAGTAAAGCAAGCTAAGCAAAATCCTAGATTACCGACACTTATTTCAAACAAATAAATAACTAAGAATGAAATGTATTTCCATTTGTTGCAAAAAATGGTCGGTGGAAGTAGGATGGATATATGTTCATGGCAAAGGAGGAGAATAAGTGGCAGGTTATATAGAAGATATCACTTTTTTAAATGAAAAGGCCATAAAGTTCGGCAATGAAAAAGTGGAAGCGATACTCGCACCAACTTTAGGAAGCAATCTGCTTTCGTTTAGGTACAAGCATAAGGATATGGAGGTGCTGCGAACTCCGGATAGTGTGGAAGATTATAAAAAAGCTCCCATTTTATACGGAATGCCGATCCTGTTTCCTCCCAATCGAATTGAAGATGGTCAATTTACTTATAAGGGGACTGCGTATAAGTTTCCAATCAATGAAATGGAAAAATCCAATCATATTCATGGTTTTTTGTATGATAAGCCGTGGCAAGTCTGCAAAAAGGAAGTGAACGGGAAAGAAATCGTCATTAATACTGAATTTTCAAGCAGTGATTTTGATCTGAAAGGTAGCTTTCCACAAGATATCACTGTGAATATGTCTTTGTCTTTAAGAGGTGAAACATTGGATATCCAATTGGAAATCACCAACAAGGGCATTGAACCCTTTCCATGGGGAGCAGGTTATCATACTGTATTCAATTTTCCATTTGCACCAGGGAGTAAATTGGATGATTGCAGAATATCCCTTCCCGTCAATAAACAATGGGAGTTGAATGAAAGGTCATTGCCCACTGGTGCAATTCATGAGACGGCCAATACATTGGAATTCCAAAACGGTTTTAGCTTGGCCGGCCGGCTGTTTGATGACCTATTTGGCTATGATGAGGAAAGAGCTCTGGAAAACGAGTGCATTCTCACTGACCAAAAGGCTGGCATACAGGTCATCTATCAGGGCGATCAACATTTTAAGTTTTGGGTATTGTTCAACCAGGAGGGGTTCGTATGTCCTGAACCATATACATGGGTAACGAATGCTCCTAATTTGGATTTGTCTGCAAAATTGACTGGATTGAGTGAGTTAAGCTCAGGGGAAGCGATTCAGCTTAGAACTAGATTGGCAATAATGGAAATATAAAAAACACCTTGGCGAATGCCAAGGTGTTTAAGGTTATGCTTTTTTTCTCATCCAGAGCGGGTATAGGACGATTCCGAATACATATAAGGCAATGCCAAGTATGAATGTACTCATATCAGCTGTACCTGTCTTGATGACCCAGATCGAGTAGATTAACGCCAGGATGGTGATAATGCCATCACGTACCCTTGAGCCTTTCATGATGTCATAGGTTTCCCCAGTCATGACTAGTTTCAATTGATACAGAACGGATGCTAGATACGGGATCAAGTAGGCGAGTGTAGCGACGATCATTGAGAATTTATATGCTTCCAATATCGTACCCGAAATAGTGGAGAATAAGAATATCTGTGTCATGATATTTGTTATTGTCATAGAACGGACGGGTGTGCCATTTTTGTTCGATTTCGCAAAATAGGCCGGAAACAGATCCGATTTCGCTGCCTGGTAAGGAACCTCAGATGCAACGACAATCCATCCGATTGTAGACCCCAATAAGGAAATGACGGCAAGAGCAGCCATTATATATGTGCCGCTTGAACCAACAACAGCTTGTAGTGCGTCAACAAGTGGTTTTTGTGATATTTTCAAATCTTCTTGTGATATGGCACCCATCGTCAATAAAGTAATGCCGATATAGATGGCAACAGCGATAAGTAAGCCAAGAATCGTCGCTTTCTTTACATCATTTTGTGACTTGGCACGGTTTGAAAGCATGACGGCAGCTTCAATACCGATGAAGGCCCATAATGTTGAAATTGCAGCAGCATTCACTTGATCACCTAAAGAGATTGCAGATCCCGTCTTATCATAAAATTCAGCTCCGTTCCCTAGATTGGATGTATCGAAGATGAAAATCGTGATAATGATGAAAAATAAGAACCCAAGCACTTTGGTAACCGTAGCAAAAAGATTCATTTTCCCGGCACTGTTAAAACTTCTTACCAAGATTGCCTGAATCCCCCAAAGGGCAATGGAACATACCGCAAACGTTAATGCTTTACCTAACTCAAGTTGAAACGAACCCGCTGTATAAATCACTTTCGTACTATGCATCACCGGGAAAAACGTTGATAGGTAACCTGCAAAAGAAATGATGACGGAAGCTGTCGCTGCCCAATTCGCAGCCCAATAGCCCCAAGCCATGCTATACCCTGAAACCCTTCCTTTAGCAGGGGATTTAAATAATGATTGAGCATAACTTTGCGGTCCAGCCTTCAAATCCGGTTTCCGGACTGCCAGGTTACCAAACACCAAAGCTATTAGAAAAACTCCCAGTCCAGTAACAATCCATGCCAATGTGGCCCCTAATGGACTGGATACTTGTGCTAATTGAGCAGGGAGCATGAAAATTCCGCCACCGACCATATTTCCAATTACGAATGTGGTCAAAATCAATAAACCCCATTTTTTATTTACCATTTATATCGAACCTTTCTTAAATACAAAGTGTGTGCTTATACCGACAACTTATACTAAAATAGTATATCTCAAATAGTTTAGTTTGGTAAAGTGGTAAATAAGTAAAATATAAAACGCGTACTAATCAGAAAATTCAAATTATATTTATGTAAATTTTTTAATGAAGTTGTACATGCAGATTGTTATTATTTTGCATTTAATAAATATATGAAGAATAGCTCATGGAAGATCCTCTTTGACAGTATTGTAGTTGAAAATAAGGGAAGGAGGCATCAAAATGGGATACATTGAGGAATTACGAGCTGTCGTCGGAACATGGCGATTGATCCTTACGGGTGGTCGCCGTTTTTGTTATCGATAATCATGCCCGCATTCTGTTCGTCCAAAATAATGGAAAATGGAAACTGCCGGGCGACTTCATAGAATTGGGGGAATCCACTGAAGATACAGCCAGACATGAAATATGGGAAGAAACAGGGCTGCACAGCGGCAACCAGCAATTAATTGAAGTATTTTCAGGGTAAGACCTTTTTACCAAGCTGCCAAATGGTGATGAATACTTTCATATTACCAATGCTTACTCAACAAAAGAAATACGTAGCGGAATTTTAAGACCTGATGGTATAGAAACAGAAAAGGTGGATAATTTTTAAACCGTCGTTCTTCCGCACGGACTAAGTGCAAGAGATCAAGGGCTATTGAAAATTTTTATGCAAAGAAAATGAATTGGAAAATTTGATTTAACGGAAGGTAATACGGCTTAGTACAAAATATAAACGGAGGTCAATGACTATGGAACAAGGCATAAACTCCTTGAAACAGAGTAAAAATCCGGTTGCATTTATACAAACATTAGATGGAGGAAGCGCACACGTCATTCTTTTCAGCGACGGTAACAAATATGTAATTAAGTGGAACGGTACTAGAAAAAAAAGGGCAAGAGAAGTAGTTAATGAATATGTGGTCGGTAAATTAGCGGAGCTCCTTTCTCTTCCAGTTGTTCCCTTGGAGCTTGTTAATATGCCGAAAGAATTTATAAAGAAAACTCCTGAATTAAAATCCAAAAAATACAAATTTAGTTCTGGGTGCCATTTCTGCTGTTTATTTATCGAAAACAGTATTGTATTTGGCGATGTATCTGAAAATCCTCCATCCAAGGGCGAAGTTAAAAATCGCGAAATGCTTGCCGGGATGTCGGTATTCGACCAATGGGTGCATAATTTCGACCGGACTATGAGCAATTTACTTCTGGAGCATCTTAGTGAGGGCGGCTTTTATGTCCGTATGATTGATCATGGCAGGTGTTTTCCGGGGGAATACACATGGTCTTCTCAAACACTTAGCGTGATTCGGGAATATAAACCTGATTATCAAGAAGCTTACCGATGGGTAATCTCACTTCTCGATGATCAGAAAGATCTTCTAGCTTTTGTGGAAACCATAATTTCTTTGCCTAACAAATCGATCTATGAAGTTATCCGATCCATCCCGAAAGAGTGGCAGGTATCTGCTGAGGATAGGGAAGCCCTCTATCAATTTCTTGTAGAACAGAAAAATCACTTGCCTAATGTTATAGCCGGAATGATCGATTACTATGACCATAACGAGAAAACTCATGAAAAAAAATAGGAAAAAGAGGACTCCCTTAAGCAAGAATTTATTTCTGCTTAAGGGAGTCCTCTTTATTCCCATAAACGGCATCAGCTCTTGTTTCCATAAGAACTAAACGGAGTCAAGCGAAGGAGCTCCTCTCGTCTTTTCGGCAATTCCGACAGCGGGATCCGATATGCCGTTTCAATAATTTTACTTGCTACTTCAGCTCCATTGGTAGGAATTTTACTAAAATTTTCTTGAAATACATTTTTTTTTGCTAAAGCTTGTTCGATCTTAGTTACTATTTCTTCCGGTTCTTTAATCGTTCCCATGTCACTATTTAATATTTTTCTAAGCATACCTATTTTTTGCTCGCGTTCCGCATCATCAGCTGGGAGGAAAAGCAATGGGGTTCCCGTAGATATACAGTCTCCTAAAATACCCATGCCCGGTTTGCTAATGACCAAACTGGCGGCATTTACAAGATTTTTACCGTTCGGAAAAAGGGGGGCTTTTATGATCCTTTTATCAAATTGGAAATCTTCTTCCTGCAATTGCCCTGCAACAACAATTCGATAGCAGCCTGCAAGAGCATTTATTTGTTCATACCACTTCACTATCTGTTGATAACGGTGTGGACCAATTCCGCCTCCCATTTGAACTAAAATAAACGACTCGTCAGCCTGAAGCTTTAGTTTGTTCTTAACTTCCTCAGGTGACATGCTAATATCTCTGGTGATTAAAGGAACAGGGATATAGAGGCAGTTCAATCTCGTGTTGGACTGCTTAGACGGGAAAAGATTCATGTGCAAAAAGATATCGGAATGATTGGCGGTATTCTGGATCTTTTGTTTATATTCCCGCATCTCAGTTGAATCATTTCTATGCAAGGAAAAGTCACTGTGATAGATCGTAACGATCTTTGTGTTTAAATCGACTTTCCCCTCAATGCGAAATGTGGTCACTTCGGAGCGCCAATCATGTATTAATAATTCTGTTTGTTTTCCATCCTCGAATTTTCGGGATTTATAGGGGTTCAAAGGGATATGGTTCTGCAGATTGTCCAATAAATAACCATGTGATTCCTGAAAGGCAAACACTTGTATCGGCAGATTCAGTTGATGTAATTTTTCCGAAATGCTAATGCATCTGCCTAGATGCCCCATATTTCTACCAACTACAAATGAGATCATATTTTATCATCCTTACGTGAGTTATCGATAAGATTTGTAAATAGCTGTTCCAACTTTTGGATTTGTTTGTGGATGTCATGTTCCTGTTCAACCTTCCTGTGTCCATTCTCGACCAGTAGGCTCCATTCACTCTGATGTTCAATAGCATGGATAAGCATATCGGACAGCGCGACGACATCTTTTTCCGGAACCAAATATCCCGTTTCGCCGTGGATAACCAACTCTGGGATACCCGCGTGTTCGGTGCTTACAACAACCCTGCCCATAGCCATGGCTTCCATAATCACGTTTGGTATCCCTTCTACATTTCCATCCGACCCCATAAGGGAAGCGATGCAGAACAAATCGCAGTCCATTAAATGTTCCCGTACTTCTTGATGGCTCCTTTTTCCTATTAACTCTACCCTATCATTTAAATGAAGTTTTTTGATTAATTTCTCAAGGTTTTTCCTTTCTTTGCCTTCCCCAATAATAGTCAGCTTTGAATTCGGATATTTTTCCGCAATTTGGGCAAACGATTGAATGAGGATGTCTATTCCCTTCTTTTCAATTAAACGGCCGACACTTAAGAGGCGAATCTCATCTTTATTAGCGGATACTTTTGGCTGGAAGGGGAATTTGCCCAGATCGATTCCCGATTTGAGTACCGTAATTTTATGGGCGGGGCAGCCGAGGGTGATTAACCTGGTTCTCATGTGCTCACAAACTACTGTAAACATATCGCCTTTCAGGAAGAGTTCCGGCAAACTGGCGGCGTAATCGTTCTTTTTTACTATCTGTTTTGACACATCGGCACCGTGGAACGAGGTAACCATCGGCAGATTCGTCACTCGTTTCAATGGGAGCATTTGTACCCCGCCGGTGCCGAATCGCGCATAAATCAATCTGATGTTATGATTATGGAAATGCTCAATCGTTGTTTTAAGATCCTGATATGGATAGAGATTTGAAGACGGAAACAAATTAGACTCATCAAGGAGTTCACGATAAAAAACATGCGGGCAATATTGGGCCATATTACGAATTTGCTCATAAATAAACGTTTCGCTTATGGGCAAATAACGTTCGCGGTACATAAATATATTTTTAATAGGTGTTAACATAAAAAATCCTTCCATTCCAGATAAGATTGCGGATCAATCTTTTTTACCTGTTCCAAAAACGACGATAATAAGCCCAACTTTTTTAGATTCCCCAAGAGCAACTGAGGTATTTCGTACTTTTTTGTAAAATGGCTCACAAGGTCTACCATTTTAAGGTCACCTTGCTTTGTTACGATAATCTCCTTTAACCTTGAATCCAACCGGGTAAATTTTATCCGCTTCATTTCTTTTATCAAGAATAGTATTTTTTTTGTAATATCTTCTGTAATATTTCCTTTTGATTTAAGATATTCCTGTAAAGATGGACCCTCAATATACTCCATAATGATATAGTTTTCTCCAACCCCATAAAGTTTTGCAACAATGGGCGATCCCTGTGCTACTTTTAAAGCTTCGCTTTCGCTCTGAGCGTGCATGGGTTTGTGGAAAATTTTTATGCATTGATCCGAGGAAATTTTAAATACGGCGCCTTGATTCCCCCTGCCTATTAGCGGATACGAGGTCGGATTATGAATAACTTCAACTTTATCCCCTTTCCGAAGAGAAGCAACTTTAATAGATTTAAAATCCTCCACTTTTCTTCAACTCCTTAAATGTAAGTTTATTGCCTTTTGGGATTGTGTTCATTACTTTATATATTTTATGAAGAAGAATAGAAAATGCTCTAGTCGTATAACCGATTTCCTATCGGTCTCGGAAAAATGTAGACACATACATATACCTCAAGGGACTTTTATTCATATCATATTAATATCTGATAAACAAAGGAGAATTGCTATGTCTAAAGCGCCCTTATATGTCGTTACAGGTGCGAAAGGTACGGGAAAAACAACCGTTATTGAGGAACTGCGGAAACTAATGCCGGAATATGTAATTTTTGATTATGATAATGTTATTGAGTTTATAAAAGACGACTTTGGCAAATTCGACAAACACCAATTGCTGAATATTTGGCTTCGCGTCGCACGAAATATCGCTGAAAGCGGCCGAAAAACCATCATTTGCGGAATCATTAGGCCGCACGATATCGAAAGATGTATCGACTTCAATGATTTTAAGCACGTTTACTACCTAGCTTTACATTGTGATGACAAAACCCGAGAGATACGATTGCAAAAAAGGAGAAAGATGACAGAAAAAAAGCTTCTAAAGAATAATGACTTTGCAAAATGGCTTATTAAGATTGCTGATAAATATAACCCGCCAATTCCGATTATTGATACTTCCAAAACCAATGCAACGAAGGTAGCTCAACAAATAAGTGAATGGATACATGGACACGAAAAAAACAAAAACTCCCTGTGAGCAGGGGGTTTATTTTCTTTTCGAATCTCTCCATTCCAGATAGGATTGATGATCGATTTTTTTTACCTGTTCCAAAAACTGTGATAATAAACCTAATTTTCCCAAGCATTTCAAGAGCTTCACGGGCCGGCTTGACTGTTTTTCCAATGAAAATGAGTTCACATGATCTATTACTTTAAGTTCCCCTTGCTTGGTTACGATGAGGTGGTCAAACCTCATGTCTAACCGAGTAAATTTTAATCGCTTCATTTCTTGTAGTAAGGATAAGATTTTTCGGGTGAAATCTTCTGTTAAATTGCCTTTTGATTCAAGATATTCCTTTATAGAAGAACCCTCAATGTACTCCATAATAATATAGTTTTCTCCAACCTCATAAAGTTTTGGGACAATCCCCGATTCCTGTGCTGCCTTTAAAACTTCGCTCTCTTTCAAGACGTGCAATTGATTTGCGTAAACTTTTACGCATTGATCCGAAGATAGTTTAAAAACGGCACCTTGCTTCCCTTTTCCAATTAGCGGTAATGATGTTGGATTATGAACAATTTCTACTTCATTATCCCCTTTCCTGAGAACACGAATAGATTTAAAATCGATCACTTTTCTTCAACTCCTTGAACTATGGTTGTTTGACTCTATGAACTGTGGTTAACAGCTTTATTTATTTTATGTAAAGTATTTGAACTTGCTCTAGTCACACGCCGTTTCCTAATAACCACTTGTCCTCATATAATGAATTATCTTGAATAGCAGGCAACACTTTATTGAAAAGGAGAAGAACAGTATGAATGATTTCGACTCCATTACCGTCACCCGCAATGAACAAAAAGAACTGGTTATCCATAATCCGACTTCGTACCCTTTTATAGGAAAAGGGCTTCAGGGGGCAGTATTCAAGCTGTCGGAAGTCAGCTGCGTAAAAATTTTTTTAAAACCGGAGGTTGCAAAACAGGAAAAAGAAGCGATGTTAAAAGGGCAAGGATTACCTTTCATGCCGAAGCTTTTCGAATCCGGCCACAACTATATCATCATGGAATACATCGGTGGTCCTTCATTACGGGATTATCTTCAGGAACATGGTACGATAACAGAATCGATTACCCGGCAGATTGTTTTTATGAAAAGGGAAATGAAACGATTGGGTTTTACCAATTTGGATATCTGCGTCATTCGCCACATTTTTGTTGATAAACAGCAGATTTTGAAAACCGTCGATCATGCAAATGCATATAAACGGAAACCCATACCGGTACGGTTGTTAAATACATTATCCGAACTTGGACTAATTGACCTCTTTTTGCAGCAGGTCAAAGACATGGACCAGGAATTCTATTCCGAATGGAAAAACTACATGTACATGCCCGACGGAGCCAAAATGAAAGATAAACGGAGCAAATAAGGCTACTCAATTTTACGTTGTTTATTTTTCATAGAGTGTAAGCAAAGTTATTCCCATTTCTCCTCTGTAAAGCTTCTGTTTCCGTTTCCGTCCGTTTCACCTTATGAGTTACGAACATAAAAATAAAAGAGAGATTTTCCGCATCTGTCTCCAAACAAAATTCGACCTATAATTATGATATTTCTTCATCTGTTTTTCCAAAGTATTCTACTAGAGCATGGAAGATGATCAATGGAATAATTGAACCTAGACCAACGTAAACGATGGAAAACCATAAGCCGACAAGGCAATAGCTCGAATAACCCCGGAAACTCCTTGGTAGGTGTGTGCCACCAGCCCAAATAGCAGCGAGGAGAGTAGAAGAACGAACCAGATGGACATGGTCTGGAAACAGGTAACTGAAAGCATAAATCAAAAAGCCAATAGATTGTTTTGGGTAAATACCGTTTTTTGCAAAAATAGGTTGTCCCTTTACAATTATGACTTTTACAAAAAAACGGTAAAATATAAGTTTTTATCCCTTTCAAATCCATACCATTGTGAAATTAATATAAAAGGGGAATTTCCATTTAAGAGTTTCTTATAAAGATAAAGAATAATTATAAAAGGAGAAATGAAATGGGATACATTGAAGATTTACGTGCTCTCGTTGGAACAAGACCTTTGATACTTACTGGGGTCACCGTTTTGGTTATCGACCAGCACTTCCGCTTTCTAATGGTACAGTCTGATAAAAAGTGGAAATTGCCAGGCGGCTTCATTGAAATAGGAGAAACGGCTGAAGATGCCTGCAGACGCGAATTGTTGGAAGAAACGGGAATTACTATCGATAACCTTCAACTAATTGGAGTTTTTTCAGGTAAGGACTATTATACCAAGTTGCCAAATGGTGATGAATATTATCCTATTACCTTAGCCTTCGTTACCGAAGACATACGCAGCGGAGATTTAAAACCTGATGATATAGAAATACAAAAGGTTCAATTTTTTAAATGGTCCGCTTTTCCGAAAGATTTAAGTCTCAGAGATCGACAAATATTCCAAAGTTTTATTGAAAATTTAATATCAGAAGGAAGGAAGAGATAAAGAAGAGAAGGCGATTGCCTTTATATCAGAGAACCGATAAAAATAAATCAAGGATTCAAGTACAATCAGGTCGTAATGCTGGATCAATATCGACCAATAGTCATTGGTCCTTTTCCAAACAGTAACATTGTTCTGTTTCAGTTTGAACAATATTATAATATGAATGATATTGTAGACCTTGGAGCCTGTTTTTAGGAGCAAAATGCCGTAGCGATCCATGCTTCATCAAGGGAAACATTCGATCGATATTTTACCAATAGCTGTCAAGTATGATATTCCTTTGATTGTTCATTTTCGCGGCCGCGATTCTTCTACTCAAATCTATAAAAGATTTCGCGAAAATGTCATCCGCTATCAACATGGTGAGGAAGGGGAAGTAAAGAAGCTTTTAAAAAGTTATATGGTGGAAGCAGACAAGATGCCTGTTTTTTAAGGCAATTATTGCAATTAAAATTAGCACGAGGTGATATATTGTGAGATTAGAAGAAGAATTTGTTGGCAGAAGATTGCAGTATAGGTTCCCGTGAAATAACGAACCGGATTGCTTTCAGCTTAGAAAAAAAGCCAACCCCTTGGTGTTCAAGGGATTAGCTTTTTTCCATTTTTATCGTTTATGTAGCATTTTTATACATGGTTGATGAATCACTGTTTTCGACTTCTGAAGAAGCCTGACTGTTGCATTTAAAAAGGGATTAATTCTATGTACTGTTCCCGGTATTGGCCCCACCTACGCCAGATACTATGACGGCCACGCATGCCATCCAACCTATTATCCTTATAAAGGAAAGCGCTTACATTATAAAAGGTTAATAGAAAACAAGTTTCGAAAATTCGATGTAAAAAGATAAATATTGCTCCTTTTCAGTTTGTTTGTAACTGTGATTTAAAATACCGTAAGCTGTTCGTACTTTTCGGTAGAACTTTATAAGGTATGATTGACAAAAGGATGAAATTGGATTATATTTATAAATACCAAGTTAATTGGTAAGAATAATGCGGTTTGTCGCTTGAGTCGTATTTTTCTATAACATTAGCAACTCCGAATATTGCCGATTAGTCAACTAAAGGCACCCTTACATCTAATCTATTGGATGGCGGGTGCCTTTTATTTTTTATAGTGAGGGGAGGGGAATATGGAGTTCCTATTAACTGGTTATTCTTATGCGGAAAGTAAAGTGATGAGGATATGATAGGTAAACCAAGTTCCTCAAGAAAACATTGAAAGTGGGAAGCGAACATGTGCTTTTCGTTCGATCCTTTTTAACATTAGGAATGAAACGAAGCTTTATTACCAGTAGTGAAGGGGAGATATTATGGAAAAGAAAGAAGAATTGAAAATCAGGCATATCATTTCAAGCTTGGAAGATCTGCAATATGGATCCGTGATAATAACCGTACATGATGGTGAAATAACACAGGTTGACACAACCGAGAAGAAACGATTCCCATTAGCGAAGAGCCGGGCCGTTAAAGCCAGATGAATAATAGTTATTTATTAAGGGAGCTTTCGATATGAAGGCTTTTTTTTATACAAAAATTTATTCAATTTGGAGTTTCGAAGAAGATTGTACTGCTTTTAACATGGTAGAATAAGTTAGGATATAGGGGAGTTTTTTATAGGGGAATAAATGATATCTAAGGGAGGAACAGGGAATAGATGACCTTACAAACTATAGAACATGATATCTTGGCATTAGTTGAAACATTTAATGGGAAAATTGCATATAAAATTGAAAATGGTCTTGGGGACACGATTGGATATCACGAGAATGAATCCTTTCAATCAGCGAGTTTGATCAAAATACCGATGATCATCGAAGGTTATCGTCAAAGTGAACAAAAGAAAATCTATTTGAATCAACCAGTGACCATCCCGCCAAATGAAGTGACTGGGGGGTCTGGGGTCCTGCATGTCTTATCGAATAAGGTATTTTTAACCGTAGAGGATTTATTGACATTGATGATAACCGTTTCCGACAATACATCTACGAATATGATGATGAACCTGTTGGGCTTTGAAGAAATCAATCAATGCATCATGGAACTTGGTTTGAAAAATACAATCCTTGAACGAAAAATGCAGGATTTTAAGGCATTAAAAGAAGGGCGCGACAATACCATATCGGCGGAAGATACGATTACCTGTTTAAAAGCCATACATACAGGCAACTTTTTGACGAAAGAAAGCCAGGAAAGAATATTGCGTGTATTTGACAATCAGCAATTAAGGGATAAACTTCCATCACTGATGGGCAGAGGGGTCAAGGTCGCAAGTAAAACGGGCGGAATTCGGGGAGTTGCCCATGATTGTGCAATCATTCGTTCAGAAACACAAACTGTTTATGCTGCAGTTCTTACTGAAGATATCAAATCAGAGGAAGAAAGCCGTCAAGTAATCAGTAAAATTGGAAAATTGATATATGATGATATGGTCGCGGAATAAACTGTCGGATTGAATATTTTTGGAAAAAGCGGGAAGTCTTTCATGACTTCCCGCTCTTCGACTTAGTTATTAGGTTAAGTGAAAAAAATGTTAAATGATGAAAAGAAAATGAAACGGGGAAAAACTTTGAAAAGGGCGATGAAATTTTGTGTAATATGCAGTACTCGGATATTTTGGATTTTACACATGAAAATTCAAGAAAGCATTCACCAGCAAATTCCGGAAAATGCCGATTACCTCATTATTCTTGGAGCAAGGGTCAAAGGTTCGGCTCCATCATTATCCTTACAATACCGGATTGATAAAGCTGCAGAATATTTAACGGCGAATAAACAAACAGTGGTCATTGTATCTGGCGGCAAAAGAACGGGAGAAGATATAATTCCTTTCATGTCCAAGCCTTCGTTTTTTGCTACTTCAACTGCCCGGTAAATAGTAATTACTTACGATTAATCCTGAAGCTGCTGTATCAGGAATGAGTTCTTACCGGCAAAGACACCAAAAGTGTCACTGTTGAAATCATATACCCGTGAATATTTTGCAATTACCAAATACTATTTGACAGAGTTGATTGGGAGGTAACATCCAGTGGCTTAATTCGATTTCTCCAAAAGATGGGGAGGGTACTTTCATTATTCGACTTCCACGACAACATTAGGAACCTCCCAAAAATCTTTCTCTTGATATAGCTCGTTAAGTGTCTTATAAACGGATAACCGGTATAGGAAATCTCGACTTGTTCATCAGCATCCACTTCTTCCACATTTATATCATCAACAAAACCAAGTTGATCATCGATTTCCATTAAATATAATCCGAGTGCCTCATACCCGCTTTATAGGCTACAATGACCTTACTGTCAAGACCGCTATTAGAAACTTTGTAATATTTCATTGATTGACCTCCTTGTTGTAATTTCTTTAAGTGAATATGGTTACTTTTTCTTATACTCTGATATACCCGTTAATCGATATCTGAATCATTCAATTGGATAAATAAAGAAAATAAAGGAAATAGGAAGCCGAACCCGTATTTTTTAAAATATTTCTAGAAATTTGCAATCTTTATCATTTCATGTTAATCTAATAAAGAATTGTTTTTGATTGTGGAAGAGGATACTGATTATTTTCCAAATGATTGAAAATAGTAATACAATGTGTGTTATGCACTAGGAGGCAACAACAATGGAACAAGGTACAGTTAAATGGTTTAATGCAGAAAAAGGTTTTGGATTTATCGAACGTGAAAACGGAGACGACGTATTCGTACATTTCTCAGCTATCCAAAGCGAAGGATTCAAATCTTTAGACGAAGGTCAAAAAGTAACTTTCGACGTTGAGCAAGGTGCTCGTGGAGCTCAAGCTGCTAACGTTCAAAAAGCTTAATTTTAATATTAAATCGTAACTTATATGAACAGACTTCCCAATGGGGAGTCTGTTTTTTATTATGCTAAAAAATAAAAAGCAAAAAAAAATCCCACTCTGAGCTGAGTAGGGTTTTAGGGACGTGTTATTAAGATTTTTTTAATTCTTCCTCAAAGAAAAAAGTAGTTGGATGTTCTTTTACAGTATAAGAATATCTTTTCATGTTTTTTACATATGCCCATTTATTAATGGTTACTAATTCATTAGTATCCTGAATAGTTACTGTTTCACCAGTATTATACTTATTGCTTTTCAATTTAGCCACCCTCTTTACTAATAGTATAACATATTTGGGAACGAAAGATGTGTCCAAGATTTACAAGGATATATTAGGTTTAAAAAATCAGGCTATGTATACGGCACTGAGCTGATATAAAGAGGAAGTTAAAGGGTGATGGTTTAGCGATTACAGATGGTGAAGGGCCGGAAGGTGGTTTTTTTAGCTGAACAAGGAATGGATATCACTGTTTGGAATTATGCGGAGTCAGGTTTCGGAAGTCTATTCCATTTATCAATTACCGTATGAAAGCGGAGGACCACGGATATGGAGTTTTTGTATTCCCCGGAAGACTTCTTAGTAAGTTTCTAGGGCTGGCGAATCATTCATTTCCTTATGGGGAGGTTGTCCGAAACGAGGGGGAGCTTCATAAAGGGGGATGCCATGTCATTCAGTTTGCTGGACAAAAGCTAAAAGCCTAATGATGATTGATTAACGGTGCATGAAAAAACAGCCACAATGTTCCCTAGTATACAGGAAACACGTGGCTATGAATTAAATGAAGTTTTTCAAGTGACGGACCTTCATGTCAGTTAATTAAAAAGCCCAATCCCCATTACGGAAGACAGGTTCTGAAGTGCCGTCCTGTTTGATGCCGTCGATGTTCATTTTATCTGATCCAATCATGAAATCGACATGTGTAAGGCTTTCATTCAGTCCATTTTCTGCAAGCTCTTCTGGACTCATGTTTTTTCCGCCTTCAATACAGAAAGCATACGAACTGCCGATAGCGAGATGGTTTGACGCGTTTTCATCGAATAATGTATTGAAGAATAAAACATTCGATTGGGAAATTGGTGAGTTGAATGGAACAAGTGCCACTTCACCTAGATAGTGTGAACCATCATCCGTTTCAACCAACTGTTTTAGGATTTCTTCCCCTTCTTCAGCTTTTACTTCAATGATCCGTCCTTCCTTAAAGGTCACGGTAAAATTATTAATGATGTTGCCGCCGTAACTAAGGGGTTTAGTACTGGAAACTGTACCGTTAACACCTGTTTTCAATGGGACCGTAAACACTTCTTCGGTCGGCATGTTAGCCATGAATTCATGACCCTGTACGTTAACGCTTCCTGCCCCGACCCAAAGATGTTTGTCAGGTAACTCAATTGTCAGGTCTGTTCCAGGAGCCGTGTAATGCAATTTTTGGTAATGCTTGTCATTTAAATAATCAACCTTTTCATGCAGGGTATCATCGTGTTTTTTCCAGGCCTCTACAGGATCCTTCACATCAACACGAACTGCTTTGAAAATGGCTTCCCATAGCATATCAACGCGTTTTCCTTCTGCCTCTTCAGGGAATACTTTATCGGCCCAGGCTTTTGAAGGGACGGCGACTATGGACCAGCTAACTTTATCGGATTGCATATACTGACGCCACTTTTTCAGTGCAGTCCCGGATGCTTTTTGGAAGTTGGCAATCCTTTCAGGCTTTACACCTTTCAATAAGTCTGGGCTGGAGGAGATGACGGATAGATAAGCAGCTCCGTTTTCCGCCAGTTCGATCGTTTCTTCTGCACGCCACTTTGGATACTCGTGGAACACCTCATCGGGAGCGAGTTCATATTTAGTGCGTGAAACGATATCGTCATTCCAATTAACAATGACATTGCGCGCACCGTTTTCATATGCTTTCTTTACAATGAGACGCACAAGGTCAGCACCCTCTAATGTTGTGTTTACGACCAGCGTTTGATCTTGTTGGATGTTTACGCCGACTTTTACGGCAAGTTCTGCATATTTTTCTAAATTCGTTTGAAAATCACTCATCATTTCAAAACTCCTTTTCCATTTTCTACATTTATAATTGTACTTATTGTCATATAAAAAAGAAACTTTTTACATCGTTTGTGAAAACTTATAGTTAATTAAACGAAGGAGTTCTTTATAACTGGCAAGGAGCCAATATCAATTCGGGTCAGTTTAGTTTCATTCACTTTAGTACCAACCCCGGCATTATCGTATGAGCATATAACCTCCCCAGCCAGCTCAAGCAGCAGCCGGTTTGCCTATCTTGCATTCTATCAACATTATAGAAGGAAAGACTATTGAAAAGGTTTGAATAGTTGCATAATTTAATTATTTGGCACAGTGAATCAATGGACTGAAAGAAAGAGGGCCTCTTTGAGACCCTCTTCTTGATAGTCAAAAACTCACTTGCCCAAATTAATCCAAACGCTTTTCACTTCAGAATAGTTGTCCAGTGCATAAGATCCCATTTCACGTCCGATTCCGGATTGTTTGTAACCGCCGAACGGGGAAGCTGCGTCGAACGCGTTATAACAGTTCACCCACACTGTACCGGCGCGGAGTTTTCCTGCAACATAATGGGCATTGGCTATATCGCTTGTCCATAAGCCGGCAGCCAACCCATATTCACTTGCATTTGCACGGTTAATGACTTCATCTAAATCCTCGAATGGCATTGCAGCTATGACTGGCCCGAAAATCTCTTCTTTAGCAATCGTCATATCCTCTTCAACCCCGGCGAATATAGTAGGAGAAACAAAGTAGCCTTGTTCACCGGGTTTATTTCCGCCGACAAGAACTTCCGCACCCTCGTTTTTCCCTTTTTCAATATAGCCCATTACCCGATTTTGCTGCTCCTGGGAAACAAGCGGTCCAATTTGAGTACTTGGATCTAATCCTGCCCCTTGTTTGATGTTTTTTGCATGGCTGGCCATATCGGCAACAACATTATCATAATGTTTCTTTTGAATATAAACCCTGGATCCGGCACAGCATACCTGTCCTTGGTTAAACATGACCCCATTCAAAGCTCCAGGGATGGCTTTTGAGAAATCCGCATCAGGCAGGATGATGTTTGGCGATTTCCCTCCTAGTTCCAATGTGACCCGTTTCAATGAATATGAAGCGGAACGCATGATCAATTTTCCAACTTCGGTCGAACCGGTAAATGCAATTTTATTTACTTGCGGATGGTCGACAAGTGCTTGTCCGGCGGTTTCACCAAAACCGGGAACGATATTGACGACTCCATCAGGAAAACCGGCTTCAGCCAATAAATCAGCCAGGTAAAGAGCGGAAAGCGGCGTTTGCTCAGCAGGCTTTAATATGACCGTACAACCTGTAGCAAGTGCCGCTCCCAGTTTCCACATCGCCATGAGAAGCGGAAAGTTCCATGGGATGATTTGGCCGACAACACCAACAGCCTCGTGTTTGGTGTAGTTAAAGTAATTTCCGCTTACCGGAATGGTCTGTCCAACAATCTTGGTGGACCAGCCAGCAAAATATCTCATATGTTCTATGGCTAAAGGAATGTCGGCATTAGTAGTTTCACTGATTGGTTTACCATTATCCAACGTTTCCAATTGAGCAAGTTCCGTTTTATTTTCTTCCATTAAATCGGCAAGTTTATACATAAGCCTACTGCGTGCAGCTGCGCTCATTCTTGACCAAGGCCCCTCATCGAATGCTTTGCGTGCAGCTTTGACGGCTAAGTCGATATCTTCTTTATCAGCTTCATAAACATCGGCAAGTTTTTGTCCTGTAGCAGGATTAGGAGTGGAGAAGGTTTTTTTTGAAGCACTTTCTACAAACTGACCATTAATATAGAGCTTTTTTGGTCCTGTTAAAAATTTTTGCAGCTTTCCACTTACTTCTAACGTTAGATTTGTCATAATTACCCTCCTGAATTAAATGATTATCTTGGGCAAAACATGATGACTTATTGTTAACGCTATGATTTATGCCAATTTTTATGATAAATGAAAAAAAGGGAATATTCAATCTATATCATTCGACAGAATAACCAAGATTTCTTCATCATTTTAAAAATGAGGTATTTTTTGTCATGACATGTGTAATTACTATAGCGAAAATGAAAGTTAATAGTTAAAATGAATAAGGATAAAATAACAAGAAGGTCTAAAGTTCTTCAGGAGGAATATATGGGAAAAAATGCGAAAATGATATCGCAGCGTAAGTTACTTGGTGTTGCGGGTCTTGGATGGATGTTCGATGCACTTGATGTCGGTATGCTTTCTTTCATCATTGTTGCATTAAAACAGGAATGGAACTTAACCAGTGAGCAGGTTGGCTGGATTGGGAGCATAAACTCAATAGGAATGGCTGTTGGAGCCGTTTTCTTTGGTGCGATGGCCGACAGGGTAGGACGAAAGAATGTCTTTATCATTACATTATTATTGTTTTCAATTGCAAGTGGCCTGTCTGCAGCAGTCAGTACACTCAGCTTGTTCTTGATACTGCGATTTTTGATTGGAATGGGACTTGGAGGAGAACTTCCGGTTGCATCGACATTGGTCTCTGAAAGTGTTGAAGCGAGTAAAAGGGGAAGGGTCGTCGTCCTTCTTGAAAGTTTTTGGGCGGTTGGCTGGATTTTGGCAGCACTCATATCCTATTTCATCATTCCGGCTTATGGATGGCGGGTTGCATTGTTATTGAGCGCAGTTCCAGCTTTATATGCGCTGTATCTGCGCTTGAAACTGCCGGATTCACCGAAGTATACGGAACTTGAAAAGAAGCAGAGACCATCTGTATTAAGCAATATGAAAAGTGTCTGGAAAAAGGAATACTCCCGTCAGACCCTTGTATTGTGGATTCTATGGTTTTGCGTGGTCTTTTCTTATTATGGGATGTTTTTATGGCTGCCAAGTGTGATGGTCCTAAAAGGCTTCAGCATGATTCAAAGCTTTGAATATGTTTTGATCATGACGCTTGCGCAGCTTCCGGGCTATTTTTCAGCTGCATGGCTGATAGAGAAGATGGGACGTAAATTCGTTTTGATCACATACTTAATTGGAACGGCCGTCAGTGCCTTTTTCTTTGGCTCGGCAGAGGGGTTAGCACTGCTGATAGTTTCCGGGATGTTCCTATCTTTCTTCAACCTAGGGGCATGGGGTGCACTTTATGCGTATACACCTGAGCAGTATCCAACTGCAGTCCGTGGTACAGGTGCTGGGTTAGCTGCAGGGATCGGGAGGATTGGCGGTGTCCTGGGACCGTTGCTTGTAGGGTATTTAGTTGCCGCAGACACCCCGATTTCATCGATTTTCACCCTATTTACAATTGCTATTCTAGTGGGGGCAGTTGCCGTAGCTTTTGGGAAGGAAACAAAGAATACCGTTTTGAAATAAACAAAAGGAAGGGGACTGTATTCAGTCCCCTTCCTTTTGTTTATTTAAAGTCTTTTATTATTTTTAAAAGGGATTCGGAGGCAGTCTTCGGACTATCTGCATTCATGATGGCCGATACGACTGCGGTACCGGATAGCCCGCTATTAGAAAGAGCGGAAATGTTATCGGCAGTGATACCCCCGATGGCTACGGCGGGAATTGATACGCTTCGGCAAATTTCCTCCAGATCCCCAATTGCCATATGAGTTGCATCTTGTTTGGTCTTGGTAGGGAAAACGGAACCGACTCCGATATAGTCTGCTCCATTTCGTTCGGCTTCAAGAGCTTCTTCAAGAGTGGAGACAGATACACCGATAATCATATCTTCAGGAACCATTTGTTTGACGACGGGCAGTGGAAGGTCATCTTGCCCAATATGAATTCCGTCCGCTGCAACCGCAAGTGCTATATCCACCCGGTCATTGATGATAAGGGGAATGGACAGCTCGTTCAATAACTGTTTTAATGCAGAAGCTTTTTTATAAAAGGAGAGTGAGGAATTATTTTTCTCTCTAAGTTGTACGATCGAGACTCCTCCTGAAACAGATTCTACAATGATTTTGGTCAATTTTTCCAATGCTATGGACTCTTCCGTAACTAAATACAGGCTTAAATCAATTTGGGACTTCTTCATTTATTTTCACCTCATGCATCCAGATTTCCTTATCCATTCTTGATATTGCATCGATTAATCGCACACGAAACGTTCCTGTTCCTTCATCTTTTTGAAGGTTTGCAGCAGCTAGTTCCCCTGAAATGCTCATGGTTGAGATACCGGCAATTGCCGCAGAATAGAAATCGTCAGTGACTCCGGAAAAAGTACCGATAAGAGCAGTGGACATGCAACCGGTACCTGTAACATTAGTTAATAGGTGGTTCCCATTGTCGATGATGGACGTATGTTTTCCATCGCTGACCGCATCCTTAGCTCCGCTGACCACGACGATACTATTCAATTTATTTGCCGCTCGTGCAGCCAGCTCTGCATTGCTAATCGCAGATTCCCCCGAATCCACCCCGCGTGTAACGGTATCCCCACCCATCAATGAAAGGATCTCACTCGCATTTCCGCGAATGATTTGGAAAGTAACCTTACTTAGGAGATCTTTGACCTGCTCTGTACGATAGGAGGTGGCACCAACTCCCACCGGGTCCAAAATGACCGGGATATCCAGGGCATTTGCCTTCTTACCGGCAATCTTCATTGCTTCCAAGGCTTTATCATCGATCGTACCGAAATTCAGTACCAATGCATCTGCTAATTTGACCATATCCGCCACTTCTCTTGGGCTCGATGTCATTACTGGTGAACCACCGATGGCAAGGGTGGCATTTGCACAGTCGTTGACTGTAACAAAGTTGGTGATTTGGTGAACGAGTGGTTTTCTTTCTTTTACTTTCACGAATAAATCGGCTGCAGAAACCTTCATTTTAAGTCACTCCGTTCTTTTTTTGAAAATGCATGAAAATGATGGACAGGTCCATGACCTTTACCAATTGAAAAGCTATTTCGTATCGCTTCAGAAATATAGGTCTTGGCCTGTTCGATCGATACCTGCAATGGCAGTCCATTTGCCAGGTTTGATGTAATGGCGGATGATAGGGTACAGCCCGTACCATGAGTGTTTTTTGTATGAATACGCTCTCCCTTGATCCATTGGAAGTCAGTCCCGTCATAAAAAAGATCATTTGGATTTCCTGTTGCATGGCCTCCTTTAAGTAAAACGGCTTTGGGACCCATTTCTTGTATCGAAATGCATGCCCTGTAGAAATCTTGTTCCGTCCGAATCGACAAGCCAGTAAGTACTTCCGCTTCCGGTACATTTGGGGTTACAAGTGTTGCTAGCGGAAGCAAATCCATTTTTAAGGCAGAGACAGCTTTTTCGTCGAGCAAATGGTGGCCGCTTTTGGAAATCATGACAGGGTCAAGGATAACGATGGCAGGCATGAAGGTTTTAAGGGACGCAGCGACAGTTTCCACTATTTCTTTTGATCCAAGCATGCCTATTTTTACTGCATCGACCGGAATATCTTCAAAGATAGCAGCAATTTGATCTGATATGATAGCTGTTTCAATTGGCTGTACTGAACGGACTTCCATTGTATTTTGTGCGGTTACGGCTGTGATGGCAGACATCCCAAAGACCCCATGTGCAGAAAATGTTTTTAAATCCGCTTGTATTCCAGCACCGCCCCCTGAATCAGAGCCTGCGATGGTTAATGCTGTTTTCATAAAAAAACCCCTTCATATAATTATTTTTTAGAAGTATTTTAAGTAATATGAAAGCTAAAATCGCACCTGCGAATGAACTGAGCATAAAAGCCGGTAAAAAACCAAAAAGAGCAGCTTTTTCTCCCAATAGGAGGATGGCAAGTGGATAACAGGCTAGGGAACCGAGAATGCCGGTCCCAATCACTTCCCCAAAACAAGCGAATTTTAAGCTTTGTGTTTTTCGATAAAGGATGGCAGCTAAAAGTGCCCCGATCATGCTGCCGGGAAAGGCGAAAATTGAACCGGTACCAGACATGTTTCTAATGATGGAAACTAAAAAAGCTTGTGTCACAGCATAAGCAGGCCCCAATAGGACGGCCGTCAGGACATTTGCCAAATGCTGAATAGGAAAGACCTTTGCAAATCCTGTTGGGATGAAAATAAATGAACTGGTCAGCGTCGTTATAGCCGTGATCATGGCAGTCAACGTCAGTTTCTTGATAGGATTCATCATCATGTCAACATCCTACAGCGGCCAATCCTGCTCATTTTGAACCATATCCCAGAATAAATATTCATATCGGGAAGTAACCAAAAAGTGCTTTTCTAATCTAAGAAGCTCCTTTTCTGGCATGCCTTCCGTCAACTCTTCCAACAAAGCGATCAGCCACTTGTGTGCTTCCCCGAATTCAGGAGATGAATAGGACCTTATCCAATCTGCATAGCGATTGTTTTCCAACGCTGCTCCATTTTGTTCTTTTAATAGCAAACCGATTTCATAATAATCCCAAGCGCAGGGCAGGAGACAGGCGATCAAATCTGCCAAGGTCCCATGCTGAGCTGCATTTAGCATGTAACCTGTATAGGCTAGAGTGGTTGGAGTGGGCTCTGTATCTTCCAATTCCTTGGAACTGATTCCGAATTCGGAAGCATAATGCCGATGAATATCCATTTCCACTTGAAGGGTTTCATTTAAAATACTTGCAAACTTTGCCATGGTTTCGATGTCATGAGCTTTGATGACACCTAAAGCAAAGAGCTTGGAATAATCCATGAGATAGATATAGTCCTGCTTCAGGTAATAGGCAAATTTCTCTTCAGGAAGCGTGCCGTTTCCAATTGCCTGGACAAAGGGATGAGAATGGTTCCTTTTCCAAATCTCTTTTGCCCGCGCATGTAGTCTATCACTGAATGTTTCTAATTTAATATTCTCCATTGTTCATCCTCCTTTAGAATGGATCCCCTTGTTAATAAAAAACCCCGTTCCTGAATACGGAACGGGGTAGATGGATATAGCCTGTAAATGGACGATATCATCCACTTCCCTCCGCCGGTATAAGCCGGTTCAGGTTCAAAGGGTCCGGAACTAATTCCATCTCAGTCTTAAAAAAAAACTCCCCTAGTGGTGTGAATTGTATGTAATTACTGACATCATATCAGAAAGACAAGAAAATGCAACCGGTAATTGAAAGAGAGATCACTTTGTGTCCAGGAAAAAAGGGAGAACCAGGTAATTGACTTTTGATGATTATTAAGATAAAATCATGTCTACATCATTTATATATCGAATTCTTATCCAGAGAGGTGGAGGGACTTGGCCCAAAGAAACCTCGGCAGCGGACCCGTTATGGGAACTGTGCTAAATCCAACAAGCATATGCTTGGGAGATAAGAAGAGCCGTACGGACACTGTCAGCCTCTTCTTGAATTAGAAGGGGCTTTTATTTTTGGGAAATAACGTTTAGTGACATAATAGAAAAGGTATATATAATTTGGTGAAAATCAAACAAGTTGATAAAGTTTAGCTAACTAGAAGCTGGCTCAAGGATGACTAGGAAAGGAGCCATTTACATGGCAGAATTATTTAAGAGGATTGAACAGAGGAAGGCAATGCTTATTGAAGAGTTATTGGCCAATGGAGTATACAAAACCTCTGATGAAAGGCACCTTTATGATGCCCCATTAAAAGTACTTGAAGATGAATATAAAATTGTTATAAATAGACATAATAACGAGTCACCTTCTGAATGGATGACATAGTAAGCGATGGACTATATTTTGGGTTCTTGTATTAGGGATATGATGTAAGCATTCGCAGTCTACACTAGTGGGTGCTTTTTTTGCGTTTAATAGAAAGTGACACAAAATATACATAATATAAGAATAAATAGGTGTTTTGTCACATTTACCCTATAAAATAACACATTTAATTTCTGGAAAATAGTTGATTTTAACTAGTAGTTTCATTATGATGAAAGTGTAAAAATATTGAATAAATGGGGGGTGCTATAATGCTTTGCCGCAAGGTAACTATAGAAAAAGTAGAAGAGAAGAGACAAGAGATGCTCAAATTGGCCGCGATTTACGGCTTAACAAGTCTGCTGACTGTTCAAGCCAGTCAAGAATTGGATACGCTATTAAATGCGTTAACAAGTAAAAGAGATTCTGAATATTTTTCCCTCCAGAAAGCATATAGGTATTTTTAAATTAGTCAATTTGACCTCGATTAATCTAAAAAAAGCTACTGCTCAAGGCAATAGCTCTAAAGAATTATTTTAAATATCGACACGTTTACCAAGAATGATCAAATCCCGCTCAATGCCATCCAGCTCGGCAACCTGGGGTAAATGAGCCCATTCTTCAAACCCGAATTTGGAAAAAAGCTTAAGGCTTGGTGTATTGTGGGCGAAAATGAAACCCAATAGAGTCTTAACACCTAATTTTGGACTCATTTCAATTGCCTTTTGAATCGAAATTTGTCCGATTCCTTTTCCCCGGAAATAATCATCAATATAAATGCTGATTTCGGCAGTGGAATTATATGCCGGTCGGCCATAGAAGGATTGAAAGCTCATCCATCCTGCAGTATTCCCTTCTATAGTAATGATATATAGCGGTCGGCTTTCCGAATGATGTTCCTCAAACCATTTAACCCTCGATTGGACGGATACAGGTTCCGTATCTGCCGTGACCATTCTTGAAGCAATTGTCGAATTATATATTTCAACAATTCTGGGTAGATCAGATAGTTCTGCCACTCTAAACTCTATGTGCTCTTCCATGATTTAAACTCCTAACTATCATTTATTCAATCACGAGAATGAAGGGTTATCCCGTTTTTTGTTAAGGGACGGTGAATGACACCCAATCCATTGAAAGTTTTATATTATCATACACTCCTTACTCTTTATCTGACAATTCTTTTTTGTATGTTAAGACTGCGGATTTTTTGGGTATGTAAGATTAAATACTTCTAGTAAAAAGACAAGAGGGGAACTAAATGAAAAAATTGGCAGGGTTATTGATTGCTGTACTAGTTATATGTTTTGCTGCATATGAATTTCAGGCCTCGGAGTCGGAAGATGTGCAAAGGGTGATGGCTTTTGGAGATTCGTTAACCTATGGAAAAGGGGATAAGGACGGTGAAGGATATATAGAAGGCCTGGAGGATGAATTGAATAATCCGGAATCGGAACAAAAAGTGAGTTTTTGGAATTACGGAATAAAAGGCCAGGAAACGGATGGGGTGATGAAACAGCTTGATGATTACCGCATTAAAACGAAACTTGATGAAGCCGATACTTTCATCGTTTATATTGGAACGAATGACTTGATCAATAGTAACGGAGGGGACTTGGAGAAAATAAGTGTCCGAAAAATCAATGAGGGTAAACGGGAGTATATCAGCCATCTGAATATGATTACATCAACACTGTTGGAGGCAAACGGTAAAGCTGATATTCTGGTAGTGGGACTATATAACCCAATTAAAGGTAATCAAAAACTTGAAAAGCACATTCGCAATTATAACCAGTCAATAAAGGGAATAGCGGATAAAGATAAAAGGATGTTATTCATTCCTACGAATGATCTTTTTGAAGATAAAAAGAAAACAGAGTATTTCAGTGATAAGTTACATCCGAATGAAAAAGGGTATCAGCTCATTGCGAATCGGGTTTTGGAAAGTTATGATTTCAAATGAAAGCAAAAATGCACAGGAAAGCTTTCTGTGCATTTTTGCCTGTTAAGTCGCTAGGAATTTAATATGGCTTTTAGTTGAGGGAACTGCAAGTCATGGAGCTGCTTGTATCTGCCGTCGTTTTGCAATAATTGTTCATGTGTTCCTTTTTCATGAACCTGCCCTTTTTCCAGAACGATAATTTGATCGGCATCATGAATGGTTGATATACGATGTGCAATGACTATAGAAGTGCGGTTTATCAATAAACGTGACAATGCTTCCTGGATCAAATGTTCGGATTCTGTATCCAAGGCCGCCGTTGCTTCATCGAGAATGATGATTTGCGGATTTTTCAAAAGTGCCCTGGCAATGGCAATACGCTGTTTTTGTCCACCTGAAAGCTTGACTCCGCGCTCTCCGATTTGTGAATCATAACCATCAGGAAAGGCACTGATAAAGTCATGCGCATTTGCCGCTTTGGCTGATTGGATGATTTCATCATCTGTAGCATCAAGTTTGCCATATACGATGTTATCACGGATTGAACCGTTGAATAAAATGATATCCTGGGAAACAATTCCTATTTGTCCCCGTAATGATTTCAGTGACACATCTTTGATATCATGACCATCCATTTTAATTTTTTCCATCTTGCGGATCATAAAATCGAATCAAAAGGCTCGTGATGGTCGATTTTCCTGCGCCAGAGGAGCCGACCAGAGCGGTTACTTGACCAGCTTTCATGGTCAGGTTTAGATTGCTGATTACAGGAACACTCTCATCATAAGCAAAATCAACACATTGAAAATCAATTTGCTTTTTTATGGAGGGGAGTTCAATGGCATTTCCCTTGTCACCTATTTCAGGTTGTGTTTCCAATATTTCAGTTATCCTTTCAAAGGCGGCGGATGATTGCTGGACAATGCTGATGACCCGGCTAAAATTGCGAACGGGACTCTGAAGTAACCTCAAATAGGCGAGGAAGGCCACGATTAATCCTATTGTGAATTCACCTTCCATCACTTGCCAAGCCCCGAACACAATGACTGCTACAAGACCGATATTGTTCAATAAATCAATAATCGGACCGAACATGGAACGTAGCCGAACAGACTTAATGTTGGCAGCCATATTTTCCTGATTACGCTCCGCAAACCGCCTTGATTCGAATTCTTCATTTGTAAAAGATTGAATGAGCCGCATTCCCGAAATGGAATCCTGTAACTGGTTGCTGACATCTCCGGCTGAACTTTGCACAGACCTAAATGACATCCTGATGCGTTTCCCAAATACCCTTGTGATATAGAACATGAAAGGGAATGTAAAAAGGAGGACAATGGTCAGCTTCCAGTTAATGAAAAGCATATATACCGCCACGGCAATGAAAGTCACCGTGTCAGTCAAGACTTGAAGCATGCTCGAAGAGATGAGCTGCTGCAGTAAATTGACATCATTGGTCAACCGGGACATTAAGTCACCAGTACGGTTTTTATCAAAGAATTTCATATCCAGTGTTTGAATATGGTCATACATGCTATTCCGTATATCCATAATAGCTGTTTGACCGACCTTGGAAACGATATAGCTGTTAAAGCAGTTCAGTAAAGCCAATAAGATGGTAGCAAAAAGAATTCCTGCGCCAATCCAGATTAACGAGTCATATCTTTTTTCGGGAATGATTTTATCAATCGTAAACTGCGTCAACTGGGGGATGGAGAACTCAAGCAATGAAATGAAAAGTATGATACATAAAACCAAAGTGCAAAACTTCCATTTGGATGGGACCCGATTGAACATTTGTTTGAGCATCAACCATATGCTTCCTTTTGAGGGTATTGCATGCATGGCATTGCGGCCTTTGTGGCTGAATGGAATATGTCCTCCACTCATAGCGATCACTCCTATTTAGGTCCTTGATGAATTTTGAAAGTCATTTGAATTAGGTGAATTTTACCTTAATGACTATCATAGAGCTTTTCAAAAAATAGACAACTTTTAATCGGTTCGTTTCTGTCAAAAAGTATTATTATTTTACACTTTCCTATAGGACATGGAATAATTATAGGAGATTAGGGAGGCTTATAAGAGGAGATTCTAAAAATGAATGAAAATGAAAAAATCAGGGAAGAACTTTTACATGCGGTCAACGGACTATCGGATGAACAGCTGAATGCCCATCCTGAAACAGGACGATGGAGCATCATTCAGGTATTGGATCATTTATATTTAATGGAGAGGGCCATAACAAAGAGCATTTCCGATAAATTGAAAAGCGACGATAGGATTCCTGCTGCGGATAAACCGATCGAGCTTACTTTAAATCGTGAAGTGAAGGTCCAGGCCCCGCCATTTGTCATTCCGTCAGAATCATACCAAACTTTGAGTGAAGTTAAGGATAAGTTGTCTGAATCCCGAAAAGCTTTTGTACAGGTCGTTGACCATGCAAAGGAAATTGATCTCGAACAAAAGTCTTTTCCACACCCTTTATTTAAAGATTTAAGCTTGAAGCAATGGATCCCGTTCGTGGGACTACATGAAAAACGGCATTTATTGCAAATTGAAGAATTGAAAAAAAAGTTATAATAGAAGAAAAACTCATCCGTCTTTGGTTGAGTTTTTCACTTTCAGACAGTTATTCGTAAAGGAAGGGTTTTTCAGTGAAAGCCACTTGGGTAAGGACATGTTTGCTATTGGTTTTTCTCGGATTGTTGCTTGGGCTCTTGTTCAAATATATACTTCCGCCAGATCTGGATGAAATCGAACTGACTGACGAGCTCAATCCGATCGTCGCCGAAAAAAAAGACGAGCTCATTCAACAGGCTAATGACAAAGGCATCCCGGTGATCATTACGGCAGGGTTCCGGTCTTTAGCTGAGCAAAATGAACTCTATGAAAAGGGCCGAACAGGCTCGGGGAACATCGTAACGAATGCAAGAGGTGGCGAGTCGCTGCATAATTTCGGTTTGGCGATAGATTTTGCCCTCCTTAACAAACAAGGCGAGGCCATTTGGGATATGCGTTATGACGGCAACGATAATGGAAAGTCGGATTGGATGGAAGTCGTGACCATCGCTAAAGGGTTAGGTTTTGATTGGGGAGGGGATTGGGCAGGGTTCAAGGATTATCCGCATTTACAAATGACATTTGGCTTGAGCCTGCGTGAGCTGCAACAAGGCAAGCGGCCAAAAGGGTAGTGAAAGTGGGTGGCTTCATTATAAATCGCATAATTTTGACTAAAAGCAGGAAAATAAGCATGTGAATTGCTTTACAGGTAAGAATTCGATAAAGTGAACTAGTGAGAAATCAGACATAAAGGAGTGCAGTCACCATGGAAGAAATAAAACATTGCCGGGACTCTTTGGTCATAAAAACAAGCCTTGTCCTCCCCCCGGATACAAATAATATTGGTACGATGTTCGGAGGCAAATTAATGGCATACATTGATGATGTAGCGGCTATATCAGCCATGCGTCATGCGCGAAGCAACGTCGTTACTGCATCAACTGATTCTGTCGATTTCCTGCACCCTATTCACGAAGGAAATGCAGTTTGCCTTGAAAGCTTCGTGACTTATACGGGCAGAACATCAATGGAAATCATCGTAAAGGTGATTGCAGAGGACTTAGTTACAGGAGATCGGAATTTATGCGTCATTTCCTTCTTGACATTTGTTGCCATTAATGAAGAAGGTAAACCAATTCCGGTTCCGCGTTTGGTTCCGGAAACAGAGATGGAAATGAATTTAAATGAATCAGCAAAACAACGGGCCCAAATAAGGAAAAAAAGAAGGGAAGATACACAGTTCATTGCAAGTACTTTCGGTGTGAAACTGCCATGGACAGATCAATCAAAGCCAGGATTATATAAATAAGATACGCATCCCTTCTGCTGTTCTTAATAATGATGAAGACCAAATTCATTGTGATTTGGTCTTTTATTCATCGCCAGGGGTTTTCGGAAAAAAACAGTACTCTCATGTATTGGGTTCTTTCAGCGATGATATTATCCATATGGGAAAGAAACGTGAAAAGACGCTTGGATAAGTCCAAGCGTCTTTCTTGTTAAGTTTGATCAAATACGCCTTTTAGTCATCGCTTGCTAAAATACCAAAGAAGCGCATGATGTTAATGAATAGGTTAATGAAATCAAGATATAGATTCAAGGCCATTAGCGGTACTTCTTCGGCTGTTACCCCGTAATGCTTCATTCGATTGAAATCATATAAAATATAACCACTGAAAACTAAAATCCCAATAAATGAAAAGACCAGCATGGCTGTAGAGCTTAATGGAGAGAAAATGTTGAAAATGCTAATGACGACTAAAGCTAATAAGGCAGCAAATAACATTCCTCTCAAGAAAGAAAGGTCTCTTTTGGTGGTTGTGGCATAAACCGCCAGTCCTCCAAATACGACTGTCGTCGTAACACCTGCCAGGATCACCACATTTGCCCCTGCAGCGGCCAGGTAGTGTGCAATGATCGGATAGGTCGTAATTCCAGAAATCAACGTGAAACTATACAAAAATGTGTAACCGATGGCTTTTTTCCTCCGCAATATGAATGCCCCAATCAACATGGCGATCTCTAGTATCGCTAAAGGAAGAAACAAGGATGGCGGAACAAGAGTGCCGAGAGCCATCCCTAAAACGGAAACAGCAAGTGATAAAGCGAACGTCCGCATGACGGACGGCATATATGTTTGTACAGTTTGTGAATACATTCAATCACCTCATCATTTATTTTCTACCGTTTTCTACGAATCTGTTTTAAAAAGGTTTCATTGCATTTAATGAAAATTAGGTGTTTTTTTTAAAGTATTGAAATATATATGAAGTAATTACCTTTTTTATGATATTCTTACAAATATACTAACTTTTCTGAAATATTAAAATAATTAACTTCGAACCATTCTGCAGTACGTAAAACGACAGGATCAATAAATAGGTATGAACTTTAAAATAGTTATCTTGAAATAATAAAATTAAAATTGTTGGTTCTTTACAATTAATCGGACTTCAAAACTTTACTGTATAACAGTTATAAAGGAAACGATTTTTCATTGCAGAAAATTATTCCTAAAGTTATAAAATATGAAAAAAATGTGATTATTTTCTATAAAAACTATTGTATAATTGTAAAAAAATGATTAAAATTTTAAATGATTATCAGAAGATTAATTATTTTCCCGATAAAATTGTTTAGGGGGAGCAAGGATGAAGAAAGCTATTTTACAAATAGAAAACCTAACTACCTCATTTCGGATCGGTAACAAATATCATGCAGCAGTGGATGATGTTTCGTTCACGGTGAATGAAAATGAAATTGTAGCAGTTGTTGGAGAATCAGGTTGTGGAAAGAGTGCATTGGCCTTATCTATCATGCAATTACATAATAAGCAGAGAACGAAATCCCAAGGCAACATCAAATATAAAAGGTCAAAATCTACTAAAGTTGAATGATGTGCAAATGAATAAAGTCCGTGGTAAGGAATTGGGTATGATATTCCAGGAACCTTTAACGGCTTTGAACCCGCTCATGACCATCGGAAAACAGATCGAGGAGAATCTTGATTACCATACTGAACTCTCCAGTGCTGAAAAAAAGAACAGGACGATCGAACTTTTGACACAAGTGGGAATTCCATACCCTGAACGGACGTACAAGCAATATCCGCATGAGCTATCGGGCGGAATGCGGCAAAGGGCAATGATCTCGATTGCCATTGCTTGCAATCCTGCACTGGTCATTGCCGATGAACCCACGACGGCACTGGATGTTACGATTCAAGCGCAAATACTTGATCTGCTGAAAGATATCCAAAGCAGGACAAAAATGGGGATCATCTTAATTACACATGATCTGAGCGTCGTAGCAGAGGTCGCTGACAGGATCGTTGTCATGTATGCAGGTCAGGTAGTGGAAACGGGAAGTGTTAAAGAGATATTCAACAATCCGCTGCATCCATATACCAGGTCGTTATTGAATTCGATTCCTTCGGCTGCAAATGAGAAAAATCGTTTGCATGTTATCGAGGGAATCGTTCCATCGATAGCGAAAATGGATCGGATAGGATGCCGCTTCCAAGATAGGATCCCTTGGATACCTAAACATGCGCATGAAGAGACACCCCGACTTCACGAAGTGGGCAACGATCATTTTGTGCGCTGTACCTGCTATAAAGAATTTTATTTTCAAGCTGAAGGAGATGCATCGGCCCATGACATTACTCAAATTAGATAATCTGAAAGTGCATTTTCCAATAAGGGGCGGTTTTTTTAGAAGGGTGGTCGATCACGTAAAGGCCGTGGACGGTGTTTCCTTTGAGTTGCAGCAAGGGGAAACATATGGTTTGGTCGGGGAATCCGGAAGCGGCAAGTCCACGACAGGCAAGGCAGTGGTAAAACTGAATGAGGTGACATCCGGACAAATCCTGTTTGAAGGAAGGGATTTGGCATCTTTAAGTAGAAAAGAAATTAAGCCATTCAGAAAAGATATCCAAATGATTTTCCAAGACCCGTATTCATCATTGAATCCCAAGAAGAGGGTACTGGACATCATTGCCGAACCGCTGAGGAACTTCGAACGGTTATCCCCTTCACAGGAAAAGAAAATCGTACAGGACTTCTTGGACAAAGTCGGACTGAGTCCGGAATCGATTCACAAGTATCCTCATGAATTTTCAGGGGGGCAGCGCCAGCGGATTGGGATTGCCCGATCATTGACATTGAAACCAAAACTGATCATTGCGGATGAACCGGTGTCAGCACTGGATGTTTCCGTTCAGGCACAGGTATTGAATTTTCTTCAGGATCTTCAACAGGAGTTCAATTTGACTTATTTATTTGTCGGGCATGATTTAGGGGTAATCCGGCATATGTGTGACCGGATGGGTGTTATGTATCGCGGTAGATTGGTAGAGGAAGGTAAAAGCGAGGAAATCTATGAAAATCCCCAACATATATACACGAAGCGCCTGATTGCCGCCATTCCGGATTTAGAGCCGGAAGTTCGCGAAGATAAAGTGCAGCTTAGAAAAAAACTCACCTCAGAATATGAGTCTACCTACTCAAAATATTTCGATGAGAATGGACGTGCTTACGATTTGAAGCCAATCTCGCCGACACATAGGGTCGCATTACAATAAGGAGGTGGAAGGAATATGTGGAAGTTTATCCTAAGACGATTATTAGTAATGATTCCGCAGCTCTTTTTATTGAGCATCATCGTTTTCATGATGGCAAAAGCAATGCCGGGAGATGCACTGTCAGGCCAGGAAATCAATCCTAGGGCCAATCCAGCCGAGCTTGATAGGATCAGGGAGGAACTGGGTTTGAATGACCCTTGGTACCAACAATATATAAGGTGGGCATCCAATGCAGTACAGGGGGATTTCGGTATTTCCTATACACATAAGACGCCCGTTATGGATGTGATCGAAGACAGGCTTTGGAACACGGTGTTCCTGGCGTTGGTCACGCTGATCTTTACATATATGCTTGCTATTCCCTTAGGCATACTTAGCGGAAGGTATAACGATACCTGGGTGGATAAAACCGTTACGGGTTATAGCTATGTAGGGTTTGGCACGCCGATTTTCATTTTTGCTTTAATCATGTTATTCGTTTTCGGATTTGCCCTGGATTGGTTCCCGTCTGGGGGCAGTGTCGATTCAAAAGTGGATGAAGGAACATTCGCCTATGTTGTAAGCAAGATCAATCATTTGATTTTACCAGCTTTAAGTACAGCTTTAATTGCAACAACAAGTACGATCCAATATTTGCGAAATGAAATCATCGATAATAAAATCAAGGATTTCGTAAGGACAGCGCGTTCGAAGGGAGTTCCTGAATCAAAAGTATATTCACGGCATATCCTGAGAAATTCCTTTTTACCGATAGCAGCATTCTTAGGTTATGAAATTACTGGATTGGTCGGCGGTGCGGTCATAATCGAGACCATTTTCAGTTATCCGGGACTTGGGCAGCTTTTCCTTAGTTCAGTCAGTCTGCGGGATTTCAGCGTTGTCACGGCCATCGTCATGATGACGGGATTTGCCACTCTGCTTGGCACTCTTCTTTCGGACATCATACTTAGTGCGGTCGATCCGCGCATACGGATAGAATAGGAGCGGGGTGAGTCGTATGGAAATGAAAGTGGAAACCGGAAAGAATATACAAGTTAACGATGTGAGCCCTTCAGGAATCAAGATCATCTGGCAGGAAATCAAAAAGGATAAACTTGCCATGGGCTCATTGATTTTATTAGCAGCCATATTGCTTTTTGTTTACGGTGCGTCGTTCTTCATGGACGCCAAGGAAATAGCCAAGGTCGATTTTCTCTCCATTTATATGGAACCATCTTCAGACTATTGGCTTGGAACCGATTATGGCGGCCGGGATGTATTCGGACAACTGATAATAGGTACGAGAAATTCATTTACGATCAGTTTATTCATTACCTTATTCACGGCTATCATCGGTTTATCATTAGGGCTTCTGGCTGGCTACTTTGGCGGGGCAACCGATAATGTGATCATGCGCGTTATCGATTTCGTGATTGCCCTTCCGCAATTGATGTTCATCATCGTTGTAGTCACGATTGTACCGATCTTCAATGTATATGTTTTCATTTTAATCATGACGATGTTTTTATGGACAGGAAAGGCACGGCTGATTCGTTCAAAGGCTTTGTCTGAGCGTGAGCTGGATTATATCCATGCCTCACAGACACTCGGGACGCCACATTGGAAAATCATCCTGTTTCAGCTTCTGCCCAATGTCAGTTCATTGATCATCGTTAACTTCATTTTGAACCTTGCTGGCAATATTGGCCTAGAATCCAGTTTGACTTTCTTAGGGTTCGGTCTTCCGGAGAGCACACCGAGTTTAGGGACGCTCATCAGTTATGCTCGTAATCCAGATGTTCTGGAAAACAAGTGGTGGATATGGGTACCCGCATCACTCATGATTTTAGTGTTGATGCTGAGTATAAATTTCGTTGGTCAAGCGTTAAAACGCGCCGCCGATGCAAGACAAAGAAGAGGATAAAAAAGGGGAGTGTATGATATGAAAGTCAAAAGCTACAGTAAGGTATTAAGTGCATTGGCCATTTCGTCTCTACTGCTTGCTGCATGTTCGAATGATACGGAGAAATCGTCAACGAAAGAGAAAAAAGGGAAAGATGTCGAACAGGTCGATACCTCTAAATTCCCGACAAAGACGACCAATCAAGGAGAGCCGATTGAAGGCGGCCATCTGACATATGGTTTGGTATCAGATACCCCGTTTGAAGGGATATTAAACAAAGTTTTCTATCAAGGCGAACCCGATAACCAAGTTATCACATTCTTTGATGAGGATTTATTGGATACAGACGAAAACTATGTATATACGAATGAAGGTGCCGCTTCCTATGAGATTTCAGACGACCATAAAACGGTCACGCTGACGATTAAGGATAATGTAAATTGGCATGATGGAAAACCTGTGACTGGTGCCGATTTGGAATATGCATATCTTGTCATGGGAAGCAAAGATTACAAAGGTGTCCGCTATGATGAACAAATGGCTTTAATCGAGGGTATGGAAGAGTATCATGAAGGGAAAGCGGATAAGATTTCAGGCATTAAAGCCGACGGCAAGAAAATCGTTTTCACATTCAAAAAAGCGAATCCTTCCGTCACGACCGGATTATGGACATACCCGCTTCATAAAGAATACTTAAAAGATGTTCCAATTGCAGATTTGGAATCTTCGGATAAAATCCGTAAAAACCCGATTGGTTTTGGACCATTCAAAGTGAAGAAAATCGTTCAAGGGGAAGCGGTCGAATTCGAAGCGAATAAAGATTATTATCGCGGTGAACCTAAATTGGACAGTGTCACATTAAAAGTCGTGAATCCTTCTGTTGTCGTCAAGTCACTTGAAAATGGTGACCTCGATGTAGCGGAGGTCCTGGCGGAGCAATATGAGCAAGCCAAGGAATTGGATAATGTCGAATTATTGGGGAAAGTTGAATTGGCTTATACCTATATTGGTTTCAACTTCGGTCATTATGATAAGGAAAAAGAAGAAAATGTTATGGATGAAAATCCTAAATTCGGTGACAAACGCCTTCGTCAGGCGATGGCATATGCCATCAATAATGAAGAGGTTGGCGAAAAGATGTTCAAGGGCCTTCGCTTCCCTGCCAACTCGGTCATTACCCCGAACTTTAAATATAACAATAAAGACCTAAAACCATATGAATATAATCCTGAAAAAGCTAAGGAACTTTTGGATGAAGCAGGATTTGTAGATACGAATAATGATGGCCTTCGCGAAGATGCAGACGGAAAAGAGTTCAAAATCAACTTTGCTTCCATGAGCGGTTCCGATGTTTCTGAGCCACTAGCAAGATATTATATCCAGCAATGGGAACAAGTAGGGTTGGACGTCGAATTGCAGGATGGAAGGCTGCATGAGTTCAATTCATTCTACGACCTGCTGAAAAAGGATAATGATAAAGTTGATATTTATCAAGCTGCATGGGGGGTAGCTTCCGATCCAGATCCATCAGGAATATGGTCCAGATCTGCAGAATTTAACTATACCCGCTGGGTGAGTGAAAAAAATGATGAGCTTCTTGCTAAAGGGATTTCAGAGGAAGCCTTCGATGATCAATATCGAATCGATACGTATAATGAGTGGCAAGAATTGATCCATGAAGAGGTTCCGGTCATTCCGACATTATTCCGTTATCAATTGGCTGGAGTGAATGAACGCGTTACAGGTTATGATTATCTCGCAGGCCGCCAATATCAGTGGCATAATGTCGGGGTAACCAAATAATTGATGACTATCGGCTGCCTTTATGGGCGGTCGATTTTTTTTTGCGTTTCAATGAAGTGGATAAAGGTTATATAGATAATAGTAAGTAATTGGAAGGGTGATATTGATGGAAGTGAGAAATCCTAATGAAACAAAGAGAGAGTTAGAAATATTGTTTACTGAATCGGTTGGCCGTTTACTAAAACCTATTGAAGAGGAAATCATTGCAGACATCGTAGCCTATCCAGACGAAAAGAGAATTGCCTTCTTGGAATATATGAAGGAAATGTCCAACAAACAAAGACAGTTGAAGCAAGTTGAACTTTCATCATGAAGGAGGTTTTTTTATGAGGAACGAAGATATGAGCAGATACAAAGTATGGCGCGATAAGTGGAAAAGAAAAGTGAATATGGAGAATTTAGCGTTATATGGCATTTCAACATTAGTTATGGCCATTTTGCCTGTCCTGGCCCATATGAGTTAAATCGATTAAAGGACCGTCTTTTGGCGGTCTTTTAATATGTTAAAAGTTGCCATGAAAAGATATAATGAACAAAGAGGAAAGGAGAGGTATGCATGAGTGTGATCGAAGAAAAAGAAATCGTATCTTACATAAAAGATTTAGTATCAATACCCAGCCCCTCCGGCTATACAGAGCAAGCCATTAAATACGCGGCCGAGTTCATGGAGCAGAGGAAGGTTCCTTACAAGATCACGAATAAAGGGGCATTGCTTGCTTCACTAAAAGGCGAAGATGATGGCAAACATCGTTTGCTGACTGCCCATGTGGATACCCTGGGAGCCATGGTAAAGGAAATCAAGGCGAATGGCCGCCTTAAATTGACGATGATCGGCGGTTTTCGCTGGAACTCAGTGGAAGGGGAGTATTGTAAAATCCATACGGCTGATGGGACCATTATCACCGGCACCATTTTAATCAATCAGACCTCTGTCCACGTATATAAAAATGCAGGGGATGCCAAGCGTGATGATGAAACAATTGAGGTCCGGATAGATGCAGTCGTGAAAACTAAAGCGGAAACGGAAGCCATTGGCATTTCTGTTGGAGATTTTGTCTCCTTTGAACCGAGAGTGGAAATGACGGATACAGGTTTTTTGAAATCAAGGCATTTGGATGATAAAGCTAGCGTTGGCATCCTCCTTCATATCATTGACCTCATTTCCGCGGGAAAGATAAAATTGGCATATACGACCCATTTCCTGATTTCAAACAATGAAGAAATTGGCTATGGCGGTAATTCCAATATCCCTGAGAAAACAGTCGAATATCTAGCTGTCGATATGGGTGCGATCGGTGATGGACAATCGACGGATGAATTCAGCGTTTCCATTTGCGCAAAAGACTCCTCGGGTCCTTATCATTATAAATTACGTCAGCATCTAGTCTCACTTGCCCAAGCAAATGCTGTCGACTACCGCGTCGATATTTATCCATATTATGGATCGGACGCTTCCGCAGCGATCCGGGCAGGGTATGATGTCGTACATGGTCTGATCGGACCGGGGATCGATGCTTCACATGCCTTCGAGCGGACACATGTATCTTCATTAAAGCATACAGCCAATCTGATTTTGCATTATATCCAATCAGAGTTGGTATAATCGTAAAAAAAGCCCGCATTCGTATCCTATGAGCGCGGGCTTTTAACTGGTTTTTTAGCGATATTATATTATAGTCGTGAGTTTTTAGCATAATACTCGTTAATATCGGTCAAAATACTCGTGAGTTTTGGCGTTTTACTCTTGATTTGGTCGTAATACTCGTGAGTATTGGCGTTTTACTCTTGATTGGTCGTAATACTCGTGAGTATTGGCGTTTTACTCTTGATTTGGTCGTAATACTCGTGAGTATTGGCGTTTTACTCTTGATTGGTCGTAATACTCGTGAGTATTGGTGTTTTACTCTTGATTTGGTCGTAATACTCGTGAGTATTGGTGTTTTACTTGTGAGTTTGGTCAAAATACTCGTGAATTTCGGTCAAATACTCGTAAATTTGGTCCATTTACTCGTGAATGACAAATTATGATTTATAATGATAATTCTTGTGGAGGTTCACCATTGTTGTTCATCAACCGGATGCTTTCCGGCTTAATCTGAAGGATTAAATAATTTGGATCTTTCGGACCTTCGAACCAATCTTCAAATGATTCATTCCATAATTTATCTTTCAATTCCTGCGAATCGTTTATTTTCGAGGTACCTGAGATTTCCAGGTAAGAATCGCCTATTCCTTCATTCTCATAGCCGATCAGGATATGAACATTAGGATTCTTTTCAATTTCATCAATTTTTTCCGTCTTTCCGCTCGTTGGTGTGTATAAAGTTAATTCATCGTTAAAAAATGTCATATAGCGTGAATGTGGTTTGTTGTTTTCAACTGAAGATAAAACTCCTATTTTATGATCACGGATAATGTTCAATACTTTTTCTTTTATTTGGTTTTGGCTCATTTTTATACACTCCTTTTATTTTTTTCTCTATTACTTTTCCTCTTTTTTCATTAAGTTAAACAAAATTCTGCAGTTTGCCATTTTTATGAATGAAGACTGAAAGAAGTTGCCATACTAGTCATTACGTGTTTTGCAATTTCATGATGTTAATCCATTTGTAAAGGTGAGTATGATGAATGAATTGTGGTGAATTACTTATCATTGGCGGGGCAGAGGATAAGTGCCTTGAAGGTGAAGTATTAAATAAATTTGTTGAGCTTGCAACCCATAGCGATGGCGGAATAGGAATATTGCCTACAGCGAGTGAAATTCCAGAGGAAGTGAGTACAGAGTATATCAAGGTTTTCAGGGATTTAGGCGTGGACAGGGTGGAAGTGATCAAGCTGGATTCAAGGCAGGATGCAGACGATCCGGCAATTTGTGAACAGCTGCCATCTTTTTCAGCTATCTTCATTTCAGGGGGAAATCAAAGCCGATTGTCTGAACTGATTGGAAAAACCAAATTCCACGATGCCCTTTCTAAAGCCTGGCATAAAGGAATGGTGATAGCAGGGACAAGTGCTGGCGCTTCCATATTAGGTAAGCATATGATCGTTGCTGCTGACACGATGCTGAATGACAATAAGTTAAAGGTCGAAATTGGGGTAGGTTTCGGCTTCCTTGACGGCCTGATAATCGATCAACATTTTTCCCAACGTGGCCGCTTTGACCGTCTGTTAAGTGCGATAGCAGGGAATAAAGAGATTATGGGTATTGGCATTGATGAAAATACAGCAATTTTAGTTAAAGACGGACTTTTTGAAGTAGTTGGCCAACATCAAGTATTGGTTCTTGATGGCAGCACCAGTGATTATATCAATATCACATCTTCTGAAAATGGCAGTGAAGAGTTGACTCTTTCGGGATTTAACCTTCATGCACTAACCAGAGGATACCGTTTTGACCTGCTTACCAGGAAATTGTTGATGAAAAAGGGGATCCAACAATGATGATCAATCGAGTCCGTTATTTAAAAGGGCCTAATTATTTTGCTTATACACCTACAATTTGCATTGAATTGGATATAGGGGAATTGGAACAGAAACCATCTGATTCAATACCTGGATTCAATGAAAAATTGTTAAAGGCGCTTCCGAACTTGGGAAGCCATACATGTTCAAAAGGGTATCGAGGCGGTTTCGCCGAAAGGCTGAGAAAAGGAACATGGATGGGACATATATTGGAGCATATGACGATTGAGCTTCAAAACTTGGCCGGAATCGAAGCCATTCGTGGAAAAACGGTAATGATGGAAAAGAAGGGTTTTTATTATGTTACCTTTGACTATCAGGAGCCTCACTCAGGTCTTCAAGCTTTTTTAGCAGCAAAAGATATCGTGGAAGCCATCCTGAATGGTGAAAAACTTATAAATGTACAATCCTATGTAAAACAAATAGAGCAGTTATATTATAAAAATAAACTGGGGCCAAGTACCGAAGCCATTTTTAAGGCAGCACAAGCGAAAGGCATCCCTGTCGAGCGAATGGGTGATGAAAGCTTACTACGTTTAGGAACAGGTACAAGGCAGAAGTATGTCCAGGCGACAATTTCTAGCCAGACTTCGAATATTGCCGTTGAGAATTCATGTGACAAATCATTGACCAAATCAATTTTAAGAGGGTGTGGTCTCCCTGTACCTGAAGGGGAAGTTGCCCATTCCATTGAAGATATCTTTGCCTCGGCGGACAGAATGGGTTTTCCACTGGTCATAAAACCGTATAATGGGAGACAGGGACAGGGTGTCATCACCCATATCAAAAATAAGGATGAACTATTCAATGTAATCAATTGTTTGGAGTCGCATGTGGAGAAGTACATTGTCGAAAGGCATATTGAAGGACATGATTATCGGTTACTGATAGTCAACGGGGAACTTATCGCCGCTAGTTTGAGGCTTCCTCCCTATGTTATTGGCAACGGTAAGGAATCGATACGCAGTTTGATAGAAAAGGAAAATAGTAATGATTTGCGGGGAGAAGGTCATGAAAAGCCGATGTCAAAAATCCCACTTACACATACCGTCACGTGTTACTTGGAAAAATCGAATCGGACGCTCGATACCATTCCGAATCAAGGGGAATTGGTTCAAGTTGTCGGCAATGCAAATCTTTCGACTGGTGGAAAGGCAATAGATGTAACGGATCAGGTTCATCCCACCATTAAGAATATGGCTGTTGCTGCCGCGAAAGCGATCGGTTTGGATATAGCGGGAATAGATTTTATCTGTGAGGATATTTCAAAACCAATCGAACATTCAAAGACTGCGATTATTGAAGTGAATGCTGCACCGGGAATTCGAATGCATCATTATCCGAGTGAAGGGAAAAAAAGGGATGTGGGCAAGGCCATTGTCGATTATTTATTTCCCACCCGGGAAGAGGCGGCTATACCGATCATCGCAGTGACCGGTACAAATGGAAAAACGACAACCGCCCGATTGGTTCATTATTTTCTTACTAATGAAAAAACAAAGGTGGGTATGACAAATTCTGATGGAGTATATATAGGCAATGAGGTATTGGATCAAGGTGACTGCAGTGGCCCGGTCAGTGCAAGAATGGTATTGGCCCATCCTGAAGTTGATGTAGCCGTATTGGAAACGGCCCGGGGCGGGATTCTGCGTGAAGGTCTGGCTTTTCGTAAATGTGATGTGGGGATCATTACCAATGTAAGTGAGGATCACCTCGGCCGTGATGGAATCGATACGTTGGATGATCTCATAAAATTAAAGAGGCTGGTAGCCGAAGTCGTAATGAAAACAGGCTATTGTGTGCTGAATGCAGATGATCCGAATGTAGCTGCCATGAACGGTTATACAGATGGGGAAGTCATTTATACCTCTATTGATGCCACCCAGCCTCACGTGAAGGCTGCGATAAATGGGGGATGTAAAGTTTGGTACGTCAATGAACAAGGCGTGATTTGTCATTCATCTGATGGTGTCATCCATCAATTTATGGATTGCACCATGATTCCAATAACGATTTCCGGCAAGGCACGTCATAATATCGCCAATTTACTTCAGGCGTTAGCCGCAGCCGAAACACAAGGCATTTCCATGGAAGAACTAAGAAGGAAGGCTGCCACATTTATGCCTGATACAAATTTGTCCAAAGGACGTTTCAATTTAAAAAAGTTGAAAGAGCGCACGATCATCATCGACTATGCCCATAATGAAGCAGGATTGAAGGCCATATTCGAAACGGTCAGTGCCTATAACAAAAATCGTCTTATCACTGTTTTGGCAGGACCGGGGGACCGAATTGATGAAGAGCTTATCAGGCTCTCCAAGGTGGCGGCCATGAATTCTGATCTGTTCATCATTAAAGAAGACGATGATTTGCGGGGAAGGGAGCCGTTCGAAGTAGCCGGACTGCTTCAGGAAGCTGCCGTAGAAGCTGGGTTACAAAAAGATCGGACATTCATCGAACCTAATGAATTGGACGCATTCGTAAAAGCCTGGGAAACATCACAACCGGGTGACCTATTATTGTTCTTTTACACGGATTTCGAATATGTAGAGAGGTTTTTCGAAAAAGTTTCAACAAATCCATTGCCGAAGAAATAAAAGAACGTGCATTCCGCCCTGAAAATCCCTTCATTGTCCATCAAGGCAAGCAATTACGCGCGAAAATTCAGTGAAGTGGAAAGTGACTGTAAGAAAAAAAGCTAATCCAAGTGGATTAGCTTTTTTTCATAACCGTTTCATTTGCAGCCGGGACAGCTGCATGGTCTTTTTTATATATTCGCTGAAGCACGATGGACTGAACAATCATGAATATACCTCCGATTGACCAATACAGCGGCAATGCAGCAGGAGCAGAGAAAGAAATGAATAAAATCATTGCTGGTGAGAGCAGGCTCATCATCTTCATTTGTTTCTGCTGTTCTTCCGGCATTTGTCTCATGGAAATGATCGATTGGAAGTAATAGATGACACCAGCGATAATTGCCATGGCAATATTCGGCTGGCCAAGGCTGTACCAAAGGAAACTATGGGTCGCAATTTCATGGGAACCTTGAATCGCATAATAAAAGCCCATTAGTATCGGCATTTGAATTAAAAGCGGCAGACAGCCCATGTTTAGCGGATTGACTCCATGTTTTTGGTAAAGCTGCATCATTTCCTGTTGAAGGGCCTTTTGTTTAGCCGGATCTTTCGTCTCTTTGATTTTCTGCTGGATTGCAGACATTTCCGGTTTCAGCCCATTCATCTTCGTTTTCATGCTAAGCTGTGTTTTATATTGCTTGGCAGTCAGCGGAAGCAAGACAAGACGAATCAAAAATGTCATCATGATGATGCTTAATCCATAGTTACCATTAAATAAATCAGCATTAAATTCTAGCATTTTTGTCATGGGGTTAACCAATGCAGTATGAAATGGACCACTCGTTGCTGCTGAGCATCCTGTCAAAAGGGTCGTTGCCAGAAATAGCACGGTAAGTAGAAACATGTTTTTCTTCTTCAATATAATTTCCTCCTCGAATTGTTAGTGGTTAAACAACGAGAAGGAGGCTTGGCTCATCGGAATCATCTGGTGAATCCTTTTGCCGGATAAATGTGAAAAAGCGCTGTGCACCGCGCCAGTCAAAAATGCTGCCTGTCTGAACAGGGGATTTACTTTTATCTGTATGAACAGAAGCTTGATATTTGTCGTTCAAGAGCGATTGCTTTTTATTTAAGAAGTAAAACGCAGCCAGTGGAAAGACAAAGGTAAATAAGTAACCTGCCCATACCGCATGGCGAACGGTCTGATAATCGAATTCTAATAATAATTCCCACATAGGAATCCCTCGTTTTTTCTAAGATAAGAAAATTTGGCCTCCAAAAATGATTTAGGGCCTGAAATGACTTTTGATCTTATTGAGTTTAAATCATTAAGAACACTATATCAAATTCTAGTACAAGAAAGCTAAAAAATATAGGGGTATTTTCAAAAAATAAACAGGGAATATTTTCTGATGCATTAATTTGACGTTAAAGGTCAATTAGAATCCGGATTCGAGTAATTAAGAGCGTAGATTGCACAAATGGTCACTCGTCTACATAAGGATAAAAGAAAGTTCAATTATGAGGTGAAAAGGTATGAAACCACACGATTCATTCAATCAAAAGAACCGCAATAATAATGGTACTGAAAATAATTTATATCAACATGCATATCACCCAAACATGAAAAATGATTTCCCGGCAGCGCCATATCCATTTGAAAATCAGCAAATGGATGAAAGAACTCCTCCTGGACCACCTGGTCCATCCTTCTGAGGGGGCCAGCGGCCGCATTGGGGAGGCCCACCTCATATAGCTCCGCCTTTATTTACTCCACATCTTCAAGGTGGAATGTTTAAGGCTTATGACGCTGATTCAATGAAAGGGTGTTTATACCAGCTTAAAAATGGCCGATCATTTTGATTTTCCCCCACATATGTCGGCTATAATTCAGTGGCTGGGTATCGATGGAGACGAAGTCAACAGCGCTGGGCCCATTATGGAACGGACGCGCATCAGATACAATCATTTCAATGTTATTAAAAAAACAATCCGCATTTGCGGATTGTTCAGTTTGTCGACAAAAGGGGGAGTTCGGAATGCCATCACCCCGAACCATGATTTTAAAAGAAAACTTGGTTACCCTTCATGTTTTTTCACTTATCATTCAAAGTTTCAATCCAAAAAATAATCAGGAAAGTCAGAAATGATACCATCTAACTGCATCTTTTTAAACATGCGTATTTGTTTTTTATTGTTGACGGTCCATGTATATACTTTCATCCCGTGCTTTTGGATTCGCATTTGCAGCTTCGTACTCAAAATCGTTTGCTTTGGATTCAAAAATGATGCAAACTCAGCAATCTCTTTTAATTTTTGGTCATTAATCCGCCGTTTTATCAAAACGCCCACTGGTATGTCCGGCATTAATTGATGAAACCTTTTCATGGATTCCATATCGAACGAATGAACCATAATCCTATTTTTACTTGTTGAATATTCTTGGAATTTTCCTAATTCTTCTGCAAGTTTCAGTTCAATGCCGGGATAAGCAGATGGATGTTTTAATTCGATTAAAATTCCAATTTCAGACCCGAAATTCTCCAATACCTCACTTAGTAAAGGAATCCTTTCGTTTTTATAGCGAGAATGATACCAGCTTCCTGCATCCAGTTCCTTTAATTCGGCAGCCGTGTAATCACGGATGTTCCCTTTGCCGTTTGTGGTTCGATCCAGAGTGGGATCATGATGAACCACAAGTACATCATCTTTACTAAGATGGATATCCATTTCCAGGAAATCTGCTCCCAATTCAATTGCTTTATCATAAGAGGCCATTGTATTCTCGGGGCAATATCCAGAAGCACCGCGATGTCCAATTTTAAGGGGGGAATGCTGCACTATGAAGCTTTCGGGGAAATCACCCTTTGATCTTTTAGCGCAGATAGCGAACAGGACAAGTATGGTTACCACGATAATAAGAAAAAATGCAATCATCTTTCACACTCCTATTAGGGACATTGATTAAACTTCTTAAATAAGAATATAAAGAAGTTAGCAGGACAGCCTCATTTCATAATTTTACATGTTAGGCAGGAAAAAATCATGTTTTACACAATGTTATAATCCCGACTTAAAGGATTTATTGGAAAGGTATGGAATACATATAACTTAAGTATCAATAAGGAGGTAAAGCAGATGGAATTGCAGGTGAAACCGAAGTCTAAAAAATGGAAGGGGAATTTTGGTTTTTATTTTTCCCTGCCCATTCTCTCTTGGGCGGTTTACGATTTTGCCAATACGATTTTTTCTTCTAATATCAATACGATTTTCTTTCCATTCTTCCTCCAGGAGCAAATTGGGGAAAATGCCGTTCTTGATCAGATTGCCAGTACCTTCATCTCTTACGCAAATGCGATTGCCAGTTTGTTTCTTGTTTTGTTTTCCCCGCTGTTCGGTGTCATGATCGATCGAACGGGAAAAATGAAAAAATACATTATTATTTTCACACTCATTTCTGTTGTTTGTACCTTTTTAATGGGGGTATTTGGAGGGGCGCCGTTCGATGGAAAGCTTCTGGGCATTCCAATTTCCTTAGCGATCGTCATTCTTTTATTTGTGATAGCAAAGTTTTTCTATCATTCGAGTCTTGTTTTCTATGATTCGATGATGAGTGATTTAGGCACGAAACAGCAATTGCCGCTTATATCAGGATTTGGCGTGGCGGTAGGCTACCTTGGAACGTTAGTGGGCCTGTCAATCTATCCATTCATAAGTAAAGGGAGTTCACATGAAGCCTTTATTCCCACGGCCATTTTATTTCTGGTTTTTTCCCTTCCCTTATTCTTTTTTTTAAAAGAGTCTCCAAAACAGCAAAAAGCGAAACAACCTTTTTTATCCGGTTATAAGGAAATTAAATCAACATTTAAAGAGATGCAATCCTATCGATCGGTTTTTACATTCATGATTGCTTATTTCTTTTTAAATGATGCAATTGCGACTACTATCGGCATGATGGCCGTATATGCCAAGACTGTTGTTGGATTTTCCTCAAGCGGATTCATTTTGCTTTACTTGGTATCGACAGTATCGAGTATAGCCGGATCGTTTCTGTTTGGATACATCACGCAGTCAAAGGGACCGCGGCTAGCTGTGACATATGTGGGAGTTTTGCTCTTGGTCGCTTTATTAATAGCGGTCTTCGCACAAACTGCTCTTTGGTTCTGGGTTGCAGGGAGTATGTTTGGCATTTCGCTAGGTTCGATGTGGGTGACATCAAGGACATATATCATTGAATTGACCCCGGATGAGAAGAGAGGGCAATTTTTTGGACTATTTGCATTCTCTGGTAAAGTCTCTTCAATAATAGGTCCGCTATTATATGGAACGATAACGTTGGTATTCCATGACCTCGGTACATTGGCGAGCCGGATGGCATTAGGGTCGTTGATCATCATGGCGGTAATAGGTCTGGGCTTTCTTTTGAAATTGAAGGGATTGGAAGAAGTGAAATAAGAAAAAGGGAATGGAGCCGGCCTTAATGCCGTATCCATTCCCTTGCATAAACTTTATACCAAAATCAAGGTGACATCGAGGTTCCCGCGAGTTGCTTTTGAATAGGGGCAGGTTATGTGTGCTTTTTTGGCGAAGTCTTCGGCTTCTTCCCTGCTTAGGTCGGGAATCGAAACATCCAACCTTACAGCCAATTTAAAACCGCCGTCTTCTTCATCTTTACCGATCGTTACATTTGCCGTCACGGAAGTATCGACCTTTTTCTTTTCTTTTTGCAGAACAAGATTCAAGGCACTGTCAAAACATGCCGCGTAACCGGCTGCGAATAACTGTTCAGGGTTTGTAGCGCGCTCACCGGAACCACCTAATTCCTTCGGTGACCTCACATCGAAATCCAGAATCCCGTCCTCTGATTTAACATGTCCCTCACGACCACCGTGTACGGTAACTGTAGCTGTATATAATGGTTTCAATGAAAACAACTCCTTTGTTTATTCTTACTATCTTTAGTTCCCTTCTGTAAGTCTTGTTAAACAAAATGAAAGCGAGTTTATGGAGAGTATTGTTTGAAAATGGTTTTAAATCGGTTTTAAATTGGAAGATATTGTTTTATAATGTACTGTATTAGGAGATGTAATACACCCATTTGCAAGGAGGGTTTATGATGTTTGAGTTGGATGTTCAAAGTGGAAAGCCGATATATGAGCAATTGATGGATAAGTTAAAGGAACTAATGATCAATGAAGTTTTACAGGAACATAATCAGCTCCCATCCATACGAATATTGGCTCAGGAATTGACCATCAATCCAAATACGATCCAGAAAGCGTACAAGCAACTTGAATCGGACGGGTTTATATATACATTACCAGGCAAAGGGAATTTCGTAGCACCTCCTAAATCCTTAAAAAATTCATTGAAAGAAGAAGAGATCAGAAACGAGCTTTCAAAGGGACTCGCTGAAGCTCTGTATATCGGAATCGATAAACATGAAATTTATAGAATAATAAAGGAAATCAGACCATTGGCAAAGGGGGGAGATTCATGATTCAAATAAAACAGGTGAGTAAATTATATGAAGGAAAAGAAGCAATCAAAAATGTCACCCTGGTCATACAAAAAGGCTCCATATTCGGGTTATTAGGTTCAAATGGGGCGGGGAAAACGACTCTATTAAAAATGCTTTCAGGCAATCTGATACAGGATGCAGGTGAAGTTCTTATTGATGGATCATATGTGTTTGAAAACCATGAAGTGAAAAATCGTTGTTTTTTCCTCCCTGATACGCCTTATTTCCTGGCTAACTATACGATCATTCAAATGGCAGGTTTTTATAGCCATATTTATAGTGAATGGAATCAAGAACGTTTCTATCAATTACAGGAAGTATTCCAGATACCCGTCCAAAATAAAATACATAAACTATCGAAGGGGATGCAGAGACAGGTTGCTTTTTGGCTTGCACTCTCGACGATGCCGGAAGTTCTCATCTTGGATGAACCGTTTGATGGATTAGATCCGGTCATGCGTAAAAATGTGAGACAGTTGTTGATTCAGGATGTATCGGAAAGGGATATGACGATTTTACTATCATCCCATAATCTCCGTGAAATTGAAGATTTAGCCGATCATGTAGGGATTTTGCATAGAGGTGAGCTTGTTATCCAAAAGGATTTAAATGACTTAAAAGCGGATGTACACAAAGTGCAAATTGCCTTTAAACATAAAATTCCCCACGGTTTATACCGCGGAATCCAAATTTTAAACAAAGAAAGACGCGGCAGCGTTATCGTTTGCATCGTTAAAGGAAAAGAATCCATTATTAAATCGCACTTTAATCAGTTTCAGCCAGAAATATTAGATATGCTCCCCCTTACTCTAGAGGAGATATTCATATATGAAATGGGGGATATCGGTTATGTCATCCAGAATAACCTGGTTTAATAGAGAACTGATTATCTATATTTTCAGAAGCACTGGCTGGATTGGTTTCCTGTATCTCGTCGGCCTCATATTTGCACTGCCTCTGGAAATGTTAGCGATTATCTTGAATGAGAACAATGAATATGTGGAATTCGAAAACCTTTTTTCCTGTCAGCAGATGATACAGTTTGTCTTGGTCATCGTTATTCCAGTATTACTTGCCATTTTTCTTTTTCGGTTTTTACAAATGAAACAAGCCTCAGACTTTATTCATAGTTTACCGATTACTAGACGCATCATCTACGTTCATATGATTGGGGCGGGAATTGGCTTCATGGGTTTGCCGATTTTACTTACAGGTTCAATATTGATATTATTCCACTCGGCAATTGATATAGAAAGGCTATATGCCATGACGGATATATGTTCTTGGATGGGGAATACATTTATTTTGGAAGCTTTGATCTTTTCTGTTGCCGTTTTAATTGGAATGGTGACGGGATTATCAGCCTTTCAAGGGTTGCTGACCTATATTTTTCTTGCTTTGCCGGTGGGGCTGTTTGTTTTGTTTGCAGCCAATGTGAAGTTTTTGATAGCAGGATTTTCTGCAGATTATTATTTAAGTGCCAATATGAATGGCATCTCCCCCTTATTAGCAGCAACGGAGATGGAAAAAATCACTTTTTTCTCTATTAATACATTAATATATAGTATATTAACCTTTCTTTTTCTGATCAGCTCTCTTTTACTCTATGAGAGGAGAAAGCTGGAGCATGTATCTCAGGCATTTGTTTACCCGAAGATTAAGCCATTATTTAAATTCGGCCTGACATTATGCATGATGCTGTTTACAGGTCTTTATTTTAGCGAAACGACAGGCGAACCCGGGTGGATTTTCTTCGGATATACCGTCGGTTCATTGCTTGGATATTATTTAGGGGAAATTGTCTTACAAAAGACTTGGCGAATACGGGTCAACCTGAAAGGTTATGTAGCATTTATAGCGGCTATCATTGTACTGGCACTCATTATAAAAATAGATCCCCTTCAGTATAAGGCCAAGCTTCCTGATGAAAAGATGATTAGCCAAATTTATATTGGCAATTCTCCTTTACTTTTTGAAGATGATGGTGTGTCGGATAATGCTTCCAATTATCTTAAAGAGAAGGAAAATATTGAAGCGATCAGGTTATTGCATCAGGAAATTATCGATAAGGGTAAAAAGGTTTCCATTGGTGATTTGAATGATGGACAATCCGTATTTCTGATGTATGAACTCAAGAATGGAAAACGCTTAGCAAGAGAGTATCATTTGCAAAATTACGACTCATACATGCCGCTATTGGCGAAAATTTATGAGTCGAATGAATATAAAAAAATGGTTAATGAGTTATTGAATGTTCCCGCTGAAGACGTTTCTAAAATTAAGATAACGGCGATCGGACAAGTGGACAAGTCAATAACGATCACGGACGGTCAACAGCTGGAAGCTGCCGTGCATGCATTGTCCGAGGATCTGAATAATCAATCGTTCGCCGAAATGACATCTTCTTTTGGTGATTATGCCTCCATCGACATTCTTTTGAATAATAACAAAACCATTTATATGAATTGGGACTCTTCATATACTCAGTTTTCAAAATGGATGGAAAGTACCGGACAATCGGAAAAAGCGCGGTTAATGGCTGATGATATCTCTTATATCCTGGTTGCGAAGACCGATACGAAAATTTATCATTCGAATTCTGAAAGTGAACTTGCACAGCAGATTGAACAACAGCCAAATCGATTGAAAATTAAGACCGTTTCGGAAATCGAGACGGCCATTGATAATGCCCAAATCGATTGGGGCGGAGAGTATTCAGCTGCCTTTTATTATAAAGAAAGCAGAGATGTGGACATCAAGTGTTTTTCCGGCGAACATGTTCCTGGTTTCATTTTGGATCATTTTAATGAAAGATAATGTGAATATGCCGTGATGGATCAAATATAAAGGAAAGGATGCCCCCCAATATGAGCGGCATCCTTTTGCATTGCATATTCATTATTTTTTTTATCTATGCTTTAGAGTTTTACGACGTTTTTAGCTTGAGGTCCGCGGTTTCCTTCTTCGATCTCAAATTCAACCTCTTGACCTTCATCAAGGCTTTTGAAACCTTCTCCTTGAATGGCGGAAAAATGAACGAAAACATCATCTTCGTTTGGTACTTCGATGAATCCAAATCCTTTGTCACTATTGAACCATTTTACTTTACCTGTTACTGTCATTCGATGAATCCTCCTAAAAAGTTAAAAAATATTAATGGTGATGATTTTACCTGGATGGAAAAATCAATTCACACATTATCCAGCATCCTCATTCAAGTTAAAATTATCATACGAAGATGCTTGATAATATGTGAATGCATACAGGAAATATTAACCAGCTAACCTCTGGGGTAATTTCCAGTTTTTTAGTATATACCCACCTTTATAAAGGATAAAACAAATGGAAGTAATTTATACATTCCCATTTGGGGAAAATAATATTAGGAAGGTTTTATACGGGGAAGTATAACGGTATTGTCGCTCAGGATTTTCCTGGTTTGAAATTTGATGGTGGTTGCGATGCCCATGAGGGAAAAGCCTTTACAGTTGAAATCAGGAAAACAATTTGGCATTAAAGTTTTTCACGAAAATAATCGGGTATAGGATAAGAAAGAAAGGACTGATGAAAATGAAGAAATTATTAAAAAGGGCCCTCATTTTTGCTGCTCCCATCATATTCAAAGAAGTAAAAAAACGCTGGAAAAACAAGCGGAATCAAAAGGCGATTAAAACTGCAAGGAAAGTAAGTTAAACCATGGATTATTGAACGGTAACCATATGGATTAAGATGAGGGGCGCTGATTAAGCGTCTTTTGTTTTGCCATCTGAACAAATCCCCTTATCGTGATTCATTCACCTCTACATCTTTCCTTCATATCGTGTTAAAATAGAAAGGTTGATTGAAATGAATGCAGAGTAGCCAAGGCTTAAGCCTTATGATATATTTCTTCTTACATATATTGTGTATGATCAGGATTTATGCATACAAAGAAAGGTTGCCATTCCAATGTAAAAAATACAGTAAACCCCCTATAAATTTTTTTATTGATGACTCCAATAATGAAAGGAACATTTTATGACTACATTAAAAGACGAGGTTCAATCCCGACGGACCTTCGCAATCATCTCTCACCCGGATGCCGGGAAAACGACTTTGACGGAAAAATTATTGCTGTTTGGTGGCGCGATCCGCGATGCCGGAACAGTTAAGGCTAGAAAAACAGGGAAGTATGCAACCAGTGACTGGATGGAGATTGAAAAGCAACGGGGAATTTCCGTTACATCTTCAGTCATGCAATTCGATTATGATGATTTCCGTGTCAATATTCTCGATACACCAGGCCACCAAGATTTCAGTGAAGACACATATCGTACACTGATGGCTGTTGATAGCGCCGTGATGATCATCGACTCGGCAAAAGGTATCGAGGATCAGACGGTTAAATTATTCAAAGTATGCCGGATGAGGGGTATCCCGATTTTCACTTTTATCAATAAGATGGACCGGCAAGGTAAAATGCCGCTAGAATTGCTTGCCGAACTCGAAGAGGTATTAGGTATAGAAACATATCCAATGAATTGGCCGATTGGGATGGGAAAAGACTTCGTGGGCATTTATGACAGGTTCAATAATCGGATTGAACAGTTCAAAACTGAAGGGGAAGAACGTTTCCTTCCGTTGAATGATGAAGGTGAACTCGAAGTGGATCATAAACTTAAGGATTCCCAGCTATATGAGCAAACTTTGGAAGAAATCATGCTGTTGACGGAAGCAGGTAACCAATTCTCTGAAGAAAACATTGCGAATGGAAAACTTAGTCCCGTATTTTTCGGTAGTGCTTTAACGACATTCGGTGTTCAGACGTTTTTGGATGCATATCTTAAATTTGCACCAGCTCCACAAGCACGGATGACAACGTCAGGTGAAATGGATCCCGTCAGTAATGATTTTTCTGGTTTCATTTTCAAGATCCAGGCGAATATGAACCCAAAACACCGTGACCGGATCGCTTTCCTTCGCATTTGCTCCGGTAAATTCGAGCGTGGAATGAGCGTCAACTTGAGCAGGACAGGAAAACCGATCAACCTTTCTTCTTCTACCCAATTCATGGCTGATGATCGGAACACCGTAAATGAAGCGGTAAGCGGAGATATCATCGGTTTATATGATACCGGTAACTACCAAATTGGCGATACGATCACAACAAGCAAAGACATGTTTCAATTTGAAAGGCTGCCTCAGTTTACTCCGGAACTATTCATGAGGGTAACAGCTAAGAACGTCATGAAACAGAAACATTTCCATAAAGGAATTAATCAACTTGTACAAGAAGGGGCAATTCAGCTCTTCAAAACGGTTCGGATGGAAGAATATCTGCTTGGTGCGGTTGGGCAACTTCAATTCGAAGTATTCGAGCATCGAATGAGGAACGAGTACAACGTTGAAGTCGTGATGGAGCGCATGGGCAGCAAGATCACACGCTGGGCTGAGGATGAAAAGCTTGATGAAAATCTTCATAGCTCAAGAAGCATCCTTGTTAAAGACCGGTTTGATAAATATGCATTCTTATTTGAAAATGAGTTTGCACTTCGGTGGTTCCAAGATAAAAATCCTGATGTGGAATTATATAATCCAATGGATTTAAAATAATGTAGAAGCCCGTGTTATATACACGGGCTTTCAGTTTGTAGACAAAAGGGGTTCGGAATTAAAAAATTCTGAACCCCTTTTGAAATTCCCTTTGAATTTTCGCCTAAAGTTAAGAGATTGGGGCTCTACGAGCCCACTATGTTAGGCCATTTTTGGACCTCGCCATGTCCAATTGGCCATCTTCTTTAAATTAATGGCAGCGAAAGTAAGCATCGCCTGCATCGACAATTTTTTAAGTCCCCTTAAAGTAGTCCAACGCATACCATGCTTTTCTTTTGCATCTGCGAATACACGCTCAATCGTTTCTTTACGTTTTGCATATATAGGTTTTACATCTTGATGATGACGCAGATGATCTGCTTCTTCCACATGTGTTTGCCAGATATGCCGTGTCACCACTTTTTGACAGTCTTTGCTTTCTGTACACCGAGATAAAAATGAGCATGTTGTACAAATTTGTTTTGGCGATTTGTACTCGCGATAGCCCTCTTTATTTGTTGTTGAGTACTTTAAAGTTTCGCCCGAAGGGCAAAGGTAACAATCAAAATGTTCATCGTATACATAGTCCTGTTTGCGGAAAAATCCTTCTTTGGTGCGAGGACGTGTATAAGGTAAAGCCGGTATGATTTCTTTGTTAAATAGGTAGCTTGTAATCGCTGGTGTTTTATAAGCTGCATCTGCGGCAACGGCTTCCGGTTTTCCAACTTTCTCAATCACTTGTTCAACTAGTGGCTCTAAGATCTGACTGTCATGTGTATTTCCAGGTGTTACAATCGTTCCCAATACAAAACCGTTGCGGTCTGCGGCCGCGTGGAATGAATAGGCAAACTGTTTTGTTCGTTCATCTTTCACATAGTAGCCACTCTCAGAATCCGTTGTACTTTCTTTAATCTCTTTGGTCTCTTCTTTATCAAATTTATCTGGTGGAAAAGGCTTTTTTCCATGGTTTTCACGATCTTGATTGATTTCTTCTTGAAGACGTCCTTGATACGCTCGTGTTTCTTTACGAACGATTTTCTTTTCAAATTTCCGTTTATTCGCACTGGCTTTCACATGTGTGGAATCCACGAAAACGTGTTCAGCACTTATTAACTTTTTATTAGCAGCTGTCATTAAAATGCGATAGAAAATCTGTTCAAACAGGTCTGTATCTTTAAAGCGTCGCTCATAATTTTTCCCGAACGTAGAGAAATGAGGTACTTTATCATGGAAACCATAGCCTAAGAACCAACGGTAAGCCATATTGGTTTCAACTTCTTCAATCGTTTTACGCATGGAACGAATACCGAAGGTATATTGAATGAAAGTCAGTTTAACTAAAATAACTGGATCAATACTTGGGCGTCCTACCTCTGAATACATATCTTTCACCAAGTCATAAATGAAAGTGAAGTCAATGGCAGCCTCCATTTTACGAACCAAATGGTTCGGTGGCACCAGTTGATCTCGCTGAATAGAATCATGTTTAGAAAGCATCCTCATCACCTCAAGTTTTAATACTTCTATTTTAAAACAAAAATGACTCCAGGCAAAAGTGTTCTATCTAAAAGGTAAGACAAAGTTGATTGGAACGGAAGGTACGAGACTCCTGCGGGATAAGCGCGTCTAGGGGAGACCCCGCAGGCGAAAGCCGAGGAGGCTCCCCGACCGCCCGCGGAAAGCGAGTGCCTGGAGTGGAAATCAACGTCCAAATTGTACAAGCCATAAAAATAGACAAACTCGATTTTCATCGAGTTTGTCTACAGTCTGGAAGCCCGTGTTATATACACGGGCTTTTTTCATTATCCGGAGATATTTATACATAAAGAAGTGTTACTATAACTTTCGCTTACCTTACGGGTGACCTTACATACAGCGAATGAATAGTGCCGATAGCTTCCTAATTGCCTCAGTAAACTTTTCTCGTGGGAATGTGGGGTGATTTCTTAAGTTACCTTTTTCCGAAAAACAGGATACATAGTCCTGATCGAGAAAAACGGTTTCATTATTTAGTAAAGATCAATGAGACAACTTAGGCATTGCAATTAGCCCGAATAATTATCGAATCACATAAAAGTCATTATGATGGAATGAATTGAACATGAAAAGAAATATCACTGAAAAAATCGAACTCTACTAAAATATTCATTTGACAATCTCCTGAAACTCCTTTATATTTAGCTAGTACTTTAGTGCTTAAAAGCGTTTCAGTAATTGTGAGTAAAAAGGTCCGAACCTTACCTCAGAGAATATACAACATTGAAAGCGGGGAAATACATCATGCGTCTTGAAGATGCAAAGCTAAAACTCTCCTTACCTGAAGCAATTGGGGTTTTGGCCATTCTTTTCTTAATCATTGCAACGGGTATCATATATTATGAACTTGCCCCCCATATTCCAATAATAGCTGCTATCCTATTTCTATTTGTTTATGGAAAGTTCAAGAAGCTTCCATTTTCAATTATGGAGGCGGCTATCGTCAAAGGTGCAGTTTCTGGTATGGGAGCTATCTATATATTCTTTTTCATTGGAATGCTGATTTCGATCTGGATGGCAAGCGGGACGATCCCTACCATAATGTACTATGGGTTTGACTGGATTTCTGGTGAATATTTCTATGCTGTCACATTTCTGGTGTGTTCGCTAATTGGGCTCTGTATCGGGAGTTCACTTACAACATCAGCCACGATCGGAGTCGCTTTCATAGGTATGGCGGCGGCGATGGATTTATCGTTGGCGATTACAGCCGGTGCAATCATATCCGGTGCATTTCTTGGAGATAAAATGTCTCCATTATCCGACTCGACCAACCTTGCTTCGGGAACTGTTGGTGTACCATTATTTGAACATATTAATAATATGCTGTGGACAACGATTCCAGGTTTTTTAATATCACTTATCATCTTTTACTTCCTTTCACCGAATGTCAAACTGTCTCGTGTTGAGGAGATTGAAGCCATGACCAAAGCCTTGGAAATGGAAACGAACATTAGCATATGGAGTTTGATTCCGTTTGTCATCGTTCTAGTCATGGCTTTGAAAAAGGTGTCGGCGATTCCGACATTATCAGCAGGAATCATTTCGGCTGCTGTCATTGCTTTCATACAAACGCCAAGTTTGACGGTTGCAAAACTAGCGGATATCTTATACGGCGGCTTTGTACTTAAGAGTGGAATGGATCAACTTGACTCAATCCTATCGCGGGGCGGCATTGAAAGTATGATGTTCTCCGTTTCGATGGTGTTGTTGGCATTGGCGATGGGCGGACTATTGTTTGAATTAGGAGTCATCCCTTCGATTTTAAACGCTGTCCAGGATTCATTGACGAGTGTAGCGAAAGTGATTTCAGCTACCGTATTTGCAGGAATCAGCGTGAATTTCCTAGTTGGGGAACAGTATTTGTCAGTAATACTGCCTGGGAAAGCCTTTCAGCAGAAATATGAAGATTTAGGCTTGCAGCCAAAAACGCTTGGGAGGGTACTTGAAGATGCGGGAACAGTTGTGAATCCTCTGGTTCCTTGGGGTGTCTGCGGTGTATTCTTGACACAGGTATTGGGTGTTTCAACCCTTGAATATGCCCCATTTGCATTCTTTTGCTTACTTTGTCCTTTGCTTAGTTTGATTGCGGGCTTTACGAAAATAGGTATTCATTATAAATGAAAAAACAGGCGGTCGTTTCGACTGCCTGTTTTTTTTATATGAACTTCCATAACCTTGAGAGAAGGGAAAAACCCCCTGACATGAGCGGCAATGTCAGGGGGGAAAGAAGTTGATCTTTTATTTTGAAGACGCAATCTCATCTTTTGGGATGGACACGACCTTTTCTTTCTGTTCAAGTAAATTCATTCGCATTACGACATTTTGGAATATGCCCATTGAAAGCATGAGTAGCAGTAAGGAAGATCCTCCATAACTGATGAATGGAAGAGTGATCCCTGTAATTGGGATAAGTCCAGTCACTCCGCCAACGTTGATGCCAACTTGAATGCCGATCATGGATGAGATGCCTATCAATAAAAGACTTCCAAAAGGATCTTTGCATTTTGCTGAAAGTACATATCCCCTTAGGACGATAAAACCAAGTGTCAATAGAACGAATCCCACTCCGAATATCCCGAGCTCTTCTGCAATGACAGACATGATGAAATCAGTATGTGATTCAGGCAGGTACCCGTATTTTTGTACACTGTCACCAAGTCCCACTCCAGTAAGGCCACCGGATCCTATTGCGAATAATGAATTCACGAGTTGATACCCGCTTTCTCCTGCCGTTCCAAAAGGATCTGCAAATCCCGTAAAACGAGATATCTTATTTTCAGAGAGAACGGATGAGAAATTTCCTGTAACGAGTACTCCTAATGCAAATATGGCAACGAATATCGCAGTAATCAAAGAGAGTTTGAATATACTCTTAAAAGACATCCCGGATGAAATGATCATGGTACTTGAAATCAGGAAAATGACAGCTGCCGTTCCGTAGTCAGGCTGTATTCCGATTAAAAAACAGATGAATACCAGAAAGAAAATCGGGGGGATGACGGCTTTATCAATACTATTGATACGATCCTGCCTTTTTCCGTAAATGGCGGCCAGATAAATGATCATGGCTAATTTGGAAAATTCTGCAGGTTGGATCGATTTTGACCCTAATTTGAACCAGCTTGTGGCATTTCCTGCTGTATGGCCGAAGATAAATAGCAGCAAAAGGATACCGGCCATTCCAAACATCATAGACATCAAGAACATTTTGTTTTTGTACATCTTATAAGGAAGAATCATCGTGACGATCATTGCCAGGAATGAAATGAGAAAGGCCGTTTTTTGTTTCTCAAAGAAGAAATCCATGGGCTGACCGTATCGAGCGACAGCAGTAATCATGCTCGAACTGTAAATCATGACTAAACCAAACAAACAGAGTAATACGACAGCGATGAAAATAGGGAAGTCGTATGCTTTAATTATTCTTTTCACTTGTGCGCTCACCTCAAATATGTATGCGCGAAAAAATCGCCTTCTTATATAGTAACGGAAAATCGGTTATATAGATAATAATTTTTATTCGTTAATTTGAATTTATCCTTCATTACCCAATATTAAACACTAAAAATCGATAAACTTGTCTGACGGATTTCCTTTTTGCTTATAGCCGAATTCGGATTCATATACTTACCTTCGATAGCAAACGTGAATACTCCTTTTAATAATGAAAACTTTTTACTATATATTCCATTTCGATGGTGCAATTAAGAAGATTACTATTTAAGGCTATTTGTGACAGGGATGGAGTTCAAGAGGTTTCACCAATTGAGTTTTAAAACGTGATGTGATGTAGTGGATACTGTAAACGAATTTGTTAGAGTAACTCACCTTAGGAGGTATACTTATTTTAGCACCAATTATGTGGCAGGAATCGGGCAGGAACCTTATGAAGAGAGGGGACCAGTTGTGAACTTGGTTCCAAACGATTATATTATACAGGCTGCTGCGACTCTGGCATTATATAAAGAGGGTTCAGGGGAAAACCTGGTACGTTTAGTGAAGTTTATGAACGTTTCGCTCGTGAACTGTTTAAGAAAAGTAGTCAGGCGCTCTTATCAATTCGTCCTGCAAGGAATTATTTAAATGGAAAGGGCGTTTTGAAGGCACTGCAGCCCAGAAGTCTTGCTGCATTTCAGGAAAGGTTTTCCTGCTTTTGTCGATCTTTATCTAAAGCATAAAAATGATATGGAGTACCAATAAAAATAAGGTAAAGCAAGGGGAGTAGTTATGGAAGAAATACATGACAAGTTGGAAGTGTTTTCTCCGGCAACAGGTGAGAAGATTGCGGAAATCGTCCCAACGCCATTGAAGTCGATTCCTCATATATATAAGAAATCAAGACATGCGTTCCAATCATGGTCGAATCTTCCCATCAAGGAACGGTTGCACTTTTTAAAACGGCTCCGTTTACTGATGGTTGAAAAAATGGATGAAATAGCTGAAGTCATTTCAAAAGATACGGGAAAAGTGAAAATTGAAGCGCTGGTTGCTGACATCATGCCAACCATTGATGCAATCAAGCATATCGAGAAACATGCATTGACAACCCTTTCCGGACGGAAGGTCACCACTCCACTCATGTTAATTGGTAAAAAATCTTATATCCATTATATGCCCCGTGGAATGATTCTCGTCATTTCACCATGGAATTATCCGCTGCAGCTTTCCATGGTTCCCATTCTTAATGCTCTAGCAGCGGGAAATACGGTCATCGCCAAGCCATCAGAGGTAACTCCTTTAGTTGGAGTGTGCATCGAAAATCTGTTTCTTGAAGCTGGTTTCCCAGAAGGAACTATACAGTTTGCCCATGGAGGGAAAGAATTGGGTGCGGCATTAACTGAGCAAAAACCAGATTATATATTTTTTACAGGATCTGTAAGGACCGGAAAAATGATTGGTGAGGTCGCAGCAAGACACCTGATCCCAACGACTCTGGAACTTGGCGGTAAGGATCCGATGATCGTTCTGCGTGATGCTAACCTGGAACGGGCTGTGAACGGGGCTCTTTGGGGGGCTTTCACAAATAGCGGGCAGGTGTGCATGAGTGTTGAAAGGGTTTATGTGGAACGTCCGGTTTATAAGGAATTCCTAATGCTTCTTAAAGAAAAAACGAAGTCCATGAGGCAGGGGGTGCAATCAGAGGATGATATCGGTTCAATGACTTTCCCGGCACAAGTTGATATTGTGGCTGGACACCTGGAGGATGCACTGAATAAGGGGGCTGTACTTGAAACCGGAACACCTCCGAAAGAGTGGGAAACGGGACAGACCCATTTCATTCCGCCGACAATTCTGTCCAATGTCGATCACTCCATGAAAATCATGACAGAAGAAACGTTCGGACCCGTGTTGCCTGTTTTGCCTTTCGATACGGAGGAAGAAGTGATTGCCCTGGCAAATCAAAGTGAATATGGACTCAATTCCAGCGTTTGGACGATGGATAGGGAAAAAGCAAACAGGATTGCGTCTCAGTTAGTAACCGGGGCGGTGACGATCAATGATGTGCTGATTACTGTTGCTAATCATCATTTACCATTTGGCGGTGCCAAACAAAGTGGGGTTGGCCGTTATCATGGCGAGCATGGATTGAAGATCTTCTGCCATGAAAAAGCGATCATGATCGATAAAGGTAAAAACGATACAGAAATACAATGGTATCCATATGAAGGGAAATACACGAGTTTTTTATCGCTGTTTCAGAACTACTTTTCTGCCAAACCGAACTGGATTCGTTTCGGCAAAGAGTATTTGCGATTGATTAAATTATCCAAAGGGAACCGAAAATGAGATCCATTTATAAAAAAGATTGTTATTTTCATAACGAGCGCGTATACTATTAATATACTTAATAACTGATTTTCCTTTTCAAAGGGGAGTAGCGTTAGGGTTCGCCCTAAAACAAAGTCGTCATTACGTGAATGTTAAACATTCATCGGCTTTGTTGACATGATTTCATGTTCAGCAAGACCTTTGCCTATATGGCAGAGGTCTTTTTATTTTGCCAATGCCAATATGGAGGAAATACTAACTATTGGAGGTTGAATGGATGGAAGCATCAATATTATTGGAATATGGCTGGGTCCTTCTTATCTTGGTTGGATTAGAAGGGATACTTGCTGCGGATAATGCAGTCGTCATGGCTGTCATGGTTAAGCATTTGCCAAAAGAACAACAGCGAAAAGCCTTGTTTTATGGTCTGATGGGAGCTTTTGTTTTCCGCTTTGCAAGTTTATTCCTTATTTCCTTTCTTGTCGACGTGTGGCAAATTCAAGCAATCGGCGCGATTTATTTACTTTTCATTGCTTTTCAGAACATTTACAAAAAATACGCTGGTAAAGGTGAGAAGGAAATCACGAAGCCTAAAAAGCAATCTGGCTTCTGGATGACCGTGGTAAAGGTTGAAGCGGCTGATATTGCTTTCGCAATCGATTCCATGTTGGCTGCCGTCGCACTGGCTGTTACACTTCCTGCAACAGGCTGGATGAAAGTCGGCGGTATTGACGGAGGGCAATTCGCTGTCATGTTTCTCGGCGGTATGATTGGATTGGTCATTATGCGATTTGCAGCAAATGCATTCGTGAAGTTGCTTCATCAGCGTCCTTCACTTGAAACGGCAGCATTTTTGATTGTGGGTTGGGTTGGAGTGAAATTGGCGGTACACACACTCGCACACCCTTCACTGGCTGTCATCGATCATCATTTCCCTGAATCAACTCTTTGGAAATCAATTTTCTGGGTCGTTTTGATTGGAATTGCAGCAGGTGCATGGATCATTTCAAGCAAAAAAGAAAAAAAAGAGAAAGAAGAGAAAAAGATACAGGAAGCTTAAAAAAACAGGCGTGCTGGTCAGAGGGCACTGAAAAAGTCCCTTCCGGGCCAATAGAGGTAGATTTCTCAGTTTATTCTGAAGAAATCTACCTTTTTTGTTTTATAATCAAGGTAATAAATTTATGTGGGTGAGTACGATGATTCAAAAACAAACGTCTATGGTTTTTAGTCCGTATATGGCCATTTATGATGTAGTGGTTCCAAACATGTTACGCAAGATCAATGAACTTATTGACTTTTCTTTTGTGTTGGAAGAATTGAGGGACAACTACTGTCTTCATAACGGTAGGAATGCTGTCGATCCAATACGTATGTTTAAATACTTGCTGCTCAAGACCATTCATGACCTATCAGATGTGGATATAGTTGAGCGTTCCAGGTATGACATGTCCTTTAAATATTTCCTCGGCATGGCTCCAGAAGATCCAGTTATTGACCCTAGCTCCTAACGAAATTTCGAAAGCCCCGTTTAAAAGACATAAACCTTTTGGATATGCTCATTCATAAAACCGTTGAGATTGCGATTGAAAAGGAAATCATTAAAAACAAAACGATTATTGTGGATGCCACCGACACGAAAGCCAGATACAATCATAAGACTCCAAAAGAAATATTGATGGACCAATCTAAAAGATTAAGAAAAGTAATCTATTCGATAGATGAAGAGATGAAAAATAAATTCCCATCCAAAACCACTACTATGTATTGCAGGATGAAATTACTTATTGCCAGAAGCTCATCGAGGTAGTGGAAACAAAAGAGCGTATCACCCAATATCCAAAGGTAAAAGAGCAGTTAAATCTAATAAAGGAAACGGTAGCCGATGATATCGAACAGTTAAGAATCTCCAAAGACCAAGATGCCAAGATTGGCCACAAGAGCGCTGACCCTTCTTTCTTTGGATACAAAACACATTTTGCGATGAGTGAGGAGCGAATCATTACAGCTGCGACTATCACTACAGGTGAAAAAACGGACGGTAAAGAATTAAAGGCATTAATTGAAAAGAGCACGGCAGCCGGTATGGTGATTGAGACCGTGATTGGGGATGCAGCTTACTCAGAGAAGGGAAATATTGAATACAGTGAAGAAAATAACATTAAACTAGTCGCAAAATTGAATCCTTCAGTTACACAGGGATTCCGGAAGAAGGAAGAGGAATTTCAATTTAACAAGGATGCAGGAATGTACGTTTGTAAGGCAGGGCATTTGGCTATCAGGAAAGCTCGCCAGGGCAAAAAAGATGTAGCGACGAATCAAACGGATACCTATTACTTCGATGTAGAAAAGTGTAAGATTTGTCCCTTTAAAGAGGGCTGTTATAAAGAAGGAGCGAAAAGCAAGACCTATTCTGTCAGTATTAAATCCAATGAACATACAGAACAGGCTATATTCCAGGAAAGTGAGTATTTTAAAGAAAAATCAAAAGAACGTTATAAAATTGAAGCGAAAAACAGTGAATTGAAACATAGGCACGGGTATGATGTTGCAAAATCCTCGGGTCTACTTGGCATGGAATTATAAGGAGCAATGGCTATTTTCACCGTTAACTTGAAAAGAATATTGAAATTAATGGCCTAAAAAAGTGACACACAGAAGCAAAAAAAGACGATTTCCATTCAAGTATCGAATGAGAATCGTCTTTTTTTAGTTTGGTTTACCGTACTAGTTAGAAAAACGTGAGTTTTTCAGCAGCTTGCTGGTTACGCCTATTTTTTTTGCTTTTTAATGTATTTATGAAGATGACCCTCAAAAGCGGAGATATGTTTACGAATGATATGTTAAAAGATGTGAATATTAAATTCCGATTATAAAAATGACAATTGTCCCATTGTATTGGACAAAAATCCGGAAAAAGATATTTTACTGTAATTGCACTGTAATAAACGAGAAAAAACTAAGTATTTTATCATGTTGATATATTAAGTGATTTCATTTAAATCGCAAAAATAGTTCTTTTGGTACTGTCTTTTAGACTCCCTCCGCTTAAGATAAGTATGTTGATACGTATTTTATGTTCAACAGGAGCGAGGTGAGCAGATGCTTGGTGTGTTGTTTACAGCATTCAAAAAAAAGCGTTCTTTAGAAGAAACCGTATTGAAAATTCAACAAGGCGATATAAGCCTTCGTAATGATACTATAGAGTCATTCAAACCTTTTATTGCGAAAACAGTGTCATCGGTTTGCAAGCGTTACATATACGAATCAGATGATGAATTCAGTATTGGATTGATTGCTTTTAACGAGGCAATCGATAAATATTCCCCGGAAAAAGGCCGTTCTTTATTGGCATTTGCCGAAACCCTCGTTAAACGAAGGGTTATAGATTATTTAAGAAGCCAGTCCAAACAAAAAGAAGTCCTATTGGATTTATCAATGAATGATGATAATGATCAAAGCCATATATATATTGATAATGAAAATTCCATCAATGAATACGAGAAGCAGAAGGAATCGGAAAGAAGAAAAGAAGAAATTCAGCTTTATATAAGCCATCTACAGGATTTTGGTCTGTCATTTGAGGATTTAGTTGAAAACTCCCCCAAACATGCAGATGCCAGGAAGGGAGCTATTATGATCGCTAGATTGTTAATGGAAGATGACGAACTGAAAGAAATCCTGTTTGCAAAAAAGCGGCTGCCCGTAAAACAGCTTGAGGGGAAAGTGGAAGTAAGCAGAAAAACGATTGAACGGAACAGAAAATACATCATTGCTGTGGCAATCATAATAAACGGAGATTTTTTGTATTTGAATGATTATATAAAAGGGGCTATCGATGGATGAAAAAAGGAGTTATTCTTTCAGTTAATAAGCGATTTGTAACCCTATTGACCCCAGAGGGTGAATTTCTGAAAACCAAAAGGCAGGAACGGGTATATGAAGTGGGTGAGGAAATCACTTTTTCACCTGCTAAACAAAAGTTCACTTTAGCCTTTTCCAATTTTCATTCATCTTTGAAAAAAACTGCCGTGCTAAGCATTGCCTCCACCTTCTTGATTCTCTTTTCGATTCTTCCTTCTTTTTTCTCTAGTCCTGTGTCGGCATATATGACCATAGATGTGAATCCAAGCATTGAATTGGAGCTTGATAATGATTTAGAAGTTCTCAAACTTACCGGTTTAAATGAAGACGGCAAGCTTGTGATTGGTCAGCTGAAGGAATGGGAAGGCAAGGATATAAAGATTGTTACAAATCGAATCGTTAAAACGACGAAGAAACTTGGTTATTTGAAAGGAAATAAACAAATCGTCGTTTCCACAACGTTATTGAAAAAAAATAAAGAACTGGATAAGAATTTAAAAGAAGAGTTAAAAGAAATATCTGAGGATAATGTTTCTAAAACAAGAATGAAAGTGATCCAGGCAACAAAAAACGATCGGAAGCAAGCAAGGGAACAAGGTATATCCACGGGTAAGTATCTTGAAAAGAAGTTGAATGAAGATAAAGAAAAGGTAAAAGTCAATAAGAGGGAGCCTGCTCCAGCGCCAGATGAAAAAGTTGAGGAAAAGGTTGTTATCCCTAAAGAGAAGAGCCTAACGCTGAGTACGGAAAACAAATCGGATGGAGAAAATAAAAAAGAAAATAATGCAATTGAAAAAAAGCAAAAGCCGGCCAATGAAGCCAAACCGACTGAACGGAAAAAACCCGGAACGCAATTCACCAAAATTAAGGACAAAACCGAACGAAAAGATACAATTGGAAAACGGAATGCGATAAATGGATACAAGGAAAAAAGCAATGAGTCAAAAGGAAAATCCGATAGCAATCACAGCAACCAATCAAAGAACAAGCAGAAAAATGAAAAGAATGATAAAAAGTTCGATGTGAAAAAAGTTCCATCAGCCAAAGAAAAGAATAATGATGATCCTATAAAGCACGACAAAAAATAAGCAAAATAAACAAGGTAAGCAAGATTGGGATAAGTCGAAAAGGGGTAAAGGCAATAATGGGAACGGAAATGGACATAATGATTAAAAAGAGTCCAGCATGTGAACTGCACCCCAATTGTTAGACACCATCTAACAATTGGAGGTGCTTTTTTTATGACAAAATATTCATTAGAGTTGAAATTAAAATCTGTCCTTGCTTATTTAGAAGGAATAGACTCATTTAGAACTGTAGCCAATCAATTTAATATCAGTTTGACTCCTTTAAAGCAATGGGTGGCGCATTATAAAGAACATGGGATAGAAGGGCTAATGTCTACCTATACAAATTATGATATTAGCTTTAAGATGGATGTACTAAACTATATGAACGATTTTGGAGTGTCTAGTACCCATGCAGCTGCTGTGTATAACATTGCTTCTCCTTCTACTATTACTAATTGGCTAAAGCAATTGGAGGAGTACGGAGTTGACGCTCTTAAAACGAAGAAAAAGGGGCGTCCATCCATGAAAAAAGAAACGAAGAAAAAACCAGTAGAAGGGTCATTAGAGGCGTTACAGGCTGAAAATGAAAGATTACGTGCAGAGAATGCATATTTAAAAAAGTTGAGAGCCTTAGTTCAAGAAAGCGAAGCGTCCGAACGCAAAAAGCGAAAGTAGTACATGAACTAAGGGAAGATTTTAATTTAAAGCTACTTCTGTCCGTCGCAAATCTCGCAAGGAGTACCTATTATTATTGGATAAACGCCTTCGGGTGTCAGGATAAATACGAAGAAATAAAGCCAGTTATCCAGGAGATATTTCATACGAATAAAGGGAGATACGGGTATCGACGCATTACATTGGAATTACGTAATAGGGGGATTTCAATGAACCATAAAACGGTCCTTCGATTGATGAAGGAGTTGGGACTAAAGTGTCTGGTCCGTATGAAGAAATACCGTTCATACAAAGGCAAGATTGGAAAGGTTGCGCCTAATATCCTCAATCGTAATTTTAAGGCAACAAAGCCAAATCAAAAATGGGTTACGGACGTAACTGAATTTCATTTACACGGTGAGAAGTTGTATTTATCGCCCATTCTAGACTTATTTAATGGAGAGATTATTGCTTACAATATCGAATCACGTCCTGTTTATCCCTTAGTCTCCAAGATGCTTGACCAAGCCTTTATGCGATTGGAATCGAAAGATTCCCCCGTTCTCCATTCAGATCAGGGCTGGCATTACCAGATGAAACAATACTCACATGATTTGAAAAGACATAACATTCTACAAAGCATGTCCCGCAAAGGAAATTGTTTAGACAATGCCGTCATAGAAAACTTCTTTGGCTTACTGAAATCGGAATTACTTTATTTACAGAAGTTCGACAGCATGGAGCATTTCAAAAAAGAACTGGAAGATTATATCCATTATTACAATCACCGACGAATCAAAGTAAAATTAAAAGGCATGAGCCCAGTAGATTACCGGGTTCATGCCCTCAAGGTTGCCTAATTAAATAAAGTGTCTAACTTTTTGGGTTCACTTCACATGCAGCTGGACTCTTAGCCATGGATATTCAATTATGATATAAATTATTGACCTTTAAGTTGAGATTGTGCTTGTTGTACAAGGCGTTTCGTGATTTCTCCGCCAACTGAACCATTGGCACGTGCTGAAGTATCGGAACCTAATTGTACACCGAATTCAGATGCAATTTCATATTTGATTTGTTCTAATGCTTGTTCGATTCCAGGAACAAGAAGATTGTTACTGCTGTTAGCCATTTGAATCTCCCCTTTACTTTTTCAACGGCTTTTGCCGCTGTAATGATAGTATAAGTAGAATACGGAGTTTTACTTATATGAGCGGCATCAAACTTATTGGTAAACCTGCCTTTTTGTTGTAAGTAAGTCATTTTTAAAAGAGAATGGAAAAAAGAATGAAAAAAGGGTAAACTAGATTTTTAATGGTTATGTGATTCGCATAACCATAAAGGAGTAAGAAAGGAAACTCTTTATGCTTGCCATCAAAAAAATATTATCAAAGTTAACACCTGCTCAGCTTATCGTCGGTTATTACTTTTTGGCCGTAAGTATCTCGACCGTACTATTGAGTCTGCCGATTGCTCTTAAGCCAGGCGTAGAATTTGAATTCATGGATGCATTATTCACAGCCGTAAGTGCAGTTAGTGTGACAGGTCTAACAGTTGTTAGTTTGCCCGAAGTGTATAATGAGGTAGGCTATTTCATTCTAATGTTTGTTCTCCAATTTGGCGGTATTGGCATCATGACACTTGGAACGTTTTTCTGGTTGATTTTGGGTAAGAAAATCGGCTTGAAGGAAAGGCAATTGATCATGACAGATCAAAACCAATCGAATCTTTCGGGGCTTGTTAAATTATTGATTCAAATCATTCAGATATTTGTCGTAATTGAAATGATTGGAGCTCTAGTTTTAGGCATTTACTTTCTGAATTATTTTCCAAACTGGAAAGAAGCCTTTTTAAATGGCTTATTTTTAGCCGTAAGTGCCACCACGAATGCTGGTTTTGATATTACCGGTATTTCAATGATTCCATTTAAAGACGATTATTTTGTACAGTTCATCACGATTATCCTGCTTACTCTTGGAGCTATCGGGTTTCCTGTCTTGATTGAGTTGAAAGAGTTTTTATCCAATAGAGCCCGTACTTATAAGTTTCATTTTTCTTTGTTCACGAAGCTGACATCAGTCACTTTCTTGTGCCTTATCATTGGGGGAACTATCCTTATCTTCCTGCTGGAGATGAAAGGGTTTTTTAAAGATAAGGGCTGGCATGAATCTTTTTTTTACTCTCTATTTATGTCATCGAATACGAGAAGTGGTGGCCTTACAACGATGAATGTGAGCGATTTCTCGGAACCGACCCTTTTATTGATGAGCATATTGATGTTTATTGGAGCATCTCCTAGCTCAGTTGGAGGAGGTATCCGGACAACAACCCTGGCAATTATGATTCTCTTTTTATGGAATTTCATGAGGGGAAGGCGTTCCGTTAAAGTGTTCAAGCGGGAGATTCATCCCGATGATATTCGAAAGGCGACAGCAGTTATGATCATGGGATCGCTCCTTTGTATAATCGCGGTCTTCATTTTATCGATTACTGAGAATTTTACTTTGATGCAAATCATTTTTGAAGTATGTTCGGCTTTCGGTTCAGTCGGCCTTTCGATGGGAATTACGCCTGAACTCAGTAATACCGGTAAAATTGTCATTATGATCATTATGTTCATTGGCCGTGTCGGGATAACGTCCCTCCTGTATATCATAGGCCATAAAGAAGTTACGGAAAATTTCCATTATCCAAAGGAACGCGTAATCATTGGGTAAATGATTTAAGTAGGACAGTGACCTTTCCATCGAGGAAAGGTTTTTTGTTTTGTTTGCAGGAATCATGGACAAAATGTTGAAATTTACCTATAAGTGAGTATTCTACCACTTCTATATACAGAAATATGCTTAATTTGACCCCTTACTTCGAATTCATTCGGATGAAGTATAAATCATTTTGGTAAGGAGGTGGCAGAAGTGAAGAAATATACTGGAAGGATCTTTGTCCCTGCCCTTTTCTTCATATTGATATTACCCTATATAGGGTGGCTGGGGCATGAAGAACGAAGGTTTTCCGCCTTTGCAGGAGTATATTTAATCGTAATTTTAACCATTGCCTGGTGTTTGGGTGCCATCTTTGATCATAAACGGAAAACGATTGCTTTATTGCAGGATAGCGAAGGGCGTTATCGCATCATCTCCAATTACTCTAAAGAATTGATCAATAGCTTCAATGAGGTTATTTTCCAAACGGATGAGAAAGGGAAATGGTTGTATTTAAACCCGGCATGGAAATCGATGAGTGGTGCAACCGTGAATGAATCCCTGGGGCTTCACTTTTCTAAATATATGGATAACGTTTCTTATCAAGACGTATTAAAGGCCTTTGCGGACTCCTTTCATCGAGGGAATAAATATTTTCGTGCGGACATTAAACTAAATGCGAAAAAGGGAACAAGCTGGGTTGAAGCATTCGTTAAACTAATTTACGATGACGCTGGGAAATTCATCGGGACGGCGGGCATATTATCTGAAATCAATGAACGTAAACATGCGGAGGAAAAGCTTGTGAGCCTAAACGAACATTTGGCAATCACATCAAGCAAATTATCAACGGCTGCCCAACTTGCGGCAGGGATTGCACATGAGGTCAGGAATCCGATGACAGCTATAATGGGATTCGTGAAGTTGATTAAAGATGGCGGTGCCGAAAAGCAGGAATACTATGATATTATTTTTTCGGAAATAAATCGAATCGAGCAAGTGCTGAATGAACTCTTGCTGCTATCGAAACCTGCTGAGGCGGTTTTTCTTGAGAAGGATATAAAGGAAAGCTGCAACCATGTCGTAACGCTGTTGGAGACAAACGCCGTACTGAACAATATTCAAATACATAAAAATTATGATTCAGAACCTATTTTTATGTATTTTGATGAAAACCAAATCAAGCAAGTACTAATAAACATGATAAAAAATTCCATAGAATCGATGGCGGATGGCGGAAATATTTTTGTGAGCATATATGAAAAAAATGGGGAAGTTTTTTTGAGCATTTTGGATGAAGGGGAGGGTATTCCGGAAAACTCCCTTCGAAAAGTAGGAGAACCATTTTTCACTACAAAAACATCAGGAACAGGATTGGGTCTTTCCGTTTGTTTTAGAATCATCGAAAAGCATGGCGGAAAAGTTTTCATCAAAAGTGAACTGAAAAAAGGTACGAAAATCGTCTGTATATTTCCAACCGTCCACCAAAAGGAATATAGGGAGAATGAAAAGGTCCAGATATAGGGCCTTGAATGACAAGAAAATAAATGACTTAATTATTGAAAAAATCTGAATGTTGTGTATATACTTTAAGAGTAATGACATACTGACCGGTTAGTAAGTTTAAAAGGAGGAATTCAATTTGAACTTTGAACATACTCAGAAGGTGAAAAATCTGGAAAAGAAGTTAACGGAATTCATGGAAAAGCACGTATACCCAAATGAATCATTATACAAAAAGCAGCTCGAAGCACAGAAGAGCCGCTGGAGTGAAATACCCCCGATTTTATCTGAATTGACGGCAAAAGCAAAAGAAGAAGGATTATGGAATTTATTTTTACCTGATAGCGGTTTTGGAGCGGGTTTAACAAATCTAGAATATGCACCGCTTTGTGAAATCATGGGTAGGTCGTCGATAGGACCTGAAATCTTCAACTGTAACGCCCCGGACACTGGTAATATGGAAGTGTTGGTGAGATACGGTTCAGATGAACATAAAGAACGCTGGCTGAAGCCCTTGCTTGCTGGGGAAATCCGTTCATGCTTCTCGATGACAGAACCGGAAGTGGCGTCTTCCGATGCGACCAATATCGAGTGCAGGATAGAAAAGGCGGGTAATGAGTATGTCATAAACGGCAGGAAATGGTGGTCTTCAGGAGCAGGTGATCCCCGATGCAAGATTGCGATTGTCATGGGTAAGACAGATCCTGAGGCGTCCAAGCATGAACAACAGTCAATGATTCTTGTACCGCTGGATACACCGGGTGTCAAAATCGAGAGAATGCTCCCTGTGTTTGGTTATGATCATGCCCCGCATGGCCATGCCGAAATCACTTTTGAAAATGTGAGGGTCCCAGCAACGAATATTCTATGGGGTGAAGGCAAAGGATTTGCGATTGCCCAAGGAAGACTCGGACCCGGAAGGATACATCATTGCATGAGGCTGATCGGCGCTGCCGAAAGAGCACTTGAAGAATTATGTAAGCGCATTCAAAGTCGTGTCGCATTTGGTAAAACATTGGCGAGACAAGGTGTGATCATGGAGTGGGTTGCTGATTCACGGATTGAAATAGAACAAGCAAGGCTTCTGACCTTAAAAGCTGCTTATATGATGGATACTGTCGGGAACAAGGAAGCGAAGGCGGAGATTGCCATGATAAAAGTTGTGGCTCCAAATATGGCATTGAATGTGCTGGACAGGGCCATCCAAGGCTTTGGAGCTGCAGGGATTTCCGATGATTTCCCATTTGCTGCACATTGGGCAAATGCACGGACGTTAAGGCTTGCTGATGGTCCAGATGAAGTTCACCGCTCACAAGTAGCTAAAATAGAACTTCGAAAATACCAACAAAAGCATGAGGTGAAAATATGAAAGTTACCGACTTATTCGATCTAACTGGAAAGACGGCAATCATAACCGGTGGAGGGCGAGGTTTGGGAGCACAAATAGCAACCGGCTTTGCCGAAGCTGGGGCAAATGTCGTTCTTTGTTCAAGGAAGAAGGAGGCATGCGACGAAGTTGCTTCGCAAATCGAAAAGCTTGGAGTCAAGGCGCTTTCCTTCAAATGTGATATCACCAATCCGTCAGATGTACAGGAAGTTGTTAACGAAACTTACCGTGAATTTGGTGCCATCGACATTTTAGTAAACAATAGCGGGGCATCCTGGGGGGCACCAGCCGTCGACATGCCCCTTGAAGCGTGGCAGAAGGTGATGAATGTCAATGTAACCGGAACCTTTATCATGAGCCAGACAACAGGCAGGGTCATGATTGAGCAGGGACATGGGAAAATCATTAACATCGCTTCCGTGGCAGGATTAGGGGGGACCGACCCGAGGGTGCTTGATACGGTCGGATATAATGCGAGTAAAGGGGCGGTCATTACTTTAACGAAGGATTTAGCTGTTAAATGGGGTCAGCATAATATCAATGTTAATGCAATCGCACCCGGATTTTTTCCGACAAAAATGACGAAAGGGGTTCTTGAGCAAGGAAAGAATCCTATCTTGGATTCCACGCCGCTAAAAAGATTAGGGAATGATGATGATTTGAAAGGGGCAGCGGTTTTCCTGGCCTCAAAGGCATCTGATTTTGTGACTGGAAATATCTTGATTGTCGATGGGGGGGCACATGCAAAGTAATGAAATGTAAGTAAATATGGCTGGAGGGTATGAAATGATGAATGAAAAAAAATGGCTTTCCGTTTATCCTGATTCAATTTCAAAGGAAATAATAGTCCCTGAGTTTCCGATGCAAAGAATCCTTCAAAATGCATGTCAGTCCCATCCAAACAATACAGCTATTACTTTTTATGACCGAAAGATATCATATCGGGAACTTTTTCATGCGTCGCAAGCCTTTGCTTCAGCCCTGCAAAAAAAAGGTGTTCAAAAAGGCGATCGAGTCGCCATCATGCTACCTAATTGTCCGCAATACGTCATAGCTTATTATGGATCGTTGACAACAGGAGCCATTATCACCCAAATCAACCCAATGCTGGTTGAAAGGGAGCTGCAGCATATTTTACAGGACTCCGGTGCAGAAACGATCGTGGTATTGGATGGACTATACCAGAAAGTGAAAAGTGTGCAGCAACATGCAAATCTGGAAAATATTATCGCCGTAAGCCTTCAGCCTTCGGATGCAGATTTCCTGCCTGATGTTTCTTTTGACCAATTCATGAAGACAGGGGACGGCAAAATCAATCCCGTATCTATTGATCCGGAAAATGATATAGCCGTTCTTCAGTATACAGGAGGAACGACTGGCCGTTCAAAAGGGGCTATGCTGACTCACAGCAATATTCTGGCAAATGTCATTCAATCGTATGAATTCTTCAAGCATGAATTAAAAATGGGCTCTGAAAGAACGCTGTCGGTCATCCCGCTTTTTCATGTTTTTGGAATGACGTCCGCAATGAATTTATCCGTGTATATCGCGGGTGACTCCATCATGCTGCCACGATTTGAAATAGAAGAAGTGCTGGAAACGATTAAGCGTGAACAGCCGACCACTTTTCCTGGTGTACCGACCATGTATGTAGCGTTGACGAATCATCCAAAGGCAGAAGAATATGGAATGGGCTCAATTCAGGTCTGTAACAGCGGAAGTGCACCGATGCCCGTCGAACTGCTACGTGAGTTCGAACGAAAATCGGGTGCGAAGATATTGGAAGGCTACGGTCTTACGGAAGCTTCGCCAACAACGCATTGTAACCCGGCATTTGCAAAAAGGAAGCCTGGGAGCGTCGGGATAGGTATCCCTTCGACTGAATATAAAGTGATGGACCTGGGAGACGGGACAAAAGAAGTGGCCCCTGGCGAATTGGGGGAATTGGTCGTCAAAGGACCTCAAGTGATGAAAGGTTACTGGAATATGCCGGAGGAAACGGCGGTGACCCTTAGGGATGGTTGGCTTTATACGGGTGATATCGCCAAAGTTGATGAAGACGGATATCTCTATATTGTCGACAGGAAAAAAGATTTGATCATCGCAAGTGGTTATAATATATACCCGCGAGATGTGGAGGAAGTTCTCTATGAACATCCTGCTGTCCAGGAAGCGGTTGTCATCGGGGTTTCAGATGCTTACCGTGGGGAGTCGGTAAAAGCGGTGCTTGTACTTAAAAATGATAAAACGGCAAATGACCGGGAAATAATCGATTACTGCCGTGCAAACCTATCGGCCTATAAAGTTCCGCATTTCGTCGAATTTCGTGAAGAGTTACCGAAAACAAATGTCGGAAAGATTTTAAGGCGAGCTTTAAGAGAAGAACTTTCCAGGAAATAAGATGGCTTTGATAGTACGGAAGCGTATGATATCAATTCAGCTGAAATTTTAACAGATTGCGAGGATGCATACATGAAAGAAAAAATGACAGAACATAGCATACGCTTATTTGAAAAGAAGGGCTTTAGTGAAACGTCGATTTCTGATATCGTCGAATCGGTCGGGGTGACGAAGGGAACGTTTTATTATTACTTTACGAGCAAAGAGCAGTTGCTTATGGATATACATCTAGCTTATATAGACGAGTTGCTTAGTGAGCAGGAAATAATCATGCTGGAACCTGGGAAAATCTGTAAGGATAAGATTTTCGATATGGTATTGATGCTTTTAAAAAGCATCAAAACCAAAAAATCCAGCGCAACGGTCTTTTTCCGTGAAATGAAAAATCTAAGTGACGAAAAACTTGCACAAATCCTTCCTAAGCGGGATGAGTTCCGTAATAAAATCGAGCAAGTGCTGATTAGTGGCATAGAGAGCGGAGAACTACGTTGCAATCTCGATGCATCCATCATCTCTTTTGCTATTTTGGGTGTGGCCAATTGGAGCTACCATTGGTTCGACCCAGAAGGTGAAAAAACCGAACAGGAAGTTGCAGCCATTTTTATGGGGATGATCCTGCACGGAATCGAAGCGTGACCAGGTTACATACTAACCAGTTAGTTGAAGGGAGATAATGGCATGACCAACAAGCAAATTCAATCAATAACCGTAATTGGGGCTGGGCAGATGGGGCATCAAATTGCGATGCTTGCTGCACTTGGAGGTTACGAAACGATTCTTCAGGATGTTCAGGAAAAGGCGTTGAATACAGCCCAAGCAAAATTGGACGTCATTTTGACTAAATGGGTTCAAAAAGGAAAATTGTCTGAAGATCGTAAATTGGCTGCTTTTAGCCGTCTTCAATATACCACGGATCTTGAGAAAGCGGCCAGTGGAGCTGATTTGATCATTGAAGCGGTTGTTGAAAAACTTGATGTGAAACAGGAAGTCTTCGCTAAACTTGAAGAATTGGCCCCAGCAGAAACCATTTTTGCAACGAATAGTTCAACGATCGTCAATAGCCTGATTGCGAGTGTGACGAATCGTCCGGATAAGTTCATTAATATGCATTTCTTTTTCCCGCCTCTAATAATGGATTGTGTTGAAGTTGTCATGAGTGATCAAACATCGGAGGAAACAGCGAAGCTTGCGATGGAAGTCACAGAGAAAATGAATAGGACAGGAGTTTTGCTGAGGAAAGAGATATCGGGATTCGTAGCCAACCGAATTTTGGGAGCGTTGCAGCGTGAGGCTTTATATTTGTATGAAGAAGGAATTGTGGACTATAAGGATATCGATTTAATTTGCAGGAAGGCTTTAGGCCACCCCATCGGCCCTTTTGAACTGATGGATCTATCAGGTATTGATGTAGGATATTTTGTCATGCAGCAACGATACAATGAAACTGGAAATCCAGAAGACAAGCCAAATGCTTGTATAGAAGAAAAGGTGAATAAAGGACATTTAGGAAGGAAAACAGGAAAAGGCTGGTATGAATATCCAAATCAAGGAGTGAAGAATCGATGACAAAATTAATTAGAGTGGTTAAGGAAAATGAGCTTGCGGTCATCACCATCGATAATCCTCCATTAAACGTAATCAGTAAACAAGTATTCAGGGAATTGGGAGAAACATTCGATGATCTTACAAAAGATACTGAAACTGTTGCGGTGCTCATAACCGGTGCAGGCAATATCGCATTTGCGGCAGGTGCTGATATAAAAGAATTCCCTAGCATGATGGGGAACCCGAATATGAAAGAAGTGGTAAAGGAAGGTCATGCCGTCCTAACCAAAATCGACCAGTTTCCTAAACCTACGATAGCGGTATTAAACGGCCTGACTTTGGGCGGCGGATGCGAACTGGCTCTGGCCTGCGATTTGCGAGTGGCTGAAACACAGGTTCAAATTGGTCTGCCGGAAGTGAAGTTAGGCTTATTTCCTGGAGCTGGCGGTACACAGCGTTTGTCCAGACTTGTAGGAAACGCAAAGGCAAAAGAGATTATATTTACCGGTGATCCGCTTGGTGCCATCGAAGCGGAAAAGGTCGGGCTTGTCAATAAAGTCGTTGAGCAAGGCTCCGGCTTATCGGAAGCGAAAATCTTGGCCTCACGAATGACAAGGCACTCACTTCAGGCACTTTCGAGAATCAAGAAGGCGATTAATGAAGGAAGTGAGGCAACGCTTGAACAAGGTCTAGAGATTGAAACGAATCTCTTTGAAGAAATCTTCCAAACTGAAGATGTTAAAGAAGGGGTTGCCGCTTTCTTGGATAAACGTAAACCTGCTTTCGTTCATCGTTAATCAAGGAGGGGTTTTATGCATGAATTGGAAGTCAACGTCCGTTTTTCCGAAACGGATGCTTTGGGCCATATCAATAACACAAGCTATTTCATATACCTCGAAGAAGCACGTATGAAATTTTTTGAAGCTTTAGGCTTAGCGACGAATGTCGAATCTTGGAATTTTTTGTTAGCCTCCACTAAATGCGACTTTATTGCTCAGGGATATTTCAATCAACTCTTGACCATTCGTACATCTTTGACAAAGGTAGGTACGAAAAGTTGTGAAATGGTCCATGATATCCTCTGTTCACAAACTGGGGAAGTGATTGCTAAGGGAAGTGCAATTTTAGTCTGTTTTAATTTTTTGGATCAAAAAAGTGAACCTATTCCTGAATTTATTAAAGAAAAGCTCATTACACATCTTGCTCATAATTAGAATGACAAAAGTCTAAAGGAGTGGAAGAACATGGTTGACGATACGATTCCTGTTCGGCCCGGCGAGGAACTGGATATTGGTGCATTAGAAGGTTTCCTAAGAAAAAATGTATTGGACCTTCCAAATGAACCGTTAGAATTGCAACAATTTTCAACGGGCTATTCCAATTTGACCTATCAACTCAAAATTGGTGAGTGGGAGGCTGTTCTCAGAAGGCCGCCGCATGGCCCTGTTGCTCCAAAGGCACATGATATGAAGCGTGAGCATCATATCCTTACCTCAATCAACCCATATTTTGAAACAGCTCCCGAGCCCATTCTGTTCTCGGATGATGAATCGATTGCGGGGGCCCCTTTTTTCCTAATGGAAAGGAAACATGGAATTGTAATAGATACCGAATTTCCCAAGGGAATCGAGCCTACAGTTGAAAAGTGCCGACAGCTTTCTTATGTCATGGTCAATCGGCTTGCTGATCTTCACTCGATTCCCTATGAGAAAACAGGGTTGGTGGAAATTTCCAAACCTGAAGGGTTCATTGAAAGACAGGTACGCGGATGGATTTCCCGCTACGGGAGAGCAAAGACAGATGAAATCAAGGAAATTCGTCCGCTTATCGATTATTTTCAACAGAATATCCCGAAATATAGCCAGACTTCAATTATCCATTATGACTATAAGGTCAATAATGCCATGTTTAACCAGGACCTTACAGAGATGGTTGGTTTATTTGATTGGGAAATGTCCACCGTTGGTGATCCGCTAGCCGATCTAGGAGTGGCTTTAAGCTACTGGACGGAAAGCGGTGACCCGGAACTTATCAAAATCGGTGTTGGTCAAGCGTCCGTCACGACTTTAACTGGTTTCCTGACACGAAGGGAATTTATCGAGACTTATGCAGCAAGAAGTGGCAGGGATGTTTCCAACGTCGATTTTTATTTAACCTTTGGTTACTTTAAGTTAGCTGTCATCCTTCAGCAAATCTATTATCGATATAAAAAAGGCCAGACTAATGATCCCCGTTTTTCCAATCTCGGAAAAACGGTTAAAAGCTTACTCACTCATGCTGCAAATGTAGCTGCGAAGGAAGTTCAATAAAATGGAATATATACAAAACATTCATTTGCTACTAAAAAAAGAAGAGATAGATGGGGAAAAGCTTCAAGAAGGGGAGAAAGTTGCTGTCATCCTGGATGTGTTATTAGCGACAACAACTATTATTTCAGCACTTCATGATGGAGCACGCCAGGTGATACCGGTCATGGATCCAGTGGATGCCTTGGTGAAAAGCCAGGAATTGGACCATGGGGATTCCATAGTGGCAGGGGAACTAAAAGCAAAGCCGGTTGATGATTTAATGTATCCAAGTCCAACGCTATTGAGTAAGTTGGTACGCGGTAAAACATTAATACTCTCCACTACTAACGGAACGGTTGCGTTGAGAAATTCAGCAGCTGCCAAAAAGGTTTATATCGCATCTTTGTTGAATAATCCGTCTGTTGCGGAAAAAATAAAAAAACATCATAAAACAGAAACGATCATCATCGTTTGTTCGGGAAATTCAGGTGAATTCAGTCTGGAAGACTTTTACGGTGCAGGTCATTTGATAGATTGCCTGATTGCTGGATCGCAAGGCTCGTTCGTACTCAACGATGCAGCAAAGGCTGCGAATGCGCTTTATCGTACGAATAGCGAAAATGCCTTTGATATCCTGAAATCATCATATGTCGGACAGTTGTTTGACAAACATAGTTTGATCGCCGATTTGGAATTGGCGGTGCAAAAAGGTTCGTTGGATATTGTCCCAGAGTTGGTGGATGGAAGGATCGAAGCTGAATTGAAAAGGCAGGAAACGTAGTTCAAAATCCAGATAAGGAGTGAAGGGGATGAGGTTTTCACAGTCAATAGCGGTAGTGACAGGTGCAGGCTCTGGTATTGGGAAAGCTACAGCGATGCGCTTGTCTGACGAAGGGGCAAAAGTGTTGTTGGTAGGGCGGACGAAAGGAAAACTGGAGGATGCGGCTGCAGAAATCAATGCGAGGCACACGATTCCAGTGGCCGACATTTTCCCTGCAGATGTTACCGTCGAGGAAGATGTAATAGAGCTGGCCATGTATGTGAAGGAACAATATCGTGACCTTCACATTTTAATCAATAACGCAGGTGGATCAAAGTCCTCGAAGCTCTTGGATACGTCTGCAGCTGATTGGGATATGATTCAACATGTCAATTTGAAAAGTGTCTTTCTAGTTTCCAAGTACTTGGGGAAAGTGATGGAAGAAGGTGCGGGCAGTGGAGATGAAGGCTCCATCAATCGGGCAATCGTGAATGTGGCTTCACTGTCAGGGCATCAGGCAGGGGCATTCATCCCGCATTATAGCTCTGCTAAAGCTGGAGTCATCAGTTTAACGAAATCATTGGCACTGGAACTTGCTCCAGTCGGCATTCGGGTCAATTCCGTATCACCGGGATTCATTGAAACGCCATTGACGGAGGATGGATTGCAAAATGAAAAATTCGTAAAGTCCATTCAACGGAACACGGCACTGGAAAGAGTGGGGAAAGCGGAGGAAATAAGTAATGTCATTACCTTTGCTGCTTCCCAGGAGGCTTCCTATATGACTGGGACGGATTTATTGGTGGATGGCGGCTGGTTGATCAAATAGAAAAAGGGGATGGGTAAATGTTAAAAGAACACTTATTGAAAGAAGTAATCGATAATGTAATGATCCTGACTTTGAATCGTCCTGAAAGTTTGAATGCATTTAGTCCGGATATGATTGCAAGCTTAACGAAAGCGATCAAGGATGTAAAACAAACACCACATATAAGGGCAGTCATCATCAAAGGGGCGGGAAGGTCATTCACTGCAGGAGGAGACGTTAAGTCAATGGGGAAGGCTTCTGCAGGTCAATTGTATGATCATGTTGGCAGAATGAACGAATGCATATTGGCTCTGGATGCCTCTGATGTTCCCGTAATCGCAGCCGTCCATGGATTTGCGGCAGGGGCCGGATTCAATTTGGCACTCGCTTGTGATATGATCGTGGCTTCCGATGATAGTCAATTTGCCATGAGTTTTTCACAGGTAGGCCTGATCTCTGATGGAGGGGGCTCGTATTTTTTACCTAAATTAGTAGGGCCACACCTTGCAAAGCAGCTCTTCTTTTCAGCCGAGCCAATTTCTGCGGAACGCTTATACCAGTTAGGTGTCATTAATTATATATATCCTCTCAATCAACTTGAAGAGGAATCATTGAAACTTGCGGAAAAGCTGGCAAATGGACCGACAAAAGCATATGGGATGATGAAAAAGCTCGTTAGCCATTCATTTACGGCTACACTTGATGAAATACTAGAACAGGAACGTATCACGCAAACCTTGATGGCTTCCACAGAAGATCACCTGGAGGGAGTTGCAGCATTCAAAGAGAAAAGAAAACCGGAATTTACTGGAAATTAATAAGGGAGGGATAAAGATGAGAGCCATTCATTTTGAAGAATACGGCGGACCGGAAGTACTGAAAGTGACTGAAATGGAAAGACCCGTGCCAACTGGGCATGAAGTTCTGATTGAGATTGATTGTGTCGGCGTCAATTATGCAGATACGGCCAGAAGGGAAGGGCAATATGTAGTACCTACTCCGCTTCCGTTCATTCCAGGTGCGGAAGTGGCTGGCGTCGTGGTGGAAGTTGGTGGAAAGGTGACCAAAATCAAACCTGGTACAAGGGTGGTGAGTTTAATTGAATCGGGTGGATATTCAGAATATGTCCTATCAGATGAATTCTCGGCCATTCCGCTTCCTGATACCATTCAGTTCCAAGAAGCTGTTGCACTGCCCCTTCAAGGTCTGAGCGCCTATCATATTCTAAAGACAATGGGACGCATGCAACAGGGGGAAACAGTATTGGTCCATGCCGCTGCAGGTGGAGTGGGAACGATTGCCGTACAGTTAGCCAAAATCTTCGGGGCTGGAAAAGTGATAGCCACCGCCAGCACAGTGGAAAAATTGGAACTGGCTAAAGAGATGGGGGCAGATGAAATTATCGATTACACGAAAGAAGGATGGGAAATGAAAGTCCGTGACGTCACGGGAGGAAAGGGAGTAGACGTGGCGCTGGAAATGGCCGGAGGGGATATTTTCAATAAAACATTGAAATGTTTGGCTCCATTTGGACGTCTTGTTGTTTTTGGAAATGCCAGTCGTAAGCCTTATACGATGAACCCGCAGCAATTAATGAGGCGCAATCAAAGCGTCGTAGGTTTTTTCCTGCCACAGATCATGAAACACTCAGATTTGCTGTTGCCTAGCATTGAAGACCTTTTTTCTTACGTCGCATCTGGGGAGCTTAAGCTAACTATCGGCGGCATCTACCCATTTGAAAAGGCAGCAGCCGTTCATGAGGAAATGAACGCCCGTCAAACGAAAGGGAAGTTGATTTTGCAGGTTAAATGAGAATAAGGGGTATATGATGCCCCCTTGTAGGTTAATGAGATTTCACTGTGATTTGACCTTCTGGAACAACTCAATCCGTATCCGTGCTAACATCTTTATCGGGATGCATGAAAGGTGGCTGCGGCGCCTTTTTAGCCTCTAACAGTTCGCGGTTTTCAGTTGAATTCCACCCTATATCATTGGTGGGGTGTATCCATTCGTCTCCAGCCATGATTTCCGGGTCTGTATCTTCGCTCCAATTTTCGAGTGGTGAGTTTTCAGATGCATATTTACTGTCGCCAATGACGACTCCATAATCATTGACGAATGGAGCCTGTGGTTTTATGCCGGTTCCTTTAAAGCTTGGTGCGTTAATTTGGTGTGGTTGTGTATCGTCGACAATGGGTGAATCCAATTTCTTTTTCATATAGAGTGTCTCCCTTTTCGTTTTACGGTTATTTTTCTCGTTTGTCCCTATATTATCCCTGAATAATTTTAGGCGTTTTTACCCCATTCTAAAATGTAAACTATATTAAAAAGGGTGGATGAAATGAAACGGAAAGCCAATGTGGATGGTGCTGTCAAAGCAAGTAAAACGCCAAAAAGAAACCAAGCTGAAAATGAATTTTCCAATGAGTTCGCAATGGAGGAAAACGCAATGAAAGGTGCCAACCGTAATTCAAAGCAAGGCAGAAAAGGAAGAAGTTAATGGATAAAGAAAAACAGAACAGCCAGGAAAAGGTGGAAAAACATGTACGAACTGAATTTGGAATTGAATTCCGCGGCGATATGAACGCAACCAAAATTTATGAAATTTTGGCAAAAGAAAATAAAAAACGTGATAGTGATAAGTAAATAAGGACGGACCCAATTCTTGGGTCCGTCCTTATTCTTAAAAAATGATGCTACCGGATTTTGAGAGAGGGAAAATCGTTGAGCCCTTACCACTCGGATCGAAATAGGCAAGCATGAACGATGGTTTCTCGACGATTGTTCCCTCAGCTAAATACGTTTCCAAATCAAAGGGAAGTGCCTCGAGCAATGTGTGTTTGTGTATTTCTTTTTCATTAAGTGCCAAAGCTGTGAAAGAGGAACCAAGCCGCTCGGGCTTATTCAGAATAACTTCATATATCTCTTTCCGCCCATTTTTATCTAATGAAGCTTCCCACCAAGGTTTACGTGGTTTGTATTTTTGATTCATAAAATAATCCAATTTCATGAGTCCGATAATGTTTTTCAGTTCAGCAGATTCCCGGGAAGCCAAAAACTGCTGTAAACGTCTGAACAAGTCTTCTAGCTGGTGTCCTATTCGTGACCACCCTTGTGCATCCCAATAGGTACCGAAATCTTGAAAGAAGTCGAATGGTGATTGAAATACCGTTTTTACAAGATATTCAGTTGTATGATCCATTCTATGATCGTTCCAGTATTTTTCAAGGACATCTTCAACTTGTTTAATACGGACAATGTCATCAAAGGACAAAACATCATTTCCCAGGATTTCATAGGGAGCATGTTCGCTGTATATATATTGGTGTTCATCGGCACGTATCCGTAAGCCAGTGCCACGAAGCATCTTTAAGAAACCAAGCTGCATCTCTTCGGGTCTGAGCTCGAAAACATCATTGAAAGTCTTTCTGAAAGAATGATAATCTTCTTCTGGTAAACCGGCAATAAGGTCTAAATGCTGATCTATTTTCTGCCCTTCTTTTACCATGGTCACGGTTCTGGTCAGTTTTTCGAAATTCTGCCTTCTCATTACTAGATCATTCGTATGATCATTCGTCGATTGTACACCTATTTCAAAGCGGAACAGTCCAGCAGGGGCATTATCGTTCAAGAACTGGATAACTTCCGGACGCATGATGTCCGCCGTAATCTCGAACTGGAAAACTACACCGGGAAGATGTTCATCGATTAAGAATTGAAACATTTCCATGGCATAGCTTCGGCTAATATTGAAGGTTCGGTCAACGAACTTAATGGTCTTTGCACCATTAGCCATAAGGTACCTGATATCTTCTTTAATCTTTTCACGATCAAAATACCTGACACCCACTTCAATCGATGAAAGGCAAAATTGGCAGCTGAACGGGCACCCTCGGCTAGTTTCGATATAGGTGACACGTTTAGAGAGGTCGCCACGGTCTTCCTCCAAACGATATGGAGAAGGGAGGGATTTCAAATCCACCTTGCCGTTCTGAGGCTGGATGATTTTTTTTCCATCCTGTCGAAACGCAATGCCGCCGATCTTCTTATAGTCATTCGAACCCTCAATTTCAGATAAAAGGGCCTTGAAGGTGACTTCACCTTCGCCTATTACGATGAAATCAGCCCCGGGAATCTGATCAAGCCATTCCCCAACATCATAGGTGACTTCAGGTCCGCCGAGAATGATAACCAATTCTGGATTGATCTTCTTCAGCATGGCTACAACTTTCATTGTTTCCTCGATATTCCAAATATAGCAGCTGAACCCTATGACATCAGGTTTTTTGGAATGAAGGTCACCAACTATGTTCATAATTGGATCTTTTATCGTATATTCTGCCAGCTGTACATCATAATCTGGCTGGGCATAAGCTTTTAAATATCGGATAGATAGCGATGTATGGATATATTTTGCGTTAAGAGTACTGATTATTATATTCATGTTAAAGGGCGTAAAAGAAACGCCTGGCTCCTTTCGTGTACATGTCTTTTTAAGCCAACAAGCACTAACGAGTAATTTTACCATAGCGTGCTCCATTTGAAAAATGAGTTATGGTATTGAAGGGAAATCTTTTCAGCTTGAAAGTCGAAATGAAATGGACTTTAAAAAAACGGATAAAGCAGAAAATGCTTCATCCGTTTTATTTAAAAAGCTTGTTTAATATACTCTTTCGTTTTAGTCATGAAACGTTTTGTTTTGGTCGCCTTCAATTCGATTATCGGCTGTGCCATGGTAGCGATCATTTCACTTGATAATAACACGGTAATCAAGAAAGAGAGGCCGGCAAGCATGATGAAGCTTTCTGTATTGCTGAAGTATTCCTGTATGGTGCTTTCACGGAAGAACCGAATGAAGAAACCATGCAGAAGATACACATAAAGGGTTTGTTTACCCCAATTCGTAAAGAAATATTGTCCGCGTGGGATAAACGACAGGAAGCTGAACACTGAAATTATGCTCAATCCATAAAATCCCAGGCGTTTAAACATGGACACGATTGTCGCATCTTCAAGTTCGGCATATGGTTTCGAACCGAGCAGCCATTTATAATTGATATCGGTATTTAAATAAAAACCGATAAAAATCACTAACATGACACTAATTGAAGCCAAACGAACTTTGGGAGTGAATAGTTTTTTTAAATGTTCCTTGCTTAAATGGTACCCGATCAAAAACATCGGGAAAAAAACGAATGTCCTGGAGAGACTAAGGTAATTGGAGATATTGTCAATATATCCAATCAATAATGCGATTAAAAATGATAAACCTATGCCTACTGATGGATTTAGCTTTGAGAAACCAAGCAGCATGATGTTCCAACAAAATAAACTGATCAAGAACCATAGCGACCATTGGGGGTCAAGCAGGTCTACAGTGATGGCAGAACGCTCATATAAGAAATAATAGTAAACGGTATATATCAATTGGAAAATGATGTAGGGTAAAATCAGTTTTTTAGTAATTTTACCTAAATACCCTTTTTGATAAAAACCTTTCGCAAAGAACCCTGAAACAAGGATAAAGGCAGGCATGTGAAAGGAATAAATGGTTTTATATAAAGCATATATCGTTTCACTGTCATGTATATACGTATTCAGCAAATGTCCAAAGACGACAAAAGCCATGAGAATGAACTTGGCGTTATCGAAGAAAAAATCACGTTGTTTCATTGTTGCCTCCATTTAATAAATTTTTAAGGTAGCTAGAAAGCATTGTTATTACTTATACCCTAAATACCTTGTACGAAATCAATATTTATTAAATATATTATAAAAACCTTAAATTAAGCTTAACGCTAAGTTTTATAGCATTCAATATACTATAATTTGATATATAGTGAAATTTTGGAATTATATGATTTTGCCGATTTTCGAAACATACCGAGGAAAATCAAGATGGATGTCGAATTAAGTTGGTAAGTATGGGTTTTGATGAGGGGGGTTAATATGAATATCGGTTATGAGAATGAAACGGAATATAAAAAGGAAATTTTAAAATTGAATAAACAGATCGAAGGGTTCTTGAACATTTTCAATTCGATGTCAGAACCTTTTATTAGGGTTGATGAGGAACTGCGTCTCACTTATGCCAATGATGCAGCTTGTGCCCTATTGGAAACAGCGAAAGATCAGCTGGAGTCCATGAAGATAACTGATTTTCTCGATGTCAGCCCATTAAATAACCAGGAAGTGTCAAGTTCCCTAAAAACCTCTAATGAAAGTGAAAGGCAAATTATCCAGCTACATACCGGAGCCCTTAAGCAAATAGAGTTTATACGTATAGGCTCACTTACCGAGGGACAGCAGTTCTATCGTTTGTGGGATGTGACATTGGATGTTTCTTCGTCAAGGGAAACAAGGATGTCAAGGCAGATGTTTTTGGACATTTTCGATACAGCCATAGAAAGCATCGTCCTATTCGACAGTTCAGGAATAATAATGGAAGTGAACCATGCCTTTATCCATGTCTTGGGCATCCCGAAAAAAGAGATTGTCGGTAAGAATATGAGGGACCTCATATCCCCGGATTATAGGGGATATTGGGAGGAGAGCATACAAAGAGCCTTTGATGAGTCGAACTTCAAAGGAGAGGTAGAGATAAAGGTTGGGGATGAACTGCATCATTTTACTTTTTCAATAAGTTCAACGGTAGGAAATGAATTATATATGTCGGTGCTTCGAAGAATTACTGAATCAAATATAATAGAAAAAAAGTTAGAGACGAGCGAACGGATTTTTGCGGAATTATTCGATCAGTCCATGGATGCGATCATATTCTGGAATGATGACGGGATCATTTTTCGGGTCAATCATTCAGCATGTAAAATATTCGAGTCCAGCAGAGAGGATTTGATAGGCAGTTATATCTGGAAATACGTGTACAGCAATAATCACCATTTTGGTCAGATGATGGAAACGTTTAAAAGAGACACCCAGGTGCGGGGTGAGCTGATTTATAAAATGCCTAATAACCAAATTAAATTGCTTGAATTGACTGCCAAAAAACATGAAGGTGACGGATATAACGTAACGATTTTTCGAAATGTCAGTGAACGCTGGCTGATTGAGAAGGAATTAAGGGATAGTGAGAAGAAGTTCAGGAAGATTTTTGAGGGAACATTAGACGGCTTGATTTTATGGAATCATGAAGGGTTCACGGATATTAATGAAGCGGGTCAGAGAATATTGGAGATTTCGAAGCGTAAACTGCTCTCTTTATCTGTAAAGGAATTCATCGAAAAAATTCCTGAAAATGCTTCTGCCTTGAACGCTCACATTGAAAATGTTTATAAGCATGAGGTCTACTCTTCCATCATTCCGATAACATTCGAAGATGGGAGAGTTAAGCATATTGAATTTTTGACGAGGAAAAATTTATATTCGAACCTGAATTTAAGCATTTTCCGTGATGTGAGTAAAAATCTCGAAATGCAGGAACAAATTCGAAAATCGGATACTTTGAATGTCGTTGGTGAACTGGCTGCCGGAATCGCTCACGAAATCAGGAATCCTATGACAGCCTTAAAAGGTTTTATCCAGTTGCTTGAGGATGGTGTTAAAGGGGAGTTTTCCACATATTTTCATGTGATTACATCCGAAATTAAGCGAATCGAAACCATTATCACGGAATTTTTGGTACTGGCAAAGCCGCAGGCGCTAAAAATTTTCAAACAGGATGTTCATACCATATTGAAAGAGACACTAGAATTAATGGCCGCTCAGGCGCTGTTGGAAAATATTCAATTCGAGACAGACTTTCAAGAAGATGAATTTAAGGTTTTATGTGAAGCGAATCAGTTAAAGCAAGTGTTCATTAACATTATCAAAAATGCATTGGAAGTCATGCCGGATGGCGGATCTGTTCACATTAAAACAAGCCGATTTTCAGAGAAATCCGTTTGCATTTCAATTACCGACCAAGGCATGGGGATTTCAACGGAAATGCTAAAAAAATTGGGTGAACCTTTTTATACGACGAAGGATAGGGGAACCGGGCTGGGGCTCATGGTCAGCTATAAAATCATTGAAGAGCACAATGGCTATATAGAAGTGGAAAGCAAAGTGGGAAAAGGGACGAGCTTTCATATTTATTTGCCATTCGAGTAATTTAGAAGGGGGTGCTCTGTACCTTTCTTAAGTTAACGGAAAGCATGGATATTTCATTAGTTAATGGGGTCCTTTATTGGATTCCCCCTATTATCGACAAAAAGGGGTTCGGATTGTTCTCTATTCCCAAAACATCATTTTAAAAGAAAACTTTGTTTTTTACTATTTTCTACAGATGAAGCCCTTAATAGATTGAAAGAATTTGGGACACACCTGAGGAATAACTGGCTAGCCGAGACTCCTGCGGGAAAAACGCGTCCAAGGGAGACCCCGCAGGCGCAAGACGAGGAGGATCCCGGACCGCCCGCAAAAAACGAGTGCCTGGAGTGGACAAATAGTACTAATTTAAAAAAACTGCAGGCAAACTGGCTTTTCTTCAGTTATTCTACAGTCTGGGGAATCCTTTATTGGATTCCTTTTTTGTTCCATCATTATCCTGGGAATAATATTGAGGTTATAACTATGATAAACATTTTTGTTTTCATTTAAGGGGCTGTCCTTCTTTTAAATCATTGAAAAATCATTTGCTTTTTGGGTAGCTGCCGAATTAATTAAGCGGAAACTAATAATAACATCCAAATTGGGGGATCTTTCTAAGCGATTTTCGGAGTGTCTTCATATGAAATCTTCCTAATCAATATAAGATGCTTATGCTTAGAAATTTCCGTCATATCCTGTCTGCTGATGGACAAAGCCATATCGCAATTTAAGAAGTTTTGTCTTTTTTTGCGAATCTATTTACATATAAGGCATATTTTGTAATACTTCTTTATTATAATGTAACTTTAAAAGGGCAGGAGTAGTGAATGTAGTTATGAATTCTAGGTGTGCAACGGAAATTTGTTCTGAGATTCGAATGAAGCGTTGGGAAATGATGGAGTTGGCCAAAATGTATGGACTAGGTCATGAGTATACCCTTCGCCAAAGCGAGCAGCTTGATAAACTAATAAATGAGTATTTGATCCTTCAACATCATTCACCGGAAGTGAGAAATAAGCGAGAAGAAATGGTTGTTATTGTACAGCAGCCCTTTAATGATGACATTACATTTTAAAGGGGAATGAATGCATGCATGACTTTTTAAATTAGCAGGCAGGGAGACATTCACCTTTATCCGATTTCTGGTGAATGAACCTTTTCAAACATTTCATGAAAACAATTAAAGAAAGACTCATATACACAAGAATATATCTTTTGATTTTCCTAAGGGTTTTGAGGGATATATCGAGGGGAGACCACCAGAAGGTGTCCTTCATTCATCGGGATTGGTTGAGAAGTCTTAATTTTTCTGAATGGATTACACTGATAACTAAAAAGTAAGAGCTGACTCACTTGATGGAGCCAGCCATGGAAGTTCGGTAATTACAAAACGTCCAATAATATTACCATGAACAAAAGGCCGACAATGAAGGAATAGGTGGATGTGCGTTCATTACCATCCCCATGGCTTTCAGGAATCAATTCCTTATAAACGATGAAAAGCATGGCCCCGGCGGCGAAAGCTAGGCCGTATGGAACCAGGAACCCAATGTAAGAGGTTAAATAATAACCCATTAAGCCCGTAATTATCTCGATGGTACCGGTTAAGGTTGCTATCAGGAACGCTGTGAGTTTACCGATTTTTTGATTAATTAAAAACAAGGCGACTAGTAAGCCTTCCGGAGCATTTTGCAGGCCGATGGCAAAAGCGATCAAGTTACCTGTATCAGCTGTATCAGAGGCGTAACTGACCCCGACAGAAAGACCCTCAGGAATATTATGGAGTGTAATGGCAGTGATGATGAGCAAAGCCTTTTCATCGAACTGAATACCATTTTTGGTATGGCTGAGATCGATATGGGGAATGTTTTGTTCCATGATCGTTAATGTCATTACCCCGAGAAAAACCCCAATTACTAGCTGGATATACCCTCCGGTCGCCAGAGACTCCGGGATCAGGCTCAATAACGAAGCAGCCATCATGATCCCAGCGGTAAATGCCAGAAGCGTGTCTCTGAATCGATGTGTGATTGAACCTTGAATGAACAAGATCGGTAACGCACCAAACCCTGTAGACATAGCAGATAGGATGCTGCCTAACAAAACACCACTCATAAATTTCTCCTTTGTAAGGTACTTATCATTACTTGTTTGTGAAATTTTGGGCGAAACAATAATTTATTGTATTTTGACATAAAGAATATGTTCCAGGAAAAAACCATTTTGCATCATTCTTCTGCATACCATTTTTTCAATGTTAGATCAGTCGGTAGCAATATGCTGATGATCCCCAGTAATGGCAGGAATCCCACTAGCTTAATCATGGATTCGATTCCAATTATATCTGCAATGGCTCCCAATGAAACGGATCCAATGGCACCCATTCCAAAGGCTAACCCTACAGTCAAGCCTGCCATCGTCCCGACTTTTCCCGGGACCAATTCCTGTGCGTATATTACAGTGACTGAAAAACTGCTCATTATAATGAATCCCGCCATCAATAATAAGATAAAAGCGGTCGTAGGAGGTACGAATGGTAAAAGTGCGGTTATTGGCATACTGGCAGCGAAAGAAAAGAAAATGACATTTTTGCGACCGAATCTATCCGCAAGCGGACCTCCGAAAAATGTACCTACAGCACCAGCGGCTAAAAAGGCAAATAGGAAAAATTGTGCAGATTTTATCGTGAATGAATACTGCTCGATCAAATAAAAACTATAAAAGTTCGTCATGCACGATACATACCAGGAACGGGCAAAGATTATGAATAAAATCAATACCAGGGCTTTGGCCACATTATGGAACCGCTCTTTATTGACTATTTTTGCAGCAAGCTTTTTAGGCTGGAAGTGAACTAATTTTTGGGAATACCACTTGGCAATATACAGCAATAAGATAACTGCCATTAAGGCAACCAGGGCAAACCAGAGTGCTCCTTTTTGACCAAAAGGAACAAGTACGATGGCTGTGATGAGTGGGGCTAGTGCCTGCCCGCTATTCCCGCCGACCTGATAAATTGATTGTGCCAGGCCTCTCTTTGGTCCGCCTGCCATGTAGGCAACCCTGGAGCCTTCCGGATGGAATATGGCTGACCCTAAGCCCATCAAGATGACTGCACCAAGGATAATGGTATAGTTTGGGGCAATTGCGAGAATGATGACCCCGATTAAAGTACTGGTCAACCCAATGGGCAATGCATATGGAAACGGCTTTTTATCCGTATAGAACCCAACTGCCGGTTGCAGGAGCGATGAGACGATATTCAGGCAGAATGCAATCATCCCCAGCTGTGTATACGTTAGCGACATTGATTTTTCGAGGATTGGGAACATGGCCGGTACGACGGCCTGAAGAGAATCATTCATTAAATGGCATATGCCTATGATGATCATGATTTTCAGAGTCATATCTTGTTTTTGCGGTTTTGTTTTAATGGCAGCGATACTTCCCATCTGTATATTTCCTTCTTCCTGATTAAGAATTTTACCTATTCCATAAATAGATTCAAGAAGCATGCACCGTATGCATGACACCTTGGTCTTTTATCAGCGGTAAGCTGATTGTAACGGTTGTACCATTCAGAGGTTTACTTGAAAACCCGATGGTACCGTTAAAAGATTCAATTATTCGTTTACACACAAATAGCCCTAATCCCGTTCCTTCCTTTTTCGATGTATAGAAGGGATCGAACACTTTACCTATATCTTTTTCATTCAGTCCTTGCCCGGTGTCGATGATCATGATTTTAGCCCATTCATTTTCATGGTGAATTCGAATCCTTAACTTTTTCCCAACTTCCATGGCCTCGAAACCGTTTTTGGCAATGTTGAGAATGACTTGTTTGAGTTGGTCCTTTGAACATTGAACCAGGATCGGCTCCTTTATGATATTCCATTCCACTTCAATATTGAAATGACGTGCTTCTGATTCTATTATTGGTCTCAATTCAGCAATGATACTGCGAATATCATATAAGGATAAAGTCTGGGCCATTGGCTTCCCTAAAATCAAAAATTCGCTGACGATACTATCGATCCGTTCAATTTCCTTCATGATGACAGAGTAATAGAACTGATCTTGTTCTTCAGGGTGTTTTTCAACCAGTAACTGCACTAGCCCCTTTATGCCAGTAAGTGGGTTTTTTATTTCATGTGCAGTACTCGCAGCCAATGTACCGACAAAATCTATTTTTTGCCTTTCGTTTAGTAACTTTTGGTTTTTGGTATTTCTACGAACGATCAGTTCCTCCACGATGGTATAAATCATGTGAGTAAAAAAGAAGGTGAAAAAGACAAGCATTAAAAAAACATTCATGTTATTTGTGTTAATCTTGTCGGGCACTTTGATCGACAGTGTCCAATCGACTTCTGCCATAGGAACATCCACCCATGTTGAATGTCCAGTGGATCCGTCGGCATTTATATCTAAGATTCGGGTTTTGTCCTTTGTTTCCAATATAAAGGTATGACCAGGGCTGAGTATTTTTAATGTTTTTTCCATATGATCAAGCCTGATATGTGCCAATAAAAACCCTTGCACTTTTTTATCATGATCCAGAATGGGAGCAAAGATGGAAAAATAATTAAAATCAGGGTTATATAACTCCTTTGTTCCTACAACAACGGCTTTATGAGTTTTTACTGCACGCTCAATATCATTCTGTTCAATTAAATAGTGATGATTGAAATTCTTATTCGTACCTGAAATGGAAACTCCGTCGCGGTTTAGCCAATATACACCGGCATACTTGAAATCTGTATCTTTGATCCATTTCATAAGAAGTTCGGTTTTTTTGTCATCCATATAAAGCACGGAACTGCTAAGGCTAAGCAGCTCAAGGTTTTCCTTTGTTTCTCTGATAACTTGATCTATGTATTCTTGATAAACCGTTCCCGCCCATTCAGCTTGTTCCAGTCTTTCTTTTTGAATGGAACGTTCTAAATGCATCCAATAAATGATAGAGAGAATAATTAATGGTAAAATAACAATAAGTAGATATGTGGTGAATTTATGCCTTGTTTTCATGTTTGTCACTACTTTAGCTTTTTTTTCAAGTATATCAAAATGATTGATTAAACAATAGTGCATACTAACAGGGCAGATTGACAAAAAAGTCTTAATGTCATATAATAACTTTTAATTCAAGATATTTTAATTAAAAATTTTTAAGGTTGTGAAGTCATGGAGAATAGTAACATCCAACAGTCTTTGAAACTGTTCATTGTGATGTCAAGAGCTCATCGATCCATTAATGATGTGGTAAATAAACATATAGCTGAAGAGGGTTTGAATCCAACTGAGTTTGCAGTACTGGAATTGCTTTATCATAAAGGGGATCAGCCTCTTCAGCAAATAGGCGGAAAAATCCTGCTAGCGAGCGGCAGCATTACCTATGTCGTGGATAAACTTGAACAGAAGGAATATCTACAGCGAATAGCATGTAAAGAGGATCGCCGTGTAACCTTTGCAAAAATAACGGATAAAGGAAAGGCCTTTATTGAAGGAGTATTTCCTGAGCACGAAAAAAGAATCGATGATATCATGAGTGTACTTACGCAAGATGAAAAGGCCACCGTGATCGAATTGCTTAAAAAGATTGGGTATTCCGCTCAAAATTAGCTAAAGAACCAGCACCCGGATTTGACTACAGGTGCTGTTTTTTTATGTCTGATAAAACCTGAATTTGTTTCGAGGACATAAAGGTTTTTAATAACGAAGTGGCGAATTATATTATATTACGATAACCGCGATAATGTTGAATTTGTCTTGAAAGCAATTCGATTGGATAACTTTCTCTGGATTATACAGGAAAAAATGTTCTTTATATCGTGAAAAGGAGCGTACATATGAAATTTAATGAGTATGAATATAAACGTCCTGAAATGGATGAAATTAAAACCCGGTTCATGAAAGCTTTGCAAAAGTTTACTGACGCCGCTAATGCTGATGTGCAAATAAAAGCCATGGAAGAAATAAATGAAATTCGAAATTATGTAGGTACGATGATTAATTTGGTCTATATACGGCATTCCATTGATACCAATGATGATTTTTATAAAGCGGAAAATGATTATTTAGATGACTTCTCCCCTGAAATGGAAGAGTTAACCTCGAAATTTTACAATGAACTCGTTCGCTCGAAATATCGTAATGTGCTTGAGGCGAAATGGGGAACTCAACTATTTGACCTGGCAGAGGCCCAACTCAAAACTTTTTCGCCCGAAATCATAACACAGCTGCAAAAAGAAAATAAATTATCAAGTGAATATTCACAATTAATTGCATCTGCAAAAATTCAATTTGATGGAAAAGAATTAACACTTGCGCAGCTTCAGCCTTTTATGGAGTCATCGGACCGCGAGTTAAGGAAAAATGCAAGTCAGGCATATTACGGTTTCTTTGGAGAAAAGCAGGAGGAATTGGATCGTATATTCGATGAACTTGTCAAGGTGAGGCATGGGATTTCGACAGCGCTAGGTTATGGGAATTTCGTGGAACTTGGGTATTATCGAATGACTAGGACTGATTATGATGCTGAAATGGTTGCTGCATTCCGCAAGCAGGTGAAAGAGGAAGTGGTACCGCTTGTCACCCGGCTGAAGGGACGTCAGCGCGAACGTCTTGGATTGGAGAACCTGAACTATTATGATGAGAATTTTCATTTCAGAACGGGTAATGCCATTCCAAAAGGCGATGCTGAATGGATCATCGAAAATGGGAAAAGGATGTACCAGGAGCTTTCGCCTGAAACGAATCAGTTTTTCAACTATATGATAGATAATGACCTGATGGATCTTGTGGCGAAGAAAGGAAAAGAAAGCGGAGGCTATTGTACTTTTATAGAAGACTATAAAGCTCCATTCATCTTTTCTAATTTCAACGGTACTTCCGGGGATATAGATGTTTTGACACATGAGGCAGGTCATGCATTCCAAGTGTATCGCAGCCGTGATCTTGACATTCCTGAGTATTATTGGCCTACATATGAAGCGTGTGAAATCCATTCGATGAGCATGGAATTTTTAACTTGGCCATGGATGGAGCTATTTTTCAAGGAAGATACTGAAAAGTATAAGTTTTCCCATTTAAGCGGTGCCCTCATATTCCTTCCGTATGGGGTAGCTGTTGATGAATTTCAGCATTTTGTCTATGAAAATCCTGATGCCTCCCCCGTTGAAAGAAAGCAGGCTTGGCGTAAGATCGAGATGGAATACTTGCCGCATCGCGATTATGAAGGAAATGAATTCTTGGAGAATGGCGGGTATTGGCAGAGGCAAAGCCACATTTATCAATCACCTTTTTATTATATAGACTATACATTGGCCCAGATTTGTGCTTTCCAATTCTGGAAAAGGTCGACTGAAAAAGATGAAACGGCTTGGGAGGATTATTTGAATCTGTGCCAACTTGGAGGCAGCAAGTCTTTCCTTGATCTCGTTGAATCAGCGAATCTGAAATCCCCATTTGTTGAGGGGACTGTAATGTCCCTAGTGAAGGTGATAGACGAATGGCTCTCCACTGTAGATGATAAGGCATTATGAAATATTAGGCTGTATGATACGAACTGAATACTTGAGAAAACGCTTGGAGATTATTCCAAGCGTTCAGACTGTAGACAAACTCGATGAAAATCGAGTTTGTCTATTTTTATGGCTTGTACAATTTGGACGTTGATTTCCACTCCAGGCACTCGCTTTCCGCGGGCGGTCGGGAAGCCTCCTCGGCTTTCGCCTGCGGGGTCTCCCCTAGACGCGCTTTTCCCGCAGGAGTCTCGTACCTTCCGTTCCAATCAACTTTGTCTTACCTTTTAGATAGAACACTTTTGCCTGGAGTCATTTTTGTTTTAAAATAGAAGTATTAAAACTTGAGGTGATGAGGATGCTTTCTAAACATGATTCTATTCAGCGAGATTACTTTAGATCAACTGGTGCCACCGAACCATTTGGTTCGTAAAATGGAGGCTGCCATTGACTTCACTTTCATTTATGACTTGGTGAAAGATATGTATTCAGAGGTAGGACGCCCAAGTATTGATCCAGTTATTTTAGTTAAACTGACTTTCATTCAATATACCTTCGGTATTCGTTCCATGCGTAAAACGATTGAAGAAGTTGAAACCAATATGGCTTACCGTTGGTTCTTAGGCTATGGTTTCCATGATAAAGTACCTCATTTCTCTACGTTCGGGAAAAATTATGAGCGACGCTTTAAAGATACAGACCTGTTTGAACAGATTTTCTATCGCATTTTAATGACAGCTGCTAATAAAAAGTTAATAAGTGCTGAACACGTTTTCGTGGATTCCACACATGTGAAAGCCAGTGCGAATAAACGGAAATTTGAAAAGAAAATCGTTCGTAAAGAAACACGAGCGTATCAAGGACGTCTTCAAGAAGAAATCAATCAAGATCGTGAAAACCATGGAAAAAAGCCTTTTCCACCAGATAAATTTGATAAAGAAGAGACCAAAGAGATTAAAGAAAGTACAACGGATTCTGAGAGTGGCTACTATGTGAAAGATGAACGAACAAAACAGTTTGCCTATTCATTCCACGCGGCCGCAGACCGCAACGGTTTTGTATTGGGAACGATTGTAACACCTGGAAATACACATGACAGTCAGATCTTAGAGCCACTAGTTGAACAAGTGATTGAGAAAGTTGGAAAACCGGAAGCCGTTGCCGCAGATGCAGCTTATAAAACACCAGCGATTACAAGCTACCTATTTAACAAAGAAATCATACCGGCTTTACCTTATACACGTCCTCGCACCAAAGAAGGATTTTTCCGCAAACAGGACTATGTATACGATGAACATTTTGATTGTTACCTTTGCCCTTCGGGCGAAACTTTAAAGTACTCAACAACAAATAAAGAGGGCTATCGCGAGTACAAATCGCCAAAACAAATTTGTACAACATGCTCATCTTTATCACGGTGTACAGAAAGCAAAGAATATCAAAAAGTGGTGACACGGCATATCTGGCAAACATATGTGGAAGAAGCAGATCATCTGCGTCATCATCAAGATGTAAAACCTATATATGCAAAACGTAAAGAAACGATTGAGCGTGTATTCGCAGATGCAAAAGAAAAGCATGGTATGCGTTGGACTACTTTAAGGGGACTTAAAAAATTGTCGATGCAGGCGATGCTTACTTTCGCTGCCATTAATTTAAAGAAGATGGCCAATTGGACATGGCGAGGTCCAAAAATGGCCTAACATAGTGGGCTCGTAGAGCCCCAATCTCTTAACTTTAGGCGAAAATTCAAAGGGAATTTCAAAAGGGGTTCAGAATTTTTTAATTCCGAACCCCTTTTGTCTACAAACTGAACGCTTGGAGATTATTCCAAGCGTTTTTTTATATCTTTCAACGTTTGGTGTGGGCATGAAAAGTGCTGATTAAGCCTTACAGAGAAATGCACAGGGAGTTTAAGACTACACAATTTGAGAATGTTAGCCCATGAAAAAACAGCCGACGAAAGGAATATTGCTCGGCTTGTCTTAAATGTCTCTTCCTTACATATAAATGTAGGGAGGAGGGGAGAGTATGCTGTCAAGGTGGTCAGGGAGTTTCCAGATTGCAGCGGTTTATGTAGGCACAGTCGTCGGTGCAGGATTTGCAACTGGAAAAGAGATTGTCGAGTTTTTTACCCGTTATGGCTTTTATGGCTTTATCGGGATTTTAATAGCAGGTTATATTTTCATTTTCACTGGAACGAAAATCATGCTCATTTCGGCAAGGATCAGAGCATCTTCTTATGAGGAGTTCAATCAATTTCTTTTTGGCAGGAAAATAGCAGGAATCATCAACATCTTTTTCCTTATCATGCTGTTAGGGGTGACGGCTGTCATGATTTCGGGTTCAGGAGCCGTTTTCGAAGAACAACTCGGCGTGCCTAAAAGTTTAGGAAGTTGGTCTACGATCATACTGGCATCCTTGGTCCTGATGATGGGCATGCGCGGTGTTTTCACTGTGAACTCTTTTGTTGTACCAATCATGATCTGTTTTAGTTTGATCCTTTTTTTCTCGACTTTGGGTAATGGGGATTTCTTTAAGACCCTTACAAAAGTTCCTGATGAAGTGATCACCGTTAAAATGATTTTGTCACCATTTGCCTATACAGCCTTTAACCTTGCTTTGGCACAGGCTGTGCTGGTTCCAGTTGCTTATGAAGTTCGAGATGAGAAGGTCATTAAACATGGTGCAATCCTTGGAGGGATATTCCTAACGATCATTTTATTAACGGGGCATTTTTCACTTATGACACTTACTGACGTGAATAATTATGAAATTCCTTCAGCAGTTATTATGAGAACGGTAGCCAGTCAGTTATATTGGATGTTCATTTTGGTGATTTACGGGGAGATATTCACTTCGGTCATCGGAAACATATATGGATTACAGAGGCAAATCAGCAGTTATATTAAATTGCCAAGCATGCTGATCATAGCGGTGATTTTTTTAATAGCTTTGATCATTAGTGAATTCGGATATGGAAGGTTACTAGGATATATTTATCCGGTTTTTGGATACATAAGCCTCCTTTTTTTAATTCTGGTCTGGAAAAGTAAGGAGGGGAAGGAGTAATGAAGAACCGGGGGCCAGTCCTTAGCCCTCCGTATCAGGGTAAAATGGATGTTCATCCTTTCATCAGCGTCTTAGCCATCACTAGAAAAGCATCCCGGTAATCTCTATCTTTTTTCGTGAATATAGTTAAGCGGACGGGTGCTTTTTCATCCTTGAGCAATATGGAAGTGATCACATCATCCCCACTTTCCACTTCAAAGCCCGTGCCGCCCTCGACATCAAGTGAAGGATCCCTAATCGTTTCTGAAATGCTTTTCAGCTGGGCTTGAACATTTTTTTCCACCTCATCCCAATTGACATCGGCCTTCAACAATTCGACTCTCATATAAATGGAGTCATCTTCAGTCAGGAACACAATATCCTTTCCAGGTTCTTCGGTACTTAATCTGAATTGTTGCAAAACATAGAGGCTGAACGGTTGATTATCACTTTTTTTTAGGAAGGCCGTTTTTTTTATTGCTTCCCCGTTAATTGTATACTGCAGGTTTTGCTCCATCAGTCTTACTTTGTTATCACTTCGGTCATTGCGATTATCTCCTTGAGAAGTATTACCTTCGTTCCCCTCTTTTACTGAATCTTCCTGTGGCTCATCTGCAATTTCGTCTGTGGCCGTACCGCAGCCAGTCAGAAGAAAAGCGGCAAATGTGACACAGCCAATATAACGTGTCCAACTAGTCATGTGTTTCCCTCATCTTTCTGTTAGAAATTCCAATCTGAATTTGGATATACCTGCTTTCACATACAGGTGTTTTGCCCTTTAATGAATTAGACGGAATGAAATGGAAATGGTTACAAAAGGCGGGAGAATCAATTCGCACGATTGCTATAAAGTGAAAAATGGAATGGTCATCTAGTAACCATTCCGTTTGAGTACATTGAATTATCCTATGATTCTATAATTTTTATGGTTGACGACTGTTTTCTGTTCAAGTTCCAAATCACGATAATTTTCCATATACGTGACGTCCACGATTACTGAGTTCTCGTTCACTTTCTCGACGATTCCTTTTAAGCCTTCTCTAAATTCAATGATATTTCCAACTTCCGCTTTTTTCATGGTAATCATCCTTTCCCATTTTGTTTCCAATGATCAAAAAGTAACTATGGAGTAATTGGATTATTCGAACATCTTGCGGTTTAGATTTTGACGTGGGAAGTGCTAGTAAGAGAATTAGTTATCTCTTATGTCGGTACAGTAAGCTAAACTTTTAAAGGAAGGTGCAATTCTTAAAATGGAGCAATTGTAATGATTGGCATAATTTGGTATACCTTGCAAACGCAGTTATGCATACCATTATGTAATTCTATGTACAAAAAATGCCAATCATTTTACATTATGATATTTTACTATACAGTTTGCACTATTTTAAAGCATTCGTAAAGAATAATGTAGCAAGTGGGCCTCAAAAAGTTCTGATTTATATTAAGTGGCAAGCTTATGTTAAAATGATAACGGAATTTCTCCTGTCTGAATATGATGGAACATTTTATAATTAAGGAGGATATATGATGAATGCAGAAGAAGCAAAAGATGTACTCGATAAACTGGCAAATCGTGAAATGGATGAGTTCCGGATAACAAAAGAAGAATTTTTAGCTTTTCGTGAGGTTCTTGTTAAAAGGGCAGACTTTAAACATTTCCGGGGGAATGCTCAACATAACGGTGTGATAATTTATACGTATTTAGAAGAAGCGAGAAGTTGATGGATGTATATTCTTGGGGGTGGCTCATGATTGAGCCACCCTAATTATTTATAATGGAAAAATCAATTGTTTCCTTAATTTATTTAAAGCGGACCTTCTCCATGATTTGACGGCTGCTGCAGTAACTTGATATATCTCAGCGATTTTTATTTTCCAGGTATGTCTGTAAAAGCCAGCGTTGCTGATTCAGTGTCAATCCTTCCATGTAGGTTAAGATATTATCGATGGCAAAGGTCTCTTCATGCATTGAAAAAGGATCCTTAATGTCTAATATGAAGGAATCAAAGGGTTCGGTGCGGATTTCATATTTATGATGATGCTTTAATTCGTTCAGAATTTTGCCTTTGATTACCGTGTAGGCATAGTTGGAGAATTGTCCGTATTCCTCATTGAAATTCCTAAATGACTCCCATAAAGCAATCAAGCCTACTTGAAAATATTCTTCCTTATTTTTATAGATGGAAAGTGAGCGGATAATATGATGGATCATCGGAGTGAATTCCTTCGTTAGTGCTGAGAAATCTTCCATTAAGCATGTCACCTTTAGAAAGTGCACTTTCCTGTATTCCCGGGTGCTTCTACCATAAATAAATCGATCGGATATAGCCAAATGGCATTACGGAAAGATGGAGGGAATAAAAAGGGGGGTTAAGGGAGCTAAAGAGAATCTTATAGAAGGAAAAAAAGGGGAATTCAAGTAATGTTGAATGTGGGGGTGGCCAAATGAAGAAACACATCCTGGTATTGGATGTGCCGAAACAATTCACTCGTTCTTCTTTTGGTTTTTTCTCTTCATTCAATGTAAAGCCATATATCATGAAGATGTGTTTAGACTGTAGACAAAGAGTGCGATTTGCCTACAGTTTTTTCTTTAAAAAACGTTTTCGGTGTTTTTAGAAATACGCTCCCTTTCCGCCGACTGTCTGCCAAGCCTCCACGCTGCAAGCATCTGCAGGGTCTCGGCCAGCCAGTTATTCGGCAGGAGTGTCGCAAATTTCTTCAATCCAATTTAAAACAGCAAGCTAGTCTTGTTTAAAAATCATGGTTCGGGATGAGACCATTCCGCCCCCCCTTTTGTCGACAAACTGTACACATGAAGATGTGTTATTTTTCTTTTTTTAGATGACTTTTCCCTGCCATTCAATGAAATCATCATTTAGTTAAAACGTCAGCAATAGCTCAAAGTCAACGATCATATGGAGATCCAGATTAGTATCAAGAATGGCCGTAGTCCCAGTTTGGCTTACACTTTTACTATTTGAAAAAACCAGGAAGGGGGGGAATCAGTAACGAAATGCTTCATACCTGTTGTATTTCGTTTTTAATTGTGATTTCCGAAGCGGGCATATGATTAAACCATTGTATTTGTTAACTTTGCGATTTTCGGAATCCAGCATCCTGTGCGTCTTGTTCGGTACAAAACATTTCTTCTGGTTTCGTTATTTCGTAATATTGGCCCGAAGGAATGTGATAAATTTTATTGCCTTTAGAGTTAATATTCCCTTTAATTTGCGGGTTATTGCAAGACCCGGTGGGCTTTTCCACTGATGCTTCTTTTGACTTCGAATCATCAAACCCTTTTGAAGTTGCATAGTTTTCAATTGACCAAATACCGATTTCGTCTTTTTGGGCTTGTTTCTGAATATTTTCCAATTCATCAAGATATTTCGTGTTCGGTGCATAAACATAGGCTACCCTGGCCAGTCCCTTTTCAAGCAGGAGTTTATTCACCATTTTACCATCAACATAAAAATAGGCCAGCAGCCGGCCATATTTATCTCTTTCACCTATGCCGGTTTCTACTTCCACTTTTGAACCCGCAGGCATTAGTTCCTTGGTGAATTTGCTTGCTTCAGGTCCAAAAGGCTGCACGGGCTTGGATGGGTGCACGGTTTCTGGAGTATCTATCAAAAGGAGCCTGACCGTTTCTTCATTTCCATTAGCCAATTTGATTTTTATTGTATCTCCGTCAACAACTTTGATGATCTCGGCTGTGAATGTCTTGCCTTTTTCTTCATTTGAAGAATCCGCACTGGATGGGATGTCTTCGTTGGAAATTGAATCTTCCTGTTTGAATTGATCAATCAGGTTATCTGATGCTGCCTGGCAGCCAGATAACGTGATCAGGCAAAGAGCAGTCAGAAGAAAAACATTCAGGTAAGAATGTAAAAAGGAATTTCCGTTCATGATAAGTCCCTCCATTTATTAAGGTGTTTTCCACGTCCGTCATGGATATATTCGGCAGGAATAATACTAACCTATAAAAAAGCGAAAGAAAATGAAAATCATTGAAATTTTTACATGTATCGCTACCCCATATCATTATAGTTTCTTATAATGATATGGTGGAGTAAGGGGGCAGGCGTGAAAAATGATATTTAGGCTTGAAAATATTAGGTATAAAGGGATCCTGAAAATTGAAGATTTGAAAATTTCCGCTTGTATGGTTACTTGCCTGACTGGGGAAAGCGGCGCAGGAAAAACCTCACTGCTCCGATTGTTGAACAGGATGGATGACCCGGATAGCGGTTCAATCTATTATCGGGATCAGTTGCTGGATAAATTCAACCCGATAGAGCTCCGGCGTAAAGTTACAATGCTTTCTCAGTCACCGTTCACTTTACCGGGTACGATTGAAGAAAATCTTCAGATTGGCCTGGAATTGACAGAACGGGAAAAAAAGGATAAAGCCGAATTAGTTAAAGCACTTGAAACCGTCCAGTTGCAGAAGTCTTTAGACGAGGGGGCGGAAAATCTTTCTGGCGGGGAGAAACAGAGGCTGGCACTAGCGAGGTTACTTTTATTGAAACCCGAGGTGTATTTACTGGATGAGCCGACTTCAGCTCTTGATGAGGAAGCCGAGTTGACGGTCATGAGCCGTTTTTTAGAAGAAGTAAAGCGGGAAAGGGGAACGGTCATCATGATAACTCATTCAAAACAGCTTGCGGAAATATGTGCTGAGAAGAGAATCGTTCTGAAAAAGGCGAAGGAGGGTGACTATTAATGGAGGCGAATGGGATAATAGATATTGAGTTCTGGCGTCTTTGTGCGGCCTACGTCTTTGTAGTAATTCTGCTCATAATCGTGAAATGGCGGGGGATTTCGCGGGAAAAGCAAATCATGCTCGCTACAGTACGGATGACGGTCCAACTCATTCTCGCCGGCTATGTTTTGACATATATCTTTAAAAATCCCCACCCTTTACTTTCTTTAGGGTTTTTATGTGCGATGGCCCTCTTTTCCATCCATAATATTTTTAAGCAAGTGTCCCACACACTTAATAAGAAAATCAAAAGGATGGTTATCCTAAGTATGTTGTCAGGTCCCATGGCTGCCTTGTTTTATTTTAATGTGGTCGTGATCCATTTCACGCCATGGTATGAACCGAGGTATTTCATTCCAATTGCAGGGATGATCGTAGGGAATGCCATGACTGGAGTGACATTGGCGCTTAAAAACCTCCATGATGGGATTAGCAGTAATCGTGAAAAGGTAGAAGCGATGCTGATGCTTGGAGCGACTCCGGCGAGGGCTGTGAAGAAATATGTGGATGCTGCATTCGACTCGGCAGTGCTCCCGACTTTGAACAATATGCTCGGGATGGGGATTATCTTCCTTCCAGGAATGATGACAGGGCAAATCCTGTCGGGAATAAGCCCGCTCATAGCGATTGAGTACCAGATTGCGATACTGATCGGGATTCTCGGAAGTGTTTCATTAACGGTGGTCCTTTTCATCATGCTGAGTTTCAGGGCTTTTTTTACCAAAAATGCACAGCTGTCCATTTAATCATTGAAGAATCTGAAAAGTAATAGTTGCAGTTCCATCTATATTTTTGTACTATTTTGTAGGTACCAATAGTTTTGGTTTGTTTGTTGGGAATGATAATGCTATCCTGATAAGGAAAAGGGCATTTCTTTTTCATTTCTTTCTTGATTGGATGGAGAAAACCCCTTACATAACCTATTTTGTTAATTTATCTTAAAGGAGATTGATTTATATGGTAGAAAAAACATTTACAGTAACTGCAGAAACAGGAATTCACGCTCGCCCGGCTACATTGCTTGTACAGGCTGCAGGAAAATTTGATTCAGAAATAAACCTTGCTTATAAAGAGAAAAAAGTGAACCTTAAGTCCATTATGGGCGTAATGTCACTAGGTATTGGCAAAGGGGCGGAAATTACGATTTCTGCTGAAGGAAGCGATGAAAATGATGCACTAAACACACTTGCTGAAACGTTGAACAGAGAAGGATTGGCAGAATAATGTCCACTTTGATTAGTGGAATAGCCGCTTCAAACGGAATAGCCATCGCTAAAGCCTATCGACTTACTGAGCCAGACTTATCGATTGAAAAAAGAAGCATAGAAGATGTCGGGGCGGAAATATCCCGTTTTAAGGAAGCTATTCAAAAGTCAACAAATGAATTGGAGATAATCAGGGATAAAGCCGAAAAGGATTTAGGGGCGGATAAAGCCGCTATCTTTGACGCACACCTGCTTGTTTTGGCTGATCCGGAACTTATCACTCCAATTCAGGATAAAATACAATCGGAAAACGTCAACGCTGAGTTTTCCTTAAATGAAACCGCAAGCATGTTCATTACGATGTTTGAACAAATGGATAATGAATACATGAAAGAACGTGCAGCGGATATCCGTGATGTTACGAAACGGGTGCTGTCACATCTTTTAGGTGTTCATATTCCAAATCCGAGCATGATTGCTGAAGAAGTGATCATCATTGCGGAGGATTTGACCCCATCCGATACAGCACAGTTGAATCCGGCATATGTCAAAGGATTTACGACCGATATCGGTGGACGTACATCCCATTCAGCTATAATGGCACGTTCTTTGGAAATTCCAGCAGTCGTTGGAACGAAGTCAGTGACCTCGTCCATCGAAAATGGTGACTTGGTCATCATTGACGGGTTAAAGGGTGAAGTTCACATCAATCCTACTCCTGAACTCGTGAAACGCTACGAAGAGGAACAGGAAGCCTATGCTATGCAAAAGGCTGAGTGGGCGAAACTGGTTCATGAACAAACCGTTACAAATGATGGTCATCATGTGGAATTGGCAGCCAATATTGGTACACCGAAAGATCTGGAGGGCGTACATCAAAATGGCGGTGAAGGCATCGGGTTATATCGTACGGAATTTCTTTATATGGGCAGAAATGACTTTCCAAGTGAAGAAGAACAGTTCGAGGCATATAAAGCGGTGCTCGAAGGAATGTCAGGTAAGCCTGTAGTCGTCAGAACGCTTGATATAGGCGGAGATAAGGAGTTGCCTTATTTAGAGCTTCCTAAGGAAATGAATCCTTTCCTTGGATACCGTGCGATTCGCCTTTGCTTAAATGAGCAGGAGATTTTCCGGACTCAGCTCCGTGCCTTGCTTCGTGCAAGCATTTACGGAGATTTGAAAATCATGTTCCCAATGATTGCCACACTAGCTGAATTCCGTGAAGCTAAAGCCGTCTTGGCTGAAGTTAGACAGGAATTGCTTGATAATGGTGTTCAAGTTGCTGAAAAAATTGAAGTCGGAATCATGGTTGAAATCCCTTCAACTGCAGTGATGGCTGATATTTTTGCTAAGGAAGTCGATTTCTTCAGCATAGGCACTAATGACTTGATCCAGTATACGATGGCCGCTGATCGAATGAATGAGAGAGTATCTTATTTATATCAACCATACAATCCAGCGATTTTACGCCTGGTTAAAATGGTCATAGATGCTGCGCATAAAGAAGGGAAATGGGCAGGGATGTGCGGGGAAATGGCTGGAGATGAAGTGGCTATCCCGATTTTGATCGGATTGGGACTTGATGAGTTCTCAATGAGTGCCACTTCGATTTTAAGAGCACGTTCTTTAATTAGCCAACTTTCGCTTGAAGATATGAAAAAACTATCTCAGGAAGTTTTAGGGCTGGATACGAATGATAATGTGAAAGAAGCGGTACTTAACGCTTTGAAGAAATAAATAAATGAGAAAAACGCACCCCATCCACAGAACCTTGGATGGGGTGCTGTCCTGTATTCTTGCTTGATTATTTGAGAAAAAATGTTTATTGCACCAAAATGGGGGTAAATAAAAAGCAAGCACAGTTGTTTTAGCTCTATTAGGGCAGCTGACATTCTCATTTCCCCCTTTGACGCCGGTTGGGTTATCCAACCGGCTATTTTTGTGCGCCCGGCATGGGTGCAATCTATAGGGTGAAAGTCCCGAACCATGAAGGCAGTAGTAGTGGTTAGCTTAATGCAAGGGTGTCCACGGTGACGTGGAATCTGAAGGAAGCAAGCGGCAAACCTCCGGTCTGAGGAACACGAACTTCATATAAGGCTAGGTATCATTGGATGAGTTTGCGAAACAAAACAAAGTCCTTACTGCCGAAGGTGGTACAGAGTAAATGAAGCAGATAGATGGAGGGAAAGATTGCACTCTTACCCGGGGAGGTCTGATGACAGCCAAGTACACTTGGTAACCTGTCCAGTGATGGACAGCTGAATCATCAGAAATCAGCAGAGGTCATAGTACTTGTCTACTCGAGAAGATAAGGAAGGACCGAACAGATTAAGGAGGATGAATACTAGGCGTTCGTTATCTGCAAAGAAGCAAACAATTCCTAACGGAACTTATTTGAAGGAAGAAGTGGTGAATACACGGGGAACTTCAAAAGGGTGGAGCAGATAAAGGCACAAATAGACCATTTATCCACGTAGAAAGGATATCAACGATGTTAATGGAACAGATACTAGAGAGGGAAAACTTAATACAGGCATTGAAGCGTGTAGAAAGAAATAAGGGAAGCCATGGTGTAGATGGAATGCCGGTTCAAAACCTGAGACCGCACCTCGTAACCGAATGGTACAACATGAAAACTGCCCTTTTACAGGGTACCTATCAACCGCAGCCCGTCCGTCGTATCGAAATCCCGAAACCAAACGGCGGAGTTCGGCTATTGGGTATTCCAACCGTTCTAGACCGTTTCATTCAACAAGCCATTGCCCAAATATTGACCAAGATATATGACTCAACCTTTTCGGAGAATAGCTATGGATTTCGCCCTAACAAACAGGGGCACCAGGCGGTTCGAAAGGCAAAGTCCTATATAACCGAAGGTTATACATGGGTAGTGGATATGGACTTGGAGAAGTTCTTCGATAAAGTGAATCATGACAAGCTCATGGGAATGTTAGAGCGGAAAATTGAAGATAAACGAGTTCTCAAACTGATTCGTAAATTCCTTCAAGCAGGCATTATGATAGGCGGACTTTTTCATAAAAGTGAGGAGGGAACTCCGCAAGGAGGTCCGTTAAGTCCTTTATTATCTAATATCATGTTAGACGAGTTAGATAAAGAACTAGAGAAACGCAATCTTCGATTCGTAAGGTATGCGGATGACAGTACTATCTTTGTGAAGACACGAAAAGCCGCCAAACGTGCAATGGGAAATATCTCAAGCTTCATTGAAAATAAACTGAAGCTAAAGGTCAACTACGAGAAGTCGAAGTATGATCGCCCTTGGAACAGAACGTTTCTCGGTTTTAGTTTCACGAAGTCAAAGAAGAACCGAAGGTTCTACTGGCTAAACAAACGGTGAAGAGAGTAAAGAAACGAATCAGGGAAATGACCTCGAGAAAATTACCGATACCCATGAAACTCCGAATAAATAAGTTAAAGCAATACCTTAGAGGTTGGATGGGGTATTTCGCCCTCATTGATACTCCGAACGTATTGAAGAATTTAGATTCATGGATTCGAAGAAGACTCAGGATGTGTCTATGGAAGCAATGGAAATTGCCAAGAACGAGGGTGAGGAAACTCAAAGGATTAGGCGTCCCATTTGGAAAAGCATATGAATGGGGAAATAGCAGAAAGGGTTATTGGCGCATAGCGCATAGTCCTATTCTAGACAAAACCCTTAATAATGTTTATTGGCTCCATCATGGGTTAGTAAATCTATATGAACGATATACAAAACTACGTCAGACTTAAACTGAACCGCCGTATACCGAACGGTATGTACGGTGGTGTGAGAGGTCGGAGGCTAGGCGCCTCCTCCTACTCGATTGTGAATAAAAAAATCACAAGAATGATTATTCAGATTTTTCACTTTACGGTTATGACGATATAATGGAATTATAATTTTAAGAAAATGGAGGTTAAATATTATATGGAATTACATTTGGAAAAGAAAAATGCTTTGATTTTAGCTTCAAGTCAAGGTTTGGGGAAGGCTATGGCGGCTGAATTGGTTAAAGAAGGAGCAAATGTCATGCTAGCCAGCCGTGATGGAGAAAAGCTTGCAGCGGTGCAAAGGGAATTATCGCTGCTTGGGGCGGGTAAAGTATCTTATATGGTAACGGATATAACTAAAGCTGAAGATATTAAAAACTTGGTTGGACAAACTGCTAAAGAGTTCGGCGGTATCGACATTCTTATTAATAACGCAGGAGGTCCTCCAGGAGGTTCATTTTTAGATTTCAACGATGAAGAATGGCAACAATCTTTCGAACTTAATTTACTAAGCTTCATAAGGACGATCCGTGAGAGCTTGCCACATTTAAAAAAACAGGGCGGGAAAATCGTTAATATTGCTTCTTCATCCATTAAGGAACCGATTCCAGGATTGATTTTATCGAATACATTCCGGACTGCAATCGTTGGATTGTCAAAGACGTTAGCTTCAGAATTAGCACCAGACCGGATTTTGATCAATACAGTTGGACCAGGAAGAATCGCAACGGACCGCGTTCAGCACCTTGATAAAATGAATGCAGAGAAACAAGGCGTCACTCCTGAGGAGATGACTGAACAATCCATTAAAAAAATTCCACTTGGCCGTTATGGGGAACCCGAGGAATTTGCAAAGTTCGTTACTTTCCTTGTTTCAGGTGCCAATACATATTTAACGGGGCAGTCCTATTTAGTTGACGGAGGAATGATAAAGTCCATTTAAGGATTTTTGAAACAAAATGATTGGGAGGAATCTGCAGTGATACAGTCGAACAACGTGATCGGCTTCATAGGTTTAGGAGTTATGGGAAAAAGCATGGCCGCAAATCTACTTAAGGCGGGATTTGAGGTATTTGTATATACAAGGACGAAAGATAAGGCAAGTGAACTGCTATCACAGGGTGCGAAGTGGGCATCTGCACCAAAGGAAATTGCGCAGAAAGCTAATGTGATCATTTCCATGGTAGGATACCCTAGTGATGTGGAAGAAATCTATCTTGGGGAAAATGGGCTTATCGAGAACGGGAAACAAGGAACCCATTTAATCGATATGACGACCTCCACTCCATCTTTGGCAGTGGAAATAGCAGAGGAAGCCAAGAAAAGAGGCATGGAATCATTGGATGCACCGGTTTCAGGAGGAGATATCGGTGCTCGTGATGCAAAGCTTACGATCATGGTCGGCGGGTCAAGTGAGGCATTTGAAGCGGTTCTGCCCATTTTTGATATCATAGGCAGCAATGTTATCCATCAAGGCCCGGCTGGCTCAGGACAGCATACGAAAATGTGCAATCAAATAGCCATTGCATCTAATATGATTGGAGTGACTGAAGCGATTTCCTATGCCAAAAAGGCGGGGTTGGATCCGGAACGGGTTTTAAGAAGCATATCATCGGGTTCTGCCGGAAGCTGGTCACTGTCCAACCTTGCACCGCGGATGGTTGAAGGGGATTTTGAACCTGGTTTTTATATCAAGCATTTTATCAAGGATATGAAGATTGCACTTGATGAAGCGGAAAGAATGGGAATGGACGCTCCTGGATTAAGCCTGAGCAAATCCCTATACGAGGGGCTGGCAAAAGCTGGCGAGGAAAATAGCGGTACACAGGCATTATATAAACATTATAATTAAGTGCTAGCATTTCTTTATCATGAATAAGCTGATAGCGACAGCCTTTACAAAAAGGAGTGAAAGCTATGGGCGAATTCGATGATATCAATATGAAATTCCAGGAATTAGAAGATGGTCGATATATTGTAAGGATAGAAGGTTTTAAAAGAGAAAGAACCGTTCATCAAACAAAGCCCATTCGTTGGGATCTGAAATTAATGAATGAAAGTCCGCTAATCTTGCCGGTGAAATTCAGTCATATCGAAACGAATGCCGGTTTTCAGATCCTGATGCGCGAATTGAAGAGTTTAGGTTTTTCAAAGCCGCGCTCCGCAAAGGAATTTGAAGAAGTGATGGCTGATTTACTTGGGTCCATCGTTGAAGTGAGCCTTACCACGACAAATAAGGAAGAAGGATATCGGGAAATTCGTTTTTTACGGAGATTGTATTAATTGACTGGCTTGGTGAAAAACCTTCGGTAGCCTGACATCTTTGAAAATAGGAAATGGCCTTCAATTGTTCATTCAATTGAAGGCCATTTTTTTTCGATCACTTTATAGCTAAAAAAGCTTCAATACGGTCCAAAGCCTTTTCCAGGGTTTCCATGGAATAGGCATAAGATATCCTGAAGTACCCCTCGCCAAGGGGAGAGAAGGCATCTCCAGGGACCACTGCCACTTTTTCCTGTTGAACAAGCTTGAGGCAAAAATCAAGGGAAGAAGCATAACCTTCAGGCAGCTTTATAAAGAAGTAAAAGGCACCATTTGGTTTGACTATTTCCAGTTTCATCGCTTGTAAGCGACTGTATACGTATTCCCGTCTCCGTGCATACTCAGTCTTCATGGGGATGGCATCATCTCTGCCTGCCGTCAATGCTGCCAAGGCAGCTCTCTGCGATATGGAGGCGGCACAAGTCACATTGTATTGATGAACCTTCAGGATGTGCTGAGAGATGGCTACAGGCGCAAACAGCAGGCCAATTCTCCACCCGGTCATGGAATGGGACTTGGACAATCCGTTTAGGACGATGGTTTGTTCTTTTAAGAAAGTGGCAATCGAAACATGCTCCTGATCGAATACCAGTTCACTGTATATTTCATCGGCCAGTATAAAGATGTCCTTGCCCCTTACAAGTTCGGCAATGTCCAATAATTCTTCGGCAGATAATGTAACCCCGGTCGGATTCGATGGATAGGGCAGAACGATGCACCGAGTATGATCAGTTATGTACTTTTCAATTATATCAGCAGTCAAACGAAATCCATTTTTTGTTGTATCGGCATAAACAGGTTTTGCACCGCACATCTTAATGATAGGTTCGTATCCCGGATATACTGGACCCGGTAATATTACTTCGTTCCCTGGGATGAGGATCGTTCGAAAGGTAATGTCTATGCCTTCGCTTGCACCTGAGGTCACTAGGACTTCATTCGCCGGATCATAGCTAAGCTTGTATTTATCCTTTACATATTTTGAAGCGGCTTCCCTTAATTCCAGATAGCCGGCATTGTGAGTATAAACGGTATAGTCATTATCGATGGCTAGTTTTGCCGCTTCTTTAATATGCATTGGAGTTGGAAAGTCAGGCTGTCCTATCGTTAAGGAAATGGTGCCTTCGATATCAGCGACCATATTGTAGAATTTACGGATTCCTGATATTTGAACGTCTTTTACTAGAGGGTTTATTAAATGTTCCATCTATGAATATCCTCCCTTTTCTAACTACATGAATTATGTACTATGTTTGACTCATTCATTCTATTTTATCATTTAGTTTGGATGGGGAGAAAACTTTTTGAGATTAATGAATTAAAGGTATAATGTATGATAAGACAATTTTGAGGGTTGATACATATGATAAGGACTTGCGCAATTACTTTTAATCAAGAAGTCAGTTTTGGTTTACCGCTAACGGAAATGAATAATCCGGATATCGAGTGGTACTGGGTGGATTTTTCCAACCCCACAAACAAGGAAATCGAACTTTTATCCAATCATTTTCACTTTCATCCACTGGCAATTGAAGACTGCCTGGATGATTTTAACCAACGCCCCAAAATGGATTTTTATGAGGGCTACCAATTTCTTGTGATTCATGCTCTAAGGGAGAAGGTATTTAAAGCAGTGGAATTGGATATGTTTGTCGGTGAAAAATGGATAGTCAGTTTTCATAAGGAAGATATGCTTGAACTGGAAAAGGTATGGGAAGAAATTGCTGGTAATAAAATGTTGAAGCAAAGTCCCTTTTTCTTGATGCATAGGATAATTGACAGGATCGTCGATGAATTTTTCCCACCTGTTTATAAAATTGAAAGCGAATTGGGTAGCATTGAGGAAAATACTGAAAATGACACGATTAACGAATTGATGGATCAGCTTTTCGATTTACGAACAGATATGTCGAGGCTCCGTCGGACCATATTGCCAATGCGTGATCTATTATACAGAATGATTTCATCAGAGCGTCTGAAATACTTGAAAGATCAGCACCTTTATTTTAATGATGTGTACGATCATCTTCTTAAATTGACTGAAATGCTTGAATCCTATCGAGATTTTTCGTCCGATATCCGTGATAGTTATTTGTCTGTGAACTCTAATAATATGAATTCAACGATGATGACATTGACTGTCATCACTACCATTTTCATGCCGCTGACCTTCATAGTGGGCGTATATGGGATGAATTTTGAATATATGCCGGAATTAAATTGGCATTATGGCTATTTCCTCATTCTTGGAATGATGGGCGGAATTGCCTTGATGATGTTTTTACTCTTTGTTAAAAAAGGTTGGCTCAATCCAAAGAAAAGGTCGCGAAAGAGATGAAAAGAGCCAATTGACCTGTTATTCTAAGTTTAAGTTGAGAAATTGGGGAGTATATTTAGTTTCGCGGCGAGAATATCATTGGAAGGGCTGCAGGGCGTTAATTTGCGACCATCCAATCAGTGTCTGCTTTAACCATGTCAGTTATATCATGAGGGGTTTATATCGAAGAGACAGGCCTTAAGATCGATATGGTGGCTGGAATGGCAGTCGTGAAAAATGAGCTTGGAAAAAGAGGGACTCTGATGGGTCCCTTTTTAGTTTGGCTTTAATAAATAAGCACTTCTTGATTCTTTTTTTATTCTTGCTCTAAACAAAAGAAATGTTTAAACGAATTATTGGGTATGAGTTCATTGATAAAACCATGATATTTTTCCTAGCGGTTAATTGACTTATGGAATTATGAAATGAAAAAGTAGAAGGGTGAGATGAAACAATGGAAGCAAATAAAGGAATATTACTGGAAAGTGGAACGAATGAGCTTGAGATGGTGGAATTCGGTCTCGGAAAGAATAAATTCGGCATTAACGTAATTAAGGTGAAGGAAATCATTAATCCTGTCCCCATCACGCTTGTCCCTCATTCCCATCCAAATGTGGAGGGGATCATTGAGCTTCGCGGAGAAGTCCTGCCAGTTGTGAATGTGGCGGATGCTTTAGGGTTTCCGCCAATCTGAAACTCCTGAGCAGGATAAATTCATAGTGGCTGAATTCAATCAGTAAAAAGTGGTTTTCCATGTCCATACCGTAACACAGATCCACGTATTTCCTGGTCCCAAATCGAAAAGCCTTCGGATATGTATCAAGGCCTTGAAAGTCAGATTATCGGAGTAATAAAATTAAATAGTGAAATGTTACTGTTGCTCGATTTTGAAAAAATAGGGGTCGAAATCAATCCAGAATCAGGAATAAACATCCAACAGGTTAAAAAGCTTGGTATCCGGCAAAATTCAGACAAAAGAATCCTTATTGCAGAAGATTCTCCTTTACTGAGAAAGCTGCTGTTTGATACATTGTCAGAAGCTGGATTCAAGTACTTGGAGTTTTATGAAAATGGACTTGATGCAATTAATTATCTGGAGAATTTAATTGAATCAGGAAAAGTGGTTGGAGATGAAGTGCAGCTGGTGATTACCGATATTGAGATGCCTCAAATGGATGGACATCATTTGACTAGAAGAATAAAGGAGAACGGGGAACTGGCTGGATTGCCGGTGATTATTTTCTCTTCTTTGATTACTGAAAGCCTGCGTCATAAAGGTCAGGTCGTAGGGGCTGACGCTCAAATCAGCAAGCCTGAAATTGCAGAGCTTATAAGTTGATAGACAGATTGGTATTATGAATGTGAAAACGGGCCGATGAGGCGTTACCTCACGGCCCGTTTGGTTTATCAATAATTAATACTTGGAACCTTTTCCTAAAAAGGAGGATGGGAATGGATTGTGAAAAGGTTGTTTGACCGACCCACGGCCGTGAGTCCTTTTCTCGGTGTTGACAGGGTTCGGTTGTTTTTCACCTGCTTGTCCAACGTAAGATTGCAGGATCTGTTTTGCCTTGGATAATGACAACGCGGCTTTAGGGTTCCGTATGGAGGCTGCCCGGCTGCCGAGGTGGGGTAGTTTTTTCAAATCTTCCTTAGTGGGAGGTAAATGAAAAACATATGATCCGCATTCGACAATGACGTCGGATTGTTGTGCTGCAAAGCGAGGGTTATCAGAGAAATGAAGTCCAATCTTCTTCGCTTTTCCTTCTTGCATAAGCTTGCTTAATGCGAGCCGTTTTAAATTATATAAATTCTTGGGCTCCAATGCAGTCTTTGCGTGTTTATTGACAATAAACACGGCTTGGGCAAGGGAGTTTATCGAAAACTCATCCCTTTCAGAATGTCCTTTCGTTTGGTTCATTATGGAAACTCCTTTTCTTAATAAGGTTAGAAGGACGTTACAAACAGACTTCCTTCAGTAAAAACCTGTTTTTATATATTGGTTTAAATAGAGACGTGTGTGCAACCAGGCAGAAAATAGTGAAAAAATAATGCATGTACATCTCTAGGGTATGACCATCATTTCCCAACACTTTACCATCTATTCATTTTCATATTATACCACTTCAAAATATATAGGGAAGTAAAATTCAATCCGACGCCTTTTGGTCAAAGAAAAAGAAGGCGTTTATGTCGCCTTCTGTCCAACTTTTATTGAGTGTATATATTGATATTTTCAGATACCCCGGCCTGTGCGCCGAATTGTTGCTGCTGGTAACCCTGAAAGCCTTGATAATCAGGGTACGCAGGATAAGCGGGGTAAGGAGGGTAAGCAGGATATGGAGGAGGATATGGAGGATAGACAGGTGGACGGTTATTGAATAGCAACGGTCCAATTGCCAATCCTGCAACAAAAGCTACAGGTGCCAATAGCGGAAAGAAAGGAAAGAAGCGCTCGTCATTCCAATATTCAGGTCCATATTCATTCCCATATGCATTTCTGTAATCGTTTTGTAGCATTATGGTCTGCGGATAATGGTAGTAAGGAAAATACTGTGTTTGCATAATTAGCCTCCTTTTCTCAAATTCTTTACATAGTATGGATTTTTTTAAGAAAAGAGCCTGTTTCATCTTAATCTGTTATAATGAATCTACTTATGAGAAAAATTTGGGGGGACCTTAATGGATCGGTTTAAAAGCATTTTTGCAGTCGGTTTTGGAGGAGCGGCTGGAGCGATATTGCGTTATTGCGTAATATTGACTGCTGCTGGCCATTCCTTCTTTCCGTTTGGAACCCTCTTAATAAATATAGTAGGCAGCTTTTTACTTGGAATGATCAATGGCTATTTCGCCTCGGAAAAGAAATCACTTGTTTTTTTAGCGCTGGGCAGCGGGTTTTGCGGCGGTTTCACCACGATGTCCACATTTTCCCAAGAAGTGGTGAATCTACTGCAGACTTCTCTGCCATTGGCGGGAGTATATCTTGGTGCCACGCTTTTTTTTGGTTTGGTCGCTGGTTTCCTCGGACTGGGCCTTTTTAATAGACAGAGAGGTGAGTCCCTTTGATTGAGGCTCTTTCAGTTTTTATAGGAGGCTTTTTTGGAGCGGCCTCTAGATATGTCTTGCAGATTATTTTTAATAGGCTATTGCCAGCCGTCTCGATACCCATTAGCATTTTACTGATTAACCTTATAGGTTCCTTTGGGCTGGGAATGGCGTTGCCACAGAAAGAAAGCTGGGCTTTATCTTTGCAGGTTTTTCTGACAATAGGTTTCCTGGGTGCTTTTACGACCTTTTCAACATTCAGTATGGAAACACTTGAACTTATTAGAAAACACCGTTATATAGATAGCCTTATCTATATAACGGTGTCTGTTTTTGGGTGTATCGGCACTTTCCTGTGTGGCTATTTAAGTATGGTATAACCTTTAAGGCAACTACCATTGGTAATGGTAAAAAAACCTGGTTTTCTCAGATATACTTCTAATGCTATAATTCATAGGAGTCCATTACACATGATTTATGGCAACAAGTTGTTTTATTCGCACAGGTTTTGTTAAAAAGTCTGGCGGCTTTCCCCTGTATTCTTTTCCTATCATTTTTCGGCTTGGAATTCGTAAACGGTCAACTCCGGACGTGAAAGAAAGCGATATGGGAGACGGGTAGTGCCAAGCCCTCTATTGACATGTAACGTTAATGAATCGATTTCATACGTCCCTTCCCGGTACTTTTCAGCGTATGGGGGAGTTACAAGGGCACCGGCAAAGGGGATTTGTACTTGACCTCCATGACTGTGACCGCTTATTTGATACTGGATGTCGTAAGTCCTTGATGTGTCGGCCAGGTCAGGGGCATGCGAAAGCATAATGGTGAACACTTCTTCCGGGATGCCAGAAAGTGCTTTTTCAAAATCAGGTTTTCCAAGCATGGCATCATCAACCCCGGCAATGACTATTTCTTCAGCCGTTAATAAGGTAATCTTAGTCGAGGTATTTTGCAACATGGTAAAATGGGATTTTTCCATGATATCGCTGTAAATTTCTGAGCCATATCCCCCATGATCATGGTTACCGTAGATGCTGAATTTTCCAAGTGGGGCTTTAAGCTGATTCAAAACGAGAGGGATTTTCTGGTGAGCCTTGTATTTATTAGGCTGGTCCATTAAATCTCCGGTAAATAAAATAACATCAGGGTCCAATTGGTTTATTTTATTGACAATTGCATGTAAATCTTTAAGCTGAAATTGAAAGCCTAAATGCGTATCACTGAATTGGACCATTTTCATGCCATGAAAACCTTTTGGGATAAGCGGGTGGCTGATGATTTTATGCTTGATTTCTAACCATTTCGGCTCCAAATTATGGGCATAATAGCTTCCTCCAATACCTAAACCGGTTAAGGTAGCCAATGTACCAAGACTTTTCTTTAAGAATGTTCTTCTGGATATGGGTTTATTCAAATTAATCAACCTATCTAATATAAAAATGTTACTTCCTCATACTAACAAACAATATACATAAAATGAAGAAAATATCTTCTATAAGCATATGAAAAACATGTAAACTGGGGTTTAATGAAACCGTATCCGGTTTGAAATTGAACATCTATACGGAGGTAACATGATGACCGAACCAATGTTTATTACACTGATTATACTTCTATGCGCGATTGCGCTTTTTATACAAGGGAAATTTCGAGCAGATTTAATTGCACTTAGTGCACTATCCATACTGGGTTTACTGGGGATTCTTACATTGGATGAACTAGTGGCCGGGTTTGCGAATCAAGTGGTCATCATGCTGGCTGGGCTATTTATAGTCGGTGCCGGCCTGTTAAATACAGGAATCGTGGAAAAGGCAGGAAATAAGTTGTTGGGTTTATGTGGGGGCAGTGAATGGAAATCGCTGCTTATCGTCATGTTGACAGCAGGAATATTAAGTGCATTTTTAAGCGGAACTGGAATTGTTTCCATACTGCTTCCGCTCGTCATGAGCATGGCCTTACAACAAAAAACAAGTCCGACAAGGTATTTATTGCCCCTTGCCTATGCAAGCAGTATTGGAGGGCTATTAACACTTACAGGTACTCCCTCCAATATGATCGTCGCTGATGTATTACGGCAAAACGGAATAGGGAATTTATCATTTTTTGACTTTACACCTGTGGGCTTAATCGCCTTTGCAGCAGGGTTATTCTTCATGTTGACACTCGGACGCCTGTTGCTTCCCGAGAAGACCATTGCCGCGAACAATAGTGTAAAGGGACTGTCGGCAGGGGAGCTTGCCGGCATGTACAAAGTATATGACCGATTGCATTATCTGCATATACCCGCTACTTCCGATATTGTTGGAGAAAGGCTGTCGGATCTCCAGCTTCCTATTCAGTATGAATTGACTTTGATTGAAATCCAGCGGAAGCCAAAGGATAAGCAATTGCCGCTGTTGCAAAGACAGTTGACGATTTCAGCCAGGGCGGATGAGGTTCTTCATCCTGAAGATATCATTTTGGTGTTTGGAGAAGAAGAAGCAGTTGAGAGATTGGCACTTAACTATGAACTGGAGTTTAAACATTTCAATACCGAACAAATAAAGAAACATTTTCTTAGCAGTAGATTTGGATTGACAGAAATATTAATCGTCCCAAACTCGGATTATGAAAATCAAACCTTGATAGATGTGCATTTTCGTGAGAAATACCAATGTAATGTGCTGGCAATCAATCGGAATGGCGAATATATTCAAGCGGATGTCGGAACGGAACGCCTGAAACCGGGGGATGCAATCCTGATACATGGAGAATGGGAGAACATTGAGCGGATTTCCTCGGATTTACAGGATGTCATCGTTATTGGAAGTACGTCGGAAGATGGCTCTCCGGTAAACTCCAAGGGCAAAGCATGGATTGCCTTGGGGATCACTGCTTTGATGGTCATTCTTTTATCGATGGAGTCCGTTCCTGCGGTACTATCGGTTTTGACGGCTGCATTGCTGATGGTGATCACTGGCTGTGTCCGATCGATGGAGGATGCTTACCAAAAGATTAACTGGGAACCTGTTCTATTGATTGCCGCCATGTTCGGAATAACGGCTGCATTGGATAATACCGGTGGAGTGAGAATGATAAGTGATTGGCTGGCCGTTTTATTCAGTAATATCGGGGCACACGGCATATTAGCGGTCTTTTACCTCCTGACACTGATCCTGAGCCAATTCATCCCGTATGGGGCCGCGACGGTAATCATGACGCCCATTGCCCTGACATCTGCGGTGAATCAAGGAATCGATCCTCTTCCTGTGTTTCTATGCCTTGCCGTTGCTGGCAGTTTGGCGTTATCCACTCCAAGGGTGGCCACTACCAACGCGCTTGTCATGACGGCGGGTGATTACAAGCATAAAGATTTTATCATGATCGGGATATCCATACAGATTTTCATTGGCGTTATCATGGTGATCACGATACCATGGTTCTTCCCTTTTTGATAAGACATAAGGCATTGTTCCATTTATGGACAATGCCTTTTCATTGTATTTCTTTTCAATTGGATAGGGTGAATGGGGGATTTTAATGTTCTGAAAAAAGAGTTAGCAGTAGGAATTAAAATTATTTATTATCAATGACAGAAACTAATGGTATAATTTTGGCATATTGGTGTTTTCGTAATTAGGGGGAAGATGCATCATGGATACAGAAAAGATATTAAAGAACTTAGACAGGGTGACACCATTCTTTCAACCGATTTTCAGTGCAGATCAACATCAGGTAATCGGGTATGAAATTTTAGGGCGCTATGAGGAACAATCTGAATATAAAAGCCTTGGCCCTTTTTTTCACGATTCTGCAGTGCCGGAAGAGTATAGGGTGGAAGTGGATAATTATGTACTTGAAATTGCCTTGGAGAGAATAAAAGACTATGGTGAAGATTTTCTTATCTTTATCAACAGAGATCCTAATTTGCTTATGCTGGATCATGGCGAAGAATTCATGGAGATTTTACATCGTCATTTTCAACCGGAGGAAATGCACCGGATTGTGCTGGAATTATCAGACACGATCAGTCCGGAAAACTTAGATCCTTTGCAGCATGTGCTTGCTTACTTTAAAACATATGGGATAAAGATAGCTTTAGATCATTTAGGACAAGATACGCAATTGGACCGGATCGCACAGATTTCTCCGAATATTTTAAAAGTTAACCTGGACCAGCTTCGCATTTCAGGGGGAGATGCCTATCAGGTCATCCTGTTTTCTCTAAGCATGCTTGCACGAAAAATCGGCGCCAATTTACTATTTGAGAACATTGAGTCCGAATACCAGCTTCGCTTTGCATGGAAGAATGGGGGACGATATTATCAAGGGTATTTTTTGGCGAAACCGGAAGGCGAATTCATTAATAAAGATTTACTTCGTGAAAAATTCCATCAAGAATGTCAGTCCTTCATTTCTTTAGAGACCAAGAAGCTTGAAGCCGTTTATCAAAAGACTTTGCAATTCAACGAGAATATGCAAAACTTCTTAAAACAGCAAAAGCGGGCCAGCTCCCATGAAGAGTTTCTCGGAGTTTTGGCGAAAAAATTGGATTCCATATGTTTTAGGCTTTATATTTGTGATGAAGAGGGGTATCAAAAATCTCCCAATATCCTCCATAAGGACGGGCAATGGTTAGTCCAACCCAGTTATATGAATAAAAATTGGAGCTGGAGACCTTATTTCCTCGAAAATATCGTAAAGATGCGTAACGAGAAAAAAGGAAGACTATCCGATTTATACAGTGATATCGAAACGGGAGAAACCATTCGGACCTTTTCATATCCACTGAATAATAAGGAATACATTTTCTGTGATCTTTCTTATAGTTATTTATATGAAAATGAAGCACTATTATAAAAAACGATTCATGAATATAATCGCTTTAGATGTGTAACGATAAGCAGAAATGATGCGCTTGGAGGAGACATATTTTGAGCACGTACATCTGGATTCTAATCATAATCGTTACAATCATGGCGTTATATCTGCTCTTTTATACTTATTCTGTAGCAAGGGCACAGAAAGTGAAAGCCAGATATGATTCGACTGTCGATGATTCAGTTAAAGAACATCCTTATTTAAAGAACCCGATATTCGTTTCTCTTTTTGTTGGGACGATTTTGGTTGTCGGTTTTATTTTTTACTATGCTTTTCGATAATTGTGAGAAGGAGATTTCAATATCATGAAATCTTCTTTTTTATTGTGAAGAATGGGCACTGTTATCAAAGTCTCACGGAGAATGTGATTTTGTAGTTTGGCTTTGATCTGGACGGGTATTGAATGACATAGGCAACAATCCGAATCATTAGGAGAAATTCTATAACTAGGAGATGATTGTAATGAGTAAATATTTAGTTGCATGTCTTGCCAGTGTCCTTCTATTTTTAAGTGGAGGGTTCACTGCTTCAGCGGAGGGCTTACATAGAGAGGAAGTACTATCTTTAGTACAAGATGCCATGAAGAATCAAGCTTCGATTAGTGAGGAAGTAAGTACTAAGGAAGCGATTGAAGCGAAGTTGGATAAACATTTCACAGGTGATTTCATCGAGAAGTTTGTCCAGGAGAATGTAGTGAAAGTAGATGGCGGTTATACCGCATTTGGATCAGATTTCGCTCCATATTATATCCCTTTTTTCAGTTACGACAAGAATACGGAAATTGCATATGGGAAAAACGGTGATTTCATATATGTTCAGGAGGAATTCCAGTACACAGGGGACGGACCTGCATCGATGGAAAAACATGTTGAATCAGTTACTTTGAAAAAGGAAAATGACGTTTGGAAGGTAATGGACGTAAAGTATGAAAGTGAAAAAATGAAATAAGGAATTTTAAAGGAAAGTCCTTCAAAGTTGAAAAGTATGGAGGCTGAAATGAAAAAGTCCAGAGAAGGTCACAGCCTTCTCTGGACTTTTTGTTATATATTCAGTTCTCTCTTTATTTCGTCCAATTCAAAACCAATAATGGCTTTCCCGTCGATGACGACCGTTGGTGTGGAATAGGCGCCATATTTATTAGTTAGTTCTTTACGTGCATGCCCATCTGCTTTAATATCTTTTTCTTTATATACGACATTATTATCATCAAAGAACATTTTCATGATTTTGCAGGGAGGGCAATCAGGTTGGGTATAGAGCGTAACGTCTTTCATTTCATTCCTCCATGTATGCTTTAAGTAAGGTTTACTTTTTCATTATAGAGAATGCCAAGACATTTGAATAGGGATAAAACTTAAGGATCCTTTTACCGGTCTTTTTCCTGTTTTACCAGATAGTCTATCAATCCCATGGAACAAACGTTCAGGTCCATGGCAATGATATCAAAAACAGGATGATCAGCGGTGATTCCTTTTTCGCCTAAATGAACAGCGACTTCCGTGAAAATATTCTTACTGGTCGCTGCCACTTGTTCCTTAAAGCTAGCATATTCCCTATATGCCGATTTGGCAGTCTCCACAAATTTAGGCAGCCAGTAATGAAGTTGTTTATATACTTCCTTAGGATTTTCCGATACCCCGTAATGGCCAAAATATATACGTTCGACGCCGATGCTTTCATACAATTTCGCTGCAGCAAGCATCGCATCGGGATTAAATTGGTTTGGCGATGTGGACGGTAAGTAAAATTCCAAACCCTCTTCATCGAGTTCACGATAATAGATGCCTACTGTGTCACCTGAAAACATCCCTTTTGAAACCGAATCGTAAATGCTTAAATGATGGTTTGCGTGTCCTGGTGTGTCATAAAAGGTCAATTTGGAATTTTCACTTGTTTTTAGGGTTTCCCTATCAAGTTTAGTCAGCATTCTTTCTGATGGAATAGGTAATATCGGATCGAAAAGCTTGTTGAATTCTTCACCATAGACTGCTTTAGCCCCAGCGATCAAACGTGTTGGATCTTCCAGATGCCGTGCACCTTTTGGGTGAACGATCACTTTGGCATTCGGACAATGCTGTAAAAAAAGTCCAGCTCCACCTGCATGGTCCAAATGAATATGGGTAAGAATGATATATGTAATATCTTCGAGGGCGATTCCCAAATGTTCGAGCCCCTTCATTAAGTGGGGGATGGAGGGGCTGGCGGAAGTTTCGACTAAGGTGATGTCTTCATCGGCAATTACATATGTTCCTGTACGATTTCTTCTATCCAAATCAAAACCATCAATCAATGAAATGCGATAACCAAGCTCACTAATGTTTTGCAACAGAATCTACCCCCAGAAAATTTTTCATGTACAAAATCCATTCCTTATTTTATTCTGTTAATAGTGCCATGTAAAGAATGAAGTTTTAAATTATTCTGAATTTATTTCAGCGTGGCTACTGGATAGAAAAGTATGGTATAGTGAAACCTATCGAAAAGGTTTTATTCAGAAAGGAGAGGGAGTATGTCTCAATTACAGGGCATCCTTACCAGATTGAAAAGTCTTCAAGAGCAAGCGAAGGAATCTGAATCTGCTCAACGTTTTTTTGAAATAGATGGTGTGAAAAAGTGCCAGGTTACATATTTCAGCAAAACAGAAATGTTCGAGCTTGAAGTATACAGTGATAAAGGGAAATCATCAAAATATCAATTCGATAATATTGATATGATTACCATTGAAATCTTTGATCTTCTTCAATCTTAAAAAAAACACAAAAAGCCGCCTTCCTTAGGAAGCGGCTTTTTTATTGTGAATGAAGCCGTTCAATTTTTACTTGAATGAAGTAGTGATTTTTACGACATCTTAATAATTGGAGGGATGTAAATGAAAAATCTAATGGTAATATGCCCGGCATGCGGTGAGGAAAGGGAAATGGAAAATGTATTAACGGCACAATCCAACCAAAATGTGATTTATCAATGCCCGGAATGCGGTTTTAAACAGGTTAACATTAAAACTAGTAAGGGCTAAGGGTCTCTTGCGAATCCCACCGTTTGGGATTTTATTGGTCTAGGAATGAGCCTTTTCTGCTTACATATGTTAAACTATAGAAAGAGCTGTATATAAAAACATATGGTAAGGGGTTTTAACATGATCGGTACTCATGATGGGGATTTATTGGAATCCAGCGTTAAAGACTTAATGATTTCTTCCGAACGCGTGGCCCACGTGCAGGTAACCAATAATTTAGAACATGCACTATTGGTATTAACAAAGAGCGGTTATACGGCCATTCCTGTGTTAGATCCGATGTATAAACTGCATGGTTTAATTAGCACACCAGTCATTCTTGATTCAATCTTGGGACTGGAACGAATTGAATTTGATAATCTTGAGAATAAAATAGTTTCCGAAATAATGAATATAGAAATACCTCGCCTGCATATTGAAGATACATTGACCAAGGGTGTGGAATTGTTGATTGACCATCCGTTTGTCTGTGTAGAGAATGACGAACATGTATTTGAAGGTATCTTAACGAGAAGGGCAATCTTGAAAAAAGTATTTAAACAAAATACACCTGATAAATAAGAAATGCTTAGAATGAATTTAACCTCAAGACTCGCCAGTTGGCGAGTTTTCTTGTTTTTTACATATTTGATCCAGCTAGTAGTAAAGTCTATAAACAGTTAGAGGGTCTATTAGGAGAGGATGCGAAAATTGGGCCAAGCAGTGGATGGAGCAAAAGTGCAGAATAAAAAATTAAAACGTCCCTTCATATTGGCTGCCATCATGTTGGCTATGTTTATGAATGCTATTGAAGGAACGATCGTTTCGACGGCAATGCCAGCCATTGTTAGTGATTTAGGTGGTTTTTCACTTTACAGCTGGGTGTTTTCAGGTTATTTGTTAATGAACGCCGTAACGGTCTTGATATATGGAAAGTTATCGGATATTCTCGGGAGAAAACCTGTCTTATTATTTGGAATCATTGTTTTTTTAATTGGCTCCCTTCTTTGCGGTTTTGCCAATTCTATGACGGAACTCATCATTTATCGCTTTGTACAAGGTTTTGGGGCGGGGGCTGTAGCTCCTGTAGCTTCGACGATTGTGGGTGATATCTATAAAAATGAAGAGAGGGCACGCGTTCAAGGGTATCTATCGAGCGTTTGGGGAATTTCAGCGGTCATGGGGCCAGCTTTGGGCGGCTTGCTCGTTGAATCCCTAACTTGGAAGCTTGTCTTCTGGGTTAATGTTCCTTTAGGCTTGCTATCTTTTATTGGCATTTGGTTTTTCCTTCATGAAAATATCGAAAAGAAAAAACGTGATATCGATTACCTAGGTGCAACGCTATTGACATTATCCATATCCACTCTCATGGTGATACTCGTAGAAGGAGGAGTGAAATGGTCATGGGCTTCAGCTCCGGTCATATCCTTGGCATTAGTGGCCATCATCACCTTTATCTTATTCATCCTTCAGGAAAAGAAAGCAGCCGAACCGATGATGCCATTTGAAATCTGGCAGGAGCGTTCCATTCTGATTGCGAATCTTGTATCCCTGACGACAGGGGTCATGATGATTGGATTATCAAGTTTCCTCCCCACATTCGTTCAGGGCGTGATGGAGCGCTCGCCTACGGTAGCTGGTTTTACATTGACAGCCATGTCAATTGGCTGGCCGATCGCGTCAATGGTCTCAGGCAGGTTATTGATGAAAATAGGATTCAAATCAACCTCCCTCCTTGGAGGGTGTTCATTGATCCTTGGGAGTTTGATCCTAGTATGTATGAAGCCGGAAGCTGGGCCCCTTATTGCTGCCATGGGATCCTTTTTTGTCGGTGTAGGCATGGGTTTGACTTCTACCTCATTCATTGTCGTCATTCAAAAAACCGTCAGCTGGGAACGAAGGGGTATTGCGACAGCTTCCAATATGTTCATGCGTAATTTAGGAAATACTGTAGGCGCTGCATTACTTGGGGGAATCATGAATATGAGACTTCAAGCCTATTTGAACGAGCATGCGCCAGCCGGCTCAGGAGTGACGATAGATACGGCAAATGAACTGTTGAACAGTGAAGAACGCATGTCTCTTCCTGAAAATGTGGTAAAGGTTTTACAGGAAGGACTTACATTGTCTTTACAGACGATTTATCTCATCGTTCTAGTATTCTCTGTAATCAGCTTCCTGTTACTTACGAGACTAAGAAAGAATAAGAAGGCATAGGAAAAAAAGGCAGACCCCTTAAATGGAGTTTGCCTTTGTATTTAAGGAAACGCAACTCTGATGACCAATTGACTCAATAATGCGATAGTGACCGAATGTAAAATTAATTTCAACTGTCGAGTGGAGTTTTTTAAGCCACACGCAAGGCCAGCTGTGATTCGATAAGGGAACCGGTCGTGTAATAAATGGCAATCCCCCAAGCAATGTTACCGGCAATGAAATAGGTAATGAATGCAGCTGTACAGCTAATGAAAGTTTGGAATCTAGTAAGGCCAGGGATTGAAGGTGTGGCACCATTTCATAAAAAGGTATACATTAGCATGGTTGCCTGTCCCGGTCCGAACATTCCGTCATAGACACTGATACCGAATAGGGATGGATAAACTTTTTTTGGGAGGTGCCAATCCGATTCATCGGAAGGTTTCGGTTTTTTAATGAAATTCATGATCAAAGCGACAGTCAAAAGACAGATGGCTAACAAATTCATTGCCTTTTCTTTTCTCTTGTATTATAAGCTGACTTTGTTGATAATAAAAATTAAATAAATTAAATCATCATGATAAGAATTAATTATCAAGAGGTTGGTGTGTATGTCATTTTCAGAATTTCATTTATTATCCGTGCTTGCTCAGGAAATGAATATGAGAAAAGCAGCTGAGCGGTTGTTCGTTTCCCAGCCGGCTTTATCACAGCGTTTACAATCAATAGAAAAGGATTGGGGCTCGAAACTGTTTCTGCGTTCACAAAAAGGGCTGTCACTGACGCCAGCAGGTGAAGCGGTAATTCGTTTGGCCAATGAGGTTATAGAAAAAGAGGAAAAGGTCAGGGAAAGTATTCAAGCTATGGACCATGAAGTTTATGGCACTTTGAAAATAGCCTGTGCCTCGATTGTCGGTCAAAATTGGCTGCCGCAAGTATTGAAAAAGTTCGTCCAAAAATATCCGTATGCCAAAATTTCCTTAATCACTGGCTGGAGCAGTGAGATTTTAAAGTCTTTGTATGAAGGACAAGTGCATATTGGCATCATAAGGGGAGCCCCGGATTGGAAAGGGGTAAAACAGCATTTATTTACAGATATGCTTTATTTGGTGGATACTGAAATGAAGGAACTGAATCAAGTGTTCGAAACGGACCGGCCATTCATTCAGTTTAAAAGCGATTCGAATTATTATCAGGAAATTCAGGACTGGTGGCATCGGCAATTTAAAACGACACCAAAAAACACCATAGTCGTGGATCAAATCGAAACATGTAAACAAATGGTATTTAATGGTATAGGATATGCGATCCTGCCAGCCATCACTTTACATGATAAAGATACGAATGTTTTTAAAATCCCTCTTTTGGATGGGCATAACCACTCAATCGAACGAGATACATGGCTTTGCGGCTATGAATCGGCCTTTCAGTTAAAGCAAGTCCAGGCATTCACGGAAGTGGTGAAAGAGCATATTCGTGACCAAGGAATGTTATAGGTCCGCTGACGAAAATGTCAATAGGGGAGAATAATATATAAGAGTGACATTCAACTTGTCTTGCCGGCAGTTGTCTGGTAAATTTAAAACGAGTAATGATACATATTTAGGAGGTTACCCGGAATGAATAAAATGGATGCAAACGAAATTATTTCTTTTATCTCAAATAGTAAAAAATCTACACCTGTAAAGGTATATGTCAAAGGCGATTTAGAAGGCATGGATTTTGGTCCAGCTTCTAAAACTTTCATAACAGGAAATACAGGTGTTGTATTCGGTGAGTGGTCTGAAGTCGAGGAAGCAATCAAGGCAGCAGGAACAAAAATCGAGGATTATGTAGTTGAAAATGATCGCCGTAACTCTGCCATTCCTTTGTTGGATCTAAAAGGCATCAAAGCCCGTATCGAGCCTGGCGCAATAATCCGTGACCAAGTATCCATTGGAGACAACGCAGTCATCATGATGGGTGCATCGATCAATATTGGTTCTGTCATCGGTGAAGGCACAATGATCGACATGAACGCAATACTGGGCGGACGTGCAACAGTGGGTAAAAACTGTCACGTAGGTGCAGGTGCCGTTTTAGCAGGTGTCATCGAGCCGCCTTCCGCACAACCGGTCATTTTGGAAGATGATGTTTTAATCGGAGCCAATGCGGTCGTACTAGAAGGTGTGAAAATTGGTCAAGGTTCAGTTGTGGCGGCTGGTGCAGTTGTAACGAAAGACGTTCCTCCATACTCCGTGGCTGCTGGTATCCCGGCGCGGGTCATTAAACAAATTGACGAAAAAACAAAATCAAAAACAGAAATCATGCAAGAACTTCGTCAACTTTAATTTCTTTAGTGAATATTGCCTGAAGCGTGGATAAATATATCCACGCTTTCTGTATAGGGAGGAAATAATGTGAAAATAAATCCTTTTGCCGAGATTCGGCGTGATTTGCATCAAATACCGGAAATAGGATTCAAGGAATTCAAGACGCAGCAATACCTACTGAATTACATAACGAATCTGGCCCAGGAGCGGATGGAAATAGAAACTTGGCGGACTGGGATATTCGTGAAAGTGAAGGGAATGAACCCGCGAAAAACAATTGGCTACCGGGCTGATATAGACGGTCTGCCGATAAAAGAGGAAACCGGATTGCCGTTCGCATCCAACCACGAGGAATATATGCATGCCTGCGGTCATGATTTTCATATGAGCATAGGTTTGGGATTGTTGACATATTTCACCGAACATCCGATCGATGATGACTTGCTATTCATCTTCCAGCCTGCAGAAGAGGGTCCTGGCGGAGCTGAACCAATGCTTAAATCGGAAACCATGAAAAAATGGAAGCCGGATATGATTCTTGCTTTACATATTGCTCCAGAGTATCCAGTTGGTACGATTGCCGTTAAAGAAGGGCTTCTATTTGCCAATACATCTGAATTATTCATCGATTTGAGGGGGAAAGGAGGGCATGCAGCCTATCCGCACGAAACAAATGACATGGTCATTGCTGCCTGTGCGCTTGTAGGGCAGCTGCAAACAATCGTTTCAAGGAATGTCAATCCACTTGATTCAGCTGTCATTACAGTTGGGAAGATTACTGGAGGCACCGTTCAAAATATTATTGCGGAGACAGCGCGGTTAGAAGGCACAATACGGACCCTTAACCCCGAATCGATGGTAAAGGTCAAGTCAAGAATAAAAGCGCTTGTGGATGGTATACAAGTGGGATATGAGTGCTTGGCTGAAATCGACTATGGCGCGATGTATCACCAGGTGTATAATGAAGAACGGTTGACCCGGGAATTCATGGAATTTACAGAGAAGTCAACTGCTGTTCATTTGCATCAATGTACTGAAGCGATGACTGGTGAAGATTTTGGTTATATGTTAAAGGAGATTCCAGGATTCATGTTCTGGCTGGGGGTTTCATCGGAATACGGATTGCACCACGCTAAGTTAAGTCCGGATGAAACTGCGATTGAACTCGCGATCAATCACTTAACGGACTATATAACGTTTAAAGGAAGCGAAGCTTAAAAAATGCTTTTCAGTACAGAACATGCTCTAAAGAGAGAACGAATGACGTTGGAGGGCTTATTGTGAAAAAAGAATTTGCGGTGATTGGACTTGGCCGTTTTGGCGGCAGCATAGTCAAGACATTAGCTGAAGAAGGATTAGGGGTTCTGGCTATCGATGCTGACGAAGATCGAGTGAATGAATTTGCCAGGATAGCTTCACATGCCGTAGTAGGGGATACGACGGATGAAAATGTACTGAGAAACATAGGAATTCGTAATTTTGATCACGTCATTGTAGCGATTGGCGAGAATATTCAAGCTAGTATATTAACGACCCTCATGCTTAAGGAATTGGGTGTCGGAAATGTAACGGTTAAAGCGCAAAATGATTATCATGAGAAGGTCCTTCGGAAAATCGGGGCCGACTATGTCGTACACCCCGAACGAGATATGGGGAGAAGGATTGCCCATAATATCGTCTCCAATAATATTCTCGATTACTTGGAGCTTTCTGATGAACACTCCATCGTCGAAATTGTTGCAAGCCAAAAGATGAATGGAAACTCGATATTTGACCTTGATATCCGTGCTCATTATGGGCTGAATATCGTCGCGATCAAAAGAGGTAACGAAATAAATGTCTCCCCACAGGCGAGCGATTTAATTCATAAAGGTGATATATTGATCGTCATCGGGGCGGATTCGGACATCAATCGCTTTGAAAAAAAAATTGTGGAATAAGCAAGGCTTGCTCAATATCGGGCAGCACGCACTTTTCATCCACAAAAAAGCCCAGCCATCAATGGCTGGGCTTCTATTATTTATTGAACTTCCATGATGATCGGTAGGATCATTGGACGGCGTTTAGTTTTTTCATATAGGAATGGAGATAAAGTGTCTGTAATTTCATTTTTAATTTCAGACCATTGTGTAGTTTTGCGATCCATCACCTTATTTAAATGCTTAGTGATCAAGGATTGAGCATCGCTGATCAGGTCTCCTGATTCTCTCATATAAACAAATCCGCGTGAGATGATGTCAGGACCGGATGCAATTTTGAATTCCTTCATATTGATACTGACAACGACAACGACAAGACCTTCCTCGGAAAGAATCCGACGATCACGGAGAACGATATTACCGATATCCCCGATGCCGCTTCCATCGATATAAACCGAACCTGAAGGGATTTTACCAGCGATTTGTGCTGTGTTTTCACTTAAGGAAAGAACTTCACCATTATCCATGATAAAGCAATTTTCTTCCGGAACACCGCAATCGACTGCATGGCGGGCATGTAGTTTTTGCATACGGTATTCACCATGGATTGGCATGAAGAATTTTGGTTTTATCAAACGAAGCATCAGCTTTTGTTCCTGCTGTCCGCCATGTCCTGATGTATGAATGTCATTCAAAGGACCTGAAATGACGTCTGCTCCTGCACGATATAATTGATTGATCGTTCTGGAAACACTGATTGTGTTACCTGGGATAGGTGAAGATGAAAATACTACAGTATCACCAGGAATGATTTGAATTTGACGATGAGTGCCATTCGCTATGCGCGACAGGGCTGCCATTGGTTCACCTTGGCTACCTGTACAAAGAATGGTTACTTTATTGGCAGGCATACGATTCAATTGCTGTACATCAATAAAAGTATCTTTAGGCGCAACGATATAACCAAGATCTTGTCCAATTGATATGGCTGAATCCATGCTTCGGCCAAAAACGGCTATTTTACGGCCGTTAGCCACGGCTGCTTCCACAACTTGCTGAAGGCGATGGATGTTCGATGCAAACGTTGCAAAAATAATCCGGCCGTCAACCTTACGGAAAATGTCATGAATGGTATCGCCGACACGGCTTTCGGACATAGTAAAGTTCTGCACTTCACTATTTGTGCTATCCGAGAGTAAGCACAATACACCTTCTTTACCGATTTCAGCCATCTTGGTCAGGTTTGCAGGCTCGCCCACTGGTGTGAAGTCGAATTTGAAATCACCAGTATGGACAATTTGTCCAGGTGGCGTTTTTACAACGATTCCATAAGAGTCAGGGATACTGTGAGTTGTGCGGAAGAAAGAGACGGACGTTTTCCGGAACTTGATCACTTCATCTTCACTGATTTCAATCATGGTTGTCTGACGTAAAAGGCCGTGTTCTTCCAATTTATTACGAAGCAGTCCAAGTGCCAGCTTCCCGCCGTATACAGGGACATTCACTTTTCTGAGTAAATAAGGAATCCCGCCAATATGGTCTTCATGGCCATGGGTAATGAAAACGCCTTTAATTTTATCTACATTTTTCTCTAAATAGCTGTAATCTGGAATCACATAGTCAATACCGAGAAGTTCATCTTCAGGAAATTTAATTCCAGCATCAATGATGATGATTTCATCTTGAAACTGAACAGCATATGTGTTCTTACCGATTTCGCCTAAACCGCCCAGGGCGAATACAGCTGTTTGATCGTTTTTTACAAATTTCATAAATTATAGCTCCAATACTTTGTAATCTTCATTTTGTTTTTCATATTCTAAATATGCTCCGGTTACGGGTAGTACGATTTCTACGTTATAAGGTTCTTTTTTTAATTTTAAACGGACGTCACGAACGGATTCACCTTCGATAAACATTGTTTTAGTATTCTCCCTGATGGGAACCTCTGATATGGTTACTTGATAGTATACCTTAAAAACCATTTTAATCTCTCCTCACTTGTTTGCATTGCTTTTTTCATTATATATAAAAACAACAATTTTTTCATGTTTTTCAACATCATGTAAAAATAAACCCAGCTCCGCCATAAAAACGGAAGGGGTTTGATGAATTAAATATACCAATGTCTAAAAGTATATAAAAAATAGATGGCCGATTCTGGTATCAATCCAATTGTAGCTTCCTCTATCTTATATCCTATCCGTTTTTGCCATGTGTAAAACTTAAATCATGGGATCTTTTTTCGTAAACGATTTCTTTCTAAATTAATACAGTACCACTGTGTATATCGTTTCATGAAAACACAACGACTCATATTTTGATTGAAATATGTATTCACCTGACCATATAAAAGCCAAGATAGAAAGAATGCTTAACAAGAACTTTACAACAAGGAAGAAGCCCTCCGCAAGTTTTTGAAGGGCTGTCCGAAAAAAATTCGCATATGGATGACGGCCAAGGCAGGAATGAGTGGCAAATCATGCGATAGATTTTTTTCTTAAAAGATCATTCCACTGTTTAACAAGCTTTTTACGAAGCTTTTTTAACATGGCGATCACGCTCCCTTAGTTATTATTGTATAGGATTATTCAATAATGTAAATACGTCTTTACAGGTACTTGGCCCATTTTTGAAAAAAAAGGCTCATTCAAACAAGCAACTGGGGCTTTAGAGGCAAGAAGGATGGGAGAAGTGTAATCTGGAAAGCCTGGGTTGGTTTCTATTAAGAATAGTATATGCCCATTCCTGAATAAAAAACGTGACTTTGAGTTGAATCCGGTAGAGTTACTTGACTTATCTTGATGACAATTATTAAATGGGTACATATTAAAAAAGGAAAAAATGAATGAATTGGAAGTGAATCGTTAGTGAAAATCGTATTCTTTGATATTGACGGAACATTGCTTGATCATGAAAAAAAGTTACCTGCTTCAACAAAAAAAGCCATTAAGCAACTGCAGGATAGCGGAGTTTTTGTAGCGATTGCCACAGGAAGGGCGCCGTTCATGTTCGAGTCTTTAAGGGAAGAGCTTGGCATCGATACATTCGTAAGTTTCAATGGACAATACGTTGTTTTTGAAGGGAAAGTCGTTTATAAAAACCCTTTGAGCATACCTGAGATAAAACGGCTCCACGAACATGCTGAGAATAATGGAATACCGATCGTCTTCATGAATGAGGAGACAATGAAATCGAGTGTTCCACATCATAGCCGAATTGAAGAAGCATTAAGCAGCCTGAAGTTTCCCCACCCCGAACATGTGGCAGATTTTTATGTGGACCATGATATATACCAAGCCTTATTATTCTGCTCGGAAGATGAAGAACGGAACTTTGTTGGGAAATATGATGACTTTCACTTCATTAGATGGCATGCGTATTCGACGGATGTACTTCCATTCGGGGGTTCAAAAGCTGAAGGCATTAAAATATTAATGGAAAAAGTGGGGTTTGCTCTGGAGGATGTTTACGCCTTTGGAGATGGCTTGAATGATATAGAGATGTTAAAAGTAGCGGGATATGGCGTGGCAATGGGGAATGCCGGTCAACTTGTGAAGCAAGAAGCCGACTTTGTAACGAAGGATGTCGATGATGATGGCATACTTTTTGGTTTGAAGGAACTTGAACTGATATAAAAAACAACACCCCCGTCAACCAACAGATGGGGGTGTTGTTTATTACGTTACCTTTCCACCGCAATTGAATTTTCCGGAATGGCATAGGGGTCTTCCGGATTGATATGATCATAAAACATGATTCCATTAAGGTGGTCGATTTCATGTTGAAAGCAAATGGCTGCGATGCCTTTCAGGCGGAGTTGAACCGATTTTCCTTCCAAGTCCGTACCCACAACCGTTATTCGAGCATAACGGGGCACATAGCCGGAAACGGGACGATTTACGGAAAGACAGCCTTCTCCTGATGTCAAGTATGCTTTTTCCACTGAATGGCTAATGAGTTTAGGGTTGAAAAGTGCATAGCTATACAGTTGATCATCTTTATCTTTCAAATGAACCGCTATCATCCTTTTAGAAACATTCACCTGTGGTGCAGCCAAGCCGATTCCTGCCCTCAACCCGTATAGAGCAGTAATATCGGGCTTCTGGCTGTTTTGGACATATTCCATCAAGCTTGCTAAAAGTTGCTTATCTTCATATGATGCCGGAAGCGGAACCTCTAACGCGACCTGCCTTAAGATTGGATCGTCTTCATTAACAAAATCATCCATGGTAAGCATAATCTTTCACCCCATAAAATTTCTTATAATATGTATAGGTTATTTTAACAAAAAAAAGGCTGAAAGTTAATGGATGGTCTAATGAAAGAAAAATGGAAGGGATGGAATCAAGTCTAGTAATTCCTATCCCAGCCATTACTTTATTTGCGTGTTGAGATCGTTTAAAAAAATAAATCATTTTTTGTGAATCAGGGTAAATAGTTAACATTTTCGGGTAATGGTAATAGTAATTATCTGTTTAGCATAAGCATGCGCCGACAATGATTAGCAAAATGAACAGGACAATGATTATGGCAAAGCCGCTTCCAAAGCCGCAGCCTCCACAATCACCATAACCATAGCTGGGTGCAACGGAAACCGGATAACAACATTCCTGGTTGTAACCTCCATACATAATTTCATACCTCCGTTTTTGTATTATTAAAATGCTGACCACTCTGATTTGAAACGGTCCCTACAGCCTATGCAGTATGATTTAAAGGGTGTAGGCTAGCGCCCAGTAATGAAAAAAACCTGTTCGGAATATGATCGTAATAAGTGTCTGCGGCTTATAAGGGAATTTAGAGAAATATGAATCTTCGAAGAACTATCAGAAGGAGCTGTCTATGTTGAATCGTTTTGGTCCATATGTTATTTTACTTCTTTCTTTAGTGATATTGACTGGTTGTTTTAATGGTTCACCGGAAGAAAGAATCCACAAAATCCTAGAGAAAACTGCAGAAGAGGAAAGTGATTTCACCGAGCATCAAGAGCCACTTAATGATTTGGAGAAAAAAGAAAAAGAAAAATATGAGAAAATCATTAAACTTGGATTGGATGATTATGAACAGATTGTCGAGCTTTCAAATGAAGCAGCCAAGAATATCGACCAAAGGGAAAAAATAATCGAGAAGGAACAAAGCAGTATGCAATCCTCAAAAAAACAATTCAATCAGATAGATGAACAAATCGGGAAAATAGAGGATGAAAAGATAAAAAAAGAAGCGACTGATATGAAAAAGGTCATGAGTGAGCGCTATAGCACCTACGATGATTTATACGATGCCTATCAACAAAGTCTGGCTTATGATCGTGAATTATATGAACTTTTTAAAAAAGAGGATTTGAAAATGGATGAATTACAAGTGCAAATCGAGAAAATCAATTCCTCTTATACAAAAGTTTTGAAAGCGAATGAGGAATTTAATGCATTAACGGAAAAATCAAATCAAAAAAAAGAAAGTTTTTATGATAGTTCCGGCATAGAAATGGCTGATTCAACAAAATAATATAAATAATGATGGGCTGTGATCATGACTCACAGCCCATATTTTGTTCAATCCAGTTCATTTTTGGACTAAAAAATACTAAAATGTCTTTTTTTGTGCAACCAGCTTTATGTGAAATTTTCATACCTGTACTAAAAAAAAACGATAACTTAAAATCTAACAGCAGACTTAAATGAAAGCGTTTGAATATTTTTTGGGATATTATTCTAAAGACCCAAATGCCTTTAGTTAAAGCAGTTTCGGAATCGATCTGATATGCCGGGGAATTGAAATGTTATCCTTAGCCATCCTTAAATTGATAAATGCGGAAAATTTAATAGTACAGTTGCAAAGTGAAAACTAATACAGTGGAGAAGTATGAGTGTTGGAATTTCTATTAAATCAAAATTATAAGGAACTCCAAGTGATTGACTTGATGTTAATTCATCTTGTAAACTTAATCTATAAAAATTCTTGTATCATTTTCCTTGATTTTTTTTATGGTACAGAATAAGATTGAGACATATTAAGCATATCTACGTTTGAGGGATTGGTCTTAAGGGAAAAATAAAAGAATGAATTGTTGAAGAAACTAAAAAGCAAACTATTTTTGCTTTATAGAATAATAATAGCAAACCTTTTTAATGAAAGGATGAGGTGCCAAATGGCTCAAAAAACTAAACAAGCTAAAATTAATGTTCAGGATCAGCTTAAGAAAGTAGAAGAACAATTTGAAACTTTTCAAATTTTAAATGAAGAGGGAGAAGTCGTTAATGAAGCGGCAATGCCTGATTTAAGTGATGAACAATTGCAAGAATTAATGCGTCGAATGGTTTATACACGCATCTTGGATCAACGTTCTATATCACTGAACCGTCAAGGCAGATTAGGTTTCTATGCACCGACTGCCGGTCAAGAAGCTTCTCAAATCGCTTCCCAGTATGCTTTGGAAAAAGAAGATTTCATTCTGCCTGGTTACCGTGATGTTCCGCAAATCGTATGGCATGGCCTGCCGCTTTGGCAAGCATTCTTATTCTCCCGGGGACATTTTAAGGGAAATCAAATTCCTGAAGACGTCAATGTAATTTCCCCTCAAATCATTATCGGGGCTCAATATATCCAAGCTGCCGGAGTCGCTCTTGGGTTGAAGAAACGCGGAAAAAAAGCTGTAGCCATCACATATACGGGTGACGGTGGAACATCTCAAGGTGACTTCTATGAGGGTATTAACTTTGCGGGTGCATTTAAAGCGCCAGCTATCTTCATCGTGCAAAATAACCGTTTTGCAATCTCGACTCCTGTTGAATTGCAATCAGCATCAAAAACTTTAGCCCAAAAGGGTGTGGCTGCAGGTATTCCTGGCATCCAGGTTGATGGTATGGATGCATTGGCCGTTTATACAGCTGTTAAGGAAGCACGTGAACGTGCAATTAATGGTGAAGGTCCTACATTGATCGAAACATTAACTTACCGATATGGACCACATACGATGGCTGGGGATGACCCGACACGTTACCGTACTTCCGATATGGATAATGAGTGGGAACTGAAAGATCCGTTGGTTCGTTTCCGCAAGTTCTTGGAAAATAAAAAACTTTGGAATGAAGAATTAGAGAACGAAACAATAGAAAAAGCAAAAGACGATATTAAAGAAGCAATCAAAAAGGCTGATGCAGAACCTAAGCAAAAGGTTACAGACCTTATTGAGAACATGTATGAAGAAATGCCTTATAACTTAAAAGAACAATATGAAATTTATAAAGAGAAGGAGTCGAAGTAAGCCATGGCTCAATTGACGATGATTCAAGCAATTACAGAAGCATTACGTACAGAACTTAAAAATGATGAGAATGTACTCGTTTTTGGAGAAGATGTTGGTCTTAATGGGGGAGTTTTCCGTGCAACGGAAAATCTTCAAAAAGAATTCGGTGAAGATCGTGTATTCGATACACCACTTGCTGAATCTGGAATCGGTGGATTAGCGGTTGGTCTTTCTTTACAAGGTTTCCGTCCTGTTCCTGAAATTCAATTCTTCGGGTTTATATATGAAGTAATGGATTCCGTAAGCGGTCAGCTTGCTCGTATGCGCTACCGTTCAGGAGGACGTTACAGTGCGCCGGTTACAATTCGCTCACCTTTTGGAGGCGGAGTGCACACTCCGGAAATGCACGCTGATAGCTTAGAAGGTTTAATGGCTCAGCAACCAGGGTTAAAAGTAGTTATCCCTTCAACTCCTTACGATGCAAAAGGCTTATTGATTTCAGCGATTCGTGATAATGACCCTGTCATTTTCCTTGAGCACATGAAATTGTACCGCTCTTTCCGTCAGGAAGTTCCTGAAGAGGAATATACAATTCCATTAGGAAAAGCGGATGTGAAGAGAGAAGGAACGGATTTATCCATTATTACGTATGGTGCGATGGTACAGGAATCCATCAAGGCAGCTGAAGAATTGGCTAAGGATGGTCATTCCGTCGAAGTGGTCGACTTACGGACTGTATCTCCATTGGATATTGATACAATCATTGCTTCTGTAGAAAAAACTGGACGCGCTATCGTTGTTCAAGAAGCCCAAAAGCAAGCTGGTATAGCAGCGAATGTTGTCGCTGAAATTAACGAACGTGCCATTTTGAGCTTGGATGCTCCAGTACTGCGAGTGGCGGCTGCTGATACGGTATTCCCGTTTTCACAAGCTGAAACAGTGTGGCTCCCTAATTATAAAGACATTATTGAAACGGCAACTAAAGTCTTGAAGTTTTAACAATCTTAAGTAATGGGAATGAACGTCCTGCTAGAGGAAGTAATTTTGCATTAACGGTAATGCAAGATAAAGGACTTTATTCAATGCACTAAGTATGATTTAATATAGGAGGTTGAACTCAGTGGCATTCCAATTTAGACTCCCTGATATCGGAGAAGGTATACACGAAGGTGAAATAGTGAAATGGTTTGTAAAACCAGGAGATAAGATACAAGAAGATGACGTGCTTTGTGAGGTTCAAAACGATAAGGCCGTTGTTGAAATCCCATCACCAGTGGAAGGTACCGTTGAAGAAATCCTTGTTCAAGAAGGAACGGTTGCCGTTGTTGGCGATGTACTTGTAACATTCGATGCTCCAGGATATGAAGATCTTCAGTTTAAAGGGGATCATGGAGAAGAAGCGAAGCCTGAAGGTGGAAAGGATACGGAGGCCCAGGTTCAAGCAACTGCTGAAGCTGGACAGGAAGTCAAGAAAGAGGCTGCTCCGGTTCAAGAAAATAGTGCAGAAACGGGCGCGGGATCACAACCACAGGTTGAGGCGGATCCTTCACGACGTATTATCGCCATGCCTTCTGTTAGGAAATATGCACGCGAACAAGGGGTAAATATTCGTGAGATTTCTGGTTCTGGGGATAACGGCCGCATCATGAAAGAAGACATAGATTCTTTCAAAAACGGCAAAACCGCTCCACAGCAACCAGCAGCTCAAAGTGAAGCTTCACAACAAAATGATACGGAAACAACCGAAAAACAAAAAGTTTCGATTCCTGAAGGGCAATATCCTGAAACTCGCGAGAAAATGAGCGGCATGAGAAAAGCGATCGCAAAAGCAATGGTTAAATCCAAACAGACAGCTCCGCATGTAACATTGATGGATGAAGTCGATGTGACGCTATTGGTTGCTCACCGTAAGAAATTCAAGGAAATTGCTGCAGAAAAAGGAATCAAGCTTACATTCCTACCTTATGTTGTTAAAGCGTTAACAAGTGCATTGCGTGAATTCCCTATGCTTAACACATCATTTGATGATGAGGCTAGTGAGATTATCCATAAACACTATTACAATATTGGAATTGCGGCAGACACAGACAAAGGACTGCTTGTTCCAGTTGTAAAAGATGCAGATCGTAAATCAACTTTTGCCATTTCACAAGAAATTAATGAATTAGCGACGAAAGCTCGTGACGGTAAATTGGCTCCTAACGAAATGAAAGGTGCTTCTTGCTCCATTACGAATATCGGTTCCGCAGGCGGTCAATGGTTCACACCTGTAATCAATCATCCAGAAGTTGCCATTCTAGGGATTGGACGCATTGCCGAAAAAGCAATTGTACGCGACGGGGAAATTATCGCCGCTCCAGTTCTGGCATTATCACTGAGCTTTGATCACCGCATGATTGATGGAGCTACTGCTCAGCATGCATTGAATCATATCAAAAAGTTATTGAACGACCCAGAATTATTGTTAATGGAGGCGTAAACAATGGTAGTAGGAGATTTTCCAATCGAAACAGATACTTTAGTGATCGGTTCAGGCCCAGGGGGATATGTTGCCGCAATTCGCGCAGCACAGCTTGGACAGAAAGTAACGGTCGTTGAAAAAGGAACAATCGGCGGAGTTTGTTTGAATGTAGGCTGTATCCCATCGAAAGCTTTAATTTCAGCGGGACACCGTTTCCATGAAGCGCAGCATTCAGAAGATATGGGTATCTTTGCAGAAAAAGTTACGGTTGATTTTTCTAAAGTACAAGCTTGGAAAGGTACTGTTGTAAAAAAATTAACAGGCGGTGTAAGCAGCCTGTTAAAAGGTAATAATGTTGATGTTGTTACTGGCGAAGCTTATTTCGTCGATGAGAACAGCATCCGTGTTATGAATGATGACTCAGCCCAAACATATACATTTAAAAACGCAATCATCGCTACTGGTTCATCACCAATCGAGATTCCGTCATTTAAATATACGAAACGTGTACTTAATTCCACTGGTGCTCTTGCGTTGGAAGAAGTTCCAGGTTCGATCGTGGTAATCGGCGGAGGTTACATTGGAACTGAGCTTGGCGGAGCATTCGCAAGCTTTGGCACTAAAGTTACCATCCTTGAAGGTACGGAAGAAATTCTTTCTGCTGGCTTCGAAAAACAAATGGCAGCACTTGTTAAGCGTAACCTTAAGAACAAAGGTGCTGAAATTGTTACTAAAGCAAATGCTAAAGGCGTGGAAGAAACTGAAACAGGTGTAACTGTAACTTATGAAGTAAAAGGCGAAGAGAAAAAAGTTGAAGCCGATTACGTTTTAGTAACAGTTGGACGTCGTCCAAATACTGCTGAAATCGGCCTTGAACAAGTCGGTATCAAAATGACTGACCGTGGTTTGATCGAAACGGATAAACAATGCCGTACAAGCGTGAAAAACATTTACGCAATCGGTGATATCGTTTCCGGACCTCAGTTGGCTCATAAAGCTTCTTATGAAGGTAAAATTGCAGCTGAAGCCATTGCAGGACATTCATCAGAAATCGACTATCTTGCCATTCCGGCTGTTGTATTCTCTGAACCGGAACTTGCTTCTGTCGGTTATAATGAAAAAGAAGCGAAGGAAGCTGGAATCGAAGCAATTGCTTCTAAATTCCCATTCGCTGCAAATGGACGTGCTCTTTCATTAAATAATACGGACGGATTTGTGAAGCTTATCACTCGCAAAGAAGACGGATTGGTAATAGGAGCACAAATTGCAGGACCAAACGCTTCTGATATGATTGCAGAACTTGGTTTGGCTATCGAAGCAGGAATGACTGCCGAGGATATTGCAATGACAATCCATGCACATCCAACTTTAGGGGAAATCACAATGGAAGCTGCTGAAGTTGCCCTTGGAACTCCTATTCACATCATTAAGTAATTGATTTTATAAAAAGCGTACTGCCTAATGCAGTACGCTTTTTTGTATTGGCCAGATGATGACTCCCCATTCATTTTTTTCTTCTCACTAGTTAAATGAAAAGGACAAAAAGGGCATAAGCTATAAAAAGGACTTCTTACTTTTTTCCTTAAAAGGGAAAAAGGTAATAGAGGATAAAATATAAGATGAGCGATGTGCTAAAGGAATATTTTTTGCCAAAAAAAAGCTCATGGCTGATATATTCATATAAAAATGAGGTGGATCACTTGAAAAATTATCTGGTAATCCTCTTTCAACTAATCGTATGGAGTGGGTATACATTAGTTGAATGGCTGTCTGTTAACGATCGATTCGTTTTCAAAGTATTCATGTTTCTGGTCTTTTCTTATTTAGCCATTTACATTGGTAAAATAATTTTAAAATCCAATAGACGAACCATGCTTGTTACCGTGATAAGCCTTTTATGTTACGGGATTTTGCAAATCCTTTTGGAAACGCTAGTACCCGTTTATTAATTTTTCGTAAGCCTCAACGACACAAGAAACCACGGAGGAATCATGATTAACAAAGTAGTAGCATTATTTACCTTTGCATCATTTTTATTGATGGCTTGTAATGATCCGAGTCCCGGTCAAACTGAAAATGAGAATGAAAAAAGTGTGGAAACGACAACAACGGTCCAAGATGAAAGCCGGCAAGAGAAAGATTTGAAAAAAGAAACGTCAAAAACAATTGGCGAAGGGAATGTAAAGACAGAATATCGGGTGGAAAAAGAGAATTGGTCATTTAAACCCATTAGGAATGCAAATCCGAAAGTGGTGTTGTTAACATTTGATGATGCACCTGATAAATATTCTCTGGAAATCGCCCGAACCCTGAAGCGACTTGAAGTACCTGCGATATTTTTCGTGAAAAGGTCACTTTCTTGAAAATGATGAAAATAAAGCGATGTTGAAAGAAATTCATGAAATGGGTTTTTCTATCGGTAATCATACGTATTCCCATGTAAATTTAAAAGAGTTGACCTTAAAGGAACAAGAACGGGAAATCGTAAAATTGAACAATTTGGTTGATGGCATTATAGGGGTGCGCCCTAAGTACTTCAGGGCGCCATTTGGATCGAATACCGAGCATTCAAAAAAAGTCGCTGAGAAAGAAAAAATGTTGGTCATGAATTGGACATACGGTTATGACTGGGAAAAAGAGTATCAGGATAAAAAAGCTTTAATGGAGATCATGTTGAACAGCCCTTATTTAGGAAATGGTGCGAACTTACTGATGCATGACCGGAAATGGACCTGTGAAGCGATAGAGGATATCGTGAAAGGTTTTCAAAAGAAAGGTTATGAGATCCTTGATCCAAAATTAATTGAAACGCCTGCATGAGCCAATTTCGGCTTCGCAGGTTTTTTTATTTCCTTGGATAATAATACATCACCCGTTTATTGAAGAGATGTAGCTGCGCCCGTAATTTCTTAGCAAGGAACTTGCACAATTCATTAGCTTTTCCCTTATCACCGAAAGTTGCAGTTTCAGGGAGGGTGAATTGGATATAGGATTGAATCCGCTCCGATCCATCTTCATCCTTCACGACTTCTTGGTCAACGCCTATCAATATCATGTGATATCGATCTTCTTTTGATTGGAGATATATGGTCTTATCTTTCATTCTTTCTGGTTCTTTCATTACATAAGGAAATGCTTTCTTATCATAGTCCCAATCCAGTTGCCTTCCGGTTTTCGCTGTGATCATTTGATAATAGTTCAGCAATTCTTTCACGTCTTCGATGGTTACAGTCCCTTTCGCGGACTCAGGAACAAGTTTGATATAGGCATTTTCAGTCATTTGGATCCCCCTTAGATCTATAGGATTTAAGAATATATTAACATTTTATGGATGTATTATATACTTATCTATATGTAAATTAAAAGGCGAAATTCCTTTTTCACCTTGCTATGCTGAAGCAAGGTGTGTGATGAAATATGTAAAAAGAGGGCCAGGCCCTTCGTTTATAAAAAAATTCTCGTGTTTTATTAAATAGAATCAGTCTAACGAACGCTTGGAATCCATTTCTTCCAAGATGAGGTTTCATTAAATGGGAAAAATCATATATGTTATACTTTTTAGCTTGAAATAATAAATGTGTTATATTATAATTCATTTAAAGCGGTTACATTATGTAATTGATGCATACAATATAGAGGAAGGGGTTGTAAAAATGGGAACTATCGTATGTCAAACTTGCAATAGCACGATTGAACATTTTGAAGATGAAAAAGTAAGTGTACTATATACACACAATCACAACTGCCAAAGCTGTGATACAGCTGCCTCTGATAAATAAATGGAGAAAGAATTTTAAGATTAATAGAATTTAAGGGTGTTTCAGGATTGAACCTGGAGCACCCTTTTTATAGAAGTTAATGAAGGGAAGTTCTTCGGTTTTTATCGGGAGCTACTTGCTCCATAATAAAAGTGGCAAAAAAACCAGGGCAGTATTCTGCTCTGGTTTGATGGGATCAATCAATTTTTAATGATGCGTAAATATTTTATTTCTGGGTCCTCAGGACCTTGAACAGGAAGTCCGGCCTCGATGTTTTTCCGGATGTAATTGATATTATCTTCAGTAATCAATTCACCTGGTATGAAGATCGGGATTCCCGGCGGGTAAACCATGATGAACTCAGCGCTAATTTTGCCGACAGATTCCTCAATGGGAACCACTTCGGTTTCTGCATAAAATGCCTCCCTGGGTGATAAAGCCAGTGGTGGTGTATCAGGAAGCAGGACTTCAATTTCTTCATGTTCAGCCGCCATTTCCTTAAACTCATCCGATAAGTCTCTAAGGGCAGCGATCAGCAGGTCCGCTTCTGTTTTTGAGTCTCCAGGAGTTATCAGGCAAAGGATATTGTACAAGTCAGATAGTTCCACTTCGATATTATGCTTTTCACGAAGCCATTTCTCAACGTCGTATCCGGTAATATTCAATTCCTTGATGGATATGATCAATTTAGTCGGATCATAACTAAAGGCTGCCTCACTTTCGAGAATTTCGCTGCCGACACAGTAAAGATAAGGAATCTCATTAACGGCCTCACGGATATATCCTGCGAGATTGATCGCTTCATTGATCATTTCCCTGCCTACCGTCGCAAGTTGTCTTCTAGCAGTATCCAGGGAAGCCAAAAGGATATAGGAGGTTGAGGTGGTTGTGAGCATGCTCAATATGGCTTGAACACGATTTGCGGAAACTAATCCAGTCTTAACATTTAGTATGGAACTTCCCGTTAGTGAACCGCCCAGTTTATGAACACTCGTTGCAGCCATATCCGCTCCAGCTTGCATGGCTGACATCGGCAAGTCTTCATGGAAGTGTATATGGACACCATGTGCTTCATCTACAAGAACTGGGATTTTGTGGGAATGAGCAACTTCGACTATTTTTTGCAAATCAGCCGAAATGCCGAAATAAGTGGGATTGATGACAAGCAATCCTTTTGCATCGCTATGTTCCCTTAAAGTTTTTTCAACGGCATCGACGGTGATTCCGTGTGAGATGCCCAAATCTTTGTCTATTTCAGGATTGATGAAAATGGGAACAGCTCCGGAAAATACAATGGCAGACATTACGGATTTATGTACATTCCTTGGGACGATGATTTTGTCCCCAGGTCCGCAGACTGTCATGACCATCGTCATGATTGCTCCACTTGTTCCTTGAACGGAAAAGAATGTGTGATCTGCCCCAAAAGCTTCAGCGGCAAGATCCTGAGCTTGTTTAATGATCCCTTTTGGCTGATGGAGATCATCAAGTGGAGCGATATTGATCAAATCTATGGATAATGCATTTTCTCCAATGAAATTACGGAAATCAGAGTCCATTCCTTTTCCTTTTTTATGACCTGGAATATGAAATTGAACGGGATTTTTTTTTGCATGCTGCAATAAGGCAGTGTATAAGGGTGTTTCATTCTGTGACAATTCTTTGTGGCCCCTTTTCAATAAAATAGGTACGTAATACTTGGGAGTATATACTCCCTTTCTATTTGCGATCGTATGTTTCTCCGATTCCATTCGTATGGTTAGTAAGCTTGTGGATAGACATAAAACATATGAATTATAGCACGTCTTATAATAAATGCCTAGAGTGACTTTTTAATGTCCTGCTTAAACAAATTCAATATGTCTTTGTTGTTAAGGGGCTCAATAAAAATATCAGCAGATTATGAATGTCCATTTTCCTAGTATTAACTGGAATTACTCAAGAATTCTTCTTTTATTAAAATTGAACGCGTGAGTTTAAAAATTGAATGGGTAAACAATATTTGCCATAATGAAGCTAATGATTTGAATTCAGCTAAATAAACAAACCACCAAATGAAAAGGGAGATGAGGAGTTTGAAGTGGAAAACGCGTGTGACCGATTTGTTAGGTATTCAATACCCAATCGTACAAGGGGGATTGGCCCATTTAGCATATGCAGACCTGGCTGCGGCAGTTTCGAATGCAGGGGGGCTAGGGCAGGTCACGGCCATGTCCTTGGACAATCCCGAGCAACTGATAGATGAAATTAGAAAAACCAAATCATTGACGGATAAACCGTTTGGTGTGAACTTTGCAATCGGTCAGCATGGAAGGCCTTATGAACATATGCTTGAAGCAGCCTTGAATGAGGATATCGCAGCTGTTTCCGTAACAGGCGGTAACCCTTCTCCATTTCTTGATTTCGTCAAAGGCACCCAGGTGAAAAAACTTGTGCTCGTTGCTGCAAGACGGCAGGCAATGAAGGCTGAACAGCTTGGTGCAGATGCAGTTATGGTAGTTGGTCAGGAGGGCGGAGGACATTTAGGCCGTGATGATATTGGAACTTCTGTATTAATTCCTCAAGTTGTGGACTCCGTTAAAATTCCAGTCATCGCCTCGGGTGGTTTTGGCGATGGACGCGGTTTGATGGCAGCATTGGCACTTGGTGCCGAAGGAATCGAGATGGGAACACGATTCATAGCAGTCAAGGAGTGTGTTCATGCCCATGAATTATATAAAAATGCCTTGGTTTCCGGCACAGAAAATGATACCGTTGTCATCAAGCGGTCCATTGGTGCACCAGCCAGGGTAATTGCAAACAGCTGGACTGATAAGATTCTTGATATAGAAAAAGAAAACGGCGGATATGAACAATTGAAGGATTACATAAGTGGAAAAGCGAACCAGCGATATATCCATGAAGGTGTGGAAGGTGAAGGTTTTGCCTGGGCTGGACAAGTGATGGGGCTGATTCATGATGTACCATCGACTGCTGAACTATTCAGTCGGATTATCGACCAGGCGGAAGCAATTCGTTCAAAATGGGCAGACTGATGATGCATAGTCGCCGGACAACATGAAAAACTATCTAGAAGGAGCGTGTTTAGGGTATGGATTATCAATATCCAATGGATCTTGATTGGTCTACTGATGAAATCGTAGATGTGATTAAATTCTTTGAAGCGGTAGAAAAGGCTTATGAAAATAAAATACAAAAGGAAGAATTTATGAAGGCTTACCGAAGATTCAAAGAAATAGTCCCCGGTAAGGCGGATGAAAAAAAGTATACGGATGAATTTGAGTCGGTAAGCACCTATTCAGCATATCTTGTTATTAAGAAGGCAAAAGGAATCGATGACGGAGAATGGATAAAAATGAAAAAATAAAAATATAATTTTTAGAAAACTTCATTGACTTACTGAAAAGATTGTTTTAACATAATAATCAAGAAAAAGATAAAGGCAGTGACGAAGAAGAGTACCTTAATGATGTTCTGCAGAGAGCCAGTGGTTGCTGAAAACTGGTGAACGAATTTAAGCGAATGGACTTCCGAGCCCCAAACCGAAACGGATGACGGAGTAGGCTTTGGCGATTATCTCATCGTTAATGGAGATAGGCATGTTAATGCCGTAAAGTGAGCTAATTTAGCTAATTAAGGTGGTACCACGGGTTCCTCGTCCTTTGGATGAGGGCCCTTTTTGCGTTTTTATGGAAATGATAATTAAATCTATGAATGAGAGTAGTAATCTTTTTAGATGCGTCACAGAGAGCCGGAATAGGTGGAAACCGGTACGATATAAGAAGATGAATGGACTTATGAGTGGTTTCTTGAAATAAGTAGGGAAACTCGGCTGCCACCGTTAAAGGGTAATCGCAAGAATTTTTCATTCTTGCTTGAGAGGGAAAAATGATGCATTTTTCCAACTTGAGGTGGCACCGCGGTTTACCGTCCTCTGCAGACACATATTTGTGTTTGCGGGGGATTTTTTTATTGGAATTTCAATATATATACCTTTTAGAGAAAACATCAAAAAATATCCGGAGGAAATGAAAACTCAGGCAATTGGCCAAAAAAAGGTTTTCCCTTCGAGGGTTTATAAGATCGCATAAGAATCGGGAGGGAATTGAGATGAATAATTTGGATGAAAAAAAAATACTCCGTTTCAAAATGGACACAATTGAAGGGGATATCCACACACCCATTGCCATATTTCAGAAATTAGATGGTGACCAGAAGTTTTTATTGGAAAGTTCGAATTCGCATCATGACAACGGCCGCTACTCTTATCTAGGTTCAAAACCTTACCTGGAGGTGACATCACTTGCTGACCAAGTATATGTGAAAGACACTGAAACAGGTGACCAAATCGTAAGGAACATCAATATCATCGAGTTTCTAAAAAACGAATTATTAGTGGAAATAGGAGAGGCTCCCATGCATCTTCCGCCTTTTAACGGTGGTGCAATCGGATATATGGGCTATGATATCATTCGACTATATGAAAATATAGGACCGGTGCCTCCTGATTCTCTGCAAATGCCTGATGCTCATTTTCTTTTTTATAAAGAACTGTATATATTCGATCATGTTCTGCAGAAAATCCATCTTTTGACTGCGGAAGAAGATAGTGAAAAAAGTTTATTGGGGATGAAGGAAAAAATCAATCAGACAAGCAAGCCGTCAAAGGAAATATCGTCGGAATATTTGGAATTCAATTCGAATTTCAGTCAGGATGAATTCGAGAAAATGGTTCTTGAAGTTAAAGCAGCGATTGTAGCGGGTGAAGTGTTCCAAGTTGTTTTATCACAAAGGTTTAAAGCGGACTTCGATGGGGAGCCTTTCGATGCCTACCGACGTTTGCGATTAGCCAACCCCTCTCCTTATATGTTTTATATAGAATTTGGTGACTATACAATTATTGGGTCGTCTCCAGAAAGTTTGATCAGTGTTTCATCAGGAATGGTTCATGTTAATCCCATTGCCGGTACAAGGCCGAGAGGGAAAACGGATGAAGAAGATAAAGGCTTCGAAAAAAGCCTGCTGATGGATGAAAAGGAACTTGCCGAGCATAAGATGCTTGTTGATTTGGGTAGGAATGATCTTGGCAGGGTTTGCGAAATCGGTTCAATTCACCTTACCGAGGAAATGGAAATTCAAAGATATCAGCATGTCATGCATATTGCTTCGAAGGTTAGCGGAAAGCTTAGGGAAGGGTTCACGAGTTTAGATGCGTTGACGGTCTGCCTCCCTGCTGGAACAGTTTCAGGTGCTCCTAAAATCAGAGCGATGGAGCTGATCAATGAACTGGAAAATTGTAAACGGGGGATGTATTCGGGCTCGATAGGGTTCATAGGTTTTGGAGGGGATCTTGATATGGCTTTAGCCATTCGGACGATGATCATTAAAGATGGCAAGGCCTACGTACAGGCAGGGGCAGGAATTGTATATGATTCAGATCCAAAAACGGAATTTGAAGAAACACAAAATAAAGCACGCGCTTTAATGGAGGTTCACACAAAATGATTTTATTAATTGATAACTATGACTCGTTCACTTACAACCTTTATCAATATTTAGGCGAAGTGGAAAAAGAAATCGTAGTAAAAAGGAATGACGAAATCACCCTTGCGGAAATTGAGGAATTGAATCCAATGGCAATCGTCATTTCCCCGGGACCCGGCAGGCCGGAAGATGCTGGTATCAGTATGGAAATCATTCGTAATTTTTATGAGAAGGTTCCGTTATTAGGCATTTGTTTGGGGCATCAGGCCATTGGGGCAGTTTTTGGTGCGAATGTGGTGGGAGCGAAACAAATCATGCATGGGAAAACATCGGTTATCGAACATGATGGAACAGGTGTATTTGCCAAACAGGACTTACAATTCCCGGTAATGCGTTACCATTCCCTTGTAGTTGAAAGGGCGAGTTTGTCAGAAGAACTGACTGTGACGGCAGTAGCACTGGATGATGGGGAGATCATGGCCCTGAAACATCAAGAGTTCCCACTCTACGGTTTACAGTTCCACCCTGAATCAATAGGGACGAAAATCGGCAAGGAATTATTACATCAATTTTATGAGATTGCGGGAACCTTCCAATCAGAGAAGGAACAATCCATCTTATAAATCAAAAAACGACTGGGGGAGTTAGCGGTGAAGGAGTATTTAGCGAAGTTAGCAGAGCGTCAAACATTGACGGAAGAAGAGATGAGCAGAGCAGCCCAAGCGTTATTTTCTAAAGATATCACCGAAAGCGAGATGGCAGCATTCATCATTGCCCTAAAATCCAAAGGGGAAACGGCAGGTGAAATAGCAAGCCTTGTCAGAGTCATGAGAAAAGAAGCGAGAAGTGTACAAACAAGCTCTCTTAATGTAATGGATAATTGCGGAACGGGAGGAGATGGGTCGCAAAGCTTCAACATAAGTACAGCATCGGCCTTTGTACTTGCTGGGGCAGGTGTCAAGGTTGCCAAACATGGAAACCGTAGCATTTCAAGCAAAACGGGCAGTGCGGATGTATTGGAAGAATTAGGTGTTAATTTGTACTTGGAGCCTGACCTGTTAAAAGAACTGTTGGAGGAAAATGGGATCACATTCTTATTTGCCCCATCGGTCCACCCTAATATTGCACGGATAATGAAAGTGAGAAAAGAACTGAAAGTCCCGACGATATTTAATCTCATCGGTCCTCTGACAAATCCAGTCCAACTCGACACGCAATTAATGGGAATTAATCGACGCGATATGCTCGAGCTTTTTGCGGAAGTCCTACATAAGTTAGGCAGGAAACGCGCAGTCGTGATAAATGGTGCCGGTTTTATGGATGAAGCGAGCCTACAGGGTGAAAATTCACTCGTGCTTTTGGAGCAAGGGGATATTATCCGATTTACACTGCATCCTGAAGAAGTGGATCTGCCGGTTTACGGAAATGATGCCATTCGCGGCGGTGACGCCAAACAAAATGCCGATATCATGCTTAGGCTTCTCAAAGGGGAAAAAGGGGCCTATCGTGATACTGTTTTATTGAATGCTGGATTGGGATTATACGCACATGGTACGGCAGCAACGATCAAAAAAGGAATCTCCATGGCAAAAGAAAGCCTTGATAGCGGATCGGCTCTTGCAAAGTTAGAAAATCTGATTGCTTATGGCAATAGAAATAGGGTGGTCATGTAATGGAAAATATCTTAACGAAAATCATCGAACAGAAAAAGGTGGAAGTCGCAAAATTAAAAGAAAGGGGCTTAGATGATTCGGTAATGATCAACATAGTCAGACCATCTTTGGTGGAAAATTTGAAAACGGCGAAATCGATGGCGGTTATCGCGGAAATAAAACGGGCGTCCCCTTCAAAAGGGGACATTAAAATCAATGTAAATCCGATCGAGCAGGCCATTTCATATGAAAGTGGCGGAGCGGCAGCGATATCAGTATTGACGGATGAGGTTTTCTTTAAAGGATCAATTGCAGATTTGAGAATCGTAAGCGAGGCCATACGGATTCCCAGGTTGTGCAAAGATTTCATCATCGATGAAATCCAAATCGATCGCGCCCATCAAGCTGGTGCCACTATCATTCTATTGATTGTGGCAGCACTTTCTAAAGAACGCCTTCATGAATTATATCAATATGCAAAAAAGAAAGGGCTTGAAGTATTGACGGAAGTCCATGATGAAGCCGAATTGGAACGGGCTCTCGAGCTGAATGCAGAGCTCATAGGGATTAACAATCGGAATTTAAAGACCTTCAAAGTGGATTTGGCTGTAACGGAACGACTGGCGAAGCTACTTGATCCAAAACTCCATATCATTATCAGCGAAAGTGGAATCAAGACAAAAGAAGACGTGATGCGTGTGAAGGAAGCTGGTGCAAAAGCGATTTTAGTCGGGGAGACACTGATGACTGCATCAAATCTTCCGCACACGATGGCCGAACTGCAAATGAGTATATAAGGAGATTAATATGTTAGTGAAAATCTGTGGGATAAAGACATTGGCAGCCGCTCAGACTGCTGTTGGATCAGGGGCAGACTTCATTGGTTTCATTTTTGCCGAAAGTAGCAGGAAGGTTAAGCCAGAGATAGTAGGAGAATTCGGAGCGAATCTAGCTGGACATGTTAAAAAAGTCGGAGTGTTTGCCAATCAAACTGAACAAGAAGTGATAAAAATTGCTGAAATTGCAGGATTGGATTATATTCAGCTTCATGGTAACGAATCTGCCAGCTTCGCCCGCAGAATGCCCCTACCGGTGATCAAGGCCTTTGCCGTCCATTCAGAGAAAGACCTTGAAAACCTTCATGAATACCCGGCAGATTATCTATTAGTTGATCTTCCTAAGAGTTCATCTGGAAAGGGATTGACTTTGGATTGGGAAATGATCCGAAAAGCGGATCTGCCACCTGGGAAGGTAATTCTAGCGGGTGGGCTGACTCCGGAAAATGTCGGAAAAGCGATTAATGCCGTTTCACCATTCGCAGTTGACGTAGCCAGTGGTGTTGAAACAAACGGATTAAAGGATGCTGTAAAAATAAAAGCATTTATTAATGAGGCAAAATATACAGCCGGAAAAGAGGAATGAATAGATGAACACTTATACACAGCCTGATAAAACTGGACACTTTGGAGCATATGGAGGCCGTTTCGTTCCGGAAACTTTAATGGCGGCGATTACGGAGCTTGAAGAAGTATATGAACAATCTAAAAATGATCCTGAATTCCAAAGGCAGCTAAGCTATTACCTGAAACAATATATCGGTCGGGAAACACCTCTTTATTTTGCGGAGAACTTAACAAGACTGGCTGGTGGTGCAGATATTTATCTGAAGCGCGAAGACTTGAATCATACCGGAGCCCACAAAATAAATAATACGATCGGTCAGGCTTTGCTGACTCAGAAAATGGGCAAGAAAAAGGTGATTGCCGAAACGGGTGCAGGACAGCATGGGGTTGCGACGGCGACTGTGTGTGCTTTGCTGAAGTTGGAATGCATCATCTTTATGGGAGAAGAAGATATCAGGAGACAGAAATTGAATGTATTCAGGATGGAGCTTTTGGGAGCCAAGGTCATATCTGTATCACAAGGAAGCGGGACACTGAAGGATGCAGTGAATGAAGCGTTACGATATTGGGTGGCAAATGTAGATGACACCCATTATATAATGGGATCCGTTCTTGGTCCGCATCCATTCCCCGTTATTGTACGTGATTTTCAAAGCGTGATAGGGAATGAAACAAAGCGTCAATATTCGGAGGCGGTTCATTCCCTACCGGATGCAGTCGTCGCTTGCATAGGCGGAGGAAGTAATGCAATGGGAATGTTTTATGCCTTCATTGAGGATGAAACGGTAAAATTATACGGAGTGGAAGCGGCAGGGCATGGACTTGAAACACCATTACATGCTTCAAGTTTGACGAAGGGGAAACCTGGGGTGCTCCACGGTGCATTTATGTATGTATTGCAGAATGAGGACGGTCAGATCCAGGAGGCACATTCAATTTCAGCAGGGCTGGATTATCCAGGGGTAGGCCCTGAACATAGTTACTTAAAAGATACAAATCGGGTGGAATATACTTCCGTAACCGATGATGAAGCCTTGGAAGCTCTTGCGATGCTGTCAAGGGAGGAAGGGATCATCCCTGCTTTAGAAAGTTCACATGCCATTTCCTACGGTTTAAAGCTTGCTAAAGAAATGGAGAAAGGAACAGGACTGGTGATTTGCCTGTCCGGCCGTGGTGATAAGGATGTTGAAACGGTCCAATCTTTGATGGGGGGTAGTGAACATGAATAAATTAACAAATGCGCTTGAAGAATGTCAAACAAAGCAGGAGAAAGCATTCATACCATATATTATGGCAGGGGATGGAGGTCTGGAACGTTTAAAAAGCCAGCTTCTTTTCCTTGAAAACAGCGGGGCGACTGCCGTGGAACTAGGTATACCATTCTCTGACCCTGTCGCTGATGGACCGGTTATCCAACAAGCTGGCATCCGATCTTTGGAAAATGGCACAACTTTAAAAGATGTCCTGAAAAAAGTAATGGAAATCAAAAATGATGTGACCATCCCAATTATTTTAATGGGCTATACGAATTCAATCCTGGCATATGGACTTAAAGAGTTTACGAATGACTGTCTCCAAGCAGGGATTTCGGGGTGCATCATCCCCGATTTACCGATTGAAGAAGAAGCCGTCTTTTCATCAATCAAAACTGCTGGGATCGTTCTTATCCGACTTGTGACACTCACGTCTTCGAAAGAGCGTATCACTGAGATTACCGCAGGTGCGGAGGGATTTATCTACGCAGTTACAGTCAAAGGCATTACAGGTGCCCGTGACGCCTTTGGGGAAGAACTTGGGGGCTATTTAAAGAAGGTAAAAGAGATAAGTCCGGTTCCTGTTCTAGCCGGGTTCGGCATATCGACGCCAGATCATGTCCGTGATGCAATACAATACTGCGATGGTGTCATTGTCGGCAGCAAGATCATCGAATGCTTCGAGACAGGTATGGAAGATCAAATTAATGACTTGATACTGGCAAGCAAAGGCTTAGTGCAAAAATAAGGAAAGGAGAGCCTCAATGGCTCTCCTTTTTTCTTAACCAGTTTAATTGAAGGCATCCGATATTTCAATCCGAATACGAAGCAAATGTGTTTAATTTAGTTGATATAAGGGTAAAAGATGTTCAAACGCATCTTGAATGGTTTGAATGAAATCAGCATCTTTTAACTTAATGGCGTCATCACGGGAAATTTTTATACCGCATAGGATTTCGGCTTTTTTTACAGTTTGCAAACGAGTGAACATGGAATTCAAACCATCTACTCCAAGACCATCATGAGGGATGACATCAGGTTTTGTATGGTCCATTGACCAAACATAATGGGAGGGAATGCTATTCACTAATCGGTCTGCCTGCTGCTTCAGATGCTTTCCGATTTCAGTTTTATTAGGGGCTTCATAAATGACGGCATACCAGATGAACATATGCGTTTCCCATAACCCGATTTGGAAATGCGGCATCATTTTATAACCTCTGCTGTTGGCAGCGAAAGCAACCCATGTATCATTAGGAGGATTCACTGTCCGTCTAGCATGCTTTGCAACATGAGGGTGCATTTCATCACCGGTCATAACTGACAGTTTTTGAGAAAAGTGCTCTCCAAGGGCTTGTAATTTGGGCTGGATCCGTTCTTTTAAAGCATCCATGCGCGGTTCCAATCCATCAATATTAAAAACATCAAAATCATCTGCTGTAAAACTTGCTATATTCATTATCATCTCTCCTACCGTAATATCTGCACATATTGTAGCATAAGTAAAAGTAAAATTTAAAAAATACGATTTGGATTGGCGATGTAAAATTCCTTATAGGTTAAAGCACAAATTAGTTGCTATTTGAGGTAGGAAGTCATATGATAAAATAAATTCAGAAAATTAGGTTAATTGATGAAGGGAGAATGTTAATTATGAAACAAGTCATGAACCAAGCATTAAAAGCTAAAGAAGTTGAAAGACATAGAGCTGCAGTGTTAAGAATGGAAATGGACTATGAATTAGCAACCCTTTTTGAAGCAATCGGTGAAGAGAATGACCAAAAGAGGTCACAATGCAAGCAAAGGCTAGAACGCATTCGCTTGGAATTGTTGAAACTGAAAGCCTTGTAATTGATTGGCTGCAGAGATCTTGAAGGAGAATGAATAAAGGAAATGAATCAATTTCAATACAAGAAATTTTATTATAGATGAACGGACACATTATTTTATTAAAAAATAATGTGTCCGTTTTTCATTAAATGTCCAAAATATATAAGGTGGTATTTTATTTTTATCGGGTCCCTTTAATAAGGAAGGGAAACGTTAAGTAAAAGTGGTTTGAAAAGTATTTGTGCGGGCTAACTCATGATCGCGAAACCGATTGATGGATGGCTAGTCAAGGAACCCTCTTTCCTAATATGTTAAAAAAAATGGAAAATTTAAGATGTTAAAAACTTGAAGACAAGCTATATTTGCTTTAATCTTTAGAAGAGGATCATTTTAATGTAGTTTCTGATCATAAAGGACGGGGATATTATAATGGCATCGGTCAAGGAAATGGATACATATGCGAAGTTATGGATGAAAGAAGCGGGTACTAGGCTAAGGGCGTCCTTTAAAACCAAATTGAACATTGAAATGAAAACGAATCCGAATGATTTGGTTACTAATATGGATAAGGGGATAGAAAAGTTTTTTTGCGAAAAAATCGGCGAAGTTTTTCCTGAACACCGCATTTTTGGGGAAGAGGGAATGGGCAATGATATTAAAGACCTAAAAGGTACCGTGTGGATCATCGATCCAATTGATGGAACTTTGAATTTCATTCATCAACAGAGGAATTTTGCAATTTCTCTTGGGGTTTATGTGGATGGCATCGGTAAGATTGGCATGATATATGATGTCTTTAGTGATGAATTATATCATGCGATTAAGGGGCAGGGAGCATTTCTGAATGATCAAAGGCTCCCATCTCTTGAAGAGGCATCAGTAAGCAAAGCGATCATTTCCATTAATGCAAGCTGGGTTACGGAAAACCGAAGGATCGACCCGAGTCTTTTGGCACCGCTAGTTCGGGATGCAAGAGGGACACGTTCTTATGGCTCCGCAGCATTGGAGCTTGCTTTCGTGGCAGCTGGAAGGATTGATGCATACATAACCATGAGACTCATGCCTTGGGACTTTGCCGGAGGAGTTTTACTGGTTGAGGAAGTGGGCGGGGAAGTTAGTAATATTAAAGGTGACAAATTGGATTTTTTAGAAGGCGACTCACTTTTCGTATCTAAACCAGGGCTTCACAAAGAAATATTCAATAAATACTTATCAGGAAATTAAAACCATTAGTATCAAGGCCTAATTGAGGGCGTGACAAAAGTATTGTAAGGTTGGAATCAAATACTCATTTTTGAAATAATTAACAAAAAAAACTCGCTGTCTGTCAGCGAGTTTTTTATATTATAACTTCCCGGCTTCGCGTAATTTCTTCTTCTGAGTGAAACCGAACCCCATAATTCCGCAAAGAATAACGATTGCAGCTAATATTCCAATCAAGCTTTTTTCAGCAATGAAGATGCCAATGGAGCCAATGCTGGATGTTGCCAATACCGCTAATATTAAGAAATTCCATTTAATGTTCATTAATATCACCCCTAATATATCTATTGTACATAATTTCTGTATTTGTTTCTAGTATGTTTGTGATATAATATGTAAGTTAATACTAGTGATACGTTTTACACAAACTTTTTTAGGAGTGAATTTTTTGAAATTAAGAGAAAATATTCGTAATATAGCCATCATTGCCCACGTTGACCATGGTAAAACGACGTTAGTGGATCAGTTGCTTAAGCAATCTGGTACTTTCCGTGAAAATGAACATGTGGAAGAACGTGCGATGGATTCTAATGCGATTGAAAAAGAACGCGGAATTACGATTCTTGCGAAAAATACAGCTGTTCAATACCAAGATACAAGAATCAATATTTTGGATACACCTGGTCATGCCGACTTTGGTGGTGAAGTGGAACGGATCATGAAAATGGTTGATGGCGTTCTTCTTGTTGTTGATGCATATGAAGGCTGTATGCCGCAAACTCGCTTCGTGTTGAAAAAAGCATTGGAACAAAAGATTACACCAATCGTTGTCGTGAACAAAATCGATAAAGATTCTGCACGTCCAAATGAAGTGGTCGATGAAGTAATTGACTTATTCATCGAACTAGGAGCTGAAGAAGAACAGTTAGACTTCCCGGTTGTCTTCACTTCAGGTATTGCAGGTACTGCAAGCTTGGATTCAGATCCTGCTAAACAAGAAAAAGACATGACCCCACTTTTCGAAACAATCGTCGAAACGATCCCTGCACCAATTGATAACTCAGATGAACCGCTTCAATTCCAAGTGGCTTTACTTGACTATAATGATTATGTAGGACGTATTGGCGTTGGCCGTGTATTCCGCGGTAAAATGCATGTAGGTCAACAAGTTTCGTTAATGAAACTTGATGGGAAGGTTAAACAATTCCGTGTAACGAAAATCTTTGGTTATATTGGCTTGAAGAAAGTTGAAATCCAAGAAGCCGTTGCCGGTGATTTAATTGCCGTTTCTGGTATGGAGGATATTAACGTAGGGGAAACGGTTTGTCCGACAGAACACCCTGAAGCTCTACCTATCCTGCGTATTGACGAGCCAACATTACAAATGACTTTCCTTGTAAATAACAGCCCATTCGCAGGCCGAGAAGGTAAATTCGTTACAGCTCGTAAAATTGAAGAGCGTTTGAAAAACCAATTGCAGACGGATGTCAGCTTAAGAGTCGAAAATACTGATTCTCCGGATGTCTGGATTGTTTCAGGTCGTGGGGAGCTTCACCTTTCCATCCTGATCGAAAACATGAGACGTGAAGGTTATGAACTGCAAGTTTCTAAACCGGAAGTTATCGTTCGTTTGATTGATGGTGTCCGTTGTGAGCCAGTTGAACGTGTACAAATCGACGTCCCTGAGGAGCACACTGGTTCGATCATGGAATCAATGGGAGCCCGTAAAGGTGAATTGTTGGATATGATCAATAGCGGAAGCGGTCAAGTTCGTTTACTGTTCACGATCCCAGCTCGCGGACTTATTGGCTATTCAACTGAGTTCTTAACGATTACACGCGGATATGGTATCATGAACCACTCATTTGACAGCTACCAACCAATGGCGCAAGGTCAAGTCGGCGGAAGACGTCAAGGTGTACTTGTATCCATGGAATCAGGAAAAACTACACAATATGGTATTATGCAAGTAGAAGACCGCGGTGTTATTTTCGTTGAGCCAGGTACGGATATTTATGAAGGCATGATCGTCGGGGAACATAACCGTGATAGCGATTTGACTGTTAATATCGTTAAAGCGAAACAAATGACAAATATGCGTTCAGCAAATAAAGACCAGACTTCTTCCATGAAAAAACCAAGAATCATGTCCCTTGAAGAAGCTCTTGAATATTTGAACGATGACGAGTACTGTGAAGTAACTCCGGAGTCAATCCGTCTTCGTAAAAAAATTCTTGATAAAAACGAGCGTGAAAGAGCAGCTAAAAGAAAAAAAGTTGCTGTTGAAGAAAAATAAATAGCAAGAGGAGGAGAAAAGATTGGATATCCAAGAGCGATTATCATTTTTTGCAGCATTGTACAGAGTGGATGAAAATCCTGAAGCAGGAATGTGGTATTTATATTTGACGGTCTTTGGATTATGCATCCTTGTCTATCAGTTAGGTTTTGCCAAAAAGTTACCTTTGCTAAAAAATGTGGTCATTTATGTGGTAATGGCACTTGGATGTACCCTTCTTTCTTTCTTTGCGGTGTTTCTTCCTATGGGAGAAGCATTAGTCATCGCTTCGCTTGTTCTGGGGATTTATAGAATCCGTCTTCATAATTCGAGAAAAGAAGAACAGGCCTAAGATAATGAAATCATTACAGGATGCTTTATACAATTGGTTGACGATCAAAGTTGTCTGTGATGCAAGGCCTGATGATACAGCTGCACGCGATACAGAAATGTTTTTCATGCAGATGCTGAAAGACGAGCATCAGGTGATAATCGATTCGGTTTCAAAAACAGAACCTTTTTATTTCGTCGAGTATCTTTTGGGAGACGAAATGAAAAAGCAACGTTATCCGATTGAATTGATTGATATCATGTTAGACCAAATTCAGTTAGAGCCAGAGAAGTATAAAAATATCGAGTAATGGTAAAAGAACCGTGCGTATGCACGGTTCTTTCAGTTTGTAGACAAAAGGGGTTCGGAATTAAAAAATTCTGAACCCCTTTTGAAATTCCCTTTGAATTTTCGCCTAAAGTTAAGAGATTGGGGCTCTACGAGCCCACTATGTTAGGCCATTTTTGGACCTCGCCATGTCCAATTGGCCATCTTCTTTAAATTAATGGCAGCGAAAGTAAGCATCGCCTGCATCGACAATTTTTTAAGTCCCCTTAAAGTAGTCCAACGCATACCATGCTTTTCTTTTGCATCTGCGAATACACGCTCAATCGTTTCTTTACGTTTTGCATATATAGGTTTTACATCTTGATGATGACGCAGATGATCTGCTTCTTCCACATGTGTTTGCCAGATATGCCGTGTCACCACTTTTTGACAGTCTTTGCTTTCTGTACACCGAGATAAAAATGAGCATGTTGCACAAATTTGTTTTGGCGATTTGTACTCGCGATAGCCCTCTTTATTTGTTGTTGAGTACTTTAAAGTTTCGCCCGAAGGGCAAAGGTAACAATCAAAATGTTCATCGTATACATAGTCCTGTTTGCGGAAAAATCCTTCTTTGGTGCGAGGACGTGTATAAGCTAAAGCCGGTATGATTTCTTTGTTAAATAGGTAGCTTGTAATCGCTGGTGTTTTATAAGCTGCATCTGCGGCAACGGCTTCCGGTTTTCCAACTTTCTCAATCACTTGTTCAACTAGTGGCTCTAAGATCTGACTGTCATGTGTATTTCCAGGTGTGACAATCGTTCCCAATACAAAACCGTTGCGGTCTGCGGCCGCGTGGAATGAATAGGCAAACTGTTTTGTTCGTTCATCTTTCACATAGTAGCCACTCTCAGGATCCGTAGTACTTTCTTTAATTGCTTTGGTTTCTTCCTTATCAAATTTATCTGGTGGAAAAGGCTTTTTTCCATGGTTTTCACGATCTTGATTGATTTCTTCTTGAAGACGTCCTTGATACGCTCGTGTTTCTTTGCGGACGATTTTCTTTTCAAATTTCCGTTTATTCGCACTGGCTTTCACATGTGTGGAATCCACGAAAACGTGTTCAGCACTTATTAACTTTTTATTAGCAGCTGTCATTAAAATGCGACAGAAAATCTGTTCAAATAGGTCTGTATCTTTAAAGCGTCGCTCATAATTTTTCCCGAACGTAGAGAAATGAGGTACTTTATCATGGAAACCATAGCCTAAGAACCAACGGTAAGCCATATTGGTTTCAACTTCTTCAATCGTTTTACGCATGGAAGGAATACCGAAGGTATATTGAATGAAAGTCAGTTTAACTAAAATAACTGGATCAATACTTGGGCGTCCTACCTCTGAATACATATCTTTCACCAAGTCATAAATGAAAGTGAAGTCAATGGCAGCCTCCATTTTACGAACCAAATGGTTCGGTGGCACCAGTTGATCTAAAGTAATCATTTCAAGTTGATCTCGCTGAATAGAATCATGTTTAGAAAGCATCCTCATCACCTCAAGTTTTAATACTTCTATTTTAAAACAAAAATGACTCCAGGCAAAAGTGTTCTATCTAAAAGGTAAGACAAAGTTGATTGGAACGGAAGGTACGAGACTCCTGCGGGAAAAGCGCGTCTAGGGGAGACCCCGCAGGCGAAAGCCGAGGAGGCTCCCCGACCGCCCGCGGAAAGCGAGTGCCTAGAGTGGAAATCAACGTCCAAATTGTACAAGCCATAAAAATAGACAAACTCGATTTTCATCGAGTTTGTCTACAGTCTGAAAGAACCGTGCGTATGAAGTGAACCCAAAAAGTTAGACACTTTATTTACTTAGGCAGCCTTGAGGGCATGAACCCGGTAATCTACCGGGCTCATGCCTTTTAATTTTACCTTGATTCTTTGATGATTGTAGTAATGGATATATTCTTCTAGTTCTTGTTTGAAATGCTCCATGCTTTCAAATTCTTGAAGATAGAGTAATTCGGATTTTAATAAGCCAAAGAAGTTTTCAATGACCGCATTATCGAGACAATTTCCTTTGCGGGACATGCTTTGTGTAATGTTATGTTTTTTCAAATCATGCGAGTATTGTTTCATCTGATAATGCCAGCCCTGATCTGAATGGAGAATGGGTGAATCTTTCGATTCCAAGCGATCAAAGGCTTTATCCAGCATTTTGGAAACGAGCGGATAAACAGGACGAGATTCGATATTATGGGCGATGATTTCTCCATTAAACAGGTCTAGAATGGCCGATAAGTATAGTTTCTCCCCAGCTAGATGGAATTCTGTGACGTCTGTCACCCATTTTTCATTGGACTTTGCCGCCTTGAAATCACGTGCTAGAATGTTGGGCGCAATCTTGCCGATGTTCCCTTTGACGAACGGTATTTCTTCATGCGAACTAATGACTTCAATCCTAGTTCATTCATCAATCGGAGAACTGTTTTATGATTGATGCGAGCACCTCGGTTACGTAATTCTAGGGTGATACGCCGATACCCATAACGCCCTTTATGCGTATGGAATATCTCTTTGATAAGGAATTTAATTTCTGTGTATTTATCCTCACGCCCGAAGGCGTTAACCCAATAATAGTACGTACTCCGTGCCATTTTAGAAATGGATAGAAGTAGATTTAAATCAAATTGTTTCCTTAGTTCATGGACTACTTTCGCTTTTTCTTTCTTTGTAAGGCTTCCTTTTCTTGAACTAAGGCATTCAACTTTTTTAGATAGGCATTCTCTGCACGTAAGTATTCTAATTCGGCAAGAAGTGCTTCTTGAGAGCCATTAGCTGGTGATTTTTTCTTAGTTTCTTTTTTCATGGATAGACGCCCCTTTTTCTTTGGTTTAAGGGCGTCTATACCTCCTTCCTTAAACTGATTTGCCCAATTCAAAAGTGTAGAATCGGAAGGAAGGTTATAGTGTACAGCGGTCTCGTTGATCGATGCCCCATATTCGTTCAAATATTTAAGTACTTCTAGTTTAAAGGGCAAAGTGTAATTTGTATAGGATGAAACAAGTCCTTCCATCCCATGTTTTAGATAGCGAGCGACCCATCTTTTCAGAGGGGATAAACCTACATTTCTTTCTTGAGCAATGGATTTATAGGATTTTTTCCCTTCTAAGTACTCTAAAACTGCATTTGATTTTTCGTCTATCGTATATTTAGTCAAAAAAACTGCACCTCCAATTGTTAGATGTTGTCTAACAATTGGGGTGCAGTTCAGTATGCACGGTTCTTTTTTATATTGCTTTAGGGAGGGAAAGTCCGTAAAAAAGATGTAAGATTGTCCACAAAAAGAAAGCTGTCCAATCAGAAGGAAGGACAACTTCTGTTTTCGACAGCGCCGATAGTGGGAAGTAAAGCATGATGGTGGGAATGATCGTGATAAAAGCAAGTGCGTATTTGTTCCATTTCCTGAAAACTTTCAAAGGATGAAGAATAAAAACGTAACTAAACGTAATTGCCAGTGAGAAAAGGAGGTGGAAAAAGAACAATGATGCCTCACTCCAGGAAACATCTCCGATTACAGGAAGGAAATCCACATTCAATAAAAGCTTATACACTTGTTTACCGGAAAACATTTCGACCCACTTCATAATCACTCCAAGCAGAATTCCATTGATGAGACCAATCAGGGAAACTTTATAAAATATCTTACCATTCATCTTCATTTTTGATCGTCCGGTAAAGACGGAAGTTTCCGGTTGCAAGCCGCTCGTTCGTACGCTCTTCTATGCGTTGATTGCATGTATTGCACATATAGGTATGTATAGGACGGTTGCGAAGTTTCTTTGCTTCTGGGCTATCGTCAGGTATAGATTCAATTTGATCGCATATTACACATTTAACCTTCATATTAGTTGAACCTCACTTCAATTTGAATATGCTTTTAAGTATACCAATATTTTTATGGTAAAACGAGGATAAAGTGAAACTAACATTTGAAGGTTAAAGTTACCTGGTTCATGGAGGGGAAAGACAAAAACCCGAAGATTCACTTCGGGTCAGGAAAATTCATTCTTTAAAGTGATTGGATTGATCATTTTGCTCTTTATCGAGTTCTTTTCTTTCCGTTTTATCATCAAGTTTATTTTTTTCATTATCGATGTTCTTTGATGGCGTTGGAGTTAAAATATCACCAGGAACCTCCGGGATGACTCTACTAGTGATGTCAGCCAGTTCATTTAGTATCCCAGTTACCGGTTTGCCATCTTTAATATCTTTGGCTACCTCCCTGATCCGCTCATTTAAATCTGGGTCAGCGACGATGATGGCATTTGCACCATCAGGATCATGTTTTAAAGTTTCTCCAACTGAGTACTTTATCGTTCCAACCTGTGAACGCTCAATATCTTGGTCAATATCTATTCCGACGATGGCATATTTGCCAAGTACGACTGCAGTGGCATCGTTCACCTCCGGAATGGATTTAGCCAAACCGGTGAGTCTTTCCGCTGTTTGCTGACCTGTATTTCTGTCTGCTTCTTTAATGGTCGAATTATTGACTTTCGTTAAATTGTTTTTCGCATTATTTTCAGACACTTCATTTTTATTATCCATTGAGCAACCTGTCATCAACAAAACAGCAGCGAGAGACAATAAGATTTTTTGCAATGTAAAACCTCCTTAATGTTCTTCTTTGGTTCCAGCCCGTCCATCACTGACCAAGTCTGATGCATATAAGTATAAAATGCAGCGAAACATGGTGTAATCAATGTTGGGGATTGCATTCTTTGCTGGAAGTTTTCTTTATAGTCTGTAAATGTTCTTCTATCTTTATGCAAAGGAACATATATTTTATCAACAGTCTCGTCCGCTACATAACTGCTGAGTGTAGTAAATGGTAAGGCATATCCTAAAGAGCAGGCAGGAGGCGTTATATTGGGGAAAAAAATCTATGTTTTAGATACGAATGTCCTGTTGCAGGATCCGTATTCGATTTATTCATTCGAAGATAATGAAGTTGTCATTCCAGCAGTCGTATTAGAAGAATTGGATTCGAAAAAAAGATATATGGATGAAATTGGAAGGAATGCCAGGCAAGTATCGAAATTGATCGATAGCTTTCGAGAAAAAGGGAAGCTTCATCAGAGCATTCCGCTTCATAATGGAGGCAGCATAAGGATTGAACTCAACCACCGTTCATTTCATAAGCTTCAGGAAATTTTTGTGGAGAAAACGAATGATAACAGGATATTGGCAGTCGCGAAAAATTTATCTTTGGAAGAAGAGACGAAGGAAGATGGAAAAACGGTCATTTTGGTTAGCAAAGATACTCTCGTGAGGGTTAAAGCTGATGCCATCGGTCTTGAGGCAGAGGACTTTTTAAATGATCGTGTCGTAGAACTGGACCATATTTACGCTGGGCACAAAGAAGTGTTTGTATCGATTGATAATCTGAATAAGTTTTATGAAAAAAGTTTTCTGGCACTGGAAGAACTGACAAAAGATTTATATTATCCAAATCAATTCCTGTTGATGAAGGATACGCTGGGCAGTTCAGCTTCTGCGATTGGGATAGTGGATGAGAACTGCAGATTCGTTAAGAAATTGATGTATGAAGGGGAACATATTTGGGGAATTAAACCGAGAAATGTCCAACAGACGATGGCCCTTGATTTGTTGCTTCGTTCGGATATCCAGCTTGTGACGCTCATTGGTAAGGCAGGGACAGGTAAGACTTTATTGGCATTGGCAACAGGATTGATGCAAACTGAAGATTTGTCACAATATAAGAAACTTCTGGTTGCCAGGCCCATTGTTCCGGTTGGTAAAGATATTGGTTATCTGCCAGGGGAAAAAGAAGAAAAATTAAGACCCTGGATGCAGCCTATTTTCGATAATCTCCAATTTTTGTTCAATACGAAAAAACCTGGGGAATTGGATGCCATTTTAGCAGGCATGAGTTCGATTGAAGTGGAAGCCCTCACCTATATCAGGGGAAGGAGCATCCCGGATCAATTCATCATAATCGATGAAGCGCAGAACTTAACAAAACATGAGGTCAAGACCATCTTGACGAGAGTCGGGGAGCGGAGCAAAATTGTATTAATGGGAGATCCGGAACAAATAGATCATCCTTATTTAGATGAATATAATAATGGTTTGACCTATGTGGTGGAAAAATTCAAGACCGAGCGTATTGCCGGCCATGTTAAATTGATAAAAGGGGAAAGATCTGGATTGGCCCAACTAGCGGCTACGCTTTTATAATGCGATCGGCAAGGGATATCCCTTGCCGATTGCTCTAAAGTTTTTGGTGAGAATGGACTAAGTCTTATTTGACAGTGAAAGACCGTACATTTTTTATCGGATCATTGATGTTGGAAGCGTCTCCGAAATAAATTTCCATAGGGCCGCCCTCGGATATTTTAAGCGGCTTTCCATCCTTGGAAAAGCCCAGGAAAAATTCAAGTGCCGTTTCCAACGGGAATGTAAGCTCCTCATCATTGGTTGTAACGATGACTTCAGTTACTCCATTTTCAGGTTCGGCATTTTTAAAAAAAGGTTCAAAAGGGATGCCGAAAGTCCCTTCCAGCAATCTTTGCTTCTCGAACTTTCGTTCCGTTTTTAATGTGGGTGGCATTGTTGCGCCTTCCTGTATTTCTTTTTGCCAATGTTTGGAGGCGGCAATCGTATATTCTTCTAATTCATTCACTTGGACTCTTTCAGCGTGGAAATATGTATCGATTTCAACTTTACGGTCATCAAAAATCCATACTCCAGGATCTAGAGTAATTGGATATTTCACTTTTCCATTTATAAATACGATGGGTTCCAAATATCTCATTCCTTTCTGTTGCTCTTTAATGATTATAATCAATTATAATTGAAATGTCACATTTTCACGATGGTGAACAATTTCCATGGCTGGGTATATTCATATGAGAGGTGATCGTGATATCTCAATGGCAAATTGTTTGTCAATGTCCTTGCTTTTTCACAAAACTAAAGGTAGAATTTAGAGATAAGATATAATCGCTCTGAGCGGGGGGATTTAACATGGCATCTGATATGCTTGTCAATCATCGAGAAAAAGCTTATGCTTTATTAAAAGCAGATGCTGACAAGATTCTAAAACTGATAAAAGTTCAAATGGAAAATCTCACTATGCCTCAATGTCCTTTATATGAAGAGGTACTTGATACACAAATGTTCGGCCTATCACGAGAAATTGATTTTGCCGTACGTTTAGGTTTGGTAGAGGAAACCGAGGGTAAATCGCTTTTGGAAACCCTTGAACAGGAATTGTCAGTTTTGCATGAAGCATCATTAAAAAAATAATAGATAAAACATACTAACTCAAACAAATCTCGATGATTGTTTGAGTTTTTTATTTATATACATAATTAACCAATAGTGTTATACTATTGGTTAATAGTGACATACTAATTAAGTCGCAGATGTTCATTTTGAGTTTTTTAAATTTTCTATGTAATGTTTACAGGACTCCTTCACATTTCATATTTCTCAATCAAGCATTAAACATGTGGCATTTTCCGGTCGTATGCCTTTGATCAACAATGGATTGTTAGTGGGAAGGCAGAGCTAATTCCTTGTTTTTATATACGAATATATGTAATTTTTTATTTTTTTATTGTATTCAGTTAATTTTAGTATTATGGTTATATTAATTGAATGTTAAATCAAATTGATAATATATTATAATAGTTAATTTTCATTTGCTAATGGTGTATGGCTCTTTTTAGTGTTTATTGTACGTAAAAAACAACAATATAAAATATATCAAAATAATTGCATCAGTGATAAAAAGAGCTTAATCAGATTGATTTCCTTAATTGGGGAAATAAAATTATGAATAAAAAGTGTTGGAAATCTTTCACGCTTTTTTTCTATATATTCAATAAAAATATATATTGATTAGGGTGGTAGCAATGGGGAAACGTATAGAAAAAGTACTTGCGGCAAATCGTGGAGAAATAGCGATAAGGATTTTTCGGGCATGTACGGAATTAGACATTCACACAGTTGCAATCTATTCAAAGGAAGATTATGGTTCTTATCACCGATATAAAGCGGATGAGGCATATTTGGTTGGGGAAGGAAAAAAGCCGATTGATGCATACCTGGATATTGAAGGCATAATTGCGATTGCCAAAATGAGCGGAGTCGATGCGATTCATCCTGGTTATGGTTTCCTTTCAGAAAATATTGAATTTGCGAAACGTTGTGAGGAAGAAGGCATAATCTTCATCGGACCAGAATCAAGACACCTAGATATGTTTGGTGACAAAGTAAAAGCCAGAACACAAGCTGAACTGGCTGATATTCCGGTTATCCCTGGTAGCGATGGACCGGTGACCAGTGTTGAAGAAGTTAAGGAATTTGGTGAACAATACGGTTTTCCAATTATTATAAAAGCCTCTCTAGGCGGTGGCGGACGCGGAATGCGGATTGTCGAAAAAATCGAAGAAGTTGAAGAGGCTTATGATCGCGCAAAGTCAGAAGCTAAAGCAGCTTTTGGTAATGATGAAGTCTATGTAGAGAGATTCATACAAAATCCGAAGCATATCGAAGTTCAGATTTTAGCTGATACTCATGGGAATATCGTCCATTTATATGAACGTGACTGTTCCGTTCAGAGACGGCATCAAAAAGTTGTGGAAGTGGCACCTTCCGTTTCCCTTTCCGAGGATTTAAGGGAAAGGATTTGTGAGGCAGCTGTCAAGTTGGCAAAAAATATTGATTATGTAAACGCCGGTACGGTCGAGTTCCTTGTCGCCAATGGCGAATTTTACTTTATTGAAGTCAATCCACGGGTGCAGGTTGAGCATACCATTACTGAAATGATTACGGGCATTGATATCGTTCAATCTCAAATAATGGTAGCTGAAGGGCATGAACTCCATGGCAAAAAGATCGGGATTCCCGAACAAGCAGGAATTAAGACCCATGGATATGCGATTCAATCAAGGGTGACGACTGAGGACCCATTGAATAATTTCATGCCTGATACCGGGAAAATGATGGTTTACCGTTCCGGTGGGGGATTCGGGGTTCGTCTGGACGCTGGGAATGGATTCCAAGGTGCGGTCATCACACCATATTATGATTCCCTTCTCGTTAAACTTTCTACTCATGCGCTTTCATTTGAGCAGGCAGCTTCCAAAATGGTTCGTAACCTTAAGGAATTCAGGATTCGTGGTATTAAAACAAATATTCCCTTCCTTGAAAATGTTGTAAAACATGAAAAATTCATAAATGGGGAATATGATACATCATTCATTGATTCAACACCGGAATTATTTAGCTTCCCAATCAGAAAAGACCGTGGGACAAAAATGCTTTCATATATCGGAAATGTGACAGTGAATGGATTCCCAGGAGTCGAGAAAAAGAAAAAACCTGTTTTTGATCCAGCTCCAATTCCGAATGTTGGTGGCCTGCCGCTTATCTCGGGTACAAAAAATATACTTGAACAGCAAGGTGCAGAGGGACTGGTCAATTGGATCAAAGAACAAAAAGAGGTATTGATCACCGATACGACTTTCCGTGATGCACATCAATCTTTACTGGCGACGAGAATTAGGTCGAAAGATATCCTTGATATCGCTGAGCCTACAGCAAAACTACTTCCTGATTTATTTTCAATGGAAATGTGGGGCGGGGCAACTTTCGATGTCGCATATCGCTTCTTGAAAGAAGATCCATGGGACAGGCTGTTAAGTTTCAGGAAAAAAGCACCGAATGTCCTATTACAAATGCTTTTAAGGGCTTCGAATGCAGTTGGTTATAAAAATTACCCTGATAATGTCATTCGTGAATTCGTAGAGAAATCAGCGGATGCAGGCATAGATGTTTTCCGTATCTTCGATAGTTTAAACTGGGTTAAAGGGATGGAACTGGCTATTGATGCAGTCCGTCAATCCGGAAAAATTGCGGAAGCGGCCATTTGTTATACCGGGGATTTGAATGATCCATCACGCAGCAAGTATAATATCGACTACTATAAAAATATGGCGGTGGAATTAGAACATGCCGGTGCCCATATTTTAGCTATCAAGGATATGGCTGGCCTCTTGAAACCTGAAGCTGCTTACCGCCTTGTGTCGGAACTGAAAGAAACTACATCCCTTCCAATCCATCTGCATACTCATGATACAAGCGGAAATGGAATTTACATGTATTCGAAAGCGATCGAAGCTGGTGTGGATATCGTTGATACGGCGATTGGTTCTTTAGCTGGACTAACCTCGCAGCCAAGTGTACAAACCCTTCATTATGCATTGGAGGGGTCAAGCAGACAGCCTAAATTGGAAGTCGACTCACTAGAGCGTTTAGGAGAATACTGGGGAGAGGTCAGGAAATTCTATCATGACTTCGAAAGCGGCATGAATGCACCTCATACCGAGGTTTACAAACACGAGATGCCGGGCGGTCAATATAGTAATCTGCAGCAGCAAGCCAAAGCGGTGGGGCTGGGAGACCGCTGGCATGAAGTGAAAGAAATGTACCAGCGCGTCAATGTAATGTTCGGCGATATCGTTAAAGTAACTCCTTCATCCAAAGTTGTTGGGGACATGGCTTTATTCATGGTTCAAAATAACCTGTCTGAAGAGGATGTTCTGACAAAAGGCAAATCCATTGATTTCCCTGATTCAGTCATAGAGTTATTCGAAGGATATCTAGGTCAGCCAGTTGGGGGATTCCCTAAAGAGCTTCAGGACGTTATCCTGAAAGGGAAGAAACCTATAACAGTGAGACCGGGCGAATTATTGGAAGAAGTGGACTTTGCAGCTCTTAAAGAAGAATTATACAAGGAATTGGGACGGGCAGTCACTGATTTCGATGTGCTTGCATATGCCCTATATCCAAAAGTATTCTTGGACTACAATAAAACGATTGAGCTGTTTGGAGATGTTTCCAACCTCGATACCGCTACTTTCTTATATGGAATGAGGTTAGGGGAAGAAATCGAAGTTGAAATTGAAAAGGGTAAAACGCTCATCGTAAAATTGGTTTCAATCGGTCAGCCATTGGCTGATGGAACACGGGTTGTGTATTTTGAGTTGAATGGTCAATCACGTGAAGTGATCATCAAGGATGAAAACATTAAATCTTCCGTTATATCAAAAATGGAAAGCTGACCCAAAAAATAAAGAACAACTCGGTGCGACAATGCCAGGTACGGTTATTCGTGTAGTGGTCGAGAAAGGCGATCAGGTCAAGCAGGGTGATCACCTGATCATTACGGAAGCGATGAAAATGGAAACTACCGTGCAAGCACCATTCTCCGGGACCATTAAAGATATTTATGTGAAAGACGGAGAAGCGATCAGTACTGGAGATTTATTGATTGAAATAACTAAGTAATATCGCTGACTGTGACCTTTTGAATGATTTGGGGTATATTGGGTATGCTTAAGGTTTCAAGCTGTTCTATACCCTCTTTTTAGGCAATGTACGGTCATCGAACAACTCTTTTAGGATAAAACAAAAACCACCATTCCGGGAATGGTGGTTTTTGTTTTATCCTATTATATTATTGATTGAACAATCAGATATTAACGGGCGGGTACCGTTGGTGTTATATCCTGTTCATCCTGACCTTTGACTGTTTGCGTGGAGTTCCTTTTTTGCTTGGCTAGGGCATTTTTTTTGCTTCTTGATGTCAATAGCATCAAATAGCTCATTACACCAAAAAAGCAGGCAATGAATAATGCGTGAGTCAATGCGATATATAAGTTTTGCCTTGAGAAAATGATAAAGGCTCCAGCGGTAACCTGTAAAAATACGAGAATGAATGCAGCAATCCAACCGCCATATAACACTTTTTGTTTTTTGTAATGCTTTGTTGCGATATAAGCCACATATGATACCCAAATGAAAATAGCGCCTGCCATTGCACGGTGCCCCATCTGAATCCATTCATAAAGGTTGGAGGGGAGTGCAAGACTGTCGTTTACACATAAAGGCCAATCCTTACAGATAAGACTTGATTCTGTATGCCTTACAAGAGCACCCGTATATACAACTACCAGACAAAAAATCAATACGCCAATAATATGGAATTTCATTCGTTTGTCAACTATAAGTTTTTCGGCTTCGAACTTCTTGTCTACTTCAAAAATCAACAGTGTCAGTAAAAAGACGGCAGCAAAGGAAATGAGCGATATGCCAAAATGAAGGGCAAGGACGAAATCGGATTGTGACCAAATGACGGCAGCGGCCCCGATCAACCCTTGTAGTAACAGAAAACCAAAAGAAAGGACTGATAAAAAACGTGCTTCACGGATATGGCCGATTTTTTTCCAAGACATATACGATAAAATTAACACCAAGAATCCTCCAGCACCTGAAACGAGTCGATGGGAAAGCTCAATGACCAATTCAATCGTGATTTTATCCGGGATCAATTGGCCATTGCACAATGGCCAGGACCTGCCGCATCCCATGCCGGAATCCGTCTTCGTGACTAAAGCTCCACCAAGTAAGATGAAAAGCATTACAATCGTTGTTAAAACAGCAAACCATTTAAGAGACGATTTCACTTGTAGTCCCACCTTTTTCTCTGTAGCAAATTAGGGTTGTTCCATAAAATTAATAATAGCATAAGACTTTTCATAATATTTGTCGAACTTCCTCGATATTACACAAAATAGAATGATTTTACAAGTTCAGCTAATATTATAACTATTAATTAAAATGCCTGAAATAGTTGAAAGTTACAAAAGACTTTGATAGAAATAAAGGGAGTGTAAACCTTCAAGTAGGAGCAAAATAGGGATAGAGCCTAGGGGATGATGATAATAGCATACTATTCATGTTCTTGATGAACATCTTACAAGAGCAGTAAATTATTGAGACACAAATTGGTCAAAAAATATCCGAAAAATTTTCACAAAAGCTTCCAAAAATGTGTTTTAATATATTGAAGAAATGATTTTACTAAATTTTACTGTTATTAAGCATGATATTAAGAATGATAGCTCTCGATGGATTCCATTGACAACGGTCATTGGTAAATAATTTACTTTTTGTTTACGCTTCCTTGGTTACAAATATCAAAAAGTATGAAATAATGTTCTATAGCATATGTAAGTATTTTTTTTGCATTTGCGTCTGTGCTGAATGATTTAAAGGAGGAAAACAAATGTCAGAAACAAGGGGTTTGTCAGAAGCTGTCATGGAGGACAGTAAAGCCGCCCTTCAATCGGATATACCTGAAACAACAGCTTGGAAGGATTTTCTCGCACTTATAAAAGTGGGGATCGTCAATTCAAATATAATTACAGCTTTTACCGGCGTGTGGTTAGCTCTTCATTTTTCGGGACTTAGCTTCTTAAGCAATCTAGATGTAGTGTTTTATACACTTGCAGGTTCGGCGCTCATAATGGCGGGATCTTGCAGTTTCAATAATTATTATGACCGTGATATCGATCATTTAATGGAAAGAACGAAAAACCGTCCAACGGTGACTGGGAAAGTACAGCCTTCAAAGGTATTGGCGTTAAGTTTCGGCTTAATTGCTGCAGGGCTGATTTTGCTTGCATTGACTAATATGACAACTGCCATACTGGGTGCATTCGGCGTCTTCGCCTATGTTGTTTTATACACTATGGTTTTCAAACGTAGATTTGTCTCGAATACGATTATAGGCAGTATATCCGGAGCGGTCCCTCCACTTATCGGGTGGGCTGCAGTCGACCCGGGCCTTGATAAGATCGCCTGGGTCCTGTTCGCGATCATGTTCTTGTGGCAGCCTCCTCATTTTTATGCACTTGCAATGAGGCGTGTCGAAGAATATCGGGCAGCTGGAGTACCTATGCTTCCGGTCGTAAAAGGGTTCAAGGCCGCAAAAAGATCGATTATGCTATGGATCGTCTGTTTAATGTTCGTTCCTTTCTTTTTAACTCCATTAGGAACTCCGTTAGTTATTCTTGCTGCTTTATTGAGCACAGGTTGGCTTATTTTGGGGATTAAGGGGTATAAAAAGAAAGATGATGTTAAATGGGCAACCTCCATGTTTGTATATTCTTTAAATTATATGACCATTTTATTTGTAGCGATGGTTATTGTTACACTCATCTAGTTTTGGTTAAAATAAGCTGGCAGCCTGTTCTTTTTCAGGCTCCAGCTTACTCATAAATAATGCATTTACCGCCATTCATACATATTAAAGGAGCCAATGAGGTCATACATAAGAGCGGTTACATTCAACATCTTAATAATTCCTTAGATTAGGGATTCTTTCTTTTTAGAAATTGACATAGAGAGAATATTCGCAATTGCGCCCATTTTTATTTTTGTGAGAAAATTTTGACGAAAGAGGGGTTTCTGAAGCTATGAAAAAAAGGCTGCACAAATGGCGCCTAATTGCTCTGCTGGGTATTGTAGGACTTGTCCTTTCGGGCTGCGGCGAACCATTTCTATCCGCGCTGAAGCCAGCTGGCGATGTTGCGCAATCTCAGTATGACTTACTGATATTGAGTACACTGATCATGGTACTGGTTATTATTGTTGTAATCATTTTGTTCGTTGTAGTTATACTGCGCTTCCGTCGGAAGAAAGGTGACGAAACAATACCGAAACAAATTGAAGGAAGTCATAAACTCGAAATTATCTGGACTGTTATTCCTATCCTTCTTTTAATTGTTCTGGCTGTTCCAACTGTCGTCACGACTTTCGACTTAGCCGACACAAAGGCAATGGACAAGAAAGATAAGGATGGAAAAACGAAAGATGCACTTGTCGTGAATGTTAGGGCGAACCTTTATTGGTGGGAGTTTGAATATCCAGACCTTGGCGTTGTAACAAGTCAGGATTTGGTAGTGCCAACAGATCAAAAAGTGTATTTCAATCTAACTGCTTCAGATGTTAAGCATTCATTCTGGGTACCGTCTGTCGGAGGAAAGATAGATACAAATACAGAAGGAGTCAATCAGTTTTTCTTAGAATTCGACAGTAAAAAGGCAGAAGATTCGAACAACTTGTTTTACGGGAAATGTGCTGAACTTTGCGGTCCTTCACATGCTTTGATGGATTTTAAGGTCGTACCGAAGTCTAAAAGCGATTTTGAAGCTTGGACTAAAGATATGAAAGCCGCGAAGGAACCTGTCATTGAAGGTGATCTGGCCAAACAGGGTGAAGATGTCTTTAATCAAAGTTGTATAGGCTGCCATGCGGTGACACCAAATGACAGCAGGCCTGAGGCTGCACGTCAAGCTCCGAATCTGGCTACATTCGGTGAACGTCAAAAAGTAGCTGGCGTATTGGATCATACGGAAGAGAATGTGAAAAAATGGATCAAGGATCCTGAGAAGTATAAACCGGGCAATACGATGACCGGTACTTACGGCGAACTTTCAGATTCGGATATTAATGCACTGGCAGCTTATCTATTAGAGCTTAAGGTGGAAGACAAATAGAACATTGATTAAGGAGGTTAAATCGTGAGTACGTACGCTAATAAAAAAGGATTTGGCGCTACGATTTGGGATTATCTGACGACGGTAGACCATAAGAAAATCGCCATTCTATATCTTATTTCGGGCGGGTTATTCTTTGTAATCGGCGGTTTGGAAGCGATGTTTATCCGTATCCAGCTTGCAATCCCAAATAATGACTTCGTAAGTGCCGGATTTTATAATGAAATTTTGACCATGCACGGTACGACCATGATATTCCTGGCGGCCATGCCATTGGTATTTGCTGTTATGAATGCGGTTGTACCATTACAGATAGGGGCACGTGATGTTGCGTTCCCATTTTTGAACTCATTAGGTTTTTGGCTGTTTTTCTTTGGGGGAATCTTTTTAAATCTTTCTTGGTTTTTAGGGGGGGCTCCAGATGCAGGCTGGACATCGTATGCATCACTTTCCTTGCACTCCGAAGGCCATGGCATTGATTTTTACGTCCTAGGACTACAAATATCAGGTTTTGGAACACTAATGGCAGGGATCAATTTCCTTGTAACCATCATTAATATGCGTGCGCCTGGTATGACATATATGCGTATGCCGCTGTTTACCTGGTCAACTTTCGTTGTTTCTGCATTGATATTATTCGCTTTTCCTCCGCTTACCGTGGGATTGGTGTTAATGATGTTCGATCGGATGTTTGGTGCGAATTTCTTTGATGTAGCGGCAGGGGGAAATACGATCATTTGGGAGCATTTATTCTGGATATTCGGTCACCCGGAAGTGTATATCCTGATTCTTCCGGCGTTCGGTATTTTTTCTGAAATTTTCGCTACCTTCTCCAGAAAAAGATTGTTTGGTTATTCATCGATGGTATTTGCAACCGTTTTAATCGGTTTCTTAGGTTTCATGGTTTGGGCGCACCATATGTTTACCACTGGTCTAGGTCCGATCGCAAATGCAATCTTTGCCGTGGCGACCATGGCTATCGCTGTACCGACAGGTATTAAGATATTCAACTGGATTTTTACGATGTGGGGAGGAAGCGTCAAGTTCACGGTTCCGATGCTTTATGCAGTTGCCTTTATTCCTACATTTACAATGGGCGGCGTGACTGGTATCATGCTCGCATCTGCACCTGCTGATTATCAATACCATGATAGTTATTTCGTTGTTGCTCATTTCCACTATGTAATCGTCGGTGGGGTTGTATTAGGTTTATTGGCTGGGATCAATTTCTATTGGCCGAAGATGTTTGGAACAATGTTAAGCGAAAAATTGGGGCAAATCACATTTTGGACGTTCTTGATTGGTTTCCATTTAACATTCTTCATTCAACATTTCTTAGGTTTGATGGGGATGCCTCGTCGAGTATTTACATTCTTGGACAATCAAGGCTTTAATACAGGTAATATGATTAGTACTGTGGGAGCCTTTTTGATGGCATTTGGTGTCTTGGTTATGGTCATCAATATCATCATTACATCTGTGAAGAATGAAAAAGTCGGCAATGATCCTTGGGGAGATGGCCGTACGCTGGAATGGGCCATTCCATCACCACCGCCTTTTTATAATTTTAAACAACTGCCGTTAGTCCGCGGATTAGATCCTTACTGGGTTGAAAAAATGGAAGGGAAAAAGGAAATGACTCCTGCAGAACCACTTGGGGATATCCATATGCCAAATTCATCCATTCTTCCATTAACGATTGCTTCAGGTTTATTTATCGCCGCATTCGGTGCTTTATACCATATGGATGATAAGACATGGACCCTGCCTATAATGATAGTAGGACTTTTGGTGACATTTGGTTCAATGTTTATCCGTTCAGTTAAAGACGATCATGGATACCATATTCATAAAGCAGACCTTATGGACGATAAAGACAAGGGAGGTAAGGCATAATGCAAACAGATGAAAGATTCACGGATGCCACTTGGCCTGCTTCTCCCGAGAAAGCGACTTTAGAAGGTAAAAATAAGTATTTAGGTTTCTGGTTGTTTCTTGGTGGAGAGACTGTATTATTCGCCTCACTATTTGCAACTTACCTAGCATTGAAGGACAAAGTTCCAAATGGTGATGCAGCTCTAGCTAAAGATTTATTCGAATTACCACTTACTTTTGTAGCAACCATGCTGTTATTGACCAGTTCATTGACCAGTGTGTATGCGATGTACCATATGAAAAATAACCACTTTAAACAAATGCAGGCTTGGCTTGTGATTACGGTTGCACTTGGTTTTGGTTTTCTTGGACTCGAGATTTATGAATTTAATCACTATGTTCATGAATTCCATCATACCTTTACGAGCAGTGCCTTCGGCTCCGCGTTTTATACGTTAGTTGGTTTTCATGGAGGACACGTTGCTTTCGGTTTGGTTTGGATCATATCTCTTATGGTTCGTAATGCAGGAAGGGGCTTGAATTTGTATAACGCTCCTAAATTTTTTGTTGCGAGTCTATATTGGCATTTCATTGACGTAGTCTGGGTGTTTATCTTTACTGTCGTATACTTAATGGGAATGGTGGGATAACTGATGGCGAATGAACAATCAAATTCAGCGAACCCGAATGTCGATTTAAAATATCGCCGTAAGAAAAATGCTGAAGAGATGAAACACCAAGTAATATCATTTACACTTATGATTTTCTTTACATTACTTGCTTTTGCTGCAGTAGGAATTGAGGGTTTTTCACATTGGTTCATTAAACCAGTCATTTTGCTGCTGGCAGTTGTACAAGTGATTTTCCAATTGTATTATTTCATGCACATGAAGCATAAAGGGCATGGCACCATTGCATTGTTCTTATTTTCCGGACTTGCAGTCGGCTTGATAACAGTCCTTGTGTTCACAACGATTGTCTGGTTATAAACCATAAAGAAAATCGGCTATTGAATGATAGCCGGTTTTTCTTTATTTATCTAGAAAAAGTATCCAGGTTTATCTATATTTGTTACCATGTTTTATTTTAGGTATAATGAAAGTAAGAAAAAGTTTATGAACGAGGTGATTCTTTTGTCTATTGATATTTTCGGATTTCGCGCTTTGTGGAGTCCTTATTATTTTGCCGTCCTCGTACTTATAACCGTTGGCTATTTTTGGTTGGTGACAAAAAAAGGGGAGAAGTTTTCGGGCAGTTCCTCGCTTTCCGTTAAACAGGCAACTTATTTTTTGATAGCCATGTTCCTTCTATATGTGGTAAAAGGATCGCCACTGGATTTATTGAGCCATATCATGTTTAGTGCCCACATGTTTCAGATGGCACTGCTCTATCTCGTGATTCCGCCTTTATTTATCATAGCGATTCCAGATTGGCTTATGAGAACTTTCATAAATTCAAGGGGAGTGAAGACGTTATTTCAATTTTTCACGAGACCTCTTGTCGCCCTTTTACTATTTAATGTTCTTTTCTCGTTGTACCATATCCCGTTAGTGTTCGACTTTATCAAAACGGGGATGTGGTTTCATGCCGGCTACACGGTCCTTTTATTTACGACTGCAGTTTTGATGTGGTTCCCACTTGTCAATCAACTGCCGGAACGTGAAAGTCTGTCAGGTGTGAAAAAAGTAGCTTATATCTTCGGCAGTGGCATTCTAATGACCCCTGCTTGCGCTTTGATCATTTTTGCTAATGATCCGATGTATGATACATTTACCAATGCGGAATCTTGGGCCAGTGCCATGGAACTCTGCGTTCCGGCTTCAGCACTGTCGGGCTTAACGCTCAGTGGCCCAGAAATGTTCAATGGACTGCCATTGCTTGAGGATCAACAGCTTGGTGGGGTTCTGATGAAGGTGATTCAAGAAATCGTTTTAGGCTATGTATTAGGTGTCATTTTCTTTGCTTGGTTCAAAAAGGAGAATGGCGGCCAAAATGATATCGATCCGATACCTTCGGATTTTCAGACTGTAGAATAATTATACGATAAAAGACTTGTCTTGGGGCGGACAAGTCTTTTATCTGCCATTGCCTGATTTTTGATTTAATGCAAATAGCCAGTGATTTGACTTGGTAATTCTATAAAAGTGAGCATTCTGTTAATAATCCTTGATTTTATTGAATTTTATGATTGCCTCTTATAAAATGGTAGTTGATTAATAAATATAGAGAGGACTACAATTCATATGTCTTTACCAATCCTTCCAACGATAAGTACAGCCTTCATTGTATTAAGTGCCATCACTGTTGCAATAGGCTGGTATCAAATTAAACAACGCAAAATCGAGACCCATAAAAAAACCATGATGGCAGCTGCGGTTTTTGCGGTAATCTTTTTCACTATATATCTTACTAGGACGGTCTTCATTGGTAGTACGTCATTTGGCGGACCCGATGACATAAAAATTTATTATACGATTTTTTTGATCTTCCATATTACGCTTGCAACGACTGGAGCTGTTTTGGGGATCATCATGCTCACCACCGGGTTTAAAGGTAAATTCGCCATTCATAAAAAAATCGGGCCTGCCACAAGCATCATTTGGTTTTTCACTGGGATTACTGGAGTGGCAGTTTACATCTTGCTTTATGTGATTTATCATGGCGGCGAAACAACATCTTTAATAAAGGCGATTCTAGGATTTTAAAATAACGAAAAAGCCTGGTGCAAAAAAAGCATCAGGCTTTTGTAATGGATACAAAAAAGAGAGCATCATACAAGATTCCCTCTCTTTGTACCTACTTTTCACTAACGGCTTTTACAGTCCGTTGAATTGTGAAAGTTCCTCTTTAATTTGAGCGAGGATTTTTTCACTTTGTTTAACGAGTGATGCAGGGAAATCCTCACCTTCACCATATTCAACTCCGTGTGGATAATAATGTTTTCCTAGTAGGGGAACCATTAGTTTGATGACGGCCCTGTGAGCGCCTACATCGCCCTCTGTAGCATAGCCAAGTATTCTCAGGTAAAACGTGCCTTCTTTTAATTCGAACTTACGATCGTAACTGACTCTTTCGTAATCCCATTGTTCTGCCCGTATTAAACCATATTGTGGCATTAGGTCATCTAATCGGTTTAAGTCGGCTGTGATGTTTTCGATTCCAAAGCTTTCAAATTTCACGAGTAGTACCTCCTATGTTTACTATTGAGAATTAAAATGACATACCGGGAAAATATTATGTACATGAATATATTAAAAATCTCCAAGTATGTTTATAATATACCATTTTATCCTATATTTTATAATAGTACGAAATGGTGGAAGTTGCAATGAACTCCACCATGGTATTTTAATCATTCGCAAAAGTTCCATTTTTTAAATAAATTTAATGAAGGGGCAGTCTTTCGTAAATTAGAAAATTATGATTGAACAGTGATATAATCAGGAAAGAAAGGTTTTTGCATTGGATAGATAAATTAGATAGAGAGAGGGAGTGTTCCTCTGCGCAGTTTAGGTAAGGTGTTGGTGTTAATCATTATTTTTTTCGTAATAGGTATTTATCTTAATATCGGCGATGAAGATGAAGGAAACCCTCTTATTGATGGTAACAAAGGTGTTAACCCCAATGGACATATAAATGAAAAAAGCACTTCCTCTGAAAAGGAAGGGGTTACTGAAGTGACAGAAGGTCTGGGAGTAACAATCGGGAAAAATGCAAAAGAGATAGAAAAAGAATACGGTAAGCCAGATCGAATTGATATGTCCGCCTATGGATATGAATGGTGGGTTTATAAAAAGGACTATAATAATTATTTCCAATTGGCCGTTGAAAATGAAAAAGTGGTATCCGCTTATGGAATCGGTGATGAGGTCAATGTCGCTCCTTTTAAAATTGGACAATCGATTGATGCCATCTATTCCAGCTTATATGTGGAACCTACTGTTGATATTGAAGTTGGTCACAGTTCCTATCGTTTTGAATTGTCGGAGGAAGATATGAACATGAGGCCGTTGATTGATTTAGGGAATATTAATGTTCAGCTCTATTTGGATAAATTCACCGGAACTGTTTCAAGCATCCGATTTTTGAATGATTCCGCCCTATTGAAGCAACAGCCGTATGAGTTGACCTATCAGGGTGAACTTGTGACAGTTAAGGACCTTTCTGATGAAGACTTGGCGAAAGTGGAGGATGGCAATGAGCAGCAAATATTCGATATTACGAATATAATGCGCAGTAGGTTTGATTTGAAGCCTTTAGAATGGGATGCTCCAACTGCGGAGGTTGCTTACCTTCATAGCAGGGAAATGACGGACGCACCTGAAGGAACCCATGTTTCTGAAACAAAGGGGGATTTGGAAAAGCGTCTCGATGCAGGTCATGTAAAATACAGGGCAGCAGGTGAAAATATAGCCGCTAATTATGTGGACGCAGCTGCAGTCATGGAAGGTTGGCTAAATAGCAAAGGGCATCGGGATGCGATGCTGAACGAGGAATTTACAGGTCTGGGCGTCGGGGTATATAAAAAGTATTACACCCAGAATTTCATAAAGAGATAAAAAAACGGATCCGGTTTGGGTCCGTTTTCTTGTTCTGTATTATATTTCCAAAACGGAAAAGTTCCCTGTCGATATAGCGCAAAGTTCCCCATCATCACGGTGGACCTTCCCCTCGATGATGATCGTTTGATTTCTTATGTATTAATTCGAATGTACACGTTAATCGACCGCCAATGGAGGGTTTAAAGTAACGGACCTTGATATCCATAGTTACGGCAGCATACCCTTTTGGAACTGTTGAGCTTGCAAGGGTACCCACCCCAAGAATCAATGAAGGTAGCTATCATGCCTCCATGAGTAATGTTCAATTCATGTACAAGAGGTGTATTAGGCATAGTCATCGTAAGTGTCGCACCCTGTTTGCTTACATCCTTATTTAATTGCAGCAGGCTGGATAAATAAGAGCGTTTCCTTTGCTCTCTTTTGGCTTTTAACCCTGAAACAATTCCCGATAAAACAGATAGCTTTGTTTCATTTGCAGGCTCATCCAGGTCTGGAAGTACTTGATTGAATCACTTGTATCCGACATGGAAATACATCCTTTTTTTCTAATATTATACTATGGAAATCCAATTGCATTTGAAAAGGAATGTGATGCACTTTTTATTTACCTTTAGCATATGGTGCAATAGGCGATGTCTAAGTGTGAGGTGAGAGTAATGGCAAAAAGAAAGCGGCCCTCCGTGGATGGATTTCGGAAGTTTGTAAAGGAACATCCTCATTTAGTGAATGAAGTGAGAAGCAAACAAGCAACATGGCAGGAACTTTTTGAAGAGTGGTATTTACTCGGAGAAGATCATCCACGCTGGCAGGCTGACGGCAGTGTGGGTGAGTTCAAAGTGAATACAGGATCCCCATCACCGCCGGTTGAAAAAGGAGACCAAAGCACTGAGTTGATCGGTTCGTTAATGAGTGCAGTTAAAAATATGGATATGGGGCAGATTCAACAATATATTACGAATGCAAATCAGGCGATCGGTGCAATCCAAGGAGTGCTATCTGCTTTCCAAGGGAATAAATCAGGTGATAACAGTCCTCCCCCAAAAGAAAAAGAGCAGAGAGCTAACCCTTTTTTATTCAACAAAGATTAAGGAGGGTTTTTCATGCGCCAGAATATATATGAATTCATACAAACAAACGAAGATATGCGAAATTACTTGAGGATTCAGCCTGCATGGTACAAAAGGTTAATGCGTAATCCCCATGAAGTGGATGTGTTCGAAACCGAAGCGAAATATTTTTTTGAAAAGTCAATTCCACATCGGGTTTCTAAATTTTCGGAAAGCGTTCAGGTTGCCTCAATGATGCTTCATATGTTTCAAGCGATGAATGCTCCAGGTGAATGAAGAAAATAAGAGTAAATTACTCCTTTTTGCGAACAATAAAGGCAAAAGGGGGACGATGGAATGAGAAAGTTGATATTGGCTCTAACAGTGTTGATGGCAGCGTCGGGGTGTGGAAAGAAAATACCGGAACCTGAAAATTCAGGAGTAGCCATGCAAGGTGTTTCTACACTTAAAGCTGCCACCACTGTATCGAGCATCCGAAATTCAGATGAGGACTTTCGGGTAAAAACTTTTGTAAAAGGCAACTCTGTCTATGTAGAGTGCTACTTGAAAAACTATGGTTTTTCTGAATCAAATCCTGAACAATTGGCAACTGTGTCGGTATTTATTGATAATCAAAAGAAAGTCGATATGAAAACGGCAGCATTTATCTTAAAGGATGTCCCGAATGGCATGCATAAAATTAAGCTGGAGATTTTGAATGGTTCAGGTGAAAAAACAGGTCTGCAAAAAGAGATTGAGGTACATATCACTTCCGCGATTTAATCAAACCATTAGCATCTAATAGGGAGAAATGGTAAAATGGTTGTGGAGGTGAGCTTGTTAATGCTTGCTACTATGGAAATCATCGACATTTTACAACAGGCTGATGGATTAGCTGAAATGATCCTTCATTCTGAAATAGGGGAAGAATACCTCCTTAGTTTATATAAATTACAAAGCGACAAAGAGGCCCAGCGGAAAATTTCCAAGTTTACTTCGCTAAAGGATCTATTTGAAGATGTTCAAAGGTTCGGTAAATATCATCCGGATTATAAACGCATCAATTTAGAAACCAGGCAAGCTAAACGAGACATGGATATGCATCCTGCCGTTGCTGAGTTTAAGCGGGCGGAGACCGAATTGCAATCCGTTCTTGATGAAATCAGCGGAAGAATTGGCCGAGCGGTTTCTGAACAGGTCAAAACCCCAGCGGGGAATCCATTTTTTGTTTCATCCGGTGGATGTTCAACGGGTAGCTGCGGAACCGGCGGAAGTTGTGGGTGCTCTGCTTAAGGTAATGGCCAGATCGTTAACATTTAGGCCGGTACACAAGAACAGCCATCGAAATTCGACATTACTACGGAGTTCGGTGGCTGTGTCATGTAAGGAACCTTCGTCGAGACGGTGGGGCCAATGAACCGATGCATGTATAAAGATCCTTCCTTGAACGTTTATATTCAGGATACGTTACAAAGCGATTAACTGCGATATAAAATACAGTCCGGACAAAGGTTGCCGCAGCAAAACATCTTTTGCTGCGGCACATAAAAACGATGCCTGAATACATATAAATGTTCTTCCTGCCGTACGAAAATGGTTTCACAATGAAGCTGCTTGCCACGCATTGAAAGGCTTGCGGCTTTTTTTATTAAATAAGAAAGATTACTACTATCATTTTGTGCCGGATGATAATGGATATATAAAAAAGGTATACCTGTGAATTTTTTTATCGAAGCTTGGGTAATTTCATCATTATCCAATAGATGATCAATAAATTGATGCCAAATTTGGTTTAAATCCATCGTTTGTTTGGCTCCCTTCACAGTGTTATATTCATAATAGTGAGAGAATTTCGTTTATAATCTTTTTTTCTTGGTTGAAAGTAAAGATTCTGCTATGCTACACTTAGTTAAAACCTTTATAAAAGGGAGTTATTGATATGCTTGGAGCGAGACAGGGAATCATCGTCTATTTACATACATTAAAACAAGCTAAAATGCTTAGGAAATTTGGAAATATCCATTATGTTTCAAAAAAGTTGAAATATGTAGTGCTTTATACGAATATGGATGAAGTGGAACCACTAGTGGAAAAGCTTAATAATTATTCGTTCGTTAAAAAAGTGGACCTTTCTTACAAGCCTTTTTTGAAGGTGGAGTTCGAAAATTCCAAACCGGATAAAGCGAAAGAATATGATTATAAAATGGGAATTTAAAAAAAGCTGACTCATGCGGAGTCAGCCTTTTTCAATTCAGGGCATCAACATCTTTCAACCTAATGGGGGCAGATATCTATTCATTCGCAAAATGCCGATTAAGTGTTGGTAGTACAACTCGATTTCTGCAAACAGCACCGAAGGTTTCACGTCGATTTCAATAATTGGCTTATCCAGTTCCTCCGCCAAATTCTCAAAAAGCTCATAGCGTTTGTTTTTGGTGGCATGAGGGTTCGGTATACCTTCACGGCAAATGTAAAGCGGCTGGAATTTCCCAGGATCTGTGGGCTGCATGACGATAACCAATGACGTTACCTTTTTATCATTTATAGTAGCATGCATGGCCATAAGCCTTGCAACTCGATGTTTCTGATTGCGACCTACTTCCAGCAACTCATATATATCGGAATATCCTTGTCCAATTTCAATAAAACGTTGAATCAATTAAACCTCTCCTAACTAACTTATTATTCATTACTTTATCATTATAGCTCATAAAAGAGAAGGACAACTTTATTGACGAATCATGACAAAGAAAATTAGATATCAGAGGTTTATCAATAAAAAAAGCCCTGCAAAAATATGCAGGGTCCTTCTATGTCTAACTAAGGACCAGAAGGCAAAGGGAGAGGAGAAACCGGAGGAAGAACTTATGGGGAAACGTAAGCCTTCTCCGCGGTTGGCAACAACACCTAAAAAGGAATGTTGTTATTCACATTATTGCCAAAAATCTCTTTATTATTCAAAATGTAAAAGATTTATAAAAAGAATGGATATTTTCTTTCCAATGTACGAAATGATAAGTTGATTTTCATCTTGGAAATGAAGCCAAATTGGTTTAAATATTGGCTAGCTTTTTCTAATATGTTAGGATAGGAAAGTAACAGAAATTTGTCATAAAATGTGGTGAGAATGATGAGGGTCGTTTCCGGAATTTGTAAAGGAAGACCACTTAAGGCTGTACCGGGTACAGGAACCCGTCCGACTACTGATAAAGTCAAGGAATCCATTTTCAACATGATTGGTCCTTATTTCGAAGGAGGGCTGGTCCTCGACTTGTTTGCCGGGAGCGGTGGACTGGGAATTGAAGCGTTAAGCAGAGGCATGGATAAAGCCATTTTTGTCGACCGGGATTTTAAAGCAAATCAAACGGTTAAGGCCAATTTGGATCTATGCAAGTTTTCAGACCGTGCAGAAGTTTATAAAAATGATTCAGAGCGTGCACTGAAAGCTTTGGTGAAAAGGGAAATGACTTTTGAATTGATTTTTCTTGATCCGCCTTATAAGAAACAAAAGCTAGTCGGGATTCTTGAAGAAATACATAAATACCGATTGCTGAACGATATGGGATACATTGTTTGTGAGCATGGCCATGATGTTACGTTGCCAGAAAAAGTTGGTGACTTTACCGTTAAGAGAAAAGAAGTTTATGGCGCCATTGCCGTTACGATTTATCAATGGGGAAACGTACACGAACAGGGGGAACTATGAATGTCCAAAATAGCGATTTGTCCGGGGAGTTTTGATCCAATAACATTTGGTCATCTTGATATCATTCAAAGGGGAGCGAATGTTTTTGATGAGGTATATGTGGTCATCGTGAACAATTCAGCGAAAAATTCACTTTTTACAGTGGAGGAGAGACTGGAATTGATTACTGAAGCGACTGCCCATATGCCGAATGTTAAAGTGGATTTCTATCAGGGATTGACGGTCGACTATGCTGAAAGCGTTTCCGCGAATGCCATTATCAGGGGATTGAGGGCGACTTCCGATTTTGAATATGAAATGCAGGGAACTTCGATGAACCGATTCCTTAACAATAACATAGAGTCATTCTTTATCATGACGAAAAATCAATATTCTTTCTTGAGTTCAAGTATCGTGAAAGAGGTTGCGAAGTATGGCGGGGATATCTCCGAACTGGTGCCAAGCGTCGTCCAGAAAGCTCTGGCCAAAAAGTACGAGGAGCTGAAAGGATAGAAAAAAGAGCATTGCCAACGCGCAATGCTCTTTTTTCGGTTTACGAAAGGCCTTTGAATAGCCTTTTGGTAAATATGATGATGTATAGGGTCAAAAACACAAGGGTTAGAATGGGTCCGAAATCAAGCATGTTTTGATATAGGGAATTTGCATGTTCACCGGATCCGCTGACTGGAAATGCGTTGATCGGGCTGCCGCTGTACCTATTGCCTTTATAGAATGGTTCCCAAAGCAAGAAGGTAATAATGGATGCCAGAAGGCCATGTGCTATCCTAGCCAGAAAAAAGGGAGTGAAACGGATGTCTGTTGCTGCAATGATGCTGGCAACTTGCGCTTGAATGCTGAACCCGTTGAAGGCTAAGATGAAACTTGTCATCACGGTTTGCTGAAAGAGCGTCGCATCTTCGACCGTACTGGTTAATTTTGAACCAAGAGTCATTTCAAACATGCCGGATATGAAGGGTAGGCTTAAAGAATCCGGGAAATCAAAAATATGTAAAATTCCTCCGACCCCCGATGCTAGCAATCCGGTAATGTTCAAATGAAATAAAAGCTTGTTCACCACCGAAAAGAGAATGATGAACCCCCCGATCATTAATAGGGTTTGAATGGATGAGAGTACCGCATCTCCAAGTAAACTGCCAAACGGTCTTGTTTCTTTTAATCTGGTTCGATGCATTTGGCTAAAGGCTTGTCTTATGGAGGGGAGCCTGGTCATTACTTTTGTATGGGATTTTTCTTCTTTCCAACGGTAAAAACGCATGATGATGCCTACACAAAAATTTCCTAGGTAGTGGGAAAGTGCAAGGATGATCCCTAAATGAGGATTGTGGAAAAACCCAACGGCAACGGCAACGAACAGGAACAATGGATTGGATGAATTAGTAAAACAAACGAGTCTTTCAGCTTCAATGCGGGTTAATTGTTCTTCCTGACGAAGCCTTACAGTGAATCTCGCTCCAGCTGGAAACCCTGATGCAAGCCCCATCGCCCAAACGAAACCGCCCACTCCTGGTACACGGAATAAGGGACGCATAAATGGCTCGAGCATGACGCCAATGAACCTGACAACCCCAAAACTGATTAATAACTCCGAGAAAATCAAGAAAGGTAGAAGCGAAGGGAAAACAATTGTCCACCACATATTCAGTCCGCCTTTGGAAGCTTCAAAGGATTCTTGGGGGAAGATGATCAAGCCAACTGCCATCATCGTGACGGAGGTAGCTAACAGTACTGTTTTAGATTTTGATTTTAGCAAAATTCAGCCTCCTCTTGAAGGTTACTAAATAAGGGCAGTTCGTTTCGTATATAATAATATATGAACTTCCTTTTCTCGAAAAGTAAGCGCATGATGGAATGTGGATTGTACCGACATGTATATGAGGATTATCCGCACAATGGAATTTCAATGCCAGCCTTCACTTCATTGGCTACATAGTTTATATCTGCCATGCTTGTTTCACTGTCAATATAAATAATATGCTTCTATAAATCCGTTTAAGACCATAACTTTGAATGAGTGTTATTTCAATATTTTGAACTAGTTATAGGCGGGAGGGTTATCTTTGTCGAAACCAAAAGTCGGGCTTGCACTTGGGTCAGGAGGAGCTAGGGGATTTGCACATATTGGCGTGATAAAGGTATTGCAGCAAGAGGGCATTCCGATAGATATGATTGCTGGAAGCAGCATGGGAGCTATGGTTGCTGCCTTTTATGGAGCGGGTTCGGATATCGAGAGACTGTATAAGTTGTCCCGTGCATTTAAGCGAAAGTATTATTTAGACTTCACCATACCAAAAATGGGCTTCATTTCGGGTAAACGGACAAAAGATTTAATCAGGGTATTTACATATGGTAAGAAATTTGAAGAACTTGATATTCCTGTGGCGGTGGTCGCCACTGATATAAAAACGGGGGAAAAAGTCATTTTTCAGGAAGGTCCCATCGCACCGGCTGTAAGGGCAAGCATCTCCATTCCCGGCATTTTCACTCCCGAAAAAATCGGAAACCGACTGCTTGTTGATGGCGGCGTTGTTGACAGGGTTCCTGTTTCAGTCGTGAAGGATATGGGAGCAGACATCATAATTGGTGTGGATGTAGCCCACGTGAAACAGGATATGGAGATAAATTCCATCTATGATGTCATCATGCAAAGCCTTGATATTCTGCAAATGGAGCTGGTTAAAAGCAGGGAGTTTGCTTCAGACGTCATGATACGCCCCAGGGTTGAGAAATACAGCTCGAAATCATTTACAAACGTACAGGAAATAATTAGTATTGGAGAAGAAGCTGCAAGAGGAAAGATAGATCAAGTTAAGCAGAGCATTGTTACTTGGAAGGAGTCCTATGAAGATGAGCCGTAAAATGTATGTACGCACTTTCCTGGTGGTGGCTATACTACTCATAGCATCAGCCCTTTATTCCCTACCTTTTTATGTATCAAAACCAGGAATGGCTAAAGAATTGGAGCCAATCATTGAGGTATCCGGAGGAGATGAAGCAAAAGGAAGTTTTATGTTAACCACTGTAAGGATGGGCCGTGCGAATATATATTCCTACATGCTGGCGAAGTGGAGCAAATATCAGGAGCTTTATCCGGAATCCTCCATTCGAAGCGAAGATGAAACAGATGAAGAATATAATATCAGGCAGCTGCACTTAATGGATGGTTCTAAAAATAATGCCATTCAGATCGCATATGAAAAAGCAGGGAAAGAAGTCGATTACGAGTACCTGGGTGTATATGTTTTGGACGTGCTAAAAGGAATGCCGGCAGCTAAAGAATTGAAAGCGGGCGATCAAATCATTCAGGTCGATGATGTTAAATTCAAGTCTGCACAGGAATTCATGGACTATATTAACGGAAAAAAGGCTGGAGATGAAGTTAAAATAGTTTATAAGCGGGAAGAGACGGAGAAAACGGCCGTTCTTGCATTGCAGCCTTTTAAAGATGACCCAAATAGGGTCGGAATAGGCATTTCGCTGGATGATAACCGAAAGGTGATCACAAAACCGGCGATTGCCATAGATTCAGAACAAATAGGCGGTCCTTCAGCTGGTTTAATGTTTTCATTGGAGATTTATAATCAATTAACAAAAGGCGATCTTACAAATGGGTATGATATAGCCGGTACAGGAACGATGTCTGATGATGGGACAGTCGGTCCAATTGGCGGGATTCAACAGAAAATAGTTGCAGCCGATAAATCTGGAGCCGAAATATTCTTTGCCCCAAATGAAAACGGAGCAGCTGGTTCGAATTATGAAGATGCACTCATTGCAGCAAAGGATATCGACACGGACATGAAGATCGTGCCGGTGGACAACTTTGAGGATGCAATAGCCTATTTAACGAAGCTAAAAGGAAAGTGAAAAAAAGCGCAGGCAGTCATCTACTGTTTGCGCTTTTTTTGATGATTAGATTTTTACTATTAAGGATGGACCATTCTTTTCACTTAAAAATGATGGGAGATTCATATTCCCGTTTCATCAAGGCAGCTTGATACGGTTCGGGCAAGCCCATTGCATACACCTGTGCCGCTCGCAAGTCCGTATCGATGTCCTGCTTCGGATAGGACGAAAGTTTAGAGATGAGCGGGAGAGGTAAGCCTTTTTTTACAGTGCGAAGATATTCTTGTCCACGGCCATTCATGCCAAGAAGTCTGATATAAGCTGGTTGGTCATTGTGAATCACCTGTTCCTTTGATGTATGGGTCAATATATGGACACACATCCGCTGTAGCCGTGTCCATGTGTAGCGTTTTGTCTTCAGAGCTGCCATGAATCCAGAAAAGCTCGAAGATTGTTTGGCGATCTCCTTAATTCTGTGTTCTATGCCTTCCTCAATTTCGTATATCCCTGCCAATTCGGTAAAAGAGGAAGAAAGGATTCGGTATTTCAACATGGGCCAATACATTTCCCAGTCATGCAAGGCATGGTAGTCCGTTAAATATTGCTCAAGACCACTCATTGTCGGTTGAGGAATATAACTGGAAACAGAATTTAATTCCTTGTGTTCATGGATGGCTTTACGTATCCCCGTTGCGCTGGCAATAGGGTCTTTAGACAACTTTGTTTCATGGTATCCGGCAGCGACCCTTTGAATCGTATAAGGGCGAATGGAGTAGCCGTTTGAAAGGGCAGCACTTACATATTCCTTTCCAAGAATATTATTTGGCTTCGTCAAATCCAATGCCGCATCACCATTGATGATCGATCGATAAGCCTGGGCAGCACTGGCCGGATAACTATTACCGGAATTCATAGCCATTTTAATTGCGGCATCGAATGCTGCGGAATTATCCGAAAGAATTCTGTGGGCGGTAATGAATGGTTCAATTCTGCCATCCTCGCTTCCGAAGCAAAAGGAGTCACAGCCAAGGGATTCCAAAAGGGAAATAGATCCTTTTGCAAATATTTCCGCCTTCTGTGTCGCGAAAGCATAGGGCAGCTCAATGACAAGATCTATGCCTCCATTCAAGGCCATTTCGGCACGTGTCCACTTGCTGACGATAGCGGGCTCACCACGTTGTAAGAAGGGCCCGCTCATAACAGCCACCACGACATCTGCCCCTGTTTTTTCCCTGCTTTCTCTTGCATGTAAAACATGTCCATTATGAAAAGGGTTATATTCGACTACTAAACCGCAAGCTTTCATTCGTTCACCTCAGAGAAAAACTTTGTATTTTATCAACTTAGTGCTAAAATAGTATTTCAAGTAAAATTACTATAAGTAATCGTCCGGATTTTTTGTTTGAAATGATTTTAAAACTTAGACAATCAGTTAGGATGACTACATTATAGTGTAAAGAAAAAATATTGACAAACTTATAATTGAAAGCTATAATTATTTTTGTTGCCTTGAGGTGATTTCATTTGAAATGGACGATTAGTCAACTTCAAAAAATTCGGGACAAAGATTTACGGTTTGATGAACTGGTGGATGTCTTGGACATTAGAGAAAGAGACCCGCAAATTCGCGATGTTTCTCCAATCAGAGTAGCAGGAAGAGCTGATATCAGCTCGACCGAGATTACTTTTCACTTGCATCTTTCAGGTGAATTAACATTACCTTGCTCCCGTACACTGGTAGACGTTAAATATCCGATTGATATTGATACAAAGGAAACCTTTCTTTTAAAGGCAGATGGCACTGATTTCTACGGAGATGATGTCACTGTTGTGGAAGGTGACGTTGTAGACCTAATACCGGTAATTAAAGAAAATTTATTGCTAGAAATTCCGATGCAGGTTTTTTGTGAGGATGTCGATTCGAACGAAGCTGCTCCTCAATCTGGGAAAGACTGGGCTGTTATTTCTGAAGAGGAAAATGAGCATAAGGTTGATCCGAGATTTGCAAAGCTTGCCGACTTTTTTGACAACAATAAAGAATCTTGATTGGAACGAAAAATCGTTAATCCGATTTTTCCAGCTTTTTTATATTTTTTAAGGAGGTGGGAATAATGGCTGTACCTTTTAGAAGAACGTCGAAAACTGTAAAAAGAAAACGTCGTACGCACTTCAAGCTTCAAGTACCTGGTATGGTAGAATGCCCGAGCTGTGGTGGAATGACTCTTTCACATCACGTTTGTAAAGAATGTGGAACATATAAAGGAAAAGAAGTTGTCGCAAAATAATTTCTTGACCTACTTGAGAGCATTGCTTTCTTGATGCAACACGCTAATCAAAGCGCAGGGATTTTTCTCTGTGCTTTTTTTACAAATATATTTGGCAGAATATTTTGAATCATCTATGTTTTGCCGATGATTTTGGAGAAGGTGTTTACGTGGATCAGGTGATTGATGTAGAAAAGGATAAACGTGGTTTCATGAAGCTCCTGTTTAATAGACCGGAGAAAAGGAATGCTGTTAATTACCAATTTATGGAAGAGTTTGAGTCGATATTGTCAGAAGCTGCATGCGATGATGAAGTTAAGTTGCTGGTCCTAACAGGGGCGGGCTCTGAGGCATTCTGTTCAGGTGGGGATTTAAGAGAATTTCAGGATTTGCTTACAGAAGAAGAGGCTTTTGCTATGTTATCGAAAATGGGTGAAATTCTGTATAAACTAGCAGTTTTCCCAAAACCAACAATAGCGTTCATCAATGGAAGTGCTTTCGGCGGTGGATGCGAAATAGCGACAGCTTGTGATTTCAGATTAGCAAAGAGCGGAGTTAAGCTAGGATTTGTACAAGGTACTCTAGGAATAACGACAGGCTGGGGCGGAGCTTCACTTTTACTTGAAAAAATACCAGAGCAAAAAGCGCTAAAGCTATTATTGGATGCAAAAATACATAAAGCTGAGGAAGCAAAGGAATTTGGTTTCGTAGATGAGATAGTGGGAGAAGGTACGGATGGATGGCAATGGTTCGCAGAAGATTTTCTTCGCCATGAGACAGGGGTATTGATGGCCTATAAACGATTGCTGGTCCATAAATGGCAGGGTAGCGGGCTTAAAGGAAGAATGGATGCGGAAATCCGGGAATGTTCTAAACTTTGGGCTAGTGATGAGCATCATGCTGCAGTCGATCGTTTTTTAAATAAGAAAAAATAAATATTACCCGCTCTATATATCTTCTATCTTTCCTAGCATGTGCATATTATGAATTAAAACTTGCTGGGAGGTAGAGAGATGACGATTACGAGACAAGATGCGTGGACTCATGATGAGGATCTGTTCTTGGCTGAAGTGGTACTAAGGCATATACGAGAAGGAAGTACACAATTAAAGGCGTTTGAAGAAGTGGGGAAACAGTTATCGAGGACATCTGCTGCTTGTGGGTTCCGTTGGAATTCATTTGTAAGGAAGCAATATAAATCCGGGATAGAGCTGGCGAAAAAACAAAGGAAAGAACAGGTAGTCAATAATCCTGAAATGGAAAGGGGTTCGGTTGCAGCGGTGGAAAATGTCATGATTGAAGAAAAACCGCCCGAGCATGAAGATAAAGAATCTATTACCCTTCAGGAAGTTATATTATATTTAACCAAAATGGATGAATTCTTTCAGCTTGATAATAAGGAAAAAGAACGGATTTCTGAGCGGTCCCTATTTCTTGAACGGGAAAATGCCCGATTACTGGAAGAGAACCTTTTGCTTAAAGAAAACCTGAAAGCTGTTGAGGAAGATTATCGTGCGTTAATGCAGATTATGGAGCGTGCAAGAAAGCTTAGTGTACAAGAGGACGAAAAGACGAATCCGAAGGTGAGTTTCCAAATGGATAAGAATGGTAATTTGGAAAGAGTCAATAAATAAAAAATGCGGGTGGGAAAATCCGCCCGCATTTTCTTGATATTTCCTTATTCCTGTGTATCTATTTCTTTATTATCTTGTATGTCAAATGGGCTCCAAATCAGCGGGTTTTCTCCGAGGTCCCTGTCCAAATCATAGGAAACAGCAGAAAAACCCATCTTTTTCCAAAAGTCTTGTGAATGAACTCTTGGGTTGGTTTTGATAGGCATGTTCAGGCTTTTGGCGAATTCGACCAAAGCTCTTCCATAACCTTTTTTCTGATAGTTAGGCAGGACTTCAAGTTTCCAAAGAACAAGGAAGTCCCTAGAATTGTCAAAATACCGGTCGAATTTAGCACTTCTTTTATACAGGCTCATGCGGGCTACAAGTTTGTCGCCATAAAAGATTCCGTAAAAAGGTGATTGGCTGTCATTTTCGATGATGTTACCCTCTAAATCATCCAGCATGGACAGTTCCTGTATCCCGTATTCTTTGAATTTTTTGAATTCCTCAAGCGTTTTAAAATTTACAAGTAATCGTTCCACCTTGTATTCCATAAAAAAGCTCCCCCTTAATTCTGATAAACCTCTTCCGATAGTACCCTTTGAAAGTCATCCCACTGATCTTTATCATGTGGAATTCCAGCATAGGCTAAATCTAGTATGACATCATCGACTTATCCTAGCTGACTAAATGCTTATGCCTTTTATCCCCCGTCCTTTTCCCTTCAATTTCTCGTGGGTTGAGATTGGAGTTATCTTTTGTTCCTATAAAGTCTTCAAAATGGCTAAGCTTTTCGTATCTAATATACCATTAAATTAACACGTAAAGAAGAAAATATATCTTCAATGGCGTATTAATAATTATTCCTATTGATATTTATGGCGAGCCTTGTTGATGGCAGTTCCATTTCATTCAAACAGACTGGCTGCGTTTTCCAACGATGGGAAAATTGATGCAGGATAAAAAAGATAATGTGATAAAATAGTAAATATATTTCAAAAAGTAAGGAAGGTTATTATGAGAATTGGAATCGTTGGGGGAGGGGCCATCGGGCTGCTGTTTGCGTCTCATTTAAGTGAAAAACATAGTGTGACTCTCTATACCCATACCGGGGGTCAGGCATCAATCATTAAACGTGATGGAATCCGTCTTATTGCGGATGGTGAAAGCAGGCTGCTGACAGGCATCATTTCTAAGGGCCTTGATGATGGGATATCGGATGTGGATCTTCTTATATTGGCCGTCAAGCAATATCACCTGCCGCAAATACTGCCTAGGATCAAATGTATTCAGGTTCCATTGCTATTCTTGCAGAATGGCTATGGGCATATTTCTTATTTAAAGCAGCTTCAATCCCCGACCATATATGTGGGGGTAGTGGAGCATGGAGCATTGAAACATGACGGGAATACCGTGGAGCATACAGGGCTCGGCATTACAAGGATCGCTTCCTTTAAAGGGGAACTTGAGAAACTATCGTTAATGAATGAAAGGATCGATCATTTTCCTTTTGAGAAGAGTGAGGATTTTCACTCGATGCTGATGGATAAGCTTGTCGTTAATGCAGTGATAAATCCATTAACAGCGATACTTGACGTGGAAAATGGCGGTTTAATCACTAACTCCTTTTACTATCAATTATTTCAAGACCTTTTTGAAGAAATCTCCGGTATTTTGGAAGTTAAGAATAAGGATGAGTCATTTGAACATGTGAAATCCGTTTGTATGGCAACAGCGGAAAATCGATCGTCCATGCTAAAAGATTTAGAAAATGGCCGTAAAACGGAAATTGATGCTATTTTGGGTCATATCCTCTCGGAGGCAAAGAGTAAAGGGAAAAGTGATTGCCTGACGTCTTCTCTATATAAGATGGTCAAAGGAAAAGAGTCTCAGGGGGGATGAGAATGTGCCGTACGTAGTTTCAAGCCTTGCCGCGATATTTATTACCTTGCCTTTCGTAGGGTATGTACTTTTTTTTATAAGTGCCAAACAATTCACTGGAAACCATAGGCGTTCAGTTCAATTTGCAATGGACATGAGTACGTTGCTGTTCGTCTTATCCGTCCATTATTTGATCATTACCATATGGGATAAGCAAATTCTTTGGGTGATCATGCTCGTAATGATCATCAATGCATTCGTGGTGGTCCTTGTCCATTACAAGGTAAAAGAAGAAATCATTTTCCATAAGGTATTAAAGGGTTTTTGGAGAGTGAACTTCGCCTTCTTTTTCGTGGCTTACATCCTATTATTTTCCATCGGGATAATTACAAGTATTACAAAGATATTGACTACATAACATAGAACATCGCATCAATTTTCTGCTGCTGGGCAACTTCTTTTGTTTTATTAAATCGGAATGTTATACTCTAAAAAGAATTGTAGTTGCAGAGAAAGGGAGAACAGAAATGGAGATGAAAGATCTCGCGTTACCATCTTTAAACCGTTTTGCATCGGACTACTTACAAAACCGTCTTGAAACGGAGGATTATTTTCACTATGACTTGTCTAAGCCGGACATTTACCTCGATAGATATAATGAATTGATGAACCGCTCTTTTTCACGTGATGAATTGTCGGATTACATACAACAATACATGTCTCGTCTTTCATTCAGTGAGGCAGTTAAGGGGAATATTGAAAGGTTGCGCAGGGATGATTCCGTGGTTGTGGTTGGAGGACAGCAGGCTGGGTTATTATCAGGGCCACTGTATACCATTCATAAAGTGATTTCGATCATTAAGCTTGCGGAAGAACAAGAAAAGGAACTGGGGCAGCCAGTCATTCCGGTTTTTTGGATAGCTGGAGAAGATCATGATTTGGCTGAAGTCAATCATGTTTATGTTATGAAAAACGGTAAACCCGATAAAAAAACCTATCCTTCCTATCAGCCGTATAAAACGATGGTTTCCGATGTGGAGCTGGAAACGGAAAAGGCAGAGAAGTGGCTTGAGGATATCATTGAAACATATGGAGAAACGGCCTTTACGAATAAACTCCTGAGTGATTTGAAGGAAACCATTAAGCAATCGAATACTTTCGTCGATTTCTTCGCCAGGCTGATTCATGAATGGTTCAAAGAATATGGCCTTTTACTAGTCGATGCCGGAGATCCGGAATTAAGGCGAATTGAAAAGGGATATTTTGAATCGATGGTCAATGAAAGTGGACGGATTGCTGAAGTGGTCGAGGAACAGCAATCATTCATGCATGCGAAAGGGTATGCAAAAATGATTGAAATGGATAAACGGGCAGCTAATTTATTTTATTATGATCCAGAAAAAAAAGATCGATGTTTACTCGAACGTGTAGAAGGCGGTTTCAGCGGAAAAAACGGTGAGGTATCATTTACCGAGCAGGAACTTTTGCAGATAGCCAAAAATCATCCAGAACGATTAAGTAACAATGTCATTACTCGCCCGCTCATGCAGGAAATGCTTTTCCCTGTATTGGCTTTCGTTTCTGGACCGGGGGAAATAGCCTATTGGGCAGAATTAAAAAAGGTATTTGAGTTGTTTTCCATGAAGATGCCGCCAATCATTCCTAGGTTAAACATCACGCTGGTAGAGCGCAGTATCTATAGCGACCTTGAAGAAATGGAACTCAGTTTGGAAACTGTTCTGACTGAAGGAACCGCTAATGCTGTGAAAAGTTACCTTGATTCCGTGAAAGATGAGACGGTTGATACCCTCTTCGGGACGCTGAAATCACAGCTTGAAGAGAATCATGAAAAGCTATTTGCCCACGCTGTCTCTTTAGATAGAGGACTTGAGCCGATGTTGAACAAAAACATTGAATTCATTCAAAAGCAATTGAATTTCATGTATGGAAAAATCGGTGAGCGTACAAAGGAACGGCATTCGGTCATATTGAAAAAATATGAACGGATAGCAAATTCACTTTACCCTCTTGGATCACCCCAGGAGAGGATTTGGAATGTGTTTTATTACTTGAATCAATACGGGCCAGAGTTCGTACGGGATATGATGAAACTGGAATACCGGTTCAATAATCAGCATAAATTGATTTTCATTTAGAAAAACCATCCGTTTTGGGGAAAAGTGGCGGATAAATCATTTTGAATAGGGTTGCCACATACCAATCCTGACGGAGGGATTAAAAAGTGAAGAAAAAGACAGGCGCTAAAGCCTGTCTTTCAGTTTGTAGACAAAAGGGGTTCGGAATTAAAAAATTCTGAACCCCTTTTGAAATTCCCTTTGAATTTTCGCCTAAAGTTAAGAGATTGGGGCTCTACGAGCCCACTATGTTAGGCCATTTTTGGACCTCGCCATGTCCAATTGGCCATCTTCTTTAAATTAATGGCAGCGAAAGTAAGCATCGCCTGCATCGACAATTTTTTAAGTCCCCTTAAAGTAGTCCAACGCATACCATGCTTTTCTTTTGCATCTGCGAATACACGCTCAATCGTTTCTTTACGTTTTGCATATATAGGTTTTACATCTTGATGATGACGCAGATGATCTGCTTCTTCCACATGTGTTTGCCAGATATGCCGTGTCACCACTTTTTGACAGTCTTTGCTTTCTGTACACCGAGATAAAAATGAGCATGTTGTACAAATTTGTTTTGGCGATTTGTACTCGCGATAGCCCTCTTTATTTGTTGTTGAGTACTTTAAAGTTTCGCCCGAAGGGCAAAGGTAACAATCAAAATGTTCATCGTATACATAGTCCTGTTTGCGGAAAAATCCTTCTTTGGTGCGAGGACGTGTATAAGGTAAAGCCGGTATGATTTCTTTGTTAAATAGGTAGCTTGTAATCGCTGGTGTTTTATAAGCTGCATCTGCGGCAACGGCTTCCGGTTTTCCAACTTTCTCAATCACTTGTTCAACTAGTGGCTCTAAGATCTGACTGTCATGTGTATTTCCAGGTGTTACAATCGTTCCCAATACAAAACCGTTGCGGTCTGCGGCCGCGTGGAATGAATAGGCAAACTGTTTTGTTCGTTCATCTTTCACATAGTAGCCACTCTCAGAATCCGTTGTACTTTCTTTAATCTCTTTGGTCTCTTCTTTATCAAATTTATCTGGTGGAAAAGGCTTTTTTCCATGGTTTTCACGATCTTGATTGATTTCTTCTTGAAGACGTCCTTGATACGCTCGTGTTTCTTTACGAACGATTTTCTTTTCAAATTTCCGTTTATTCGCACTGGCTTTCACATGTGTGGAATCCACGAAAACGTGTTCAGCACTTATTAACTTTTTATTAGCAGCTGTCATTAAAATGCGATAGAAAATCTGTTCAAACAGGTCTGTATCTTTAAAGCGTCGCTCATAATTTTTCCCGAACGTAGAGAAATGAGGTACTTTATCATGGAAACCATAGCCTAAGAACCAACGGTAAGCCATATTGGTTTCAACTTCTTCAATCGTTTTACGCATGGAACGAATACCGAAGGTATATTGAATGAAAGTCAGTTTAACTAAAATAACTGGATCAATACTTGGGCGTCCTACCTCTGAATACATATCTTTCACCAAGTCATAAATGAAAGTGAAATCAATGGCAGCCTCCATTTTACGAACCAAATGGTTCGGTGGCACCAGTTGATCTAAAGTTATCATTTCAAGTTGATCTCGCTGAATAGAATCATGTTTAGAAAGCATCCTCATCACCTCAAGTTTTAATACTTCTATTTTAAAACAAAAATGACTCCAGGCAAAAGTGTTCTATCTAAAAGGTAAGACAAAGTTGATTGGAACGGAAGGTACGAGACTCCTGCGGGAAAAGCGCGTCTAGGGGAGACCCCGCAGGCGAAAGCCGAGGAGGCTCCCCGACCGCCCGCGGAAAGCGAGTGCCTAGAGTGGAAATCAACGTCCAAATTGTACAAGCCATAAAAATAGACAAACTCGATTTTCATCGAGTTTGTCTACAGTCTGAAAGACAGGCGCTAAAGCCTGTCTTTTTTTCTGTTTCCTGGGCACTTGTCAGGTATTGCTTCGACAGTAATAGTGGGACTGCGTCCTAGTCTGAGTCCATTCGAGGGAAATGCACGTTTCTTTGAATAATTTGGCTAAATAAACTTAAGTAGAAAAGAAGGGAATTTTTACTTGGAAGGAGAAAGTAAAAACAAGTGGAGAAAGGTGGGGGAATGTGGTACATTGAGATTAGAATGTGGGGGTAGTGGGTATGTTCATGGGAGAGTACCATCATAACATCGATATAAAGGGCCGTTTGATAGTCCCAGTGAAATTCAGGGAAAATCTCGGGGAGCAATTTGTCCTTACCCGCGGACTCGATCAATGTTTATTTGGTTACCCTATGGAAGAGTGGAAGCTACTTGAAGAAAAGCTGAAAGCCCTGCCTTTAACAAAAAAAGATGCCCGAGCCTTTACACGTTTTTTCTTTTCTGCAGCTACAGAATGCGAAATTGATAAACAAGGGCGAATTAATATCCCCACGCCGCTTACTTCATATGGCCAATTGGAAAAAGAATGTGTAATTCTTGGTGTTACCAATCGTATTGAGATTTGGAGCAAATCCCTTTGGGAAAACTATTTTTCAGCTTCGGAGGATTCTTTCGCTGAGATAGCAGAAAATATGATTGGCTTTGATATTTAAGGCTGCCCTCAGAAATAGAGTCACTCAATAACCGATTGGAAGGATGTCTAGCATGTTTCAACATACAACAGTGTTATTAAAAGAGACGGTTGATGGATTGAACATCAAACCTGATGGAATTTATGTGGATTGTACTTTAGGAGGAGCCGGTCACAGCGAATACTTACTTTCACAGCTCTCTGACAAGGGTAGGCTTTATGCTTTTGATCAGGACGAAACGGCGATTAGGAATGCTAAGGAAAAATTGGAAAGCTATGGCGAACGCATTGTTCTTGTTCCTAATAATTTCAAATACTTAAAAGAAGAATTGAATGCCCGGGGAATCGAGAAAGTGGACGGGATCCTATATGATTTAGGCGTGTCATCCCCACAATTGGATACACCAGAGCGTGGTTTCAGCTATAACCATGATGCACCTTTGGATATGAGGATGGACCAAAGTGCTGCCATTTCTGCCTATGATGTCGTGAATACCTGGTCATTCCATGATTTGTTGAGAATTTTCTTTCAATATGGAGAAGAAAAGTTTTCGAAACAAATTGCAAGGAAAATTGAAGCGGCACGTGAAATAAAACCGATTGAAACGACGTTCGAACTTGTGGAATTAATTAAGGATGGGATACCGGCCCCGGCAAGGCGTAAAGGCGGACACCCTGCGAAACGAGTGTTCCAAGCAATAAGAATCGCTGTGAATGACGAACTTGGTGTATTTGAAGATTCCTTAGAGCAAGCCATATCGCTTTTGGATAAAGAAGGAAGAATATCTGTCATTACATTCCATTCGCTTGAAGATAGAATTTGTAAAACGGTATTTAAAAAAGCAAGTGCCCTTCCGGACCTTCCGCCTGGACTTCCAGTTATCCCGGATGAATTCAAGCCACCTATGAAAATAATTACGAGAAAACCGATTTTACCTTCAGAAGAAGAATTGGAAGGGAATAATCGTTCCCGGTCGGCTAAGCTAAGAATCGCCGAAAAGCAATAATTACAGAATAAAAACAGTAAGGGGGAACATGAATGAGTTCCATAGCCAAAAAAATACAAGAACAGCAATATGAAGACCAACAGCAGCAACAGTCACATCAAACAGTGGTCATCCGTAAAGCGAAGATTTCCATTGGTGAAGTTATCTTACTATGTGCCCTTGCTATCATGGTTACCTTTATTGGAGTGAAAATAGTCTCTAATCAAGCGGCCATCTATGAAACGAATAAAGAGATCCAGCTAGTGGAAACTTCGATTGAAGAACAGGGTAAAGTGAATGATGATTTGAAAGTGCAGGTTGCTGAACTTAGTACATACGAAAGAATTTGGAAAAAAGCTGCAGCGCTAGGGTTCAAGTTAAATGAGAATAATGTGAAGGGTGTGCAGTAATAATGCAGAAACAAAAAAATATGAAGCATGGGGCAGCCGGATTATTCTTCTTATTCGGCCTGCTCTTTTTTGTGTTAGTCTGCCGCTTTTTGTATATTCAGGTGACAGGTACAGCAGGCGGGGAGGTTCTGGCTTCAAAAATCGACAAGAAATATGAAAAAAAACAGGTCATAGAAGCAAAAAGGGGAAGCATACTCGATACAAAAGGTGAAGTCATCGCCGAGGATACTTCCTCCTATATCTTAAGGGCTGTACTCAGTGAAAAGGAGCCGGAGCATGTCAAGGATCCGGAGATGACCGCGAATAAGCTTGCTGAATATATCGAAATGGATGAACAGGACATTTATGAAAGACTTACGAAAAAAGGGGCATACCAGGTGGAGTTTGGCAGTGCCGGCAAGGATTTGACTCAGGTCGTCAAGCAGAAAATAGAAAAATTGGAACTGCCGGGAATTACATTCGGAAGAACCAATAAACGTTTTTATCCTAATGGAATTTTCGCTTCCCATCTGATTGGCTATGTAGAAAAGGATGAAGAAACGGGAGAAATGGCTGGTAAGTTCGGCATCGAAAAGTACCTCAATAAAGAATTGCAGGAAACGGATGGGAAGCTGACATATGACAGTGACTCATGGGGCTTCCTCTTGCCGGATAAGGAGGAAAAGGTTGTTGCTCCGGATAATGGCAATGATGTCATGCTTACCATCGACAAGAAAATACAAACGTTCCTGGAAGATTCGATGAGCAAAGTGCAGGAAAAATACGATCCCGAGCAAATCATAGCGATTGTCTCCAATCCCAAAACGGGGGAGATTGTGGCGATGGGGCAAAGGCCTACCTTCCATCCGACAACGAAAGTCGGGCTTACGGATACATGGCGTAACCTGGCTATTGAAGAAACCTTCGAACCGGGATCAACCATGAAAACATTCACCCTTGCCGCGGCTGTTGAGGAAGGGGTCTTTAATCCGAATGAAAGTTTTGTTGCTGGGACCTACAAAGCCGGATCGGGGAAAATCGGAGATCATAGCGGAATCGAAAGAGGGAAGAGCATGACCTTTCTTGAAGGGGTTCAACGTTCCTCCAACGTCGCTTTTGCTACTCTTGCAATGGATAAGATAGGAGCGGATACTTTCCGTGAGTATTTGACTAAGTTCGGATTTGATGAAAAAACGGGAATTGACCTGCCGAACGAGATAACCGGTAAAATTCAATACAAGTATAAGCTTGAAAAAGTGACAACTTCCTTTGGGCAGGGTTCAACCGTTACACCGATTCAACAAATCCAGGCTGCATCCGCAATAGCCAATGACGGAAAAATGATGCGTCCGTACGTGATAAAAAGCATTTCCGATCAGGATACCGGAAAAGTTTTGAAAACGACAAAGCCGAAAGTGACAGGGCAACCGATTTCGGCAGAAACTGCAAAACAAGTACGTGATTATTTGGAAACGGTAATTTCCGCGAAAAAAGGAACAGGGAAAAAATATGCCATTGATGGATATGAAGTAGCGGGGAAAACCGGCACTGCACAAATTGCGGGTCCGACAGGTAGATATTTAGAAGGGAAAAATAACTATGTATTCTCCTTTTTAGGTATGGCTCCAAAAGATGATCCGCAGTTGGTCATGTATGTTGCGGTCAAGCAGCCGAAGTTAGGTGCATCATATGTTGGGGCTGATCCATTGTCAGAAATATTTAATCCTGTCATGCAAAATAGCTTGCAATATCTAAACATCAAACCTTCTGATGTTAAAAAACAGAAAGCAAATAAAATCGTTGACTATACGAATCAAACCGAGAGTTCAGCTGTCAAAGAACTGAAGGAACTAGGTTATGATGTAAGTACGATCGGAAGTGGACGTAAAGTGCTCGATCAATCCCCGAAAGCAGGGAGTATACTCTTACAGGGTGAAAAGATAATCCTGAGGACGGAAGGCGAAATGAAAGTTCCTGACATGAAGGGATGGTCCCTGCGCGATGTTATGAAATTGGCTAAGCTTGCAAAACTGGATCTGAAAACTGAAGGTGCCGGATATGTGAGTAAACAGAGTCTTGAGGCCGGGAAAAAGGTTAATGAAGGAGAGATCTTCAATATTGAATTATCCCAGCCTGAAGGGGCTGGTGAAGATATACCGACAGAAGAGAAAACAGATTGAAGATAAAGAGGGGATCCAAATGGATCCCCTCTTTAATTCTTTCGAAGTTTCTATTCTAGCATCGAGTAGACAAGCATATATTGAAGCATGTATGAAATGGAGGTGCCTGTTTTTGCGTGTTTCGAATGTTACTGTCCGAAAACGGCTGGCAATCGCATTGGCGATCGGTATCGTTGTTTTTTTTATCATTGATATCCGATTGGGAATTGTACAGTTTTATCTAGGGGATAAGTTGACGGGGCTGGCTAAAGATTCCTGGAGCAGGAATATTCCTTTTGAAGCCAAACGAGGAGAAATTCTGGATCGGAATGGTGTCGAGCTGGCAACGAATATATCTGCGCCAACAGTCTATGTCATCCCAAGACAGATTGAGAATCCTGGGGAGACGGCGGAACAGCTTGCTTCAATATTGGATATGACAAAGGAAAAGGCTTATCAATGGTTAACGAAACAGGCGATGAGCGTCAGAATTCCGGAAGGCAGAAAGATATCTCATGAAAAGGCGAAGGAAATTAAAGCATTAGGGATAAAGGGTGTTTATATCGCTGAAGATTCAAAGCGCCATTACCCATTTGGTGAATACCTTTCTCATGTTCTTGGCTTTACAGGCTCTGACAATCAAGGGTTGATGGGTATTGAATTGTCTTATGATAAGGAACTAAGTGGGGAAAAAGGATTCGTTAAATTTTACTCGGATGCGAAAGGGAAAAGGCTTGAGAATATGGCCGATGACTATAAGCCCCCTGTTGATGGTGATAACTTGAAGCTTACCATCGATAGCAAAATCCAGACAATTGTAGAGAGGGAGCTCGATAATGCGGAGGCGACATATAATCCCGATGGTATAATTGCCATTGCAATGGACCCGAATACAGGGGAAATATTGGCGATGTCAAGCAGGCCAACCTTCGACCCGGCCAATTTTCAAAATGTACCTTCAGAAGTGTATAATCGTAATTTACCAGTTTGGAGTATATATGAACCAGGTTCGACTTTTAAGATCATCACGCTTGCTGCGGCGCTTGAGGAAGGGAAGGTCGACTTACAAAAGGAACATTTTTATGATTCCGGACATGTGGAAGTGTCAGGGTCTACACTGCATTGCTGGAAAAGAGGAGGACATGGGGACCAAACTTTTCTTGAAGTCGTCGAGAACTCATGTAACCCTGGTTTTGTAGAATTAGGGAACCGGCTTGGTAAAGACAAGCTGTTTAAATATATAAATGATTTCGGGTTTGGGCAAAAGACGGGGATTGATTTAACGGGAGAAGGAAAAGGAATCATGTTCAACATGGATCAAGTGGGTCCGGTTGAGCAGGCAACGACCGCGTTTGGACAAGGTGTAGCCGTAACGCCCATTCAGCAGGTGACAGCGGTATCAGCGGCTGTGAATGGCGGAACTTTGTATACACCTTATATCGCGAAGGAACTGGTTAATCCAAAAAATGGGGAAGTGCTGATGCGAAAGACCCCACAGGCGAAGAAAAAGGTAATTTCAGAAGCAACCTCGAAGAAAGTCCGTGAAGCACTTGAATCCGTTGTTGCCCAAGGTAGCGGTAAAGGAGCATTCGTGGAGTCTTACCGAGTGGGCGGGAAAACGGGTACAGCCCAAAAAGCTGAAAATGGCAGATACCTTGATAATAATTATATTCTCTCATTCATTGGTGTCGCTCCAGCGGATGATCCGCAAATCGTCGTTTATATAGCTGTGGATAATCCGAAAGGAACGGTACAATTCGGCGGGGTCGTTGCCGCACCGATCGTTGGGAATATCATGGAGGATTCACTTAGGGCCATGGGCGTCAAGCCGAGGAAAAACCAGATTGAGAAGGAAACGGTCTGGACGGATCCCGTCATGGTCAAGGTACCTGACGTTGTGGGTCTCAGCAAAAAAGAGTTGCAAACCCAGCTCATCGACCTTAAGCTGGATATTGCCGGCAATGGGGATAAAGTCATAAATCAAGCCCCGGATCCAGGTGTTAAGGTAAAACAAGGCTCTACAATAAGAATTTATCTTGGCGAAAATACAGAATAAGTATAATATAATATATGAATAGTTAAAGCGGCTGAAGAATCATCAGCCGCTTTGTTTACGGAGTCGGGATAACCCCGTATAATTGAAATTGGTTTCTCGACAAGCCAAGGCAAATCACATATAATGAATCCTCAAATTAAGTTGAGAGGGATGGAAAAATGAAGCTTCACAAATTACTATCTTATTTACACTCCTTATTTACGTATGAAGGAGAAAATCCTGAAATCACCTCCATTGAAAATGATAACCGTAAAGTCATAGACGGAAGTTTATTTGTTTGTATAAAAGGTTATACAGTTGATGGTCATGATTTTGCCCAACTTGCTGTAGAACATGGAGCTGCAGCAGTCATTGCCGAAAGGCCGCTTGACCTCGATGTTCCCGTGATCGTAGTCAGGGATTCGAGCAGGGCTATGGCGGTGCTTGCCGATGCATTCTATGGCCATCCGACACAAAAGATGCGCTTGATCGGAATTACAGGTACGAATGGAAAGACGACGACCAGTCACTTATTGGAAAAGATTTTCGAGGATCGACAAGAAAAAACAGGCTTGATCGGCACGATGTATACAAAAATTGCCGATACGGTATATGAAACTAAGAATACGACGCCAGATAGCGTTACGCTGCAGAAGGCTTTTCATGAAATGGCCGAAGCATCTGTTACCACGGCCATAATGGAAGTTTCATCGCATGCACTTGAGCTTGGACGTGTCCATGGCTGTGATTATGATATTGCCGTCTTTACGAATCTCACACAGGATCATTTGGATTTTCATAAAACCATGGACAGATACAGGCAGGCAAAATCCTTATTTTTCTCACAGCTCGGCAATGCTTACATAGAAAACCGTCCTAAATATGCTGTTCTTAATGCTGATGATGAGGCAACAGCTGATTTCATTAAAGCGACTGCTGCTACAGTCGTAACATACGGCATAGACAAAGAAGCAGATATCAGGGCCAAGGATATAAAAATTGATGCAAATGGCACATCGTTCACCTTGACAGCAGGTAAAGAAGAGCGTTACATTCAGCTGAAGCTAATTGGTAAATTCAGTGTTTATAATGTACTCTCTGCCATCTCTGCTGCTTTGTGCGCCGGTAACGATCTAGATGAGACAATTAGGTCCATCGAGGAAATAAAAGGTGTTGCAGGCCGTTTTGAGCTCATTACAGCGAATCAGGACTTCCCGGTCATTGTTGACTATGCCCATACTCCGGACAGTTTAGAAAATGTTCTAAAGACTGTTGGTGAGTTTGCTAGAAAGAAAATCTTTGTGATAGTGGGCTGCGGAGGGGACCGAGACAAGACAAAGCGTCCCATCATGGCCGAAATTGCATGCAGCTTGGCGACTGACCCGATCTTCACTTCGGATAATCCACGCAGTGAAGATCCTGCCCAGATTCTGCGGGATATGGAAGCTGGTGTAGCAGGCAAAGAATATACGGTTATTGAAGACCGCAGGCAGGCGATAGCTTACGCTGTTTCCAAGGCGGAAGAGGGCGACGTTATATTAATAGCTGGAAAAGGTCATGAAACATATCAATTGGTCGGTGAAGAAGTGCTTCACTTCGATGATCGTGAAGAAGCGGAAAAGGCGATTCAAAGTCGTTTGGGTTCAGTTTGAACCAACGCTGAAATTGCCCTGCAACAAATAAGAAAAGACATCAAGCAGAACTTTATATTTGAATTGTGTTAGGAATGAGGGAGTAAGGAATGTTGGAACAAGTGATTTTTTATACGATTTTGGTGGCGTTTTTAGTAACCGTTCTTCTTTCGCCGATTTTCATCCCGTTTTTAAGAAGATTGAAATTCGGGCAAAGTATCAGGGAAGAAGGCCCACAATCGCATCTTAAGAAAACAGGAACACCCACAATGGGCGGTTTGGTCATATTATTATCTGTTACCATCGCAACACTAGTCATGACTTTGAAATTTTCGGCACCTTCAACCGAAACGTATTTATTATTATTCGTTACTTTAGGATTTGGTTTATTAGGTTTCCTGGATGATTTCATCAAAGTGGTCATGAAGAGAAACCTAGGACTGACTTCCAAGCAAAAACTGCTTGGACAAATTGTGATTTCGGTCATCTTTTACTTCGTCTTTAAGCAGACAGACCGTTTTAATCCTGAATTGACGATTCCAGGCACTGACTTTGCATTTGATTTTGGCTGGTTTTATCTGTTTATCGTTATTTTCTGGCTGGTAGGTTTTTCGAATGCCGTCAATTTGACGGATGGGCTTGATGGACTTGTCTCAGGAACATCAGCCATTGCCTTTGGTGCTTTTGCCATTTTGGCCTGGAGTCAGTCACAATATGATGTCGCTATTTTTTCGGTGGCGGTAGTCGGTGCAGTACTTGGATTTTTGGTGTTCAATGCACATCCAGCAAAGGTTTTCATGGGGGATACGGGTTCCTTGGCCCTTGGAGGAGCGATCGCAACCATCGCCTTGTTAACGAAGCTTGAAATCCTCCTGGTAATCATTGGCGGAGTCTTCGTCATTGAGACGCTCTCGGTCATTCTGCAGGTAGGATCTTTTAAAACGACTGGTAAACGTATTTTTAAAATGAGTCCGCTTCACCACCATTATGAGCTTTCCGGCTGGTCGGAATGGCGCGTCGTCGTGACTTTCTGGACAGTGGGGCTGCTGTGTGCGGTACTCGGAATCTATTTAGAGGTGTGGATATAATTGAAAGAGACTGTAAAGTATTCAGAGAAAAAGATATTAGTATTGGGTTTGGCAAAAAGCGGAGTGATGGCAGCTTCGCTTCTACATAAATTAGGTGCTTTCGTGACGGTTAATGACATGAAGCCATTATCGGAAAATCCTGAGGCTCAAGGACTTCTTGAACAGGGAATCAAAGTCATCTGCGGTAGTCATCCGATCGAGCTACTTGATGAGGGTTTCGAACTGATCGTTAAAAACCCGGGAATTCCCTATCGGAACCCTATTGTAAAAGGGGCAATGGAAAAAGGGATTCCCGTTATCACGGAAGTTGAACTGGCCTATCAGATAAGTGAAGCACCTTTTATAGGAATCACTGGTACAAATGGCAAAACGACTACGACAACATTGATATACGAAATGTTGAAGACAGGTGAAAAATCCCCGCTGATTGCCGGTAATATCGGGACAGTGGCTTCAGGTGTTGCTGAAAAAGCAAAACCAGATGACTCGATCGTCATTGAATTATCATCGTTTCAGTTAATGGGAATAGACGAATTTCGTCCTGAAATCTCAATCTTGACAAATTTGTATGATGCACATTTGGATTATCACAGTTCCAAACAGGAATATGTCGAAGCAAAAGCTGCCATTACGAAAAATCAAATAGCCTCAGATTTCATGATTTATAATGCAGATCAAGATCTTGTTTTATCCATGGCGAAAAAGACCAAGGCTGAACTTGTTCCTTTTTCAGCTGAAATGAAACATGAGAATGGAGCCTATGTGGAAGATGGTGCAGCCTGTTTCCGAGGAGAAAAAATCATTGAAGTTTCAGAGATAGCCCTTCCTGGGAAGCATAATTTGGAAAATGTGCTCGCGGCCATCTCAGCGGCCAAACTGAAGGGTGTAGCTAACGAAGCCATTCAGACTGTACTGAAAACATTTTATGGTGTGGAGCACCGTCTGCAGTTCGTAGCAACGGTCGATAACCGTAAATTTTATAATGATTCGAAAGCGACGAACATTCTTGCAGCAACCAAAGCGCTAACATCCTTTACGGATCCTGTCATCTTATTGGCGGGCGGTTTGGATCGGGGAAATGAATTTGATGAGTTGAAACCGGCGATGAAAAATGTTAAAGCTGTGATAACTTTTGGTGAAACGGCAGAAAAAATTGAACGGGTAGCCAAAGAAATAGGAATAGCGAATATAAAACGTGTCGATAATGTAGAAAAGGCCGTGCCGGCTGCATTTGAATTATCAAATGAAGGCGACTGCATTCTTCTCTCCCCGGCTTGTGCAAGCTGGGATCAATATAAAACTTTTGAGCAAAGAGGAGACATGTTTATGGAGGCCGTGCATAAACTTAAGTAAGAGCTTTCGCAGAGAGAAGTGAACCTGCTTCTACGTTGACACCTTGGAAAAAAGCGATAATGAGCCGTTATCGCTTTTTTTTTGACTAAAGTGCTGACAAGCAATCAGCATGTTTATATTCGTAGGCTCGAAAAACTTCCTAGAGGTGGATGTCCGTGCCATTAAAAAAATCGAATCCTGATCTCATTCTCATAATCGTCACCTTAAGTCTTTTGACTGTTGGATTAATCATGGTTTACAGCGCGAGTGCCATTTGGGCAACATATAAATTTGATGATTCGTTTTATTTTGCTAAAAGACAGTTGCTGTTTGCCTGCGTTGGTGTCATAGCCATGTTTTTCATCATGAATGTGGATTACTGGACGTGGCGGACATGGGCCAAGATCCTTATCATCATTTGTTTCATTATGTTACTGGCTGTGCTTGTACCAGGTATAGGGATGGCGAGAAATGGTTCGAGGAGCTGGATTGGTGTAGGTGCCTTTTCGGTCCAACCCTCTGAGTTCATGAAGCTGGCGATGATCGCTTTTTTAGCTAAGTTTTTATCAGAACGGCAAAAGCTGATCACCTCCTTTAAAAAGGGGATGCTTCCATCCCTGGGGTTAGTGTTTTTGGCATTTGGATTGATCATGTTACAGCCGGACCTTGGAACGGGAACGGTAATGGTTGGAACATGCATCGTTATGATTTTTATTTCCGGGGCAAAAATCAGTCATTTTGTCGGCTTGGGTCTAATCGGGGTAGCAGGTTTTATCGGTCTGATTTTGTCAGCGCCCTACCGGATAAAAAGGATCACGTCTTTTCTAGATCCTTGGGAAGACCCTTTGGGCAGTGGATTTCAAATGATTCAATCGTTTTATGCTATCGGGCCCGGGGGATTGTTCGGATTGGGACTCGGGCAAAGCCGTCAAAAGTTTTTCTATTTACCAGAACCGCAGACTGATTTCATTTTTGCCATACTTTCCGAGGAACTTGGCTTCATCGGGGGCTCCCTGGTCATTTTATTATTTGCCCTTATGCTTTGGCGGGGCATTCGGATTGCACTTGGTGCTCCTGATTTATATGGGAGCCTTGTAGCGGTGGGAATCATTGCAATGGTCGCCATTCAAGTGATGATCAATATAGGGGTGGTAACGGGACTGATGCCAGTTACGGGGATCACCTTGCCCCTCTTAAGTTATGGTGGTTCATCCTTGACACTTATGTTGATGGCGATTGGGGTGCTCCTGAACATTAGCCGTTATTCAAGGTTCTGAAATAAGTAAAATGGTTTGGCAAAAAGGAAGTCCTGTTAAACGCAGGGTTTCCTTTTTTTTACGTTAAAAACCCTTGCAGGAAAACGATTTTGGAGGGTGCCTCGCCGAAATTTAGAAATAATTGAAATGCCGCTTAAATATTACCATGTATGAATGTTGGGGAATCCACAATAAATATTGGCAATACGGCTTTGTTTAGACTATAGTATAAGAGGGTTAGGCCGTACTGGGGCTTGCTTCTGTTCATTTTTCTGCTAAAAAGGCGTTGTTAATCTTGTAATATAAGTGACCTCATGGAAGAGGAAATGAAAATCATAACTTGGAATTTTTGGAACAACAAGGAGGTTTATCATGGATAATGTGATAAAGCAATTAACTGAAATGAAAATCGGCAAAGTTCTTGAACAGGAACCGCTTGCGAATCATACAACTATGAAAATTGGGGGGCCGGCTGATTTATTCATCGTGCCGTCATCCATTGAAAATATAGAAAAAACGATGCAGGTCATTAAAGAACATGGAATGCCATGGAGGGTGATCGGCAGGGGCTCGAACCTACTTGTCAGTGATGGCGGAATTGAAGGTGCCGTGCTTAAATTGGGTAAAGGACTTGATCATCTCGAGATAAATGGAACGGAGATTAAAGCAGGAGCTGGGGTATCACTTGTCAGCCTATCCGTACAAATCAGTAAAAAAGGGTATGCAGGATTGGAATTTGCCAGTGGGATTCCTGGTTCCGTCGGCGGAGCTGTCTATATGAACGCTGGTGCACACGGTTCCGATATGAGTGAAATCCTCAAGGAGGCTCATGTTCTTTTTGAAGATGGAACTCTAGCTTGGCTTTCGAGGGAAGACATGGAGTTTTCTTATCGAACTTCTCTGCTTCAGAAGAAAAGACCTGGTATCGTACTGGAAGCAATTTTTCAATTGACAGAGGGTGATAAAACCGAAATCGTTGAAAGAATGCAGAATAACAAGAATTATCGTAAAGAAACCCAGCCGTATAATCTTCCGTGTGCCGGGAGCATATTTAGGAATCCACTTCCACATCATGCTGGTAAATTGGTCGAGAATGCGGGCCTGAAGGGACATTCTATTGGCGGAGCCCAGATTTCACCGATGCATGGGAACTTTATCGTTAACACAGGTAATGGAAGTGCAGCGGATGTTCAAGCCTTGATACAGCATGTGAAGGATACTGTGTATGATAAATTTGAAATTGAAATGGAAACAGAAGTGGAAATTATCGGCAGGAAATAATAGGATTCATTATATCCAAATATTGTGATATAATGTGTTACCTTTTAAAGTTTGTTAATAACCAAATATTGAGTTTGTCTTGATTTCGCACTGTCAAGAACCATCCATTTTTTCAGGAAGAGGTGAATGGGATGGAAAAGGGGAAAATCGTTTCCATTGAGGACCGCATCCCGAAATTAAAACAATTAAGAAAAAGCAAAGCTAACAGGCGACTTGTTCTTTTGCTTTCCCTTTTCTTCATTCTGGTTGCTTGTGTGCTATATTTCTTATCCCCGTTGAGCTATGTGAAAACCGTGCAGGTAGAGGGGAATCGTTATATTACTTCCAAACAGATCATTAAATTGAGTAAGGTGAAGAAGGATCGAAGCATCTGGAAGGTTGATACAGGGGAAGCCGCAGCCAATATCAAAAAAAATCAAGAAATAAAAAGCGTTAAGGTGACACCGGTATTTCCTAATTCCATTAAAATTACTGTTTCGGAACATAACAGGATGGCATATCTGTCCAATAATGGGAAGTTTGCACCCATTTTGGAAAACGGGTCCGTTTTAGAGGAGTTAGCAACAGGTGAAATTCCAGTATTTGCCCCTGTTTTAATTGGTTTCAAAGAGGGTAAAGCATTAAAGTTGCTTTTAGAAGAGCTGGACAAGCTTCCTGTCGAGATTCAGAATGCCATTTCAGAAATTCATTACGCTCCAACCAAAACCGATGTCTATCATATCGTCATGTTTATGAACGATGGGTTTGAAGTAAGTGCGACAAGCCGTACTTTATACGAGAAAATGATTCACTATCCATCGATTGTCAGCCAGTTGGATCCAGAGGTAAAGGGAGTCATCGATCTGGAAGTCGGTTCTTATTTTAAAGCATATGAAGACGCGGAACAAAAGGAAGACACTAATGAGGAAAATTAATGGCAAACAGGTGGTATTATCCCTGGTTTGCGTGGTTCTCGGATTCATGATTGCCTTCTCTTACAATCTGACCAAAGAAGGTGAAGGTGCAGGGAAGGACAAAGCCTGGGATCAGGAATATGTGCTCAGGCAGCAGCTGATCGAACAAGAGAAACAGAACCGGGAACTTCAGAAGGAACTCCTTCAGAAGCAAGAAAATGTATCCCAAATAGAAAAAGACTTAGCTCAGGAAAAGCAGCTTTTTTTCAATTTGGCAAAGGATACGGAAAAATACCGTATGTTTCTCGGAAAAGTGAAAGTGAAAGGCTCAGGCCTTCAAGTGACACTTGAAGATGGTACAGATATAGATTCAGAAGCCAATGTTAATAATTACCTCGTCCATGAACAGCATGTCTTCAAGGTCGTCAATGAACTATACATATCAGGTGCAGAGGCTGTTGCGATTAACGGTCAAAGGTTAAATCATGATTCATACATAACTTGTAATGGGCCAGTGATTACAATCGATGGCCATCAGCATCCTGCTCCCTTCATCATATCTGCGATTGGGGACCCGGATGTCCTGGGCGCTTCACTAGACTTACCCGGTGGCATCAAGGAACAGCTGGTTAATGAGAATATTATCTTTACAGTGGAAAAGCAAAAGAATATCATTTTTGATCCAATTATTGGAGGGTGATCAGACCGCCGGATTCGATGAAAGATTGGTGAGAAACTGGAAATGAAAAAAAAGCTTTCTTTTAGTTTGGTTACGTTGATTGCTGGCTTCATGCTCGCTATTCAATTCAATTTGGTGAATCAGCCTGTCGTTTCCGATACAAGGGATATGTGGGAGCTGAAAAATGATTTATTGAAAGAACAGCAGACCCAGGCGGATTTAATAGAGGGTATCAGTAAGCTAGAGGGAAAAATAGCATCCTATGAAACAAAGAAAAATGAGAGTAAAGAGGAAGTTTTGCGTGACACCCTGACCGAATTAAAGACTGACGCAGGTTTGACCGAAATAAAAGGAAATGGAGTAATCGTATCAATACAGCCTATCAAAGCAGATATCCTTCTTGGTGAGAAGGTCGAGTATATTTCACCTGTATTGATCATTCGGCTCATTAATGAAATGCATAGGTATGGCGCTGACGAAATTTCCATTTCAGGTCAAAGGTATATATCGACATCGGTTATTCGTGATATTAATGGGCAGCCGAAAATGGACGGATATCCTCTTGTTCATTACCCGGTCGAAATTCAGGCAATAACCGTTAATCCAAAGAAACTGAAGCAGCGTATTGAAGGTTCCGAACTTATGGATGATTTCTTTATAGATAATTTTGAAGTGCAGATTAAGGTGCCTTCCGGTCAGTTGACATTGCCGGCCTACCAAAATGCTATTAATGTGGAACACATGGAACCCATTATGGATGGGGGGGAATCGTAATGTGGCTGCCAGTTTTTGGACTATTGATTGGAATCACCCTCGGTTTTTTGGTGGATTTTGATATTCCCCATGAATATTCAAATTATCTCTCCATCGCCGTGCTTGCTGCTTTTGATACCTTATTTGGGGGCATACGGGCACATCTGCAAAATATTTATGATGAAGTTGTATTTGTAACAGGATTCTTCTTTAATATCGTTTTAGCTGCAGGTTTGGCTTTTCTAGGTGTACATCTTGGTGTAGACTTATATTTAGCCGCAATCTTTGTGTTCGGTGTAAGGCTCTTTCAAAATATCGCCCTGATTAGAAGGATCCTAATTGAAAAATGGTCCATTTCCCGGAAAAAGCAGAAAAAAAATCTATAATTTTAAAGGGAATTAAGTTATAAATGACGAATAGTTTAAGGCAGTATCTAGTTTATTAAGTAGATCATTCTTGTTTAGAAGCGAACAATAAACACCATAGATTGAGAAATCTACGAGTTTTGTACGGGAAATACAAAATGAACCGCTTAATATGATTCGCGAGTTGTTGCAATCAGTTCTGTTATTCTATAATGTATAAGTCTTCGATATAAAAATGTTATTCTACTAATACATGTATAAAACTGAAGGAGGTGCCATGGAATGAACAGCAACGAAATATACGTAAGTCTTGACATCGGTACATCCAGTGTAAAAGTTATCATTGGGGAAATGGTCAATGACACATTAAATATAATCGGTGTAGGAAATGTTAAATCAGAGGGGCTCAAAAAGGGTTCGATCGTCGGTATAGATGAAACCGTCCAATCCATTCAAAAGGCTATAGAGCAAGCAGAACGGATGATAGGGATGGAGATAAAAAAGGTAATCGTCGGCATAAGTGGAAATCACGTGACGCTTCAACCGTGTCATGGGGTAGTAGCGGTATCCAGTGACAATAAAGAGATTACCGAGCATGACGTTTTCCGTGTTAGAGAAGCAGCGGAGTTAATAACGATACCATCCGACAGGGAAATCATCGACGTGGTGCCGATTCACTACAAAGTTGATGAACTTGATGAAATCAGTGATCCAAGGGGCATGATAGGTGTCCGGTTGGAAATGAGAGGGATTTTAATCACAGGTCTTCGGACAATTTTACATAATACGCTGCGCTGTGTGGAAAGGGCAGGGTTAGAAATAACCGATATCGCCCTTCAGCCCTTAGCCGCAGGTTCCCTTGTTTTATCCAAGGATGAAAAAGAACTTGGTGTGGCACTTGTCGATATTGGCGGAGGTTCCACGACTCTGGCAATTTTCGAACAAGGCTATTTACAATATACGTCTGTGATACCTATAGGCGGGGAAACACTTACGAAGGACCTTTCCATCGTTCTAAGGACAACGATGGAAGAAGCTGAGAAAATAAAAGTAAAGCATGGACATGCCTTTTATGATGACGCGTCTGAAGATGAAGTATTCCAAATACCGATCATCGGCAGCGATCAGAAGCAGACCTGCAACCAGTTAATGCTCTCGGATATCATTGAAGCGCGGGTGACCGAAATATTCGAGTTGATTCAAGATGATTTGAAGAGACTTGGCTTCCAGGATATACCGGGTGGTTTCGTGTTGACCGGGGGCGTCGTCAAGATGCCGGGAGTCCTGGAGCTAGCTCAATATGTGTTCCAAAACAGAGTAAGGACAGCTGAACCCAATTACATCGGTGTTAGGGAACCCCAATACACGACAGCTGTTGGTTTGATTAAACACGCATGCAAGAAAGAGAGAATGCAAAAAAACACCGCTAATAAAACTCCTGTAGCAGCTGGACAAGCTCAAGAAGATAACAACCAGCGCAGCCAGAAGGTTTCTCAGAAAAACAAAGAGAACACGGCTAAAAAACAAGGTGAAAAAGGTGAATCTAAATTCAAAAAAATCTTGGGTTACTTTTTTGAATAACAATCATTAAGAATCGGGAATTTCGTCAAAATAGGAGGATTGTCATGTTGGAGTTTGATTCTAATCTAGAACAATTAGCAACGATAAAAGTAATAGGTGTTGGCGGCGGCGGAAACAATGCGGTAAACAGAATGATCGAGCATGGTGTACAGGGTGTTGAGTTTATTTCTGTCAATACTGACGCACAAGCTCTTAATCTATCAAAAGCAGAAATCAAAATGCAAATCGGTGGGAAGCTTACACGCGGTTTGGGTGCAGGTGCCAATCCCGAGGTAGGAAAAAAAGCTGCTGAAGAAAGCAAGGAGCAGATTGAAGAAGCGCTTAAAGGTGCCGATATGGTATTCGTAACGGCTGGAATGGGCGGCGGTACAGGAACGGGGGCTGCTCCTGTCATAGCGGGCATTGCTAAAGATCTAGGGGCTCTTACAGTGGGGGTAGTTACACGTCCATTTACTTTCGAAGGCCGAAAACGTGCAACACAGGCACAAGGCGGCATTTCCTCCATGAAGGAATCGGTTGACACACTGATCGTCATTCCGAACGACCGCCTCCTTGAAATCGTCGATAAAAGCACGCCAATGCTTGAAGCATTCCGTGAAGCCGATAATGTACTTCGCCAAGGTGTACAAGGGATTTCAGATTTAATTGCTGTTCCAGGTCTTATTAACTTGGACTTTGCCGATGTGAAGACCATCATGTCCAACAAAGGTTCCGCACTTATGGGAATCGGGATTTCCTCAGGGGAAAACCGTGCGGCGGAAGCGGCGAAAAAAGCCATTTCCAGTCCGTTGCTTGAAACATCGATTGATGGTGCCCAAGGCGTACTGATGAATATTACCGGTGGTACGAACCTAAGTCTTTTTGAAGTCCAGGAAGCTGCCGATATCGTGGCTACTGCTTCCGATCAAGACGTAAACATGATTTTTGGTTCTGTTATCAATGAAAACCTTAAAGATGAAATCGTCGTTACGGTAATTGCAACAGGGTTTAACGAGGTTGAAGCTTCAATACGGCCTTCTGGACGTCCAACACTCGGACAACAGCAGCAATCAAGACCTCAGACACAACAAACGCCACAGCCAAACGTGAAGCGTGAAGTGAAGAGAGAAGAAGTCAATGAACAGCCTGCACGTAATGCCAATCAAGGTGATGAGGCTTTGGATATTCCAACCTTCCTCCGTAACCGTAATAGACGCCGTTAAAATCGACGTCACATGCCGTTCCCATTTGGGGACGGTTTTTTGTCGTTAATAAATGAATTCCTTAATAGCATTAGTGTCCAATGACCATATAATAATGGGGCTTTCTCGAGCTTTCTCACTCGGACCGAAGTTCTAAACGAAATCTGCATAATTGTCTCCTTGATCTTGTCTGAATGTCCCTGGGCAGAAGGGAGCCTCCATCTTTTGTTCACTTCCATTCATAATGCAAAAAGATGTAGAGAGCAATAAATTATTAAACTTTTATAACATAAATCGACAGCAGTAAAAGGGAGCAGGATAGTCTCTAAGAAAGTATTGAAAATATCAATAGCTGTTTTTCTACAAAAAGGGTAAAAATGACTGAAAAACTCTTAAGTTTTCAGTACAAAAAGTGACACACTTTCTAAGTGCAGGTACGCTATACTTTTTGCTAGTGGAAGGTTAGTTCATAAAAGGAGGGGAGGGTGTTTGACTTTATATTTAGATGTGATCTGGTTGTTGAATTGGTTATTTGACTGCCTCCTTTTATATTGGACCGCAATCATTCTCAAACGAAGGGTAGCTCTTTGGCGGGTATGCATCGGCGGGCTGATTGGTTCCTTCATTATCGTAGTTGGCATTCACTCCTTTTTATGCAATTGCCGACCGAGTGTTCATGAAGATTTTAGTATCCCTGGTCATGGTGCTGGCAACCTTTGGGTTTAGTAGGTTAAAACTTTTCATGAAATCGGTTGGCACTTTATATTTTGTGACGTTTTTATCGGGAGGAATCCTTTTGGGACTTCACTACCTATTTGAATTCCAAATCGTGTCCAAGGACCCTGGCCAATATGCAGGAATCAATCGTTTTGGCGACCCTGTCAGCTGGATATTCGTAATGATCGGGTTCCCGCTCGCATGGCAATTTTCCAAGCGAACACTTGAAGGGGTGGAGATGACCAAGCTTACACATGAACAAATGGTTTCGGTCTCGGTTAAAATTTCTGACTTTGAAGGAACGTTTCATGGATTGGTGGATAGCGGCAATCAATTATATGACCCGATTACACGTTCCCCAGTAATGATCATCTCTCTTTCAGGCGGGGAAACAGGAATTCCGAACGATATGCTAGAGCTCTTTAAAAACCCTGATAACTTGATTAGTCAGGAAGTACAGCCCGAATATTCATGGACAGGAAGAATGCGTGTCATCCCTTATAAAGTCGTGGGTCATGAACATCAGCTGTTAACCGCAATCAAACCGGATTACATTAAAATCGTTCAAGGAGAAAATGAATATCATGTCAAGCAGGGTCTCGTTTCGTTTACCTTTCAGCAACTCTCTCCCGACAATAGCTATCAATCTATCGTTCATCCGAAAATGTTAACCGGGATACCGGTGCAAAATGCCTCCTGAACCATCGCTTCACTCTTAAATTTGACCCATAATCCGTTTATTAGAAGGGAGAATTATTTTGAAGAAATTCATTCTTCGGCTCACTTATTTCTGGTACAAACTATTGTTCAAGCTCGGATTGAAAACGGACGAAATATTTTATATAGGAGGGAGTGAGGCACTGCCGCCGCCCCTTTCAAAGGAAGAAGAGGCAATACTGATCAATAAATTACCCAATGGCGATGAAGCTGCACGCTCGATCTTGATTGAACGTAATTTAAGGCTTGTGGTTTATATTGCCAGGAAATTCGAAAATACTGGCATCAATATTGAGGATTTAATCAGCATCGGTACCATAGGTTTGATCAAAGCTGTGAATACATTCAATCCTGAGAAGAAAATAAAACTGGCTACATATGCTTCAAGATGCATCGAGAATGAAATATTAATGTATTTACGCAGAAATAACAAAATCCGCTCTGAAGTTTCTTTTGATGAACCCCTGAATATTGATTGGGATGGAAATGAACTCCTGTTATCCGATGTACTTGGAACGGACGATGACATTATCACGAAAGACCTTGAGGCAAACGTTGACCGTAAGCTGCTGACAAAAGCACTTACGCAGCTATCCGAACGTGAAAAACAGATAATGGAACTCCGTTTTGGACTTGCAGGCGGAGAAGAAAAAACCCAAAAGGACGTTGCCGACATGCTGGGGATTTCCCAATCTTACATTTCACGTTTGGAAAAAAGGATTATTAAGAGGCTTCGAAAAGAATTTAATAAAATGGTGTAAAAAAATAAAGTGCTTAAATGTCAATCAAATCAATACTTTGGTAGCTATAATGAAAAATAATGAAGATTTTCTGTTCTAGCCATGTGCATATTTTTTCCTCCCGCGGAAATACTGTTTTTTGTACAGCGCTCCTGTGAGGAGGGAATAATTTTGTCTCGTAATAAGGTTGAAATCTGCGGTGTGGATACATCAAAATTACCGGTTTTAAAGAATGAAGAAATGAGAAAACTCTTTAAAGAACTGCAAGATGGCGATATTTCAGCAAGAGAGAAACTGGTAAACGGGAATCTTCGACTCGTTCTTAGCGTCATTCAACGCTTCAACAATCGAGGAGAGTATGTAGATGATCTATTTCAGGTAGGCTGTATAGGGTTGATGAAGTCGATAGATAACTTTGACCTAGGTCAAAATGTTAAGTTTTCAACGTATGCTGTACCGATGATTATTGGAGAAATCAGAAGATATCTTCGTGATAATAATCCGATTCGGGTATCCCGTTCTTTAAGAGACATCGCTTACAAAGCTCTGCAGGTAAAAGAAAAGCTCATAAGCCAGACCCTTCGTGAGCCAACAGCTGAAGAAATCGCCAAGGTGTTGGAAGTACCTCATGAAGAAATTGTTTTTGCACTAGATGCTATACAAGATCCAGTTTCACTTTTTGAACCGATTTATAATGATGGCGGGGATCCGATTTATGTACTCGACCAACTGAGTGATGAAAAAAATAAAGATAGTACCTGGATTGATGAAATAGCTATAAATGAAGGCATGAGACGGTTGAATGACCGGGAAAAAATGATCCTTCGCAAACGGTTTTTCCAAGGGAAGACGCAAATGGAGGTAGCCGAGGAAATCGGCATTTCACAAGCACAGGTCTCCCGATTGGAAAAAGCGGCAATCAAGCAAATGAATAAAAATATCCAACAGTAGAAGCTGAGCATGAGAGAAAGTTAGCTAAAGCGGGTAGGGCAAAAATGTCGATACCCGCTGACAGCTACTTTTCCATAGCGGCTTTTTTATTTTGTTGAAATGCCCTTCCGGTAGGTAAGTCGTGAATCGAGTGGACGTTTATTTATCGTATTCTTCATCCTTGAGCGCATCATGTCATATACATAGGAATAGGACCTTCATCTATGATGAAATTTTGAGGAGCTGAGTGATGTGACCAGGATTTCCGACTTTCAAATTAAGGATATCGTCAATATAGCGGATGGTAAGAAATTAGGTAATATGTCAGATCTTGAAATCAATACGGCCACGGGGAAAATAGAGGCCATCATCGTTTCAAATGGAACCAGATTGATGGGTTTTTTTGGCAGGGAACAGGATATTGTGATTCCATGGCGGAAAATAAAAAAAATCGGTGCAGATGTCATTCTTGTTGAACATCAGACGGTATTTCAAGAAGAACTGAAAGATGAACGGTTTTAAAGGTGCATGGCGCAAATATATGATACACTAGACTAAAAATAAAGAGGTTTATAGCATGAGAGAGCCATTTGTTTTAATAAAAGACCAATATATGCTCATTGACAGCTGGAGACAACAAAATCTCCAGCTCGTAGCTGGCTTCACCACAAAAAATGGGGGAGTCAGTACAGGTGATTTTCAAACATTGAATACGGGTTTTCATGTTGGGGATAAGCTTGAAGATGTCCAGGGAAACCGCAGGATTTTAGCCGATAAGCTGATGTTTCCGCTAAATGGATGGATAGGCGCCGAGCAGACTCATGAAACGAAAATCCATCAAGTTACCAGCCGCGATGGCGAGAGAGGTGCAACGGATTATGATTCAGCCTTTAAAGCGACTGACGGATTCTATACGAAGGACCAAAACGTTCTATTGACCCTTTGCTATGCAGACTGCGTGCCCTTATACTTTCTTGCTCCGGCACATGGTATGATTGGGGTGGCACATGCTGGCTGGAAGGGTACCGTTAATGGAATTGCACGAAAAATGGTTGAGGCATGGCAGAGTGAGGGTATAAAAGCAAGTGAGATATATGCTGTTATTGGACCGTCTATTTGTTCGAAGTGCTATGTAGTTGATGATTATGTCATGGATTTAGTGCAGAATTTGCTGGTAGATATTGACGAAAAGCCCTATAATTTAATCAGTGAAGGACAATATGAGTTAGACCTTAAGCAACTTAATGCATTGATTCTTCAAAAATCAGGAATTCCAAAAAGTCAGATCGACGTTACATCATACTGTACAAGCTGTGATCATGAATTGTTTTTTTCACATCGCCGTGATAACGGGAAGACAGGTAGATTGATGAGCTTTATCGGTTGGAAGGAGGATTTAGAGTAACAGTGAAAGTAGTGGACAATTTAAAGAACATCGAAGAAAAAATAAATATAGCATGTGAAAATAGTGGAAGGGACCGTGCAGCGATAAAGTTGATAGCAGTGACGAAATATGTTTCGGTCGAGAGAGCGAATGAAGCATTGGAAGCGGGAATACTTGATTTGGGTGAAAACCGTGACGAAGGGCTTTTGAATAAATATGAAGTGCTGAAGGACAAGCCCAATTGGCATTATATCGGTTCCATGCAAACACGCAAAGTAAAGAATGTCATCGATAAAATTTCGTATATCCATTCACTGGATCGCATTTCTTTGGCAGAAGAAATTCAAAAACGCGCAAATGAGCCGATAAACTGTTTAGTACAGGTGAATGTTTCTGGTGAGGAATCCAAACATGGTCTGAATCCTGAGGCGACAATGGATTTCATAAAAGGGTTATCTGATTTTGATAAGGTGAATGTTGCAGGATTGATGACGATGGCTCCATTGACCGATGATGAGCAGGTTTTGCGGGAATGCTTCCGGAAACTGAAAGGCATCCAGATTCAAATACAAAGTTTAGAGTTGAAGCACGCCCCCTGCACTGAATTGTCCATGGGCATGTCCAATGATTTCATGATTGCCATTGAGGAAGGCGCTACAATGATCAGGATTGGTACAGCACTTGTAGGCGAATAATTTTAAGGAGGTACGCTATAGATGTCGTTCGTATCAAAATTTAAATCTTATTTCGCGCTGGATGATGAGTATGAGTACAAGGATGAAGTGATGGAAGAAGAGGAGGCTGAACCAAAAGTCGTGAAGTCAGCTAAACAGCAGCAGTCCGCTTCTGCAGGGAATAATACCAATCAGAATATCGTAAGTTTGCAAAGCGTACAGAAATCTTCTAAAGTAGTATTATTGGAGCCTCGTGCTTATGCAGAAGCCCAGGAGGTAGCTGACCATTTAAAAAACAGGCGCGCTGTAGTCGTGAACCTTCAACGGATCCAGCATGACCAAGGAAAGCGAATCATCGATTTTCTAAGTGGGACTGTCTATGCAATCAGCGGGGATATCCAAAAAATCGGAACAGATATATTCTTATGTACCCCGGACAACGTCGATGTTTCCGGTAATATTACCGGCTTCGCCGCCGAAGAGGAGTACGAAGAAGCGAGGTGGTAATGGTTAATGGGTTTAGTGCTTCAGGGTTTATATTATTTAATTGAAATTTATTCAATGGCATTAATCGGTTACATATTGATGTCATGGTTCCCCAATGCAAGGGAGACAGCGATTGGTCAATTTCTGGAAAAAATTTGCGAACCGTATTTAGAACCGTTCAGAAAGTTCATTCCGCCACTTGGCATGATTGATCTTTCACCTCTTGTGGCCTTGCTGGTACTTAATTTTGCCAGCGGTTATGGAATCCATTACTTACAGACATTATTAGGATAATCAACAATCAACCTGACATGCATCTTACTACACAGTCGGAACACTCTCCGCTGTGTAGTTGCAACGCAGAACCGTTTAATCAATTCCTTATGATCGACCATTAATTTGATAACTAAGGAGCATTTATTCAATCATGAGTATTTATCAGCATTTCAGGCCGGAGGAAAAAGATTTTATTGACCAGGCTATGAATTGGATTGATCAGGTTAAAAATTCCTACGCTCCGAAACTATCTGATTTTCTTGATCCGCGTCAGCAGGAAATCCTTACTTCCCTAATAGGTAATGATCCGGAAGTGAAACTGCAATTCAATGGCGGGAGCGATTTCGTAGAGCGAAAACGTGTGCTCATTTACCCTGATTATTACTCTCCTGAACCATCTGATTTCAATATCTCCTTATACGATATCTCCTATCCAAAAAAATTTGTAACGCTTGAACATAGGCAAATACTTGGAACCTTGATGTCACTAGGGGTAAAACGTGAAAAATTTGGTGATATAATAGTGACGGAGGAGCATATTCAATTTATAGCTGCCGAAGAGATGGATTCATATCTCACAGGAAATCTGGAGAAAATAGGTAATGCTTCCGTTTCCATCAAACGGCTTCCAATCGAGAATATCGTCCAAGTTAAGGAAAAATGGGAAGAGCAAGTAACCACCGTCAGTTCTCTAAGGCTTGACAGTGTGCTATCGTCCGTCCTGAATATGTCCCGTCAAAAAACCCAGTCCTTGATTACGTCAGGAAAAGTAAAGGTGAATTTCAAGCAAACGGAAAACGTCTCGGAAGAATGCCGTGAAGGTGATACACTTTCCATCAGAAGTTTTGGCAGATGTAAAATAGCTTCAATCGATGGGAAAACCAAGAAGGATAAGTGGAGAATCTCGTTAGGCAGACAAAAATAATACAATTAAAAGCAGGATTTATGAATTTATTGTCGAATATAGAGTTTTAACATACTAGAGTAGAAACCGTTCTGGAGGTGCCGTAATGCCCTTAACCCCGATAGATATACATAACAAGGAATTTAACAAAGTATTTCGAGGGTATGATGAAGATGAAGTAAATGAATTTCTCGACCAGGTCATTAAAGATTATGAACTGATTTTGAGGGAGAAGAAAGAACTTGAAGATAAACTGAACGAGACTTTTGATCGTTTGGGACATTTTACGACAATTGAGGGTACACTTAACAAGTCGATTATTGTCGCTCAAGAAGCAGCCGAAGAATTAAGGCGCAATGCCCAAAAAGAAGCGAAACTGATCATAAAGGAAGCAGAGAAAAATGCTGACAGGATTGTCAATGAGTCACTTGTGAAAGCAAGGAAAATAGCGATGGATATTGAAGATTTGAAAAAGCAATCCAAAGTATTCCGGACGCGTTTCAAAATGCTTGTAGGTGCACAGCTGGATTTGCTGGACAATGACGATTGGGATCATCTTCTGGATTATGAAGTGGATGCAACTGAAATAGAATTAAATGAGAGAGTGGAAGAGGAAATTTAAACGATTCCTTGACTTTGAACACTTTTTTCGCATATAATTTTTTAACAATACTATTCATTATGAAATTAGACGATGACAGGGAAAGTAAATTCTTCACACACTTATTTTTAGCGAACCGGGGATGGTGAAAGCCCGGAATAAGCGAAGACATTGAAGATCACCCTTGAGTTCTGAGTTGAACCTGCTTTTGCAGTAAGTAAATGAAGCGTTTCATTCACGTTACGAATGCTCGAGAGGTTGGATTCACTTTGTGAATCTTTCTAGCCAGGGTGGTACCGCGGGAAGCGAAGCTTTCTCGTCCCTTTTTTAGGGATGAGAGGGCTTTTTATTTTGGCCGGATATCAAGTCATCGGTTCGAATGAATTTTTTTAAAAGACGGATGGAGGATTTTATGATGGAATACAAAGATACCTTATTGATGCCTAAAACTGAATTTCCAATGCGGGGGAATTTGCCTAAACGTGAACCGGAGATCCAAGAAAAATGGAAAGAAATGAACATCTATAAAAAAGTGCAAGAACAAACGGAAGGACGTCCTTTATTCATTTTGCATGATGGACCTCCATATGCCAACGGCGATATCCATATGGGCCATGCAATGAATAAGGTTTTAAAGGATTTCATTGTCCGATTTAAATCGATGAGCGGTTTTCAAGCACCGTATGTACCTGGCTGGGATACACATGGGCTTCCAATCGAAACGGCATTGACGAAAAAAGGCGTGAAACGGAAAGAAATGAGCGTTGCCGAATTCAGAAAGCTTTGTGAAGAGTATGCTTATGGTCAGATTAACAATCAACGTGAGCAGTTTAAGAGAATAGGGGTCCGTGGTGATTGGGAAAATCCTTATATTACATTAAAGCCTGAATATGAAGCACAGCAAATCAAGGTATTCGGTGAAATGGCGAAAAAAGGCTACATTTATAAAGGGAAAAAACCTGTATACTGGTCCCCATCAAGTGAATCAGCACTAGCCGAAGCTGAAATTGAATATCAAGATAAACGCTCTGCGTCGATCTATGTTGCTTTTGAAGTCACAGATGGCAAAGGTGTAATCGATGAAGGCGTCAAAATCATCATCTGGACGACAACTCCATGGACGATTCCGGCTAATCTTGGTATCTCATTGCATCCACAATTAAATTATGTAGTAGTGGCTGTCGAAAATGAAAAATTCTTACTTGCTGAGGCACTGCTGGAATCGGTTACGGAAACATTAGGCTGGGAAAACCCGTCTATCCTGAAATCAGTAAAAGGAAGCGAGTTGGACCGTGCTGTTGCCAAACATCCTCTTTATGATCGCGAATCTTTAGTGATGTTAGGTGAGCACGTAACGACTGAAGCTGGAACGGGATGTGTTCATACTGCTCCTGGCCATGGTGAAGATGACTTTATCATTGGGCAAAAATATGGCTTGGACGTACTTTGTCCTGTAGATGAAAAAGGAGTCATGACGGAAGAGGCAGGGGAATTTGCCGGATTATTTTATGATCAAGCGAATAAACCGATTACCGAAAAATTAACTGAAGCAGGCGCGTTATTGAAATTGACGTTCATTACGCACTCTTACCCACATGACTGGCGGACGAAGAAGCCAACGATCTTCCGTGCAACAGCACAATGGTTCGCGTCAATCAAAGACTTCCGCAGTGAACTTCTGGAAGCGATTGAAGAAACCAAATGGGTACCGGCTTGGGGCGAAACCCGCCTATTCAATATGGTCCGTGACCGCGGGGATTGGTGTATTTCCCGCCAACGCGCTTGGGGCGTGCCAATTCCAGTGTTTTATGCAGAAAATGGCGAGCCGATCATTACGGATGAAACCATCAACCATATTTCAAACCTATTCCGCGAACACGGTTCAAACATCTGGTTTGAGCGTGAAGCGAAAAATCTTCTGCCTGAAGGCTTTACACATGAAGGCAGCCCGAATGGTATCTTCACGAAAGAAACGGATATCATGGACGTATGGTTCGATTCCGGTTCTTCTCATCAAGCGGTACTTGAAGAAAGAGACGACTTGCAACGCCCTGCTGACCTTTATTTAGAAGGGTCCGATCAATATCGCGGCTGGTTTAACTCATCACTTTCAACAAGTGTTGCGGTTACAGGCAAAGCACCATATAAAGGTGTGCTTAGCCACGGGTTCGCATTGGATGGCGAAGGCCGTAAAATGAGTAAGTCGATTGGAAACGTTGTACTGCCATCGAAGGTCATGAACCAACTTGGTGCAGATATCTTACGCCTTTGGGTAGCTTCGGTGGATTACCAATCGGATGTCAGGGTTTCCGATCCTATTTTAAAACAAGTTTCGGAAGTTTACCGTAAAATCCGTAATACATTCCGCTTCCTGCTAGGGAACTTGGATGGATTCAATCCAAAAACCGATAAAGTGGCAGTCCAGGAATTGCCTGAAGTCGATCGATACATGCTAGTTAAATTGAATAAACTGATCAAACAGTCGAAGCTAAGTTATGAAAATTATGAGTTTGCTACAATTTATAATATGGTCAATAATTTCTGTACACAGGATTTAAGTTCGTTCTACCTTGATTATGCAAAAGACATTCTTTATTGTGAAGCACCAAATGGTAAAGAGCGTTTGGCCATCCAAACGGTCCTTTACGAATCATTGGTCAGCTTAACGAAATTGGTGTCACCGATCCTCTCTCATACAGCTGATGAAGTATGGGCGTTCATTCCGGGTGTAACGGAAGAAAGTGTACAGTTGACATTGATGCCTGAAGAAATTTCCATTGATGATGCTGAGATCATTGAAGAAAAATGGACGGCGTTCATGGAAGTCCGTGATAATGTTCTGAAAGCATTAGAAGAAGCCCGTAACCAGAAGGTCATCGGAAAATCACTGAACGCTAAAGTGATGGTATTTGTTAATGAAGAAACGAAGAATCTGCTTGATGGCATCAAGGAAAGCTTTGAACAGCTGTTCATCGTATCCGATTTCGAAATCGCTGGCGATGTGGCAAGTGCCCCAGCAGAAGCGGTTAAACTTGAGGATATAGCGATCCTTGTTACAAAAGCAGAAGGTGAAACGTGTGAACGTTGCTGGAATGTTTCGAAGGAAGTAGGTCAAGTGGAAGAACATCCAACACTTTGCCCGCGTTGCGCTACAGTCGTGAAAGAGCATTACGTGAATCAATAAATCCCACAAAAAAGCCGGTCCCTTTATGAAGGGCCGGCTTTTTTGTGGGAATGAAAGCTGAAATCTGGAATTTTGCCTTTATTGAATCTTCCTTATATTCTTCAGATACAGTTAGCAACTTCTGTTTTTCGGATTAGTCATTATTTCTAGTTTATGCTACAATTCAAAAGTGAAGATTTGATTAGTTTGGGGGAAAAAATGTGTTTTATTATTTGATTGCCCTTTTGGTCATAGCTCTCGATCAGCTGACAAAATGGATGATTGTGAAAAAAATGGAGTACGGAGAAAGCATTGAAATTATTGAAAACCTTCTATATATCACCTCGCATCGTAATCGTGGGGCAGCATGGGGAATTCTACAAGGTCAAATGTGGTTTTTCTACATCATCACCATCGCTGTCATTATTGGACTTGTCTATTATATTCAGAAAATGGCGAAGGAAAGCATTTTGCTTGGAGTTGCACTTGCTCTCATGCTAGGCGGTGCAATTGGTAATTTCATCGATCGTGTTTCTCGTCAGGAAGTAGTGGATTTCGTTCATACCTATATTTTCAGCTACAGTTTCCCGGTATTTAATGTTGCTGATGCTGCGCTTTCAATTGGTGTCGGACTGCTCGTGATTCATATGTTTTTAGAAGAAAAAAACGCTAAGGAGAAAGATAATGGATAAAAGGTTATACAGCATCGATGAAACACTAAAAGGAGTTAGGATTGATAAGGCTCTTTCCACTTTGAATGAGGAATGGTCGCGTACTCAGGTCCAGCAATGGATTAAGGATGATCATGTTTTGGTAAATGGCACGGCGATAAAGACGAATTACAAAGCTATTCCTGGCGATACAATCGAAGTGACGATTCCTGATCTTGAGGAATTGGATGCGGTAGCAGAGGAAATGGATTTGGATATCTATTATGAAGATGCAGATGTACTCGTGGTTAATAAACCGAGCGGTATGGTCGTCCATCCGGCACCGGGACATGTATCTGGCACGCTTGTAAATGGATTGATGGCTCACTGCAAGGATCTTTCTGGAATCAACGGTGTCATGCGGCCTGGAATCGTCCATCGGATCGACAAAGACACATCAGGTCTATTGATGGTTGCCAAAAATGATATGGCACATGAAAAACTGGTACAGCAGCTTGTTGACAAAACGGTTACCCGTAAGTATCAAGCTGTAGTACATGGTGTGATCCCTCATGACTTCGGAACGATCGATGCACCGATCGGCCGAGATAAAAAAGATCGCCAAAGCATGACTGTCACAGATTCGAATTCCAAAAATGCTGTCACGCATTTCCGTGTCATCGAACGCTTCAAGGCTTTCACTTTGGTGGAATGCCAGCTTGAAACAGGAAGGACACATCAAATCCGTGTTCACATGAAATACATTGGCTTCCCACTAGCGGGAGATCCGAAATATGGTCCGAAAAAGACCCTGAAATTAGATGGACAAGCGTTGCACGCCGGTCTTCTAGGTTTCATTCATCCACGTACAAATGAGTATATGGAATTCGAAGCTCCGATTCCGGAAGAGTTTGAAAATCTAATTAATCAATTGCGTAGAAGTAAGGATTGACAAATTCGTTTTTCTGATATATTATAATATCAACTTAATAAGAACCTTTAACACAGTTCAGAGAGACTGAGAAGGAAACGGATACGCAAAGTGGGATAATTCTGCCCATGGCGAAAAAATCCTCATGCCTTCTTGGCATGAGGATTTTTTGTTGAAATTGACCTATCAGAAAAATGGAATCGGGGTGGCCGACGTGTTGAATGAGAAAGCCATAGTACTTGATGAGCAGGCCATTAGCAGAGCCTTGACGAGAATTGCCCATGAAATTATTGAGAAAAATAAGGGGATTGAGGATTGCGTCTTAATCGGGATACGTACACGCGGGATTTTCCTCGCTGACCGACTTGCAAAGCGCATCAATCAAATAGAAGGCAAGGAAATAGAACTGGGTGAACTGGATATTACACTTTATCGCGATGACCTTTCGAAAAAGACCAATGATGGGGAACCCATCGTAAAAGGCTCAGATATTCCGGTTAATATCACTGACAAGAAAGTGATTTTAGTGGATGATGTTCTTTTCACAGGCAGAACCGTTAGAGCGGCAATGGATGCTCTGGTGGATTTAGGAAGACCTTCGCAGATCCAGCTTGCCGTATTAGTAGATAGGGGACATAGGGAATTGCCGATTCGTGCGGATTTCGTCGGTAAAAACGTTCCGACTTCCCAATCTGAAAAAATTACGGTTACTTTAACAGAAGTTGATGAAGTGGATCAAGTTACTATATTAGAAAACTAAACAACATGAAAATTTCATATTACCCTTTTAAAGACAGTCCAGAGAGGCTGGCAAAGGGGAGTCAATCGGGAGGGCTGTGCCTATGCATAGGAATTCGCCTTCTGAGAAACCCTCTTTGTATACCGCAAAGAGGGTTTTTGCAGTTTTGATGGAATTTTCATGAGGGGGATACGATATGGAAGAAACAAAAAGGGACATAGTACTGGATGTCGAGGACGTGCCAAAGGCTGGCCAGTGGATTACGTTAAGCATCCAGCATTTGTTCGCCATGTTCGGTGCAACGGTGCTGGTTCCTTTCTTGGTAGGATTAAGCCCGGCGGTAGCACTGGTTTCAAGCGGATTGGGCACACTTTCATACTTATTGATAACCAAAGGTCAGATACCAGCTTATCTCGGTTCATCTTTCGCTTTCATTACGCCAATCATCGCGGCAAAGGCCTTAGGAGGTCCGGAAGCGGCCATGATCGGCTGTTTTGCAGCAGGGTTCATATATGGGATAGTAGCTTTGATTATCCAAAAAGTCGGATTGCGCTGGTTAATGAATATACTTCCTCCGGTTGTGGTGGGTCCGGTGATTATCGTAATCGGATTAAGCCTTGCCGGAACGGCCGTGGACATGGCCATGTATGATCCACAAGATAAATACAGCGTAACATATATAGTAATTGCACTGATCACTTTAGCGGTAACCATCATCTGTAACGTGTTCTTTAAGGGATTCATTAACTTGATCCCCATTTTAATGGGAATCATAGTGGGCTACGGCTGTTCGGCTGTTGCAGGAATAATAGATTATGAACCGATCAAGTCGGCACAATGGTGGGAAATGCCTGAATTCATGTTTCCATATGTAACCTATAAACCGTCCTTCTCATGGGAAGTAATTGCCATCATGGTACCGGTCGCCATCGTAACTTTATCAGAACATATCGGACACCAGATGGTACTGAGCAAAGTAGTCGGCAGAAACTTTTTGGAAAAGCCAGGTTTGCATCGTTCGATTTTAGGAGATGGAGCAGGAATCATGATTGGTTCCTTCATCGGTGGGCCGCCGCTGACTTCATATGGCGAAAATATTGGGGTCCTGACTATGACTAAGGCGTACAGTGTGTATATCATCGGAGGGGCAGCATTGACTGCAATCATCTTTGGCTTTAACGGCAAGATTTCAGCAGTCATCAGCTCGATACCTACAGCTGTGATGGGCGGCATTTCCATCTTGCTCTTCGGCATCATCGCATCAAGTGGTTTGAGGATGCTGATTGATAATAAGGTCGATTTTGACAAGAAAAGAAACCTGATGATAGCTTCAGTCATCCTGGTATTAGGAATCGGAGGAGCGTTCGTACAACTATCGGAAACGGTATCGCTTTCCGGAATGGCACTTTCAGCCATCGTCGGAATCCTTCTTAACTTGATTCTTCCGGACCGGGAAAAAATATCCGGAGATATATTTGAAAAATAAGATACTGCATCAAAACAATAAATCACCTTTTAAAAGAAGTCCAGAGAGGCTTAAAAGGGTGTTGCTGTAAAGATGAATGAGAACGGGATAAAGAGTAAACCCCATGTCCTCACAATCTTTATGACCTACACCCTGTCCTTAATGGCGGGGCGTTTTTTATGCCCCGCATCACAAATGTGAAAGGAGCAGGATCGATGAAAAAATTATTGACCATGAATGAATTGTCTTTAACTGAAATTGAAAGAATTTTACATGAGGCAGAGTGTTTTGCCAACGGATCTAGCTGGAATCCAAAACAGCAGACCACAGTTGCCAACCTTTTCTTTGAACCAAGTACACGTACAAAATCAAGCTTTGAAATGGCTGAAAGAAAATTGGGACTTGAGGTCATTCCTTTTGATGCGGGTACATCATCCGTGTTAAAAGGCGAAACCTTATATGACACTGTTAAAACGTTAGAAGCAATAGGTGTAAATGCCTTGATCATCCGTCATGAACAGGATAATTATTTTGACGAATTGAATGAGAAGATCGGGATTCCAATAATCAATGCAGGGGATGGCTGTGGAAATCACCCAACCCAATCCTTACTGGACTTATTGACGATAAAACAAGAATTTAAAAGTTTCAATGGGCTGAAGATTGCGATAATCGGTGATGTGAGGCATAGTCGGGTTGCAAAATCGAATGCAGAAGCATTAACTCGTTTAGGAGCGAATGTCGTATTTTCGGGTCCGCCTGAATGGTTTGACAGAACAAGCAGTTTAGGAAGGTATGAAGACATCGATCATGCGGTTGCTACATCGGATGTGGTCATGCTGCTCAGAATACAGCATGAAAGGCATATTGAAAAATACGATCAGGAAAATGGAGATTATCTGGAAAGTTTCGGCCTGACCAAACAACGTGAAAAAAATATGAAACCGGATGCGATCATCATGCATCCTGCACCAATAAACCGCGGTGTTGAAATAGACAGTGATTTAGTCGAATGCAGCCGCTCAAGAATTTTCAAACAAATGGAGAATGGCGTGTTCATTAGAATGGCCGTATTAAAAAATGTGCTTGAACAATCCGAAGGGGGAAACATTCATGAAAACAGTAATCAAAAATGGAGTATTGCTAGATAATAAAAACTCATTCAAAAAAGCGGACATTGAAATAGAAGGCAAGGTCATCACAAAAATCGGCGAGAACTTGGCAACGGAAAATTGTAAAGTTGTTGACGCTGAAGGGTTACTTATTACCTCAGGTTTTGTTGATCTACATGTCCATTTACGCGAACCGGGCGGTGAACATAAAGAAACAATAGCAAGTGGAACGCTTGCAGCGGCAAGAGGCGGTTTCACAACGGTAGCGGCGATGCCTAATACAAGGCCAGTTCCTGATACAGTGGAGAACCTTGAGGCGCTTAACAGGAAAATTGAAGAAACGGCTCATGTCAGGGTACTTCCATATGCATCCATAACGATTAGGGAGGCAGGCAAGGAGTTGACCGATTTTACTTCGTTAAAACAAACAGGTGCTTTCGCCTTTACGGACGATGGCGTAGGAATTCAAGAAGCGGGGATGATGCTGGAAGCGATGAAACGGGCAGCCGCTCAAGATATGGCCATTGTTGCCCATTGTGAAGACAACAGCTTAATCAATAAAGGCTCCGTCCATGAAGGAAGATTTTCAAAAGAACAGGGGATAAATGGAATTCCGTCCGTATGTGAAGCTGTACATATTGCCCGGGATATCCTCCTTGCTGAAGCTGCGGACTGCCATTATCACGTTTGCCATATATCCACGAAGGAATCGGTAAGGACGGTAAGGGATGCCAAACGCGCCGGTATCCGCGTCACAGCCGAAGTTACACCGCATCACTTATTATTGTGTGAAGATGATATACCGGGACTTGATACGAATTATAAAATGAACCCGCCATTAAGGGGCCGTGAAGATCGGGATGCGTTAATAGAAGGACTGCTTGACGGAACCATTGATTTTATAGCAACAGACCATGCCCCGCATGCCGCTGAGGAGAAAGCGCAGGGAATGCAGCTGGCTCCTTTCGGAATAGTGGGATTGGAAACGGCCTTCCCGCTGCTTTACACCGAATTGGTTAAAAAAGGCGTCATAACATTAAAGCAATTGATCGATTTCATGACAATCAAACCATCTGAAAGTTTCTCCCTTCCTTATGGAGAGCTAAAGGAAGGTGCTGCTGCGGATATCGTGCTCATCGATTTGGAAACGGAAAAAGAAATTAATACTGAAGAGTTTGCTTCAAAAGGAAAAAATACACCTTTTGATGAAAAGAAATGTTATGGCTGGCCAGTCATGACGATTGCGGAAGGAAAAATAGCTTGGGAAAAAGGACGTGTTCAAGGATGAAAAGACAGCTAATTTTAGAAGACGGGACAGTATTCCTTGGGGAAGCATTCGGAGGGGACGTAGAAAAAATAGGTGAAGTCGTTTTTAACACAGGAATGACGGGGTACCAGGAGATTCTATCCGATCCATCCTATTGCGGTCAAATCGTTACACTTACGTATCCATTAATCGGGAACTACGGGATAAACCGGGATGACTTTGAATCCATCAATCCAGCGATATCAGGATTCGTCGTGAAGGAAACAGCAGAACTTCCTTCCAACTGGCGGAACCAATTATCACTTGATGAATATCTGAAAATGAAGAACATACCTGGAATAAGCGGAATCGATACGAGAAAGCTGACAAGAATCATCAGGAAATCAGGTGCACTTAAAGGGGCGCTCTGCAATATCAATAAAGATGCAAAAGAAGTGGTTTCCCAGTTGAAAGCAACGGTGATCCCTTCTAATCAAGTTAAACAGGTTTCAACAAAAGCACCTTATTCCAGCCCGGGCAGAGGCCCGCGGGTAGTTCTTGTAGACTATGGCATGAAGCATGGGATTTTACGTGAGTTGACGAAACGCGGCTGTGATGTCGTGGTTGTGCCTTATAACGTCACGGCCGAAGAAGTGATGCAATATCATCCGGATGGCGTGATGCTTTCGAATGGTCCTGGAGATCCGAAAAGTGTTCATGAGACGCTTGAAATGATCCGTACAATCCAAACTCAAGTGCCATTATTCGGGATCTGTTTAGGACATCAATTATTCGCACTTGCAAACGGGGCGGATACGGAAAAATTGAAATTCGGCCATCGAGGTTCTAATCATCCGGTTAGGGATCTTCGTACCGGAAAGGTATCCATCACATCTCAAAATCATGGATATACAGTAGAAGAGCTTTCCATTGAAAATACAGATCTTATTGTGACACATACAGCATTGAATGATGATACGATTGAAGGTCTGCGCCATAAAAAGTATCCGGCTTTCACCGTACAATATCACCCGGAAGCATCACCAGGGCCGGAAGATGCCAACTACTTATTCAATGAATTCTTACAAATGATTGAAGCTGCAACCAACAAGGGGGAAGAAACATGCCAAAACGCACTGATATAAAAAGCATCCTAGTAATTGGTTCCGGTCCGATCGTCATCGGACAGGCCGCCGAGTTCGATTATGCAGGAACCCAAGCGTGTATAGCCTTAAAAGAAGAAGGCTATCGAGTGATCCTGATTAACTCTAACCCTGCTACAATCATGACAGACACTGAAATGGCTGACGCGGTTTATATCGAACCGATCACATTGGAATTTGTCAGCAAAATCATTCGTAAAGAGCGCCCTGATGCCCTGTTACCTACCTTGGGCGGACAGACTGGCTTGAACATGGCCGTCGAGCTTGCCGAATCAGGAATCCTGGAAGAGTGCAATGTCCAAATTCTTGGGACCAAACTTTCAGCTATCCAACAAGCGGAAGACCGTGACCTTTTCCGTACGCTAATGAACGATCTAGGGGAACCAGTACCTGATAGCGACATTATTCATAACTTGCAAGAAGCTTATACATTCGTTGAACGAGTCGGCTACCCAGTCATTGTTCGTCCTGCCTTCACGCTTGGCGGAACAGGCGGTGGGATTTGTGATAACGAAGAGCAGCTGATCGAGATTGTTGAGGGTGGCCTGAAAAGCAGCCCGGTACACCAATGTCTGCTTGAGAAGAGCATTGCCGGTTTCAAAGAAGTGGAATATGAAGTGATGCGTGATTCGAATGATAATGCGATAGTCGTTTGTAATATGGAAAACTTCGATCCTGTCGGTGTCCATACAGGAGATTCAATTGTTGCCGCACCAAGCCAAACATTAAGTGACAGAGAGTACCAAATGCTTCGAAATACGTCTTTGAAGATTATCCGTGCCTTGAAGATTGAAGGTGGATGTAATGTTCAGCTGGCGCTGGATCCAAACAGCTATCAATATTATGTCATTGAAGTGAACCCAAGGGTCAGCCGTTCTTCTGCACTTGCTTCAAAAGCGACAGGATATCCAATTGCAAAGCTTGCAGCAAAGATAGCCGTTGGTTTGACGCTCGATGAAATGATGAACCCTGTCACTGGCAAAACCTATGCCAGCTTTGAACCGGCACTGGACTATGTCGTTACGAAAATTCCGCGCTGGCCATTTGATAAGTTCGAAAGCGCCAACCGTAGGCTCGGGACCCAAATGAAGGCGACCGGAGAAGTCATGGCAATCGGACGAACATTCGAGGAATCCATCTTAAAAGCTGTCCGTTCCCTTGAAGCGGGTTTATACCATCTTAATTTGAATGACGAGTTTGAAGATGGGAAAATAGAGAAACGGATCCGAAAAGCGGGAGATGAACGGTTATTCTATATCGGTGAAGCATTAAGAAGGGGAATAACGATCGAAACAATACACGAATGGAGCCAGATTGATTTATTCTTCTTGCATAAGTTGAAAAAGATCATCGACTTTGAAAAGCAGCTTAAAGAACATTCTTTTGACTGTGAAGTACTGCAAAAGGCTAAAGAACTAGGATTTTCTGACAAAACGATTGCAGAAATATGGGGAGTTCCAGAAATTGACGTCTATGAGTACCGGAAACAGCAAGGAATCATCCCTGTTTACAAAATGGTTGATACATGTGCTGCGGAATTCGAATCGGAAACACCGTATTTTTATGGGACATACGAAGATGAGAATGAATCCATCGTTACTGACAAGAAAAGTGTCATAGTTCTGGGATCAGGCCCAATTAGGATCGGGCAAGGAGTAGAGTTTGATTATGCGACCGTACATTCGGTATGGGCCATTAAAGAAGCTGGATATGAAGCGATCATCATCAACAACAATCCCGAAACGGTTTCGACGGATTTCAGTATCTCCGACAAACTTTATTTCGAACCATTGACTATTGAAGATGTCATGCATGTCATCGATTTGGAAAAACCGGAAGGGGTCATCGTCCAGTTTGGCGGACAGACAGCAATCAACCTTGCTGATGGTCTTGTTGAAAGAGGAGTGAAGATCCTTGGTACTTCACTTGAAGACCTGGATAGGGCGGAAAATCGCAATAAATTCGAAAGAGCACTTAAGGATTTAGGCATTCCGCAGCCAAAGGGTAAAACCGCGACATCGGTTGATGAAGCGATCGTCATCGCTGAAGATATTGGTTACCCGGTTTTAGTTAGGCCATCGTATGTTCTCGGAGGAAGAGCGATGGAAATCGTCTATAAACAAGAAGAATTGCTGCATTACATGAAAAATGCCGTGAAAATAAATCCGGATCATCCTGTCCTGATAGACCGCTACTTAACGGGTAAGGAAATCGAAGTCGATGGAATTTCCGATGGCGAAACGGTCGTTATCCCTGGAATCATGGAGCATATCGAACGTGCCGGCGTCCATTCAGGTGATTCGATTGCAGTCTACCCGCCTCAAAATTTAACGGAAAAACAAAAAGAAGTAATCATCGATTATACGACCCGATTGGCAAAAGGTTTGAATATAATTGGTCTCTTGAACATTCAATATGTCATCAGCAATGAAGAAGTGTATGTGATTGAAGTAAATCCACGTTCAAGCCGAACCGTTCCATTCTTAAGTAAAATTACGAACGTGCCGATGGCTAACTTAGCCACGAAGGTCATCTTGGGCCACACACTTGAAAGCCAAGGTTACAAATCGGGGTTAGTGCCAGAACAAACTGGGGTCTATGTGAAAGTGCCGGTCTTCTCTTTTGCAAAATTAAGAGGTGTGGACATCTCACTCGGACCTGAAATGAAATCGACTGGTGAAGTAATGGGGAAAGATAGCACCCTTGAAAAGGCTTTATACAAAGGGCTGGTCGCTTCCGGTTTCAAAATTGAGGGGCATGGTTCGGTGTTATTGACGATATCTGATAAAGATAAGCAAGAAGCGCTGCTTTTAGCAAGACGTTTCCATAATATCGGTTTCAAGCTGATAGCCACCAGCGGTACTGCTGCCCTATTGGAGCAATCCGGCATCCCGACTGCGATTGTCGGCAAAATTGGCGAAGAAGGTACAAACCTGCTGGATGTTATCCGGAACGGGGAAGCACAATTTGTCATAAATACTTTGACCAAAGGAAAGCAGCCGGAACGAGATGGTTTCAGAATCCGACGTGAATCGGTTGAAAATGGAGTGACATGCCTAACATCACTTGATACGGCAGAAGCCATTTTAAGAGTGATAGAATCCATGACCTTCTCGGCAGAAGCAATGGGAAAAACGGAAAAAAGTCGTGAGGTGAGCTATATATGATCAAGAAGGAAAGAATGAAGGTGTTAAATCATAAGGAACTGGCCCCATCCATTTTTGAACTTACCTTGCAAGGTGAATTGGTTTCAGAGATGAATCAGCCAGGCCAGTTTGTCCAAGTCAAGACAACAGATGGCACTGAGCCATTGTTAAGACGCCCGATTTCAATTTCTTCTTACAACAACAGTGATAAACAGTTCACGATGATATACCGGGCTGAAGGTAAAGGAACGACGCTGTTATCACAGCGTAAAGAGGCGGAAGCGGTCGATATCCTTGGACCCCTTGGCAACGGATTTCCCGTTCATGAGGCCAAAAAGGGCGAAACGGCATTATTGGTTGGTGGCGGGATTGGGGTCCCGCCCCTGTATCAATTATCACGGATGTTGGTTGCGAAAGGTGTTAAGGTAATCCATGTATTGGGCTTCCAGACCAAGTCAGCCATCTTTTACGAAAAAGAATTCAGTGAATTGGGTGATACCCATATTGCCACGGTGGATGGTTCATATGGGACAAAAGGATTTGTTACGACTGTAATAGACAACCTGGAGCAAGAGTTTGCAACGATCTTTTCATGCGGGCCTACACCAATGTTAAGAGCGTTGGAAGCGGGCTATCGTGAGAAAAAGCTTTACCTGTCCCTTGAGGAAAGGATGGGGTGCGGCATCGGTGCATGCTTTGCCTGCGTGTGTCATACAGGGGATGATCCAACTGGTTTCAGTTATAAAAAGGTATGCAGCGATGGACCCGTATTCCGGGCAGGAGAGGTGGTATTATGAGCAGGCTTTCAGTTGAATTACCAGGATTACATTTGAAAAACCCGGTCATGCCAGCATCTGGATGCTTTGGATTCGGCCGTGAATACAGTCAATTTTTCGACTTGGATATTCTTGGGGCGATCATGATCAAAGCGACCACTCCTGAGCCGAGGTTCGGTAACCCGACTCCGCGTGTTGCGGAAACCTCTTCGGGAATGCTCAACGCCATCGGCCTGCAGAATCCAGGTTTAGAAAAGGTCATCAGTGAAGAACTGGCCTGGCTAGGTGGATATGATGTTCCCATCATCGCCAACGTGGCGGGTTCGCAAATAGCTGACTATGTAAAAGTTGCCCGTGATATAAGTAAGGCGGGGAATGTCAAAGCACTTGAATTGAATATCTCTTGTCCGAATGTAAAAGAGGGAGGCATAGCTTTCGGTACGGTTCCGGAAGTTGCCAAAGAGGTAACCAGGGCGGTCAAGGAAGTATCTTCCGTCCCTGTATATGTGAAGCTTTCACCGAATGTCAGTAATATTGTGGAAATGGCCAAAGCTGTAGAAGAAGGCGGCGCCGACGGGTTGACAATGATAAATACATTAGTCGGCATGCGGCTGGATTTAAAAACTGGCAAACCGATCCTTTCTAACAGAACGGGTGGGTTATCTGGTCCTGCAATAAAACCTGTTGCGCTCCGGATGATTTATGAGGTAAGCCAGCAAGTGTCGATTCCAATAATCGGAATGGGCGGCATCGCTACAGCGGAAGACGTCATTGAATTTTTCTATGCGGGTGCAAGTGCTGTTGCGGTGGGAACCGCAAACTTCGTGGATCCCTTTGTATGTCCGACCATCATCGAGGAATTACCGAAATTGTTGGATGAGCTGGGATTTGACCATATTTCAGAATGTACCGGAAGGAGCTGGAAGCAGAATGAAACAGTCACTAATCATCGCTCTTGATTTCCCTGACCTCATTCAAACAGAAGAATTCCTAAAACAGTTCCAATCGGAAAAACTCGCTGTAAAAGTGGGGATGGAATTATTTTATCAGAATGGACCATCAATAATTTCTTTCGTAAAAGAGCAAGGCCACGATGTGTTTTTGGACTTGAAGCTTCATGATATTCCGAATACGGTCAAAATGGCCATGACAGGATTGGCCACTTTAGGTGCTGACATGGTCAATGTACATGCGGCTGGTGGACAAAAGATGATGGAAGCGGCCATGGAAGGTCTGGATAAGGGAACGTCCGCCGGTAAAAAACGTCCATTATGCATAGCGGTTACCCAACTGACGAGCACGTCACAAGAACAAATGAATGTTGAGCAAAACATTGCCGGATCTCTGGAGGATTCGGTCCTCCATTATGCAAAACTTACTCAACAGGCAGGATTGGATGGCGTCGTCTGTTCCACCCATGAAGTAAAGAACATACATGAACGCATCGGTCATGGATTCTTAACGGTCACACCTGGAATCCGAAGTGCAGGTGGACAGACGCATGATCAAAAGAGAATAGCCACGCCTGAACAGGCTAGGGATTTTGGAGCGGATGCCATCGTTGTAGGGAGAGCCATAACGGGGGCGGCAGATCCATTAAGGGCTTATTTGGATATGAAAGCAGCTTGGGAGGGAATATCATGTTAAATAATAAGATAGCAGAACATCTATTGGAAATAAAAGCAGTATACCTACAGCCGAATGACCCCTTTACTTGGGCATCTGGAATTCAATCACCCATTTATTGTGACAACCGCTTAACCCTTTCATACCCAGAGGTTCGCAATGAAATAGCGGAAGGATTGAAAGGATTGATTGAACAGCATTTCCCTGAGGCTGAACTGATTGCAGGCACAGCAACTGCCGGCATTCCGCATGCAGCTTGGGTGAGTGAAAAATTAAATGCACCGATGTGCTATGTTCGATCCAAGGCCAAGGAGCACGGAAAGGGCAATCAAATCGAAGGCCGCGCAGTTCCAGGACAAAAAGTGGTGGTTGTGGAAGACTTGATTTCCACCGGCGGAAGTGTGATTACTGCTGTTAACGCGCTGAAACAAGCTGGCTGTGATGTTCTAGGAGTCGTTTCGATCTTTACTTACGAATTGGAAAAGGGAAAAGAAAAATTCGATGCTGAGGGCATTATTAACCATTCGCTGAGTGACTACTCGACTTTGATAAAAGTCGCCAATGAAAAAGGGTACATCACAGCAGAAGAATTGGAAAAGCTAAAAAAATGGCGGGAAAATCCGGCTGATACGGCTTGGATTTCAGCATGAAAATAGAGGTGGCCCAATCATGTAGGATTGGGTCACCTCTATTTTTTTACCATTTAATCCTTTACCGCTTCCTTTAAGCGTATGACGGTATCGGCATCCGGTGTAATATATACGGTCTGCTGCTGGTCGTAGATCACGAACCCGGGCTTAGAACCATTTGGTTTCTTAACATGGCGAACTTGTGTGAAGTCAACGGGGACTGAGCTCGATTGCTTTGCTTTACTGAAGAAAGCTGCCAATACGGCTGCCTCTTTTATCGTTTTTTCACTTGGTGCTTCATTTCGAATCACAACATGTGAGCCAGGTATATCTTTTGTATGAAGCCATATTTCATCCCGGCGTGCAAACTTATTCGTTAGATACTCATTTTGTTTATTATTCTTCCCGACAAAAATGAGATCTCCATCTGTAGCATAATAAGTTTCAAGCTGCGGTTTTGCATTTGCGGGCTTTTTCATGCCTTTTTTCTTTTTTTGCCTAATGTATCCTTCTTCCTGCAGTTCTTCGCGAATCTCCTCTATATCTCTGGGTGACGCAGATTGGAGCTGTTGATGCAAGGCTTCAAAGTAGGCCAATTCCAATTTTGTTTTTTCGATTTGTTCTTGGACGACTCCGACTGCATTTTTGGACTTTTGGTATCTGGAGAAGTACTTTTGTGCATTATCTGATGGATTTTTTAATGGGTCAAGCGGGATGGTGACCATACTTTGTTCTTCATCATAATAATTGACGACTTCTATTTCCTTCATGCCTTTTTTCATTTGATATAGATTAGCTGTAAGCAGCTCACCGAACAACTGATACTGTTCTCCGCGTTCCGTATCTTTTAATGTACGTTCGAGCTTCCCGATTTTTTTTGAGTTCTTTTCGATTTCATTAGTAATGAAACGTTCCACATCCTGGCTCTTTTGCTTAACCCGATCTCTTTCTGCCTTTCCGAAGTAATAGCGGTCGAGCATCTCGCTCAATGAAGAAAATGTACGTTGATTCCCAGACAGATGCCCTAGTGAAAGCATATAAAAAACTTCTTTATTTCCATCTTGTTTGATCGTCGCAGCATAGTTCTGTTCCGAGATTTCTTGGATAATCCTTAAAAAAGCTGATGGAAGGGTCGTACTGTTGGCAAGTCCAGCCCGGTAGACGGCTTCCTTTGCAACTAATGGTGATACTCCTGAAAAATGGGCAACAAGCTGTCGGTCCAGCTTTCCTGCATTGAAGTCAATATCCTTTCTGATATCGTCCTCGGTAGCCTCAAAGGGATTACTCTTTTCTTGTGCGGGCGGAGCCTTATATTCCTGGCCGGGCAATATCGCCCGATAACTGTTAACGGCATGTGAAACATGCTTAATGCTGTCCAAAATCATATTCCGTTCTTTATCGACTAAAACAATGTTGCTGTGACGCCCCATGATTTCGATGATTAACTGCTTTTGAGATACATCACCAAGCTCATTGCGGCCCTTCACTTCAAAAATGATCATCCTATCAAGTTCATATTGATAAATATCTTCAATCGTATAGCCTTCGAGGTGCTTCCTAAGAAGCATACAGAACATGGGTGCCTCTTTGGGGTTTTCATAACTCTCTTCGGTCATTTGCACCCTCGAATAACTTGGGTGGGCTGATAATAGGAGCTTATGGTTCTTACCTCCAGCACGAACAACCAGTATTACTTCATTTTTATAAGGCTGATGTACCTTATTGATTCGTCCACCTTTTAATAAAGAAGCGATTTCTTCCGTCATCGCTTTCGTGAATAATCCATCAAATGACATTCTATTTTTACTTCCTTTACATAAGATTTTCTAAGGACTCATTTTGGCTGCCCATTTTAGCTAATATCAATTTTTTAGCGAACTGGGTGAAAAGCTGGGGTTGCCGTTCAGGTAAATTGAATGGCTGCTTTTTTTAGTTCCAGAGATTAATTGCAAATTTGGTCCATTCATCATGATCAGCGGTCGTTCATTCATTAAATTATCCGGATCCTTCTTCTTTCCGCAATTCTGTTTAATTATAGCATTATTTTGGACGAGTCTGAATAATCATGGAAGAAGAGCAGGTTGTTTTATGTATCGGTAAGCAGGCAGGTGTTGGATGAGTAAAGCAAAGAGCGCCTGTTGAGATGTATACAGGAGCCTATTTCATTCTATTCAAAGGGATGTGTGATACTTGATGGAGTTCAAGGAAATGAATAATCAAGAAATGGAGAAAGCGCTTCAAACAAACGTTACACACGGTTTGGACGATGATGAAGTAAAGGACAGGCTGCGTAAGCATGGGTTTAACGAATTGAAGGAAGGAGAAAAACAGTCTGCCATTCTTTTATTTTTCGCCCAATTCAAAGATTTCATGGTCATAGTTTTACTTGCCGCGACATTAGTCTCCGGGATATTGGGTGAATATATCGATGCGATTGCCATCATGGCGATTGTTTTTTTGAATGGATTGCTTGGTTTTTTTCAAGAACGGAAAGCTGAAAAATCCCTTGATGCCCTAAAGGAAATGGCGGCGCCGCAAGTTAACGTTCTTCGGGATGGCCAATGGCTGAAAATCCCTTCGAGAGAAGTTGTTGTAGGGGATATCCTGAAGTTCTCGAGCGGTGACCGAATTGGTGCCGATTTACGGATCATCGACCATTCAAGCCTTGAAATAGAAGAGTCTGCACTTACCGGCGAGTCACTTCCTGCTGTTAAATGTTCTGATCCGTTGATGAATGAGGTCGAAGGTATCGGTGATCAGGAAAATATGGCTTTTATGGGAACGATGGTAACAAGGGGAAATGGAGTCGGAATCGTAACCGCTACAGGAATGAATACGGCAATGGGCAAGATTGCGGACCTCCTACAGACTGCAGAAACAAAAGAAACACCGCTTCAACGGCGGTTGGAGCAGCTGGGCAAAATTTTGATCGTCACGGCTTTAATATTAACTGTAATCGTGGTCCTGACTGGCGTCATTCAAGGGCATGACCTCTATACGATGTTTTTGGCCGGGGTATCCTTGGCAGTTGCAGCGATTCCCGAAGGCTTGCCAGCCATTGTGACCGTTGCCTTGTCTTTAGGCGTTCAGCGTATGATCAAACAAAAAGCGATTGTCCGCAAGCTTCCTGCCGTAGAAACGCTTGGCTGCGCAACGGTGATTTGCTCAGATAAGACAGGTACACTGACACAAAACAAAATGACGGTGACGAAGATTTGGAGTGGAGGGAAAACTTGGGATGTCGGCGGTACTGGTTATCATCCTGTCGGAGAGTTTTCTTTAGAAGGAGTCTCAGTTGCACCGAAAAATCATAATGCCTTGCTTCAAATAATTACTTTCGGCATGCTCTGTAACAAAGCTGAGTTAAAGGAGAATGGTAAACAATATATTTTAGACGGTGATCCGACAGAAGGGGCGATGTTGGTTGCGGCAATGAAAGCGGGATTGACGAGGGAACACTTATCTAAGAGGTTTACGATAGTCAAGGAGTTTCCATTTGACTCGAGCCGCAAAATGATGAGTGTCATAGTGAAGGATGATAAAGATAATCATTTCGTCATCGTAAAAGGGGCACCTGACGTATTGATCGCCCAGTCCGACACGATTCTTTGGGAAGGAAGGTCGGAAATATTAAATCGGGAGAGTAAGGAAAGGGTGCAACAGGACATGAATGGGCTTGCATCTCAGGCACTTCGAATGATTGCTGTTGGCTATAAACCCCTTTCAAAAGGAACGATTTTGCTTCATGAAACCGAGGCTGAGCGCAATTTGACCTTCATGGGACTGCAGGGCATGATCGATCCCCCACGTCCGGAAGTGAAGCAGGCAGTTAAGGAATGCAGGGATGCCGGGATCAAAACTGTCATGATTACCGGCGACCATGTAATAACCGCAAAGGCAATAGCTAAAGAACTTGGTATTTTAAAAGGAAAAGACCGTGTACTTGAAGGTCGGCAATTGGCGGACATGGAAGTCGGGGAACTTGAGGAAGTTGTTGAAAGTGTTTCGGTATTTGCCCGCGTTTCCCCGGAACATAAGTTGAAAATCGTAAAAGCATTGCAAAATAAAGGACATGTCGTTGCAATGACAGGGGATGGTGTCAATGATGCTCCTGCGATAAAATCAGCGGATATTGGTATCTCCATGGGCATCACGGGGACTGATGTCGCTAAGGAAGCTTCTTCCTTGATTTTGGTTGACGATAATTTTGCCACGATTAAATCGGCCATCAAAGAAGGCCGGAATATTTATGAAAACATCAGGAAGTTCATCCGTTACCTGCTTGCTTCCAATGTTGGGGAGATTTTGGTCATGTTTTTTGCGATGCTATGTGCCTTGCCATTACCTTTGATACCAATCCAGATCTTATTCGTGAACCTTGTAACCGACGGACTGCCTGCGATGGCGTTGGGCCTGGATGCCGCAGAGGAAGATGTAATGAAAAGGAATCCAAGAAATGCTAATGAAGGTGTCTTTGGAAGGGGGCTTGGCTGGAAGATCATCTCACGCGGTTTTCTGATCGGGATTTCTACATTGATCGCATTTTATGTAGTATATCGTGCAAATCCGGATAACCTTGCTTATGCACAAACGATTGCGTTCGCTACCTTGGTCCTGGCTCAGCTAATACATGTATTCGATTGCCGAAGCGAACATTCGATCTTCTCGAGAAATCCATTCGGAAACCTTTATCTAGTGGGGGCGGTATTGTCCTCCCTATTATTGATGGTTGCCGTCATGTATGTACAGCCTTTACAAACAATCTTTCATACGGTACCGATTTCGGGAAGGGATTGGCTATTAGTAATAGGAATGGCATCCATTCCAACTTTTTTACTGGCTGGAACCTTTTTAGCAAGAAAAGCACAATGATATATGGTATAATCTTTAAGGTGGTAGAGTCTTGCTCTATTGCCTTTTTATTTTTGTAGTATTTTATTTGTGAGCTAAAGTGTTCGCACTGTAGCTAATATATAATGAATGTTAAAGACCAAATTACTACATTATGTTTGATAGGATGTGGAACCATGGTTACCAGTATGACGGGCTATGGAAGAGAAGAGGCGGAAAACGAACAGGTCAAGGTTTTTGCCGAAATTAAGACCGTGAACCATCGTTTTTGTGAATATACGATTAGAATGCCGCGCCAGCTTTTGGTTTTGGAAGAAAAGGTGAAGAAGAAGGCGAATCAATACATAAGAAGGGGACGGGTGGAAATCTTCATTACAGTGGAAGGTGAGAGCCTGGTTTCCAAAAAGGTGAAGATCGATTGGGATCTTGCTGATCAGTATGTGGGTTTGATGGATGAAGTCAAGGGAAAATACAATCTGGAAAGTTCCATTACATTACAGGATATGCTGCAACTTGAATCGATTTTCATGACGGAAGAAGTACCTGCAGTTCCTGCCGATTTGGAATCCCTGTTATTGAAGGCTGTCATGGGGGCATTGGAAAATCTGAAAAAAATGCGGCATCTGGAAGGTCAGGAACTGGCCTTGGACATGAAACGCCAGCTTAATAAGTTTGATGAGATTATAGCAGGGGTCAAAATGCATGCACCTTCAGTCGTCGAAAAATATAAAGCCCGGCTGGAAATCAAACTGGCCGAGCTGACTGAAGGGTTGATTGAAGATAGCCGCATCGTGACGGAAGCGGCCATTTTTGCTGACAAATGTGATATAAATGAAGAACTGACCAGACTCGATAGCCATGTACAGCAATTTTCAAGGACGCTTACCCATAGTGAACCAATCGGAAGAAAACTTGACTTCCTTGTCCAGGAAATGAATAGGGAAGTCAATACGATTGGATCAAAGGCAAATGATTCGGCCATTACCAAAGAAGTGGTGGAAATGAAAAGTCTGCTTGAAAAATTAAAGGAACAGGTTCAAAATATCGAGTAGTCGGTTTATGATGAACCTAACAAGGTGACAATAGATATGAATGGGGGACAAAAATGTCAATCAAGCTCATTAATATTGGTTTTGGGAATATCGTTTCCGCAAACCGGATCGTATCCATCGTGAGCCCTGAATCGGCTCCGATTAAAAGGATCATTCAAGATGCCCGAGACCGCGGATCCTTAATAGATGCTACATATGGTAGAAGAACTAGGGCCGTTATAATTACAGACAGCGACCATGTTATCTTATCCGCCGTTCAACCGGAAACGGTTGCCGCACGGCTTCAAGATAGAGATGACAGCGTAGAAGAGGGGTAACTGAAACAATATGAGAGAAAAAGGTTTATTAATCGTTTTGTCCGGTCCATCCGGTGTTGGTAAAGGAACTGTAAGGAAGGCTATTTTTTCTCAGCCAGGAACGGCATTCGAATATTCAATTTCGATGACGACACGGCTGCCTCGCCATGGTGAAGTGGACGGGGTGGACTATTTCTTCAAAAAACGCGAGGAATTCGAAGCACTGATCGAAGAAGGCAAATTGCTTGAATATGCTGAGTTCGTCGGTAATTATTATGGAACACCCGTGGATTATGTCCGTGAAACAATCGATTCCGGAAAAGATGTATTTCTGGAAATAGAAGTTCAAGGAGCTAAACAGGTCCGGGAGAAATTCCCTGAAGGACTTTTCATTTTCCTTGCTCCTCCGAGTTTGACCGAACTCGAAAGCCGTATCGTTACTCGCGGAACCGAGACGGAGGAAGCGATAAAAGGACGGATGAAAGTGGCCAAGGAAGAAATAGAACTTATGGATCTGTATGATTATGTTGTTGAAAATGATCATGTGGATGCCGCATGTGCTAGAATTAATGCAATTGTAATTGCCGAGCATTGCCGTCGGGAAAGAGTTGCTGTTTTATATAAAAAAATGTTGGAGGCGGAATAAATAATGTTATATCCATCAATTGATTCTCTATTACTTAAAATCGATTCAAAATACTCACTAGTATCAGTGGCAGCTAAACGTGCCAGGGAAATGCAAATTAAAGATAATTGCCTCGTAACTAAACCGGTTTCCCATAAATCAGTAGGTCGTGCCCTTGAAGAAATTCATTCCGGTAAATTGACTTACGATAATTCTTACGAGGAAAACTAAAAGAACACATAGCTTGACCTATCGGGCCTGACACCCTAAAGCAAACAGGAGCGTTACATTTGGAAAGTGCTTCCTTCCTGCGGCCAAGGTGTCAGGCCTGTTTGTTTTGGTTTTAAAAAAAAGGTCCGGAAGTCATTGATGAAAGCAGGCAAAGATATGGAATGTTTGGGAAATCCATATGTTATTGCGCTTTTCAAATGAAATTTCTTCTGTTTTCCGTCATAATTAGAATAAAAGAATGTATAGTTAGGGGAAATTTGCATGCTTATCGATAAAAAAGTACTTCTTTGTGTCACCGGCGGGATTGCTGTATATAAGGCTGCTGCCCTGACAAGTAAATTAACTCAGGAAGGTGCACATGTTAAAGTGATCATGAGTGAATCGGCACGTAAATTCGTGACGCCGCTCACCTTTCAAGCACTTTCGAGAAATGATGTATATACAGATACTTTTGATGAGAAGGATTCTTCAGTCATTGCCCATATCGACTTGGCTGATTGGGCTGATATCATCCTGTTGGCTCCAGCTACAGCGAATGTCATTGGCAAGGTAGCAAATGGAATCGCGGATGATATGATCACGACCACACTATTGGCAACGGAAGTGCCTGTTTGGGTTGCGCCGGCAATGAACGTGCACATGTACGCCCACCCAGCGGTTCAGAAAAATATGGAGACACTTCGGTCGTTTGGATATCAATTCATTGAACCGGGTGAAGGGTATTTGGCCTGCGGTTATGTAGGGAAGGGACGATTGGAGGAACCAGAAACAATCGCAGAACACCTTAATCGATATTTCGGTGAACGCAAATCAGAGCAACAGCCTCTAAAAGGAAAGAAATATTTGATAACGGCAGGACCGACTCGTGAAGCAATCGATCCGGTGCGTTACGTGACGAATCATTCCAGCGGCAAAATGGGCTATGCCCTAGCTGAGCAGGCAATTGAAATGGGCGCTGAGGTAACATTGATTACTGGCCCAGTGAACTTGACGCCACCTTCCAAGGCTAGAGTAATACCAGTGGAATCAGCAGCGGATATGTATGATGCGGTATTCGATCAGTTCGATTCCAGTGACGTCGTAATCATGACGGCTGCAGTGGCGGACTATAAACCGAAGATTTATCATGCTCAAAAGATGAAAAAGCAGCCAGGGGAAAATGTGATTGAATTTGAACGGACAAAGGATATCCTTAAGGAACTCGGTGAAAATAAAACTCATCAGATCTTGGTGGGCTTTGCGGCTGAAACGAACAACGTTGAAGAATACGCAAGAGGAAAATTAGTCAAAAAGAAAGCAGATATGATCGTTGCCAATAATGTTACCGTCGCAGGGGCAGGATTTGGAACGGATACGAACATCGTGACCATTTACGATAAAGATGGAAGTGCGACAGAACTTCCAAAAATGAGTAAAGCGGATATAGCTAAAAGCATCCTGGCAGAAGTATCTCGCACGCAAAAGGAATGATGTCTTATGGATATAGCATCCGTCATTGTGGATGTACCTGCTAAACAAACGGATCGAGAATTCGACTATCGCATACCTGAAAAGTGGAACCAAGTCATCAAGCCCGGAATGCGAGTCATCGTTCCATTCGGTCCAAGAATGGTGCAGGGATTCGTAACAGGCTTAAAAGCTAAAAGCGACTTTGCAAAATTACGCTATATAAAAGAACCAATGGATTTGGAGCCCATCCTTAATGATGAATTGCTTCAGTTGGGTGACTGGTTGACCAAAGAGGCGATGTGTTTTAAAATTTCAGCGCTACAGGCCATGCTTCCGGCAGCGATGAAAGCAAAGTATGAAAAAGTGATCAAAGTACTTGAAGATAAAAAGGATCAGCTCCCTCCCTTCATTCAAAATCTTTTCGGAAAAAGTGATTCAATATCTTGGAAAGACGTAATTGAAGGGGAGAACACTTCCCTCTTCCAAAAGGAAATGCAAAATGGCAATCTTGAGCTCGTATATAATGTGAAAAACCGACTTAATAAGAAGACGGTCCGTGTCATTAAATCTTTGCTTTCCCCTAAGGAACTGAAAGAAATGGCATCAGCCATGTCCAGCCATGCAAAAAAACAACAGGAACTCCTTCATTATTTCATTGAACATCAAGAACCAATTCCGTTAAAAGAATTGCTTGAATTGAAAAACACATCAAGCGGTACCGTCAAATCCCTAGTGTCAAAAGGGGCCTTGGCGGAAATGGACCAAGAAATATACCGTGATCCATATGAAAACCGTGTGTTCGAAAAATCCGCTCCCTTTACACTAACAGCTGAACAAGCAGCTGCCTTGAAGCCCATCCACGAGAAAATTCATCATGATGAACATGATGTTTTCCTTTTATATGGTGTAACCGGCAGCGGGAAGACGGAAGTGTATCTACAGGCAATTGCCTCTGTCATCGAAAAAGGGAAGGAAGCCATCATGCTTGTACCTGAAATCTCCTTAACGCCACAGACGGTGAAAAGGTTTAAGGAACGATTTGGGGAACAGGTAGCTGTCATGCATAGCGGTTTATCCGTAGGTGAAAAATATGATGAATGGCGGAAAATTCACCGTAAAGAAGTAAAAGTGGTGGTTGGCGCGCGTTCAGCCGTGTTTGCTCCTTTTGAAAACCTGGGACTGGTCATCATTGATGAAGAGCATGAATCCAGTTATAAGCAAGAAGAAACGCCAAGGTACCACGCCAGGGACGTCGCCATTGAAAGAGCAAAATCATATAGGTGTCCGGTTATTCTTGGTAGCGCCACACCTACACTTGAATCTTTTGCGCGAGCCAAGAAAAACGTCTATAAATTATTGACCCTTAGCCAGAGGATGAATAAAAATGCGTTGCCAGCAGTGGATATTGTAGATATGAGGGAAGAACTGAGAACGGGAAATCGTTCCATGTTTTCGGAGCTGCTCTTTACCAGGCTGAAAGACCGGCTTGAGAAGGGGGAGCAAACAGTTCTGATGCTAAATAAAAGGGGACATTCTTCCTTTGTGATGTGCCGAAGCTGCGGATTGGTCATCAACTGCCCTAATTGTGACATTTCACTCACATATCATCGCTTTAATGATATAATGAAATGCCATTATTGCGGTTTTGAAGAAGGAATGCCTTCCGTTTGCCCTGAATGTGAAAGTGAACATATAAGGTTCTTCGGTACAGGAACTCAAAAGGTTGAAGAAGAGCTTGCAAAAATCCTCCCTGAAGCACGGGTAATACGGATGGATGTTGACACGACGAGTAAGAAGGGTTCACATGAGCGGTTGCTGAATGCCTTTGGTGAAGGGAAGGCCGATATATTGTTAGGCACCCAAATGATAGCCAAGGGCCTTGATTTTCCTAATATCACCCTTGTTGGAGTCCTTTCAGCTGATACGATGCTACATCTGCCTGATTTCCGTTCTTCGGAAAAAACATTCCAGCTGCTGACACAAGTCAGCGGAAGGGCGGGACGTCATCAGCTACCGGGGGAAGTGGTCATCCAAACCTATACACCTGAGCACTACAGCATCGAGCTTTCTGCGTTACAGGATTATGATGCTTTTTATGAACGGGAGATGCATCTAAGGAGGCAAAGTCATTACCCTCCCTATTATTATGTTGTCCTTATAACCGTTTCACATGAAGACTTAATGAAGACGGTGAGTGTTACAGAGAAAATCACCAATTATTTAGGCTCACGATTGAATCGGGATTCTATCGTACTAGGTCCGGTTGCTTCGCCCATTAGTCGAATCAACAATAGATATCGCTATCAATGTCTGATAAAATACAAACGAGAGCCGGACCTGAATCAGCATTTACGCACACTTTTGGAGCATTACCAAAAAGAAACCGCTCAAAATCATCTGCAGATTTCAATAGATTTAAATCCACAGATCATGATGTAATTGTTTAAGAGATGGATGATTACCGCGAGCTGTTACAGCTTGCGTTTTTATATAATGAAGTGTTGTTTTTCATATCTAGGAGGGTACCTTTAATTTTGGCTATTTTACCGATTGTCTTGTTTCCTGAAAAAATTTTACAACAAAAATGTGATAAAGTAACAAGTTTTGATAAAAAGTTGGCAAAGCTGTTAAATAACATGTATGAAACGATGGTGGAGGCGGATGGCGTTGGACTTGCAGCACCTCAGGTTGGCGTGAAAAAGCAAGTGGCCGTCGTTGAAATAGAGGAAGGGTCAGGTGCAATCGAACTGATTAATCCGGAAGTGCTGGAAATGGATGGCGAACAGACAGGTGTTGAAGGATGCTTGAGCTTCCCGAGTTTATATGGTGAAGTATCGCGTCCATACCGTGTCAAAGTTCGGGCACAAGACCGAAAAGGATCTTTTTTCGAGATAGAAGCGGAAGATTTCCTCGCAAGGGCCCTTCAGCACGAAATCGATCATCTGCAAGGAGTTTTATTTACAAGTAAGGTTTCCCGGTATATTTCGGAAGAAGAGTTAGAAAGGTTTGGAGAAGAATGACAAAAATTATTTTTATGGGTACACCGGACTTTTCAGTGCCGGTACTGAAAAGAATCATTGATGATGGGTATGATGTGGTCGCAGTTGTCACACAGCCCGATCGTCCAGTGGGCCGCAAAAAGGTGCTAACGCCGCCGCCAGTTAAGGTCGAAGCCGAAAAGCAGGGGATTCCCGTTTATCAGCCCGAAAAAATCGGTGAAAAAGAAAAACTTGAAAAGATCATTGCATTGAATGCTGACTTAGTGGTGACAGCGGCTTTCGGACAAATCCTTCCGAATGAATTGTTGGATGCCCCTAAGTACGGTTGTATTAATGTACATGCCTCACTGCTTCCTGAACTGCGTGGAGGGGCACCCATCCATTATTCCATTTTACAGGGGAAAGAAAAGACTGGGATAACCATCATGTATATGGCGGAAAAATTGGATGCCGGTGATATATTGACTCAGGCGGAAGTTACTATAGAGGAAGAAGACAATGTCGGTACACTGCATGATAAATTAAGCAAGATAGGGTCGGATTTACTTGCAGAGACACTCCCGAAACTTATTAATGAGGAGTTACAGGCGATCAAGCAAGATGAGGCTAAAGCGTCTTTTGCGCCTAACATCAAACGGTCGGAGGAAAAAATCGATTGGTCAAAATCAGGGGAAGACATCTATAACCATGTACGCGGCCTGAATCCTTGGCCTGTTGCTTATACATCCTTAGACGGTTCCATTTTGAAAATTTGGCAAGTAAGGAAACTTGAAGGCGGCAAACAGGCCTTGCCGGGCACGGTCATTGATGTACAAAATGATGGTTTCATCGTTTCGACAGGCAATGAGACGGCAATACTAGTAACAGAACTGCAGCCTTCAGGAAAGAAAAAAATGCTGGCGAAAGATTACTTGCGCGGAGCCGGGTCGTTCATTAAAGCAGGCATGAAGTTAGGAGAACAGAATGAAGCAAACTAAAAAGGGAGTACGTGAAATCGCTCTCGATATTTTGGAATCAGTAGAGAAAAATCAATCCTACAGTAACCTATTATTGAACAACTTGATTAAAAAGCACCAGTTATCCGTCGTGGACAGCGGTTTGCTTACAGAAATAAGCTACGGTACCATACAGCGGAAGATGACTTTGGATTATTATTTGAGCCCGTATATTAAACAACCTAAAAAAACGCAAAGCTGGGTCATAAACTTACTCAGACTTTCCGTTTATCAAATGGTCTATTTAGATAAAGTGCCTGATCATGCAATCATATTCGAGGCTGTCGAAATTTCCAAAAAGCGTGGACATAAGGGTACCTCTTCGATGGTAAATGGTGTGCTTCGTAATATTCAAAGAAATGGTGTTCCTTCTTTAGATGATATTAAAGATGATCTGGAACGGCTCTCCATAGAAGTAAGTCATCCAATTTGGTTGGTCAAGCGTTGGGTAGAGCAATTTGGTTATGAAAAAACCAAGGAAATGTGTGAAATAAACTTAACTGCACCATTACAGACAGGACGGGTTAATTTAAAGAAGATTTCACGCCGTGAACTAATCAGCATATTAACGGAAGAAGGATATGATGTTGAAGCAAGTGAAGTCGTTCCCGAAGCAATCGTAAGCTATAAAGGGAATCTTGCTCATTCAGAAAGCTATAAATTGGGGTATTTATCGATTCAGGACGAGAGTTCAATGCTTGTTGCACATGCATTGGGTGCGAATGAAAATGATGCTGTACTTGATTGCTGTGCTGCACCTGGAGGGAAAACGACACATATCGCAGAAGGCTTGACCACTGGACAAGTATATGCGCTCGACCTTCATGAGCATAAGGTCAAGCTCATTAAAGAGCAGGCGGAGCGCCTGAAACTCAGAAACAACATTAAGACAATGGCCCTGGATAGCAGGAAAGTGCAAGAACACTTTAATAAGGAAGGGTTTGACAGGGTCCTGATCGATGCACCATGTTCCGGGTTGGGAGTCATGCGCCGGAAGCCTGATGTAAAGTACACTAAAACAAAAGATGATATAATGAAACTCTCAAGTATACAAAAACAATTATTGGAATCAGCTGCCCCGCTTGTTAAGCAAGGCGGGCGGTTAGTATATAGTACCTGTACGGTGGATAAAGAAGAAAATGAAAAAGTCGCTGCGGCATTTTTGGAAAGCCATCCGGATTTTGAAAGCGATGTAACCTTGTCCACAAGAATGCCTGAAAGCGTTCAGCCATTTATCGAGGGTCATACGCTACAAGTTTTTCCGCAATATTTTAGCAGTGACGGATTCTTTATTGCGAGTTTTAGAAAGAAGGTGCTGTAATGGCAGAAATCACTAAATCATCAAGAGTAAGAAAAGACACGACACCAGAAAAACCATCGATCTACTCATTAGAGCCTCACCAAATTAAAGAATGGCTTATTCAGAATGGAGAGAAGGCATTCCGGGCCGATCAAGTATATGACTGGCTTTATAAAAAACGTGTCTCCAGTTTTGAAGATATGTCCAACCTTTCGAAAACATTACGGGATAAGCTGGAATCACAATTTACTTTCACCACATTGAAAACGTTGATTCAGCAAACGTCAAATGATGGAACGATGAAGTTTTTATTTGAACTCCATGATGGATATTCGATTGAAACGGTGCTGATGCGCCATGAATATGGAAACTCCATTTGCGTGACGACGCAGGTAGGCTGCAGAATTGGCTGTACATTCTGTGCGTCGACACTTGGAGGTTTAAAGCGGAATCTTGAATCAGGGGAAATTGTTGCCCAAGTCGTTAAAGTTCAGCAAGCACTTGACGAATCGGAAGAACGTGTTAGTTCTGTCGTTATCATGGGAATCGGTGAACCGTTTGATAACTATGACAATATGATGTCATTCCTGAAGAATATAAACCATGAAAAGGGCTTGAACATCGGGGCGCGTCATATTACCGTTTCCACAAGTGGAATCATACCTAAAATCTATAAGTTTGCCGAAGAAAGCATGCAAATAAACTTTGCTGTTTCCCTTCATGCACCGAACACCGAATTGAGAAGTAAATTGATGCCGATCAATAAGGCCTACAAACTTCCAGACTTGATTGAAGCCATCAAATACTATACAGAAAAAACAGGTCGCCGTGTAAGTTTTGAATATGGTCTATTCGGTGGCGAAAATGATACAGTGGAGCACGCAGAAGAATTAGCAAATTTAATAACCGGGATAAAATGCCATGTCAACTTAATACCGGTTAACTATGTACCTGAACGCAACTATGTACGTACACCTCGGGACCAAATTTTTGAGTTTGAAAAAACATTGAAGAAGCGCGGCATTAATGTAACGATCCGAAGGGAACAAGGCAGTGATATTGACGCAGCCTGCGGCCAGCTTCGGGCCAAGGAGCGCAAAGAAGAGACGAGGTGACCCTATGAGGGCAATATTTAAGACAGACCGTGGAAAAGTCCGCCAGCATAATGAAGATAATGGCGGGATCTTTAAGAACTCGGAAGGCGTTCGCCTTGCCATCGTTGCAGATGGCATGGGCGGCCACCGTGCCGGGGATGTAGCCAGTGCAATGACGATAGACCTTCTGAAAAAGGGCTGGGAAGTATCCACCGGTATCGAAACGGCAAATGATGCCGAGGATTGGCTGAAGCAGCAAATTTTCTTGGTCAATCAGTTGCTTTTTGAACATGCAGAAGCTAATACGGAATGTAAGGGCATGGGGACCACTATTGTTGCAGCCATTTGCACCGACAAGTTTGCTACCATTGCCAACATCGGGGACAGCCGATGTTATTTGTATAATGAGAGCGGCTTTAAGCAGGTCACGGAAGATCATTCACTTGTTAACGAATTGGTCCGTTCCGGGCAAATTTCCAAGGAAGATGCAGAAAACCATCCACGGAAAAATGTTTTATTAAGAGCCTTGGGGACAGAAATGCAAGTGGAAATGGACATTATGACGGTCATCTTCGAAGAAAATGATTTACTATTGCTTTGTTCGGATGGTTTGACGAATAAAGTGAGTGAACAGGAACTGGAAGAAACGGTAACCAATGGACGGCCACTTGAAGAAATGGCAATTTCATTAATAGATAAGGCCAATCACTACGGTGGGGAAGATAATATCACACTTGTGCTTGTTCAATTTACTGAAGAAAGTGAAAGCAGGTGAATTGAATGTTGATTGGTAGAAGAATCAACGGCCGCTATAAACTGATCGAGATGGTCGGCGGCGGCGGTATGGCGAATGTTTATCTTGCAAGGGATATGATCTTAGATAGGGATGTTGCATTGAAAATCCTTCGCATGGATTTTAATAATGATGAAGAGTTCATCAAGCGCTTCAATCGGGAAGCCCAATCGGCAACCAGTTTGGCCCATCCAAATATCGTAAGTATTTATGATGTTGGTGAAGAAGATTCCATCTATTATATTGTAATGGAATACGTGGACGGTTTTACACTTAAGCAATACATACAAAAATATTATCCAATTCCAATTGATGAAGCCTTGGATATCATGAAGCAAATCACGGCAGCGATTTCCCATGCCCATCATAATGGGATCATCCATCGTGACATCAAGCCACAGAACATTTTGATTGATAAAGAAGGAACCGTCAAGATTACGGACTTTGGAATTGCATTGGCCCTAAGTGCAACAAACATAACGCAGACCAACGCAGTCTTGGGCTCGGTTCATTATTTATCTCCGGAACAGGCAAGAGGCGGTATGGCCAATAAGAAATCGGACATTTATTCACTTGGCATCGTCATGTTTGAATTATTGACGGGGAGATTGCCTTTTTCTGGTGAATCAGCCGTTTCGATAGCTCTTAAACATTTACAATCGGAAACTCCTTCGCCAAAACGCTGGAACTCTGAAATACCTCAGAGTGTGGAAAATATTATCTTGAAAGCGACAGCCAAAGATTCATATTACCGCTATGAGAGCGTGGACTCAATGGAAGACGACATGCGGACGTCGCTAAATCCAGAGCGTTCAAATGAACTGCCTTTTGCGATTCCCGAAGATCATGATGCAACAAAAGCCATCCCCGTCATAACGGATGATCAGCTTTCAAGCATCGATGAGACAATCATTAGGGGGCCTGAAAAAAATACATTAGTCTATGCGGATGAAGAAGAAAGTGAATCAGTAGCAGAGAGTTATTCGAAAAAGAAACAGAAAAAACAAAAGAAACAGAAGAAACAAAAAAAGAAGTCGGAACACAAAGGTAAAAAACGAAAGAACATGCCTGCTATCTTGGTGACCACCTTTTTGATTCTCGCCCTGCTTGCTGTTTTATCTGTCACCGTTTTACCTCCCCTCCTTGTTTCGAAGGAAGTGACGATCCCTGACCTTAAAGGGAAAGAATTAGATGATGCCATTACTGATCTGCTTGAATTGGATTTGGAAATTGGAGAAACGATCGAGATTGAAGATGAAGAGGTTGAAGCTGGTCTTGTAATCAAAACCAACCCTAAGGAAGGTAAGACGGTCAAGGAAGGCGCAGAAATCGATATTTATCAAAGCATTGGTAAAGAGACGATTTCATTGTCCAGCTATGAAGGTCGAGACTACTCGGATGTTAAATCCCTGCTTGATAAAATGGGATTCAAAAACATAAGCGTGACTGAAAAATATGATGACAGTGCTGCCGGCACGATCATAGAACAATCGCCTTCGGGTGCCACTGAAATCGTACCATCCGAAACGGAGCTTGAGTTAACGGTCAGTAAAGGGGAAGATCTGCTTAGCTTGAAGAACTTAACGGGGTTCAATGAAGCTGGCCTTAATGATTATTCAAGTGAGAGTGGAATAAAGGTTGAGGTCGAAGAAGAAGTCTATGATGATTCCGTAGCAGAGGGCCTTGTCATTTCCCAGTCACCGGAACCTGCTACTAAGGTGGAAAAGGGCAGTACTGTGAAAGTAGTCCTTTCAAAAGGGAAAGAAGAGATTCCTCCTAAGAGTGTAACGGAGGAAGTCAATATCGAGTATGATCCGGTTGAACCAGGCAAAGCGCAAAAAATACAAATTTTCATTGAGGATATCAATAATAGCATGACGGAGCCCAAAGAAACATTCTTTATCGTGGAAAATGCCAAGAGAACGATCGAATTAATGGTTTCCCCGGATAAGAAAGCAGGATATAAAGTCATGCGGGATAATCAGGTCATCATCGACCAAGCTGTCTCTTATCCAGAATAAACCTAATAATTAGGAGTGTGGTTATGCCCGAAGGAAAAATTATAAAAGCATTAAGTGGATTTTATTATGTCCTTGATGGTGAAGAGGTATATCAATGTCGCGGACGGGGAGTGTTCAGGAAGAATAAGGTAACGCCACTTGTGGGTGATTATGTGGTTTTTGAAGCGGAAAATAAAACGGACGGGACCGTAACCGAAATAAAACCGCGAAAGAATGAATTGATACGTCCGCAAATCTCGAATGTAGACCAGGCAATCCTTGTCTTTTCGGCAGTAGAACCTGATTTCAGTCCAGCCTTGCTTGATCGATTTCTCGTACTGATCGAAGATAACGAAATCGAACCCATTATCGTCGTGACGAAACTGGACTTGGTTACTGCTGAAAACCAAAAGAAATTGTCTCAGTATATCAGGGATTATCAGAAACTTGGCTATACTGTACTGGAGACATCTTCAGTTACAGCAGGAGGAATTGAAGAACTGGTGCCGTATTTAGAAGGAAAAACCAGTGTATTTGCAGGTCAGTCCGGCGTTGGGAAATCGTCTTTGCTGAATGCAATCAATCCTGAATTGGCTTTAAAGACGGATGATATTTCTTCACACCTCGGACGTGGGAAGCATACCACCCGCCACGTTGAATTGATTCATATTGGCTCTGGACTTGTCGCGGATACTCCAGGATTCAGTTCACTCGAATTCATGGAAATGGAAGCTGAAAGGTTATCCTATTGCTTCCCGGAAATGCATAAGCATGGGGAAGACTGTAAATTCCGGGCATGCCTTCATGATAAAGAACCGAAGTGTGCAGTGAAGGAAGCGGTTGATGCCGGGGAAATTCCACGTTATCGATATGAGCATTATATGCAATTCTTAGAAGAAATCAGAGATAGAAAGCCGAGGTATTAAAATGGTTAAAATCGCACCATCCATTTTATCAGCTAACTTTGCAAAATTGGGAGAAGAAATTCTTGATGTTGAAAGAGGCGGAGCGGATTTAATCCATGTAGATGTCATGGATGGGCATTTCGTGCCGAATATTACGATAGGCTCACTAATTGTCGAAGCTATCCGGCCGGTGACAAAGCTTCCGCTTGATGTTCATTTAATGATCGAACAACCCGATCGTTATATCGAAGCTTTTGCGAAAGCGGGAGCCGATTATATAACTGTACATGTAGAGGCATGCACTCATTTGCATCGGACGATCCAATTGATTAAATCTTTTGGTGTAAAGGCAGGCGTGGTGCTTAATCCAGCCACTCCAGCTTCCTTAATCCAACCTATAATCGCAGATATTGACATGGTATTGTTGATGACGGTTAATCCGGGTTTTGGCGGGCAAAAATTCATTAAATCCGTACTGCCCAAAATTGCCGAAGTGAAGGCGATGGCAGGAATGTACAATCAGAATTTGGAAATAGAGATTGATGGCGGAGTAAATGAAGAAACGGCTAAACTATGTATTGAACAAGGGGCGACAGTCCTAGTGGCCGGCTCGGCAATATATAATCAAGAAGATCGACACGCAGCGATTCAAAAGATCCGGGGAAAGTGATATAAGCCGACACTATCATATTCGTATGATGGTGATCGGCTTTTTTTATCAATTGAATTTATATAGAAAAGGATGATTTAGATGATTATCAGTATAATGGCTGGAGGTCCTGAATGTCTTTGGCCTGATTTGACATGGTATAAGGAGAAGACTGATCTTTGGGTCGGGGTTGATAGGGGAGTATGGTCCTTGCTTGAAAAAGGTATCGAACCTAAGTGCGGTTTTGGGGATTTTGATTCAGTTTCGGAAGGTGAATACAAGATGATTGAGCAAAGGCTGGAACAAATCAATCTATATTCTTCGGAAAAGGATGAAACGGATTTAGAAATCGCATTTAAATGGGCATTAGGGCAAAAGCCAAGTGAAATTCACATTCTGGGCGCTACAGGGGGGAGAATGGACCATTTTCTTGGAAATATCCAGCTGCTCCAAAAAGAAAGTGTCCTCCCTTACCATGGCGATATAGATATATACATAGTTGATAAGCAAAATATATTCACAGTAAAGACAGCGGGTTCATACGAGGTCACTGCTTTGATTGATAAGAAATACTGGTCATTGCTCCCTGTGACGGCGGAAGTCACAGGCATTACTCTTTCGGGTTTCAAATATCCATTGAATGATGCAAGCTTGGAAATAGGTTCGACGCTTTGCATCAGCAATGAACTAATTTCCGAATCTGGGAATGTTTCATTTGAGAAAGGCATATTAATGGTGATAAGAAGCAGTGATTAAAATTCATGCTTAGAGCAGATTCGGATATAATTACGATCATCCTATATCCGCTTAAAAGCTTATGTTGTAATAGAAAAATTCCACTTCATCTTATTTGTGGGATGCAAAGAGGAGGGGCATGATGAAATTTTATACGATTAAATTGCCAAAAGTTCTGGGCAGTTTGGTAAGGGCTATGCTCGGAGCGTTTAAAAAAGGCTGATACTTATCTCCATGACACCTCTCGAATATAGGGAGGTGTTATTTTTCGGGAAAATGAAAGGGGCGGCCATCCATTAATGGGTGAAGGCTTCCTTTCTTGATGCAGGCTAGACCTGATCAACGAATTATAACCATCCCCATTAAATACCGGCCATTACAAGTAAAAAGGCATCCTAAGAGGATGCCGTAACATTATACGCGTTCTACTTTGCCCGATTTAAGAGCTCTTGCAGAAACGTATACACGTTTAGGTTTACCGTCAACTAAAATACGTACTTTTTGAAGGTTAGCGCCCCATGTACGCTTGCTAGCGTTCATTGCGTGAGAGCGGCTGTTACCAGAACGAGTTCTTCTTCCAGTGATTACACATTTACGTGCCATGTTAAATTCCCTCCTAACTACAACAAGCTTAAGTTTTTCGCAGTCGTCTTAAGTCTTTGTAAAATACTTTAATAATTTATCATACCTACCGTTAGAATGCAATACTTCAGTTAATTACTTTCAAGAAAAAAACCTTGACATACATACTTCAAAATAGAATTATATATAGGACCGTAAGACATTTACTTTTAAAACCATAGACATTATAGTAAAATGTCTTTAGTTGATTTGATTTTTTGGGAGGGAAAAGAAAATGTCTATCGAATTACAAACGAAGTATGGACAAATTGATATCTCTAATGATGTTATCGCTACTGTAGCGGGCGGTGCAGCCGTGGATTGCTACGGAATTATAGGAATGGCTTCCAAAAAACAATTTAAAGACGGCATTGCCGAAATTTTAAGAAAAGAAAACTTTACTAAGGGTGTAATTGTCCGTCAAGAAGAGGAAGAAGTTCATATCGATATGTATATTATCGTAAGTTATGGAACGAAAATCTCGGAAGTTGCACATAATGTGCAATCGAAGGTAAAGTACACTCTGGACAAAACTGTAGGATTAGCTGTTGATTCCGTTAACATTTTTGTACAGGGAGTTCGTGTGACGAACCCTTAAGTATGGGAGGAAAGTTTTGTGTCAATTACAAGTTTAAACGGAAAGCGCTTTGCAGAAATGATCATTCAAGGTGCCAACCATTTAGCGGCTAATGCCCAAATGGTTGATGCGTTGAATGTTTTCCCTGTTCCAGATGGAGATACAGGAACGAATATGAATTTATCGATGACTTCGGGAGCGAAGGAAGTGCAAAATAACGTCCAGGAACACATCGGGAAAGTGGGTACGTCCCTTTCAAGAGGACTGCTGATGGGCGCACGCGGCAATTCGGGAGTTATCCTTTCGCAACTGTTCCGCGGTTTTGCTAAAGCGATTGAACATAAATCGGAAATCAATAGTGAAGAATTTGCCCAAGCTTTTGAAGCAGGGGTTCAGACAGCTTATAAATCTGTAATGAAGCCTGTTGAAGGAACCATTTTAACGGTTGCAAAAGATGCAGCCAAGCAAGCGGTTTCATCAGCAGCAAAGCATATAGATCTTATTCAGGTAATGGAAGAAATCGTTACGGAGGCCAATGCTTCATTAAAACGTACACCGGATCTTCTTCCAGTCTTAAAAGAAGTGGGAGTCGTTGATAGCGGCGGGCAAGGGTTGGTGTTTGTTTATGAAGGTTTCCTTGCTGAACTGAAAGGTGAAGCCCTTCCAGTCCGATCTGCAAATGGCCCAAGCATGGATGACATGATCAGTGCCGAACATCACATGAATGTACAAGGGCATATGAACACGGAAGATATCGTGTATGGCTACTGCACGGAATTCATGGTCCGATTGGAAAGTGAAAAACTTGCCAATAAATCATTTGATGAAGAAAAATTCAGAAATGATTTAAGTGAATACGGAGATTCTTTATTAGTCATCTCTGATGATGAAGTTGTCAAAGTACATATTCACTCTGAACAGCCTGGCACGTGCCTGAATTATGGACAGCGATATGGTAGTTTAATAAAAATGAAAATCGACAATATGCGTGAACAGCATACTGCGATTGTAGGTGAGACGAATACACCGCTTCAAACTAAACCTTCCACCAAAGAGAAGTACGCTGTAGTGTCAGTGGCGATGGGTGCTGGCATCAGCGAATTATTCAAAAGCATCGGCGCTAAGTCCGTAATCGAAGGCGGACAAACGATGAATCCTAGCACGGAAGATATCGTAAAAGCTGTCGAAGAGGCATATGCAGATCATGTGATCATCTTGCCTAACAATAAAAATATCATCATGGCGGCCAATCAGGCTGCAGATGTACTTGGGGATCATGTGACTGTTATCCCAACGAAAACAGTGCCACAAGGAATGGCTGCATTGTTGGCTTTCAACCCTTCACTTGATGCTGAAGAGAATAAAAAAGCGATGAACGAAGCCCTTTTGCATGTGAAAACGGGCCAGATTACTTATGCTGTCCGGGATACCAACATTGATGGTCTTGCAATCGAGACCGGGGACTTCATGGGAATTGCTGAAGGAACCATCAAAGTGAAGGATAAAGACATGACTCAAGCGGCAAAAGATCTTCTCGCCGATATGATTGACGAAGATTCAGAAATCCTTACCATTTTATATGGAGAAGATGCCACTGCTGAAGATGTCGAAAGTCTTGTTGCGTTTTGTAATGAGAATTTCGAAGACGTTGAAGTTGAAGTCCATAATGGGAAACAGCCTTTATATTCTTTTATTTTTTCAATTGAATAAGTAGAGAGCCATGAACATAAGGGAGACTTATTCGTCACAATGTTTGGCGGATCCTGAAAATAAAAGGCAATAAACTGCATATGTCATTAGGCTATGCAGTTTTATTTTTATGAAAAGAAGGATTACGGACAGCGTAATTATAATTACAATATATCAGGCTTTATTATTAAACCACTCCCAGTGTTTAGAAGGAGGAGCAAATCATGAAATTTAGAAGTGTATTCGATATAATTGGTCCTGTTATGATCGGCCCCTCTAGTTCCCATACAGCAGGAGCTGCAAGGATCGGTAGGGTTGCCAGGAATTTATTCGACCGGGAACCAAAATGGGCCCATATTTCTTTTTACGGATCGTTTGCCAAAACCTATAAAGGCCATGGAACGGATGTAGCCATTGTAGGAGGCTTACTTGATTTTGATACATTTGATGAGAGAATCAAAGAATCGCTGGAAATAGCCCGTAAAAAGAAAATGAAGATTACTTTTCGAGAAGAAGAAGCCGTACCGGAACATCCCAATACAGCAAAAATAACAGTTGGTGATGAAGATGGTGAACTGGAACTTGTCGGAATATCGATTGGCGGGGGAAAGATCGAAATCGTCGAACTGAACGGATTTAAATTGAGGCTCTCCGGGCACAACCCTGCCATACTCGTCGTTCATGATGATCGATTTGGTGCCATTGCCAATGTTTCAAACATATTAGCCAAGCATCAAATCAATATTGGCCAGATGGAAGTCTCCCGAAAAGAGAAAGGGAAGATGGCCTTGATGACGATTGAAGTGGACCATAACCTGGAGGATCACGTCATCGCTGAAATTACAGCACTCCCCAACATCACTCAAGTAGCAAGGATTGTGGATTGATAGGGCAATCGTTTCCACTTAGGAAGGAGAAGAAATCATGTTTCGAAATGTAGCGGAATTAGTAGAATTAGCTGAATCAAAGGAGAAAAGAATTTCAACGCTGATGATAGAGCAGGAAATGGAAGTAACGGGAAAAAGCCGTGAAGAAATCATCCGCCAGATGGGAGTCAACCTGGATGTAATGGAACGGGCAGTTGAAAAAGGACTTCAAGGTGTACGGTCCGTTTCCGGCCTGACGGGAGGGGATGCAGTCCTTCTTCAGAATTACATTGAATCAGGAAAGTCCTTATCCGGTGAACTGCTGTTGGATGCGGTAAGCAAAGCCGTGGCAACAAACGAAGTGAACGCAGCCATGGGGACGATTTGTGCGACACCGACTGCCGGTTCTGCTGGTGTTGTGCCTGGAACCCTTTTTGCTTTGCAAAATAAATTAAAACCGAATCGGGAACAGAAAATTGAGTTCCTATTTACAGCAGGGGCGTTTGGTTTTATAGTAGCGAATAATGCTTCGATCTCTGGAGCCGCAGGGGGCTGTCAGGCGGAGGTCGGTTCTGCTTCGGGTATGGCAGCGGCAGCCATCGTTGAAATGGCAGGAGGGACACCTGCACAAAGTGCAGAAGCGATGGCAATCACATTAAAGAACATGCTTGGTCTTGTGTGTGACCCTGTTGCTGGGCTTGTGGAGGTGCCTTGTGTGAAGCGTAATGCCATGGGTGCAGCCAATGCTATGGTTGCCGCAGATATGGCGTTAGCGGGGATCACAAGCCGCATTCCGTGTGATGAAGTGATTGATGCGATGTACAAAATCGGTCAAACGATGCCATCGGCTCTTAGGGAAACTGCACAAGGAGGTTTAGCGGCTACACCGACTGGGCGGGAGTTGGAAGCGAAAATCTTTGGCTTACCGCTGAATAAGAAGTGAACTCGACTTTACAGGAACCCATCACAGCAGTAAAAGGCATTGGGGCCGAAACGGCAGCAGCATTGGGGGAAATGGAGATCCATACCGTCGCGGATCTCCTTGAGCACCTCCCATATCGCTATGAAGATTACCGGTTGAGGGATTTAGAAACGGTCGAGCATGATGAGCGGGTTACAGTAGAAGGCAAGGTTCATACGGTGCCCACGTTAGGGTACTTCGGAAAGAAAAAATCCAGGCTTACGATTAAAGTGTTGACTGGAAGATATTTAATAAATGTCATTTTTTTTAACCAGCCATATCTGAAGCCCAAGCTTGCGATTGGCGAAACCGTAACTATAACAGGAAAGTGGGATCGTCATCGCCAAACCATTACAGGCTCAGAATGCCACGTTGGTGATCGTAGCCGGGAGAAAGAGTTCGAACCGGTGTATTCAGTGAAGGGCAGCATTACTGTCAAAGGGCTCCGCCGCTTTATCTCCAATGCATTTTCTGAATATGGAACAATGATAGAAGAAAATCTGCCCCCGCAATTACTGGCGGCATACAAACTGATGCCGCGTAACGATGCTCTTCGTACCATGCATTTCCCGCAATCGGCCAATGATGTAAAAAAGGCAAGACGCCGTTTTGTGTTTGAAGAATTTTTATTGTTTCAACTTAAAATGCAGGCACTTCGTAAAGTGCAGCGGGAGCAGTCAAAAGGAATTGGCCAGGAGTTTGACATGGAGCAGCTGGAAGCCTTTGTTAAAACTCTCCCTTTTCCTTTGACGAACGCCCAGAATAGGGTTGTCGAAGAAATAATGAATGACATGAAATCTCCCTACAGGATGAATCGTCTACTTCAAGGGGATGTCGGGTCTGGAAAAACGGTGGTTGCCGCCATATGCCTGAAGGCGACGATTACAGCAGGTTTCCAAGGTGCACTTATGGTCCCGACGGAAATCTTGGCCGAGCAGCATACACAATCCTTGAAGGCGATGTTGGAACCGAGTGGAGTAAAGGTCGCATTGTTGACAAGTTCGGTAAAAGGCAAAAAGCGCAAGGAACTATTGCAAATGCTCGAATCCGGTGAGCTAGATCTTTTGATAGGAACTCATGCGTTGATACAGGATGAAGTGAATTTTCGGAACCTGGGTCTGGTCATAACGGATGAACAACATCGTTTCGGAGTGGAGCAGCGCCGAATCCTTCGTGAAAAAGGTACAAATCCAGATGTACTTTTCATGACGGCTACACCGATTCCGCGAACGCTCGCTATTACAGTGTTTGGGGAAATGGACGTCTCAACGATCGATGAAATGCCTGCCGGGCGTAAAGCGATAGAAACCTATTGGGCGAAACACCAAATGCTTGATCGGATCTTAACCTTTGTCGAAAAGGAACTAAAGAAAGGGAGACAGGCTTACGTCATCTGTCCATTGATTGAGGAGTCGGAGAAACTCGATTCTTTACAGAATGTTCTTGATGTTCATGCAATGCTGACCCAATACTTTGCGAACAGGTACCAAGTGGGACTTATGCATGGAAGGCTGCCCGCGGATGAAAAAGACGAAGTGATGCAGCAGTTTAGTGCCAATGAAGCACAAATCCTTGTTTCCACGACGGTTGTCGAGGTTGGGGTGAATGTTCCGAATGCCACGGTAATGGTCATTTATGATGCGGAGCGCTTTGGGCTTTCACAGTTGCATCAGTTACGCGGAAGGGTAGGACGGGGAAGTGATCAGTCTTTTTGCATCCTGCTGGCCGATCCGAAAACGGAAGTCGGCAAAGAAAGGATGAAAATCATGACCGAAACAAACGATGGTTTTGCCCTTTCTGAAAAAGATTTGGAACTACGTGGCCCCGGGGACTTCTTCGGTAAAAAACAAAGCGGCCTTCCCGAGTTCAAGGTAGCCGACATGGTCCATGATTACAGGACCCTGGAAGTGGCAAGGACGGATGCTGCAAAATTGATTGCCTCCCAAAGCTTTTGGCATTCCCCGGAGTATGCACCGCTGCGGAACTATTTAGAGGGAACTGGCGTATTTACGGGAGAAAAACTGGACTGAACTGAATATAAAAAACCAATAGCAGATTGTGAGATTTTACGCAATATCTTGCAATCTGTTTTTAAAATATATATACTACTATTAGTACCTAGTCATAATACTACGGATGGTGACCTTCAAAATGCGAAGAAATAAGAAGGAACGCCAGCAATTATTAATCGAAACGATTAAACAGAATCCTTTTGTAACGGATGAGGAGCTGGCTGAAAAATATTCGGTGAGCGTCCAGACCATTAGGCTTGACCGTCTTGAATTATCGATACCGGAACTGCGTGAACGTATTAAAAGCGTGGCCGAGAAAAAATTCAGTGACGAAATCAGGGCATTGCCTTTGGATGAAATCATCGGGGAAGTAATTGATCTTAATTTAGATGACAATGCAATTTCGATTTTGGATATAAATAAAGAGCATGTCTTTAAGCGGAATGGAATTGCAAGGGGACATCACCTTTTTGCCCAAGCAAATTCATTGGCTGTAGCAGTCATAAATGATGAATTGGCATTAACTGCGAAAGCATCCATTTTATTTACTCGTTCTGTAAAGGAAAATGAAAGAGTGGTAGCTAAAGCGAGGGTCAAAAACGTGGACCACACCAACGATCGTTCCGTGGTGGAGGTTAGAAGCTACGTGGGTAATGAACTGGTTTTTAAAGGCGAGTTCGAAATGTATCGCTCTTAACTTGCTAGTAAAGGATGAAATAAAATGAAGATAACGATAGATGCAATGGGTGGCGATAATGCTCCCAAGGCACAGGTTTTGGGAGCGATGAAAGCTGTCGAGACTTTTTCCGATGTGGAAATCACCTTGATAGGCAATGAATCCGAGATTAACCAATACTTAGCGAAACATGGCCGAATAAGGGTTATACATACTGATGAAAAAATATTAAGTACCGATGAACCTGTTCGTGCGGTTCGCCGCAAGAAAAGCGCCTCGATGGTATTGGCTGCACAGCAAGTGGCTGATGGAGAAGCCGATGCATGCATTTCTTCAGGCAATACCGGGGCGCTAATGGCTGCAGGCCTGTTTGTGGTCGGAAGGATAGAAGGCATTGAACGTCCGGCATTGGCACCCACCCTTCCGACAATCGATGGTAAAGGTTTTGTACTACTGGATGTAGGCGCGAACTCCTATGCGAAACCGGAGCATCTCCTTCAATTCGCCATAATGGGGTCTGTTTATGCCCAAAAAGTGCGGGGAATCGAAAAGCCCCGTGTAGGATTACTTAATATCGGAACGGAAGAAAAAAAAGGGAATGAACTGACTAAGCATGCCTTTACATTACTGCAGCAATCATCGGAGATATCCTTTATAGGTAACGTAGAGGCAAGGGACCTCCTAAGCGGTCCGGCAGATGTTGTCGTAACGGACGGCTTCACGGGAAATATGGTGTTAAAGACGCTGGAAGGTACTGCTATGGGCGTATTCAAAATGGTGAAAACGGCCTTGATGAGCAATCTCAAGAGTAAATTGGCTGCAGCAATGGTAAAGCCTGAACTAAAAGGCATAAAAAGTAAAATGGATTACTCGGAGTATGGCGGTGCTGGCCTATTCGGTTTGAAGGCGCCTGTCATTAAGGCTCATGGTTCTTCAGATGCGAATGCGGTCTTTAATGCAATACGCCAGACTCGCGATATGGTTGGTAATGACGTCATATCGACAATTGCGGAGACGATAGAAAAACAATAATAAATCATAGAGGCAGGGGAGTAACAGATGGGTAAAATTGCTTTTGTCTTTCCAGGACAAGGTTCACAATCAATAGGAATGGGGCATGGCTTATTTCAGGAAAACGAGCGTGCTCAGCAAATTTTTCGAACAGCTGATGAAAAACTTGATTTTCCACTTTCCGAATTGATCTTTAATGGCACACAACAAGAATTAACGGTGACTTATAATGCACAGCCTGCTTTATTGACCACGAGTTATGCTTTTGTCAAGGAGTTGGAAGAAGCGGGGATCAAACCTGATTATACAGCCGGGCACAGTTTAGGTGAATATACGGCATTAGTGGCATCTGGTGCAATTTCTTTTGAAGATGCCGTATATACAGTGCGTAAGCGTGGTGAATTCATGGAAGCTGCGGTACCGAATGGACAAGGCTCAATGGCTGCGATATTGGGAATGGACCGGGAAGCTCTATCCGATGTCACTGCTGAAATTACGGCCACAGGGGAATCCGTTCAATTGGCCAATATTAATTGTCCAGGGCAAATCGTCATTTCAGGCACCTCGGAAGGGGTTAAACTTGCCAGTGCAAAAGCCAAGGAAAATGGGGCTAAACGGGCTCTTCCTCTTGAAGTGAGTGGACCGTTCCATTCGGAATTGATGAAACCGGCAAGCAGAAAAGTTACAGGGTGTCCTCGATGAGGTAAGCTTTAAACAGGCAGAAATTCCTGTCATTTCAAACGTAACGGCTAAGCCCATTACTGCACCTGCTGAAATAAAAGAAAAATTAATCGAACAGCTGTATTCACCGGTCCTTTGGGAGGACAGTGTGAAAAATCTACTTGCATTGGGCGTGGATACGTTCATCGAGGTGGGCCCGGGGAAAGTATTGGGCGGATTGATAAAGAAAATTGATCGTTCCGTTCAAATTCACTCGGTATCCGATATAGATACTCTAACTAAAACAATTGAAACTTTGAAGGGGGTACAAGCATGATCCTCGAAGGTAAAAAAGCACTTGTAACGGGAGCTTCACGAGGAATTGGCAGGGAAGTTGCGTTAGAACTTGCCCGTCAAGGAGCAGACGTTGCCATCAACTATTCTGGAAATGAAGCTAAAGCGAATGAAGTGGTTGATGAAATCAAGGAATTGGGCCGTAAAGCATTCACCATCCAATGCGATGTTGCAAATAGTGAATCGGTGACAAGCATGATCAAAGAGGTCGTCGAACAGTTTGGCAGAGTGGATATCCTGGTTAATAATGCAGGTATCACGCGTGATAACCTATTGATGCGTATGAAAGAAGATGAATGGGATTCTGTGATCAATACGAATCTTAAAGGCGTGTTCCTATGCACCAAAGCGGTTACAAGGCAAATGATGAAGCAGCGCAGCGGCAGGATCATCAATATGGCATCGATCGTCGGCGTCAGCGGAAATGCAGGGCAGGCTAATTATGTAGCGGCTAAAGCTGGTGTGATCGGCCTGACTAAAACCACGGCAAAGGAACTTGCTTCAAGAGGCATTACGGTCAATGCGATTGCCCCAGGTTTCATCTCAACGGATATGACTGGTGAATTGCCTGAAGACGTCCAAAAAGCCATGCTGGACCAAATTCCGCTTGCACGCTTCGGTGACCCTAAAGATATTGCTGCAGTGGCGTCTTTCCTCGCTTCTGAGGCTAGCAAATATATGACTGGGCAAACTCTTCATGTAGATGGCGGCATGGTCATGTAAGTTTTCTTTGATTTTTTTCGAAATTAATTTATAATGTCTTGAGGGGAGGTGAACACATTGGCAGATGTATTAGAAAGAGTAACTAAAATCGTTGTAGATCGTTTGAACGTGGAAGAATCAGAGGTAAAACTTGAAGCTTCTTTCAAAGAAGATCTTGGTGCCGATTCCCTGGATGTAGTTGAACTAGTCATGGAATTCGAAGACGAGTTTGATATGGAAATTTCGGACGATGACGCTGAAAAAATCGCCACAGTAGGTGATGCTGTGAATTACATACAAAGCACTATGTAATGAATTGTCATTTGACTAAAAGCTCCGTTTTTTAACGGGGCTTTCTCTTATTGCTTAAAGAAGTTTGATGCAGCGGCAGATAAGGGAATGAGCATGTACACGGGTAAGCTCCGCCTGCTTGGCAGTGGTCTTTTGCCATTAGTTTTCTTTAAGCGGATAATAATGTATGATGGTACATAGGAAAGCTTGACAGGAATTCCTGCCAGGTTTCTTTTTATATATTGGAAAAATATGCTTTTTGAACCGTTGTGGAGGGTTTTGTGTGATGCGTAGGAACGGAAATAATCGTAAACCATCAATCAAGGATAATAAATTTAAACAGTTGCAAGAAAATCTGGGTTTTCATTTTAAAGATGAAAATTTATTGAAACAAGCTTTTACACATTCATCTTATGTGAATGAGCATCGCCGTAAGCCTTATGAAGATAATGAAAGGCTTGAATTCCTGGGGGACGCTGTACTTGAACTGACCATCTCTAAATACTTATATCAAAAATATCCGATGATGAGCGAAGGTGAACTTACCAAACTAAGGGCAGCCATTGTGTGTGAGCCTTCACTTGTTGCTTTTGCAAATAGCCTTTCTTACGGGGAATATGTATTACTCGGAAAAGGGGAAGAAATGACAGGTGGAAGAGAACGCCCTGCCATGCTTGCGGATGTATTCGAAGCTTACATTGGTGCTTTGTACCTTGATCAAGGATTAGAGCCAGTTGTGCAGTTTTTGACGAATGTCGTGTTTCCGAAGATAGACGAGGGTGCTTTTTCTCATGTGATGGATTATAAGAGCCAGCTTCAGGAGCTGATCCAGCGGGATGCCATCGGTGTCCTGCAATATAAGATCTTGCAGGAAAAAGGACCGGCTCATAATCGGGAGTTTGTTTCGACCGTCTCCCTGAATGGGGAAGAGCTGGGCTCTGGAATAGGAAAGTCCAAAAAAGAAGCGGAGCAGCATGCTGCCGAGCATGCATTGATCGTTTTAAAAGAAAAAAACCAACAAGATAGTTGAACAGTAGAGGAGGAAAGGTCATGTTCCTCAAACGCTTGGACGTTGTAGGATTTAAATCTTTCGCAGAGAAAATTTCGATTGATTTTGTACCTGGTGTCACGGCAGTGGTTGGACCAAACGGAAGCGGTAAAAGTAATGTGACCGATGCAGTCCGATGGGTACTTGGAGAGCAGTCTGCGAAATCACTGCGTGGAGCCAAAATGGAAGATATCATCTTTTCGGGAAGTGATACGAGGAAAGCGTTGAATTTTGCGGAAGTATCATTGACCCTTGATAACGAGACCAATTCCCTGCCGATTGACTTTCATGAAGTCAGTGTGACAAGACGTGTATATCGATCGGGGGAAAGTGAATTTTTCATTAATAATCAAGGTTGCCGTCTGAAAGACATCATAGACCTTTTCATGGATTCTGGTCTTGGACGAGAAGCATTTTCAATCATCAGCCAAGGGAAAGTGGAAGAAATCCTAAGCAGTAAGGCTGAAGAGAGACGAGTGATCTTTGAAGAAGCAGCCGGTGTCCTGAAGTATAAAACAAGAAAACGAAAAGCGGAATCGAAGCTGACGGAAACACAGGATAACTTAAACCGTGTCCATGATATCCTCCATGAATTGGAGGGGCAGGTGGAACCGTTAAAAATTCAGTCTTCCCTCGCCAAGGAATTTTTGGCGAAGAAAGAAGAACTTGAGCAAATAGAAGTGGCTTTAACCGTTTTTGAAATAGAAGAACTTTATGAAAAATGGGAAAAACTGTCACAGGAACTTGAAAAACATAATGAAATGGAACAGCAAATGGCAGGACAGCTTCATGACAGGGAAGCGCATCTCAAAAAGCTAAGGGATAGTCTTGCGACGCTTGAGACATCGATCAATGGACTTCAGGAAATTCTCCTGAATGCCAGCGAAGAACTTGAAAAGCTTGAAGGCCGTAAAGAAGTTTTGAAAGAACGGAAAAAAAATGCTGCCCAAAACAAGTCACAGCTAGAAAAAGCGATTGTGGAAGGTGAGGCGGCTGTCGAGCGTTTGTCTTTGCAAAAGGAAAGAGAAACGGAAATCCTGAATGCACTGAACTTGGAAGTGAAAGGGATTCAAGAAACCTTACATGAAAAACAAAAAAGCCTAGGCCTATTCAATAGTGATATCGAAGCGATGATCGAAGCGAAAAAGAGTGACTATATCGAGTGGTTGAACAAGCAGGCATCAGCTAAAAACGAAAAACAATACCTGCTCCAGCAGCTAACACAGCAGGAACATAAAAATGCTAAACTTGATATGGAAAATGAAAAGTTCTTAACCGAAAGAATGGATATCACTGCTAAAAAAATGGAATATTCACAGCTGATGGACAATATGACAAAGCAGCTTGAAGAGCATGTCACTTATTTCCGAAATCAGCAGAATAAATTGAATGCGGCAAAAGATACGTATCAAAAACAAGAAACCACCCTTTATAAGGCCTATCAATTCCTTCAACAGGCAAAATCACGTAAGGAACTGCTTGAAGAAATGGAAGATGATTATGCAGGCTTTTTTCAGGGTGTAAAAGAGGTTTTGAAAGCGAAAGAAACCCTTCGAGGCATTGAAGGGGCAGTTGCGGAATTGATAAAGGTTCCAAAGGAATATGAAACGGCCATAGAAACGGCTCTGGGCGGAGCGATGCAGCATGTGGTCGTGGAACGCGAAGAGCATGCACGGGAAGCCATTTCCTTCTTGAAGAAAAATAGGTATGGACGTGCGACGTTCTTGCCTTTATCAGTAATGAAGGCAAGAGAGATATCAGCTAACCAATTATCGATGCTGAAGAGTCATTCAGCTTTTGTAGGGACTGGTTCCTCTTTGATCCAATATGATGATAGGCATGCAGCGATTGCTGAAAACCTATTAGGAACGGTGATGATCACCACAGATTTAAAAGGTGCAAATGACCTGGCGAAAATGATGCAGCACCGTTTCCGCTTCGTAACACTTGAAGGGGATATCGTGAATCCAGGTGGTTCAATGACTGGTGGAGCCTTAAAGCAAAAAACGACCTCCCTGCTTTCAAGAAAAACGGAATTGGAAGAGCTCCATCAAAAACTTGATGCCATGGAAGCTAAAACGAATCAGCTGGAAAAGCAAGTCAAACAGCTCAAAGTGGATGTGGGTGTTCAAGAGCAAACGCTTGAACAAACCAGAAAAACAGGAGAGAGACTTCGATTACAAGAACAAACCCTTAAGGGCGAACTCCGTGAAGTTGAGCTGCAGGAAAGAAATGTGAATGAGCGGCTGCATCTTTATGATTTGGATAAAAATTCATATTTAGAAGAACAACAGCAAAAAACGGCAAGACTTGAAGAGCTGGAAGAACTTTTGGAATCATGTAAAACGGAAATTGAAGGGCTGGACCGGTTGATTTCCGAAATGACCGAACAAAAGCAATCTCAACAATCCTCAAAAGAGAGCCTTGCTGAAGAAACGAATGAACTGAGGGTAATTCTGGCTTCTAAGCGTGGGCAGCTACAAAACCAAAAAGAGAAGATGGAACGCATTGAATCGGATCTTTCAAAGGAAACAAGCAGGCTTGCCGAAAACAAAGATGATTTAGGGCTTCTGACCAATGAAATGACAGACAGTTCAAGCGGGGAAGAGTCCCTGGAAGATATGGCCAAACAGAAATTGCTCGATAAAAATGGAGCAATTGAAGGAATCACCATGAAAAAACAGGAAAAAAACGAGCTTCTAACGGAAGTTGAAACGCTTGAACTGTCCTTGAAAGAAGAGAATCGACTTTATAGAGGCATTGTCGAAGTGATAAAGGATGAAGAAGTGAAATTAACACGTCTGGATGTCGAACTGGAAAATCGCCTCGACCACTTGAGAGAAGAATATACCCTTTCCTTTGAAGGTGCTAAAGAACAGTATCCATTGATGATGCCAGCAGAAGAGGCTCAAAAAAGGGTGAAGCTCATCAAGCTTGCAATCGAGGAACTGGGGACGGTGAATCTAGGTGCAATTGATGAATACTCACGTGTAGCTGAACGCTACGAATTCCTTCTTAGTCAAAAGGAAGACCTTCAACAGGCGAAAGATACATTATTCCAAGTCATCGATGAAATGGATGATGAAATGAAGCGGCGCTTTGCGGACACCTTCCATTCGATCCGTGAAGAATTCGAACAAGTCTTCAAAGCTTTATTTGGCGGAGGCAGAGCGGAGCTGAAACTGACAAATCCTGATGATTTATTGAATACAGGGGTAGATATCATTGCACAGCCTCCTGGGAAAAAACTGCAAAATTTGAGCCTCTTATCCGGGGGAGAACGAGCATTGACAGCCATAGCCCTTTTATTCTCCATTCTAAAAGTGCGTCCGGTACCTTTCTGTATCCTTGATGAAGTCGAGGCAGCGCTTGATGAGGCGAATGTCGTCCGGTTCAGTCAATTTTTAAGGAAGTTCAGCAGGGAAACGCAGTTCATCGTGATTACTCACCGAAAAGGCACGATGGAAGCGGCGGATGTCCTATATGGCATTACAATGCAGGAGTCAGGCGTCTCCAAACTTGTTTCAGTCCGGATGGAAGAATCAGAAAACTTTATTGAAGTTTAAAATTCATGAATTAGAGGAAGTGGGACAATGAGTTTTTTCAAAAAGCTAAAAGAGAAATTTACGACCCAGGAAGAAAAAGAAAAATCAGTTGAAGCAGAAGTATCCATAGGGGAAAAATTCAAGCAAGGTTTGACAAAGACGAGGAATTCCTTTACTGGAAGGGTTAATGAACTTGTTGCCCGTTACCGGAAAGTGGATGAGGACTTTTTTGAAGAACTTGAAGAAATCCTGATACAGGCTGATGTAGGCTTTGATACTGTGATGGAACTAATTGATCAATTAAAAATGGAAGTCAAGCTTCGCAATATCTCTGATACGAGGGAAGTGCAGTCCGTTATTTCCGAAAAGCTTGTTGAAATCTACCAAGGTGATGATGAAGCGACTTCAAGCCTGAATATACAAGAAGAAGGTTTGACGGTCATTTTGTTTGTAGGGGTTAATGGGGTAGGTAAAACGACGACTATTGGTAAACTTGCCCATAAATTCAAAACGGAAGGTAAATCTGTCGTATTGGCTGCCGGGGATACCTTCCGTGCCGGTGCGATTGAGCAGCTTGAGGTTTGGGGGGAGCGTGTCGGTGTCAGTGTAATCAAACAGGGTGAAGGCTCTGACCCTGCAGCGGTCATGTTCGATGCCATCCAGGCCGCCAAGGCACGAAAAGCTGATATCCTGATCTGTGACACTGCCGGTCGCTTACAGAATAAAGTGAATTTAATGAAGGAATTGGAAAAGGTGAAACGTGTAATTGAACGTGAAGTACCAGGTGCACCACACGAGGTGTTGCTTGCCCTTGATGCTACAACTGGACAAAATGCCCTTGTTCAGGCCAAGACATTCAAAGAAGCGACCAATGTTTCCGGTATCGTTTTAACAAAGCTTGATGGCACCGCAAAAGGTGGAATTGTTTTGGCGATTCGCAATGAATTGGCCATTCCCGTGAAATTTGTCGGGCTAGGTGAAAAAATGGACGATCTACAGGAATTCGATGCTGAGAAATATGTTTATGGCCTTTTTGCTGATATTATCGATAAAGAAGAGGTTTAAGAAAAATTGAAGCCGGAAGAGATTATTCTCTTCTGGTTTTTTTGTCCTTGCTTTGATGAGCACCATTCTTAATACAGGATTCACAGTGGCTATTTGGAGGAACAATTGCAGAAAGGTCTAAAAAAAAGTGGGAAAAAGAAAAAAATATTGCTTTGCAAACAAGTGGTAAGGAGTTTGACTTGACATCAAATAAACAAGGCTTTACAATATAAACTTGTAAAGGGTTTTCACTTAACAGCAGGGAGGCTTGCTAAGATGCTTGAAAAGACAACGCGGATTAATTATTTGTATGACTTTTACCAATCGTTGTTAACAGAGAAGCAGCAGAGCTACATGTCCCTCTACTATCTGGATGATTACTCTCTTGGCGAGATTGCCGATGAATACGAAGTCAGTAGGCAGGCAGTCTATGATAATATAAAAAGAACAGAAGCGATGCTTGAGGAATACGAAGCAAAGCTATTGTTATTTCAAAAATTTCAAGAGCGTAACCAGTGGATTGCGAATATGAAGGGACTCATAGAAAAGGATTCCTTTTCAAAAGAGAAGCTGCTAGACGCAATCACAACGCTTGAGAAGTTGGATTAGGAGGCGGCAATATGGCATTTGAAGGATTGGCCGACCGACTGCAGAGCACGATGCAAAAGATCCGTGGAAAAGGGAAGGTCAACGAAGCGGACGTAAAAGAAATGATGCGTGAAGTTCGATTGGCCCTGCTTGAAGCGGATGTTAACTTTAAAGTCGTGAAGGATTTTGTAAAACGTGTCAGTGAACGTTCGGTAGGTCAGGAAGTGCTGAAAAGCTTAACCCCCGGTCAACAGGTAATTAAAGTAGTTAAGGAAGAATTGACGGAGCTGATGGGCGGCGAACAGAGCAAGATTGCCGTTGCCTCGAAACCACCGACTGTCATTATGATGGTAGGGCTTCAGGGTGCTGGTAAAACGACGACCACCGGAAAGCTTGCCAATCTTCTTAGAAAAAAATACAACCGCAAGCCATTGCTCGTTGCGGCTGATATTTACCGTCCGGCGGCGATTAAGCAGCTTGAAACACTTGGCAAACAATTAAGCATGCCTGTTTTCTCCCTTGGGGACCAGGTCAGTCCTGTTGAAATTGCCAAACAGGCAATTGAAAAAGCTAAGGAAGAACATCATGATTATGTGTTGATTGATACCGCAGGCCGCCTTCATGTTGATGAAAACTTGATGGGCGAACTGAAGGATATCAAAGAGTTGACAAAACCTGATGAAATCTTCCTGGTTGTCGATGCGATGACAGGTCAGGATGCGGTCAATGTAGCCCAAAGCTTCAATGAACAGCTAGGCCTGACGGGAGTCGTATTAACGAAACTTGATGGGGATACACGTGGTGGTGCGGCACTTTCAATTCGTTCAGTCACCGATACGCCGATTAAATTCGTCGGTATGGGTGAAAAATTGGATGCACTTGAAGCGTTCCATCCGGAACGGATGGCGTCAAGGATCCTCGGCATGGGTGATGTATTGACCCTTATCGAAAAAGCACAGGCCAATGTAGATGAAGAAAAAGCGAAAGAATTAGAGAAAAAGATGCGTACAGCCACTTTTACCTTTGATGATTTCCTTGAGCAGCTTGGTCAGGTGCGGAATATGGGACCGCTTGATGATATTCTGAAAATGATTCCCGGTGCGAATAAAATGAAAGGGATGGACAACCTTCAGATTGATGAGAAACAGATCGGTCATGTTGAAGCTATCATCCGTTCAATGACAACGCTTGAAAAGGAACATCCAGAAACCATGAATGCATCCCGCAAGAAACGGATTGCCAAAGGAAGCGGCAGATCGATTCAAGAAGTGAACCGTCTACTGAAGCAATTCGAAGAAATGAAAAAGATGATGAAACAGGTTACGAACATGCAAAAAGGAAAGAAAAAGGGATTCAAATTCCCGTTCATGTAAGGTTTATTTTAGGTCAAAACTGAGGCGAAATACGGATCGAAGCCATGTATTTCAACACTTTTTTTACCTGTTAAGAAAAAAACCTTTACAAACATGCAAGACATTTGATATTATACTATCTTGTGTGAAACTATTCGGAGGTGCTTATTTAAAATGGCAGTAAAAATTCGCTTAAAACGTATGGGAGCTAAAAAATCTCCTTTCTATCGTATTGTAGTTGCAGATTCTCGTTCACCACGTGACGGACGTTACATTGAAGTGGTAGGAACTTATAACCCGGTGACTCAACCAGCTAAAGTTGAAATCAACGAAGAGCTTGCTCTTAAATGGTTACAAGATGGCGCTAAACCATCTGATACAGTTCGTAACTTATTCTCTACACAAGGCATCATGGAAAAATTCCATGTTGCAAAAAACAGCAAGTAATCGACGGTAGTTGATGAAAGCTCTGATTGAAACGATTGTTTCAGCACTTGTGGATTATCCGGAAGAGGTCATCGTGACCTCCAAGGAAGAATCCGACCGGGTTGTTTATATCCTCTCCGTTCATAAAGAGGACATGGGCAAGGTGATCGGTAAACAAGGGCGTGTTGCTAAGGCGATTCGGACTGTGGTATATGCAGCAGGATCTTCACAGCAGAAGAAAATCTATTTGGAGATTTCCGAATAAGGAGGGTTAATAGCCCTCCTTTTTTTGTACTTCAAGAAAGTGAAATTCCGACTTGGATCCTAATTGAATAGACCCGGACTTTAAACTTTACGCCTTTTTAAGACGCATCTTTTACCGATTTACGTTATACTTAAGAGAATGGCCCCCATTTCAAAAAGATTACCCCATCATACATATTTTTTGAAGGAAATAAGAAATCATAGATAATAGGAGGTGCTGGAATGAAAATTCTCCAAAATGTAATCGTTAACCAAGTATTAACGGAATCCAGCAAGAATCAGCTCCTCGAGAAATACAAGTCAAAACGCCTTCAGCTTCAAAAAGAGAGTGAACAGCTTCGCTTTGAACTGAAAAAACTTGAAAAAACAAGAACTCTCCAACCTGCTAGTCTCCGTGCTCATTTCGAAAAAGAAATAAACCAGAGGCAAGAAAAAATTAAACTGCTTGAATTTCAAATGGAGCAGTTGGAGATCCTTCCCGCAGGTAGTGAATTGAAGGAACGGGAAGTTCAAAGTATCATTGATGTGGAAATTGGGGCAGATTGGGACGAAATTATGGCAACGAAGACCATTGTCATTAAAGATGGAATCGTCTCGGAAATTCGTTAGAGGTGAAAGAATGGAAAAATGGTTTAATGTAGGTAAAATTGTCAACACACATGGTCTTTTAGGAGAAGTCCGTGTTATTTCTTCAACAGACTTTCCAGAAAAACGATACAAAGTGGGAAATACTCTGTATTTGTTTAGGGACACGGAGAAAAAACCTTTGCCGCTTATCATCAGGTCGCATCGCACCCATAAAAACTTTAACCTATTGACGTTCGAGAACTATTATAACGTCGGACAGGTCGAGGCTTTTAGAAACGGGGTCCTGAAAGTCAAGGAAGCACAGCTTGGTAAATTGGACGAAGGTGAGTTCTACTTCCATGAAATCATCGGCTGTTCGGTATTTACGGATGAAGGCATGGAAGTTGGGGAAATCATTGAGGTTCTTACGCCTGGTGCCAATGATGTTTGGGTCATTAAGAAAGCTGGCAGTAAGGACATCCTGATCCCGTATATTGAACAAATTGTAAAAGAAGTGGATATTTCCGCTAAAAAGGTCATCATTACACCGATGGAAGGACTTTTAGACTGATGAAAATCGATGTGCTTTCGCTTTTTCCAGAAATGTTCGAAGGGGTATTTGGTTCGTCAATTTTAAAAAAGGCTGCGGAAAAGCAGGCTGTCAGCTATAAGGTGACTAATTTTCGAGATTATGCAGATAATAAGCATTCGACGGTAGACGATTATCCGTATGGGGGCGGTGCCGGAATGGTATTGAAGGCACAACCGATCTTTGATGCTGTGGAAGCTCTTAAAGGGCAAGGAGAGCTAACCCCAAGGGTAGTCCTGCTTTGTCCCCAGGGAGAGCGTTACACGCAGAAAAAAGCCGAAGAGTTTGCTGAAGAGGAACATCTCATTTTCATTTGCGGGCATTATGAAGGGTATGATGAGCGCATCCGGGAGCATGTCGTAACTGATGAAATATCGATTGGTGACTTTGTGCTTACAGGCGGGGAATTGGGTGCAATGGTCATTATTGACAGCGTTGTTCGCTTGCTGCCTGGCGTTCTGGGAAATGTTGACTCCCCGATTCTTGATTCCTATTCTTCTGGTTTGTTAGAGCATCCCCATTATACTAGACCTGCAGATTTCCGGGGTATGAAAGTTCCCGATCCGCTAATATCCGGGAATCATAAAAAAATCGATGAATGGCGGATGAAGGAATCACTGCGCAGAACTTGGATTCGACGTCCGGATTTGCTCGATAGTTATGAACTATCGGAAGTTGAAGAAAAATTATTGTCCGAGATTAAAAAAGAAGACTGATGTCTATTGCATCGACGTTTATAGTATGATAGGATATACCTTGTGACTTGGGCAAAATGCTCAGTCTTATAACGATGTTCCGCTGCAAACAATAAGTATTTGCAAGAGCGTCCAGGAGGAGTTGAAATCGATGCAAAATCTTATTAACGAAATCACAAAAGAACAACTTCGCTCAGATCTTCCATCATTCAGACCTGGTGACACAGTACGTGTACACGTAAAGGTTATTGAAGGAACTCGCGAACGTATCCAGTTGTTTGAAGGCGTTGTAATCAAACGTCGTGGCGGCGGAGTCAGTGAAACTTTCACAGTACGTAAGATCTCTTACGGCGTTGGAGTAGAACGTGCTTTCCCTGTTCACACACCAAAAATTGCGAAACTAGAAGTTATCCGTCACGGTAAAGTACGTCGTGCGAAACTTTATTACCTACGCGAACTTCGTGGTAAAAAAGCACGTATTAAAGAAATTCGTCGTTAATTCTTCGAATATCTTCAAGCGGGCTTACCATGATCCACATAAGGTGAATAACCAAACAGTATCATGCAAAAAGGGAGCTTGTTTATCAGGCTCCCTTTTTGCACTTTAAGAAACGGTGAATACACATACGGTGAAAACTATATAGAATCCTGCTCGCTATAGCGTCCGCAACATGTTAAAATAATTGTTGATATGCTTCAAAAAGGGTGGGTAAGGATGGCGAAAAAGAAAAATGAATTGTGGGAATGGACAAAGGCGGTCATAATCGCGGCTATAGTGGCGACGCTGATTCGTTATTTCCTCCTGGCTCCTATTGTTGTGGACGGCAATTCCATGATGCCGACATTAAAGGATACGGACCGCATGATCGTTAATAAAATCTCCTATTCGATTGGCGAACCGAAAAGATTCGACATTATCGTTTTCGAAGCTCCAGAAGGAAAAGATTACATAAAGCGGGTCATCGGATTACCAGGGGAAAAAGTGGAATATAGAGATGATATTCTATACGTGAATGGAAAAGCTTATGATGAGCCATACTTGGATGAATATAAAGAACAATTGATTGATGGCGGGGCTTTGACGGAGCCTTTTACATTAAGTGATGTCATAGAACAAGGAACGGTGCCTGAAGACCACCTATTTGTCCTAGGGGATAATCGCCGTTTTAGTAAGGATAGCCGCCATATTGGCGTGGGTGTCGTTCCTTACGATAAAGTGTTAGGAAAAACTAAATTAGTTTATTGGCCGATTGAAGACTTTCGATTGGCGGAATAGTAGGAAGGTGGATTCCATTGACAATACAGTGGTTCCCTGGCCATATGGCCAAAGCAAGACGGGAAGTAACAGAGAAATTAAAACTGATCGACATCATCTTTGAACTTGTGGATGCCCGGATTCCGGCATCTTCACGAAATCCGATGATCGATGAAATCATTCAGCATAAACCGAGGGTTATCCTTTTGAATAAAGCTGATATGGCCGATCCGGTAAAAACTAATATGTGGCTTGAACATTATAAATCGCAGGGGAAAACGGCGATTGCCATTAATTCACAGGCAGGAAACGGTTTAAACCAGATTACAGCTGCTTCCAAAAAACTTTTAAAAGAGAAGTATGAGAGGATGGAATCAAGAGGAATAAAGCCGAGAGCGATCCGTGCCATGATAGTAGGTATTCCTAATGTGGGGAAATCGACATTAATCAATCGACTTGCCAAAAAGAACATTGCCAAAACAGGTAATACACCTGGCGTCACGAAAGCGCAGCAATGGATAAAAGTTGGTAAGGAATTGGAATTGCTCGACACGCCGGGGATTCTCTGGCCGAAATTCGAGGATCAAGAAGTAGGTTTGAAGCTTGCATTGACAGGTGCGATCAAGGATACGATTTTAAACTTGCATGAAGTCTCATTATACGGCCTTCGCTTTTTGGAAAAAGAATATCCGGATAGATTGAAATCCCGTTATAACCTGGATGTAATTCCGCAGGAAACGCTCGAATTGTTCGATGCGGTCGGAAAGTTCAGGGGCTGTTTAGCATCTGGGGGCTTCATCGATTATGACAAAACCGCAGAGTTGGTCGTACGTGAAATCCGTTCAGAAAAGATGGGCCCGCTTACGTTTGAGGTCCCATTGGATTATGAAGAGGATAATATCCCCGAATAAAATTAACATTGACCTGATTGTTGTAATACGGAGGTGGAGTTGGATGTCGAAAAGGCTTTTTCTTTTTGATGTCTCTTTTCCGCTCCGTATTTTTGTCTGAACTGTAGAAAGGAAGCCAAACTGCCGATAATTAATATGATGGGTGATAAAAGATGATAACTGCAATGAGCATTAAGGAAATCTCCTCAAAGTTAAAGACAATAAGAGAGCCCGAAGATTTATTTATACAAGAATGCCGGGAGGACGGACGAAAGGGAGTAAACGACTTAGTAAGCAAATGGCAAAGAGCTTATGAAAAAGAACAACAGGTAAGGGATACTTTCACGGAAATGACGGAATTTGAAAGGCAATTGCGAAAACAGGGGTTTTCCATTCTGGCTGGTATCGATGAAGTGGGAAGAGGACCGCTGGCAGGACCAGTTGTGACGAGTGCAGTCATCTTGCCTGAATCTTTTTATTTACCAGGGCTTAATGATTCTAAAAAGATTCCAGAGTCAAAAAGGGAACTGTTTTATGAAATGATTTTTAAGGAAGCAATATCCATAGGTGTAGGTGTTGTACATAGCGAAGTAATTGATGAATTCAATATTTATCAAGCTACGAAAAAGGCAATGGTGGCCGCATTGAACGATCTGTCAGAACTTCCTGATCATTTGTTGATCGATGCCATGGAACTGGATGTGCCGATTCCGCAGCTTTCACTCATAAAGGGGGACGCAAGAAGCATTAGCATCTCTGCGGCCTCCATAATAGCGAAAGTGACCCGTGATAGGATGATGATGGAATATGGTGAAAAATATCCGGAATATGGTTTTGAAAAGCACATGGGTTACGGGACAAGCCAACATTTAGAAGCGCTCGACACCCACGGGCTTACACCTTGGCATAGAAGAAGTTTTGCACCAGTTAAGGAAATCGCTGCACGAACGAAGGACTAAGGGGGGGGAGTGGTGCAATCCATAACAAGCGGTCAAACCGTATCTTCACCCATTGAAATAAAAGGAACTGCGAGTTTGAAAAACGGGCAAATCCTTTTCGGGAAGGTGAATAAGGTTTTTCCTAACCAAACGGCTGAGGTACAGATTGGCCATCAAAAAATGATTGCCACTCTCGATATCCCGCTTCGGACAGGAGAAAAGTCCGGTATTCCTGAGAATTCAGCGATTGATAAATTACACCAAGGATTGCAGCTGCTTTCGGAGGGCAAAAAGCGGAGCATTTGCAAAAGTTGAAGAGATCGAAACTGCTATTAATCGCATATTGAATAGTCATGATCCTGGGGAGGCAAACCTGCCAATTGACATTCACTCGATGCAGAGAAAAAATATTTCTGTAGAAAAACTTTCCCCTCTTGCCTATCATTTACTTCAGAGAGCTTTTATCGAAGCGGCAGCTAAAAATGCAGTAGGCAGAAAAATAGTTGTGGATGACCTTATAGGCTACTTGAATAAGGACACAGAGCAAGTTGCTGAGTCGAAGGGTAAGGTGGCTGAATTGCTGTTTCAGTCGCTTAATAAGCTCCCTGAGGCCCAATACGCTAGAATTAATAAGAAGCTGGTCCTTTCACATGTATTGGATGCTGATTTTCAAACAATCAATTTCACCAATGGACATTCTGTTGCACACCAATTGAAAGACATGACCAAGATCTTTGGTCTTCAGCTGGAACATGCACTCATTAATCTTTCTGAAGATGATATGGCGGATTTCCCGAAGGATCTAGAGACACTTAAACCGCTGCTGCTTAAATTGTGAATGAGCAAATTCCGGCATCTATCAAGGAGATGGCAGAACAAATCCTAAATCGGATTACTGCGCAACAGATCCTTTCACAGGAAAACGGGCCGATTCAGAATTTACTCCTTACACTTCTGCTCAATCTGGGATCTACTCAAACGGATCTAGGAAGGAAAACAAAAGATGGCAAAATAGACCCGGATTACTGCCGAGTCCTATTTTATTTAAAAATTGGAACGCCTTAAGAGACGGTCATCGACATGCAGGTTCAAAACCGAATCATAAAAGTGACGGTCATCACCGGGCATGGTGCGATCCTTGAAGAGGCAGCCGGTCAATATCTTGACATCCTGAGAGAGAATCTGGGAAAAATGGATTACAGATTATCAGGGGTTTCATTTGTAAATCCCATGAATGAAAAAGAGCGGTATGAAACCGATTCCTTTTTCAGAAGCCGGTTCATATAGCGGAGTGGATATTCGAATATGATAAATGATAAACGAAAAGAAGCCATTGCCTTAAAGTATGATGAAAGACATCCAAAGCGCCCGTCATATTGGCGAAGGGGAAAGATAAAACGGCTGAAAATATTCTGGAATAGGCCCTGAAACTGGATATACCGGTCCAAAGGGACGAATCGCTTGCTGCACTTTTAGGTCAATTGGATATAAATCAAACGATTCCGGAAGAATTGTATGGAGCTGTTGCAGAGGTATTTGCCTTCATTTATAAAGTTGACAAGGACATGAATCGGTAGAAGTCTAATTATCCATGTGATTTCATCAAATGGGTTTCTGTTGGTTTATGTAGAATATTAGGGAAATCACTGATGAATTTTCATTATATTAAAAAAATACTAAACTATTTGCAAAAGGACAAGGCTGTGGCTTTGTCCTTTTGCTTTTCCTATGAGTCAAGACAAGGATAACCGTATTTTTTCATGAAAAGATCTCTGAGTTAATATGGTGAAAAGGCTTTCACGGGAGTATTTTTAATAGATTTATAACTGTAATTACTTTTTTTGTAATAGAATTTCAGAACCAAAATAAATGATTTTAATAAGAATAAAACACAATGGCGAAGAAGGCTTTTTCCATATAACACAAGGGTATGGAAGTATATTATAATAATATTTTAAAAATTTTGTGAAAGAATATTATGCACGAAGGAGAATTTTGTTGTAATATGGTAGAGAAAACACGCATTAAATTTCAAGGTTGGTTTTTAGTAGATAAGGAGGATGGGAAATGAATATCCATGAGTATCAGGGGAAAGAGATATTGCGACAATACGGGGTATCCGTTCCAAATGGCCGGGTTGCCTTTACTGTGGATGAAGCAGTTGAAGCAGCGAAGGAGTTAGGTACGGAAGTTGTTGTCGTCAAAGCTCAAATTCATGCGGGCGGCCGCGGGAAAGCCGGCGGAGTCAAGGTAGCGAAGAATCTTGATGAAGCACGTACATATGCAGAAGAGATTCTTGGCAAGACGCTGGTGACCCATCAAACAGGACCTGCAGGCAAGGAAGTTAAGCGTTTACTTATTGAAGAAGGCTGCGACATTACGAAGGAATATTATATCGGGCTGGTCCTTGACCGTGCTACGAACAGTGTCGTATTGATGGCTTCCGAAGAAGGCGGAACGGAAATTGAGGAAGTGGCTGAAAAGACGCCAGAGAAAATTTTCAAAGAAGTAATCGATCCGGTTGTCGGCCTGACTGGCTTCCAGGCACGTAGGATTGCATTCAATATCAATATTCCGGCTTCACTTATAAATAAAGCTTCCAAACTGATGGTTAACTTATATACTGCTTTCGTTGAAAAAGATTGCTCAATCGCAGAAATCAACCCATTAGTGGTTACGGGCGATGGCAATGTAATGGCACTTGATGCTAAATTGAATTTCGATGATAATGCGATTTACCGCCATAAAGACATCGCGGAGTACCGTGATCTGGATGAAGAGGATGCGAAAGAGATTGAAGCATCAAAACATGGCCTTAGTTACATATCGCTTGACGGAAATATAGGATGCATGGTTAATGGTGCAGGACTTGCTATGGCAACGATGGACATCATTAAACATTATATGGGAGATCCGGCTAACTTCCTTGACGTTGGTGGCGGTGCTACTGAGGAAAAAGTAAAAGAGGCTTTCAAAATCATCCTATCAGATCAAAATGTTAAAGGCATCTTCGTTAATATCTTCGGAGGAATCATGAAATGTGACATCATCGCGACAGGCGTAGTGGCTGCTGCTAAAGAGCTTGGCCTGGATGTCCCTCTTGTTGTTCGTCTTGAAGGAACGAATGTGGACCTTGGCAAAAAGATTCTAAAAGAGTCAGGTTTAAATATTACGGCTGCTGAATCAATGGCAGATGGGGCACAAAAAATAGTATCACTTGTAGGATAATAGGCAGGGGGGAACATAATGAGCGTTTATATTAATAAAGATACGAAAGTGATCGTTCAGGGAATCACTGGTGCAACAGCATTATTTCATACAAAACAAATGTTGGAATACGGCACGAAAATCGTTGGAGGAGTCACTCCGGGTAAAGGCGGAACAGAAGCGGAAGGGGTACCTGTATTCAATACAGTTTCCGAGGCTGTCACTGAAACCGGAGCGACTGCTTCTGTTATCTATGTACCGGCTCCATTTGCTGCCGATGCAATTCTAGAAGCCGTAGATGCAGAACTTGATCTTGTCATTTGTATCACGGAACATATTCCTGTCCTGGATATGGTCAAGGTGAAGCGGTACATGGAAGGCAAAAAAACTCGCTTGATCGGACCAAACTGCCCAGGTGTCATTACTCCTGATGAGTGTAAGATCGGTATCATGCCAGGGTATATCCACAAAAAAGGCCATGTAGGCGTAGTTTCTCGTTCTGGAACTTTAACGTACGAAGCCGTTCACCAATTATCACAAGCTGGCATTGGGCAATCTTCGGCTGTCGGTATCGGTGGGGATCCCGTTAACGGAACGGATTTCATTGATGTTTTGAAAGCGTTCAATGAAGATCCGGAAACACATGCGGTGATCATGATCGGGGAAATCGGCGGAACGGCAGAAGAAGAAGCGGCAATCTGGGTGAGGGAAAATATGACTAAGCCAGTTGTTGGTTTCATTGGTGGCCGTACGGCTCCTGCCGGTAAACGCATGGGACATGCTGGTGCCATTATCTCAGGAGGAAAAGGGACTGCTGACGAGAAAATCCGCGTTATGAACGAATGTGGAATTAAAGTTGCCGAAACTCCATCCGTAATGGGTGAAACACTGATCTCCGTCTTGAAAGAAAAAGATATTTACGAACCTTGTAAAACACATTGATTTAAACTGGGCCGACCTTTTTTTGGGTCGGTCTTTTTTTCCTCCAATTTCCTCGGGAGAGACCAAGTACATCTCTATCAACCTACCTGTAAAAATATCCGATTAGGGGCGTTTCCAATTGAACACAAAAGAAAAGTTAATCCATCTCCATCATTGCCGCGGAGCAGGATGGAAAACAATCCAAACAATCATGTCCAAAGACCCGTCATTATCTTCCCTATTCACGACGAATTATGTTGAATGGGCAAATATGCTCCCTATCCCTTCAAATAAGCTTAACCTCTTTCACAAAGATTTACATTCACTCAATACCATCGATAAACTTAAAAAATACGAAGATAGCCAAATCCATTGTTTGACGATTTTCGATGATGAATATCCTTTTTTGCTGAAGCAAATATTCGATCCTCCGTGGGTTCTTTATTTTAAAGGTGATGAGAAGCTTTTAACAAGGAAGAATACGCTAGGTGTTGTTGGTACACGCAGGCCAACCACGTATGGTCTGGAGGCCTTAAAAACGATTCTATTACCGCTTGTAAAGAAAAAGTTCGTGATCATAAGCGGAGTGGCGGCTGGAATCGATGCAGAGTCACATAAGGTCACATTAAGGGAAGGCGGAGATACGATTGGAGTTTTAGGAGGGGGGCTTATGCAAATATATCCGAAATCCAATGTCACTCTTGCTGAAGAAATCATCAATAAAGGCCTGCTTATATCTGAGACTCCACCGGAAATGAAGGCGGAACCTTGGATGTTTCCGCTTAGGAATCGAATCATCAGTGGATTATCACAGGGAGTATTCGTGGTCGAGGCAAAAGAAAGAAGCGGTTCCCTTATTACGGCACAAGCTGCTTTGGAACACGGCAGGGAGGTTTTTGCGCTTCCTGGTAATGTTACGAGTCCTGAATCACTGGGGACCAATCAATTGATTCAGGATGGTGCCAAACTTGTTTTGAGTTCCAGGCAGATCGAGGAAGAGTTTTGAACAATATAATATAGAAGATAGACGGAGAATAAAAGGGGAAAATAGAAAAAAAGGTGCTTTTTTAGAAGGATTGGTTGAATTATTAGACAAAAAGGTTGAAAATATTGTAAAACTGTTATAAGTTTTGCAAATGGCACCTCTTTTCAAAATATCTATAAATAAATGAATCAGCATGCTTTGAAAAGTAAAGAGGTGTTGACAAATGATTTTTGAATGATTAATAATAGTGAAGATTTATATTACCTCTTTGAGGAGGATTTATTGGATGTCAGAATACTTAGTGATTGTGGAATCGCCCGCAAAGGCGAAAACGATAGAACGTTACTTGGGAAAAAAATATAAAGTAAAGGCTTCCATGGGGCATGTACGCGATTTGCCTAAAAGTCAAATGGGTGTCGATGTCGAACATGAATATGAACCTAAATATATAACTATCCGCGGCAAAGGCCCGGTTTTAAAAGAATTGAAGACCGCTGCAAAAAAAGCGAAAAAAATCTATCTCGCGGCTGACCCCGACAGGGAAGGGGAAGCCATAGCCTGGCATTTGGCTCATAGTCTTGATGTTGACATTAACTCGGATTGCCGCGTGGTATTCAACGAGATCACGAAAGAGGCTATCAAAGAATCATTTAAATCGCCGAGGCCAATAAATATGAAATTGGTTGATGCCCAGCAGGCAAGAAGGGTCTTGGATCGTTTGGTCGGTTACAATATAAGCCCGCTTTTGTGGAAAAAGGTAAAAAAAGGCTTAAGCGCGGGACGGGTCCAATCGGTTGCTGTGCGGATGATCATTGACCGGGAGAAGGAGATCAAAGATTTTATCCCGGAAGAGTATTGGACAATCAAGGCTGATTTTGTAAAAGGAAAAGAACAATTTGAAGGTTCCTTCTTCAGCCTTGGCGGCGAGAAGAAGGAATTAAATACCGAAGAGGACGTCAAAAAGGTGCTCGCTTCTTTAAATGGCGGAGAATTTACGATAGGAACTGTGGCTAAAAAGGAAAGAAGGCGCAATCCAGCTGCACCTTTTACAACTTCTTCCCTGCAACAGGAAGCGGCACGTAAATTGAATTTCCGTGCAAAGAAGACCATGATGCTTGCCCAGCAGCTTTATGAAGGAATCGAGCTTGGCAAGGAAGGTACAGTCGGTTTAATCACATATATGAGAACCGATTCGACCCGGATTTCCGATGTTGCGAAAGAGGAAGTCCATACCTTCATTCAAAATAATTATGGTAAAGATTATGTTCAGGTTGAACAGCGCAAGGAGAAAAAACAAACCAATGCCCAGGACGCCCATGAAGCAGTCAGGCCAACAAGCACATTACGTGAACCGGGAGTAGTCAAGGAGTTCTTATCCAGAGATCAATTCCGTCTTTATAAATTGATTTGGGAACGATTCGTTTCTAGTCAAATGTCTTCGGCGGTCATGGATACGATGAGCATCGACCTGCATAACGGGGATGTCATCTTCAGGGCAAATGGTTCAAAAATTAAATTTCCGGGTTTCATGAAGGTATATGTTGAAGGGTCCGATGACTCGGTGGAAGAAAAGGAAAATGCACTACCGGATGTAAAAAAAGGAGATGAATTCTTTTCAAAAGATATCGAGCCGAAGCAGCATTTCACACAGCCTCCGCCCCGGTACACTGAGGCCCGTCTTGTCAAAACCCTCGAGGAACTGGGAATAGGCCGTCCTTCTACGTATGCCCCTACCTTGGATACGATTCAAAAACGTGGCTATGTTACCTTGGATAATAAACGGTTCATCCCGACAGAGCTTGGTGAGATCGTCCTTGAATTGATACGTGAATTCTTCCCGGATATTCTTGATGCAGAGTTCACTGCCAAGATGGAACAGGAATTCGACAGCGTCGAGGAAGGCAGTATTGAATGGATAAAGGTCATCGATGAATTTTATAAAGAATTTGCAGTTCATTTGGCTAAAGCCGAAGTCGAGATGGAGAAAATTGAAATCAAAGATGAACCTGCAGGTGAAGATTGCGTGGAATGCGGACATGGGATGGTCTTTAAGATGGGACGTTATGGAAAGTTCATGGCATGCAGTAATTTCCCGGATTGCCGTAATACAAAACCAATCGTTAAAGAAATCGGTGTCAAATGCCCAAAATGTAAAGAAGGAAACATCATTGAAAGGAAAAGTAAAAAACGCCGCATATTTTACGGGTGTGATACCTACCCTGGATGTGACTTCATATCTTGGGATAAACCGCTGCCGCGTAGTTGTCCGAAATGTGAAGGTACACTTGTTGAGAAAAAACTCAAAAAAGGCGTCCAAGTCCAGTGCATGGATTGTGATTTCAAAGAAATGCCCCAAGCATAGAAAAGACCGTGAAATCGTTTACTTACCCTGTGAACTTTCGAAAAACCCTAAATATAAATTGACTCGGCATCTGCCGAGTTTCTTTATGTTCAGGAAAGTATGATATCATGATGCTATGTGGATTTACTTAAAAGAAGAAAATGGATAGAGCTTGAAACTTTTTTATTTAGGCCATGTGATGTAAAATTCAGTGGACAAGTACATTCTTTTAAAGATATAATTCCTATTTGCGTCCGTTACCCTTTTTAGAAAAGATGGAATGCAGGAAGAATGCCGGCTTTATGGCATATGCTTTAAAATAATCGTTAGCAGGAAAGAGTATTTCGGGTATAAATACATAGATATCGTTAAAAATGAAACTTTTATGAAAGCAGTTTTAATGATAAATGATCCTGTCTTATCATATCTATACATGGAGGTTCGAAAAATGAAAGAAACAAAAGTAAGTGTAATCGGTGCTGGGCTTGCTGGAAGTGAAGCGGCGTGGCAGTTAGCTAAAAGAGGAATTAAAGTCGATCTATATGAAATGCGACCTGTAAAACAAACGCCAGCCCATCATACCGATAAATTCGCTGAACTTGTTTGTTCCAATTCACTTCGGGCAAATACTTTAACAAATGCAGTTGGGGTATTAAAAGAAGAAATGCGTATACTGGATTCGGTCATCATGTCCGCAGCAGATACTTGTGCTGTACCGGCTGGCGGTGCTTTAGCTGTTGATCGTCATGAATTTGCCGGTCTTGTTACGGAAAGGGTCAAAAATCATCCAAATGTGACGGTCATTAATGAAGAAGTGACGGAAATTCCGGAAGGTCCTACCGTCATTGCAACCGGTCCCCTTACAAGTCAGTCACTATCTGACAGCTTAAAGCAAATCATGGATGAAGAATACTTGTACTTCTATGATGCTGCTGCACCAATTCTTGAAAAAGACAGCATCAACATGGATAAAGTATATTTGAAATCCCGTTATGATAAAGGGGAAGCAGCTTATTTGAACTGTCCGATGACGGAAGATGAGTTTGACCGCTTTTATGAAGCATTGATTGCTGCTGAAACAGTCCCGCTTAAAGAATTCGAAAAAGAAATCTTTTTTGAAGGCTGCATGCCCATTGAAGTGATGGCATCACGTGGGAAGAAAACGATGTTATTCGGTCCATTGAAGCCTGTTGGCTTGGAAGATCCAAAAACGGGAAAACGCCCTTTTGCTGTAGTTCAATTGCGTCAAGATGATGCGGCAGGAACACTTTACAATATTGTTGGTTTTCAGACACATTTGAAATGGGGGCCGCAAAAAGAAGTATTGCAGCTCATACCTGGATTGGAAAATGCGGAAATTGTCCGTTATGGAGTTATGCATCGAAACACGTTCATAAACTCACCTAATGTTTTGAAGCCTACGTACCAATTCAAGAATCGGGATGATTTATTCTTTGCCGGTCAGATGACTGGCGTCGAAGGGTATGTAGAATCGGCTGCATCGGGACTTGTTGCAGGTATCAATGCTGCAAGGATCGTCCAAGGATTGGAGCCTATCATTTTCCCTGCGGAGACGACGATGGGCAGCATGGCAAGGTACATAACGTCGACGAATGGAAAGAGTTTCCAACCGATGAATGCCAACTTTGGGTTGCTTCCAGACCTTGAAGTGAGAATCAAATCCAAAAAAGAGCGGAACGAAACGCATGCTAAACGCGCTTTGGACACAATTCAGAACTTTGTGAAAAATTTGTAAAATATTTGCCTGCTGTTTTAAAGTATGATACTATTTATTAGCCTTTGCGAGGTGTTTCCATGATTGATCAAAAAAAGGCATTATCATCCTTCATTGAATATTTACAAATTGAAAAAAACAGTTCACATTACACCATTGAAAATTATAAACGTGATATTCACGGATTTTTTCTGTTCCTTAATGAACAGGGCATTGAGGATATCACGTCCGTTGAATATTTTGATGTCCGGTTGTATTTAACGAATTTATATGAGAAAAAACTTTCTAAGCGCACTGTAGCAAGAAAAACTTCTTGCTTGAGGAGCCTTTATAAATTTTTACTACGTGAAGGCGATGTGAAGGATAATCCTTTTTCTCTTGCTTCTTTACCTAAAAAGGATCAAAGACTGCCACGTTTTCTTTATGAGAAGGAAATGAATCAGTTGTTTTCTTCTTTAAAGAAAGATTCACCGATAGGAATAAGAAACAGTGCCTTACTGGAATTATTGTATGCTACAGGCATTCGCGTAAGTGAATGTTGTGAGATTAAACTGCAGGATATCGATCTTTCCTTAGGTACGGTACTTGTCCATGGAAAAGGAAAAAAAGATCGCTACGTTCCGGTTGGTAGATATGCACAAGAAGCGATAGATTTATACATACGTACAGCCAGGATGGAATTGACTTCGTCTGACGCCAAGGCGCATGTTTATTTATTTGTTAATTTTCGTGGAGACCCTCTTACACCTAGGGGAGTTCGCTATATATTGAATGAATTGATTAAAAAGTCAGCCGCAGATGGAAGTCTTCATCCCCATATGCTAAGGCATTCATTTGCTACACACCTATTGAATAATGGGGCGGACATTCGCACGGTTCAGGAATTGCTTGGTCATTCTAAAATTTCATCAACGCAAATGTATACGCATGTTACAAAAGACCAATTAAAAAAAGTCTACAATGCATCACATCCGCGGCCTTAAATGTTGAAAGGGGACACTTTATGACAACGATATTTGCAGTGCATCATAAAGGTGAATGTGCCATGTCCGGTGATGGGCAGGTTACTTTAGGAAATTCAGTAGTGATGAAGCATACAGCGAGGAAAGTAAGAAAAATCTTTAATGGTAATGTCCTTGCAGGTTTTGCAGGTTCCGTTGCAGATGCATTCACTTTATTTGAGATGTTCGAAGCTAAACTTGAAGAGTATAATGGCAATCTTCAGCGTGCTGCCGTCGAAATGGCAAAGCAATGGAGAAGTGACAATGTATTGAGAAAGCTGGAAGCCATGCTAGTCGTGATGGATAAGAACCATTTGCTGCTCGTTTCTGGTACCGGGGAAGTAATTGAACCGGATGATGGCATTCTCGCCATAGGATCGGGAGGGAATTATGCACTTGCTGCCGGCAGGGCATTAATGCGGTTTTCCAGTGACCATTTATCGGCAAAGGAAATCGCCCAATCATCTTTACAAATTGCAGCGGAAATTTGTGTATTTACGAATACGAATATAATCGTGGAAGAGTTGTAAGGAGGAGCGCATATGTCAAAAAAGGCTAATTTAACACCGAGGCAAATCGTTGAAAAACTGGATCAGTATATCGTAGGGCAGCGTGAGGCAAAACGGGCAGTGGCAGTGGCTCTTCGGAATCGCTACCGACGTTCCCTTCTCTCGGATCAACTTCGTGATGAAGTCGTTCCGAAGAATATATTAATGATTGGACCGACAGGCGTTGGGAAAACAGAAATAGCTCGGAGAATGGCTAAATTGGTAGGTGCTCCTTTTGTAAAAGTTGAAGCAACGAAATTTACGGAAGTCGGGTATGTCGGCCGGGATGTAGAGTCCATGGTTCGTGATTTGGTTGAGACTTCCGTCCGCCTCGTGAAGGAAGAAAAGATGGCCAGCGTAAAGGAACGGGCAGAAGAAAATGCAAATCGCCGTTTAATAGAGCTATTAGTGCCATCAACTAAAAAACAGAGTAATTTCAAGAATCCACTTGAAGTCTTTTTTGGAGGCAATAACAATCAAGACGAACAGGATTCGGAAGAAAATTCCGAAGATTTAAGTTTGCAGGAAAAAAGAAAAATTGTCGCTGAAAAGCTGGCTAATGGTGAGTTAGAAAGTGAAATGATAACGGTCGAAGTGGAAGAACAGGCTGCTTCGATGTTTGATATGCTCCAAGGTTCGGGAATGGAACAAATGGGGATGAACATGCAGGACGCCTTAGGAAGCTTGATGCCGAAAAAAAGCAAGAAGCGCAAATTGAAAGTAAGTGAAGCGAGAACCGTTTTAACAAATGAAGAAGCGGCAAAATTGATTGATATGGATGAAGTCACTTCCGATGCAGTATACGGGGCTGAGCAAAATGGGATTATCTTCATAGATGAAATCGACAAAATTGCCAGTAAGCAATCTGGAAGTTCATCAGCGGATGTATCAAGAGAGGGTGTCCAAAGGGATATCCTGCCAATTGTTGAAGGTTCGACAGTAGTGACTAAATATGGTTCAGTTAAAACGGATCATGTCCTATTCATTGCTGCAGGGGCCTTTCATATGGCTAAGCCATCCGACCTTATCCCTGAATTACAAGGTAGATTCCCAATTCGTGTAGAATTGAACAAACTGACTGTAGACGACTTTGTACGGATTCTCCATGAACCGGATAATGCCTTGTTAAAACAATATGTTGCTTTATTAGAAACTGAAGGTATAGAAATTGAATTTTCTGACGATGCTGTTCGTAAGATAGCTGAAGTCGCCTTCGAAGTAAATCAAAACACAGACAATATTGGTGCAAGAAGACTTCATACCATTTTGGAACGGTTGCTTGAAGACTTATCTTTTGAAGCTCCGGAAATAACGATGGAGAAGATTACAATTACGCCCCAATATGTCGAAGGTAAGCTTGGTTCTATCGCCCGGAATAAAGATTTAAGCCAGTTTATCCTATAATTAAGAAACAATTTTGGCAATGATTTGCCTACGCAATGAACATAAAATTACGGAAATACAACTTCATAGTTATTGTGAACCATGGTATTTTTAGGAGGAACAAATCAAATGAACTTATTAGCAAAAACGAGAAAAATCAATGCAATGCTCCAAAAAGCAGCAGGTAAAGCAGTTAACTTCAAGGAAATGGCTGAAAGTTTAAGTGAAGTTATCGAAGCGAACGTATTCGTCGTCAGCCGACGTGGAAAATTACTTGGCATAGCGGTAAGTCAGCAAATTGAAAACGAACGCATGTACAAAATGTTGGAAGATAAACAATTTCCTGAAGAGTACACAAAAAACCTGTTCAATATTCCTGAAACCTCTTCGAATCTTGATATCGAAAGCGAATATACTGCTTTCCCAGTCGAAAACAAAGAGCTTTTTGCAACTGGATTAACAACGATCGTACCGATTATGGGTGGGGGAGAACGTTTAGGAACGTTGGTTCTTGCACGATTACAAGAAAAATTTCACGATGATGATTTAATTTTGGCTGAATATGGTGCGACTGTAGTCGGGATGGAAATCCTACGTGAAAAATCAGAAGAGATAGAAGAAGAAGCTCGTAGTAAAGCTGTCGTTCAAATGGCAATTTCCTCGTTATCTTACAGCGAATTGGAAGCAATTGAGCACATCTTTGAGGAGCTTAAAGGTAATGAAGGTCTGCTTGTAGCATCTAAAATTGCCGACCGTGTTGGTATCACCCGTTCCGTTATCGTAAATGCACTAAGGAAACTGGAAAGTGCAGGAGTCATTGAATCACGCTCTCTTGGAATGAAAGGTACTTATATCAAAGTATTGAACGATAAATTCCTTCTTGAATTAGAGAAGCTTAAAAATAATTAACATATAGAAGGGCAGTCCTTGAAAAAGGGCTGCCTCAGTTTGTAGACAAAAGGGGTTCGGAATTAAAAAATTCCGAACCTCTTTTAAAATTCCTTTTGAATTTTGAACAAAGGTTAAGAGATTTGGGCTCTTCGAGCCACTATGTTAAGCCATTATAGGACCCTGCCATGTCCAATTGGCCATCTTCTTTAAATTAATGGCAGCGAAAGTAAGCATCGCTTGCATCGACAATTTTTTTAGTCCCCTTAAAGTAGTCCAACGCATACCATGCTTTTCTTTTGCATCCGCGAATACACGCTCAATCGTTTCTTTGCGTTTCGCAAATATAGGTTTTACATCTTGATGATGACGCAGATGATCTGCTTCTTCCACATATGCTTGCCAGATATGCCGTGTCACTACTTTTTGATGGTCTTTGCTTTCTGTACACCGTGATAAATATGAGCATGTTGCACAAATTTGTTTTGGCGATTTGTACTCGCGATAGCCCTCTTTATTTAATGTTAAGTACTTTAAACTTTCGCCCGAAGGGCAAAGGTAACAATCAAAGTGTTCATCGTAAACATAGTCATGTTTGCGAAAGAATCCTTCTTTTGTTCGAGGACGTGTATAGGGTAAAGCAGGTGTGATTTCTTTGTTAAATAGGTAGTTTGTAATCGCTGGTGTTTTATAAGCTGCATCTGCGGCAACTACTTCTAGTTTTCCGAATTTCTTAATCACTTGCTCAACAAGTGGCTCCAAAATATTACTGTCATGTGTATTACCAGGTGTTACAATCGTTCCCAATACAAAACCGTTGCGGTCTGCGGCCGCGTGGAATGAATAGGCAAACTGTTTTGTTCGTTCATCTTTCACATAGTAGCCACTCTCAGGAACCGTAGTACTTTCTTTAATTGCTCTGGTTTCTTCCTTATCAAATTTATCTGGTGGAAAAGGCTTCTTTCCATGGTTTTCACAATCTTGATTTATTTCATCTTGAAGACGTCCTGATATGCTCGTGTTTCTTTGCGTACGATTTTCTTTTCAAATTTGCGCTTATTCGCATTGGCTTTCACATGTGTGGAATCGACGAATACGTGTTCAGCACTTATTAACTTTCTATCAGCAGCTGTTATTACGATGCGATAGAAAATCTGTTCAAACAGGTCTGTATCTTTAAAGCGTCGCTCATAATTTTTCCCGAACGTTGAGAAATGAGGTACTTATCATGGAAACCATAGCCTAAGAATCAACGGTAAGCCATATTTGTTTCAGCTTCTTCAATCGTTTTACGCATGGAACGAATACCGAAGGTATATTGAATGAATGTCAGTTTAACTAAAATAACTGGATCAATACTTAGGCGTCCTACCTCTGAATACATATCTTTCACCAAGTCATAAATGAAAGTGAAGTCAATGGAAGCCTCAATTTTACGAACCAAATGGTTCGCCGGCACCAGTTGGTCTAAAGTAATCATTTCAAGTTGATCTCGCTGAATAGAATCATGTTTCGAAAGCATCCTCATCACCTCAAGTTTTAATAGATCTATTTTAAAACAAAAAAGACTGTAGGCAAAAGGAGTTCTATCTAAATTTTTAAACATAGTTGATTGGAACGGAAGGTGCGAGACTCCTGCGGGAATAGCGAGTCCAAGGGAGACCCCACAGGCGCAAGTGCGCCGAGGAGGCTCCCGGACCGCCCGCGGAAAGCGAGTGCCTGAAGTGGAAATCAACGTCCAAATTTGTACAAGCAAAAAACTGTAGACAAACTCGATTTTCCTCGAGTTTGTCTACAGTTTTTTTGTGATATTTGGATGTGTTGCTGTCTGGGACAACAGGCAAATGCGGGTGAATGACAGGGGGAAAGGATAAGGAGGTAATTAGTATTGATAATCTTATATCTGAAATGTGAATAGAGGCGTGTTTTCTATTAGAAGTAATAAAATAGTTAAATTTTTCTTTAAAAAGGACATTACATTATATTATTATAACTGTCGAAATGATGAAAATGAATGATGTTGTAACTTTTTGATTTTAATAGACTATGTTAACGGGTTTCAGCCTTTAGAGAATTTTGTCGAATGGAACAGCACTTTGAAAAAAACGTATTTTTTCAAAAAGGAAAAAGTGCATGAATCCTTTATTTTAAAGGGGAAAATCAACTAAACTAAAATAATTTTAATTGAAAGTAAATGAGGAGATAGGTTCTTAAGTATCGGGTATATAGTTTTGTTTTTCAATATGATATAAAAACTGATAGAGGTAAAATTTGGTTAATGTGTCGAATTTTATATTAAAGTGTCATATAACCTAATATTAATCTTATAATCATGCTAATAAAAACGACAATTTAAGCAATTTGTGACAATTTTCGATGATAATAGGTCTAAAGTCATGCATCGTTTATGGACATAGTTATAATGTTTCATTAAAATTAAAACGTAAATGAACTGGATTAATTAATTAATAAAGTCATTATCTGTTACTTATAGAAAGAGGTGATCGGTGTGGAATTATTTTCAAATACTTTTCAATCACTAGAAAATGCCCTTAATTATTCTAATGCAAAAAAAAGTCATTTCACAGAACATAGCCAAATCGGTTACGCCTAATTATAAAGCTAAAGAGGTCGACAAAATACAATCCTTTAAGGCTGAGCTGGAATCTTCCTTAGAGGCATATCGTACCGATGAACGACATTTCACCTTCAATTCAGAGGGGGGGCATGCTTCTCACATCGTAACACAGAAAAATGTCCGATATAACAATAATGGAAATAGCGTGGATGTTGATGAGGAAATGACGGATCTAGCTGCCAATCAGATTTTTTATAATGCAGTAACCGACAGGCTTTCAGGTAAGTTTCAATCATTGCAGAATGTAATAAGAGGAGGTAAGTGATGGGAATCTTCCATGTCAAAATGTATGGTTGAAACGTTCCAGGAAGAAATGGAATATATGGGGCCAGCGGATTAGTCGTTGATTCAATCATCGGGCAGCTGGAAGTTGTTCTGAAATCACTAGGTAGTTATTTAACTAGTGCATTGCAATATCGGGGGCGACGATTCTTGGTGATGGTCAAGTTGCATTAATCATAGATTGCAACACATTGATTCATTTACGATTCGTACTTCCGGGTTGGGGTCGGTGTTGGTGTTGTGATTTATGATCAAAAAAAAGAAATTGCAGGTTTGGCCCATATCATGCCGCCTGACTCTTCACTTTGCTAAATCGGGACTGATAAACATTGCCAAATTTGCAGATACGGCGATAAAGGAATTAGTACAGAACTTAGTAAAAGAAGGTGCAAGAATGCCATTCCTAAAAGCGAAGTTGGCTGGCGGGGCGCAAATGTTTCAATTTGCCTCCGGAGGGGCTTTAATGAGAATAGGCCCCCGGAATGTGGAAGCTGTCCGGAAAGAGTTATCTGACTTGCACATTAGAGTCGTTGCCGAAGATTTTGGCGGGAATAGCGGAAGAACGATTGAATTCAATTTAAATGATTGTTTGCAAAATATACGGACCGTTACAAAAGGGACTAAAAACATATAGGATCGGATTTGGCTTTTGAAAAGCCAAAAATATGACAGGTACACTTGCAACCGTATTTTATTGCATTTATGGCTAGGGGCCGTTTGATTACAAATCGTATAACAATGTTAGGAGGATGTCCAATGTCTCATCTGACCATCGAAGAAGAGCAGTTATGTTGGAAAAATTGGGTGGATTGCAGAGATCCGCTAGCCGGGGGCATTTTGGTGAAGAAATACATACCTCTCGTATCGTATCATGTTCAACGTATTTCAGTGAGTCTTCCTAAAAATGTGAGCCGGGATAATATAAGGAGTTTAGGGATGATGGGGTTATTCGATGCCCTGGAACGTTTTGATACGAAGCGTGACCTGAAGTTTGACACATACGCTTCATTTAGAATTCGTGGTGCTATTTTAGATGGATTAAGAAAAGAGGATTGGCTTCCACGGAGTGCAAGAGATAAAGCCAAGAAAATAGAATCTGCAATAGAAAAGCTGGAGCAGCAATACATGAGGAACCTTTCGCCATATGAGATTGCCGCTGAATTGAATATCCCGGAAGATGAAGTATATGCTGCATTAAATGAGAATTTCTTTGCCAATGTACTATCAATGGATGAAAATCCCCAAGAGGACGATAAAGAAAGCGCGAATTTTCATATTATTAAAGATGAAAAGGCGGATTTACCTGAGGAACATGTGTTAAGGGAAGAACTGCATGTGGAATTAGCCAAAGTCATAGAAACCCTTAATGAAAAAGAACAGTTGGTTTTACAGCTTTTTTATAAAGAAGAACTAACATTAACCGAAATCGGACAAGTGATGAGCCTATCTACTTCCCGGATATCCCAAATTCACTCGAAAGCGATATATAAATTAAGAAACACGATGCAAGATCAAAAGATTTAATCATGATATTTTGATTGAAGAGGGCTATGGAGTCTGGGAAGCATAAAGATCTCAATTGAACGAAGAAAGCCCCTATATGTCAACTTGAAAGGATTCATACGGGTACCCGCTTCAATAAATGTTTCGAAATCAAAGAATGTTCGAACTGTACTTTGTCAAGAAGAGCATGGAGAAAGTAATCAAGAAAAAACAACAGTGAAAAAAGATTCCCATCCGTATAAAGGTAACAGGATTGACTAGGTTAATTAGGATGCAACATGTCAGCGTTTTTTATATTTCTGTTGTTTGTATTAAACCCATTTTTGCCATAATCGTTTTATAACTTCGTCAAAATCGTTTAAGTAAGTTGGAAAAAGACCAAAAACCATCATTGGAGAAATGGAACAACTTTTGTCTGGTTATTTAATGGAGATGAAAGAGGACAACGAGACATTGGTAAAGGCATTCACCAATTCGGTGGCAATGAATCCCGAGCATGGACAAAAAGGACAAGAACATGGTTCAATCAAAGAAACAAAGGAAGATAAAGAAGAAAAACAAGAACAAAACATGCTGCTAGAGTATAAAGAGGGAAGCCATGCCGCCGCCAAATAGAAGGCGATTAACGCCTATAAAATAATGCCTGAAGAAAATGAGGCCAATGTATTACCCGTAAAAGTCGAGGACAAATTGAAGCTTTCATCGGCTGGCAATTCCCCTCAAATTAGCGATAGCTCTTTCTCCGTATGACCGCGACCTAACTTTTGGCGATTTCCTCTACTGAATGTCCTGATCCGCTAGCATATCCACTTTTTCATTTAATGACCGTTCATTTAACGAAAGTTTCGCATGAATAGATAAAGATATCTCTTGATTGTGCAGAGCCATTATGATATATTATGAAATGGTGTTAATACACACGCCCCGTGATTCTTGCAGATGGTGCTGTTACGACAGTTTCTGTATGAAAATGATCGGTGCGGAGGAAAAACAAAACCATTTAGGAGGAACTAAAATGTCAGTCATTTCTATGAAACAATTGCTTGAAGCTGGTGTGCATTTCGGACACCAAACACGTCGCTGGAACCCGAAAATGAAGAAATATATCTTCACTGAGCGTAACGGCATCTACATCATCGACCTTCAAAAAACAGTTAAAAAGGTTGAAGAAGCTTATAACTTCGTGAAAGAACTAGCTGCTAACGGTGGTACTGTTCTTTTCGTCGGAACTAAAAAACAAGCTCAAGAATCTGTTAAAGAAGAAGCTATCCGTTCTGGTATGTACTATGTAAACCAACGTTGGTTAGGTGGAACTTTAACAAACTTTGAAACAATCCAAAAACGTATCGCTCGTCTTAAAGATATCGAAAAAATGGAAGAAAACGGAACTTTCGAAGTACTTCCTAAAAAAGAAGTTATCCAACTTAAAAAAGAATGGGATCGCTTAGAGAAATTCTTAGGCGGTATTAAAGATATGAAGACTCTTCCAGATGCGATCTTCGTTATCGACCCTCGCAAAGAGCGTATTGCTGTTGCGGAAGCACACAAATTACACATTCCGCTTGTTGGTATCGTTGATACAAACTGTGATCCGGATGAAATCGATGTAGTTATTCCTGCGAATGACGATGCAATCCGTGCTGTTAAATTATTAACAGGTAAAATGGCAGATGCTATCTTAGAAGCTAAACAAGGCGAAGAAACAGCAACTGAAACAACTACTGCTTAATAAGTAAAAAAGGTTGCTTACTCAGTAAGAAAAAAGGTGATAAGAGGATAATGCCTTTTATCCCTTTTTTTTGCACTAAATAAACATACATAAAATCACTGTACGGAATGTCTTTTTAAAAAGGTATGGGCGATTTTTAAGGGATGAAATTCATCAGCTGGTTTAGTTCCGTCAGATTGACTGAAAAAGTGGATGTTTTTTCTGAAATATTGTCAAGGGTCGTTATTTTCTTTGATGATAACAAGTATTTTTTGCAATAATGGGTAAAGATTGAATAAACTGCATTTAATTTGAGGAGGATATATATTATGGCAATCACTGCACAATTAGTTAAAGAATTGCGTGAAAAAACTGGTGCCGGTATGATGGACTGTAAAAAGGCACTTGTACAAACAGAAGGCGATATGGAAAAGGCAATCGATTTCCTACGTGAAAAAGGAATTGCAAAAGCTGCTAATAAAGGCGACCGTATTGCTGCTGAAGGTTTAACTTCAATCGTTGTAGAAGGAAACCAAGCGGTTATTCTTGAAGTGAACTCAGAAACTGATTTCGTTGCTAAAAACGAAGGCTTCCAAACTCTTGTTAAAGAATTGGCTGCATTCCTTCTTGCTAACAAACCTGAAAGCGTTGAAGCAGCTCTTGAGCAAACAATGGAAAATGGAGCAAAAGTTGCAGATCATATCAATGCTGCTGTTGCTAAAATCGGGGAAAAATTAACTCTTCGCCGTTTCCAAGTCGTTTCTAAAACTGATAACGACGCATTTGGTGCATACCTTCACATGGGTGGGCGTATCAGCGTACTTTCAGTTCTTGAAGGTACAACTGACGAAGAGGCAGCTAAAAGCGTTTCAATGCATATCGCTGCAATTAACCCTAAATATATCTCTCGCGACCAAGTAGATGCTAGTGAATTAGAACGCGAACGCGAAGTTCTTACGCAGCAAGCGCTTAATGAAGGAAAACCTGAAAAAATCGTTGCGAAAATGGTTGAAGGACGTATTAATAAATTCTACGAAGAAATCTGTGTTAACGAACAAGCTTTCGTTAAGAACCCTGATCAAAAAGTGGGACAATTCGTTGAATCAAAAGGCGGAAAAATCCAATCATTCGTTCGTTATGAAGTAGGGGAAGGTCTTGAAAAACGTCAAGAAAACTTTGCTGAAGAAGTAATGAACCAAGTTAAAAAAGACTAATTGTCAGATAATTAATAATGGGGAACACTCTTGTGTTCCCTATTTTTTGAAATATCATGAATTTTTGGTAGTATTGCAAGAAAGCATGATGAACGAATGAAAAGATTACATAGTTGGAGGTTCTCATGAGTAACGCTAAATATAAACGTGTCGTTTTAAAACTAAGTGGCGAAGCATTAGCCGGTGAAGAAGGATTTGGAATTAACCCTGCAGTAATTAAATCTATTGCTGAACAAGTCAAGGAAGTGGCTGAGCTTGATGTGGAAGTGGCTGTTGTTGTCGGCGGTGGAAACATTTGGCGCGGGAAAATAGGCAGTGAAATGGGCATGGATCGTGCTAATGCCGATTATATGGGTATGCTGGCTACTGTCATGAACTCATTGGCATTACAAGACAGTCTTGATCAGCTTGGAATTGAAACGCGCGTGCAAACTTCCATTGAGATGAGACAAGTCGCAGAACCATACATTAGACGCCGTGCAATCAGGCATCTAGAGAAAAAGAGAGTGGTGATTTTTGCAGCTGGTACAGGTAATCCATACTTCTCAACGGATACCACTGCCGCCCTGCGTGCTGCTGAAATTGAAGCTGATGTCATCTTGATGGCGAAGAATAATGTGGATGGCGTTTACAATGCAGATCCGGTTAAGGACAAAAATGCAGTGAAGTATGATAAACTTTCCTATCTTGATGTGATCAAAGAAGGGTTAGAAGTAATGGATTCAACTGCTTCCTCGCTATGCATGGACAATGATATTCCATTGATCGTCTTCTCGATCATGGAAAAAGGTAATATTAAACGGGCCGTTTTAGGCGAAACGCTTGGAACTATTGTAAGGGGGAAATAAAAGATGCCGAAACAAGTTATTTCGAATGCGAAAACGAAAATGGAAAAAGCCATTGGAGCGTACACACGTGAATTAGCAAGCATCCGTGCCGGAAGGGCAAACGCCTCATTGCTTGATAGAATCTCGATTGATTATTATGGTTCGCCGACACCAGTTAATCAGGTGGCTGGTATTTCTGTCCCGGAAGCTAGACTATTAGTAATTCAACCATATGATAAAACGGTATTGGGTGAAATCGAAAAGGCAATTTTGAAATCGGACTTAGGCTTAAATCCTTCTAATGATGGATCGGTCATCAGGATAGCCATCCCGGCGTTAACTGAAGAGCGCAGAAAAGAGCTTGTGAAAGTTGTGAAAAAAGAAGCGGAAGAAGCGAAAATAGCTGTCCGTAATGTGCGTCGCGATGCTAATGATGATTTGAAAAAGCTTGAAAAAAGTGGTGAAATCACTGAAGATGATTTACGTGGCTATGCTGATGACATCCAAAAGATGACAGATGGCAATATCACGAAAATCGATGAAATTACAAAAGATAAAGAAAAAGAAATTTTGGAAGTATAATTTCCACTGAAGAATTGATTAAATAAAGAGGGCCGAATCCATACTGGGTCATGTCTTGGTTCTAACATATAGGTGTGCTTAAAGGAGAAAACTGTTATAATAAGGTTTCTCCGATAATGATTACTCCTTTAGTTAGTATGTTGCATGCAAACTTTGGAGGTGGTCCTTTTTTTGCATTTTTCATGTTAATCATAACCGGTTTTAGAAAAAAAAGAAGTAATGATTTCTCCCTTTCTGACTTCTAATGAAGAAATAATTTTCATAATAATAATATGAGAACCAGTTTTTTTTTGATATTATAATATAGATTCTTTTTAAGCGGCAGAAAGCTTGATATACATAGTGCACGAAAACTTTGCCTTTGTAGAGAGATAAGTACAACCTGATGGGGGACTAACATATGTATTCACTTTGGAAGCGTTTCGTTAAAAAAGATGCTTCTTCCGATGTAACAAATAGGATTCAGCATATTAAACAGTTTGATGTTCCTCAGCATATCGCCATCATTATGGATGGGAACGGCCGTTGGGCCAAAAAGCGTGCATTGCCACGTGTGGCGGGTCATCATGAAGGAATGAAAACCGTTCGTAGAATTACGAAAGTTGCCAATAAATTAGGGGTCAAAACTTTGACAGTCTATGCGTTTTCCACTGAAAATTGGAAACGTCCGAAAAGTGAAGTCGACTTTTTGATGAAGCTTCCCCAGGAATTTCTTGGGACATTTTTACCCGAGCTCATTTCCGAAAATGTAAGAGTTGAAACGATAGGGGACTTGTCACTCATTCCTTCACATACTCAAAGTGCCGTTAAACGGGCGATGGAAGACACGAAAGACAATGATGGGATGATTCTGAATTTTGCCCTGAACTATGGAAGCCGTGGGGAGATTGTATCTGCAGTGAATAGCATCATTCAAGATGCTAAGAATGGTATAATAAAGGAAAATGTAACTGAGGAAATGCTATCCAGTTACCTGATGACCAAACATTTGTCGGATCCAGATTTACTGATCCGTACAAGCGGTGAAATCCGTTTAAGTAATTTCATGCTTTGGCAGGCGGCATATACTGAGCTGTGGTTTACTGAGGTGCTATGGCCGGATTTTAGTGAAGAGCATTTATTGCAGGCAGTTGAGGAGTATCAAAAGCGTTCACGAAGATTCGGTGGCGTTTAATGTAGAAGGCGAGGAAAATGGAATAATGAAACAACGAATTATTACGGCGGTCGTAGTTGCCGCTATCTTCATTCCACTAGTCATTTTAGGGGGCACTCCCTTTTTACTGACGGTTTATCTGTTAGGGTCAATTGGTTTGTATGAACTGATGAAAATGAAAAAGTTACGTGTACTATCTTTTGAATCATTTCTTTCTCACATATTATTGTGGGTGCTTTTATTGCCTAATGAGCATACCGCTTTTTTAGCAGAAATAAATTACGATAAAGTTCAAGTCTTCTTAATCGGGGTTTTGCTGCTGTTGCTTTATACAGTCGTTTCAAAAAACCGTTTTACTTTTGATGACGCAGGCTTTCTAGTGATTTCAATCCTGTACTTGGGGATGGGTTTCTACTACCTATTTGAAACACGTGACTCTTTGGGGTTGGGGCTGATCTATATCCTGCTTACCCTATTTACGATCTGGGCGACCGATTCCGGTGCCTACTTCATAGGTAAGTCAATGGGTAAAAGAAAGCTATGGCCAGAAATAAGTCCAAACAAGACGGTGGAAGGATTTATCGGCGGGTTATTTTCCGCGATGGTAGTGGGTGTTCTATTTTACGCCTTCTCCAGCCTTGACTACACGTTATTGCAATTATTATTGATTTCATTAATCATTGGGGTATTCGGCCAATTGGGTGATCTCGTTCAATCGGCGTATAAACGTCACTATGGCGTTAAGGATTCAGGGAAGCTTCTCCCGGGACATGGTGGAATTTTGGACAGGCTTGATAGCGTGATATTCATTTTACCGATTTTGCATTTATTGCATGTTTTATAAATATAGGCAAGCGTTATATGAATTAGGAGATGAACAATTTGAAAAATATCAGCCTTTTGGGCGCGACAGGATCTATTGGTCAACAAACAGCTGATGTAGTTAGGTCCCATCCAGATCAATTCAAGATCGTGGCGCTTTCTGCTGGAAGGAATATAGAATTGGTCAGGACTTATATACAAGAGTTTGAACCGAAACTGGTTTCAGTCCAGACGGAAGAAGATTTTCATGTTTTGAAAAGTGAATTCTCCAGCAGCAAAGATATCGAGTTCATGTATGGAGATGAGGGATTGACTGCTGTTGCTGTTTATGGTGAGGCGACGATTTTGGTCAATGCAGTCATCGGAAGCGTGGGTCTTTATCCGACACTTCAAGCAATAAAGGCTAAAAAAGATATTGCTATCGCCAACAAGGAGACTTTGGTGACGGCAGGTCATTTGGTCATAAGTGAAGCAAAAAAAGCGGGGGTCAGATTGCTGCCGGTTGACAGTGAGCATTCCGCTATTTTTCAGGCATTGCAAGGTGAAAAGGAAAAAAATATAGAACGTCTTGTCATTACAGCTTCAGGAGGCAGTTTTCGAGATCGAACCAGGGAAGAATTGAAGGATGTAACGGTGGAAGAGGCTCTGAACCATCCGAACTGGTCAATGGGAGCTAAAATCACGATCGATTCAGCATCAATGATGAATAAAGGATTGGAAGTAATTGAGGCCCACTGGCTATTCGATCTTCCCTACGATAAAATTGATGTATTGCTACATAAAGAGAGCATCATCCATTCCATGGTTGAGTTTCATGACTCCAGCGTGATAGCGCAACTGGGGACACCTGATATGCGGGTGCCGATACAATATGCACTTACTTATCCAGACCGTATCCCGCTAGCAGGTCGCAAACGACTTAACCTTGCTGAAGCAGGCAAACTGCATTTTAGCGATATGGATTTCACCAGATATCCTTGTTTGCAATTCGCCTATAAAGCGGGTAAAATGGGCGGAACGATGACTACTGTGTTGAATGCCGCCAATGAAGCCGCAGTCTCTGCATTCTTATCTGGAAAGGTAACCTTCCTTGAAATTGAAACGTTAATTGAAAAGGCGCTGAATCAGCATTCCAACATAGCCCTTCCAGATTTAGAAACGATTCAGGAAGTGGATCATATGACAAGGCAGTATATAGAATCTTTAGTGAAAGATAGGTGACCGGAACATGCAGACTTTAGAAACGATTATAGCGTTCATCATCATTTTTGGCGCTCTTGTATTTTTCCATGAGCTTGGGCACTTAGTGTTTGCAAAGCGTGCAGGAATTTTATGCCGTGAGTTCGCAATCGGTTTCGGGCCAAAAGTATTCACATATAAGAAGAAGGAAACCGTTTATACCATTCGATTGCTTCCTCTTGGCGGGTATGTGCGCATGGCTGGTGAAGACGCAGAGAATGTAGAATTGAAGCCCGGCTATCGAGTGGGATTAATGTTTGATAATGAAGAGAATATTACAAAAATCATTTTGAACAATAAAGATAAATATCCTGATATTCGTCTTGTGGAAGTTGAAGTGATCGACCTTGATCATAAACTGATCCTTACTGGTTATGAAGAAGGTGAGGAAGAAACACTAAAAACGTTTGCCATTCATAAAGAAGCGGTGATCGTTGAAAATGGTGTGGAGAACCAGATTGCTCCTTTTGACCGGCAATTTGCCTCAAAGTCGCTTGGGCATCGTTTCCTAACGATTGTAGCGGGTCCGGCAATGAATTTTGTTTTGGCTTTTGTCATTTTTGTATTGATAGGCCTGTTTCAAGGAGTTGTGGTGGATGAAGCGAAACTTGGTGAGTTGACTCCAGATGGTTCGGCAGTAAATGCCGGTTTAAAATCGGGGGATGTCATTCAATCCATAGAAGGGACGGAAGTCTCCACTTGGGGAGATGTTCAGGAAAGCATTCAGAAGAACCCTGGGCAAGAGATCGAGTTTGTCGTTGACAGGGACGGGAAAACTTTGGAAGTTCCGGTTGTTCCACAAGAAGTGGAGAGGGAAGGAAAGGAAATCGGGATTATCGGTGTTTACCCTCCGGTTGAAAAAGCACCGATTAAAGCTATACAATATGGTTTCACAGAAACATATTTTTGGACAAAACAAATCTTCATCATCCTTGGTGACCTCGTAACCGGTGGATTTACGATTGACAGTTTATCTGGTCCTGTAGGAATATATAAATCAACTGAGGAAGTAGCGAAACAAGGTTTATTCACGTTAATGAAATGGGCAGGGCTGCTCAGCATTAACCTGGGAATCATGAACCTGCTTCCGTTACCGGCATTGGATGGAGGAAGACTGTTATTCTTTGTGGTCGAATTCTTAAGAGGGAAACCAATTGACCGTCAAAAAGAAGGGATGGTCCACTTCATCGGCTTTGCTTTGCTGATGTTATTGATGATTGTCGTTACATGGAATGACATCCAGCGATTCTTCCTGTAAGACGTGTTTGGATAATGCAAAACAGGCCAGCAGATTTATCTGTTGGTCGTTTTCTTATCTGAAGGGATTTCCTAGTTTTTTAACCGTTTTGGGGAAATTGTTTGTTTTCTAGGGAAATCGTAAGTATAATCGAGAATGAGTATATTAAATTAGCTTTTCTGAATAACGCGGAAAGTCTTTTTTGTATGAAATGACCGTATTAATGTTGCGGTATGAATTTTACCGTAGCTGCAAGTAATTTAAAGGAAATATTGAAGAGGTGCAGATATGAAACAAAGTATGACGTTGATCCCTACATTAAGGGAAGTGCCTGCAGATGCTGAAATCAAAAGTCATCAGCTGCTATTACGTGCAGGATTTATGAGACAAAACTCCAGCGGGGTTTATAGTTTTATGCCGCTTGGAAAAAAGGTGCTTCAAAAGGTCGAGGCGATCGTTCGGGAAGAGATGGAAAATGCTGGCGCAGTAGAACTGTTGATGCCGGCTTTACAACAGGCCGAATTCTGGCAGGAATCAGGACGCTGGTATACCTATGGTCCAGAGTTGATGCGACTTAAGGATCGCAACAACCGTGAATTTGCGCTTGGTGCCACACATGAAGAAGTGATAACCAGCTTAGTTCGCGATGAGGTGAAATCCTATAAGCGTCTTCCATTAACGGTTTATCAAATCCAAACCAAATTCCGTGATGAAAAAAGACCGCGTTTCGGATTGTTGCGCGGACGTGAGTTCATCATGAAGGATGCTTATTCTTTCCATGCTAATCAAGAAAGCCTGGATGCTGTTTATAAAAATTTATATGCAGCATATTCGAATATATTTAGCCGTTGTGGGTTGAACTTCCGTGCCGTAATTGCCGATTCGGGTGCTATGGGTGGTAAGGATACACATGAATTCATGGTCCTATCTGAAATAGGGGAAGATACCATCGCATATTCGGATACTTCCGATTATGCAGCTAATATTGAAATGGCACCGGTGAGTGTGAAATATGAAAAAAGCTCCGAAGAACAAATTGCACTTGAAAAAGTTCATACACCAGGTCAAAAATCGATTGAAGAAGTCGCTTCATTCTTGAATACTGATGCAGAGAAACTAATAAAATCGTTATTGTTTAAAGTGGATGAAAAGTATGTGCTTGTTTTGGTGCGAGGAGATCATGAAGTCAATGATATCAAGCTGAAGAATTTCTATAACGCTTCAATTGTTGATTTGGTCGAACCAAATGAGACGAAAGAAGTCTTAGGATGTACAATTGGATCTCTTGGACCAATCAATGTCACTTCTGAAGTGGAAGTGATTGCGGATGCTGCCGTCGCAGCCATGGTTAATGGGATTTGTGGTGCAAATGAGGAAGACCACCATTATGTGAACGTAAATCCCGTTCGTGATTTTAACGTGGCCAATTATATAGATCTTCGTTTCATCCAAGAGGGTGACCCATCACCGGATGGAAACGGAAAAATTAAATTTGCCAAAGGGATTGAGGTAGGCCACGTATTCAAACTAGGAACTAAATATTCCGAAGCTATGAATGCGACATTCCTAGATGAGAATGGACGGTCGCAGCCTATGATCATGGGCTGTTATGGTATAGGTGTTTCCCGAACACTTGCAGCTGTTGCTGAACAATTCAACGATGAAAAAGGATTGGTCTGGCCGGCGAATTTAGCCCCATATCAAGTCCATTTGATTCCAATCAATATGAAGGATGAGGCTCAGGCTGCCCTGGCAGAAGAATTATATAATGATTTAAAGGCACAAGGCATGGAAGTTCTTATGGATGATCGTCAAGAACGTGCTGGCGTAAAATTCGCAGACTCTGACTTGATCGGTCTTCCTGTCAGGGTGACTGTAGGTAAAAAGGCATCCGACGGAATCGTCGAAGTGAAAATCCGTAAAACGGGTGAGGTTCTTGAAATTGAAAGAGTTGAACTAACTCAAAAGCTTCACGAAATACTGGGATAATATAAAAATAGGGGAATTAGGCATCATTCAATTGGATGATGCCTTTCCTTTTCATGGATTTGGATACTATTGAAACATTCATGATATGTTATAATAGCCTCTGATATCAAAACGAAAATGATAGTGAATAATATCTAAAGAGATAGTAGAGAGGGGAGAGAGGGAATGGATCAAAATCCAAATAGCGGTAGAGAGAGATTTCAACTCTTGCTCCAGCAAATGGACTTGACTGAGGATGCCTTTGTGAATTATTTCATAGGTGCCGAAATTGATAAACTCTCAATCGAGAGGGAGTCCAAAACATGGCATTTTGCCTTTAATATACCTGCGTTAATTCCTTGCAGTGTCCATACAAGACTTGCTACTCATCTAGCAAGTACGTTTTCCCATATTGCCAAGGTCACATTCAACTTGAATGTGGCCAATCCGCAAGTGACCGAACAATTGGTGAAGGAGTATTGGAAAAATTGCATTGGCGAGCTTGAGGGCATGTCTCCAGCACTGTTATCACTTCTGAATGAACAAGTGCCAACGGTGAATGGATATAAGCTTATCGTAAGTGCCCGAAATGATACGGAGGCTGGTCAGTTGAAACGAAAATACTCCGGCATCATTTCGAATATCTACCAAACATTCGGTTTTCCTCCGTTGACACTTGAAGCGGAAGTGAAGGAAACGGTTTCGAATCCTGATTACCAGAAGTTCTTAGAAGAGAAACAAAAGGAAGACGCAGAAAAGGGACTTGCTGCCCTAGTGGAAATGCAGAAAAAAGAATCGGAAAAAGGCGGCGACGATGGCGTCTACGAAGGACCGGTTAAAATTGGCTATACGATTAAAGAAGATGCGGATTTCCGCAGAATCGAACAGATTATCGATGAAGAGCGCAGGATTGCTATCGAAGGCTTCGTATTTGATGCAGAAGTGCGTGAGTTACGCAGCGGAAGAAGCCTGTTGACCTTTAAAGTCACTGATTATACGAGCTCGATATTGGTCAAAATGTTTTCGCGTGATAAAGAAGATGCTGCCATACTTGCCCGAGTGAAAAAAGGGATGTGGGTACGTGCCCAAGGCAGCATCCAAAATGATACATTCGTACGTGACCTTGTAATGATCGCAAATGATATAAATGAAATTTCTAAACAAGGACGGCAAGATAAGGCTCCAGAAGGGGAAAAGCGCGTAGAACTGCATATGCATACCCCAATGAGCCAGATGGATGCAGTGACACCTACTTCCGCGCTTGTTGCCCAGGCTGCAAAGTGGGGGCATAAGGCTGTGGCCATTACAGATCATGCGGGAGCACAATCATTCCCTGAAGCTTATAGTGCCGGGAAAAAGAATGGTATCAAAATCCTTTATGGCGTCGAAGTGAATCTTGTAAATGATGGTGTACCCATTGTTTATAATGAGGCACATATCGCTTTGGCGGATGCCACCTATGTTGTGTTTGACGTAGAGACGACTGGCCTGTCAGCCGTTTATGATACGATCATTGAATTTGCTGCAGTGAAAATTTGTGACGGTGACATCATTGATCGATTCGAGTCATTTGCGAATCCGCATCACCCACTATCCAATACGACGATAGAATTGACTGGAATAACTGATGATCTTGTGGAAAATGCTCCAGAAGTCTCGGAAGTACTGGAGAAGTTCAAGGACTGGGCGGGCGATGCGATCCTGGTTGCCCACAACGCAGCCTTCGATATGGGCTTTTTGAATATAGGTTATAAAAACATGGGTTATCCTAAAGCTTCCAATCCAGTTATTGATACATTGGAACTTGCCCGTTTCTTATATCCGGAGTTTAAAAATCACCGGTTAAATACATTATGTAAAAAGTTCGATATTGATTTGACCCAGCATCATAGGGCCATTTATGACGCCGAAGCTACAGGTTACCTTATGTTGAAGATGCTGAAGGATGCAATGGAAAAGGAGATTACCCATCATGATCAACTTAATGACAATATGGGTAAAGGAAATGCTTATCAGCGTTCCCGGCCTTCCCATTGTACGTTGATCGCGCAAACACAGGCTGGCTTAAAAAACCTTTTTAAATTAATTTCAATATCACACATCGATTATTTCTATCGTGTGCCCCGATTACCGCGCTCACAACTTAAAAAGTATCGTGAAGGAATCTTGGTCGGATCGGGCTGCGATAAAGGGGAAGTTTTTGAAGGAATGATGCAGAAGGGTTTTGAGGAAGTCGTCGATATTGCCGAATTCTACGATTATCTTGAAATCCATCCGAAGGAAGTGTATCAGCATTTGATTGAGCTTGAATATGTACGCGATGATAAATCATTAGAAACGATCATCTCCAATATCGTCAAGCTTGGTGAAAAATTGGATAAGCCAGTCGTAGCCACGGGAAATGTGCATTATTTGGATCCGAATGATAAAATTTACCGTAAAATCCTTGTGAATTCACAAGGTGGCGCAAATCCGCTGAATCGTCATAAGCTTCCTGACGTACATTTTCGTACAACAGATGAAATGCTACGGGAATTCTCCTTCCTCGGTTCCGAGAAAGCCAAAGAGGTTGTGGTAACCAACACGAATAAAATCGCTGATATGATTGAAGAAATCAAGCCAATCAAGGATGAGTTATACACACCTAAAATTGAAGGTGCAGAAGAAGAGATGCGTGAAATGAGTTATGGCATGGCAAGGAAGATTTATGGAGAGAACCTGCCGGAAATCGTGGAAGCCCGTCTTGAGAAAGAATTGAAAAGCATCATTGGCCACGGTTTTGCCGTTATTTATTTAATTTCACACAAACTTGTTAAAAAATCATTGAATGATGGTTATCTAGTTGGCTCAAGGGGATCGGTTGGGTCATCTTTCGTTGCCACCATGACTGAAATTACAGAGGTAAATCCGCTTCCGCCGCATTATGTATGTCCGGAGTGCAAGAAATCCGAATTCTTCAATGACGGTTCAGTAGGTTCCGGGTTTGACCTGCCCGATAAAGACTGTCCCGATTGTGGCATTGCTTATACAAAAGACGGGCATGATATCCCGTTTGAAACATTCCTTGGATTTAAAGGGGACAAGGTTCCCGATATCGACTTGAACTTCTCCGGTGAATATCAGCCGAAGGCCCATAACTATACGAAGGTCTTATTCGGTGAAGAATATGTATATCGTGCCGGAACGATTGGTACGGTCGCGGAAAAAACGGCTTATGGGTATGTAAAAGGGTATTCCTCTGATAATAACATCCATATGCGTGGAGCCGAGACTGATCGCCTTGTTGCCGGTTGTACTGGTGTGAAACGGACGACAGGACAGCATCCGGGCGGAATCATCGTTGTTCCGGATTATATGGATATCTATGATTTCACACCTATTCAGTTCCCTGCGGATGACAGGAATTCTGAGTGGAAAACAACTCACTTTGATTTCCATTCCATTCACGATAATATTTTGAAACTTGATATACTTGGACACGATGATCCGACTGTAATCCGGATGCTTCAAGATTTAAGTGGCATCGATCCAAAGACCGTTCCTACCGATGATCCAGAAGTAATGAAAATATTCAGCAGTACTGAATCTTTAGGAGTTACCGAAGAACAGATCATGTGTAAAACGGGTACGCTTGGCATCCCGGAATTTGGTACTCGTTTTGTCCGGCAGATGCTTGAAGATACCAAACCTACGACATTTTCCGAGCTTGTTCAGATCTCGGGGCTTTCTCACGGTACGGATGTATGGCTGAGCAATGCACAGGAACTGATCCACAACCGGATATGTACACTAAGTGAGGTTATAGGCTGCCGGGATGATATTATGGTCTATCTGATTTATCAAGGTCTCGATCCTTCCCTAGCGTTTAAAATTATGGAATCTGTACGTAAAGGGAAAGGGCTCTCGGAGGAATTCGAAGAGGAAATGAGGAAAAATGAGGTGCCGGAATGGTATATCGATTCATGTAAGAAGATTAAATACATGTTCCCGAAAGCCCATGCTGCAGCTTACGTCTTGATGGCTGTCCGGATTGCCTATTTTAAAGTGCATCTGCCTTTATTGTATTATGCAGCCTATTTCACAGTACGTGCCGATGATTTTGAAATCGACGCGATGACTCGGGGATCGCAAGCGATCAAATCAAAAATGGAAGAAATCATGGTAAAGGGATTGGATGCATCCACAAAGGAAAAGAATACATTGACGGTTCTTGAACTAGCTTTGGAAATGTGTGAACGCGGATATGCATTCGCTAAAGTGGACTTGTACAAATCCAGTGCAGATCAATTCTTAATCGAAGGGAATACTTTGATACCGCCTTTCAATTCGATACCTGGTCTTGGAACGAATGCGGCGATCAATATCGTCAACGCGCGGAAAAATGGTGAATTCCTCTCCAAAGAAGATCTTCAACAACGGGGGAAGGTTTCGAAGACCATCCTTGAATATCTTGATAAACAAGGCTGTCTGGAGTCATTGCCTGAACAAAATCAGTTATCTTTATTTTAAAGAGGAAACTGATTTCAAAAAGGAAGAAACAGACATGGTATTTGCATAAAAATCTTGATTATGGTATATTTTTATTGGAAATACTAAGAGGAACCAATGGCAAGAGTGGGGAAACCCACTCTTTCGTGTTGTATTGACCATTTAATTTTGAATCCGAAACCAAGCGCATACAACGCACGTATGGAGGAAACAAATGAGTAAAAAGGTAACGGAAGTCGTAGAGGAATTAGCATTACCAATTCTTGAAGAATTGCAGCTTGAATTAGTCGAAGTGGAGTATGTGAAGGAAGGTAAAAGCTGGTTCCTTCGAGTGTACATTGATAAAGAAACAGGCGTAGATATTGATGATTGCGGAAATGTGAGTGAAAAACTCAGTGAAAAGCTTGATGAGGTTGATCCGATTCCACAAAATTATTTTCTCGAAGTTTCATCACCCGGAGCTGAAAGGCCTCTGAAAAAAGAGAAGGATTTCCTTAATGCTATCGGTAAAAATGTTTACATAAAAACATACGAGCCCATTTTAGATGAAAAAGAATTCGAAGGAATCCTAACCAGTTTCGATGGTGAAGAAGTGACAATCGAAGTCAGAATCAAGACAAGAAAGAAAACGATCGTCATACCATTCGAAAAGGTAGCGAAGGCAAGATTGGCGATTACCTTCTCTTAAGTCAAGCAAATCATTAATTTAAATATCCGTAAGGGGGATCACCATGGGCAATGAGTTATTGGATGCTCTCTATATTTTAGAAAACGAAAAAGGAATTTCCAGGGAGGTTTTGATCGACGCGATTGAATCTGCCCTTATATCGGCATATCGCCGTAACTTTAACCAAGCACAAAATGTACGTATCGACTTGAATCTTGGTAAAGGAACTATGCGTGTATTTGCCAGAAAAGACGTTGTGGACGAAGTGTTCGATTCGCGTCTGGAAATTTCTGTTGAAGAAGCAAGAGCAATTGATCCCAACTATCAGTTAGAGGATATTGTCGAAATGGAAGTAACACCTAAGGATTTCGGCCGCATTGCTGCACAAACAGCAAAACAAGTCGTTACTCAAAGGGTGCGTGAAGCGGAACGAGGCATCATTTATGCCGAATTCATCGATCGTGAAGAGGATATCATGACTGGCATCGTTCAACGCCAGGATTCCCGATTCATTTATGTCAGCCTAGGTAAAATCGAAGCTTTGCTACCGGTGAATGAGCAAATGCCGAATGAACAGTATAAACCTCATGATCGCATTAAAGTTTTCATCACTAAAGTTGAAAAGACTTCCAAGGGCCCGCAAATTTTTGTATCCCGTTCACATCCTGGCCTTTTAAAACGTTTATTCGAAATCGAAGTGCCTGAAATTTTTGATGGAACAGTGGAAATTAAGTCAGTTGCCCGCGAAGCAGGCGACCGTTCAAAAATCTCCGTGCACTCCGATAACGAAGAAGTAGATCCTGTCGGTTCCTGTGTAGGCCAAAAAGGACAGCGTGTTCAGGCCATCGTCAATGAATTGAAAGGTGAAAAGATCGATATCGTTAAATGGTCGGAGAATCCGGTCATTTTCGTTGCGAATGCTTTAAGCCCTTCAAAAGTACTTGAAGTTATTGTAAAAGAAGAGGAAAAGGCGACGACTGTAATCGTTCCGGATTATCAACTTTCCCTGGCTATTGGTAAGCGTGGACAAAATGCCCGTTTAGCTGCCAAGCTTACAGGCTGGAAAATTGATATCAAGAGTGAAACGGAAGCCCGCGAAGCTGGTATTTATCCTGTGGAAGAACAGGAATTCCTTTTGAGCAGAGATAGTTATGTTACTGAAGAGGAAACAGATTTCGAAGAGGATAACGAGTAATTCGAGGTGAAAAAAGATGAATAGCCGAAAAAAAATCCCGATGCGTAAATGTGTGGCTACAGGTGAAATGAAGCCGAAGAAAGAACTCATTCGCATCGTTCGATCTAAAGAAGGGGAAGTCAGCCTTGATCCGACCGGAAAGAAATCGGGAAGGGGAGCTTATTTGACTCTTGATCGGGATATTATCGAGCTGGCCAAAAAGAAAAATGTGCTGGCTAATCACCTTAGTACCCAAATCGATTCTTCCCTTTATGAACAATTGCTTGAATTAGTGAATAAGGAGAAAAACTAACAACATGACCCAACAACAACAATGGATGTCTCTATTAGGTTTGGCCAATCGAGCACGCAAGCTAATTTCGGGTGAAGAATTAGTGGTTAAAGAGATTAGAAGCGGTAATGCCAAAGTTGTTATTTTATCCGCGGACGCTTCAAAAAACACTGAAAAAAAAATATCTGATAAGTGCGCATTTTATCAGGTTCCTTTAAAAAGAGTCGAAAGCAGGTCAATGCTCGGCCATGCGATAGGCAAGGATGCTAGAGTTGCCGTCGCAGTTCTGGATGAAGGTTTTGCACAAAAACTCCGAACGCTGCTCGATTAAATTTTACGGGGGTGAACGTATGACAAAATTGCGTGTATATGAATATGCAAAACAGAAGAACGTTTCAAGCAAGGATGTAATAAATAAACTTAAAGAAATGAATATAGAGGTAACAAACCATATGACAGCATTAGACGATTCAACTGTAAATAAATTAAACGATTCAATCAAACCTAAAAACGAAGATAAAACCCAAGCTGCTGAACCAAAAGCTAACGCTACGGTCGCGAAGTACGAAGCTGAAGCGGATGAAAAGAGCACAGTCAATAAAGAAAAACTGAAGAAGAAACCACCAGTTAAACCTGTAGGGACGAAAAAACCAACAGGTCAGTTCAACAAGGGTCGCAATAACAAGAATAAAAATAATAAACAAAGACAACAAGCGCCTCAGGCACCTGTTACAAAACGTAAAGAAAGAGAACTTCCAGAGAAAATTACGTTTTATGAGTCTTTGACGGTTATGGAACTTGGAAAAAAACTTCACCGTGAACCTTCTGAAATCATTAAAAAGCTCTTTATGCTTGGTGTTATGGCAACAATCAACCAAACTTTGGAAAAAGATGCAATTGAATTGATTTGTGCGGAATACGGTGTAGTGGCCGAAGAAGAGATTCGTGTCGACCTAACAGACCTTGAATCACTTGTCACTGAGGACGCTTCTGAAGATTTGATTGAACGTCCGGCTGTCGTGACGATCATGGGACATGTTGACCATGGTAAAACGACATTGCTTGATTCTATCCGCCATACAAAAGTTACTGAAGGCGAAGCGGGCGGAATCACTCAGCATATCGGTGCTTATCAAGTTAAAGTTAACGATAAGAAAATAACATTCCTGGATACACCAGGCCATGCTGCGTTTACAACAATGCGTGCCCGCGGTGCACAAGTTACCGATATCACCATTCTTGTCGTAGCTGCGGATGATGGCGTTATGCCTCAAACGATTGAAGCGATCAATCATGCTAAAGCGGCAGAAGTTCCAATTATCGTCGCTGTCAATAAGATGGATAAAGAAGCTGCCAATCCGGACCGTGTCATGCAAGAATTGACAGAACATGGTTTAGTTTCTGAAGCATGGGGCGGAGACACAATTTTTGTACCAATTTCAGCTAAAAACGGTGAGGGTATCGATAGCTTGCTTGAAATGATTCTTCTTGTCAGTGAAGTGGAGGAGTATAAGGCGAATCCATCTCGTAAAGCGAATGGAACGGTTATCGAGGCACGTTTGGATAAAGGGCGCGGATCGGTTGCCACTTTGCTTGTTCAAAACGGAACGTTGAAAATCGGTGATCCGATTGTTATCGGTAATACATTCGGACGTGTTCGTGCTATGGTTAACGATCTTGGACGCCGTGTTAAGGATGCAGGTCCTTCAACACCGGTTGAAATCACTGGATTGAACGAAGTGCCACAGGCCGGCGATCGTTTCATCGTCTTTGAAGATGAGAAAACGGCCCGTCAAGTTGGGGAAGTGCGTGCACAGAGACAACTTGCTTCACAACGTAATGAAAAATCCCGTGTGACCCTAGATACATTGTTCGAGCAAATGAAAGAAGGGGAAATTAAAGAATTAAACATCATTTTAAAAGCTGATGTTCAAGGTTCTGCGGAAGCAGTAGCCGCTTCCCTGAATAAAATAGAAGTGGAAGGCGCTAAGGTGAAAATCATACACATTGGCGTCGGTGCCATTACAGAGTCTGATATCATCCTTGCTACAGCTTCGAATGCAATCGTCATCGGATTTAACGTCCGTCCTGACGTGAATGCGAAGCGTGCAGCTGAATCAGAAAATGTTGATGTCCGCCTTCACCGCATCATCTATAAAGCGATCGAAGAGATCGAGTCGGCTATGAAAGGGATGCTTGACCCTGAATTCGAAGAAAAAATTATCGGTCAGGCTGAAGTTCGTACGACTTTCAAAGTATCCAAGGTAGGTACGATTGCAGGTTCTTACGTTACAGAAGGAAAAATTACACGTGATAGCGGAATTCGCTTAATTCGTGAAGGTGTCGTCATTTACGAAGGTGAAATTGATGCATTGAAACGTTTTAAAGATGATGTAAAAGAAGTGGCAACGAACTATGAGTGCGGTATTACGATTAAAAATTACAACGACCTTAAAGAAGGCGATGTAATTGAAGCGTATGTAATGGAAGAGATCGAACGTAAATGATCGTTGGCTCTGTCCAATGTGAATGCATCATCCATGACACCCATTCTTTGAAAGAAAAGAGGGCCGTGCTTCAGCGTGTCATGACACGGCTTAAGCAGAAGTTCAATATTTCTGTAGCAGAGACCGATTTTCAGGATTTATGGCAGCGGACAAAGATTACTATCGTAACCGTAACATCCTCAAGGAAGGCTACTGAACGGGAACTTCAAAATGCCCTTAAATTTCTAGATTCTTTTCCGGAAATAGAGCGAACAATAACAGATATAGACTGGCTTTAGGCTATCGAGGTGATATTATGAGCCTTCGTTCAAATCGTGTTGGCGAACAAATGAAAAAAGAGCTGAGTGAAATTATCGGCCGAAAAATTAAAGATCCAAGAATCGGATTTGTTACAGTGACGGATGTCGCGGTTACAGGCGATTTACAACAGGCAACAGTTTATATTTCCGTTTTGGGTGACCAGGAACAAAGGGAGAAAACCCTGCAAGGTCTTGCTAAGGCGAAAGGATTCATGCGTTCAGAAATTGGGCAGCGAATCCGCCTGCGCAAAACTCCTGAACTGTTTTTTGAATTTGATGAATCGGTCGATTATGGTAATCGTATCGAATCGTTGATTTCCCAAATCAATTCAGAAGATAAACCGGCTGAAAAAGACGAGGAATAAGCAAGCAGTAAAAGAAGGCCGACTCAATAAGTGCTTTGCACTTCTTGAAGTCGGTCTCTTTTTTTTTGAAAAATGAATATGTAAAAAAAACACCTTTCGGAATTGGAATTCATTTTGCTTTATGATAGTAGTTTAGGGTGTTTTATAAATGATGAGGTGAAAGCGTGAACGGTATTCTTCCATTATGGAAACCTAAGGGATTGACATCCCATGATTGTGTTTTTAAATTAAGAAAGATTTTAAAGACAAAAAAGGTTGGGCACACAGGTACTTTAGATCCTGATGTAACAGGGGTTTTACCTATTTGTATTGGCAGGGCAACTAAGATAGCCGAATATTTGACAGAAGCCGGTAAAGCGTATGAAGGGGAAGTGACCCTTGGTTTTTCAACGACAACTGAAGACGCAAGCGGTGAAAAAGTGGAAGAGAAAAAGATTGATCAAGTGATTCAGCGTAAACGGATTCTGGAAGTGTTGGAATCATTGACTGGAAAAATCGAACAGACGCCGCCGATGTTTTCAGCGGTAAAGGTAAACGGGAAGAAGTTATATGAATATGCCCGTGCAGGGATAGAAGTGGAGAGGCCGACAAGGGAGGTCACCATCTATGATATTACCCTTCTCGATGATCGTTCTGAATTTAAAGGAGAAACCATTTCTTTTCGTTTTCGCGTCAAATGCAGCAAAGGAACGTATATTCGGACGCTTGCAGTCATGATGGGTGAAGAACTGGGGTTTCCTGCCCATATGTCTGATTTGACTCGTATTGAATCAGCAGGTTTTAAGCAGGAGGACTGTTTCACATTTTCTGAAGTGGAAGAGATCATGGAAAGTGGACAAACGGATGAATTTCTGTTGCCTTTGGAGCGGGGATTATTTCATTTGCCCAAATTTCAGATTAGTGATAAAGTAGCAAAGAAAGTACTTAACGGTGCGGTATTGGAACAAACAAAGGATGTTGTTGTTGAAAAAGGGAAGCCTTTTGTGATGGTCGACCCAACAGATAAGGCCATTGCCATTTATCAAATACATCCGACAAAAGAGGGATTAATTAAACCTGTAAAAGTATTGGCACAAGAATTATAGACCGTTTTACCGCCGGAAAGAGGAGATTGAAAGGTGAAAGTGATCGCAATAGAGCATCCTCATCAATTTAATTCGGATGATTTTCCCGAGCTTGTAATGGCCCTTGGATTTTTTGATGGTATACATAAAGGTCATCAGATTGTTATTCAAACAGCCAAGCAAAAAGCCGATGAAATGAATCTTAAGTCAGCAGTCATGACATTTGACCCGCATCCTTCTGCAGTACTGGGTAGGAAAACGGAAAATATCCGCTATATCACTCCACTTGAAGATAAGGTGGATATCATAGAGTCGATGGAGATAGATTATTTATTCATTGTCCATTTCAGCAAGGAATTCGCTTCGGTTCTGCCGGAACGGTTCGTTGACGAGTACATTGCCGGGCTGAATGTCCGTCACGTAGTTGCAGGCTTTGATTATTCATACGGTCGCTATGGTCAAGGATCGATGGAAGATTTGCCTGTTTACGCAAAGGGAAGATTTTCGCAGACAGTCGTTGCAAAACAGACACTTGAAGATGAAAAGGTTAGCTCGACGAGAATCAGGGAAACTCTCGGTAATGGTAACTTTTCTGACTTTTATCATTTGGCTGGCCGACGTTATTTAACGAAAGGCCATGTCATCCACGGTGAAAAACGGGGCAGGAAGTTGGGATTCCCCACCGCTAATATTGAAGTAAGTGACGATTATATCTTCCCTGCTGCAGGCGTATATGCCGTCAGGATCAAAATAAGCGGTAAATGGTATAATGGAGTTTGCAATGTCGGTTACAAACCTACATTCCACGAAGAAAAACCTAAATATCCCACTGTAGAGGTTCATGCCTTGGAGTTCTCGGGAGATATATATGGCAGCCAGGTTTCGGTTGAATGGCATAAAAGACTTCGGAGTGAGCAGAAATTTTCCGGGCTTGAAGCATTGGTCGCTCAGATCGAAACGGATAAGCAAAATGCAATCGCGTATTTTGCAAAGCTTGAAGCATAAAAGACAAGACTTGCAATTTCAATGAAAAACATGTATTCTATTGTATGTATGAAAATAACCATTGCTTGGCTAGTCGAGACTCCGACGCTGGCTCGGTAATAGGTGATTTTACAGAATTTTAGGAGGAATAATAACATGGCAATTACACAAGTACGCAAAAATGAACTTATCGCTGAGTTCAGAACTCACGATACTGACACTGGGTCTCCAGAAGTTCAAATCGCAGTATTAACAGAAGAAATCAACAACTTGAACGGTCACTTACGCACACACAAAAAAGACCACCATTCACGTCGCGGTCTTCTTAAAATGGTAGGTAAACGTCGTAATCTTTTAACTTACCTACGTAACAAAGACGTTACTCGTTACCGTACACTAATTAACAAATTAGGTCTACGTAGATAATTTTTTCAGGAAGGCGGGAAATTTCCCGCTTTTTTGATGTTATTCAAATGATTTGGACGTATTCTACATAAGGCTGGGCCTTCGTCCTTGGGACTCGGCAGGAGCCGGGTCCTTTTCCATTTATAAATGATCAGGATATACATAAATCAAATGAAAGAAATTTTTATTCATTTTACTGTTAATGCTTGTTTTTTTCGTGCATAATAGGAATAGTTTGGTTTTAACTCGAGTTCAGTACTTTCACATATAAATGATTTAATCCAATACAGGTTTAGGTAAACTAAGCCTCTAAGTGAAGATTCAGAGAGGGGTTTAATAAATGGGACAGGAAAAACATACGTATTCATTTGACTGGGCCGGCCGTAATATAACGGTAGAGATAGGGCAATTGGCCAAACAAGCAAACGGGGCAGTTTTAGTCCGTTATGGAGAAACTGCCGTATTAAGTACAGCAACAGCTTCGAAGGAACCTAGAAATGTCGACTTCTTCCCTTTGACAGTCAACTACGAAGAAAGACTTTATGCAGTCGGTAAAATTCCGGGAGGCTTCATCAAACGTGAAGGCCGGCCGAGTGAAAGGGCCATTCTTGCAAGCCGTTTAATCGATCGTCCAATCCGTCCGCTTTTCGCCGATGGCTTCAGGAACGATGTTCAGATCATCAGCATGGTCATGAGTGTCGATCAAGATTGCTCTACGGAAATGGCAGCTATGCTAGGTTCTTCCCTTGCACTTTCAGTTTCCGATATTCCGTTCGAAGGTCCAATTGCTGGAGTTGTAGTGGGGAGAATCAATAATGAATTCATTATTAACCCTACTGTTGACCAATTAGCTAAAAGTGACATCAATCTGACGGTTGCCGGCACTAAAGATGCTATCAACATGGTTGAAGCCGGAGCAAATGAAGTACCAGAGGAAACCATGCTTGAAGCAATCATGTTTGGACATGATGAAATCAAGAAAATCATTGCATTCCAAGAGAAAATCGTTGCTGAAATCGGCAAGGAAAAAATGCAGGTCACTTTATATCAAGTGGATGCTGAACTGGAAGCAGAAGTGAAAGGCCTATGTGGAGCAGACTTGAACAAAGCTGTACAAGTTCAGGAAAAACATGCTCGTGAAGACGCGATCAAAGAAGTAAAAGATCGTGTGTTGGCTCATTATGAAGAAGAAACTGATGAAGAAAAATTAAAGCAAATCAAAGAAATCCTGAATAAATTGGTCAAATCCGAAGTCCGCCGTTTAATCACGGAAGAAAAAGTGCGTCCGGATGGCCGTAATCCTGACGAAATCAGACCATTATCATCAGAAGTTACCATTCTTCCCCGTACACATGGTTCCGGTTTGTTCACGCGCGGACAAACCCAAGCGCTATCCATCTGTACATTAGGTGCACTTGGTGATGTGCAGATTCTGGACGGACTTGGAACCGAAGAGTCAAAACGTTTTATGCACCACTATAATTTCCCGCATTTCAGTGTTGGTGAAACTGGCCCTATCCGTGGGGCAGGACGTCGTGAAATCGGTCATGGAGCACTTGGTGAAAGAGCATTGGAGCCTGTCATTCCAAACGATAAAGACTTCCCATATACAATCAGACTTGTTTCTGAAGTGCTTGAATCGAACGGTTCAACATCACAAGCAAGTATCTGTGCAAGCACTTTGGCAATGATGGATGCCGGTGTTCCATTGAAAGCTCCAGTTGCCGGTATTGCTATGGGTCTTGTCAAAACAGGTGAGCACTATACGATCTTAACGGATATTCAAGGTATGGAAGACCATCTGGGAGACATGGACTTTAAAGTCGCAGGGACTTCAAAAGGTGTTACTGCCCTGCAAATGGATATTAAGATTGAGGGTCTTTCTAGAGAGATTCTTGAAGAAGCTTTACTTCAAGCCAAACATGGCCGGATGCATATTTTGGAATCAATGATGTCAACAATCAATCAACCGCGTGAGCAGTTATCCAAATATGCTCCAAAAATCGTTACGATGTCCATAAATCCGGATAAGATCCGTGATGTCATTGGACCGAGCGGTAAACATATCAACAAAATCATTGAAGAAACTGGCGTGAAAATCGACATCGAACAAGATGGAACGGTATTCATATCTTCTACTGATGAACCAATGATTCAAAAAGCGAAGAAAATCATTGAGGATATCGTACGTGAAGTCGTAGTCGGCGAACTATACTTAGGTAAAGTTAAACGTATCGAAAAGTTCGGTGCCTTCGTTGAAATCTTCAATGGTAAAGACGGTTTGGTTCATATTTCTGAACTGGCTGAAGAAAGAGTTGGAAAAGTGGAAGATGTCGTTTCACTTGGCGATGAATTATTGGTCAAAGTTACTGAGATTGATAAGCAAGGAAGGGTAAACCTTTCTCGTAAAGCGGTCCTGAAAGAGCAAAAAGAGGCAGCTAACCCTTCTCAATCGTAATGAAAATGAAAATCCCGGCATGCGATTCTTTGTGAATCTGCATGCTTTTTTTGTTTGAAAGTATTGGAATAACCATAGTGTGAATGGCATTAAAAGGATGTCATGTTCTACCTTGTCCGTTTTCTTCATACATTTTGGTATGAAGGGGGCGTAAAAAATGAATAATAAATGGAAGCAGATAGTTGCGATAAGTGCCATTGCAGGTATATCATGGTTATTAGTGCAAAATCCATATACACAAATTTATTTGACCCAATTAACCGATGATTCAGTTGCTTCAATTAAGCAAGAAGACGAGCTTCTTTTACAAATAAAAGAATCAACAAAAAAATATGAGATTGCACCACAGGATGCACGAATAGATTCTGTTTGGAAAACCGTTCCTGCGTATAACGGCCTGAAGGTAAATATTGATGATTCGTATAAAGCCATGAAGAAGGAGGGTGTGTTCGATAAGGATAAACTGGTATTTCAGCAGGTACCTGCAAAGATACATATGGAGGATCTGGATCCGGCTCCAATATACCGGGCCCATCCCGAAAAGCCAGTGGTTTCATTTTTAATCAATGTGGCCTGGGGGAATGAATACTTACAAGATATGTTGGCCGTGTTAAAAAAGAATAATGTCAAGGCCACTTTTTTCCTTGAAGGTAATTGGACCAAGAAAAATCCTGATTTGGCCAAGATGATTAAGGGTGGCGGGCATGAAATTGGAAATCATTCTTATTCACATCCCGATATGGAAAACATATCCGCACAAGCTACTCGTGAGGAAATTCGAAAAACGAACGAAGTCATTGAAGCGGTGACAGGTTTGAAAATGAAGTGGTTCGCACCACCAAGTGGAAGCTACCGGGACGAAACGGTGAAAATCGCGGATTCTTTCGGTATGGAGACAGCCATGTGGAGTGTGGATACGATCGACTGGCAAAAGCCAAGCCCTGAAGTCCTTCAACAAAGAGTGCTTTCTAAGGTACACCCAGGAGCATTTATATTGATGCATCCGACGGAATCTACAGCAAAATCATTGGAAACGTTAATAATTGAAATAAAAAAGAAAGACTTAGATGTTGTTACCGTTTCGGAAGCAGTAGATGAGGAGCGATCGAATCCATAATGTATTGGTAACGATAGCAGCATAGAATGATTGGGAGGAATGTTAGTTGATTAAGAAATACACGTGTCAAAATGGAGTTAGAATTGTATTGGAAAATATTCCAACTGTAAGATCAGCAGCAATTGGAGTATGGATCAAAACAGGTTCAAGAAATGAAACACCTGAATTGAATGGGGTTTCACATTTCCTGGAGCATATGTTCTTCAAAGGGACAACTACGAGAAATGCGCGTGAAATTGCCGAGTCGTTCGATAGTATTGGGGGACAAGTGAATGCATTCACATCAAAAGAATATACATGCTATTATGCTAAAGTAATGGATAACCATGCAAGCTATGCGCTTGAAATCCTTGCTGATATGTTCTTCAATTCAACATTTGATGGGGAAGAATTGAAAAAAGAAAAAAATGTCGTCTACGAAGAAATCAAAATGTACGAAGACACACCAGATGACATTGTCCATGACCTTTTAAGCAAGGCGGTATATGAAAATCACCCCCTTGGCTATCCTATACTCGGGACGGAAAATACGCTTGAAACGTTCAATAGTGATACATTAAAAAAATACGTCCATGACATGTATACACCCGATAAAGTGGTAGTGTCCATTGCTGGGAATGTGGATGAAAAATTGATTCAGGAAGTCGAAAACTACTTTGGCTCGTATCAAGGAGGGGAAGATCGTCTTGAATTGGCCAAACCTTCTTTCCATGAAAATAGGATCACCCGTAAAAAAGATACGGAACAAGCCCACTTATGCCTTGGTTACAAAGGGTTGGAAATCGGTAATGATAAAACATACAGCCTGATTACCTTGAATAATATTCTTGGAGGAAGCATGAGTAGCCGCCTATTCCAGGACGTCAGGGAACAACGTGGCCTTGCCTATTCCGTTTATTCCTATCATTCCAGCTATCAAGATAGCGGTATGGTGACAGTATATGGGGGGACAGGCACAAAACAGCTGGACAGCCTGTATGAAACCATTCAGGAAACACTGGATACTTTAAAAAGGGATGGCATTACTGAAAAGGAATTACGAAATAGTAAAGAGCAACTTAAAGGAAGCTTGATGCTCAGCCTTGAAAGCACGAATAGCCGCATGAGCCGGAACGGAAAAAATGAGCTGATGTTGGGTGAGCACCGTTCCCTTGATGATATCATCATCAAGATTGACGCGGTGACAGAGGATACCGTCAATGAATTGGCAAACCAGATCTTTACGGAACATTCCTTGTCATTAGTGAGCCCGTTGGAAAACTGGGACAAATAATAACGAACAAGTCTGCACCTTCCTCTTATTAATGGGAGGTCAGGCTTTTTTTCTTTGAATGTGGGAGGGTCCAGTGAAATGGACAATATTTGGATAAATTCCTTCTAAGTTTACCTTTTTCGGATATAGATTGAATAGAAGGCGAAAAAAGGGGGAACCAACATTGAGGTTGAGCGAATTGAGCGGTAAGGAAATAGTCGATGTTAATAGGGCGGAAAGATTAGGAATCCTTGGTCAGACGGATTTGGAAATAGATGAAACTGGACAAATTACCTCGTTGATCATCCCATCTGTTAAATGGTTCGGCTTTATAAGGAATGGCAGTGAAATAAGAGTGCCATGGGAACATATAAAAAAAATCGGTGCGGATATGGTCATCATTGATTTTCAGGAAGGACTTTCACTTAAAGACGGAGAGCCTATGGACGGTTAATGACGCTCGCGCCATACTCATTGGAACTTCTCGAAATGCACTCTCGAAAACGCCTTAGCTGGCAATAGCTAGGGCGTTTTTTCTTTTCTTATCACCGTTTTTTAAATGAAAACATAATATGGCAGGGTAACTAGAGAATGTAGCAAAAACCGAATTGCTTCCTGAAGGAATTGTATCATGAGGCAAGGAATGTTTAGGATCTTTTATATAAAGAAGGTGACGGTTTTAATGCTCACAGGCATGCAAATCGCTGTAATTGGTGGAGATGCGCGTCAGCTTGAAGTTGTCCGTAAACTGACGGAGCTTGATGCAAAGCTATTATTGGTAGGTTTTGAACAGCTCGACCATGCTTTTACCGGCGCGGTTAAGGAAAAAATGGAAGATTTAAATTTCATGGAATTAGATTCAGTTATTTTACCTGTCCGGGGCACGGATTCAGATGGGAAAGTAGAAACGATCTTTTCCAGTGAAGAGGTTGTTTTGACTGAAGAAATGATAAAAAATACCCCGGCACATTGCATTTTTTATGCAGGAATCAGTAACGATTACCTCGATGAGATATTCAAGAAAGTGGATCGCAAACTCGTTCTATTGTTCGAACGTGATGATGTGGCTATTTATAATTCGATTCCCACTGTTGAAGGTGCGATCATGATGGCCATTCAACATACGGATTTTACTATCCATGGATCGAATGTAGCCGTTCTCGGACTGGGAAGGGTCGGTATGAGTGTAGCCCGGTCATTCCAGGCACTTGGAGCAAAAGTAAAGGTGGGGGCAAGAAAAAGTGAAGATATTGCGAGGATCAGTGAAATGGCATTGACCCCTTTTCATTTAAATGATCTTGCTGCAGAAATGAAAAATGTTGATATATGTATCAATACGATTCCTTTTCCGATAATTACCGCAAAAGTTATAGCTAATATGCCCGTTCATACATTAATCATCGACCTTGCTTCAAAACCGGGGGGGACGGATTTTCGTTACGCTGAAAAAAGGGGAATTAAGGCGCTGTTGGCACCGAGCCTGCCGGGTATAGTTGCCCCGAAAACAGCTGGTCAGATATTAGCGAATGCACTGGGACTATTGATTCAAGACGAGTACTTGAAAAGGAAGGGGAAAATAAAATGAGTCTCAAAGGGAAACGGATTGGTTTCGGATTAACAGGATCACATTGCACATATGATGAAGTGTTTCCGGAAATAGAAAAACTTGTAAATGAAGGGGCGGAAGTCATTCCAATCGTAACATCGACAGTACAAAACACGGAAACCCGTTTTGGAAAGGGAGAGGACTGGGTCGAAAGAATAGAAAAATTGACGGGGAATCATGTCGTTGATACAATCGTCAAAGCAGAGCCATTAGGACCTAAATTGCCACTTGATTGTATGGTGATCGCTCCTTTAACAGGTAACTCAATGAGTAAAATGGCAAATGCACTTACCGATTCGCCTGTACTTATGGCTGCAAAAGCGACGATGAGAAATCACCGTCCAGTCGTGGTCGCGATTTCAACAAATGATGCACTTGGGTTAAATGGTGTCAATCTAATGAGGCTGATGGCAGCAAAAGATATTTATTTTGTTCCATATGGCCAGGATAATCCCACAGGCAAACCAAGTTCCATGGTTGCAAGGATGAGCATGATAAGGGATACGATCATATCGGCACTGGAAAGGGAACAGATTCAACCTGTCATCGTCGAAAGGTTCAAGGATGATTTAGCCTGAACAAGTTTCGTCACGGATCTAGCTTTCTAACGACTGACATATATGCATAAATTTGTAGGTTGAAGTTATAAAAAACCACTCCGCTACCAGAATATTTTGTTAAAGTGCGACCCTTTGGAATGTTAATGTGATAAAATAAATGATATTCTGAACAAGAAGTAATAAATCCAACAAATAACTAATTTAAGAGATAGAAAAGGAGTATGTATAAATGACTGAGACACAGGGATTGCGTATTGCAGTTGTGGGAGCAACTGGAGCAGTAGGACAACAAATGATTTCAACACTCGAACAAAGGGACTTACCGATTAAGAAAATCATCTTTTTATCATCGGCTCGTTCCGCAGGAATCAAACTTACGTTTAAGGGCGAAGAAATCGAAGTGCAGGAAGCAAAACCTGAAAGCTTTGAAGGCATCGATATCGCTTTATTCAGTGCTGGAGGAAGCGTGTCTAAGGAATTGGCTCCAGAAGCAGTGAAACGCGGTGCGATAGTAGTGGATAATACGAGCGCTTTCCGCATGGACGAAAATGTGCCGCTAGTCGTTCCTGAAGTAAATGAAGAAGACTTGAAACAGCATAATGGGATCATTGCAAACCCGAATTGTTCAACTATCCAAATGGTTGTGGCATTAGAGCCTATCCGCCAGACATATGGCTTATCAAAAATTGTTGTTTCTACCTACCAGGCTGTTTCTGGTGCAGGTGCTGCAGCGATAAATGAATTAAAGGAACAAGCTCGCGACTTGCTTGATGAAAAAGAAATAGAACCGAAGATTTTACCGGTAAAAGGGGACGAAAAGCATTATCAAATCGCATTTAACGTCATTCCCCAAATCGATAAATTCCAAGATAACGGGTACACATTCGAAGAGATGAAAATGATTAATGAAACAAAGAAAATCATGCATATGCAAGACCTTCCAGTAGCTGCAACTTGCGTAAGGCTTCCTGTTGTAACAGGTCATTCGGAATCTGTATACATTGAAGTTGAAAAAGAAGGCATAGCGGCTTCTGAAATCAAAGATCTAATGAGAACGGCACCTGGAATTGTGTTAGAAGACGAACCGGAACGACAAGTTTACCCAACTCCTGCTTCATCCGTCGGCAAGAATGATGTATTCGTCGGTCGAATTCGCAAAGATTTGGATGAAGATAAAGGCTTCCATTTATGGGTGGTTTCCGATAATCTATTAAAAGGAGCAGCTTGGAATTCCGTTCAAATTGCTGAAAGCCTTTTGAAATTAGGTTTGGTTACCGTTAAGTAATAATTTATTCTAATGAACTCGACAGAAAAAATTAATTTCCAGTAGGATAGAGAGTTTTTGTCAGCTTCCCGGATCGGGAAGCTGGCTTATATTTGGGGTGCATATTATGAAAATTATTGTCCAGAAATACGGAGGGACATCCGTTCGGGATGAGGCAAGCCGTTCATTTGCCAAGGGACATATTGAAAATGCGATTAAAGAAGGCTATAAAGTGGTGGTTGTGGTTTCAGCAATGGGAAGAAAAGGCGATCCTTATGCAACGGATACCTTACTTTCCCTAGTAAATGGAGCGAAAGCCAGCCTTTCAAAACGAGAACAGGATTTACTTATGTCAGTAGGAGAAACGATATCATCTGTCGTATTTACAAACATGCTCTTGGAAAATGGTATTGATGCGGTCGCTTATACTGGAGCTCAAGCGGGATTCTTGACGAATACCGACTATTCAAGTGCGAAAATAATCGAAATGAAATGCGATCGTCTCATGAAAGAACTTGAAGTGAAGGATGTCGTCGTTGTAGCAGGTTTCCAGGGAGCTGCTAAAAACGGGGACATCACGACCATTGGCCGTGGTGGAAGTGACACTTCAGCTGCTGCATTGGGTGCGGCATTGCAAGCTGAACGGGTCGATATTTTTACGGATGTGGAAGGAATCATGACGGCAGATCCACGTATTGCCGATCAAGCTCGTCCATTATCAATCGTTTCATATACGGAAGTTTGCAACATGGCTTATCAAGGGGCGAAGGTCATTCACCCGAGAGCCGTTGAAATTGCGATGCAGGCAAAAGTCCCGATTCGGATAAGGTCAACATACAGCGAAGGTTTGGGGACACTTGTTACAAGCGTGAACAAGGGAAGCCAGGGTAGTGACATACGTGAAAGGCTCGTAACCGGGATTGCTCATGTTCCAAAAATCACTCAAATCAAGGTCCGTGCGAAAAAAGATCAATATAATCTACAGGCAGAAGTTTTTAAAGCAATGGCCAATGCCTCCATTTCAGTGGATTTTATAAATATATATCCAAATGGCGTAGTTTATACCGTTTCGGAAGAGATGACAGAACTTGCCCTCTCGATTTTGGCCGAGCTTGGTCATGAACCGGTCATTGAGCGGAATTGTGCCAAGGTTTCAGTAGTTGGTGCAGGCATCAACGGAGTGCCGGGCGTTGCAGCGAAGATTGTCACCGCGCTTTCAGAAAAGGAAATTGCCATTCTCCAGTCAGCGGACAGCCATACGACGATTTGGGTACTCGTAAAAGAAGAAGATTTAATAGAAGCTGTTAATTCCCTGCACTATGCATTTCAATTGCATGAAAGTGAAGTACATTAATCATAGGGTTTTTAATAACTAAAGGTTTTAAAATTTAAAGAGGTGTTAGATGATGATATTTGGTAGAGTATCAACCGCAATGGTCACCCCTTTCGATAGCAAGGGAAATGTTGATTTTCAAAAGACGACTTCATTGGTTAATTACTTATTAACGAATGGAACCGATTCGCTTGTGATTTCGGGAACGACAGGTGAATCCCCGACTTTATCTTCGGAGGAGAAAATCGCGTTATTGCGTCATGTTTCTAAGGTTGTTGAAAAACGTGTACCCATCATCATGGGTACAGGAAGCAACAATACGTATGCTTCCATCGAGTTGACAAAAAAAGCGGAACAAAATGGCGCCGATGCGATAATGCTGGTGGCCCCGTATTATAGTAAAACGAATCAAGAAGGTCTGTATCAGCATTTTAAGGCTATTGCAGCTAGTACGACTCTCCCTGTTATGGTATATAATATCCCTGGGCGCGCTTCGGTTAACATTGAACCGGAAACGATCATCCGCCTTTCAAAAATTCCTAATATCGTAGCCGTTAAGGAAGCGAGCGGGGATTTAAACGCTATGACCCAAATCATAGCCGGCACGGATGAAGATTTTGCATTATATAGTGGGGACGACGCTTTAACACTCCCAGTATTGGCGATTGGTGGTGTGGGTGTAGTTTCGGTTGCTTCACATATTGCTGGTAATGAGTTGCAGAAAATAGTGGAGGCCTTCATCAGTGGGAATTTGAAAGAGGCAGCCCGCCTGCATCAGGAACTGTTACCGCTTATAAAAGGTTTGTTTGCGGCGCCAAGCCCTGCACCTGTCAAAACAGCGCTTCAGTTATATGGAATTGACGTTGGATCGGTGAGACTTCCAATCGTGCCATTGACAGAGCAGGAGCGCCTTGCATTAACCAAGGTATTAAAAAAATAAAAAGACACGGAACAAGCTGATCGTTGAAGATTGGCTTGTTTTTACATAATGATGTATATGAATGGGATATACTTTCCGATTTCGGGATGAAAATATTTGAATTTTTTTATGATCAATCGAAACTGGATAAAAGTACAAAGGATATCTTACATAATAGGTTGTTTTTTTGAATTAAATGAAAAAGTCCCTCTGAAAATGGTAAGTGTTGTCATGTTTTTTGAACATCGGTTATAATGAATTCATTGGGAAATTATGAACGGGATTTTTTAAGGAGGATATTCGATTGGGTAGAGATAAAAATAATGGAATAAAAGTGATTTCTCTTGGAGGACAAGGGGAACTTGGTAAAAATATGTACGTCGTCGAGGTGAACGAGGACATCTATCTTCTTGATGCAGGGTTAATGCTGCCAGAAGACGGAATGCTCGGAATCGATGCGGTTATCCCTGATATTTCTTATTTGATGGATAATAAGGAGCGGGTGCAGGGGATATTCATTACTCATGGTCATGAAGACCATATGGGGGCGCTTGCTTATGTCTTGAAATATTTACCAGTACCTGTTTATGGAACAAAGCTTACACTTGCTTTAATCAAAACGAAATTAAAGGAAGATGGCTTTAACGGCAGGGCAACATTCACTGAAATCGATTCGGATTCTCTTTTAAGTTTCCCTCAAGCAGCCGTGTCTTTTTTCCGGACTAACCATAGTATTCCCGATTCCGTCGGAGTAGTGATCCACACTCGTGAAGGTGCAATCGTTTATACAGGGGATTTCAAATTCGACCAAGCAGCAACAGATCTATATAAACCGGAAATCAGTAAAATGGCCAGTATCGGTGAAGAAGGTGTCCTATGCTTGCTTTCGGATAGTACTGGTGCCGAGAGGCCAGGGTATACGACATCAGAAGCAGTTGTGGCCAAAGATATTACAGAGGCTTTTCATGCAGCCTCCGGAAGGATCATCGTTGCGTGCTTCGCTTCGAACATCAACCGGATTCAGCATGTTTTCAATGCAGCGGCAGCAAGTCGCAGAAAAGTGGCAGTAGTAGGAAAAAGCCTGCAACGCGTTTATGAAACAGCCTTGAACCTTGGCTACTTAAAGGTAGAAGAAGAGCTGATAATCCCAGTTAATGAAATTAGTCAGTATGACGACCGTGAAATCGTCGTGTTATCGACAGGTCATCAGGGGGAGCCTATTGCGGCACTTCAAAAGATGGCAAAACAGACCCACAAGCAGGTAACGATCAAAAAGGGAGACACAGTTTTGATCAGTGCATCACCCCTACAAGGCGGCGAACTTATTTTATCCAAAACCGTCGATTTGCTATACAGGGTAGGTGCGGAAGTGGTATCTGCAAATAAATATAAAGTGCACGTAACGGGGCATGGCAGCCAGGAAGAACTTAAAATGATGATCAATTTGATGAATCCTAAATTCTTCATCCCTGTACATGGGGAATACCGCCATTTATATGCCCATCAAAAAGTTGGGATAGCCGCGGGGATTAAACGAGAAAACATCATAATTGCCGAAAAAGGTGATGTCATTGAACTAAAGGGCAATAAAATGGGTCTATCCGGAAAAGTTTCTGCAGGAAATATCTTGATAGATGGCAGCGGTGTTGGAGATGTGGGTAATATCGTTCTTCGTGATCGGCGCTTGTTATCCCAGGATGGTATTTTGATTGTAGTGGTCACGTTGAACCGTCAGGATAAAAGCATTGCAGCAGGCCCTGAAATCATTTCAAGGGGCTTCGTATATGTTCGCGAATCAGAAAAAATGATTGGGGAAGCAACTGAAATAGTAAGTGAAATCGTAAAGAAAAATGGGTCGCGCCAGCCTTTTGATTGGTCCACACTGAAGCAGGAAATGCGTGATGCGTTAAACCAATTCTTCTATGAAAAAACGAAACGCCGCCCAATGATTTTACCGATTATCATGGAATATTAAGTAAGGAACCCCTGATTTGAACAGTCAGGGTTTTTTTTTTCTGTGTCAAACCTCTTCTCTTTTATCTTGAAGAATGAAGTCCGAGACTCGAGACATAATAAACCTATAGGCTTAAGAGAAAGGGGTTGGCATAGTGGATAATGCACCATTACCAAATGAAAATGAAGGCAAGCAGGAAGGTAAGAATTCAACTTTAATCGAAAAAATCCAGCAGCTGGGGGCTACTAATGTTCCGCAACTATCTCAGGACTCAAAAATCCATTGTTTGACGATCATTGGACAAATTGAAGGACATATGCAGCTGCCGCCTCAAAATAAAACGACCAAATATGAACATGTTATTCCACAAATTGTGGCAATTGAACAAAATCCCAATATAGAGGGGCTGCTTGTCATTTTAAATACAGTGGGAGGAGATGTCGAAGCGGGACTAGCCATCGCAGAAATGCTGGCTTCCCTTTCAAAGCCATCCGTCTCGATTGTACTTGGCGGGGGGCATTCGATCGGTGTGCCGATTGCGGTTTCGTGTGACCATAGCTTTATAGCAGAAACAGCAACGATGACGATTCATCCCATTCGTTTGACAGGGCTAGTCATTGGCGTGCCTCAAACCTTTGAATACTTGGATAAAATGCAGGAAAGAGTCATTAAATTTGTTACGAGGCACTCTAACGTTACGGAAGAAAGTTTTAAGGATTTAATGTTTGCTAAAGGAAATTTAACCCGTGATATCGGCACGAATGTAATCGGGGCCGAGGCAGTTGAAATCGGTATGATCGATGATGTAGGAGGAGTAGGCCAGGCCATGAGAAAACTAAATAGCTTCATGGAAGAAAGAAGGCCCAAAATTGCCGGGGAAGAGGAGGGGCTTTTGCAATGACGCTTTATACGATCGTTCCTGAAGAAATAATTTTCCCTCATCACCATGAGAAGACGGCGAATTTAATAGAAATGATTTATAATGGTGTACATGTGATGGTTGAACATGACGGTGGCCGCACGTTTCGCATTGATCGAATTGTAAGCACGGATCCTGAAGATTATATGAATGTACACATTCAGCCGGGGGCTGTCATAAATGTGTTCGAACAGATGAATCCTTAGTAAAAACGACCAAACTGAGGTAAATTATGATATACTGGAATGAAAATCAGCAGCCGCTTGGCTGCTTTATTTATTATATGGGGAAATTGTCCGCATTAAGAGTAAATGGTATATATATCAAGGACAGGGACATATTTATTTGGTATAATCAGTGAGCGAACGTTTGTTTTGTGAAGGGAAATCATGTAATGATGTTGAATTAGGAAAGTTAGAATAGTTTCATGAAGAATCAGGTGATATTATGGCAAAGAAGAAACGCAGAAAAAAGAATAGTACAGAGAAGTTAAAACTAACGCTTAAATATGAATTGATTGGCCTCACTTTAATAGGTCTGGCCATCATTGCCATTGCCAAGCTTGGAGCAGTGGGTAATGGGACGGTCTTTTTAATCCGCTTCTTCATGGGGGAATGGTATATCCTCTTTTTATTGGGGGCAATTGCAGCTGGGTTCTATTTGATGATAAAGAGAGAGGTCCCTTACCTGTTAAAACGGCAATTCGTCGGGATGTACTTCCTTGTCGCGAGCATGCTCCTACTAAGTCATGTGACGCTTTTTAACATGCTTGCAGATGGAGGACCGTTTACGAAGCCCAGCGTCATTTCTAATACATGGGAACTATTCTGGATGGAAGTGACCGGCAAGGCCAGCACAAAGGACCTTGGGGGCGGTATGATTGGCGCGATCTTATTTGCAGCCTCATACTTTTTATTCGACGAAGCTGGTTCGAAAATCGTTTCATTCCTTTTTATCATTGTAGGTGCCGTCCTATTGACCGGGAAAACTTTAGGTGAAACCCTCGGGAAGTTTTTCAGGGGTCTTGGCGGCTTTTTCAAAAAGCAATGGTCCGCATTCAGAGATGATATGAAAACGTGGAATGAAGACAAAAAAGAAAAGAAAAAGAATCCCGTGAAAAAGAAGAAACGGGAAAAAGATCCCGATGAAGAAACGGATCAGCCCCTTCATCAAGAAGAGGAAACTCAGCAAATGGCGACGGAACGGATCATTTCCAGCTTTGCTGATAAAGCCTATATCGACGAAAATGAAATAATTCCGGTTGTTACGGAACCTGCAGCTGAAAGTACAGAGGACCATGATGATGCCGTTCCACCTATGAATTTTACGGAAGTGGAGAATAAAGAATATCTTTTACCGCCTCTTTCATTATTATTGCAGCCCAAAAAAACGGACCAAAGCGGAGAGTACCAATTGATCCATGAAAATGCGGCAAAACTTGAGCGCACCTTTCATAGCTTCGGAGTGAAAGCGAGGGTCACGCAAGTGCATTTAGGCCCAGCCGTAACCAAATATGAAGTTCATCCGGATGTAGGGGTGAAGGTAAGTAAAATTGTCAGCCTATCCGATGACTTGGCCCTTGCACTGGCCGCAAAGGATATTAGGATCGAAGCTCCGATTCCCGGAAAATCGGCTATCGGAATAGAAGTGCCTAACTCCGAAGTGGCAATGGTGTCATTAAGGGAAGTTTTGGAGGCCAAAGAAGTTGACAAGCCTGACGCAAAACTGCAAATAGGCTTAGGGCGGAATATTTCTGGTGAAGCGGTTAAAGCGGAGCTCAATAAAATGCCGCATTTACTAGTGGCTGGTGCTACTGGCAGCGGGAAATCCGTTTGTATCAACGGGATTATCACGAGTATTCTGATGCGGGCAAAACCGCATGAAGTGAAAATGATGATGATCGATCCAAAAATGGTGGAGCTGAATGTCTATAATGGAATTCCCCACTTACTCGCACCTGTAGTGACAAATCCAAAGAAAGCTGCACAGGCTTTACAAAAAGTGGTCAGTGAAATGGAAAGGCGCTACGAGCTATTTTCCCATTCCGGTACACGTAATATTGAAGGCTACAACGATTATATTAACCGGCATAACATAGAAGAAGATGCAAAACAACCGCTCTTGCCTTATATAGTAGTCATTGTCGATGAGCTGGCGGATTTGATGATGGTCGCCTCAAATGATGTAGAGGATGCCATCACACGTCTTGCACAAATGGCACGTGCCGCTGGCATCCATTTGATAATTGCCACTCAGCGGCCATCCGTAGATGTAATTACAGGGGTCATTAAAGCGAACATCCCATCTCGGATTGCTTTTAGTGTCTCTTCAATGACCGATTCGAGAACGATCCTCGACATGGGCGGAGCCGAAAAACTGTTAGGCCGGGGTGACATGCTCTTCCTGCCTGCTGGAGCTTCAAAACCGGTTCGCGTCCAAGGGGCCTTTTTATCCGACAATGAAGTCGAGGAAGTTGTCACATATGTCATTTCACAGCAAAAAGCACAATATAACGAAGAAATGATACCGGATGAAATTGCAGAAACTTCAAATGGTGAAGTCGAAGATAGTTTATACGGGGATGCGGTGTCCTTGATCGTAGAAATGCAGACTGCATCTGTTTCCATGCTGCAGCGACGTTTCCGGATTGGCTATACCCGGGCAGCAAGATTGATTGATGAAATGGAAGCGAGGGGAATTGTCGGTCCATATGAAGGCAGTAAACCACGAAATGTATTGGTTACTAAAGATGAACAGGATGAAGCGCATTCATCATAGGTAAAAAAAACCGGGCTGCAGCCCGGTTTTTTAATTATTCATCGCCTCGTCTAAATGTTTAAGGCAGAAGTCGGTAATCATCGCTTCTTCATCTTCTTCTAAATCGAATTCGAGTGCGGCTTCGTTCCCTTTTTCAAAAATATCATATTTAATCAATTTGCCTATTTGTTCTTCCACGGCAAAAAGCACGCGGATATATAAACCATTTTCTGAAAAGAGCTCATCCTCTTCAGGCACTTCAATATCCAAGAACAACTCGTAACGTTCCCCGGACAAAATACCAAATGGATCATTCAATTTTTCGATCGAGTATTCTGTAATCTTTAACATCTTGTGTACATCCCTTCAAAGAAGATAAATCCTATTATACAGGAAAATAGTATCTTGAACATAGCTGCATTCATTTTGCATTTTCAAATAAAATTTATCTGATTTAGGAGAATAATCGTACAAATTCCGCGGCCTTCTCTAGATTGAAAGACACAGGGAAGGGTAATTTCTCCTAAATTCTTTTATAGTAAATAGTAAAACACTATTTATTTATATCAAAAAAAATGTTATATTATTTTCGATTAGTAGGAATGATTCAACATCAGAGGTCTGATGTCTTAAGAAATTACTGGGGGAAACTGTATGTCAATAAAATCAGATAGTCGACATTTATATTTGCAGGTCATTGATTACCTGAAGCAGGATATTGAAGCTGGAGTCTATCAGGAAAATGAAAAATTCCCTTCAGAATTCGATCTTGCAAAAAAGTTGGGAGTGAGTAGGGCGACACTTCGAGAAGCGCTGCGAATTTTAGAAGAAGAAAACATCATCATTCGCCGCCATGGGGTTGGGACTTTCGTCAATCCGAAACCTCGATTCACTTCAGGTATCGAGCAATTAAAAAGTGTCACGAACATGATTGAAGAGGCAGGAATGAAGCCGGGTACGATTTTCTTAAGCTCGACGGCCCTAGAACCTACAGAAGAGGATATACGCAGGTTTTCTTGTTCAACAGATGAACGCATCGTCATCATCGAACGTGTAAGGACAGCGAATGGGGAGCCAGTTGTCTACTGTATTGACAAAATTCCTGAATCTATACTATCAGAAAATTTTGACCGTAATGATGAGTCTCTTTTTGATATTTTGGAAAGAGATGCACATCGGAAAATTACGCATGCCGTAGCAGAGATTGAGCCTATTGGATATCATGAGAAAGTTTCTCCTATCCTTAAATGCTCGCCAGAAGCCGCACTACTCGTTTTAAAGCAGATGCATCTGGATGATTGGGACCAGCCTATCCTGTATTCTGTTAACTACTTTAAAGCCAATATGTTCAGCTTTCATGTTCTTCGTAAACGTGTGTAGGCCTTAGCTCTTCATACGGGTGAATGCAAGCGTTTGTTTCGATTCCGTAAAAGTCGATCAAACGTATGCAAAAAAAATTAACGAGAAGTGAAAACGCAAACATAAATGACTTTTCAGAACATTCCTGCTCAAAAAACAATGTATATTAGGGGGATGAAAATTGAAAAAGCGCAAATTAGGTCTAGCTCTTTCACTTGTTCTTGCAGCCGGTACGCTATTGGGGGCATGTGGTAATTCAGAGAATGATGATAAAGAATCCTCAAATGGGAAAGACAAAGATAACTTCACTGTATCGATGGTTACCGATATTGGCGGTATCGATGACAAATCCTTCAACCAATCTGCTTGGGAAGGTCTTCAAGCTTTTGGTAAAGACAATGGATTGGAAAAAGGTAAAGACGGCTATAATTACATTCAGTCAAAATCAGATTCTGAGTATACGACGAACCTAAATACACTTGTTAAAGAAAATTATAATATTATCTATGCGATTGGGTACGCATTAGCGGAATCGGTTGATGAGGTGGCAACACAGCGTCCTAAATCTCAATTTGCAATCGTTGACAGCGTTGTTAAACAAGATAATGTTGCAAGCATCGTTTTTAAAGAGCAACAAGGATCATTCCTAGTGGGCGTTATTGCTGGTTTACAGACTAAATCGGATAAAGTAGGTTTCATCGGCGGTGTGGATTCCGAACTAATCAAGAAGTTTGAAGTAGGCTTTAAGGCTGGTGTCCTATCAGTAAATCCGGATGCGAAAATTACAGCGCAATATGCAGGGTCATTTGGAGATGCAGCAAAAGGACAGCAAATCGCAAATAACATGTATTCTTCTGGAATTGATATCATTTACCAAGCAGCTGGCGGAACAGGAAACGGTGTATTCACTTCTGCTAAAGAATTGAAGAAAAAAGAACCTAAAAAAGACATTTGGGTTATCGGGGTAGACCGTGACCAAAAAGAAGAAGGCGCATTGAAAGTTGATGGCAAGGATTATAATGTTACTTTGACTTCAATGGTAAAACGTGTAGATGTTGCAGTTCAGGATTTAGCGAAAAAGACAAAAGAGGGTAAATTTCCTGGTGGAGAAACGATTGAATACGGTCTTGAAGAAAACGGGATCATGATTTCGGAATCTCAAGAAAATGTAACCGAAGAATCATTAAAAGCGGTTAATGAATACGTGGAAAAAATTAAATCTGGCGAACAAAAAACTCCTGGTACTGAAAAAGAATTAAAGGAATTAGGATTTAAATAATTCAGTCAGAAATGAAAAGGAATAAGAAGGCCTGTTGAAGGCCTTCGAATCCTTTTTCTTATGGATGAAAAACCGAATGAAAGACTATGACAATTTTTGTAGTTTTTCATTTGGTTTTTTATGAAAAAAACCAAATGAAAACTATTAGGAATCTATCAATATCTCCTAGTTAGGTATCAGAATCCTCATTTCTATAGGAGTTGATTATACGTGGAACATGTAATTGAGATGCTTAATATCCGTAAAGAATTTCCTGGTATTATTGCAAATGATAATATAACCCTTCAGGTGAAAAAAGGGGAAATTCACGCATTGCTAGGCGAAAATGGAGCTGGAAAATCCACGCTAATGAATGTACTATTCGGATTATATCAGCCAGAGCAGGGAGAAATCCGTGTGAATGAGCAGGTTGTTCAGATTACAAGTCCGAGTGTTGCCAATGACCTCGGAATTGGAATGGTGCATCAGCATTTTATGCTGGTAGATCCATTTACAGTTACTGAAAATATAATTCTTGGAAAAGAACCATCAAAATATGGAAAGGTTAATGTAAAGGAAGCGAGTGAAGAGGTAAGGGAACTTTCAGAACGGTACCATTTAAGTGTGGATCCAGATGCGAAAATTGCTGATATTTCCGTTGGGATGCAGCAAAGGGTGGAAATCTTGAAAACCTTGTACCGAGGTGCGGAAATTCTGATTTTTGATGAACCTACTGCTGTATTGACACCTCAGGAAATAAAAGAATTGATCACGATCATGAAAGCCCTTATTAAGGAAGGAAAATCCATTATCCTGATTACCCATAAGTTAAAGGAAATTATGGAAGTTTGCGATAGAGTCACGGTTATTCGAAAAGGCAAGGGCATTGGGACAGTGAATGTAAAAGAAACAAATCCTGATGAACTAGCCAGTTTAATGGTTGGAAGGGATGTCGTTTTTAAAACCGATAAATCCATAGCGAATCCTCAAGAAGTCGTTTTAGAAGTGAAGAATCTGGAAGTGAAAGATTCCCGTGGTGTATCTGCTGTTCATAACCTTGACCTTTCTGTACGTGCTGGTGAAATAATCGGCATTGCCGGAGTGGATGGCAACGGACAGTCCGAACTTATCGAGGCTCTTACAGGATTGAAGAAAGTGACCACTGGAACTATATCATTGAACGGAAAACAGATACAGAATATGAAACCTCGTAAAATCACTGAGGCTGGAGTAGGGCATATTCCTGAAGATCGTCATAAACATGGGCTTGTCCTGGACTTTAGTATTGGTGAAAACATCGTACTGCAAACTTATTATCAAGAGCCTTTTTCATCAGGCGGCATTTTGCACGCTAAGAAAATCTTTGATAAGGCTCGTACGATCATTAAAGAATATGATGTTAGGACACCTGATGAATATACACCTGCCCGGGCACTATCAGGAGGAAATCAGCAAAAAGCAATTATTGGTCGAGAAGTGGATAGAAACCCTGATTTATTGATTGCGGCACAGCCTACACGTGGGTTGGATGTCGGTGCTATCGAGTTTATCCACCGTCGGTTGATTGAACAGCGTGACGCTGGTAAAGCCGTTCTTCTCATCTCTTTTGAACTAGATGAAATTATGAATGTCAGTGATCGAATCGCTGTCATTTATGAAGGAGAAATCGTTGCGATTGTCGATCCTAAAGAAACGACAGAACAGGAATTGGGATTATTAATGGCTGGAAGTAAGCGTCCGGAAGCAGGTGAAAGAGAACATGTCTAAATATTTTAATAAATTAACGAGTCCATTATTTGCTGTCATCCTTGGATTGCTTGCTGGGGCAGTTATCATGTTGGTGAGTGGATATAACCCAGTTGAAGGATATGGGGCAATGTTGGCTGGAATCGTTGGCGATTCCTATTATGCAGGCGAAACTTTACGAACAATCATACCGTATATTCTTGCTGGTTTAGCCGTTGCCTTCGCGTTTAGAACAGGTTTGTTCAATATTGGAGTTGAAGGTCAATTAATAGTTGGCTGGCTTGCAGCAGTTTGGGTTGGGGTCGCTTTTGATTTCCCGAAAATCATCCACTTACCATTAGCAATACTTGCAGGAGCTATAGCTGGATCGCTTTGGGCCTTTATTCCAGGGTATTTGAAGGCTAAATTCCGCGTGCATGAAGTAATTGTATCCATCATGCTAAATTACACGGCTTTGTATGTAACCAATTACTTAATACAAAACGTTATTTCCGATAATCAGGACAAAACGGAACGGATTGCTGAAACTGCATCCCTTCGCTCGCCATTTTTTGAGAGTTTAACAGATTTCTCCCGACTTCATTGGGGAATCTTTATAGCGATTATCTGTGTATTCATTATGTGGTTCATCTTGGAAAAGACAAAGACCGGTTTCGAGTTGAAAGCTGTTGGATTTAATCAGCAGGCTTCCGAGTATTCCGGAATGAGCGTAAACAAAAATATCATTCTATCCATGGTCATTTCAGGTGCATTTGCAGGTTTGGCTGGAGCAATGGAAGGTCTGGGGACTTTTGGTTATGCAGCCATAAAAGGTGGATTTACGGGAATCGGGTTTGATGGGATAGCCGTTGCCTTATTAGGAGCCAACTCAGCAATCGGGGTTGTCCTGGCAGCTTTCTTGTTCGGTGGACTTAAAGCAGGGGCAATCAATATGCCATTACAGACAGGTATTCCAAGTGAAATTGTTGATATTGTCATTGCATTGATTATATTTTTTGTTGCATCCAGCTATTTTATCCGCTGGATTGTGCAACGCTTTAAGAAGGGGGCGAAATAAGTGGACTTTTATCAAGTGCTACAAATCATCATTCCGTCCATGATTGCTTACGCTGCCCCGCTGATTTTCACTGCGCTTGGTGGTGTATTTTCTGAACGATCTGGTATTATCAATATAGGGCTGGAAGGGCTAATGGTAATTGGAGCCTTCACAGGAATAGTTTTTAACTTAATGTATGCAGATGTATTGGGGGCCTGGACACCATGGCTTTCTGTTTTAGGCGCCATGATTGCTGCGTTGCTATTTTCAGCGCTACATGCAGTCGCGTCCATAACATTCCGCGCAGATCAAACCGTAAGCGGGGTGGCTATAAACTTATTGGCAGTTGGGCTTACCTTATTTCTTGTTAAGAAGATTTATGATAAAGGGCAAACGGATATTATCACCGAAACTTTCCCGAGGATAGATATTCCTTTGCTAAGTGATATCCCTTTTATAGGTCCAATATTGTTCTCGAACGGCTACTATATTGCTTATCTGGCAATTATTGTGGCAATTTTCGTTTGGTATATCATTTTTAAAACACCATTTGGACTTCGCCTCCGTTCTGTAGGGGAGCACCCGATGGCTGCTGATACAATGGGTGTAAATGTGACCAAGATCCGTTATCAAGCTGTCCTTCTATCAGGAGCCTTTGCGGGTATCGGGGGAGCTATCCATGCGACTTTATTTGCGAATGACTTTAGTCATACGACCATCAATGGACAAGGTTTCATGGCCATTGCCGCGATGATTTTCGGTAAATGGAACCCGCTTGGAGCAATGGGAGCTGCGTTATTCTTTGGTTTGGCACAAAGTTTAAGCATCGTCGGTTCCAGCCTTCCGTTCATAAAAGACATACCGTCCGTTTTCTTATTGATTATGCCATATATCTTGACGATCATTGCACTAACTGGTTTCATTGGACGTGCAGATGCTCCAAAAGCATCCGGACAGCCATACATCAAAGGGAAAAGATAAGTATTTAACCGGTCAGCAAATTGCGCTGGCCGGTTTTTTCCTTTGAGATTGAGCAGTAAGTGATGGTGAGCTGGTGAAAACCCAAAAAAAGTAGCTGTAACTTGCATGATTTTTCCTTTCACATGTATATTTTAAGTAGATGTTTAAAAGGGTTCCAATCTACAAACAATAAGCTAATAAAGGTGATTTATATAATGAGGAGGATTATTCATGTCTATTGCTTCCGATACAATTACGGAAAAAAGCGGCTACAAGCTTCATGTGGTCCGGACGGATAAATATAAAACGAATACTCTCGTGCTGAAGATGAAAGCCCCGTTGACAAAAGAGGACGTTACATATCGTGCATTGCTGCCCTATGTGTTACAAAGCAATACAAGTAAATATCCTACAACACCCGAGCTTCGATCTTATCTTGATGATTTATATGGAGCAGGGTTTTATGTCGATGTAGCTAAAAAAGGAGAATATCAAATCATAAGTTTTACGATCGATATCGTAAATGAAAAATTCCTTAGTGATTCAACCCCGCTTCTCGAAAAGGCTTTTGGGCTATTATCAGAGGTGATCTTTAATCCGAAGAAGAACGGCGAAGCCTTTGACTCTAAAACGGTTTCCAATGAAATCCGTTCTTTAAAACAGCGGATTCAATCCATTTCCGACGACAAAATGCGATATTCAGCTACACGCCTTGTAGAGGAAATGTGCAAAAACGAACCATATGCTTTAGAAGCGAGCGGTAATCTTCAAGACTTGGAAACGATAACTCCAGAGTCCCTTTTCGCCTATTATAAAAAAATGCTGACGGAGGATGAAATCGATTTATATGTAATCGGTGACATCGATGAATCGGAAGTGGAGGCCCTAGCTGACAAGTATGTGTCGTTGCAAGAACGAGTGCCTGTGAGACTGCCAAGGAAGACGGGCAAGGTAGTGGAGAAGGAAAAAGAAATCATTGAGAATTCGGATGTGAAACAAGGGAAATTGAATATCGGTTATCGAACCCAAGTTGCATACGGTGATCCGGATTATTATGCTCTTCAGCTATTCAATGGGATTTTTGGTGGCTTTTCACATTCGAAACTTTTCATTAATGTCAGGGAGAAAGCCAGCCTTGCTTATTATGCAGCTTCAAGGCTCGAAAGTCATAAAGGACTTTTAATGGTCATGGCCGGAATTGAAAATGCCAACTACAAGCAGGCATTGGATATCATTCATGCACAAATGAAGGAAATGAAACAAGGGAACTTTTCCGAAGAAGAACTGGCACAGACAAAGGCGGTCGTTAAGAACCAACTCCTTGAAACCATTGACGTTTCGAGAGGCCTTGTGGAAATTTTATTTCATAATGTGGTTTCCGGGCAGGATATATCACTCGACGAGTGGTTTGCAAAAACAGAGCGGGCGACAAAGGAAGAAATCATTGCAGTTGGTCAAAAGATTCAGCTTGATACGATTTATTTCTTAACGGAAGCGGAGGTGCAAGGGTAATGGAAAAAATAGCATTCACTCAATTGAAAGAAGAACTTTTCCATGAAAAAATGGATAATGGTCTCGAAGTATATATTCTTCCGAAAAGTGGGTTCAATAAATCATTTGCGACTTTCACGACGAATTATGGTTCAATCGACAACCATTTCAAACCATTGAATGAAACGGAATTCTCTAAAGTACCCGATGGGATTGCCCATTTTCTTGAACATAAGCTATTTGAAAAGGAAGATGGTGATGTTTTTCAGCAATTTTCAAAGCAGGGAGCATCTGCAAATGCCTTTACTTCTTTCACTCGTACAGCTTATTTATTTTCCAGCACGTCCGATTTCGATAGGAATCTAACTACCTTAATTGACTTTGTCCAGGATCCTTACTTTTCGGAAAAGACGGTAGAGAAGGAAAAAGGAATCATTGGGCAGGAAATCAATATGTATGATGATAATTCAGACTGGCGATTATATTTCGGGACGATAGCCAATATGTATCATCAGCATCCAGTGAAAATCGATATTGCCGGTACTGTGGAATCCATTGCAGATATTACGAAGGATATGCTTTATGAATGTTATAATACGTTTTATCATCCTAGCAACATGCTCCTTTTCGTTGTAGGACCGGTAGATGTCGAAAGTACCATGAAACTGATTCGGGATAATCAAAATAATAAAGGGTACAAGGAACAACCTGAAGTGGAACGTAAATTTGACGAAGAGCCGGAAACCGTTGCCAAGGAAAAGGAAGTCTTAAGGATGAATGTCCAGACACCAAAAGTGATGCTGGGCATCAAGGCCATCAATGTGCACCAATCCGGTTTACAGCTTTTGAAAAGGGAATTGGCGACCAATATTTATTTGGAAATGCTGTTTGGCAAGAGTTCACCTTTGCATGAGGAGCTATATGAGGAAGGGTTGATCGATCAAAGCTTCTCTTATGATTATACACAGGAACAAGGTTTTGGGTTTGCGTTAATTGGCGGGGACAGTGGCAAACCTGATGAGTTGACGGAGTCTTTATTTGGTATCCTGCAAAAATCAAAAGCTGGAACCGGCCTGAATGAAGAAAGCCTGCAAAGGACAATCAAGAAAAAAATAGGTTCTTTCCTTCGTTCCCTGAATTCGCCGGAATATATAGCGAATCAATTCACCAGATATGCATTCAATGACATGAACTTGTTCGATGTTGTATCAGTATTGGAAAAACTAACGATCGAAGATATCAGGGAGGTTGCCAAGGACTTAATATCCGATCAACGGATGACTGTCTGCCAGGTACTTCCTAAATAATATAAAGGGGGCGGGAATGTGGGGAAACGTTTTGCCCTTATTACTGGAGCCAGTGGAGGAATCGGCAGGGAAATCGCTATTAAGCTCGCCGAGGAGAATTACTCACTTTATTTACATTATAACAGCAATGAAGAAGCGATACTTGAACTGATTGAAGAACTGAAGCCTCATCAAGTCGAACTTATTCCGGTTCAAGCGGATTTGGCTGCACCGTACGGCTACAAGAAATTGGCGGAAAGTATTTTTGCCCTCCATGCAATCGTCCTTAATAGTGGCAATAGCTATTATGGGCTTATATCGGACATGGATGAGACAATCGTTAATGAAATGGTCCAGCTGCATGTAACGAGCCCTTTCCAATTAACAAAGGAACTTCTTCCAAAGCTTATGTACCAAGAACAGGCTGCCATCGTTGCGGTCACATCGATTTGGGGGCAGACAGGTGCATCTTGTGAAGTATTATATTCTATGGTCAAGGGCAGTCAAAATGCTTTTATCAAGGCGCTTAGCAAAGAAGTATCGCTTAATGGAATCCGGGTGAATGCCGTTGCCCCCGGTGCGATTTCCACTTCCATGCTCGAATCATTCAGTGCAGAAGATCTGGAGATCATCAAAGGCGATATCCCGATGGGCAGGATGGGGCATTCCAAAGAAGTTGCCGAGGCCGTATATTATTTGCTTTCCGACAAGTCGTCTTATATAACCGGGCAAATCTTAGGCGTAAATGGCGGATGGTACACATGATTTTTTTTAGACATGTATAATTTTCTCGGTTCCTTCACAAAATATCTATGTACTATTTTGAAGGAAAGGGTGACCATACATGTCTGTACTGGACAATTGGGATCAATGGAAAAATTTCTTAGGCGACAGATTAAATCAAGGTGAACAACAAGGTTTGTCAGAAAGTGCTGTTAACAACTTGGCTTTCGAAATCGGTGATTACCTGGCTAATCAGGTTGAGCCCCAGAATGATCAAGAGAAAGTGCTTGCTGATCTTTGGTCGGTCGCAAGCGATGAAGAAAAACATGCCATGGCAAATGTCATGGTCAAGTTAGTCGAGAACAATGGAACGAGGTAAAATATCAATCCAAAGGCCCTGTTATTAATTAACAGGGCCTTTTGGATTGAAGTGGATGATTATTTATCCTCTTATATAAAAATGAATATTTTTCTAGGGTTTTTCCTTTTAACTTATCACGAAATGCTATATTATAGAAGCTAGACAATTAATATTAAAGTGTTCAGACCTTGAAATTTACGATGGATAAGTTTTTTGCCCTTGAGTAGGGTAAAAGCTTTTAGGCTTAAGGAGTGTTATCGTGGATAATAAAGAATGGTATTTTGAATATGAAATTCAAGTCAACCGTCCTGGTTTATTAGGGGATATTTCATCCCTTCTGGGTATGCTTTCCATTAATATCATCACCATTAACGGGGTCGATGAAGGCAGGCGTGGTTTACTTTTGTTGGCGAAAGACAGCCGTAATATAGAAAGATTCGAGTCAATCCTCAGGACGATGGATACGATAAAGGTCATTAAGCTTAGGGAACCTAAATTGCGTGATCGCCTCGCAGTCAGGCATGGACGTTATATTCAGCGCGATGCCGATGAGAAAAACACCTTTAGGTTTGTTCGTGATGAACTAGGCTTGCTTGTCGATTTCCTGGCCGAGCTATTTAAACAGGAAGGTCATAAATTAATTGGGATACGAGGGATGCCTCGTGTCGGGAAAACTGAATCTATCGTAGCCTCGAGTGTATGTGCTAATAAGAGATGGTTGTTTGTGTCATCGACCCTTTTAAAGCAGACTATCCGCAGTCAGCTCATTGAGGATGAATATAATAATGATAATTTGTTCATTTTAGATGGAATTGTTTCCACTCGCCGTGCAAATGAGCGTCATTGGCAGTTGATCCGCGAAATAATGAGGCTTGATGCTGTCAAAGTAATCGAACATCCGGATGTTTTTGTCCAAAATACGGAGTATACCCTCGAAGACTTTGATTATATTATTGAATTGCGAAATAATCCTGAAGAAGAAATAACATATGAAGTTGTCGACCAAAAAGACCAGTTTTCAGGGTCCGATTTTGGTTCCTTTGACTTTTAAAATGGCAGGTGTTTTATTTGACTGAGTTAGGTAATCGATTAAAGGAAGCTAGGGAAGCCAAAGGTCTTGGCTTAGAAGATTTGCAGGAATTAACAAAGATTCAAAAGCGTTACCTCATTGGCATTGAAGAGGGAAATTACAGTATGATGCCTGGAAAGTTCTATGTACGGGCATTCATAAAGCAATATTGTGAAGCGGTCGGACTGGATTCAGAAGAGATTTTCGAACAATATAAGAGTGAAATACCATCGGTCTATAGCGAGGAATTGCCAGAACAGCTTTCAAGGGTACAATCCCGGAAAACTATACCCGCAGGAGATTCAAAGGTTGTAGAAATGTTACCGAAGATATTGGCTGTCGTTTTAGTAATTGGTGCGGCCGTTTTGATATGGGTACTGGTATCGAACTATATGAGTAACCCGGATAATGATGATAAAAAGAACGCTAAAGAGAATGAAGCCGTGGGCTACAATAAAAGTGATGGGTTTAACGAAGAAAAAGGGAATGCAGACCAAAAACAGAATGAAGAAAAATCAGATTCATCTGATGAGAAGAATGAAGATGATGCAGTTGTCAAAGATGAAAAGAAAGAGCAAAAACTTGCCGTCACCAGTTCCAGCGGTAAAAATAGTACGTATGAATTAAAAAATACCGATACCTTTAAATTAAAGGTGACCTCCAAAGGCTCACCATGGGTCGGCATAAAAAATGGTGAAGGTAAATTGCTTTTCCAGGGCACTATCGACAAGGACAAAAGCCAGGAAATTGATTTCACCAATGAAAAAGAAGCTGTCATCAATATAGGCAGAGCATATGAAACTGAGATTTATGTGAATGATGAGAAGCTGGAGTATTCCATTTCACCGACTGAAGTGAATACGCAATTGGTTACGATACAATTTACGAAAGCCGAATAGTCATCTTATAGATGACTATTTTTGCTCTATATAATAGTAAGGCGGCGGGAAATGGTTTACCCGGCATATAAGATTGGATTTTGAGTAAAATTATACATATAAGCATTATTTAGATCTAAGACGCATTGCCCAAATGGCAGGCGTGAATTTTGGAGGTAAAAGTTTTGAATCTGCCTAATAAGATTACAGTAGCAAGAATCTGTTTAATACCAGTGTTTTTAATCATCATGCTCGTTCCTTTTTCATGGGGGACGCTGACTTGGGGAGAATACAGTTTGCCAGTGGCGCACTTAGCTGGAGCCATCCTCTTTATTATCGCTTCCACTACGGATTGGATCGATGGCCATTTTGCCAGAAAATATAATATGATTACTGATTTAGGGAAATTTTTAGATCCATTGGCTGATAAACTTCTGGTTTCGGCTGCCTTAATCGTTTTGGTTGATCTAGATTTAATGTACGGTCAATCTTGGATTGCCATCGTTATCATAAGTCGCGAGTTTGCAGTCACCGGATTGCGTCTGGTGTTAGCGGGTACAGGGGAAGTGGTTGCAGCGAACCAGCTTGGTAAAATTAAAACATGGGCACAAATTGTTTCTATTTCGGCATTATTGCTGCATAACCTTCCTTTTGCCCTCATTTCACTTCCATTTGCTAATATCGCATTATGGATTGCATTAATCTTTACAATCTGGTCAGGTTTGGATTATTTTATAAAAAACAAAGAAGTATTTGTTAATTCAAAGTAAAACGAATGGTGGTTTTGAAAAGATGGATGCAGAAATCATTGCAGTGGGCTCAGAGCTTCTTTTAGGACAAATCAATAACACTAATGGAAGATTCTTATCGCAGCAGTTTGCGGAAATGGGGATCAACGTTTTTTACCATACTGTGGTCGGGGATAACGACCGCCGATTACAACAAGCTATAGAAATCGCTGAATCGAGGGCGAACTTGATTGTCTTTACCGGTGGACTTGGTCCTACCAAAGATGATTTAACGAAAGAAACGATTGCTCGCCATATAGGGAAAAAGCTCGTTTTTAATGATGAAGCTTTGCAATCCATTGAAGCTTACTTTCAAAAACGGGAACGGCCGATGACGGAAAACAACAAAAAGCAGGCCCTTGTCTTAGAAGGCAGTGAAGTGTTGGCAAACGATCATGGCATGGCACCGGGAATGGTCTTGTCCAAATCTGGGATTACATATATGCTTCTACCTGGTCCACCAAGTGAAATGGAGCCAATGTTTTTAAGTTATGGTTATGAAAAGATCATGAATAAATTGGAAAAGCATGAACGGATCGATTCCAAGGTTCTTCGGTTCTACGGTATAGGTGAAGCCGAACTGGAAACGGTTATTGAAGATCTCCTTGTCAATCAAACGAATCCGACAATTGCTCCGCTGGCAGCCGAAGGGGAAGTGACGTTAAGGATCACCGCTAAAGACTCTTCTAAAGAAAAATGCGAAGAGCTTATTCTAGAAGCGGAAAAAGAAATTCTCAGCAGGGTCGGTAAGTTCCACTATGGAAGTGATAATACTTCGCTAATAAAGGAACTTGTAAAAGAATTAACGGTCCGCAAGCTTTCAATCGCGGCAGCTGAAAGCTTGACCGGAGGGATGTTCCAAGAACAGCTGACAACCATCCCGGGTGCCGGTAAAGTATTCAAAGGCGGAATTGTCTGCTATACGAATGATGCGAAGTCGAATGTCCTCGGCGTCAGTGATGATACGATATCTGAGCATGGGGTGGTCAGTGGTGAGTGTGCAATGGAAATGGCCTCTAATGTCCGGAGCAAGCTCGATGCGGATGTAGGCATAAGCTTTACGGGTGTTGCAGGGCCGGATGAACAAGAAGGAAAGCCTGTAGGGACAGTATTTATTGGCATTTCCTATCGGGATGGGAACACTCATTTCAAGGAGTTGAATCTTTCCGGAAGCAGGGCGCAAAACCGTATTCGGAGTGTGAAGTACGGCTGTCACTACCTATTAAGGGATTTATAATCGCTAAAAGCAGGGCTTTTTACAGCTCTGCTTTTTATTTGGTCTGAGAAGTTTGTTTCTTGAAAAATAGGGAAAAAAGAAAAAAGTTAATTCAATGAAAATGTTTTTTTTAGGGAGTAAGTGAAATGAAATGGGGTTTTCCTTATGATAAAACGCTTTTTTACAAAGAATATCCCGACAGAAAAAACGAATGAATGTTCGACTTTTTGCTTGGCAAAATAGTAAAAAGAGTATATAGTAAAGATAGGTTTTGAGACAGGATACAAACCTTGATCTCAAATAATTGCTAACGTAAGTACACCTTTAATCGGACAGCCGATTATTTGAATATAGAGGAGGAAATTGAGTGAGTGATCGTCAAGCGGCTTTAGATATGGCGTTAAAACAAATTGAAAAACAATTTGGTAAAGGTTCCATTATGAAACTTGGGGAACAGACTGATCGTAGGATTTCAACGATTTCAAGCGGTTCTTTAGCATTGGACGTAGCATTGGGAGTGGGCGGATATCCAAGAGGCCGGGTCATTGAGATATATGGACCTGAAAGCTCCGGTAAAACGACTGTTGCATTACATGCTATTGCAGAAGTACAAAAGACTGGCGGCACGGCTGCATTCATTGATGCCGAGCATGCCTTAGATCCAGCATATTCAGAAAAACTTGGTGTGAATATCGATGAGTTACTGCTTTCACAGCCTGATACGGGTGAACAAGCCTTAGAGATCGCTGAAGCGTTAGTTCGAAGTGGAGCGGTGGATATCATTGTCATTGACTCGGTGGCAGCACTTGTTCCTAAAGCTGAAATCGAAGGCGAAATGGGAGATTCCCATATGGGTCTTCAAGCCCGGATGATGTCCCAGGCACTAAGAAAACTGTCTGGTGCCATTAATAAATCAAATACCATTGCCATTTTCATTAACCAAGTCCGTGAAAAAATCGGTGTTATGTTTGGGAATCCTGAAACGACTCCGGGAGGCCGGGCATTGAAGTTCTATTCAACTGTTCGTCTGGAAGTGCGCCGTGCGGAACAACTAAAACAAGGAAATGAAATTGTCGGTAATAAAACCAAAATCAAAGTTGTAAAGAACAAGGTTGCTCCACCATTCCGTCAAGCGGAAGTTGACATCATGTATGGTCAAGGGATTTCCCAGGAAGGTGAAATCATCGATATGGGTGCAGATCTTGATATCGTCCTTAAAAGCGGCTCGTGGTATTCATACAATGAAGAGCGTGTCGGACAAGGCCGCGAAAATGCGAAGCTGTTCTTGAAAGAAAATCAGGATATCGCTCAGGAAATTTCTCAGAAAATCAGAGATCACTATAATCTCGATGGAGAGCATGAATTACCACCAGAAGAAAATGAACCAGAAGAGCATTTTGAATTGCTTGATTAATGGTATTTGGAAAAGGCCTAAGCTTGTTCGCTTAGGCCTTTTCAATATATTTTGAGAAAGTGCGAAATTTTGAGAGGATTAAATGGCAATGAAATCAGATTTAAAGACTTCTTCCATAATGAATGCTGTACATTATGATGGTTGATATTAAGAAAACTTGAATAATCATTGATACATAAGGGACAAACGCTTGACAATAAAAATTCTCAACTATACAATTAATATGTATATTTTACAATTTTTCAAACTAAAATTTTGAAAATTAAGTGCTGTATATTGAATTTATGTGCAATGTACTTGCCGACAGTTCAACATTTTATGTAAAAAGTTCATAGCAAGGGGAGGTGAAACGATGGAACCCATGACAATCATCTTCACTTTGCTTGGCCTAATCGTCGGTGCAGTTGTTGGTTATTTTATTCACAAATCAAAATTTGAGAGTAAAATAGCAGGGGCAAAGGGCTCTGCAGAACACATCCTTGAGGATGCAAAACGTGAAGCGGAAGCACTTAAGAAAGAAGCCTTGTTGGAAGCAAAAGATGAAATTCATAAAGTTCGTGCCGATTCGGATCGGGAAGCCCGTGAAAGAAGGAACGAATTACAAAAACAAGAAAATCGGTTATTGCAAAGAGAAGAGAATCTGGACCGCAAGGATGAAACGTTAGACAAACGTGAAAGCCTTTTGGAGAAAAAAGAAGATTCTCTAAACCAAAGACAACAGCATATTGAAGAGATGGAAAGCAAAGTGGACGAGACGGTTCGTAAGCAGCAAACAGAGCTTGAACGTGTTTCCGGTTTAACTCGTGAAGAAGCTAAAGCAATCATTATAGACCGAATGGAAAACGAGCTGGCTCACGATGTAGCGCTTATGATTAAAGAAAGTGATACCCGTGCCAAAGAAGAAGCTGATAAAAAAGCAAAAGAAGTCCTTTCTCTTGCCATTCAGCGTTGTGCGGCTGATCATGTTGCAGAAACCACCGTTTCTGTAGTAAATCTTCCAAACGATGAAATGAAAGGACGGATAATCGGACGTGAAGGACGAAATATCCGGACGTTAGAAACGCTAACAGGTATTGACCTTATTATTGATGATACTCCTGAAGCTGTCATTTTATCTGGATTCGATCCAATTAGACGGGAAACGGCACGCTTGGCTCTTGAGAAACTTGTTCAGGACGGACGGATCCATCCGGCCCGCATTGAAGAAATGGTTGACAAAGCAAGACGTGAGGTAGATGAACATATTCGTGAAATTGGTGAGCAAACAACTTTTGAAGTTGGAGTTCACGGTCTCCATCCAGATCTCATCAAAATACTAGGACGTTTGAAGTTCCGTACCAGTTATGGGCAAAACGTACTTAAACATTCAATTGAAGTGGCCCAGCTTTCAGGTTTACTGGCCGCTGAGCTTGGTGAGGATGAAGTTCTTGCCCGCCGTGCAGGTTTATTGCATGATATTGGGAAAGCGATCGATCATGAAGTGGAAGGCAGTCACGTTGAAATTGGCGTTGAATTAGCAACCAAATATAAAGAGCATCCAACTGTCATTAACAGCATCGCTTCACATCATGGCGATACGGAACCAACTTCCATCATTTCAGTGCTTGTGGCTGCCGCTGATGCATTATCAGCTGCAAGACCGGGAGCTAGAAGTGAAACGCTTGAAAATTACATTAGAAGACTTGAAAAACTTGAGGAAATTTCTGAATCCTATGATGGAGTGGAAAAATCTTTTGCGATTCAAGCCGGACGAGAAGTACGGATTCTAGTGAAACCAGAACAGATCGATGATCTTTCGGCCCATCGACTCGCACGTGATATCCGGAAAAGGATTGAAGAGGAGCTCGATTACCCAGGTCATATAAAAGTCACGGTCATCCGTGAAACAAGGGCAGTCGAATACGCCAAATAATTGTTAATGAAAGACGAAGTGGTGCAAACCACTTCGTTTTTTCTTTTTCCGATATTAATCGTTAAGCGTAATTCCTATAATTACCCCAAATTATGTTACAATACATACTTGAATAATTCATAATTAGGTGAATCTAGAAAGGGTTTTACAATGAAATTGCTATTTATTGGAGATGTAGTGGGGTCTCCCGGTCGTGACATGATCCAAGAATACCTTCCTAAGTTAAAAGAAAAGTATCGTCCGCATATCACGGTGATCAATGGCGAGAATGCAGCAAGCGGCCGGGGAATTACAGAAAAGATTTACCGCAGTTTTTTAGAGTGGGGAGCGCAGGCAGTGACCATGGGAAACCATACATGGGATAATCGAGATATTTTCAATTTTATCGATGAAGCGAAATATCTCATCCGTCCAGCGAACTTTCCAGACGGGGCACCTGGAGAAGGAATGAAATTTTTAAAATTGAACCAGCATGAAATAGCGGTCATCAATTTGCAAGCAAGAACGTTCATGCCGGATTTGGATTGTCCGTTCAAAAAGGCTGAAGAACTCGTGGCGGAGGCACAAAAAAAGACACCAATCATCTTTGTCGATTTTCATGGAGAAGCTACAAGTGAAAAGCAGGCTATGGGGTGGTTCCTGGATGGGAAGGTTACAGCCGTTGTCGGTACACACACACACGTCCAGACAGCCGATAACCGTATATTACCTGGAGGCACCGCTTACATATCAGATGTAGGCATGACAGGACCATATGATGGCATCCTTGGTATGGGGAGAGATGCAGTCATCCATCGGTTCCTAACTAGCCTTCCTGCTCGTTTCGAAGTGCCAAAAGAGGGGCGGACCCTATTAAGTGGGGTTCTCCTTGAAATTGATGATGAAACTGGCAAGGCTAAAAAAATAGAAAGGATACTGATTAACGAAGATCATCCCTTTTATCATTGATTCGAACGGATGGACAGTCAAACTGGCCATCCGTTTTTCCATTCATTAATAAATGGTGGACAATCCCGGTTTTCTTTGTCATACAAGTTTTACTTGATGAATATAGTAGCAGTGGAAAGTGTTATAACTATTGAGCCAAGTTAGAATCGGCAGGGAAAACAAGGAGGACTAGGAATGGAAATATTAAAAGTTTCAGCAAAATCTAATCCTAATTCTGTAGCAGGCGCACTAGCGGGAGTGCTCAGGGAAAGAGGGGCAGCCGAAATTCAAGCAATCGGTGCAGGTGCGTTAAATCAAGCCGTCAAGGCAGTAGCAATCGCAAGAGGGTTTGTCGCACCTAGTGGAGTTGACTTGATTTGTATTCCTGCCTTTACAGATATACTTATTGATGGCGAAGAGAGAACGGCAATAAAACTAATCATTGAACCAAGATAATTCCATGTTGGGTGTCCTGTTTGTCGGTTGGCGAGCAGGCACTTTTTTGTCGTGAAATCCAAATGACGAAAGACCCGTGTCCCTTTATAATGGAATATATCATCAAAAAAGGTACAGGAAGGGGGATTACATTGGAGATTTTTGATGCACATTGTGATGTGCTGATGAAGATGTTCATCGATCCGGATATTTCTTTTACGAATAGTGATAAATTACATATAACAAAGCGGGGTTTATTGGATGAAGGGGGAAAAGTCCAATGTTTTGCAATATATATTCCTGAAAAAGTCCACCCTGATATGAGATTTCAAGCGGCTTTGGCGATGGTGGATATTTTTCATGAAAAGATTTTATCAGAGCCGGAAATGAAATTTATAAAGACCAAGGCAGACATCGAATCTTTAAAAGAAAAGGAAATCGGTGCAATGCTGACATTGGAGGGGTGCGATTGCATTGGGAATGATTTGTTGAAACTGAAAACCCTTATTCATCTTGGAGTGTCCTCCGTAGGTCTAACTTGGAATTACGCTAACTTGGTAGCGGATGGGGCATTAGAAACAAGAGGGGGCGGCTTGACAGGATTTGGAACGGAGGTGGTCGCGCTATTGAATGAGAAGGCAATTTGGTGTGATTTATCCCATTTGTCCGAAGCTGGATTTTGGGACACCCTAAAGTTGGCGAAATTCCCAATCGCCTCTCATTCGAATGCTTATCATCTTTGTCCGCATCCGCGAAATTTAAAAAACACCCAGATAAAAGCCCTTTTGCAGAAAAATGGGGTGATCGGCGTAACCTTTGTCCCGCAATTTCTAGCAAATGGTGATTCTGCTACGATAAAGGATATCTTGAAACATATAGAGCATATATGCAGTTTGGGCGGGGAAAGACAAATTGGATTAGGGTCTGACTTCGATGGAATCGATCATATGGTAGAAAATTTAATGTCATATAAGGATTATCATAACTTAATCAATGAACTGAACAGGCTTTATTCCAGTGAGTTTGTAAAAGGTCTCCTTTTTGATAATTTCACTCGTAATTTTCCGCTTGAAAAGGTAATATCCTAAGTGATTTTCAATTCTTACTATATAGATATGAATAAATATTCTGAAAATATAAAAAATAAAAGCAAAAAGGTTGCAATTTAATGCTTAAACCGATAGAATTGAAAGCGTTTAGTACACCTTTCCTAAATTAGAACGATTAATTATACATATGAATGTTCTGAAGAGAGGTGCGGTTAAATGCATTTATATACGAACGTCCTAAAGGAGTGTAAGACATGATCAATCAACTTTCATGGAAAGTTGGCGGACAACAAGGTGAAGGTATTGAAAGTACAGGAGAAATATTCTGTATTGCCCTCAATCGCTTAGGTTATTACTTGTATGGCTACCGTCATTTCTCATCCCGAATCAAGGGTGGACACACGAATAACAAAATTCGTGTAAGTACTACGGAAACTCGTGCTATCTCTGATGATTTAGACATCTTAGTTGCTTTTGACCAAGAAACAATTGACGTCAATTATAAAGAATTACATGAGGGTGGCATCATAATCGCAGATGCAAAATTCAAACCTGTCTGCCCAGAAGATACAAAGGCAGAATTATATATTGTTCCATTTACGGAAATAGCAGCCGAATTAGGAACATCATTAATGAAAAATATGGTCGCCATCGGTGCGACATGTGCTGTTCTAGGAATGGAAATTTCCGTATTTAACGATGTGGTTGATGAAATATTCGGCCGTAAAGGTGAAGAAATCGTTAAGAAGAATATGGATGCCATTACTGCTGGCTATAAGGCAATGGAAGTGTTGCTTGGAGAAAAACTGGGCGCAATGGAGCTGGAAAAGGCAGACGGCCAAAAACGAATGTTCATGATCGGTAACGATGCCATCGCTTTAGGTGCAGTTGCAGGCGGTTGCCGCTTCATGGCAGCTTACCCGATTACTCCGGCCTCGGAAATTATGGAATACTTAATTAAAAAACTTCCTCAATTTGGTGGGACGGTCATACAGACTGAAGATGAAATTGCGGCGGCTACAATGGCAATCGGTGCAAACTATGGCGGTGTGCGTGCCATCACAGCTTCAGCTGGACCTGGACTTTCCTTGAAAATGGAAGCGATTGGTTTAGCGGGCATTACCGAAACGCCAATTGTCATCGTCGATACTCAACGTGGCGGTCCATCTACGGGACTTCCTACAAAACAGGAGCAATCCGATTTAATGGCGATGATTTATGGTACACATGGTGAAATACCTAAAATCGTCATGGCTCCGAGTACTGTTGAGGAAGCTTTTTATGATACGGCAGAAGCATTCAACCTTGCAGAGGAATATCAATGTCCAGTTATCGTTTTATCCGACTTACAGCTATCATTAGGTAAACAAACGGTTCAGCCGCTTGATTACGGAAAAGTGGAGATAAGACGCGGAAAATTGGTTGACTTTGAAATTGAAGAGGCTGAAGACAAATCTTACTTCAAGCGTTATGAAGTAACGGAAGACGGAGTCTCACCACGTGTAGTGCCTGGTATGAAAAATGGAATTCACCATGTTACAGGTGTTGAACATGATGAAACGGGCAGACCTTCTGAAACGGCTTTGAATCGTAAATTGCAAATGGATAAACGGATGCGTAAGCTGAATAATTTAACTAACACATTCCAAACACCAGTATACAAAAACACACCGCATGAAGATGCGGATTTATTAATTCTTGGCTTTAACTCAACACGCGGGACGATTGATGAAGCGATCGGCCGGTTAGAAACGGATGGAATGAAAGTGAATCATGCGCAAATCCGTTTGATTCATCCTTTCCCAACTGATGAAGTCCTATCATTGGTGCAAAGTGCTAAGAAAGTAGTAGTTATTGAAAATAATGCGACTGGACAATTGGCTAATATTATCAAGATGAATGTCGGACATGTTAATAAAATTAAAAGCATCCTAAAATATGATGGCAACCCATTCCTCCCGCATGAAATTCACACACAATGCAAGGAGATGTTCGAATATGGCAACGTTTAAAGAGTTTCGGAATGATGTAAAACCTAACTGGTGTCCTGGCTGCGGAGATTTCTCCGTTCAGGCTGCCATGCAGCGTGCGGCAGCCAATGTAGGATTGGAGCCGGAGAATTTGGCCGTTGTTTCCGGTATCGGCTGTTCAGGTCGTATATCCGGTTACATCAAGTCCTATGGTTTCCATGGTATCCATGGCCGCTCACTGCCAATTGCCCAAGGAGTAAAAATGGCCAACCGTGAATTGACCGTTATAGCTTCAGGCGGTGACGGAGATGGTTTTGCAATCGGGATGGGTCACACCATCCATGCGATCCGCCGTAATATCGACATTACGTATATTGTCATGGATAACCAAATTTATGGATTGACAAAAGGCCAGACTTCTCCTAGATCCGCTGCTGGATTCAAAACGAAATCCACTCCAGAAGGATCAATAGAACAGGCTGTTTCGCCTATGGAATTAGCATTGTCAGCTGGCGCTACGTTTGTCGCCCAAAGCTTTTCCACTGACTTGAAAGACCTGACGGCGATCATTGAGGCAGGGATAAACCATAAAGGGTTCTCCTTTATCAATGTTTTCTCTCCTTGCGTAACATACAATAAGATCAATACGTATGATTGGTTTAAACAAAACTTAACTAAATTGAACACGATTGAAGGCTATGATTCATCAAATAAAGAACAGGCCATGCAGACTTTGATGCAACATGACAGCCTTGTGACAGGGATTATTTATCAAGACTCTTCACGCCCTTCGTACCAGGAATTAGTGCCAGGGTATGCTGAAAAAGCGTTAAATAAATCAGATCTGACACTGGATCAAGCGCACTTTGATAAGCTTGTTGCTGAATTTATGTAAAAAGTTAAAAGGTTCACCCCTAAAGATGGGGTGAACCTTTTTTGTGATTAATTGGAAAGCTCAAGTAGAGAGAATCACTATACTCTCTAAATTAGAATCCGAAGAAATTGCAACGATTCCTTCTACGACAACAATTGTGATGGCGGTCCCGATCGCGATCCCGATCACGGTCCCGATCGCGCCTATTACAGCCCCTCACAGCACGACAAAAATTGTCTGCGATTCTATCGTTATCTCTGTCCCGATCTCTGTCCCGATCGCGGTCCCGATCGCGGTCCCGATCGCGGTCCCGATCGCGGTCACGCCTATTACAGCCCCTCACAGCACGACAAAAATCGTCTGCGATCCTGTCGTTATTATTATCATGATGATCGTGATGATCGTGATTATTGCATCCACATGACATATAAGTCACTCCTTCATAATTTTGTTATACAAGATATCTTATTCGAGAGCGGACAAGATGCTATAGAAACATGACCCATTTAACAAAAATGTACGAATACCCTAAAAATCATCATTATTAATGTGAACAGGCCGGTACAAAAGCGATTATGGTATTTTTGTGATTGGTTTTTCATATCTTTACATATTAAGGTAGATGAAGAGAGCAGCCCTATGTCAGGGGGATGTACATGTTGAGAGGTAAAATGAAAGCCATCGTCAAACACCACCGAGGTTATGGGGCACAATTACAAGTTGTCGATATACCGGACATTCGTGATGACGAGGTTTTGATTCGAGTGAAAATGACCTCGATCTGCGGAACGGATATTCATATTTTCACCTGGGATGAATGGTCACAGGGAAGGGTGAGTCCACCATACGTATTTGGGCACGAATTTGCTGGGGAAGTAATCGAGATAGGAGCAAGTGTCAGCAATGTTTCGGTTGGTGATTGTGTATCCGCCGAGACACATATAGTTTGCGGTACATGCAGGCAGTGCGTAACCGGACAATTCCATATTTGTAAAAAAACAAACATTATCGGTGTTGATAAACAAGGGTGCTTTGCAGAGTATATAGCTTTGCCAGCCAAAAATTTATGGAAAAATCCAAGTGATATGCCACTCGATATAGCTACCATCCAAGAACCAATGGGTAATGCAGTCCATTCAGTGCTAGCTGGCGAGGTGCTGGGTAAAACGGTGGCAATAATCGGCTGTGGTCCAATTGGGCTAATGGCGATTGCTGTAGCAAAGGCCGCGGGTGCTGATAAAGTAATCGCTCTTGATATTAATGATTATCGACTTCAGCTTGCCAAAAAGATGGGTGCTACAGACGTCATTCATTCAATTAAACAGGATCCATTGGAAATCACGAAAAGCCTCACAAGTGCGGATGGGGTGGATGTTGTTTGCGAAATGAGCGGTAATCCTGCAGCTATCCAACAAGGGTTCAAGATGGCGACGAATGGTGGAAGAATATCAATTCTAAGTCTGCCTACTAAGCCCGTCACGCTTAATATAACAGAGGATATTGTATTCAAGGGTCTTACTGTCCAAGGGATAACTGGAAGGAAGATGTTTTCAACCTGGCAACAGGTATCAAGTCTGCTTGAAAGTGGCAACGTTGATGTAAAACCAATGATTACCCACCGGTTTTCACTTAGCGATTTTGAAAAGGGATTTGATCTGATGATCAAAGGTCAGTGTGGTAAGGTTCTCCTTATACCTTAAACATCTGAAAAGGTGGAAATTGCATTGTCTGCATTTGAAAAATCTTGAAAGGGGAAGGCGTCATCCAAAAATGACAAGAAGAGGCTAATTTCGTCGTAGCCTCTTATTTCATGTTCTTATTTTCTGTATTTGTGAAAAATTTCTTACAATTGAGGAAGCCACGACAGAATGATTGTTTCTTGCAGTTAAAAGCTTTATACTATGATAATGTGGATATATCACACTTAATAGCAAATATTTACTGGTAATTCTTAAAAAGGAATCCGTATAAATCCATTTGAAGATAGGTCTTGAAATAGTTGGTGAAAGAAATAAACTAACTATTTTGAAAGGAGATTAACTATGAACGAGAAACAACGATTAGAATCACAACAAGTACAGGCTGAGAATCCAGCGGACAAAAAATCCGAGAAGGACTTCAGTAAGTACTTTCAAGCTGTTTATATTCCGCCTTCCTTAAAAGATGCGAAAAAGCGAGGGAAAGAAGAAGTAGAATATCATGATGACTTTGCAATTCCTGAAGGTTTCCGTGGAATGGGAGAAGGTAAAAAGTTTTACATTCGTACTTACGGCTGTCAAATGAACGAACATGATACAGAAGTCATGGCGGGCATCTTTATGGCACTTGGTTATCAGCCGACAGACACGGTGGATGATGCTAACGTCATTTTACTTAACACTTGTGCGATTCGGGAAAACGCAGAGAATAAAGTGTTCGGTGAATTGGGGCATTTAAAATCATTGAAATTGGAAAAGCCGGATCTATTGCTTGGGGTTTGCGGTTGTATGTCACAAGAGGAGTCAGTTGTAAAGCGGATCCTAGAGAAGCACCATTTTGTAGATATGATTTTCGGAACGCATAATATCCACCGGCTGCCGCAAATTCTTAATGAAGCTTATCTTTCCAAGGAAATGGTCATTGAGGTTTGGTCTAAAGAAGGTGATGTAATCGAGAACCTTCCGAAAGTGCGTAAAGGAAAAACGAAGGCATGGGTCAATATCATGTATGGCTGCGATAAGTTTTGTACATACTGCATCGTACCTTACACAAGAGGGAAAGAAAGAAGCCGCAGGCCTGAAGATATCATCCAAGAAGTCCGTCATTTAGCGGCACAGGGTTACAAGGAAATAACCTTGCTTGGACAGAATGTGAATGCTTACGGTAAAGATTTTACGGATATCGAATATCGTTTCGGCGATTTGATGGATGAAATCCGCAAAATCGACATTCCGCGTATTCGTTTTACGACAAGCCATCCCCGTGATTTTGATGATCACTTGATTGAAGTACTGTCTAAAGGCGGAAATCTCGTTGACCATATCCATCTTCCAGTTCAATCGGGAAGTACAGACACACTTAAAATCATGGCCCGTAAATATACACGCGAACAATATTTAGAGCTAGTAAAGAAGATCAAGGAAGCTATCCCAAGTGCATCGCTAACCACTGACATCATTGTAGGCTATCCGAATGAAACGGAAGAGCACTTTGAAGAAACGATGTCTTTATACCGCGAAGTTGGTTTCGATGCAGCATATACTTACATCTATTCACCACGTGAGGGAACACCGGCTGCGAAAATGCAGGATAATGTACCGATGGAAGTGAAAAAGGAACGTCTGCAACGCTTGAATGCCCTTGTCAATGAAACGTGCGCATTGAAAATGAAGGAGTATGATGGACAGATTGTTGAAGTGCTCGTTGAAGGCGAAAGCAAGAAGAATGCGGAAGTATTAGCAGGTTATACAACGAAAAATAAGCTCGTGAACTTCAAAGGACCAAAATCCGCTATTGGCCAAATCGTAAAAGTGAAAATCACAGGAACGAAAACATGGTCATTAAATGGGGATATGGTTGAAGAAGCAACGGCGATTGAGGTGGAGTAATATGACTAAATATACTAAAGATGACATTCTGAACAAAGCGGCCGAGCTTGCTGAAATGATCGCCAGCACGGAAGAAGTCGATTTCTTTAAACGGGCAGAGGCTCACATCAATGAAAACCAAAAAATCCGTGAAATGATCGCCAGCATCAAGAGTTTGCAAAAACAGGCTGTAAACTTCCAGCATTACGGCAAAGAGAAAGCATACAGTCAAGTTCAGGCCAAAATTGATGCACTGGAAAAACAATTGGATGAACTTCCGATCGTGCAAGAATTCAAACAATCCCAAGTGGATGTAAATGATCTTTTACAAATGGTCTCATCACAGGTATCAAATAAGGTGACGGACCTGATTATTGAATCGACCGAAGGTGACGTCCTTCGCGGTGAGACAGGTTCACAGGTACAAGCAGGCGGCGGAAGCTGTTCATGAATATTAAAAAAGCCCTTCTGATTTCAGAAGGGCTTTTTATATGCGGAAATCCTTATACAGTGCCCATTCGTGACACATATCCCAAAACACGCGCATAAAATAATCTAGGTTTAAAACATTACAGCAGTTTTCAAACAATTAAAATTCTACGCACACTAGACTTTTACCACGCATAGGATGAATGGAAACTGTATGAGGAGGGTTCGCTAGCATGTCACAATATAGAGAGATAATTACTAAAGCGGTGGTGGCAAAAGGACGTAAATTCACAAAGTCCTCTCACACCATTTGCCCGGCTCATCATCCTTCTAGCATTCTAGGTTGTTGGATCATCAATCATAAATACGATGCAAAGAAAGTCGGCAAAAAGGTAGAAATTCACGGCAGCTACGAAATCAACGTCTGGTATTCTTATAACCAAAATTCGAAGACGGAAGTTGTAACTGAAAAGGTGCAATATACCGACGTTATTTCGCTGAAATACCGTGATCCCGATTGTCTTGATGACCATGAAATCGTTGCAAAAGCTGTCCAACAGCCGAATTGTTTAGAAGCTTGCATCTCCCCATGTGGACAAAAAATCATTGTCCATGTGGAAAGGGAATTCTTTGTGGAAGTCGTCGGCGAAACGAAAATTTGTGTCGCTGTAAGTCCAGATGGCCGCTGTGAGGATGACTGGGGCTCTGATTTCGATGATGAGGATTTCGAAGATTTAGATCCGGATTTCCTTGATGAATTCGAAGACGAATAGAATATAGAAATTAATACCGGATGACATTCCCTTCATCCGGTTTTATTTAATTTGAAGCGGGACAAGTTCCTTGCTGAACTGGCGATGAGAAAAAAAGCAATGTAATGTTACTATATCCGTGTGTATGGCTTTGCAGATACAGCTAGCTCACAATTTAAAGGATAATTGATTTACCATGCAATTTCGAATACAGGCAATGTTGCTTTCCCGTATGTTATAATGAAGGACATAAATGTGTAATAGATTTTAGTTTGGAAAGGTTTTGAAGGAATGGCAGGATATACTCCGATGATACAGCAATATTTAAAAATTAAGGCAGAGTATCAGGATGCCTTTTTATTTTTTCGTTTAGGCGATTTTTATGAAATGTTTTTTGACGATGCACTGAATGCATCGCAAGAGCTCGAAATCACATTAACGAGCCGAGAAGGCGGTAGTGAAGAGCGAATTCCGATGTGCGGCATTCCGTATCACTCGGCTGCTAATTATATTGATATATTGATAGAAAAAGGTTTTAAAGTAGCTATTTGTGAACAGACCGAAGATCCGAAGCAAGCCAAAGGTGTGGTACGCAGGGAAGTTGTCCAGCTGATTACTCCAGGAACGAAAATGGATAGTAAGGGTCTTCGGGAAAAGGAAAATAATTATATTGCCACCATCACTGATTTCACGGATGGTCAGTTTGGCTTTGGATACAATGATTTATCGACAGGGGAAAATAAGGTCACTTTGATTGAGAGTTTCGAAGAAGTCCTGAATGAATTTGCCATCCTTGGTGCTAGTGAAGTGGTCATTGCCGAGGATTTCAATGAAGAATGGAAAAAAAAGCTGCAAGAACGGGGCGCTGCCGCTCTATCCCTAGAGAGTAATTTGGTTCAAAGCGAATCATTCGTTGCATTGCTACATCCGTTAAAAGACCAGAAACTGGCGACAACGACCTCACGTTTATTGAATTATCTATACCGTACCCAAAAACGAAGCCTGGATCATTTACAGCCAGTGCTTGCATATGAAACATCACAATATATGAAAATTGATTATTATAGCAAACGCAATTTGGAATTAACTGAAACCATTCGTTCCAAAGGTAAAAAAGGATCATTATTATGGCTGCTTGATGAAACAAAAACAGCCATGGGCGGAAGGATGTTGAAACAATGGATTGATAGACCGCTCATTAATAAAAAACAGATCGAGCGGAGACAAAGCCTTGTTGAAACCCTGAAAAATCAATACTTCGAACGGCAGGACTTGCGTGAACGCCTGAAGGAAGTGTACGACTTGGAGCGGCTTGCCGGAAGGGTGGCCTTCGGGAATGTAAACGCTCGGGACTTGATTCAACTGAAACGTTCATTGCAACAGGTGCCGATCATTCGTGAAATCGTGAAGTCAATGGCTTCCAATCAGGATATTTCAATTCTGGCCGATAAATTGGATCCTTGCGAAGAAGTGACGGATTTGCTTGAAACGGCGCTTGTAGAAAACCCGCCATTGTCCGTGAAGGAAGGGAATATCATTCAGGACGGTTTCCATAAGGAGCTGGATACATACAGGGATGCCAGCAGAAACGGGAAAACTTGGATTGCACAACTTGAACGCGAAGAGCGGGAACGCACCGGGATCAAATCATTGAAAATCGGATATAATCGTGTATTTGGCTATTACATTGAAGTCACACGAGCCAATTTGCATCTGCTTGAAGAAGGCCGTTATGAACGGAAGCAAACTTTAACGAATGCCGAACGTTATATCACACCTGAATTGAAAGAAAAGGAAGCTTTGATTTTACAAGCAGAAGAAAAAAGCATCAGTTTGGAGTATGACCTATTCCTCAATCTTCGTGAAGAGGTCAAAAGCTATATCCCGCGCTTACAGGATTTAGCGAAAGGCGTCAGTGAACTGGATGTCCTGCAGTGCTTTGCCACGATTAGCGAAGAACGCCATTATGTGAAGCCAGTCTTTTCCGATGATCGAAGAATCGTCCTGAAGGAAGGCCGGCATCCAGTTGTCGAGAAAGTCCTTCAATCACAGGAGTATGTCCCCAATGACTGCTTTATGGATGGAGACCGGGAGTTACTCTTGATCACCGGGCCAAATATGTCGGGTAAAAGTACGTATATGCGTCAAATTGCGCTAACATCGATTCTAGCGCAAATTGGATGCTTCGTATCTGCAAGTATAGCTGAATTGCCTATTTTTGATAAGGTATTTACTAGGATTGGCGCGGCAGATGATTTGATTTCCGGTCAAAGTACATTCATGGTCGAGATGCTTGAAGCCAGAAATGCCATCATGAATGCGACAGAAAACAGTTTGATATTATTTGATGAAATAGGGCGGGGAACATCAACTTATGATGGGATGGCGCTTGCTCAGGCCATCATTGAATATATTCATGAGGAAATTGGGGCAAAGACTCTTTTTTCGACTCATTATCACGAATTGACTGTATTGGCAGCGGAACTGCCAAAATTGAAAAATATCCATGTCAGTGCCATTGAGCAAAATGGAAATGTCGTTTTCCTTCATAAAATTAAAGAAGGGCCAGCAGATAAAAGCTATGGAATTCATGTGGCTAAGCTAGCTGATTTACCGGAGCAGTTAATAGATCGGGCAGCCGATATTTTAGCGCAGCTAGAGAATGAAAATGGACAGGCAAAGGCGATGTCTGAACAGGAGGCTGCTGCTGTAAAAGCACCTATTGCCGAAGCCGCACCGGTTACATCCGTCAATGAGGCACAGCTTTCCTTCTTTGGGGAAGATGCTCCTAAAGGAAGAGTGAATTCTTCACCTAAGGAAAAAAAGGTGCTGGATGACATAAAATCACTGGATATCCTTGAAATGACGCCGCTTGAGGCAATGAATACCCTTTATAAATTACAAAAGAAACTTAAATGAGAATTAAAGCGAGGCGATAAAAATGGGAAAAATCATACAGCTTGATGAGGCTTTATCCAATAAAATCGCAGCTGGCGAAGTTGTTGAACGCCCAGCCTCAGTCGTTAAGGAACTTGTGGAAAACGCAATAGATGCAAACAGTACCATTATAGAGATTGAATTGGTGGAGGCTGGACTTGGTTCCATTCGAATCGTGGATAATGGCGATGGGATTTTGGCTGATGACATAGAAGCGGCATTTAAACGCCACGCCACAAGTAAAATAAAAGATGAAAATGATCTTTTCCGAATTCGAACACTTGGCTTCCGCGGTGAAGCAATGCCCAGTATTGCTTCAGTTTCCCGTTTTGAAATGAAAAGCAGCACTGGTGAAGGTGTAGGAACGCGAATACTTCTTGAAGGCGGCATGGTTAAGGAACTCGAGGCTTCATCCAGCCGTAAAGGAACGGATATCCTGGTTTCCGACTTGTTTTACAATACTCCTGCAAGGTTGAAATATATGAAAACCATTCATACCGAGCTAGGAAATATAACGGATGTCGCTAACAGGCTCGCACTTTCACACCCGGATGTTTCTATACGGTTATCTCACAACGAGAAGCGAATCCTGCATACGAATGGTAACGGTGATGTCAGGCAGGTGCTAGCCGCAATCTATGGTACGAATATTGCCAAAAAGATGATTCCGGTTCAGGCAAGCTCCCTGGACTTCAAATTATCCGGATATATCGTTATGCCTGAGGTCACCCGGGCTTCAAGGAATTATATTTCAACCATGATAAACGGACGCTTCATAAAAAACTATGCACTCGTGAAAGCAATCCTGGATGGGTATCATACCCTTCTTCCAATTGGACGTTTTCCAATTGCTTTGTTGAATATTGAAATGGATCCGATTCTTGTCGATGTCAATGTACATCCATCCAAAATGGAGGTAAGGCTCAGCAAGGAACAGGAATTGTACAGTCTTGTATCGGAAACTATCAAGTCTTCGTTTAAAAAGATGTCTCTAATACCAAGTGGATATACACCAACAGCAAAGCCGGAACAGGTGAAAAGTGAGCAAACTACGCTGGAATTGGACCATGTTGTGGAAAGCGGCAAGCGGGTCCTTGAAGAAGCCAAGAAAGAAGCTTCACTCTTGAAGGACACCTTGATTCGGGAAAAGCAGGAACAAAAGAGTTACGTGGATCATAATGAAGATTTCAATCTTGAACCAATAAAGGAAATAATCTATAGCAATGAACAGCAGCAAATGGAAGATGCCTGTATACCGGTCTTACAAGATGATGAAAGCAAACCATATTTCGAGTCGGCTGAAAAGTATACAACCTACGCTGTCGAAAAAGATGAAGAAATCGAGGCGAATGAACCGGACAGCCGCATCCCTCCCATGTACCCGATTGGGCAAATGCATGGAACATATATTTTCGCCCAAAACGAAAAAGGTTTATATATCATAGACCAGCATGCTGCCCAGGAACGGATCAAATACGAATATTTTAAAGAAAAGGTCGGACGTGTTGAAAACGAGCTACAGGATATGCTGGTTCCCATCACCCTTGAATTTTCAACAGACCAATGTATCCGGATAAATGAATATCGTCATGAGTTGGAAAAAGTCGGCGTCTATTTAGAGGAGTTTGGCTATAACGCTTATATTGTCCGATCGCATCCGCAATGGTTCCCAAAAGGAATTGAACAGGAAATCCTTGAAGAAATGATAGAACAATTGCTAATGATGAAAAAGGTCGACATCAAAAAATTGCGCGAAGAAGCAGCCATCATGATGAGCTGTAAAGCCTCCATAAAGGCAAACCGTCATTTGCGCAATGATGAAATCCAAGCACTATTAGATGAACTGAGGCGGACAACAGATCCCTTCACATGCCCTCATGGAAGACCTATCATCATCTCTTATTCCATTTATGAAATGGAGAAAATGTTCAAGCGGATCATGTAATTAAAAGCAACGGAGAACTCTTATGTAATAGGGTTCTCCATTTTTTTTTTGTTAAATGACCACAAAATGACCACATTTATTGCTCAAGGCTCTTTTTACCTGGTGCTTTTGAAAAGTTTTCTGCTGAAGAATCCTGTATATTCTGAGTAACATGATTATATTTTGTCTATGGTTATAGAAACTTTTGAATGTCCTAATCTTTCTGGAACCACTTTACAATTTCTTCGATCTCAAACATTTTAGTTGCATTTGTATGTCGTAAATCATGCTTGTACTATATCACAACCGATGAATGGGGAAGAAAAAAATATCATGATGTCACTCTTGCAGCTCAAAAAGACAAAAAAGGGAATGAAATTATTCCAGAAAGAAAAGTAAAGCAACCCGTTCTTTGGCCGAATGATAAGGGTATCGCAACTAAAGCGAAGTAAGGATATTTTGTATTAAAGTTTACCGGACCGAATCAAGTATTAGTTTTAGTCACTCCACTTCAAAAAAACTATATAGTTAATACCAATGAATAGATCGGTCAGCTGATGAAAATTAAAAAACTTATGATAATATGGAAAAACAGAATACCAGAAAGATACAAAGAATCAGGATTGAATACTTTGATATGGGTAGATTCCTTTAAAGATAAGAAAAGTTCTGAGCCAACCGCAAAATTGAGGTGAATGATCTGTTGTAATAGAGGGGGATCAATTTGAGATCTCTTATATATATTATAAGAAGAAACTCGGTAGAATATATATAGATTGAGATTGTATAACGGATGATTGTATCCAAGCGTGTTATGGATTTTATAATACCCATAAACCACGTTGGGTGACACCATAATATGAATGACCACCAAAATGACCACAAATTTTCTATTCGTAAATGAAATGTCATGAATTCATAAGATGGATAAATTCAAGTAAATAAGTAAACGTAACTAATGTAAGATGTGGCGAAGTAAATGAATTCGACTTTTAACGGGTCATGTAATTAAAAGCAAGGGAGAACTCTTATGTAATGGGGTTCTCCCTTGCTTTTTTCGATTCCGATTTACTAGACGCCATCCATGAAGGGGGTATAGGACTTGAACTCGGTTAATCAAGTTCCCAACACTCATCTTCAATAATAATAATAATTATAATTATAATATGGGGGACTAGGCTGGTATTGATAGTTGTAAGCCGGGGCAGTACACATTTGGTTATCATAGTGATTATGATATTGAGGATATTGCTGCATGTCTTCTTCGGCCGCTCGATGGCAGTTGGCTGGCGGACCGATGAATGTTGAGGGGTGAATCGGTGTAATTGCTTTTTTCCATTGGTTTTCATCCATGCAATACGTATGTGCCATAATATTTGCAGGTGTCAATTTCAAGATATCCGAACCCAGGATCACCTCAGGTGTTGGTGCATTAAAAATGGCCAGCAGATGAGTATTATCCGTATTAGCCACTTCATAATGCCACCAACCTTGTGGAACGTTGGCTACTTGGCCAGGTTTAATGGGATAATTTTGTATTTGCTTAGTAAAAGGATTCAGTAATGAAACGGTTGCCGCACCAGAAATGCAATACACTAGCTCTGCAGCATTTTGGTGATAATGCGGTTCTACGACATTGTTTGCACTAAGGTAAATATCTAATAAAGAAACATTTTCGAGTGTGTTCAATTGTTTGATACCTAATACATTTATATAGTTTTGATTGTCTTTTTTCATTAAATTGCTTTTATTAACATCGAAAAAGTATTGTGTGGATGGTGAAGTATAGTCCATATAGGAGACCATGAATTTATCATTCCTTTTTTTAGACTTGATTTTTCAGGATATGTTAAATCTCTTTTTAATGTGCAATAACCCACTGGGTTATTTGCTTCTGGAGCTAATAAGGAGTGCTAATGGTACACATCATTGAATGAATGAAATGCAATGATATCGTATAACGAATAAGCCCAAAACAGATGGTTATGAGATGAATATTATTCTTAAATATTTTTAAATCGTAATTACTAATCTGATTATTAGATATAATCAGAGATTTGATAAGCAGAATTTTCCCATTGCGTGACTTTAAATTACAGTGATATAATGTTCTCTGTGATTTTAAAGTTTAACATAGGAAGTGGCTAAATTGTCGAACAATTCAAAAGAGAGTAAATTCGTCCCGTACGTCTCTGCTTCTAAATCTCTACCGGAATTAACTGCAACTGCAATCATTCTAGGGATCATTCTTGCAATCGTATTCGGGGCGGCAAATGCATACTTAGGCCTACTTATTGGTTTAACTGTCTCTGCTTCAATACCCGCAGCGGTAATTTCAATGGCTATCTTAAGAGGGGTTTTTCGCAGGGATTCAATATTAGAAAACAATATTGTGCAAACGATGACCACGGCAGGTGAGGCTATTGGTGCCGGTGCTGTATTTACCATTCCAGCATTATTCATGTGGGACATGGACGTGAGTCAAGCATTCATCATTTTCGTTGTTTTAACTGGGGGATTTTTAGGGGTATTCATGATGGTTCCCCTTCGCCAGCTTTTGATTGTAAGGGAACATGAAACATTACCATATCCTGAAGGTACGGCATGTGCCGAGGTCCTGAAATCAGGAGAAAAGGGTGGTACAAGCGCGAAACTAATCGGAGCCGGTTTGGTTATCGGAGGTGTCGTTAAAGGGCTTGGTGATGGGTTTAAGCTTTTCAAGACAGAGGTTGAAACAGGAATCACGAATTTTAAAAATGCAGTGGTTGGTCTTGATGCATTTCCTTCCCTTTTGGGTGTAGGTTATATTATTGGACCGCGGGTTGCAGGACAAATGCTAGGTGGGGGTTTATTAGCCTGGGTCGTTCTAATACCGGCCATCAGCTTTTTTGGCGGAAGTAATGGAACAGCCATTTTCCCTTCTGAGGTACCGATCGGTGAATTGGATGCATGGGGAATTTGGGATAATTATATACGCTATATTGGTGCTGGTGCCGTTGCAACTGGCGGATTGATCACATTGATCAAAACCTTACCAATACTTTTCAGTTCAGTTTTTGATACTCTTAAAGGCGTAAAAGCCAATAAAGGACAACTAAAATCAGGTTCGATCCGTACAGAACAAGACATACCGGCTAAATACGTTTGGTTGGGAACGATCATCGTCATTTTAATCATTGCTTTCACACCTATAACAGATGTGGGAATCATCGGTGCGATTGCAATTGCGATTTTTGGATTTTTATTCGTGACAGTGGCTTCAAGGGTTGTTGGGATCGTCGGAAGTTCTTCTTCCCCTGTTTCTGGAATGACGATAGCTACTCTATTGATTGTAGCGATTGTCTATAAAGCTACTGGTTTTACTGGTACGACTGGAATGGTAGCCGCATTAACCGTCGCTGCGATCATTTGTACAGCACTTGCGGTTTCAGGTGATGTTTCACAAGATCTAAAAACAGGATATATCGTCGGCGGAACACCATGGAAACAACAAGTTGCCATGATGATCGGTGTTGTTGCGTCCGCTTCTGTCATTGGTTTTATCCTGGTTCTAATGGATAACGCATATACGATGGGATCTGCAGAACTACCTGCACCTAAAGCTGCACTAATGAAAATACTTGCTGAAGGTGTTCTTGGGGGAGATTTACCTTGGACTCTCATCTTTATCGGTGCGGCTATTTCCATCACATTAGAGTTTTTCGGCCTGAATTCACTTGTTGTTGCAGTCGGCATTTACTTGCCGGTTCATACTAGTGCCCCAATCATGATCGGTGGATTTATTCGATTCTTCGTTGAGTTCTTCTCGAAAACAAAAGAAGCGCTTAAAGCACGGGTTGATAGAGGTGTATTATTTGCCTCTGGTTTAATAGCGGGTGAATCATTGATTGGTGTACTTATTGCAATATTGATCGCAGCAGGTGTCCAAGTTCCGGCTGCGGCTAAATTAGCCAGCAATTTGCTACCTTTCCTACTATTCCTTGCTCTAGCTGGATTGCTTTGGTTCGTATCCAGCAAAGGGAAAAAAGAAGATGCTTCGTAAACGCCAATCAAAAAAGAGGAACCTGTTAACCATGGTTCCCCTTTTGGAAAGACGCGTCACTATGGTGCAAGAATCTCCGGAAGCAACTTTTTTAGTCATTCAAAGGACCAATTTTGTGGAACGAATCACAATTCGTTTCTTTAAACAACCTTCAGTCCGTAAAATCAAGCTTGATAAGTTTGGGGCATATGCCATTAAACAGATGGAGTTCCAAAGCAATGTAAATCAGATTTCAGAAGCGATGAGTGAACATTTTGGTGAGGAAGCAGAACCAGCCTTACCGCGATTGATGAAATTTCTGGAAATCCTTGAGGTTCATGACTGGATCATTTGGGATGAAGAAGAAAAATGATAAAAAGCTGAAGCTCTTTTTGATGCTTCAGCTTATTTTAATGATTATGTAACTAAAGCAAAATCCAATTAATTGACTGGACATTCATATAAAAAGACTTTACCCTGGATAAGATCAACCTTATTCGGGGTTTTTAGTTAGGAATCCCTTTATCGAAAAAACCATGAAGCAGGTGCAGATAACTATGGAAGAAACGAATTATGATGAAATGCTGAACATCAAGACGGAAGGTGAACAAAAAAATTTCAATGATTCTTTGCATTATCACCGATACGAGCCTACGCCATACAGTGCATTAGAACATTTATTCAAAAAATATGCACTGAAAAGAACTGATCGCATTGTGGATTTTGGATGCGGTAAAGGACGCTTGAATTTTTTTATCCATCACTTATATCAATCATCTGTGGTTGGCGTGGAGATGAATGATAATTTCTATAAAGAAGCGATCGAGAATCTGAATGGATACATGAAGAAAAGGAAAAACAACAATGGCAATATAGAATTCCACTGTTGTTTGGCAGAAGAATATGATATTGATACGAAAGACAATCGTTTTTATTTCTTTAATCCGTTCTCGGTACAGATTTTCATGAAAATCATCAATACCATATTGCTTTCCTTTGAAAAAGAAACGCGCCAAATCGAACTTATATTATTTTATGCTTCACAGGATTATATTTTTTTCCTCGAAAATCAAACCGCCTTCGAGCTGAAAAACGAAGTCATGTTACCTGGCTTGACTGAATCTAATCCTTTTGAGAAATTCGTCATATACCAATTGTTAAATTGAATGGATACTCGTTTTTGGGTGATAATCAAATATAAAAGGCACCCAAGCAATCATTCATTGATGCTTGGGTGCAATGAGTAAACAAGCCAATAAAGGTACTTAATTTACAGCATATTGTAAAAGCTTTTGGGGCTCATATTGTTTTTCTATATAAATTTGATGCCAAATCATAAAAGTTAAAATGGTCCAGAGCTTCCGGCTATTGTCCGCTTTATTATTTACATGGTTTTCAAGTAATTTCATAATTTGCGCTTTGTTAAATAGATAGTCAGTCGGGCTTTCCTGGATTAACCTTACTGCCCAATCGTATAATTCATCCTTTAACCAATGGCGTATCGGAACAGGAAAGCCTACTTCTTTCTGCTCCATACATGTTCCGGCACTATCCCACGGACAGCTTTTCGGAGCATGTATTTGGTCGTTCCATTTCTTACCTTTTGATCCATACTAAGTTTTGAAGCTGTATTGAAAACGCATTTATCCAAAAAGGGAACTCTCACCTCTAAAGAATTCGCCATGGACATTTTATCTGCCTTCAATAAAATATCACCTTTTAGCCAAGTTTGAATATCAATGTTTTGCATTTGGGTAATAGGATCATACCCCAAAGAACTTGAATAGATGGGATTTGTCACTTTCCCATTTTCTAAACCGTTGAGATAATTCACTAGTAAAAGTTTTTTCTCTTTCTCGTCGAATATGTTTCGTTTCCGATATATCGGTTTTCTAAAGGTGTCACTCCGCGCTCTATAAAACTCTTTCCTCTAACACCTTCTGGCAAAACAGAGGAAAGCGCCTTCAACACTTTGTTCAACGGTGCTGGTAAATAGGAAAACATGCGCAGGGAATGGGGCTCCCGGTATATATTATATCCGCCGAATAACTCATCTGCCCCCTCACCGGACAAGGCGACCTTGACGTGCTTTTTAGCTTCCCGTGCGACAAAATATAGTGGAACGGCAGCGGGGTCTGCTAAAGGGTCATCCATATGCCAGATGATCTTCGGAAGTTCTGCCAAAAATTCTTCAGGACTTATGATATAACTTATATTTTCTACATGTAGAGCGGCTGCTGTTTCCTGTGAAACGTTTATTTCACTATATCCATCTCTTTCGAACCCAACAGAAAAAGTTTTGATATTAGGGTTAATCTCTTTTGCGATGGAGCAGATAAATGATGAATCAATCCCGCCTGATAGAAAAGATCCAACCGGAATATCACTTCTCATATGGACGTTTACGGAATCCATCAGAGTTTCTTGTATTTCTTTTATGACCTGTGAATCTTCTATATTGGAAGGGTGAAAAATAGGTTTCCAGAACCTTTTTATATCCATTTTATTTCCGGGCACTTTAGTGAAGTAATGCCCAGGGAATAACTTTTCAATGTTTTTGGATAGGGTGGATGGTTCGGGAACATATTGAAAACTGAGAAAATGCTGTAAGGAATTCACATCAAGCTCTTCATTCATTGCTGTCAAAATACTCTTTTTTTCTGATCCAAAATAAGTAATCTCATCTTGTTCACAATAGAAAAAAGGCTTGATTCCAAAGTGTTCCCTTGCACCAAAAAGCTTTAGCTCGATTTTATCCCAAATGACAGAAGCGAACATGCCGCGCAATTTTTGGACGGTTTGCTCTTTTTGGCTACTATAGAGAGCCAATATGACTTCCGTATCAGAATCTGTCGTAAACTCATATCCTTCATCAATGAGTTCTTTCCTTAGTTCAATATAATTATAGATTTCGCCATTAAAAATGATCCAATATCTTTCATTTTCATATGAAAGCGGTTGGTTACCATTATCTATATCGATTATGCTTAATCTCCTAAATCCAAAATTCACAAAATCATCAAAAAAATATCCTTCATCATCCGGACCCCTATGGGTAATGATCGTGTTCATCTTCTTGATCGTTTCTTTCATATTTGAATTTATGGCTTTCGGATATTCTTGAATACATCCAACAAAACCGCACATAAAATCCACCTGCCTAATTATTTAATAGTAAGAGATTTCCTAATAACATTTATCAAGATTACAATAAAATAGGTATAAAGTTGAATATCGAACTGAGTAATAGTATATCCCTAGTCTACTAGGTTAGGTTATTATGCTATATTTGTCAATTTTACTCATTTAATGAATATATTTGTAACTATGTCAATATGTATCCAGACACGTAACGAAAAGACGCAATCGTTATTATTTCCTCTCAAAGTGTAGTCGAATTCGATGAAAAGTCGTTTGCCTACAGAGTTTTTTTATATAAAAAAGATGCAGTTGATTTCAGAAATCCGCTCCCTTTCCGCCGACTGTCTGCCAAGCCTCATCAAAGCAAGCATCTAGTGGGGTCTTGGCTAGCCAGCTATTCGGCAGGAGTGTCGCAAATTCCTACAATTTAATAAGAGTTTTATCCATAAAAAAAGTAAAAAACATGAATGATAAACAAGTCTTCATTTAAAATCATGGTTCGGTGTGAGAGCATTCCGAATTAGAATCAATATACCGTATAAAAAGTGCACAAAAAAATGGGATGCCTTATTAATAAGGCATCCGTCTTATTTTATCTATTAATAATCAATAGTTCCGCTCGATGACAAAGTGTGCACGATCGCCTCTAAAGAGAGTTTTAGAGAATTCAATGACCGATCCATCATTCTCATATGTGTAAGTTTCTAAGGAAAAACAAGGTGAACCGTTTGGTACATCCAATTTATCAGAAATGGAATCGTCGGCAAGTGAAAACTCCAAGTGTTCAACCGTTTTTTTTACTTTTAAATTGAATTGTGTTTCAAGTACATTAAAGAGTGATTTTTCACAGGCTTCGATATTAAGCCCGGGTGTTTTATACCAAGGGAGATAGGCAATTTCATATTGAAGGGGGATGTCGTTTACGTAACGTATCCGTTCCAGTTTGTTTACGGGGTCTCCAATATTTTGTTTGAAAAGCTTGGCAAGGGTAGCATTTGCTTCAATCACCTTTAAGCTAATGACCTTTGTAGAAGGGTTTTTTCCTTGCATCGTGACTTGCTCAGAGAACTTTTCAACCGTGCTTGTAAGAAATTGCTTCACTTTATTCTCCGAAACGAAAGTACCTTTGCCTTGAACACGATAGATATAGCCTTCGACGTTCAATTGCTGTAAGGCCGTGCGAATTGTTGTCCTGCTTACTCCGTATATTTTACAAAATTCGGCCTCAGTCGGTAATTTTGTATTTGTTTGATATTCTCCATTTTTTATGAGATCGATAATCGATTCCTTAACTATGGAATGCAATGCCGCTTCTTTATTCATGGTCTCCACAGTGATTCCTCCTAAGTTCATTCCCATTATATACATATAGATTATCTCGGATAAGTTCAATAATCAACTTTAATTCACAAATTTGTAATAACAAATTAAAAATTGTGTTGATATTTTTTCGATTTGTAACTACAATGTATGTATGGAGGTAATAATACCCATTTCATATATCCTTTCAAGGGAAGTGATAAAACAAAGTAACATCCATTATTATATAAATGCTGTTTAGCTTATCGAAAATACTGAATAATCAATCATTAAAAAGGGGGGTAATTTCAATGAATATCTTATTATGTTGTTCTGCAGGGATGTCTACTAGTTTATTAGTTACCAAGATGGAGGAAAGCGCTAAACAACAAGGGATAGAATGCCATATATGGGCTGTGGGTTCTACAGAAGTGAACAATGAAATAGAAAAGGCTGATGTGATTTTATTAGGTCCGCAGGTTAGATATCTTCTTTCCAAGTTACAGGAAGCGGGGAAAGAAAAGGGAATTCCAGTCGCAACCATCAATCCAATGTTCTATGGACTATGTAATGGTGAAGAAGTACTAAAACAAGCCACTACTTTAATAAAAGGAGAATAAGGATATGATGACTTTTATTGATAAGTATATTATGCCTGGGGCGGTAAAGGTAGGAAATAACCGGCATTTGCTTGCGATTCGTGACGCATTGATTGGAATGATAGCGATTACAATGATCGGGTCATTCGCCGTCCTGTTTAATAATCTCGGGCAAGTCATCAAGCCTTATGGAAGAATGATGGAGGCTATCTTCGGTCCTGCATGGAATACGCTGGGCGGTGATATTTGGTTTGGAACCTTTGCATTCATGACGGTATTCGCTGTATTCGGCATCTCTTATAAATTGGCACGATCATACGGTGACGATGGTTTTGAAGCGATGCTGGTTTCCGCAGCCTGTTTCTTTTTATTATTACCTCAAATCGGAAATGTCACTTTAACTATTGTTGATAAGGATGTTACAGGCGGGGCATGGGGTTTTGTAAGTGTGAACTATTTTAATGCTACAGCCCTATTTACAGGAATTGTCGTTGCCTTAATAGCCACTGAAATCTTTGTGAGACTTTCCCGAGTGAAATATTTAGTCATCAAGCTTCCTGATGGAGTACCCCCAGCGGTAGCCCGTTCATTTGCAAAGTTAGTGCCGGGTATGGCAACGATCTTTATCGCTGGTGTATTTGGACTGCTATTCCGTAAAGTTACGGATGGGCAGGTACTGAATGACTGGCTGAGTAAAGTGATTGTATCTCCATTACAAAGTGCAGTAGATTCATTGCCATTCGCTATTTTACTAGTATTTCTTGTTCATTTATTATGGATGATCGGTTTGCATTGACCCAATATCCTTGGCGGGATAACGACACCGCTTTTTGAAAGTTCGGGAGTGAAAAATATCGATTTATATGCAAAAGGAGTCAAAGACATAGACCAATACGGGGTATTGGCGGGTTCTTTCCTGGATGCATTTGTTTATTTAGGAGGATCTGGTGCAACATTGGGCCTTATCATTGGGCGGAAAACGGTATAAACAGATGATTGCACTCGGAGGGGCACCGGGAGTGTTCCAGATTAACGAACCCATTCTTTTCGGATTGCCTATCGTTCTGAATCCAATGTGGTTCATCCCATTTGTTCTCGGCCCGGTAATTACAACGGTCATCTCTTATATCGCGGTAAGCAGCGGAATGGTTTTCCCGATCGTTGCTAAGATTCCATGGGTTACCCCTCCGATTGTGGGTGGATTCCTGGCCACAGGCGGGCATGTGTCTGGAGCGGTCTTGGCTGCAATCAACTTAGTCATTTCAACCGCGATTTATTTACCATTCGTTTATGCTCAAGTGAAGATAGATACCAAAAATAAAACAGAGCTTACAAAAGATTCAGACACGCTAAGCGTTTAAGAAAGTAGTGATGAAAATGGAAAAAGAAGAATTATACCAACTATCCTTTCAATTGATTTTATATAGCGGGAATGCCAGAAGCTTTGCAATGGAAGCGATGCAGGAAGCAAAGAAAAGGAATTTTGATTCTGCTCGCGTGAAAATAGCCGAGGCCGAAACGGAATTACTGCAAGCCCATAAATACCAAACCCAATTAATCCATGCTGAGGCGGGCGGGGACCATTTTGATCTTCCCATTATCCTCGTGCATGCACAAGATCATTTAATGACAGCGATGACTATAAAGGATCTTGCAATTGAAATGATTGATCTACGCGAAGAATTCTTACATGCAGATGCTGTGAAGGAGAGGACTGCTGAATGAGCAAGGGGCTGAAGATTGTCACGATTGGCGGAGGTTCGAGCTATACGCCTGAACTGATCGAAGGTTTCATCAAATATCATGAAGAACTTCCTGTGAGTGAAATTTGGCTCGTGGACATCGAAGCGGGAAAGGAAAAGCTTGAAATTGTCGGGAATTTGGCAAGGAGGATGATTGAAAAGGCTGGTGTGAATATTGAAGTCCATCTCACGCTAGACAGAAAGAAAGCGCTTAAAGGCGCTGATTATGTAACAACCCAGTTGCGGGTTGGCCAGCTCGCAGCAAGGGCGCTTGATGAAAAGATTCCATTGAAACACGGAGTGATCGGACAAGAGACGAATGGACCAGGCGGGCTTTTCAAGGCTTTTAGAACGATTCCCGTCATTCTGGATATTGCTCATGAAATGGAGGAATTATGTCCGGAAGCATGGCTGATTAACTTCACGAATCCTGCAGGCATGGTAACGGAAGCCGTTCTGCGTCACAGTAATATTTCCAAAATCATTGGCCTTTGCAATGTACCGATTGGTATGGAACGGGGTGTTGCGGATTTGATGGATGTAGAGCCATCAAGAGTCCGGATCGACTTTGCTGGCTTGAACCATATGGTTTACGGCTTGGATGTATTCGTTGATGGCGAGAGTGTCAAAGATCAAATCATCCATTTGATAACAGATCCAGCTAAAGCCGTCACGATGAAGAATATCCATGCAATGGGCTGGGAACCGGAATTCCTTAGAGCGTTAAACCTGTTTCCGTGTCCATACCACAACTACTATTATAAAACGGGAGATGTGCTGGCCCAAGAATTGAAGGATGCAGAAAAAGGGGAAACACGTGCAGAGGTCGTTCAAAGACTTGAAGCTGGTTTATTCGAGCTATACAAAGACCAGGATCTGGCTATCAAGCCGCCACAGCTTGAAGAGCGCGGAGGTGCGTACTACAGTGATGCGGCTGTGCGGTTGATTTGCTCGATGCATACGGATAAGCGAGATATTCAAGCGGTAAATACCGTAAACCATGGTGCGATTGAAGGCATCCCTTACGGCTCGGCGATTGAAACCAGTTGCGTGATAACTAAGGATGGTCCTAAACCAATCAATGTAGGAGAGCTTCCTGTCGCTGTCCGCGGATTAATTCAGCAAATCAAATCCTTTGAAAGGGTAGCCATCGAAGCTGCAATTACAGGGGACTATGATACTGCGTTGCTTGCCATGACGATCAATCCACTCGTTCCAAGTGACCGGGTTGCAAAACTTATCTTAGACGAAATGCTGGAGGCACATAAAGATTATCTGCCGCAGTTTTTTGAAAAAAAGGAGTTGCAGGATAATTTATCATGATTGAAGTCCTTGTAAATGCAGATGACTTCGGGTTAACTAAAGCGGTGAATTATGGGATTTTGGATAGCCACAAATATGGAATTGTCAATTCGGCAACGATCATGATGAATGCGATAGCAACGGAGCATGCGATTGAAATCGCAAAGAAGACACCTTCGTTGAAGGTAGGTATACATTTAGTGCTGACATGGGGTAAACCTTTATTGAGTGATGTTCCGAGTTTAGTAGACGAATCTGGTTTCTTTAAGAAGCAAGGGATGGTATATGGATCCTGCTGGTATTTCCTTGAACGAATTGGAGAGGGAGTGGTCAGCACAAATCGAAAGATTCTTGGAATTTGGTCTATTTCCGACTCATTTCGACAGCCATCATCATGTACACGGGATCACAGCATTTCTGCCTGTTATAAAAAAGCTGTCTGATAAATATGGATTGCCAGTGCGTAATGCCGGAAAGCACCTTGCTGGGATTCAAACCGTAACAGATGTATTCCTGGATGATTTTTATGGAGAAATGGTGGTTGAAAATTACTTTCAAAACTTGAAAGGGAGGGTAATGGATGGGTCGAGCGTGGAGATAATGACCCATCCTGCTTATATGGATGAAGAATTGATGGAAGTCTCCTCTTATAATGATAAACGCTTAAAAGAAATCCGGATTTTGACAAATGCAAAATTACCTGATGGTTTTTTCCTTAGATTCAGCATCAACCAAGTTAAGATTTGATTTCTTTAAATAGCCTTTTAATTACAAAAGAGGACCATTCATCAAATGATGAATGGTCCTTTTAAATTCAATGAGTGCTTTATCTTAAAATTAATAAGCCAGGCTGAATAGGGCTTTGATGTGTGATAGATAGCGAACATTACTTGCTTCTTTCATCAATGTTGCCGGCAGACCTTTAAGGGACGTGTTATTGGCCCCAACGGTTGCCACCGCATCCTTACGGCCAAGGCTCGCAAGTGTACCTGAGTTTACAGGTGAAAATTCTTCAAGTTTCTTGCCTTCAAAGGCTGCATATAGGTTGTATCCAACAAGCTCACCCATTTGCCAAGCATTTTGTGCAGTAGGAGCGTATGGACGGCCGCCTTCTGGAGGGAAAGCAACGGCACTGTCCCCGACAACGAAAACGTCATTATGCGATTTGGATTGCAAATACTCATTAACGGTTGCTTTGCCGCGATCCACTTCAAGGCCTGATTCGCCTACGATAGGAAGAGCCGCAACTCCGCCTGTCCAAACCAGCGTATTGGCAGTTATCGTTTGTCCATCTTTCAATTCGATTTGATTTCCTTTAACACCCGTTACAGGCAGACCTGTCAAGAATTCAACGCCGCGTGCTTCCAAGCTTGTCATCGCACGTTCGATTAAGTGATCAGGCAGGACCGGAAGGATTTTTGGACCAGCTTCTACAAGCTTGATTTTCAAATCCCTGAAGTCCACTCCGAACTTTTTGGCGATTTTAGGGAAATGATCCACGATTTCACCGATTAACTCGACGCCCGTCAATCCGCCGCCGCCGATCACGATGGTTGCGTCCGCTTCATTATTCGTTTGTGCATATTCGCGGATGCGATCTTCGATATGTTTGTAAATCTTGTTTGCATCATTTACGGATTTCAAGACCATGCTGTTTTCCTCAAGTCCCGGAATGCCGAAGAATCCTGTTTGGCTTCCCAAAGCAACAACCAGGGCATCATAAGATAAAGTGGAACCATTGGCAAGTTTCACTTCTTTGTTATCGACTGAGAAAGACTCCACTTTGGAAATGATAAGGTCGATATCTTTTCCTTTGAAAAGCTTTTCCAAAGGAATGGAAACGGCTTGTTCAGAAATGGATCCGCCTGCAAGACGGTGCAATTCGGTGATGATTTGGTGCGTTGGAAATTGATTCACCACTGTAACCTGAACTTCATCTTTATTGTAATATTCACGTACGGATAAGGCAGATAGTAATCCCGCGTAACCTGCACCTAAGATGACGATTTGTTTTGACATAGTTAATCCCCCGTCCTTACTGATTGAAAGTTTATCAAATTATTTTTGGTGTTTACGTTCTGAAGAGACTTCAAGAAAAGCTTGGGCGAAACGGAAAAGTTTTTGTGCTTGCGGATCTTTCATCATCCTTAACAGACCAAAAAGACCGATCACATCATTATTCACTTCAGCACGATCCTTGGCTTCGATGGCATTAGCCGCAAGCCCTTTCACTGAATCGACTACAGGTGTCGCGATCTCCGAAATGGCGCTGACCGTATCATTTTTCAAAACATCATCAGTCGCTACCGATTGAGCGAAATCATAAGACTTTGTTAAAATATTCACTAACTCAGTCAGTTTTGGTAACTGCTCAACTAAAGTGTTCAATGATTCCTGAACCTCAGGCTTTAAAAGCTGATCTAGGATATCCAATTGTTCTTGGTTTGCAGAAATATTAAGTGTTTCATGTTCAGGTTTTGAGACTACATCTACCATATCTAATTCCCCTTTAAACTTAATTATTTTGATTTATGTGTTTTCCGCCGATACTACTAATCATACGACTCTAATCTCTTAATTTCAAATATTTCTTTTGTGATACGAATATAATTTAATCGTCATAATTAAGAGTTATTAGTTGGGTTTTATGATTTATCTTAATATTCCAAAAAAATATTAAGATTATTCTGGTTATAATACCTTAAATTACGAGGGTTATTTGAGGCATCCTATAAGATTACGATTGGGATTCACCGCATTTTTAAGAGGAACAACCTTGTCATTTCCTAAATAAGATCTTTAGATTGTCCAAACTATTAACGCCGTCTACGGGCAGCGATTAATCCGTGAATATGTAAACATCTTTTGTTTTGCATGTATGTTTGTTTTGCTATAATGTCCATAATCTTTGAATATGCCATGCCTGAATGAGACTCAAGAATATTTTATCTGATTTAGGGTAAATAATATTATCGGAATTGGAGATGATGCCCTTGGTAGAACGCAGGATGTTAAAGGTACGTGGTGAGATTATCGAAATATCCTCTAGGTATAATGAAAAATTCAGTAAATGGAATTGTACAGCTAAAATTCCCAATAGTTCCATCATTGCTTATTGTCGTGATAAGAATAAGCTGCGTGCTGAGACAGTTTCTATGAGCAGGTTATTAATTACCTATGATGACTATAAAATTGTCTGAGATGTAATGGGATTTATTCATGGCGCACAACCGAAGATGATGGTTGGGCGCCTTTTTTATTGAATATTATAAGGAAGAATGAATAATGCTAAGCTTCATCTATCTGCGAGATCGGAAAATATCTTCGGAAATGGAGATATATCATCGAAAACACCTGAATTATCTACTAATTATACGATTTTTCGACAAAAACTCTTTTTTTAAAAAAGCTATGTTCTTAATGAAAAGCAACAAAATTGTCAAAAAAAATATCAGAAAATACTGAAAAGAATAGTAAAATTATGTTAAAATATTTAAAAAAAGTATTATTTTCTAAGTAAATGAATAATTTATCTTTAAAGGATCTCCATTAAGAAAAGAAAAGAAAAGAAAAGAAAAGTTTAGATTACCAGAGTTGTAATGGAGTGGAGGACCTGACCATTTTATTAGCAGGCTTACAGAATAAGATTATCAATTGATTTTGCTACAATAAACTGAAATGGAGTGATAGAATGGTTAATATTACAGGATATGGCAAAGCGACACAAGAAGCAGTGAATAATTTTCAGGAATATGTGGGTTTTGAAATCCCTGCAGATTATAAACAATTTCTCCTTACGCATAACGGCGGCACAACTGCGGTTCAAAACAGTAAGTTTTATGTAGATGGATTAGACACACTCGTTTGCTTAAATGTACTTTATGGATTAGAGCTTCAAGATAAAGAACTGGATTTACAGAAATGGCATGAAGAAAATAGGAAAGAGTTACATAAGAATTGCATTATAATAGGTAATGATACATGTGCAGGTAAAATCTTGCTGATAAATAACGAAGAGGAAAAGGGAGTTTTCTTCTGGGATCAGGGTTGGTATTCGGATCCATCAAGTCAGGATGAAAATATTTATAAAGTTGCATCGAGCTTTAAATCCTTCATTGAGGGATTGAAAGTCCCGGAGGAAATCTAATTTTATTTGAATCCCCTTGATTGGCTCATGCCATTCAAGGTTTTTTATTGTCATTTCAAAAGTCAGAATGGATTTTCATGTTAATGAGGAGAAAAAGATGTATAAAATATTATTGATTGAAGACGATTTCAAAATAGCTGGAATCTTGGTCAATTATTTAAAAAGGTATGGGTATGAGGTTTTTGAAGTGAAACAACTGGACCAAGTCTTTGCGGAGTTCCAAGAGATAAAGCCAGATTTGGTTTTATTGGATATTAATTTGCCCTATTATGATGGTTTCCATTGGTGCCGGCTAATAAGGACGGTTTCAAAGGTTCCCATCATATTCATCTCTGCAAGGACAGATGAAATGAACCAAGTCATGGCCATTGAATATGGGGGAGATGATTATTTAACAAAACCGTTTCATTTGGAAGTGGTACTAGCGAAAATAAAGAGTGTCCTACGTAGGGTTTATGGTGAATATGCTGAAATATATTCATTCCACCAACAAATAAAGGAAATAGATGGATTAACGCTTTATACGGAAAAAGCGATGATCGAATATCAAGACAATCAGGTAACGTTAACTCAAAATGAGTTGAAATTATTGAGTTGTTTACTCCGACAGTATGACACCATTGTCTCGCGCGAAGACTTACTTGAAGCATTATGGAATGATGATTCATTTGTTGATGACAATACATTGACCGTCAATGTCACAAGGGTACGGAGAAAACTTGAGGATATTGGCGTCAAGCATGCCATAACAACCAGCAGGGGAAAAGGATATCGACTAAAAGTAGTGCAAGGTGAAGAAGAGTGAAGCTAAAATCCTTTATAAAAGACCGTCTTTATTTTATATTTTATACCGTTCTAATGGTGAGCCTGCTTATTATTGCTTATGCATTAGCTGTTCTGGAAGCGGGGAATCATATATCGGCTTCAAATATCATCTATTTAATTATTCTTGCGTTGTTTATGATGCTTCTATTTTTAGCGGGCGATTATTTAAGGCACTACCGTTTTCTTAATCAATTAGCAAGGATGAAGCAAGAACCGAGCTTGTCGTTTGAATATGTCGAAGCTTTTAGGGCCCCCCTGTCAAATGAACAAAAGTTGTGGATGGAGCTTTTTCAACAAATGAACATGGTAACAATTGGACAATTACAAGAACAAATCAAACAGAAGGAGCAATATGAGCTGTTGATTCATCAATGGGTTCATCAAATGAAAACACCTGTTTCAGTAATTTCCTTACTGGTCCAAGAAGGCAAAAGGACATTTTCGAATGAGCCGATGAAGGATTATCTTAAAGAGATAGAAGAAGAAAATGATCGATTTCGCAGAGGGCTGGAAATTATATTACATGGAGCAAGGCTGCAGCGTTTTTCGGAGGATGTAAAATCGGAGCGGGTTGACTTAATTAATCTAGTCAAGCAAGTGATTAACGAGGAAAAGAAACAGTTCATTAATCGGTTCATATATCCCAGGCTTGAAACGGAGCTTGAGAATGTATATGTGCATTCGGATCGTAAGTGGCTCCACTTCGTCATTAGTCAGGTGGTCTTTAATGCACTGAAGTATTCAAGGCAGGAAAAGCATGACAGCATAACGTTCAACATTGTTAAAAAAGAGTCGGAGATTTTCCTTAGGATAACAGATCAGGGAATTGGAATTGTTCCACATGATCTAAAGAGAGTGTTTGATCCATTTTTTACTGGAGAGAACGGGCGAGTCCAACAAGAGTCAACCGGAATGGGACTATATCTAGTGAAGGAAATCGTTAACAGACTTGGGCATGGCGTAACGATTCAATCGATTGTATCCGAAGGGACTACTGTGGAATTTCTTTTTAAGACAAATACCTTACATGAAAGGTGACAGAATTGTAAGGGTGTTAATCGATTATGTAATAAACTTCGATGGGAGCCTCCCGTTTTATTCATTATACTTACGGTAAGAAAGGGAGGTATTCAGGATGTCGATTTTAAAAGCGGAACAACTATCCAAAACTTATTTTCAAAAACAGGGGAATTTATTTCATAAAGCGTTACATAATTTCACCATGAATGTACAGAAAGGGGAATTTGTCGGAGTGATGGGTCCATCAGGCAGCGGGAAAACCACTCTGCTCAACTTAATGGCCACGATTGATAAGCCCACCACAGGTAAAGTCATTCTAAATGATCAAAATCCTAATGAATTAAACAATCAGGATCTGGCATTGTTTCGCAGGAGGGAAATTGGATTTGTTTTTCAAGACTTCAACCTTCTTGATACACTTACCGTTCGCGAAAATATCCTCCTTCCTTTAGCGTTAGATCATTATAAACTGCAGGAAATGGAAAATAGGGTAAAGCAGTTGGCGAACCTTCTTGGTATAGAAGGGATTTTAGAAAAGCGGACTTTTGAAATTTCCGGAGGTCAGCAGCAACGAACGGCTTGTGCAAGAGCGATGATTCATGAACCTTCCATTATTTTAGCGGATGAACCTACTGGTAATCTGGATTCCAAATCTGCCAAGCAGGTAATGGATACCCTCACGACACTTCAGGAGAAAAAGGGAGCAACCATCCTCATGGTGACTCATGACCCGACTGCCGCCAGCTTCTGTGACCGGATTCTATTCATAAAGGATGGAAAGTTCTTTTCGGAGGTTCACAGCGGAGGGGAAAGACAGAGCTTCCATCAAAGGATTTTAGATACGTTAAGCGTTTTGGGAGGAATCTATCATGAACATCCGACTTCTCGCTAAGAGAAATATTCAAGGAAATGCACAACGCTATCTAGCTTATTTTTTCAGTATTGTCCTTTCCGTCTCAATCTTTTTTATTTACGCATCATTTATCTTTCATCCTGATGTAGTTCATGCGAATATCCCAGGGGGACAGCTAATTAGTAGGGGACTCATTGCAGCTGAAATAGTGATCATCATATTTTCAGTTTTCTTTATCGCTTATTCGAATGCAGCATTTATACAGCCCCGAAAAAAAGAGTTTGGGCTGCTGACACTGCTTGGAATGTCCAAATCCCAACTTAGAAAACTGATTTACCTGGAGCAAACGATGGTTTCCCTCATATCTATCCTGATTGGGGTAGGCTTGGGCTTTTTGTTCTCCAAGTTATTCTTAATGGCAGTTTCATGGTTACTGTCTGTAGAGCAACCAATATCGTTTGTCTTTGTCCCTGAGGCCTTTGTTTATACGATTGTCGGTTTCATTTTGCTATTTCAGCTATTATCGCTCCTTTCATTGTTCCACATTGGTAATGCAGAGGTAGTCGATTTACTAAAAGATAAACAAAAACCAAAAAAGACGCCTTTCGTTTCAAAGTGGTTAATTGCATTATCAGCAGTTTGCTTAAGCATTTCATATTATTTGACTGGAACGATGTCGTTAAACAATTCTTATATTCGAGTAATGCCCATTTTATTCTTCGTACTGATCGGCACCTATTTTTTATTCAGCCAAAGCATTGTCGCTCTTTGCAGCAGGCTTTACCGGAAGAAGAAAAGCTTATATGGTGGAACGAATTTAATTACTCAAACAAACCTGATATTTAATATTAAGGACTATTCAAGGTTATTCTTTTTGACCTCGATCATTACAGCCGTGATTTTGACAGCTGCAGGAACACTTTTCATGTTCAGAGCAGATTTAAAAAAGCAAGGGATGGATAACATTCCGCAATCAATTGGCTGGGTGGAAAATGACGCTTCTATTTATTCCGTTATTGAACCCTCCGCAGTAGAGAAAGCATTAAAGGAAGATGGATTCAAAATCCTTTACGAAGTAAATATGACAGGTGTGCCCATTACCCACATATTACCCCATATGAGAACGGGAGAATCCAATGAAAATAGGTCATTATTAGTCTCGGAAAGTGATTATAACAATGCGGCTGCATTGCGAAAAATTGATCCGGTAAAGCTATCTGGAAAAGAAGCGTTATACATTTTTCCTTATGGGGGACTGGACTATCAATTCGTCCAAAAGGGAGAACAAAAGGAGCTTCACTATGGAAAACAAATCATACAGGTAACAATGGCCGGTCAGCGCAACCAATCCATAGTCGCACCCGTAAAGGCAGCAACGACGCTGATGGTGATCGATGATCAGCTGTACCATGAAATCACTGCTGATGTGCCTTTAAAAGACATGGTAAGAGTACGAGGGTATGAAGTTAAAGATTGGGAACAATCAGTGGAAATATCTAGTAAAATAGAAAAAATGTCTAATCATCCTGACCATAATCAATTGCAAACAAGAGCTCCGGTTTATCAAGAGATGAAACAGGGAAGCATGTTGATTCTTTTTATCGGCTTGTTTGTCAGTTTATTATTCTTTATCGTCCAAGGGAGCATGATGTATCTGCGAGTTTTTACAAATTTAGAAGATAAAAAAATCCAAATTCATGCCCTTCATCGATTGGGACTGACAAAAAAAGAAATACGGCAAATTTTAAGTGCGGAAATACGCATCCTCTTTTTCGCTCCTTTTCTGATAGGGATGATTCATGCCATAGTCGCCTACGTGGCATTAAGCAATTTATTGGGATCCAATTTGTTTGGCTATTCGGCTATGGTCATCGCAACGTATTTTCTTTTTCAACTGCTTTATTATCAAGTAACTAAAAAGATGTATGAGCTGGCAGTCATCAATTCGATTAAATAAAACCTATTATATGTAAATGGAATTAGGGGATCAGGCTCTGATTCCATTTTTTTAATCCAGGAGATCTTCTTATTGAAATGGCGTTTTCAGTATTGAGGAATTAGTTGATATGGACTATTGCAAGAGGAGTGATCAACTATTTTGCACAAATTAATATAAAAATATGAATTATGGTGTGATTTTACAGATCAAACCCCCAGATTCTTGTAATATTTTCATATAAAGGGTAAAATTATTTATTTGAAGCGAACATACCGAACTCTGCACCGCCAATTTTTTCCATTTTTCTATATAGAATTATACTGATATAATTAATTAAATAAAAAAATGATTTATTGGAAAAAATTAATAGTTGAAGTAGTGTAGATTAAAATATAAAAAGCTATAGGGCCGAAAAATTAGTGGGAAATCTGTTAATTACTTGATTAATTATAGTATTATATACCTGGAATTATAGAGGATATTAGACATTTCGCTATTTCTTTGTCCCTTAATATAGTAAACTCAGAATATATTCGTTAACTTTTAGCTGCTAGAGATGAGGTAAGTTTAACCCTATGAAAAATAAAAAGTTAAGGGCATTTCTTTATTTGACCATTCTTTTATTGATTGTTTTCATTCTTCTAAATATGTTTTCAACATATTTAAGCATTAAGAATTCTGTACAAAAATCCGTTGCTAATCAAAACTTGGTAGCTGCTAGATCTATTGCCGACTCGATGGATATAGAGGCCTATCAGCGATTTCTCAATAACCAAGTAAAGAGCGAGGATTATAGGGATATAAAAGCTTACTTAGAGGATGCCCGTGAAAAAATAGGAGCATTATATGTTTATACCATCATGATTGATAATCCGCGAGTATCTAAAGCTATGATTACTGGATTTTCTAAAGATCATAAAGGGGATTTTCCTATCGGTGGTGTATGTACTGTGCCACCGGAGCAGGTCAAACAGGCGTATGAAGGCAAAAACTTTATTACCGGGATTCTAGAAGATCCGGAATATGGCGAGTATTTGACTGTGGGAGTGCCAATGAAAAATCAAGATGGCACCATTATTGGTTTTTTGGGCATTGATGTGAGAGCAGAAGATATTAATGCCATTAACGGCAAGGTATTGAAAAGCAGCATTGCCATCCTTGTTTATAATGGTGGATTTGTTATCATGCTGCTGGTTACCTTTTTTGTCATTCAAAAATGGTATCAAAAGGAACTGACACGTGAAGTGGGGGATACGGAAGATACGTATCAATCGGAATTTCAATCGCTCATTGCTTCAGTCCGCTCATTAAGGCATGATTTTTCCAATCATATTCAGGTGATACATGGACTGCTAAAATTAGAGGAGAACGCAAAAGCACTCGATTATTTAACCGGTCTTTCAAAAGAAGTGCATTCGATCGAATCGATGAAATTGGATGTGATTCATCCAGGCTTGTCTGTTCTATTAGAGACAAAAAGGCTCTCGGCCCAGAATTATAACATCGAAATTGAGATTGATGTTTCACCCAAATCCTTCAATCGGGTCAAAACAATCGATTTAATTAAAATATTATCAAACGTTATCGACAATGCTATTGAAGCAACAATTGAATTGCCAGAACAAGAACGCCGAATGAATATTGCCTGCAAAGCTGATGATGAAAAGTATACGTTTATGGTCACGAACACCGGACCAATGATTTCAGAATTAGATCTGGAGAATATATTCGCCAGCGGTTTTTCAACCAAAAAGGCACAAAAGGGCAAAGTTCGCGGACAAGGATTGTTCATCATTAAAGACTTAGTGAACAGATATGATGGAGAGATTCATGTAAAATCCTCTGAAAAAGAAACGACGGTTACGATGATCATACCCGTAACTGGAAAAATGGGCTAAATGGATCCAAAGGAAATACAATTGATAAAAAGGTATGATTCCTCAAATGCAAAAGGAATCATACCTTTTTTTACGATTCTATGATCGGGATTATATTCCCCTTCCAGCAGGAGAAGAGGATTGAAAAATCACGTTTTTCTCCATTGCCGCAAATGGAGCTGTGGGCTTCAAATGTATTTTTAGTATTTTACACTCTGACAATCTAAGAGAAAAAGATATTACGGGGGAAAAGTTGAATAAAAGTACCTGAATTGGACATAATGGGTAGATGTTTAGCTGCTTTCATCGAGATTATGATAAGATAGGGAAAAAATCATTTAAGGCAGTGAGATTGTGAAACAACAAAAAGGAAAACTTCTCGTTATCATTGGACCGACTGCTGTTGGCAAGACAAAGATGAGTATTGAGATGGCAAAGTTATTTAATGGTGAAATTATTAGCGGAGACTCCATGCAGGTATATAAGGGGATGGATATTGGGACTGCAAAAATCAAGAGGGAAGAAACAGAAGGAATTCCTCATTATTTACTTGATATTAAAGACCCTGATGAACCATTTAGTGCGGCAGAGTTCCAGGAGCGGGCTAATGCTTGTATCGAGGATATCCAAAACAGAGGTAAACTTCCCATTATCGTCGGTGGAACAGGATTATACATACAATCGGTCATTTATGATTATCAATTTTCGGAGGCGCCATCCGACCCGGTTTATAGGGAGGGGCTCGAAAAACAGGTAAGGGAGTCAGGAATTGATCCTGTTTTTGAACAATTACGCAGTGTTGACCCGGAAAGTGCGAATCGGATTCATCCTAATAATGTAAGAAGGGTGATAAGGGCACTTGAGATTTTCCATTGTACTGGTAAAACGATGAGTGAGCAGCTGAATGAACAGCCTACAGAATTGAAATATGAAACGTGCATCATTGGATTGACAATGGAACGTGAAAAGTTATACCAACGCATCGATCAACGTGTTGATGGCATGGTAGAAGAAGGGCTGATTCAAGAGGTGGAGTCATTTTATGAAAATGGTTTGAGGGATTGCCAATCGATCCAGGCTATAGGCTATAAAGAAATCTATGATTTTTTTGATGGAAGGGCTTCATTGGATGAAGCGGTTGAGACATTAAAGCAAAACTCCCGTCGATATGCAAAAAGGCAATTGACCTGGTTTCGGAATAAAATGGATGTAGCTTGGTTTGATATGACCGATCTCGAGGGTTTTTCAAAAAAAATACATGAAATATCTGGATTTATAGCAGGAAAGCTTTTCAGTGAAGGCGAATACATAAATTTAGAGAGAAAAGAGGAGGACTAATACATGAAACAATCAGTAAATATTCAAGATCAGTTTCTTAATCAATTACGTAAAGATGGTACGTATGTGACGGTATTTTTATTAAACGGGTTCCAGATTAGAGGACAAGTGAAAGGGTTCGATAATTTTACCGTTTTATTTGAATCAGAGGGTAAACAGCAATTAGTCTATAAACATGCGATCTCTACATTTGCTCCACAACGTAATGTTCAGATTGATTACGAAGTGAAGGAATAATCATATATATGAATGTAAAAAACAGGTTTAGCTTATAGCGACCTGTTTTTTTTGCATGCACTTCTCTGTTCTTTTTCAAAGAATCGATAATTTTACGTACCTGTTTTGAATAGATATTAAGGGACGGATTATTTTCCGGGAAACCGCAGGAAATGACATTAACCCATATAAATTGGTGAACGGGAATGGAGTTTGTCGTAACAAATCCTCCAAGGAAAAAATCCTGTCAGAATAAGTCGCTTTTCAGGAAGGGAATTGGGCTTATCACGAAAAGAAATAAACGAATTTTCCGATGGGTTAGTTTTGGCTATGCAGCATATGCCTATGACCATCATAAATCGAAAATTGTGGTGTTAGAGTTAGGGTCCAAGATGGAGAGGTGAATGCATTGGAACAACCGATCCGTATGAAAAATAACGGGCAAATCAATATTGTGTTTAATGCGGAAAACAGAAAAGCGCTACAAAAGGATCTGCCGATAAAAGAAATTTTGGTGCAGGAAATCCCCCACCAGCATGTGGCATTGAAAGAGATTGAAGATGAACTGAAATCGCTGGTCGGAATGGAAGAAATGAAACGGATGATAAAAGAGATATATGCCTGGATTTACATCAATAAACAACGTGAGGCAAAGGGGTTGAAGACTGGCAGGCAAGCGCTGCATATGATGTTTAAAGGAAATCCCGGAACAGGGAAAACAACGGTTGCACGTTTAATCGGTAAGTTGTTTCAAAAAATGAATGTACTTTCTAAAGGGCATTTAATTGAAGCGGAGAGGGCAGATTTGGTCGGGGAATACATTGGTCATACTGCCCAAAAAACAAGGGATTTAATTAAAAAGGCCATTGGCGGGATCTTATTTATTGATGAAGCCTATTCCTTGGGAAGAGGCGGCGAAAAGGATTTTGGAAAAGAAGCCATAGATACCCTTGTCAAGCATATGGAGGATCGGCAGCACGAATTCATTTTGATCCTGGCTGGATATTCGAGGGAAATGGATCATTTCCTCGGCCTTAATCCTGGCCTTCATTCCAGGTTCCCGCTTGTTATTGATTTTCCGGATTATACGATTGAACAGTTAATGGAAATAGCCGATCGGATGCTACAGGAAAAGGAGTATCTAATGAATCGGGATGCCGAAAGGAAATTAAAAGAACATTTAATCATATTACGTTCATTCCGGGGACCTATTTCATTTTCTAACGGACGCTATATTCGCAATGTACTTGAAAAGTCAATCAGGGCGCAGGCAATGCGGCTTTTACTGGAGGATTCGTTTGAAAAATCCGATTTATTGACGCTTACCAGCCAAGATTTGATTTTCGAGGATGATGAGAAAGAATGACATGGAAAAGCCCACCAAGCTGGCGGGCTTTTCTGATTTATGTTTTAGGCACCCATTTTTTATTAGGAAGATGCCAATTATTGGTGTAAGAAAGGACTCGCAATATTGTGATGACGGCAAAGAGCGAATAAAGCTGCCATGACTGGGATAATACACCACTGCCTAAAGCCAAGCCTGCAATGATGGCCCATACTACGTAGATTTCTTTTCTGAAGACCAATGGCTTTCTTCCGGCCAGCACGTCACGGATTATCCCGCCGCCGCATCCAGTTAATGCAGCTGATACAATGATGGCGCTTATTGGATGATTAAGTTCCACGGCATACATAGCCCCTTGGATGGCAAAGGCTGAAAGGCCAATGGCATCACTGAAGTTTCCCCATCTGTCCCAGTGCTTTGAAAGGTTTGTAGGAAAAACAAAAACGATGGTGATGGATACTAACGCGATGACAAAATAGAAACTTTGATCCCATAACGCTGAAACGGGGACACCGATCAACAGATTACGGATTGCCCCTCCGCCAAAGGCGGTTATGATTCCTAAAATATAAACTCCTAAAATATCATACTCTTCTTCCATGGCGATGATGGTCCCGCTAATAGCGAATGCAATCGTACCTATGAAGCTTAATACTTCCCATGTCATATGAATGTCCCTCTATGTCTTTTCGATTTTGATGGTAAAGCCAAATTTGATTTTAGCATGTTATTGGAATTTTTAAAACGGTTAAAAGCTTCGTTTTGAGGAAATTTTTATATATTCACTTTTTTTGGTATGATTAACTAAAATCTTCGAGAAGGTGGTGCATTTGATTTGGAAGAAGCAATAAAGGAAACGGCCGTGTTGATTGGGTGTCAAACAACTGAGACTAATGAACGTTTTGAATATTCACTCGATGAGCTTGCTTCATTGGCGAAGACGGCGAATGGTGTGGTTTTAATGACCATTAGCCAGAAAAGGGAAAGGGTCGATCCGGCTACATATATAGGAAAAGGAAAAGTGGAGGAACTTCGGAATCTGGAAGAGGAGCTGGAGCCGGATTTATTTATCTTTAATGATGAACTATCTCCGAGCCAGATTCGGAACCTTTCAAAACAATTGGAGGCAAGGATCATTGACCGGACACAGCTAATATTGGATATATTCGCTCAGCGGGCGCGATCCAAAGAAGGGAAGCTGCAGGTTGAACTTGCTCAGCTCCAATATTTATTGCCGCGTTTGGTCGGGCAGGGTACGGCAATGTCCAGGCTTGGAGGCGGAATCGGCACCAGGGGACCAGGGGAGACGAAGCTGGAAAGCGACCGCCGCCACATTCGTGGGAAAATAGATGAAATCAAGCAACAATTAAGTGGCATAGTGAAGCATCGTGAACGCTATCGTGATAGAAGGAAACGTAATAAGGCATTTCAAATAGCCCTTGTGGGATACACGAATGCAGGTAAATCAACGCTGTTCAACCGTTTGACGGAGGCGGATTCATACGAAGAGAATCAGTTATTCGCTACGCTGGATCCCATGACACGAAAGGCGATTCTTCCTAGCGGATTTACCGTGCTGCTGACGGATACGGTTGGATTCATTCAAGATTTGCCGACATCTTTAATTGCTGCATTCCGGTCGACCCTGGAAGAAGTGAAAGAAGCGGATCTATTGCTCCATGTGGTCGATTCCTCAAGTACAGATTACTTTAATCATCAGAAAACGGTGCAGGATTTGCTAAATGACTTAGATGTCCCTTCCATTCCACAGCTAACGTTGTATAATAAGAAAGATAGGATTCACGCTGATTTTGTCAGGTCAGGCAGTCGTGCTTCATTAATGATCAGTGCCTATGAACAATCGGACCTGAATCTAATCATGGAAGAAATTGAAAAGTACGTGATTGAAGAAATGGTCCCGTATCACGTTTTCCTGCCATCTAGTGAGGGTAAACTATTATCACAGCTGAAAAATGAAACCATATTGCGTACTCTCTCCTTTAATGAAGAATCGGAAAGATATGAATGCAAAGGTTTTTGTCTAGCTGATCATCCAATAACCGGGCAGCTGGAGAAATATTCATTATAAAGGGGAATTTTGATGTATCAGCAGTTAACAAATGGAGAAGTGTTGAAAAACATTGCCCAGGAAGTGGAAGCAATGATTTCTCCGTTACATAAGCAAGTGGACGAACGAATTGAAGAAAATCAATTTCGTGTATTACAAAGTTATCAAGCACATAGAGTAAGTGATTCCCATTTCATCCCGACTACAGGGTATGGATACGATGATATGGGCCGCGATACGCTGGAATTGATATATGCAGATGTTTTTGGAGCGGAAGCTGGATTGGTACGCCCCCAAATTATTTCAGGCACACACGCCATCTCAACCGCTCTGTTCGGCATATTGCGCCCAGGGGATGAATTGTTATACATAACTGGAAAGCCATATGATACCTTGGAAGAAATTGTCGGTATCCGGGGATCGGGTATCGGTTCGTTGCGTGATTTTCAAATAAGCTATAAGGCCGTTCCGTTAGCGGAGGCTGGAACCGTTGATTTCGAAGCCGTCAAACAAGCCATTCAACCAAATACGAAGATGATCGGTATACAACGGTCAAAAGGGTATGCTACACGACCTTCCTTTACGATTGATGAAATAAGGGAAATGATTTCCTTTGTAAAAGACATTAACCCGGAAATCGTCGTGTTCGTGGACAACTGTTATGGAGAGTTTGTTGAGACACAAGAACCATGTCATGTCGGAGCCGATTTAATGGCAGGTTCACTCATTAAAAACCCAGGTGGCGGAATAGTGAAAACCGGTGGATACATTGTTGGTAAAAAGGACCTGGTTGAAGCTTGCTCTTATCGATTAACATCACCAGGAATAGGGGCGGAAGCAGGTGCGTCGCTTTATAGTCTTCAGGAAATGTACCAAGGATTCTTCCTTGCACCGCATGTCGTGGGCCAAGCTGTTAAAGGAGCCGTGTTCACAGCTGCCTTTTTAGAAAAACTCGGTATGAATACATCTCCTAAATGGGATGCGAAGCGAACTGACTTGATTCAATCCGTCCAATTTGATGACCGGGATAAAATGGTTGCCTTCTGTCAGGCCATCCAATATGCATCACCAATCAATTCACATGTGACACCATATCCTGCCTATATGCCAGGATATGAGGATGATGTAATCATGGCTGCGGGCACATTTATACAGGGGGCCAGCATTGAACTGACGGCAGATGGTCCGACAAGGGCTCCATATGTTGCCTACGTTCAGGGCGGATTGACATACGCCCATGTTAAAGTGGCTGTATTGACTGCTGTGAATGCGCTAATGGATAAAAAGCTGATTCAATTGTAAATGAAATTAAGTTAGGTACGTAATGGGAATCCAGATACAATTGGATTCCTGTAAAAAAACAATAGTCATAATATTTGAGTAGTAACAATCATTTAATTTTTCTGAAAAAAACACGTCATAAAATGTAACATCATATTGACAAGTTTAATAACATGATATATGATTATTTTAAGTTAAACAAAAGGAGGATGCTAAGAATGAGCGGCAACAACATTCGGCGTTCGATGCCTCTTTTTTCCATCGGAATCGTCATGCAGCTAACTGAGTTGTCTGCACGCCAAATTCGGTATTACGAAGAGCATCAACTTATTACTCCTATGAGAACAGATGGAAATCGTCGGGTTTTTTCTTTAAACGATATCGATCGACTGCTTGAGATTAAAGATTTAATCGAACAAGGAGTCAATCTGGCCGGCATAAAAAAGATTTTCACTGTAAAGGAACAGAATTTACCTAAAACTCAAGATTTAGAACAAGCGGAAAAAATAAGACAGGACCTTAGTGACGAGGAGCTTCGCAAGCTTCTGCGTGCCGAGCTTTTACAAGGAAGCAAGCATCGAACATCTCTTAGACAAGGGGATATGTCTCGTTTTTTCCAATAAAAAATATGATTTATGAATGATTATTAGGGGGAATAGAAATTGGCAAAGTTCACACGTGAAGACATCACTCGTTTAGCGAAAGAAGAAAATGTTAAGTACATTCGTTTACAATTCACTGACATTTTAGGGACAATTAAAAACGTTGAAATCCCAGTCAGTCAATTAGAAAAAGCACTTGATAATAAAATGATGTTTGACGGATCTTCCATTGAAGGCTTCGTACGTATCGAAGAGTCTGATATGTACCTATATCCTGATTTAAATACATGGGTTATCTTCCCTTGGACTTCCGAAAAAGGTAAAGTCGCACGTTTGATCTGTGATATTTACAATACGGATGGAACACCTTTTGATGGAGATCCACGTGCAAACCTAAAACGTGTTCTTGCAGAAGCAAGAGAAATGGGTTTCACAGATTTCAATCTTGGGCCTGAACCTGAATTCTTCCTATTTAAACTGGATGCAGCAGGCGAGCCGACTCTAGAATTGAACGACAAAGGCGGGTACTTTGACCTTGCACCTACTGACCTAGGAGAAAACTGCCGTCGTGATATCGTTCTTGAGCTTGAAGAAATGGGATTTGAAATCGAAGCATCCCACCATGAAGTAGCTCCAGGACAACATGAAATTGACTTTAAATATGCAGATGCAATCTCAGCTTGTGATAACATCCAAACATTTAAATTGGTTGTTAAAACGATTGCCCGTAAACATGGTTTACACGCAACATTCATGCCAAAACCATTGTTCGGTGTTAACGGATCTGGTATGCACTGTAACGTTTCTTTATTCAAAGGAAAAGAAAACGCATTTTATGATACAGAAGGTAAATTGGAATTAAGTAAAACAGCTGAGCAATTTATCGCAGGTATCATTAAACATGCTCCAGGCTTCACTGCGGTAACAAACCCAACTGTTAACTCATACAAACGTCTAGTTCCTGGTTACGAAGCTCCTTGTTATGTTGCATGGTCCGCTAAAAACCGTAGCCCATTAATCCGTATCCCAGCTTCACGCGGAGTAAGTACTCGTGTAGAGGTACGTAGTGTCGATCCAGCAGCAAACCCATACTTGGCACTTGCAGTTCTGCTGAAAGCTGGTCTTGACGGTATCAAGAACGACTTGACTCCTCCAGCTCCAGTTGACCGCAACATCTATGTTATGAATAAAGAAGAACGTGAAGAAGTAGGTATCGTTGATCTACCAGCTACTTTATATGCTGCATTGGAAACATTAAAATCTGATGAAGTAATCAAAGAAGCATTAGGTGAACATTTACTTGAACACTTCATCGAAGCAAAAGAAATCGAGTGGGATATGTTCCGTACACAAGTTCACCCATGGGAACGCGAACAATATATGTCAATGTATTAATATCTCAAACCCTTGGCACCTCTGGTGTCAGGGGTTTTTTATTTGGTGGGCAAATCTAAGATAAATGAAATGGATATTTGCCCACCATTTGCCCACCAAAGTTAGCAAAAAAATTTAATCTATTATTCCCTTGGTGCATTCTTCAAACTTGTCCATATTTTTCTTTTCGAGTTTTTTGCTTATATGTGCGTAAACATCAGAAGTTATAGCAACGCTGCCATGACCTAATCTTTTCTGAACATATTTCATATCCGCTCCGGCTTCAAGCTGGAGGACTGCATGTGTATGACGAAGAGAAGGCAACGCAGCTTTTTTTAGGATACGGCTAAATGCATTAAATAAAGTGGATTTTGGCATGAAACTGCCATCATCCCTGCACAGTACTATATTTAGATCATGGTGGTATAAATCATAAGGTAAGTTTATGTTGGTTTTGATGCCGAAAATGATGTTGAAGCACTTGAGTAAGTGTTTGGCTAATGGAAATAACCCGCTTAGAATTAAATGTTTTTGGATCGCCAAACAGTTCTTGTTTGAATTTAGCTTTAAAATCTAGAGTCTTTGTTATAGAAATGGTTTGTTCTTTTAAATCTATATCTGTCCATCCCTTTTATCTTTTAATGAACTTACGCGCCTGTTAGTTGAACAGGATTTTTTTATTTATGTTCTTTAGTTTGCATAAACCCAAAATCTAGATGCAAAAAAACCGGAATGGTAGATGGAGTGAATGTAGGTACCTCTACCGCACTCACTGCTATAACCAACTTTTCCCGGTTAGTCTGTAAACATTACTCAAATTTATGCCTTTTTTATTTACGCTGCAGGAGACGGGAATCTAGCTCCCTCAAAGCGAGTTGCTTTCCCTGGCAAAAGGACACCCGGAGTTGTACTTGAAGCAAATACTTCTACGGTATCTCCGGCATTTAAATTCACTTTGGCACTAAGTAATATAACTAGAGTGAAATCACCAGAATCGCCTCTAGTAAATTCATCATCAGTACCGACTGATGAACCATTAACTAGAATTTGAACTCGAACCTGATAAGGAACCTCGATAGGATCAGGGAAAAAATTAAGAGATGTAATAAAAAGATATACACCTGAATTTTTTGCGGTGAAGGTAGAAGTAGATGGGTCATATTCATTTTCTAAGTCAAGTAGTTCATTTGGAAAAAATACCTTAGCTAAAGGAAGTGTTCCAGCTAGTGGTTGAAGAACCGTTGAACCTTGGGTAGCTGCACTAAAAGCTGAATTAGTTTGTGGAATAGAGCCGCCATTTGATGAAGTATCATTGGATACATTTACATTCACAACTGGATTGCCAACAACGTTTGAAATAGTATCGGTATCATTTTGAGTCTGGGCCTGAAGTTGCTCTTGTTTTTGTTGCTGTTGTTGAAGTTGGAATTGAATATTTTCTAATTTATACTTACAATCATCGTGATGGTCATAATCGCAGCGTTTCTTCTTCTTACACCAATCATCGTGATGGTCATAATCGCAGCGTTTCTCCTTCTTACACCAATCATCGTGATGGTCATAATCGCAGCGTTTTTCCTTCTTACACCAATCATCGTGATGGTCATAATCGCAGCGTTTTTCCTTCTTACACCAATCATCGTGATGGTCATAACCGCAGCGTTTTTCCTTCTTACAACAATCATCGTGATGGCCATAACCCCAGCGTTTTTCCTTCTTACACCAATCATCGTGATGGTCATAATCGCAGCGTTTCTTCTTCTTACACCAATCATCGTGATGGTCATAATCGCAGCGTTTTTCCTTCTTACACCAATCATCGTGATGGTCATAATCGCAGCGTTTTTTCTTCTTACAACAATCATCGTGATAAGACAAAAAAATATCACTCCTTTTATTGCTATACTTTAAGTTACTTTTCAAGGTCGCATTCTTTTGGATAATTATCCCTGATTCCTATTATATGAACATTTTCAAAAAATGAATGAGCACTCTCACTATTTTGATTTTTGATACTAGAGACAGGTGGGAAGAAGGAAATGGAATTATCCAATTGATTCGTAGCAAGTTGCTCTTTTATCGTTAGGCTTTGTTAAGTAGTATTGTTGTTTTTTAGGTATAAAATATGGGAACGTCCGATTTGGACGTTCCCGTTCTTTCTCCATTAAAGCCCCCTATAATGGAATAACTGTAAAGCTAATGAAGCTTTTTTAAAAGCTGCGTTTCCCTGCCCAAGCTCCTTGCATTTTACTAAGGAATACAATTTGCCCAATATGATATGCGTCGTGCATTGCTAAACTCTTCAGTTCAAGCACTAATGAATTATCTTCTCCTGGGATCTGTCTATACAAATCTTCATGTTCTGATTTTGCTAGTATTTTTCCAAGTTCACGATGAACATAAAAGTATTCTTGTTTTGTTTCCTTCCAATTTTCTAACGTCTCAGTTGGTAATCGAAATGTAGATTCATTATTTTCTGCTTGTGGTTCATTCGCTGTTTCACCAAGAAATCGCATCAGAAATCTCTTTTCATAGAAAAGTAAATGACAAACTAATTCCCAAATGGAATTCATAGCCCCATCAGCTGGTTTCCAAATTGCCTGTTCAAAAGTTATATCCTCTAGCACTTTTTCAAGTGGTGGAAACCAGTCTTCTTCATCTAAGCAGCTTGCCCATTGTTGTAACAAAAGTGTCTTTACATCCATTTTCTATTCCCTCCAATTTAATCCCTTTAATAGATAATCCCTTTGGTCAAAATTCATTTGCGGCGTGTTGTAGATAGCTCACTAATTAAGGTGTCATGCCAATTCCTTGTTCAATTAAACTAGCCCTTTAACGGAACAATGAACGTTCCGTTATTTGGAAAATTCTGATAACCTTAGTTTATCATAAGTTGTGTTAACTGAGAAAGAACAACTGTCTGAATATGTATGTGGAGGCTAAACTTCAGTTTCACACCATTTTAGATCAAGTGTTTCTTGAATACCGGAAGGTTTTTGGGGATCTATATTCGAAGGTTTCTTTATTGATGTTAAAGGAATATCCTGCTTCAGAGGCGGTATTAACGGCCGGAGAAAGTAGACTGGCAGAGAGTGTTATAGAGTTCTGTTCTAGCCAATCGGGTGGATGGCTTTTGGTATAACAATTTTGGCAGTGGGAATGCTCTTAGTGATCATCCATTGGGTATTAAAAACTTCTCTTGTAGTCAGTCAAGCCATAGATGATAGTCTGGAGAAAAAGTGGCGAACTACTATTAACCCTAAGGTTGAGCGGTGATTACAAAAGAAATTTAGTTTCACCGCCTTACTCGGTCCATTCTTTAAAATTGCAAACATCAACAACGGTAATGCAGGCAGGAGAAATCAACTAGATGTTTATCGCCATCGCTCTCATCCGACGGGCTGCCCCACGTTGGTGCATTTGCACGGTGGGGGATTTGTAGGCGGTAAAAAGAACAGCCAATCTCTCCCTCTTATTTACCAGTCGCGAGCAAGGGGTGGGTGTGCATCAGTGCGAACTACCGCTTAAGTCCTGACGTGAAATTTCCAGACCACTTGATTGACATTAAGAATGTGATTGCTTGGGTACGCGAGCACGGGTCCGAATACGGTGCTGACCCTACGACGTTATTTTTAGCTGGTAATTCGGCAGGGGCTCATTTAACTGCTATGGCTGCACTAACTCCAAATTCCCCAACATTCCAGCCGGGTTTTGAGTTTGTGGACACGTCGATAACTGCCGCCATTTGTCTATACGGCTATTACGGTTATATCGATACAAAACCTGGTTTATTCTCATCTCCTATGGCTTACAATGGAAAAGGAGCACTGCCATTCTTCGTGGCGCATGGTGATCAGGATAGGTTAGTGTCCATGGAAAATGCCCGACGCTTCACGGAGCATCTGCGAGATTCCTCATCTAATCCGGTTGTTTATGTCGAACTTCCTGGTGCTGAGCAATTTTGATTTGTATCACTCCATACGTACCGAAGCAGTCGTGCATGGCATTGAAGTCTTTACCGCTTGGGTTCAAGACAATAACAAACATGATTCAAATAAAATCTTTCCATAATTGTTTGTGAAAGTATGTACTTAAGCTATAGGGTACGTTAGCTTAAGATCAGAGCTGTCTATAAGGCAGCTTTTCTTTATGCAACGATCGGGGAAGAGGTGTTGAAGAAGATGATATAATCAATTCTATATAAATGAGAACTATCGGAGTGTCAATGGGAAGGAAAAGAGCGTTAATCCCTATTTGATCAACACTCCCATTAGTACATAACCATTTAACGTTATTATTCTATGTTTGCTTTCATTAATAATGAAATCTATTCTTCATCCGTATTTGAAAATTTGTTCCAGTTGATTAACAATTAACTCTTGCCTTTGCAATGGCTGATTTTGACTTAACTTTGCTTTCCCTTCTATTGTGGTGATTTTTATCTTGAATCCTTTAAATCCTTTGTTCATACCAGAGGGAAACTCAGCATCTACATCTTGCAACTGTATGAACTGTCAGGGGCTTCTTACTTCGATACCATATCATGCAGGGAGCTCATTAACTCATTTCATCCTCTTGCAGTTCGACTTCTCCATAAACATGAACGGTCACATAATTCCATGTTGGTACTGCTTTATCCGTCTCATACCAAGATGGAGAGATATAACAATGCGGGCCATGAAAAATAGCTAAGACAGTTTGATTTTTGATGTCTTTCTAAGATAAGTCTATATTCATGACAACTTCTCATCTATTCAAACAGTCTCTAAAAGCTAACTTTCATACAGTTAGCTTTTCCCTGATAAAGCTTCGTTTTTTGATACGGGAGCATTTTTGCCAAATATAACAGAAAAGACAACAATCACTGCTATTACTAGTGTGAAAATTGTGATGGATTCATCTAGAAATACTGTTGCAAATAGAATCATCAAAAATGGTTGTAAGTATTGAATCTGACTAACTCTTGCTATCCCGCCCATTGCCATTCCGCTATACCAAGCAACATATGCTAAAAATTGACTAACCACTGAGAGATAAATAAAACTAATCCATGCTTGGATAGGGGCATGAAGCATTTCAGTTGTCAGGTTTAGTCCAACTGGAATAATGAAAAATGGAGCACCGATCATAATTGCCCAAGCGATCACTTGCCAGCTACCTAATTCTTTCGCTAATTCCCCCCCTTCTGCGTAACTAAGTCCCAGTATGATCACTGCTGCCAGTAAAGCTAAATCGGCAAATTGCAATTGGCCGAATCCAAGATGAAGTGCATACATAATTACCGCTAAAGAGCTGATTATACTTGAAATCCAGAATTTGAGAGATGGGATTTCTCCTGCCCTAAATATAGCGAATCCGGCTGTTGCTAACGGTAACAGAGCTAATTCCACTGCTCCATGAGAAACAGGCAAGGATTCCATTGCCCAAGAGGTGAGGAGAGGAAATCCTAAAACTGCACCAAAAGCAACAATAAGCAGTCGTTTGAATTGGCGAAGAGAAGGTATTCTTTCTTTTCGAACGATCAATACCACAGCTACTAAAATAGCGGCTACAACTGTTCTTCCTAAACCAACGATCGTAGTCCCAAAATATTCTACTGCAATACTTGTAGAAGGGAGCGTTAAGCTAAAACAAATGACGCCCACTAATCCTAAAAATAATCCTAATTTTCCTCTTGTTTCTCCCTGCATCTTTTCCAACCCCAATCTTTATATTTTGTACCACATCTGTACCATTTTTCCCTTATCTTAAAAACGGACTTGATATAATTAACATAATATGAGTACATTCAATAAAAACAAACCATTTTTTTACCTATCTGTCCTGGTACAGTTGGAGGGGGATCAATATATGAACTCAAAATATATGAAGATAATGGAAGACATTAAGCTTCGACTAGAACATGGTTCGCTAATTGCAGGCAGTAAACTTCCTTCTGTTCGTCAGTTATCTGAGTATTTTTCGTGTAGTAAAAATACGGTCATTAAAGCATACGTAGAACTTGAAAAAGAGCATTTGATTTATTCTGTTCCTAAAAGCGGCTACTATGTTGTGAATGAATTTCAAAAATCGACGGAAGAAAATGAGGTGATTGATTTTCTGTCTGCCGGTCCGGATAAAAACGTTATGCCTTATGTGGAATTTCAACATTGTATGAATCAAGCAATTGACCATTATAAAGAAGAGCTTTTTACATACTCTGATCAACAAGGGCTTTACTCACTACGTGTACAATTAGTGAAGTATTTGCAAAATTTACAGGTTTTCACTCAACTTGATAGATTAGTCATTGTATCTGGCTCGCAGCAAGCCCTGAATTTATTAGTTTCCATGCCATTTCCAAATGGAAAAAACAATATTCTAATTGAACAGCCTACTTATTTCGGAATCATAGAGTCCATCAATCTGCATCAAGCTACTACTTTTGGAATTGAATTAACAATGGAGGGGATTGATCTTGAGCGTCTGGAATACATTTTTCGAAATAATGATATCAAATTTTTCTATATTATCCCGAGATTTCACAATCCACTTGGACATTGTTACACGAATAGCGAAAAGAAAAAAATCGTTGAGTTAGCTGAAAAATACGATGTATATATAGTGGAGGATGATATTTTAGGAGACCTTGATCCAAATCCAAAATCAGATCCTTTATTTTCGTTTGATCCTTCTGGGAGAGTGATTTATATTAAAAGCCTTTCGAAAATCTTTCTCCCAGGGTTAAGGATTGGTACGGTCGTTCTTCCTGCATTAATGATTAACAATTTTTTACGATATAAATTTAGTTCGGATTTTAATAGTTCGGCACTTTCTCAAGGTGCGCTAGAAATCTATTTAAAAAGCGGTATGTTTAATAGCCATCTAAAAAAAGTCAAAGAGGTATATCGTACTAAAATGCAAATCCTTCAAGAAGCATGTGAATTATTTCTGCCGGCTAATACTTCTTTTTCTAAACCGACTTCCGGATTCTATCTATCCATCAGTTTGCCGGAGAATGTGAAAGCAAAACAGGTAGTTCATATGCTAAACGAGCAGCATATATATGTTGATGATGCCTCTAGAATGTTTTTAGCTGAATATAAAAAGGAAAATCTCGTTCGATTAAGCATCTCTCAAGTGAACGAGAGTCAAATTAAACCAGGGGTAGAGCAATTGGCTCACTGTATTGCTTTAATTGACAGTAGAAAAAATCGTATTACTCCAAATAACTTTTTACTCATATAGGATGGGAAGAGGGAAGCATCAAAAGATTATGCGGATTTCCAACCCTGTTTATGTGGCTTATAATTTGAGCAATAATTTGAGACATATTTATTTACTCCTACAACATCTCATGTGTTGCCACATACACATAGCAAATGTAGAGTGTTTTTCACTTCTTGTAAGGAAGAAATTTAATAACGAAAGATGTAACAATGAAGAAACTATAAAGAGGTAACTAGCTCCAAAGATTATATCTAATTTCATAGGTGCGAAGTTTAAGTTATAATAGTAAAAACAGCCGTCTATATAGGGTAGATGTCAGTATGCTTCTTGATTGAAATACATAAAAAGGATTGGTGAATAAGAATGGCAATAGTTGATGTAACGGTTATTCCTGTCGGTACACAAACTCCAAGTGTTAGCAGCTATGTGGCAGATATTCAAAGAGTATTAAAGCAATATGAAAATAAGGGAGAAATTCGTTTTCAACTGACTCCCATGAATACAATCATTGAAGGCGACCTGCCTAAATTGTTTGAAGTGATCCAAGCGATGCACGAAGTACCTTTTGAAAAAGGTCTTGCTAGAGTATGTACGAATATCCGGATCGATGACCGTCGTGATAAAGAACGCAGGATGGAAGACAAAGTAAAGCGAGTTAAGGGCATGCTTGAGGAATAACGGCTTCTGTATGTAATGGGTCTCGCAGAATGTGATGAGGAATAATCCACTTGTTATTTATCCGAGATTTAATGGGAAATAAATATCTAAAATTTACTATAAACTGATTAAATTAATAAAGTTTTTGGATTAATGTCAATGTATTAATAGCTTTAAAGCCTTGGTACTACTGATTTCTCAGTTACCAAGGCTTTTTTTATTTATTATATAATACATGGGAACCAGCTGGCTGATCTCATTTCATACTTTCCATATTAAATGAGCATAATCCATGTAACATCTACACTTTATTCTTCAAGTACCTTTGACACGCGAGCAATAGATATCTGCTTCTGTATGTAGCCTACCGTGTCAAAGCGCTCTTGAATATATTTCATGCTTTACCGGCTTCTATCTAACTGCATGAGTATGAGGAAGGTAGTGAGTTTTAGATAACTTATAAACGTTCGCCATAAAGTTCTTTTTCTTCAATTGGATGAAAAAGAGTGAATCCTTTTGAACAAAACACAAACCTTCTATCTATCTCGAATCCAGCCTTATTCAAAATTTCAACTGTTCCATGTGAACCAGGTCCAGGATACCCGCAACTACAACCAGATAGGTGTAGCTCATTTCCTTTTTTGTCTATAAGGATGAGATCGCTATCCAGCAAAATATTATCTTTATTAATTTCTTTAACAATTTTTGCAATTTTAAAACGGTCAAAATGATCTTTAACTGCTTCGAATAACGCAATACTTTTATTGGTGATACCGCGGTCCTCACCGTAATCTTTTATGATGAATACTTCCCGCTCATATGCTTTCTTAAATAGATGGTACTTTTGGTAAGTGACGTCATTAATTTTACAAATAAGTGGACTATTACTATCCAGTTTTTGATTAAACATTGCACGCCTCCTAAATAGTTAGTTTATTAAGTTTATTAGGAGAAAAAGAGATTAGTACAAAGAACCGGATAAGAGGCAAAATTTTTTCATTTTTGATTCTCGTTTGTTTAATTAATAGGAATGAAACGTGATACCTATAAGGTATGAATGAAGCTGTTAGGAAGAAGTGAAATTGTGAAGTCAAATTAAAAAGCACCAAAATAGGTGCTTGCTAGTTATATATCTTCTTAAAGTAATGAACAAACATAATGTTCATGACAATTTCGACTATAGCATTAATACTTACATCGATAATATTAGTTTCCTCAAGTGAATGATAAGGGGCAAATAAGACAATATAAATAGAGCCAATGATAGTTAAAAGTATGGTCCATAAGCTGTTACGTAAAAACAGTGGAATCATTAAGCCAAAAAAGGGCAAGAAGAAATCTAATTCTTGCCTACTTCTCTTTTTATAAATACCGACTAAAAGATAGATGGCAATTACATTGATAATAATAAATAAAATTAGATCAATAACATCATATCCATTCATAGATGAAGGGGTATAAACTCCAGGCAGTGAAAACACTGTAAGAGCAACTAGTATCCAAAAAGTTATCCGGTATCTTTTCTTTTGTTTGCCAGTTATTGTTCCTGCCTGTAACGCCATGACGAGTTTGTTAATATTCCAAATATACATTGTTGTCTCCTTATGTAGATTATCAGACTAATTATAGGGGAGGGTCCACGTAAAAGCCATCTTTATTAAAATTCCCTGTCCAAACTAATTACACGTTTCGAAACATAAAAAAATTGGATAAGGGACACTTTTTATGTTTGTCCGTTATCCGGGATATAATTCAAGTTTATACTATAGCTCTTTTTTATTAACTTGGGTGGATTAGTTTTGTTCACTTAGCTCCTGCAAAACTTGTTTTTTTCCATATATTTTTTTCCCCACTCTCCCATAATGTCCAGTACTGGGATAAAGCTTTTCCCTTGAGGCGTTAGCGAGTATTCTACTTTAGGAGGAACTTCTTTATACACTTCTCTGTGAACAATCCCATCCTCTTCCAATTCTCTCATTATGTCTTGTCAATATTCCTTTTGAAATGCCCGGTAACAACCTTTGAAGTTCGTTAAATCTTCTTGTTTGTTTACTTAGATACCATAAAATAACAATTTTCCATCTTCCGGCAATTACATTTTGAGTAAATGTCAAAGGGCATATTTCTTCTTGTTCTTCAGGAGGCGGTTCTCCTTGAAAATTAAATCGAGCCATTGATTGTAATTTCCCTCTCTCTCATAATGGTACTATTTTTGTGACTATGTCATAAAAAAATGCCTACTTTATTATTGTGACTGTGGATATAGTATATACCTGTACTAAATAATTCAACAATACACGTATATTTCTGGAAAATGAAGGGGGCAATATCAATAAACTCACTTTAAAAAGTTTTTTACTTTGTTGATCGAATTATTAAGATTGCTATTATCGACTTTCTAATACGAAAAAATTAATCGGGGGAAAAAAGATGAAAATATTAGTTACTGGTGCAACAGGAAAATTAGGATCAAAAGTTGTAGAAACGTTATTAAAAACTGTACCGGCAAGTCAATTAGCTGTTAGTGTTCGAAATCTAGAAAAAGCCGAAGGATTACGAGCTCGCGGAGTAGAAGTTCGATATGGAGATTTTGGTCAACCAGAAACATTAGATTCTGCTTTTTCAGGAATTGATCGGCTTTTAATTATATCTGCAGTTGGGGATGATGAAACAGTAATTAGACAGCATGCTAATGTTGTAGCTGCTGCTCAACGTAATCTAGTTAAATTTATTGCTTATACTAGTGTAACAAATGCAAGTGAAAGTAACTTATTCCTTGCCCCAGCTCATAGAGCTAGAGAAGAAGCTATTTTGAAAACAGGTATTCCATACTCGTTTTTACGAAACAATTGGTATTTGGAAAATGAAATTGGAAGTATGCATGGTGCGATAGCAGGAGAACCTTGAATTACATCAGCAGGAACAGGAAAAGTAGGTTAGGCACTTCAACAAGATTATGCAGAGGTATCAGCAACCGTTTTAACTGGGCATGGACACGAGAATACTATTTACGAACTTTCCGGCAAGCTTATGACTCAAGAGGAATTAGCATCTGCTCTTGGAACTGTGTTAGGTAAAGAAGTACCTGTGCAACTAGTCGATGATGCTACCTATGCCGATATTATGAAAGGTGCTGGAGTACCAGAATCCTTTCTTCCCATATTCGTAAACATGCAAAAAAGCATTCGAGATGGTGAATTAGAGATAGAGAGCAACGATTTAGAAATATTACTTTGTCGCCCTTTTACACCAATAAATAAGGCCTTGAGCCAAATTGTTAGTCAAAGCATCAAAACAGGAAAGTAAGTTATACCAAAAACGACCTCCTCATATTTTAGAAGATTGTTAAGTCCGATACTAACAGAAAGCAGTTTTATTAAGAAAGACATGATGTAGAAGAATATGACAACCCCTCATTGTCATACCCTTTAGAAAAAGATAAGGGTGTGACAATGCTGAGTAGGAAGAAAAACAACCAAATCGTTATTTATGTAATAAAAGGCTCAACAATTAAAAGGTTTTTAATCCTAGATCTAATTATTGGATCAGGAATTTTTTATGTGGTTAAATTCATTTCTTCAAGCATATTAATAGCGGGTGCGAGCAGTTTTATTGGAACGGAAGGAATTAAAAAGGCACCGAAAGTTCTAAAAAATGCAATTGGATTAATATCCTAGGGCCTAAAATTAAATAAATCTAGACCTTTCATGTTGCATATTCAAAATAATAAGGGTGTTAGTTAATGGGGTTGGATCTAAGGGAACTGGATTTCATGTTTGATTATGAATTTATCGAAGATACCAAGAAAATTCACAGCAATTACCATTCAAATATGATCAACAGGATCTGCCATAAGATTAGTCAATCTGGAATTAAATGTTTAACAAGGTTGTGTAGGAAGAAATGCGCTGTAACGAACATATACATCTATAATGATTCATTTTAATTGGGAGGGAATAATGACAAATCCTCATAAAGTGAAACCCTATTTATTGACACGTAGTTTGCTGCCGGAAAATCAGGAGACACCCATTCAATTCATCAATAATGATAGCATGGAAAACCAGTTATTTTATAGAAGGAACCACTTTTCTTATCCGACTCTTTCTTATTCAAACTATTGGCTTCCTATAAATGGGTTAGTATCAGCTCCCTTACTACTGTCCATGTAAGACATTCTTCAATACCCATCAAAAACGGTGGAAGTTGTCCTTGAATGCTCGGGAGACAAGCGTAATTTCTTCGAACCTAAAATATTTGGAGAACAATGGGAAAAGGGGGCTATTAGCCAAGGTAGGTGGAAAGGTGTACCATTACGGACATTACTTGAACTATCTGGAGTAGGGGGAGGGGCAAAAGAAGTTGTCGTGGAGGGTTATGATTATGGACATAGGACCGATCTAGATGAGGTTTACACCTACACCAGGAGTTTGCCTATCAAGAAAGCGCTGGATCCGGATACAATTATTGCATATGAGTATAATAACCAGCCAGTTCCTTTTAAACATGGTTATCCACTGAGGTTAATAGTTCCGCAGTGGTATGCAATGGCATCTGTTAAATGGATAAAGCAGATAAGTGTTATTAATACTACTTTCACTGGGCCTTTTCAAACCATTGATTACGTGTATTATCCAAATAAAGACAATGATCAAAATGCATTTCCAGTCACTACAATAAATATCAATTCGACTATCCAAAAACCGCTGGATATGGAAACTATTAATACTGGTAAGCATTTAATAAAAGGGATTGCATGGACAGGAAAAGGGGTTATTAAAAAGGTGGAAATTAGTATTGATGGCGGCTATACATGGAGAAATGCTGATATATTACCTGGTAAGGATATTGGGTATGGATGGGTTAGTTGGTCATTTGAATGGACTATATTAGAAAAAGGAGAGTATACGATTAAATCCAGAGCAATAGATTCATTTGGTCAAATTCAACCTAATTTACCTTTTTGGAATAAAAAAGGTTATGGATATAATGCCATTGATGAAATTAAAGTTAAGGTAGAATAAATAAGAAATTTATTAAAATAAAAGAAAGCGGATATTTAGAGGTAAAAGTAATATGAGGTAGTAGAGGGTTTACCCCTCATCAAAAATTAAAAATTTTTTAGTGTAATCCTCAGGGATATCTATAGGTGGTAACTGTGTTTATTTCTCAAATGGTTGGCACAAAACAGAGCAATTCTTCGAGGATAATGTTTTTAATAAAGCCATAAAACAAAGGAGAATACATATTATATATGTCTAACTGTAATCCCCTTTTATTTAATAAAAGCGCTCGGTTGTTGAGCATAATAAAAAAGATACATCTTTGGTGTTCTCTACGTATTTTTCCATAAAGTTGCATACTTCTTTTGATATTTTGCATCCTCTTCTTTTTCAATTAAATCCAGTCCGATTTGGTTTATTACCTGATCATTTATTTTATTAAACAAATTCCTAAGTCCTAATATCAAAACGATTTAAGGTGCAGTTTTTTTCATGAACACAATTTAAATATCGATCAACAAGACTTCTTATTACCATATCTTTTTGCTCAGTGCCAGCTAGACCAATTTTCCATATAGATTGTAGGCTATGACGTGCGGTGACGAATCTTTTATCTTCAAGATGTCATCCAATAAAAGGGGGAGCAACTTTTGGAATTGATTTATGAGGGTACCATCAATAAGGATAAAAATAATCATTAACGCTATGCGATCAGAAAATTGGTTTTGGAGATTAACCGATATTTTGCAAGTTCAAGAACAGGTCGTTCACCATTTGACCGATAAAGGTGTACTTCAACCGCTTATTAAGGAAGAGTTTCAATATATTCTCTAATGAAATGGGCTCATGATTGGAGCGTTCGTTTGTGAGGAATTAATTGCATTTGCATTCCGGGCGTTGCTGGCTCCTCTTATTGATGAGGAACATCTAGGGAGAGATTTCGGATCGATAGAAAACGAGCTATCGGAAGTTATTTATCAGGAAATTTCAAACGTACTGCCTGCATACAGGGGAACAAACTGCAACAGACACTTGCAACGTTGATCATGAACATGAAGGAGTTGAACAAGCAGGAGTCGCCTTACCGATTTGTATGCTGTACAGTTGCGCCTTTTAACATTCCAAGTTTAAAAGATAAGTTCGCCCAAGGTATGGGAATTGTGGCATTAAAAGGAAAATGCGACTGGCAATTGCGTTATATATTTGTGAAGGAATTGTCTGTAGTGGACGCATCTCCTGGCAGGAAATCCAGACCAATGAGATGAACGATATAGCATCCCAGCGAGGAATTATCGCAAAAGGTTGGCGTGGATTTAAAATGGAAGAACAGGAAGGAAAACAGTTAGTCTTTTATGGTAGTAAGCATACGTGTTAAATTTTAAGCTGTTTATCCTTATAGTATTTGCTTAATCGTAAGTGTTTTTGCAATGCCGGAAATGCTTAATAGATTAACGCTATTCTGGATTGAATGAAATCAATCAAAACGCAAATCCTTGAAACGTAAGGATTTGCGTTTTTTTAGTTTGGAATGGGTATAAACATTACGGTGAAGTTACTTTTTTTACAAAAAACATCACAGACTTATATTATGAACATGTAGAGCGCGGGAGTTTTTATCCCCTCTTTTGAATAGGAAGAAATACGTCTTTATTACCGCAAACAGATGTATATGCGGTTAAAAAGTTTGTTAGCAAAGTAAGTAAATTAGCAATTTTGCCTTATTGGAAAAAATAACTTCATTGTTTAATTATTGTTATTAAATTATAATTTTATAGAAACATATGAAATGTTATGAATAGGAGAAAAGTATGAAAAAACTGTGGACCATTTTAGTTTCATTTACGTTGTTAATTAGCTTATTCCCGCAATTAGCATCGGCAGCACCAAGCAAAAATTTTGAGCAAGAACTTACAAAGTATTTAAAAGAGGTAAGCCTTGTTAGGGGTTTTGAAGTGACAAAGGATGATATTGAAACATCTCTTTCTTTTTACGATGAGAGTATTGAAAACTTTGAATCCATTGATGATCTTAAAGATGCGTTGGGCGAAGTTATTAAAGCGGATTTAAGTAATTTAGATGCCATTTATGAAGATTATAATCTAACTAATGAGAGCCTAATTAAACTATTGCATGAAAATGGCGAAGAACTTGACGATTATATCTTTATCTGGGACCTCGATGAAGCTGTTTATTTCTATGCAGAAGAGGGCGATTTTGAACGCGATCCAAACTTTGACAAAGAATTTGTCAATTATTTAGCCAAGGTTAGCAAGGAAAGAGGCTTCGAAGTAACAAAAGAAGATATCGAAGCGTCATTGGAAATCTATGATTTTAGCACGGAAGAATTCGAATCTGTCGATGAGCTTAGCGAATTCTTAGGTGACGTCATAAAGGCAGACCTAAGCAACTTAGATTATTTTAATGAGAATTATGGATTGGATAAACAAGCGTTGCTTCAATTGTTGGAAGAAAATGGTAAAGACATTAACGATTATATATACATAGATAATCTTGAAGAAACTGTTTGGAACCATACTGGTGGGGGGATGGATGGTGAAGTTGCCGGAGATCTCCTTCCTATTTTCGAGGAAGAACTCGGTTTAACGGAAGAGGAACTACAGAGGCTTGAAGACCACTTAATGTCTTTGGAAGAGCATCTTTCCAATCCGGAAACAGTCAAGCAACTTGAAGAATTGGGCAACCGCATGATGGCTTTCGATGAATTTGATGTAGCAACCGAGCTTACAGCTGAACAGATAGCTGAAATGGCATCAATCTATGAAGAATTACTTTCGATCTTTAAGCTTAATGTATCCTATTCCCTTGTGAAAAGTGGCTCGGAATCACCTGTATCCCTTTTGGATTTAATGAAATTGGAAGAACTGAAAGGTGCTAACCTGAAAATAGAGATATACTCTACTGACGGAAAGTTCTTGGCTGATCTTTTAATAACAGGTGATATGGTAGATTCTGACACTCTCACTAATGCAGGCGGACAAATAAAGGAATCTGCTAAAGAGGTTAAAAAGACCATTGAAAAGGCACCAGTTGCTAAACCAGTAAAACAAAAGATCAGCACTCATACAAAATCGGAACATCAAACCTTAAAAGGTGCTAAACTACCAAATACCGCTTCCGATTATATCCCTAATGCCCTTTTAGGACTATGCATTGTCTTGTTAGGAAGCTTGATGTATCGAAAAATTAGGAAAGCTTAATATGAAACATTTAAAGAAAAGGCGGTTGCTTCTGCTTTCTTGTACAATTGCCATCATTTTATTTGGGGTTTGGTTTTCCACATCCAATATGTATAAGTTTGCAAAAGGCTACTTTCTTTACAAGACTCATGCTCCAAGCAGCCAAGTGAATGAAACTGGACAGAAACCACCAAGTAGTGAACCAATAAGTAAAAAAACAACAAAGAAAGAGCTATATCCTGTCCGCCCTAAAACGGGCGAAGAAATCGGGGAACTGTATATACCAAAACTAAAAGCAAAACTCCCTATTTTCCATGGTACGAACGAGGATGAATTGGAAAAAGGCGTTGGTCACTTTGCAGGAAGTGTACTACCAGGTGAAAATGACAATTCCGTTCTTTCCGGTCATAGAGATACGGTATTCCGTAAACTCGGGCAAGTTGGCGAAGGAGATTTGTTGATTGTAAGAACATCGGCAGGCGAGTTCACATACAAAGTCAACAAAGTTCGAATTGTGGATGAGGATGATCGCACCGTAATCGTACCAAAGCCACGGGCAACGCTAACCGTCAGTACCTGTTATCCCTTTGATTATATCGGGGCGGCACCTGAACGCTATATACTTGTCGCGTATTTGTCTTCAAAAAAAGTAAGTTAATAATAAGCAACTTTTTATTACATGTTCTAAAAAAAGAGTCCCGATAAGGTAAACCTTTATCGGGACTCTTTTAATTTCCAATTCTTCTTATATGAGACGAGATTATTGCCAATTTATTATATTGTCAAGCTATCCTTATTGCTCAAAGTGCTCGATATAGCGGATTTTAATATTTTATGATGGTAAATATAAGAGCCGGCTATCAATATATATCCGATAATGAAAAGCAGCCATCCACTGGCAGGGTCGCCCACTGAGATGCTTGAATACATAGCACCCGTCAAATCAAAAACAAAACCGGCATAAGCCCATTCCTTAATTCTCGGAAAACCTGGAATGAGTATTGCCACGACACCTAATAACTTGGCAATCCCAATAAAGGGTAGGAGGTAGGTGGGATAACCTAAATGATCAAATAAAGCGACTGCATCGGGAACAGACATTATATCCGGAATAGAACCTAAAACCATTAGTGCCACCAAAAGCCCTGTGAAAATCCAATATATAATTTTTATTTTTTTCATATATTCTCATTCCCTCCCTTAGATTTACATTTTAATCATATTCCACTTTCCTTTTTTTAATGCACTCTATTTTATTGAAATTCAACAGTTGCAGCGCGATTCTTTAATCAGAATCGCACCACGACTGTAGGCTAACTCGAAGAAAAGCGAGTTTGCCTGCAGTTTTTTCTTAAAAAATATTCAGTTGATTTCAGAAATCCGCTCCCTTTCCAATGCCAATAGCAGTGGTGGTACTTATTATTCGTCTGTTGAAGAATGGAAGAAATTATATCCCTTCTTAGGTTTTAGGCGGATATAGAAAACGGAGGAACTGTGTATGGAGCCAAAAGAAAAATCTCTCATTATTAAGGATGAAAGAGAGCTATTTCTAAATGATGGATTTACAACAAATTGTTTTATCTTAGAACCTAACTCATTTAATACAATTATCCTTTCATAGATTAGGGACGAAAACTAACAGGAGAGGTCTTACTCTGGGTAGAGAAAGACCTCTCCTGTTACCGTAGGAAAGATATTCAGACATCTATCATCTATACTTTGATATAAATTAGCTTGTAGTAACATTTAAGAAATGTTCGATCACAATTGAAACAGCGCCTAATGCAGGTGCATTTCTTCCTAATGAAGAGGGCAATAGTTCACACGTACTTTCTAAATGAGGATGTACCCTAGAAGAAACCTCATTCTTAATGGTATTTAACACAATCGGGTGAGATTCGATAATGTTATTTCTCAGAATAATAGCCTGTGCGTCAAATGTATTGAGAATATTAGTTAAGCCAATACTGACGTAGAAGCCAAAGTTCTGGAGTGCATTCAAGACGGCCACATCATTTTTATTTGCACGTTCAACAATTTCTTTTCGTAACATATTCTTTTCGTCTATAGAAAAAGAATCCAGTAATGCTTTTTCTGAAGCATATAATTCCCAGCAGCCTCGGTTCCCACAGCTGCATTTGGGGCCGTTAAAGTCTATCGTCATATGACCCATTTCTCCAGAAAAGCCATTTACTCCTTTATATAATTCATTATTGATAATAATCCCGACTCCAATACCTACGTTAATACTGATGTAAATGATGTTTTCAAAGTTTTTAGTAACCCCAAACACTTTTTCACCGCATGCGCCAGCATTAGCCTCATTTTCAACAAAAACAGGTACATTGAACTCGCTTTCAATTAAGAGTTGCAAATCTTCAATATACCAATCCAAGTTGGGCATAAAAATAATTTTTTGATTGCTATCCACAAGACCTGGTACACAAATACCTATTCCCACCAGACCGTAAGGAGAGTCGGGCATATGACTTATAAAATCATGAATAAGTGCAAACAGAATTTCTTTCACTTCACCAGCTGAAGGACTAGACAAGTCAGAAGCCTTCTCAAGGATAATGTTGCCTTCTAAATCGGTTAGAATTCCATTGAGGTAATCAACACCTATATCGATGCCAATTGAATAGCCTGCATTTTTATTGAAAATAAGCATCACAGGTCTTCTGCCACCTCTAGATTGTCCTGCTCCAATTTCAAAAATGAAATCTTTTTCAAGTAATGTATTTACTTGGGAAGAAACAGTGGATTTATTTAACCCTGTAATCTCAGAAAGGGTTGCTCTTGAGATTGGAGAATTTTTTAAAATTTCATTTAATATCAACTTTTGATTCATTTTCTTTACTAAAGCTTGATCTGCTATCGGAATGATAATCGCTCCTTTGTTTTACCATTGAACTAAGTGTTTTTTTATTTGCAATTAAAATCCAGTATGGAAATTGTATATTTCATATTATAACTAAATTTTCTAAAAAAAACATTGAAATAAATATTTATTTTGTATATCATGAAATGAAGTTAGTTTATTGGTGCAACAAACTTCCCGGAATAATACTTTTAAAAATATTAATGGGGAGTTTTTCACTTTAATTAAAGGGGGAAGTAACACATGATTCAAACTGATACTAATAAAATTAATTATTTTGAAAGCGTAAACAAAGTCTCTTATGAGGGAAAAGATTCTAAAAATCCTTTTGCTTTTAAATACTACAACCCAGAAGAAGTAGTTGGTGGTAAAACAATGAAGGAACAATTACGTTTCTCAGTTGCTTACTGGCATACATTTACAGCTGATGGGACAGATCCTTTTGGTGCAGCTACGATGCAAAGATCATGGAATAAATATGATGGAATGGACTTAGCAAAAGCTAGAGTAGAGGCAGCTTTTCAACTTTTTGAAAAATTAGAGGTTCCTTTCTTTGCGTTTCATGACCGAGACATCGCACCAGAAGGGATCACATTAAAAGAAACGAATAAAAATCTTGATGTAATCGTTAGCATGATTCAAGAGTATATGAAAACAAGTAACGTAAAGTTATTGTGGAACACAGCTAATATGTTTACAAATCCTCGCTTCGTTCACGGTGCAGCTACTTCTTGTAATGCAGATGTATTTGCTTATGCAGCAGCTCAAGTAAAGAAAGGGCTCGAAACGGCAAAAGAATTGGGAGCAGAAAACTATGTGTTCTGGGGCGGCCGTGAAGGTTATGAAACACTGCTCAATACAAATTTAAAGTTAGAGTTAGATAACTTGGCTAGATTTATGCATATGGCTGTAGATTATGCTAAGGAAATTGGATTTACAGGTCTATTCTTAATTGAGCCAAAACCAAAGGAACCAACAACGCATCAGTATGATACCGATGCAGCTACGACCATTTCGTTCCTAAGACAATACGGATTAGATAAACATTTTAAACTAAACCTTGAAGCTAACCATGCTACTCTAGCCGGGCATACGTTTGAACATGAATTACGTGTAGCCAGAGTTCAGGGCTTCTTAGGATCAGTGGATGCAAACCAAGGTGATCCTCTTTTAGGATGGGATACCGATGAGTTCCCAACAGATTTATATTCTACAACTTTAGCAATGTATGAGATCCTGCAAAATGGAGGATTAGGTAGTGGAGGATTAAATTTTGATGCTAAAGTGCGCAGAGGTTCTTTTGAACAAGAAGATTTAGTATATGCTCATGTGGCAGGGATGGATGCGTTCGCTAGAGGTTTAAAAGTGGCTCATAAATTATTAGAAGATCGTGTTCTTGAAAACATCATTGATGAACGCTACAGCAGTTTCAAAGAAGGAATTGGTCTTGAGATTGTTGAAGGAAGAGCCAGCTTCCATACACTGGAGCAGTATGCATTACAAAATCCATACATTACGAATAAGTCAGGAAGACAGGAACGATTAAAAGCCATCTTAAATCAATATATTTTAGAAGTTTAATATAACAGAGAGTAGAAACAATTTCTGCTCTCTTTTATAAAAGTGGAGGAATCAAGATGAAATATATTATTGGAATTGATCTAGGAACGAGCGCTGTCAAAACTGTTTTAGTTAATACAAAAGGTGAGATCTGTGCAGAAACTTCTAAAAATTACCCTCTTCTGCATGAAAAAACAGGATATAGTGAACAAAATCCAGAGGAGTGGATTCAGCAGACTGCTCGTGCTTTAAATGAGTTAATCTCCAAATCCGATGTAAGACCAGAAGATATAGAAGGAATTAGTTATTCTGGACAAATGCACGGTCTAGTACTGTTGGATAAGAATCATAATCTTTTACGTCATTCTATTTTATGGAACGATACAAGGACGACAGCACAATGTCATCAGCTATATGAAATGATTGGTGAAAAGCGTCTTTTAGAAATAACAAAAAATCAAGCTTTGGAAGGGTTTACACTACCTAAGCTGCTATGGGTTAAAGAGCATGAACCAGAAATATTTGATCAAGCAGCTGTATTTATGCTGCCTAAAGACTATTTACGCTTCAAAATGACTGGCTCGATTCATAGTGAATATTCCGATGCTGCCGGTACATTATTGTTGAACGTGAGTGAGAAAAAATGGAGCGAAGAGCTTTGTCAATTAGTGGGCATTGATATCAGCATTTGCCCATCGCTAGTGGAATCTAGTGAATGCGTGGGAACAATAAATGAAGAATTCTCTCAAAAATCCGGGATAGCATTATCGACTAAGGTATTTGCGGGTGGAGCTGATAATGCTTGTGGAGCAATTGGAGCTGGCATTCTATCATCAGGAGAAACGTTATGCAGCATCGGAACATCTGGTGTCGTACTTTCTTATGAGGAGCGAAATGATAGAGATTTTGGTGGGAAAGTGCATTATTTCAATCATGGAAAAGAAAATGCCTTTTATACGATGGGAGTTACATTATCTGCTGGCCACAGTTTAAGTTGGTTTAGAGATAATTTTGCTGAAAATGAGTCATTTGAAGAATTACTGGCTGATATAAACAATGTTCCAATTGGCTCAAATGGGCTTTTATTTACTCCATACTTAGTTGGGGAACGAACACCACATGCAGATGCAACTATACGTGGAAGCTTTATAGGAATGGATGCTTCCCATAAAAAGAGGGATTTTACAAGGGCAGTTATTGAAGGAATTACCTTCTCATTAAATGAATCAATTGAAATTTTTCGAGAAAATGGAAAAGATATTACGTCTATTGTATCAATTGGCGGGGGAGCAAAAAACGATAGTTGGCTTCAGATTCAAGCAGACGTTTTTAACACAAAAATTATAAAGCTATCTACTGAGCAAGGACCGGCGCTAGGGGCTGCCATGTTAGCCGCTTATGGCTGTGGGTGGTACAACTCATTAGAAGAATGCGCAGATTTATTCATTGGTTCTTCAAAAACATATCATCCTAATTTAGGAAATGTTCCAGTGTATCAACAACTTTATGCTTTATATAAAGAGGTATATTCCCAAACAAAAGACTTAAGTGAAAAGCTGAATCAATTTAGCAGAAAGTAACAGGTTGCATTCGAATCATGCATCCCTTTCTTCGAAAAGGAGATTAACATGAAAATAGAAGAGGGAATTTTCGGTGAAATAAATGGAGAAATGGTAAAGTCTTATACAATCATGAACAATCAAAACATAAAAGTAACCTGTATTGATTTTGGATGTACGATTACCAGAATCGATGTACCAGACAAAGAAGGAAATATAGAAAATATCGTGTTAGGATTTGATTCTGCAGAAGATTATTTACATTATTCCCCTTATTTTGGTGCAGTAATCGGGCGAGTGGCAGGGAGAGTTAATCCAACAAGCGTTGATGTAGAAGGGTTTACATACCACCTCCCTGAGAATGAAGGGGGAAATCATTTACACGGTGGACCCGATGGATTCCATAGCGTGGTCTGGAAATCCTCTACTAGTGAGAGTGTAGATGAGGCTAGTGTGACATTTACTTATATGAGTCCTGATGGAGAAGCTGGTTATCCTGGAAATCTTGAGGTAAGTGTCGATTACACTCTCACCAATAATAATGAACTTATAATAACCTATCATGGTATTTCAGATAAAAATACGTTATTAAATTTAACCAATCATACTTACTTTAATCTGAGTGGCAATTTAAAAGAAGATATCTTACAGCATGAATTAACTATGAAAAGTGAAAAGTTTTTAGAGCTTGATCCGTCTTTACTCCCTACAGGCAATTTAATAGACGCTGAACATACACCTTTTGATTTTAGAACAGGAAAGCGAATTATTGAAGGAGCAAAATCCACACATCAACAAAATGAAATAGTAGGAAATGGGTATGACCATCCATTCTTATTAAGTGAAAATCATCAAAAAGAAATTTGTTTGGTTAATCCATCTAACGGACGGAAAATGATAGTGGAAACAGATGAGCCATATGTTGTTTTATATACGGGAAATATGCTAGAAGATACTTTTCGAATTAGAGGAATTCCTTGTCAAAAGCATCTTGGCTTATGTCTCGAAACGCAACATCCGCCAAATGCCATTCATAATCAGCAATTACCTTCTATTTTATTAGAAAAAGATAAAGAGTATCATTCTAAAACTCGTTTTACTTTTACCGTCGGTTAAGAACCTTTGGTTTGCATTGGTTTAATGTTTTTTTAGTGAAATGAAAATCTATAATGGAAGGGAGGATAAAAGCAGTTAGTAGAATGGGTGAGGGAAGAGAGAGCCTTCTTGTCCATTAATTTTGAAAGCGCAACCAAAAGTATGCGCTTTTATAATAAATAGACTTTCTCCCAGCCCGTCATTCTTAACTGTTTTTAGTAAAACATGAAGCAAAAACGAAACTCATTATATATCTTTTCTATTACCTTAGTGGCAGCAATTGGAGGGTTACTGTTTGGATATGATACAGCTGTAATATCTGGAGCTGAAGAATCGTTAAAGGTTTATTTTATCGATAGCTTAGGGTTAGGCTCTTTGGCACATGGCGTCACCGTATCAAGTGCTTTAATAGGATGTATTATCGGAGGATTAATATCCGGCTATTTTGGATCAAGACTAGGACGTAAAAAATCACTTATACTTGCAGCGATTCTTTTTATAGTATCAGCATTAGGTGCTTCTTATCCTGAATTTTTATTTTTTACAAAAGGTGAACCAACACTTTCTTTATTGCTAGCTTTTAACTTTTATCGAGTTATAGGGGGAATTGGTGTTGGATTAGCGTCAGCTATTTGTCCAATCTATATAGGGGAAATTGCTCCGGCAGATATTCGCGGCAGATTGGTATCATTTAATCAGTTTATGATTATTTTTGGTATGTTAGTCGTTTACTTTGTAAACTGGGGTATTGCAAATGGTGAAACGTTAGAATGGATAAATGATGTAGGATGGAGATACATGTTTGCATCAGGAGCTATACCAGCTTTACTCTTTGCGGTACTTTTGTTTTTAGTTCCTGAAACACCTCGCTATTTGGCAATACAGAATCAAGATCAAAAAGCTTTAGCTATCCTTACAAAAATTAACGGATCTTCAGAAGCGAAAGCGATTCTGGGTGATATTAAAAAAACGACTGCTATCAATATTTCTTCTGAAAAATTATTCGCTTATGGAAAATTGGTTATTATTGTAGGTGTACTGCTTTCTGTATTTCAACAATTTGTAGGTATAAATGTAGCCTTATACTACGCTCCGCGTATCTTTGAAAGCATGGGAGCAGCTAAAGATTCTTCTATGCTGCAAACCATTATTATGGGATTGGTAAATGTTATCTTTACAGTTATCGCGATTTTAACAGTTGATCGATGGGGAAGAAAGCCTTTATTAATAGTAGGTTCTATTGGAATGGCAATTGGAATGTTTGGTGTAGCAAGCATGGCTTTCTCTAATATTATTGGAATGGGGACGCTTGTATTTATCATTATTTATACAGCTTCATTTATGATGTCGTGGGGACCAATCTGCTGGGTGCTGATTTCAGAGATTTTCCCTAATAAAATACGAGGTCGGGCTGTAGCAATTGCTGTAGCTGCCCAATGGGCGGCTAACTATTTTATTTCTTCTACATATCCTATGATGATGGAATATAGTGGGGGACTGACATACGGTTTCTATGGTTCAATGAGCGTGCTTTCTGCCTTATTTGTTTGGAAAATGGTTCCTGAAACCAAAGGCAAGACTCTTGAACAGTTGGAGAATATATGGAGAAGAAATGTCAAAAATTCAGAAGATAGTCAAATTATTTAAATAGTAAAGTTCACTTAAACTGGACACATAAGTGGATAGGTATAATATAAACGGAAAACTCAATTAAATTTTTTTCTTATTGTTGGGATAGTAAGTATTGTTATTTCAGATGTTTTTATCGGAGCATGGACAGTTGGACAACAACAAAGAGCAAATTTCTTCAATCCAGTGAGGATTTCATCCATATAAACAAGTAAAAAACTATCCAGTTGATTGGAAAGGAAGGAATGAGACTCCTAAGGGAAACGCGTGTCCAAGGGAGAGACCCCAAAGGAGCAAAGGGCATCCGCGGTAAGCGAGTGCCCTACGTACTAATCATTTTACGAACCCTTAAAAAAACGTTCCAGTTGTTTGACCCTTTGAAGTATGGCTTTACCTCATAAAAATGTTTATTGTCTTAAAAGAATTGATAAAAATGACGCATATGCCGACACAGGAAATCGTGAGGAGTGAATACATTAACTTTAAGTCTTTCAATATAATAATTCCCGCAATTACTATGAGTGAATCAATAATAAAAATAACGATTCCAGGATTAGTTGCTGTGGTTTTAGAGATTAATAGTGCTAACAAATCCACTCCACCGGGGCTAATATGTTGTCTCAACATAAAACCAACACCAATCCCAATCGTCATTCCACCGATAATGGCACTCGTTATGATCGGTAGATGAACCAAACCGTTTAGTGGTGTTAGCCAATCAATAATGGTTGAAGTAAAAGCTAACCCAAGGATGGCATTGAAGAAATAAGACTTATCGTATAGAAGAGATAGAAGGTATATGGGAATGTTGATCATGATCATGGTATGTCCAACCTGGAATCCCCAAACATATTTAATTAACAAACTTATTCCAAATATCCCGCCATTAATTAGATGGATGGGGATTATAAAAAGGTTAAGACCAATTCCAATGCAAAAACTTGAAAAAAGCAGAGTAATAAACTTTTTCATAAAAGCATTCCCCTTGTCCAAATCATTATCTTAAAATATATGAGAGGAATCTAAATATATACTTAACTGATTGGAAATTACGATTACTATTTGTGTATTGTTGGTTTTGTTCTTCAGATGATATTCTGAAATTTTGCTTAGTGCAGCAGGATTAAAATAAAGGCCGTTTCCTTGAGGCCATGAAGAAATTAAGGCAAAAAAAAGAGACACTCATAAAAAGTGTCTACAGTTTTTTTGCTTGTACAAATTTGGACGTTGATTTCCACTTCAGGCACTCGCTTTCCGCGGGCGGTCCGGGAGCCTCCTCGGCGCACTTGCGCCTGTGGGGTCTCCCTTGGACTCGCTATTCCCGCAGGAGTCTCGCACCTTCCGTTCCAATCAACTATGTTTAAAAATTTGGATAGAACTCCTTTTGTCTACAAACTGAGACACTCATAAAAAGTGTCTCTTTTTTTGCCATTTATATGTCTCCATGGGGAAAGTCAGTTTAATATAAGAATTTTTTATACCTTGGAAAATAGGTTGAATTTAGCCTTGTTTATTCAAGCTCTTTTTTTTGATAGGCGTTTTGTAATAGTATCTTCTTGCGGTGAAGTTTGCCGTATATAAAAGGCCAGTATGAATGCAACTATGGTCAAACCTGTTGCTATCATGAATGCATCATCTACCCCCATTACGCTGCCTTGTTTAATGGCCATTGCCATTTGTGATGTATTATCTGGTGATATGTTCCTTTGAGATAAGATTTCCTGAACATGCTTCGTTCCCTGGTTTGTCATGATGGAAACAAAGAATGCCATGCCAACAGCACCTGCTACCATTCTCAATGTATTGACCATTGCTGTTCCATATTTATTTAGGCTAAGTGCCAATTCATTTAATCCAGCTGTGAAGATAGGCATCATCAGTATCGACATTCCGAACATTCTAATAGTATATACCCACACCACATAAGAATAAGACGTATCTGTTTCAAGCCGAGTTAAAAGATAGGTTGTAATGATAGTGATGGCAAGTCCGCTCACCGCAAGCCATCTCGCACCAAATCGATCAAAAAGCTTACCTGTGATAGGAGACATGATCCCCATTAAAATTCCGCCAGGCAATAGCATGAGACCGGATTCCATCGGAGTGAACCCACGGATATTCTGCATATAGATTGGCATGATGATCATTCCAGAGAACATACCCATAGTTGCGATGATGTTGATAATTGTCGTTAAAGTGAACATCCGATACCGAAAAATCCTAAATTCCAAAATAGGATGAGATACAGTAAATTGCCTCCAGACAAATAAAACTAAACTGATTCCTCCAACAAGGAACATCGTCAGTACTTCGGGACTGCCCCAGCCCTTGGTACCGCCAGTAGCAAATCCATATAGAACTCCGCCGAATCCGATAGTGGATAAAATTACACCCATTTTATCGAGTTTAGGCCGGCTGGTTTTCCCTACTTTTTTAATGATGAAAATGGCAAAGATGAAGTCAAGCAGGGCAAATGGGAAAATGATAAAAAACAGAACCCGCCAAGAATAGTTTTGTATAATCCATCCTGATAACGTCGGTCCTACAGCGGGAGCAAAATTCATCGCGATACCAAATATCCCCATTGCGAAGCCGCGTCTGTTAGGTGGAAATAAAGTGAAAATCACATTTGTAATCAAAGGGAATAAAATCCCTGCACCTGCAGCTTGAACCACACGTCCGATCAATAGGACGGAGAAGCTGGGGGCAATACCACATAAAAAAGTCCCTAATGCAAAGAGTCCCATCGAAGCAAGATATAATTGTCTTGTATTGAAACGTTCCATTAAGAAAGCAGTGATAGGGATGACAATCCCATTGACCAATAAGAAGATTGTAGTAAGCCAGTTAGCTGTTGCAGCCGATATTTCAAAATGAGTCATTAATTGAGGCAATGCGATATTAATTAAAGTCTGATTTAAGAAAGCGACTAGAGCACCAGCTAGCATCACCGCAAACATGGGGCCAGTACGAATTTTAGTGGTTTCTGTTTTGTCGTGATTCATTATTATGGCACGTCCTTTCCGCTAGGGCAGTACAAATTGTACTGCCTGCAATTTTTAAAAGTTATAGAAACTAATTCGTCTCACGAAGTTTTAGTGTAAACCAAACTATATTTTCCAATAAAATACACCATCTTAAGGAGATTCACCTCAATTGAGGGCTTTTGGAGGCGTTTATTCTTTATTAACAACTCACTTGACAATATTCAGGATATATTCTCTTGTTTAGGAAATACCCCAGTTTAACATCCATCTACAGGTATATCATATTCAAACAATAATCACCAATATTATACTTACTTTATGGTAAAGAGAAACAAAAATCCGATTTTTACCTCCAAGCTTACCGCTATCGATTACGAAGGCACGCTGTTCCTCCTAATTATATATAAATAATCTAGGATTTAAAATTGTGGTGGCCACTTTAGGTGAAAATGGTTCACTTGCTATGATGGTATTCAAAATTTATCAATGCGGTGTACTCGAAGCGGATATGGTGGATACTATTGGGGGATTCCTGGATGATACCTAATTCCCGGATTTTAAGAAGTGAAGGTAATACCAGCACCAAAAGATGTTGCAGGTCATCTCCTCATTGATGAAGGAAGTCCCGTTCTCGAACTTGTGCGGCTCATGAATGTAAATGATCGTCCGCTTTTCTACGGTACAGCTCATTATTCGTTAATTCGTTTTCCGGATTTGGAAAAGAAGATTGCAAGGGATGAATCAACTTATAAAATCCTTTTGGAAGATTACCATACAGAAATAGTCAGTAACGATATAATTATAGACGTGATTGGTGCTACAAAAAACTATGCTGAATTTTTAGAATGTGATATTGGCGCCAATTTATTTAGAATATTAAAGATCGCTTTCGATGCAAACGACCAACCTGTGCATCTCTAAACGTTCATGTGTGAAACCAACAAGGTCAATCTGACTGTTCATCGGGCAAAATAGGTCATGCCAAATTATTGGCATGACCTATTTTGAAGTTTTGAAAAATGTTTTCAAACTAGCTGTTATAACTCATGAAAGAATTGCCGAAGCAACTGCCTTAATGAATTGAAACTTTTAAGGTCAATCAGACACTCAACTCATTTTGATTTGGTGTATTACTCCTTCAACTCTCCTCTTCCAAAACTTCTTCTTTGATCCTTGCATATAAAATATCCTTACAATTAAAACATAAGATTTTCTTGTTATCTAACAGAATACCGTTGAGAAAACCAGCCGTACAATATACATCATGTGCACAGCGAACACAAGAGCCAACTAGTTCATCCATCGATACATCCCCCTATTCAGGAAATGGTATATAGTTTGGTGTTCTATTTTGAATAAAGGTAAAGGCCAAAATCTTGCATAACGGAAGTGTGCCCCATTTGCCGCAACAAGGTAGCTATATTGCCGCGATGATAGGATCCGTGAGTGACAACGTGTAATACCGATTCGGAAATGGAAGTTTCAAGCAACCCAGCATATGGGTTGTCCACGACAATTACCTTTTCCATATCCTCTGTACTCAGAAGTGCTTTGTTTCTTTCGTATAGGTCTATGAATATTTTTTTCATTTCCTCAATACTTTTCTTTTCCACCACTTCTCTTAAATGATTAGAAGATGCCATTGCTTCATCCATACTTTTACCTGAGATAATGTCAAACCACGCATAATCTGTGAGATAAATGTGAGACAACACTTTTGATACCGATGAAAAACCACTCTGAATTTCTTTATGGTAAATATGCTGTGGAAGTTCATTTAACCGATCGATGATGACTCCATTTGCCCACGCGTGATAGTTATACATTTCTAATACTGGCACGGGATGTTTCATTTAAAAAACCTCCATATACACTAGTTTTTTCGTATTGAACAATTTATGCAGTTAGAACAAAAAAATTCAGGTGAATTCAATAAAGTAAGTACATTTATTAATATTCTCTTATATTTATAACAATTCCTCCTAACGGTTCGTGCGCTCATCGCGAATTTCCAATGTGTAAAAAAAGAGGTTTTGAGAAAATACGAACTACTTATCATTCTGATTAGAAAAATGAATAGTTAGTGGAGGCCACATTAGAGTATTTTTTTCTTGCAGGAAAACTGCTCCTTATATCGAACTGATAGTAAAGGAGATGGTATTTTTATGAATCTGAGGATCAAATATAGGCTTTATATCCATGTAGGCGGAAAACTTATTCCAGAACAGTATGACCGATACGAGATACTAAACGTCAGGGAAGGTATAGATCCAAATGATACTAAGGATTACCAAGAGCTTATTAATAAATTGAGTAAGTCGATTAATCGACCCCAAAGTGAATTCGAAATAAAAAACTATGAAACAATGTAAGTGCAATTACGTATTCTAAAATTTTCTCCTTCATTAGAACGAAATTCAAAATATAAAAGTGAAAATATTTAAAGGGAACTTCTGTTTTTTAAAAATGTAGCGTGCTAAATGAGCCTCCTCCCCCTTAAATTAATATAAGGAGGGAGAAGGTGTAATAGTGACCGAAAAAGAAAATCTTTGCCTTAAAAGTACGTTGTAATTCAGCAATATAGTTGAGCTCGTTCAATGCAGAAAACTCCGTAGTTTCAGTCTCATTTTTCTTCTTTACTAGTTTAAAATGTTGTAGTGATCTGAGCACCGCCTGATGAACCTCTAAAAATATGTGATAGATTCAGCACCCCAAATAACGAAGGTGGTATAGGATTGCCCCGGTAGGGCCAAGGAGATACAGACATGATTGATGTTTCATGATAAATAACGCCAATTAAGCGCGCCATTTCTTGGAGCGCTTAATTGGCGTTTGCTCTAAAGTTAGATATCCGTTAAAAATATTGATTACAGCTTATTTATTGAGAAATTGGTTCTGATTTTTTGAATAGTCGTTGAATCGCTTCATCCGTATGGGCTAGCAGTTATATTTCTGAGATCTTAAAAATAAGTAAAAAACTCCTTATTAACCTTGACTTTGTAATATTTATTTCATATTATTATTTATAATGAAATATTTATTTTAATAATAAGAAAATTTACTATTGGTTAGAACAGGAAGTGAATGAGAAGCTGGAAATGATGGTTGGTGGAAGCAATTTCAAAGTGTATAGCTCATTATCTTTTATCTTCTTATGGTCAGGCTGGAGCTGTTGCTTAATCAATTGAATATCTGGGTTTGGTCTGAAAAATATCCATATTTAATAGGAGTTTTGATTAAATTTTAAAAAATCTCTTCTATTATTTATAAATACTCGCATGAAAAAAATCTATATAAAGGGGAAATTAATTATGATACTACACGACAAGAATTTATTATCGGAAAAAACAAAAAAATCAGCTGATTTATTTGAAAAAGCTTGTGACGTGATTCCGGGCGGTGTCACAGCACATATTAAATACTTTCCGCCGCATCCATTAATGATGGAAAAAGGAAAAGGCAGTAAGTTATATGATGTAGATGGCAATGAATATATCGATTATTTATTATGTTATGGAGCTCTTATATTAGGTCATGGTCATCAACAAGTATTTGATGCTGTGACAAAACAAATGTTAGAGTCTGGAACCACCATATTCGGTACGCCACACAAGATGGAAACAACAATGGCGGAAAAATTAGTAGAGTTATATCCTGGTATTGAAATGGTTCGTTATACGAATTCTGGCTTAGAAGCTACACTTCTTGCAATTCGTACGGCGGTGGCTTATACCGGAAAACCGAAATTGGCAAAGTTTGAAGGACATTATCATGGAGGATATGATCAAGTATTAGTGAGTGTTAACCCTGATATGGATCAGGCAGGTAACGCAACAGCTCCTAAAGCGGTAGGAGAATCAAGAGGATTACCAGATTACTATATTGAAAATACCGTCATTCTTCCATTCAATGATTTAGAGTCTACCGAGAAGATTTTACGTGCCCATGCACATGAATTAGCAGGTGTTATTTTAGAGCCAATTCAAGGAGGGTTCATACCTGCTGAACAAGAATTCATGGAAGGACTTCGTAGAATAACAGAAGAACTTAATATAGTGCTTATTTTCGATGAAGTAAAAACAGGGTTCAGGATATCGATTGGGGGAGCTCAAAAAGTATATGGCATTAAGCCGGATATCACCACCTTAGGAAAAGTTCTGGGCGGCGGATTCCCAGTAGGGGCCATTGGAGGTAAAAAAGAAATAATGATGATTACCTCTGCTAGAGGCGGACGAGATATTTTAACAGCTGGAGCAGATAATTCAGATAAACAAAATCCGTTATATCATAGTGGAACATACAATGGTCATCCGACCATTTTGGCTGCCGGTTTAGCAACGATTGACTTATTGGAACAAGAAGGAACAATGGAAGATTTGTTTACTAAGACGCAATCTTTACGTAAGGAACTTGAGAATGTGTATAAAAAACATGGCTTAAACATGCAAACCGTCGGTATGGGCAGTATCTTTAACATGATCTTAGCCGAAGGCCCGATTAAAAATTATCGTGATATGAGCAGGGCAAATACGAAATTAAGAAAAGAGATTGACTATGAGCTATTAAAATTAGGTATTTATACAAAGCCGCTTAATCGTTATTCGATGTCTGTTGTACACACGGAGGAGGATATTCTTCGAACTGTGGAAGCGCATGACGAAGCCATTGGACGGATTCTGAAATAATTCAGCTTAACTGAGTGTTAGATGAAAAGCAAATGGCCCGATCAAAGCGATTTTAATTGATCTGGCCTTTTTTAATTCCACCATGGCACTTGCAATTAACTTGACAAAAAAGGTTGAAAAAACCTATTGTTAAATTATAATCATTCACAAAAAGGAAATAGATACTCTTACAATACATAAATATAAATAAAGGGGCGCTCTTTTTAATGACAAACGTCTATCAAAACATCGCTGGACAAATAGGGGAAATGAGCAAGTCCCACGTGAAAATAGCTACATATATATTAGAGAATCAAACGACCGTTCCTTTTTTTACAGTTGGAAAATTAGCGAAAATGGCAGGGGTCAGTGATGCTACTGTTGTGCGGTTTGCAACCTCGCTTGGCTATTCAGGCTATCCAGAGATGCAGCAGTATATGCAGAATTCCGTTAAGCAGCAGCTGACAACGACAGAGCGATTAAAGATGTCCCAAAAGGTTTACAATAAAGAGTCTTCAGGGGTATACGAAGTTTTCCAAGACGACATCGCAAACATAAAATCCACTATGGAGAAATTGGATGAAGATGCATTCCATGAAGCAGTGAAGTGCTTGTTACAAGCGAGAAGAGTATATGTTATCGCAAACCGCAGTGCCACTTCCCTAGGCGTGTTTTTGGAATATTATCTTCAGATTGTTCTCAATAATGTGGAACTTCTGCAGTCATTGGAGAATTCATCGGAAAAGTTATATAATTTAAGTGAAAAAGATGTAGTGATTGGTGTCAGTTTTGCACGATATACGAAAAGTACAATTCAAATGTTTTCTTTTGCAAAGGAAAAAAATGCGACAACAATTGCCATTACTGATAATTTACTCTCACCACTTATTCCTCATGCGGACATTCCGTTGACAGCATCCAGTCAGATGCCCAGCTTCATTGACTCTTTTGTTGCACCATTAAGCCTGATTAATGCTTTGATCATGTTTGTCGGAAAAGAGAAGCAGGAAGATATCCACGATCGATTAGAAGCCTTGGAAGATATCTGGAGTCATTTTGATGTTTTTCAAAAAAAGAAAATGGAATAGAAAGAAGCCTTACTCTTCCACATTGGAAAAGTAAGGCTTTTTAATTAATCACATAATGATATTCTGCCATAGCTTATTTCAATGGAGGCAAATTACTGGATAGTTTTCTTTTCTCCTCTGCGCTACTGATGTTCTTTTTCCCGAAAAAATGAGTCAACACAATAATTACCCCAGTTAGTAGAAGTGTTGAATATAGTTGGCTTCTTGTAGAATCGATAAAAGCCATGGAAATTAAAATGATGGAAATCCCCAGGATCGTCGCATATGTCAAATATGGGAATAACCACATCTTCACTTTCAGAGCATCAGGATTCTCTCTTTCTAATCTATTTCTCATCCTCAACTGCGAAATGGAAATAACCAAATAAACTAGTAATATAATCGCTCCTGATGTATTAACGAGAAACAGAAAAACTAATTCAGGCGAAACATAACTCATCACTACAGCAATATAAGAAAATATGGTAGCTGCAAAAACAGCTCTGGCAGGTACGCCATTATTATTCAACTTACTAAAATATTGAGGGGCATCCCCTTTTTTAGCTAAAGAGAAAAGCATTCGGGATGTTGTATATAATCCAGCATTTAGACATGATAAAACAGCAGTTAATACGATGAAATTCATGAGGTGAGCGGCAAAAGGAATGCCTAGGTTTTCTAAAACGGCAACAAATGGACTCTGTAATACATTAGCGGAATTCCAAGGAAGTAATGTCACAACTACGGCTATTGAGCCTACATAAAAGATCAAGACACGCCAAATTGTACTATTAATAGCTTTAGAGACAGACTTAACAGGATCCTTTGATTCAGCTGCTGCAATGGTTGCTACTTCTGTACCGGCAAAAGAGAAAAATACAGTGATGACTCCCACGAAGACGGAACTTACACCATTAGGGAAAAATCCCCCGTTTTGTACAAGGTTAGATATTCCAACCGTCGATTCTCCTGAAAATCCGAATATATAAGATACGCCTAAAATCAAAAAGGCGATGATGCTCGCTACTTTAATCATGGCAAACCAATATTCAAATTCTCCAAAGGATTTAACTGAATAGATATTTGTTAAAGTCAAAGCGATTGTCAAGGCCAAAGCAAGAAACCATAAAGGAATACCTGGGTACCACATATTGATGATGGCTGCACCTGCAATCGCTTCAATGGCAATAACGACAACCCATTGAAACCAATAAAGCCACCCAACTGTTGTGCCTGCCCAAGGGCCAATTGCGTCCCGGGCATATTCTGAAAATGAACCACTTGATGGATTGGAAGTGGCCATTTCACCAAGGCTCTTCATAATCAAGAACACTAAAACACCGGCAATTACATAAGAAACCAAGATGCCAGGCCCGACCTTATGTATAGCAGCGCCACTACCTACAAAAAGACCTGCACCAATGACGCCTCCGATAGCAATCATTGACATGTGACGAGAACTGAGTGATTGTTCTAAATCATTCTGTTGTTTTTTCATGTAAGACCTCCCTGAAAAATGTTGTGTAAAAGTTTACAATTACCCCAACCGAACTGGATTGATTATAGTTTACACAATTTTTAGATTTTTTGAAATAAAAAATTCAAAACTATATACTAAAAGAAATAATCATTGCTTAATTAAATGAAATAAAATATTATTAAATTAAACACAGGTTTCTAAAAAATCTGATAATTTTCATTTGCAGAAAAGGATGTGCTTTTGTTGATTAAGGTTGCTGCAGTTCAATTACAAGCTATCCCTGGAGAAAGGGATAAAAATATTAAAAATTGTATAGAAATGGTTGAAGAGGCGGCTAAACAGGGAGCTGAATTAATCGTATTACCTGAACTTTGGGTAAGTGGTTACTATTTATCGAAGGAGCAATTCCAATCGCTGCAAGAGGTTTCGAATGGAGAGACTGTTTCATTATTTCAAAAGCTCGCTAAAGAGTTAAAAGTAATACTCATCGTACCTTTTGTTGAGGGGGAAAATGGAAACCTTTACATATCCTTAGCTGTAATTGAGTCAACAGGGGAAGTCATTGCCACGTATCGAAAATCATTTTTATGGGGAAGAGAGAAGGAAATATTCACTCCTGGTGAGAAAGTCTATAATGCCATAGAAACATCGAAAGGAAAAATAGGTGTTCTTATTTGTGCAGATATTGAATTTCCTGAACCAAGCCGAATTCTAGCTCTTCAAGGTGCAGAACTTATTATTGTTCCTTCAGTATGGAGCTACGGAGCTGAAACAAGATGGGATATTCAACTTCCGGCACGTGCACTCGATAATACGGTTTATATTCTTGGCGTAAATACGGTCAATGAGGGAAGTTGCGGAAAGAGTAAACTTGTTGCTCCGACCGGTGAGGTCCTATGTGAAGCTTCAAGATCAGAGCAGGGTATTCTAATTCATGATGTGGATTTTTCAATTATATCCGAGGTGCGAAAAGAAGTTCCTTATCTGGATGATTTAGACAAGACATTGTGGCCAAATGCTTCGTTATTTGAATTGGAAAAATAGTTTTTTTTCAAAATTCATTAAACGAATTATGTAGGTCTAAAACTAGAATCTTATAAAGTTTATTAAAATCCATTTTTCATTATTAAATGATTAATGGATTTTTTGTTTTATTAGGAATTATAAGCATAATAATTTTTGAACCATGAATTGGCTTTCTCGATTAACGTTAAGCCTATACTAGATTACAATTTTTTCAGTCTAAAGGTCAATGTGTTGATCCCTGTGCAACTACTTTATCCCAATAATAACTATTCATCGGGATGATTATTCAGAAAATTATTGTTTTTCCGAAAAATACACTATATAATTTACCTAATAAACGTTAGGTGGGGATGAATTGAAAAGGCAAGAATTGATAGATGCAGCCCTTTTGCATTATTCACTACATGGATATCAAGGAGCTACCATGAAGAAAATTGCGGATGAAGTGGGAATAAAACCAGCATCCATTTATTTTTTTTATAAAAACAAAGAGGAATTATTTATCGCCGCTTTTCAACAATTACTTGATAACCATTTAGCCGAAATGAAACGAATTTTAGCTAAAACAAGTTCACGATCAGTTGATCAGATTTTTAGTGAAATGCTTCATGGGATCGTTAAGTATCACAAAGATGATGAGCGAGGGACTATGGCGTATATATCGTTAGTTACGTCACCCATTCCAGAAATTAAACTATATTTACAAAAGTATTTGTTGCATTTTAATGACTGGATGGCCAGTTCACTTGAGGATCTATTGAGGCAGAGGTATCCGAGCATTTCCGCAGACGAAGTGGACCAAATCATTAAGCAATTTGTTTTACTCGGGAATGGATTATTCTGGGGTATAAACTTGTATGAGGGAGAAGATTTAATGGAACAAGTTCATATTGCAGATCGATTCATCAGCTCCATGTTTAGTGATATAGAGAGGAAATATGTCCAAAAGTGAATAATCAAAAGGTGAAGTCATAACTATGGCAGGAATGGATTAGTTGCTAAAAGGGGGTGATATAAATAATAAATCATGACAAAGAAATGAAAATGGTTCAGCAGGTCTATTAAAAACAAAGGAGTGTATTCCAATAAAAATTAAAGTGATCATGCCGGTTATATCGGATATTTTTAATGAAGAAATTAGAAGAGAGATTAAATCTTATGTTTCTGAAAACACTGAAGTAGGAGTTTGCAACCTTGATTATGGACCTGAATCAATTGAAAGCGAGTATGATGAAGCACTTTGTATACCTAATTTCCTAGAAAAAGCAAAGCAGGCTGAAGAAGAGGGGTATCAGGGTGTAATTAGTGATTGTTTTGGAGATCCAGGTGTGAAGCCTGCAAGAGAAATATTGGATATTCCCGTTGTTGGGCCGTGTGAGTCTTCCATGCTTGTTGCGAGCTCATTAGCAAAATCCTTTTCTATTGTAACGGTGCTGCCTAATGTTGTGCCCATGATTGAAAACATAAGTAAAACTCTAGGTGTAGATGGGAATGTCGCCTCCATTCGATATGTAAATATTCCTGTTCTGGAAGTTCAAGACAAGGAAAAGTTAAAAAGTGCGCTGTTTGAAGAAATGATAAAGGCGATTGAACATGACAATGCCCATGCTTTAGTGTTAGGGTGTACAGGCTTTATGGGTGTTGCAGCGGAGCTTCAGGAACGATTATCGCAAAAAGGTTATGATGTTCCGGTTATTGATCCCGCATTTGCAGCTACAAAGATGCTTGAAATTTTAATTGCTATGGGGGTTAAACAAAGCCGCTTGACCTACATGACTCCACCTTCTAAACAGAGAGTAAAAAGTTCATAAACTTTTTTTAAGAAAAAGAAAACACTGACTCTTGTAAAGGAAATTGACGGAATATTCTTGATATTTAAGCATTCAAGATAGCTTTAAAAAGGCAGGGAAATCTCCAAGTTTATCGATAAAGCTGAGGAGTAATTCATAGGGGGTGAATTTATGGAAGATAATACAAAGTTGGGAGACGATTACTCTCTATCGAGAGTTCCACAAAATGCGAGATTGCCAATGTGGGATATCATGATTGTCAGAGTCGGTGCCCTAGCTACACTTTCTCAATTTATGCTAGGTGCGGCATTAGGATACGGAATGACTTTTTGGCAGGCGTTTTGGGCCATGATGTTTGGAAGTGTCATTTTACAAGTTATAAGTTTTCTAATCGGTTATGCCGGTGCACGTGAAGGCCTTTCAACTAGTCTATTGGCGCGTTGGACAGGATTCGGCAGGTATGGTTCGAGTATCATTGGCGCGGTCATTGCTTTTTGTACAATTGGCTGGTTTGGAGTACAGAACACTGTTTTTGCTAATGGATTGGTTAAAGCCACCGACGGTAAATTGACCCTCCCAATTGCAGCTGCCATTACCGGATTAGGCGTAACTGTACTGGTTATATTTGGTTTTAAGCTATTAAGCATGACAGCCAAAATTACCGTTCCTGCTTTTCTATTGGTGGTAGGGATTGGCATCTATCAAGTTCTCAGTGATCATTCCATTTTCAGTTTAATGGGTACGTCGCCTCCGGGAGAGAGTCTTTCTCTGGGTGTGGGTGCAACAATTGTTGCTGGAGGATTCATTATTGGTGCCGTAATCACACCTGACTTCAGTCGGTTTGCCCGAAACGGTAAGGATGTTTTTTGGATGACTACCATTGGTACACTAGTGGGTGAACTTGGTGTAGGAATGATCGCTGTGTTAATGGCCCATGCAGCAAAAACGAGCGATGTTGTCAGCATCATGCTACAAACGTCTGGCTGGCTTGGCGCTGCAGTTGTCGTTTTTTCCACAGTGAAAATTAATAACGTAAATTTATATTCCTCTTCTCTTGGCTTTACTAATATTTTCGATTCAGTTTTTAAGGTCAAGATGAATCGAGGACTCGTTACACTTGTAATTGGTGCTATCGGCACTTTGCTTTCCATTATGGGCATTCTCGATAGATTTGTAGACTTCCTTGTTTTACTTGGAATCATGATACCTCCAATAGCTGGAATTATGGTGGTTGATTATTTCGTGCTAAAAACGTATCGAAAAGCTCTTGATGAAAGCAGAGAGAAAGGAACATTGCCATCTGAGCCTGAAAAATTGAATCCAGTTACATTAGTTGCCTGGGGAGCAGGATTTGCAAGCGGCTATTTTATTACAGTTGGCATACCATCTATCAATTCCCTTCTAATAAGCGGCATTATCTATTACGCAGGTGTGTTATTTATTAAATCCATCAAAGGGAAAAAAGAGAATAGGGATCATATCGCATCATAATTTTTGAAAATCGGGGGTTTTGAGAAAATGAGGAGATTAGGTAAACAGGAAATTGAAGATATTGCAGTAGGTGCGGCTTTACTCGGAACGGGCGGAGGAGGAGATCCTTACATTGGTAAACTAATGGCTTTACAGGCAATCGAAGAATACGGGGAAATCACATTGTTGGATGTGGATGAAGTTCCCGATGACGCATTAGTAGTTCCTTCCGCGGTGATGGGAGCTCCGACGGTTATGTTGGAAAAAGCACCAAGTGGTGAAGAAGCAACAGCCGCTTTCAAAAACCTCGAATCTTATTTAGGAAAAAAGATTTTTGCAACGATGCCGATTGAAGCAGGCGGAGTGAATTCGATGGTGCCCCTTGCACTTGCTGCCAAGCTTGGCTTGCCTGTGGTGGATGTTGATGGAATGGGAAGAGCATTCCCGGAATTGCAGATGGTCACTTTTTATTTGGATGGAATTGCAGCTACTCCGATGGTCCTTGCGGATGAGAAAGGAAATACTTCACTGCTCTCAACCATAAACAATGTCTGGACAGAAAGGATTGCCCGTGCAGCAACGATTGAAATGGGCGGTTCAACCATGACAGCCATCTATCCAATGACAGGAAAGAATATAAAGGAAAGCGGAATTAGAAATATACTAAGTTTAGAAGAACAAATCGGAAAGACAATAAGGCTTGCAAAGCAAAACAATGTTGATCCAATAAAAGAAGTGTTGAATAAGGCGGACGGGTTTGAATTGTTCCGTGGAAAAGTGAGTGATATCAACCGCAAGACAGAGGCAGGATTTGCTAGAGGTGTGGCAACATTCGAGGGAATCAATGAGTATAAGGGAGAAAAACTCGAGGTGCGATTCCAAAATGAACATTTAATTGCACAGACAGAGAATCGCTTGCTTTGTGTCACTCCAGATTTGATTGCCGTGCTTGATGCAGAAACAGGCTTGCCAATCACTACTGAAGGTATCAGATATGGAGCAAGATGCGTGGTGATCGGAATGCCATGCCATCCCAAGTGGCGAACGGAAAAGGGAATCGAAGCTGTAGGCCCAAGATACTTTGGCTATGAAGTTGGTTATATACCTGTTGAAGAACTAGTAAAAAAAGGAGGGATAGCATAATGGGTGTTTATCGAATAGGAATTGATGTCGGGGGAACCCATACAGATGCTGTGCTTTTAGATCAATATAATCAGGTCATTTCGGAAACAAAATCGCATACAACGGAGGATGTTTCCATTGGCATCTATACAGCAATGAGAAAAATAATCGATGATGCAAAGGTTCCGCGGGAACAAATTAAATATACAATGCTGGGTACGACCCATTGTACAAATGCTATCGTTGAACGAAAGAGATTAAACAAAATCGCAGCAATCCGTATTGGTGCTCCGGCTACTTTAGCAGTTAAACCGCTGATCGGCGTACCTGAAGACCTCTGCGCAGTACTCGGAAAATACGTATACCTAATCCGCGGCGGACATGAATATGATGGCCGGGAGATTGTTGAATTAGATGAAGCTCGTTTGTATCAAATTGCCGAAGAAATCAATGGGAAAGTGGATTCCATCGCGATTACTTCTGTCTTCTCACCTGTATCGCAATCACATGAACAAAGAGCAAGTGAAATTTTCAAAGAAGTGCTGGGAGAAGAAATTTCAATTTCTTTATCTTCAGAAATTGGGTCAGTCGGTTTACTGGAAAGGGAAAATGCGACGATTCTTAATGCTGCTGTCGTAAATGTCGCAAAAACAACTGCTGACGGATTCATCAATGCACTGAAGAATGAAGGAATTGAGGCAAAAGTATTCTTTTGCCAAAATGATGGGACATTAATGTCAATTGAATATGCGGTTAAATACCCAATCTTCACTGTTGCTTGCGGTCCGACTAACTCATTAAGGGGGGCATCCTATTTGAGTGAGTTAACAGATGCAATCGTCGTTGATGTTGGGGGGACAACAACAGATATTGGTGTTCTAGTTCAATCGTTTCCAAGGGAATCTTCTTTGGCAGTAGAGATTGGAGGAGCCAGAACAAACTTCCGGATGCCTGATTTAATTTCGATTGGTCTAGGCGGAGGGACAATAATCCGCATAGGAGAGAATGGAGAGTTCACAATTGGACCGGACAGTGTCGGTTACCGATTGCCCGAAAAAGCCTTGGTTTTCGGAGGTGATACTTTAACGACAACTGATGTTGCTGTGGCTCTTGGAAAGGTGGAACTTGGGGATGCTTCAAAAGTGGCTCACCTTGATAAAGAATTATTAAATAGAGTCTATTTAAATATAGTCAATCTGGTCGAAGAAGCTATTGATAAGATGAAAACAAGTGCTGCACCAGTGCCTGTCATTCTCGTTGGAGGTGGAAGCATCCTTTTACCTGAGGAATTAAAAGGTGCATCTGAAGTCATACGCCCATTACATTCAGGTGTAGCAAATGCCATTGGGTCGGCTATCTCCCAGGTTAGCGGGCAAATTGAAAAAGTATATGCACTAGCTGAAATAGGAAGGGAAACAGCATTGGAACAGGCAAAGGAAATAGCGATGTCAGAAGCGATCAGTGCAGGAGCCGATCCTGAAACGCTTGTTATTGTCGACATAGAAGATGTACCTTTAGCGTATATGCCTGGGAATGCAACCCGTATTCGTGTGAAAGCAGCTGGTGATTTAGCCCAGTCTGAAATGAATGAACTGGTGTAGGCGAGGCAGGGGAAAATTAGCTATTTTACCGGGAATACCTTTAATTCCGGCTTAGGAGTAATGGTAATGATCCCATGTTTCCAACATTTTTGGTATTGAGATTGGTGGGGGAAATTACAAATAACCAACAACAAACCATGGTTGGCAGCACTGAAATAGTAGAAAAAAGTAGATATAAGCTAACACAGATAAAAGCTTAAAGTTGTTTGCTGATAACAATGAATATAAATGTTTTTGATTGGCGATAATTATATTATTGTACTACCCCCTAAGTGGTACTCCTCCATTGTTAAAAGCCCTCCTCTTAATCGAGAGGGCTTTTTTTGTTTAGCGCTTTGTTAAATAATTTTTGTTTATAGGAGCTCTTTTGGACTGCATTCAGATCGTTTTGTATTTTTTATACTTCTTTCTAACCAAAAATATCAGAGGGGAACCTATAATGCTTGGAAGAAACCAAAATATTAATGGGTTCCATTGATTCAAGATAGTTATATTGGATACATTCACTACAAGAATTGCAGTACAAATAGCGATATAGGAACCGAGCATCCCGCTAATATGAGATACAGTCCAGTTTTTCCATTTCTTCTTACCAGCAAGATAACCTATAAATGCGAAAGAATATGAAAATATCCCAATGAAAAATAAATATGCGCTGCTTTCCCAATTCAATATTGCCATTGTCAGGGATGTGACAAAGACTACAACATATGCACTGTGATAAGTTTCACCACAAATTGTATGCATGCCTCTTTTTTTCTTTGAAGACATAGCACCTATTCCACTAACAAGACATATTGCTCCAGCGAAAATATGAATGAACAGAATGATCTTAAAGATAAGCAACTTTCCCCTCGTTAAATATTCATTATCATAACGTAACAGATTAAATATTTATTTAATTATAATACAAATATTTACCAAAAATATGAATGTTAATTTGCAAAGAACAAAATCAATCCAGTTATGGCGGATGAATTTCCATATAATGGAGCATCCTTTGCAAAACGGTCAGGCGCTGTGTTCGTTGCGGAAAATCGTCAGTGAATCTGGTTTTATGTGTTAATTTCTATCTCTGGAATAAAGGGTCAATGCGGTACTAAAAAGGGAAGTGTGTATCGTCCTTTTTAAGGAAAAAGGAGGATTTTACGTTTCGTTCGAAGAATGTTTTGACGAATGGGGGTGGAATAATTGCGACAACATAAAGAACACGACTTATCTAAAGAGGACATTTTTAGAATGATTGTTAAGCACCTTGATGTATTTCCGTTGACTAGTCTAGAGGCTATCAGAGAAGTGATCAGAAGTTCATTAAAACAACGAGGCTTGATAGGGGGGATGACTAAACAAACAGGAGCCGCTAGCATAACATTTAACCGAAAAATATCAGACCAGGATATCCTATTAATAAATGATTGTATTTGCGACCTTTTATCTAGCAGCGTTATCCAACCTGGTATTAATGATGATAATCTGGATTTACCATGGATTCATGTTTCTGATAAAGAGAAACTTAAAACATTGGTGAGCTCCCTGTCTTAACATTTTACATATAAAAGCCCTTCTCTAAATCGAGAGGGGCCTATTTTAGGTTAGAATTTCTTAATCCGATAATTGCAATTTTCTAAATCAGTCATAATTAATTGTATTTTTAACCTGTAAGATGGGATTCAAACATATCAATAATTTCAAGGAAACGTTCGGCTTCACGGAAAACGTGATCAGCCAATAGTGGATGGATAATGCTCTTGATTTTGCATTCTTCGATTAAATCTCTGGCGGTTTTCTTAAAGTCTCGAAGTGATACGACGGAAACACGGTTCTGATCTAGAAATTGATCCAAAAGAGGAGCGGTTTGAGATTGCGGTTTCATGGACTCTAAGTCTACGGCTTGAAAGACTAATTGATCAAAATCATTGCTAAAGTTTCGCGCCATATCCACCAGCTTTCTTTCCGATGGATCAAGGAGATGTCCGATGAATTTTGCATGATCCGCCATGATCCTTAAAAAGAAAACATTTTCTTTGATGATGGCGTCCGCAAGTGGTTTCAATTTGCCCTCATTTAATTCTTTTAATCGTTTTCTGAAATAATTGGCTTCCCTGCTTGTATGGTCGACTAAAAGTGGGAAGTTGTTTGCACCAGGCAATTTACAGGTGAGTATTAATCCCAATACCTTCCTTTTAAATAAAAATATCCCTGTAGCAGCTTGTTGCACTTCCGCATTAAATCTTCTAATCTGTTCTGGATCAGTTTGATTTGTAAATAAATGGGATTGCTGTTCTATCCGTTCAAATAAAAGATAAAACTGATTAGCTTCCTCAATTAGCTGTGTATCATCACATCTAAAACCTAGTCTTAAAAATAACGAATGTTCCTTCATTATTCTTGACCAAAAACGAATCTCATCTAAAGAGCGTTCAACAAACATTCCAAAGTTATTCCTCATATTAGCTTCCTGTGTGTTCTCACTCATAACTAAAGCCCCCTTATTAAAACAAATCCATCATTAAAGCATATTAACAAGGGGGCCTTAGTATTCTGTTCAAATTAAAATCAATATAAGAATATCCTTTTAGCACCACAAACCAATGGGTTTTACGTTAAAAGGATAATAGATTCTGAACCAAGGAGGCACCTAAAGACTGTAACATTAGAGCTTCAAAGGGGGAATCAAATACCATGTAACTTTCTTGGAAAAACCTCAGCAGCCACTCTGTATCTAAAAAAACCCTTAGAGTTAATTCATTCTAAGGGTTTCCGTAGTTTAATCCATCAGTTTCATTAAGTTACTGTTGATAGTCATTTGTCACAAAGTTCATTTATTTTTTTCGTAAGCTCATTAAACTTCTTGTCGAGTTCTGTGTACGCTTTATCGTTTGGAGTCATAAAGCTAAGCTTTCCCAAAACTTCTTGTCTTTCTGTTTCAAGTGTTAATCGCAGTTCTTCCAGATCATCTCTTTTTGATGATGATTCATACAATTGCTTTTGAATGTGAATATTCGAAATGACGAGTTTGCTGCTTGTCGTTTTTTCGAGAAAATGCCGATCATGCGAAACGACGATTAGCGTTCCAGTATACTGTGCTAAGGTATCTTCAAGTTGTTCCCGTGAAGCTAAGCTAAGTCCAGATGGTTTGTCGGCTCATCCAAAATGAGCACATCTTTTTCTTTTAATATATATTCCATTAACTTACATTTCACTCGCTCACCCATACTCATATTCTTAATGGGTTCTGTCCAATGAGATGCCGTGAAGCCTAAATGCTTCATTAAAGTTTGAACGTTGCCTCTCGACTCGAAAGTTTCTTTATGAAATAGCTGGGAGGGTGTTAGTTCAATTGGTAAATCAAACACTTCTTGCGTCAAATAGCCAATTTTTGCAGATGGTGAAATCCATACATCGCCCGCAAAAGTTTCATGTCCAAGAATTATTTTTAATAATGTCGTCTTTCCACTGCCATTGGGACCTATTATGGAAACCTTCTCACCATGCTGAATCGTGAAATTGACGTTTTTAAATAGTGTTCGCCCGTTAAAAGACTTAGTTAAATTCTTAACTTCCAAAAAACGTTTTCCCGTCTTGTTTTTTGCTTTAATTGAAAAGCGTACAGTATATTCTGATTCGACAGGTTCAGCTTTTGCTTTTTCAAGCTCTTTTTCAAGACGCTTTTGTTTAGATTTAACTTGTGCATCCATTCGCTTTGCTTTTACGCGATAGTATTCCTTAACTCCTTCCTTTTTCGTCGATTGGGAATGGGCTTTTTTTGACCAAGAAGTGATTTCATTCATTTGTCCCTCGATCCGTTCAACCATTTTTTGCTGTTTTTCATATTCACGTTGTTGTGTAAGTCTTTTCTGTTTACGAACCTCCATATAACTGGAATAATTCCCTCTGTGTTCAATTAGCTTTTTATCTTCAATCGACCAAATTTTCGTTGCTACAGCATCCAAAAAATAACGATCGTGCGAAACAAAAATGATGGTACCTCTATAATTTTTAATTTGTCCTTTGAGAAATTCTAAACTTTCCTCATCAAGATGGTTCGTCGGTTCATCTAATAGTAAAAGGTCTGCATCTTTAGAAAGACCTTTTGCAAGTCTGGCTTTCAGTTTTTCTCCCCCGCTTAATTGTGGGAAGTCATGGCTTGGTACATGCATTTTATCTAGTAATTTAACTTCGGAAGAAGTCTTTTCTTCTGAAGAATGCGACTCGACTTCTTGTTCTACCATAAAAACTTTCAAGCCTTGCTGCAGCCATTGGATTTGTCCATGTGCAGGCTCTAAATCATTATTAATTAATTGCAATAACGTAGATTTACCGGCACCATTTTTACCAATGATACCGATGATCTCCCCTTGTTGAACACTAGTGTTTACATTTTTAAAAATGTTAAGATCCATTACTTCATAGCTAATATTGGTCAATTTTAATAATTCTTTCATAATAATCCATCCCTCTCCTTAAAGGGAGAATAAAAAAATCCTCCCAGTTCATATGGAAGGATTAGTCATACCTGTGCATTATCAAATAAGAGCCATTTTGATTATAGCTCTGTAATTTATAGAAAATGGGCAGACTAATCCTATTTCGTATGATTTGAAATATGTGATTTCAAATTTTAAAAATAAGATTAGTTAATCATCGGCCACCCATCATCCCTTCTGATATTAATAAAATCAGTATAGCATAAAATAATCTTTGAAAACAAAAGGAAGCAGCATAATACTTTGCTTTCATTTAAAGATTTATAATTGTTTTAACTCAATCAAATATCTTATTATAGGGTGGGCAATAGTACTGCATATTTCCTATATGATGTGTTTATAAGGGCTATGATAATCATAAACAATATACCAACATAGTGTTGTTTCCTTGAGGAGGACATTAATATGGAATATATAAAGGGAATCGATGTTTCACATTGGCAAGGTGCTATTAATTGGGAGGAAGTTGCAAAGGCAGACGTGAAGTTCGTGTTCATTAAAGCAACAGAAGGAACGAGTTATTCCAAGCTATCCTATTTCAAAGATAATGCACCACAAGCATTGGCAGCGGGATTGAAAGTTGGAGCCTATCACTATGCAAAGTTTGCAACTGTTGCAGAAGCAAAGGCTGAGGCTGCATATTTTTTAGATTCCATCAGCTCTTTTGCTTTAAATTACCCTGCTGTTCTTGATCTTGAAGAAAATAAAAAAAAGGCAAAGAAAAAAACGCTGACCGATGCAGCAATAACTTTTTTAGAAGCTATTGAAGAGGCTGGATACACGGCTATGCTGTATACTGGTAAATACTTTCTCGAAAATACTTTAGATGAATCAAGGTTGACGAACTACGCTTTGTGGATTGCCAGATACAACAGCACGTTGGGACGTAGCACAGATATTTGGCAGCATTCTGATTCAGGTAAGATAAGCGGGATCAGCACAAAGGTGGATTTGAATATAGCCTATAAGGATTTTACAAATACAATAAATACTTTTAGGACGCACAACTCCCATACATTGAAAACCGAAACATCAACAACTTATACTGTAACAAAAGGCGACACGCTTAGCTTCATTGCCAAAAACCATAAAACAACGGTAAAATCTCTTGTTAGTCTTAACCGAATTAAAGATCCCGACAAAATTTATATCGGACAAATATTAAGGCTGAAATAAGTAAAGGCTCTTCTCATTACGAGAGGAGCTTATTTTTAATGGGATATTCCTTATATTTCCTTAAGTTCGTCAATGGCTACTTCGGATCTTTCCTCTAATGGTCCTCTTAAATGTACTGTAGCCGTTCTTCCATCTTCATTTAAATTATCAATCCATACTGAAGTGCCATTATATCTCACCTCAATGTCAGATGAAGAAGAAAGTATCTGTTTTACACGCTTAACATCCATATATATCCCTCCTGCTAATTAGTCTACCTATTATTTGAGGAAAGGCTCAATTTTATTCGTTTTTAAAGGTACACAAAAAAATAACCCATTAAGGTAATTCAGAGGATTAATATTGTAATCATAAAAGGCGCAATGATGTTACAAATTTACCTATTATCCAGGCGGGCGTATTTTAAAATAAATGGTTATTAATTAAGTTCTCAATGAAAAAAGATAAGAATTCTTAATCTTAAAAATATTGAATTTATCTGCTAGAATGGATAGGATTGTAAATAATTTTTTTGAGGTGATCAATGTGAAAAGACGCAGGATTCTGGCAGTCCTTTTAATACTTATTGGCGCAACCGTACTATTTACATGCATGCAACAGCCAAGTGGAGCCAATGCCGCCAGAGAGAAACTCAACATTAAGAAGTTCGACGTCGATGAATTTTTTGCTGAACGTGATGGAACTTTTATATTACGTGAAGTGAAAAAAGGCACTTTTATCTATAATAATGAACGGGCCAAAAAAAGATTTGCGCCGCAATCGACTTTTAAGGTGCCTAATGCACTCATCGGATTACAAGTCGGGGCTGTCGAGGATGAATATGATATTAAATATTGGGATGGAGTGAAAAGGGAAATTGAGATATGGAACCAGGATCATACGCTTGGGTCTGGTTTAAGGAACTCCGTTGTTTGGTATTATCAAGCAATGGCCCGTGACATTGGAGAGAGTCGAATGGAGGAATGGATTCATAAGATTTCTTATGGCAACCAAGATATTAGTGGAGGGATTGATCAGTTTTGGCTAAGCAGCTCACTCAAAATTTCTCCTATTGAACAAGTGGATTTTATGGAAAATTTATATAGAGAGAATCTTCCTTTTGATAAAGATGTCATGAAAACCGTTAAAAGGATGATGATCCAGACTGAAGGGGACAACTATACACTTTACGGAAAAACAGGGCAGGGGTCCAACATTGGCTGGTACGTTGGTTTCATTGAAACAAAGGAACGTGACTATGCTTTTGTAACGAATATCTCCGGTACATCGGCAGACGCCAGGAACATCACAAAGGACATTTTAAAGAAATATCATTTAATGGAAGAGTAGGGAGCAATTAAAGTGAAATAGGTCGAAGGTTTCCCACTTTTTCTTAAATGGAACGAAGTCTAAGCGTAAAAAAATATTATAGGGCTAACGTATGCTTTACTCTCAATAGGGGAGTACCTCCTATTCATATTGAGCTAATGGGACGGAAGGGTTGAATAAGGAAGTAGATACAATGGGACAATATTGGAGGAGAAAGTGTTGTTGGGTTTGAAGTCATATACGCATTCTTATACATGCTTTTAGGGGGGTATCATGGAACTATCGTTATTATTAGAATATGGCTGGGTGTTAATTATTCTAATTTTTTTAGAAGGTTTATTATCTGCTGATAATGCATTGGTTTTAGCCATCATGTCAAAGCATTTACCAAAAGAACAGCAAAAGAAAGCGATTAATATTGGGTTGCTTTTGGCTTTTATATTTAGGATTGGTGCAATCTTCATTATTTCGTACCTTTTCCATGTTTGGCAAGTTCAAGCAATTGGGGCTGCATATTTGATTTTCATCGCATTAAAGCATTTACTAAAAAAGGACCACGGGGAAAAAGAGGAAAAAGGGAAAAGCTACCGTATGACCGTTGCGCAAATTGCATTAGCTGATATTGCTTTTGCTATTGATTCCATTTTAGCTGCAGTCGCTCTTGTCATTGCCTTGCCAGATACACCAATGGGTGATATAGGAGGTATGGATGGGGCAAAATTCATTGTTATTTTATTAGGAGCAATTGCAGGTTTAATCGTCATCCGGTTTGCAGCAGGGTACTTCGTTAAGATACTGACGGAGCGACCTAGCCTCGAAACGGCAGCCATGTTAATCGTTGGTTGGGTAGGGGTTAAGTTATTAATGCATACCCTTGCGCATCCAGCCGTGCACATTATCCCTCACGATTTTGTTGAAGGACCGATTTGGAATATAATCTTTTGGTCAGTCATGCTTCTTATTGCTATAGGCGGATGGTTTTTATCTGGAAAAACAGTGAAAAAAGGTGAAGGTAAATAAGGTATATCTTTAGTAATAAATAAAAATTTCAAGAAGATTAAAGACCGAAAAAAATTTTCCGGTCTTCTTTTTGTTTATATAGAATGACCTTCTACATAGATTTGATAATGTTGAGAGTATGACAAATTGCCATGAAAAATCAACAAAGCTGTTGATTGATTCAATTTTACTTTAATAGACCTAAGCGAAATCCAAAGACTACCACTTGTGTACGGTTCCTGGCTTTAAATTTTGTCATTAAACTGCTTACATAATCTCTAACGGTATGCTCGCTTAATTGCAATAATTCGGCCATTTTTTTATTGTTATAGCCCTCAGCCAGCAAATTTAAAATCATGGATTCCCGCTCCGTCAATTGTATGTCGGTACCTATTGATACCTCATCATCTTTTCTTGATAAATATAAACCTAGCCGTTTTCCGGCTTGTTCAAGTAAAGTCAGTTCATCTATTGAATACTCGAATTCCTCCCCTAATTGATCAAAGGTCAACCAGCCGAACACTTGCTGGTCATGAACAATCGGTACAAAAATGACAGACGAAAGATTAAATAGCTGTATATGTTCCTCTTTAATGTAATTATGAGGATTCTTTAAAAATACCGGCTTCTTTGAATTGAATACCATGGATTGCTTGGAGCTGAGTTGACCCCTCATGCTTTGAACTTTTGGCAGCTCCAATCCAATGGTGCCATAAAATTGATTGGACCAAGGAATATAAGCATAAAAAACACATCTTTTATAGTTAAAGAACTCTTCACATTTTTTTAGGATAAAAGCAAAATCCTTAAATCCTGCTGAGTTAATTAGAAGTTCATCCAATTTGTCCAGTAGCTGCAGTCTTCTAAGTTCTGCATTGTCTTGTTTGTTTTGGGATGTTGCTCCGGTTCGTCGACCATCCACTTGTTATAGCTATGGATGAGATGAGAGAAAATGGATAATAAAAACATAAGTATGGATAGGGTTTGGGCATGTTTCAGGTTTACCATTAAGGTAACAATGGACTTTTCAAAGATTAATCGGAACATGCTGAAATGATTCTCATTTAAATGGGGTAAATGTGATTGGAGCCAAGTATCCAAGTGCTCTTCGTATGTGTCTTTTATGTCCTCGATGTTTGGAGCGGATAAAAATAGTAAAAATGATTCCAGTAATGTTTGTATCATCTTACGTTCAGGTTCTAATATGTAGGGCTCTAGATTCAAATAAATATTGATATTTTCTTCAATCTGTTTGTTATGACTTTTAATGAATAATATGAATTGCTGCAATGTTATTTCTTCATATGCATGAAAGGGCTGAGCCATGTGAATTCCTTCTCCCTAAAACAAAATACCCTATAAAAAGGGGAGACTAACCCTATTATTATACAGCACTTTATAGGATAGTAATTCAAATTGTAAGGAGTAAAATAAATGTATGAACACAGAATGAAGCTATTTGATGGCCATTCTATTTCAATCAAGGATTTCACATTGCAGTCAGCTTTTTGCTTGTATAAGAATGGTCGCCTAGGGAGAATGAAACATATTATGCCACTGATGGCGAAACAAAATAAAGGTTCAGTCATAAACGCTTCTTCCATTGCTGGCTTGATTGGCGCCCCTGGTCATGTTTTATACGGTGCAAGCAAGGGAGCCGTCCGGACAATGACTAAAGATGCTGCCATCGAGTATGCTTCAAAAGGAGTCCGTGTAAACTCGATTCATCCAGGATATATCGATACCGGGATGGCGGACTATGCATCTGAACAAACGGGCAGTACAAAAGATGAATTGGGTAAAGAATTCCCGTTGGGACATCTGGGAAGCGTCAACAATGTGGCGAATACAGTGCTTTTCATTGCCTCGGACGAATCTTCCTATACGACGGGTACCGAATTTGTGATAGATGGCGGAGCAACTGCTCGCTAAAATCCCTACCGTTCTAGCAGATATAAAAAACTAAAACCAAGGAGTGTTTAAATATGAGATTGGAAAATAAAGTGGCGATCGTAACAGGGGGAGCAAGCGGGATTGGTGCAAGGACAGCTCAATTATTTGCAGAAGAAGGAGCAAAGGTGGTCATTGCCGATTTTGCTGATCATGGACAAGCCGTGTCAGATGAGTTAAATGGAAAAGGGTATGATACTCTTTTTGTTAAAACTGACGTGACGAAAGAAAATGACGTAAAGAATATGATCGAAGAGACGGTTAACAAATATGGAAAACTGGATATCATGTTCGCAAACGCAGGGATTGCAAGAGACGGAAACATCCATGAGTTAAGCTATGAACAATGGCAAAAAACAATTGATATTAATTTATCCGGTGTCTTCCTATCCGATAAATATGCGATAGTGCAAATGCAAAAACAATCTACTGGCGGCGCAATTGTCAATACAGGCTCCATCCATAGCCATTCAGGGAAGCCGGGGGTAACAGCCTATTCTGCTGCGAAAGGCGGGGTCAAACTGTTAACACAAACATTAGGTTCGACTTATGCCAAAGATGGCATTCGTGTCAATGCAGTTTGCCCTGGATATATTGATACACCACTTATTGCGGAAGCACAAGGTGAAATAAGACAAGGTTTGATCGATTTACACCCAATCGGCCGTTTAGGCAGAGCGGAGGAAGTGGCGAAAGCCGTTCTCTTCCTTGCAAGTGACGATGCTTCATTTGTTACAGGCACAAGCCTTATAGTCGACGGCGGTTATACGGCAGTATAAGTTTTATTCGGCTGGTTCAGAAAATAAACAAAAGGCGTACACAATGTACGCCTTTCAGACTGTAGACAAACTCGATGAAAATCGAGTTTGTCTATTTTTATGGCTTGTACAATTTGGACGTTGATTTCCACTCTAGGCACTCGCTTTCCGCGGGCGGTCGGGGAGCCTCCTCGGCTTTCGCCTGCGGGGTCTCCCCTAGACGCGCTTTTCCCGCAGGAGTCTCGTACCTTCCGTTCCAATCAACTTTGTCTTACCTTTTAGATAGAACACTTTTGCCTGGAGTCATTTTTGTTTTAAAATAGAAGTATTAAAACTTGAGGTGATGAGGATGCTTTCTAAACATGATTCTATTCAGCGAGATCAACTTGAAATGATTACTTTAGATCAACTGGTGCCACCGAACCATTTGGTTCGTAAAATGGAGGCTGCCATTGACTTCACTTTCATTTATGACTTGGTGAAAGATATGTATTCAGAGGTAGGACGCCCAAGTATTGATCCAGTTATTTTAGTTAAACTGACTTTCATTCAATATACCTTCGGTATTCGTTCCATGCGTAAAACGATTGAAGAAGTTGAAACCAATATGGCTTACCGTTGGTTCTTAGGCTATGGTTTCCATGATAAAGTACCTCATTTCTCTACGTTCGGGAAAAATTATGAGCGACGCTTTAAAGATACAGACCTGTTTGAACAGATTTTCTATCGCATTTTAATGACAGCTGCTAATAAAAAGTTAATAAGTGCTGAACACGTTTTCGTGGATTCCACACATGTGAAAGCCAGTGCGAATAAACGGAAATTTGAAAAGAAAATCGTTCGTAAAGAAACACGAGCGTATCAAGGACGTCTTCAAGAAGAAATCAATCAAGATCGTGAAAACCATGGAAAAAAGCCTTTTCCACCAGATAAATTTGATAAAGAAGAGACCAAAGAGATTAAAGAAAGTACAACGGATTCTGAGAGTGGCTACTATGTGAAAGATGAACGAACAAAACAGTTTGCCTATTCATTCCACGCGGCCGCAGACCGCAACGGTTTTGTATTGGGAACGATTGTAACACCTGGAAATACACATGACAGTCAGATCTTAGAGCCACTAGTTGAACAAGTGATTGAGAAAGTTGGAAAACCGGAAGCCGTTGCCGCAGATGCAGCTTATAAAACACCAGCGATTACAAGCTACCTATTTAACAAAGAAATCATACCGGCTTTACCTTATACACGTCCTCGCACCAAAGAAGGATTTTTCCGCAAACAGGACTATGTATACGATGAACATTTTGATTGTTACCTTTGCCCTTCGGGCGAAACTTTAAAGTACTCAACAACAAATAAAGAGGGCTATCGCGAGTACAAATCGCCAAAACAAATTTGTACAACATGCTCATTTTTATCTCGGTGTACAGAAAGCAAAGACTGTCAAAAAGTGGTGACACGGCATATCTGGCAAACACATGTGGAAGAAGCAGATCATCTGCGTCATCATCAAGATGTAAAACCTATATATGCAAAACGTAAAGAAACGATTGAGCGTGTATTCGCAGATGCAAAAGAAAAGCATGGTATGCGTTGGACTACTTTAAGGGGACTTAAAAAATTGTCGATGCAGGCGATGCTTACTTTCGCTGCCATTAATTTAAAGAAGATGGCCAATTGGACATGGCGAGGTCCAAAAATGGCCTAACATAGTGGGCTCGTAGAGCCCCAATCTCTTAACTTTAGGCGAAAATTCAAAGGGAATTTCAAAAGGGGTTCAGAATTTTTTAATTCAGAACCCCTTTTGTCTACAAACTGAAAGGCGTACACAATGTACGCCTTTTATATTTATTCATTAGCCATAATCTTTTCGAAACAGCCTTTATTTTATAGATTTGATTCGTATTTAGTCTGTGATTTTAGCTTGATGTTTACAAACAAAATACTAATCAAAATAAGTAAAAGACCAACTAATAAATTTAGTGTAATATTTTCATGCAACAAAAAAGAACTGAAAAGAATTGCGATAAGTGGGATGAGAAACGTAAAAGAACCAACTTTGCTCACGTCTCCTGAATTTACAAGTGTAAAGAATGCTAGCCACCCAAATGCAATTACAAAGAAAGAGATGAAGAGTAAATTTATTATAAACGACATTTCCCATTGGATATTTGACCAGCTTTCGACACTTGTACCTACTATTAATAAAAAAAGACCTCCCATAATAAGTTGTAATGTAACCAGCCAAATGGAGTCAACACGATCACCTGTTTTCTTAATAAAAACCGTACCTAATCCCCAGGATAATGCAGAGCCAAGGGCTAGAATAATACCTATAACTGAAACCTTACCTGTAAATCCTCCTGCACTAATAATAGCAACACCTGCGAAGCCCAGAATCAATCCAATAATTTTTAATCCATACATGGATTCCCCTAGCCAAATCCAACAGAAAATCCCAAGTAATACTGGCTCAATAAACACAATGGCCGAAAACAATCCTGCTGGTGCATAACCAAGACCTACCGTTTGAAGACCGTAAAAGAGAATAATGTTTAGAGAAGCAGAAATTAGGTATATATGCCATGTTTCTTTAAAGCGAAGTTTTTTATATCCCGGTAGTGCAAAAATTAGTAAAATCAAACCTCCCAAGACAGTTCTTATTCCCGCAAATAATATTGGCGGTGTATAATTTAGCGCCATTTTAGATAATGGCCAATTGACACCCCACACAATCACAAGGAATATTAGCAGCAAAGCTGTAGTTGTTCGAGAAATTTGTTTCATGGTAGTGCCTCCTTAACGTTCGTACCTAAATTATAATACTACTAAAAATTATTAATACAAGATAAACGATCAGTTATATTTGATTGGTGTGAATGTGTTAGCTGCAGCCAATACACGCGAGATACAATTGGCATGCATTTCCTTTTTCCGAATAGTCCACCCAGGTTTACATATCGATTCAAAAGATGGAGGTTTTCCAAGAAAGGTCAGGGAGTGTTGCTCCGGGCATCTCACCTGGCCGCCTTCTTCATTTATACCGTACGGAGTAAATTGTTGAAAAAGGTTAGGAGTCGCCTGGGCATATTATGTTGAAGTTTGAGGATCCTCTAGCTGTAGATGTAATAAAGAGCGGATATGACTAATAATGAAAAAACATATACTTGTTTAAAATAACCAATTGCTAAAGCATACTGAGCTGTTATGCATAGTACTGACACGTCTCAGTGAGATTGTTCTTCCTTCGGGTAAGCGTGTATATTCTTTCTAAACTAGGCATACATTCTTACATGTTCACTAACAGTTAACGTTCCTTAATAGTCTTGTGAATAAATACCGCTGAATAGTCCCATTTGTCGAATTTAGTAGTCAAATAGGAGGGAATGAAGAGTATGAAAATATCAGACGTTGGATTTAAAGGTCAAGTTTTTGGATTTATAAAGTTCACACCTTTTGTTGAAAGTTTCTTGTCTGGAGATCTATATATGAACAATTTCAAAAAGTATATTGATATGGAAAGCGCTTCGGGAGAAAAAGGTGTAGGAGACAAATTTGAAGCTGCACATGTTTTTACGGAATTAACAATGAATTTCTTTACTCAAGATACCCATGAATTAAAAATGTCGGGGCGAACTAAAAAGATGAATTTCAGAAAAAATATAAATGAAAAAAGACCATTATATTGTATGTTTGCAATTGTCGGCGATATGTTAAAAGTGGTTATGGAGGATGAAAAGTATTACTATACCAAATTTGATTTACCTAAAGAACAAATCGATAAAATGATCAACGAGTTCGGAGATAGATTGATTTTTGTTACCCCATCACAATTTATTGACAGAATTACTAAAACGCTCAATGAAAAAGGGTATGCATACAGAGGTGGGTTGGTAAAATATGATGATTATAACATCAATTCCTCAGCTAGGATGAGATCTTATAAAAATCAAGGGACAGATATTTATTTTTGGAAAGATAAATACTTTGAAAATCAATATGAATATCGCATAGTTCTCACAGGTCTAGAAGTTGATGAAGCTTTAATTGTGAACGTTGGTGATATTTCAGACATTAGTACTATATTTAATGCCAATGAATTTTTCAGTGATAAATTTGAAATAAGATTACGAAAGAAAGGAAATCTAAGCATCCATTAAATTGGGTGCTTTTTTATTTGCAGGAGGGATAAAGAAAATATTGAACTTTTTAAAGAATGAAATAGAAGAGTTAAATTAACCGGAAATTCTAGGATTATCGCATCCACAAGGGGTTTACTAACTCATTTATATTCACTAGTATTGGTTTTGTATGTTGGGCTTTCCCGATCCAGAAGATAATTTGGTCTTTACCGAATGTTGGTTTTATAACTTTGGGAAATATAAAGATGGAGATATGTAGCAAATTCATGCTGGGCTTTGGAATCTAATAAGTGATAGTGATTATTCAAAAAAGAGGAAGACCAAATCATTTAAAATGACTAGTTCTCCCTCTTTTGATCTTTTTCTTTATAAAAGAAGAAGCTAAATAAACAACATGAATTAGATGTAGGTGTGGAAATATCTTTAAGTAAAATTTGGACTATTTTTCATATCTTTAATTTTTAAACCATTTATGGATCTTTTAAGAGAGTGCCATTCAATAGAGTCCGAAATTCAGCAAAAACCTCTCTAAAACTGACGACTTTCTTCTATCATGTTATTTATAAAAAACTAAGAATATGGCGGAAAAACATATTGTAGATAATGGCCCTTTTGCTGAACAAAATAAAAAAAGTACCAAAACGCGGAAACATACGTTAAGCAAATTTCGATAACGTAATTGCAATGGTGATTAGTGGTTATAAGCCAGTTAAGAGTGATTTTTATACATTAAAAAGTCGATCACTTGATATGAATGTTTTGATGTCTACTGCGGCTATTTGACCTGCTCTTATAGGGAGTGACTTTTGAAAGTGCTTCCGTGTTTGGCTCAACAGCAACCCTATGACTAGGCCAATAGAAAGTACATCAATGCAGCTGGTTCTTCAAAGGAAATCCCCTTTTATTTGTAGGGAGAGTTATTATTTAATGCCGACTTTATTGCTTTCATTTTAACAGCAAATAAGTGGATATCTAATGTAAATTCGTGTAATCTACATAAGTATGTTTTTTTCCTAATCGTAAAGGAGGACCATAATTGAGTTCAACAAATAGTAAACATTCAACAATTATTGGCCTTTTGCTTGCGGGTACATTTATTGCGATCTTGAATCAAACATTAATGATTACCGCGATTCCTCCTGTAATGGAGGAAATGAATATTACGGCAAATAGTGCACAGTGGCTAACTACCGTTTTTATGCTGGTTAATGGGATCATGATCCCTGTGAGCGCGTTTTTACTGGAGCGCTATACCACCAGACAGCTCTTCCTTTCAGCCATGGGGATTTTTGCTACTGGTACATTGGTTGCGGGACTAGCTCCTAATTTTGGAATGCTGCTGCTAGGACGGATGATTCAGTCGAGCGGAGCCGGAATTATGCTCCCGTTAATGCAAACGGTCTTCCTAATGATATTCCCTGTTCAAAAACGGGGTGCAGCTATGGGACTGGTCGGGCTGGTCATTTCCTTCGCGCCGGCTATTGGGCCCGCTTTGTCGGGCTGGGTTACGGAGACCTACTCATGGAGGGTGTTATTCTTTATCATTCTTCCAATTGCAATTATTGATATCATAGTTGCGTTCTTCGTTTTAAAAAATGTAACAGAAGTTACACGGCCAAAAGTGGATGTGCTTTCGATTGTTTTATCTTCCGTGGGTTTCGGTGGATTATTGTATGGATTTACAGCTGCTGGTAATTATGGCTGGGCAGACGAGAGTACTATCATATCCCTAGGCATTGGAACAATTTCACTTGTTTGGTTTATCAAAAGGCAATTGCGATTGAAGCATCCAATGCTGGAGTTCCGTGTGTTCACGTATTCAATATTCCCGCTTGCTATTATTATTGGAGGCATTACCTTTATGGGTCTGATTGGTGCCGAAACGCTAATCCCGCTATTTATGCAAAACATGCGCGGATTTACCGCATTTGAAGCTGGATTAGCCATACTCCCTGGAGCACTTATTACCGGATTAATGTCCCCGTTCATTGGACGTATTTTTGACCGGATTGGGGCCAAGTGGTTGGTTATTGGCGGATTACTCATCATAACCGCTTCCTCCTTTACTTATATAGATGTTGGTCCTTCGACAAGTTTTACATTTATTATGGTTATGTACAGTATTCGGATGTTCGGATTGGCCATGGTTATGATGCCTGTTTCAACGGCTGCCTTAAACCAGCTGCCTAAACGGTTAATTGCCCATGGTGCAGCAATGGATAATACGATGAAAATGATTGCAGCATCTGTAGGTACAGCAATACTTGTCACTGTGATGACATCAGCTACCGAAAATGCTCAGCAGCGTCCCGAGATAGTACATCCTGATATGTATGGCGCGCAAATTCCATTTATTGTCATCGCTGTACTTTCGTTAATTAGCTTCCTGATTTCTTTTAAAATAAAGGATCAAAAATCAGCAGGAAAAGAGTTCGGAGAGAAGAATTAAAGATTTGAATCCGAGTTTTTTATGCTTGAAAAGAATCACAATATAGATTCATCTACTTGTGATTCTTTTTAAACTAAATATCCTATTTTCGCCGCCAGGCTCGCTCACCTTATTGAACTCCCTCAGTTTAATACGATTTTCTCGTAAATACTTGCTTATTCGCAGGGTTCCATATTGAATGTATGTTAACGGATAAATAAAGTAAGTTAGGGACATTAAGGCATCGTGAAATAAAAGAACAATAGAACTTCATTTTTCACCATAGTATGAACGTTTTCCAACGCTGCCCCTAGGCTTTCCCTCCCAGGCCTATCATTCCTTCGTCATGGTAACTCATGAAATAAAAAAAGATACTGAATCAGCACCAATTTTAAAGATTGAAGAAATGAAAAATAGTCCAGATTTAATTTAAGATATTTCCACACCTAAAGACAAAGGGTTTCTTTGCGAATGATATCCTGCCATTTTTAATAAAAGGAACTGAAATTTAAGTTTTTATCAATGTATAACTTTGGTAAAATCAGATTATAAATAACCGATGTTCCTAGGGAGGAAGTAAATGAAGGTAAAAAAAATACATCATGCAGCTATAATTTGTTCCGATTATGAAAAATCCAAAAACTTCTATGTAAATATTTTAGGGTGTGATATCGAGAAGGAAACATACCGGACAGAAAGGAAGTCGTATAAATTGGATCTAATGGTCGGAGGGGAATATCAGCTGGAATTGTTCTCATTTCCTGATAGCCCCCATCGTCCAAGTTATCCTGAAGCAAGAGGGCTTAGACATCTTGCTTTTGAAGTGGAAGATATTAATCAAGCGATTGAAGATTTAGAAAAAGAAAACATTCCAGTCGAACCTATCCGTGTTGATGAGTTAACAGGAAAAAGGTTTACTTTTTTTTGTGATCCGGATGATTTGCCTCTTGAAATATATGAAAAATAGCAATTTCCAGTTGGTATTTACGGATGACTTTTTAGGCATGATGGGGGTTGCTTATTTCAAATTAAGTTATGAAGATTCCCTAAATAGATGTCGATATTAACTGATTGATCTCCATTTGCATATTCCATATTTCTATACGAAGTTAAAGGAAAACGACACTCATTCATTCTATATGAGTGTTTTTTTTGTGCAGCAATCCACTGAATTATCTAAATTTTCCAAAATTATAATTGACCCAAATGGGACGGCTGATTTAGAATTGATATGTATATAAAATTACGTTTTGTATATAAAACAAAACAAGGAGGAAATATAGATGTCTAATGGACAATTTTTAATTGTGTTCTCGAAGTTAGGAATTAAGTAAAAAATGATTTAGGGAGGTAAGTTATATGTTTAAGAATAAATTATTGGTTCTACTTTGTTTGGTGTTTATGGTATCTGCTTGCAGTCAAAGTGACGAAACAACTACAGAAAATAAAGGGAATTCAGGAGGAAAAGCAGTTAAGCTTACTTTTACAGAACCTGCACGGTTGTTGTCAGTTGCCCCTTTGTATGTAGCTATCGAGCAAGGATTTTTTGAAAAAGAAGGAATTGAAGCTGAGATTGTATCTGGTGGTGGTGGAGCACAAGTAATTGCTTCTGTATTATCAGGTGAAGCTCAATTTGCGGTCTCAGGTCCTCGAAGTATGTTTACTCCTCTTGACAAGGATGAAGATTTATTGGCGATTCAATCTTTAAATTCGGCGCTTACCTATCAAATTACTCTCTCTAAACAATATCAAAAGAAAAAGAGTGTTTCTAAAGACTCATCATTTGAAGATAGAGTTGCTTCATTAAGTGGCGCAACTATTGGTACAAACCTTGTTGGCGATTCTGGAGATGTATACACTCGTTATTTAATGCAATTACATGGTGTAGATCCTGATACTCTTAAAACCGTCAAATTAGCAGGTGATGGTTCGAAGATTGGCGGTATGCAGGAGGGGATTGTTGACGGGGGTATAGCATCACCACCAATGGGTTTACAAGCGGAAAGTAAAGATGTTGGTGAAATTGTAATCAATACAAGTGAAGAGCCAATGTATGGGAATATGGTCTGGGAAGCTGTTTTTGCTAAAAAAGAATACTTAGAAGAAAATCACGAAACATCTTTGAAAGTAGTTCGGGCAATTGGGAAAGGTATGGAATTTACACGTAATAATCCAAGAGAGGCAGCCGAATCAATCGTTTCTTACTTTGATGGAATTGATGTTGATATTCTAGAGGAATCAATAATCGGATTGAAAGACACTTTTAAAGGCTATGGAGAAATGAATCAAGAAGCTTGGGATAATGCCCAGGATCCATTAGTTGAATTTGGCAAGTTATCAGGCGTTTCTACTAAACAGGATACAACTGAAGATGTTATTTGGACAAATAGTTATATAGAAGAAGCTTTTAAAAAATAATTAGAATAGAAAGGAGATGATATTGAAAATGGAAAATGCACAATTGGGAAATTTCAAATTGTCTACTCGTTTTTTAGACGTTACTTACGTAAATAATAAAACTGGTGCAGAAGTGATTGCCCTGCAGAATATAAACTTAAATATCAAAGATGGTGAATTTATATGTATTGTAGGACCGAGCGGATGTGGAAAAACCACTTTTTTAAATACCGTAGTTGGATTACTAAAGCCAAGTAAGGGAGAAATTCTATTAGATCAGCAAAAAATTGATGGACCCGGCAAAGATAGGGCAATGGTTTTCCAAAACCCGAGTCTATTACCTTGGAGAACAGTTTTGGAAAATGTTCTCTATGGAGTTGAACTATTAAAGCAAGTAACTGAAGAGAAAAAGAAAGAGGCCAAAGAATTTATTGAAATGGTCGGTTTAAAAGGTTATGAAAATCATTATCCCCACGAATTGTCAGGGGGGATGCAGCAAAGGGTAAACTTGGCTCGAGCATTAACGGTAAACCCTTCTTTAATATTACTGGATGAACCATTTTCGGCATTGGACGCACAAACTAGGGAATTTATGCAAGGTGAGTTACTTAGAATATGGGATGAGACAAAAAAGACAAGTCTTTTTATTACACACCAAATCGATGAAGCGGTATTTTTAGCTGATAGGGTTTTTGTTTTTGGGGCAAGACCAGGACGTGTAGTGGAGGTTGTGGATGTTGATATACCTAGACCGAGAGCTCTCCATGTGAAGCGTAGCCCAGAATTTTTAGAGTTTGTAGATCATATATGGTCCATTATTGAACAGGAGTCTTCAAAACAAGGTTTCGATAATAAAGAAAAATAATAAGGTGAAAGGAGAATAATATGACAAAGGGTACTATCCAACTTACACAATCAAAGCACAAGATAAAAAAGGCGAAGAAAATAAAAAAAGAAAAAAAGTCATTTTTTATCAGTGTTGCTTCTGTTTTAATATTCCTGTTGCTTTGGGAAGTTGCCTCTCAAAATGAATGGATAAATCCATTGTTTATTAGCTCACCAATTGAAATTGCACAAGCGGCAGTTTTAATGGTCCAAGAAATTTCTTTTTGGGGAAATATGAAAGTAAGTGGTTACGAATTTGTTGCAGGCTTTGTTTTAGCAATACTCATTGGAATTCCAATTGGTGTGTTATCGGGCTGGAATTCTAACTTTAATGCGGTAGTCAACCCTTTCATTTCGGGATTATATGTAACTCCTAAAGTCGCGCTTTTACCAGTGATCATAATTGCATTCGGAATAGGACCAGCATCAAAAATTGTTATAGTATTTTTGATGGCCTTCTTTCCAATAGTGATGAGCGCCCAAAAAGCTATGTTAATATTAGATCAAAACTTAATAAAAGCAGCAAGAACATTTAGTGCAAGTGAATTTCAAATTTTTAAAACAATTGCTTTGCCTTCGACGGTACCATTCCTTTTAAACGGTATTCGCTTAGGTATTGGTCAAGGATTAATTGCTGTAGTTGTAGGTGAATTATTCGCTTCGACAGCTGGTATAGGATATCAATTGACAAGCAATGGTCAAAATCTACAAACAGATCGTATGTTTGTTGGAGTGTTAGTCATTACCATTACGGGAATCATTCTTACTTCATTATTAGGCATTATTGAAAGACGCTTTTCATCTTGGAACCAGAAAATAGTTAATTAAATGAATATAACAGTATTGCTGCACAAAATGGTTACAATGTAAAAGCCTTAAGACAATATTCAAAGTGCTTAAATCTTGGATATAATAAATTATAAAGGTAATTGTAAACAAAAGGTGCTTCCTATACGAAGCACCTTTTGTTCAGCATGCTTTTCTAATCTGATCCATCAAGATTTCCTTTCCAAGCCCATCTGGTATTTACTTTCGTCGGAGATGATTACTGACAGATAGTGCTCTAATTCGTTATTTTACTATGCCACTTCACAGTGAGATAGAAATTTTATTGAAGTTCTCACGTATCCATGATACCTTCAGTTTATAGTGAATGGTTGGGAGGAATGGGTTTTGAACACTAAGGCATTTTTATTGGCATCAATTACAGTTATTATTTGGGGATCTACATTCGCTGCTATTCGTGCAAGCTTACATGGCGGGTATTCAGCTGGCCATTTGGTACTTGTTCGTTATCTTATAGCATCAGGGATTTTTGTCCTTTATGCTCTATGGCCTGGGGTGAAATTTCGACTCCCGAAAAAAGAGGATCTGTTGAGGATATCGATCCTTGCATTTATCGGTATAAGTATTTACCATATCGGGGTGACATTCGGGGAACAAACAGTTTCGGCGGGAACGGCTGGAATGCTGATTGGTTCAGCACCTGTCTTCATAGCGATCATTGCTGCTTTCGTTTTAAAAGAACGCCTCGGTGTATTCGGATGGATTGGTTTAGGAATAGGATTCACAGGGATCACCTTAATAACATTAGGTACTGCAGGCCCTTCCCTGAATATTTCTGAAGGAGCCTTTTTAGTGCTGATGTCCGCTTTCGCTTCTGCGGTGTTTTTTGTTTTCCAAAAACCTCTGTTTAGCCGCTATAATCCGATTGAATTGACAGCTTATTTCACATGGATCGGTACAATACCCTTTTTTATATTTTTTCCTGGGCTATTTCAAGAAATTCAAAATGCTACAATGGAAGGTCATTTATCAGCGATTTTTGTTGGTATTTTCCCTGCGGCCATCGGTTATGTAACTTGGGCAGTCGCACTATCATTAGGAAAAGCCAGTTCCGTTTCTAGTTTGTTATACCTTGAACCTGTGATTGCCATTTTCGTCGCTTGGGTTTGGCTACGGGAAGTACCTAGTACTCTTTCGGTCATTGGCGGCGGAATTGCGATATTAGGGGTTCTTGTCGTCAATGGGTTCGGAAAGTATAAATCAGTAATGAAAAAAGCAGCATGATGGTTGTTTAAACCAACTAGAAAAATCGCAGCATTTTAAGAATGGACGTTTATCCTTCTTGAGCGACTCAACACATAGGAGGGCACCCAATAAAGGAATTCACCCAGGTTACTGAGATCGATCAGTTACACCTGGGGAATTGGGTTTTTTCCTCCTCTTAATTACCTAAAATTAAATCTATTTTTAAAGTCCCAATCCAATTTAAATGAATTTTTCTCACCTGTTAAAAATTTATAATCGATATAGGATTTTTCTTTTTTAGACATTTCGTCGACAAATGGGGAATAGGTACGGAATACCAATGCATTTTTCTTTTCATCAAATTCTACAAGTCTTAGCCAGCCATTCCCCCCTCGATAATTCGTTTGGTAATTGACCAGCATTTGTATGACATCATTTCCTGCTGAGTTTTGTTTTACCCGATGTGCTATCCCAAAATAATGTCCATTAACCGTCATGAACACTTGATTATGGTCCTTTACGAGTTCATCCCAAATCAGCCGGCCATTAGATGATTCGACGGCAATGGTTTTATCACCCTTAACCTTCGGAAATATAATATCATGCGAGACGAGGATTGTCGGTTTATCTTTATGCTGATTCAGAATCTTCTTTGACCATTCAAGGTCCTTATGCAGGTTTTTCATATCCACTATTAAAACTAAGTATTCATAACTCCCGGCCTTAGCGATTGCATATGAACTATACCCAGAATGAGAAGACCCCTTATAGTATTTTTTATTCAAAAAACGCTGCGGTCCATAATGTGTTAAGTAAGGATCTCCGTCCGCATAGTCATGATTCCCAGCTGCCATCATATATGGAACTTCCTTTTTATCCAAATGGGAAATGGCTCCGAGGGAATTCTGCCATTGTTTTTCTGAATCACTATCGACAATGTCCCCAACAAATGTATTCATGATGATATTGTTCTTCTTGGCGTTATTGGAAATCCAGGTCATTTGGCTATCGAAAATCTCTGGATTTTGGCTTGAATATTTCTGGGTATCTGGTATAAAAAGAAAATTATAATTCTTTTTATTCGTTAGAAAGGGTAAAGCTTTGTTTGATCCTTCGAATGGTTCATCGTCACGAGCATCCTGCACAAGCCATTCTTTTTCAGTTAAAGCCTTATTAGCAATTCGTATTTCCTGGATATTCCCTTTGAATAGTGCATTAAACTTATTTCCCCACTCAGATGCTCCGATGTTCCAGCCTTTACCTTTAACTGCTGCAATACCTATTACTTTTTCTGATTTTCCGTAATCACTAACGCCATTCAAAGTTAAAGTCGTCGTGTTACCATCATTAACAACCGCCAAATGGTACCATTCATCAGCATTTAATGATCGAGACCAATTGCTTACATTATAATTTAAATTAGATGGATGGCTTGTCCAGTGGATTTTTTGATCACTGGACACAGTTAAAGCAGAAAGGATTTTCTTCTCGCCTTCCATTTTATTAAGATCGGCAGCCTGACCTTGTCTAGAAAAAAGCCCCATGACACTCTTTGAATCACTTGGCAACTTAAAAATCGCTTCAATGGTAAAACCCTTATCGAATTTCTCCGAATTGATAGGTGAACCCTTTTTGGTTTTGAAATATCTTCCTGAAGGGGCGTTTTCATAATTAGCGAACTTCAAGCTATCCACTTTTTCTTGATCATGATAATCTTCTTCAGACCATTGAATCATATTTTTTAATTCAGTCGAGGCAGGATCGCCTATCGTCACCAACTCCAAATCATTTCCATGTTTGCTTGTATCTTCTATAATTAAATTACCTTTATCGATTGAACCGCTTTTAACATGTTTTTTTGTGAATTTCCAATTTGCCACGATATTGTTTCGATTATTTTCAGCAACGGAATCAGCCGATTTGGCAATACCAGGAACAATCATACATAAGAGTGAGAGACCTATTAATGCTTTTTTCATTCTCATAAAACATTCACCCCATTAAATTTTGATTAAGTGATATACATTTATCCTTTTTACTGCCTGGATTAATTTGTAGCGAACTAAGCCTAGGTAGATTCCGTATAGCTGCAATATGGTATAGTTTGCTTATTTTTTTAATAACTTATTAAGGATGAGTAAAAAAGTCTTATTCCTTAAAAAGGCATTAGGAGATAAGGCCTAATGCGGATGATTTATCTTGTTAAAATCAAGGATTACAACTAATTGTCAAAAGTGATCAATAAATATGAACTTCAGATGGGGAGGTAGGAAAACAAGCAATGTGTTAGGATAAGGACAGTGATTCATCAAGAAGAAGAGGTGAAAAAAATGGTGAGAAGGAGAAAGGTAGCCTCCTGTAATAGAAGTGGGATAAATCTTAGGAGGCTATCTTGAATTATAGGGGATGTATAAATTATGAAACAAAACAAATATGATGATGCTAATTTCTTTTCTGCGTATGAGCATATGCCTCGTTCAGTCAAAGGACTTGAAGCTGCTGGAGAATGGCATGTACTAAAAGGGCTAATGCCAAATCTGCGTAATAAAAGGGTACTTGATTTGGGCTGCGGTTTTGGCTGGCATTGCCGATTTGCCCGTGAGCAACAAGCTAGTTCTGTCGTAGGTGTGGATATTTCCGACAACATGCTTCAAAGAGCACGCGGGAAAACGGATGACCCTTTCATTTCATATATTAAAACGCCAATTGAAGACATTGATTTTTCCGATTCTGAATTTGATGTGGTTATCAGTTCGTTGGTTTTTCATTATATTGAGTCATATGAGGCCATTTGCAAAAAGGCCCATGATTGTCTAAAGCCTGGGGGCACTTTTGTTTTCTCGGTTGAACATCCAATCTTTACTTCTCGCAACGAACAAGATTGGTATGTAGATGATCACGGAAATCATCTGCATTGGCCAGTTGACAACTATCAATTCGAAGGTTTGAGAGAAACAACCTTCCTAACGGAAAACGTAGTAAAGTATCATCGTACGATTTCAACATATATGAATGGCTTGATTGGTGCTGGTTTCAGCATAAAAGCAGTAAGGGAACCGATGCCTTCAGATGAAATGTTAAAAAGTGTTCCTGAAATGAAAGATGAAAATCGAAGGCCCATGTTTTTAATGATTTCAGCAGTAAAGGAAACGAATTCTTTAAATGAAGGAAACAAGTAAACGGATAAAAGGCGTTTCTACGAAAGTAGGGACGCCTTTTATTTATTATCATTAATTCTTAACCAATAAAGCGTTGATTATTGGCTTTAATTAGGTAATGATTAAAAAAGTAAAATATGGAAAAGAGGACTTTGGAGGAGGGAAATAGGATGGAGAAGGTATTTCCGCTTATTGAAACACCACGATTGATTTTAAGGGAAGTAACAATAGAAGACGCGGGTGATATGTTTAAATATCTATCTGATACGGATGTAGTGAAGCCAATGGGGTTAGATCCATGCCAGACAGTAAATGACGTAGGGGATGAAATTAAGTGGTACGAATCAATATTCCAGGAAGGTTCGGGAATTAGATGGGGAATTACATTAAAAGATTCCCGTAGGGTTATAGGAAGTTGTGGTTTTCTGAATATGGTCACCAAACATCATCGAGCTGAAATTGGATATGAATTAAGTAAAGGTCATTGGGGAAAAGGCATTGCTAGTGAAGCGTTGGAAGCCGTTGTTATGTATGGTTATCGTCACTTTCACCTAGAAAGGATTCAAGCTCTAATTGAACCTGATAATCACCCATCCCAAAAACTAGTGGAAAAACAGGGATTTAGAAGAGAAGGATTGCTAAGGCATTATGAATATACTTGTGGCAAATTCGATGATTTATATATGTACTCACTCATAAAAGAAGATTTAAATGACATTTCCTTTAATTCATTATCATGATTTTAAAAGAAAACGTTGATCTCCACTCCAGGCACTCGCTTTCCGTGGGCGGTCGGGGAGCCTCCTCGGCGCTCTTTGCGCCTGTGGGGTCTCCCCTAGACGCGCATTCCCGCAGGAGTCTCGTACCTTCCGTTCCAATCAACTTTGTTTTGAAATTTAGATAGAAACCCTTTTGTCTATAAACTGGAATCGGATTTCATTATATCGTTTTCTGCCTATATAAACTCGATAATAATTGAATGTTCTACAGGTTTATTGATGGTTTGTAAAATTTGAACGTTGATTGGAACGTAGGGCACTCGCTTTCCGCGGGTGGTCCGCCCTCGGCGCTCTTTGCGCCTATGGGGCCTCCCCTAGACGCGCATTCCCCCGCAGGAGTCTCGTACCTTCCGTTCCAATCAACTTTGTTTTAAATTTAAATAGAAACCTTTTTGTCAAAAAAAGGTGGGTACTGAACAGTCTTATCCCGAACCAAGGTTTTAAAACAAGTCTAGGTTATACTCTAGTTTTTTGGGTTTTTAAGACCCCCTCACTAGATTGAAGAAATTCGCGACACTCCTGCCGAAAAACTGACTAGCCAAGACCCCACAGACGCTTGCTTTGATGCGGCTTGGCAGACAGTCGGCGGAAAGGGAGCGGATTTCTGAAAACAACTGGAACATTTTTTCAAAAAAAGAACTGGAGGCTAAAGGGACTTAGGAATGGCCTTACTTCAATCCATGATATTAAAAGTAGACTGGCTATTATTCATGTTTTTTCCTTTTTTATATGAATGAAACCCTCACTAGATTGAAGAAATTTGCGACACTCCTGCCGAATAACTGACTAGCCGAGACCCCACAGACGCTTGCTTTGATGCGGCTTGGCAGACAGTCGGCGGAAAGGGAGCGGATTTCTGAAAACAACTGGAACATTTTTTCAAAAAAAGAACTGGAGGCTAAAGGGACTTAGGAATGGCCTTACTTCAATCCATGATATTAAAAGTAGACTGGCTATTATTCATGTTTTTTCCTTTTTTATATGAATGAAACCCTCACTAGATTGAAGAAATTTGCGACACTCCTGCCGAATAACTGACTAGCCGAGACCCCACAGACGCTTGCTTTGATGCGGCTTGGCAGACAGTCGGCGGAAAGGGAGCGGATTTCTGAAATCAACTGAAACGTTTGTTAAAGAAAAAACTGCAGGGAAACTCGCTTTTCTTCGAGTTTGTCTACAGTCTGAGACCGCTAAAAAAGCGGTCTTTTTTATAGCTGAAAATGCATAAAAAACCATGTATGTACATGAAATCTTAGTTTCCTTATTTGCTTGTATAATCTCTTTCAACCTTGCAAATTCGGGTGGAGTATGACGAGTACCAATCTTTCATACCTTTTTCTTGAGCCTTTTTGTGAGCAGCATTTTCTTTCCAAAGCTTTATGGCATCCAAGGACTTCCAATAGGATACGGTAATTCCTAACCCGTCTTGATCTCTTACGCTTTCGACTCCTAAATAGCCATCTTGTTGTGCGGCAAGTTCGCCCATGAATTCCGCGGTTGAATTGTAGCTTGCGGCATCCTTATCGCTTCTTTGAGAAGTGAAAATGCAAGCGTAATAGGGTGGTTCGGGAGTATTTGCAAGAAACATGAAATGATGCCTCCTTTTAACTTAATATTCAAAATAATACCACATATGCGAGAACATGGATATTATGCCCGGTAAATCGGGACCTTGATATCCAGCCAAGAAAACAAGGAGATAAGAAGCAGTATATATAACACTGACACGGCAATTCTATGGAAGGGATTTTATTCCTGATTAACGAATATATATTACTTTGGCAGTTTTGCAAAAAAAGGAGATGGTTTTGTGTGCGGGATTCGTTAGTAAACATATAGAAAGAGATGCATTTTTACCGAAACAACGCGATATTCTATTGGAAAATGCGTTAACAGATTTATCAGCAGATCCTGATGTTTTGGCTATTTACCTAACCGGTTCATTATAGCAAAAGGAAACGATGATAACTACTCTGATATAGATTTGCACACCATTGTTATTTCAGAACGGAAAGCAGATTTTTTAAAGGGTAAAAGGAATAGAGCCAATAATTGGGGAAATGTATCATTTCACGAAGACTACAATCCTTCTTCACCGTATGTCGTCACTCATTATAATACCTTAGTGAAAGTGGATAGCTGGTATCACGCACCTGAGGAAATTGTTCCCTCCATCTGGTTAAAAGAGGTTGAAGTCATTTATGATCCTTTTAATATTATGAGTCATGTTATTAAGGAATCCGTAAAGCTAGTTTATAAACCTTCACCTGATGAAGTTGAGCATTGGAGAGGAAAGCTGCTGCTTTTGTCCATGAAATATATAGAGCCGTTATGAGAAGAGAAAGTTCATACGCACTATCCAATCTTGATAGGATACGGTGGCTGATTGTGTCTGGGTGGTATATGGAAATGGAAGAACATGTAGATGTGCCCTATGGAGTATGGACAAAAATCGAGGGCAATAGAAGTAAATTAGATGGAAAGGAATTATCCCTGTTGGATATGGTATCTGATACCTTTTATAAAAATTATGGGACACGTTCATATGAGGCTAATGAAATTACGTAAGTGTAAAATGTGTAATCACTTTTGGAGGGATGACTAAGTGGCAGAATTGGTATATCATGTAGCCGTTTCGTTGGACAATTTCATTGCCGACCAAGCAATGTTGGAAGGGAATATCAATCATTCTTCTTTCTTATTTGAAGGAGATCATGTCCCAGACTTTTTATCCGATATCCAGCAATATGAAGCGGTGTTGATGGGTAGTAAAACATATGAATTTGGATTTCAATTCGGAGCTAAACCGGGTGAACCAGGTTATAAGGGTTTGAAACATTATATATTCTCGAGCTCCCTTCAGTTTGAATCCAATGAGGAGGTAGAACTTATCAAAGAAAACGCCGTGGCGTTTATAAAAAACCTTAAGCAGCAAGGTGACGGAAAGCTATGGCTTTGCGGGGGCGGAGAACTGGCTGGAACGTTTTTAAAACATAAACTCATTGATCAATTGGTGCTGAAAGTGAATCCAATCATAATAGGTGAGGGCATCCCTCTTTTTGGCAGCATTAAGCCAAGTCTAAAATTAGATTTAGTTGAAATGAAACAATATCCAAACGGAGTGATTAAACCCACATATAATATTATTTATACTTAGGAATATGTAGAGGGCTTTCCTTCAATAAATAGGGCTGCACTGGCGCAGCCTTTTTCGTGCGCCCGGCATGGGTGCAATCTATAGGGTGAAAGTCCCGAACCATGAAGGCAGTAGTAGTGGTTAGCTTAATGCAAGGGTGTCCACGGTGACGTGGAATCTGAAGGAAGCAAGCGGCAAACCTCCGGTCTGAGGAACACGAACTTCATATAAGGCTAGGTATCATTGGATGAGTTTGCGAAACAAAACAAAGTCCTTACTGCCGAAGGTGGTACAGAGTAAATGAAGCAGATAGATGGAGGGAAAGATTGCACTCTTACCCGGGGAGGTCTGATGACAGCCAAGTACACTTGGTAACCTGTCCAGTGATGGACAGCTGAATCATCAGAAGTCAGCAGAGGTCATAGTACTTGTCTACTCGAGAAGATAAGGAAGGACCGAACAGATTAAGGAGGATGAATACTAGGCGTTCGTTATCTGCAAAGAAGCAAACAATTCCTAACGGAACTTAATTGAAGGAAGAAGTGGTGAATACACGGGGAACTTCAAAAGGGTGGAGCAGATAAAGGCACAAATAGACCATTTATCCACGTAGAAAGGATATCAACGATGTTAATGGAACAGATACTAGGGAGGGAAAACTTAATACAGGCATTGAAGCGTGTAGAAAGAAATAAGGGAAGCCATGGTGTAGATGGAATGCCGGTTCAAAACCTGAGACCGCACCTCGTAACCGAATGGTACAACATGAAAACTGCCCTTTTACAGGGTACCTATCAACCGCAGCCCGTCCGTCGTATCGAAATCCCGAAACCAAACGGCGGAGTTCGGCTATTGGGTATTCCAACCGTTCTAGACCGTTTCATTCAACAAGCCATTGCCCAAATATTTACCAAGATATATGACTCAACCTTTTCGGAGAATAGCTATGGATTTCGCCCTAACAAACAAGGGCACCAGGCGGTTCGAAAGGCAAAGTCCTATATAACCGAAGGTTATACATGGGTAGTGGATATGGACTTGGAGAAATTCTTCGATAAAGTGAATCATGACAAGCTCATGGGAATGTTAGAGCGGAAAATTGAAGATAAACGAGTTCTCAAACTGATTCGTAAATTCCTTCAAGCAGGCATTATGATAGGCGGACTTTTTCATAAAAGTGAGGAGGGAACTCCGCAAGGAGGTCCGTTAAGTCCTTTATTATCTAATATCATGTTAGACGATTTAGATAAAGAACTAGAGAAACGCAATCTTCGATTCGTAAGGTATGCGGATGACAGTACTATCTTTGTGAAGACACGAAAAGCCGCCAAACGTGCAATGGGAAATATCTCAAGCTTCATTGAAAATAAACTGAAGCTAAAGGTCAACTACGAGAAGTCGAAGTATGATCGCCCTTGGAACAGAACGTTTCTCGGTTTTAGTTTCACGAAGTCAAAGAAGAACCCGAAGGTTCTACTGGCTAAACAAACGGTGAAGAGAGTAAAGAAACGAATCAGGGAAATGACCTCGAGAAAATTACCGATACCCATGAAACTCCGAATAAATAAGTTAAAGCAATACCTTAGAGGTTGGATGGGGTATTTCGCCCTCATTGATACTCCGAACGTATTGAAGAATTTAGATTCATGGATTCGAAGAAGACTCAGGATGTGCCTATGGAAGCAATGGAAATTGCCAAGAACGAGGGTGAGGAAACTCAAAGGATTAGGCGTCCCATTTGGAAAAGCATATGAATGGGGAAATAGCAGAAAGGGTTATTGGCGCATAGCGCATAGTCCTATTCTAGACAAAACCCTTAATAATGTTTATTGGCTCCATCATGGGTTAGTAAATCTATATGAACGATATACAAAACTACGTCAGTCTTAAACTGAACCGCCGTATACCGAACGGTATGTACGGTGGTGTGAGAGGTCGGAGGCTAGGCGCCTCCTCCTACTCGATTAATAGAATTCAATGGTCAATGGTCATTGTCGTTAAAATTTTTCTTAAGTGAAAAGTGTAAAAATAAAAGAAAATTAATTAGATATTTATTTTTAACATATATCCTTTCAGTATAACTTGAAAGGGGTTTTCTATATGGAAAAAATGTTGAAATTATCAAAGAATATATTTTTCACCTTCTTTGCTATTATCATATTTGTAGCAATAGCTGTTTTTATTTACCATAATTATCAAAAGGGCAAGGAATCATCATTAATTAGTGAAGGAACATCCGTTGATTTTAATAACAAAGAAATTAATGTATATACTGAGGGCAGCGGTGAGGATACATACGTTTTTATGTCAGGTTCCGGGATTGCTGCTCCTGTTTATGAATTGAAAGGATTATATAGTAAGTTTGCAAAAGAAAATAAGGTTGCAGTCATTGAGAGAGCTGGATATGGATACAGTGCTGTTTTTCATGATGATAGGGATATTGATACAATATTGGAACAAAGCAGGAAAACATTAATTGAAAGTGGAAATATACCTCCTTATTTTTTGGTTCCACACTCGGTATCAGGTATTGAAGCTATTTACTGGGCACAAAAATACCCAAGTGAAGTAAATGGAATTATTGCTTTGGATATTGGTTTACCGCACCAATATGTAACTCATAAAATGGGTATGGTAGATTCATTGACTGTAAGAGGAGTGAATATTTTAACGAAAATGGGTTTGCACCGTCTTGTTCCTTCTGCTGTTTATAATCCCGAAGTGATTCGGCAATCATTCTTAACTGACCATGAAAAGGAAATGTATAAAGCATTATCATATAAACAGTTTTTTAATGATGATATGGAGCAAGAGCTTTTACAAAGTTACAATAATGGTAAAAAATCAGTTAACTTGCCGATTCCAAAAGAAACACCCATTTTATTCTTAGATGCGATTGCCGATGAAAATAAAAATTCAAAATATACAAAACAAAAAAATGAAGATTATGAGGAGTTTGCAGAGAAACTATTAAAATCGGATGTAATAAAACTGAAAGGAACGCACAGCATTTATTTATACGCGCCTGATGAGATATATGATCTTGCCATGGAATTTATCAAATGAATTGAAGAAAGAAAGGCCCTATGATGAAAAGATATAATATTTTAATTGTTGAAGATGATTTGATGATTGGTGATTTATTGAAAAAAATTTTGCAACGCGAAGAGTACAATGTATGTTGGATGAAAGAAGGAAAAGATATTATAGATATAATCCATGAGATGGATTTAGTCATTATGGATGTTATGCTGCCTGGAGATGATGGCTATCAAATAACAAATAAAGTGAAAAGTCTAGGATTAAATATTCCAGTCATTTTCCTATCCGCCAGAAATGATATGGATAGCGAACTCCAAGGCTTGGCAATTGGTGAGGATTATATGACTAAGCCTTTTGATCCCATGGAGCTATTACTAAGAATGCAGAAATTGCTGGATAATCACTATGGTACTTTCACGCAAATTAAACATTTATATATTGATGCTGAATATAAAAAGGTATTCAATAATGACTTGCATAATGAAGTGGTTTTTACTGCGATAGAGCGTAAAATATTTTTTTATTTATATGAAAATAGGAATCGGATTTTAACGAAAGAACATTTCTTTGAATATTTATGGCAGCTCGAAGATAGGAATCAAAATATCATTAATGTACACATCAAAAAAGTTAGAACAAAAATCAATGATAACACCGGTGAGATCATCCAAAATATATATGGAGAAGGGTATAGATTGAATACCTATATAAAGAAATGAAATTAAAGAAAAAATACCTGCTATGGTTGTTTATCGCCGTTATTAGCGTGCCATTTATATTAGTGTTAATCAGTATCATTATGTCAGTAATTTATGATTTGGCCTTTAAAACCAAAAATAATGACATTCCTTTTCATGAATCCTTTGCATATCCTACAATGCTGGGAGTATTCATTTTATCATTATTATTGTTAGCCTTCTTATTTTCCAAATCTATTAACTCGCTATTAAATAAAATAAATATATTGAATGAAACCATCAGGAATTTAGCTCGTGATGAGGAGGTTCCGAATAAATTAGAGGTTAATGGCAATGATGAAATCGGGAACTTAACTAAATCGGTGAACTTACTAATTGAAAGAACGACCTATCGAGAATTGGAACTAAAGCAACAAGTGGAAATGAAAAAGGGACTCTTAAATAAATTAAGGCATGACATCAATACACCTTTAACAGCAGTAAGATTACAATTATTTTATTTAGAAGGTCAATATACGGATCAAGCTCCACTATTACAATCACTATATCAACAAATAGATTATATTTCAGAATTAACAAATGAATATAATATTCAATCCACAGATGCGTTAGATAATTCTTATATCTTAAATGATGAAGTGAATATGCACGATTTATTAGAAATGATGGTTAAAAAATGGGGTTATTTGTATATAATGCATGGTATTGAATTAATATATCATCCATTAATTGGAGAGATGGAATGGATAAGTAATGACTCGTGGCTCCAAAGGTTATTCGATAACGTTTTCTAAAATGTGTTGAATCACTCGAGGGCTGATAAACTTGTGATAACCATTGAAAATAATGTGGTCAGTATCAAGGATAATGGGATTGGTTTTGATATCGATAGTAAAAGTAAGGGGCTTGGCTTAAAAATAATTGAGGATATAGCCAAGACACTACATATAAAATATAATTTGCAATCAAACGAAAGCGGAACTTTATTTTGTTTTACAGTCGAAAAAACGATATAACTCTCACTTAATTCGTTATTTTGCGGCATTGACATCCGGGGATTTTGTCAAGGGTTTATCAATATTATTCTTTTCAGATAGTTTGCCTTATGCAACATAGTTATATATCACTTACTTATATAAAGCGCTACAAAAAGGTTGCTATAGACCCACCCATTTTTAAGTTGATATTATATTCAGGTACTTAATTGTGGGGGGAAGTTGAATGGAAGAACAAAAATATAATGACCTCAAATTAGGCGAACGTAGTGCAATCATTAGTATAATTGCTTATATTTGTCTATCAATCATGAAGCTGGCTATTGGATACATAAGCGACTCAGCGGCCTTAAAAGCGGATGGTTTGAACAACACGACTGATATTATCGCGTCCATTGCTGTACTGATCGGTTTAAGGCTGGCTCAAAGACCCCCCGATAAAGATCATGGTTATGGTCATTGGAAAAGTGAAACGATTGCTTCGATGGTAGCTTCATTTATCATGTTTGCTGTTGGTGTACAAGTTTTAATAGATGCAGTTGCTTCCATGCTTAAAGGTGGAAAGGAATCACCTGACATTATTGCAGGATATGTAGGTGTTTTATCAGCAATAGCCATGTATTTTGTATACCGATATAATAAAAAGCTTGCTATAAAAATTAACAGTAAGGCCGTTATGGCAGCTTCAAAAGATAATATTTCCGATGCTTGGGTAAGTTTCGGAACAGCTATAGGGATTTTCGGTTCCCAATTAAATATGCCTTGGCTGGATTCCCTTACTGCCGTCATTGTTGGATTATTAATATGCAAAACAGCCTGGGATATATTCATTCAAGCCTCGCATGAACTTTCTGACGGATTTGATGAAAAAAAAATCCATCTATATAAGGATGTAATTACAAAAGTGGATGGAGTCAAGGGGATAAAAGAAATTAAAGGGAGAAATTACGGGAATAATGAAGTGATTGATGTTGTGATCCTTGTCAATTCTACCTTGGATATTAAAGAAGCACATGATATAGCGACCCATGTAGAGAAAGTGATGATGAAAGATCATGGAGTGTATGATGTTCATGTCCATGTTGAGCCCAATTAATTTCTCTTTTTTATGAGCATTAATAAAAAAGGGAATAAATGGGCTTTGCAAACATATGTATAATATGCAATCATTAATTCATTACATTGGAAGGAAAAGGTACCTCATACAATGAAGCAGTAATCTTATCAAATAAACAGTAAATCCAAATCTATTTCAATGGGTGGTATCGGTTAGATATATTCAATGAAAATACGCTTCACTATGTTTGCTTACCGGATATATTGGTGAGTAAAGTGAATTCACTTTTTCATTTGAACAAGAATCTTTTTGAAACCCATGTGAGATTTTTAATGATTATGTTTAGAGATGGGATTCGTCTGTTCGTTTATAGGTACTAATTCATATACAACTACTTTTTCTGTTATCAAATCAGATGAGGTATATTTGGTTTGTATATTAATTTAGTAACAGGCGATCTCTCTCTAGAAAAATAGAGGGGGATTTTTCATGTTATTTCTAAAAGCGAATGATTTAAAGAAAAGCTACGGGAACCGTGAAGTTATTTCCGTTGATTCACTTCATCTTTACAGTCATGATCGTGTTGGTTTGGTTGGCAGGAATGGAGAAGGTAAAACGACCCTTCTTTCTATACTAGCAGGGTTTAGGGAACCCGATTCCGGTCATATAGAGAGCTATGGAACAGTCAGCTATATCCCGCAAATAGAAGAAACTGAACAAGAAATAAGCGGGGTATTATCGAGCATATGGAAACTGCCCAATGAGAATCAAGAAATCATAAGCGGCGGCGAACGTACTCGAAGAAAAATCGCCGCAGCTCTTTCTTCCAATGCGAATATATTGATTGCGGATGAACCTACCAGCCATTTAGATATATCTGGAATTGAACAATTGGAAAAGGATTTAAAGTCTTTTAATGGCGCTATTTTGCTTACTTCACATGATAAAGCATTCTTAAATCATCTGTGTAATACAATATGGGAAGTTGAGCAAGGCAAGGTAACTGTATATGAAGGGAATTACGAAGCGTATATCAAACAAAAGCAAGCAAAAACAGAAAAGGAAAATAAGCAATATGAAGAGTATACCCGCGAAAAGAATCGGTTGAAACAGGCTGCACAAAACCTCCAGGCCAAATCTGATTCAATTAGGAAAGCCCCTAAACGAATGGGCAATTCAGAAGCAAGGCTGCATAAACGCAGTGCTGGGAAACAGAAGGCGAAATTGAACCGTTCTGCTGAAGCGATTGAAACTCGAATCGAAAAATTAGCAAAAAAAGAAAAACCGAGGGAAGATCCCCCTATCATCTTTGATATTTCAGAATTTCCATATTTGCATAGCAAAAGGGTCATTCGATTTAATGGCTGTTCCCTGAAAGTCGGTTCAAGGATGCTGAAACAACATATTTTTGGAGATGTCCCCCTAGCATGCAGACTCGCCATCAATGGTCAAAATGGTTCAGGAAAAACGACATTATTGAAAAAGATAGTAGAACGGCACCCAGATTTATATATCGCGAAGCCAGCAAAGATTGGATTTTTTGCCCAACAACAAGAAAATTTGAATGAAAGTAAAACGGTTCTTGAAAATATATTGGATGACAGTCCCTATAATCAAGCTTTTATTCGTACGCTATTATCACGATTAGCTTTTAAAGGAAGTGACGTTCACAAACAAATATCACTTTTAAGCGGTGGGGAAAGAGTCAGGGCTTCCCTAGCAAAAGTTTTTTTGGGAAACTATAATGTACTGGTTTTGGATGAACCTACAAATTATCTGGATATTCATACTAAAGAGGCTTTAGCCGAAGTGTTAAAAGCATATCCAGGAACCATCGTTTTTGTGACCCATGATCGTTCATTGATCCAATCGCTTGCAACCCATTCACTTTCATTTGAAGATGAACCTCCGAGAGTATATGCGATCAATCAGGAATCAACAAAATTGGCTACTCGCAAGGAAGGTCAACAAGATAAACAGGCTGAACTTCTTATGATTGAAGTGCAAATCATCGAGACACTTGGGAAACTGTCCAGTGTTATCAAGGAAGAGGAAAAAGAGGAATTGGATAGGGAATACCTCCAACTCTTAAACAAGAAAAAGGAGCTTGAAGGTTAAGTGCAATCCATTAAAAAGGCCCCTCTCAATCGAGAGGGGCCTTTTTAATGGATAAAGACCGGTTAAGTAGGTAGAGAGTTATTTTACACTTAAAATACCAATAAATTAGTAAAATTAATGAAAAAAAGATGGGGAATGTTAAAATTAACCAAGTGTATGAAGGAGGGACTCATCTTGATGGGGATTGGATTAGATAAAATAAATGAAAATTGATCATTAAATGGCATTTTTACGACGTGACAATCCCCATTCCGGATTTCATAGCTAGAAATAACTACCACAAGTAGGGGGCGAACTGTTTAGTTGACGGGATCTTAAGTTCTTCTAGAGTATTACAAGGTTTAATATTGGCTTCATCTTTAAAATGACCAAAGAAGAACTTAAAAAGGAAATAAGAAGTTAAATGACGTATCAGTAAGTAATACTTTTCCTGGAATTGCTTGTTTAAACTCTCGGTTTAATAAGTTCGGCAGAACCGTGTGTTCTTGAGTGGCTTTCAACATCTTCTGGTAAGGGGTTGGTTCTTCTAATTGGACAAACAATCTTGTATTTTCTCATAATCCTTCGGATTCGCTTCAAGTTATATGTAATTTGAAACTGTCCTTCTAACGTCATCTTAATCTGTCGTGCACCTTTTTTACGGCGTTTAAATTGAAAAGCTTTTATAATATTCACTTTTAGTATCAAGTCTTTTTTCTCTCGTTGCTTTCTTCTTTCCTGAGATTCTGAAGAAAAGTAACTATAATAACCAGAGCGCGAAACTCCTGAAATCGCGCATAAGAAAAAAACCATATTTTTAAGTTCGTACTTTTCAATCACTGAACGTATTAAAAGAAACCTCTGTTCTGCAGAGACTTTTACTCGTTTCTCTCCAGCCCCCTTTCCATCATGTCTAACTTTTTTAGCAACTCATTCTCAGCTCGCAACAGTTGAATTTGGGCTTCTAATCTAGCATTTTTATCTTCTAAAGTACGCTCTTTCTTAGTTGGTCGCCCTGAATTCTCTCTACGCAAATCTCGAAGTCCTGATACTCCTGATTCGTTATAGCAGTTCGCCATTTATTGGCTGCCCTATTTACTCTGACTATACCAAGGACTTCAACATCAAAACCATTCTCCTCTAAAATCTGTCTAGGTAATTTTCCATTTTCATTTTCAGCTATAAACATCCTTTTAAACTCATCTTTATACGTAATACCCTTTGTACTTACTGATTTGATATAAGGGTTTTTGGATATGGTTTTTATTTCTTTTTCAGTAAAGTGTTTTTTAGACATTTGATTTTTCCCCGATTCTGCCATTTTTATTCATTATAAATAAAAATGCCCTATAAAGCAGACCTTTTTTAAAGTGTCTGCTCTATAGGGTACAGTTTAAATAACTCGCTGACCTTATAATACGAGCGGGGCAGGATAGTTGAATTACTGCAAATATAGATTAATTTTCTAAATGCATTAAAAACTGGGAATTAGGAATGATAATTGAGAAAACATTGAAACGTCATTCGGTGGCATTCTTAACTTGGAGTGTTATAAAAAATGAACAGTGCATGGAACCGGCTAATAAAAAAGCGAAAAAAAATAGAGCAAACCCTGTATGATGAAACAGAAATAAACTCAAACAAACAGGAAATCAGTAAACAATTAGATGAAAACCTTAAAAATATTAAAGAAGCTTTAGGGAACAGCGGTGACTTAGCTATTCGTGAATTTAAAATGGGAAAACCTTCTCTGCATAAAGTTGCGCTTATTTATATAAATGGGTTAGCAGATAAGGAGATTATTGGCAGCTTTATCATAGAAAGACTAATGGGTAACGTTAACAATACTGAAAGTGTTGATCCCCAGTCACCGAGCCAATTATTTACATACATGAAAGAGAATATCTTAACAGTTGGTACAGTTAAGGACATAACGGACTGGAACAAGATGTTACTTTCCCTCTTATCTGGACAAACCATTCTTCTGATTGATGATTGGAATCAAGCCATTAGCTGTTCGGCAGAAGGCGGGGATTTAAGAGCCATTACTGAACCCACGACAGAATCTGCTGTCCGGGGTCCTAAAGAGAGCTTTGTTGAGTCGCTTATTACCAATACAGCCATGGTCCGCCGCAGAATTAAAAGCCCCAATCTATGGGTTGAAACCATGAAGATAGGGAATTTCACACAAACAGATGTGGCCATTATGTATGTAAAAGGGATTGTTAATGACAAGCTTCTTACCGAGGTCAAAGAGCGACTGAGTAAAATTGAAGTAGATGAAGTTGCTAGTTCAAATACAATTGAAGAATGGATTAATGACGACACATGGACACCTTGGCCAACCATGTTAGTAACGGAACGACCTGATGTTGTGGCCGGAAATTTAATGGAAGGACGTGTCGCCATTTTTGTTGATGGGACACCGTTTCCTTTACTTTTACCAGCGACAATGAGTCAGTTTTTCCAAACAGCCGAAGATTATTATATGCGTTGGAATATAGCTAGTTTTTTGAGACTTCTAAGAGTTGTTACATTCTTAATCACCCTTCTAGGACCGTCTCTTTTTATTGCATTTATTTCCTTTCACCAAGAATTAATTCCAACACCTTTATTAGTTAGCCTGACAGCACAGCGACAAGCAATTCCATTTCCGGTATTTATAGAGGCACTATTAATGGAATTTACATTTGAGGTTTTGCGGGAAGCCGGTGTTCGAATGCCGCGTACGGTTGGACAGGCCGTTTCCATCGTTGGAGCACTTGTATTGGGAGAAGCAGCTGTTTTAGCAGGAATTGTTTCAAGCTCCATGGTGATTGTGGTGGCAGGGACGGCAATTGCCAGTTTTACCATCCCCCATGCTTCCATGATGGATGCAGCGCGTTTACTTCGATTTTTGATGATGGTGTTGGCAGCTTCTTTCGGGCTTTATGGAGTTGGCTTAGGAGTCATTGTATTAGTCGCACACACTTGCAGTGTACGCTCTTTTGGAATTCCGTATTTGGCTCCCTTTGCACCACTTATTTTTGCTGATTGGAAAGATACCCTAATTCGTATACCAAAACCGTTTTTGTCAACACGTCCTCGTTTAATTAACCAAACGAAAATTAAGAGGACAGGTAATACCGAAAATCTCGGGCCGTCACCGAGAGAAAATCAAATAAAGGACAACGAATCAAAGAGGGATTCCAATGAAACATAAACCATTCATTATTCTTTTTATGCTTCTATCTATTGTATTGCTGGCAGGCTGTTGGGATAGTGCCGAATTAAAAGACCTTGACCTTGTAAGTGCTATCGGCATTGATGAAGGCGGCGATAAGGTGGAAAACAGATATCGCGTCACCGTCCAAATTATAAATGAAGCACAAATAGCTGGTGCACCTGGGCAAGGAGGGACATCAGATGCGGCTCCGTTACGACCTTTTCGGCTACAGGAAGCACCGTTGCGGAAGCACTCCGAAAAATTGCGCCAAAGTCACCTCAGGAACTTTTTTTTCCTCATGTTCAATTATTGGTGATTGGAGAGGAGCTGGCGAGAAAAAAAGGGATTCAAGATTTGTTTGATTGGATTGAACGTGATTCTCAGTTTCGTACTCTTTTTCCGATTTTAGTCGTCAGAAATCATACAGCAAAAGAGCTTCTCCAAATCTCGACACCTTTAGAGAAAGTTCCCTCTACGAAAATTGTTGGCGGATTGGAATCCACTAAAAAAATCTGGGGAGAGTACGCAAGTACCCGTGCCGATCTAGTCATTCAACAATTAGGCGGAGAAGGGGCCTATTTAACGGGAGTTCAGATTACCGGCGACCCGGATAAAGGGAACCAGATAACAAACGTTCAACAAATATCGCCAAAGACAACCGTAGAGATAAGAGGACTTGCCATTTTTAAAAAGGGCAAACTTAAAAAATGGTTGGATGAAGATGCTGCCCGTGGTACTACTTGGATTAATAATGAATTGACAAAAACCATTTTGAACTTGAATTGTGAAAAGAAAAAAAAGGGGATTTCCGTAGACATGACGCGCTCTAAAACGAAAGTTAAAGCGGAAATAAAAAACAAAAAACCCGTTTTTTATCTCACAGTTCGGTCAGAAGGTGACATCTCAGAAGTCCATTGTCCAATCGATCTCAGTAAACATGAAGCCATTGAAAAACTTGAAAAACAGATGGAGAAGGAAATAAAAGAGGAAATCATGATAGCTGTAGCAGCCGCCAAAGAACAAAAAAGTGATATTTTTCGTTTTGGCGAAACTGTCAACCGAGAGGACCCAAAACTGTGGAAGAAGATCAAGAAAAAATGGGATGATGAAATCTTTCCCGAGGCAGAAGTCAACGTAGATGTAAAAGCGTTTATTCGACGGTCAGGCTTACGGACAAAATCATATATAAAATAAGGGCAAAGTCTAGTCATAACAAGTAACGAAGGATGGAGAAAGCAAAAGTTAGTGCCCTTCAACTATTTGCTATAATGTTTATATATGATTTGGGGACAGAACTGGTCATACCATATGGAATCGCTGCTAGAAAAGATGCCTGGCTTGCCGATCTTTTAGGAATGTGCGGAGGAATCATCTTATTCTATATTCACTTCTTTTTATTTCGTCAATACCCAAATCTTCCTCTTACCGGATATGTCAGAAAAATATTCGGTAAATATATGGGATGGATCATTGGGTTGTTATACGTCATGTACTTTTTATATATTGCTGCTAGAAATGTGCGTGACTTCGGTGATTTGATTATTTCATCGACATTGTCCGAAACACCGTTAGTAGCCATCAGTATCTCACTGGTTCTCGTCGTATGTTATGTACTTTATTTAGGGGTTGAGGTAGCAGGAAGAACAGGAGAGATATTTCTTATTATCTTGATTTTGTTTGGGATAGCAGGAAGCTTTTTTGTCCTTGTTTCAGGTAGTGTTGACCTTCATAATTTGCAGCCATTTCTTGAAAATGGATGGAAACCAATCTTCACGACAATATTTCCGGAAACCATCAATTTTCCTTTTGGAGAAGCGATCGTCTTTACGATGTTTTTTCCTTACTTAAATCAACCTGGATCATTAAAAAAAGTAGGGCTGTTTTCCTTGCTTTCAAGCGGTATTATACTAGCTTGGACTGCCAGTTTAAATATCGCTGTTCTTAGTGTCGAAGAAGTGGAGAGATCTACTTTTCCTCTGTTATCAACCATTGGAAAGGTCAATCTTTTGGAGTTTATACAACGACTGGATGCTATTGTTGTTTTTAGTTTTTTGTGACGATATTCTTTAAGGTATCTGTCTTGTTGTATGGTACTGTAATCGGAATAGCCGATTTGTTTAACTTGAAAAATTATAGACACATTCTTTTACCAACTGGATGCATTCTCATCTTTTGGTCAATGATGATTGCCTCCAATTTTTCAGAACATATAGAAGAAGGCATTTTTATAGCACATTCTTTTCACATTATTTTTTATATGATCCTTCCATTGCTAATACTAGTCGTTTCCTTAATTCGTGACCGATTCAATAAAGCTAACTAGAACCATTTTGTTTTATTAGCTCTATTTTTATGGTGAGCACAATTTGTCCAAGTGTTATATATTTTCACACTATAAATTACCCCTCCATTCTTAAAAGGATTAAATATAGGAAAGCAGGATAGGATGAATGACTAGTTTAGACGTACCAGCGTTTATCCGTCGGACAGGTATACATACAAAAACCCAGTCATAACAAGTAAAGAAAGGAGGCTTCTAAGACGATGGAGAAAGCCAAGATTAGTGTCATTCAACTATTTTCCATGATGTTTTTATTTGAACTTGGTAGTGCACTGGTCGTAAGTCTTGCCATTGATGCTAAAAAAGACGCCTGGCTCGCGATTCTTTTAGGGATGTGTGGTGGAATTGTCTTATTTTTTATTTACTTCTTTTTATTTCGCCAATATCCGAACCTGCCGTTGACCGGATATGCCAGGCAAATATTTGGCAAATACATTGGGTGGATAATTGGCCTATTATACGTTGTATACTTTTTGTACATTGCTGCCCGGGATTTACGTGACTTTGGGGAATTGCTGCTTTCATCGACTATGCCAAAAACACCGTTATCGACTCTTAATATCTTGATGATTCTTGCCATTTGTTATGTACTTTATCTAGGGATTGAAGTATTGGGGAGAACAGCAGAAGTATTTATTGTCGTTTTGATCTTTTTTGGATTTACAGGAAATCTTTTAGTGTACTTTTCAGGTAGTGTCGATCTCCATAATTTGCAGCCATTTCTGGAAAATGGGTGGAAACCCATCTTAACGACAGCCTTCCCCCTAACAACTTTTTTCCCTTTCGGAGAAATGATTGTCTTTACCATGCTGCTTCCTTATCTAAATCGGTCTGAATTAGCTAAAAAAGTTGGGTTGTCTGCCTTAATTTCAAGTGGGCTTATCTTAAGTTATACAACAAGTTTAGATATCGCCGTTCTTGGTGTCGAAGAAGTGGAAAGATCTACTTTTCCTTTGTTAGAGACCATCGGAAAGGTCAACCTTTTAGAGTTTATCCAACGACTGGATGCCCTTGTTGTCTTTACCATGCTGATTACGATGTTTTTCAAAATATCCATCTTTTTTTATGTTGCAGTCATCGGAATGGTCGATTTGTTTAAGGTAAAAAATCATCAACAAATTGTGTTGCCAGCAGGGATTATTCTTATCTTTTTATCCATGGTGATTGCCTCAGATTTTTCGGAACATATTGAAGAAGGTCTAAACGTTATACAATATTCTCTTCACATGCCTTTCATGGTGATTATCCCGTCGTTAATGCTCCTTGTTGCCATCATTCGCAACCGTTTCAAAAATAAAGCTAACTAGAACCATTTTGTTTGTTCGCTTTATTTTTTATGATGATGACGATTTGTTGACCAATTGTAAGCAACAGAAAAAATACTATCATCACATATTCTCCAGGTTCTGTTACCCAAAACGGGTGGAGTAAATGGAACAATGCTTGAGAGAGCTTAAAGCCTAAAAGAATGTCCATTAATACACTAAGTGAACTGGTTAATAAAAGAATGAATACAAAAATTCCTAACACTTTCATGGATTTTTTCTCCTATCATGTGTAAATATATTATTTGTCATTTGTCACACGGGAATCTTTTAATAAAATCCGTATGAACGAAGTTGCTGCAAAAAGTAGTTCCTTCTACATCATGGACGTGGGTATTTCATTTATATACTTGTACTTTTACGAACGGTTTATACCATTCAAATTTATACTTCAAAGGGTACTTTGTTTAAGTAATCATGATAATCAGAAATAGGTCGGATTGTCTCTAGCTTTATGATCAAATACGAGCACGTAACCATCTACCTTGCATTATCAATATATATCCTCGTTCTTCCAAGTAATGAACGACTGGAGTTGATCATGTCCAGTGGCTTCTAAACGGCTGAAGGACTCTGACCAGACTCTCTCTTTACATCCTTAAGAAACGCTACAAGTAAATTAAGCCCCTCAACAGTATGAGTTTTTTTAAAACTCTTTTGATAAGGTTTACCCTTTTAAAAAAATGCTTGAACCTGACTTTCCCCTTTCGAAACATCTAGACCAACGCTGTCACAGCTTCGCTTGTTATACGAGATCTATGTCCCAAACCAGCCTAATCATGTTTCTATAAGTAGGGGGCAAACTATTTAGTTGATGGGGTTCTACCCCCACGAGCAGGTACGTTTTGCCCCGGCTACCGTTATAATAAAACCATATAAAAAGTGATCAACCAGAAATATTTTCTGGCTGACCTTATAATACGAACGGGTGCTTTACTTCAATAAGGAAGGTTGCTGAGGCAGCCTTTTTCTTAAGACGCTACCATGAAAATTAAACACTAATAATCAGGAAAAAAGGCCATATTAAATAAAACGCAAGCTTCAAATTTTTAAAAAAAGAGCAGCGCCTTATTAGAGATTTCCTAATAAATCGGTGGTTAGGATGCTTCTGAAATATTTACGGTATATCCTAAGTTTTCTAACCTTCGCACCGAATTTCGTACAATGGAGGCTTGCTTTTGTTTATCAAAATAATCTTCGCCTAAGTCTACATACATTTCTTCTCTAGTTAAAAGATAATAAGCAATTCTTAACATGGCGTGGGCAACGACAATTCCAGCTCGTTTTCTTCCTTTTCGCGCAGCTGTCCGTCTGTATAGAGCGCCAAGGTAGTTTTTGGAGGCTCCAACTGAATGAGCAGCTTCGGTTAAAGCAGATTTTAAATATTTATTTCCCTTTTTGGCTCTAGTTGATTTTCTTTTTCCTGCACTTTCATTGTGTCCTGGTACGAGTGCGGCCCATGAACATAATCTGGCTGCACTTTCGAACTGCTTTTCAACGTCCGTTCCGATTTCAGCTATAATTTGTTCTGCCATTCGAGTGGCAATACCAGGTATTGAATCCAGTCGTTCTATGTTTTTTTGATACACACTAACTCTTTGGGCAACCTCTTGATCAAGTTTTTCAATCTGTTCAGTCAGAAAATCAATATGAGTTAGAATCGTTTTAAGCATCATTCGTTGATGAGGATTCACATACCCATTCAGGGCAAGGATTAAATCATCTTTTTTCTTCTTCATCGAACGTCGCGCCAAGTTTGCTAGTTTCTCAGAATCATCCTCACCATTTGCGATTGCATGAAGCATGTCCTTTGATGAAACGCCCATAATATCCGATACGACAGAGCCTAATTTGATATTTGCACCTTCAAGCACCTTTTGAATTCGATTATGCTGTCTAGCTCGTTCTTCAATAATACTTCTGCGATAACGAACAAGCTCACGCAATTCTCGCTGATTCCGATCAGGGATAAAGCTTGCTTTCAACAACCCATGACGAAGAAGTTGAGCCATCCACTCAGCATCCTTGACATCTGTTTTTCGACCAGGGACTGCTTTCATATGTTGTGCGTTAACAACTAAAAATTCCATTTCTTCATCCTTAATTAAGTTCACGATAGGCTTCCAAAACACACCTGTGCTCTCCATAGCGACATGAGTGCAACCATGTGATTTAATCCAATCCATCAGTTGAATTAAAAACACCGTTTTTGTAGAAAATGTTTGAATCTCCTTTCCTTCGGGGGTCATAATGCAGGCGGTAATTTTTATCTTTATGTACATCCATTCCGCATACTCGATCAATGATAATTCCATGGAAACCATCCTTCCTATGGCGAAAAATTAGAGGCTGGTGCAAAAACCAGAGTAGGATTAATCTACCATGAGTGCTTCCCGTAGGGGAGCGACAGTCTGTGATGCACCGTGGTCGTTGGAGTCAGACTAACGGATGGGCTCTAATGGCACCATAGTTCATCGACCTTCCTCTCCCAGCCATAGAAACAGTATGGACAGTTTTCCACCATTTTCATTCTCTGTGGTGAAGCGCTGATTTTTGCGCTTCATGGATGGCTAACGGGTGCGTTCGTATTATAAGGTCGACCAGTAAAAATGAACTGCACCTCCAATTGTTAGTTGTGTCTAACAATTGGGGTGCAGTTCACGTAGAGGAGAACGACTTTTTAAGTTGTAATTCTCTTTGCGTATAGACATTTACGAAATGGGCGGTATAGCATTGTTACAACCGTTCGTAAAAGTACACCTTTATGAACAAGAAAAAGCCCTTAATAGAAGAAAAAAGGGCATTTTCGTATTTTATTTCCTATAAGTTAGCTTATGTTAACTATGAACTATATCATATCTAAATGAGTTATTTCCCAATGTTTATTCTTAATAAGATGCTCTAAATTCTCTTTATCTCTTTTTTTAAAATAATTGATAATTTCTTTATGATCTTCATTCATTTCCTCTAATACGGCAAAAAGCTTTTCTTCATTATTACTTAAATAAATTTGTCTAACAAAACTATTTTGTAAAGAATCAAGAAGATCTATTAATGTAGGATTATTGCATTTATCAATATATACTTTATGGAATTGATTTTGGTATTTTTGATAATCTAAATAGTTTTTTGTTGAAATTGAAAATTCAATTTTCTTAACCAAATCTTCCATACGTTCAATATCACTTTCTGTGATATGCTCTAAAGATAATGAGGCTGCTAAAGAATCCAATACACTAACAATACGAAAAACATCTAGCTTTTTTTTTGTATCAAGTTCTTTTACGATAAATCCTTTTCTAGGAAGATACTCGAGCAAATTGTCTGAAGCTAGTTGTATCAAAGCTTCTCTTACAGGAGTTCTACTTACTCCTAATTTTTCGCATAATATCGATTCATTTATCTTATGCTTAGGAAGTAAAGTTCCGTTCTGAATTCTTTCAGTTATATAATCATATACGAGATCTTTTAATGATTGATATCTATTTTTGATAGCGTTTCCTCCTAAGCCAAAAATTAATTATATATAGTATACAATATATAATTAGAAATTCTTGTCTATTATATTAGCACCATCTTTTACAGACTTCAATGTCTCTATTATTTATTATTATATTTAAGATATAAACCTACTCCTGCTTCCATTTTTATTTATGAATTGTTGTTTTAAGTGATTCAAGTTGATAAATCTTATAGCATTAGAAATAAGAGTTTAAAGAATTTTTAAGAATAAAATAATAAAGCATTGAAAAATAGATAAGTTACTTGTATAATTCGATATGTAAAATATTTTCTGACTATTCTGTACTATATACAATATACAATATAAAGTATATTTTTGTATTTGTTTTAAGTTTTTTAAACTATTTGTATTAGATACCTTAATGTTAAGAAATAAACCCAAGAAAACATTAGGTAAAAACTGTAATGTGGAAGGGGGATTTTTTTTAGAGTGCAAAATATACAATATATTATATACAAAATAAAATTCAAGTTTCAACAAGACCATTTTTACAATTTATAAATTAGAGGTGAGAAAAATATGAGTGAGAATAACTTTAAAGATGTGCAAGATGGAACAAAAACGGTATGGGCAGGAGAAAAAGAATCTCTTGCTTATAATGCAACCCAAGTTCCTGTAGTTCTTAGTGTAGCCTACAATTACGATGACGTAGACGAATGGCAAGAAGTTGCCCTTGGAAATAAACCTGGTTATACCTATAATCGAATGGCAAATCCAACTGTTCAAGCTCTGGAAGAAAAAGTAAGGATACTCGAGGGGGCAGAGAAAGCTGTAGGTTTTTCATCAGGAATGGCTGCTATTAGTAGTACATTATATACATTTCTAAGACCAGGAGATCGGGTTGTATCAGTTAAAGATACTTATGGAGGAACCAATAAAATTTTTACTGAATTCTTGTCCAATCTTGATGTCGATGTGACATTGTGTAATACCGGAAACCATAAAGAAATCGAAGCTGAAGTGGTCAAAGGGTGTAAAGTGCTATATTTAGAGTCTCCTACTAACCCTACTATGAAAGTTACTGATATTGAGAGGATAGCGAGAGTCGGAAAATCAGTGGGTGCATTAGTTATCATAGATAATACGTTTGCTACTCCAATTAATCAAAATCCTCTTCAATTAGGAGTTGATATTGTAATCCATAGTGCAACTAAATTCTTAAGTGGACATGCAGATGCATTAGGTGGCATAGTATGTGGCTCTAAAAAATTAATGAAAAAAGTCTATCATTATCGTGAAATTAATGGAGCAACTATGGACCCATGGTCTGCCTACCTTATTTTAAGAGGGATGAAAACGTTAAAGCTTCGTGTACGGCAACAAGAAAAAAGTGCAATGGAAATTGCAAAGTATCTTCAAAAGAAAAAGCTTGTTGACGCAGTTTATTACCCGGGATTAGAAGCGCATCCACATCATGATATCGCAAAGAAACAAATGAAAGGGTTCGGTGGGATATTAAGTTTTGTATTAAAAGGTGAAATGAAAGCTATCAAAATTTTATTATCAAAATTAAAATATGCAAACAAAGCTGGAAACCTTGGAGCCGTTGAAACTATATATGGGCCTGCAAGAACGACTAGCCATGTTGAATGTACTATTGAAGAGCGAAAAGCCCTTGGTATCCCAGAAGGTTTAGTTCGTATCTCTGTAGGTATCGAAGATACAGAAGATCTTATAGCAGATTTAGAGCAAGCTTTTTCTTACTTAGAATCCAATTACCCTGTTAGCTGTAGTTGAAAGCATAAAATATTACTAATGGAAGAGGTATTGAAATATGACACATAAGATAGCATTACTTGGATTTGGTGTAGTTGGTCAAGGGTTAGCTGAAATTTTACAAGATAAAAGTGAGTCACTACGTAGTGGGTTTAACTTTGATGCAAAAATCGTTGCTATTTCTGATGTTATGAAAGGTTCCCTTTATGATCCTAAGGGGTTGGATCTTTCTTTAGCTTTACAAGCTGTAAAGGAAACAGGAAAATTAGATAGTTACCCTGAGACCCCTAGCTTGGTAAGAGGGTGGGATAGTTTTCAAACAATACGTGAGAGTAATGCAGACACTGTTGTTGAAATTACCTTTACTGATGTAAAAACAGGACAACCTGCCATTGATCATTGTAAAGCAGCATTTGAAAGCAAAAAGAACGTAGTAATGAGTAATAAAGGTCCGGTTTCTCTAGCTTATCAAGAGTTAGCTGAATTAGCAAAAAAAAATGATGTTCGTTGGGGCTTTGAAGGAACAGTTATGAGTGGAACCCCAGCATTAAGAATGCCACTGAGTTCATTGGCAGGGAATAGCATTTTTGAAATACGAGGGATTTTGAATGGAACAACTAATTATATCCTAACTAAAATGGAAGAAGGATTGAGTTATCACGATGCATTGTCAGAGGCACAAGCTCTTGGTTATGCAGAGGCAGATCCTACTAGCGACGTTGAGGGATATGATGCTCAATATAAAGCTACCATTCTTGCTAACATTGTAATGGGTATTCCAATGAAACGAGAAGAAGTAGAATGTGAAGGGATTAGTCATCTTACGGAAAAGGACATTGAGTGGGCAAAATCAGAAGGTAAGAGATGGAAGTTAATTGCTAAATGTATAAAGGATGGCGATAAAGTCATTGCAAAGGTAGGACCTGAAGCTATACCACTTACAGATCCTCTAGCTGGAGTTTTAGGTGCACAAAATGCAATTACTTATGATTGTGATTTAGCTGGCCCAATTACCTTAATTGGAGCGGGAGCTGGACGTAAAGAAACAGGATTCTCGATTCTTATTGATTTAATCAACATTAACCGTGATCAATTATAATTATAATTCGTTTCATTCTTAAAGCTATAAGTTAAAAATTACTTATCATGAGGTGATTTTGTATGATGTTTACTGACAATTTAATAAATAAAAATAAGATGTTTCTTGCTGGGGAATGGGTATCTCGTGATAAAAGCATTGAAGTCTTGGATCCACAGGATCATAGTTTAATCACAACAGTTCCTGCTGCTAATGAAAGAGACGTCATTTATACTATTGAAGAAGCAAAAAAAGGAGTAAAAATAGCAGCAGATATGTCAACACATGAAAGAATTGCTATTCTTCATCGTGCTGCGGACTGGATCTTTGAAAATAAGGAAAGATATGCAACTACTATTGCTCGTGAGGGAAGTAAAACAATTAAAGAAGCAAGAAAAGAAGTACTACGTTGTATTGAAACACTTCGTATAAGTGCTGAAGAAGCAAGGAGAATTAATGGAGAAACCATTTCGTTTGATCAAATGCCAGGAAGCGAAGATCGCATAGGTTACTATTATCGTTTTCCTATTGGAATTATTGTAGCTATAACACCTTTTAACGATCCATTAAATCTTGTTGCACATAAAGTGGGTCCTGCTATTGCTGCTGGGAACGCTATTATTGTAAAACCAGCAACAGTAACACCATTAAGTGCTCTCTTATTGGCAGAAGCTTTTGAAAAAGCCGGCTTGCCACCGAAAGTTTTATCCGTCATTACCGGTTATCCAAGTGACATGGGTGATAGTCTAATTACTCATTCAGCTATACGAATGATTTCTTTTACAGGAGGTCTTGCCACTGGCAAAGCAATTATTCAAAAAGCAGGCTTGAAAAAGATATGTATGGAGCTTGGATCAAACTCACCAGTTATTGTATTGAAAGATGCTGATTTAGAAGAAGCTGTGAAATCAACTGTTTCTGGAGCCTTTTGGGCAGCAGGACAAAATTGCTTAGGGGTACAGAGAATATATGTTCAAGAAGGTATTTATCATGACTTTATTGGTAAATTTATTGATCGTACTCAACAATATCGAGTAGGTGATAAATTATTAGAAGAAACAGATATGGGACCAATGATCTCCGAAATAGAAGCAAAACGTGTTGAAAGTTGGGTAAATGAAGCTGTTGAGAAAGGTGCAAAGTTGCTTTGTGGTGGAAAACGTGATGGCTCTTTTTATCAACCTACTGTTTTAGTTAATGTACCAGAAGATTGTAAATTGGCAACTGAAGAGGTTTTTGGCCCAGTTGTTACCATTTATAATGTCCCTGATCTCGATACAGCTATTTCCCAATCTAATAGTGTAGATTTCGGATTGCAAGCAGGTATATTCACTCGTGATTTAGATAAGGCATTGAGAGCCATACGTAAACTTGATGTAGGTGGAGTTATGGTAAATGATAGCTCAGATTATCGCATTGATGCGATGCCTTTCGGAGGTGTAAAAGGTTCTGGTTTAGGTCGTGAAGGAATTAAGTTTGCGCTTCAAGAAATGACTGAACCAAAAGTTGTTTGTTTTAAAGTTAATAATAAAACAATATGATAACATAAGGGCTGACCTGTCCAGGTCAGTCTTTAAGTTAAAGATTCTGACTTTTCTGTAAAAATATAAACTTTGTATATTGTTGTCTATTAAAATAAGTACTTGCAGAGAGTAATAACGAGGAGGAGACTAGATGCCAAACACAAATAATACCAATGAAAACCAGTTGAAACGTTCAATGAAAAGTAGGCATTTATTCATGATTTCGCTAGGTGGTGTAATTGGAACGGGTCTTTTTCTGAGCAGTGGATATACAATTAGCCAAGCTGGACCAGGAGGTACGATTCTCGCTTACTTAGTAGGCGGATTAATCATGTACCTTGTCATGTTATGCCTGGGCGAACTAACTGTTGCTATGCCAGTAACAGGTTCATTTCAAACTTACGCTACCAAATATATCGGTCCTGCTACTGGATTTACTATTGGTTTAATGTACTGGCTTACTTGGGTGGTAACGGTAGGTTCCGAATTTACTGCCTCTGGACTATTAATGCAGAGGTGGTTTCCTCACACTTCTGTTTGGATGTGGAGCGCCGTCTTTGCGATTCTAATTTTTTTACTTAATTCCTTTTCAGTAAAAATATTTGCAGAAACCGAATTTTGGTTTTCAGGTATCAAAATAATTACTATTATCTTATTTATTGTGCTTGGAGGATCTGCAATGCTTGGATTTATTCCAATGGATGATAGAGCCTCTGCCCCCATGCTTTCTAATTTCACTGTAGATGGAGGTCTTTTCCCAAATGGCCTGCTTCCAATTTTTATGGCTATGATTTCCGTTAATTTTGCCTTTTCAGGAACAGAACTTATTGGCATTGCTGCTGGAGAAAGTGAAAATCCAGAAAAAGACGTTCCTAGATCTATTAGAAATGTAATTTGGCGAACAATGTTTTTCTTTGTTGGTGCAATTTTTGTGTTATCTGGGTTAATCTCTTGGAAAGAAGCAGGAGTCATTGAAAGTCCATTTGTGATGGTTTTTGACAACATTGGAATTCCTTATGCAGCAGATATTATGAACTTTGTTATTATTACAGCTTTACTCTCAGTAGCAAACTCTGGTCTATATGCATCTACTCGTATGTTATGGTCTCTTTCAAATGAAAAAATGATAAGTTCATTCTTTGGAAAGGTAACATCAAATGGAGTACCATTGAATGCTTTATCTGTAAGTATGGCAGTAGCTTGTTTATCTCTATTATCTAGTGTATTTGCACCTGATACAGTTTATGTAGTACTTGTGGCTATATCAGGATTTGCAGTAGTAGTAGTTTGGATAGGGATTGTTTTATCACAATATATGTTCCGTAAACATTTTTTGAAAATGGGTGGAGATATTAAAAATTTAAAATTCCGTACACCACTTTATCCTTTTGTACCCATTGTTGCTTGTGTCTTGTGTCTTGCTTCTTGTATTGGTCTTGCTTTTGATGCGAGCCAAAGAATTGCTCTGTATTGTGGAGTACCTTTTATTATTTTATGCTATCTCTTCTACTATATGAAAAATCGAGGAAATAAGAATCAGATAAATTCTCAAAATGAATCGGATGATTATATTAGGAATATTAAGTAAAGAGATTTTTTGTGAAAATGAGAAGGCTTACAGGATCTTGAAAAAGACTATAAGATTTCTTAATGGAATTGCTTTTAAGCTTAAAATAAGGGGATCCAGAGCCAAAAAAGCGTATATAATACGCTTTTTTGGCTTCAATATCGTTCTAAAGGTGTTAAACAACAAGGAGATATGCCAATTGATTTTTTAAGAAAATGTAAACCCAACCATCTCGGGATAAGGGCAGTAATCGCTCCATTTTAATTGACAAAATTTTACCTTTAAGCTAAAATTTTTCCTTGAGGCAAGTTTTTTATATAAGTGCATATAATGTGGTTAAAGTGAAGTGTGGTAGATAACCACTTTATTTTTTGTTTAAATGTTGCCTTTGATAAACATTGTTATTTCATGAAAAAATATTATTTGCGAAGGAGATGTTTGTAATGAATTCCGCACTTACCATTAACAGTTTGTTTGAATCCTACCATGGTAGTGTAGCGGTAAAAAACGTAAGCTTTCAATTGATCAAGGTAAATTGGTTGGGGTTATAGGTTTAATGGAGCAGGGAAATCAACATTATTAGAAGCTTTGTTAAACTTACTCCCGAAAGATAAAGGTAATATTCAAATATATGGAAAAATTTTTAACAAACTAAGGAAATCTGTTGCATATATCCCGCGAAGAAGCAATATTGACTGAGATTTACCAATTACTGTTTTGGATACTGTATTACTCGGACCGTATCCCAATCTATGTTAATCAAAAAAAAAGAAAAGGAATGGGCACTTAAAGGTTTGCAAAGGGTTGGTATGGAGAATTTTCAAGAGGCCAAAACAAAGAGTGTTTTTATCAAGGGCGCTTGTTGAAAAATGAAACTTTTTCTATATGATCCTTTTTTTTGGGATATAGGTGACCTAGACTATTTAAAAGCCAGTTGTGAAATTTTGTTAACCAGTGATGACTACCTATTTAAAAGGAGGATTTTATATTGTTTGTTAAGTTTATAAGAGAAAATGTTTACGCGTCATTTATGCTAACGATACTTCGTATATTTATAGGTTGGCAGTGGTTGAATGCAGGGTTGAGTAAAATAACTAGTGGGAATTTTGATGCATCTGGGTTCATTACAGGTGCAATAGGGAAAGTAACTGGTGAACATCCTTCTGTTCAATCTTGGTGGGCTGAATTTCTAGGTATTTTCGCATTACCAAATGTGGGAATATTCAATATTCTAATTCCTTGGGGTGAATTTTTAGTCGGAATTGGACTACTTTTAGGCACTTTTACAACTTTTGCTGTATTAATGGGAGTACTAATGAACTTCTCCTACATGTTCTCTGGAGCAACGAGTACAAACCCACAAATGCTTTTAATTGAAATATTTATCCTTGTTGCAGGCTTTAATGCAGGGAGAATAGGTTTAGATCGTTGGATAATCCCATTCTTAAGAAAACAAGTTTTAAGAAAAAAGGAACAAGAAGTCACTATGCACAGTGCTTAGGAGTAAGTTATCTAATCATAACTCTACAACATATAAGGGGTACAGAAACGATTCACAGATTGAGGGGCCACTATGGAAAGTAATAGAATTAATAGGCAAACATATCAAAATGGTAGGTTTCACCACCAAACAAGGCTATTAAATCTTTAGCTTGGTAACTTGCTCGTCCTTTGAACAAAACCTACTTTTTTGGCTAGCTCTGGAGAGCTTGTGGAGATAAAGATCGTCGTCGGTTCCAGTGAAATGCCCCTTAAATAAATGTCAATTGTTTTGAAAAATTAGTAGAGAAGAAGGACTTGCGAAAGGGAAAGTCTAAAAAAATGTGAAAAAAGATTTCAAAAAAGAAAACAGGAAATTGACAGTGATCAATTCCCTGTTTTTTTAGTGTTCTAGGGGGAGCCACGAGAAGGATTTACACCTCTTTTATCAGCAGCGGTTATATAACTGCACTATGTATTCATTGATTTCAAAGTTTGTAACACTATCCATATTTTCAATAAAAATATGGAAGCCATCGCCATGTAAAAACAAGGAAAATCAAGCGATGCCCAGGATAAATTAAAGGAAGCGGAACATGAGTTTGTTGCTGCACATAAAATCCAAACCTCATTGATTCAACAAGAAGTGAACGGTGAGAAATTCGAAATTCCAATGCTCCTAATTCATGCTCAAGATCACTTGATGACTTCCATGACAACAAAAGATTTAGCGATTGAAATAGTGGAATTACATGAGAAAACACAAAGGAACTAACAATATTCAGGAGGTTGCTACGGCAGCCTATTTCTTATGGACATAACGTGTGAACTTGCACGAGAAGGCGGCGATATATTTACTTAGCTTAGGTTCATGAACCTAAGCTAAAGAAATATGGAATGAAAGGGTCACTCAAGATTAGGATTCTCCGAAAATTTAAATTATACTAAGGTTCATGGCAGTAGCTACACAGATTAACCAATATGTTCATGAAGGATAATCATGAAAAATGCAGCACATAGGTAAGCCATACCAAACACCTTATTAGCAAGATCAATCGTGATATAAAAGGAGAGAAAAACATGCAAAGAGTCAATCTAACTGAAGATTTTAGTCTTTCACGCATTGTGCACGGTATGTGGAGATTGGCAGATTGGAGATTTTCTACCGAGGAAATCCTATCTCTTATTGAACACGGAATGGATCGGGGCGTAACTACATATGATCACGCCGATATATATGGCAGCTATACATGTGAGGAGATTTTTGGGAACGCACTTTCATTAAAGCCATCTTTACGAGATAAAATGGAGATCGTTACGAAATGTGGCATAGTGCTCCAATCAGAAAACCGTCCATTTCATAAAAGTCACCATTACAACACTAGTAAAACCCATATTATAAAGTCTGTCGAACAATCTCTTATGAGCCTTAAAACGGATTATATTGATCTGTTACTTATTCATCGTCCAGATCCCCTGATGGACCCGGCGGAAACGGCTGAGGCGTTTAATCAATTAAAAGAATCAGGAAAGGTCCGTAACTTTGGCGTATCGAACTTCAAGAAACCGCAATGGGATATGCTTCAATCTTATCTTGAATATCCGCTTGTGACGAATCAACTGGAACTTTCAGCATACAATCTTGAAAACTTCGAAGATGGAACCATGAACTTATGTCAGGAAAAGGGCGTGGCGCCGATGGCGTGGTCACCGCTTGCAGGAGGAAGCATCTTTGAGGAGTCGAATGAAAAGGCTGTTCGCTTAAGAAAAACGTTAGAAATCGTGAAAGAAGAAATCGGTGCTAACGGAATGGATGAAGTATTGTATGCATGGCTGTTGAGACATCCTGCAAAAATCATTCCGATCGTTGGATCCGGTAAGAAAGAACGACTGGACAGCGCCATTGATTCACTAAACCTAAGCATGGAAAAAGAACAATGGTTTAATATTTTAACCAGCTCGATGGGACATGATATCCCGTAATGATCCTTACCTTTGAACGCAAAGAATGGAACTTCCAATAGGGGGTCCCATTCTTTTTTGCGTGAAGAAATAATTGGGGATTATTCAAGTTAATGTAAACAAGCTAGGCCACTGATTGATTAATGGCCTTTGCTTATTAAAGATTGATATTGGCAGAGAATTTTTTGTTATTTCCCAAAAAAATCTTCCATTCCAACTATGAATCCTGTAGTCGAACAGCGGGACATATGTCCTTTCCGGTATCTTTTATCTGTTATTTAATAATGGAAAGAAGGAAGGGGGAGACACAGTGAAAGGGATTTTCTTATCATTTTTAGGCGGAGCCTTTCTAACGTTGCAAGGTGTAGCCAATTCCCAGATTAGCCGGGACCTTAGCACGTGGCAAGTCGCAACAATCACACAGTTCACTGGTTTCATCATCGCCGGGTTGATATTAATTATGATACGTAAAGGGGATTCTCTTGAATTAAAAAAAGTAAAACCATTGTATTTGTCAGGTGGCACCTTTGCTGCGGTGATAATTTTCAGTAATATTACCGCTTATAAACAGATCGGAGTGACGTTTTCGGTATCAGCTTTATTGCTTGCTCAGCTAAGTCTTAGCTTTGTCATTGATAGCAAAGGGTGGTTTGGGGTAACGAAACAGAAGATGCAACTACCACAGTTCATTGGGCTTGGCTTGATGATGGCAGGAATCATTTTATTAGCGTTATAATTGTAAGGATATAAGGAATAGGCAGGAAGTGAATCTTAACGATGAAAGAAATAATGGATTCGGAAAATCTCAATCACTATTTGAAAGTCCATCAGTTGGAAAACATTTTTAACGGAGCCTTGATGCCCTATCTATCTCTCTACCAGGTTGAGTCAGGTGAATGCATTTGCTCCCAAGGCGATCGCGTGAATTATTTGTACGTGCTGGTTAAGGGAAAAGTTAAAGTGTATACGACATCAGCCGAAGGCAAGAATCTGATTCTGTCATTCAAGACCCCTCTCGAAGTAATTGGTGATATTGAATACATACAGGGAATCGATATCATTAATACTGTTGAAGCGGTATCGGATGTCTATGTAATCGGCATCCATCATCAATGGTTAAAAAAGTATGCCGAAGGTCAACCGGCCTTCCTCCAATTTTTACTAAGGGTCATCACCCAGAAGTTTTATGTTAAATCCAAGTCACTTAGTTTCAATTTAATGCATCCAGTTGAAGTAAGGCTTGCAAGTTACCTCCTATCTGTTTCGTTCGATGAAACAAATGCCCAAATCACTGGACGGTTGAATACAGATAGCTTGAAGGATACCGCAAACTTTATTGGGACAAGTTACAGGCACCTGAATCGAGTCATCCTGCAGCTTTGTAGGGACGGTTTGATTGATCGTTCCGCTGGATTCATCCAAGTTAAAGACTGGGAAGGGTTAAAGGCACTGTCAAGCCATAATATCTATGAGTAGATAGTTTATATGATTTGGAGGAGGCGCGTTACGATGTTACTTGGATTAAGTTGGGCAATCCTCGCGGGTTCAATGGTCAGTTTACAAAACGTTTTCAATTGTAAAGTAAATGAACATGTCAATCCATGGTCAACGACTACACTTGTATTAGGGTTGGGCTTTCTTGCCTCGTTTTTAAGTGGGTTCGCATTTGAGGGAATGGAGCTTTTTCAACTGCATAATATGAAGCCCTGGTATTGGCTCAGCGGGTTGGTTGGCATAGGCGTGGTCATATGTGTGACACAGGGAGTTAAGCTGCTGGGACCTACCTTCGCCATTTCAATCGTGATGTCGGCACAGCTTGTATTTGCTCTAGCTTGGGATTCTATGGGTTTGTTGGGGCTGGAGAAGGTTCCCTTTACATTCAAGCAGTTGGCGAGTGTCCTGTTTATCATTGCTGGGATGATAATATTCAAAATAGGAGGGAAAAGGAAAACGGCCTCTTGAAATGACCTAGAAAGACTATGGTTTGGTCACGAGTTATTCAAAGTAGGACGGAAACATTGAATGGAGTGATACACATGAACAGATACAAAGCTTTATTTTTTGATATAGATGATACACTTTTAGATTTTCGGAAGGCTGAAAGTGATGCACTGCGCTTACTTCTCGTGGAGAAACAAGTGTTGTATACACCGCAAGCGGAGGCGCATTATAAAACAATCAACCAAAACCTGTGGAAGTCATTTGAAAAGGGGGAAATATCGCGGGATGAGGTAATCAATACGCGTTTTTTAACTTTTTTTAAAGAATATGGCCGGGCGGTGGACGGGGTTGCACTGGACGTAGTTACTTGGAACAAGCGACCCAGGAGGTTAATGGGGCACATGAATTGGTAGCGAATTTAGAGCTGCACTATGATTTATATATTGTGTCAAATGGGGTCTCCAGGACCCAAGATAAACGCTTGCGGGATTCAGGCTTGCGTGCATATTTTAAACAAGTTTTCATTTCAGAGGATACTGGATATCAAAAGCCGATGAAAGAGTTCTTTGATTACGTATTTGCCTGTATTCCTGATTTTAAACCGGATCAAGGGTTGATAATCGGGGACTCATTAAGTGCAGACATAAGGGGAGGACAACTTGCCGGCATGGATACCTGCTGGTTTAATCCTCAACAGAAGCAGAATGAAACGGGAATAGAGCCAACCTACGAAATAAAGCAGCTTAGTGATCTATATTCCATAATCAACAAAGCATGTGACTTGAGTTGCAAAAGCTAGTTGCTATTTCATTGTATTTGCGATCAGTACATAGACGATAAAGAATGGCTAAATAAGCAAGTATACCCTGAAGAAAAGATGTGAAATAAATGGCTGAGCCCTTAAAGGATTTATATAATGAAACGTTCATTCGTGAATTCGGTGAAAAAGTAAGAGGGGTCCATCCGTCCTTCTCTACTGAATCGTTTGTAGAGGAAGTGATTGATGAGCATTGGGACGAGAGGAAGTTAAAAGAACGAATTAGACATATTTCCATTACTCTTGGCAAGCATCTTCCTAGTGAATATCAAGATGCTTTGGGTATTTTGTATCGACTTGATAAGGATTGTGAAGGTTTCAGATATTTATTTTTCCCGGATTTTGTCGAGGTACATGGATTGAATAAGAAAGATTGGCCGTTATCGCTAGGTGCGTTGGAGCGTTTCACTGCAAGGTCATCCTCCGAATTTGCCATCCGTGCTTTTATCTTGCTTGATCCCGTTTTAATGATCGAGAAGGTGAAGGAATGGACCGAACATGATGATGAACATGTCCGTAGGCTGGCTAGTGAGGGGTGCCGGCCCAGGTTACCTTGGGGACAAGCATTACCGATGTTCAAATCCGATCCGACACCTGTATTGGAATTACTTGAGAACCTGAAAAGCGATCCGTCCCTATATGTACGCAAAAGTGTGGCAAATAATTTGAATGATATTGCGAGAGATCATCCAAATGCCGTCATAGAGACTGCCAAGCGTTGGCATGAAAGTGGAAACCCCCAAACGATTTGGATTGTCCGACGGGGATGCCGGACCCTTGTTCGTCAAGCAGATCCAGAAGTCCTTTCATTATTTGGTTACACGGATGTATTGAACAATCCTAATTTCATTAAAAACGCATTTATTAGAAATGAACCAGACTCGATTTTTATTGGGGAAACCAGTGAACTTCATTTCGGGCTTCAATTGCACGCGAAGAATACAGCGAAACTTCGTATTGAGTACGCCATCGATTTTGTAAAAGCCAATAAGAAAACTTCTCGCAAAATATTCCTACTGGCAGATAGGAATTTCACGGATGGAGAAAGAGTCAAGAGAGTGAGAATCCACAATTGGAAGGATTTGACCACACGTCGTCATTACATGGGAACCCATCGAATATCCCTTCTCGTAAACGGAGTGGAAGTTGCAGAAACTCATGTAAAACTAAACGCTGAAACTTAAATGATTATTCATAATATCGAATGAACAGAACAGTTGTTAACGGAAGGGTTTTAATACTTCTATTTTAAATCAAAAAAAAATGTAGACAAACTCAATTATTATCGAGTTTGTCTACATTCTGAGAGGAGAACCCTAGCTCCTCTTTTTGTTATTTAGATATAAGTGCAGATTATTCATTTTTATCCGATTTTGAATACACTTCGTTAAATCGTTTATCGCATCAAAAGGCTTATACTTCTATTTACATCAAATCCAAAAAGTTGGATAGCTCCGATTGCTGCGCAAATTATTAATTAACAATGCCAGTAAAACGATTACGGCAGCACCAGTTAAAACAGGCGTAAATAAATAACTCCAGCTATACTGGCCAAGCATAACTACAAGCGGGTCTGCACCTGCTGGTGGATGCGTCGTTTTTGTCAGCATCATCACGGCAATTGCTAATCCGACAGCCAAGCCGATTGCCCAAGGCTCATCGCCAAAAAAATGATAGGAAGCTAAACCTACGAATGTTGAAACGAAATGGCCGCCAATAATATTCCGTGGCTGTGATAACGGCGCATTCCATAGCCCGAACGCCAGTACGCAACTGGCACCAAATGGAGCCATTAACCACACTGCAGATGTCATTTTTGTTAAAAGAATTAAAGCGAAAATAGTTAAAAATCCACCGATTAGCCCGGTTATTGCGTCTTTTACATTTATCTGTAAAGGACTTCTTCCTTTTCCCTTCATTTTAGATAAATAACGAATATGAAAAAAGTGTTTTTCTTTAGGCCTTGCTACTGATATAGGGTCCAATATTCCCCCTCCTTTTTTATATATTTAGACTTTACACGAAATAAACTAACCTGTCAAAAACATTTTTATAGGTTAGTTTAAAAAACCACAAAAAAACCAACTTTTATAAGTTGGGTCTTCATTCATCATCGGATTTCCGGTGCTGAAATCGGGCTACCTTTTTTCTATTCCCGCATATTTTCATTGAACACCACTTGCGTCTTCCACTTTCATCGATAAATAAAAGGACGCAATCATCATTCGAGCACCGCTTTAGTGAGGACAGCTTATTTTCTTCAATTAAAGTTAAAAAGTCAAAAGCAATATAAGATAGCAGGATATCTTCCGCTTCTCCAATAGGTATGGGAACCAGTTTTTGATCCATTAATTTATAAGTGAAAGGTGATTTTTGGATTTTGTTTTCTAAAAAAGCGATAAACTCATCAGGAATCTGATTCCCATCTGCTATTAACTCAAATTGTTTTCTTAAAATAGTACGCATTTCTAGAAGGCCTATAAATACCTGTTGAATTCTCTCTTTAATTTTTAAGGATAGCTGATTATCCCAAAATGAGTTTTTTCTTTTTATTACAGAAATCCAGTCCAGCACATCCCGTCCTGATAGTAATAAGTCTTGGCGCTGACCACGACTGACTAGTTCCGTATTCACTAAATCCAGAGAAAGATTACTTGATATAAGTGGAAATTTATTAGTTTCAGACATGAATTCATCCCCCATTTCCCTGTTAAATTCTAACCAATAAAATGTTAATTGAGAGGTTATATCATCATTATACCTTATTTCGGAATTTTTCAGCTACTCGTCTTTCTTGAGAAATTACGGGATAACATGAATCGTGTTATCAAACATCCATATTAGCAATAATTGAATAGTAAATGAAAGTACATGAAAATCAATCCTTTTAAAGTGAAGGAAAAAGTTCTTGACAGAACCTGTACGTACAGGATAATATGAAAGCGTATACAGAACCTATACGTACAGGTTATAAAAACAACTATATTTTGCTTTCTAGGGAAAGGAAGTAGTGAAATGGGTAAATACACAGAACCAGCAACGGATTTGCTTCAACATGTCGGAGGGAAGGAAAATATTGCGACGGTTACGCATTGTGCGACAAGGATGCGTTTTGCTTTGAAAGATCCCGCCAAGGCGGATGTAACGAATATCGAATCGATTAAGCTTGTAAAAGGAACCTTTACACAAGCTGGCCAGTTCCAGGTCATAATCGGGAACGAAGTATCATCGTTTTATAATGAATTCGTTTCCATAGCTGGACTTCAGGAAGCGTCAAAAGAAGATGTGAAAAAAGCGGCTAAACAGAATATGAGCTGGCTGCAGCGTATGATTGCACATCTAGCTGATATATTCACCCCACTGATTCCTGCCATAGTCGTTGGAGGTCTCATTCTTGGATTCCGCAATATCATTGGCGATATTAAAATGTTCGATGATGGCACAAAGACCCTTGTGGATATTTCACAATTTTGGGCAGGGGTCCACGCCTTCCTTTGGCTGATAGGTGAAGCTATTTTTCATTTTCTTCCTGTTGGGATTACATGGTCGATCTCGAAGAAAATGGGCACGACTCAAATTCTCGGAATCGTCCTTGGTTTGACCCTGGTTTCCCCACAACTTCTTAATGCATATGCAGTGGCAAACACAAAGGCAAGTGACATACCTTTTTGGGATTTCGGTTTTGCCCAGGTCGATATGATCGGCTACCAGGCTCAAGTCATCCCAGCGATACTTGCAGGGTTCGTCTTGGCTTATTTAGAACGGTTCTTGAGAGATAAAGTGCATAATTCCATTTCCATGATCGTCGTTCCATTTTTCGCTTTACTTCCAACTGTAATCATTGCCCATACCATTCTGGGGCCTTTAGGCTGGAAAATCGGTTCTGTCATTTCTACGGTTGTATATTCCGGATTGACTTCATCAGTTGGCTGGTTATTTGCTGCCGTTTTCGGCTTTGCCTATGCACCGCTTGTCATAACAGGCCTGCATCACATGACAAACGCAATCGATCTTCAGCTTATGAGTGAACTTGGCGGTACGAACCTATGGCCGATGATCGCATTATCCAATATTGCACAAGGTACAGCAGTGCTAGCAATGATTTACATCAACAGAAAGGACCAGGAGGAAAGACAAGTTTCCATACCCGCTACGATTTCATGTTATCTCGGTGTAACCGAGCCAGCCATGTTCGGGATTAACCTGAAATACGGCTTTCCGTTCTTAGCCGGTATGATCGGTTCACTTTTCGCAGGCATCGTTTCAGTCGGATCTGGAGTAATGGCAAATTCCATTGGTGTTGGAGGGATCCCAGGTATCCTATCCATTCAGCCACAGCATATGGGAATGTTTGCACTCGCGATGCTGGTTGCTTTCGTTGTGCCATTCATTTTGACTATAGCATTCTCCAAGCGTCCTAAAATGAACTTGAAAACTAGAACGAAAACAACGAAATTAAATGCTTAATAATGTGGAGGGAGAAGCATTCTCCCTCTTTTTTACCATACTGGCAAAAGATGCATCAGGGAAAGCAGAGGAGGAATTACAATGAAGGATTTTAAAAAAAGTGCCATCTATCAAATTTATCCGAAGTCATTTAAGGACTCGAACGGTGACGGCATCGGGGACATAAATGGAGTTATAGATAAACTTGATTATCTGAATAAACTGGGAGTGGATTATATTTGGCTGACCCCTTTTTATCGTTCACCTCAAAATGATAATGGATATGATGTAGCGGATTATACATCCATTGATCCTGTTTTTGGGACGATGGATGATTTCGAAAGATTGGTGAAGGAAGCTAATTCGCGGGATATCCAAATCATGCTGGATATGGTGTTCAACCATACATCAACAGAGCATGAATGGTTCCAAAAAGCATTGGCTGGAGAGAAAGAATATAAGGACTATTATATTTTCAAGAAATCAAAAAATGGAGAGCCCCCTACCAATTGGATTTCGAAATTCGGAGGCCCTGCATGGGAATATGTAGCGGAACATGATGAATACTACCTCCATTTGTTCGATCGGACACAAGCTGACCTTAACTGGGAAAATCCCAGAGTAAGGCAGGAAATCTTCAATATAGTAAACTTCTGGATGGATAAAGGTGTCAAAGGATTCCGTTTGGATGTCATCAATCTTATTTCGAAGCCTGACATCTATGAAAATGACAAAGATGGAGATGGACGATGCTTTTATACAGATGGTCCCAAAATTCATCAATTCCTTAAAGAGATGAATGAAGAAACTTTCGGGAAGGATGAAGAGGTGATGACTGTAGGGGAAATGTCATCGACGACCATTGACCATTGCATCAAATATTCATCTCCAGTTGAAAACGAGCTGTCCATGGTATTTAGTTTCCATCATCTAAAGGTGGATTATAAGGATGGGGAAAAGTGGTCACTTGCAGATTTTGACTTCAGGCAGTTAAAGGAGATCCTAAGCAGCTGGCAATATGGGATGCAAGAAGGAAATGGATGGAATGCCCTGTTTTGGTGCAACCATGACCAGCCGAGGATCGTATCCAGGTTTGGGAATGATCAAGAGTATCAAAAGGAATCAGCCAAGATGCTGGCAACAGCCATTCATATGCTTAGGGGAACCCCTTATATTTATCAAGGGGAGGAAATAGGGATGACCAACCCGAAATTCAATGATATTGGACAATATCGGGACGTGGAATCGATTAATTATTACAATATTTTAAAAGAGGCAGGCAAGGATGAAAAGGAAATAATCGAAATCCTTCAAGCTAAATCCCGTGATAACTCGCGAACTCCCATGCAGTGGGAAAATACGGAGCATGCAGGCTTTACAAAGGGGACTCCATGGATTGAGGTGCCTGATAATGCTAAGATCATCAATGCTGAACACGCACAGAAGGATCAGGATTCCATTTTTCATCATTACCAAAAACTTATATTCTTACGTAAGAAACATGATATCATTGCATATGGGGACTATCAGGAAATTCTTGGCGAGCATGACCATTTGTTCGCCTATGTACGCAGTTATGAAGACGAGAAACTTTTGGTCATCAATAACTTTTATGCAAAAGAAGCGTCCTTCGAAATTCCAAAAGATATAGACCTAACCGTATACAACTCAGAGCTCCTGCTCTCAAACTATATCGATTCGAAAGATCTTGCAGGTGATGTTATCCTTCGTCCCTATGAATCGGTTGTCTATTTGTTGAAAAAGGATGAGTAGCAGACTAAGAAAAATATATTGTGGTGATGAAATGAACAGCAAATATCTATCGCTATATGGTGATATCGTTTCAAAAATTGAAGAAGGAACCTTTCCGATAAATTCAAAGCTTCCTTCCGAAAGCAGCTTCATGGAAGAGTATGACATATCCAGGGATACTGTGAGAAAGTCCTTACAGTTGCTTGAACAAAATGGATATATCCATAAAATCAAAGGCAAGGGTTCCTTTGTCTTGGATTTCAGCAAATTTAATTTTCCTGTAGCAGGGTTGATTTCCTATAAAGAAATGGTGGAAAAGTTGAATTTACATTCCAAAACGATCATCCATAAGTTGGAGCTTGAGACCCCCGACTCAAACATGGGCAAGCTTCTAGATTTAACTGGTGATGGTAAAGTGTGGAAAGTATTCCGGGTACGGCAAATCAATGGGAAGAAAATCATACTGGACAAAGACTATTTCAAAAGCGAGATCGTAACTGACCTGACAAAGGAAATTTGTGAGGATTCGATTTATGGATATATCGAAAAGGAACTCGGGCTCCAGATTGGTTTTTCCAATAAGGAAATTACCGTGGAGCCATGCAGTGAAGAAGATAAACAATTATTGGACATTGAAGACTTCGATATGGTGGCAGTTGTGAAAAGTACGGTCCATTTAATTGATGGAAGCTTGTTTCAATATAGCGAATCCAGGCATAGACCCGATAAATTCAAGTTCACGGATTTTGCACGAAGGACTTGGTGAAGGGAAAAGGTATATGATGGCAGGATAAGGAATAAGTGTAAAAACGATTGGGCTTTCAAGGAAATGACTGTAGAATTATATTCAATGGAAGTACTGAAAGTTCTGCCCCATTCATAAAGAGAAGGCTGCCTTGGCGGCCTTATCCAATGCAGTTCAAGGTATCGTGTTTTTCTTATAGACAATTTTATTTTTGAACGGGCGGGGAGAGGGGGAGGGTCAAACTTTAGTTTGACCCTCCTTCTGCTTGTTTGGGGGTTTGGGAAGCATTTAGTAAAACCACTCCCCCAATGATTAATACTAATCCGCCTAATGTAGTGATACTAAATGGCTCATTCCATAATAGTACACCAATCAATGCTGTTAAAGCTGTGCCTATTCCTGACCAAATCGCATATGCTAAGCTTAACGGAATTGTTTTAAGACAGAAAGATAAGCTATAAAATGCTATTCCAAATCCTATTATGACGCCAAAAGTAGCGAATAAATGAGTGAAGCCTTCTGACAACTTAAGCATGGTCGTACCAAATACTTCGCTTATGATTGAGATTCCTAAAGCTATGTATCCTTTCATATGATTACCTCCGATTACTAAATTGTTAATGAGTGCCTCCACTAGAGAGTTTCAATACAACCACTCCTCCAATGATCAGGACCAAACCTAAAAATTTTTTCAGGTTAAAGCTTTCTTTATAAACGATAACCCCCACTAAAGCTGTTAAAGCTGTGCCTATTCCCGACCAAATGGCATAAGCCGTTCCAAGCGGTATGGTTATTAATGATAACGACAGGCAATAAAAAGCCAAACCCATTCCAATTACCACACCAATGGAAGGGAATAACCTTTTAAACCCGTTTGATATTTTTAACATCGAACTGCCAAACACTTCACTTAGGATGGCTATTGCCAAAAATGCATAAGGATTCAAGATGAACTCCTCCTTAATATTGATTACTATTTTCAAGCCCCCAAGAATCTTATCATCTTAAGGCCCCATATTAAACTAATACCACCTATAATTAGTTTCATATTTTCAGTCATTGCAGAATATATCCTTTCACGCTCAAAACTATGCTGAAAGTGATACAATAAGGCACTTCTTAAAACCTGATAGCAACATATAAAAGTGCAAACAGGGATTTTTAGGAATTTTGTCGAATTATTCCTTTAACGATTATATTGGGGTGAACTTATTTCATGGAATTTATAATAAACAAAGAATGCTTCAATATGTCGATTTCAGATGTCAGCCATGCCGTTTCCATAAAAAACAACTATACCCATTTTATCAGGAAAAGTTAGTGGCTAATGACGATTGCTTAACCCTTCTTGGTAGTAATTCCGATATTGTCATTGAAAATGTCATTGAAAAAACCATTCCTTTAACGATTGATGGGTGTAAAGGAATTGGAGGCTTGAAAACTACCAGAAGAACCTCTGTAAAGATATTGTTTATTTTAAAATATACCTCGATAGAATATATAATATAAATGTGATCCAACAATAGCTAAATACTCACTATTCGTTGTTCAGTAGGATCTATTCTCCTATGTCCAGTATGGAACGCTCCAAGAAGGATACCTGAGCATTTAAGCCAATGGGCCTTTACAGAAGGTGCATTTTATAACATTGGAAAAATATAAAGATGGAGATATGCAGCAAATTCATGCTAGGCTTTGGAATACAATAAGTGATTATTCTAAAAAAGGAGGAGAACAAGTCATCCATATGATTTGTTCCCCTTTTTCCTTCTTAGGAATCCGCCACTTCAATCAGAAAGTAAGGTCGATAAGTGGTGGGTAGTTCAATGTTCGCATCAAGCATTTCTTATGAATCCAATTTGGCTAAGAAAAATGCCTTTTTCCAATGTAAAACTAATAGAATACCTGCAAAAATCCCTACTTTAATATACTCTAATTGTTCTTTATCTACTTTTTCTCACCTCTTATAAGCCTTTTTTCACAGGTGTATATGCAATTAACATAGTAATTTCAAATATACTATTTCCTCTTAGAATCAAACTATTAACCTATTACACTTTTATATCTCTTTCATATACTAATATATCTTTTTATAAAGGGGGTAGAAAGTGTGCAATCAACTTGTATCTTAGAAGTTAATGGTCAATTCTTTTTAGTCACTGAAATTGATGATGTAGCTACACTTAGAATCCGTATTTCATCTCTATTAGCATCAACTTTAATAGGATTAGGATTCCCAGTCTGCGGCGAATAGGACTTTTCAAACATTTTTAGGTATACCACTTCAAAAAGGTTAGTGCCTACACTATACAAAACTAGTTAATATAATCAGATGTTATCGGCATGTAAAAAGGGATCTTCCAATTGAAATACCTTTTTACTACTTCTTCAACTAACGCACAGTTTGTTGAAAATAAGATAGCAATATGAAGGCACTTTCCTCAGTGCCAAGGAATAGAACTAGATTTGTTATACCCTCCAATAAACCTTCCCCACATGTACTGCACCCCAATTGTTAGACACCATCTAACAATTGGAGGTGCTATTTTTTATGCCAATTTCAGAATTGCCATTTGAAAATGATATAAATTTACAAACTTCGTAGGTGTATCACTGCCATCTCATAGCGAGAGTATGCGTGATGTAGGCCCAGATGAGAATTATTTAAAACATGTGTCCTATTTATTGGCAATGCACCGCCAATTTGCTCAGTTAAATAATCCAGTACTGGGAGTCATATTATTTGATCAACTTAGTCGTACCTATTTTCCACCAGGTAAAAAACCGGAAGAGTTTCAACTTGATACAGAACGAACACCTTTGTTAACATTCTTTGAAACAGGAGTTTAACCACTAAGTTTCTATTTAATACTTTTTTATCAACTCTCCTGCTTCTTAAAGTGTTGTCAAACAAACACAAATATGGAATGAGATACACATGTTGACTGTTCCCAAATGATTATCTAATCTATACCATAACGTGCCCGAAAATCAAAAGCTAAACCAAAAGTCTTTGGTTATACCGGCACGTTTATTCGTCTCAGTCTTAAGCTTCTTGCAGGATCCATCAAGATTCTCGCACTAAAGGGTCAACAAACGACTCTTAATATTTGGGGGTAAACCAATTCATTTTCATAATCTACCCTTTATAACGCGTATTTCGAATGTGCAATAACCTTTTGAATCATGAAGGGAGGAAGGGGCACGCTTAGCGTATCCTTTTTGTTTCCCTTTCGGATTACACTAATTTCCTTCGCACTGCAATCGACATCTCGACCCTTAAGTTGGAAAGCTCATTTACCGTATCCCGCTACCAAGAAAGAAGGACAGAATTGTATAAACCCGTTATAAATTCACAGGATATAGAAAGGGGGATAATTATGTATGTTATTCAAACCAGGGATCATGAAGTAATTGCAAAATTAAATCGAAATGTTCACAATCTGCATGTAAAACTATATCCTAAGTATTTTAAGGAATATAATTATAGTGCAATGAAAGAAACTTTCAAAAGTTTGGTTGAAAATAACAGTTTTGTTTTTCTAGTTTTAAGAGATCATGAAGAACCAATTGGTTATGTATGGATTGAAATTAAAAACTATCCAGAAAGTGCATTTAAAAATGCGTATAAATCAGTATATGTGCATCAGCTTAGTATCGTTGAAAGTCAAACCCAAAAAGGTTACGGAAAAAAACTAATGAAAGAGGTATATGAAATTGCTAAAAAGAACGATATTGATTTAATTGAACTGGATTATTGGTTTGAAAACATAGCTGCAAAAGAGTTTTATAAGAAACAAAACTTTAAAAAGTATAGGGAGTTTGCATTTAGACAGTTGTAAATACTTTGAATGTCAATTTTCAAAGGTTGAAGCATGGAATTAATAAAAACCCCGAATAGGGGTTTTTTTAATTAATATCTTATCATTCTCCTTGAAAAACTGGGGGGGTGAGGAACTCCACAAACAAAGCTTTGGGAATAACACTCTTTCACGATACTTCGGGTATGCGGTATATATGTGTTGAAGTGTTTATTCACGGTAGTTGTATGTGTCGGGTGAAAAACCGGAATCACAGTGTTAATGACATTAGTTTTAACATATTGCTTTGTTGGGGAGATTTGAGGTGGATTATACTGAGTGGGCATTCTGTGAGGTGGGCAATATTGTGGTGGACATTGACCGCCTTTCGGATGCCCCCAGGGCTTATTATACATTTAAACACCTCCTGGCTTTTTTTTGAAAGTCATTATTAGTTTATGAAAATAATTGATAAAGGGACTGGTATAAATGCCTTTATCAAAAATTCACGGGCATATCAGAACTTTCACTCATTTTAAAAAAATTGAATAAACATTAATTTAAACGAATTCGGTTAATCGCTTGACGAACAAATGACTTGTGTCTTATCCGCCAGTTATTTTCCTTGCTTTTTTCCAAGCCCCATTCAGGAAATGTAGATAACCGTAATGCGGCAAATAATTGCCAGAAAGGTAAGTTTGTAAAATTCACCTCCGGCATCATGGATTTATATTGATTGGTGAAGTCATTCATCGCTTGCATTCCATAATGATATGAAATTTCGAGTTGACTATTGGCAAGGTCAGCCAAAGGGTCCCCTAAGCCTGAGTCTTCCCAATCAATTATGGAAACTAGTTTATCCTCTTTCCATAATATATTTCCTGGCCAATAATCACCATGAAGGATCACTTCTTTATTGATGGAACATAACGGAATGGAATATTTTAACAAATCTCTAATCGCGCTCAGATTTAATGTTTCGTCCAGGATTACCCTATCTTTATTATTTAACATCTCGACATATCTATTTTCTAGTTTAGGCAGAAATGATAAAGATGGATTTGCACAATCAACATGATGGATTTTTGATAGATTGATTGCCAATTGTAAGATATGATCATTAAGATTTGAGGGGGTGAATTCTGACTTACCCTCAATAAACTCGATAAGTATGCATGGCTTGGAAAAAATCTCGCAGGATTGCTCGAAGTAATATGGCATCGGTACAGGTAAACCGGCAGCTTTCAATATCCCTAAGAGCTTGTGTTCATCTGCTGCAATATCTGGATTCCGTTTCAAGTCATTATCACAATGCTGACGAACGATCATTTTAATGATCCGCCCTGACGATTGTAATATTTCAAGTCCTGTCACCTGTGCAGAAATTCCGCCTTTTAATTCCCATGCGCGAATTAGCTTGTTTCCTTGATCTAACTTTTTAACCAATTGTTCAAATTTACCATATCCATTCATCATACGACCTCTCCTTTTAAAATCCCGTTCAATGTTTAGGAATATAAGTTCACCTTATCTATGGGGTAAGTGTCCAGTTTTTCTATAACTTTCGTATTCAAAGAATACATTTAGCATTTGGCTGAATCCTCAATAAATGAAACCAAAAACTTGATACACACGTAAAGCAATGTAAACAAAGTGAGGTGTGCAGACATTGAAAATAGAAAAATATAAACTGGAAACACCAAAAGGGACGTTACAATATAATATTAGTGGAAACGGCAAACCTAATATAGTTTTAATTAACGGTGGTTCGGGACCGATAGAGGGGTGGATGAAAATCCTACCGGCAATTTCGGAATCCTCATCAGTATTTTCCTAAAATCGTTTTGGTGTTGCTGGCAGTGATAAACCGAAGGAAAGCTAAGACGGGAAAAGTATTGTTAACACTTTACGTGAAGCATTAACAATCGTAGGGTTTGAACCTCCATATTTATTGGTGGACATCGCTATGTGGATTATATGCTAATTTATACCCCCGACTTTACCCAAATGAAGTAGCGGGAATCGTTTTTTTAGAATCCAGTACCCCGAAGATATTAGTCTTGATGAATATCAAGGCAAGGCAGTTAAAGCCATTAATAAGATGTTCAAGATGTTTGATTCCTTATCTCCACATAAACAATTCAATGAAGTTAATTTTGTGGAAAAAACCGTGAATCAAATCCATCAAACTGATACTTTTCCTGAAATACTTGTATTTGTCATTTCTGGTGGACAGGAAAACCGAATGATGCCAGAGGAACTTCGAAGAAAACGACTTGAGAATCAATTGGAATTACTTCCATTGTCTGTCAAGAAACAGCAAACACATTGTCGCTGAAAAAAATGGACATTTTCCGTAATTATCAGAACCAACTATAGTGATTGACTCAATCGAAGATTGTGCAGAAGTAATAAATAAAACAAACAATAACCAATAAATGAAAAGCTTTTTGTTGATGTTGACTTTTTTAAAATCTCTCTATCTCCTTCCATCACTTTGTTTATGCTCTGATACCGAAGTGGGAAAATGGAAGAAAGCTTTTTTCGAAAAATTCTCGTCCATTGGGCGAATGTCATAATATATAATTTGCCATAAACACCTTTAGGGGTGTATTTTTTTTGGGAACGGCAGCCGAGAAGAAGAATTCTATATTATTTTGAAATTTCTTTAATCCGATAGTTATGTGTACAAGCATTTGTTAATACGTAACATAAGATTAATAGAGGTGATAGAAATGGTAAAAGTATTTATTGATCCCGGCCATGGCGGTATGGATCCAGGCTCGGTGGGGAATGGATTGAGAGAAAAGGATTTAACTTTATCCATTGCAACTCGGATTAAAGACATTTTATTAATAGAATATAATAACGTTTCTGTAAAAATGAGCAGGACCCAAGATACGTACCCTTCCTTAAACGATCGAACAAATGCAGCGAACGCGTGGGGAGCTGACTTTTATCTCTCCATCCACATTAATGCTGGCGGCGGAACTGGGTACGAGGATTACATTTATACGTCCACTAACCAGATAACGAAAACGTATCAAGATCATATTCATTCAGAGGTCATGAAGCTTATTAACATCCAAGACAGAGGACAAAAAACAGGAGATTTACATGTGCTCCGTGAAACGGACATGCCTGCACTCCTTACTGAAAATGGATTTATCGATAATGTCAATGACGCATCCAAATTGAAAACGGCATCCTTTATCGAATCACTGGCTCGCGGACATGTTAACGGTTTAGTTAAATGCTTCAATCTTACAAAGAAAAGTACAGCTGTATACCACACTGTCGTTAGTGGGGATACCGTATATTCCTTAAGCATTGCTTATGGGAGTACGGTTCAGCAAATTAAAGATTGGAACGGTCTTGACAGTCAGTACACCATTACAGTAAACCAGAAATTGCGGGTGAAATGAATAAATAATTGACTAGTTAAATTATTCATCACTTCCAGAAAGCACACCACTCAGGAAGCCCTTCTCAAAAAGAGAGGGGCTTTTCTTGGTTCAGGAATATGCATGTAATGAAATAATGATATACATTCTACCGTCCCGATTCGAAAATAGCGGAAGGAATGGGAATATTATGACCAAAATATTATTAGCCTCTAATATTAAAATCTAATTCTTAAAACTGATATACGGGGAAAAGATTTAAGAACTAACATAGATGCCAGTCCACACAAAGGGAAAATAATAAATTTGCACAGTAGGAAAAAGTGGACTTTGTGTAAATGGGAGTCACTTTCTGGCATTATATATAATTACAGTTTATCAGGAAACAAGCCTCTGACGAGCTTCGAACCCGCACTCCTTTCGTAAGCATAGGATGAGGGAGAACACGCTTTCCAACGGATTTTCACCGGCTGGGATTCCACATGCCTCAGCTTATTTGCTTTTCGGTGCTTCTGAAACCCTTACCTTGCGACCCGGTGGCTACAATATTATCCGGCGCTCTTCCCTTCTAGAGCTACAGAGGCAAATGCTTATCATTCCATTATAAGATTTTATATGAGGTTGTGAACCCAATAATAAAAATTATGATAATTTGATTGCCTAATATAGACAATTTTATTCTTTCTGCATGTAAGGAAAATTTACTGGAAAAAGCGTCCTAGGACGCATAGTTACCAAATACATTCACTCAATTTCATAAGTAATCTAAGAGAACAATACTAAAAAGAAACAATGATGGCTTGTACCTAAATATGTAGAATTGAATCTATGTATTATTGCTCATTATTCATTTATTTTCATTTCCGTAAAGAAACCCTCGAGATGGATATTAATCGTATATTTTAATGGCTTGAACTACTTTTCCTAAAATTCGGACTCTATCATTTTTGATGTTATAGGTTTTTTCTTCATAAAAAGGATCCGTGCTGCAAGGAGTGAGTGTGATGTTTTCTTTATTGATATTCACTTTTTTGACCGTAGCATCGTAACCATTTACTAAAACCACACCAATTTTTCCGTTTTCGACGTAGGTTGTTTTTTCAACGAGAATCAATGATCCGTCTCTGAATTCTTTGTTCATGCTATTGCCAATCACTTTTAGGAAAAAATATTCTTTATTCGATTTTAGCATCGAATTTAATGTCGGCATATAGGCTTCTATATATTCGTTGGTAAAATTAGGCTCTCCAGCAGGGATATTTCCGTAGACACCAATTAATCTTACATTCTTTTCATTTAGAAATTCCATTCCAGGATTATTTCTATCTATAGGTGCTCCTTCAATGAGGTGGGATAGCGGTATTTCAAAGCATGTCGACATCATGCTCAATTTATCCATTAAAGGTTTATTCCGTCCGGATTCCCAAGCTGATACTGCCGTTGGGGCCACTTTTAATATATTTGCCAAATCTTCTTGTGTCATTTTTCTTTCTTTTCTTAACATTTTAATCCGTTCACCAATGTGCATATTTCTTCACCTCTTACTTGAATATACACTATGAGTGAAAGTGAGTAAACTTAAAGTGAGTGAATTTTGCGAAAAATTGTTGGTAACTATACTTCAAGTGTGATATTATTTTTTAAGACAGGTGGTGACAAGATATGACAAACGTTAAGTTCACACTTAAACAAGCTAGGAAGTATAAAGGATTAACTCAAGATGAAATGGCTAAAGTGCTGAAGATGGCCAAGAGGACTTACATTGACTATGAGCAATATAAGATTCCTTTGCGAATCGATAAGGCTTATTTATTTGCTGAATGTGTAGGATTCTCGATCGACGATATCATTTTTTTTGATCCTCATCTACACTTCAAATGTAGTTGAAAGTCAAGTGTACCAGCGTTTCTTCATCAGATTGGCCATTCGGAATGTAAAGTCTAATCAATACATTCCTAACTTCCACGGGACAAGATTCAAGTAATGATGGAAAGAAGATGAAAAAAGTGGAAAGGGAAATTAATTCTTTTGAAGTTGCAGTAGGAGGCATTGAGGATATTATCGTACACGACGGTGTTGTCAAATTGTACAATCGGAAGGTATTGATCCTGTTCTCAGGGGAAAATTCGGGTATGTAGGAGGAGGTGGGGGGAGTGCTTAAAGGAGAAAAAATCCAAACTTCTCACGTTCTTTAAAAAAGGGACAGCTGCAACCCCCAATTGGAGCATGCTGATATTTTGTATAAAATAGACGATTGATATTGGGATCCTCATGAATGACAGCCGATTGCCGTGAAAAAAATTTATTTACTTAATGTATAGGCCGGACTGAAAACACCATGAATAGGAGCAAATGGACAATGGCAAATTCGAAGGAAAAGTTAATATTGATGAACAAGCCCTCTATCCTTTGCAGGATAAGGGCTTGTTCTTTTTTTCGTGAACTTGAAGGATTCGATTTAAGGATTTCCTCCGTAAGTACATCTTCATAAAAGGAAAAGATGCATCCATAAATGAATTGAAGGCGAGTCTTCATACTTTATCTCCATTTTTGATGAACTTCTTCTAGTTTTTTTCTCCCATCTTTATGAAGATAGCAGGTAATGGTATGCAAAAGTACAAATATATACTAATGAAGGCTATGGAAGGCCTGGGAAGGAGGGCATTGATAATAGGATGAGTTCGAAAAAATACCACAGGATATTGGAGGAGATAACAATTGAAAAGGAATGTAATCAATTATGTCGTTTTTCTTGTCCTCATTCTAACCATATTATTTATGGCTAAGCCAGACATTTCCTCTGCAGGAAAATTGAAGCCGCCCTCCGAAACTTTCAGTCCAGGGGATTGGTTTCTTGGAAGTATTCCTCCCAATCTTGACACAGAGAAACCACCGATCGTGTTTGTTCAAGGGAAAAACAGCAGTTCAACCAGCTGGTACGGTGAAACGGAATATCATGGTGTTAATGATATGTATACCAAGGCGTATGAAGCAGGCTACCAAACTGTTTTTGTTCAGCTTCATGATTCAGCTGGAAATGGATCAGTGAGCCAATATGCTAATGGAAGGCTTTTAGCTCAAATGCTTTCAGAAATCAGTAACCATTTCGGGGGCGAAAAAGTAAATATTATAGCTCACAGCAAAGGAGGGCCAGACACCCAAGCGGCTCTAGTACACTATGGAGCACACCAATATGTTGGAAGGGTCATCACTTTAGCTTCCCCTCATCATGGTTCTTACCTAGCTGATTTGGCTTATAGCTGGTATGCGGGCTGGCTTGGTTCCTTATTAGGTCAAAAAGATGATGGAACTTATTCATTACAAGTTGGTAAAATGGCGGAATTTCGTTCTGTCACAGATAACCATGTTAACTCACGTAAAAACATGTATTTCACTGTAGCAGGTATGAACAGAGGCCCGGTTCTTTCAGCTTTATCAATGGGTGGACAATACTTATCTTCATATGGAGAAAATGATGGTCTTGTGAATGTATGGAGTACAAAAATACCCTACGCAACACATTTATTTACGGATCCCAACTTTGATCACGACAATATTCGAGTTGGTTCAGCTGTATTTTCAAGAATTGAACCCTATTTAAGAAGCACTTCCATCGCTGGGGTTCCTGAATTTAATGTCAACTATAAAGAACGAGTAGAAGATGATGTCATCACAACCGCACTCGCTCAAACCGTTCTGGGTGATGTCCTGAAACAAAATGTCTGGATTGAAAAAAATTTCCATGTAAATGAAGCCGCCCCATGTAATATAACCATATATACAGCCTCAAATGATGTTGAGGTTGAATTAATTTCTCCATCCAATAAAAAGTATTTACCTTCCTTAAAAGTTCATTCAGTCAAGAATGAAATTTCCTTTTTTAATGGCGCAACCATCCAATCATTCAATAGAAATAACCTTGAAATTGGGGACTGGAAAGTGCGAATGAAGACTAAATCGCCAAAAGACGCCTTCTTGTTCACAGCACAATTCAACGAAAAGAATCCCATTACTTTAAGTATGGCCGGTAAAGTTAAGCAAAAAGATGCAAAATTTTTAATAAAGAACCCAATGAATGATAAAAAAAGGCCAATCAGCACAACATTTTTGGTTCATCTATTAGATGAAAACGGTAATGAAATTAGTGAAAAAAGCTCCATTAAGGTAATGGATACCGAAAATTTTACTGGTGCCCTTCCAGAAGTACCTAAGTCAGGTGTTTATAATGTAACAATTGATGTCAAGGAAAAAAATGTGAATGGTACTGAAAGAACCCGGACGCTGATTCGTTCAGTCTATATTGAGAAATAGTGAAAGGCCTTCTCTTAATTGAGAGGGTATTTTTGATGAAATGAGATGGAGCTGTGAAATGGTATGGTTAACTAGGATGATGGCGATTCAGCAAAAGGAAACAGCCATTTTAGGTGTTAAATTTACGGGCGTTATATGGGGATATAAGCAAGTCAAGTCTCCTGGCAATAAAAAAGATTGATGAATTGCAACGAGTGACAACCTGTATAGATTTAATCCGCCTTTTGATACGATTCTCTATAAGACAAAATACCAGTCTTGAGTGCAGCATAATTGCCTATGCTTGCATAGCCATAAAACCAGCCCATGAAAATTCCTGCAACCAAATGATGACGATGGCTTATGAAAATGGAAATGAATAAGCCAAGACCTAAAGCGATGCTTGGGATGAATTTAGGAGGAACATGAAACATGACCTTTATAAGTTGAGTAAGAATCATGATGGTAGGAATGGCTATCACTGCATCCCAAAAGTTTGTATGGATGGTTGGGAAGTCCATAATTTCACCACCTTAACATGAAAGTTTTTAAAATTAATTTTTACTATTTATCAAGGTTTTATACCATAATATATGAATACATATTTAAAAATTATTTATTGAAAGGTTATCAAAATAAAATCCATAAATCTATATTATATCGATTGACGGCTTTCCTGTTTGGAAGGGGAGAATGGTTTTAATAAAACGCGGAGCGAGCCACTTTTCCGAACATTTTTTGTTGGACAAGCTGTAACCTTTCCCATATTTTAGAATACGATAAGAATAAAGATAAACAGTGAAAAAATAAAGTGATTCTAATAATTGGAGGTTCTAATGAGCAAGGAAAAGTTTATTAAGCATATTGCTCCTTATGCCCAGAAAATTCAAAAGGAATTTAAAATTTTACCTTCTGTTGTCATTGCACAAGCTTGCTTGGAGAGTGGATATGGGACAAGCTTATTAGCAAATCAAGGGAAAAATATATTTGGTACAAAAGGTGACTTTAAGGGCGAGTCTGTCATTATTCAAACAATGGAATATGTCAACGGTGTGCCCGTTCAAGTATGGAACAAATTTAGAAAATACCCAACTTGGGAAGTAAGTCTTCGAGATCTTGCCAATCTATATGTAAAGGGAACTTCGTGGAATAGAAGTCTCTATACAGCTGTCATTGGAGAAAAAGATTACAAAAAAGCACTCAAAGCAATATTCGATGCGGGTTACGCCTCGGACCCGAAATATATAGAAAAACTGGTGAGCCTAATTGAAACAAGTGATTTAACTAAATATGATGCAAGCACCGAAGAGGTTTATCATATTGTCAAAAAGGGGGATTCAGTCTCTGGGCTTGCAAAGGCATATGGTTCTACACAAGTGCAGATTCAACAGTGGAATGACTTGGTCGATCTAACCTAATTAAAGTGAACCAAAGATTAAGAGTGAAATGAATTTTAACTGGGAGCGGTATTTTACCGCTCTCCTTTTTTATTTGAAATAGTTTTTTTAAAAGTACATATATCAAGACAGGCGATAGTATACCTTTCATCCGTTATAAAGGATGTTAATATTCCATGAAAACTTGATTCTATTAAAAAATATCTCAAAATCTACTCTTCCATATGCATATTGAGAGAATTTGGGACATAAATTAAACAAACAAAAAAAGCGCGGTTAGCGCTTTTAGTGTATTTGCCTATATAAGCCGATTACTTTTCCAAGTATCGAAACATCTCGTAAAATAATTGGTTCCATATTTGAGTTCTCAGGCTGAAGCCTTATGTAATCCGGTTCCTTAAAGAATCGTTTTACAGTGGCTTCATCATCTTCCGTCATGGCCACGACGATATCTCCATTATTGGCACTGCTTTGTTGTTTCACGATGACATAATCCCCATCATGAATTCCTGCTTCGATCATACTTTCACCCATGATTTCCAGCATGAATACATGGTCATCATGTGGAACCATGCTTTCAGGAAGCGGAAAGTATTCTTCTATGTTCTCAATGGCCGTTATAGGCATGCCCGCTGTTACCTTTCCAAGTAACGGCACGTTCACGACATTGGCTTTGGGAATACTGTTCGCTTCCTCCGAATTCATTATTTCAATGGCCCTTGGCTTGGTCGGGTCACGTCTAATCAGGCCCTTACTTTCCAGGCGGGATAAATGTCCGTGTACTGTTGAACTTGATGCAAGTCCCACAGCTTCGCCAATCTCCCTTACGGAAGGTGGATACCCTTTTTGGCGGACCTCTTCTTTAATGAAATCAAGAATATCTTGCTGCCGTTTTGATAGTTTAGTCATTAGTGCACCTCTTCCCCAATGTTCTTTGCTACATTATAGCATGGCCCCCAACTCTATACAAACATAAGTTCGAATTTAGTTGTTGACTGAAACAAATGTTCGTATTATAATTTAACCATAACATACGAACGAACATTCGCTTTGGAGGGATAATTATGAAAAAATTATACAAAAATTATATTTATACGATTCTATTAGCGGGATCAGTATTCATCTTTTCAATTTTATTCTCTTGTACATTGAACAATGATCAAAAAAAAGATTTCCTTTCTATAGAAGTAAGTGAAGGTGACACCCTATGGGGAATTGCCGAAGAGTATGAAGAAGCAAATTTGACAAAAAAAGAATTCATTGGTTGGATAGAAGAGCATAATGGAGTCAGGGCGGATTCTATTAAAACTGGTCAAGTCATCGTCATACCGGTTAAAGAGGAAGAACTTGTCCAGAATTTGGCCAGTGAGCAGTAAGTAGTGAAGGTAGGGTATTATGAAGGCGGTAATCTATTGTAGGGTCAGCACAGAAAAAGAGTCACAGGAAACATCATTGGCAAGGCAGGAAGATGAATTAGTCAAATTGGCGGAAAAGATGGATGTGGAAGTTGTTTCCATTATAAAAGAACAGGCAAGTGGTTATGAGTTGAATCGGGATGGAATTTTTGACATGCTCGAACTATTTAAAACCAAAGAAGCTGAAGTACTATTAATCCAGGACGAAACAAGACTGGGAAGAGGGAATGCCAAAATAGCCCTTTTCCATTTCATCCTTAAAGAAGATGTGAAAATTTATACGCTCTCACACGATGGAGAGCTTGAGTTATCGGATTCGGATGCCATGGTCATCCAGATAGTCGGTATTGTAGAAGAATATCAAAGGAAACTACATAATCTTAAAATAAAGCGCGGGATGATAAGAGCCGTTGAAAAAGGGTACCGTCCTCAAAAAAACCTTCAGAATCAAAGGAACTCCACTGGAAGGGACCGTATGGAGATTCCTATTGAAGAAATTATTAAACTTCGGGCCAATGGATTGACATTCTCAGAAATCGCAGCCACATTAAGGGGCTTTGGATACAATGTATCTAAGGCTACTGTGAACAGGCGTTTTCTCGAACATCAAATGAATACAAAGGAAAGTAAATCATAGAACTTGTAATTTCGCTTTTTTTTTAATACCATGACAGTATCCGCAGATTATGAAGGAGCGAAATTATGTTATCAAAAGAAAAAATAGCCCGTATTAATGAACTTTCTAAAAAGGCAAAGGCTGAAGGTTTGACGGAAGTTGAGGCGAAAGAGCAAACCCAATTGAGAAGTGAGTATTTGGAAACATTCAGAAAGTCCATGTCCGATACGTTGGAGCATGTGAAAGTCGTGGATCCAGAAGGTAATGACGTCACTCCTCAAAAGATAAAAAATATAAAAGAAAAAAGAAATTTACATTAATGCTTGGATTCTTCTGAAGGGACATTCCAATTGAGAATTCTATTAGCATGTAAAAAGAGAGTGCATTGATGTATGTATTCTCCTATTTAGTTTATTCTAAATAGGGGACTTCTCTTATTTTTAGAAAATTGTAATATTGGGGCAGTAAATAGTGATTTTAGTTGTGATATTATGCTTGTCACTATAATATAAAGAGGTACATTACAGGAAGGGATGTTTTTACGATATGTTAGATAAATTAGATGCACTTTCTATTAATACGATTCGTACATTATCGATTGATGCAATTGAAAAGGCTAATTCTGGCCATCCAGGTATGCCAATGGGTGCAGCGCCAATGGCGTATAAACTATGGACCGAATATATGAACCATAACCCGAAAAATCCAGATTGGTTTAATAGAGACCGCTTTGTTCTTTCAGCTGGTCATGGGTCTATGCTGTTATACAGCCTTCTTCATTTATCGGGCTATGGCTTATCTATCGATGATTTGAAAAGCTTCCGCCAATGGGGCAGTAAAACTCCAGGACATCCTGAATACGGACATACGGCTGGTGTAGATGCAACTACCGGGCCGCTTGGACAAGGTATCGCAATGGCAGTCGGAATGGCAATGGCAGAACGTCACTTGGCTGAAAGCTATAACCGCGATTCTTACAATGTGGTCGATCATTATACATATAGCATTTGTGGAGATGGAGATTTAATGGAAGGTGTTTCTGCAGAAGCAGCTTCATTAGCTGGACATCTACAACTCGGAAGACTTGTTGTTTTATATGATTCTAATGATATTTCCCTTGACGGCGACTTAAGTCAATCATTTAGTGAAAGCGTGGCAGACCGGTTCAAATCTTATGGATGGCAGTATATCCGCGTTGAGGATGGGAACGATCTTCAGGAAATTGCTAATGCGATAGAAGAAGCGAAAACCGACGAAGCACGCCCAACATTAATCGAAGTGAAAACGGTTATTGGTTACGGTTCACCAAATCGTTCTGGTAAATCTGCTGTTCACGGCGCTCCGCTTGGTGCAGATGAGCTGAAATTGACAAAAGAAGCATATAAATGGACATTCGAAGAGGACTTCCATGTTCCTGAAGAAGTGTATTCACACTTCAATGAAGCTGTTGTTGATGCAGGCGCTCAAAAAGAAGAAGCTTGGAATGAATTGTTCAAAAATTACAAAGAAGCACATCCTGAGTTAGCACAGCAATTGGAGCTGGCCATCAAAGGTGAGCTGCCTGCTGAATGGGATCAGGAAATTCCGGTCTATGAAGAAGGTAAGACATTAGCTTCCCGTGCTTCAAGTGGGGAAGTACTAAATGCGATTGCCAAAAAGGTCCCTAGCTTCATTGGGGGTTCTGCGGATTTAGCCGGATCTAATAATACTGCCATCAAAGGTGAGACAGATCTATTACCTGGTAATTACAGTGGCCGTAATATTTGGTTCGGTGTACGTGAATTCGCCATGGGTGCGGCTTTAAACGGAATGGCACTTCATGGTGGATTAAAAGTATACGGAGGAACATTCTTCGTATTCTCTGATTATCTACGTCCTGCCATAAGAATGGCAGCACTAATGGGACTGCCTGTAAACTATGTATTCACTCATGACAGCATTGCTGTAGGGGAAGACGGGCCGACTCATGAGCCAATCGAACAATTAGCATCATTGCGCGCAATGCCTAACCTAGGGGTAATCCGTCCAGCTGATGGCAATGAAACGGCAGCAGCCTGGAAAGTGGCAATGGAGTCAACAAATAAACCAACTGCTCTTGTACTGACTCGTCAAGGGTTGCCAACAATAAAAGACACTTCCGAAACTGCGTATGAAGGTGTTTCAAAAGGGGCTTACATCATCTCTGCTTCTAAGAAAGAAGTAGCAGATGCATTACTTCTTGCGACTGGTTCCGAAGTGAACTTGGCTGTGGAAGCACAGAAAGCTTTAGCGAACGAAGGAATTGATGTTTCGGTAATCAGCATGCCATCATGGGATCGATTTGAAACTCAATCTAAAGAATATAAACAAAGCGTAATCAATCCGGCAGTGAAAAAACGTTTAGCTATCGAAGTGGCTTCACCGTTTGGTTGGGATCGTTATGCAGGTGATGAGGGTGAAATATTGGCCATCAATCATTTTGGAGCTTCTGCTCCAGGCGGTAAAATCATGGAGGAATTTGGTTTCACTGTAGAAAATGTAGTTGCCCGTGTTAAGGAAATGCTTAAAAAATAGTAATGGGGAACTGACACCAACTAGCGTGGTGTCAGTTTTTTTATCAAAAACAATCGTATTTTATATTGAATGTGCTCCTACTCTAAAGGAAATCTTCCATTCGACAAAAAAAGAAGATAATTTCTCCAGCAAACAACATATCTTTTTAGTTTGTCAATATATAATGAGAATAAATAAATTTCGTTTAAATGTGTCAGTTAAAGGGGAAAGTCATCAATAGTGGAAAATAGTGGAGAGGGTCCTGGTGGTTAGATGTTTTCGTGACCAAAATAGGAAAGCTAGGAGGCATTGGCTGATGAGAACCTATCAAATTTATTTAATCGAAGATGAATTTGCCCATCATTATTATGGAAGAGAGAAGCTATTTTTCAATTTGTTTTTGGAGTATATTCAAGCAAGGGGCAGACTGAAGAGTATTTTGCAAAAACAAATCGAATATGTCACCAAAACAGTCCCGATTATCCAGTTGCAGTTAGCTATTGAACAACGTTTGCAAAAAAAGATGAATTATTGGACTCAAAATGGAAAATACTATTTAGAAAAAACAAACGGATCAAGTAAAGCCGTTTTAATCATTCAGAATGAGTCCATTACTCTTAAGGCTGAAGGAGACTATGAAGCGGAGACGGCATTCTTTGAAAGTATTCGAAAATATGAAGCGAGTTTTCTGGCAATTGATTTTGAACATGAAAAATACGGTTGGTTAAAACCGATAAAAGAAAGAAAATTTGTGTAAATGGGGGACTTTTCGGTAGCGGGTATTGTATAATAACCTTTGGTCTAGTACACTGATGTTAGACAACATGAAGGAGGAAATAGTATGTGGGTTTACATTCTAGTTGGCGTACTGGCATTGATTGCTGGAGTAGTGCTGGGATTTTTCATCGCTCGTAAATACATGATGGATTACTTAAAGAAAAATCCGCCAATTAACGAACAGATGTTGAAAATGATGATGATGCAAATGGGTATGAAACCATCCCAAAAGAAAATTAATCAAATGATGAGCGCAATGAATAAACAACAAACAAAATAAGATAGCATGAAACCTTGATATATCAAAGTTCTTGGAAGATTGGATGCAAAATTTTATATAATATCGATATGGTTGATCCATTAAGACTGAATCCTTCCACCGATTTTATATAAAATTTTGGTTTATCTTTCATTTTTGTTTCTTAATCCACTTTTTCTGAATGAATGATTCAGTAAAGGTGGTTTTTGTTTTGGAATTGATAGATAAAAGCAGAACAGTATTTACTGATTGAAGAAAATTATAAAGAACGCATATTTAATAAAAATTTTTAGTATAAAAGGTAAGTCCCCATTCTAAAATGTACCCTTTGTTAAGGACAGCTTAAAAAAGATGATTCCTGTATTGTGGTATTATCCCCCTATAGTAGACAGTTGAAAGAAAGGTACTGTACTGTTTATTATGGAGGGGATATTTTTATGGGTAAATATAGAAGAACCTTTACTGTTGATTTTAAAATGCAAGCCATTGAAATGTACTTACATAGAGGTATGGGTAGTAAATTGATTGGAAAAGAACTAGGTGTAAGTTATAGACAGGTGGATTAAAAACTATAATAGTGATGGCATTCTGGGCCTACAAGAATTCAGTAGTACTTTACCTGGAACATCTTGTTTGAATTCCCTATTCAAAAGATTCGGCACCACACAAAGTGCTCGTGAGTGGCTTTCATCATTCGTCTGTACGGATTTGCCTTCCGAATAGGACATAGAATGCTGTACTTCTTCATGATTCGCCGGATACGCTTCAAATTATAGACAACATTAAATTGACCCGCCAAAGTCATCTTGATCTGACGAGCCCCTTTCTTACGATTTTTGAAATTTTTTCGATTTCTTTTTTCTTGTGATTTCACTGAGAAGTAATTATAATAACCACTTCTTGAAACACCGGCTATTTTTCATAGGTATTTCACCATATGTTTTAGCTGATATTTTTCAATCACGGAACGAATAGGATATATTTTTTGAAAGGAGGAAGAACTACTTCTTCATCCCCCTTTCTGCAAAACGAATCTTTTTTAACAGTTCGTTTTCTGCCTTTAGTAAGTTGATTTGTGCTTCTAAGCGAGCATTTTTCTCCTCTAAGGTAAGTATTCTTTCTTTTTGGCGCCTTGAATTTCCTGCTCTAGTGTCACATAAACCAATAATCCCATTCTTCTCGTAAACAGCTTGCCATCTCTTACTCGCTGATTTAATTCTTTCCGTCCCCAAAACCTCTATATCAAACCCAAATTCTTCAAAAATTCCTCTTGCGAATTTGCCTTTCTGTTTTTCCGCTATATATGCTTAAATTCATCAGTATAAGTAATCCCTTTTGAACTTACAGATTTAACATAATTATTTAGATGATAGTAGTTTGATTTCTTTCTCTGTAAAACGCTTTTTACTCATAACCTTCTCCAGTCCCATATTCTGTTTTCTCGTTGTGTTTCTTAATTATACAAAAAAGTACCCTATAGGGGCTGTTGACAAAATGGGGAAGAGCTTTTGCTCCTTCCCCATTTTGATTTTTATCGTTAATTGCTTGTTTATTGATTATTCTTCTTCATTTTTTTGTAGCTAGTTCATTACTTTTACCATTCGTTTTAAGTTTAAGGCCAACGCCGAAAAGAGGCATTGTTCATGGATTTTTTGAATGCCCCTCTTATATGTCTTATATAAATTGTGCTTTATTTTCATGGTGCCAAATGAGCCTTCACACCAGACTCTTCTTAGTTTTGAACCAGTTTGTAATCACTTGTTTTTGTCCTTTTCATGTTTTCTTCTAATAGTTCATGGGCGATGGGGCGTGATATGGTTCTTTTAGTCGCTGTTTTCCCGAAGCATTCCACTCTGAAAGGACAGACTTTACAGTCTTGGGTTTTTGCCGAATAGGTCTTGTAATTTGTTTCGCCCTTTCTCATTAAATGTGTAAAGGCTAGTTCCTTCTTATTTTGACATAGGTATATATCGTTTTCGCTATTATAAGTGAACTCCCGATGCGAGGTTGTCTTAAACGCCGAATCATACTGAGTGGGACTGATATACCCCGTTATGCCTAATTTTTTTAATCCATGGTGAATAGGCGTTGTATCGTATCCACGATCCGCCCCTACATTCTTAATATTTAAATGAAACTTCTCTTTTATCACTTTCAAGCGTTCTACGTAAGGTTCGCAGTCATTTACATTTCCTGCACTCGGATGAATATCTATTATGATTCCGTTTTGGGTATCAATGCTGGTATGAGCCAAATAGTGGGGACCTGATGGTTTCCCGGGTCGATTTAATAACCCTGAATCAGGATCGGTTTTAGAGACGGACACTATTTTTGTAGTAGACTCTTTCGGTTTTCTCCCAGCCTTTTTTCGGCCAACGTTTTCTCTTTTCTCCTGCAGTTCTTTTTCAAGCTTCTTTGCCTCTTCTTCAAGAGTATTTAAATACTGGGAAGGAGTCTTCTCAACCTCAACCTTTTTCACCTGATCCTTAGAAGCACTGGCTTTTATATGGGTAGAATCTGTCACAATGGTTTCCCCTGTGACCAATCCTTTTTCAATGCATAGTGAAACAATGTGATCGAAGATTTCTTGGAATACGGCACTGTCTTTGAACCGTCTTCGACGATTTTGACTAAAAATAGAGTGGTCGGGAATTCGATCAGTTAGATCAAGTCCTAAAAACCATCTATAAGCAAGATTTAAATGAACCTCCTGTTCAAGTTCGCGTTCTGAGTCAATATTAAAAAGATAGCCGATAAGCAACATCTTGAAAAGGAGGACGGGATCCAAAGACTTCCGGCCCAGTTTCGAATAAAAACTTTCCATTTTAACGTATATAAAAGAGAAGTCAATTCTCTCCAATATTAAGCGGAGAATATGATTAGTAGGAACAAAATCGTTCAAATCAATAAACTCCATTTTGCTTTGGTACTCATCATTGCGTCCCATCATAGAAATCCCTCCAATAAAAAACCTGCATAGAATAAATTCTATACAGGTTTCAGAAATTCCTTTTAGATTGTCAACAGCCCCTATAGGAGACTTTTTTAGGTGTCTACTCTATAGGGTACAGTTTAATTCTAGGTGAGCGCTTTTTTATTTTGAAAGTAAACACGCAAACAGAAAAAACACTTGTCCACACCTTCTATCAAAAGATGCATATACAGTATTAAGGAGGGTGTTAGAATGATAAATGATTTTGTGAAAAAATGCTTTGAGGATACTTGTTCGGTATGGTTTCCTAAATGTGAACATAAATTTGAACACAAATGTAAATTTAAAGATAACAAATGGGAATCTAAATTCAAATGGAAATCTAAATGTAAAAAATAAAAATCTTTTCAATTAATCTTTTTATTAAAGCACACTTGACCAATAAAGAGTCAGTGAATCTATAAAATTGATTAAAGTAAGCATCCGAGTAATCGGTTGTTTTTTTTGAATGAACTTAATAAATAGAAAAGTATTTAACCTGAATTGGTCGAGCGCTTTTTTGCATTTATATAGGTTGGTTTTATTTATATCTGATGCCCAAATTAATTTCATAAAGGATCTATATTCTTCATTCGCACCGTTTTAAACCATAAAAATATGTCTAAATATTAATGAGGGATCAAAAATTCGTTTCAGTAAAATCTAAAGATGAAGAAAGAGTGATTGAATCGTTATCATTAATTGCAATAATTTTAACACCGAGTCTTTTTTTAAGAGTCTTTAACTTCGGCAATATTAAAAGCATAAATTGGGGATTTCAATGCAATATTAAACCGATAGACAATGTTGAGAACCCTGTTGAGTTTTTTGAGTTGACTTTATCAACTGTAAATATTATTATTACAGTAATCTCCTTGAGGAGGATGCGTAAAGTGAATAGTGATTTTACAATAGCTGTGCATAGTTTGGTCTATTTAGCTTATTTACCAGATCATATGGCAAGCAGTGAGTCTATCGCAGAAAACGTTTGTACAAACTCGGCAAGGATTCGGAAAATGATGAGCTGCTTAAGAAAAAAGGGATTTGTAAAGACTAAAGAAGGTGTGGGCGGAGGCTATATTCTAGACTGTAACCCTGAAGAGGTAAGTTTGGCGGATATTTATATAGCGGTCTCACATGGAACCTTGAAACCAAAGTGGTGTACAGGTGATCCGGAGAAAAAATGTGTCATATCTTCCAATACCCAGGTAGTCATGGATCAAATATTTGATGAAGCTGAATTATATTTTGAAAAATATTTAGAAGATATAACTCTAAGCACTTTTTTGGAAAAAATTAAACAATGTCCGTGATATTGATTTAGTTTTTCCTTTGCACTAAATGTATATTTTATTATTACAGTTAATAACTTTGAATATCAAATGAACATAAAAGGGGTGTTAAGGAAATGGTTGAAAATAATCTGTTCAAAAATGGGGATTGGGTACAGGGAAAATCAAGAGATGGGGAACTTATCCATGGTTTTATTGAAACCGTAAGCGATAATCGAGAAATCGTTAAAGTGAATGTGGTGGAAAGTGACAATGAAAAAGCGGTTGGGAAATCGATTTGGATTCCGAGTAAATGGACCGAAAAATTGCCGGATCTAGAAATCAGTAATGAAACTCATCTTTTGGCCTTAATTGATTTGGCGTTACTTTCTAAAGATGAAACATGGTTTATGGAGTTATCCGGTAAATTGGAATCCATCAAGATCCATCCGAAAATAAATGCGAGGAAATCAGAATTTCTTATTCCGGGAAATGGAATCGCAAAAATTGATTTAAATAGATGATGAGTAAAGACCATAAATATTTCGGATAATACAAGGAGGAAATGATCATGACAATAGAACATGTAACAGATGATAATTTTGCTAGTGAAATCAAGGAAGGTTTAGTATTGGTTGATTTTTGGGCACCGTGGTGCGGTCCGTGTAAAATGATTGCGCCAGTGCTTAATGAAATAGATGTGGAAATGGGTGATCGGGTTAAGATCGTAAAACTTAATGTGGATGAAAATTCAGATACGACAAGCGAATATGGAGTGATGGGAATTCCAGCTCTAATTCTATTCAAAGATGGAGAAAAGGTAGATCAAGTTATTGGCTTCAAGCCAAAAGAAGCCATTTCGGCATTAATCACAAAACATGCATAATTATTATCATAATATGCGGATGTGTATCGTGAATTAAGGACTTATACCAACCAACATGGTGGGTAACTAAATGGAGGATTACTAAATGAATTCTAAATATACACCATTATTTGAATCGTTCAATTTAGGAGAGAAATTAGAAGTGAAAAATCGATTGGTGATGGCACCTATGACAAATTTCTCTTCTAATCCTGACGGGACCGTAACCGACGCCGAAGTTAACTATTATGAACGTCGGTCAAGCGGGGTCGGCATGGTTATAACGGCATGTACTTACGTGACGGCTAATGGCAAAGGTTTTCATGGAGAATTTGGCGGAGATCAGGATGAATTGATTCCTAGTTTAAGTCGTTTGGCATCAGCGATTAAAGCGAAAGGTGCAAAGGCAATTCTTCAGATTTTTCATGGTGGCCGTGAGGTTCCACCGGAATTAATACCAAATGGAGATGTTGTCAGTGCAAGCAATATCTCATCGGAAGGCGAAGGAAAAGCAGTTCCGCGTCCACTATCTGAAAAGGAAATAGAATCGATCATTCTCGACTTTGGTGAAACCACCCGACGTGCCATTGAAGCGGGGTTTGACGGTGTCGAGATTCACGGTGCAAATGGTTACTTGCTACAGCAATTCTTTTCGCCTCATTCAAACCGTCGTGAAGACAAGTGGGGCGGTTCCCTTGAAAAGCGCCTGACTTTTCCATTAGCGGTTGTGGATGAAGTGAAAAAGGCTGTTGCTGAACATGCCAAGGATCCGTTCATCGTAGGATATCGTTTTTCACCGGAGGAACCGGAAACACCAGGTATCACGATGGAGGATACACTTGCATTAATTGATGGACTTGTAACAAAGAATCTGGATTATCTTCATGTTTCATTAATGGATTTCTGGTCGAAAGCAAGACGGGGAGCCGAGGTTGACCGACCTCGGATAGAGATTATTAAAGAACGTATTGGAGATCATGTTCCCTTAATTGGTGTTGGTTCCATCTATACAGCGGATGATGCGATCAAAGCACTGCAATCGGGGGTTCCGTTAATCGCATTAGGCCGTGAAATCATAATCGATCCTGAATGGGTACAAAAAGTGGAACAAGGCAGGGAAGCTGAAATCGTGACAAAAATAAACAAAGATAATCAGCGGCAACTTGATATTCCAGACCCATTATGGCAAGCGATCATCCACTCTCCAGGATGGTTTCCCGGGATTGAATAAATAGACGTTCATATATTAGTGAAATAAAAAAATGCATAATGGTTTTCATATAACCCCGGATAAGGAACACATATTAAAGTGTTCCTTATCCGGGGCTTTTTATGATCTTTTGGCTGCTTCATAGGCAACATTAAGACAAAGTGGGTGAGTGCTAAACTGCATAATAAGACTTTTGCAACAATTTTTTTAATGGTCTCTCCTCCGTTAATTGTTTAAAAGGGTTTGGAATAACCTTCCTCTTAACAATAAACAAAAGTGAATTATAATAAATTTCTAAAATAAAATGGGTTTTTTGAAAATGAAACACTATTCTTTTTATTATGTAATTGAATTTGTTAGGTTCTGCGACAGCCTAACAATCTACTTTCGATTATTGAAGGAATTGGTATAGCCTTCAGGCCCATTTTCATTGAAGAGGGGTTCCCTATGTCGGGAATTTTGTAAAATATCCGGTAGATCTTCATTTCTGGATAAATTTCAATAATGGATAGAAGACAAATAACTGTAAGAGAAGACTCTGATAATAATTGATATGAACTTTTAGACTAGTACCTAGGGACAATAGTAAATGTACTTGATATTAAGGGGAATCTTAAATCAAAAATCACTTGTAGGAAGTCTGACCCTTATGAATTCTTACCAAAGATTGGAATCTGGAGAAAATATGCCCTGGTTCTTTCTAAGGAAAAAGAAAAAACACGGAGTGGTTTTATCCAACTCCGTGTTTTCATAATGTAGGGATTAGCAAACCTAAACGATATCTTTAAAATAGAAAGGAATCAAGTGAGTATGGGCCAGCTCCGATTATCGCAACGCCAATCGCCACTGCAAGAATGGCAAGATTATATTCATAACCGTTTTGAGTTGCCCAGTAGCCATTTGCTCCATGGACTTTAACGATCGCAACGAGCATTGTAAGTGCAATTAATATACCAGCAAAGGGTGTAAGGAGACCTAAAGCAAATAAAGCTCCGCCAATAAGCTCTGATAGACCAGCAAATAGGGCCATGGTAACTCCTGGCTTCATGCCAATTGAATCAAACCAGCCTCCTGTACCTTTCAAGCCATGACCGCCAAACCAACCAAATAATTTTTGAGCCCCATGTCCGACAAACGATAATCCGATTACTACGCGTATTACTAATAAACCTATACCAATCATTTATGATTCCTCCTGAAATTATATTTTGAATTTAGATATCTGTATTTCGAGATTTGTGCCAAAAAAACATAGCGCGAATTATCTCGAAATAAATTATCTTTATTTAAGGATAATATTTTTTGAGCGATTTGTCAAACACAATTTTATCATTTTCATTTTAAAAATAATAAAGATTAGAGAATAATTGAAGTTCCTTTTGATTTTTTTGTGTGAAAATTAAATGAAATGAAAAAACTATTTAATAGCAAACCGCAAAAATCTTGAGAGGGAAAAATAGCGTCAGCATAAGAAAATAAGGGAGAAATGTTCAATGTCAGCTATTACAATTAAAGCCGTACTTCAAGCAAAATCAAGTTACGAGTAACTTCTGCTGCAGAAGCTGTTAGAGGGAGGAAACTCTTTCACAAGAAGAAGAAGGGTGTATTACCTATGATATTCATCAGTTATTTTTTATGAGTCTTGTAAAGACCAAAGTGCACGAGAAATCATATAAAATTCAATCATTATCAACAATACGGAATCCTTGATTGAAGCATGAGAAGTGTACCGATTAAAAAAATTGAATTGTAACCAGTTGGCAGCCAAAGTGTATTGAGTAAACTTTCATATAATCAAAGTTCCCGCTTTGTTAATTTGAATCGTTAGGCATTTGAAGTAGCTTACTGTGGGTGGAGTTGAATATTTGGGGTGTCACAGTCGCTATTAGGGTCTTCAAACGAATGCCCTCCTGCAATATCTTACTCGTGAATTTCACTGTTTAACTCGTGAGTTTTGCTGATTTACTCGTAAGTTTTGCACTTTAACTCGTAAATTTCACACATTAACAGTATATGGAATTCGATTTTATTTATGAGGGCGCCGATCAATTTAAGCATTCCTTTTTCAACAGAGTAATTATCTTGGGGCTGCAAACGCCATTTATAAATAAATTCATATAGGATGCCTTTGATGGATCCAAAATTACCTGACTTTTAATGTCAGGTATTCCGTCTTTTTCTTCATAAATCCGTTGGCAGCCATTTGGAATAGCGCAAAATTCATAAGGAATGATTCTTTTTGGGATTCTCGTGCGAACTTCGTGGGAGAGCACTTAGGGGAAAACAACAAAGGTCTCGGGATTTCTGTATCCTTTTTAATAAAACGGCAATATATACTGTCCATTTCTAAAACTCTCCCCTTTTCTTATCTCCCTATACATTTTAAAAAAGGTAGTCTTGTGATCACTGTTCCGGACGATTCTTCCATCTTAGTTGGATCTCCTATTGTTCTTGTACTGACAAACTTTGCACCGACATCCGATGTTTATATTACAACATCGGATGTCGGTGCATTATTTTAAATGAAAAAAACAGGAAAACAGGCACGCACTTAGCGCTTGCCTGTTTTTTTATATAAAAAAGGTCATGCCTAAGTATTCAAATTAAGAAAGATTGTAAAAAGGGGAGATTAACAGCAAAATAATTCATATAATAATATATGTGGTTATCAATGGGAGATGAACTGAGTTAAAAACCTGTACCGGTTTTATAAAAAAGTTCATTATATTTATTTAATAATTGATCAAGTTGCTGGCTATATTCAACGGCAACATGCGAGTTTAAACCATCTTTAGCAACAATCTTGATAAGTTCATTTCTCTTTAATTCGATCTGTTCGAGAAATTCATTCTTTTTAGCCATTATATTTCCTTTCTGGCCCCAACATTTATTCAAGGTACCCTTAATTTATGTGTTCGTTTGTAAAATCTGTATGAATATAACAATTATATCGGCTTGGGGTAATGAATTCAAATAAGTTAACTTAATCCTCCGTCGCCCCATCCAAGTTATAAGCAATTGGTCGTCATGAAATATTCAAAGTTCCATAAATGTATTTTTTTATCTTATTTGTTACAATGTTTATAGGTTGACATACATAGGAGTGAGCTTATTTGAATGATATTAATATGTTTTTAGCTTTTGGGGCGGGCTTTCTGAGTTTTATATCGCCATGCTGCTTACCGCTATATCCGGCTTTTTTATCTTATATCACTGGTATGAGTGTTGGTGAAATCAAATCCGAGAACGCCATGCTCCAAAGAAGAAGCATGCTGCATACTTTATTCTTCCTTCTTGGGTTTTCTCTGGTTTTTATTGCAATAGGTTTTAGCACAACATACCTAGGTTCTTTTTTCTCGAATTACAAAGAATTAATTCGTCAGATTGGTGCCATCCTGATTATCATTTTTGGTTTATTCATTGTAGGAATCTTTCAGCCGAAATCTTTGATGAAAGACAGTCGTTTTGAATTTAAGAACCGACCCAGCGGATATATAGGTTCCATTCTTATCGGACTTGCCTTTGCGGCTGGATGGACCCCTTGTGCCGGTCCGCTATTAGGTGCTGTCATTTCACTGGGGGCAACTAATCCTAGTGCTGCCATGAGCTATATGACTGCCTATATTTTAGGATTTGCCATACCGTTTTTCATATTATCCTTCTTTGTCGGAAAATTGAAATGGATAAAAAAGTACAGCCAATACATCATGAAGATTGGCGGATATTTAATGATTGTAATGGGTGTGATTTTGTTTTTTAATTGGATGACCAAAATAATTGCAGTCCTGTCTAGACTATTCGGTGGCTTTACGGGGTTTTAGTCCATAATAAGCTATTTTTTCAATAAAATTCTATTTGAATTGACTGCTGTTAGGTCTTATTTCTTTCCTTTTTTGTGCCATTTCTGTTGATTCTGCGTCTAAAGTTATGTATTTTTAAAAATTATATATAAAAATCATTACATTTCGAACGCGTGCCCTTGTTTTGAATGAGGAGGAACGGCTATGGTGATGCTAAGTATATGAGAATGACACTTTCAATTTGAATCCTGACCTTATAACGATGGATATGACCATGCCAATCATGATCATGCTGGATGCCGAAAAAAATCAAGAAGGAATTTCAGCTGTAAAGGTCATAATGCATGGGTCAGCAAAAAATGGTTGTCGAGGCTATAGAAGCCGGGGCCTAGATTTTATCTTCAATCCTTTTGACGAGGGCATGGTATTGGATAAAAAGGCCGTTTAATTAATGACACTCACCTTGTTTATCTCAAATAGGTAATATATACTTTGTTTATCAATTGAAGTCATATATAATTTTTAAGGGTACTTACCTATTTTTAGTTTAAAGGGATGGTTAAGAGATGATATATATATCAACAGGTATAGCGATTGTGATGGCTATAGGTGTTTTCATGTTACGGATGAAGGAAACGAAAAAACCAGTGAATGAAAAGAAAATCATCTTACCGCCTCTGTTTATGAGTACGGGTGCTTTGATGTTTATTTTCCCGATGTTTAGGGTGACTCGATACGAATTGTTGGAGGCTCTTGTGGCAGGGATGTTATTTTCCATCTTATTGATTAAAACATCTAAATTTGAAGTTAGAGATGAAAAAATTTATATTCTACGCTCTAAAGCGTTCATATTCATATTGATTGGTCTCATGGTGATTCGACTGGTGGCAAAACTGATGCTGGGAAGCACGATTGAAATCGGTGTATTGAGCGGAATGTTTTTCTTACTTGCTTTTGCCATGATCGTTCCGTGGAGAATTGCCATGCTTTACCAATATAAGAAAGTTAAAGCAGCCAGTTTCGGCGGAAGTAGCATGGTGTGATACATGTATTGTAGGATTTATTCAAAGGGACAATCAAAAAACCTGAGTCGATATTCATAATGACTCAGGTTTTTCATTTGCCTGGAAACTATTCATGAGAGTATAAAATTAATCCGAAAACCTATATTTCGTCATGGCTGCCCCTAGCAGATATCCAAAAAGGGCAACCCAACTTCCGATCATGCCCTCACCGGCACGATACCATGTTCCAGTGGCGCAACCTCCTTCCAGAAACATACCAATACCAAAAATAAAGCCACCGACGATTGTTCCCAACCATGGAAAACCATCATTTCCAAACTGAATGACCCCTGTATCATTCAATGCATAAACACCAATACTTTGTATCGCTATAACAATAAATGTAGCTAAGAACATCCGTCCATCTTTAGCTAAAATCAAATCACGATATGCACCAACAACACAGAAACGGCCTCTTTGAAGCACAAATCCCAGCAGTAAACCACAAATAATCCCGAACACAAGCGTTGGGCTGCTACCGAAGGTCATGAAATCACGGAGTTTGAGCAGATCGATGACGCTAAATGGCGGATAATCGTGAAAAAGGGAAAGTAAATTGATTTGAAGAAAACGTGCTCGGGTTTCCTGTGCACGTTTTTTTATTTTTTCAAGGTTGAATAATTGGCGCTGAAAGTTTCTGGTGATAACATGTCTTTAACCACCTTTTTAAGGAGATGTTGATAATGGTAGACGAGGTCATTTTAAACGATGTTCCACTGCATGTTACTGATTTTCTTTCTGAAACTGTAAAGGATTCAGAGGGTGAGGAAGTCAGAAAAGTCAGTTTTAATTTCAAGGTTACACATAGTGAATATCATGATATTACAACATTGCTTTATCAAATGGTATTTGATTTAAAGATTCCACAGTCAAACGAGGAGTTTCGAGCAGAGATCTTTAACTATGCAACTTCGGTCACGAATCTATATGAAGAAAATGCGGTTGGGGATTTTTCGCTCGTCTTACTGGAAGTGAACGGTCAGGAATGATTGCGTTGCCAGTCTTGTAAAGATATGGGTTACTGTCTATAATAATAGTGACGATCATTCTATACATATGAGGTGGTACTTTGCTTAGTGGATGGTTTTTATGGTTTATTCTATTTTGGGTAGCCCTTTTAATTATATTGATGAGCATAGGTGGCTTTTTCATGTTTCGAAAGTTCCTGAAAAGATTTCCCAAAGAAGATGGGAAATCCGATATGGATTGGGAAGAATACTATTTGGACCAAACAAAGCACTTATGGTCAAAGGAGCAAAAGGAATTACTAGAAGATTTAGTGAGCCCTGTGCCAGAACTTTTTCGTGATGTTGCACGTCATAAAATCGCGGGGAAAATCGGCGAGTTGGCGTTAAAGGAAAAAGCGGGCGATATTACGGAAGATTTAGTGATACGCGGCTATATCATTGCCACACCAAAACGTGACCATAAATTTTTACAAAAAAAATTAGCTGAAAGAAAGGTGAATATGGGTCCCTATGAACACTTATTCAGCTAATGATGAAAAAAGCAGACTCTTTAGGAGTTTGCTTTTTTTATTCTGAATAATTCAAAAGAATGGGGCAGTGTGGTAAAAATTAGAACGTTTGTACCCAAACCATGCTATTCGTTAAATTTTTGATATAATAATAGTAAGTAAAATTAGGACGGAGTGAAACTATGAAATTTATCCATACGGCTGATTGGCATTTAGGGAAAATCGTTCACGGGGTACATATGACAGATGACCAAAGGCATGCACTCTTGCAATTCATAGAAATTGTCGAAGAGGAAAAACCGGATGCGGTTGTTATTGCCGGTGATCTATATGATCGTTCCGTTCCGCCGACAGAAGCGGTGGAGCTTCTTGATGAAATCCTTTATACGATTAATGTGAAAATGAATACACCGATTGTTGCGATATCGGGAAATCATGATTCTGCGGAAAGGCTTGCATTCGGTTCATCATGGTATCGTCATAGTCAGTTATACATTCATGGGAAATTGACAAAAACATGTGAGCCGGTTCGCATCAAAGGCGTGAACTTTTATTGTGTTCCATATGCAGAACCTGGGACGGTCCGCCATCTTTTTGAAGATGATAGTATCCATTCACATCAAGCAGCAATGAAGCGGATAACCGGAACGATTGCTGAAAATTTAAACAAGGATGAGCCGAATGTCTTCGTAGGACATGCTTTTGTATTAGGCGGAAAAACGAGCGATTCGGAAAGGGTCTTGTCGGTAGGTGGTTCTGGCTGTGTTTCATCCGACTTATTCGATGCGTTCGATTATACGGCACTTGGGCATTTACATAGTCCAGACGCGATACGTCATCCAAAGGTGTTTTACTCTGGATCACTATTAAAATATTCTTTTTCTGAGGCCAAGCAGAATAAGTCGCTTTCCATCGTCGATATGCAAGAAGATGGAAGCTTTGATATACGCTATCGTTCTTTGGCACCCAATTTCGATATGAGGGAAATATCCGGAGTTATGGAAGAGTTACTCGATCCCTCTTTCTATCAATTGCAAAAAAGGGATGACTATTTGAAAATAACACTAAATGATGAGGGGGCACTTATCGATCCTATTAACCGCCTGCGCCAGATTTATCCGAACGTACTACATCTAGAGCGAAAATGGGATTTGACCGACCTTAGAAGAAAAAAATCCTTCTCTTCTGTAAAAGATGAACGGAAATCAGAATTGGACCTGTTTGAAACGTTTTATCAAGAAATGACAGATCGGGACTTTGATTCTCAAAAGCAGGATTTGATGGTTTCGGTAATTGAGGCTGTTAAGAAAGAGGAGGCTTTGAAATGAGACCGGATATTTTAACGATGCAGGCATTCGGACCATATGCAGGAAGGGAAACCATTGACTTTAATTCCCTTGGAGAACGGACCATGTTTGTCATTTCTGGAAAGACAGGTGCAGGGAAAACAACGATATTTGATGGGATTAGTTTTGCGATATATGGAAAAGCCAGCGGTGAAGATCGAAGCGGGCAAGATTTGCGAAGTCAGTTTGCCGAAGATGATATGTTGACTGAAGTCTCGTTACAATTTACCCTGCGTGGAAAAACGTATTTGGTGACCCGATCGCCGCAGCAGGAACGTAAGAAAAAAGCAGGTGAAGGAACAACAACGGTTGGAGCAAAGGCTGAATTATATGAGATATTGGCAGAAGGAAAAAAATTGCTGGGTGCAAATGTACGAGAAGTTGAAGAAAAAATCAAAGTACTCATTGGACTTGATGCGAATCAATTCCGGCAAATCCTGATGATTCCACAGAATGAATTCCGAAAACTGTTAACTTCCGACAGCAAGGATAAAGAACAGATTCTCCAGAAATTATTTCATACTGAACTTTATAAACGAATAGAAGAAAAATTAAAAGAAGAGGCTTCCATCCTAAGAAAGAAAAGTGAAAAAAGTGCTCAGCGGCGAATTGAATTAATGAAAGGCATCCAGCCTGGTAATCATGAAGAATTGCAGGCACAATTACAAGGGGAAGAGCCTAATGAACAGCAGGTCTTACCATTATTACAGGAAGTCATTTTGCAAGCGGCAGAAAAAAATGAGGATATAAATAAACATATAAAGGAAAAGCAAAAAGCTCGTGATCAAGTAAACCAAGAACTTTCAAAAGCTGTCGATTTATTAAATCGATTTTCGGAAAAGGAAAAACTGCGAAAAGAAAAGGAGGCCCTTGAAGCAAAGCTGCCAGAAATGGAACTAGTGAAAGTCCAAATAAAAATGGCACACAAAGCGGCTTCGCTTGAAAAGCAGGAACAATACTATTTGCGAATTGGCAAACAAGTACAAGATGCGAATGCCGAACTTCAAAAGTTAAGTGAGCAGTCCGAGAAGTTACGGACTGAGCGCATTGAGAAGCAGGATTCCTATGATAAGGAAATGTTGAAGGAAAATCAAAGAGAGCAGGCAGTCCGAACTGTTCATCAGCTTGAGCAGGTAAAAGAGGCTGTCATGACTTTTGCAAGCTTAAAAGCACAGGTTACATTAGATGAAAAAGAATGGCAAACTAGTAAACGACTTCGTGAAAAAACTGTTTCGGAACATCTGTCTATTGAAGAGGAGGCAGAGAAAGTTGCTCAAGAAAAAACAGAAGCGGAAAATGCGGCTGTTCTTTATCGTGATCAGGAAATTGAAGCAGAAAGAAATAATCAATCGTTATCGAAAATTAAAAAGCTTCAAGAAGTTCTTCATGAAATCCAGAATACGAAACGAGTTCTGGATGAAAAGAATAATCGGTTCCAAGAGTTACAAAGAATACAAATTCAGGACAAGGAAAAACTGGAAACCCTGAACCGAAACTGGCGATCAGGCCAAGCGGGTATGCTTGCCTCCATGCTGCACTATGGAGAAAATTGTCCTGTGTGCGGTTCGCAAAGTCATCCAAAACCAGCGAAAATGCATGAGCATATGCCGACGGATTTGGAACTGAAAGAACAAGAAAACAAGCTGAAAACTGCAGAACAACAAAAAAGCCAAGCTGAAAGTGAATATTATCAAGCGAAATCAAAATATGATGCACTGGTAGAGTCTTCACAAGAAAAGCTTAGTGACTTAAAAAATGACATGCCGGAGTTTAGGTATGAAGATATTGATGAGCATTTGATACAGTTTGTACAAAAAGGAAAAGTGCTGCAAGAGCAGCTAAAAGAATTGATGCGAAAAAAATCTGTATTCAATGATCTGGAAAAAAGGTTGCTGGATTTAAAAGAGAAAGCATCCCAGCTTAAGGATAATCTGATCTCTTTAGAAAGAAAAGAGGACCAAGGGAAAACCAGGTATATTGAAAACTCTACAAAACTAACAGGATTAACCGATTCCCTGCCAGGTGGAATACGGACAGAGGAAGAATATAATGCAGCTTATCAAATGGCTGTGAAAACACAGAAACGCTTACAATCGGCCTTGGAAGATGCACAAAAAAACCTTCAACTGGTGAAGGAAAGAGAATCGGCCATCATAGCAAAAAAAGAATCCCTAAGCGGAAATATAGAGGCTTTAAATAAAGAATTGAAAGAGGAGCGGGAAAAGCTAATTACGGATATGACCAATCAAGGTTTTTCCAATTATAAAGAATATACGGCAGCAAAAAAATCGGAAGCGGCTCTTGGAAATTTGGAGGACCAAATTCAGCAGTATAATCAAAATTGGCAAAGTGTATTAAGTCTGTTTCATGATTTGGAAATGAAATTAAAAGATGTGACCAAACCGGATCTTGAAGGATTGAAAAAGACTTTCGATTTCATAGATGAAGAATTGGAGTCGTTACGCCAAAATCAGAATGAATTACAGGCTGAAAAGCGGACTAACGAAGAAATCGAAAGGAAATTGGCGCAAATCAGGGAAGATCAGAAAAGTTTGGATGAAAGGTACAGTATCGTCGGTCATCTGTCTGAGATTTCCAAAGGTCAAAACTCCTTCAAAATAACTTTTGAACGATATGTACTGGCTGCCTTTTTAGATGATATCCTAAAAGAAGCCAATTCAAGACTGCTGAAAATGACAAGCGGCAGATATCAGCTGTTGCGAAAGCTTGATCCTACACGCAGGAATATCCAGAGCGGTCTGGAATTATCTGTGTATGACCAATATACAGGACATGAGAGGCATGTCAAAACCCTTTCGGGAGGCGAGAGCTTTAAGGCATCCCTTGCACTTGCCTTAGGCCTTGCGGATGTAGTCCAGCAGAATGCTGGCGGAATTTCACTCGAAACGATGTTCATCGATGAAGGTTTCGGTACGCTTGACCCTGAATCTCTTGATCATGCGATTGAAGCATTAATGGATATACAAAGTACCGGAAGATTGGTGGGGATAATTTCCCATGTCCCGGAATTGAAAGAAAGAATCGATGCACAGCTTCAAGTCATTTCTACACAAAATGGAAGTCGAACTTCCTTTTATTTTGCTGGATAATCAAGAAAAAAGAATGGCTAAGGGGATGTGATTCCCTATGCCATTCTTTTTATTTTTATGAACGAACTACTCAATGTTAATATCTTCAGCTGTTTTTCCGGGGGAAAACTTATGGATGCGAATCACCAATATCGGATTCGAGAATTCAGCGGTAATTCTTCGTGAGCAAATCGAAAAGGGGAAAGGGATTTTTCTCTGTGTGGGTAGTGCATCTTCTTTTTTTTTAAGAAAATGCTTGTCAGTATCGTCAACGGTGATCGATAGCTCATTATCACATAGGCAAACTTTTATATCTTTCACATCATGATTTTCCAAAACCGCTTCCACCATATACTCATCGTCACTTTCGTATATATCAATTGAAAAAAGTTGATGATCCAACGCACAAGTTTCCGGATCCAGAAAAAAACTTTTTACCCATTCATCAAACTTTTCAACCTCATTCATTTGCGATCCATGTTGATTGTCTTGCATGTTGATACCCCCGGTTTTCCTTTGATGTATTATATGTTGGAGCAAGAAGAATGGTGATTGAAAAAGTGGTTCAAAAAATGTAAAAAGCAACCAAGGATTTTAGAAAAGTAATCAAAGCAAAGAAACGACGGGTGTGTGTGGGTATTAATTAAAAGTAGAAGTAAGTTAATAAAAGTGATAACCAATTCTATATGAGTTGGTCATTTCTTTATAATCGATCATGTTGATCTATTAAGCTCGAATCTTACTACCATCTATATCTTAATCTTCGAAACCAGTGAATCACTCAAAGTTTAACCATGAACTTAAATTCAAGGGTGATGAAATCCTGCGAATAAGCGAGTATTTGGAGAAAATCGAATTGAACTGAGGGAGTTCAACAAGCTTAGTGTATTTGCAAAGGGCATTAATTTAATTGGAAAATGATGTATAATCTAAACTAACAACAACTTTCATATGGTGGTGAAATTCATGTTTAAAGCTATGAAAGATTTTATTTCTAGTTTTTTGCTAATTACTAGTTGGCTAATATTTGCAGTTAGTAGCATTTTTTTCATTTTTAACAGTTTTTACAATCCCTATTTTTTTGATAATATTTGCAACTGGCTTACTTTTTTTCTATATTTCTAGGAAACTGGACACAAGAAAAGTCTCAAAAAGATAATTACGATTCCTATGTACATAAATAAATTTTGTTCTTAAAGTACAAGTGCTCTACTTCTAAGGGAGTTGCTGCAACTATTTTTCTTATGAATAAAGGGGCAGGTTCCTTTAATTTAAAAAATAATAATATTGCTAGTGGAATAAATAAGTGGAAAAGGAGGAAACGATTTTTTTGTATATATGTATCTAATCGGATTATTAATGGGTCTTGGGTTTTATGCACTTACTTATCTTTTTGTGAAGGAAATGGAAAATAAGGTAAGAGTTTTAGTGGTGGTAGTGCTTGGGGTTTTAACCTTATTTGGAAGTATTACTGTAATAGGTGGATTTGAAGGTATGCCCTTTGGAGTGTTAAGTGTAGGTATTTTAACAATCTAAATTTTGTTAGATTTTTTTGGAAAAAGTTCATTATGGAAAAAGTCAGTCTATACCTTTGTCATTTTGTTTGTTGTTTCGTATATTGCATTTAAGTATCTAAATGAAGTTGATTACTGGATTGTGAAAAAAACGCATTATTCTCCTGGCGATGATGTTGGGTTATTATATACAACAACTTCAGAAAGATGCAACTATTCAAGGGTATAAAACCATTTCTGAGGGAAATAAAGGTATTGTTCTATCTTTAGGTGGGAAAAAATTCATGGAATGTGGGGAATGATTCTACATTGAAATCATTGTGCTTTTCCAAGTTCATTGTCTTCACCATTTTTGTGCTTATTTCACTTTTTTATCATTACGTGATAAACAGGCTACCATGAAAGGTATACCACAGTATAGCCCTAGTCTTTGATTAGGAATAAAAATAAGGCTAATAAGGCAAATTAACACAATTCCGTTTGACACGAATCCCAAGATCGGAACGAGTGGATAAAGAGGTGTTCTGTGGAAAAAATGTAAAAGCTCATTAAGTATACTTCGACTATGTAATCACATTAACTAACTCTAATTCGACTATGTAATCACATTAACTAACTCTAATTCCAAGGAGGAATAAAAATAGGTGGAATAAAATCAGGAGAGAGAGAGAGTAGGACCGGAAATATCTAATGAGGACGATTAGTGCCCAAGATGAATATCAGCCGATGCTTTCAAGGTATTAGCTTTTTCGTTTTTATCAATTTATGTAGCATTTTTATACTTGACTGTTTTCTACCTCGAAAGAAGCCTGACTGTTGCATAAAAAAGGGGATTTATTCTATATACTGATCCCGGTCCTCACCTACGCTAGATACTATGACGGCCACGCATGCATGCCATCCTAGAAAACATCATTGGACTTCTTATTCTACTATTTGGTGTTGCAGGGTTGTTTCTCTAAGTAGTTTCTCGGCTTCAATTATACAAGCACCCTTGTCATGTAGGTATTCAAGTGAGATGCCCCTTCTTAATGCTGTTTGTTCCATTAATCTAATTTCATGATACATAGCATCAGACAAGATTCCTTTTTCAATGTTCTTTTTTATTTCATAATAAAACCCCGCCAATAATTCTAACGGTAACTTATCGTAAAGGGAACTTTTTTCGTTCTCCATAAAGCACCTCCTCTTTCGACAATAAATCTCGCATACATATTTGTAATAAAAACATAAGGGATCTTAAGGGGACCTTTCTAGGGAAACCCTGAATTTGACCGATTTGGCCGGATACAGAGTTTTTTTTGTATTTGAAAAAAGGAGCAAAGAGCCTACTTAACATGATTAATGAATCACTGTTTCCTATTCGGAAGAAGCTAGCCGTTGCATAAAAAAGGGGATTTCTTCTATGTACTGTTCCCGGTATTGGCCCCACCTACGCCAGATACTATGACGGCCACGCATGCCATCCAACCTATTATCATAATAAAAGAAAGCGCTTACATTGTCAAGGATTTCATTTGGAAATATGAACAAAAACCCTTGGTATGATAAAAGTGATCTAAGGCTGATAGGCTAAAGGGAATAAAAATAACAAAATCAGCAGACCTATCATTTTAATAATACCCAAAATAGGATAATATGTATTTAGCCAAAATGGTTGAGCGCCGTTTAAAGCTAAAAATCCCGTAGTTTCAGTCCCATTTTTCCATCCTTTTACTAGTTTAAATGTTTTAGGTATCTTCACTGTCGGAAGAATCTCTAAAGCATAATGGTTTTGTTTATTTTAAAATAGACCACGATAGAATATATTTTTTATATAACATCCCCAAATGGCTATGCTCACTATTCCTATTTAGTAGGATTTATTGTTCAATAATATTAACAATCATTTATTTTCAATTTTTTGTATGAAGCTTGGCAAGCCATTCGGCATCTTTCACATCAGTCTTACGCCCTGGAACATTTTTGACATGTCTGGCATTGGCAAGAACAAGGTGCAAAGATCCTTCGAGTATATTCCATATTGGTTTCCAGTAGACTCCGGTACTTTCCATCACAACATCGGATACCTAAAGGGTAGCGAGCCAATCACTTAAAGCCAACAGTCCCGTTGTTGTAGTTGAAAAAGTTTCAATAGAGGTTTTTGGCTTTTTTCTAATGGACCAAATAATACGCGGGCTTCTACTTTTTCTTGGTGTACATCTAGGCCAGCACACCGTTCAATCATTGCTTCCATAGGAGAATCACCTCAATAAAAGATTAACCATACATATGACAGGAGATTTGTTACAAAAATTTTTGTATACGTACTAGCAGTACACTAAATGGTTCTTCCATACTGTCACAACCAGTTTCATATACAGGGTATCTTCCTTAAGATCCACCAAAAAAGGTTCAGCCTGGTTGTATTGTTATCACCATTATTGTCAACGGTTTAATGGGTTAGACTTTATTTTGGGTAATGAGCAGGGTTTCGTGGTAGATGGTGGCGGCGAGGATCGCCGCCATAGAAGTTTCTTATGGAACTAAAGGGGCAGTTTTGTTAAAGATAAGGTTAAATAAGAGTTTAAACTGTACCCTATGTAAAGGACATTTTAAAAAAAGGTCATGCCACTTGGAGAAGGTGATTTCTGTATTGAACAGGAGTCATCTTCTTTAAGTTCCATTGATATCTGAAATTGTTATAGTACGTCATATAACTTCTTATTTCCTTTTTAAGTTCTTCTATAGTATTACAAGGTTTAATATAAGCTTCATCTTTGAAATGACCAAAGAAGGACTCTAGTGGAGCGTTATCCCAACAGTTCCCTCTTCTTGACATGGATTGCCCAAGTCCTAGTTTTTTTACGTGTTTCTGAAAAGTGGGACTAGTATAGTGTACTCCTTGATCAGAGTGTATAAAGGCCCCTTCGGCAAACTTTACTCGTTTATTCTTCGTTAACTTTACTAATGTATCTGTAGCTAAATCTAATGTCATTCGGCTAGACACATTATATGCAAGTATTTCATTCGTTGAACTATCTTTAATCGTGGATAAATAAGCCTTTTGTCTATTGTCATAATATAAATAGGTAATATCAGTAAGTAATACTTTTCCTGGAATTGCTTGTTTAAACTCTCGGTTTAATAAGTTCGGCAGAATGGTGTGTTCTTGAGTGGCTTTCAACATCTTCTGATAAGGGTTGGTTCTTCTAATAGGACAAACAATCTTGTATTTCCTCATAATCCTTCGGATTCGCTTCAAGTTATATGTAATTCGAAACTGTCCTTCTAACGTCATCTTAATCTGGCGTGCACCTTTTTTACGGCGTTTAAAATGAAAAGCATTTAAAATATTTTCTTTAAGTATCAAGTCTTTTTCTTCTCTTCGCTCTCTTCTTTCCTGAGCTTGTGAAGAAAAGTAGTTATAAAAACCAGAGCGAGAAACTCCCGCAATTTCGCATAAGAAACTCACCATATTTTTAAGTAGATACTTTTCTATTACTGAACGTATTAAAAGAAACCTCTGTTCAGCAGAGACTTTTACTCGTTTTTCTTCATCCCCCTTTCCATCATGTCTAACTTTTTTAGTAATTCATTCTCAGCTCTCAACAATTGATTTTGTGCTTCTAATCTAGCATTCTTTTCTTCTAGAGAAAGCTCCTTCTGAGTTGGTCTCCCCGAATTATCACTACGCGTATCCCTAAGTCCCAAAACTCCTGATTTTTTATAAGCAGTACGCCATCTGGAGGCTGCCCTTTGTACTCTGACAATACCTATGACTTCAATATTAAAACCATTCTCCTCGAAAATCCGCCTTGGCAACTTACCATTTTCATTTTCAGCTATAAAAATCCTCTTAAATTCGTCTGTATATGTAACACCCTTTGAACTTATAGATTTAACATATGGATTATTAGATAGTATTTCTATTTCTTTCTCAGTAAAGAGTTTTTTTGGCATTTAATTGTTCTCCGATTCTCCCATTTTTTTCATTATACATAAAAGTACCCTACAGAGCAGACCTTTTTTTAGTGTCTACTCTATAGGGTACAGTTTAGTTGTTTTGTAACTCTTTTTTTGTATTACCATTTAATTGATAATAGGTTAAAAAACATTTTGGAGGTAACTAATAAAAAATAAACAAGATGATTGGTTTTTTTGTTGTCCGATGTTTGGAATTCTAGTACCTTTCTAATGTAGCTCTTTTGTGATTTTTGAGCAAAACGGGCGCTTAATTGAATAAGGATCACAGAAATGATCAATCTTTTTTATAAAGTACAATTGTTAAAAAAAGAACCACAAATAAATGTTTGACTATTTTGGAAATTCTTGATAATATTTACGCATAAAAGAATCAATCGGCAATGGCGCCTGTTTCAATAGCTAATAACGAGCTATTGGGCAGGCGTCTTTTGTATTTTTCAGGGGGGATAATATGAATAATAGAACCAAATTAAAATCTTTATTTGGCATGATCGTTATTTGCTTGTTTTTGTCTGCTTCCTTAGGAGCGGCTGCAAGCGGAAAAGCAGTTTCGAGTCTACAAAAAAGGGAGGGCCATTGTATTCAAGTGTTGGATAAAGGAGAATGGGCTCCTGACACCTATAAGTCTGTTCAAAACCTAATTGATAAGCATGGTGCTGGAAGTACAGGATACGATCCAAATCGAAAACCTTATGTTGTTTTTGATTGGGATCATACGAGCATCATGAATGATACGGAGGAGGCCCTCTTTCTTTATCAAATTGATCACTTGGCATATAACATGCAACCGGAAGAGTTTTATGAAGTGATCAAAAAGAATGTGCCGAATGGACCCTTTTCACACGAGTTTAAAAACCTTCAAGGAGATGCGGTCACTCTCAAGGAAATCGCTGAGGATCTGAAGCGCGATTACGAATTTCTTTATTCCAACTATAATGGGATGAATGGAAAAGAGCGGTTAGAAACGCTTCATTCAACTGATCAATTTAAAGATTTTAAAGCGAAAATGTACTTTCTGTATGAAGCCATTGGGGAAACATACGGTGTTGAAATTGGATATCCATGGGTGCTTTATTTATTTGCCAACATGTCGACCGAAGAAGTTCAGCAGCTTGCAGAGGCTTCAAATGATTATAATTTAGGGGCGGAAATGGCATCGGTGACGCTTATAAGTCCTGGGTCCATGTTAGGAAAAGCTGGTACTGTTCAAGTTACCTATACAACAGGACTGCGTCTGGCCTCGGAAATCGCAAACTTAATGCATACTTTTATGGAGAATGGGATTGACGTTTATGTTATTTCGGCTTCGATGGAAGAGGTGGTGGAGGTATTTTCGTCAAATCCAAAATACGGCTACAACCTTCCAAAGGAAAATGTCTTTGGGATGAGATTAAAAAAGAAGGAAGGAATTACTCAAGCAGAATATGAAGACAATTGGCCAATCACTGCTCGAGAAGGTAAGGTGGAAGTGATCGAACACGCGATCTCCAAAACGCGGGGCGGATACGGTCCGATATTCATAGCGGGAGACAGCAGCACAGATTATGAAATGCTGACAATTAAGAGTTTGAAACTCGGTTTAATTATCAACCGCCTCAAAACAGGTGATATCGGCAAGCTTGCGAAAACAGCTGCAGAACGGATGGGCAAAAACAACCCGAAATATGTTCTCCAAGGAAGAAATGAGAATACAGGCTTATGGATACCGACTGAATACACGATCAAGCTTGGGTCAAATGAAGAAAAATTGTTGGCGAATCCATAAAAAGATTCGTCCCAGGAGATTAAGTCACACTCGGAGTATAAAATAAAGATTGATCATGACATCTTAGACTCGCTTTTATACATTCAATTTTCCAAAACATAACCAAAATCAATGTGAATCATGCACCCTATTCCATTAAGCCATTTTAAATGAAGATAAATCTTCTACTCTCATTTCGTAAACATAAAGTATTTTGGGTTTTACCTATTGAAGAATTAAATCAAATTCGGTAGAAAAAACAAACGTATTTATATAAAAGTAATTGAAATTCAAGAAAAGGGCGCTTTCCTGTAAGAAGGATCGCGCTCATTTTTACATTTAAGGGCCATTTAATGGAATAAGACTTACAAACAAAACTGGATATTTATATTAATATTGGTGTGAGAATGTGAAGAAATGTACTTAAACTAAACCAGCTAATAGTTTGTCAACATTTATCAATAAAAACTAAAAATATTTCATGCTATACTAAAAATATGCATGCCAAATTACCTTCCAATGAACTGCTTTTGGAAAGTTTAGTTATATTTAGTTATACTTTTCAACTAGGCCAGGTCTTGGAAAGTCGAGTTGTTTTGTAATAGTGCATATATCCATTGTAGAAGCTTATTAGCACATGCTATAACAGCTACTTAATAGGGCTTTCCTTCTTTCCGTTTCTTATCATAGAACTCACGTAATCTCTTGTTACGAGGGATAACTTCATCAGTCGTTTTCTTTTGCGACATCACGAATGGCACATCGAACAGCCATATATAAGGCATGCCGTAATCTACTCGAACCTCTTTTGGTTATTTTGTTTACGGATCCCTTGAATCTACCAGATTCAAAGATACTAGGATCAATTCCTGCAAATGCTACGAGTTTTTTAGGGTGATTAAACCGATCAATCTCACCAATTTCAGAAATAATCGTTGCCGCGATTTTTTCACCGATACCAGGGATTGATTGGATTATCTTATATTCTTCAATTTCTTTAGCCAAAGCACCTATCTCTTCTTCCAACTTTGATAGGTGCTTTTGGTATTCTATAAGCATTTTGATATACATTTCTAAGCTCATTATATGACTTTGATACAGTGTTGTCTGAAAGGGATTTTTAGCTGCTGCAGCTATAAGTTTCTTTGCGAAATGTTTGGCGGTACCCCTAAGTGAAAGTTAATGGATAACATTGTGATATGCAGCAAATGTGTTGGGGATTATTGGTTAGTTATAATTCTTTACTAATCGTTCTAAAAAGGGTATTATTTAATCATGGTTTGAAATTCATGTGTTTATTTTAGAACGTTCATTCTATAATGGATTATGACGTTTGTTTTTGTTAGTATTGGTTCATGGATTTTTTTAAGGAGAAATAAAATGGCCAGAAGTAAAGAGTTTGACGAAAAAGCAGTATTAAGAAAAGCAATGGAGCTTTTCTGGGAACAGGGTTATGAAAAAACATCCATGCAAGATTTGGTGGATCATATGGGGATACACCGCAGGAGTATATATGACACATTTGGTGACAAGCGTTCATTGTTTTTAGCTTCCCTTAATCACTATGAAGAGCTCATCGTCAATGAGATGGAAAGCATAATTAGCAGCACTTCATCCATTAAACAGGCGATATGTGATGTTTTTATTTTCATACTGAATCCCATTGAACAATACCCAAAAGGTTGTTTATCAGTAAATGCTGCCATTGAATTATCTTTGTTGGACAAAGAAATTGGACGCATAGTTACAAAAATGTTTAACCGTACTGAAGATATGTTTAATAACCTTATAAAACGGGGCCAAACTAGTGGAGAGCTATCAAAAGAAATCGATTCTGATAACACATCTCGTTTTTTACACAACAATTTGGTAGGTATAAGAGTACTAATAAAAACTAATTACAATAAAAAAGAATTAGAAGGCATCATCACTCTAGCACTTTCAGTGTTGGACTAGCTTTCTTTTTTTACTCTTTTTAGAACGCTCATTCTAAAATTAGCATGAAACGAACCATCATAATGCATACTTATAAAATCGTTTTTTAATTTCTAAGGAGGAACACAAAAATGACAAACTTTAAAATACCAACAGAATCAGAATTTATTGAAGCAGATGGAACTCGTTACGCATATAGAAAATTTGGTACACAAGATGGTATACCAGTAGTATTTCTTGTTCACTTTAGAGGAACGATGGAAAACTAAGATCCAATCATGCTTGAACCTATTGCAAATACACGCCCAGTAATCTTATTTGACAATAAAGGGGTTGGTGAGACCGATGGACTAACGCCTACTACAATTGCTGATATGGCAAAAGATACAGCAACATTTATAAAAACTCTTGGATTAGAACAAGTTGACATTCTTGGTTTTTCGATTGGTGGCATGGTTGCACAAGAGCTAGCTTTACAAGAAGGAGATTTAGTAAGAAAAATTATTATGGCAGGTACTTCGCCTGAATCTGGTATTAATCCAAATCCAGAGATTTTTGAAAGAATGAATCGTCACGGCGGAACGGAAGAAGATGGAATAAATGATTTTATGTTCTTTTTCTACGAACAAACCGAAACAAGTAAATCTGCAGGAATGGCTTCACTACAAAGAATTTTTAATCAGAAAAAAGTAAACAGTTCAGAACAAGTAAAAGAGGCACAATTACAAGCCATTGCAAAATGGGCTAAACAAAAATCTAATCATGATTATGAATGGTTACAAAACATCAAACACCCTGTACTTGTTACTAATGGTGTTAATGATGTGATGGTACCGACTAAAAACAGTTATATCTTAACAGAGAAATTACCCAAAGCACAGCTGATTATATATCCTGATTCTGGTCACGGGCATCTGTTTCAATTTCCAGAACTATTTGCAGAACACGTAAATTCATTTCTTGATTCTAATTCTTATTAAAAAGGAGTATTCATATGAGCAGTTTATTTGAAAAAGTTCGTATCGGAAACATTGACTTAAAAAATCGTATAGGTATGGCTCCGATGACTAGAAGTAGAGCTTTACCAGATGGTACGCCGAGCGATTTAGTAGCAGAGTACTATGGTCAGCGTGCTTCAGTCGGTTTAATTATAAGCGAAGGAACCCAACCTTCAGATGATGGGCAAGGTTACACTAAGACACCTGGTATTTATACAGAAAATCATATTAAAGGGTGGAAAAAAGTAACTTCTAAAGTTCATAGTGAAGGTGGTCATATTTTTGTTCAGCTTATGCATGTGGGACGTGTATCACACCCTGATAACACACCTCACCACCGCCAAGCAGTTGCACCGTCAGCTATTGCACCTGGTGTAGAAATTTTCACGGCAGAAGGAATAAAAGAAATTCCAACACCAAGAGAATTGAGTGAGCTTGAGATAAAAGATGTTATCCATGAGTTTCGTTTAGCAGCACGTTCAGCAATTGAGGCTGGTGCAGACGGAGTTGAAATTCACGGAGCGAATGGTTATCTGATCCAACAATTCCTTAGTGAAAACTCCAATCATCGTCAAGATGCATACGGTGGTACGATTGAGGGTCGTTCTCGATTCGCTATTGAAGTAGCTAAAGCAGTTGTTGATGAAATAGGAGCAGAAAGAACGGGCATACGTTTTTCTCCTCAAGGAACACTGCAAGGCATTGATGAGGGGGAAAATAGCCTTGAGATGTAACGCTATTTAATAAGTGAATTAAATAAGCTTAACCTTGCATATTTGCATTTAATGCACTTTGGAAACGAGCAATTCCTAAAAGATGTGCGTCAACTTTGGGATCAATCACTTCTTGTTAACCGTCCAGGTCTTCCGCTAGATCAACTTTCGTCTGATGTAGATAATAATCTTGCAGATGTTGTCACAGTAGGCACTTGGGTACTAGCTAATCCAGACTTTGTAGAACGGATTCAATCAGGTGCTCCCCTAAACGAACCTGATAAAAACACGCTCTATGCAGGAGGAAAAGATGGTTATACAGATTATCCTTTCTTAAAATAATTTATTTATTATGAATATCCCATCTAGGGATATTCATAATCTTTTTTCTTAGGTTCGTTATGAAAAGATGCATGTGTGTTAAATAAAAATGTGGAGGATTGTAATGAAAGCTTTAGCAATTGAAAACTACGGTAAAAAACCAAATTTTTTATACTTCCCTATGCCCAAAATAAATAATGACGAGGTCTTAGTTGAGATATATGCGGCAAGTATAAATCCTCTTGATACAAAAATTCGAAAAGGTGAATTAAAATTATTATTGAAATACAAGATGCCGTTAATTTTAGGAAACGATTTTTCTGGAAAAATTGTTGAAGTAGGTACTAGTGTCACGAAGTTTAAAGTCGGTGATGAGGTATATGGTCGACCTAGAGCAAATAAAATGGGAACTTTTACTGAATATCTCTCTGTTAACCAAGAAGATATTGCATTAAAACCTAAAAATTTAAGTTTTGAAGAAGCCGCCTCCATCCCTCTAGTCGGATTGACATCCTACCAAGCTTTACATGATATTCTGCGAATTGAAAAAGGACATAAAATATTAATACATGCAGGATCAGGGGGAGTAGGAACATTTGCTATCCAACTTGCAAAACATATGGGTGCTTTTGTCGCAACTACAGCTAGTGATGGTAGTGATTTAGTAAAATCTCTTGGGGCTGACGAAGTTATTAATTACAAGACAGAAAAGTTCGAACATTCGATTCATGACTACGACGCAGTTCTTGATACCATTGGGGGGGCGACATTAGAGAGATCATTTGTAACATTAAAAAAAGGAGGAAAGATTGTTTCTATATCTGGAATCCCGAATGGTCGCTTTGCTAAAGAAAACGGATTTAGCTCATTTAAAAAAACCTTATTTTCAATTGCAAGTTATAAACTTACGAAGCTAGAAAAAAGACATAATGTCCAATACACGTTTATTTTTATGAAGCATAGTGGAGAGCAATTAAAATTTTAACAGAAATGTTAGAGTCAGAAGTGATTAAGCCTACACTTGATAAAGTTTTTATTTTCGAAGATGCCCAAAAAGCATTGGAGTATGCAGAGGCGGGAAGAGTAAAAGGAAAAATAATACTTAAATTAAAATAATTAGTCTTATCTAACAAACCTTTCCTTAGGTAGAAAGTGTTTGTAGAAGTTTCTTATGAAAGAATCCGATAAAAAGATCGATTGACTTGCCCGACCAAGGTTCTTAGAGAATCTATTACCTAGCAAACAAACGGTTTGATTTCTATTCTAACGGATTGCTTGAGTTGAAGAATGGAGGAAATGGCGACACCTCTTTTTTCTTCTTCAACAAACGAGCAGTTTAGGTTAATAAAAATGGTGAATTTGAAATAACTGCATGACACCTCAATAACTAAATTGAGGTATTTTTTTGTTGACATAAAACATACCCTAATGTTAGGATATGTTTATCCTGAAGTTAGGATATATCATTTTAGGATAAATAATATTAGAATAAAGGGAGAGAAAATTAATGGTTGTTTTATCAATTATTCTTCAAGTTATATTAGGATTAGGATTCCTAATGTTTGGATTTATGAAATTCGGATCAAAGCAAATGGTGGAAGGGTTTAAGCATTATGGGTATCCAGGATGGTTTAGAGTGTTTACAGGATTGGCAGAAGTCGTTTCAGCGGTATTAGTTATCGCAGGTATTTGGAATGAGAGGTTAGCTGCATGGGGAGGGTTATTCATTGTAGTAACGATGATTGGTGCCGTTTTTACTCATATTAAAATAAAAGATACTGTAAAACAAATGATGATGCCGATCATTTTATTAATTCTTGGATTAGTAGTATTACTTATAAATTTTGGATCTTTGCTTGGATAAATAGACAATTACTCTATAGGAGGGATTTAAATGGAAATTAAAATTATTAAACCACAGTATCAAGCGAATGGGCAGTTTGATGACGGTAAAATTAAAGAGCAAAAACCGATTGGTTTTTCTGGAGAAGGGTCTCTAATAAATCGACTAGGACCATTATTTTACTGGGCTTGGGGTCATTCTCAGGAACCGGCAGAAATTGGACTGCATCCACATCAAGGCTTTGAAATCATCACCTATGTGATAAAGGGTAAAGCTTATCATCGGGATACACTTGGTACGGAAAGTGTTGTAGAAGAAGGGGGAACCCAACTCATGCAAACAGGCTCCGGTGTGTATCATGCAGAAGCATTAAAAGAACCATCGGAAATCTTTCAAATCTGGTTTGAACCACATTTAAGTCAAGCTGTAAAACGTACACCTGCTTATTCACAATACGATTCCAATGATTTTTCTTTAACGGGTGAAGATGGTGTGAAAATTAAAACAATACTAGGAAATGATTCACCAATGAAAATCGTGACAGATGCTCAGATGTGGGATGTACTCATTCCAAAGGGAACAGTATATACTCATCGCCTTTCATCGAATCGTACATTAGCTGGTTTAGCCATCAGAGGCCATGGAGATTTTTCTTTAGACACGAATGAACCCACTCGTTTAGCAGAAAAAGATTTTTCCATCGTTCAATCAGTACAGGGTGGAGACGTAACAATTCAAGCATTAGATAAAGACTTTAGGATCTTCCTAATTGAAGTTCCGACTGAAGTTGATTATCCTTTATACAGAAAACCAAAATAACCAATTGTAATTTCAAAAGTTAGTCGTAATAGGAGGAGGTTCGGTGAATGTATCAAGGAGATGAACAAAGCGAGATTGATTTACGTCTTTTCCGCATCTGGCTTAAGGCAAGTAAAACTATTTTTGGTCATGTTGTTAAAGATATTGAAAGACACGGAATTAGTTCAGAGAATTTTATGATTCTGGAACTTCTTTATAATAAGGGCCCCCACTCAATTCAAAAAATTAGTGAAAAATTATCTATTCCTAGTGGAAGCATCACTTACGTTGTGGATAAACTTGAAAAAAAAGAATTTGTTAAAAGGGAACCAAATCCAGTAGACCGTCGAGCTTCAAATGTAATTCTAACTGACAAAGGTCAAAGTTTATTTAAAGAAATCTTTCCCCAACACGTTGAAGTCATATCTGAAAATTTGTCTTTTATAAGTAATGAGGAAAAAATACAGTTAATGGATCTTCTCAAAAGGCTTGGACTAGGTGCACAAGATTGAGATAACAAGATAAATAAGTAAGTGTTTTTATGAATTGACCCAATCCACTCATTTGCCCAATCTTAAATAATCTACTCTCATACAATAAAACCAGAGTACTAAAAGGTACAAATGGTTTTATTATAAGGAGTGAATATTATGGGTAAGGAATCAAAAAGGGATTTATGTAGTGAATTTGCAAGGATTCTTGACGGTGATGCAAGTTTTATGAATGGAGTATGTCTAGTTCAAAGATTTAGAGACATACCATTTAAAATCCTTGGAAGGAGAACTAATTCACCGTTAGTAAACCCTCAATTTTTCACCTTTGAGAATTTAGATAGTAAAGGAAATGCACTAAATCTAGGTGAAACAGTTCTACTTCAAGTCGAGGTAAATCCATTGTTAACAGAATTAAGAGAAAGGGATATTATTGTAACTGCAGTTCATAATCACTGGTTGTTTGAAAATCCTAGAGCCATGTATATGCATTTTGAATCAATCGAACCACCACTGGAATTTGCTCGAAAAGTTCGGGAAGCATTCAAAGTTTTAAAAGGTTGAGTTGAAAAAAATTTTAATCAGGAGCTGGAATCAGCTCCTTTTGTTATGCAACTCCCATGAAAATTAAAAAAGCTCAGAATTGAACTGCACCCCAATTGTTAGACACCATCTAACAAGCTTTTTTTATGACAAAATATTCATTAGAGTTGAAATTAAAATCTGTCCTTGCTTATTTAGAAGGAATAGACTCATTTAGAACTGTAGCCAATCAATTTAATATCAGTTTGACTCCTTTAAAGCAATGGGTGGCGCATTATAAAGAACATGGGATAGAAGGGCTAATGTCTACCTATACAAATTATGATATTAGCTTTAAGATGGATGTACTAAACTATATGAACGATTTTGGAGTGTCTAGTACCCATGCAGCTGCTGTGTATAACATTGCTTCTCCTTCTACTATTACTAATTGGCTAAAGCAATTGGAGGAGTACGGAGTTGACGCTCTTAAAACGAAGAAAAAGGGGCGTCCATCCATGAAAAAAGAAACGAAGAAAAAACCAGTAGAAGGGTCATTAGAGGCGTTACAGGCTGAAAATGAAAGATTACGTGCAGAGAATGCATATTTAAAAAAGTTGAGAGCCTTAGTTCAAGAAAGCGAAGCGTCCGAACGCAAAAAGCGAAAGTAGTACATGAACTAAGGGAAGATTTTAATTTAAAGCTACTTCTGTCCGTCGCAAATCTCGCAAGGAGTACCTATTATTATTGGATAAACGCCTTCGGGTGTCAGGATAAATACGAAGAAATAAAGCCAGTTATCCAGGAGATATTTCATACGAATAAAGGGAGATACGGGTATCGACGCATTACATTGGAATTACGTAATAGGGGGATTTCAATGAACCATAAAACGGTCCTTCGATTGATGAAGGAGTTGGGACTAAAGTGTCTGGTCCGTATGAAGAAATACCGTTCATACAAAGGCAAGATTGGAAAGGTTGCGCCTAATATCCTCAATCGTAATTTTAAGGCAACAAAGCCAAATCAAAAATGGGTTACGGACGTAACTGAATTTCATTTACACGGTGAGAAGTTGTATTTATCGCCCATTCTAGACTTATTTAATGGAGAGATTATTGCTTACAATATCGAATCACGTCCTGTTTATCCCTTAGTCTCCAAGATGCTTGACCAAGCCTTTATGCGATTGGAATCGAAAGATTCCCCCGTTCTCCATTCAGATCAGGGCTGGCATTACCAGATGAAACAATACTCACATGATTTGAAAAGACATAACATTCTACAAAGCATGTCCCGCAAAGGAAATTGTTTAGACAATGCCGTCATAGAAAACTTCTTTGGCTTACTGAAATCGGAATTACTTTATTTACAGAAGTTCGACAGCATGGAGCATTTCAAAAAAGAACTGGAAGATTATATCCATTATTACAATCACCGACGAATCAAAGTAAAATTAAAAGGCATGAGCCCAGTAGATTACCGGGTTCATGCCCTCAAGGTTGCCTAATTAAATAAAGTGTCTAACTTTTTGGGTTCACTTCAAATCCAGAAAAAACAACGGACCCAGTAAAAAACGCTTTTAAAAAAAGGGCTGAGCCTTATGAGTGATCTGATTGAGTTTGGTAAATCGTTAAACAAAAACCTCTAATCATAGCAAAATAAGTAAACCCTATTGGGATGCTTTTGTTTTCTTAAGATTACTATAATTTAGAGTCCCATATAACTTATTCCAAAATATAAATATGAACCATCTGTAGGGAAAGCTGGTTCTCCTGTTTTACACAGACAAACTAAGCGCCATAATATATCTGGGCTTATTATCGCGTGATTGGATGTTCATAAATTTAGTTACATACAAGGATATTATTTACATTCATTCTCTTGATCGTTTTGGTCGGAACAAATAGGAGATTCTAAAAGAGTGGAATGACATTACAAAAAAATTTCCATGCGGATATCGCAATGGATTTTCAATGGTGGGAGAATACTTTGCCTGTTCTGCCAATTTATATATTTATATACATCTATTTTAAAAATTTAGCTTTGAAATGAATTCACCCCTTGTTAGAACGGACCCCCTAAACAAACTCAGGATCATATTGATGGACCCAACGCGTAGCATTAGTATATCAAAGATTTAGAGATTACTTGCAAGATGTTCAAATTTTTGCACCAGAGCCCGTTATTTTATAATTTTCATATTTACGATGAATTGCGTATAATGAGATTATGGAAGGGTATACATAAATTTAAATAAATAAGAAGTGAAGAATTGGTTTCATTCTATTCATGTAATTTCTGTATATAAGCAATTAATCTATTAAAGGTGAAATAATTATGATAGCTAGTCTTATGAAATCTTGGACAATATGGATGAAAATTGGAGTAATTTTAGTCGGAGTATTCTTACTAACGTGGTTGGGTCCTGACGAAATCGGGCTTACTGATTTGCTTATTTCATTAAGAGAAGATGAAGAAACAGGTAATTCGTTAATGCTTGCCGTTTTTTTGTTAGTATCTTTAAATACAGTTTTAGCTTTGTTTCATTATATTGGTGCACTGCTGTTGGGAGATGAAATCGGTGATCGTTTAAACCGTCCATGGTTAAAGATTATCATTCCTCTTATTGTTATTCCTCTCGTCTATATCGTGATAAATGTTTATTATTCTTTAACATACTCATTTAGCGCATATGCGTTGTTATTGCTCTTAGCAATCTTATTATTGCAAGCCTTTGGAAAGGATAGGCTAAAGCCTATTATTAAAACAATTATTTGTTCTCAATTAATCTTTGGGATTGAATGGCTGAATGAGATTCCTTCTTTATCTAAATATGGATTTGGTGAAGGATCGATTTCAAAGGAAATAAAAGATATAGCAGTTCAAATTGGATTTGAGCAATCTTTAACATTGTACAGTTTAACTTTGTGTTTAATTTTTATTATTAATGCTGTTATTTTAGCTGTTTATTTTTCATTAGCTGAACAAAAGTGGAGGATAAAACAAGAGCTTCATTATGCGCAGTTAGAAGCAATGCAGTCAAGATCAGGACGAGAAGCACTATATCTGGTCCATGATTTAAAAACACCTCTCACAGCAATTGAGGGGCTAAATTCTTTAATTAGTTTGAAAGTGGACGATACTAAAATTAAAGAATATTGTCAAAAGATTTCATCATCGATTCATTCCGTTAGCGACATGATTTCTGAGATTTTATATGATGATAAAAAACATTGGTGCCGTATAAAAGATTTAGTTGGATACGTCAAATCAAGCAGACTGAGCGGGACAAATCTCATTCTGAAAGTAGACTTTCAAACAAATCCTGAAATTAAAATTTTAATTAATAAAATCCGAATGACTAGGGCATTAGTGAATTTAATTGACAATGCTTACGATGCAGTGAATGGAATAGAAGATGGCAAGATTTTGCTTAAGATAAAAACCTATGAAGATGAACTATGGTTGGGTGTATCGGATAATGGGAAAGGGATTACACCTAAAGAGCAGGAGAAAATATGGAAAGCTGGGTTTAGTACAAAATCGCATCCGGGAATGGGGTTAGCTTTCGTACAACAAGTTGCCAAAGGACATGGTGCATCTTTAGAAATTGACAGCAAGCTTAGACACGGGACAACAATTTGGATTAAACTAGCTGAGAGGAGTGTGTCAAGTTGAATATTTTAGTCATTGATGACGACGCATCAATTCAATATATGCTAAGTGAAATTTGTGAATTTGCCGGCTGGAATGTAAATACGGCTAACAACGGAAAAGAAGGATTAAATGTGTTTGCAGAAAAAGGAGCAGATGTTATTTTAGTTGATTATCATATGCCGGAAATGGACGGAATAAAAACAGTAGGTGAGCTCCGTAACCGTAATGCTGATGTTCCAATTCTTGTATTAACAGTCGATGAACGGCAGGAAATTGCTGATCGCTTTCTTGAAGCAGGCGCAACAGATTTTGCACTAAAGCCTGTAAAAGCGCCTGATATGATTTCAAGAATTCAACTGCATGCTCGCCTTGCAAAATTAACTCAGTCAGCTCCGCAGCAAATATCGATTGAAGAAAAGGATGTATTCACAACAAAGGGAATTAGTAAGAGAACACTTTGTCACATTAGTGATTTTTTACATTCTAATCGTGAACCTTTGTCTGTTGATACAATTTCTAAAGAAGTTGATTTAGCTTATCCGACCGTCTATCGCTATATTATGCATTTACTTGATGAAGGAAAAGTAGAAATTATTGTGAGTTATCAAAAAATAGGAAGACCGAAAAATTTATATCAATGGATTGTTGACTAAAAAACTGCCTTAATACTAGGCAGTTTTTTATTTTAATGGGAACTATGTAGCAGTCGAACCAAATCACGTAATAAGCATTAGCGGACATTGATTTTAAGGTTTTTTTCATCAAAGTGATATCCACTATTAGTACTTAGAGGACAATAAAAATTCCTTATTATTTAACTTATAAGTTTGTTCTAAACTCTTTAAAAGACAGACCTTTAGAGTAAGAAGATGCATTTTTTTCTGTTTTAGGTCCGCTATTACTGGTTATGTAATTTGTCTCCGTTGCCACACAAACCCTATTGCATCAAGAGTTTTTTTCTTTTTTTTCTGTATTTTTATATTTTCTGATAATATAAAATTATTTTGCAACATTAAAAATAATTTAAAATCTAAACACTTTCATTGAACGTCATTTTTTTTAGCAATAAGTATTATTCATTTCGAGAGATTGATTACACAAAGGGGAGACATTGAGGGAAGACATTATTAGTACTGATTCATTTTGCACCAGAGCCACGATTAGAAATGTAAACGTTTCCCATTATACTTATATTGGGTTGGATGGCATTCGTGCCCATCATCGTATTTGGTGTATGGTTTAATATTTAACTAGATTTAGGGGGACTTTATGATGCAAGCAATTTTAAAAAATGATGTTCAGCAGCCAAACCATTCCAGGAAAAAGCACCCTCCTGGACTGTACATGCTGTTCGCGACTGAGGCATGGGAGCGCTTCAGCTATTACGGAATGAGAGCAATCCTTGTTCTTTACTTAACAGCAACTGTTGTAAACGGCGGGCTCGGAGTCGACAAAGCTACGGCTATGGGCATTTACGGATTCTTTACTGGTGCCGTTTATATTACACCAATGATTGGCGGATACTTATCTGACCGTTTCTTAGGCAGAAGATTGGCGATAACGATTGGTGGTATTTTAATGGCGGTTGGTAACTTTTCGCTATTCTCAAGTCAGAGTATGACAGCGCTTTACATAGGTCTTGGTTTATTGATTATCGGTAATGGTTTCTTCAAGCCAAACATCTCGACAATTGTAGGTGATCTTTATGAAGACAACGATCCGCGGCGTGATGGAGCTTTTACCATCTTCTATATGGGTATTAACGTTGGGGCTTTCTTTGCACCATTAGTAGTTGGACTTATGAGCTATAAATATGGGTTCTTGACAGCAGCAATTGGTATGATTGTAGGGCAGATAGTTTTCAACTTATTAGGCAATCGCTATTTAGGTGATATCGGTAAAGAACCTACTGGTAAACCGAAAGTTACAGCTGGTCAAAAAACAGCTGTACCGTTAACGAAACGAGAACAAAAACGTACAACGGCTATCGTTATTTTGGCTGTCTTCGTAATTGCGTTCTGGGCCGCTTTCGAGCAGGCAGGAAGTTCATTGACATTGTATGCTAATGACCAAATTGATCGGAATGTATTTGGTTTTGAGGTTCCAACTGCCTGGTTCCAATCTTTGAACCCATTATTCATCGTTATTTTAGCGCCAATTATGTCTGCTTTATGGTACAAGCTTGGCAGCTCAAAACGCGGTGACTTAAAAACTCCAACGAAGATGGCTCTTGGTTTAGTCACTGTTGGTTTAGGTTTCTTAGTGCTGCTTCCTGCTGTTATGTATACAGGAAACGATACAGCGCTGAAAGTAAACATCCTGTTCATGATTGTAACGTATTTCCTTCATACATTAGCTGAATTAATGATTTCACCAGTTGGTTTATCAATGGTAAGTAAAATCGCTCCAATCAAGCTTGCCTCTCTTCTAATGGGAGTATGGCTGGCAAGTTCCGCGGTAGCTAATATGGTAGCGGGCCAATTAGCTGCATATACGCAGTCTTTAGGTTACCTGGAAATATTCAGTGTAATTGGTTTTGTAACAATTGGTTTAGGTATTGTATTATTTCTTCTTTCAAAGCCAGTAGCAAAGCTGATGGAATAATAAGAAAAGGAGCTGACCCAAAAGGCACATAATGTGCCTTTTAGGTCGAGCTTATTTATTTAGTGTAAAAAATAAAAGAATCGGACCTGGTGTAAGATGAGTCTTCACCACGACCCAAACCAGAAAGGAACGATGAAACATAATGAACTTTCTTTTAAAGAGTTTACCATGGATAACCGGTTTCGGTGCAAGGTATCCATCCGACTTGCCCACACTCAAGTGCACATCATATAAAGTTTAGACCCCTGGGGACAAACTATAAAGTAAAAGAGCTTTTTACTGATTTGGAAACCATTGGAAATGATATAAATACCAATATCTTCTGAAGTGAAGAAAATAGATAAATATTCAGTTGTAATTAACAGAAAATTCTTAATTAACACGAAAATAAGTATATAATATTATAAAACAGTTATCTAAGTTTGTGGGTCACTATTTCTTAATAAGGAGGCGATACTCTTAATCATATACGGAAATTTATTTTATTAGTAGGATGAAGAAAAGGAGAAATTTATCAGTCTAGAAAGGAATTAAAGAAGCTACAGTAGTCGCTGGAATGCGGGTTTGGATATTACGTGTCCACAAAGTCGTTCAATTGGGATTCGCTCCTATTGCAGCCTAGTTTCTGGAGATCAACTTTATGTAGCATTACTTGCTGGGGGAGCTTATCAAATTTTATACAGACTATTTTTAACGATGTGGTTTGGTCAACGCTATAAAAATAAAGCGCTTTCGACAGAATTTATTCAGCCCAGTAGCTAGCCAGTCATTTCGTGTTGTATTCAATTAAACTATGTATTTATTAATATATACAAAAAATCACTATATATACATACAGGAGGTTTTAGGATGAAAAAGAAAAAAGCATTATCCGGCCTGATGGCTGTAAGTTTACTAACAGTAATTCCGTGGAGTTCTGGACATGCTGAGAAACCTCAATGGACAAATGTTAATACATATGAGGAACAGGACGGAAGCAAGTTTAATAGCGAAAACTATGACTTTGTGAAATTCTCACAAATTGGTTCCAAATTAAAGGAAATTGAAAAACTTTCAAACCGTGTGAAAGTTGAAGTCCGTGGAACATCAGCTGATGGAAACCCACTTTACGTTGTCACGATTGCTGACCCAACAACGCAAGGGAAGTTCGGAAAAGTTAAGGCACTTAGAAAGCAAATGTTTAAGAATCCAGGCAAAGCTCAAGAATGGGTTGCCAATAATCCTGACTTTAAGGTTCCAATCATGATTAATGGTTCTATTCATGGGACTGAATTTGTCGGAAGCGATGCAATCCTTCAATTAATTGAACGTTTTGCTACCCAAAATGATGCAACAACCAAAGACGTTTTAGAGAATAATATTCTTATTTTCAATGTCGTACAAAACCCTGATGGACGTATTGATGCCACCCGCTTTAATGGCGAAGGAATTGACATAAATCGTGACTTTATCACCCAGTCGCAGCCAGAAACAAAAGAGATGGTTGAGCTCATTAAAGAATGGAACCCGATGGTGTTCCTTGATACTCATGGTTATGTGAAGGATTATCAGCCAAATCTGCAGGGGTTAATTGAGCCTTGTACGCCACCGCATAATCCTAATTACGAGTATGACTTATACGGAAAATGGGCCTATAAACAGGCAGAAGCGATGGAAGCGGAAATAATGAAGGATCATGAGAACTATTCAGGATCCTTGTATCAAAACATGAAAGGTACATATATTCCGCTGCGAGATGATTCCGCTGGCTGGGATGATTACCCACCAATTTTCACACCAATGTATGCGATGTATCATGGTGCTTACGGTCATACACTAGAAGCCCCAACAAATGATTGGGATGGCGTACGTTGGATGTATAATTCGATTATGGGGGCACTGAAATTTGCAACAGCTAACAAGCAATCCATGATTACTGATCAAATTGAAGTTTTTAAAAGAGGAATTAACTTTGACCATCCTTTTCATAAGGAAGGGTTATTTCCAAAAAACTACATACTTCCACTAGACCCTATGGATCCGACTGTTACGAATAAGGCTGTAAATCATTTGATCAATAATGATATTGAAGTTATTCAAGCTTTGAATGCATTTGAAGCGGATGGAGTGTCATATCCAAAAGGAACTTATCTCGTTGAAATGGATCAGGCGAAAGCCGGATTAGCAAACACGATGCTCTGGGATGGGGAAGACATCACGAACGATACCCCAGCAATGTACGACATTTCCGCATGGAGTTTACCGGAGCTTTGGGGATTCGAGGCAGTAGCCACACAAAATCCTATTAAAGTCAATGCAACTAAAGTAAACCAGATTACAGGTCAAGGAACGGTTTCAGGAAAAGGACCGTTTCTGATTCCGAACAGCTCTGTCCAATCGGTAAATTTAGTAAATGAATTGCTTAAGCAAGGAATACCTATTGTACGTGATGCACAAGGTAACTTCTTTGCAAAAACAGTAGCTAATCAGGTATCAGCAGCGGTGAAAGAATCTGGGTTACAGGTTGGAACTGCTGATGTACCAGCAGATGCAGTGGCTATTACGTCTTTAAAAGTGGCTATATTAAAGGATGGAGGTATGGGTAAACAGAAATCACACGCAGGAACAAAGCTCGCTTTGAAAAGATTAGGTTTTGATGTGACAGAAGTTACGCCAGTTGAAGTGGCTAAAAATACCCTAAACGGTTTTGATATTTTTGTCTATAGTGGAACGGAAAGTCTCATTTCTACCAACCTATCTGAAGCTAATAAAGAATTTGGATTAAAGAACGAAGGGCAACTTAATGCGTTTAAAGACAATGTGACAAGCTTCTTAAATGAAGGAGGAAAATATATAGCTGTAGGTGCTGGTGCATCTAGAGCAACTAAGACACTTGGTCTTACAGACGACATCATTAATGTAGGAGGTTCCAACAGTAATGGTATCGTAAAAGTTGATTATTTGGGAACCGGTTTAACAGCAGGTTATGGAGAGGATGATATCGGCTTTGTATATCGTCCAACTTGGTTCACGGGTACGGATAATGATGAAGTCGTCGCGACCCTTGCAGATTCAGATAATTTCTTCGTAGCTGGTCACTGGAAAAATAACATAACTGCCAAGGGCCAAGCTATAATAGTAAAGGAACAGAATAAAGATGTAACTCTTATTGGGTTAGAAGCAGGATTCCGCGACCACCCGGATTACTTGTTCCGTCTTCTATCAAATGCAATTTTCGAAAAATAGTAGAAATAACCAAAGCCGGATTCAGCAATGAATCCGGCTTTGGTTATTTGAAAAATGCTGAACGCTTGCTACTGAGTTTTGAACAATTATCTCAGTAAATGCTATATAAATACTCATTACTTTTAAATCATCTGTTGCAAAAACTGCTGAAGGACGATTCTTATCAAGAGTAGTTGTTTAGTTGTTTAGCCGATTGAAAGGCGTTTTCTACCATATACCCACTATCTATTGAGTATATTAGGCTGTATAAAAGATCTCCCAATATAAGGTTTACTAAGTAGTTTGATAAAAATTAGAAACGTTCGAAATTAATATTAAAGTCCATACTTTGTTATCTTTTTGTAAAGAGTAACTCTTGAAAAGCCTAATTCTTTTGCTGCCAATGTCTTATTACCGTCCGTTTTTTCTAATGCTTTTTTTATTCGTTTTTTTTAATTAAGCTTATCTCATCTTGAAATGTGATATTAGTATTTTCAAACGTTGTTTTTTCCCTTTGTGGAAGCATATTCAATATATCACTGGCTTGTAATAAAGCGTCATAAAGTCATGACCACAAGTCTTTCTACAAGATTTCTTAATTCTCTAATGTTACCAGGCCAGTGATAGGAGGAAAGATACTTTGCCCAAAATGGATTGGAATATGTTTTTTATAAATTTGGCCAAGCGAAAGAATGGGCGTCACAGAGAAGATTTTCTTATTAAAGTAACGGGTGCTTTACTTCAATAAGGAAGGTTGCTTTAGCAGCTCTTTTTTCTTATTGAACTTTCGGGGCAGGTTAGTTCAATAATAAAAGTGGAAGTAAATCCAATTAATAGTATTTTTATGTTAAAGTTATACAGTTGATGTTTTATTACATAATTGCATTAGGAAGGAAGAAAATCTGTATGACTGTAGGACTGTATTTTTTAAAGGATATTTTTGGTTATAAAGGAAGGGTTAAAATGGGGAAAAGAATATTAGGTAGTATGTTGCTTTTATTACTAGGCATGGTTAGTTTTACTTTTTTATCTGGCTTAAAAGTTGAAGCAGCAGATCGAGTGCATACTGTATCCTCTCAAGAAACGGTAGAATCGATTGCAGCGACTTATGATATATCGGCAGAGCAATTAATGAAGACGAATGGTTTACCGGATGGTAAGTTATATAGGGGCCAGAAGTTAATCATTCAGACTGATTATACTCCTTCGATCTATCAATGGACAGAGAGAGGGAAACAAATCGGGAATTATGCGAAATCTTTTACAGGATTTAAAAAAACGGCTGGAGAAGAGACACCTAAAAAAGGGTTTGATTCTAGCGGTTTGATTTATTGGGTGCTCTCCCGACAAAACGTGCCCACCGACCGTATGTCAGTTGAAGGCTATTATAAGGAAGGAATGGATACAGATACTCCTAAGGCTGGAGATGTTATATTTTTTCTGGAAAAGGAAAGTTCAAAAGTCGTGACCGCTGGGATCTATCTGGGAGGAAATCAGTTTGTTAATTCTGGTTACGGAGCAGAGACAGTCCAGGTGAGATCTACCACAGAAAAATATTTTGAACAATACCAAGCCGCGTATAAAACGTATACACCTAAGGGAGAGCATGTCGTTCAAAATAATGAAACACTTAAAAGTATCTCGGATATTTACGGTATATCGGTGGAAACAATCAAAATGCGTAACGCTTTACCAACTGATAGCTTGATGCAGGGGCAGTATCTTCAAATATACAGCAGTCCCTTGTATCCATTTTATGCAAATCAAGAGGCTTCCTATGATAAAGCTTATGATGTCATAAAGTATGCATATACTCTACGTGGATTCACCTATGTTTTCGGAGAATATGATCCGATGATTGGAATGGATTGCAGCGGTTTTATCTATTGGGTCATGAAGGAGCAGGGCATTTCCATTAAACGTGGTTCGGCAGCGGACTACTATTCCTTGCTGCCGAAACTCAGAGATCCAAAGGCAGGGGACTTAGTATTTTTTAGAGATACAGACTTAAGTCAAGAGATAGCCCACGTAGGTATTTATCTAGGGGATGGTCGCTTTATTCATACAACAAAGAATACTGGCGTTCATATATCTGATCTTACTTCAAGTTATTTTACTCAGAAGTTCGAAAGCTTTGGGCAAGTCCAAAGCAATATGGACTAAGATAGACACGAGAGAATTAGGTTACTTGAATTTTCTGGTGATATTTTCCCCTTAAGGTAGGAAGTGTAACAAGACCACGAACAAACGTGAATGTTACAACTACTATCTAGAGGGGATATTTAATGTGCTTAGAAAGGGCAAAAATTTTGAGGAATATACAAATGAAAAGAGAATGAAAGTTGTTCAGATTTATCGGTTATTAATAGATGTTTTAACTGCGATAAGAATCGAAATAGTGATTAGAAAAAAAGTTGTACTGTTTATAAAAAAGATGAACCGAAATGATCTAATTTCGGTATTTCTTAATTTTTTAAGAAAATTATATTTTTGGTAAGGAATGATTATGAATATTGGAAACGAATATTTAAAGATTAATCGAAAGATTTAAAAGTGTAAAAAGCCTTGGAGATAAAACGATAAAACAATTATCCGAAAGGGAAATACATTGGACTTATAATATCGAGTCTGTTGCGGTAATAGTAAAGCATTTGAGTGGAAATATAAGGTGGACAGACTTTTTAACTTCAGACGGAGAAAAGGGATATAGAAATCGTGATGAAGAATTATAGATGATATATCTTCAAAATCCGAGCTAACTATTGTTTGGGAAAAAGCTGGAAAACCCTAATTGATATATACTCCAGAAAAAAATGTTTTCTTGGAACATTTTAACGGATGCCAGTGAATTTATCCTAGGTATACCCTGTAGAGGTATTTTCATTTGCTTTTCTAATTTCTGCCACCAGCTTTTGAGAGATGATCTTAGATCCTTTTACTAGATTCATCGATTTCGGTTAACTTAGCAGCTTTTTTTCTTACTCTTCGAGTTGTTGAGCCTAATACTTCCTGCAATCGAATGGAACTGATTCTCTTGTTCCTTAATCCTTAAACAATGATGCTTGTCTCGTTCTTTCCCTAACGTTATGAATGTGTATACTTCCAATGTTTGTTCAATTAATTTAATATTTAAAAAAACATTTGTTAGTTTTTGTAGTTTTATATTAGATTCTGTGGTTCCTGTGATAAATTAAAGGTGCTTTTTTGTAAGAGAAAATACGAAAAAAAACAATATTTGTGTTTTGGGGTTTTAGAAAGAAACTTTATAATTCTTACAAATGGAAACAAACTTAAGAGGAGAAACCAATATGAATCATCTACAAAAGCAAATACTCTTTTTCCTTGAGGAATGCAATAGAGAAAGATGTGTAAGTAAAATTGCTGAAAAGTACGATAAAAATCTTGAAGTGGTAAGGGCTGAGTTAGTGATACTTGCGAACAAGAACCTCATAGCTATCAAAAAGAGTACCACTGGGAAGATAAGCAGAGCAACGATTAGTCCAAAAGGTAAACAGTGCTTCAGGGAAGCTACTGCAATTGTTACTAAGGCTTCAGTACAAGGTCAAATCAATGAGTTGAAACAAAAGTTGTCAGCTCTGGAAGCCTCCTTTCTACGTGCACAAGAGAATCCAACTGGGGAGAATAAACAGTCACTATTGGATAATGCGAATACGGTTCATTCAGTGGCTAATGGGTTAAACTCATTATTTAAAGTTGGAATGGATATCTTTAAGTAAACAAGAACCTCAGAGGATGACCAGGGAACTTTTGTACATTCGGGAATACATCAGGGTCAAAACAGGCTCGCTAATGGGATAGTTAGTAAGATCCACTAAAAAAGGTTCGAGCCTGGTTGTATTGTTTAGCGTCAAGGGAGCGGCAGCCTGTAAAGCACCGAGCCGTTGGAGTCAGACTAACGGATAGGTTCTAAAGGCTCCATAGTTCATCGACCTTCCTCACCCTTCCAAAGAATTAGTACGGACGATTTTCTACCATTTTCATTCTTTGTGGTGAAGTGCTGATTTTTGCGCTTCATGGATGGCCAACATTTGCTTCCTTCATTTCCAGGAGCCGAACGGCAGCTCCTTTTCTTATGCAACAAACAGGGTAGTGAAAGGAAATGAAGGACTTGAGTCAATAAGCCCTCTTTTAAAGACGGTCATCTTCCCATGCTCTATCATAATCTCTTATATTGTGTTTTTCGTTTGGAGTTTCTTCTTGTTGACTTTGTTGATCTGCTTTCTTCATTTGTTGTTTTAATAAGTTTGAAGCTTGATTTGCTTGGGCACCTTGTGGAGAATTTTGAAATTGAGATACGGTTTGAATTAATTGAGAAACTTCTTGATGAATATTTGCAAGCTCTTGTCCTAATTCAGTATCAGTAAATCCAGGTAGTTTAGTGTCTATTTGATTTTGCTGTTGAGTGTTTTTTGTCATGGTAGAAACCCTCCTTAAAGTAGTTAAATCATACCCTTTTATAATGTTCTATAGTTTCTAATAAATAACTGGTAATTTTTATGTAGAAATCTAGTGTATGTTTATTAGGGGTGCTTTACTTCAATAAGATTGCTGAGTCAGCCTTTTTCTTATGGCACTAACGGGGAGAATAGCAATAAAAATGGGTAGATTAAGGGTGTTCAAGAAGGAATAGTTAGTGGAGTAAATGAAAATAGAGAGTGTTATATAGACTAATGATGTATAAAATATAACAAAAGAAAAAACCAGTTTTATTAGACTGATTTTTTCATCTTAATATAACACTTTGTTAAATTCAGTTTTTAACACTTACATGTTCAATCATACGCTTCATTGCCTGAATTTGCCCCATATGAGTCGCTTCATGCATTAATGTTAAACCTGCAAGTTCTCCAACAGTCTTACAACCTAGGAATGGAGTATCTAAATCTTGATCTAGCTGTTCAGTTGAAATTTGCTTTAAACGAGTTAATTGACCTTTCAACTGTACGATAAGCTGATCCATAGCAGGTATATTCCCTGTCCAATCAGCTGGTTTTGTGCCATTCCCAAACAATTCTATATAATTTGTGGGAAGGTGAGTTGTTACATTCGGGAAACCAAACATAGTTTGTTCGGTAATTGTCAAAACGTGACCTGTATGCCAATGAATTGTGTTATTAAAACCATCTGGCTGCACATCAGTTTGTTCCTTAGAAACGGACTCTACATTCTTGATGAAGTATTCTCTTGTCATCTCAAATTGCTTAAATACAAGTTGATTCATCTTTTTCTCCCCTCTCATCAACAAAATCATCCATATTATACCAATAAAAATCGAAAAAGAATATAGTTGAAACTTCCTAAAATTAGCTTTATGTCAACCGGTTCTTGTTCCACAGTAGGCAGTAGGGCGCGATTCTTTAATAAGGTTCGCTTTTCTAATTGAAACTAACGGGTGTGTTAGCTTCTTTAAGGATCAATAAAAATAATAAATCCAATTGCACCTTCCATTTTATTAGCATTCTCACAAAAATAAAAAGTCTCAAAAGGGTATTTTGGGACACTTAACTGAAAAATTTCAATAAAGCCGATTTAAATACTAAACTAAATTGTTATACAATTGTAAAATTATACAGATTCATTTCCGGTATAATGGAAATTATTAGAAATGTGGCACAAAAATCAATTTTATATCGGATTTAATGAGTAACTGTCGCTGTGTCGGCTGGATGAGACTTAGAGTTTGTGCCTAACCACCTATTTCCCTTTTGCTATTGAATAAGCAGCCAGTGAGAGGAAGGATTTTCACGCTTCGGGTGAAAATCCCGAATGAGCCCGCTGTATAGTCTTAGTGAAAATCAATGGTACTTCCTCCTGAATAGACTGCACGATATAAGTACATCCATTGAAATCCTTCAGACTTATGAAGACTCACGTTAAAGATTGGCAGCTACATAACTGTGGTGAAGTACTCCTACTTTCTTGGCTAGCTTGGAGAGCTTGTGGAGACAAAGGTCGTTGTCAGTTCCTGTGAAATGCGCCTTAAATTCAAATGCAGTAATGATACCCTCAAAAGAATTAACTATTAGAAGTAATGTTAAGAGGGTAAAAGTGATTAAAAGGGAGGCGAATTGTTTTTGACTATAATAGATATTGACCAATTGCTTTTAGCTACTGAAGAACTTGCCGAAGAATCAATTCCAATCCATCTCGATACATTTGACATTGATCAATTATTAGATAAAACGGATAACTGGTAAAGAAAAGCATACCCAAAGTTGAACTATACCCCGGATAACGGACACACATAAAAAAGTGTCCCTTATGGGGCTGTTGACAATCTAAAAGGAATTTCTGAAACCTGTATAGAATTTATTCTATGCAGGTTTTTTATTGGAGGGATTTCTATGATGGGACGCAATGATGAGTACCAAAGCAAAATGGAGTTTATTGATTTGAACGATTTTGTTCCTACTAATCATATTCTCCGCTTAATATTGGAGAGAATTGACTTCTCTTTTATATACGTTAAAATGGAAAGTTTTTATTCGAAACTGGGCCGGAAGTCTTTGGATCCCGTCCTCCTTTTCAAGATGTTGCTTATCGGCTATCTTTTTAATATTGACTCAGAACGCGAACTTGAACAGGAGGTTCATTTAAATCTTGCTTATAGATGGTTTTTAGGACTTGATCTAACTGATCGAATTCCCGACCACTCTATTTTTAGTCAAAATCGTCGAAGACGGTTCAAAGACAGTGCCGTATTCCAAGAAATCTTCGATCACATTGTTTCACTATGCATTGAAAAAGGATTGGTCACAGGGGAGACCATTGTGACAGATTCTACCCATATAAAAGCCAGTGCTTCTAAGGATCAGGTGAAAAAGGTTGAGGTTGAGAAGACTCCTTCCCAGTATTTAAATACTCTTGAAGAAGAGGCAAAGAAGCTTGAAAAAGAACTGCAGGAGAAAAGAGAAAACGTTGGCCGAAAAAAGGCTGGGAGAAAACCGAAAGAGTCTACTACAAAAATAGTGTCCGTCTCTAAAACCGATCCTGATTCAGGGTTATTAAATCGACCCGGGAAACCATCAGGTCCCCACTATTTGGCTCATACCAGCATTGATACCCAAAACGGAATCATAATAGATATTCATCCGAGTGCAGGAAATGTAAATGACTGCGAACCTTACGTAGAACGCTTGAAAGTGATAAAAGAGAAGTTTCATTTAAATATTAAGAATGTAGGGGCGGATCGTGGATACGATACAACGCCTATTCACCATGGATTAAAAAAATTAGGCATAACGGGGTATATCAGTCCCACTCAGTATGATTCGGCGTTTAAGACAACCTCGCATCGGGAGTTCACTTATAATAGCGAAAACGATATATACCCATGTCAAAATAAGAAGGAACTAGCCTTTACACATTTAATGAGAAAGGGCGAAACAAATTACAAGACCTATTCGGCAAAAACCCAAGACTGTAAAGTCTGTCCTTTCAGAGTGGAATGCTTCGGGAAAACAGCGACTAAAAGAACCATATCACGCCCCATCGCCCATGAACTATTAGAAGAAAACATGAAAAGGACAAAAACAAGTGATTACAAACTGGTTCAAAAACTAAGAAGAGTCTGGTGTGAAGGCTCATTTGGCACCATGAAAATAAAGCACAATTTATATAAGACATATAAGAGGGGCATTCAAAAAATCCATGAACAATGCCTCTTTTCAACGTTGGCCTTAAACTTAAAACGAATGGTAAAAGTAATGAACTAGCTACAAAAAAATGAAGAAGAATAATCAATAAACAAGCAATTAACGATAAAAATCAAAATGGGGAAGGAGCAAAAGCTCTTCCCCATTTTGTCAACAGCCCCCTTATCCGGGTTTTTTTATGTTTCAATAGATGTAATGAGTATGGACGGAGGGTTTCTATGAGTAAGAATATATATACTGAATATCAGATTAAAGAACTTGAAAAGAATCCAAATATCATTAGTGTTTCCGAGCGATCTATTTCCTATAGTCCGGAATTTAAGACAAAAGCAGTTAAAGAATATAAAAAGGGGAAAACCCCCTCTCAAATTTTCATTGACCAGGGATTTAATCTCGAAATAATTGGCAAGAATCAACCCAAGCGTTGTCTACAGCGCTGGCGTAGTACCTTTGAAAGGTTTGGTGAGGAAGGCTATTTTTTTCCCTAGATAGGTAGAGTGAGATACACTATAAAAATGCGATTTCTAATAACTTAAAACATAAATATAAATTAATAATTCAACCAAGGGATGGTTAAAAATAAATAAAAGCATACGTTGGTGATTTATACCATCGTATGCTTAAAATTTCATTCACTATTAGTTAATCAAGGAATTCTAATTTTAAATATTAATATTCGTTAAAAAATTGCTGAATTTCTTTTGGATCATCTGTTTTTGTTAATGCAAGCATCGTCAAAATGCGTGCTTTTTGAGGATTAAGTGAGTCCGCTGTAACAAAATTATTTTCATCGTCAATCTTTTCTCTCGTAACAATACCATTTCCTACACGGCTAGAGCGAGTAATAATCACGCCTTTTTTGACAGCGTCTTTAGCACCCTCAAAAGCAGTATCAGAAGTTAAACCGTTTCCTTCACCTGCTATTATGATCCCTTTAGCTCCTGCTTTCACAGATGCATCGTAAAAATATCTACTATCATTTTGATAGCTATAAATAATGTCCACTTGAGGAAGTTTATCTAGTTTCGATACATCAAACACCGATTTGTTTGTATGTTTACGAGTGGGTTCATTGTAGAAAAATATTTTATTACCTGCGATTGCTCCTAAATAGCCTTGTTCCTCAGATTGGAATGTATCTGTCATGGTTGTATTGGTTTTAGTTATGTAACGTGCAGAACCTATCCGGTCATTTAATGAGATTAAAACACCTTTGTTCTTAGCTTCTTTACTAGCAGCAATTTTTACAGCATTATATAAGTTTAAAGGTCCATCTGCACTTATAGCTGTAGCCGGTCTCATTGATCCAACAATCACGACAGGTTTGTTGCTTTTTACGACCAGATTCAGAAAGTAAGCAGTTTCTTCTAAGGTATCTGTTCCATGCGTTACGACAATTCCATCAACGTCTTTAGATTTTAATAACTCATTAATTCGTTTCGCCAACTTTAATAAGGTTTTATTATCCATATTGTTACTGCCAATATTGGCGATTTGTTCACCACTCACATTTGCTACTTGTTTTAATTCAGGAACAGCTTTAATTAGTGTTTCAACACCAAGTGCCCCTGCTTTATAACCAGTTGTGTCAGTATTGGATGTAGCAGAACCTGCAATCGTTCCACCAGTAGCTATAATTTTAACATTGTTTAACTTGGGATTTGTTGAAGTTGCTTCTACTTTCTCTTCTTTTGGATTACTATTTGCTGAGCTATGGATAGCAGTGATAGATCCAGAAAATAATAGTGTAACTAATAGAAACGTGATTCCTAGATATTTTTTAATGTTCATGTCTAGTTAGCTCCTTCTTTATTTAATTATGTACGACATATGAAAATACTATCATATCTAGATATTACTTACAATAAATACAATAAATATGTGTTAGATTATCTTACATGTTTTTTGTTATGTTGAAAAAAACCCATAGAAATATAGTATGTTAGCTTTCTTGTAGAATCGCTATGCAACAGAACCATATTTTCAAATAGATTTAATATTTTGCGTGTTAACAAAATATTTGATTATTATAATCTACAATATGTTAGACTAAATGACATTTTGAAGAAATCTTGCTCTTACTTCAATATTCCTGGGAAGTATTACATTGATTAAATTTGGAGAGAGAGGAGTGTGAAGTGAGTTTAAGTGCAACCTTTATCTTATGGAACTAAAAGGGCAGCTTAGTTTCAGAATAAATGGTGTTTTTACAAAATAGAAAAAATAACCCCGAAAAATCGGAGGCTGCTGAAAAACTCACGTTTTTCTAACTAGTACGGTAAACCAAACTAAAAAAAGACGATTCTCATTCGATACTTGAATGGAAATCGTCTTTTTTTGCTTCTGTGTGTCACTTTTTTAGGCCATTAATTTCAATATTCTTTTCAAATTAACGGTGAAAATAGCCATGGATCCTTGTAATTCCATGCCAAGTAGACCCGAGGATTTTGCAACATCATACCCGTGCCTGTGTTTCAAATTCACTGTTTTTCGCTTCAATTTTATAACGTTCTTTTGATTTTTCTTTAAAATATTCACTCTCCTGGAATGTAGCCTGTTCTGTACTTTCCTGAGTTGTCCCTCAATTCTTCCAACAAAAAAGAAAAGTCAATAAGTTCATTGATCTTGCGTAACATGTTATCCTTTGGAACCACTACATCATAAATGGCCATATACGGACTAAAAACCATAGACGTTTGTATCATCGTACTCACCCACATAAATTTATTACCTTGATTATAAAACAAAAAAGGTAGAGTTCCTCAGAATAAACTGAGAAATCTACCTCTATTGGCCCGGAAGGGACTTTTTCAGTGCCCTCAAAAATCGTAGTTATTTTTTATTTACTTGACGTCCACTTTTTTTGGGGCTCTGTGAACTTGTGTTTCCAATTTGAAATTCATTACCTAGTTCAACATCATTTCTTTTATCCTGTTTCTCGATTTGCTTTCTCGTTTGATCCTTGTTTTGCATCCCTTGTTTAGACAATACGTATCCATCTCCCTTTCAATGTCATTGTTTTTAATATGCGCAAGTATAAGGGAAATACGTATTATTTATTTAAAAAATAATTCTTGTCTTTAGTAACTTATTATTTAGACTTTGTTGAAATATCAGGTGCGTTAGCTGAAGATCGGAGCTGTCTTTAAGGCAGCTTTTTCGTGCGCCCGGCATGGGTACAATCTATAGGGTGAAAGTCCCGAACCATGAAGGCAGTAGTAGTGGTTAGCTTAATGCAAGGGTGTCCACGGTGACGTGGAATCTGAAGGAAGCAAGCGGCAAACCTCCGGTCTGAGGAACACGAACTTCATATAAGGCTAGGTATCATTGGATGAGTTTGCGAAACAAAACAAAGTCCTTACTGCCGAAGGAGGTACAGAGTAAATGAAGCAGATAGATGGAGGGAAAGATCACACTCTTACCCAGGGAGGTCTGATGACAGCCAAGTACACTCGGTAACCTGTCCAGTGATGGACAGCTGAATCATCAGAAGTCAGCAGAGGTCATAGTACTTGTCTACTCGAGAAGATAAGGAAGGACCGAACAGATTAAGGAGGATGAATACTAGGCGTTCGTTATCTGCGAAGAAACAAACAATTCCTAACGGAACTTATTTGAAGGAAGAAGTGGTGAATACACGGGGAACTTCAAAAGGGCGGAGCAGATAAAGGTACAAATAGACCATTTATCCACGTAGAAAGGAAAGGATATCAACGATGTTAATGGAACAGATACTAGAGAGGGAAAACTTAATACAGGCATTGAAGCGTGTAGAAAGAAATAAGGGAAGCCATGGTGTAGATGGAATGCCGGTTCAAAACCTGAGACCGCACCTCGTAACCGAATGGTACAACATGAAAACTGCCCTTTTACAGGGTACCTATCAACCGCAGCCCGTCCGTCGTATCGAAATCCCGAAACCAAACGGCGGAGTTCGGCTATTGGGTATTCCAACCGTTCTAGACCGTTCCATTCAACAAGCCATTGCCTGAATATTACCAAGATATATGACTCAACCTTTTCGGAGAATAGCTATGGATTTCGCCCTCATTGATACTCCGAACGTATTGAAGAATTTAGCTTTATGGATTCGAAGAAGACTTAAAATGTGCCTATGGAAGCAATGGAAATTGCCAAGAACGAGGGTGAGGTAACTCATAGGATTAGGCGTCCCATTTGGAAAAGCATATGAATGGGGAAATAGCAGAAAGGGTTATTGGCGCATAGCGCATAGTCCTATTCTTGACAAAACCCTTAATAATGTTTATTGGCTCCATCATGGGTTAGTAAATCTATATGAACGATATACAAAACTACGTCAGACTTAAACTGAACCGCCGTATACCGAACGGTACGTACGGTGGTGTGAGAGGTCGGAGGCTAGGCGCCTCCTCCTACTCGATTTTATTCAACTGATATGAACGAAACTGTCAACCCAGAACACTCAAACGAAATTCTTATAGGTTGTAACAATAGATCTGGATAATTTCGGGACATATAAGACGGTGTTTGCCGTTCAATGTAATCCTTCTCTTCTAGAATGCAACCTACAGGCAAGTGGAGGACACTTTGTTGATTGGCCTGATGCAGTGGCAATGGGTATTGCATTATGGGATGATATAGTTCTTGAAGACAAGTTTTGCTACTGCTATGTGTGTACCCAATCCTCCTAATGCGACTAACTTAAAAACCATTGACAATTAGTTATTCAAAAATCAGATATTAGAATTATTGGTAAGTTAAAATCATGAGGTTGAAGAAGAATCTCAAATAGCATAGCCTGCAAAAAAGAACGCAAACTAAAAATACTGGTTGCCGATAACGAAAAAAGATAAAAATTACACAGGATCTTTAAATAGTGTATTTATTATTATAGGCATCCAAGTCATATAATTAAATCAAACTAAAGGGGTGGTGGAAAAATGTCTAAAAATAAAAATAAGCAATTGAAGAATAATGATGCTTTACCTAAAACGGATGTAGAATTTGCGAATAATGGACTTGGAAAATTAGCATTAAAAGCCCAGGAACGCAAAAAAAAGTAAGCATATGTGACTTTCAAACTGTCCCTCAAAAAAAGATGTTTTTTGGGGGATACTAAAATTACCGTCCCAAAATTAACAATTTGTTTCCCTATATCTTGTAGAAGAAACTCGTCAAAAAAAGCCTTTGCTCCATGGGAGTAAAGGCAAGAATTTATCATTTTATTTTTCGTAGATACGCTTATCCGTTAAGAACATCAGCGGAAATTTCACTAATCTAAAAGACTGACAGTGACACAATATCGTCCCGCTCCATTCTGATTGTAAAATTCACTAGGACTTCCATTCCACTTACGAAATTAACTTATTGGTTCTTATCTAATTTATAACTACTTATCCATAAAGCTTAGCATGAACTATATTGTTCCCAGGGATAATTTGTAGTTAAAAATGCAGCCAATTCCTTACTTTTTTGTTTCCTTTCCTTACGAATTCTTGCTCTATCAGGTGCGGTTTCATGTAATTTTCGCTCTTCTTCTGTTTCTGGAATGACTAGTGGAACACGTGTTGGCCGGTTATGTTGATCAAGTGCTACGAAAGTTAAAAGTGCAGTTGCTGCGATTTTACGATTACCGCTTTTTAAGTCTTCTGCAATAATTTTCACAAAGACTTCCATTGAAGAAGTACCTGTCCATGTTACATAAGATTCAAAGGAGACTGAATCTGATGTTCGAACTGGATGTAAAAAATCAACTGAATCTGTTGAGGCAGTTACACATTCCCTACGGCTATGACGCGCTGCAGAAGTTGAGGATACCTGATCCAAGTGACTCATCAAACGACCACCGAACAAAGTATTGTGATTATTTACATCATTTGGGAAAATGCGACTTGTTCTTATAACTCTTGATTCTTTACAGTATTTAGTTTCCATTTAAATATCTCCCTTTAATTTATAAACCTCTTTATATCTATTCCTAAAATAGTGAAACTGTCCCGTTCATATCGATCGATTTTGAACAAGGTTCTAGTACATCTATCTTTCTTTTTATAATCCTGACTAGTTTAAAAAAGGAATGTAAAAAGTTATAATTAGCTAAAAATTCTGAATTTTTATGATTTAACTAAATCAAAATCATTAAAATAAATTACTTCTGTTAGGATTTTACAACCCTGCATACTCCTGAAAGCATCTGTAGCTTCTTTTTCAGAGTCAAACTCATATATTTTAATGTTGTTCTTTGAATGAACAGTGATTACCCACATAAAAGGCCTCCAATAAAAAGTTTTTTAAATATGTTTTTCCATTAGATGATTTTATAAACATCGAAAACAAGAAGTTTCAGCGGTCTTTCTTCTTCCAAACAATAAGCTGCTATACGCATGATGACTTAGTCTATAAATGGTTCAATAATTTAGGGTTAAGGACATATTTTGTGTACCTCCTAAGTTTTTAAAAATCTATATTAATCTACAATGCAAGTATCGCGCCAACTTGTAACTCGCAGAATTAAAAGAGTATTAGCGACTTTAGACTGCCAAATTTTTTTGCATGAATAATTTTTCGTGTTGAGATAGCAAAATATTTTTGCACCCATCTGCCACTTTCACAATAAAGATTAAGCTGTGTATTTCCACCAAATTTACTTTAATAAAGTTACTTAAATAAATTATGCAGTTTAGTTCCTTCATCAGCTAGAGGGTGCTTTACTTCAATTAGGGAGTTGCTGGGCAGACACCCTGGGGGTTTCTTCTTCTGTAATCCCATTATTCACACGCCAAGAAAACACTGAGTAGCTCATTTTCATATAGTCTTACTTTTGGTGGACCATCAATAGATTGGTCAAGAGTTTCCAGTACTAGTTTTGATAAATGACTACACATACTCAAACATCATATTAAAAAATAAACTAAGATAGACAAAAACAATCTGAGCTTATCCCTCTAGGGATAAGCTCTCAGACTGTAGACAAATTCGATGAAAATCGAGTTTGTCTATTTTTATGGCTTGTACAATTTGGACGTTGATTTCCACTCCAGGCACTCGCTTTCCACGGGCGGTCGGGGAGCCTCCTCGGCTTTCGCCTGCGGGGTCTCCCCTAGACGCGCTTTTCCCCAGGAGTCTCGTACCTTCCGTTCCAATCAACTTTGTCTTACCTTTTAGATAGAACACTTTTGCCTGGAGTCATTTTTGTTTTAAAATAGAAGTATTAAAACTTGAGGTGATGAGGATGCTTTCTAAACATGATTCTATTCAGCGAGATCAACTTGAAATGAATACTTTAGATCAACTGGTGCCAAACCATTTGGTTCGTAAAATGGAGGCTGCCATTGACTTCACTTTCATTTATGACTTGGTGAAAGATATGTATTCAGAGGTAGGACGCCCAAGTATTGATCCAGTTATTTTAGTTAAACTGACTTTCATTCAATATACCTTCGGTATTCGTTCCATGCGTAAAACGATTGAAGAAGTTGAAACCAATATGGCTTACCGTTGGTTCTTAGGCTATGGTTTCCATGATAAAGTACCTCATTTCTCTACGTTCGGGAAAAATTATGAGCGACGCTTTAAAGATACAGACCTGTTTGAACAGATTTTCTATCGCATTTTAATGACAGCTGCTAATAAAAAGTTAATAAGTGGTGAACACGTTTTCGTGGATTCCACACATGTGAAAGCCAGTGCGAATAAACGGAAATTTGAAAAGAAAATCGTTCGTAAAGAAACACGAGCGTATCAAGGACGTCTTCAAGAAGAAATCAATCAAGATCGTGAAAACCATGGAAAAAAGCCTTTTCCACCAGATAAATTTGATAAAGAAGAGACCAAAGAGATTAAAGAAAGTACAACGGATTCTGAGAGTGGCTACTATGTGAAAGATGAACGAACAAAACAGTTTGCCTATTCATTCCACGCGGCCGCAGACCGCAACGGTTTTGTATTGGGAACGATTGTAACACCTGGAAATACACATGACAGTCAGATCTTAGAGCCACTAGTTGAACAAGTGATTGAGAAAGTTGGAAAACCGGAAGCCGTTACCGCAGATGCAGCTTATAAAACACCAGCGATTACAAGCTACCTATTTAACAAAGAAATCATACCGGCTTTAGCTTATACAAGTCCTCGCACCAAAGAAGGATTTTTCCGCAAACAGGACTATGTATACGATGAACATTTTGATTGTTACCTTTGCCCTTCGGGCGAAACTTTAAAGTACTCAACAACAAATAAAGAGGGCTATCGCGAGTACAAATCGCCAAAACAAATTTGTAGAACATGCTCATTTTTATCTCGGTGTACAGAAAGCAAAGACTGTCAAAAAGTGGTGACACGGCATATCTGGCAAACACATGTGGAAGAAGCAGATCATCTGCGTCATCATCAAGATGTAAAACCTATATATGCAAAACGTAAAGAAACGATTGAGCGTGCATTCGCAGATGCAAAAGAAAAGCATGGTATGCGTTGGACTACTTTAAGGGGACTTAAAAAATTGTCGATGCAGGCGATGCTTACTTTCGCTGCCATTAATTTAAAGAAGATGGCCAATTGGACATGGCGAGGTCCAAAAATGGCCTAACATAGTGGGCTCGTAGAGCCCCAATCTCTTAACTTTAGGCGAAAATTCAAAGGGAATTTCAAAAGGGGTTCAGAATTTTTTAATTCCGAACCCCTTTTGTCTACAAACTGTGAGCTTATCCCTCTAGGGATAAGCTCTTTTTACTGAGGTTTTATAAGCGAAAAGAAAATCGCTATTGATTATGCTAGTTCATGTGCGACGACTTTAAAATATTAATGGTGTCCAATATAAACACATCCGACAAACTGTACATGAATCTACCTATTGTTATTTTGAGCTTCCTTGAAAAACTTTAAGGAACTGCAAGAAACATAAAAACAAAATATGTAGAAATTAATAGGGTTGCACATAAAAAAATTTAATTAATTATATGATGAACTATAGTCATATCAATTTCCAGAAGATAGTTGGGGTATTATGGGTATTTTGTCATTTCTGCACTCTTTCTGCATAATTTTGTAATGATAATGTAAATTTAGGTAAATGTGCATGTCATTTAATGGTGATAAAATAATAAAAAAGATCTAATCGGGGGAAAAATAGAAAATGAAGAAAATCATAGCATCGGTTGTAGTGACGGGATTGTTACTATCAAATCCATTGGTCAGTAATGCCGCATTGGGAGATCGGACCTTAAAAAGTGGAATGACTCATACCGAAGTAAAACAATTACAAGAGGTTCTAAAGAAAAAAGAGTATTTTAAGAGTAAGAATACCACTACATATTTTGGGACCGTTACTAAAAGTGCAGTTGTAAAATTCCAAAAAACTAAAGGCTTAAAAGCCGACGGTATTGTTGGTCCGAATACATATAAAGCTCTGGGTGTGAAAAAGCAGACAACCAACGTAGCTAATAGGAATAAAACAAGCAATAAATCTACAGCGATAGTGAGTGAAGCAAAAAAACATTTGAATGTACGGTATGTATGGGGTGGAACCACTCCTAAAGGTTTTGATTGCAGCGGATTCCTAAAATACGTTTTCGAAAAAGGTGCAGATGTCACTTTACCAAGAACGGTATCTGAAATTTATAAAAAGGGGACAAAGGTTTCCAAACCACAAGTTGGAGATTTGGTCTTTTATGAAACCTATAAACCTGGCGCCTCACATGCAGGTATTTATATCGGAGGTAATCAATTCATACACAGCTCATCATCAAATGGTGTAAGCATTTCCTCCATGGATAATAGTTATTGGAAAAAAAGATATTTAGGAGCAAAAAGAATGTAATAGAGAAAGTTGCCAGTTTTTTTTAGAGACTGGCTTTTATTTATTATTATTGTTCTACCAATAGGTTACGATATTGAGAAGTCCTATGATGAATTAGGCTGTTAGTATAAACCCCACCCAGGCTATGCAACAAAGCAACATTGACCAAGTTCCTCCGAATGTTCAATGAGATTTATCTCTTTGTTTTTCATGACGGGATATATCCTTTTAAAGTGAAAAATAAATAGACGAGTTACCTCGTCTACCCATTACTTATGAAACGGTTGATTCATCCTGCTTCTTTTCAACAGTCGTTAACTCAGGATTTTTCCCTTCCTCTTCATCTTCTTCCGTTACTAACCCATTGGTTGCACTTTTGAATTCAGTTAAAGTACGTCCAAAAGCCCGGCCGATTTCCGGTAATTTTTTAGGACCAAAAATGATCAAGGCAATGATAAGTACTAAAATTAATCCAGGAATTCCGATATTTGAAAACATATGGAATCAGCTCCTAATATTGAAGTTTTAACGTTCGTAATCCATGGAAGTGGCAACGTGTCACTAGGATGATGATGCCAAATGCCATTCAGGTGCTATACTACAACTTCAATCCCTTAAAATTTCACAAAAAATGCAGTAAAGTACATGATCAATAGTCCAATTGAGAATCCAGAAAGGTTTAACCATGAAACAGATGCTTCGTTATGTGTTCTATGATCTTCAATGAGCATTTTCGTTATTACATAAATTACTTGAAGAATGGCCCCTGCACCAATACCCAGGAACAAAGCTCCCCAAATTGGAGAGAAGATAAATCCGCCAACCCATGTACCTGCAATGGCGGGTGCACCTGCAATAACTCCCAGTAGTAGAAAGTCCCTGAATCGAGGTGTGGTCTTTAATAAAGGAGCAGCGATTCCAATACCTTCCGTAATGTTGTGAAGGGTAAATCCGATGATTAAAAAGGTTCCCAGAGCTGCTTCACCTAGGGAAAAGGAAGAACCAATAGCCAAACCTTCCCCAAAGTTATGAAGCCCTATTCCGGTAGCCATCAACAAAGCAAGACCTAAGGGAGAATATCCTTTCTTTTCTTGTTTTCTTTGTTGATACTGATCAAAGCCAATCAATAATAAGAAGGTTAAGGAAGCTCCAATAATCACAACCATATTGCCCTGAAAGACAGAAGGAGCTTCTGCACCAATTTCAAAGCCATCGGCTAGAGTCCCAACAAATAAAAATAAAAGCAGCCCTACCGTAAGGGCAAGGATCGCATTAATCCACTTACGTGAGAAACGTTTCATAAATGGATACCACAACAACCCCAATGTGATCGGGACAATTCCAACGTAAAATCCTATTATGCCGTAGTTTAAAAAGTTGCTCCAGGTGGTTTCTGGGGAGAGTGTGGCAGCTGCAACTTCACCTTCCGTGATAATCCCATTCTCTGTGATTAGTTTAATGGCATGTGGATCACCTTCCACCCATGGGTATGCGATGGTCACCTTTCCTTCTTCAAATCGATCAAGTTTTGCTTGAGGAGAGACACTGAAATTCCACACCGAATCATTGACCATAACTTGAGAAATCGTTAATGGTTTTGGTCCTGTATTACTTACAGATAATTCAAACCCGGTTTCGGTTATCTTGATGCGTTCAATGTTCAGGACTTCAATCGGTGCTGCAGGATCTTTTTCTACACCTGCTCCATTCATTAGTACCCATCCAAGAACCCCTATAAGTAAAATTAACGGTATTAAACCAGTAATTAGCCATTTCCCCTTCATATAATTCCCCACCCTTCTTTACTCGACCTCAAAGAATCCCATCCAGCCTAACTCAGCGAATTCGCTTACATGGGCATGAAACATATATATTCCCTTGAATGGAAAACGAACTTCTACAATTCCACGTTCTCCCTGACATTGCATGATGGTATCTGTGAACTGGGATGGATTATCGTTTCTGCCTGTTGGATAGTACGTAAAGTAATTTGCATGTAAGTGAAACGAATTTATTAAGTCGAATTCCGTTAAATTACTTAGATAGATACGTACAAGTTGATCTTTTTTGATTTTAATAGGGTGATTCATAAATGCGAAGGCATATCCATTCACTGTATAAAACTCGTTTTCGCCATCTAAATCCAGGTCAAACCCATTCATAACCATGTTTAACTCTAATGCTGGCTCTCTTGGCTTCTTTGGATCAATAATAAAATTTCCATATAACCCTTTATGGATATGGCGAGCTAGGGGGAGTACATGGCAATGATATATTTGCAAACCGTATGGTTTCGCTTCAAATTCGTAAGTGAAATTTTGTCCAGGATAAATGGAAGTTAAACCGTCCATCTCAGGGGGATGGATTCCGTGAAAATGGATAGAGTGGGGATGGCTGCCCTCATTAATAAAGTGAAACCGCAAAAGATCACCTTCCGTACAACGAAAGGTTGGTCCTGGAATAGTTCCGTTATAAGTCCAGCCTGGGAATTTAATTCCTTTGGCAATTTCGATTTCCTTATCAATTGCCACTACTTCATATTCCCGGAGTGTTTGGCCGTCTGGCAACTTGGTAACTTTTCCATAGTCAAACTCAGTAAGGAGCCGTTCAGCCATTTTATAACCAGTTGTTATTGTTTTATCATTCATATTTGCATGATTGGAATGATTGCTCTTCTTATGAGACGAATCATTGGATGCCTGAGCCACAGTTGGAATTTGTGTCATTTTATTTAAGTAATAAGATCCAGCTATTCCAAACGCACCTGCAGTCCCCATCTTTAAAACATTTCTGCGGGAAACCTTTTTCTCATCAGACATTACTTGACCCCCTTCTAAAAAGTTTCCTAAAGGAAACTCTTTGTTGTATAAGCTATACTTTAAGATATGTACAAGTTTCATGTCAACTCTTTTTTTTCAGAATACTTCGTATACGATGACATGCACTTTAGGATCTTGTAGAAGTGGATGAACAAAGATCTTTACGGACGATATATGGCAGCAAAAAAGCTGGATGGATCTAGTCCTTCAACTTATCCATCCAAGAGTAATAAAAATACTTTGTCCACTAACTATTTTTTAAGTATAAATAAAAAGGGCTTTACATACTATAGGGGGGTATAGTACTATTTCGATAAAGAAGTTGAGGGAAATTGTCAATGAATTCAGATAGTCTTGATAATATTGGTGAAATCGATTCGAAGGACAAATCCGAGGAATAAAAGGGTTAATTGAAAAAGATACGTACTGTGACGATGTAATTACACAAATAGCTGCGACCCAGTCCGCTTTAAATAGTGTTGCCCGAATTTTGAGGGTCATTTGAAAAGCTGTGTTCTTGAAAGAATTCAAGAGGGAGATACAGAGGTTTTAGATGAGGTACTGGTAACATTTCAAAAATTAATGAAAAAATAGAAGGAGATTGAGTTAGTATGGAAAAAAACACTTTAAATGTAAAGGGCATGTCTTGTGGACATTGCATTAAAGCGATTGAAGGTAGTGTAGGGAAAATATCTGGAGTTAATTCTGTGAAAGTAAACTTGGATTCAGGAACTGTGGAAGTAGAATTCAATCCAAATGAAGTAACCCTTGATTCTATTAAGGAAACAATTGACGACCAGGGTTATGACGTACAATAACATGACTAAAGAACGTGCTGATTAAAGCACAATTTCTTTCCGATATTCATATACTATACCATGGTATGGTTTATATAATTGAAATAAATTATCTAACATAAATTAAGGAGAACAAAAGAATGGAGAATGTAATATTAGCAGTGAAAGGAATGTCATGTGGGCATTGTATTAATTCAATTGAAGGGAATGTAGGAAAAATGAAGGGAGTTCATTTTGTTAAGGTTCACTTAAATGAAGAAAAAGTAGATGTATCCTTTGATTCGAAAGTAGTTTCTTTAAAGGGAATTACTGACATTATAGAGGACCAAGGTTATGATGTAGAGCTGAGTAAATTTCCTGAAGATCAAAGTTGTCACTAAGGAATTGAAAAAACGTGCTGTCTTGCCCCCTGCACGTTTTCTTCACTAAAAAATATACCCCACTGTAGTATGTGGTGATAGGAGTGTAAGGTTATGAGCGATAAAAAAGAAACAACACTTCAAATAGCTGGCATGACGTGTGCTGCCTGTGCAGTGAGAATAGAAAAAGGTCTCAAAAAAATAGATGGAGTAGAGGATGCAAGCGTAAATTTTGCGTTAGAAAAATCAAAAGTAATTTTTGATCCATCCAAATCAAGTGTTAACCAACTTAAAGATGAAGTTGAATCCTTAGGGTATAAAGTGGTTAGTGAAAAAGCTGAATTTGATATATCTGGTATGACATGCGCAGCATGTGCTAACAGGATTGAAAAGCGTTTAAACAAGTTAGATGGAGTGCAAAATGCAACTGTAAACTTCGCATTAGAATCAGCCCTTGTAGAATACAATCCGGATGAAGTTTCTATCGTTGATATGAAAGATGCCATTAAGAAATTGGGTTATCGTTTAGAACAAAAGCAAGAAACTACAGGCGAAAAGGTTGATCATAGACAGAAGGGAATTGAGAAACAAACAGGAAAATTCATATTTTCTTCTATTTTATCCATCCCTTTACTTTGGGCGATGGTCAGTCATTTTGAATTTACATCTTTCATTTGGCTACCAGAGATGTTCATGAATCCATGGGTGCAACTCGCACTTGCGACTCCTGTTCAATTTTACGTAGGCTATCAATTTTACGTAGGCGCCTTTAAAGCATTAAGGAATAAAAGTGCGAACATGGATGTTTTAATTGCACTTGGAACCTCTGCAGCTTATTTCTATAGTGTTTACTTAAGCATTCTGTCAATAGGGTCCGATGCACACATGGTTGAATTATATTTTGAAACAAGTGCCGTATTAATTACTCTCATAATATTAGGTAAGTTATTTGAAGCAAAAGCAAAGGGGCGTTCATCGGAAGCCATTAAAAAACTTATGGGGTTGCAAGCCAAAACAGCCACTGTTTTAAGAGACGGTCAAGAATTGAATTTACCTATCGAAGAGGTAATAGCTGGAGATATCGTTTTTGTTAAACCAGGTGAAAAGGTACCTGTAGACGGAGAAATATTTGAAGGGAGATCTGCCCTAGATGAGTCAATGATTACAGGTGAAAGTATTCCTGTTGATAAAACAGTAGGAGATTCAGTAATAGGCTCAACCATAAACAAAAACGGGTTTCTGAAGGTTAAGGCAACAAAGGTAGGAAAGGATACCGCCTTAGCTCGAATTATAAAGGTAGTCGAAGAAGCACAAGGATCAAAAGCGCCTATTCAACGCTTAGCTGATGTCATATCAGGAATATTTGTCCCTATTGTAGTGGGTATAGCGATTATTACTTTTCTTGTGTGGTACTTTTTTGTAAGTCCTGGAGAGTTTGCAGTAGCTCTTGAAAAGTTAATTGCCGTATTAGTTATCGCATGTCCATGTGCTCTAGGCCTAGCTACTCCTACGTCCATTATGGCAGGGTCAGGTCGCGCAGCTGAATATGGGATTTTGTTTAAAGGCGGAGAGCATCTTGAAACAACTCATCGGGTGGATACAGTGATCCTTGATAAAACGGGAACTGTAACAAATGGAAAACCAACACTTACAGATGTTATTCTCTCAAATGGGTTTGAAGAAAAGGAATTTTTAAAGTTAGTCGGTGCTGCAGAGAGAAATTCTGAACATCCGTTAGCTGAGGCAATTGTTGAGGGGATTAAAGAAAAAGGTATTGAACTAGGCAGTTCAGAACACTTCGAAGCCATTCCTGGCTTTGGAATCGAGTCTAAAGTTGAAACCAAATCCTTGCTTATCGGAACACGCCGACTTATGGAGAAAAACCACATTGATGTTGGAAACATATTACCTAAGATGGAAAACTTAGAAAAGCAAGGTAAGACCGCAATGCTAGTTGCAATTGATCATCAATTTGCCGGAGTGATTGCAGTTGCAGATACAATTAAGAATACTTCTCAAAAAGCGATTGAAAGGCTAAAAAATATGGGTCTTGAGGTCGTTATGATTACAGGGGATAACAAACAGACAGCTCAAGTGATTGCAAATGAAGTCGGAATTGACCATGTTATTGCAGAAGTCTTGCCAGAAGGAAAGGCAGAGGAAGTTAAAAAACTTCAAAAATCTGGAAAGGTAGTCGCGATGGTCGGTGACGGTATTAACGATGCACCAGCGTTAGCTACTGCAGATATTGGCATGGCAATCGGTACTGGTACGGATGTAGCAATGGAGGCTGCTGATATCACCTTAATCAGAGGAGACTTAAATAGTATTGCCGATGCCATCTTTATGAGTAAAATGACGATTCGAAATATCAAGCAAAATTTATTTTGGGCCTTTGCTTATAATGCTATAGGAGTTCCAATTGCAGCACTGGGATTTCTGGCACCATGGTTGGCAGGAGTAGCAATGGCATTTAGTTCAGTTTCAGTTGTTTTAAACTCACTCAGATTACAAAGGATTAATTTAAAAGGATAAACTATCTATAGGAGAGGAGTGTTTTTATGAAACAAAAAAACATTTTAACCTGGGCGATTTCAGCCATTGTTTATCTCGGGTTAGTAATTGCCGGTTATACCGTATTTGCAAGCTTGGACAGTAATAACGATCACACTGATACCCATGATGAGGCAAAAACAAATGGTAACGAGGAAAAAGAATCTATTAATGAGCAAGCACATAAAGATAATCATACTAGCCAAAGAAGTGATGGTAAGGATTTGCATTCAGATCATGTAGATCAATTAGAAAGTGAAGTGTTCACAAACGTAAAATATGAAGAAGGTTTAATTATTATAGATGTGAAGGATAAAGATCAAAATTCACCCAAATTAGAAATTTCACATGAAAAGATTATGCACTTAATTATTGTAAGTGCCGACTTAGAAGATTATTATCATATCCATCCTGAGGAAAAAGGAAATGGCGTTTATACACTGAAATTCGACCTACCTGAAAACTCTTATAAAGCATTTGTTGATATTAAACCAAAAAACCTTGCCTATCAGGTTAGTCCGACAGAGTTCCATGTGGGGAAAGGTCATGGTGAACATAAGGGAAATCCACTTAAGGTTGATACAAACTTAGCAAAAACAATTAATGAAAAAACAGTTGAATTAAACACTACAGAACTAGGAATAAACAAAGATGCTACGTTAAGTTTTGATACGAAAGGAATTACTCCAGAGCCCTATCTGGGGGCTTTAGGCCATGTTGTTATTTTGGACGATAAGGGTGAGGAATTTGTTCATGTGCACCCGCAATCCGAAGAAAAGACACTTTTTGAAACAAAATTTGATAAACCTGGGATCTACAAAGTGTGGGGAGAATTTAAGTTTGATGGTAAAGTCAATAGCTATCCATATGTTATAGAGGTTAAATAAAAGGAAGAACAAAAGGGGAATTTTTATGAACTTAGATGGGATTAGCAAACATCTATTAATTTGCAACGGGAAAACATGCACTAAAAATGGAGCAGAAGGAGTAACAGAGACAATTAGGGGAGAATTAAAAAACTTAGAGCTGCAAAAGGAGATTCACACAACAAAAACATTATGTAACGGGCAATGCAAGCATGGTCCGATCGTTGTTCTATATCCACAAGGAACATGGTATAAAGAAATGAATAAAACAAAAAGTGAAGAACTTATTCGTCAATTGAAGGAAAATGACAATGTTCATTTTGACTCTGAACTTTATTGTTATGATGGGAAAGCATTTAAGAACCATGAGAGTGAACTGTAACATTTTATAACTATATCTAAAAAGGCGTTTCTGTATAACAGGGCGCTTTTCTACTGTAATAAGTGTTGAGTGACAATTGCAATAAGGTCTAATATAAGGCTATTTATGTAGTCATAGGCATGCTCAAACCCAGCATCACGAATACATGGTGTGGTTATTTTTAAGGAGGTGAGTGTATCTACAAATGTAGCTGTTGCCAGGGTGCAGGATGTTGTCCTTATTGTGATGGATCATGTTCAACCGGTAGGTAAAGCTTACTAATCCTATTTAGACGGGAGCTTTTTTTAAGGATAATGGCTGATCATGTGAAATTTATCGGACATCTCCTTGACCGTCTGAAAGAAAACTTGTAGATATGGCACGAGACTTTAGCAATGATTTTGATCAATTGGTCTTCCAAGCTGTAGACTTAGATTCTATGAAACCGCAATCCCAACTGTTCCTCTTTTGGATCAATTTCTAGATCAGAATCGTGTGTCTGTAGTATCACTTCGAGACTTTAAGAAAACCCCAGGGATTTAATTGAAGAATGCAAAATCAAGAGCATAATTCATCCTCTATTGGTGTTTTTAAGGCGAATGTGTGCCTAGGGCGGCTTCGGCTAAAAGTAGTATGAAAAAACCGACCAAAAAAGGTCGGTTTCTTCAAATTCGTCAGTTATCTTTTGGGAAGATGACCACTTCCATTATGATCATCCTAATTTGGATGGTGGAGCAAATGTTGTTTTCTTAAAAGAAACACAACAAATTTATTAATTTCGGAGCTTCTGGTGAAAAATGTTTGAAATTTGTAAGAAGCTAAACAAATCCGCTATAAAAACAAATTGGAAACTCTTATGAGTTTATCAAGTTCTTGAACTGTATAAAGAAAATTGCAAAGAAGACCGCCTATTCTGGCGATCTTTCGAATCTACATATTAAAAAGCTAAGCAGCATCTTTTATCTCTCTTGTTTTGTTAGCAAATAGTTTTTCTTTAAGAGTAGGCATTATTATACCATCTACCCCATATCTTCCTGCATTCATAGCAGAAACTATGATAAATATTGACAATAAAACAAGTTGTGGGTTTGTACTTGTAGTACCACTAAACATATAAGAAAAGTTCATCGCCATTCCAAAAAACACTGCTGTTTTTGTAAAACAACCGACTAATAATCCTAGTCCAACAAACAGTTCTCCCCAAGGTACTAAGAAGTTAAATACCTCTATATTAGGAATCGCTATATTTTTTAGAAATACTACCCACCATTCTTGAACAGCCGGGTGTTCACCTGTTGCATTGGACAACGCCCCCTGTAAAAAGCCAGAAGCATCAAACTGTCCACTTGCTATCTTCCCCCAACCAGCCATAATCCACGTATAGCCGATATATACACGTAACATAGCTAAGAGTATAGACATGTTTTTATTGTGTCTTAAAGCATCAATCATAATGTTTTTCCCCCTATAGTATAAAAAGTACTAAGAAATATAATAACATAACCGAAAATGATTTTCATTATCAATTAAATAATATGTAAAAAAACTCTTCTACAATCGGAAGTAACATACGGGGAGGGCTCTTAAGGAGCTTTCTGATGCTTCCCTTCAATACAGTGACAATACTGCTGGAAACCTTATCCTTAAACAACTGGGGGGACGACTGAATTTAAAAAAGCACTGGAGGAAATCGGAGATAATGTTACCAACGCTGAGCGAGTTACTCCTGGTGAAACTCATGATACGAGTACACCAAGAGCACATGCTACTAATCTTCAGGCTTTTACATTGGGAGATGCACTTCCAACTACTGAGAAACGTGAACTTTTAATAGATTGGATGAAGAGAAATACTACTGGAGATGCGTTAATTCGTGCTGGAGTGCCGAAAGGTTGGGTAGTGGCTGATAAGACTGGAGCAGGATCATATGGTACGCGAAATGACATTTCGATCATTTGGCCATCAAAAGGAGACCCTATTGTTCTTGCTGTACTTTCATGTCGTGATAAAAAAGATGCTGATTATAACGACGACCTTATTGCTGAGACAACAGAAGAAGAAATTAAGGCCCTTAAAGTAAAAAATAAATAGAATATGATTGTACTAAAAAAGGTTACGTTAAGCAGCCTTTTTTAGTAGATTAATTCCTAAAACGATTATTATGGTGACCCTTCAAGAACGGACAAACAGGTCGGTTCCTGGCATCAACATTCAATTTTAAAAGGTCAACCAGTAAAGAATCACTGGGTTGACCTTATTTTAATATTTATTTAACTACTAGTTGGGGGGGTAAGACCGAATTTCCCTCGTAGTATGCTACTGCTAAACCCGATAAATCCTCCAACAATTGCTGGAATAATCCACCCTAGTCCGACATCGTACATAGGGAGAATTTCATTAAAAAAATTATTAATGGATGAAAAGTGTATACCAGCTCGATTTAATCCATCAAATAAACTAATTATAAATGTTAGAAGTAAGCTTCCTTGATACACTTCAGCTTTCCCTTTAAATAAAGAATGAAAAAATGTCAAGAAAATTAATACAATGGCTAATGGATAAATAGCTGTTAAGAGAGGAATAGAAACAGCAATTAACTGTGTTAGCCCAATATTGGCAACTATTGCACTAAAAATAGATAAACTAATGGCAATTGTTTTGTAAGGTACCTTTGGAAATAGTTTATGGAAGAATGAAGAACAAGATGTAACAAGTCCTACGCTTGTTGTTAAACAAGCTACTGTAATCATTAATCCTAATAATATCCCGCCATAAGCTCCAAAATAATAATCCGAGACTTTTGCTAAGATGGTACCTCCATTTTCCAGGTGCCCAAGTTTTTCTACACTTGAAGCACCCATATAAGATAGAGCTGAATACATGGTTGCTAGGAAAAAGGCAGCAATTCCAGTTGCTTTTGCACAAACAACCATAATTTGTTTTTTTGTTTTTGCACCTTTTTCTTTAATGGCATTAATGATGATGATGCCAAAAACAAAAGATGCAAGCGTATCCATTGTTAAATACCCTTCTCTAAACCCATTAAAAAATGGTTGAACTGAATAATTCTTAATAGGTGCTTGAAAATCTCCGATTGGATGATTAAAAGCAACTACTACTAGGATTCCAATGAACGTTATCTTGATTGGTGTTAATATTTTCCCGACAATTCCGACAACCTTCGCGGGATTGATCGAAAAAAGGCACGTAATGCTAAAAAAGATGATTGTAAAAATAAGTAAAGGTATAGAGCCTGAATTTTCGGACAAAAAAGGTTTTACACCGATTTCGAAAGAAACGTTTCCTGATCTAGGCAAAGCAAATAAAGGACCAATGGCTAAATAAAGAACGGTTGTGAATACAATACCAAATACAGGATGTACCCGACTTGCTAACGACTGTAAATCATCTTTCCCCGAAAAACCAAGTGCTAACACACCAAGTAACGGCAAGCCAACTCCTGTTATTAAAAACCCTGCATTTGCTGACCAGATATTCATTCCTGCTGATTGACCAAGCATTGGTGGAAAAATTAAATTTCCTGCCCCAAAAAATAGAGCAAATAACATTAACCCAATAACTAATATAAATGAAAATGGTACTCTAGTAGCCAAATTAAAACCTCCATGAAAGAACTAGATTTTACTTTTCGAAAAGAAATAATTTTCAAAAAATTAATTTCAATATAAATTTTAAGTTTCTCCTTTTGGGCGGCCTTATTTAATATGCAATAAGGTTCTTTAAAAAATTTTAACGAGGAGCAGATAATTACTACCAAAATTCAAATGTTAATCGCTGTGAATTACAGAAAATTCCCCTACTTAACCCCCTTTTAGTGATGTGTAATCATTGACTAAAAATACCATTTATAACTATTGATATATTGTAATACATACTTCTTTCTCTTTAAAGGATACAAAGGAGGAAAAAACAAGAAATAAAGTTGTCATTGGGAGGTATAAAAGTGGATTATGGACTAATGGTTATTGGAATAGCTCTTTTACTTGTGTCATAAGGTAGCTATGAAAAAACAATCCTGGTTGTTAGCTGGATTTAATGAAAAATATAAATAGTTTTGTATCCTTATGAAGTAACTGTTGGTTTTATTAACAATTGTGTAAGTATTTATCAATGGAAGGTTAATCGATTAATTCAACTAACAGGTGCTTTAGCCTATGATCGGAACTGTCTTTAAGGCAGCTTTTTCTTTATGGAACTATCGGGGCAGGTTAGTTCCATAAGGAATACCTAAATATTAGATCTATTAGTATTGTTGGAATGATGTTATCCATAAAAAACAATTTTTTTGGAAAGAATAAAAAAAATAGGAATGAAAGAGGACCGGTGCTATGAAGTGAACCCAAAAAGTTAGACACTTTATTTACTTAGGCAGCCTTGAGGGCATGAACCCGGTAATCTACCGGGCTCATGCCTTTTAATTTTACCTTGATTCTTTGATGATTGTAGTAATGGATATATTCTTCTAGTTCTTGTTTGAAATGCTCCATGCTTTCAAATTCTTGAAGATAGAGTAATTCGGATTTTAATAAGCCAAAGAAGTTTTCAATGACTGCATTATCGAGACAATTTCCTTTGCGGGACATGCTTTGTGTAATGTTATGTTTTTTCAAATCATGCGAGTATTGTTTCATCTGATAATGCCAGCCCTGATCTGAATGGAGAATGGGTCTCCCCCCACGAGCAAGTACGTTTTGCCCTGGCTACCGATATTTTTCGATTCCAGTCACTGTCTAAGGGTCAATAGTAGATTGTGTTTTTTCTGTTAAATGCTTCAAGGTCGAGTCTGAACAGAAATAACCTCAACGCCAAGTTCTTCCAATGATTTTTTAAAGGAAGGGTGGAGTCGATCATCCACAATAAATTTGTCAATTTCCTGCAAGTCTGCAACCTTTGCAAAGGAAACCTTTCCCATTTTGCTAGAGTCGCTTAATAAGATAACTTGCTGTGCATTCTGGATCATCAATTTTTTTATCCTAGCTTCAATTAAATTTGGTGTTGTCAAACCTTCAGTTAAATGAACACCATTTATCGCCACAAAAGCTTTGTCCACACGGATCATTTCCAAGTTGTGTTCAGCAAACGATCCCACCGATGCAAGCGTTTCATTTCGCAGGCTTCCTCCTAAAAACAATATTTCTATACCTGCAGTGGGTTTGAAATTTCTCATAATCAGTATGGAATTGGTAACTATTGTTAACTGGGAAAACTGTTGAAGATCTTCAAGGATTGGCAGAGTAGTTGTTCCAGCATCTAAAAGAATTGTATCTCCATCGTCTATAAATTCAACAGCTTTTTTTGCGATGGCTTTTTTTTCTTGTACATATTCAACTTCTTTATCCATAATCTTTGGTTCAAAATTAACGGCTTGTAAAGAAACAGCTCCCCCATGAGTTCTTTGAATCTGGTTAGTTGTTTGAAGTTCTTTCAAATCTCTTCGAATCGTTGATTGCGATACTTTTAGATAATCACTTAAATCTTGGACTGAGGCTCTAGAATAGTTAGTTATAAAATCAATAATTTTTAATTTTCTCTCTTCACTGTACAAAAAAACTCCACCTCCATCACAGTGTACATCGTAATTGTACACGATTAAGCAGAGTAATACATTATTTTTAAAAGAATTCTAAATCTTTAGAAAACATTGACAATTATTTAAGATTCTCATAAAATTGTCATATGTAATCATAGTTGGTCAAAAAAAATCATAAATGATCAATTATGAAAGCGATTCCAAATATATAGTGGGGAGATGATACATTTTTTAACTAAGAATTTAACTCAATAACAGGCGAAATTCAAAAAACGGGAGGATTTTATGAAAACTTATCTAAAATCGTCATTTATTTTGATTATCATGATGTTTCTGGTTGTTTTGACTGCCTGCAGTGTAATTGATACAGGATCGAATTCACAATCAAACAGTGCGGGAAGTGTTGAAAAAAATAAAAGTGACCAAAAATTAAAAATAGGGTTAACACTAGGAACGCTCTCTAATCCTTTCTTTGTTTCTATGTCAAAAGGAGCGAAGAAAGCGACAAAAGAAATGGGGGCTGAGTTAATTACGGTGAGTGCAGACTATGATTTGGCGAAGCAAACTTCTCAAATTGAAGATTTCATTACAAAAGAAGTTGATTTAATTCTTTTAAATGCAGTCGATTCAAAAGGCATTGCTGGGGCAGTGCAACAAGCCAAATCAGCGGGTATCCCGGTTATTGCAGTTGATGTAGCTGCAGAAGGCGGAGTGGACAGTGTCGTTACATCTGATAATTACCAAGCAGGTAAAATTGCAGGTGAGTATATGATCAAACAATTAAAAGGGAAAGGAAATATAGCAATAATTGAAGGCCCACCGGTATCTGCAGTTACAGATCGTATTAATGGTTTTGAAGAAGCGATTAAGAAATCAGAGATTAAGGTGATTGCTAAACAAAATGGAGAAGGAAATAGAGAAAAAGCGTTATCTGCAACAGAAAATATCTTGCAAGCACATTCGAATGGCTCTATTGATGCAATTTTTGCTATTAATGATCCTGAAGCACTTGGAGTAAAGATTGCTCAAGAACAAGCAGAACGTGAGAAGGAATTTTTTATTGTGGGTGTAGATGGTGCTCCAGAAGCAGTCGAAGCTTTAAAAGAGAACAAAAGTTTTACAGCTACTTCTGCACAGCATCCAGATGAGATGATGAAAAAAGCACTGGAAATTGGGAAAGATGTGTTGGATGGAAAGAAAGTCGACAAGTTAGTCAAAGTTCCTGTTGAATTAGTTACTCAAGAGAATGTGAACAACTATAAAGGTTGGTAATGAGAGGATGAATAAGATCTTCCTTAGAAGGTCTTATCTTTTTTAAGAAATTAATTCATTAAGGGGGACAATAATGTGAACAGTGTACAATTAATTGAGAATGATGTTGTTTCGGTATCTGACTCTCCCTCTCCCATTCTCAAAATGAAAGGGACCAGTAAGACATTTTCAGGAGTCACTGTTTTAAAAAATATTAATCTTGAACTCTATAAGGGGGAAGTTCATGCATTAATGGGGGAGAATGGAGCAGGGAAATCTACACTTATTAAAATATTATCAGGTATCTATCAGCCTGATGCAAATGGTGGCAGCATCATATATAAGAATAATTCTGTCACTTGGAGTGGTCCAGTGGAAGCGAAGAAACAAGGAATTAGTGTGATTCATCAAGAATTGAAGCTATCTCCAAATTTGACAATAAGTGAAAATATTTTAATGGGTACTAAATTTCCTGAAAATAAATTTGGCATGGTTAAATGGGATGATGTTTATCATAAAGCAAAAGAAATTTTACATTCAATGGGATCTGAATTAAATCCCCAAACGATAGTATCCACATTAAGTGTGGCACAGCAACAAGTTGTAGAAATTGCTCGTGCTCTTTCATATAATGCAGACGTATTAATTATGGATGAGCCGACCGCGTCGTTAACTGATAAAGAAATTGAAAAGTTATTTGAGATAATTGAGGATTTAAAAAAGAAAGGTGTTGCTATTGTTTATATCTCTCATCGAATGGATGAAATTTTTCGAATTTCAAACAGGTACACCGTTCTAAGAGATGGCGAGTGGATAAATAGTGGACCAATCAAGGATACAAATCCTGAGCATCTTGTAAAGTTAATGGTCGGAAGGGAATTAAACTCCCTTTTTAAGAGGCAAACAAAAGTAGCCACATCTCGTGTCGATGACACGAAGCCCGCCCTCGAAATAAATGGAATATCTGATAAAAGGGTTGTGAAAAATGTTTCGTTTAAAATATATCCTGGAGAAATTGTTGGACTTGCTGGTCTTGTAGGGGCAGGTAGAACCGAATTAATTCGAACCATCTTTGGAGCTTCTCAAAAAACAGGTGGTGAAATTCTGGTTAATGGTGAAAAAGTGAATATTACCTCTCCGAATGATGCAATCCGACATGGTATTGCCCATGTGCCGGAAAGTCGAAAGGAGCAAGGATTGTTTCTGAACATGAGTGTCAAAGAAAATATTATTATGAATGAATTAAAAAAATTTCGCAAAGCTGGTAAATTGAACTGGAAAGAAATTGATCAAAAAGCAGATTCCCTTATAAAGGAATTAGGAGTAAAGGTTTCTTCGTCTGAACAGCTTGTTGCCAATTTAAGCGGTGGAAACCAGCAAAAGGTTGTCATCGCACGGTGGCTCTCGATTGGTCCAAAGGTTCTACTTCTCGATGAACCAACTAGAGGTGTGGACATTGGGGCAAAAACAGAGATTCATAAAATTGTATCAAAGTTAGCTGAAGCTGGATTGGCAGTGTTAGTAGTTTCCTCCGAGCTGCCTGAAATTTTGGGAATTAGCGATCGAATTCTAGTAATGCACGAAGGTAAATTACAAAGGCATTTAACAAGGCAAGAAGCAACTCAAGAAAAAATCATGTTTTTTGCTACAGGGGGGCAATGAAAATGAAAGCGAATACAACGGTTGTAACCACTGATAAAGCCCGATATGGAAAGGAAGCTCTACAAATTTGGAATCGCTTAGGAATGCTCATTATTTTAGTATTATTATGTGTTGTGCTGGCTTTTACTGCACCAAATTTCTTGGAAATGTCGAACTTGTTAAATGTACTTAAGCAAGTGTCCATTAATGGCGTACTGGCAGCTGGAATGACGCTTGTCATTTTAACAGGTGGAATTGATTTATCTGTAGGTGCCATTGTTGCTTTATCGGGTGTTGTTTCCGTAATGATTTCCCAAGCGGGAGTACATCCGTTGGTGTCAATCTCCGCTGGACTATTAGTGGGGGCTTTCTTTGGACTTGTAAATGGATTTTTTACAGCAAAAACTAAATTGCCGGCCTTTATTGTCACCCTTGGAAGTTTCACATATGTAAGAGGGCTTGCGTACGTGATTAGCGGTGGCTACCCTATTGTTGTGGAGTCAGATTTGTTTAAATTTTTGGGAGCTGGCCGGCTATTTTTAATCCCCACTCCTATCTATATCATGGTTATTGTGTATATTGGTATGTTCTTTGTCTTGAAATATACTATGTTTGGTCGTCATGTATACGCAATTGGTGGAAGTGAGGAAGCGGCGCGTCTTACAGGTATTAAAGTAGAGCGTACTTTAATGAAAGTTTATTCGTTAAGCGGGTTATTAGCGGGTCTTGCGGGTGTTGTTCTGGCAGGTCGATTATTTTCTGGACAGCCAACAGCAGGTTTAGGGTATGAACTTGATGCTATTGCCGCAGTAATATTAGGCGGCACGAGTTTAACGGGTGGCGTTGGGAGAATACAAGGGACTATTATAGGAGTTTTAATTATGGGTGTAATTAGCAATGGACTAACGTTAATGGATGTTGGATATTATTGGCAACTCGTTGTTAAAGGCGGTGTGATCATTGCCGCTGTACTTATTGACCGATTAAGAAGCCAGTCTCAATCATTATAAAGTAAAACAAAATTGCAAAGGTGTGAGGCCGTTGAAAAAAGCAATAGAAAAACTTTCAGCATGTGGTGTAATTTGTACTTTAGCATTAATCCTAGTTGTTCCGACATTTGCAGCCGATTCAAATTATTATAATGAAAGTAACCGAAATCAATTTCATTTTTCACCTGAAGCAAGTTGGATGAATGACCCGAATGGGATGGTCTATTATGATGGGGAATACCACCTTTTTTATCAAAACGATCCTTATAGTTCTAAATGGGGTCCTATGCATTGGGGACATGCGGTCAGTAAAGACTTAGTTCACTGGGAGCATTTACCTGTTGCTCTGTATCCAGATGAAAATGGAATGATATTCTCAGGAAGCGCAGTGATTGATTATAACAATACTGCAGGATTTGGAAAAGAAGCAATGGTGGCGATTTTTACTCATGCTGATGGGTCAAAGCAAGTGCAAAGTCTTGCTTATAGCAATGATAAAGGAAGAACATGGAAAAAATATGAAGGGAACCCGGTTATGCCGAATCCTCCTATTTCAGATTGGCGGGATCCAAAGGTTTTTTGGCATGATCAATCAAAAAAGTGGGTGATGACGCTTGCAGCGAAAAACGATGTTATGATTTACACTTCACCCAATTTAAAGGAATGGAGCTACGGGAGTTCATTTGGTGTTGATCCCACATCGGTGCAAGCCACAAGCCTAGATAAGGATGGATCAGTATTATCCAAACAAACAGGCAGTGACTTTGTTTATGAAGCGGATATAAGTGTAAGAGAAAAAAATGGTCGAAAGGGTTCCGGGGAACTGGTCTTTCGTTCGGATTCTACCTTAAAAAATGCTTATCTTGCTGGATTGGATGCCAAATCCGGGAAAGTGACTTTAAGCAAATTGGTTGATGGAAAGAAAATCGTCCTTCAGGAAAAGAAAATTAAAGTGATGGATGAAGATTCAACTAAGTTGAGAGTGGAAACTAAAAAGGATTTCATAAAAATTTCTATAGGAAACAAACCGGTTATAAAAATGACTGATAATTCGTATGAAAGTGGAAATTTTGGCTTATATAATAGAAATGCTGTTTCTGTTTTTAGGAATGTTTTCTTTAAAAATGCGACAAACTTTAAAACAAATATCCTTAGCTGGAAAGCTATAGATGGAAAATGGGAAAGTACGTTGGAAGGGAAGGTAGGGAATTCTAAAACAAACGGTAATTACGTATCTTCACAGGTTGATGATCAATTTGGCTATAGAGCGAACGTTAAACTAAATGGGAAAAGTGCGAGAGGTGGACTTCTTTTCAGAGCTGACAAAAACGGTAAAAATGGGTACATTGCCCAATTGGATGCTGGGAATGGTAAGGTTAGTCTTTTAAAAATTGAAAACGATAGAGCTACTACCTTGGCTGAAAAATCCATAAGTATTGATTCAAATCAAGTGTATGATGTTTCTGTTTATACTAATGGCAGCAAGATAAAGGTATTGATAGATAATAAAGAAATCATAGAACAGGTTGATACAGCGTATGAGAGCGGGCATTTTGGTTTAACTGTAAGTAATTCAAATGTAACCTTTCAAGACGTGAATAAAGAAAATTACATTGTGGCAAAGGAACAAAATATTGCTAATCCTGATTTCGAGTCAGGAAGTCTAGAGGGATGGAGCGTTCTTGACGGTGATGCTTTTGGGGCAGCAAATGTTACAAAAGCTACTTCTTACTGGGGTGGTGCATTTGGACAACAGGATAAATATCATTTATGGGGATATACAGCAGAAAAAGGGGATGATGCAACCGGTTCGATTCGATCTTCCTATTTTACACTGGGGGGAAGCGGCGAAATTAATTTCTTGATTGGTGGGGGATACGATAAAAACCTTTATGTAGCGCTCGTCCGTGCCTCTGATAATAAGGAATTAATTCGTGCAGAAAACACCAAGTGGGCGGAGGATGAAAAGTATCGCCGTATGACATGGGATGCTTCAAAATATATTGGAGAGACCGTCTATATGAAAGTGGTGGACAATAAAACTGGAGGTTGGGGACACATCAATGTGGACGATTTTCATGTATACAATCAAGGGTCACTGCCTATTGTTGTTGACAATGATCCAACTAAGGCTGATACACCTTTCGTAAGTAAGAAAAAGGGCTTGATTAAAGAATGGGACTTTATAAATGGTGAATGGACAGAAGGGACACAAGGATCTTATAGCGGAGTGTGGGAATGTCCAGAATTAATTCAGGTGCCGGTTGAAGGGAAACCGAATAAGAAAAAGTGGGTGTTGTCTGTAAGTATAAATGATGGAGCAGCAGCCGGGGGTTCAGGAATGCAATACTTTGTAGGTGACTTTGATGGAAAAAAATTCACGAATAATAATTCGTCAGACAAGGTTCTATGGACGGATTATGGGGCAGACTTTTATGCAGGTGTGACATGGAATAATACTGGGAATAAAGGCAAGCCGTTATGGTTGGGATGGATGAGTAACTGGCAATATGCGAACGACACCCCAACTTCCCCATGGAGAAGCTCAACCACTGTACCACGTGAATTATCGTTAGTGCAGACAGAGAAGGGGTTACAATTGAAACAAACACCTGTACAACAATTAATAACCTTACGAGATAAAGGTCTTAAGTTAAGCAACCAACCTATTATCCCTGGTAAAAATCTTTTGAAAAATGTTAAGGGAGATACGTTAGAAATCGAAGCGGACTTTTCAGCAAATAAAGCAAGTGAAGTTGGATTTAAAGTAAGAAATGGTAATGGACAATATACGACCATTGGATACAACCCTAGCAATGAAACAGTGTTTATTGACCGTACCCATTCAGGATATGATTTTGGTCCGAATGTTAAAAAAATACATGAAGCCCCCGTACAAAATACAAATGGAAAAGTGAAATTGAAATTTCTTCTAGATCGTTCGTCCATCGAAGTGTTTGTTAATGAAGGAAAACAAGTGTTAACTGATCAAATTTTCTCATCACCAGAGAATCAGGGTGTCGAACTTTATAGTCTTGGCGGTACTGCTCATTTAGACTCTCTTGAAATGTATACATTAAAAAGTATATGGGGAATCAGTCCGATTGTTTCCAATCTATCTGGATGGACTACAATCAATGGTGAATGGGGAGACACTAGAGAAGGGAAACAAGGCCGCGGCGATTCTGACAGCTTTATAGTTGCCTCTCAAACCGCAAGTGATTTCACTTACAAAACCGAGGTGAAGGTATTAAACGAGGGAGCTGGAGCTCTTTTATTCCGAGCAGATGAAAAGGCCGAAAATGGTTATATAGCTACAGTGGATGTACGTAATGATATATTGAAATTGTTTAAAATTGTAGATGGGAAGATTGAAGTTCTACAGGAAGAACATATGGTACTTAATCCTAATCAAACATACAAATTAAATGTTACAGCAAAAGGCAGTCTGATCCAAACTTATTTGGATGATAATCTGATCCTAGAAAAGTCTGATACGACTTTTAACAATGGGCGTGTAGGGTTAAATGTATGGAATTCAACTACTGTCTTTAATCATCTTTCTTTAGAGACACAAAAATAAAAAATGATAAGTAAGGGCTGTTAGGCATAGCCAGCAGCTCTTTTATCACGGAATATAAGCATTAGTATCGTTCATATAAGTACACTTTTACGAACGGTTTGATAGAAAAGAGATAGAATTAACATGGAGAGGTGTAAAAATGGATGGTTCGTAAATTTGGATACATACGAGTAAGCAGCAAAGATCAAAATGAAGGACGACAACTTCAAGCCAGGTTGGATAATGGTTTTAAAGAACGAGATATCTAGATCTTTACAGGATGGTCCGATCCATTGAACCGGTTATGTGGCTTGGATGATTCTTGAATTCAGCGGTGGCAAGAATCAGTCTACGAATGCGCAAAAGCTAAAAATCTAGGAATGGAAGTTGAGCAATAGATTTTTATTTATTGACTCGTAAGCCAAGTTTCAATAAACATTGCAATTGCCCATCCTTAGCTGGATGGGCTTTTCAAATTTTATAATACATTTTGGATAAAATCTCAAAATCACGATTTGTGAGCAGGTATAATCTATAATATGGCAAAAACCTACTTTTCACTATCGATTGAAAACCAACCAGAGCCTATAAAAATTCAATAATGAATTATTGGTATTTCGATGAATCCTCTACAGAAAGGCATTATATGTGAATAAAATTCATTAATGAATTGATTGATCTTAATACTAAGCGATTTTTACACAAATATAGGACTTGGCATGCAAGTTGCATTATAAATAAGTATAAATCAAACATGCACGATATGAAATTCGTTTATGTGTGGAGGGATTAATGGTGCGAAAAACGATAAATAAACCATGGGAGCAGTGGTATGTTGAAAGAATGAACTCTATGAAGCTACCGGAAATATCCGTCTATTCACTGCTTGATATAACAGTAAGTAAGTTTCCACACCATACAGCCATCATTTATGAAGACCAGTCAATGGATTATAAGAATCTAAAAATGCAGGTAGACAGACTTGCAGGTAAATGGAGAGAAATGGGCTTTGTTAAAGGTGAACGGATTGGTCTGATGATGGCCAACCACCCTTATTTCATAATCAGTTATTACGCTGCCCAGGCACTAGGTCTGTTAGTTGTACAAATTAATCCCATGTATAAACCACGGGAACTATTGCAAATTTTAATAGACTCGGAGACCAAGAATATTGTATTTGACCAAACTGCCGCAAATACAATCGAAGAAACGAAAGCGATATATGAATTTGATGTTTGCATTGACACGGAAAATGATCAAAATGGTTCTTATTCCCTTCAAACGATGATTGAAACCGGGGAGGCCATTAGGAAGCCCGAAATGATAAGCCCGCATGAAGATACTGCAGTCATCCAATATACTGGCGGTACCACTGGGAAGATGAAGGGTGTCATGCTTACTCACCATAATTTAACCTCTAATGTCGTGCAGAGCTTTGAAATGTATGGGGATTCACTGAAACCTGGCGAAGAAATCGTTTTGGCAGCTACGCCTCTTTACCATGTTTATGCCATGACAAGTGCAATGAATCTAGGTATCTATATTGGAGCTGCCATCCTCTTATTTCCTAAATTCGAACTTCAAGATGTACTTGCAAAAATAAAAAAGTATCGTCCGACTTTCTTTCCAGGAGTTCCAAAGATGTATAATGCATTCGTCAATCATCCTGGAATTGAAAACTATGGACTGAATTGTTTAAAAAGTTGTTCTTGTGGATCGGCGCCCCTGCCGGTTGAAGTAATTAAGCGTTTTGAGGAGCTGACCGGTGCCAAAATCGGAGAGGGTTTCGGTTTGTCGGAGGCTTCGCCGTCCACACATCGTAATCCGCCTTTCGGAAAAAGGAAAATAGGAAGCATTGGCATCCCTTTTGCAGGCACGGACTGTATGATCATTGACGATGAAAATAATGAAGTGCCTCACTCATGCGTCGGGGAGTTGCTCATAAAAGGCCCGCAAATCATGAAGGGTTATTGGAATAACGAAGCTGAAACCAAAAAGGCCTTACAGAATGACTGGCTATATACTGGCGATCTTGCTGTGATGGATGACGAAGGATATTTCTATATTGTCGGGAGAAAAAAAGAAATGATAATCGTCGGCGGATTCAATATTTACCCGCAGGAGGTAGAAGGGGTTCTGTATGAACATCCGGCAATTAAAGAGGCAGCTGTGGTGGGCATCCCCCATAAAGAAAAAGGCGAAATTGTGAAAGCATTCATCGTACCCAAAGAAAGCGCTACCGTGGATCTTGAAGAAATAGAAGGATATTGTTATTCCCAATTGACGCCTTATAAGGTACCAAAAGTATTTGAATTGAGAAAAGAACTTCCGCGAAATACAGTGGGTAAACTATTAAAAAGATTGTTAGTTAAAGAAGAATTGGAAAAGGATTGATAGAGGGGGAATGTGTTTGCTCTTCCAACCATACGAGTTTGTGAATGAAAATAAAGAAGAGGAGGGATTCATATGCGTTGGGTTGTTCTCATTCTATTATTCTTTGGGGCCGTCATCAATTTTGCAGACAAATCCATCGTAGGTCTCGCAGCTGTTCCCATTATGAAGGAATTCGATCTTACCTATGCGGAGTGGGGTCTTGTTGGAAGCAGTTATTATTGGCTCTACCCGGTAACAGGGATTTTTGGGGCAGCATGGGCTGATCGGCTTGGGGCTAAAAAAGTACTGGGATTCATCATGCTGACATGGACTGTTTTGCAATTCGGCGTTTTAGCCATTACCGCTCTTCCATTATTAATTCTATACAGGATTTTACTGGGCGCATTCGAAGGGCCGTATAGCCCAATTGCTTACAGTCATGCCGATAAGTGGTTTCCGCCGAAACTGAAAGGCTTTGCCAATTCGGTAGTGGTTGGCGGAGGAACCGTTGGTGCGATGATCGTGGCACCGATCCTCGTTTCCTTAATTACGATATTCGGCTGGAAGGCCGCCTTTGCCGCTCTTGGTGCAGCAAGCCTTGTTTTGTTCTTCCTCTTTCAATTTTTAACAAAGGAAAATCCAGTTGAAGTATATGAAAACGTACAAAAGAAAAAGAAATTGAAACTAGAAAAAATAAAAGTGAAAGACTTTTTATTGCTACTTGCTTCTCCTACTGCCTTGTTTACTACACTCGCTTATTTTTCAACGTATGTTTTAGTTGTTTGGTTTTCTGTTTGGCTCCCGATTTATTTAGTGGAAGCCGTAAAAATGACTCCAGGTCAAATGGGAACCAGCGTTGCGATAATCGGTGTCGTTTCTGTATGTATTTATATGGGTGTTTCAATGGCGTCTGATCATCTATTCAAGAAGAATCAGAATTGGCGGTCATCGAGGGTATTTGTCGTCGCTGGCGCTATGATTCTTGGTGCATTGTTCTTTGCCTCGATAATGGTTTTTCAAAATCCAATCTGGGTGATAGTCGCCATGTGTTTAGCGAAGGGCCTTACATATGCCATTTTACCGATCGGACCAACGATCATGATCAATGAAATGCAAGAGCGGGGGGGATTGATGACAAGCATTTTAACATCGTCAGGGAATATAGCAGGCATTATTGCACCTCTATTAACTGGCTATATCATAAGTTTAGCTGGAGGAAATCAACTATTGGGTTATAACTTATCGATATTGTTCATGGCCATCCTTGTCCTGGCTTTTGGCATTCTGTTTGCGATATTCGTAAAACCTGCCAAACCAAAAGGGAATCATAAAAATAAAAGATCGGATAACGTTGATCTTAAGTCCTCATAAGCAGGGGAGAACCTGCTTTCATTCAATGAAACTAGGGAAATGATGGAATGCCTGCACAAAATGGTGTGAATAAAAGGAAAAGGAGCGGATGGGGAAATGAATAGAGATGCCGTCATAGTTTCTGCAGTTCGAACAGCAATAGGAAAACAGGGAGGTGCACTTGCATCGGTTCCTGCCCACGTTTTTGGGGCAGAAGTGATGAAAGAAGCCATAAATCGAGCGAATGTCGAACCTCGAATGATAGATGATGTGATCATGGGGAATGTGTTAAGCGGGGGTGGAAACATTGCCAGGTTAACTGCTCTGGAAACTGGTCTCTCGATTGATCTTCCGGGACTGACTGTCGACCGTCAATGCGGCTCGGGAATAAATGCTGTCAACTTGGCTGCACAAGCGATCCGGGCTGGTGAAGGCGATGTCTATATCGCCGGTGGGGTCGAGAGCATGAGCAGGGCGCCATACTTGATGGATCGTCCGGAAAAAGCATACAGTGCAAAGCCACCGCAGTTCAGAAAGTCCCGGTTGTCCCCAAAAGAGATTGGCGATCCCCCGATGGGAATCACGGCTGAAAACTTAGCGGAAAAATATGAGGTCAGCAGGGAAGAACAAGATGCATTCGCTCTGCAAAGCCAAAAAAATATGGCCAGTGCCGTGGAAGAGGGCCGTTTCAATGAGCAAATTGCGCCTATTTACATTCCCGTCAGAAAAGGTGACGATATCGAATTTAAATTGGATGAACATCCACGACCGCAAATAACGAAAGAAGGGCTAGCCAAATTATCACCTGCGTTTTTAGAAGGCGGATCCGTGACTGCAGGCAATAGTTCAGGATTGAATGATGCCGCATCAGCCCTGGTCATAATGTCGAGGGAAAAAGCGGCGGAATTGGGGATTAAGCCTTTAGCGACGATCAGGGCCCAGGCTGTTGCAGGGGTAGATCCAAATTATATGGGCATAGGGCCTGTTCCCGCTATAAGAAAGGTAATGGAGAAATCAGGGCTTTCCTTAAATGAAATGGACATTATTGAAATTAATGAAGCCTTCGCCGCTCAAGTCATTGCTTGTAATAGGGAGCTTGATATGAATCCCGCAAGAGTGAATGTGAACGGGGGAGCCATTGCACATGGGCACCCACTAGGTGCGACGGGTGCCATCCTCATGACGAAAGCGGTTTATGAATTGAAGCGTTCTGCCGGAAGGCTTGCTCTTATTACAGCTTGCATTGGAGGCGGACAGGGAATTGCTACGATAATTGAGCGCGAAGCCTGATTTTGTAAGGGTGGGGACTCTAATTTACCAGAATACAATGAATTCCATTAAATGATTAGTAGACACAGCATTAAGCCCTATATGCCATATGAAGGAAACTTGTCAACTGGCTACTCATGAACAGACCAAAGGAGGAATAAACTCATGACAATCACTTTAACCAAGGAAATGCAGCAAATGAAGGAAATGATCCGTAATTTTGTTGAAAGGGAAGTGGAGCCTTACGCCATACAAATTGAAGAAGAAGATGCCATCCCGGAGCATTTGGTGGAAAAAGCAAAAGACCTTGGCTTATTCGGGATAAGCATTCCTGAACAATACGGTGGAATTGGCTTAAATGCGGTGGGAAAGGCTACCGTATTAGAGCAGTTAGGAAGGACCCATAATGGTTTTGTTTCATTAATTAGCGCTCACACCGGGATTGGCAGTACAGGTCTGGTTAAGCTTGCATCCGAACATTTGAAAAATAAATACTTGCCTGATATGGCAGCAGGCACGAAAATTGGCGCCTTTGCTTTATCTGAACCCGGAGCGGGATCGGATGCAACCAATTTGGCAACAAGTGCAGAAAAGAAGGGTGATTACTGGGTGATGAACGGGACGAAACATTTCATCACGAATGGGCCGATAGCCGATGTTTATACAGTTTTCGCTTTAACGGATAATAAAGGGGCAAAGGGAGGGATTACTGCTTTTTTAGTAGAAAGAGATTTTCCTGGTTTGACTGTCGGCAAAAAGGACAAAAAAATGGGGTTAAGAGGATCATATACCTCACAGGTCATTTTTGAGGATTGTATCATACCTGAAGAAAATGTTATCGGCGAAGTTGGAATGGGATATATCTCTGCCCTTAAAATTTTAGGTGAAGGGCGGGTAGGATTGGCTGCAAGAGCAGTGGGTTCAAGCGGTAAATTAATTGAACTGTCAGCCAAATATGCAAAAGAGCGCATTCAATTCGGTAAACCAATCGCGGACAACCAAGCGATTCAATGGATGCTTGCTGATATGGCAACCGAAACGGAAGCCGCAAGAGCATTGACGATGATGGCGGCACAAAAGATTGATGAAGGAAAAAAAGTGATCAAGGAAGCATCAATGGCAAAACTGTTCGCTTCAGACGTTTTTAATCGGGTGGCGGATAAAGCGGTTCAAATTCATGGCGGAATGGGATATATGGCTGAATATCCAGTTGAACGTTTTTATCGGGATGCCCGCATAACGAAGATCTATGAAGGAACGAATGAAATCCAACGTTTAATCATTGCAAGGAATGTCTTGGAAGAGTGTTAAGTGTTTCCTGTTTTATTCGGGCAGGTAGTCTTTTGCCCATGTATCTGGATTCTTAAGGGGGAGGAACGAAATGGGAGAAGATATCGTGATCGTGAGTGCTGTACGAACACCAATCGGAAGGTACGGTGGAGCATTTAAAGAGATTAGTTCCGGTCATTTGGCTAGCATTGCCATTAAAGAAGCAATCAAGCGGGCGAATATTGTAGCTGAACAAGTGGATGAAGTCATTTTCGGGGAGGTTAGGCAAACGACCGAATCCTCGAATGTAGCGAGAGTGGCAGCACTCCGCTCAGGGATTCCCGATTCTGCACCGGCTTTTACGGTAAACCGGTTATGTGCATCTGGAATGCAGGCCATCACTTCAGCAGCACAGCAGATAAGCTCAGGTCAAGCAAATATTGTTGTTGCCGGCGGTACGGAAAGCATGAGCCGCGCACCGCTTTATTTAAGAAGTGCCCGTTTTGGGGGAGACAGGACTTTGCTAGTGGATTCTAATACTGAAGCTGGACAGCAACCACAAGAAATTTATGGAAAAAGTTTAGGGATGGGAATCACCGCTGAAAATGTCGCACAGCGATACAACATTTCCAGGGAAGAACAAGATGCCTTTTCAGTGGAAAGTCAACGCAGAGCGGCGCAAGCGATAGAAGAAGGAAAGTTCAAAGATGAGATCGTTCCTGTCCAGGTCTCTGACAGGAAAAGTACGGTTACCATTGAAACGGATGAATATCCACGCCCCGAAACCACAATGGAAAAGCTTGCAAGCTTAAAACCGGCATTCAGGGAAAATGGAACCGTCACTGCAGGGAATGCTTGTGGCCGTAATGACGGGGCTGCTGCATTGGTATTAATGAAAGCCGGTGAAGCGAAACGGTTACAAGTACAGCCAATCGCAAAGATTGTCGATTGGGCGACTGCCGGAGTTTCTCCTGAAGTGATGGGAATTGGTCCAGTACCAGCCGTTGGAAAACTTATGGAGCGCACCGGGAAAAAAGTAGAAGAAATTGGGCTTTTCGAATTAAATGAAGCGTTCGCTTCACAGGCATTGGCAGTAATCAGGGATTTATCGCTAGATGAAAACAAGGTGAATGTAAACGGGGGCGCCATTGCACTTGGTCACCCAGTCGGATCGACGGGTGCCAGGATCGTGACAACGCTAATACATGAACTGATTCGCAGGAAAGAAAGATATGGAGTTGCTACTCTTTGTGTTGGCGGCGGACAAGGAATGGCTATCATGATTGAAACGATATAGAGAATCTCCAACGAGAAAGGAGTGGAAACCCCATACGTTTCTGCTCCTTTCCGTATCTAAGTTGAATCGCGCCAAAGTGAGGGGGAGGAAGATTGCCTGTTGAAGTGGAGGATATTCGGAATCAATTCGAAAGTAGTGCATTCTTTTCACATATAGGGTTTGAAATCATTCGGTTTGAAGAAGGGAATGTAACGATAAAGTTAAACATTGAAGAACATTTACTTAATGTTAATGGAACACTGCACGGTGGCATTCATGCTACCATGCTGGATACCATTCTAGGAATGGTGACTCGTTCCGTTACCAAATCTAAAGTCGTGACGACAAGTTTAACTGTACATTATTTAGCCAGTATATCGAGCGGGGAATTATTTGCGGAAGCAAAAGTCCTTCAAAAAGGATATAAAATTGCCTTTACTGAAGGAGAAATAAAAGATACTGAAGGCAACATCATTGCAAAAGGCACAGGAATTTTTAAAATCATTCGTGATAAATGAGGCAAGGATGATCAAAGTTGGCTTGCCTATGTTCCTTTTTATTAGAAAAGAATGAGGTGTGAAAAAAATTGACTAGAACTTGGCATGGTTTTTATCCGAAAGAAACTCCTGCTGAAATTGACATTCCATTATTGTCATTATATGGACTCCTGGAACGTTCAGCACGACATTACCCAACCTGCAAAGCCGTTATAGATGGGGAACGGGAAATGACATATATGGAATTGAAGAATGCCTCTGACCGAGTTGCTGTGAATTTAGACAACCGTGGATTTCAAAAAGAAGATCGTATAGCAATCATGCTGCCAAATTGTCTAGAATATATCATTGCCTATTATGCGATTCATCGTTTGGGAGGTGTGGTCGTTCAAGTGAACCCACTGTATCAGTCGAGTGAATTGGATTATATATTACGGGATTCCGAAGCCAATTGGTTCATTGGAAGTAAGGAACAACGGGAAAAATTAGTGCTAACAAGTTTCTCTGAAGTGTTAACGTTCATATCTGCCGAACAATTAATGGAAACTGGAACGGATTTATCAAGGGAATATATGGAACTCCCTACTCTGGCTATCGATCCCAAGGAAGCTGTGGCTGTACTTCAATATACAGGGGGGACAACAGGGAAATCAAAAGGGGTCATGCTCACGCATTTTAATTTGATCTCGAATGTATATCAAGACTTTGCCTTCACGGCAAATGCCCTTCAACTCCAAAGGCCTGGCGAACGGATGCTTGGATTGACCCCATTATTCCATGTGTTTGGTAATGGACGATTGAATAGTGCTATTTATGCCGGATCAACTTATATCACATTAGAGAAATTTGAAATAAACAAGGTGGTAGATTTGATTCGAAAACATCGGCCAACCATTTTTCCTGGTGTCCCGACCATGTATATTGCTTTACTGAATCACCCGGATTTAACGGCGGACGATTTAAGCTGCTTTAAGTACTGCAGCTGTGGTTCAGCCCCGCTCCCGATAGAAATCATTCATCAGTTCGAAAGAAAATTACGGGTCACAATATTAGAAGGATTCGGAATGTCGGAAACTTCACCCACTACCCACCGCAATCCAGTCATAGGTCAGAAAAAACCAGGAAGTATCGGAATTCCTTACCCTAATACCGATGCTAAAATCGTCGATCTGAAAACAGGCATTGATGAATTGCCAACAGGCGAAATTGGCGAACTGATCATTAAAGGTCCGCAAGTAATGAAGGGATATTGGAAAAATCCAGAGGAAACGGCAACTGCTTTGCGGGATGGATGGCTTTACACTGGGGATATCGCGACGATGGATGAAAACGGCTATTTTTATATCGTAGGCAGGAAGAAAGATATGATTATTGCAAGCGGTTATAATGTTTATCCAATTGAAGTCGAAGATATTATTTATCAGCATCCAGCCGTAAAAGAGACATGTGTATATGGAGTGCCGGATTCATACCGTGGGGAAACGGTAAAAGCGGCCATAGTTTTAAAGAAAGGAAAGTCAGTCTCGGAGCAGGAAATCAGGGAGTTTTGCGTGCAACGACTGGCCAGATATAAAGTGCCGCGAAGTTTTGAGTTCAGGGAACAACTGCCAAAATCAGCTGTAGGGAAAATATTGCGTAGAATATTAATGGAGGAAGGAACGCAGAGCCCTACTGTCGGGGAGAGATAAGCATATCAATTTCGTTAGGGAGCTCATTTGAAACCCTAAATAAGTGAAACCTTTTTTCGAGATTCCCCTTATTTAGGGTTTTTTATCATATCTTTATATTCTCTAAAACTACTTCCCTTTTAGGGGAATTTCAAATGAAGTCCCATCCACCAATAATTCATGAGACTCACCATCCGCTATATCATCGGTAGTGAATGAAAAGGAATCGAGCCGTCCGAAGTTTTCCTCTGGATCAACCAATAAGCCAATTGTGCCTTTTCTTGTTTCTCCTGGTTGGTAATCTGATCGACTTACTTTTTTTGTCCCGATAAAAGTATCTCCGGAATGGATGAAATTTTTAGAAGGCACATCATATGTAAGATCATCATTGAAAGTAACATTTTCCATACTAAAGAACTGAAGTTCCTTCGAATCTATATTTTCAACAGAATAAGTTACCTCTAGATAAGAAACCTCTTCATCAATATCCGTTTTAGACAACGCAGCCTGTTGATCGATTTCCTCCATGGATAAATTCTCTTTATAGTATATCGAATAGGCCTCATCAAAACTCAATCCCGTATAGGACTTGAGCTCCTCCTTTACTTCATCTGTGAGTGAAGATAATTGAATCCTGCGGATATCCTTGATTGTGATGACCATGGGTGCCAATTCAAATGACTCATTAATAGACTTCGTTTCTAGTAATGTGAAGGTTCCCCAATTTTTTTGGCGAACCTTATCGCCGACTTTTTTAAGATGGGTCCCGCCATATTCCTGCACCTCAGGAATTTTGGATTCCTTGGCTTCCGCATTTTTCCCTTTTTCCGTTTTATCGCTCTCGAAATAATTGAAGGCAATTACACTTAAACAAATAAGCAATAATCCAACAATTGTTGAAATGTTCCATCTTTTACGGATACTTCATCACTCCTTGACTTAAACCATTGATGTCAAAGTGTAATATACCATTTTTTGCAAATGAAGGAAAGAAGAGTACCTGAAGATCCATCTTGTTTATGCAATGGTACACATTAAGGCGTTCCCAATTAAAATGAAAAAAATAAAACAACCGATAATGTCGACTAACTTATCCCGTTTTAAAAATTAAAAGAACGAAAGAATAAGCCGAAAAAACAGGAAGTAACTTGGCACATGTAAATTTTTAATCCCCGTCCTAAACGGGGTTATGATTGTTTGAGCTTTTAAAATTAAATAACTTTATTGTCTTTTACAATTCGGCTGCTCTATCTTTGGAATATAGGAAGGTGAATCAAATGATAGGAATATCTGTAAACATTGGGGGATACCAGGGCATTCCAGTCTCCACTTCTTTTGGAATGTGTGTGAATTTCTCATTAATTGTACACTCCATTTTTTCATAAAAATCATATCATGTTACGAAGAGAGAATATTATGAAACTGGGCAGTCGTTAAAGTAATATGGATTTTTTATGGAGGATGAATGTGTATTTGTTGTCTGTTATAACCACAATCTTTACTTATTAATGATTCTAAGTATTTATTTTTACAGCTCCCTGGAAACCATCTCTCTAGTAACAAATTTTTTAAAAAAGGAGACGTTTAGGGAATGTTGTGGCCTATTAACAATGGTATGGAAAGGATACATCAGCCGAATAAAAGTACAATGCTGTCCCGGCAAGAGATAAAAGCCATTGAGTCCTGGATATCTCAAATGGGGACATTCCAATTTTATAAAACCGCTGGACAAAAAATGTCTACTGGGAGAAAAACGCTAAAGTTCAAGTATAAAATCATTGGGCATGGATTTAACCGAGTCGTCTATGATTTAAATAATGGCTATATATTAAAAGTTGCATTTTCAGAAGTAGGATTAATCAGCAATGCAAATGAAGCCTATATATATAATAACTGTAATGAAAAAGCCAAAAAGTATTTTTGTCCGGTTAAGGAGTATGGGACGGGCTGGATTATCATGAAGAAGGTGGACACGAAAGTGCCATTTGCAATCAAGGAATATTCGAAACTGATCAAGTTGGAATTAAAACTCCTGAGGTACGGTATTATACCAATAGATTTGCGATTAGATAATGTCGGATATAACGAGAATGATGAAATGGTCGTCATTGATTATGGTTTTTTCACTCTGGATCTCAAAAGCCCTGTGCTGCGATGGTTAGTTTGATGATGGGTCTTACCAAAGAAAATATATAATGGAGATTATAATGAAGTGATTGGGCGAAGCGGTGAATTTTGTGAGCCGTTCTTCAGAGTTCATTAATTCCTAGAAATAAGTTTATCTAATTGCAACTGGTGAAGAGATATTATCGAAATATCTAAACGAAAAAAGCATGTTACGAAGGGCTTTTTTGTGCAACATGCTTTTTTATCCGTTTTAAAGGACCATAACTGATGACACAACGCTTGCCACTTTTTTATCATTTTGAAATAAATCTGCGAGTACATAAGCTGTTTTTTTTCCGATTCGGTCTACTTTTGCTTCAACCTGTACGTCTCCTAATCTTACTGGTCGATGAAAGGTAGTATGTAAATCAATGGATGCGAAGGATTGTCCGATACTTAATTTAGATGATATCGCATAAGCCATTATAATATCTGCTGCAGAAGTGACAAATCCACCCATAGCAACACCATTTCCGTTGATGAATGTTTCATCTACTTTCCATACTCCCCTTGCAATTCCATCCTGGGCATAATTCGCTTCAATCTGTAACGTAAGATCACAATTCGGAGGCTGTTTCCCCTCCGTTATAACTTGTAAAAGCTCGTGTCCTTTAAATGATTCCCCCATTAAAATGCCCTCCTTGAATAAGTTGAAACTACAGAATATTCTAACATATATCTTGATTTCAATGAAGTTGTTGATTTTACAAATAAAGTAATTAGAGACTTGAACCAAGAAATGTTATTTGGTGGTGGACTTGATTTCCACTCCAGGTACTCGCTTTCCGCGGGCGGTCTCGGAAGCCTCCTCGGCTTCCGCCTGCGGGGTCTCCCTAGACACGCTTTTCCCGCAGGAGTCTCGCACCTTCCGTTCCAATCAACTGGAACGTTTTTTATAAAAACTGCAGGCTGGTCTATTCCGAACAAGTTTAAGGCTAGATTATCCTTCATGTTTTCTTACTATAATCCTTAATGGATTGAAGAAATTTGCGACACTCCTGCCGAAAAACTGGCTAGCCTAGACCCCACAGACGCTTGCGTCGAGGAGGCTTGGCAGGCAGTCGGCGGAAAGGGAGCGGATTTTAGAAATCAAAGGGAACGTTTATTAAAGAAAAAACTGTAGGCAAATGGCTTTTCTTCGAATTTGTCTACAATTGAAGGTTCGGACGATCTTATCCTTCATGTCTTTTTACTATAATCCTTAATGGATTGAAGAAATTTGCGACACTCCTGCCGAATAACTGGCTAGTCAAGACACCGCAGACGCTTGCTTTGATGAGGCTTGGCAGACAGTCGGCGGAAAGGGAGCGGATTTCCTCAATCAAGGGCGGGAATATAAAAAACAGTAGGCATATTTATCTACTGAAACTTGAAATAATAATTATCAAAAAAATCAAAAATCTTCTTCTTTTTCTAATTAAATTGTGATAGTGTATAAAACAAAGAAGTATTACCTTCGTCATTTTATTAAAAAGAAGTATTTAATTCATCAGAAAGGGGTTATATTTTGGAACATCTTCCTTTTAAATTATTAGTGAAAGAAAGATTTGACCATTTATCGGCAGGTCAAAAAAAAGTTGCCGCTTACCTTATTGAAAATTTGGATGAAGCCGCCTTTAAAACAGCTTTTCAAATTGGTCGGGAAGCGGAGGTTAGTGAAACGACGGTCATTCGGTTTTCCTATTCATTAGGATTTGAAGGGTTTAGCAGAATGCAGGATAGAATTCAAAAACAGCTGCTTCACCAAAATCAAACAGATCTATCCAATAGTGATTCCATTCTTAGCATTGATGACAAGCAAGATCCATTTACAAAAGTGATAGAAAACGAAGTTCATATTTTAAGACATCTATTAGATCATACGAATGTTCAGGATATATGGAAGGTGGTCGATGTCCTGATACAGGCTGACCAAATATTAATTGCAGGACATCGGATTTCCCATGCTGCCGCCTATTGGTTCTCCTATACGCTAAGTTCATTAAGGGAAAATGTAAGTTTATGTTCACCAACAGGTGACTTTTATGAAAAGTTTTGTAATCTTACTAACAAGTCTGCATTGGTTGTTTTTTCCTTTCCAAGATATGCGAATGAAACATTAAAAGTTGCCGAGTGTGCGAAAGAACAAGGAGTTTGTTTAATTTCAGTTACAGACCGCCTTCTGTCACCTGTTGGCCGTATCTCTGATATTGCACTGACAACTGAAGAAAACGCAGAAACCGGAACCAATTCAATCGCTTCCGTCATTAGCTTATTGGACTTGGTTATTGCAGGTATACATCAAAAAGACGCAAAACGGATATATACCCATCAGCAAAAATTAGAAAGGCTATATTCAAGTTATGAAGTGTTTAATGAATGAGTTTAAATTCATGTAAAGGAGGAAGTGCATCATTATGAACCCGATTCAATATATTGATCAGCATCAAGAATCATTGTTAAAGTCCTACCATGACTTGCATTTTTTGGCTGAGCCAAGCTGGCAGGAGGAAAGAACGTCTAGCTATATTTTAAAATGTCTTAGGGAAGCGGGAATAACCATAAAAACATTTCAGAGCCATTATGGAATCATTGCTGAGATTCCAGGCATCTCAAAAAAGGTTGTGGCATTAAGGGCTGATATGGATGCGCTTGTCCAGGAAGTAGATGGAGTTGTAAAGGCCAATCATTCATGTGGACACGACGCACATAGCACAATGGTTTTATATACAGCATTGGCCATTGCCTCCAGCGGAATCCGGCCTGAACACACTCTCCGATTTATATTTCAGCCTGCGGAAGAAAAAGGAGAAGGCGCTCTTCAAATGATCAATGATGGCGCGCTGGAGAATGTTACATATTTATTCGGGGTACATGTAAGACCCAGTACGGAGGTTCTTTATATGAAAGCTTCCCCTGTCATTGTCCATGGCTCTGCCGAAACAATAAGGGGAACAATCAAAGGCATTCAGGCCCATGCATCCCGTCCGCAAGATGGAATCAATGTCATCGAGGCAGCAGCTTTGCTTGTCCAAAAATTACGGCAGATTAATCTGGAAACCGAAACTCCTTATTCCATCAAAATGACTCAATTTGAAACAAACAACAAAGCATCAAACGTTATCCCGGAGACAGCTTTCTTTGCAATTGATGCCAGAGCTCAGTCAAATGATGTTATGAATGAACTGAACCGCTTAACAAAGGAAGCTATTGACCAGACAATGGAACAAACTGAAACATCCATTTCATGGTCTGCGGAGGAATTCGTCCCAGCGGCGAGCTTGCATGAAAAAGCCATAAAGCTTGCTGAAATTGCAATAGGAGATATACTTGGGACGGAAAATGTCGTTCCAGTCTGTGTTTCTCAAGGAGGAGAGGATTTTCATTTTTATACAGCCCAAAATCCTGATATAACAGCAACCATGATAGGATTAGGCTGCGATTTAACGCCTGGTCTGCACCATCCGGATATGAAATTTAATCTAGAAGCACTTATTTATGGAACGAAAATTTTAATTAACACAGTAATGATGGCGGCAGGAGAATGAAATTCTTCACTTTAAAAATTAATGAAGGGGTGTTTTATGGAAAATACCGCAAAAACATCACAAACTGGTGGCCAAGCAGCCACTGATGAAAAACAACTGGAGCGCAAGCTAAAACCAAGGCATCTTTCCATGATTGCAATCGGCGGAACCATTGGAACGGGACTATTTTTAGCGAGCGGTTCCATTATTCATACTGCGGGTCCTGGAGGAGCTGTAGCTGCTTATATAATTGCCGGGATCATGGTTTTTTTTCTGATGACAAGTTTAGCCGAAATGGCTGCCCTTATTCCTATTACAGGCTCTTTCAGTACCTATACATCAAGGTTTGTCGACCCGGCATTAGGATTTGCGATCGGATGGAACTATTGGTATAACAATGCAATCGTAGTCGCTCTTGAATTAGCAGCTTCCTCCCTGATTATGAAATATTGGCTGCCTTCTGTTCCGGGCATCATTTGGAGCGCATTATTTCTTGCACTCATATTTGGCCTGAATATTTTATCGGTAAAAGGATATGGAGAATCAGAATTCTGGTTTGCCATCATAAAGGTTTTGACGATTATCATTTTTATTGCAGTAGGGTTATTAATGATCGTAGGAATCATGGGAGGCGATGCCGTAGGTTTTGAAAATATCACCAAAGGAGAGGCACCGTTTAAAGGAGGCTTTTTATCCGTTATAAGCGTCTTTATGGTGGTTGGGTTTGCCTTTCAAGGCACCGAGTTGGTAGGAATTGCGGCCGGTGAGAGTGAAAACCCGAGAAAAAATATACCAAAGGCCATTAAGCAAATCTTCTGGAGACTGCTCTTGTTTTATGTATTGGCGATAATCGTGATTGGATTTTTAATCAATTATAATGATCCGCGTTTGTTAAGCTCGGATATTGAAGATATTGCGGTAAGTCCCTTCACTCTAGTTTTTCAAAACGCAGGGCTTGCGATCGCTGCCTCCGTTATGAATGTGGTCATTCTTACTTCTGTTCTTTCTGCGGGAAATTCCGCTATGTACGGAGCTTCTCGGGTCCTTTGGGTGCTGGCTAAAGAAGGAAAAGCCCCTTCTTTTCTAAAAAAAGTGAATTCAGGCGGCATTCCAGTGAACGCTGTGTACTTTTCTACCATCGTTGGGATGGCAGCTTTTCTAACCTCCCTTTTCGGTGAAGGCACTATTTATACTTGGTTATTAAATGCTGCAGGATTATCAGGCTTTATATCCTGGTTGGGAATTTCGATTACACATTATCGTTTCCGGAAGGCGTTCATTGCACAAGGAAGAGATTTGAAAGATTTACCTTATGTATCAAAATGGTATCCATTCGGTCCGATATTAGCCACATTTTTATGTGTTACGGCTATCCTGGGACAAAATTACTCTGCTTTTTTCGGACCTGAGATTGACTGGTATGGAATTTTAATTTCTTATATCGGGCTTCCTTTATTTTTCCTGGCATTTCTAGGTTATAAAATCGTAAAGAGAACAAAAATGATTCCATTGAAAGAGGCTGATTTCAGTAAAGTGGAATAATCTCTTTGTAAAAAAAGTAGGAAAGTATTTCATTTAAGAAAAACCAATTAAATCATAGCTCCAGTGCCTAGCCACGGCAAGCCGTCAGCTGAGGAACTAACTTGTCCATCATATGTTAGGGTGATCAAGGCGCTTGTGCTTTTCCTTGGAGGTTGACCATGATTAAAACACAGGAAATTGTAATTCGTTCTCTTCATAGAATTGAAGAGTTAGAGGACGTAAGAAAGCTAGAGTCCAGCATTTGGGGAGAAAGCGACTCGATCCCCTCACACCAAACCTTAACAGCCGTGAAAAACGGTGGTTTGGTTATAGGAGCTTATTGCGAAGGGAAGCTGATTGGATTTCAATACAGCTTTCCGGGATTCAATGGGCAATCAGCCTACCTTTGTTCACATATACTAGGAATAGATGAGCAATTTCGCAATAAAGGTATAGGGGAAAAGTTAAAGTTAGCACAACGTGAGGAAGCGATAAATCTCGGCTATTCCCTTATTACTTGGACATACGATCCATTAGAAAGTGTTAATGGGTACTTAAATATAGCCAAGCTTGGTGGAGGATGTTCCACATATATCGCAAACTGCTATGGTGAAATGGAAGATCTTTTAAACAGCGGAATTCCTTCTGACCGCTTTCTTGTCGAATGGCATATTGGTAAAAAAGATACAAGGGATTCTAGTGGACGTGGAATATCGCTGGACTTTGTGATAGAAAACTCGCTTATTCAATGGGATACCATTGAAAAGGGAGTGCCTGTTCCTACTTTCACTCTTCCGCTGCCGGAACAAGAATGTGATACAGCTTTTGTGGCCATTCCAAAGGACTTCCGAACAATAAGAGTCACAAATATTCAAGCGGCCAATGAATGGCGAATGAAAACCAGGGACATTTTTACCGATTTATTTCAGCAAGGATGGCAGGTAACAGATTTTATAAAGATTTCCATGATAGATATTCCCGTTCAATTTTATATGCTAACAAGGAAATGAACTAGTAAGGATTAATATAATGTTTAGTAATTTCAGGCTGCTGTCAGCCTATTTTATAAAAAAATGGTAAGACTGTGTCTTTTAACAGTTTTATCACAAAAGGAGAATTTCCAAGTGAAAATTAAACAAGTTATTCTAAGGCATCTTAAGCTAGACTTGCTTGAACCTTTTACAACTAGCTTTGGGACGGAATACGATAGGGATTTTATCCTTGTAGAAGCCAAAAGCGATGATGGCATTTCCGGTTGGGCTGAATCGGTTGCGATGCTCGACCCTCTGTATAATGAAGAGACCTTAAAAACAAACTGGCATATACTCGAGGATTATCTAATTCCAATTATTCTTAAAAATGAAATCAATCATCCGGATGAACTCTCTGAAAAATATTTCACCCATATTCGCGGCAATTATATGGCAAAAGCCGCTTTAGAGGGTGCTGTATGGGACTTGTATGCGAAAAAGCAAAATGCTTCTCTCTCGAGTGTGTTAGGTGGAACAAAAAAGAAAATTGAAGTGGGGGTAAGCATCGGAATAAAGGACTCGATCGATTCGACTCTAGATATGATTGAAGCATGTCTACGTGAAGGCTATAAACGTTTTAAACTTAAAATTAAACCGGGCTGGGATGTTGAAATAATAGACAAGGTCCGAAAAGTATATCCTGAAATCCCGCTCATGGCAGATGCAAATTCTGCTTATACATTGCAAGATATAGACCGGCTATCCGCCTTGGATGATTTTAATTTAATGATGATTGAACAACCGCTTGCCTATAATGATATCATTGACCATGCAGATTTACAGTCAAGTTTAAAAACACCTATTTGCCTGGATGAAAGCATTCACTCATTAGAGGATGCAAGGAAAGCTATTAAATTAGGCAGCTGTAAAATTATTAATATTAAGATTGGCCGTGTTGGAGGTTTGACTGAATCCAGGAAAATCCATGATTTATGTCTTGAACATGAAATTCCGCTATGGTGTGGGGGTATGCTGGAATCAGGCATTGGAAGAGCGCATAATATTGCAATCACTTCACTGCCAAACTTTACTCTTCCTGGAGATACCGCAGCTTCCTCCCTCTACTGGGCAGAAGATATTATCGACCCCGAAGTTACAGTGGAAAACGGAATAATCATGGTTCCAGAATTGCCCGGAATTGGCTATGAACCAAGCATGGAAAAAATCGATAAGTATACTATGCACAGTCAAACATTTAATTTAAGTTAGAATAGGGTTGAAAGAAACGTCTAGGGTAGTTCCTACCTACAACATCTATTTTCCATACATTAAGGCATGATTCCCCATGAAGGGAGCATGCCTTTTTTTATTTAAAATCCATTTGCCACTCAATATTGTAATTCGACTTTCTGCCCTGTTTTGATTTCCTTTATTTATTCAAGCTTCGTATGAAGTGATTTGGTTCAAGCGTTATGACATGCAATTTAGCTTTTCTTATATACCTTAAAAAGTTATCATAATAGAGTCTCTGTACATTGTATATATACACATTTATGATACAAAACTGTATGTATAGAAAAAAGGGGTGAGGCGATGCGAAATTTACATATTATCTGTGCCATTACAACCGTATTCCTTTTCTCTTTTGGCTGTTTCTTTCCTTTAGCAGTCCATTCGGAAACCCAAAAAGTGATACGGGTTGCAGGGGATAATAACTTTCCTCCTTTCGAATACTTGAGCGATTCGGGCGTTTATACCGGTTTTAATGTGGATATAATGAACGCCATTTCTATCGAGACAGGCATTAGGTTCGAATACTATCCTATGCCGTGGAATGAGGCAGTACAAGCTATGCGCTCGGGAAGAGTGGATGCGATTCAAGGCATGAAGTACAATCAGGAACGTGAAGAGATTTATGATTTTTCTGCTCCGTATTTCACAAGTTCACAAGGGATTTTTGTGTTGAAAGATAACATGTATATCCGAAAAATCGAAGATCTTAAAGGCCGGAAAGTAGCCGTACAAAAAGGTGATGTTGCCAGCGGTCTATTAAGCAAAGTCGATCGTTTGCAATTGGTGGAAACTAACAATCAACAAGAAGCCGTTCAGTCGTTGATCGACGGAAAAGTGGATGCTTTCATTGGAAATCGGATTACGGGTCAATATTTCCTACAGAAAAATGAGCAGCAATCACTCATTAAGATTGTCGGTGAGTCACTTGACACCACAAATTATGCTGTAGCTGTGATGCCGAAAAACAAAGAGTTGCTGACTCTTTTCAATCAGGGAATTTCTCAAATCAAGAAAGATGGAACGTATGAAAAGATAGAGAAAAAGTGGTTCGGGGAATATATCCTGCCGAATACTCAACGACTACGCAAAACGCTGTTGTATTTGGAAATTGGTCTTTTTCTCACCTTCATTGTTATTTCTCTCATCTTATGGTGGAATCTCAGCCTTAAGCGAGAAGTAGCTAAGCGAACCGAGCAAATTGAGCACGTGAATAAAGACTTGGAGGAGAAGATGCTGCTACTTGAGGAAAACATCCACTTCCAGCAGCAAGTATTAAACAGTGCATACAGTTCACTAATTACACTTAATCAGCAAGGTCTTGTATCAATGATTAATGTTAGGGCCATGGAATATTTGGAGTTGGACGGTAATGTTGTTAGAAAACGTTTTCAGGATCTGCCCATTGCCTGTTTCATCCCAGAAAAGGAGATTAAGGCTGCGCTAGAGAAAAAGAGAGTTTTCTTACAAAAGGAAACGGTGTGGTCTCAGTATGCGAGCAAAAAAAGGCATATTACTTACAGCGTGTATCCAATTCAGACTATGGGGGGAGAAAGTGTAGGTGCGGTGTTGAATTTTTTCGATATTACGGAACAAAAACAGCTTGAGAGAAAAGTGGCTCAAGATGACCGATTGCGTTCATTGGGACAACTTGTGGCGGGTATCGCTCATGAGATAAGAAATCCGTTAACGTCAATCCTTACCTATACGCAATTGCTGCCGAAGAAATTTGCAAGCGCAGATTTCCGTACGTTCTTTTCCGAACAGGTTACAAGTGAAATTACCCGACTTAATACATTGATTAACGATTTGCTCGATTATGCTCGCCCTAAAAAATCAGAGCCTGCCACTTTTTCGCTGAATGAGACCATGCAAGGGATTGAGTTATTGCTTAAGCCTAAAATCAAAGAAAAAAACCTGCGTATTGTTCATGAGTTCGCTGGAGACATTCAGACGACTGCAGATACACAACAGATCAAACAAGTACTGGTGAACGTCATTCTTAATGCCATTCAGGCGTCCAATATAGGGGGAACCCTTATTTTCCGGGCATATTATCGGGACATGTTCACTGTTGTCGAAATCGAGGATGAAGGCATCGGCATTTCGGAAGAAGACATTGATAAGATCTTTGAACCTTTTTACACCAGGAAACCAAACGGGGTCGGGCTTGGTCTTTCCATTTCGTATCAGCTTGTCAAAGAAAACGATGGTACCATTGAGACAAAAAGTGAAGAAGGAAAGGGAACAGTAGTGACCATTTGTTTAAAGCATTAAAACAGAAAGGGTGAAGACGATGCACGATATCATGATTATTGATGATGAGCCAACCATTTGTCAGTCACTTACGTTTGCATTGGAGGACCAGTATCACGTTTATTCGTTTACAGACCCACGCGAAGCTCTCCCTCTTCTCGAAAGAGCAGAAATCGCCATCGTTTTGCTGGATTTAAAAATCGGGGGATACAATGGGATGGAAGTGTTAGAAGAAATCAAGCACCTCTCCCCCTCGACAGTTGTGATTATGATGACGGCCTACGGTACCATCCCATCTTCCGTAGAAGCAATGCGTAAGGGAGCGTTTTCATATGCGACAAAGCCGCTTCATATTGATGAATTGGAAGTGCTGATGCAAAAAGCAGAAGAAGTATATACCCTTCAGTCCAAAGTGAAATGGCTTAGTGAAGAATTGGATAAGGTGGCAGGTGTGAACGGCCTTATCGGTGAAAGTTTTGCAATGCGCAATATATACTCCCTAATCGATAAAGTGAAGGATATCGATTCTAACATTCTCATAGAAGGGGAAAGCGGAACCGGTAAAGAAGTCGTCGCCAGAACAATCCATAATCAAAGCAAACGCAGAAACAAAAAGTTTCAGGCTATTAACTGTGCCGCCATACCGACTCACCTGTTGGAATCAGAATTATTTGGATACGAAAAGGGCGCATTTACAGGGGCGATACAGCGGAAATATGGGCTTTTTGTGTTAGCGGAAGGAGGAACAATCTTTCTTGACGAAATCGGTGAGATGGATTTGGCGCTGCAGGGGAAAATTTTGCGCGTTCTACAAGAGAGAAAGGTAATGCCCGTTGGAGGGATAGAAGAGGTCAGCATCGATGTCCGTATCATTGCTGCGACAAACAGAGACTTGGTTAAAGAAGTAAAAGATAATCGATTTCGTGAAGATTTATATTACAGATTAAATGTGATTCCGATTCAACTTCCGTCTTTACGTGAACGAAAAGAGGACATTCCTTTGTTGTTGGAATTTTTCATTGCAAAAATCGGTGATCGAATGGGAAAACCTGTAGAAGGAATTTCCCATGAAGCGCTACAGCTTTTACAGCAATATGACTTCCCAGGAAATATTCGTGAACTGCAGAACGTGATTGAAAGAGCAATTGCGCTTACGAATGAGTCTTATATACAGAAAGCCGATTTACCTTCCGATATCCAAAAAAGCTCGCGCGCATTTTTCGGCAACACCTTAATCCCCGTCTATGTCGGCGAACCGCTTGAAGAAATCGAAAAAAGAGTGATTCTTCATAACCTTGCCGCTTTTAACGGTCATCAAAGGAGAACAGCCCAAACTATTGGCATCGGGGAGAGGACATTGCGGGACAAGTTGAAGAAATATCGGGAAGAAAAGTAGGCGGAAATTGCCGAGCGGCAATTTCCGCCTACTTTTTATTTTGATTATATCTTAATTTTCCTCTGTTTTTATGGCGATGGACTTGGCATGAAACTTGCTTAATTAAATTGTAGTAAGACCATTAAGCAGAATGGAGGGAATATGGATATACACCATAATGGTCTACAACGCTGGGCTGGAAGTTATAGTGCAGCGAAAGCGGGATGTGCAAAATGCATCAGGTGGTATAAGTCAATAGCCTATCCACGTTTAACGAAAACAAAAAGGACAAGCCATTGCACCATTATCTTTTAAAAGGGTACAACCCGCAATTGATTGGCGATTGCACATTTGAAGTATTTTTATTTATGGGGAGGAAAAACAAATGTATGCGTTACCAAATATGGATTTATGGAAAGGCAGAACAGATAGTCTAATAGATAAAGATGAATTTAGAATTCATCAAATAGTTAAAGATAATCAAATAACATCAATAAATAATACATGTGGAATAATAGGGTTCTCTTGTGAAGAAGGCGTACGCAGGAATAAAGGAAGACTTGGAAGCAAAGAAGCTCCCAATGAAATACGTAAAACCTTATCTTCTTTATCTTGGCACGGTCAATCAGCGGATAGTCTAGTTGATTTTGGAAATATCATTTGTGAAAATCAACAGTTAGAAGCAGCACAAGCTGAATTAGGAAGTCACGTTGAGAAAATATTAACTAAAAATATGTTTCCTGTTATATTGGGGGGCGGACATGAAACCTTTTATGGTCATTATCTAGGAATTAGGTCGAGTGTTGGACCCAATGCTAAAATAGGCATTCTTAACATTGATGCTCATTTTGACTTACGCTCTTATGAAGAAATAACTTCTTCTGGAACGATGTTTAAACAAATACTAGATAATGATCATCAAGCTAGTTATTTGCCTATTGGTATTCAACGTTATGGAAATACAAAAAAATTATTTGACACTGCAATTTCACTTGGTTGTTCTTGGATATTGGAAGAAGAATTAGTAGATGAGATTTCTGAGGAAAATGAAAATAAAATTCTGAATTTTATAAATCAACATGATTATATTATAGTAACACTTTGTATGGATGTTATAAACGCTTCTGAAGCACCAGGTGTTAGCGTACCTTCCTCATTTGGTCTTTCTGGAAAAATAGTTAGACAATTAATTCGTAAAATTACTTCACATACGAAAACTATTTCATTTGATATCTGTGAAGTGAATCCATCATTAGATTGTGATAATCGCACTGTAAAACTAGCTGCAAACCTAATAAATGAAGTATTCATGTGTGTGGAGAGGAGATAGACAATATGAGCATCGAGATTAATCAAACCATCACTATTTTTTTAGCGATACTGCTTTTGGCACTGGGCGGGATTATCGTTAAGAATGTCAAATTATTTAAACATTTTTGTATCCCTGCACCTGTTGTTGGGGGATTACTTTTTGCAATAGTCGCTACAAGTCTTAAAACCTTTCTAAACGTAACCATTTCATTAGATACGACACTCCAGGGATTATTTATGTTAACATTTTTTACGACTGTTGGATTGGGTGCTAGTTTTCAATTAGTAAAAGTCGGCGGTAAATTGTTATTAATATATTGGTTGTTATGTGGGTTTCTGGCATTTGCTCAAAATTTAATTGGAATTTCTTTAGCACCCGTTTTTGGGATTGATCCATTGATTGGTATGATGGCAGGAGCAATTTCCATGGAAGGTGGTATAGGTGCAGCTACAGCATTTGGTGGTACGATTGAATCTCTGGGAATTCAATCTGCCCAAGCAATTGGAATAGCAGCAGCTACTTTAGGATTAGTATTTGGTGGATTAGTTGGAGGTCCAACTGTAAAGTATCTAATTAATAAACACAAATTGACACCAAGTAAAAAGGATATTGAAATTCAAGAAAAGAAAGAAATGGAAGACAAAATAGAATTAAATGTAGCTTCATTTATGAAACAAGTATTAATACTGACATTTTGTATGGCTTTAGGTTCATATCTAGGAGAGTTATTTTCGGCGAAGACAGGTTATGTTTTACCGAATTATGTTGGAGCAATGATCGTGGCTGTAATAGTTCGGAATATTTTAGATAAAATAAATGGAAAAATTATCGAAATGCCTAGTATTAATTTTATTGGAGATATCACTTTAGGTATTTTCTTATCAATGGCATTAATGAGTATAAAACTATGGGAAGTTGCTGACCTTGCTTTACCAATTATTTTAATTGTGGTGATACAAGTAATTTTCATTATACTTTTAAGTATATTCATCATGTTTCGCTTTCTTGGCAAAAACTACGATGCGGCAGTTATGGTTGGTGGGTTTATCGGACATGGTATAGGGGCTACACCAAATGCTATGGCCAATATGTCAACAATCACTGCTAAATATGGACCTTCAAGTAAAGCGTATTTAATCGTTCCGATAGTGGGTGCATTTCTTATTGATGTTTTTGCCATGCCAATTATCATTATAAGTATTAATCTATTTAAATGATAATTTGCTCTTAATTACGGAATGAATTTCATAAATATTTGCCTTTGTTTATCGGAGTTATTAATGCATGAATAAAGTTTTTAGTGCAAAGCCCGAAATGGTCAAATAAAATAAGAATATAGTGTTAATACTGAATATTTTTGGTTGTTATACCAAAAACATTCGGTATTGATTTTTTTATATCGAACTTGCCCATGAGTAGGTAATTCACAATGATTTTTCTGTATGATTATTAATGCAACAGAACCCCATCAATTTCAAGTAGGTATGAGCGACCTTGTGTGTATCGTATCGTTACACTTCCTGATCTAGTAAGAATGAATTTCTCCTACGATGATCAGAAGCCAGTCGACTTAAGCTCAGTTAGCCTTCTGTTTATCGTATTCACCCTATTGGGAATACACCAATTTTGCTCTCGAAATTGATTTGATCTGAAATACTGTAGTAATGAAAGGGGAGAAAATAGTTGTCATATTCACTAAAAATAATAAGAAAAAGTGAACAAATAACTAGTCTTTGGTCAGGTGGTAAAACAACTCAACTTGCTATTTATCCTGAAGATGGAGATTACTCGAAGCGTGATTTCAAATGGAGGATAAGCACCGCAGATGTCGAGGTGGACGAATCCTTATTTACTTACCTTCCAGGTATTCAGAGAATTATAATGGTCCTTGATGGTGAAATGTTGCTGCAACATAAGGGAAAGCACCATGTGCATTTAAAGCCATTTGAACAGGATCGGTTTGATGGCGGCTGGACTACCCGAAGTATTGGGAGGGTTACGGACTTTAATTTGATGTTAGCAGAAGGATGCGAAGGGGACCTTAGCACGATTCATATGAATAATGGAATCCATTCTGAAGTGTTGGATAACGGGGAATCTTCGAAAAGATCCGACGCCTATTATTGTTTCAAAGGAAAAAGTAGAATGAGTATCGATGGTAAAGGGACTATTGTTTTAGAGCAAGGTGACTTGGTAATCTTAAACATCGATCATTTATGCAACAATTTAAATGTAAAGTTATCCAATTACGAAGACGACTCATCTGCAACAATTATTAAAGTAAATATTTTTTATTGATAGAAATTCTGGTTCTAGTGCAAAAACATTCACTAGAAGTATAGTATTCATTGAAATTTTGCGGTAAAAGGCATATCCAAATAACTTTTGTAGGAGGAGCTGCAGACAAAACGCGGATATATTACATAACCAATACGATTATGCTGCAATCGATCTTGTAAAGTTCAGTCGTAAAGTTCCAAAAAAGTAAAGGCTTAAACGCCGACGGTATTGTAGGTCCGAATACATATAATGCATTGGGTGTGAAAAAGCAGACATCCAACGTAGCTAATGTGAATAAAACAAGCCAGCACATTAGAGATGAAAATATTAGAAACGAAAAGAGAAGGATTTTCCTGTGGTCATAACAAAAAAGGCGAATTAGTAGAAGGAAAATATCTATATATCCTTACCCAGCTGCTTCTGGACTATGGACCCTTCTTTAGATCTAGCACAGTTGGTCCTTGAATTAATAAATGCAATAAATGCACTAAAAGAGGAAAGTAAAATCGGAATTTCTGCAAGTAAAGCAAAAGAAATGATCACTCCACAGAGAGGAAGATCGTGGACTGGGCTTGGTGTATTTCTAGAGGATTCGAAAAAAGAACTTAAAATTACATTACTTGCAAAAAGGCCAGGAACAAGCAGCGCTCATAGTCGAATTAATGTGAAAAAATTCATTCAAGTTCTTTATTTTGAAACGAAGCGATCGATTAGGAATCATTAATTATACAAACATGCGAAAGAACAAGTACTACTATGCTGTTCTTTCGCATATTTGCATGCGTAAAAAATGGGTGCGTTTACATTTCAGAATATTCTAAAATAAAGAATGTAGGCTTTTGTAGTTTTTTGTAGGATGATGTAATTTCGATGATAAAGTAAAGAAAAGGTTAAGTTTTATCTACAATGCTAATCGTTAGGGGATCCAGAGTAATGGTAGCAAAGGTCAAAAAGTAAAAAGAGCTTAAGCATATTGAAAAAGGGAAGGTGAGGAAAGTAAATGAAGAAATTTAAATTAAGTTTAGCTAGTCAAATTTTCATTGGTTTAATTCTAGGGATTATCGTTGGTGCCACTTTTTATGGTAATGAGACGGCCCAAAGCTTTTTACAGCCATTCGGAGACATTTTCCTACGAATGATTAAAATGATTGTAGTGCCTATCATTGTTTCAAGCCTTATCGTTGCAGTTGCGGGTGTAGGTGATTTGAAAGCGGTAGGTAAACTTGGTGCTAAATCATTATCATACTTTGTTGCGGTAACACTTACTGCGATTGCTGTTGGTTTAATTTCCGCGAATATCATCCAGCCTGGTGCTGGTGTGAATATGAATAATCTGGAACAAACAGATATTTCCACATATGTTGATACTGCAGAAACTAAGCAGCATGAATCGTTCGTAGATACACTTGTACACATTGTGCCATCCAATCCTGTTAAAGCCATGGTAGAAGGCGATATGCTAGCGATCATTTTCTTCTCCGTGTTGTTTGGACTTAGTATTGCGGCCATCGGCGAAAAGGGTAAACCAGTATTCCGTTTCTTCCAAGGTACAGCTGAAGGAATGTTCTACCTAACTAATATGGTCATGAAATTCGCTCCTATCGGTGTATTTGCACTAATCGGTGTGACTATCTCCAAGTTCGGTTTGGAATCTTTAATTCCGTTAGGAAAGTTAGCGCTTACTGTTTACGGAACAATGATTTTCTTTGTAATTGTCATTCTGGGTCTTATTGCAAAATTTGTAGGATTCAATATCTTTACATTGATTAAACTTCTAAAAGAAGAATTGATTCTTGCTTTCTCTACAGCCAGTTCAGAAGCGGTTCTTCCTAAGATCATGGAAAAAATGGAAAAAGCGGGATGTCCGAAACATATTGCTACATTTGTTATTCCGACTGGATATTCTTTTAACCTTGATGGTTCTACATTATACCAAGCATTAGCAGCTATCTTCATCGCTCAAATGTATGGAATCGATTTAAGCATGTATGAGCAAATTACGCTAATGCTAGTGTTAATGATCACGTCCAAGGGGATTGCGGGTGTACCGGGTGTATCTTTCGTCGTTCTTTTAGCGACATTGGGAACTGTCGGTATTCCTATTGAAGGTCTAGCATTTATTGCCGGTATCGACCGTATTCTTGATATGGGACGTACAGTAGTGAACGTTATCGGTAATTCACTTGCAGCAATCGTCATCTCTAAATGGGAAGGTCAATTTAATGAAGTGAGAAATGAAGTCGCATAATGTTGCAAGACCGAGTTTAATGACTAAGGTGACTTACTAAACATTGGATAAGAACCTTGCTGTATAATGTGTAATTTTAATAACATTGAACACAACCTTGTCTCTTTCTCTACTTACCAAGTGACAGACGATATATTAGCCTGTTTGACTAAGAAAAAAATTGTAATAGTCATAAATTAATAGATAGAGTAACGCTTGTCCAAACACATGCATAATATATATAAGACGTGAGGAAGCACCTGACGTCACCTTTAGACTGACTATTTATAGTCAGTCTTTTTTGTTTTAAAATAGAAGTATTAAAACTTGAGTTGATTAAGATTGCTTTCTAAACATGATTCTATTCAGCGAGATCAACTTAAAATGATAACTTTGGATCAATTGGTGCCAGAGAACCATATGGTTCGTAAAATTGATGCTGCCATTGACTTCATATTCATTTATGATTTGGTGAAAGATATGTATTCAGAGGTAGGTCGCCTAAGTATGATCCAGTTATTCATGTCCCCCACAGGTCATCGTCTAAACAAGGCTCAAATCCTTTTATATCAAGGGTGTGGAATCTTCTTTGTTTTCTGACATATCTATTTTATCCCTGTATTTTATTACATTGTAAAAAAATGCACGAGAATGTCGCTCTGTCTTACAGTCACAAGAACTCTATTGCTTGTTGATAGGTGCTTTTTTGTCCATTATATCCAGTAGCAATCACGATCGGCTGTTTTCTTTTGCATTTCTTCAATTGTGTGCGAGTAGATATTAAGCGTAATACCGACTCTGGCATGACCTAAACGTTCGCTAACGACATTTGGGTTTTCTCCCATTCGCATCAAAATCGTGACATGAGCAGTCTCAATTTGTGAAAAGGAATGTCAGGAACGTTTGCTTTCTTTGTAAGAGCTTTAAACTTACGAATTAGATTTCGTGGTTCAAGATAGCGGCAGCTATAGAGGCAATAACTAAACTTAGGGCATTTGATTCTTGGTATTCTCTATATTTAACTAAAGCCTCTCGTAATGTCTATTAATAACGGTCCACTTTCTTCATTATAAATAGTATCTTGTTTAGACATCCCTTTAATTGGATTGTATTCCTTATATATAAAGTTTTATCATAAACGAATATTTTTCCAAAATCACCTAAAGTATACGCATGATTTATTGCCGTATAAAATAGGAATTAAATCTAAAGTATCAATTGGTAATTTATATTCCAAAGTTTGATCCTCCAAATCTAGTAGGGAATGTCATTGGATTTCATATAGGTGCTATGATTTTGCCTTCGTTAGTAACTGGTTTTCTTGTTGATAAAATTGGCCGTGCTGTTATGGCTATTGCTTCTGCCATTACGCTACTTGTTTCTGGCATTTTAGCTGCTATACCGACAGATGATTCAATGGTAGTACCTATTACAGCACTTGTTTTACTTGGGCTTGGCTGGAATTTTGGTTTAATTAGTGGCACAGCAATTCTTGTAGATGCAACTCCACGTTCTACTCAGGCGCAGGGTTCTGTAGATGTTTTGATTGCTTTGTCAGGAGTTAGGAGGAGGCTTATCTGTAATGTTGTAGCACATTCTAGTTATGCAGCTCTTTCAATTGCTGGTGCTGTGCTTTCATTACTGCTTATTCCAATTGTTATTTGGGCCGGTATCAACAAACAGAGTAAGGTCTAATAAAATAAAAATAACTGAAAATTCAAGATGCTATTAGAGTAAGGTAGTTATTAAACTTATAAATAATTGTTATACGTAATCAATTATAATTAATCAGAGCTGTCCTTAGACGGCTTTTTCTTGTGTGCCAGGCATGGCAACTATCTAGGTGGTGAAAGTCCACTGTGGGGGTACACATCGACCAACCACTAAGGAAGCGCAAGGTACTTATCGTGAGGTAAGGGCTGGAGGAAGCGTGGAATAAAATCTTGGCTCGACGAACAGGAATCTGATACTAAGGCTCTATAAAGGGATTAAACTCCAAGACAAGTTAAAGTCCAAAAGATGTGCGTAACTTTACAGAGTAAATCAGGCGAGTAAAAGAGGAAAGATAGGTGTCTTACCCTGGGAGGTCTTGCGGATGTACAGAAGTACAGTCGAAAAAGGTTAGTCGCAAGAAGTCAGCAGAAGCCATAGTAATGAAATAATTTCATGAAGGGCTGAACAATTTATAGTGTTTCAACGCCACGAATGCGTAAGTGACGAACTCCGAATGTGTTAATGGTGAAAGTATGAGCGTACCTCAAAGAATAACCAAAATGGAGATATCACTTACTACGTGAGAGGAAAGGAGAAACGAGTGTGGAACTTTTAGAACAAATCCTAAGTAATAAAAATATGAACGAAGCCTACATACGTGTCTATAAAAATAAAGGTGCAAGTGGGGTCGACGGAGTAACAGTCGACGAACTAAAGCAATACCTGAAAGAGAACAAAGATGAACTGCGTCAGCGCATCAGAACAAGAAAATACCAACCACAAGCTGCCTTAAGAGTGGAGATCCCAAAAGAAAATGGAAAGATGCGCAAATTGGGAATACCAACAGTAGTGGATAGAGTCGTTCAACAAGCCATTCATCAAGTTCTCAGTCCACTATTTGAAAAGCAATTCAGTGAATTCAGTTACGGTTTCAGACCAAAAAGAAGTTGTGAAATGGCGATAATTAAAAGCCTGGAGTTTCTGAATGATGAACATGATTGGGTAGTCGACATTGATCTTGAAAGATTCTTCGATACCGTCCATCACGATAAACTCATGAGAATCATATCCAACACAATAAAAGACGGAAATGTCATCTCGTTAATCAGAAAATACTTAGTCAGTGGAGTCATGGTGAATGGAAAATATGAAGACACACCTGTCGGTACTCCGCAAGGGAGACCTCCGAAAAAAGATATCCAACATTACCAAAATGTAGGATAAAATAGGAATATAGGATTCTAGGGGAGGTATAAATAAATGCTTAGAAAAGATACATCTAAACAAATTTCTGGATTTGATCAATATTATTACGATAATGTTATTCCTCAAGATCATTTACTAAGACGAATCGATGAAACGATTGACTTTTCGTTTATTCGTGAGATGTTAGCGGATCGTTACGCTAAAGATCGGGGGCGTCCTGCAGAGGAACCAGAATTTATGTTTAAGATTTGTCTTTTAGAGTATCTATATAACCTTTCTGATGTCCAAGTCATTGAACATATTAGACTGAACATCGCTTACCGATGGTTTCTCGGATTGAATCTCGATGACGGTTTGCCTGATGATTCCACCATCAGTTATTTCCGCGTGAATCGAGTAGGTCTTGAGAAATTCGAAGAAATTTTCCATCGTTTAGTTGATCTATGTGTCGAAGCAGGTCTGATTGAAAGCCAACCAAAACGTGCCATAGCGGATGCCACCCATATAATCGCAGATGTGGCTATTCCAACATGGCTTACTTTAGTTCGTCAAGCTTTTGAAAAAGTCATGCTTGAATTAAAAGAAGTAGACCTACCTAAGGCAAAGGATTTCCAGCAGCGCTATGAAAAGCTGTGGGAAGAACTTAAAGGAAAAAAACGGGATGAAAAGCTACCGTTTGTACTTGAGCTGGCTATAGAATTGCTCGAAGTAGCTCAACCACTGTTACCAAAGGATGAAGATCCATATTCTGCTACAGCTATGTTACAGAAGGTCATTTCAGACCGCAATGATACAGCGAAAGATCGAATGATTAGTGTTGTAGATCCAGAGGCTAGAACCGGTCACAAGTCAGATATGCGTACCATACAGGGATATAAGGACCATATCATGATTGATGAAAAAAGTGAGATAATCACAGCTGTTAAAGTTACGCCAGCTAATGCAGAAGACGGAGATCAACTTATCGACCTAATGGTCCAATTTCAAGAACATCACGGTGTGTTCCCTACTGAAGTAGCTGCAGATAAAGGCTATTGGTTTGGAAAAAATCTGCGTTATTTACATGAAAATAATATTATCGGTCACATTAGTTGGATGAAAACTAAGCAACATGTATCTGGTCTTCTTAGTCCGGAGGATTTTCAATTTGATCCAGAAAAAATGGAAGTAACTTGTCCAAATGGAGTTACAACTGACAAATACAGAGATCGTACCAAAGATCGTAAAGGACATGAATTTCGTTTTACTAAATTACAATGTCAAGGCTGTCCACTACGTACACAATGTACGAATAGTAAAACCGTTCGTAATGTTTTCATTAGCGAATATTATTTTGATTTGAAAAGAGGGCGAGAACATTATCATACAAATGAATATAGAGAAGCAGGTAAAAAACGCTGGTTAATCGAACGCAAGCATGCCGATAAAGTAAGAAATCACGGTTTACGTAGGAGTAGATATCGTGGTTTAGAACGAACCGGGATTCATTCATTATTAAGTAGCATGGCGTCGAATATAAAGAGGATGAGTAAGCTAATTTATGAAAAACGACAACGGGATCAGTCTGCCCTTTTACAGACTACATAACGTAAAATAAGCTAAAAAAGACTCTAAGTCTCCCCTTTTATCTCCAATAAATCAACTTCCGCCCTATTAATTACCACAAAATAACAGATAGTGATGGATTACGCATTTTTTAAGGGACTTTTTCAGAGGTCTCCAAGGAGGCAACCTCAGTCCACTATTAAGTAATATAATGTTAAACGAACTTGATAAGGAACTGGAGAAAAGAGGACTAAGGTTCGTGAGGTACGCTGATGATGCCCTTATCTTTGTGAAAAGTGGAAAGGCAGCGAACCGAGTAATGAGCACAATCGTGAGATTTATAGAAGAGAAATTAGGCCTGATAGTCAACGTAGACTAAAGCAGAGGGGAGTCCCCTCTGCTTTAGAACATTATCTAAAAGTACACACTGTGATATAAATTGAAACGCCGTATACGCGAACCGTACGTACGGTGTTGTGAGAGGGGCGAAAATAAACTTATTTTCCCCCTACTCGATTTTGAAAAAAGGTCTAGATTATTTGGTGTTTAGATATTTCAGTCACTAACGAGATAAAGAAGTATCCAAAGATAATTTATTATTTTGATATACCCAACCATCTAATTATTTGAGAATATTTGGTGTGTGAAATCAGAAGTAAAACACTTGCATTTCCTATTATAAGTAAAATTATCCGAAAATATCAAATTATCTTCAAATTCAGATGATTCAGTGTTATTATTTTATAAGAATATTCAAACTATTAAATCGGAAGGTGAGGGAACGCATATGTCACAGATGTTGGCTTTGGTTATTGTTATTTTGATTTTATTTGTAGGAGACATAGTGGCGGTTCGAACAAAAGCCTGGGTACCTTCCGTTTTCATTTCCGCGATCCTATTTCTATGCGGTTATTGGACATTCTTCCCGCAAGACATCGCTTTCAATAGCAGGTGTCCCACCGGTTGTGGCAACCATGATGATGTACCTATTGATCACGAATATGGGGACATTGCTTTCAATAAGGGAATTGGTAAATCAATGGAAAACGATTGTCATCTCCTTATCTGGTATTCTTGGTATTGTTGCACTATTATTCGGAATTGGAATATTTATATTTGATCTCCAAACTGTCCTTGTAGCGGTTCCACCTTTAGTGGGCGGTATGGTTTCTTCAATAATCATGTCAGAAGGAGCGGCAGACGCAGGACTTACGAGTTTGTCCGTTTTTGCCATTGTTATTTATGTAATGCAAGGTTTCGCTGGATATCCTTTAACTTCAATTGTCTTGAAGAAAGAAGGGAAGAAGCTTTTGGGGCAATATCGCAATGGGAAATTAACGGTAAAAAAGAGTGATACGGCAGACGCAGCAGAAGGTATGAAGGAACTAAAGCTGTTTAAAAAACTTCCTGAAAAATATAATACGGAATATTTTAAATTTTTAAGACTTGCGGTCGTTGCTTTTCTCGCTTACCTTGTGTCGACTGGATTAGCGCCGATTATATCAATAAATGCATTTGTTCTTTGCTTATTATTCGGGGTTGTCGGAAAAAGTATAGGTTTCTTGGAAAGACAGACTCTCCAAAAGGCAAATGGATTTGGATTTGCCATCATGGCCCTTATGCTTTTCGTCTTTGATGGATTAAAAAATGCAACACCAAGTATGATGATGGAGATTCTTTACCCACTTGTTGTTTGCATTTTCTTAGCTGTGATTGGCATGTATATATTCTCATTCATAGCAGGGAAATTGTTAAAAGTCAGCAAAGAAATGGCCTTTGCTGTATCTTTAACAGCATTATACGGATTTCCAGCCGATTACATTATCACCAATGAAGTCGTCAATTCATTAACAAAAGATGAAAATGAAAAAGAAGCATTGCTAAGCCATATGCTGCCGCCGATGCTTGTTGGTGGTTTTATATCGGTTACAATCGTGTCGGTTATTTTGGCAGGAATATTCGTACAATTCTTGTAAAATAGGAGGGATTCTAAGTGAGCCTTATCGAACGTATAGAAAAGCAAATAAAGGATTTGAGCGAATTTACATCAACACCCGGAAAAGGGACTACCCGGCTTACGTATAGCAAGGAAGGCTTACTTACACGTAATTATATTAAAAATAAAATGATGGAATACGGTCTAACAGTACAGGAAGATGGATTTGGAAATATTTTTGGAAAGCTTGAGGGTACTTTAAAAGACGCACCAAGCGTCCTGTTCGGTTCACATTTTGATTCCGTACCAAATGGCGGTGCCTATGACGGACCAGCCGGTATAATTGTCGCCCTTGAAGTGGCTGCCCTATTTGCAGAAAATCAATTAACGCCTAAATATCCATTGGAAATCGTTGCCCTAATTGAAGAGGAGGGTGCTCGTTTTGGCGGAGGTCTAATGGGGTCGAGAGGAATAGTGGGAACACTTAGTGAGGAAAGTTTTAAAAACTTAAGGGATAAAGAAGGTATCACAACAATTGAAGCGATGTCAAAAATTGGACTGGATTTCTCTCTTCCGAAAAGGAGAAATCCCAATAGCATTAAAGCATTTCTCGAATTGCATATAGAACAAGGGCCAATCCTTGAAGAGAAGAATATCCCCATTGGTGTTGTAGAAGCTATTGTTGGTTTAACTCAATTAGAAGTAACCATTGAAGGAAAGGCAGGACATGCAGGCACAACTCCAATGGATCGCCGTACGGATGCATTGGTTGCAACCGCTCAAATTATTTCTCAATTACCGAGCTTTGCAATTGAGGAAGGAGAAGGAACGGTTATCACGACGGGACGACTGCATGTTTTACCAAATGGAGCAAACGTCATCCCGAATAAAGTGGTATTTTCGGTAGATATACGATCTAGCAAGGAAGAACATATTAACAATGTCATCAAGCGGATGAAAGCATTGATCGAATCCTATCATCAACAAGGGATCCGTACAACTGCGGAACAGCTGTTATATATGCCGCCAAAGGTATTGAGTAATGAGATTAAAGCTTTATTAAAAGATAAAAGTTCTGATTTGGAAATCCCATACTGTTCCATTAATAGTGGAGCAGGTCATGATGCGATGGTTTTTTCCGATGTGACTGATGTTGGCATGCTCTTTGTTCCAAGTAAAGCAGGACTAAGTCATTGTCCAGAGGAATGGTCTGATGCACGTCATTTAGCAAATGGAGTGCAAATATTTTACGAAGTGGCTAAATGTTTAACGGAGGTAGAATAAGAATGATTAGTCTAACGATAAAAGAAGCGATTCAAAATTATAGTGATGAATTAACAGAAATACGTAGAAAACTTCATAGCGAACCTGAGTTATCATGGGAAGAAGAAAATACAACTGCCTTTATTTGTGAATACCTTGAAAAATTAGGGATTACTTATCGAAAAGCAGAACCAACAGGTGTCATTGCAGAAATTAAAGGCGGTAAGGGAGGAAGGACCGTAGCATTAAGAGCAGATATGGACGCCCTTTCTGTTGAGGAATTAAATAAAGACTTGCCATATGCTTCAAAAGAAGAAGGGAAAATGCATGCATGTGGTCATGATGCACACACATCAATGCTATTAATAGCAGCGAAGGCACTAAACGCAATAAAAGAAGAATTACCTGGGAATGTGCGATTAATATTTCAACCAGCTGAAGAAGTAGCAACAGGTGCAAGGGAAATGGTTAAACAAGGGGCTGTTGATGGTGTTGATAATGTTTTTGGCATACATATTTGGTCGCAAATGCCAACAAACAAAGTTGCTTGTACCCAAGGACCTTCATTCGCTTCAGCAGATATCTTTACAGTAACGTTTAAAGGAAGAGGGGGACATGGTGCAATGCCACAGGATTGTATCGATGCAACTATTGTTGCCTCTTCATTCGTCATGAATGTACAGTCTGTCGTATCAAGAACGGTCGACCCACAAAATCCCGCTGTTTTGACAGTTGGAAAAATGGTCGTTGGCACACGATTTAATGTCATTGCAGAAAATGCCGTTATTGAAGGGACTGTCCGTTGTTTTGATCATAAAACACGGGACCATATTGAAAAACAGCTCCAGATTTATGCTGAAAATGTTGCTAACATTTACGGTGCGACCGCAAAGGTTGAGTACTACCGTGGAACGCAAGCTGTCATCAATGATGAATACAGTGCCAAATTAGTGCAAAAAGTGGCCTCAAATGCGTTTGGCGAAGACGCAGTATATAATGAAAAGCCAACAATGGGTGGAGAAGACTTTAGCTTCTATTTAGATGAAGTACCCGGAAGCTTCGCTTTAGTTGGATCTGGAAACTCTGAAAAAGATACGGAATGGGCCCATCATCACGGGAAATTCAACATCGACGAGGATGCGCTTGCTACTGGTGCAGAACTATATGCTCAATATGCATGGGCATATTTGAACGAATAACGGACTGGATAAAAGAGGGGATACGGTAATTACTAAAAAAAGGTGTTTGAACGCCAGAAGGCCGCCAATTGGCGGCCTTCTGGCGTAAAGGGTTAAATTTCACCAAAAGGGCTTTGCATACAATCAAGAAGGGAAAGGATTTTACCATTCCCTTTTTGATTTCCATAACCAAGATTTCTTTTGTCGAATTAAAAGTGAGAAATAATTAATCAACCCCGAAAAACTTAAACCGACTTAAATTAATGCATATTTCATTGCCATTAAGACTAAATAGACTTATAATTGGATCTATAGGGTGAAATCATGTAACTGGACGAGAACTATTTCAACAAATATGAATGGATTGATTTCGAAACAATTTATTAAATAAATATAAATCCAAAAACACCACTAGAAGAGATATGAAAAATTGGAAGAAAAGAGTAAGCTCAATCAAATACGGAATGGATGCCTCTTGTTCTCCAATAAGTCTATAATCATGATCATCTTAAAATACAAACGTACTAGAGGAGGATTTTACAGGTGAATCAGGAAAAGGAAGGTTTGTCCCGCAGAAAGTTTATAGGTAACGTCTGTAAAATTGGAAGCGCTTCCGCTGTTCTCGGTGTCACTGACACGATGGGATTATTCATGCCTGAGACGGCAAGTGCGGATGCTGAGAAGAAGGCTGGCCATAACACCAAAAAACCAGGAAAGAACAGTTCCTACATGTTGATGAATGTTCGATTGGAAAGTGGATACAAGTATAACAATGGCCAGGTCGTAGCAACTGAAACCGTATTGAGGAACCTCCATATTGTTAAAGGCATCATTACCAGAATACTAGATACTAAGTCCCCTTATGGAAAAGGTATCGATTGCTACGACGCGAAAGGCATGCTACTACTTCCTTCTTTTAGAGATATGCATATCCATTTGGATAAAACCTTTTATGGAGGTCCCTGGAGAGCGGCTGCGACGAGGAAAAATGGCATTTTTGACATGATTACCTTGGAGCAGACACTGCTACTTGAGCTCCTTCCAACAGCCCAGGAGCGAGCGGAGAAATTAATTGAACTAATTTTAGGCTACGGCTCGACATATGTCAGAAGCCATTGCAACATCGATCCAGTCGTTGGTCTAAAAAATCTTGAGAAACTCAATCGGGCCTTAGCAAACTATTCAGATAAAATATCACATGAAATCGTTGGTTTTCCTCAACATGGCTTGCTTCGTTCAAATGCTCAGGGACTGATACGCGAAGCCATGCAGCTCGGAGTTACACATGTTGGCGGACTTGATCCAACCTTAGTTGATGGGGATATGGAAAAATCATTGCAAACGATGGTACAGATCGCGGTTGACTACAAAGCAGGTATTGATATTCACCTTCATGAAGGTGGCGAAACGGGTTTGAAGGCAATTCGTCGATTGGCTGATCTGACTGAGGAAGCAGGTCTACAGGGAAAAGTGACGATCAGTCATGCGTTTTCGCTCGCTTCGTTAGGTGCTGGCGCCGACGTAGAAATGGCAAACCGCCTTGCATCCCTGGGGATTTCCATTGCCTCAACCGTTCCAATCGGCAAAGACGTAATGCCGATTCCGCTGCTTCAGAAGCATAAGGTGAACGTCATGCTTGGTAATGATAGTATTACGGATCACTGGTCACCATTCGGGATTGGCGATACGCTGCAGAAGGCACATCTCGCCTCAGATCTGTATGGGTGGTCAAACGAATACAACCTGTCTCGCTCACTTTCCCTTGCTACCGGTGGCATTACACCATTAGACGAGTCCGGTAAGCAAATATGGCCAAAGGTAGGCGATGCCGCGACCGCTGTACTCATTCCAGCAAGCTGCTCAGCCGAAGCCGTAGCCCGCCTGCCTAAGCGTGCTGCCGTATTACATAAGGGAACTCTATCTTCGGGTTCACTTGATAGTGTTAAGCCTAAGACAGCAAATCCTTAATAGTAACAAAAGGGCAGGATATTGTTAATGAACCTGGTAAAAAAGAATTGGGGGTTGGTTCGATGAGCACAGTAACGTACACCAGTTTGAGTGAGAAAGAGTTTAAAATCTAAGTAGCGTGATAGTTTCAATATTAAATAGCGACTCGGATTATCTCCTCAAATTTTCAATCGGAATACAAGAATGAAACACTGGATAAGAATATGGATCCTAAACTGATTTTTTGCTAAAGCTACTCTAAAATTGATAAGCGTTTAACGTTTTAAAGGAATTACAAAATATAAATACCGGGGGGAAGTTATGCTTCAAAATATTGGAATGCCAGGATTGATGCTAATTTTAGTGATTGCCCTTATTATTTTCGGTCCTTCTAAATTACCCGAAATAGGAAGGGCATTTGGCTCTACATTAAGGGAGTTTAAAAAGTCTACTAGAGACCTTGTAGCAGATGACACTAATGCAGATGTGACCAATAAGAAAGAAAACTAATCAAATGAAGAGGGGATGTAGGATCTGTCTTACATCTTTTTTTCCTGGAGTGATGAAGTTGGAAAATCAAAAAACGAGCATAATTAAGCACCTTGAGGAGTTACGTAAACGTATTATTATCACTTTATTCGTTTTCCTGATGTTCCTCGTACTTACATTTATTTATGTTCAAGATATTTATAATATCATAGTTAAAGATTTGCCGTTTAAGCTAGCTCTGTTAGGGCCGAGTGATATCATAATCGTTTATTTGATTATTGCAACCGTCGTTTCCATCACGGCTACTATACCGTTTGCTGCGCTCCAAGCTTGGCTGTTTGTACGTCCAGCGTTAACACCAAAAGAACGGAAAGTTACTAGTGCCTATATTCCAGCACTATTTATTCTATTCATATTAGGAATCAGTTTTGGTTACTTTATTGTATTTCCTCTTGTTCTGAATTTTTTAACGTCTCTATCAAACGACATGTTTACTACTTTCTTTACAACGGAGAAATATTTCCGATTTATGCTTCATATGACATTGCCTTTTGGATTTCTGTTTGAAATGCCCGTTGTTATTATGTTTTTAACAAGTTTAGGAATTATAAATCCATACCGTTTGCAAAAAATCAGGAAATATTCTTACTTTATTTTAATAGTTATTTCAATTTTGATTACTCCACCGGACTTTCTATCAGATATCCTAGTAACAATACCTTTATTACTCTTATATGAAAGCAGTGTCAGCTTATCTAAACTCGTATATAATCGACATCACAGGGAAACAGAAGGTAAAAAAGAGATGTATGAATCAGTCTAAAAAGGGCCTAGCACTTGTCCTCAAGTAAAATGGAATATTCTCAGGTAAAGGGACTTAAGACGGTATAATCTCCATTTTAAGGGTAATGTTTTTTCATACCCGCAATACACCTTTCCTATAGTCGGGATATAAATACCTATAATTCAGTGGGCTTTTACCAAGATGTTTAATCCCTGGCTGACTATCCCGATTTGGAATTCTTTTAACAAAATATATTGTTTACTGTGTTCAGTATTTACTAACAATCCACCCTCGAAAGCTTAATTATCCTTAATATAATTCATGTTTCGTTGTGATAAAACTTGGATTAACTTATAATTAAATCTACGAGGTGAGATCATGCTACAGGATGAACGACTAGACGCCATTGTTCAATATTTAAACGAACATGAACGGATTGATATTGAAACAATTTGTAAAATAAATAATGTATCTAAAGATACGGCCAGAAGAGACTTAATAAGCTTAGAAGAGAAGAGGAAGATCATTCGGATACGGGGTGGGGCGAAAAGGGCTCTGCTTTCCAATGAAGTCCATAATTATGGTGAGCGTATGAACATGGCATCGGAAGCTAAAGCTAAGATCGGAAAATTTGCAGCTTCTTTGATAAACAACGGGGATCATCTTATTTTGGATGCCTCTACAACAGTTCAATTTTTAGCTAAATATTTAACGAGCCGGAACAACACTGTCGTGACTAATTCGATTAACATTACCAGTGTATTAAGCCAAAGAGAAGATATAAAAGTTAATTTATTAGGTGGAACATTAAGCACTAGACATCAAGCCATTTATGGTTCAAGAGCCATTAGAGATGTACAAGATTATAAGGTGAATAAATGCATCATCGGTACTTGCGGAATATCCTCTGAAGGACTGTCAACTTCCATCGAGGAAGAAGGCCTTCTCGTTCACGAAATGATTAAGCGTTCTGACCAGGTCATTGTGATTGCAGATTCAACGAAATTCAATAAAACTTTTTTTCAAAAGGTATGTGACTTAGACTCCGTTGATATAGTGATTACAGACAAAGAAGTACCAAAAAACATGCAGGAAATCCTAAATAAACATGTGGTAGAAGTGATTGTGGTTCCAGGTCATGAGGGAGACTATTGAGTAATAGAAAAATGGGTTCGGTTTTAAAAGCTACTCCCTAGATATATCAAAATATCAGTTGTCTTTAAAATTCCCGCTTTTTAAGCTAACCTGAACAATCAATACATGGGGCATTAACTGCTTGTGATGGGTCAATCTGTTATGCACCGAATGGGGTAAACTTATTTGAGAATCATAAAAAGATACTCGAGGGTCTTAGTTTGAGAAAAAAGGTGTAAAAATGAATATTTACCAATAGTTTACATACCGCTGATTATATTCACTAAAAACAGCCGTTTATAATGCGTAAATAGAGAATATACGACAGCCTGAAATAGTGTTGAGCGAAAAGCAACAAGATATGATGGTGAAACACGTTGAAAAAATAATTCATGTAAAAGAGCGCCCAAGTGAAGTGAACCCAAAAAGTTAGACACTTTATTTACTTAGGCAGCCTTGAGGGCATGAACCCGGTAATCTACCGGGCTCATGCCTTTTAATTTTACCTTGATTCGTTATAATTGTAGTAATGGATATATTCTTCTAGTTCTTGTTTGAAATGCTCCATGCCTTCAAATTCTTGAAGATAGAGTAATTCGGATTTTAATAAGCCAAAGAAGTTTTCAATGACCGCATTATCGAGACAATTTCCTTTGCGGGACATGCTTTGTGTAATGTTATGTTTTTTCAAATCTTGCGAGTATTGTTTCATCTGATAATGCCAGCTCTGATCTGAATGGAGAATGGGTGAATCTTTCGATTCCAAGCGATCAAAGGCTTTATCCAGCATTTTGGAAACGAGCGGATAAACAGGACGAGATTCGATATTATAGGCGATGATTTCTCCATTAAACAGGTCTAGAATGGCCGATAAGTATAGTTTCTCCCCAGCTAGATGGAATTCTGTGACGTCTGTCACCCATTTTTCATTGGACTTTGCCGCCTTGAAATCACGTGCTAGAATGTTGGGCGCAATCTTGCCGATGTTCCCTTTGTACGAACGGTATTTCTTCATGCGAACCAATGACTTCAATCCTAGTTCATTCATCAATCGGAGAACTGTTTTATGATTGATGCGAGCACCTCGGTTACGTAATTCTAGGGTGATATGCCGATACCCATAACGCCCTTTATGCGTATGGAATATCTCTTTGATAAGGGATTTAATTTCTGTGTATTTATCCTCACGCCCGAAGGCGTTTACCCAAATAATAGTACGTACTCCGTGCCATTTTAGAAATGGATAGAAGCAGATTTAAATCAAATTGTTTCCTTAGTTCATGGACTACTTTCGCTTTTTCTTTCTTTGTAAGGCTGCCTTTTCTTGAACTAAGGCATTCAACTTTTTTAGATAGGTATTCTCTGCACGTAAGTATTCTAATTCGGCAAGAAGTGCTTCTTGAGAGCCATTAGCTGGCGATTTTTTCTTAGTTTTTTTTTTCATGGATAGACGCCCCTTTTTCTTTGGTTTAAGGGCGTCTATACCTCCTTCCTGAAACTGATTTGCCCAATTCAAAAATGTAGAATCGGAAGGAAGGTTATAGAGTACAGCGGTCTCGTTGATCGATGCCCCATATTCGTTCATATATTTAAGTACTTCTAGTTTAAAGGGCAAAGTGTAATTTGTATAGGATGAAACAAGTCCCTCCATCCCATGTTTTAGATAGCGAGCGACCCTTCTTTTCAGAGGGGATAAACCTACATTTCTTTCTTGAGCAATGGATTTATAGGATTTTTTCCCTTCTAAGTACTCTAAAACTGCATTTGATTTTTCGTCTATCGTATATTTAGTCAAAAAAACTGCACCTCCAATTGTTAGATGTTATCTAACAATTGGGGTGCAGTTCAAAGAGGTGCTCGTTTTTTAGTAGATAGATTGATGAAGTTCTTATTTAAGTTATGAATGCAAAAATTGAACTTTATAAAGAAATTGGAGGTAGTTTTGTAATAGCATCCCCTCAACCGTCTGGTGTAGGATGTTTTTTATTGATAGCAGGCGATCCGAATAATCCGGCAGTCGGATTAACAATCGATGATCCATCTTATACCTTTCAGGACAATCGTGTGTATTCTACTCGTTTTACATCTCCTTCTACTCCGCCAGTTCCGAGTGTTTTTAAAATTGTTGTTTCTTTTGAGTTAACAGATTACCTGATTCAACCTATTTATTCTTCTAATCATCCGGTTTTTACAATCCAGAAGGATTACAATTTATTTTCGATATCTACGGTGCGCCAGCCAGCTGTATAGAACCTCCACCAACAGCCACTCAATCATTTATGTAAATAAAGCTGGTAATGATGTTACTGCTGACGATAGAAATCCATTAATCCTTAAGCGACGGAACCCCATGACTTAGTATTTTTTATACTCAATTTGAAATTTAATACTAGTGAATTTCATTTGCTCACTTATTGCCTATAAACGAAGAAGTTGATATGATCCAGTATTTTCGATAGACAGGGTGTTTTAAATTTCATTCATTTTAAATGGGAAAATGATAAAGTTAGGGGAGGATAGATGTTGTCTTTCAAACTGACCCTCTCCAATCGGTTGTGCTGCCGTATGGAAGGAGGGAAATCAAAAAATTAATAAATTAAATTATGGTAGTTAAAGTAAATGTAAGACTTAGGAAGAACATTACAAAAAAGGCTTTACGGAGGAGGAACACATGTGGGCAATTACTTATCAATCAGTGAAATGGCTTCCATTCACAGTATCTCAAGGCAAACACTCATTTATTACGATAAAATCGGATTATTTAAACCTGTACATATAGATGAACATGGTTATCGATATTATAGTGCAGTTCAGATTCCGTTTCTAAGGGAAATTTGCTTTTTGAAGTCGATTGGCATCAAACTGAATGATATTAAGGACCATATAGGAAATCGGAATTTAACCACTGCCATGTCACTTTTGGAATTTCATCAAGAATTCATTGATAAAGAAATAAATGCCTTGATGAATACACGTACATTTATTCAACAGAGATTAATGAAATATTCAGAAGCCAAAAATATTAAAAGTGAATTGGATAAACCAATTATAGAAGAATTTCCTGAAAGGCATGTCTTATTTATACCATTTGAAAATGAATTGTGCCGAGAAGAATTACATTTAACGCTGATGAAAGCTTGGAATGTATTAAGTAAGCATGAGATGCTTCCGTCAGAGGGATTTGGCACGGTTATTTTAAAGGATAAACTTGGAACGGATGATGTTTTCGAGGGTGCGGGAATATATACTTCATTACCCTTTATAGATCCTGATATGGATAACATGATGACGTTGCCTGCTGGGCAATATGCATGTGTGTATAAATATGGAATGCCATATAACATTGAGTTTTTAAATGAATTGGTTCAATGGATCAGTGAAAATCAGTATAGAATTGTAGGGGACGTCGTGGACGCTTGCTTATTGGATACGACCTTTTACGAGAATGATAATAGTGTTGATTTTTGTCAGCTGCAAATCCCTGTAAAGAAAATTACTTGAATTTTCAAATATCCATTGACTGTATAGTAGAAATACACTTTAGAATATCAGTAGTAACCGATAACATATAGGTTATTTGAATTTGAATGATACATAGGATACTGGTCATAAAGTGATAGGGGGATTTTTTATGTCTGAAAAAATGAATAAAGTGATAGATTTACGTTCTGCCTTGGAACTACTGAAGTCCATTCCAGGACAATTGATTGAAACGGATGAACCAGTCAATCCCCATGCTGAATTATCTGGGGTTTATCGTCATGTCGGTGCTGGCGGAACAGTAATGCGTCCAACAAAAATTGGACCTGCCATGGTTTTCAATCATGTATTGGGACATGAAGATTCAAGTGTGGTGATTGGACTTTTAGCCAGCCGGGAAAGAGTCGGCCTCATGCTGGATACAAAACCGGAGCGACTGGGGTTCCTTTTAAATGAAGCTGTAAAAAATCCGATTGATCCAATCACCATTTCAAATGATAAAGCGAAAGCTCAAGAAGTGGTTCACTATGCAGAAGATCCGGATTTCGATATCAGAAAGTTAATACCTGCGCCTACGAATACAGAGGAAGATGCAGGCCCGTATATCACCATAGGTATGTGCTATGCCTCCGATTCGGAAACGGGTGAATCTGATATAACGATACATCGTTTATGTTTACAAAGTAAAGATGAGATGTCCATGTATTTTGTTCCTGGCCGCCATTTAGAAGTTTTTCGTGAAAAGGCTGAAAAAGCAGGAAAACCGTTACCAATTTCCATTAGTATTGGTGTTGACCCTGCTATTGAAGTCGCTGCTTGTTTTGAAGCACCTACGACTCCCCTTGGCTTTAATGAGTTGAGTGTTGCAGGGGCGATCAGGAAAGAAGCGGTAGAATTGGTCCAATGCTTGACCATTGATGAAAAAGCTATCGCGAATGCTGAATATGTAATAGAAGGGGAATTGGTTCCCGGAGTGCGCGTTCGGGAAGATCAAAACACCAATACTGGAAAAGCAATGCCGGAATTCCCTGGTTATACAGGTTCAGCTGTTGCGGAACTGCCTCTAATCAAAGTGAAAGCTGTAACGCACCGTGTCAATCCAATCATGCAAACAGTTATTGGTCCAAGTGAAGAACATGTGAATATGGCTGGCATTCCAACTGAAGCAAGCATTCTGCAAATGGTGGAAAAGGCCATGCCAGGCAAATTATTGAATGTTTATGCCCATACTTCAGGAGGAGGTAAATACATGGCTGTTCTTCAATTCAAGAAAAGTCAGCCAAGTGATGAAGGTCGCCAAAGACAAGCTGCACTATTGGCGTTTTCTGCCTTTTCTGAACTTAAGCATGTATTCATAGTGGATGAAGATGTGGATCCCTTCGATAGTAATGATGTTTTATGGGCGTTAAATACTCGTTACCAAGGTGATGTTGATACGGTTTTCATTCCTGGAGTGCGCTGTCACCCGTTAGATCCTTCACAAGATCCCGCATACAGCCCTGCCATTCAGGAAAAGGGGATTTCCTGTAAGACCATTTTTGACTGTACAGTACCGTTTCATTTAAAAGATGAATTTAAAAGGTCTGAATTTAAAGAGGTAGATCCAAGGCGATTTGTGCCTGGATTCTCCAATGTATAAGTTCTCTATATTTTAAAGTTTCGATTCAATGACTAATGAATAAGGAGGGGAATTAATGAAAATCATTGTTGGGATAACAGGAGCGACTGGAGCCATTTTCGGAATTAGGATTCTTCAGATGCTTAAAAGCAGTGAAGTGGAGACCCATTTAATCATGTCCCCTTGGGCACATGCCACCATTCAACATGAAACTTCATATTCTGTTAAAGACGTGGAAGGATTAGCTGATCATTCCTATTCTTACAAAGATCAAGCCGCAAGAATATCAAGTGGATCTTTCCGGGTTGATGGCATGATCGTAGCACCTTGCAGTATGAAAACACTAGCTTCCATTCGCATGGGACTAGCGGATAATTTATTAACGCGATCTGCTGATGTCATGTTGAAAGAAAGAAAAAAATTATTACTAATGACAAGAGAAACCCCTCTAAATACGATTCATTTGGAGAATATGATGGAGCTTTCCAAAATGGGGACTATTATATTCCCTCCGATGCCAGCCTTCTATAATCATCCTGAGAATGTTAACGATATCATTGATCATCTGGCTTATAGGGCGTTAGATCAATTTGAAATCGATGCTCACGGTGCGAAACGGTGGGACGGAATGAAATATCGCACCAAAATATAACAGATTGATAGTGAATTAAAGAAAAAGGTGGAAAAAATGAATGGGATGGAAATGCCAGTAGAGGTATTCGACTTGTTAAATGGTAAAGAACTTGTTGACAAGCAGCATGAAGCCATGATGCTGTTGACGGTAAGTGAAGAAGGATGGCCACATACTGCTATGATTAGCGTGGGTGAGGTCGTAGCGATAAGCAGGAAGGAATTAAGGATTGGCCTATGGCCGGATACTTCGACTACAGCCAATGTCATTCGTACCCATAAAGCTACACTGGTTTTGTTGTGGAAAGGTAAAGCCCAATATATTCGACTTTCATTAGAGAGATTAAAAGAGCTGCCAAATGCACGGTACCAAAGAGAAAGATTCCACGCCAAAATAGTAGAGGCACGGGAGGATATTGCTAAGTATGCTGAAATAACCTCTGGAATTAAAATCGACTTGAAAAACCCTAAAGAAATTGTTGAACGGTGGAGTGAGACCATAGAGGACCTCCTTCAATAAAATTCCCAGGTACCAACTTTAAGTTACTAAGAAATCAAAATTATCAAATTATAATTGAAAAAATTAGAACTTCATGTAAAATGGAATCATTACATGTATTTAAATCTTGCCTATTCATTAATCATTAAAAAAAGCCCTTTTTTAATGAAAATTAATGAACTGACTGGCTATCTTAAATTCTCTATCAAGTTACCTTGATGGTGAAGTTAAGATAGCTTTTTTTATTAAATATGTAGGCTGGTTTATGTTAATAATCATGGAAATGAAGGAGTGTCACTATGGAAATGTATGTAAAGGAATTGGGGAATCAAAGAATCCAAATTGCAGATTATCCTGGAACGAAAGGGCCAATCATCGCCATACATGGTTTAACGGGTAATCATAAGCAAATGCATTATTATGCAGAAATGTTAAAAGGCAAGTACAGAGTCATTTCGATTGACTTGAGAGGGAGGGGAAATAGTTCAAGGGCAGATGTGCAGTCTTCTCTATTCAAACATGCAGAAGATGTAATTGAGTTAATTCAAGAGCTAAAGATTAAAAATCCGATTTTAATCGGGTATTCAATGGGAGCCTTCATCTCAAGCGTTGTAGCCAGCAAGTTAACCTCGGTACAGGCCCTGATATTATTGGATGGTGCGGCCACTTCCTCTCAACAACAAAGGGACATCGTACAACCATCACTAGGACGATTAAGTAAAGAATATGAATCTCAAGAAAGCTATATTGCAGAAATTAAGGGAATCTATAGCCGTTTGGGTATCAAATGGACGGATCATCTGCAAAGTGTGGTGGAGTATGAGGTTCATGAAGTGGATGGTCACTGGGAGAATAAATCATCAGAAGATAGCATTCTTACAGATTTCAATAGTTTTTATTCTTTTGTCCCTAAAGAAGTTTGTAGACAAATTTCCTGTAAAACCTTATTGGTTTATGCCAGTGGGAAAATAGGGGATTTTCCTCCATTATTTTATGAAGAAGCCTATGATGATACGAAGAAATATACACCTGATATCGAAACGATCGTTTCAACTTGTAACCACTATACAATGGTGTTTGAAAATAGGGCGGAGATTAACGAAGGAATAAAATCTTTTTTAAAACGAATTTGATTTTTTTTTAAGAAATATTAAAAAAAATATTGTAATTAACTGAAATTAGTGTAATATTATGAATATATAATAAACTTAATTATTGCCTATTCATTAGCTATTAAAAAATAACCTTTTTTAATAACAACTAGTGAACAACTGGCTACCTTAAACACCTGCTGTCAATTATTGATAGTAATGTTTAGGGTAGCCATTTTTGTCGTGATAATGTAAACGCTTAATGAATTTGGGGGTTTTATCGTTGAAAATCATTGATTTAACATTGGAACTTTACGATGGTCTAGTTACGAATAATGATTTACCTGCAATAGGGATTAAAGATGAACCTCTTGAACATAAGGGAAAATATGATTCACTTCCTAAAGGCTATCGTTCCAAGTTGATTTCTTTTTATGACCATAGTGGGACACATGTGGATGTGGCTTCACATTACTCAGAAAACGGGGAGTCGGTTGATACCATCAATCTGAAGAATATGTTTGGGGATGCCCTCATACTGGATGTAAGCATGTTAAAAGCGACACATGAACCTGTTACGAAAGATTTACTTGAAGAGGCGGAACTTAGGCAGGGAGTATATGTTGAAAAAGACGATATCGTCCTCATCAGGACATGGGGGAAATCATGGGGGGAAGAAGGCTTTTTTGAAGCGCAGGCATTAGATGATAGTGTGGCCCAATGGTTAATTGAAAAGCAAATACATATTGTCGGGTTGGATTTGCCAAATGCCGATTTGAACCAAGATTCAGAAAGCAGATTTCATCAAAAATTACTGAACAATGATATTTATATCGTTGAAAATCTAGTGAATCTGGAAAAATTGCCTAAGCATTCTCGTTTTCTTTTTTTTCGGGATTCCTTTAAAACTAAAAAATGCAACAGCCTCACCTATAAGAGCACTATCGATACTTGACTCGCAATTAATTTAAAGAGGTGCAGACGAATGAGCGAAGGATTATTGTATTTCAAAGAAGTTTATGATGTGGTACCAGGCTGGGTGCAAAAAATGCACGATTATAGCCCTGATGCTCTTGATCACTATACCAACTTGCGCAGTAACATCATGCAAGAGGGAGCCTTGACGAAGAAGGAGAAAGATATATTACTGGTAGGCATGAATGCTGCGAGGTTGTATGAACGGAGTATGGTTTACCATACAAAAGGGGCAATGGATGGTGGAGCAACATTACCGGAACTGGTGGAACACCTAATAGTTTCATACTTATATAACGGAACTAAGGCATTAAAAACAGGGATCAAGTCTTTGGAATATGCCCTTACACTTAAAGGCATTCGATATCCAGAAGTAAGTGGCCGTAAAGAAACAGTTGAAGAAATCCTGCTTTATATGATTGAGTTATTAGGTGATGAGGAGACGGGATTCGTCTCGAATGTTTTGAAACTGGTTAAATCGGAAGACCAAAACTCCCTCAAAGATTATATATTAAGTGATTCAGTCGTTTCAAAAAGGCTAAAACATATCCTGATGACAGGAATATTCATTACGGAATTAAAAGGGAAACAGGTTGGGGAATGGATGGAGGCGGCAAGGTTAAATGGCGCTTCGGAAGAACAATTAGCGGAGGTGGGACTAATTTGCTTATTGACTGCTGGAATTCCTGCTTGGTTTGAGGCAAGTGATTCATTAATTGAAAATAAGTAACGTGAGATTGGTGGGGAAAACATGACGAAAGTACATCAGGATATAGAAGCAGCTTTATCTTGTGTGAAGAACGGTCATACATTAATGGTAGGTGGATTTGGCTTGATCGGTGCCCCTCTTACATTAATTGATGGTTTGGCCAAAAAGGATGTAGCAGGCTTGACAGTAATCAGTAACAATTTAGGCGAGAAAGGGAAAGGTCTGGGAGTTCTACTGAGCCAGAAGAAAATAAAAAAAGCGATCGGTTCTTATTTTACAAGCAATCGTGAAATTGGGGAGTTTTACCAACGTGGTGAAATTGAATTAGAACTATTACCACAGGGGACATTAGCGGAATGCATTCGTGCTAGCGGTGCTGGCATAGGCGGTTACTATACGAAAACGGGTGTAGGGACCGATTTAGCAAAAGGAAAAGAAAAAAGGGAAATAAATGGGGCTACATATATTTTTGAACCTGCCATAAGAGCAAATGTAGCTTTGATCAGGGCATGGAAGGCTGATACGCTTGGTAATCTTGTTTATTATAAAACGGCTCGAAACTTTAATCCGGTTATGGCAACAGCCGCAGATGTCGTAATTGCAGAAGTGGATGAGATAGTTGAACCTGGAGAACTCTCGCCAGAGGAAATTGTAACACCGCATCTATTCGTCGATGGAATTATTAAGGCAAAGAAAATCCTGACGAAGGAAGGTGTAAAAGATTATGGGTGAAAAAGAATTAATGCAAAATATGATAGCAAGACGCGCGGCAAAAGAATTGACGGGTCCTTGTATAGTGAACCTTGGAATCGGGATTCCGACCTTGGTTGCAAAATACATTGATGATGAAAATGTTTTTTTCCATACGGAAAATGGATTATTAGGGGTTTCAGAAGTGGATGAAGATAAAATCGATCCCAATTTAGTTAATGCAGGCAAGTTACCAGTAGGGGAATCGATTGGTGCATCATTTTTTAATAGTGCAGAATCGTTTGCAATGATCCGTGGAGGACACATTGATGTTGCTATCTTAGGTGTTTTGCAGGTAGGTCAAACCGGGGAAATTGCAAATTGGGCGGTACCTGGCAAGAATATCATGGGTGTTGGAGGAGCGATGGACCTGTTGGTTGGCGCAAAAAAAGTGATCGTGACAATGACACATACAAGTAAGGAAGGTAAAAGTAAAGTTTTAAATGAATGCACCTACCCCATTACTTCCACTAGAAGCGTTGACTTGATCATCACCGAGTTGGCTGTCTTTGAAGTTATTGACAAACAGTTGAAACTGATAGAATTAATGCCCGGTGTAACGATCGAAGAAGTAAGAGCAAAAACAGAAGCGAATTTTATCTATTAAATGTTAAAAAGGTGGATTAAATGAAAATACGTTCAGTTGATGTATACATTATTGATTTACCCATAATTCGTCCTCATCAGCTTGCCATGCATACGATCGTGGAACAAACGATCATTCTGGCCCGTGTCATGGATGAAGAGGGTGCGGAAGGTTGGGCAGAGGTGGCGACAATAGGCGGGGCTTCATATGGTGAGGGGACGCCTGAGGCAATAAAAGTGAATATTGATACATATATTGCCCCACTTATCATTGGTAAGAACCCCGTCCATTATGACAAAATCATGTATGAAGTTTCACTAAATGTTAGAGGAAATAATTTTGCGAAGGCTGTCGTTGAATCAGCCATGGTGGATTTAGTTGCTAGAAGGAGAAATATCCCTGCTTATGAATTATTCGGAGGGCAAATTCATAAATCATTGCCGGTGGCATGGACTTTGGCAAGTGGTGATACGAATAAAGATATCGAAGAAGCGAAAGAATCCTTACACCAAAAACGTCATAATATCTTTAAAATGAAAATTGGCAAAGGTAATCCATATAAGAATGTGGAGCATGTATTGAAAATTATTGAAGCCGTAGGAGATCAAGCACGCATTACGGTTGATGTTAATCAAGCATGGGATGAAACAACGGCTACGTATTGCATTGAAGCTTTACAGGAAGGTGGGGTTTCCATGGTCGAACAGCCGCTGCCAGCTTGGGATAATGAAGGAATGTCAAGATTGACCGATCGTTTTAAGGTCCCGATCATGGCCGATGAATCATTGAATACTTTACAAGATTCATTCCAAATAGCTAAACATAGAGCAGGTAATTCATTCGCCTTGAAAATATGTAAACATGGTGGAATGACCCAAACGAAAAAGGTGGCTGCAATTGCTGAAGGTGTAGGTTTTGGTTTGTATGGCGGAACGATGATTGAATCATCATTAGGAACGGCCATTTGTGCACAACTTTATTCAACCATTCCAAAATTCGAATTCGGTACTGAATTATTTGGACCGTTGCTTTTTAAAGAAAATATCACGCTAAACCAAATTAAATATGAGAATTATGAAATAATCATCCCGGATGGGCCAGGATTTGGCATGGAGATAGATATGGAAAAAGTAAAACATTTTTCAAGAGGTCTTTAATTAATATAAACTGGAAAGGGGATTATGGAACACCCACACTAGTTTATGCAAGTAATCTTGAGAGGATGTAGTTTTATATGGGACAGCCAACATTATTAATCACGGCCTATGCGAAGGCACCGCAAAATACGAGCATGTATGAAAATTATAAATACGCTGGGATGGTACTTGAAATCCATAAGGAAAGTCACATTATCATTAATGCAGAATTTACGTTTTTAACAACTTTGGCCCAGGATTTTTTTAAGCGAATGATAGTTGGTTTCGATTTTAGTAAAGATATTGATTCCTTAATAGAGAATATTAAAACGGACTTTTTAGCTCCATCGCAGCAGTCGGTGATTGTTGCCTTGAAAATAGCTCACCAAAGATATAAGGATAGTTTAGAAGAAAGAAATAAAAATAGCAGGGGGTAGAAAATTGAGCAATGTAGTTATTATAGACTCTGTTCGCACCGCTATCGGGAAATTAGGGGGAGCATTGGAAAATGTTCCTGCCGATTTCCTGGCAGCTGCTGTCCTTGATGAAGTGGTCAAGAGAGCGGATATTCCTAAAGAGAGTATTGATGAAGTGATTATGGGACAAGCCAAACAAAGTTCAGACGCGTCAAATTTGGCAAGAGTTGCATCGCTCCGGGCAGGTTTTCCTGTGGAAGTACCAGGTTATACCGTTCACCGACAATGTGGATCCGGCATCCAGGCGATCAACTCTGCAAGTCAACAAATACAGTGCGGATTCGGAGATGTAATCATTGCAGGTGGAGCGGAATCAATGAGCACGGCTCCATACTATATGAGAAATATCCGTTTTGGGTTGAAATCAGGCAATGGACAGTTATTGGACCCGAATACGGAAAGCCAGCCAGGTTCACAGCCCATTGAAGATTACGGTATGTTAACGATGGGAATGACAGCAGAAAATCTGGCTGAAAAATATTCCATTTCAAGGACTGAACAAGATGAATTTGCTTTAAGGAGCCAAGAAAATGCAAGACGGGCAATTTCTACTGAAATATTTACGAAAGAAATCGTTCCCTATCAAATTAAAACGAAAAAGGGTGAAATCGAATTTAATGTGGATGAGCACCCAAGAGAAACCAGTCTGGCAAAGTTGGCTAGTTTAAAACCGGTTTTCAAGAAAAATGGAACGGTAACCGCTGGAAATAGTAGTGGAAGGAATGATGGTGCATCCGCTCTGATACTTATGTCGGAAGAAGCAGCAAAAAGGCGTGGTAAAAAGCCGAAAGCAAGAGTGATTGCTCAAGCGGCAGCTGGCGTATCACCGAATTTCATGGGGCTCGGGCCTGTCAACTCTACCTTGAAAGCGCTTCAAATGTCAGGGTTGAAACTGAATGATATTGATTTAATTGAACTGAACGAAGCCTTTTCTGCACAAGCTTTGGCAGTAATCAAAGAATTGAAGCTTGATATGACTAAGGTGAATCCTAACGGCGGTGCCATTGCCATGGGACATCCAATTGGTGCCACTGGTGCCATTTTAGCAACCAAATTGATACATGAGTTAGAAAGAACCGGAAAAAGATATGGGCTAATCACACTATGTATCGCAGGTGGATTGGGAATCAGTACCATTATTGAAAATATACAGATATAAAAACTGTAAAAATTGGAGGAAGTATTATGAAGAATCAAAAAGTAATCGACGTTTATAATGGATTGGTAGTTAAATTCAAGGAATTAGTTAGTGAATATGAAATTGATCATAATGACTATCAAGCTCTTGTTGATTGGATGGATCAATTAGGCAGGGCAGGGGAAATTCCGTTGTTTATGGATGTTTTCTTTGAAACTCATGCACTTCAAGAAATGTATAAAAGTGTAAAAGGAACTGAACCTACTATTCTAGGACCATATTACATTGAAAATACGCCAGTCGTTCAAAATCCCGGAGTGCTGCCACAACGTGAAAATGAACCAGGTGACGCCCTTTACTTTTCAGGATCAGTGAAAGATGTTAATGGAAATCCGTTGGCTAATACCAAAATCGATATGTGGCAGGCTGATACAAATGGTGAATACTCATACTTCGCTGAAGGTATTCCAGATGATAATTTACGTGGTGTTTTTTATACGGATGCGAATGGTAATTTTGAAATTAAAACAGTTGTACCGGGTAATTATTCAATTCCAACAGATGGGCCTTCTGGTCAGTTCTTAAAGTGGATTGATCATCATTCATTTCGTCCAGCACATTTGCATCTGTTGTTTCAACCAGAAAATGGCGATAGATTAGTAACACAAATATATTTTGAAGGCGATGAATATTTAGAAAATGATGTTGCACAAGGTGTTCGCGGAAGCTTAATTACGAAGTTAGATAAACATTCCGGTGCAGAAAAAGGATTGAAAAATGATTATTATACGGCTCATTTAGATTTTGAACTTAGATTACAAGATAAACCTGTTTTCAATAAAGCTGTCGTGAAAAACTAATCATCCCTAAGAATACGCAGGCAAATATTCTCGAAAAAATAGTTAGTAAATATACCTATGAATCCAACGAAAGTGCCTAAGTGCGTACTGAAAATGAAAGTAGTTTGCTAATGAAATAATTCCACTCTTCGTTATCTGATTTTTCTGATTTTTCCGAGTTCCTATTTTGGAACTCGGAAAATACATTCGAAACGGATATTTTTTTAAAATGATGGGAGGCGGAAAATGCGTAGTGTAGTTGCTTCGGATATCATTGCTGCCAGTAAATTTAACCGCTTTCATTTACTTGTTTTTCTTTGGTGTTTTTATGCCATCGCTTTCGACGGGTATGATATTGCGATGTATGGTGTGGGTTTGCCTTGGATGATGGAAGAGTGGGATTTAACTTCCATTCAGGCAGGGGCAGTAGGCAGTTATTCCTTATTCGGCATGATGATGGGTGCCCTGATTTTAGCACCGATTGCAGATAAATATGGGCGGAAAAATGTTCTCGTTATTTGTATGATTTTGTTCAGCGTATTTACCTTGGGGGCAGGGATTGCACCTAACCTCACATGGTTCACCGTCATGCGTTTCATGGCGGCAATTGGCATGGGAGCCTTGATGCCGAATGTCATATCGCTAATGACTGAATATTCCCCAAAACAAAATCGGACCATCATTGTAGCTGCGATGTATTGTGGCTACTCAATCGGTGGAATCATGGCATCATTAGTGGGAATGTATATCATTCCTTATACGGATTGGCGTGTATTGTACTTTATTGGAATTTTGCCATTACTTACACTTCCAATATTCATGAAGCAGTTTCCTGAATCCCTTTCCTACTATTTAGTGAAGAAGGAAATTAGCAAGGTTGTTGAAATCCTCAATAAAGTCAAACCAGAAGGGGATTTTAAAGAAACAGATGATTTCAGGCTTAGTGAAGCTGTACAGAGGGGGAAAGGATCTCCAGTAAAAAAACTATTTACGAACAAACGGGCATTCAGTACGATTTCCATATGGGTGGCTGTGTTCTGTACATTGATGATGGCTTATGGATTAAATACATGGCTTCCAAAAATGATGCAGGATTCCGGATTCAGTATCACCTCAAGCCTTTCATTTAATCTGGTTTTATGCCTTGGTCAAATTGGAGGTTCCTTAGTAGGCGGTTATTATGCTGGGAAAATGGGACATCGTAAAATTCTTGTTACACTATTCTTAGTAGGGGCCGTTACCTTTGTCGCATTGAGCGCTACGACTAATACTGTCGGAGTATATATACTGATATTTGTGGGGGGTGCCTGTACTGTGGGTGCCATGAACTTAGCCAATCCGTACATCACAGAATATTACCCCCGTGAAATCCGTACGACGGGTATGGGCTATTCGCAAGCTATAGGCAGGATTGGCTCAATTATCGCTCCTACTTTAATTGCCTTTCTTCTGTCAACAGGCATGAATCCAAAGGTGGCTTTTGCTACATTTGCCCTGCCAAGTATTATAGCAGCGATCGGTTATATTCTGGTCCAAGAAAAATATGGATCTTTTGACAGGGTAGTCAAGGAGGATAATGAAGAGGTAGAATCAGAGAAGACTGTAACTATCTGAAGAAATGATTCACAATTCAAAAAACAATCCCCAAGTTGCTTAACTTTGCAACAAGGGGATCTGCTATCAATGTTCCTAGGGGCTGCTCTTGAAAATATTAAACTCAGATTGATAAGTAATTGCAGGAAACATATAAGCTTTTATGAAATTTCAATAAAATTAGTAGAACGATGTACTAATGTTGGGCATTAGGTTAGGGGGAAAATATTGAGCTCAGAATTAAAGGCAATAATAGAAGATCGAACACCGGAACTGGTAACGGACAGATCAAAAAAAGGAAAACAGAAAACTGTTCGATGGTTTATCTTATTTCTAATTGCTTTAGTCACTTGTATAAATTACATCGACCGTGCCATCATTTCGCTTGCGGCTCCGAATATTCAATCCGATTTACAAATAGATCCGGCATTAATGGGAATCATATTTTCCGTATTTGGCTGGAGTTATACCTTCTCCATGTTATTTAGCGGCTACTTTCTTGATAGATTTGGTCCTAGAAAGGTATACACGGTTTCCCTCATTTTTTGGTCTGTATTTACATTCATGGTAGGAACCGCGAAAAGTATATCGTCACTGATTACATATCGCATAGGACTGGGTGCCTTTGAATCTCCCTCCATACCTACTAATGCCTGGTGTGTATCCGAGTGGTTTCCTAAAAAAGAACGTGCCACTGCGGTAGGGATTTATACGGGTACCCAATATATTGGGTTAGCCTTCCTGACTCCAGTTTTTACTTGGATCATCATTACCATTGGATGGAATTACCTTTTTTATATTGCCGGAATTATAGGGATTCTTATTGGATTTGTTTGGTATGGATTCTATCGGAACCCAAGGGAACATAAGCGGATTTCTCAGCAGGAGCTAAACTATATTAAAGAAGGCGGAGGGATGATCGGTACCGAAGAGAAGCATCCTTTCTCCTGGAAACGGATTGGCCAACTGCTTAAACACCGTCAAATTTGGGGAATGTTCATCGGGCAATTTTCCATTCAAACTACTTTGTTTTTCTTTATGACTTGGTTTCCCTCCTATTTGATTGATGAAAAGGGAATGACGATGTTAAAAACCGGAATTTATGCAAGTATCCCATACATAGTAGCGATACTAGGAACTCTGATTGGCGGCCGATGTTCCGATTGGATGATAATACGCGGGTTATCAACCGGAATGGCACGGAAACTGCCCATTATTGTCGGATTGTTACTTTCTTGTTTGATACTCGGGGGGAATTATACGGATTCACCAAACATAGTCATCACCTTTATGGCAATAGCATTCTTCGGACAGGGGATGGCATCAACGGTTACCGGTGCCCTTTTAGCTGATATTGCCCCGAAAGGGATGGTAGGACTAACGGGTTCTTCACTATATTTTGTAGCTAACATTGGCGGGGCGTTATCTCCGTTGATCGTCGGTTTAATCATTAGTGCGACACATTCTTATGCAGCAGCGCTAACCTTCATATCCGTAGTGGCCCTAATTGGCGCTTTTGCTTATATCTTTCTTCTCGGAAAAGTCCAGCGTATTGAAATCACTGAATCATAAAAATAAAAAGGAGAAAGGCGGAATTTCATTGAAACTGAGTTTATGCACAACAGGATTTAAAGAATGGGACATAGAGGAAATAATAAATTGGCTGCTTCCGTTGCAAGCGGATGTTAAAGGACTTGAATTATGGAATAAACATATAGAACGATTTCAGGAGAAGCACGGACCACTGGACAAATTAGCCAAATTACTTGAAACCAATGATTTACAAATACCTTCCATTAGTGGATATACGACTTTTTCGAAACTCTGGAACCAAAAAGAACATCAAAACGAAATCAATCAAGCAAGAAAATTGTTAGATATGGCTCATCAATTAAACTGCCCATTAATACGGACTTTCGCAGGACATATAGCATCAAGGAATGCCTCACCAGAGCAATGGTCGGAAACGGCAACCGAATTAAATAAATTAGGGCAAATGGCAGATCTCTATGGAGTGGATGTTGCAATAGAAATTCACTATGACTCCTTTGCTGATAACCTCGAAGCCATTCATAAGCTTTTAGAAGATATCGACCATCCACGGATAAAACTGATTTTCGATGGTGCTAACTTATACGTTGATCAATTGAATCCGAAAGAGGTATTGGAATCCATTTTCCCCCATGTCAGCCATGTACATTTAAAAAATTATCACTACAATCATAAAGAGCGTTATAAAAACAAACCAGCACCCATTTTTAGTGGGGATGTTGATAATATTCGCTTACTCGAAGAATTGAGAAAGCGAAATTATACAGGCTTTGTTTCTCTGGAATATTTCGGTCAGGAAGGAATGCCTAACTTGCTTGCCTCATTAGAACAATGGAAACAACAACTGACATATTGATTCTTTTGGTATTTTAGATGAAGATCAATGGTGGGAATTCAACTTTTATTTAAATGATTTTGGACGATTCCGAATTCTCTATGGAAAGAACCTCGACAAATGGATTTAATAAAGATTCCACAGGTACAAGGCGTTGCATAATTGACAACTCTTATGATGCTGAAATAATTGAACAATTGAAGTAATTAGTGAAAGCTGCCGTATTTGGTGGCTTTTCATTATAATTGTGTTTTAATCACAGCTCTGGGGAATTGTAAAATGGTTGTGTGCGACCGCTATCAACTATATGGAACGAGAGAACCTGGTGTGGCAGGTTCCACTCTTCAGCAAGAATTAGGGCTAACTGCAACACAGTTGGGTTGTTATTCTCAGCTTTCGATTTTATTTTTAACAAAATTGTGGTGAAAAGGGATAATTTGAGTTAAATTATCATGCATTATCGGCCAATGAGAAATAAGATAAATGTGTAAAGCTATACTAAATTTGGTTAAATATTAAAACTATAAATAGCTTTCTTATTGGCTATAACTTCAACATGGCAGTAGCTTCTTCTGTAATCCAAGATGAATTTATTAAATTTGAAATTGATGATTGGTGTCCTTATTAGCTAGGCTCAAGGTTGTAGAAAAGAATAATAAAGTGTTTCCTTTCTAGGGATGTAAGCGTTTTATTTGAGCGCCCTAAATTAATTATAAAATCACCAGTAAATTTGATCCATTATAATAAGGATCCTTACTCTATTAATTGATTAGATTTAGTTCAAGAGCGTTATGACCCAAAAATGAGAATATAGGATCATCCAGCAGAAAGGAAGACTTCAGGTTTTTAAAAAAGAAAATCTTAAGGAGGATTAACTATGAGCAATCCAATGAAGGTAGAAAATGAGAATGTATCTATATCCATTAAACATAGAAAACCATCTCGTGCTAGATTTATGATTCTTTCCCTTTTGTTTTTTGGAACTGCAATAAACTATCTTGACCGTACAAACATGGCAGTAGCCGCTTCTGCTATTCAAGATGATTTGGGGTTAGGTCCAGCTATGTTAGGGCTAATTCTTTCTGCCTTTGGTTGGACGTACGCGTTCATGCAAGTTCCCGGAGGATGGCTAACCGATCGTTTTGGCCCTCGGGTGGTATATGGCATATCTCTTTTATTGTTTTCACTGTTCACTCTTCTACAAGGATTTGCCAAAAACTTTGGGACCTTATTCGGACTGCGTCTTGGCCTTGGATTTGCAGAATCACCTGCCTTTCCTGCAAACAGTCGTGTTGTCGCCTCTTGGTTTCCACAACGTGAACGCGCACTAGCTACTGGGGTTTACACAGCAGGTGAATATGTAGGGTTAGCAATCGCAACTCCTTTTCTATTTTGGCTATTGTCCTCTTTCGGCTGGCATTCAATCTTTATCGTGACAGGTATAATTGGATTAATTTTTGCTTTAGTTTGGTACAAGTTTTACAAGGATCCGAAGGACAGTAAGTATATTAACAAGGAAGAAATGGATTATATACGTGAAGGAGGTGGACTAGCCGATAGCGCTGGTCAAGGTCAAAAAATTAATTGGTCAAAGGCACGGCATCTTTTTAAGCATCGTCAATTCTGGGGTATCTATATTGGACAGTTTGCCGTTGCATCAACTCTTTACTTCTTTCTCACGTGGTTTCCAAGCTATCTTGTTCAAGAAAAAGGGATTACTTTGCTAAAAGCCGGCTTTGTTGGTTCTATTCCATACATTGCTGCAGGGATTGGTGTGCTTGTAGGTGGTTTTTGGTCAGATAAAATGGTAAAACGTGGAGTATCCGTTGGTGTTGCACGTAAAACCCCAATTATCCTTGGATTGTTGGGTGCTTGTACAATTATACTAGCCAACTATACAACGTCTATTGCTTTGGTTATCGCGGTCATGTCGTTCGCATTCTTTTCACAAGGAATGTCAGCCATAACATGGACTCTGGTTTCAGATATGGCTCCAAAAGAGCTAGTTGGCTTAGCGGGCGGGATATTTAATTTTGCAGGAAACTTATCAGCAATTGTTACGCCTATCGTCATTGGAATAATTTTGAGCGCAACTAATTCATTCAATGGGGCCATTGTTTTCGTAGGTATAGTTGCCTTAATTGGAGCTTTATCATACATCTTCATTGTAGGCGATGTTAAAAGGATTGAAATATCGGATAATGAATAAATGCCATTTTTAAAGTGAAAAGAGGGGTTAAAAGCTCATGATAGATCTCCATGGGAGGTAACTTATACTTCATAGGAAACTGTTATGAGTCTTTTTAATATTCAATATTTACATAGGAAGAAAGATAATTATTTTGGAGGTTGTTCTACAATTCCTTGTATCTTGCCTTATTATGCGGAATAGGAGTTCAAGAAACAAAAAGCTTAGAGCATTCAATGATCAGAAAAAATCAGAAGGAAAGCCGGCCAAAGTAGCCATCGTTGCCTGTATTAATAAACTAATTCATTGGATTTATGCTTTATTAAAAAGAAAAGAAACGCTCTCCTTAAATTTAGCTTGATTAACGGTTTTGTGAGGCGGAGGGAAATCCTTCCAAATGGTTTTGCAGGGTTATTTGGCATGGCCAAAAATAGAATAACATAAGGGAGATGAAAATTTTTAGTGAAAGATATTGACATCCTATTAGCGGGTTTAGTCCTATAGGAAGAAGCAAAAAAAGTCGATTCCTTACACGTAGAGGAGATTGACTTTTCAGATTGGAATTCTCTTAGCATATAATATTTCCGAGATGGGCGGTATAGCATTGTTGCTACTGTTCGTAAAAGTACACTTTTACGAACGGCTCATTTTTTTATAAGCATTATGCAGGAATTAAAATTCATTTTTAAATTTCGGGGTATCATCTTGTTCTTTCTACGATGGTATATAATTTCTATTTTTGGGTGTTAAAAGTAATGATCAATCCAATTTAAGTATTTGTAATTAATCGTCTTTTTCCATTTTCAGTTAGAGATAAAGTGCATTTGAAAAATAAGAATTATCCCTCGGTCGATATAATTTGATGGTTACTAAAAAGGCTTCATTGTACTAGTTAAACCACAAAATATATTAGTTGATTAATATGGTCAATGAAACTATGTTATTTAACCTGACATGCTAATTGCTTTTTTTTCCATTACCAATTATATTTATAAAAATACCTTCTGCATATGTCTGTCTAATCTAAATCTCAGAAAAGAGTTTTTAATTGAAGTGATTAGTTATAAAGGAAAAATGAATGGGGAAATAAATGTGAGGCAATGGACCAGAATGGTAAAAAATTCATACTAGTCCTCTTTGGTTAAAGAAATTTATAAACAAAGGTGGGTATGAGATGGGCTTGTTAGGTAGAGTGGTTTTTTTAAAAAGATTACGAGATGAACTGTTGGAAAAAAGAAAACAAGGAGCCACTGACCTTCAAATTGATGAAATTGACAAGCAAATACGGAAGATTAATATAGAGATACAGAATATGAGGAAGATGATGGAATAAATATTTTCTTGTTTTAAGAATACCCGACCTGAACGATTAGTTTATTTTGTTTGTTACCATCCAAATTTTTTTAAATGGGGCGGCTCTACAATAAAGTATGGACGTTTTTTCTTATTGAACATTTCGTGCGGTAGCACTACAGACTGTACAGAAAGGAATGAACCGCCTCCTTACATGACGTGTCGATTCGGTATTAAATGATGCGATAACGACTACCTGTATGACTCATGTTTCGCCTACATTCCGTAGGTTCCTGTATCATTTACAGCTACTGCCGCCATATCGAACGAGCCGAAAACCGTAAGATTAAGGCATTAGTGGAATATTTCTACACAAAACCATTTAAGATAAAAACCAACTTCATGACTTAATCTAAGAGTTTTTTCTTCAATTAGGGAGTTGCTTGGGCAGCTCTTTTTCTTAAGGTGCTAAAGAAGCAGTTTAGTTCGGGTCATGGATGGTGATACAGTTAAGTGGTTTGATCATACAATTAAGATAGTTTAATTCGAAGGGGAGGATTAAAATGATTATTGATTGCCATTTTCATGTGGATGAAACAATGTTGACTCTAGAAAAAATGATAGAGGGTATGGATAAAAATGATGTAACCAAAACAGCGCTAATTGCCCCCATGAACGGAACAATGTTTGAATGGGATAGCATTTTTCAACAAGGTTTACAACACTTATTCCGTTTTCTAATGCTAAATGTACCTCAAATTGGGCTCGGAATTTATGATGGTCTAGTAAAGGATGGCTATTTGAAACTTTATGGAAATTCATACAAAATTTTCACAAAGCCGGACAATGATATTGTTGCTACTGCAATTGATCGATTTCCAGACCGGTTTCTAGGCTGGGTAGCAGTTAACCCTACGACTCATGTATCAGTGGAAGAGGTAGAATTATATCTTAATAAACCTGGTTTTATTGGAGTGAAAGCTCATCCATTCATGCATGAATATAGTATTAAGGCACTTGATCCAGTTGCAGCTATGTGTGAAACAAAAGGTATACCTATGATTATTCATCTATCTTCAGAACCGGACTCCTATAAATACTTACCTGAAAATTACCCTGAACTTAAATTAATTTATGCTCACGCCGGTCTTCCTTTTTGGAAAAAACTATGGAACTACGTCAAGAATCAACCTAATGTATTTGTTGATACCTCAAGTGATTATCTTAATCCATCTATTGTAAAGAAGGCAGTGGAATCTTTAGGATATCGTAAAGTTCTTTATGGTTGCGACGGACCATATGGAATGAAAAAATTTAATGAATATGACTATTTGACAAAGAAAAGTTGGGTTGATTCACTTCAAATTCCTGATAACCAAAAGGAATATATACTTGGGAAAAACTTTTTAGCATTGATTGATTAATTCAAAGCTCTATCAACAGATCAGTTAAAAGATTATTTAGCTAAGTGGGGTAAGGAAGTTCCCTTTTCATTGTTAATGTAGAGATTAACTGAAAATTATCAGTTAATCTCTACATCGGGTTCTTTCCGTTAGTTTGCTATGCAATTTTTAAATTGCTGTTCTAACTCATCTTTATTTAAGTCCTTTCCAATAAAAACAAGTTCACTTAGTCTTGTTTCACTGTCTTTCCATTTCCGATCTGGTCTTCCTGAAAATAACATATGGAGTCCCTGGAATACTATTCGTTGTTGGATTCCTTGTATATGAAGAATGCCCTTATATCGTAATAGATCTTCCCCTTTTTCTTGAACAAGGTAACCCATCCATTCATTTATCTTTTCGAAATCGAGTGGCTTTTCTTCACGAAAGGCAATCGATGGTACCTTATCATCATGATGGTGATGGTGATGATCTTCTAAGAAATGAGGATCAATTTCAAGCTTACGATTCACATCAAACGTATTAATTCCTAAAATATCTCTTAAATTTATATTGCAATTTTGAGCATGCATTCTCTTAGCTGCAGGATTCATGTTGGTAAGTCTGCGCTCCAACGTATTCAGGTCGTCATCAGTTACTAAATCCGTTTTATTTAGAATAATCACATCAGCGAAAGCAATTTGCTCTTGTGCCTCATCATGACTATCCAAATGCTTGGTAACATGCTTGCTATCTACTACAGTGACAATACTGTCCACTTCGAATTTTTCGGATAGTAATTCATCCATAAAAAAGGTCTGGGCAACAGGTGCCGGATCAGCTAAACCCGTTGTCTCAATCAAAACACGATTGAATTTTGTCTGCCCCTGTTCACTTGAAAAAACCAGAGTTCGTAGGATGCGAATTAAATCCCCACGAACCGTACAACAGATGCAACCATTGTTCATCTCCAAGATCTCCTCATCAGCATCAACTACTTAACTGGTTGTCTATTCCAACTTCCCCATACTCATTAACGATAACCGCAATCTTTTGATTGTGCTTTTCTGTTAGGATCCGATTTAAAAGCGTAGTTTTACCTGCACCTAAATATCCAGTCAAAATGGTGACCGGGATTTTGTTTGTTTCGATTAAAGTCATATTTTTTCTCTCCATTTATTTTATTTTTGATACTTTGATTACTTTTTCCTTGTCTTTTGTAACCCCGGCGACAACTCCTTCAGCGCGTTCAAAACCATCCCCAAGGAATGAGTGGCTTACTTTTTCTGTATAATCTTCATTAGCAAGGAGTGAATCGACGAAGGGGGAGACATCCTCAGGTTTTAAACCCTTATACCAAGTTCCTTTTGGATAGGCGATAACAACGCACTTATCATGGCATCTTCCATTACAACGTGTGCGAGTTGTATGAATGGTGTCGTCTACCTGTCGGTCTGAGATTTCTTTACGAATTGCTTGAGTCAGTTCTTCTGATCCGACCTCGTTACAGCTACTACCGTTACAAATGAGAACATGATGCTTCGTATTACTTAAATTCCATGTGGCCATGTTTAATCTCCCTTTCGTATAAATCGTAATAATTACGATTTATAATCAATTATTGTCTCATTTTTAACTTTCTAAACGAATAAATTCACTAAATTACCGAGTAAGCATTTTCAGTTGAGCTATATCCCGAAAGACTGTGTGTACCAACTTGATTTTTGATGCCTAGAGTTAACCTTTATGTGCTAACTCCCGAAAGGCGATTAAAGCATCTTAAACTTTCTTAAATATCCTTAAGGTCTTCCTATAATCTCGCAACGATTATGCCATCGAGTAGGGGATGAGTCTACCTAAAACGTTCAGCAAAAGTTAGTGTTCCAAGGACATGCTATTTTTCTCTAAATTACTCAGTGTTTTCTTTAGGAAGCAGTGATCTAATCCATCCCCGATAAACACTAGTATATTGTTCACCTTTAAACCTGATTTTGCATGAAAGGGCATGCCATAAGCATATTGGAAGAGAAATGTTTCCCGTTTACCTGTAAAATTGATATACCTTTTAATTCGATAAATGGAGCCAGGCATTGTTCTTAAGAAGTCTTCTTGTTAATAGGGTGAAGGAAGGGAGCAGGGATGGCACCATTGTATTTCATTCTTACTTCATTCTTACTTTGTTCATTACTTTGTTTATTTTTCTTATTGAGCAGGAAACCCCATCATGGCAGTCGAACATCAATTAGTAAAAGAGCGGTCTAATTAAGAGAAGCTGATAAGGAGGGTGAATATGCAGAATCATGAGCTGGAACAAGTCATAAAAAATGCGGATAGGGCAATAAATAATGAGGATTTCGATCATTTAATGGAGTTCTATTCAGAGGATGCAACTTTAGTTGTCAAACCTGGAACATTCGCAAAAGGGAAAGAGGAAATTCGTCGGGCATTCATTGCTATCGCTGAATACTTTAATCATAGTTTAATCGTCAATCAAGAAAAGATGGCAATAATCGAAACGGGTGATACGGCATTGGTTGTGGCAAAAGCCCAGCTAAGTGCCAACCAAAAGGACGATTCCGAATTCTCTATGGAAAGAACCGCGACATATGTATTTAAAAAGGATTCCACGGGTACATGGCGCTGCATAATCGACAACTCTTATGGTGCTGAAATAATTGAAGAATTGAAGTGATTGGTGAAAACTTCCGTAAATGGTGGCTTTTTATTTTTTTCAACTAGATTACATCAATATGTAACTAAGAGGCATTTTGAAAGTGAAAAGAAAAAAACAGTTTTTTAATTACGAAAAAATCGCTTATGTATAGAGGTGATGATGAAATGATAGTGCCCATTAATAATAAGACTAAGGTTACAATAAAAACATTAATTTACGACAAAAAAAGAAGACGAAACCTTTAAGATATCGCCGTCTCATATACTACGGGTTTATAATTTTCCCTATGGTCATTTGTCGCTTATTTTAAAGCTGATAAACTTCTGCTCCATCATTTCATGCATCGCATATTTGACGCCTTCCCGGCCAACACCGCTGTCCTTCCAGCCGCCATAAGGCATATTATCAATCCGATAAGTTGGGATATCATTGATTACGACTCCACCTGTTTCCAAGCGTTCAGCCGCATAAAAAGCTCTTTCTATACTCGGTGTCATCACTCCCGAGTTCAATCCGTAACGCGAATCATTTGCATCATTGATGGCATCATCCAGCGTATCGAATGGGAAAATGCAGACAATCGGACCAAATACTTCGAAACGAAATACCTTTGAGTCACGATTTACATTGGTTAAGACGGTAGGCAATAGTACATTGCCTTCCACTGTACCGCCGCACTCAATTTTTGCTCCTTCCTGTACTGCCTCGTCAATCCAACTTTGTAACCGTTCCAATGATTTTTTTGAAATAACCGCTGTAATATGTTGTATTTTCCTCCAGTGGAGAACCGATGACAAGCTGTTTTGTTGTACTTACGAATCGATCTAAAAATTGTTGGTATAGTGATTTGTGGACATAAATTCGTTGAATCGAGATACACACCTGCCCATTATTCGTAAATGAACCCATCACACTTCTTTGAATAACTTTATCGATGTCGACTCCTTCATCAATGATGAAAGGCGAATTGGATCCGAGTTCAAGGGTAAGCTTACGGAAGCCTGCCTGCTGCTGAATAAGGTGTCCGACCTCTACACTGCCTGTGAAAGTCACTTTTTTTACATGCGGATGGGTCGTCAAGGCTTCACTTAAAACATCCCCTTTGCCCGGTATGATGTTCAATACTCCATCTGGCAGCCCTGCTTCTTTAAAAATATCGGCAAGAACCAGTGCACTCAACGGGGTTTGTTCGGCAGGTTTTAACACAATCGAATTTCCAGCGGCAATAGCTGGACCAACTTTATGGGCGACCAGATTAAATGGAAAGTTAAATGGCGTAATCGCGGTAACGACGCCGATCGGGGTTCGAACCGTGAAGCCAAAACGGTTTACCCCACCCACTGCCGCATCCATCGGGATCTGTTCTCCATAATTGTTCTTTGACGCTTCTGCAGCAAAACGATAGGTCTGAACCGTACGATTCATTTCTTCACGAGCATTACGAATCGTTTTCGCCGCCTCTAGAGAAATGATTTTCGCAAGTTCTTCACTGCGTTCTTCCATGATTGCTGCTGCTTTAAATAAAATTTCTGCTCGTGCATGAGCCGGGTAGGATCGGTATTTCTGAAAAGCTGAATTTGCCTCAACAATCGCTTCAATGGCATCCGCTGGTTCAGCCTGTCCGATTTGTGCAATTTCTTCGTTTGAATGGGGATTATATAATGGCTCATATGATTTAGCCTCCCGCCATTTACCACCAATCCACAATTGCCACTTTTTCTTCATCTGAAATCCCTCCAATAATATCTGCCTTTATAATTTACAAATATAATCACCTAGTGTTTTCGAGAGCTTTACATTTTCCGAATAATCGACATCCACATCAATCAAGACAATTTCCTGACTTGAAATCGCTTCTTCTAATGCATGAAGCAATTCATCGGAGTGGGTTACTTTCACTCCTTTAACCCCAAAACTTTTTGCGAACCCCAAAAAGTCTGGGTCTGTAAATTCAATCGCATTCGTACGATCAAATTTATTCAATTGCTTCCACTCAATCAGGCCGTATTTTGAATCATGGAAAATGACGATCACGAAGGCAAGACCTAGACGTTTTGCAGTTGCCAATTCAACCCCATTCATCAGAAATCCACCATCCCCTGTAACCGCAATGACAGGTTTATCAGGTTTTGCCATTTTGGCTGCAATTGCGCCGGGAATGGCAATTCCCATCGATGCAAAGCCATTGGAAATGATAGTGTGATTAGGCATTTCCGGCTGATACATCCGGGCAATCCATAATTTATGGGCACCCACATCCGAAATGACAATGGCATTACCCTTTTCCGCCCTTTTCAAATCGGCGATAATTCGCTGAGGGATGATAGGGCTACCTGATACATCATCAGAAGAATGAAATTCTTCAATGATTTGAGTCCTTAACTTTTTCACTTCTGGCCAAAGCTCTTTTTTTGCTACACCATTGGTCAAGGCTTCAAGTCCCTCCGTAACGTTCCCGACCAATTCAGCTTGAACGGGGTAATAAGCATCAATCTCAGCCGGTCGAGCATCAATATGAACAATCGGATTCATTGCCTCATCGTTCCAATACTTTGGCAAATACTCGACGAAATCATAGCCGACGGTGATAATAAGATCGGCCAAATCAAACCCGCATAGAACATAATCCCTTGCTTGCATCCCTACTGTAAAAAGGGTCAATGGATGGTTAGAAGGTAAAACTCCTTTGGCCATGAACGAATTCACAACGGGAATTTGCTTCTCTTCTGCAAATTTCCGTAAGGACTCAGCAGCTCCATCACGGATTACGCCATTACCAGCTAGAATAATAGGCTTTTTAGCGCGATTTATTAATTCGACGGCTTTTTTGATTTCTTCCTCCGCTGGGCGGGATCTAGGCATTGGTGTAACTGGAAGAGGTTCACCTTCTGTATCCATCATCGCCACATCTTCCGGTAGTTCTATATGAACAGCTCCCGGCTTTTCTATGACTGCAGTTTTAAATGCTTTTCTGATAATTTCCGGAATCGTATGCGCCACCTTAATTTGTTGATTCCATTTCGTTACTTCCTTAAAAACCCCAATGATGTCCACATATTGATGCGACTCCTTATGAATTCGATCAAGGCCCGCCTGACCTGTAATCGCAACAACAGGGGAATAATCCAGATAAGCACTTCCTATCCCTGTCAATAAATTGGTTGCACCCGGTCCCAATGTGCCCAAACAGACGCCGGGCTTTCCAGTCAGCCGTCCATAGATGTCTGCCATAAAAGCTGCAGCTTGTTCATGATGAACCAAGATAAATTTAATATCAGAGCTTATTAGAGAATCAATAAGATCCGTATTTTCCTCACCAGGTATCCCAAAAATATACTGAACACCTTCATTCTCTAAACATCTTACAAACAAATCAGATGCCTTCAAATTATTCCCTCCTCGACCATTTCAATTTCTTTCCTTATATGTTGGCTTTACCAACTAGAAATTATGTACTTGCGTATATTAAAACCATTTCGAACAGTTGCAACTCTGTATAAAGAAATTCAGCTTCAAGTAAATTATCCTCAATAGTCATAACTAGGATGGGTAAAATGGATATCGCAAGTCGATTAATTATCTTATTTATTACAGTTGCACTTGTCCTTTTTCTTAGCTATTTATTAAATATTTGATCGAAATCAGAAGCATCACGCCATACTTCGGAATTATCCAGAACTAGGCAGCGTGCGCTATTTTTTCAGAAAAATCGGGCCCGGAATTTCGGCAATATTTATTTAACGAGGAAACTGAAGGGAAGCCATTTTCAAGGGATGTCTTCGAATATATTGTTAAAAAACGCAAAGTATATGCGAAATGTAATTGGGTTTGGTTCAAAACGTGATTTTGATGAAGAAGGACTTTTTATTCGGAATGCTATGTTCCCCAGATAGCCGAGAAGAAAATTTGATAGGGAAACGAAGGTGATGACCAAAAGATATATCTTATCCATACTCTATAGAGGATGCTTTATCATGGATTGAGCATCATCTTAATAATTTTAATGCTAATAAATTTCTATAACAGATAAGGAAAGTGGAGAATTATATGGAGCTATAGCGGTAACTAACAACCAAAAGTTTAATCCTGGTGAAATAGCCTATTGGATAGGTGGGGAATTTTAGGGGTATGGATATGCTACAGAGGCAGCGCAAGCTATATTACATTTTGCATTGGAAGAAAAGCAATACCATAAAGCATTTGCTCGTTACTTTAATTCAAATCCAGCTTCAGGAGAGTAATGCAAAAATTAGTTTTGAAAAAAGAAGGGATATTAATTGACCATGTGAGGAAAGAAAATCGATTTGAAGATCTAGTATATTATGGAATTATAACTGAGTAGGATTATAGGTTATACTGCTTATTTGTAATCGGTTCCTTTTTCGTGAGGGAGATATGCTAAATTATTAGCCAAATGGTGGACCGACGGTGATTTTGGGTTCAACCAGAAATATCTGGCTGAACTTCTTTTAATAAAGGGTGCTTTACTTCAATAAAGAAGGTTGCTGAGGCGGTCTTTTTCTTATGGCACTAACGGGGCAGTTTAGTTGAAGAAGAAATCAACCATTTTACAGCAATTCCTTTATATTGAAATGTTATTATTAGGTAAATACTTTTCGGTTTGGGGGAGAGGATGCTAAAGAGAAAATATGGAAACCGTTCAGAATGGAAACGTGTCTTGGATAGAAATATGCACAAGGTTTCTTGATACTAAAGAATTTAAGGGCTAAATAACTTTATTACCTACAATTAAAGTGGCTGAACCATTATCCGTTCGATATGAGGATAAGAATATATGTATTGTTGATGATGGTTACATGTGGCTTCAACAATTCCCCTTAGAAAAAAAGCATTCAGTAACAACAATGTTTGATAATAATGGAAATATAGTGCAATGGTATATAGATGTTTGATTTGGAAATGGAGTAGATAATGATATCCCCTATTTGGATAATTTATTTTTAGAAATTATTTTGTTACCTTCTGGAGAAGTAATTCAAAAAGATGCTGATGAGCATGAAGAGGCTTTTTTCAATGGAATTATTGATAAATCTCTTTATGATTCAGCTTGGGATGAAGTAAACATCATTACTAAGTTAATAAATAATAGAAGCTTTGAATTGCTTGATTTATCCCATTATCATATGGAATTCTTGGTCAATGTATTAAAGTAACTTTTATTGAGCTAACAGGTGCTTTAGCTTAGGATTGGAGCTGTCTTTAATGCAGTTTTTTCTTATGGGGGTGCCGCCAAAAAGGTCGGGCAAATACTGCCCGACCTTTCAACTATACTAACCTATTTTCTTTAAATTTTCTTGTAAGTCATAAACTGCTTGTCCTTGACTTCCATTGTGTAAACTTTCTTGAGCAAAGATTGAAATTGGTTTAAAAAACATGAAACAAATAAAAACGAAGAACAAGAAGATTATATCCATTACTAACAATCACCAACGAATCAAGGTAAAATTAAAGGTATGAGCCCGGTAGATTACCGGGTTCATGCCCTCAAGTCTATCTAACTTAAATACAATGTCTAACTTTTTGGGTTCACTTCAAAACAGGCCTTTTTTTTAATATCATCTTTATTTTAATAAAAATTGAGATGTATAAAAATTTTGAATATGGGTTATATCAACATCTCTTCCAATTAGAACAATGCAGGGTTCTGCGGTTTGCTCTCGGGGTAAATTACTAATGTACACTTGATTGGAACTATATTGAAAAGGATAAATACCCTGTCCCTCACTTAAGGATACATAGCCCTTTCCTCTCACTATACCTTCCGGTAAGGACCTTAACCATTTTTTTAATTGTCTCCTAGATATTGAAGGAACATTTTGAATTGTTAGGGTTTTAATCCCATTGTGATGAACGTGATGATGTGTATGTTCATGGTGAATATGACTACATGCAGAATGATGATGTGGATATATAATTGCATTTGATCGCTTTTGTAACAATTTTTCTACATCTACACTTCCATAAGAAGTTTCCATCACTTGTGTGTTTGGGTCTATAAATTTTGTAAGCTTCATTTGTACTTTCTGTAATTGCTTTTCATTTACTAAGTCTACTTTATTTAGTAAAACTAGAGTGGCACCTGTAATTTGATTCTTAAGTAAATCACGAACAGATTTAAACGTAAAAATGCTCTGATCTTCTAAATAACAACTTGCATCAACAACACTAATAATAGTTTGAATCTCAAATGAATGAACAAGAGGTGGGCTAGCGATCACCTCTACGATTTCTAATGGATTAGCAACACCTGTTCCCTCAATGAATAGAACATCAATTGGATTTTTAACATGTGAATCTAAAAGGGTAGTTAATGTTGTTCTTAAATCATCTTGGATTGTACAACAAATACACCCATTTAACAGCTCGAATACGTGCTCATTCCCAAATAAATGTGCCTCAACGTTAACTTTCCCAAGTTCGTTCAGTACAATGGCAGGTTTCATGTTCTTAGTTTTATAGTATTCTAGAATATGAGTTAATAGCGTTGTTTTCCCACTCCCCAAAAAACCTGAGATGATATAAACGGGTATCTTCTTCATACTTCTCCTCCTAACATGGAAGTGATTAAAACGTAATAATTACGATTTAAATTATAACAAGAATATGGTTATAGATACATACAGTAAATTGACATCATCTTATGAAAACATTGTTCTAATATTGAAGGCTCTTACAGACAAGATGGACAAAATCCGTAAACTTCAAACTTATGATCATAAATTAAGTAATCATTAAGGGAGGTATCCATTATTTCCATTGGACACAAGTTTAGTTCGGTCGTATTCCCACATTCTGTACAAATGAACTTATGTTCATGAGTATTAATTTCATTTTTCAAATGGAATAGGTTCTCTCCACCTTGAGAAGTAAGATCCATTATACCGATGTCCTTGAACAAATAAAGGTTTCGATACACAGTATCAAAACTGACATATCCCATTGTATTTCGTAAATGATCCGTTACGGATTTGGCTGTCACAAATCTGTTTTTTTGTCCGATAAAATAAGATAATATGTTCGATCGTTGAGGGGTGCATCTGTAACCATTATCTTTTATGTGATCAAGATATAATTCTAAATTCAAGATATTCATCCCCATTTAGTTTTTCTTTGTTTAAATCTAAAATAAAACGTTCTATTGAAGTCTATTAGATTACCATACTTAAAATGCCGTGATTTAATAGTTTATAGTAGATATCAATTTAAATAAAAATAAGTTGATTCCACACAGGAATTAGCTTGTTATTATAAATTCTCAGCTATAGGAATCCACTTCCATCTTAAATCTTCCTTTGCTATATGTCCTAATCCTGGGAATGGATAATGACACACAAATAATAGTGCTGATTTATCTATTGCATCTTGCAAAAAACCTCTTCGAGTTTCTAGCCCTTGTTTAGGTGACATCTCTGCGCGAATATGTGAGGGAAGATGCTGCAAAGTTGTTGGATCATTTAATATGTCCGATGCCACTAACAAATATTTTCCTTCCGAACTTACGGAAAGAGAGAGATGACCTACTGTATGGCCAGGAGTATGAACAAGACGGACACCTGGAACAATCTCCGTATCTGATGTGATTAAGGTCATGTAGTCCTTTAAAGGTATCAATTTCTTATATTCCTTTGACTTAGGGTTGCTTTTCCATAGATCCCATTCATCTCTTCGCATGATATATTCTGCATTTGGAAAAGTCGGTCTTCCGTTATTTGAGAGGCCACCAATATGGTCCATATGTCCATGAGTAATAATGACAGTATGGATATCATCTGGGTAGATACCTTGTGTTTCTAAATGGTTAAGCAACTTGCCTGCTATTGGTAAATGACTTTCCCCAAATCCTGCATCCACTAAGATATTCTTGTCTCCTGTATCAATAAGCAAAAAATTAAGTGGAGCATAAAAATTGGATGGAATGTGATGAATGATGTCCTCTGGAGTATTCGCGAAAAAGAAGTCTTTGGAAACAGGGAAGGCACCATCCGATATGGCTATCATCCGAAATGTTCCGAATTGAAAAGAGTGTAGTTTAGAGCTCATAAATTCTCCTTGGAAACCACTAATAACGTATAAAGCTGTTAATGGTTAAGTAGTAATTCCCTACATAAACTAAAGGGTATCGTATTCCTTCTCATCTTTTAAAATTTTATCTAATGCTTGCCAAGTCATTAACGCACAATTATGTCTTGCTTTTAACTGATGGACTCCTTGTAGCGATAAACTATCACCTAAATCTACCCCATCTGGTATCTCTCCATGGCGAATTAACTGCTCAAATGCTTTTCTAAGACAAGCAATTTCTTTTAGTGACTTCTTTTCAATGAGTTCTGTCATCATAGATGCAGATGCCATACTAATGCTGCAACCTTCACCAAGGAAGGCTGCTTTTTTAACTTGATTATGTTCAAGGTCTATAAATAAAGTCATGACATCCCCGCAAGTAGGGTTTTTATAATGTACTTTCCGTACATACTCTCCTTTTAATTCTTCAAAATTTCTCTTTTGTTTATAATGATCTATGATAACTTGTCGATAAAGGTTATCAAGCATGGTAAGGAAGTTCCCCTTTCATTGTGAATGTAGAGATTAACTGAAAATTTTCATGAGTGGAATTTTCAGTTAATCTCTAAATCGGGTTCTTTCTCTTTTACATTTGAAATTAGATTATTGGTAATAAAAACAGTTATGTTAGTTCGCTATGCAATTTTTAAATTGCTGCTCTAACTCATCTTTATTTAAGTCCTTTCCAATAAAAACAAGTTCACTTAGTCTTGTTTCGTTGTCTTTCCATTTTCGATCTGGTCTTCCTGAAAATAACATATGAAGTCCCTGGAATACTATTCGTTGTTGGATTCCTTGTATATGAAGAATTCCCTTATATCGTAAAAGATCTTCCCCTTTTTCTTGAACAAGGTAACTCATCCATTCATTTATCTTATCGAAATCGAGTGGCTTTTCTTCACGAAAGGCAATCGATGATACCTTATCATCATGATGGTGATGGTGATGATCTTCTAAGAAATGAGGGTCAATTTCAAGCTTGCGATTCACGTCAAACGTATTAATTCCTAAAATATCTCTTAAATTTATATTGCAATTTTGAGCATGCATTCTCTTAGCTGCAGGATTCATGTTGGTAAGTCTTCGCTCCAACGTATTCAGGTCGTCATCAGATACTAAATCCGTTTTATTTAGAATAATCACATCAGCGAAAGCAATTTGCTCTTGTGCCTCATCATGACTATCCAAATGCTTTGTAACATGTTTGCTATCTACTACAGTGACAATACTGTCCACTTCAAATTTTTCGGATAGTAATTCATCCATAAAAAAGGTCTGGGCAACGGGTGCCGGATCAGCTAAACCCGTTGTTTCAATCAGAACACGATTGAATGTTGCTTTCCCTTGTTCATTTGAAAAGACGAGAGTTCTAAGAATCCGAATTAAATCGCCCCGAACTGTACAGCAGATACAGCCATTGTTCATCTCCAAGATTTCCTCATCAGCATCAACTACTAACTGGTTATCTATCCCAACTTCTCCATACTCATTAACAATAACAGCGATCTTTTGATTGTGCTTTTCTGTTAGGATCCGATTTAAAAGCGTTGTTTTACCTGCACCTAAATATCCTGTCAGAATGGTGACCGGGATTTTATTTGTTTCGATCAACGTCATATTTTTTCTCTCCATTTATATTATTTTTGATACTCTGCTTACTTTTTGTCTTTTGTAACCCCAGCGACAACTCCTTCTGCGCGTTCAAAACCATCCCCAAGAAATGAGTGGCTTACTTTCTCTGTATAATCCTCATTAGCAAGGAGTGAATCGACGAAGGGGGAGGCATCCTCAGGTTTTAAATCCTTATACCATGTGCCTTTTGGATAGGCGATGACAACGCACTTATCATGGCATCTTCCATTACAACGTGTGCGAGTTGTGTGAATCGTGTCGTCTACCTCTCGGTCTGAGATTTCTTTACGAATTGCTTGAGTTAGTTCCTCTGCTCCGACCTCATTACAGCTGCTACCGTTACAAATGAGAACATGATGCTTCGTATTACTTAAATTCCATGTGGCCATATTTAATCTTCCCTCCAGGTAAATCGTAACAATTACGATTTATAATTAATTATTGTCTCATTTTTAACTTTCTAAACGACTAAATTCACTAAATTATCGAGTAATCATTTTAAGTAGAGCTATAATCCCGAAAGGTTGTGTTTACCAACTTGATTTTTTGATGCCTGGAAGTTGACCTTTATGTTGCTAACTCCCGAAAGGCGATTCTAGACATCTTAAACTTTCTTAAATATCCTCTAGGTCTTCATGTAATCTCACAACGATTATGCAATCGAGTAGGGGATGAGTCTTTTATTCTTTTCTCAAGTCAAGGATAATTTTAAACTATTCTTGGCGATGCTTCTCTTTTGCCTTCAATTTCTTTGCCACGTCTTTTTCTCCTTTCTCATTTAAATATTATATGACTAAGTAAAACGTAATCATTACGTTTTATGTGATATTATTTTAACCCTTTTTTAAGCCATCTGCAAATAATAAAAGATTAAGCAAAAGTTAATGTTCCAAGGACCTACTATTTTTCTCTAAATTACTCAGTGTTTTCTGAAGGTTGCAGTGATCTAATCCATCCCCGATAAACACAAGTATATTGTTCACCTTTAAACCTGATTTTGTATGAAAAGGCATGCCATAAGCATATTGGAAGAGAAACGTTTCCGGTTTACCTGTAAAACGGATATACCCTTTAATTCGATAAATAGCCTCAGGCATTGTTCTTAAGAAGTCATCAAATAATTTCTCGTTAATAGGATAAGAGAAGGTATGTACATAAGTCTTGATATGTAGGTGATCAATAGCATGTGTTTTCTCATGTTCATCTTGTCCTTTTCTTTCAACAAATTGGATCGTATTCAAGTTGATGTTGGCAAATTTCGTCGGAATAATCTTACCAGTTGGATTAATCATGTTTAATTCATTTTCAATAATTCTTTGGCTTCCATCTGAAATTCGATCAATTTTATTCAATACGATGGTATCAGCATGTTTTACTTGCTCCGTAATTAGCTTTCGAAGAGTAATCTTTAATTTATGGCGATCCATCCAACAGGCAGCATCTAAAAGAGTAATAATCGATTGTATCCTTACCCTCTCAGCTAGGAAAGGAGATAAACAAGCATCTAACACTTCAACTGGATGGGCAACCCCAGTCGTTTCAATGTAAATTGCATCCAATTCAAACTGATTAAGGAGTTCGGATAATTGGACTTCGAGTTGATCTGATAGTGTGCAGCAAATACAGCCATTTAGTAATTCTTTTATAGGAACGTTTTCTGGAATCGCGTCTGAATCTATAGAGACTTGTCCCATTTCATTCATAATTACAGCCACTTTCCTATTATTTGCTTGTTCCTCTTTCATAATATTTTGAAGTAGAGTCGTTTTTCCTGCACCTAGAAAACCAGCTAGAATATAAATCTCCACACTTCTCATTGAAATCATCCTTTCAACTATTAATTAAATGTGTCGTAACAAAATCTAATTTCATCCTGATGAGTAAAAAAAATTTATTAAGCTTAAATAAAAAGTAATGATTACGATTTATAATTATAAAGTGAATGAAAGGTTTCTACAAGGTAGGTGTGCCACAAATCATCTAAGGATAAGAGGTTTATGCTAAGTTCATATGAACTAAAAAAAGGTTGAATAGTCTGTCATCGTAAACATACATGGGCTATTAATAAAGAAAACATCAAGATTCTACTTTCTAACAAACTTTTTTGACACTGTAGTCGATCTATCGTTTTAAACGATGGATTTTTTTATTTCCTTATTTAAAAAATAAACTTGTTCTTTTTTTAAAAAAGTGGTAAATTGTCAATGGTCAAACACAAATCGTAATTATTACGATTTGTAGTAAGGAGGATGTTCAATTGTTTGGATTAATAGAAAAGGGGAGAAAAAAATGAATCTATATAAAGTAAAAGCAATATTAGTAGCCTTGGCTTGTTTTACAATCATGGTGGGATGTAGCAATAAAGAAGATGTGACCTCAAATCAAAAGGAAAAAGCCTCGGCACCTGACGAAAAACTACATATCGTCACGACCTTTTATTCTATGTATGAATTTACTAAAAACATTGCAAAAGATAAGGCTAAAGTGGATCTCTTGATTCCTTCAAATATTGAGCCGCATGATTGGGAGCCTACTCCTAAAGATATGGTAGCTATTCAAAAAGCAGATCTTCTTGTTTATAACAGTCCTTTTATGGAAACATGGATTTCTTCTATCCAAGAAAGTTTGGATAAAGATCAACCACTGTTTATAGAAGCGAGTGAGGGAATCCCTTTAATGGAAGGATCCGAAGAGGAGTCAGATCACGGTGACGAGGAATCAGACCATCATGATGAAGACCACGAGCAGTTAGATCCGCACGTATGGTTAAGTCCAGTACTTGCTCAAAAAGAGGTACAAACAATTACAGATGCATTAGTAAAACAAGACCCCAAAAACAAGGACTATTATGAGAGCAATAGTCAAGATTATATCCAACAATTGAAGGAGCTAGATGAACTTTACCGAACAACGCTACAAAACGCTTCGAGTAAGGAAATGATTACACAACATGCTGCTTTTGGATATTTAGCAAAAGAGTATGGTCTTACTCAGGTTCCTATTGCGGGATTATCACCATCAGAAGATCCAAGTCCAGCAAAACTTGCTGAACTCAAGGAATTTGCTAAGGAGCATCAAATTAACGTGGTTTACTTTGAAGAAACAACTTCTCCTAAGGTTGCCCAAACATTAGCTGGAGAACTGGGAGCTGAAACAGAGGTGTTAAATACGTTAGAGGGTTTAAGCAAGGAAGATCAAGAGAAAGGCCTCAGTTATATTGAAGTTATGGAGAATAACTTAAAGTCTCTTGAAAAATCTTTTGTAAATAAATAGAACTAAGCTGAATTAACTTTAAAAAGTGTGCGCCTTAAACAGGATAGGACGCACACTTTTTATAATCATTTCAGAGAGGAGTGGAAAAATGAAACTCGTTTCTTTGCATAATATTGTTTTTGGTTATACCCATTCCCCTTTATTAAATAGAGTATCCTTTGAGATACAGAGTGGAGAGTTTGTTGGAATTATAGGACCCAATGGAGCTTCCAAATCAACGATGCTACGAGTCATGCTAGGTTTGCTAAAGCCTTGGGAAGGTACGATTACAATAAGTAAAAAAAATGCCGACGGAAAACGTCTTACCATTGGGTACGTCCCTCAACAAATTTCCTCTTTTAATACGGGTTTTCCAAGTACAGTTTTAGAACTGGTTCGATCAGGGAGATTTCTCAAGGGCAGATGGTTAAAAAGATTAAACCATGAAGATGAAGAAAAAATTGAAAATGCCTTGAAAATGGTAGGGATGTGGGAGTTTCGAAATCATAAAATTGGCGCCTTATCCGGAGGTCAAAAACAGAAAATAATTATTGCACGAGTTCTTGCTACCGATCCAGACTTATTGGTTTTGGATGAACCAGCAACAGGAATGGATGCTGAGAGTAGAAAAGGATTTTATGAATTTATGTACCATCAAGTGAAAAAACATCATCGGACCGTTGTGATGGTCACACACGAGCAGGATGAAGTGCAGAAATATTTGGATAAAATTATTCGTTTAGAGAGGGGGGAGCAAGGTGGATGGAAATGTTTAACTTGGAATTCATGCAGCGAGCATTTTGGGCAGGAGGATTAATTGCCATTATTGCTCCTATTTTAGGAGTATTTCTAGTATTAAGGAGGCAAGCTTTAATGGCGGATACGTTGTCCCATATATCTTTAGCTGGGGTAGCTATCGGTTTCTTTATTCATACAGATATTACGCTCTCAAGTATTCTTGTCGTCACAGCAGGGGCAATAGGTATTGAATACATGAGGCGAGCCTATCGAACGTATTCAGAGGTTTCAATTGCTATTCTAATGGCAGCAGGATTGTCATTCGCCTTATTCTTATTAAGTATAAGTGAAGGAGGAATGACAACCAATATCGAGCAATATTTATTTGGGTCGATTGTAACAATTAGCTCTGAACAGCTTTATGTGATGGGCGGAGTAACCGCAATTACACTCTTATTTTTCTTTTTTTTAAAGCGCCCGTTATATTTAATGACATTTGATGAAGATACCGCCTTTACAAGTGGCATCAATACAAACCTATTGTCCCTATCCTTTAGTATTTTGGTTGGTTTAGCTATTTCAGTCATTATACCAACGATCGGAGTTCTTTTAGTTTCAGCTCTATTGGACTTGCCAGCTGCATTTGCCATAAGATTCGTAAAAGGTTTTAAAGTGGTAATTGTGACTGCTGTTCTTATTGCCATGTTTAGTATCTTTTTGGGATTGGTCTCTTCCTATACATTAGGAACTCCACCAGGCGCCACCATTACTTTATTATTGGTCATCATCTTATTTATTGGTTTTCTTAGTCAAAAATTAGTAGTAGTTTTCAATAGAAAAATTAAGCGCAGAATGCAACAAGAAAGTTCATAGCTATCAGTTGCTAGATTATTTAAAAAAATACTTATAGCAGGGAGATACAACTATTGTGATACTTTCTAGTAAAACAATCTTAAAGAAAATAAAAGAGCAAGAGCTTATCATTGAACCAATTACACAATCCCAACTACAACCAGCTTCTATTGATTTACGGATAGGAAATCATTTTTTGACGATTGATGAATATTCCACCCCTCTTATTTCACTGGACAAACCAGCTGCTTATAAAGAAATTTACAAAGATCATATTATTATTCCGCCTCAAGCTTTTGTATTAGGAACAACCCTAGAAGTTATAAAGTTACCTAATAATATGTCAGCTTTCGTTGAAGGCAGAAGCTCTATTGGAAGGTTAGGTCTGTTTATTCAAAATGCTGGATGGGTTGATCCTGGGTTTGAGGGACATATTACATTAGAACTTTACAATGCAAACCGTGTGCCAATTGAGTTAAAGGCAGGGAGACGGATATGTCAGTTAGTTTTAGCTACTTTGGATCAAGAAACTACTCCTTACATTGGAAAATACTATGGTCAAAATAAAGCAACTGAGAGCCAAGTCTATCTTGATGAGGAGTCTGAGGATTTAAGTCCGAAAACAAAATGGAAATTCAAGGAATTTGATTGATTTATAGGTTTACTCCAGCCTTAGGTTTTTAAATAATGTCAGCTATATTGAAACTATCATAAGTTCATACATTAAAAGAAAAGAGGGAAAATAATGAGTGTTAAGCAACATAGGGAAGAAGCGCCTAAAAAGGTGAATTGTAAAGTCATCACAGTAAGTGACACACGTTCAAAAGAGACAGATAAAAGTGGGAGATTGATTATCAAGATGTTAGAGAATGCTTTACACTCTATACAAGATTATCAAATTGTGACAGATGACTATGGGGCCATCTATGAAGCTATAAAGGCAGGATGTTTAGACAAAGGCATTGATGTCGTATTGTTGAATGGAGGAACAGGTATAGCAAAACGAGACGTTACAATTGAGGTTGTTCAAAGTTTAGTAGAGAAGCAACTTATAGGATTTGGTGAGATTTTCCGGATGCTAAGTTATTTAGAGGATATTGGATCTGCAGCGATTTTAAGTAGATCTATTGCTGGTATTTCCCATGATACAGCCATTTTTTCTATGCCTGGATCTAGTGGGGCAGTCAAATTAGCCATGGAAAAGATTATTATTCCTGAAATATCTCATGTAGTGAGGGAAATACGAAAAGACTTAAGACAGAAGACAACAGCAGAGTGAGTAAATGAATTGTATTATATTAAATTGTTGTGATTAATCAATCTTTAAATAGAGTAATTTTTAAATCGTAATAATTACGTTTTGCATTTTGAATAAATTCCTTTAGGATTTTAAAAAGATGGATTAGGAGAGTGAACTAGAAATGAACGCGTGGTATGAAGAACATTTTCAAACTGACTATATAAACATTTATCAGCATAGGCACAGTGAAGCAGGTAGTGAGCTGAAAGATCTACTTGAATTAATCCCCTGGAAGAATGGTCAATCCGTTCTTGATTTGTGTTGTGGGTACGGAAGACATTCTCGCTACCTTGCTCAGCTTGGTTGGAGAGTTACTGGAGTGGATCTCTCCGCGCCCCTTCTTCAAGAGGCTATCCACCTGTCATTGAACATGCCTATTCAATATATGAGGTGCGACATGAGGAAGGTTCCGTTTCGTAAGGAAATGGATCTCGTTGTAAATATGTTTACAAGCTTTGGTTATTTTGACAGTGATGACGAGAATGAGAAGGTGATTGAGGGAATAAGCCATTCTTTGAAGGATGGGGGCTACTTTATAATGGATTATCTTAATCCTACATTTGTTGAAGAAAATCTTATTCCGTATTCAAGAGAGGAAGTTGGATCAGTGGAACTGATTCAATATAGGAAGATAGTGGGAGAACATGTACATAAAAAAATCATCATTAAATCCGGTAACGATGAGAAACGATATGAAGAGGTTATTAAGTTATATCATTTAGAAAAAATGCTATCCATGCTAAATTCACATGGACTTGTCGTTCAGAACATCCTGGGTCACTATGATGCAAGTTGTTTTAATTCACGGAAATCACCCCGTATGATCTTTATTTGTCAGAAAGGTGCATAAAAAATATGAAATAAATTATGAAAAGAACCTTTAATCAACACCGTTCTCGGCAAGATGATTGACGTATTTATTGAAAAAGAAGAAAAGGAGTGAAAGAACAGTGTCGAAAGCTGTAAAGTTATATCAAATAAGCCGAAAAGTACATAAATGGGCTGGATTGATTTTATCTGTTGTTTTTATGTTCGTGGCTGTGACAGGCCTTTTGCTTATTTTTTATACACCACTTGGATTGGGTACGGCATTAAAAACGGGGACGGAGGTGGATCTAAGTCAATCGATACCTATTGATAAAGTTGTGTCCATTACGACGTCTCAGGAGCTGCCAGATGTAACTTCGATTGAAGATATCTTCAGAATTGAATTGACTCCCAGTTAAAATGTTTATCGGGTTCGCCTGGCAAACAATCAAGAAGTTCAAATCAATGCAAGAACGGGGGAGGTTTTATCGACAAAGCCAGATTACACAGGCTTACTCATTTCATTGCATGATGGATACTTTTTTGGTAATTGGTATAGATACAGTGCTCTAACATTGGCAGGTGTATCCTTAATCCTGCTATCATTCTCAGGTTATTGTATGGTTGGCTATCCTCTTTATAAGCGTATAATGGCGAGAAAAAACTAAAAAAAATTTGAGATTTAGCGCCCAAAACGTTCACTGTAATAGTATTTGTTTATTTATATAATTTAATAGTTACGTACGTTTACTGACTGTAAGGAGTGTAATGCATGAAGAATTTTAAACTTCCTCCAAAGAATGAACGGTTAAAACTGTTTGGCTCTATAGAACCTGGAATAAAAACGAAGCCGAGCGAAAAAGAAAACATGTTGGATTTACAAAATATGAAAGAAGATTTCTTATTTGAACTCGATGCCGTTGGCATTACAAACGTCAAGACTCCTGTTTCCGTTATCTCAACGTTAGAGCCAATAACGCAAACTACCATCGCTACCTTTACGTTAACTTCAACTATTCCTCGTGATGTAAAGGGGACCAATATGAGTCGTTTTACCGAACAATTGGAGCTATATCGCAGGCAAGGATTTACCCTAACCTTTTCACAACTATCCGATTTTATTAAAGAATTATCAGAACGTTTAGGTCAAAAAGATGCAAAACTGGAAGTAAGTTTCCCTTGGTTTTACGAACAGCCATCACCTGCGTCTTTTCTTGCAGGATTGAACTATGCTGATGCAAGGATCTTGTTCTCTTATCAACATGGAAAGATAGAAAGAACGGTTGAATTAACCTGTGCTGTAACCACCTTATGCCCTTGTTCGAAGGAAATTAGTGAGTATAGCGCTCATAACCAACGGGGTTACATTAAAATGAATGCATTGTTAACTGATGATTATGATGAATCTGTTGATTGGAAAGCTGTACTTTTACATGCGGCCAAATCAAACGCCAGTGCCGTAATTCATCCAATTTTAAAACGCCCCGATGAAAAAATAGTGACTGAAAAAGCTTATGAAAATCCTCGCTTTGTCGAGGACATGGTTCGACTTGTGGCTTCTGATCTATATGAAGCACCATTTATTCAATCATTTACAGTGGAATGTCGTAATGAAGAATCTATCCACCTTCATGATGCCTATGCCTCTGTAACATTCGATAAAGATAACACCAATAAATAAATCTTTCTATTTTTTATTAGAGTAAAGGCAGAGTGATGACAAATCTATTGAGAGAATTGAGCCACCGATGAAAAAACTAACCTCACCTGTCCATCATATTATACTAAATCAATTCATACATTTACGGGTAGGTCAGCTACGCTAGTACTACCATAGAATTGGGGATGAAGATGAAATGAAATCGATACCTGTATATGTCCTTTCGGGATTTTTAGGGAGTGGAAAAACGACATTATTAACCCGTATGTTGAATTACCTTAAACTGAAAGGGAAACGACCAGCTGTAATCATGAATGAGATAGGCGATGTCAATCTGGATGGCCTTCTCATAAATGATGACGTGCCGGTGGCAGAAATGCTAAATGGGTGTATCTGTTGTACAATACGGGAGGATTTGAGTTCGACTCTGTTAAATATTTACCACCAAGTTCAACCAGATGTAATTGTCATTGAGTCAACAGGGATCGCCAATCCACTTGAGCTCATAGAAGGCATCACAAACGCTTCTTTAATTGCCGGCATTGAGTTAAGACTTGTGACAACAGTTGTCTCAGCTCCACATTTTCTTGCACTAACACATGCTGAAAGAGGCAAGACACGTCGCCTCATGGAGGAACAAATTCGTTGTGCCGATTTGCTCCTGCTGAATAAAACCGACCAACTCATAGGCGAATATAACCAGGAAGTCAAGAACGAGCTTGTACAATTAAATCCGCATGCCAATCTTGTGGAAACATTGCGTTGTGAAATAGGTATGGACTTACTGTTTACTTCGATCCATAGAGAAGCTGAACTTAACGACCAGAATGAACAGCTGCATTCTATTGAAAAAACGGACGAGCATTCTCATCATCATACGCATAAACACGTCATGACCTATACTCATCGATTCGATGGAGTGGTGGATCGTCAGAAATTTGAGAAACTGTTTAGTAAAATACCTACTGAAGTGTATCGTGCAAAAGGAATTATTAAATTCACAAAGGACAAGAATCTATATTTGTTCCAATTTGCCTACAGGGAATTGGAAATTATTAAAATCAAACCACAGCAGTCCGTAGAACCAAAGTCTCTAGAACCAGTAGCAGTGTTCATCGGTGAGCATTTTGATAAGATTCAGGTAATGCATGCTGTTCAGGAAATTACATCTATTAAGATGAATTGAATGCATTAGGGGGGGAAATTAAAAATGGAACACTCTATCCATACAGGAAATCGCTTGTGGACATACAAAAATTCGACACGACGACCATATTGATTATGTACACAATGGTCATCTTCACCATGAACATGAAGGCCACTGGGATGAATGTAAGATTCCAGTTAGAGAAACCCACCCTGATGAATGTCGACTTATTGCTTGCGGGTGTAACCACGAAGATAATTGCGGACATGAAATGGTACCTCATGGTGATCACATGGATTATTTAGTTAATGGGAGATTACATCATGTTCACAATGGTCATTGTGATGACCACGGTCCTGTTGAAATCATTACAATAAACTAAATAAAAAGAGCCTCATACTGGGGGCGGTTTCTGGATCTGGGAAGACCTATCATATGCTATTGGAAGGAAAAAACGAGATCTTAAATGTGAAATATCACATTTAAGATCTCGTTGATTGATATTATTTAATACGGGCTGAACATTATAGTACTCTTCCCAGTGTCATGTTGAGCTTTAAGGTCTTTGGCTATCTCTATTCCGATATTAACCTGAACGCAATTTCCTAAAAAAAGCTGAGAGTATGAAAAACTTACTACCATCTAAAACATAATACCGTTTCAATTTTGGAACGGTGTTATGTTTTAAATTATAGGGATTAAAAATAGAATCACCAACTATATGAAAAATCTGCTCATTTACAATATTGGAAGCCTGTTTTACGGTTTAATGTGGATCTTTTTAGGCGTGGACCAGTACTAATCCGTCCGGGTGGTTTCACTTGTTTTTTGACGTTATGAAATTAAAGTCTCCTGTTTTAGTACATGTTAATTTTTCTATCCTCCTATAATCCTTTACATTATTCTAAAATTGCTTTAAGATTTAAAACGTAATAATTACGATTTAAAAACGGAAACCTTCTATTCTTTGAGTAGGAGGAAATACCATTTAATAGAATAGGAGTTAATAAGTATGAATAAAAGTAAGTTGAATACCATTCTGTACTAACTGAGAAGGTTAATAAAGTTGATGAATGGAAGAAGCACTACATTATATTTTAAGGAGGTACCTATGATTCGGATTATTCGAGGTTATATGATAGATATAACCGGTATTATCATAATAGCACTAGCTCTTTTCCTGTTTTCTTTCAGTTCTAGTATAAAAGATACCTTTGTTATTCCACCGTCATTGTTAAATTTAAATACTATTTTTCTAAGTATTTTAATAGAAGCCTTGCCCTTTGTTTTAATTGGGGTACTCATCGCTGGAGTGATCCAAATCTTTGTTACTGAAGAACATATTCAAAGGTGGATACCAAAGAATAAGGTTATGGCTGTAATCATGAGCTGTATTGTAGGAGCGCTGTTTCCTGCCTGTGAATGTGGAATCGTCCCCATTGTTCGACGTTTAATTGTAAAAGGAGTACCTATTCATGCTGCGATGGGTTTTATGTTAACAGGCCCTCTTATCAACCCGATTGTTATTGCTTCTACATATTTGGCATTTGGGAATGATTTTAAAATTGCTGGATTGCGTATGGGGTTAGGTTTTCTGGTGGCTATAATGGTTGCCTTTGCTGTCGGTTGGATTTTTAAAGGCAATCAATTTAAGGCTTCCATCATTTCTGTTTCAACCCATGATCACAGTAAAAATCATTCACTTTCCAATCGTTTTTGGTCGATGCTCACACATTCAATTGATGAGTTTTTTGATATGGGGAAATACCTGGTTATGGGAGCTTTTTTAGCTGCTTTAGTACAAACCTATATGCCAGCAAAATCCTTGTTGGAAGCTGGAAACGGTCCGGCTTCTTCTTTATTTGTTATGATGGGATTGGCTTACGTTTTATCTCTATGTTCTGAAGCAGACGCGTTTATAGGAGCTTCCTTTAGCAGCATTTTTCCAGTTTCATCAATCCTTGGCTTCTTAATTTTCGGACCCATGATTGATTTAAAGAACACACTTTTGATGCTGAGCGTTTTTCGATTTAAATTTGTTATGGTTTTGCTAGCATTGGTTGTTTCTATGGTGTTTATCACTTTAATGCTGCTGCAAAGCTTTTTATAAGGAGGGGAAAATCATGCAACTCCAATTTCAGCAAGCTGCTAGAGCTTTAATTTTACTAGCTTTTTCGTCCCTCATATTTAAGCTTCATTTCACCGGTGAAATTACAAAGTTCATTAATCCAAAATATGAAAGTTTAAGCCAAGTAGCTTCTGTAATATTTTTGATTTTGTTTTTTATTCAAATTACAAGGACATGGAAAGTAAAGAAAAGCAGCTATCATCATTGTGATCAGCACGACCATGACTGCGACCATAACCATGATCATGGAGATTCTTCTTTTAACACAAAAAAACTAATTTCGTATTTTATTATTGTGTTTCCATTACTAACTGGGTTTCTGCTTCCAGCCAAAGTACTCGATGCTTCTATTGCCAATAAGAAAGGGGCAATGCTGGCAGTGTCAAACCAAAAACAAGAACCTAAAGAAGACAAAAATAAAGAAAACAGTAATCCTCCAGAAGAAATGGAAGAGAGTAACATAAATGGTCAGGCTGATCCCTCTATAGATGACAACCCTGTAGACCCAGCCCTTCTAGAAAACCAGCAGGAAGAAATCTCAGAGGAAGAATATAATCAATTGATACAACAGTTAGAACAAAATCAAGATATTGAGATGAATGACTATGTTTATGCAGCCTATTATGAAGAAATGAGTAAAGATATTAATAAGTTTAAGGGAAGAAAAATCGAATTAAAGGGCTTTGTTTATAAAGAAGATGGATTTGCTCAAAATCAGCTGGTGATTTCAAGATTTTTAATTACTCACTGTGTCGCAGACGCAAGTATTATTGGATTTCTTTCAGAGTTCCCAGAGGCTTCTTCCCTAGAGAAGGATACATGGATCAAAGCAAATGGTGTAATAGAAATTACGACGTATAACGGGACTGAGCTTCCTGTAATCAAAATTACTGATTGGGAAAAAATCAGTGAACCTTATGAGCCTTATCTCTATCCGATTAGTGTAAAAATATTATAGAACATTTGCAAAAAGAAGCTGATTCCATCCGCTACTTTTAATTTTATTTAACTTTTATAGTTTATGCAACTTGTTCGTCAAATTGTCCGTGCGTTCGCTGAGAACCAGCGTGTGACTTCAATCGTGAATGCGATTCGTGCCCTCTTGTATGAAGGGTCTGTTGGCAACGGTATCTGGATTGCGCTTGCCTGGTGCGTCGGCATCATGGTCATCGCTTACTTCTTCGCCAGTAAAGTATTTAAACGCCAGTTAGGGGAAGTACACCATTATGGCATTATCCATATCAATAGTCAGCTGCTGCGATGAATGCATTTGCTATCACATGGAAGGCTGCTTAAATGCCGGGGCAACCATCGATGAAATCATGGAAACCCTCAAAATTGGTGTCATTGGTGGCGGCTCGATCACTTATCCCAACGCGAGGTTTGCCATGCATGCTTTAGAAGAATTTACAGCGGGTAGTGCTCTTTCAGAGGAGGAGAAATTAAAAGAATAAAGCCCATAGGTATAATTGACAGTAAAAGAGTAGAATCCGAGGCAAAACCGCTTTGGTAATCAATGTCATTAACTTAAGGAACTATGGATTACATTTCACGTTAGCTGAAGATCGGAGCTGTCTATAAGGCAGCTTTTTGTGCGACGGGCAGTCGTATGGGATGCTGACACAGTCAGCGTCCCTCATTTTTCTTTATTCGACAGAGACGTCATTTCGATGAAACGACTGGCAAAAGAATGAAGCACTTGAATCCCAGATGGTGAAAGTCCATTCCCAAGGAGACTGACTTAGCTTGGGAAGCCTAATCTAGGGCAATACCGTGAGGTATTGTCTGAAGGAGATGCGGAAAGTCGAGAGACCCGTAGGTGAAAAAGCAGACCCTAATGCAAGAAGTGTAAAGCACGGCGGCGGGATAAGTTGGCGACTTTTCGAAAAATGAGGAAGCCCACTTACAGGCATTTTCTTTAGAAGTCAGATCGAGTAAATGTGACTTATCACGTGATGGTGCAGGGTATGTTTTGAAGGGAAATACGATAACCCTGTGAGGTCTCCTCCTTACCAAACAGCAGGGTTCTAGTCTATAAGGGTAATCCGAAGTGACATAGAACGGGTGGAGAAGTCAGACGTTCTCATAGTACGGGAGTAGTTCAATGACCAAACATTGAATGAACGGAAGGGGAACGACCTATGGTTCCAGGTCATGGAAGTGATGTAATGCCAACAAATACGTTACCGCGGTAAAACCGTTCGAATGTACATCAAGGAAAGGCGTGGAATATGAAATGAGTCAAGAGTGGAAAATGAAATTACACAGCGTTTATGGACAACTCCTATTCGACCGCAAATTGACGGAAAGCTTTCGGGAAGTCAAAGGAAATAAAGGTGCGGGAGGAGTAGATGAAGAAACCATCGAGAGTTATGAAGTAAAACTGGAAGAGAATATACTAAATCTCTTAGGGGAATTGCGAACGAAAACGTACCAACCCCAACCAGTAAAAAGAGTATACATCCCCAAGAAAGATGGGAAGAAACGAGCATTGGGCATTTCCACGATAGAAGATAGAATCGTGCAACAGAGTGTGGTCAATGTCTTACAGCCAAAATTCGAGGAACAGTTATTTCACAGTTGGTCCGTGGGATACCGCCCAAATCGGGGAGTCAAAAGAGCCTTACAGATTATTTTATGGAATATTGAATCGGGGTACAATCATATCTATGATTGCAATATAAAAGGGTTCTTTGACAACATCCCACATAAGAAGCTCTTAACTGTACTAAAGAAGTATGTGTTGGACCGTACGGTCCTAAATATGATTCAGAAATGGCTTAAAGCAGGATATATGGAAGAAGGAAAACAAATTCACTCTGACTATGGGACACCCCAAGGGAGACCTCCGAAAAAAGATATCCAACATTACCAAAATGTAGGATAAAATAGGAATATAGGATTCTAGGGGAGGTATAAATAAATGCTTAGAAAAGATACATCTAAACAAATTTCTGGATTTGATCAATATTATTACGATAATGTTATTCCTCAAGATCATTTACTAAGACGAATCGATGAAACGATTGACTTTTCGTTTATTCGTGAGATGTTAGCGGATCGTTACGCTAAAGATCGGGGGCGTCCTGCAGAGGAACCAGAATTTATGTTTAAGATTTGTCTTTTAGAGTATCTATATAACCTTTCTGATGTCCAAGTCATTGAACATATTAGACTGAACATCGCTTACCGATGGTTTCTCGGATTGAATCTCGATGACGGTTTGCCTGATGATTCCACCATCAGTTATTTCCGCGTGAATCGAGTAGGTCTTGAGAAATTCGAAGAAATTTTCCATCGTTTAGTTGATCTATGTGTCGAAGCAGGTCTGATTGAAAGCCAACCAAAACGTGCCATAGCGGATGCCACCCATATAATCGCAGATGTGGCTATTCCAACATGGCTTACTTTAGTTCGTCAAGCTTTTGAAAAAGTCATGCTTGAATTAAAAGAAGTAGACCTACCTAAGGCAAAGGATTTCCAGCAGCGCTATGAAAAGCTGTGGGAAGAACTTAAAGGAAAAAAACGGGATGAAAAGCTACCGTTTGTACTTGAGCTGGCTATAGAATTGCTCGAAGTAGCTCAACCACTGTTACCAAAGGATGAAGATCCATATTCTGCTACAGCTATGTTACAGAAGGTCATTTCAGACCGCAATGATACAGCGAAAGATCGAATGATTAGTGTTGTAGATCCAGAGGCTAGAACCGGTCACAAGTCAGATATGCGTACCATACAGGGATATAAGGACCATATCATGATTGATGAAAAAAGTGAGATAATCACAGCTGTTAAAGTTACGCCAGCTAATGCAGAAGACGGAGATCAACTTATCGACCTAATGGTCCAATTTCAAGAACATCACGGTGTGTTCCCTACTGAAGTAGCTGCAGATAAAGGCTATTGGTTTGGAAAAAATCTGCGTTATTTACATGAAAATAATATTATCGGTCACATTAGTTGGATGAAAACTAAGCAACATGTATCTGGTCTTCTTAGTCCGGAGGATTTTCAATTTGATCCAGAAAAAATGGAAGTAACTTGTCCAAATGGAGTTACAACTGACAAATACAGAGATCGTACCAAAGATCGTAAAGGACATGAATTTCGTTTTACTAAATTACAATGTCAAGGCTGTCCACTACGTACACAATGTACGAATAGTAAAACCGTTCGTAATGTTTTCATTAGCGAATATTATTTTGATTTGAAAAGAGGGCGAGAACATTATCATACAAATGAATATAGAGAAGCAGGTAAAAAACGCTGGTTAATCGAACGCAAGCATGCCGATAAAGTAAGAAATCACGGTTTACGTAGGAGTAGATATCGTGGTTTAGAACGAACCGGGATTCATTCATTATTAAGTAGCATGGCGTCGAATATAAAGAGGATGAGTAAGCTAATTTATGAAAAACGACAACGGGATCAGTCTGCCCTTTTACAGACTACATAACGTAAAATAAGCTAAAAAAGACTCTAAGTCTCCCCTTTTATCTCCAATAAATCAACTTCCGCCCTATTAATTACCACAAAATAACAGATAGTGATGGATTACGCATTTTTTAAGGGACTTTTTCAGAGGTCTCCAACGAGGGGTCATTTCTCCGTTACTTGCCAACGTGTATCTGAATGAAATGGATTGGGAATGGGATTTGCATGGAATACGCTTTGTACGTTATGCGGATGACTTTCTGCTTTTTGCCAAATCAGAAGCAGATATCAAAGAAGCAGCTTGTATCACAAAAGAAAAGCTAAAAGAACTAGGGTTAGAAATTTCAAAGGAAAAGACGAAAGTCATCAACTTTCAAAAGGATAACTTTGATTTTCTGGGATTTACGTTTCATCACTGGAGAGAAGGAAGGAAAGACAAAAAGTCGGTTTTTCATGTGACGCCAAGAAAGAATCCATAAAGGATTTTAGATTAAAGATTAAGAACAAAACGAGGAAAACGTTCACTCTAAGTAAAGATGAGTGGATAGACCGTGTGAATCCAATCATAAGAGGCAAGGTCAACTACTATGTGACAGTGGTTGAAGCTATAAAAGCAAATATAGAACTAGGAAGTCCCAACCATTGTCAAACAAGATGGGTTCGAAGAACACTGACTGACATAGATGGATATATAAGGAAGAGGTTGAGGGTGGCTTTTATCCATAAACATCCTTCACAAAGGAAAGAGTTAAAGATGCGTAGTTTATGGAACAACTCGTTCTTCTTGAAGATTCAATTGATTCCTTCTTACTGGCTTTACTTAAATAAAGTCTATGGATACACAAAAGAGCAATACCTAAATGAGATGATAAGTAAATCTAAACGTAAAGTGCAGAATGAAATTAAGCGAATAAAAGTAAAAGGTGAGAAGTATTATACTCCTCACCGACTCCAAAAGATGAAAAATGCCTGGAACGCATGCTCTTGATAAACATTTATAACATATGGGTAAGCCGTATGCCTTAAAGGGCACGTACGGTTTGATAAGGGGGAAGCCACGAGAGTGGTTTCCCTACTTTATCTTGTGGATTATTGGAAACGGCATTAGCGCCTCTGGTACAGATGCCCTACTTGGAATCCTTTTCGGGTATTTTTTTGTATGCTTCGGAGACCGTTTAGGTATAAGGTTTGTTATAATTGGTTGAAGTATGATGGAAAAGTTATAGAGATGAGGAGAATATTTGAAAAAGGCATCACTTGTTTTATTTTCTATTTTATTATTGGGGTTATTGGGTTGTGAAGCATTAAACACGGAGAACAAGAAAGCCAATTCTGAAGATAAAATAGTCAAAGAAGATGAGGAAAAAACAGTCAAAGAAGATGAAGAAGTTAAATCTCTTTATACTGTAGACAGTTATATGAAGTCAGTCGAAGAAAACCTTGAAGCAAAATCGGAAACATTAATCAGTAATATAAAGGAGTTACATAAATACACCATTTACTCTAAAGTGGAATTATTGGATTTTGTAGCATTTGTAGATGATCCTTCCGAGTTTGACTTATCCATTACTATGTTCTCAATGGATAGACAAGCTAATGAAGTCTTTAACGAGGGTAAGGATTCTACTATCTTTGCAGGTAGTCTGAGTATGATTGAAAATGTAAGATACACCCACCTTTTAGGTAATCAAACAGATGACTTTTGGGATTTCTACGAAAAAAATGAAGAAGAACTTAACCTTGCAGAAAAACAAGCGTTTGCTACTTGGGTCGCAGGTTGCTGGAAAAAAGCAGATGGACAAGCAATCACATTGCCAGCCTACTTTTCTCTTCACGATGATTATGAATCCTTTGATTTAAAGAAAAATTTATGAGTAAAGACCTTCAATTGAAGGTTTCAGACTGTAGACAAACTCGATGAAAATCGAGTTTGTCTATTTTTATGGCTTGTACAATTTGGACGTTGATTTCCACTCCAGGCACTCGCTTTCCGCGGGCGGTCGGGGAGCCTCCTCGGCTTTCGCCTGCGGGGTCTCCCCTAGACGCGCTTTTCCCGCAGGAGTCTCGTACCTTCCGTTCCAATCAACTTTGTCTTACCTTTTAGATAGAACACTTTTGCCTGGAGTCATTTTTGTTTTAAAATAGAAGTATTAAAACTTGAGGTGATGAGGATGCTTTCTAAACATGATTCTATTCAGCGAGATCAACTTGAAATGATTACTTTAGATCAACTGGTGCCACCGAACCATTTGGTTCGTAAAATGGAGGCTGCCATTGACTTCACTTTCATTTATGACTTGGTGAAAGATATGTATTCAGAGGTAGGACGCCCAAGTATTGATCCAGTTATTTTAGTTAAACTGACTTTCATTCAATATACCTTCGGTATTCGTTCCATGCGTAAAACGATTGAAGAAGTTGAAACCAATATGGCTTACCGTTGGTTCTTAGGCTATGGTTTCCATGATAAAGTACCTCATTTCTCTACGTTCGGGAAAAATTATGAGCGACGCTTTAAAGATACAGACCTATTTGAACAGATTTTCTATCGCATTTTAATGACAGCTTCTTATAAAAAGTTAATAAGTGCTGAACACGTTTTCGTGGATTCCACACATGTGAAAGCCAGTGCGAATAAACGGAAATTTGAAAAGAAAATCGTTCGTAAAGAAACACGAGCGTATCAAGGACGTCTTCAAGAAGAAATCAATCAAGATCGTGAAAACCATGGAAAAAAGCCTTTTCCACCAGATAAATTTGAGAAAGAAGAGACCAAAGAGATTAAAGAAAGTACAACGGATTCTGAGAGTGGCTACTATGTGAAAGATGAACGAACAAAACAGTTTGCCTATTCATTCCACGCGGCCGCAGACCGCAACGGTTTTGTATTGGGAACGATTGTAACACCTGGAAATACACATGACAGTCAGATCTTAGAGCCACTAGTTGAACAAGTGATTGAGAAAGTTGGAAAACCGGAAGCCGTTGCCGCAGATGCAGCTTATAAAACACCAGCGATTACAAGCTACCTATTTAACAAAGAAATCATACCGGCTTTACCTTATACACGTCCTCGCACCAAAGAAGGATTTTTCCGCAAACAGGACTATGTATACGATGAACATTTTGATTGTTACCTTTGCCCTTCGGGCGAAACTTTAAAGTACTCAACAACAAATAAAGAGGGCTATCGCGAGTACAAATCGCCAAAACAAATTTGTACAACATGCTCATTTTTATCTCGGTGTACAGAAAGCAAAGACTGTCAAAAAGTGGTGACACGGCATATCTGGCAAACACATGTGGAAGAAGCAGATCATCTGCGTCATCATCAAGATGTAAAACCTATATATGCAAAACGTAAAGAAACGATTGAGCGTGTATTCGCAGATGCAAAAGAAAAGCATGGTATGCGTTGGACTACTTTAAGGGGACTTAAAAAATTGTCGATGCAGGCGATGCTTACTTTCGCTGCCATTAATTTAAAGAAGATGGCCAATTGGACATGGCGAGGTCCAAAAATGGCCTAACATAGTGGGCTCGTAGAGCCCCAATCTCTTAACTTTAGGCGAAAATTCAAAGGGAATTTCAAAAGGGGTTCAGAATTTTTTAATTCCGAACCCCTTTTGTCTACAAACTGAGACCTTCAATTGAAGGTTTTTTTTGTTCGTTCATCGGTTACATAGTAAACCTGCAATGGCTAAAGAAATTAAATCTAAAATTGTACATAGTGTGGATTTAAAATAAAGTCACGATGTTTATAAAAAAGATGAGATATTTTGAATAAAGTCGCGATGTTTGCAAAAAAGTTACGATGCTTTGCCCCTTTGAATGGTTATCTAAAGGGGTTTTCTTATAGTGAAAGGAAAGGTACATCTGAATCAAAAGGTGGATTAGGGAATTGTTGAGTAACAATAGAGTTGTTCAGTTAAAGGGCCATTTTCTTGAACAAAAGTTTTAAAGAAAATTGGCTATATAATGGTTCAATCTCTAAAGAAAGATCATTAATTCATAAGTCTGATAAAAATATTTAGGAAATATTTACCTTATAATCCATATTTTTAATCTGTAAACTAATACTTAGTTGATAAAATTATTTTTTAGGGAGGAAAGGAGAAAAAATGAATTTATCCCTCAAGGAACTATAAGAGCTGTTACTGTTTATTTTATGCTCTTCAATGCTTTTTGCATTTTCGCCACAGTCTATGGACCAAAAAGCATCATCCCCTGACACGTTTCATATAAACGGTTGAGGAGCGAAACGGGATTCATTAATTGGTTTACAGGCCGAAAATATATTGGGGTCAAAGATTTATTTGTGTTCGGTAAATTTAAAAAGACAAGGCACTTAAATATTAGGTGTCTTTCTGATTTGATAATTTTTAGAATATTCAGTATTTATATTGTTTGGAATAAATTTCCATTATATACTTTTGATAGGTACTAACTAGTTGCTATTAGAAAATAACACTAGGAGTTGATTTAATGACATTAACTCAAGGATTTTGACAATATTTCTTAGGATGGGAACCATGATATCGTATATAGGTTAAATTAATATTTTTATAGAGGAGATTATCACTTTGAAAAATAAAGTAAAAAGTATGTTGAGTTTTTTATTGATCTTTGCAATGATTTTCGGCGGATCTGGGCAAGCGGTGGTTGCCAAGGGCAATAACCATGCTAATCAAGGAAAATATAAGAATTCTAGTGAGCAAAATGTAAAACAGTGGTTAAGTGAATATGAATTCTATGAGGACACCAGAATTGCAAAAATCTATGATCAGACTGCAATAAATGAATTAAAGCGTTTCGCGACAGTCATAAAAGAAACTAATGCTAAGTTTGATTCTAAACTGATAGCGGAAATTGATGAAATCGGTGACTTTAAACAAAAGGATATTAATGAACTTGAGGTACTTCAACAATTGATTAACCAATATGAACAAGCTGTTCAAGAGGAGTATATACAAGAGTCGGTTCTTAAAAGTGATCGGCTCTTGGAAATCAAACATAAGTTAACCATATGTCTATGGGGGTATGTAACAAAAAACGATTTTAATGAACCAACTGAAGTATTACTTGCAGATATACTCTTTAATTTTTATTTATCGGATAAAATTGTCAATAAAAATGCTATCGGCATCTTAAAGGATATCTCCGATCAAGCAGATCACAAAGGAAATAAACTAAAAGCCCATTTGAATAACGCTGGGAAAATGTCTGAAAAAGGTAATGAGTTCCTAGAAAAAGATCTAGCTATCCCTGCATCAAAATCCTATCAAAATGCATATAAACAAGTGTTATTCGGACTTGAAAAAGCAGGTTATTCATTTAACACAGAATTCTTTGAATCTACCTCTGACACGGATGGTGATACTATAACAGATGGAATAGAATTCCTAGAGGGAATGAATCCATTTAAAAAGGATACAGATGGTGATGGATTGAAGGACAATATTGAATATGAGGTTAAATCAATTATTTCCCCGACAAAATATGATTCAGATCGTAATGGCATAAGTGATGCAGATGAAGATATCGATGAAGACGGCCTGAGTAATAAAGACGAGCAAGCTAATCAAACAAATTTGATTAAGGGAGATTCAGACCAAGATGGTTTAACTGACGGATTTGAAGTACATCAGTTCGATTCATTACCTAATAAGTATGATACAGATAACGATGGGTTAAGTGACGGAGATGAATATGCTTTAAAGACAAATCCGAATGCTGCAGACAGCGACAATGACGGAAGCGAGGATTCACAAGAACTCTATAAACAATCGATTAGTAAATCATTGATTCAGCCTGATAAATCTGAAATTAAAAGCGTAGAAGTTGGGTTTAGAGCAAAGGATAATATTAATAAAACGACTAGAATTAGCAGCACAAACAACATAAATATTAAAACAACTAATTTACACGGTATTATTGGTTCTCCTGTAAGCATCAATACGCAATCGGAATTTGAGAAAGCAAGCATTCAGTTTACTTATGATGAAGAGAAGCTAGGAGACACGTTGGAAGATGATCTAGCCATCATTTGGTACAACGAAGACAAGGAAATGTTTGAAAGCCTTAACGCTGTGTTAGATACAAGTAAAAATACAATAAGTGTGGAAACTACTCACTTTGGTGAATATCTAGTTGTTGATAAGGCAAAATGGTTGGAGCTATGGAATCGGGAAATAGACTACTCAAGGAAGCATGATGTAAATAAAGCTCTGCTTAACAATCTTGCAACGAAGACAGTAGGTGATGTAGAAATTGATATAACAGATTCAGATGGGGATGGCTTATACGACATCTATGAAATTGAAGGAATGAAAACACCATACGGTATAATTTACTCAGATCCTAACAAGAAAGATAGTGACGGAGATGGATTAACCGATGGGCAAGAAATGGGGCAATTAAAATCATTCAAGGTAGAAATTTTTGGAGTTGAAATTCATTTTGAAGGTTTCTTTCCAACCAGTTTCCCTGACCGAAAAGATAGTGATGGAGATGGAAAGTTTGATAATGAGGATTTGAGACCGTTGTACTCTGATTTTACCGATACAGAAATTTATCAATCAGATAGACCAGAAGGCTATGATGAAAATGGAAATGTAGCGAATGATATGAAAACAAATGATTATACAGAAGATGAAATAAAAGACATTAGCTGGATGTTCAGATTCCAATTACTTGAATCTTATTTCCCAAGTATTCTCTTTTATGAGTTCGAGGATATGACAACAAGCTTGTTTTCCATGGGAGATATGGAAGATGTTATTTTAGATATGATTAATCATTTTAGAGAGGGAACTGGCAAGGAGTACAGAAACCAGACTTTAACTAAAGAAGCGAGTGAGCATGAAACAACGAAAGCCTATGTTGAATTTGTCAAAGATGCCTTAGTTGATGAGCTAAAGAAAAATGGAGGTAATTTGGCAGCACTTAAGTTGGATAAAAGTACAAAGAATACAAATGAATTTTATAACTTGATACAGAGAAATGCTAGTTATCCGACGTTTAGCACTTGGAGTGATCGAGTAGGTGGACTTACAATTACAGTAAATGATACTTGGGGGAATACGGTATCCGTAAAAGATTTTTCTGTAGAGAATAATCACTTTAAAGGAGTCATGCGTGTTCGTTTATATGATCATTTTGGGTTGGATCGGCCAGATGTTGAGAAGGAGTATGTCAACTTAGCAGGATTCCGTTCCTGGTTTGTCTTACAGCATTATGATGAATATAATGGGAAATATAAGCCCTTTGTTACTGTAATGGAAATGGATGTACCATTTGAGGGGAAATTGAGTGATTAAAGTTAATTTAAAAATTATAGTTTTAATGATTTGTATATTCTTAATTCCATTAAACTTAATTGGATGTAAAAAGAATGAGGAATCAAGTGGGGAAACAAAGATTTTCGAAATTGACAATACAGAAGAGATCTTTGGTAAAAAGGATGAAGAAGAGGTGACTGTAAAAAAGCATTATATGATTCTAAATCCACCAAAAGATCTAATAGAATTGAAAGAATTAGTTGAAAAATACAGTAAGGAACATCCAGTTGAAGAAGAAATGAAAGTAATTGAAGGCAAAAACAGGATTTTCGATATGTCCTTTTATAGGGAAAGTGAGGATTTGCCAAGAGACTGGCAGCTTGATGAAAGTTACATGAATACAGATCGGCTAGAACATCATAAGAATGATCTAATTGCATATATAATTTGGTCAGATGCTGAACCACAAAAACAATACAATGTTTATGATAAAAATAAGGAAGGAAAGGTAATTAAGAGGATGCATTTTATTGAGGATCAGCTTGTTGAGTGATACACTATCCATACACTAAAAAATAAAGAAATGGAAATTGTTAGAAGCTATAACAGGAACACTACATGATAGACTGTGGATCACTATGAATATTTCCATAGTGGCCCCTAATTACTCGAATCGTTTCCATACCCTATTTTTAAATTAATTTTTTCTTTGTTCCGTTAAAGGGCGCAATTCAGGAGTAAGAATTGCGCTCTTTCTTTATGTATAGGGCCAGATTGTTTAGTAACGTCTAGTAAAAGGGGGGCTTTTCAATTTTTTCATAACGTCACCTTCCAGGGTTGCTAACTTTTTTGCTAAACTAATTTTTATTTTTCATTCCAACGTATACAATCTCCATTCTTAAAAACCAAGTTGATATAAAGGTTTTGCCAACCCATATAAGAGCTAAAAACCACCTCTTAGATGACCATGATGCCGTAATCATTGGCCCAAGTACGAAACCCCCATTTTGATTAAAAGGTTTGATCGGGATATCGGCGATGAGCTATGGTTCATCACTGTTTGTTTAGCAAATTCAAAACAGGACATTGGTCGGAAGGGAAATATAAAATCTGAGGGGAAATGGTAAGGTAGTTCGGATGTACAAAAAAAGAGGGAGATGGAGCTATGAAGAAATTACTTACTAGTTTGATAGTATTAGCAATGGCCTTTGGGATATCCTTTTCCACCGCTTCAGCATCTGCTGGAGGTTTTCACCACCCCGAAAGCTGGGATAAAAACTCAATTTTGCGGAAGGACACACATGGGGTTGAGGTCAGAAATATGCAGTATATCCTGAATGTCATGGGTTTTTATACGGATTCGGCAGTGGTTGACGTTGATGGGATTTTTGGACCAAAAACCGAAGCGGGTGTAAAGAAATATCAAAAAGAAAACAACTTGAAAGTGGATGGTGTGGTTGGCCCCAGGACGTGGGATAGCTTCTCGCAATATATTAAAAAGAATGGCAATGAAACATATGAAGCGGGCGGAAACATGGGACTCAGAATTAAATGGAAGTACGACAATTCTTCCTATACTTCCGGCTCTAAAGCCTATATTTACGGTAATGGGGATACATTAAGCGACCAATATCGCTTGTATGCGAATTAAGATAAAGGAAGGACTAAAAATTTCCTTTAAATGAAAAACGTGTCCACACATGGGCACGTTTTTATTTTGGCTTCCCGAGTTGATTGGTATGTCCTACCTATGATCCGGAACTTCCTTATCATTATGCATTTGAAGTGAATCTCGGATGGAGTTTATTCTTGAAAGTAATCTTATTTGTGGTGACCGGCTTCCGTCTGAAAGAGAATTGGCAAAACTATTAGAAGTAAGCAGATCTTCTGTAAGAGAGGCATTACAATCACTTTCTGAAAAGAAATTATTGAAAAAAGGGTAGGAAAGGGAGTGTATGTAAAGAAAAATTTACAGCTCAATGACAAAGAATTTTCAACCACGTTCGATATATCTGTCAATATAGAAAATTCTCTATGGAAGAACCGCAACATATGTATGTAAAAGGATTCCATTGGTACCCTGGCGCTGCATAGTCGACAACTCTTATGATGATGAAAGAATTAAAGAATTAAAGAATTAAAGAATTAAAGAATTAAAGAATTAAAGAAAACTGGCGTATATGGTGGCTTTTATTTTTTTTATAAAAGTGTGAATTAAACGGCTTGACAATATACCCCTATAGGTATAATATAAACTCACAAGTTAAGACCGCATAAATTCACGAGTAAAACGTGCAAACTCACGAGTAAAGTGGCCAAACTCACAAATAAAACACTCAAATCACGATTAAAACACGCAAACTCACGAGAAAAACGCAAACTATTAAGAAAAGCGCGACTTCATTGGATATAAGGACTTATAATCATAACACAAGAATGCTGCTAAAGAGGTTTTGAATATTCCTTTTGTCTATTTGAGACGTTTTAATGAAGAAATTGGCACATGAAAACATTCATGTCATTGCTTCTGATAAATTGGAAGTGAACTTGGGACTGCGCTTCTTAATGATTAGTATTTGTAAATAGATGGGTGGGCGGATTATGGAGTATGATAAAAATGTCATTAATCGCTTGAAGCGAATTGAAGGACAAATCAAGGGTGTTCTTGGCATGATGGAGCAGGGAAAAGATTGCAGGGAAGTCGTCACTCAGTTGTCTGCTGCACGTAATGCCATCGATAGGACCATGGGTGTTATTGTAAGTGAAAATCTTGAGAAATGCGTTCGGGAAAACATCGAGAAAGGCGAAGGCACTGAACATCTAGTCAAGGAAGCGGTTGAGTTACTGATTAAAAGCAGGTAAAAGAATTTAACCTGACCGTAGAAAAAGGAGTGATATTCATGTCTTATATTTTACAAGTGGATTTTAAAATGGAGGGACCATTTGGTCAAGAAATGATAAAAGAATTTACTGATTTAGCAATAAGCATTAATGATGAAGAAGGCTTGATCTGGAAGATTTGGACAGGAGACAGTGAGGCAAAGGAAGCTGGTGGCATTTATCTGTTTGAAACGAAGGAATCCGCATGTAAGTACTTGACTATGTACGCAGCTCGGTTAAAAGGGTTTGGTATAGAGAAGGTCAATGGAAAAATATTCGAAGTGAATGAAGGTTTGACTTCAATCAATCATGGACCAATTAAATAAATGAATAGGGTTGACGAATTATATTTTTTATCAAATTTTATACCGCCACGGGTATATAAGAAAAGAAAAGGAATATCTATCAGGAGGAAAACATAAATGACTGAAAAGAAAAGAACGACGATCATTTTATTCAGTGGTGATTATGATAAGGCAATGGCTGCTTATATCATTGCAAAATGGGGCGGCGGCTTACGATCATGAAGTGACCATCTTCCATACATTCTGGGGATTGAATGCTTTAAGGAAGCATGAGCCGATTTCATTAAAAAAAGGATTTCTTGAAAAGATGTTTGCAAAAATGATGCCGCGTGGTTCTGATAAAATGGGTCTATCAAACATGAACTTTGCTGGGATGGGGCCTAAAATGATCAAACACGTGATGACAAAACATAACGCCATGTCACTGCCAAATTTAATTGAACTGGCCCAAGAACAGGAAATCAAACTAATAGCCTGTACGATGACAATGGATTTATTGGGCTTGCAGCAAGAGGAGTTATTGGATGGAATTGAGTATGCAGGTGTTGCGGCTTATTTAGCTGAAGCAGAGGATGGAAATGTAAACTTATTTATATAAATTTGGGTTCTGGAGGGATGAGGCTAAATGGGAACTTTATTTAATATCATTATACTAGGTGTCATCGTTTGGTTTTTATATCAGCGATTTGTCCCTGTAAGGGGGATAAAAAATATAAATGCGGCTGAGTTAAAAGCTGAGTTGAATAACAAAGGAAATAAGCAATTCATTGATGTCCGTACTCCTAATGAATATAGGGGCAACCACATTAAGGACTTTAGGAATATACCTATAAGCGAACTTGGCAAAAGGGCACAAGAACTTTCAAAAGATAAAGAAGTAATTGTAATCTGCCAAAGCGGAATGAGGAGCAGTAATGCGAGTAAAGCATTGAAAAAGCTCGGATTTAAAGAAGTAACCAACGTAAAAGGCGGCATGAGTTCCTGGCACTAATAAAAGGAGGATATCAAAACGATGAAGCAAATTTTACCGAATGAAGTGAATGCATTATTGAAGGGAAACTCGCCAGTCCACATTATTGATGTAAGGGAGGCGGATGAAGTAAAGGCAGGGAAAATACCAAATGCTTTGAATATCCCGTTGGGTCTAGTGGAATTTAGAATGCAAGATCTGGATAAATCAAAAGAGTATATCATGGTCTGCCGATCAGGGGGCAGAAGTTCAAGGGCCGTAAAGTTACTTGAGGATCATGGATATAAAGTGCTGAACATGATGGGTGGTATGAATGAATGGGAAGGTCCCACAGAATAATTTTATACCCAAATATACCCCCACCTCTATGAAAATACAAGGAGGAAATAAAATGATTAACACAAATTCCGTTTTGGATGCTAAAGGTTTAGCTTGTCCAATGCCAATCGTAAAAACGAAAAAAGCCATGAATGGTCTTGAAGCGGGGGAAGTACTGGAAGTTCAAGCGACTGATAAAGGATCGACTGCCGATATGAAAGCCTGGGCGGAAAGTACAGGTCATCAATATTTGGGTACAGTTGAAGAAGGAAACACACTAAAACATTATCTTCGGAAAGCAAGCGGAGAAGAAACAGAAGTGAAGAAGCATGAAAAAAACATTTCAAATGAAGAACTTCTGCGAGTAATGGAAGAAAATAGAAATGCGATCATTCTGGATGTACGAGAATCTGCAGAATACGCTTTTAATCATATTCCAGCAGCAAAGTCCCTTCCATTGGGGGAATTGGAACAACGTATGGGTGAACTGGATAAGAAGTCAGATATTTTCGTGATTTGCCGTACTGGCAGCCGAAGTGATCTAGCTGCACAAAAACTGACGGCGGCTGGATTCGAACAGGTATTCAATGTTGTACCCGGCATGAGCCAATGGAGCGGACCTTCACAAAAATCCGTAAATGAATAAAAGTGACTATAAAATGGAGGATTACATCATGACTGACAAAGTAGCTATAATCGCAAGTAACGGTGGATTATTTGATGCATATAAAGTGTTTAACATCGCAACGGCAGCGGCAGCAACAGATCAAGAAGTGGCCATTTTCTTCACTTTTGAAGGTTTGAACTTAATTCATAAAGAAGCGAATGGACAACTTCCACTGCCTGAAGGTAAGGAGCATTTTGCCGAAGGGTTTAAAAAGGCCAATGTTCCTTCCATTCCAGAGTTAGTTATTATGGCACAGGAAATGGACGTCAAGTTTATTGGGTGTCAAATGACCATGGACGTTTTGGGCATAGAAAAAGAAGCTTTCGTTGACGGTATCGAAGTAGGTGGAGCGGTCACATTTTTAGAGTTCGCTAAAGATGCTGATGTTACATTAACCTTTTAATGAAGGTAAAATTTTTTGAATTTTTTAATACTATAGGGGGTATGCGAGATGGCGATAAAGCAAATGACAGCGGCTGAGGTTTCAAAGAAAGTAATCAAAAAAACGGACTTATTTATTTTGGATGTTCGAAATGAAAGTGACTTTAATGATTGGAAAATTGAAGGGCAGAATTTTGAATTCCTTAATATCCCTTACTTTGATTTACTGGATGGCGTGGAAGAAATACTCGATCAAATCCCGGCCAATAAAGAAATCCTGGTAGTATGTGCAAAGGAAGGCTCATCAGTCATGGTAGCTGAAATGCTATCTGAAGCTGGAATGGATGTTTCTTATTTAAAGGGCGGCATGAAAGCATGGAGTGAACACTTGGAACCAGTGAAAATCGGCAAATTGACCAATGGCGGCGAAATTTACCAATTTGTTCGACTAGGTAAAGGCTGTCTATCTTACATGGTCATTTCCAATGGTGAAGCAGCCATTATTGATTCAACAAGAATGATTGATGCCTATCTTGACTTCGCCGATGGTATCGGAGTGAAAATTACACATGTTCTGGATACGCATCTACATGCCGATCATATTTCAGGTGGAAGACGAATCGCCGAAAGAACGAATGCAGCTTACTGGCTGCCGCCAAAAGATGCGGCTGAAGTAAATTTTGAATATCAGCCATTAGAAAGCGGTAAAGTGATAACGTTCGGTCATACAGCGATTGATATCCAAGTATTATACTCCCCGGGGCATACCATTGGATCCACTTCATTTGTGGTCGGTCAAAAATACTTGCTAAGCGGGGATATACTATTCATCGATTCCATTGGCAGACCGGATTTAGCTGGATTGGCTGAGGATTGGGTAGGGGACTTGAGAGAAACACTGTATACCCGTTATAGGGAATTATCAGACGAGTTAATCGTATTGCCATCTCATTTCATGATCATCGATGAATTGAATCAAGACGGAAGTGTCGCCAAAAAGTTGGGTGCGCTGTTTGCTGACAATCATGGATTGAACATTGCAGATGAAACGGAATTCAGAGAGCTGGTAACAGGTAATTTACCGCCTCAACCAAACGCATATCAAGAAATTAGAGAAACCAATATGGGGAAAATCGAGCCTGATGATGAAAAACAACGCGAAATGGAAATTGGACCAAATCGTTGTGCGGTTCGCTAATACTGATAAAAATAGAAGCCAAGAAAATAGGAGAGATATAATATGCATTCAGATAAAGTGTTAGATGCTAAGGGACTTGCATGTCCAATGCCGATTGTTAAAACGAGAAAAGCCATGAATGATTTGCAAACCGGGCAAGTGCTGGAAATACATGTAACCGATAAAGGAGCTAAAGCCGACTTAGCGGCTTGGTCAAGATCCGGCGGCCATGAACTGGTGAAAACGGCAGAAGAAAATGATATACTGAAATTTTGGATCAGAAAAGGCTGATATAGAGAAGGGAACCAATAGGGTTCCCTTCTTTTAAGGGAGGCACTTACAATGGATATCACCTTTATCATTACCATCTTTTTGATTGGTTTTATAGGTTCATACGTTTCTGGAATGCTCGGCATCGGAGGATCGATAATAAATTATCCAATGCTATTGTTTATTCCCCCAATCTTCGGTTTAGCGGCATTCAGTGCACATGATGTGACAGGTATAAGTGCTGTACAAGTCTTATTCGCTTCCATCGGAGGTATATGGAGCTATCGTAAGAGCGGACATTTAAATAAAACGCTTATTCTCTATATGGGGATCAGTGTGTTAATAGGAAGCGTGGTTGGAAGTTTTGGATCACAATCGATGTCGGAAAACGGTGTGAATATCGTCTATGGCGTTTTGGCGTTGATAGCGGCTGTCATGATGTTCATTCCGAAGAAAGGGATAGATGACATTCCTTTGGAACAAGTTACTTTTAACAAATGGCTTGCGGCCATCCTAGCATTAATCGTTGGTTTAGGTGCCGGTATAGTCGGTGCCGGAGGAGGCTTTCTATTAGTTCCAATCATGCTTATCGTTTTAAGAATTCCAACCAGGGTAACGATAGCGTCTTCATTAGCCATCACTTTCATTTCATCAGTCGGTGCAACAGCAGGGAAAATCTCAACGGGACAAGTTGATTACTATCCGGCACTGATCATGGTTGTAGCTAGTTTAATAGCCTCCCCGCTTGGAGCGATGGCCGGTAAAAAAATGAAGGTAAAAGTCCTGCAGGTCATACTGGCTCTATTGATTTTAGCTACTGCTGTGAAAACGTGGGCGGGGATCATGTCTTGAGGCACTATCTGGCTTGACCTTGACAGGGAGGGGAGCGGGGTTCGCATCCCTCACAGGTTGACTAAACTAGGCTCGAATCCTATTGTATCAGGGGTTTGGCCTTTTTCTTTTTTTTATGATATATCCATCCTTAGTTATACATTGAACAGAAACTGCACGAAACTATCTCTTTGTCTTACAGGCATGAGGATTCCATTGTTTGTTTTTATGTGCTTTTTGTCCGTTATATCCAGAAACGATCAACAAAGCGATCAGCTGTTTTCTTTTGCATTTCTTCATTTGTGTGCGAGTAAATATCAAGCGTGATTCCGACTCTTGCCTGTCCTAACCGTTCGCTAACCACTTTTGATTTTCACCCATTCGCATTAAAAGTAACAATGGCAGAAACTGGAACAAGATAATTTGTTAATCTAGGATGTTTAATGGCACTTGTGGCCACACCAACTACTTCCTCATTCGCTATTGCAAAAGAACTTACTCCAAGAAGAATGAGTGAATATGGTGCAAATCAAGCTTTTTACCAATCGTTACTTGACGAAGTTCCAGACTTTAGTGAACTTAATTACGCAGAAGTCTTACAAAAACAGTTAGAAAAACTTATGGATTTTCTTGACCTTACATAATGGCAAAAAGAACGTATAAATTTAGAGACTATAGGGGATATTTTGCAAGCTTCCGGAACTAAACTGCAAGAGGCGCAAAATGTAGGTGAAAAAGGAGCTAGAAGAATTCGTAATGTAGCACTTGCAGCGGTGTACGATTTTTCAGGATGATTTGTTAATCAAAAATTCTCTCCCGAGCACCCCATGTGTTGCCACATACACTCTGGACATGTAGAAGTCGTGACGGATTTGGAATTGAAGATGTCTAATTAAAAACAACATTTGCCAGTCCGACCCCGATTTCGTTAAAAAATACTTTTGCGATTTCGGGGTCTTTTCCCTTTTAACCCCTTGTCAATCCAGTGTTCTTCCAATTTTCTTTTCAGTCTTTTTTAGCAAAACTTTATTTTAACTCGGACAGTGGAATGCTGGTTGATGGGGGTGGATTTCAGCAGGAGATATTTTGGTTGTTGTACAGGGATTGTGAAGTTATAATAAACATTTCCGATACAAACCCCGATTTCGTGAAAATAAACATTTTCGATCAGTTTGATAAAAAGTGTTTAAGCATGGTATAAGTGTAAAAGAAGCAGGTACATTTTGCTTTTTAATTTTGGGATAAGGGGTTGGCCTGGTATCCCATAATGAGAGGATTTGAATTTGAACATGATAGATAATTTTTGGCGTGATTTACCACGACCTTTTTTTATACTGGCACCAATGGAAGATGTGACGGATGTTGTTTTTCGCCATGTAGTGAGTGAAGCAGGCAGACCTGATGTGTTTTTTACAGAGTTTACAAACACGGAGAGTTATTGTCACCCAGAGGGCATCCATAGTGTGCGTGGGCGTTTGACTTTTACAGAGGATGAACAACCAATTGTAGCCCATATTTGGGGGGATAAGCCTGAATACTTTCGGCAAATGAGTATTGGTATGGCGAAACTAGGCTATCGGGGTTTGGATATCAATATGGGCTGTCCTGTACCTAATGTGGCACAGAATGGGAAGGGAAGTGGCCTTATCCGTCGTCCAGAAGTTGCGGCAGATTTAATACAAGCAGCCAAAGCAGGAGGATTGCCCGTAAGTGTAAAGACAAGGATTGGTTACACGGATGTGGACGAATGGCACGACTGGCTTACACACATATTGAATCAAGACATTGTTAATCTTTCCATTCATCTGCGTACAAGAAAGGAAATGAGCAAAGTAGATGCTCATTGGGAACTAATCCCGGAGATTAAGAAACTTCGCGACCAGGTGGCACCAGATACACTCTTGACGATCAATGGGGATATCCCTGACCGTCAAACTGGCTTAAAACTCGCTCATCAATACGGTATTGATGGGATTATGATTGGGCGTGGTATTTTTAATAACCCATTTGCCTTTGAAAAGCAGCCGAAAGATCATAGTAGTAAGGAATTGCTTGATCTCTTAAGGTTGCATCTGGATCTCCATGATAAATATTCAAAATTAGAGCTGCGTCCGTTCAAGGCTCTTCATCGCTTTTTTAAGATATATGTCCGTGGGTTTCGAGGGGCAAGTGAATTAAGAAATCAATTAATGGGCACAGAGTCAACAGATGAAGTGCGTGCATTGCTCGATAACTTTGGGTCAAAGAATCTTGATGGAATGGTGGAACAGTAAGAGTTTCCCAATTCAAGGTAAAAGCGAAGTAGGAAGTTAAACCGGTGTGCACCCAAAAAGTTAGAGTTTATACCAAGCAGTTAATTGGCTGGTGTGAAGGCGGTATTGAACCGGACGCATTCCCGCCAATTTTTGCTTTATATGTTTGTTATTAGTATTCTATATTAGGTTGGACTATAATTGACAACACAAGGGTGTTGGTGATTTTACAAAAAAACTAACGGAACCAGTATCACCTGATTCCGTTAGCAATATTTCATTTAAGAGGCCATTTTAGCTGTGTTTTTTACTTGTAGGCTGATAATTCATCTAAAATAATGGTCTTCCCCATTTGCGTACTTTTAATTTGCAAATTCATATAATTAAATTCTCTTAATTCCATTGTTTCTAGAAATTCTGTACAATTTCTGTGCAATCCTTATCAATAAATATTAATTGAGATGAAAGGTTAGGTTTTTTTATTTTTACTACACTGCGTTGCAAAAGTACTGTATAAAAGATAGTTTAGAAAATTGACAGGGAATGGGTCGTGGTTCGAATCCTCACAGGGCACTATAACAAAGCCTTGGTACCCCTTATGGTATTGTATTAAGTTCTTTTCGTTGTAACAGGATATTTAGTTTGAAGTAATACAGGTGAATTGGTGGCGAAAATCTTAAATTGAAAAAAAGAGGTAGTTGTACTAAGATTCCCAATATTACTTTACTCACATTTTTTCTATTTTATATCTTTATTTCAACAGGTTATCAAAGTGTTCTGCTGCTTTTTCATCAGTACATTTTAGTCATGACATCGGCTATTGCTTTGGACTATCCATATAATTAATAGTTGCCCTTCTGATTAGAGAAGGGCATTTATTTTATTTTTAAAAAGGAAGTCATTATGGTACTTATTTCGAAAAGTAATCCTGGAAGAACTACTTCTTACTAGAAATATTTGAAACCACACACTATTTGTGTATTATACTAACTGCTTCTTCCCAATTAATTCTTTTGGTTATTCTTGATCGAGTAGCTGTAAAAGATTTTTTAATTCTTCATTCTCGATATCCCCTATTGATACTACAATTTTTTCTTCATTAAAAATTTCTTCAGGTAATGCAAATAGTAACAAGAGCTATTGGTCATAAGCATCAAAGAGCCCATTTTACCTTTTGCGTATTCATTCGTAAAACCTCCATAGGTAGTAACCCCAAACATTATCAGATGCAACATCTATTTAGGCTATTTTACTTAAGAGCGGTTTAATTTCATCTCTTTCAAATGGGTATTAAAGAATGCCATGTGAAGAATATGTATTTTTTCTGTTAATGATATCAGCCACCGAGTTTTTCTTTCAAGAGTTAGTTCCTCATCATTATGAAATTGATCAAAAGTCCTTAGTAGCGTTTTTGGAAAGGATCCTGCGGATATTACCTTGCAAACAAGTATACAAGGGCTTATATAATTTACATAAAAGAAATAGCACCACTAATTATAGCTAATACTGTTAAGATTAACGATGTCAAGATGGCCCATTTGTATGCGAATTTCTGATATTCACCAAGGTCTTTATCAACCATGCCAACTAATAGAATCGTTGATGCAACAAGTGGACTCATTAAATGAGCGGGTTGTCCCAATATAGAAGCCCGAGCAATTTCTAACGGGCTAATACCATAGGCTGAAGCTGCTTCTGCAAGAATAGGGAGAACTCCAAAATAATAGGCATCATTCGACAAAACGAAAGTGAATGGCATACTTGTAATGCCAACAATGACAGGAAAAAACTGTCCTAATGAAGCAGGTATTATCGCAACCAGTCCATTAGCAATAGCATCAACCATTTTTGTACCGGAAAAGATTCCTGCAAATACTCCTGCCGCAAAAACTAATAGAACGACAATTAAAGCGTTTCCAGAATGTGCTAATATACGTCTTTTTTGCATTTCCAGATTAGGGTAGTTAATCATTAAAGCAATAGTGAAACCGACCAAAAATAAAATAGGGGAAGGTACCAATCCCATAATAAGAATGACCATAATGCCTACCACAATTAATAAGTTAACCCACAAAAAACGAGGGCGTTTAATGTCAATATGAGGAAATGTTTCAGTGGCTTCATTTTCTACAGTAGCAGCTATTTCATTGTTCAACTCTTCTATGTGTATTACACCCAGTCGTTTACGTTCTTTTTTCCCTAAAATAAATGCGACGAAAATAACCCAAAGAGCACCACCGATCATGGTAGGAATAAGTGGAACAAAAAATTCGGATGCATCAAGTCCCAATACTGCTATTGCTCGGGTAGCAGGTCCACCCCAGGGGGTCATGCCACTCATAACACTTAAAGCTAGCATGGCTACCGTGGCTAAAACCAATGGATTCATACCGATTCGTTTATAAAGTGGATACATAGCTGAAACAGTAATGATATACGTTGTTGTACCGTCTCCATCTAGGGCCACGAGTAATGCAAGAATTGTGGTACCCATCGAAATTTTGACAGGATCTCCCTTGACAACTTCTAATAACTTTTTGATAAGTGGGTCAAATAAGCCCGTGTCTATCATAATACCAAAAAACAATATGGCGAATAATAATAGAGCTGCAGAAGGAGCGACTAGCTTAATGCCTTCCATCATCATAGTGCCAATTTTACTTCCAAAACCACCAACTGCCGCAAAAACGATCGGAACTAATGTTAAAGCAACAATGGGTGATAAACGTTTGGACATGATTAAATAGGTAAAAACGGTAACCATGGAGATGCCTAAAATTGTAAGAAACATTATTAAATCCCCTCCCAAATTTTGAATGCGCTTTCAATTGATCTCTGGATGACTAAGAAATAATTTAGTGACTCTTCAGAAAAATTAACTGGTAGATTAATAAGTTTTACACTATGCCTATGCGCTTTTCTTTATTAAAGGTAATACAGAGAGAACAATAAGTTAAATACATATTTTTTTTGTATTGGTATCAAAATAATTTATTCTTTAAAAAAGAATGGGGAGGAGAGCAAAGAAAGCTAAAGGATAAGTGATTCAATAACGAAATTTTTTTAATATTTAATGCTACTTTTAGTATTTAAAAAGAAGGTCATCATCTAAATATCGTGGATGATAACCTTCTTTTATTTATAAATCAGACTTTTTCAGTGCCCTTGAGCAAAGCTCCCTCCTTTTTTATTTAACATTTAGTTTTACGTTACTGTTCTTGTCTTTTTTTCTTAAACTTAATTTTAATACCAATCTTAGTAATGGAGGCACTGCGGCATAAATAAAAGCCATCCGAAATAGTTGATAGCTGGTAACAGTAGATACATCAGCATTTACTTCTTGTGCAATGATTCCCATTTGATCCATTCCACCAGGGGCTAAACTTAAAAAACCCGTAATAGTCGATAAATCATAATACTGGGTCAGTAGAAAACTAAAAAACATTGTTGCGCAGATCAAAATTAGTCCGTTCAGCAAAGCCAATAATAAGGTTTTCCTTTTGTTGTCAAGTTGTTCCGGTTTTAATAGTAAACCGATATAACCGCCAACCATAAATTGAGATATATCAAGAAGTGAAGGAGGAAGTGGTGGTCCCTGTAAACCAAAAAGGCCTATTGCAGCAGCAACGATTACTGGTCCTAAAAAGTAAGGAGCGGGTAATTTGAATACTTTACCAATTCTTGCTGCGAGAAAACAAATAATCGCGAACAGAAAGATAAGTGGAAATAAATCACTCCACTCTGGAATAACGATATCCATCATTTTAGATGAGTCATTGGTACTTTTCGCTGCAAAAATGGGGCTGAAAATTAAAAGGGAAACTAAGAAAACAACCATTATCACTCTTGTAACATGGAAAAAGGTTACTGTCGTAATATCAATACCTTTCATTTCTTCTGCAAATACAACGATTTGTGACAAACCTCCAGGAATACTACTCGTTAAGGAGGTAGGATAGTCAATTCCGGAATATTTTGACATAACAAAAGCTGAACATACACACACAAGGACAATTAAGGTAGTAAGGATCAACATTGAGGGAAGGTGACTAATCATGTCAGACAGTGAGCTCTTGGTAAAGGAGATGCCAATTGAATAACCTACAATAATTAATCCAGTATTTCTCATCGAAACGGGCCAAATTAATTTAACGTTTTTGAAACGTGATGCAATTAATAGGGCTGCCATTGGACCTAGAAGCCAGGGGATTGGCAACCTGATAAGAGAGAAAAGGCCGCCTCCAATAAAAGCAGTTAGAAGTGCAACTGAAAATTGGATTGTCTTGCTTGCATTATTTAAATCCCACTTTTTCATATTAATTCTCTTCCTTCGTCTTATTTTTATTTCGATTCGTCCTTGTTTCTATTGTTTAGAATCATTAAGAAAATCAATAAATGCTTTTACTTGTGCCAAATCCATAGTTACATCCCGATAAAAAACCCAAGTTTCTCTAAGCAAATAGCTATTATCGGATAATACAATGGGGAAAGTATACAGTGGTTCATCATTTTTAATACAGATTTCTGGTAAAATGGCATATCCTAAACCATTAAGAACCAGTTCTTTACATGTTTCAATCCGATCTACCTCCATTGAAATCTTAGGTGGTACCGCAAATGTTTCCTGCCACCAGTTTTCAATAGTATTTCTTAAGGATTGGTCTGTCTGATAATTAACTCTAGGAAGAAAAGGAAGTTCTTTTAATTCAATTTTTTTACTGGAGGCAATACAAATCTTTTCTTCTTGAAATAACACTTTATTTTCCTGCCATTTGTAAGGACCTCTAACTATCCCGAGGTGTGCTTCTTCTTTTTGAAGCATTTGATGAATTTGAGAACTCCATCCAGTTTTCAAACTAATTTCAACCTCTGGATATAGGGTTAGAAATTCTTTTAATAATACTGGCAGTTTATATCGGGCAAACAAGCCAGATACACCCAATCGCAAAGTCCCTTTTACTTTTTTATCCAAATTTGAAATGTGTTCTTTTGCAACTCCTAATTGCTTACGCATATTTTTCGAATATTGAACGAGGTATTCCCCTTCAACAGTAAACTCGACACCTCTTTTGCCTCTAGAGAGTAAATTTGTTTTGAACTCTTTTTCCAGCTGTTTTATACGATAGGATAATGCTGGTTGAGAAATAAATAGTCGTTGTGCTGCCTTTGTTATATTTCTTTCTTCGTAAAGAGTAATTAAAATAAGCCAGTCTTTTTCATCCATAAAATTTTCCTCCTTTAACCATAAAAAATATTTATGCGTAATTATAAATAATGATAATTTATTTGATTTCTAAAAGTATAATACAACTAATGAATAAAAGAAATCTATCTTTTTTATGTAAATCAATAGACTCACTATAGTTTTCGTTTCCAGCATTTTTTCATAAAATTTTTCTATGGCAATGAATAAAAAAACAATATTATTTTTATTCATTATTTTCACTTATTATTTACCTGAAGAGTCATCACTACTTAACAGGAGGGGTAAAAATGTCAAATACACAAAATTATGATGTAGTTGTAGTAGGGGCAGGAAACGCAGCTTTATGTGCCGCAATCTCAGCAAAAGAGGGAGGTGCTAGAGTTCTTGTTTTAGAACGGGGACCAGTGGAAAAGCGTGGAGGGAACTCTTTCTTCACGGATGGAGCCATTCGTGTTGCATACAATAATTTAGACGCAATCAGAAATATAATACCTGAATTAACAGATGAAGAATCCGAGTTAATTGTAATGCCTGAATACACGGAATCCGATTATTACAATGATCTAATGCGAGTAACAGGTGGACAAAGTAATCCTGAGTTAGCAAAACAGCTGGTTTCTAGATCGTATGAAACAATTGCGTGGATGCGTGATCAGGGAATAAAATTTGAATTGAATTATGAAAATCAATCTTTCGTACAAGATGGCAAGCGCAATTTCTGGGGAGGACTGCCTATCAAAACGGAGGATAAAGGCGTTGGCTTAATGAGACAGCTCTTTAGGCGGACAGAAGAAATTGGCATCGACGTTTGGTACGATTCACGTGCTATGGAGCTTGTATCAGAGCATAACACAATAACCGGTGTCGTTGTTGAGAAGGATCATACAATGGTAACTGTTCAGACATCCGGTGTGATTTTGGCTTGTGGCGGCTTTGAAGGCAATAAGAAAATGAGAAGTGAAAATATTGGTGAAGAATGGGAAGCGGCTATTGTTCGTGGAACCGAGTTCAACACAGGAGACGGCATTTCCATGGCTTTGGCAGTGGGGGCTCAAAAATTTGGGCAGTGGTCTGGATGTCATTCTATTGGGACAGATTATAATGCGCCAAAAGTAGGAGACTTCACGAAGCCGGGAGATATTTTTAAAAAGCATTCTTATCCGTACAGCGTCATGCTTAATAATGAAGGGAAACGCTTTGTTGATGAAGGAGCAGATTTGCGAAATTACACCTATGCCAAATACGGCCGTGAGGTATTAAAACAGCCTGGACATGTGGCATATCAAATTTATGATGCACAGGTACGCCCGATGCTGCGTAAAGAATATGACCTTGAAGAAGCGACTATTTATAAAGCAGATACGCTTGGAGAGTTGGCTAGTTTACTGCCGGTCAATCAAACACAATTCCTTAAAACGATCGAAGAGTATAACAGTGCCGTACAAGATGGCGAGTATAGACCTGCAGAGAAAGATGGCAAAGGAACGAAAGGAATTACCCCTCCTAAAACTAACTGGGCACTTCGAATTGAGCAAGGTCCATTCTACGCTTTCCCTGTAACGTGCGGAATCACCTTCTCGTTCGGTGGCTTGCATGTAGATACAACGGGTCATGTGTTAGACAAAGAAGAACAACCGATAAAAGGTCTCTTTGCGGCTGGTGAAATGATTGGGGGGATTTTTTATGAAAACTATCCTGGTGGATCCGGGTTAATGTCTGGAGCAGTCTTTGGAAAATTAGCTGGTTCATCCGCAGCCCGCTATACTCAAGAAAAGGTTGAAACGATCAATAATCACTGAGTCTTTTCCTTGAATGGTTTATTAGATAAGAATGTGTCCAAAAAATAATAGAGATACGTGAAGTAGAAGAATGAAAAACAGCCAAGGCTTAAAAAAGTCCTTGGCTGTTTGGTATTTTAAAATATAAAAGTCTTTATGCTTTGACTAAAACTCATATCATTTAGGATTATAAAAGGTCAAACTTAGTAACAGTTTATCTATTGCAGTTTTTTCAGTGGAGTGATTGTATAGCTTTATGCCTCCTGATGGCCGGACAATAAGATTCTTCATTACCAGCTTTTCGAGTTTAGCACCAGCTTGAATGGATCAGATGGGCATTATCGTGCATAAAGTCTGGCTTATGAAGAGTTACCAGTTATCAATACTTTGTATGATTTTATTTAAATTGCTGTTTATCCTAAAATAAAGCATGTGAAAAAGGGTAGCGGATTGGTTTATTGATATTTTCCCCTAAACAAGGATGATAGATAGCAATTAGCTTTCTTTTTGTATACTCTAGTTACCATGAAAATCTGGATTCAGTATCCATACCCAAATTTGTATAAGGGTTTTAGCTTTCCTAGGAAAATTTTTTTCTATTCTCAATCCTATTTTATAATTGAATTTTGTAGGCATCGGTTAGTTGGAGATACATTAGAGTCTAGGCTCTATTGAATACTCACTTATACAAAACAAGGATCATTGAAGTAAACAATTTCAGAAAGAATTTTATTGCCTTTAATATTATTGAATATTTCTTTCGCTTCTTTTTCTGTGTCAAATTCAAATATTTTAATATTTCCTTTTAAAAAGACAGTGATGACCCACATTAAAAAGCCTCCAATTAATAAATAGTTTTTTGTGCTGTAAATAAAATGAATTCAAATTAAGCTAATTGATAGGAAAGCTCGTAATTTTTTTTCGTGTACACGTATCCCTCCATAATGATTCTTGCTGTGCGTACCACTTTAATAGCGCGTATGTGTCCTGCCAAGAAATCAACCTTTGTCTCCATTATCCCGGCCGGGTGGGCTAATCGAAAAATTTCGTGTTTAATGTTCACCATTTCAGATAAAACCGTTTCCTGTAAGTAAGCTCCTGCTGTTGCACAGATGGCGCCTGTAATAGCAAGCGCTTGATGGGGCTTTTGCATGGACATCATTCGGATCATCAAATCCATCTCTGACGCTTTTCTTTCCGATCCGTTTAGATCGACGTAATCCATAGGAGGAGCAATTAGGGTCATTTTAGGCACAGCAGGAGATTTGACAGTAGCTGATTTCTTATCGGAAAATTGACACATTTCAGCTGCAATTGACCGGATTTCTTCCAGTTCATTTAATTTTTCCTGTGAATAATCAGTAGGCAATTCGCTTCCGTTTAGACCAATATCCTGTGCCCTTACAAAAACGAGTGGATTGGCAACATCAATAATTGAAACTTGAATAAGTCGATCCTTGGTTTTAATCATGTCAATCGGATTTCCTGTAGGGAAAAGTTTTCCTGTAACTGCTCCTTCTGCACGAGTAAAAGAAAGATAGATAGGTGATCCTTTACCAGGCACCCCAGGAATTGAGCAGCATCCTTCTGATTTTACTTGTCCATTCTCAACCTCTACTTCTGCAATAATCAATTTTTGTGTATTCACGTTAAAAATTTTCACCGTTGTAACAGGTTCTATTGCAGGGACTAATCCTTGCTCAATTGCGTAAGGTCCTACAGCAGATGAAATATTTCCACAATTTCCTTTAAAATCAACCATTTGATTATCGATGCTAATCTGAGCAAATGTATATTCCACATCGAATTCTGATGAATCTGATTTTTTGATAATCGCTGCTTTACTTGTCAATGAATTCGCTCCTCCAAGTCCATCAATCTGTCTCCGATCCGGACTGCCCATCACGTCAAGTAAGAAACCTTCCCAGTGTAAGGGATTCGAAGGCATATGTTCAAAGTTAAGGAACACACCTTTACTTGTCCCGCCGCGCATTACAACTACTGGTACTTTCATTGTATTACCACCTTTTCTCAACCAATATTTATAGCACTACCGGTTCCTTTGAAAATATAGTATGATAAGTTTGTTCATAAGTAAAATACATATTTTTTTAATAAAAATGTTAAAAAAACTTATAATCTAAAAAGTGGGAGATGGTTAAGTGGACGAAAAAGATTGGATTGCGATAAGGGTACTATATGAAGAAAAAAACATTAGCCGCGCCGCAGAGCGTTTATATATATCGCAGCCGGCGTTAACGTATCGGCTTAAAAATTTAGAAAAAGAATTTAGCACGAACTTATTTTTCAAAATAAAAGGAGGCATTGAGTTCACTTCGGAAGGGATACATTTAGCGGGCTATGCGGAAGAAATGGTGAAAAAGTTGCAAAAAACCAAAGATTATATGCTGAATATGAAAAATGAGGTAAGAGGAACGTTAAGGCTTGGCGTTTCCAGCAACTTTGCCCAATATAAACTACCAGAAATATTGAAAAAGTTTTCAACACAATATCCTCATGTACAATTTAATGTGAATACAGGGTGGAGTACTGAAATCATGCATCTTCTGGATTCCTCAAGTGTTCAATTAGGCATCCTGCGTGGAAATTATGAATGGTATGGAATCAAATCGCTACTGCATAAAGAAAGACTTTGTTTAATTTCTAAGAAAGAGGTAGACTTAGATAATTTGCCAGAACTTCCATTCATAAATTATAAAACCGACAGTTCTTTAAAAAACTTAATAAATGGCTGGTGGCATGATAGATTCCCGGAGCCACCATTTGTAACTATGGAAACAGATCGGCAGGAGACGTGCAAAGAGATGGTCAAAAATGATCTTGGTGTTTCTATTCTGCCGGAAATATGCCTGCAGCCTTCAGATAATTTGCATACATACGGGTTATCCTACAAAAATGGGAAGCCGGTGTTAAGAAATACATGGTTAATGTATAACCAGGATTCATTAAAACTCTCTACTGTGAAAAACTTTATTGATTTCTTGAATAAAAATTCCAATCTTTAACGAAAAAGCACAATGATATTATTGACAATTTCATTGTGCTTTTTGATTTCTTAATTTAATATAAAATGGATTATAAGTTTTTTTTTCGAAAAAGTACAAAAAATATGTATTTCACTTATTTAATGATATGAACTATTCTAAAAATGGAAAACAAAGTAACAGGGAAACAGAAAATAATATGTAATATTTTTTAACTATTCAAACTTTTTATCTGATTTGTAAGCGGTTTCTCAAATAGGAGGGGATTCATATTCTAACGTTACTTGGAATTTCAATGGTCGTTGTCTTTACTTATTTAATCATGTCTAAACGGTTATCGCCTGTTAATTCTCTTGTAGTCATTCCAATTATCTTTGCATTAATTGGCGGATTTGGTACAGAGCTCGGAGATATGATGCTGGATGGAATAAAGGTTGTCGCACCTTCAGCCGCTTTGCTATTGTTCGCTATTTTGTTTTTCGGAGTTCTGATTGATGCTGGATTATTTGATCCACTTATTAAAACTATGTTAAAAATCGTAAAAGGGGATCCTGTTAAAATAGCGATAGGAACAGCCGTAATCGCAATGACCGTTGCCTTAGATGGTGATGGTACCACGACTCATATGATTACGATTTCCGCTATGCTGCCCCTTTACTTACGACTTGGTATGAATCCACTTATTCTTGCCACTATTTCTTTGCTGGCTGTCAGTATTATGAGTGGTATGACTCCTTGGGGAGGACCTGCAACAAGAGCAATAGCATCTTTAGGTCTGGATCCAAATGAATTCTTTGTCCCGATAATCCCAACACTATTCGCAGGAATAGCAGCTATTCTTTTTACCGCTTATGTACTTGGGAAAAAAGAGCGCAAAAGGCTTGGCGTTGTTTATATCAAAGCTGCACCTGAAATGAAAGGGGCTCTTGCTGAAGCAGCGGTAGCTTCCGCCATACAAGACGATTTAAAGCGCCCTAAATTAATATGGGTCAATCTTTTGTTGACGCTCACAGTCATGGTCGTTCTTGTAATGGGCTTAGTACCGGTACCAGTGTTGTTTCTAATCGGGTTTGTGCTTGCTTCAATCATTAATTACCCAAATCTAGATCAGCAAAAAGAGCGAATCGTGTCACATGCAGGAAACGCTATAACCGTTGTCACATTAGTATTTGCGGCTGGTATTTTCACAGGGATCTTTTCCGGAACGAAAATGGTAGACGCCATTGCAAATTCATTAGTGGCCATCATTCCGGATTCTTTAGGCTCTTTTTTACCGATGGTCGTTGCATTCACCAGCATGCCATTTACGTTCGTTTTATCCAATGATGCTTACTACTTTGGTGTTTTGCCAATTCTTGCCGAAGCTGGAGAAGCTTATGGGGTGAGTCCTTTAGAAATTGCCAGAGCTTCCGTACTGGGCCAGCCTGTACATTTCTTAAGTCCACTCGTGGCATCGACTCTTTTACTGGTAGGGATGGTAAAGACAGATATCGGGGAACTACAGCGCTATGCATTTAAATGGGCCCTAATTTGTTCATTAGTCCTTATCATTGTTGCTATCTTGACAGGTGCTATTATTTAAGGATAATGTTATCTAATAAATTCTTCGAACTTAAACAAAGAAGGGCTGTGCCAAAACCAACTTTGGCACAGCCCATTCTTTTATTTAATTCCAGAAGTCTCGCCGGTCGCTTGAGTAATGATTTTTACGATTTTATTCGCCAGGTTCATAACCGTGTATAGACGAGTATCATTTAAAAATTGCATCGTTGGCAGCGGATCTATATAATTTACCATTCCTATAATATGATAGTCTCCCACTTCAGGTAATACTTTTTTTAAAGCTTTCCCTGGGACAAGAGGTCCATCCTTCAAGAAAACATAACCGACCTGGTTTTGATCCCCTAAACAAGCATCCACACTAAAAATAAGAGGCTTTTTGAATTGTTTTTTAATTTCTTTCAACGTGTCTTTTAAATTAAATGCATGAACGGGATTTTCCAAAGTACCGTAAACACGATAAGGCACCGTATGTTCTTTAAGCATCGTCCCGACTAAAGGGCCCAATGAATCCCCAACTGATCGGTCTGAACCAATACACAGAAAGATTACATCTTCATTTTGACATCCTGAAGATTGGATAATATCTTTGACTTTTAATGCTAAACTGTTTATTTCTTCGCCTTTTGGTTCCACAGAACAAATCTGCTCCCTCTTTTTGTAAATTAGACTCATTTTGATTCCCCTTTATTCTATTATACGAATTAAAAAGATATCATGCATGTAAATATAAGCATATGCTTGAGAATGATGGATCTTTTTTGATTATTAGTATTTAACACTCTGAAAAATGGCAGTAATTCTTATGTTAACTAACTTTGTATATGGTGTACTTAGTTGAAGTTTAAAACAAAGTCGTTCCGTTAAAAAAGATGTACCGTTTTAAATAAGTTTAATCCTTTATAAAAATGATAAACCGAAATCAATCCTTGATTTTTGTTTTCGGGGCAGGAAAGTGGGAGGTGGAAGAGGGCATTCCAATATATAAATAGAATGAATTTGATATAGAGAACTCTAATGACGGTCGTGGTCTTATTGAAGAAAATTTAAAATAAAATACATATTATAGGTTCAGTTGGTAGTGGAAAAACAACCTTAGCAAGAGAGTTATCCTCTAAGTTGAATATCCCACATTATGAATTGGATAATGTTATTTGGAAAAGGTATGAATCTGGAGATATTAGATGAACTGAAGAAGAAAGAGAAGTACATTTTAATACTATTCATTCTGAAACATGGATTTTAGAGGGGGTTCATAATGAAGAATGGGTGTCTAATAGTTTTCGTAATAGGGAAATAATTATTTTCTTAGATAGAAATTTTTCAGTGAGAACCTATCGAATAATAAAAAGATTTATCTTACAAAAGATTGGATTAGAAAGGTCTAACTATAAACCCACATAGGGCAGCCTTCTCTTTATGCAACTAAACCAGCTAATAGTTAGTCAACATTTTTCAATGAAAACTTAAAATATTTCATGCTATACTAAATTTGTGCATGCCAAATAACCTTCCAATGAACTGTGTTTGGAAAGTTTTGTACTATTTAGTTATACTTTTAAACTAGGCTAGATCTTGGAAAGTCGAATGGTTTTGTAATAGTGCATAAATCCATTGTAGAAGCTTATTGGCACATGCTATCACAGCTACTTTAAAGGGCTTTCCTTCTTCACGTTTCTTATCATAAAACTCTCGTAATCTCTTGTTCCGAGGGATGATTTTATCTGTCGTTTTCTTCTTGCGACAATCACGAATGGCACAACGAACGGCCATATATAAGGCATGTCGTAGTCTACCAGAACCTCTTTTGGTAATCCGATTTACTGTGCCTTTAAATTTACCTGATTCAAAGATACTTGGATCAATTCCGGCAAATGCCACTAGTTTTTTAGGGTGATTAAACCGATCAATCTCTCCAATTTCAGAAATGATCGTTGCAGCGATTTTTTCACCGATTCCAGGGATGGATTGGATAATCTTATATTCTTCAATTTCTTTTGCCAAAGCATCTATCTCGTCTTCAAACCTGGATAGGTGCTTTTGGTATTCTAGAAGCATTTTTATATACATCTCTAGGCTTAAAATGTGACTCTGATATAAAGTTCTCTGAAAAGGATTTCGAGCTGAGGCAGCCATAAGTTTCTCTGCCTTTGTATTCGCCCACTTTCTAGAACGACTTGGACAAAGTTCATTAATCCTATTTGCTACAGTTTCTTCACCGACTACTAATATGTCTTCAGAAGTAGGGAATTCTAATAGAGTAAGCAAAGAAACAACCGAATACAAATCTCCAAAAACCCCTCTATATTCAGGAAATACTTGATCAAGAACAGCCTGAAACTGTAGTTTTGTTTGTACATAGATACCTGTTATATTTGCATGTTGTCTTGAAAGATTACGAAGATTTAAGAGTTGTATCCCTCGTTTTTTATAAGGCTCTAAATCCTCTTTATAGTACAGCTCGCAGAGGTGACGTGCATCGATTAAATCTGTCTTTACTTTCCGTAAACTAGAGCTCTTCGCACGATAAGAAATGAGTGGGTTAACGATAATTAATAAGTAACCTCTCTCCTCAAAATACTGCACAATGGGCGTATGATAATGCCCAGTAGACTCTAAAACGACCGGAGGTCGAATTCCTGTTATGTTTTCTATCTCTCTAAGATATTGGTGTAAGCTCTCTAGTTCTTCAATGGTATGTGCTACTTTAAAACTTCTTTTATAAGGCTTCTTTTTATCCAAGAACGCTTGAACCTGACTTTCACCTTTCGCTACATCCAGACCAACCACTGGATTCATTTTTTATCTCCTCCAAAAACATATTATTGCCGGTAACCCCTAATCCTTCTTGTAGTATCATAGCTTCGCTTGTTATACGAGATCTAGTCTCAACCAGCCTAATCATGTTTCTACAAGTAGGGGGCGAACTGTTTAGTTGACGGGGTCCAAGCCCCACGGGCAGGAACGTTCTACCCCGGCTACCGTTATCATATATCGATATAAAAATTGTTCAACCAGAAATAACTGGCTGACCTTTATAATACGATCGGGGCAGGTTAGTTCGATAAGAAATGGTTCAAAACCAGATGTTATAGATCTCTTTTGAAATAAAAAAGCACTCTTTGAAAGAATGCTTAATGACTCTCAAATCAGAAAATCAGAATAATGCTTATTCTAGAGGTGTAAGTTCTGAAAATTCTATACATCTGTTAAAGAATTTGAAAATTTCGCCTGAAGTTCTTTTAAAAACATATCTGCAGCAGCGGAAAAAACCTGATGCTTTTTCCAAACAATATTTAAGCCAGATTCAAGTCTTGGTTCTAGCGGTCTAAAACAAAGGTTACTATCACTAGACGTATTTACTATTTTATCAAGGGTAATTGCATAACCAATACCCTCTTCAACCATGGTCGCTGCATTATACGCAAGATTGTATGAAGTTACGACGTTTAATTTATCAAAATTTCCACCAAACCAATCTGCAAATTCATTTTTAGACAATGTTTGTTTCATAGCCTGCCGTGAACAGATTAGCGGAACATTTAATAAATCCACTGCTTGAATGGTATCTTTGAAAGCAAGGGGACTGTCTTTCCTCATAACAACGCCCCAAACATCTTTGGTTGGGATATCGAGATAATTGTATTTTGATAAATCTGCTGGTTGAATTAAAATACCAAAGTCAAGCAATCCCTTGTCAAGCCGTTCATTTACATCGTCTGAGTTTCCGCTGTACAGGTGATACCGTATATTTGGATAACGTAATTGTAAATTTTTTACTACCCGTGCAATCTGTCTCATGGCGTCTGTTTCCCCACCACCTATATATACGTCACCACTTATTGTTTCTTCCATAGAACTAAATTCTACACCCAATTTATCGACCATATCAACGATTTCTTCTGCTCTCTTTCGCAGGAGCATTCCTTCATCTGTGAGAATGATACTGTGACTGCTGCGAATAAATAGTTTTTTTCCTAACTCTTGTTCAAGGTCTTTTAATTGTCTTGACAAGGTTGGCTGTGTCACATGCAAAAAATTAGCAGCACCCGTAATGCTTCCTTCTCTTGCAACCGTAAGAAAATATCGCAAAACTCTAAATTCCATATAGCACTCCTCCTTTATAATGTTTTAGTATAACCGTTTGAGAAATGCTTATAAAGCATATCTTGATATGAGATATGAGTATTTGATATATAAAAAAAGCACGCTAGAATAAATAACAAAGGAGGTAATTTATAATGAAAAAAAAATCTATTATCACGGGTGTACTCACAGTGATAGCACTGGGCTTGCTTTTATCCGCGACCATCGTTGCATCCACGACCGGCGTTGGCGCCGCATACACGCCGGACATGTCCAATGGAGCAGACAACTTTTACAAGAGCAGCAAGGTAACCATGAAGAAGGTTGAGTTTAAAAATCAATACAACATGAATGTTGTAGGGAATCTTTTTATTCCCAAAGGTTTGAAGAAGAACACCAAAAATCCCGCGATCATTGTCGGGCATCCTATGGGCGCAGTAAAAGAACAAAGTGCGAATCTGTATGCCACTAAAATGGCTGAACGGGGATTCGTTACTTTGTCCCTGGATTTGTCTTTCTGGGGAGAGAGTGAGGGTCAGCCTCGCAACGCTGTTTCTCCGGATATCTATGCCGAAGGTTTCAGTGCTGCGTTGGATTTCCTAGGAACCCGGCCGCTTGTTGACAGGGATCGGATTGGTGTTCTCGGGATTTGTGGCAGCGGGAGCTTTGCCATCAGCGCTGCCAAGATCGACCCGCGCATGAAAGCCATTGCGACAGTCAGTATGTACGACATGGGTGCCGCCAACCGTAACGGGCTTAAACACTCGCAGACACTCGAGCAGAGAAAGAAGATTCTCGAAGAGGCAGCGGAGCAACGCTATGTGGAGTTCACAGACGGTAAAGCCAAATACACCAGTGGGACAGTACATGAACTAAATGAAAACTCTACCGCCATTGAACGTGAGTTTTATGACTTCTACCGCACTCCAAGAGGTGAATTCACTCCCAAGGACTCGTCACCTGAACTCACGACACACCCTACGCTGACCAGTAACGTCAAGTTCATGAATTTTTACCCGTTCGAAGACATAGAGACGATTTCACCTCGTCCGATGCTTTTCATCACGGGTGAAAACGCTCATTCCAGAGAGTTCAGCGAAGACGCCTTCAAGCTGGCGGCCGAACCGAAGGAACTCTATATTGTTCCGGGCGCAGGTCATGTGGATCTGTACGACCGGGTGAATTTAATCCCCTTTGACAAGCTCGAGTCCTTCTTCAAAGAAAATCTTTAGAAAAAATAAGGATTGTGTTGGAGATTGTATAGAAATTTGTGTGCCAATGGTACTTTGAGTGAAATCCACTGCGTGAATCCCGCTTATCTTGTCGGGATTCACACTTTTTTGTCTGAATAGAATTCCAAACTTAAAAAAGTGAAGGATATCAAATGAATTTTTGGATTGGATTTTCAGTTCAATAAAAGCCTTTTTCGTGTGGCTTCATGGCAGGTATTCTTCTATCTATTTTCGACATTTTTAGGTTACCTAACTTCCCTAAAAGATAATCAACAATTTTAATTGGTTTGTTCAATAATTAACAAATCACGTTCATCTAACCATTGTATGCATCGATTTATTATTTATTATGATAAACAGATGTTGATTAATCAGCCAATGATGTTTTTTCTTTGTTGGGCGAAGTCAATATCCACTATTAAAGTTGCAAAAGAATTATTTTCAATACAAATAAGAAAGGGAGTTTTTAATTATGTCTAATATTCAAGATAAAGTTGTTGTTATTATGGGAGCATCAAGTGGAATTGGTGAAGCAACTACAAAGAAGCTTGCACAAGAAGGAGCAAAATTAGTCATTGCCGCTCGTCGTGAAGATCGATTGAAAGCTCTTGTTGAATCATTCCCAAAAGCTGATATTTCATATGCAGTTGCAGATGTAACGAATAAAGAGGAAGTGCAAGCGGTTGTCGATTTAGCAGTTGAAAAGTATGGTCGTGTAGATGTACTCTACAACAACGCCGGAGTCATGCCAACTGCTCCACTTTCAGAAAAACGCTTTGATGAATGGAGACAAATGTTAGACATCAATATCATGGGTGTATTAAATGGAATGGCTGCTGTATTACCTATTATGAAGCAACAACAGTCTGGCCACATTATTGCTACTGATTCCGTAGCTGGACATGTTGTATATCCAACTTCGGCTGTATATTGCGGGACAAAATTTGCTGTTCGTGCCATTATGGAAGGCTTACGTCAAGAAGAGCGTGAAAACAATATTCGAAGTACAATGATTTCTCCAGGAGCAGTAGATACCGAATTATATAACACAATAAATGATCCTGAAGCACAAGAAATGTTAAGGAAAAATGCACAGACAGAAGGTTATGGTCTCTCATCAGGCGATGTTGCTGACGCAGTGGCATATGCCATTAGTACACCTGAAACAGTTTCTATAAGTGAAATTTTAATTCGTCCTACAAAACAAGTTATCTAATAATAAATGTAACAATATGCTTCTTCTCAGACAATGGTTGTAAAATCTTTTCAATTTAAAATGCCTCATCGTTTTGAGGCGTTTTTTACAAATACTAGGTTCATAATAATCTTTGTAAATGTATCTTAGATGCAAATACACTAGAGGGGAATTTAATGGATAAAACCGTCCAACAGATACTGTTATTACTCACAGTATCTTCAATGTTTTTAACAGCTTGCAATAGCAGAAACAATGAAGAAAACACAAGCAGCGAAGAAAGTTTGACTATCCATCAAAATAGCAAAGAAGGAGTGACAGCTGATGAATCAAACAACGGGGATAGCCAAGATTCTACACTAAATCATGAAGGGTCAGATGAAATGGAAGATATAAGAATAAAATTAACATTTAACAACGAAGAAGTCATTGTCAACATGGATGATAATCCGACAAGTAAGGATTTTTTATCATTACTCCCACTTACATTAACATTTGAAGATTATGCAGGAACGGAAAAAATTAGTTATCCATCCAATGAATTATCTAGTAAAGAGGCACCATCAGGAATTGACCCTACAGTTGGAGACTTCACTTATTATGCCCCGTGGGGTAATTTAGCTATATATTATAAGGATTTTGGATATTCAAATGGGCTTATTAAACTAGGGGAAATTGAATCTGGCATAGAAAATCTTGAAAATCTTAACGGCGATTTTGCAGTGATAATTGAAAAAATGGATTAAATGTATTTCTACTATTCATTCAAAACGAAAAAGTTTTTAGCCATATTTTTGCTGGCAATACCTTTAATTGCGGGCTGTTCTGAGAATGAACAACAAACTGATAAGGGTAAGATAACTCCTTAAATAACTCACCTTTACGCAACTAGAAAATGACACTTTCAAGAAAGAAAGAAGGAAATCTATTTTATGTCTAAACGAAATGATTTACTTATATTTACATTGACCATAGGGGCTTTCGGCATCATAAATACTGAAATGGGGGTTATAGGGATATTACCCTACATTGCTGATCACTTTCATGTCAGTGTATCAAAAGCAGGGTTGCTGGTGAGTCTTTTTGCCCTTGTTGTTGCTGTATCTGGTCCAACTATGCCTTTATTATTTTCGGGGATAAATCGCAAGAAGGCAATGTTACTCGTACTTGGTATTTTCGTTCTAGGTAACATTGTTTCTATATTTACATCTAACTTTGCCATTGCAATAATTGCGCGTGTGATTCCAGCCATATTTCATCCAATCTATTTTTCAGCAGCTTTTACAATGGCTGCTAACTCAGTTAGCAAGGAAGAAGCTCCAAAAGCTGTTTCAAAAGTTTTTATTGGAGTATCTGCGGGTATGGTACTTGGTGTACCAATCGCAAGTTTTCTTGCTAGTACAGTTTCGTTTCAAATATCAATGGCATTTTTCGCCATCGTGAACGCTATAGTATTTATTGCTACATTAGTATTATTCCCTTCTATGCCTGTTAAAGAAAGACTTTCTTACGGAGCTCAATTATCGGTATTAAAAAAACCAATTACATGGCTTTCCATTGTTGCTGTCATTTTACTAAATTCAGCAGTATTTGGGGTGTATAGTTATCTTGCTGAGTATCTTAAAACCGTTACGAATATCTCTGGGAAATCAATTAGTTTAATGTTAGTCATATTCGGGGGGGCAAATATTATTGGAAACATTGTGGCAGGGAAGTTACTTACTAAAGATGCCATCAAATCTGTAGTTTCTTTTCCTTTTGCATTGGGAGCCGTTTACATCATATTATTCTTATTAGGACAATTCACTTTACCTATGGCTATCATTACTTTAGTTTGGGGAATATTGGCTGGTATAGGAACTAATATTAATCAATATTGGATTACGTCTGCAGCTCCAGAAGCTCCTGATTTCGCTAATGGATTATTTTTATCATCCGTTAACTTAGGAACAACAATTGGTACAGCTGTAGGTGGATTATTTATATCAGAAATGGGTACACAATACGTCATACTAGTGGGGGTAATATCGTTAATATTGAGTGTAGTATTTATTTTACTAAGAAACTACATGCATAGTCCTATAAAACAACTTTCTAGATAAGGTATTCATTCAACAATCTATAACATTTTTCTAATCATTATTGATTTATCATCCCTGTCCAATTTTCTTTGACTTAATTTCCAGGTGTTACCTGGATTAAAAAGCCGAAAAATCTAAAAGTTACCCTAGCCTATAGCCAAGGTTATTATTAGGCGAGAAATGGAGGAGTTAAATGTCACACGATAAACAAGTTGCACTTGTCACCGGCGGGAATCGGGGAATTGGATATGAGCTTATCAAGCAATTGGCGATGAATGGTTTTAGAGTCATTTTGGCAAGTCGGGATTTAAAGATGGGTTATGAAGCTACGCAAAAACTTAAGGAGTTAGATCTGGATGTTTCGTGTGTTGAGTTGGATGTCACCAATCAAGAAAGCATCCATCAAGCTGCGGTTGCAATAAATGAGAAGTATGGAAGATTAGACGTATTGATTAATAATGCTGGCGTGTATTTGGATGAGAATAAAAAGTTATTGAATATGGATCAGTCCATTCTAGAGAAAACGATGGCAACTAATTTCTTTGGGGTTTACCATGTGATCCATTCCTTTATTCGACTCATGGAAAAGCAGAATATGGGGCGATGAGTGAAATGTCATATCAAGGAGTAGGCGCTTATAAGTTGTCTAAACTTGCCCTAAATGGATTGACTCGATTGGTAGCTATAGAAATCAATGGTGATATCAAAATAAATGCTGTCGATCCGGGATGGGTAAGCTCAGATATGGGTGGACCATCGGCTCCAAGAACGCCAAAGCAAGCGGCGGAGTCTATCCTTTGGTTAGCGACGATTGGACCTGAAGGACCTTCCGGAGGGTTCTTTAGAGATGGAAAACAAATTCCTTGGTAAACATTAGTGTTGGTCAAGAAATTCCTTTCTGGAAGAACTCGAAATGTACAATATTCATTGAGTACAAAGGTGTATCTGTTAACCTGAAAAATCCACACAAGTTTATAATGGTGCTTAAGTCGAAAATAAGAAAAGCTAATCGGGATTTACCGATTGGTTTTTTTTGTTAAAAATGCAAAATAATGATAGTTAAGTTTGTGAACTTATGTACTTAAACTACAGGGTGCATTAGCTGAAGATCGGAGCTGTCTTTAAGGCAGCTTTTTGTGCGACGGGCAGTCGTATGGGATGCTGACACAGTCAGCGTCCCTCATTTTTCTTTATTCGACAGTGACGTCATTTCGATGGAAACGACTGGCAAAAGAATGAAGCACTTGAATCCCAGATGGTGAAAGTCCATTCCCAAGGAGACTGACCTAGCTTGGGAAGCCTAATCTAGGGCAATACCGTGAGGTATTGTCTGAAGGAGATGCGGAAAGTCGAGAGACCCGTAGGTGAAAAAGCAGACCCTAATGCAAGAAGTGTAAAGCACGGCGGCGGGATAAGTTGGCGACTTTTCGAAAAATGAGGAAGCCCACTTACAGGCATTTTCTTTAGAAGTCAGATCGAGTAAATGTGACTTATCACGTGATGGTACAGGGTATGTTTTGAAGGGAAATACGATAACCCCGTGAGGTCTCCTCCTTACCAAACAGGCAGGGTTCTAGTCTATAAGGGTAATCCTAAGTGACATAGAACGGGTGGAGAAGTCAGACGTACTCATAGTACGGGAGTAGTTCAATGACCAAACATTGAATGAACGGAAGGGGAACGACCTATGGTTCCAGGTCATGGAAGTGATGTAATGCCAACAAATACGTTACCGCGGTAAAACCGTTTGAATGTACATCAAGGAAAGGCGTGGAATATGAAATGAGTCAAGAGTGGAAAATGAAATTACACAGCGTTTATGGACAACTCCTATTCGACCGCAAATTGACGGAAAGGTTCAATAAAAATCTTGGCTATGTTTTTTTCATCCATCTTTTTCTCCTCTTTGAACAAACTCTAACCAATTTCATTCTCCAGTTTATACAAGTTTTCCTTGTTGAACTCCCTCAGTATGATAGCTATATCTCTCAAATGCTCCCTTATTCGCAGGATTTCATAACCCTTGAAGATACATTAACGGTTAAAAGCGATGAGCTTAGATTATTATGACTTCGTGGAGACATAGTTAAATAAAGGAGTAAAAGAAAACTCTATATTTTACCATATAATGCACGTAATCTCCACGCCGCCCCTGGAGGCTTTCCCTCCCATGTCTCAACGGGTCATAAAAAAATATGCCCTCTCATTCCTTCGTCATGCCTATCCAAGGGGTGGAGGCCAGTTATGCTAACCTAATGGGTCAGTGCCCTTTTGTTCAATAAATCTGGTACTCCGTGCATTTTTAAAATCCTACGAATAAGAAAACATTCGACAAAAGATAAGCTGAAAATCAAGTGCTGAAAAAGGTTGTAATTTTTCTGGAGAATACGATTCATTTCGTTTGGCTATGCCTACAAATACTCGAGCCAGTTTACCAACCAATTTCATAATTGATTTCATTTTCTTTATATTTTTCACCTTAACATTATTGGCGTGCAACGCTTTAAACTCAGGGTTATTCATGACAAGGCTCATCGTAGCTAAGTATAAGAAACGCCGCATTCTGGATCTCCCTCGTTTAGAAATGACAATTTGTCCTTTCCATTTACCAGAGCTCGCCTCGGAAAGATGTAACCCTGCATGTCGAAGTAGAGAATTACCGTGGTCGAATCCACTTAAATCTCCAGCTTCCCCTAAAATGCCAGCTAAAGAGATTTCACTGATCCCTTTTATAGTCAGCAGTTTCTTTGCGAAAGGAATTTGTTGAAGCACGTTAGTGACTTCTTGTTCCACTCTTTCGAGTTGCGTTGTAGCTAGATCATACTCTTCCAGTAGTTGTTCTAAATGTAGCTTGTAAGCATCATGTGCTTGGTGCAATCCGATAGAACGCTTAGCTAAATCTATAAGTTGATAAGCTTTTTTCAGCCCAGGCTGACGCTTCATTACCGATTTCCATTTGGCCACAATATCTTGAGGTTCCATCGATCGTAACTCGATTGGTGTCGGAAATAATCGTAGAGTTGCGATAGCCCCTTTGCTTTCACATCTTTAAACACTTGTCGTAGCTCAGGAAAAACAACATCTACCCAACGATTTAATTGGTTGATAGAACTAACGAGACGTTTAACGATTACGTCACGGTTAGACATAAGGACTCGAAGTTTTTCGAAAGACTCTGGAGTTGAACGAACAAAGGCATAGTATCCATTCTTCACCATATCCGCAATCACGAGAGCGTCTTTTTTATCACTTTTGGACTGAGTGTTATCTCGATTTTCTTTATTTCTTTTTACAAGGTGAGGATTGACTGTTACGACATCAATCTTTTCGTTAGATAACCATTTCGATAGGTTAATCCAGTAATGACCTGTAGGTTCCATACCGACTATAGTTGTGTCTAAGCTGTTTTTACCTTTTAGTTTATTGATCCATTCTAGAAATCTGTTAAAGCCTTCTTCGTTATTTTCAAAAGTAAGAGGATCACCTACTACGATCCCTTGATAATTTACGGCTCGAGCAACGTGGAATTGTTGGGCAATATCTACGCCAACAACGAGATGTCGATCAGAAATTCATTCAATGAGTTGATTTTGTTTGTTCTGCATTTTAAAATTCATAGTAGAGCTTCCTCCTTAAGATTTTGAGTTTTAGAGTGGTGTCTTAACTCATATCTTACTGGGGAGCTCTATTTTTTTCAAAGTTGATAATTAACGCTCTACAGGAATGCTAACCTGCCCCGTTAGCCATCCATGAATCGCAAAAATCGGCGATTCACCAAAAGAATGAAAATGGTTAGGAAGTGTAATACTGATACTGACCTTAATCCAGTCAACCCTAATCCATAGACTAATTAATTAACGCTCACCTCTTTTTTAAACGATTGAGCAGGGTCTTCTTAAGTATTGTCATTTTTCATTTTTAAAGAAACTTATTTTCATGGTAGTTCCATAAGAAACTCCTATGGCGGCGCTCCTCGCCGCCACCATCTACTACGAAAATCTAATCTCAAAAATAGAGTCTAACCCATTAACCCCTTGACGATAATGGATGATAACAATACAACCAGGCTGAACCTTTTTTTTGTGGATCTTAAAAAAGATACCCTGTATAAGAAACTGGTTGTGACAGTATGGAAGAACCATTTAGTGTACTGCTAGTACGTATACAAAAATTTTTGTTACAAATCTACTGTCATATGTATGGTTAATCTTTTTTTGAGGTGATTCTCCTATGGAAGCAATGATTGAACGGTGTGCTGGCCTAGATGTACACCAAGAAACAGTAGTAGCCTGTGTATTATTTGGTCCATTAGATAAAAAGCCAAAAACCTCTATTGAAACGTTTTCGACTACAACTACGGGACTCTTGGCTTTAAGTGATTGGCTCTCTACCCTTCAGGTATCCGATGTTGTGATGGAGAGTACCGGAGTTTACTGGAAACCAATTTGGAATATACTTGAAGGTTCTTTTCACCTTGTGCTGGCCAATGCCAGACATGTCAAAAATGTTCCAGGGCGTAAAACTGATGTGAAAGATGCCGAATGGCTTGCCAAGCTTCTAAGATGCGGACTTATTGAAAGCAATTTTGTTCCACCGGAGGACATTCGTGATTTACGAGATCTTACTCGTTATCGAAAAAAATTGATTCATCATCGCACCTCAGAGCAGAATCGCATTCACAAAATTCTTCAAGATGCTAATATCAAGCTAACATCCGTTCTATCAGATATTTTCGGTGTATCGGGACGCCGTATCCTTGAAGCGATTCTAAACGGTGAAAAAATAGAGACCGATGGTCTTCGAAAAATGGTGGATGGGCGAACAAAAGCAAGTATAACTGACATTGCCAATGCAATTAATGGCCGTATTCGCCGTCATCATCGTGATATGTTGCGTTACCATTGGGAGCATATGGGTTATTTAGAACAAACCATAGAAGAATTGGAAAAACAAATCGATCAACTCCTGTCCCCTTATCGTAAGGAAGTAGAATTATTGGATGGTATACCTGGTGTGAACAAAGCTGCCGCTGCTACTTTTATTGCGGAGATGGGTGTAGATATGTCCGTATTTAAGTCAGCTAAACATCTTGCCTCTTGGGCTGGTGTGAGTCCTGGAAATTACGAAAGTGCTGGTAAAAAAAAAACGAGTAAAACCACACAAGGAAATAAAGCTTTAAAAACGATGGCCGTAGAATGTGTATTAGCGACATCAAGGCAAAATAATCGAATAGCTTCACATCGAAAAAGGATTACCAAACGGCAAGGAAAAATGAAAGGACGAATCGCTTCTGCCCATTTACTATTAACGATTGCTTACAACATCTTAAAAACAGGAGAACCTTATCATGAACTAGGCTCAAATTACCTTGAAGAAAAACAAAATAACAAAGAATTAAAAATGATCGAATACCTAAAAAAGAAAGGCTATACAATCGCTCCATCTGAACAACAAACTGCATAGCCAGTTAAAATAACGAAATAGTACATTTACGCCCATCAAAAAAAGAATGAGAATATGGGGGTTTATTTTAGCATGGCTTTTTTACTGTTGTGTTTCCATACAAAAAAGCTGCCTTAGAGACAGCTCCGATCTTCAGCTAACGCACCCTTTTAATGGAATAACATGACTGACATTTTTAAAAACCTTTATTCTGTTTTAAACTACTTTTTTGTAAATTAAAAAACTTTATTTTCACTTAACGTCTGAAATAACTCAAATGGATTTCATAGCGAACATATATGTCGTTGAAATGTGTATCTGCAGATAGAAAAATAATAATTTTAATCACGATGATATGGGCGAAATATAAAATAACCTGCAAGGCACAAGCACTAATTAATTTCGACCAACTAATTTTATACCTATAACCGTTATAAAATCTCCATCTTCGAAGGGTTGCTCTGTTTTGTGCAATAGCGTTGGAGAAATAAACAAAGTTATCAATCGTTTTGATAAATGAATAAATAGAAAAGGCATGTTTTGAAAAAATATTAATCATAACATGCCTTATAATATTTAATTGGTTTCTTGGATTAATTTGATCAAACTTTGTTTAAATTCTATAATAAGATAGATTTTATTAGGTTATTTGACGAATAATGAACAGGGTTTTATGAGGTGAATGGTAACAAATAAAGACTTATTTCAAAGCGCCATGACATGTGTTCAAAAAAGGACGTGTTTTGACATAGATGGTAGAGTTGAATATGCAAAAGAAAACAGTAATTGGGTTATGTATAATGAAAAGTTACGTGTTCTGCTTACATTGTATTGTATTGTATTTTGTTCTTTCATGTAGATTCAATAAGTGATCTAACTCTTGGCTACATTGAATCGTTTTAAGATGATTGAGTCCATGGTGTTCAACTATATTTAATAACTGGGCTTTTTTCTCTCTAATTAAGTTTTCTAGTGTAAAAATATCCATCCATGTCATTGTCAATCTCCTTTTTCATAGAGGTTGATAAAATTAATAAGAGAAAATGAGAGTCAAATCGATGAAGAAAAATTTTTTACTAAAATAAATAAGTAAGCGACCTTGATTATCCATCATCTTTGGAATCACAAGGTCGCTTATATTATTTCGCCTTCCATTTACCTGAAATCCTTTCATAAGATTGTAAGTGTTAAAAGCTTCTTCACGACATTCTATAATTTTCTTTATACCTTCGCCTTACCTAATCGAATGGCCTCACCTCCTTATCATTTCTTGTTATTAATAATACAAAAAAAGTCGAACTTTGTAAATACCGAAAATTATGAATTTTCAAAATTCTTTTAATTTTTTAAAATAATTAGTATAGTTTCATCCTCTTTATAATGAAGTGATCTTCGTAATAGGAGGAAGGTAGTTAGGTTTTAAAGTTAAAGGTGCAAAATATTTAAATATACGTTATTTCTTATTGTTGAATTAAACCAGTTATTAAACAAATTGACGGAATTAATATTGGATTTATCGGTGTGGTCACAAAAGAGACCAACCTGTATGTGGCACCTGAAGGAAGGCAGCAACATTACTAAACTAAGACCAAGAGTTCCCGGGGCAGCTTAGCAGGCCTCTGCCTTATGAATAGACCGAACGAAGGAATGTAAGCGCAAATGACGTTAAGAGACATGGGAGGGTACGTCATCATAAGTTTCGCAGGGATCTATTGTGGATCACATAGTGGAGAAAATAGATAATGGTTTCCATTAGTTTTAGCGAAGTGTATGCTCAATTTGGTAATGAAAACCAGAATTTCAATACTCTGTTTGAAAGTAAAATGAAAAAATAATTCCCCTAATACACCGAGTGGTGCAAACCGTGTTTATAGAGGGAGGTTATTTTGAAAAAAGGGAACTTTTACCTTTTTAGTTCGTATTAAAAGTAGCAGGCAATTAAGTTGTCCTTTGGGGGTGAACAGGTGGATTATGGATTATTGGTTATTGGTATAGCTTTTTTACTTGTGGCGTACTTAGTTGCTGTGAAAAAACAAACCTGGTTGTTAGCAGGATTTAATGAAAAGATGATAAAAAATAAGTCCTTATTAGGTACAGTAACAGGTGGAAATTTTTTTCTACCGGTAGGATTGTTAGTAGTTGTCAATAGTTTTATTGAATATCCTTATGAATTAACGGTTCTCATAATTGCTATGTTGATTTTATTAACAATTGTGTACGTAATTATCAATAGAAGGTTACTTGATTAATTCAACTAAAAGGTATTATAGCTTTGGTGAGCTGTGACGATCACGATCAGCTCTTTTTTTATGGCACTAACGGGGCAGGAAAGTTGAAGAGTGCTAAATGACCTTTTTTCAACAATTGGTCCGTATAGTTGTATTATCACAAGATTGTATTTACGATGTTTGCTTTTATTTTTTCATAAGAGGTATTCCATATTTTTCTTGAATCAATCTGCTCGATTGTTATAATAAGTGCAATAATTCCGAGAGTGGAGTGATAATTATGAATATTGATTTTCTTCCGAATGACTCTTTTATTGAACCAAATGGTCAAAATATTGACGAAGTTAAAAGCTTAATTAGAAAAGTTATGGACTTAGTTATAGAGAATTCTACTAATTCTGAGCAACGTTCATCTACAGCTCAAATAGAAAATTATAATTTTGGTGAGTTTTCCATGCAAGGGACTCCTACTGAAGATATTCTTCTGCAATTACAAGAGATTTTAAGAAATTCATTGAATCCTCTCACCCCTAACTATATTGGTCATATGGACTCAATACCTACTTTAATTTCCTGTTTGGGTGAATTTGTAACAACGGCTATTAATAACAATATGTTGAGTTTTGAAATGTCACCTGTATTCTCTCAAATGGAAGTTCAGGTGCTTCAAAAAATTGCACATATGTTTGGCTTTGACGAAAAGGGTGGGGGAGTAATGACTAGTGGAGGGAGTCTTGCTAACCTTCAAGCCCTTGCAGTTGCTCGGAACCATAAATTACAAGTTAAAGAGGCAGGATTAACTGGATTAATAGGTCAACCAGTTATTTTAGTATCAGAAACGAGCCATACTTCTCTTCATAAAGCAGCAATGTTATTAGGATTAGGTACCTCTAGTGTAATCGCTGTAAAAAGTAATCATAATTCTCAGATGGATATCTTCGACTTAGAGAAACAGATTATTAAATTGTTTGAAGACGGGAAAAAACCTTTTGCAGTTGTGGCAACGGCTGGAACAACTGTAACAGGTAGTATTGATCCCATCTTATCCATTGCGGAAACAGCAAAGAAGTATGGGCTCTGGTTACAATGTAGATGCTGCTTATGGTGGGGCATTAGTATTTTCAGAGAAGTATCGTCAACTACTTTCTGGTATTGAAAGGGCAGATTCTATAACGTTTAACCCTCAAAAATGGATGTATGTCGCAAAAACATGTGCTATGGTATTATTTAAGAATCGTGATTTGTTGGAAACGGATTTCCGTATTTCTGCTCCATATATGAATGATACAAATTTTACAAATTTAGGTGAAGTTAGTGTTCAAGGCACCCGTCATGCTGACATTTTAAAGTTATATTTGTCTCTTCATCACATTGGATTAAAAGGTTATGACCAACTATTGAATGAAAGTTATTTATTAGTTGAGGAATTTGTAATACAAGTTAAAAAACGCTCCTACATAGAGTTAGCAAGTGAACCTGATACAAATTTATGTTGTTTTAGAGGAAGACCGAAATATCTCGATTCGAAACAATGGGACCGATGGAACTTAGAGTTGCAACAGTTTCTGCTTAATGAAGAACGTGTATTTTTCTCCCTGCCAACTTATAGAGGAGAACGTTGGTTAAGAGCAGTTCTATTAAATCCTTATACTCCAATCTCAACTATACATAAAATATTTAGTAAGATAGATGAATTTTATATTAATCACCATAGTAATAAATCTTAACTGGGTGCTAAAGTTCAATAAGTACGATTTGGATTTAATAGTATTTAATTTTCAACAGACGTGCGCAATTCTTTAATAAAAAATGCTTTTAATGAACTCCCTCAGTTTAATAGATAATGCTCACGAATACTCGCTTATTCGCAGGATTTCAAACCACATGGTATAGGTTGCTTTAGATGAACGAAAGAGATAGGACCGTTTTGATAAGATGAGGGCAGATTGAAATAGGGGATCTATTGAGAATCCCATATTATTACATATGTTGCACGCATTTTCCACGCTGCCCCTGGAGGCTTTCCCTCCCATGTCTCAACGGGTCATAATCCTATGCCCTTTCATTCCTTCGTCATGCCTATCCAAGGGGTGGAGGCCGGTTTTGCTAACGGAACGGGTCATTGCCCTTTTGTTCATTACATCCAGTACTTCGTGCTTTCTTTGAAATCCTACGAATAAGCCAACTTTCGTTAAATAACCATGTGAATGTAAATTTACGCTGCTAGTTGTTCAAGTGGGAAGATCATTTCCGGTTTATAGGCAGAGCCATTACGAGCTATCCCTACTAGGACACGGGCGAGTTTTCCACAAAGTTTCATGATGGATTTCATTTTCTTCATCTTCTTCACTTTAACATTATTCAAGTGTAGGGCTTTAAACTCAGGGTTATTCATCACCAGACTCATGGTCGCAAGGAAGAGGTAACGCCGCAGGCGTGATCTTCCACGTTTGGAAAGAACAATTTGGCCTTTCCACTTCCCAGAGCTTGCTTCAGCGAGATGCAATCCTGCATGACGAAGGAGCGCATTCCCGTGAGCGAACCCACTCAGATCTCCAGCTTCTCCTAAGATTCCCGCTAGTGAAATCTCGCTGATTCCTTTAATGGCAAGTATTTGCTTAACGAATGGAATCTGTTCCAAGACGTTTGTGACTTCTTGCGTCACTCTTTCGAGTTGGGATGAAGCGAGATCATATTCCTCTAATAACTGTCCCAAGTGAAGTTTATACGCATCAAGGGCTTGTTTCGTACCAATTGAACGCTTGGCCAATACAAGCAGGGAACGGGCTTTTTTATGCCCGGAATGTCGCTTCATACATGATTTCCAACCGGTTACGATATCTTGAGGTTGTAAGGAACATAATTCAGCTGGGGTAGGAAAGAGGCGTAGGGTTGCGATTGCCCCTTTACATGATACGTCTTTAAACACTTGCCGGAGCTCGGGAAAGACCACATCCACCCAGCGATTAATTTGGTTGATGGAGCTAACAAGACGCTTAACGATCACATCTCGGTTAGCCATAAGGACACGAAGTTTTTCAAATGATTCTGAAGTGGAACGAACGAAGGCATAGTAGCCATTCTTCACCATATCAGCGATAACAAGGGCATCTTTTTTATCACTTTTGGATTGCGTATTATCACGATTTTCTTTGTTTCTTTTGACATGGTGAGATTGACAGTGACGACATCCATGTTTTGTTTGACTAGCCACTTTGAAAGGTTTATCCAATAATGTCCGGTAGGTTCCATTCCGACTATCGTTGTGTCTAGGTTTTTCATGTGTTTTAGTTCCTGGATCCAGTTTAGTAATCGAGTAAAACCCTCTTCGTTATTTTCAAAAGACAAGGGTTTCCCGACCACAATGCCCCTAAAGTTTACAGCACGGGCCACGTGTACGTGTTGGGCAATATCCACACCAACAACTAGATGTTGATCCGTAATTCTCTCAATTAGTTGATTTTGTTTGTTTTGCATTTTAAAATTCATAGTAGGGCTTCCTCCTTAAGACTTTGAGTTAGATTGGTCTCTATACTCGTATCTTACTGAGGGGCTCTATTTTTTTCAAACCTGATATTTAACGATCTACAGGAATGCTAACAGGTGTGTTAGCTGAAGATCAGAGCTGTCTTTTAGGTAGCTCTTTTATGGAACTATCGAGGGAGGTTAGTTCATTGCTTTCGGTCAATATAATACCTACATTGAAAGTAGATGGTACTTTTTAAAGAAAATAATTTTCCGTACCTTTTTTTATATTAACTTTATATCATTCAATAAATCTTCTTCTTAACGGCAAAACAAGCCTCATCTTTTCAGATCCTAAACAAGTCATCGTAGAAGTTAAGGCGACTGGACGAAAAGAAGGCATTGAACCAGACCTTTTTTGTATCTTTAAAGGCTCTCCCTTATGGATCGAAATTCAACGAAATCGGTACTCAGATCAAAAAATGCAGGGCAAGGTCAACCCTATTTGATGAGTTCTTCTTGAGTGGAGATCCTTGCATTGGCAGCCAGAAGATCGGAGACCTTTTTTATAAAAACCCTATTAAGAACTGTAAATTTGCCGGATATTATTGAAATCAATGTTTTCAGTTAATCGGTTGATTTAGCAACCGAAGGGGTAGGGACATCTTGATTTACTCCCTAAGGGTCAGCCCTAGATCTTGTGTAACAGTATAGGCGTTTCATATCGTTCTATAACATCAGAAGGAATAAATCAATAATGATTTATTCCTTTTTGGGTTTTCTACATCTAATCCAGCATCTTTAAATGCAGAAAAATTACATCATCTGCCGGGATTTCTTTTCTCCCTGTTGTTTTAGAAGAACATCCTACAAATAATCTTAAAACTAGAGCTAAGAATAATACTTTTTTCATTATATTTTCCTTTCTCTTTCTATTCACCCCAGTCTATTTTTGAAAATTACTTTATGAAACTCATAAGGGCTATAATTCTTCTATGTACATAACACCTTTGTCTAAGTCGACATTTTTCCATTATAAAGCGAGAATCTCTCCTCTTCTCAAACCTATGGATCTCGTACGGCCAACTTTGAATACCTGCTTTTAGTTTCTATAGCTTCGCGCTTCGTTTAAAAACTTCGTTTCCCAGTTAGATTATCAATCCCGGCATTAATCCGAAATGACCATACTTTACCTGTTCTTTTAACTGACTTGAAAAAACTTACATGTTGAGATGGAGGTAGGGTGTGTTATACAGAATGAGTCTGTAGCACTGTTTTAAAGGTGTGGATATAAAAATTGATTATTAATGAAAAGAAGCAATCCTTGTCATAGTAGAGTAACTAATGTTAAGCATGTCTTTAACTGATTCCTTTCCAAAAATTCATTAGATTTGGGTAGACTTAATCGGGTTAACTAGTTTGTAATAGTGTATCTCTTATATTTACAAACTATTAATAAGCTTTAATATTCTGCATCGGTCTTTTTATGACAAAATCCTTAGTTTTTCCTCCAATTAGGACTTAAACCATCAATTCCCACCTTTTGCATGTTGCCAATATGCTTTTTTTCGATAAAATGTGACTTTCGGTTTATTTTTCATGCAAAGGAATAAAATCACACGGGATTAACAGAGCATTTAAAAAAGTCTGTTAATTTTGAGGGTAGAGTTTGCTATAAGGAATATAGCACCCCTCAAAAAAATTTTGGAGGTAATGTTGATGATGTCTAGCAATAGCGGTTTAAACAGACGTGATTTCTTAAAAGTTGGCGGAATGAGTACTTTAGCATTAACACTTGGTTCAACTGGGGTATTTTCTCTTGCGGGGGCTACAAAAGGATTTGCAGCAGAATCCAGCAATCCAACAAGTGGATTTAGTGGATATGGCCCACTAGTAAAGGATCCAAATGGAGTTCTTGATCTGCCAAGGGGATTTCATTACAAAATGCTTTCACGAACTGGTGATATCATGCCTAATGGTGACCTTGTCCCTTCTGCTCACGATGGAATGGCTGCCTATAAAGTGGAGAAAGGTACAACCATTCTTGTAAGAAACCATGAAAATGGGACAAATTCAGATTACCCTGTAAATGGAAAAAAACCTTGGAGCTCTGGTGCTGCCGGCGGCACAACCACAATAATCGTTGGACAAAATAACAAAGTCATCGATCAGTATGTATCAAGTTCAGGTACAATCCGAAACTGTGCCGGTGGAGCTACGACTTGGGGCACTTGGTTAACAATGGAAGAAACTCGTGATATGGGACATGGCTTTGTATTTGAAGTGAATCCGCTTGATCCTGAAAACGAAATGTCAAGAACACCGATCCGTGATATGGGGTATTTCTCCCATGAAGCTGGGCATGTTGACCCTTCAACAGGAATCTGGTATTTAACGGAAGACGCAAGTCCAAGCTTCTTATACCGTTTTACACCGCATGACCGAAGTCAAAAGCTGGGTTCTCTGCAAAAGGGCGGTATCCTTGAAGCAGCAGCGATTGATGAATTACCAGCTGCAGCTGCAAGTCAATTTAGTACTAGACAAAAATTCGGGATTGTCTGGAAAAAATTAAATCCTGAAATCGCACAGCAAGATGCTAAGGATAAAGGCTGTATTCTGTTTAGCCGCTTAGAAGGTGCTTATTTTTCTGAAGGTACTTTATGGTTTGATGATACAAGTGCAGGTTCCGCACGCCTTGGCCGCGTTTATCGCTACACGCCTGCGACAAACAGCTTAGAACTATTCTATGAGTCTACGGATAAAAATGATTTGGAAGCACCGGATAACATTACAATCACTCCTTGGGGAGATCTTTGGATTGCGGAAGATGGTGGCGGTAATGACCGTATTGTCGGATTGACTCCTGAAGGAAAAATATATACTTTCGCTGAAAATATGATGAACGGTTCTGAATTTGCTGGTCCTACATTTTCTCCAGATGGAAATAATTTCTTTGTAAATATGCAAACACCAGGTATCACCTTTGCGATTTGGGGACCATTTGCACGCAGAAACTCTACCCGTAGACGAGCTATGAACCAGGCTCTACCGCCTGCAAGCCTTGCTCCTGTTGTTTCGGATAAACTTACTGCATTCGCAGAAGAACAAGGCATGTCTATTCTAGAAGCAGCAGCTTTAGAGCGTCATGGTATGCCAATTTTATAAATAAAGATCGCATTTTTTGAGTACTAACAAACCATCATGGTATGGGAGGTGAGACGCTTGTTATCCAGTATCGGCATCCCTGGCCTAATTCTAGTCATTGCGTTAATCATTTTTGGCCCTTCTAAATTACCGGAAATTGGAAGGGCTTTTGGAAACACTTTAATAGAATTTAAAAAAGCAAGCAATGACAAAGAAGAAAAAACTAACTCTGAAGAAAAAAATAAACTAGTAGCTCTTGAGAAATCCGAAAAGACTGGAAACTGAATAACTTTTTTTACAATTTAATAGAGTCATTGATTGGAGGAAATAGTGTGAATAAAATGGGAAAGATTTTTTTGATGGGCTGCTATTCGCTGGCGATGACTGCCGCTATTGTCGCTATGCCCGTTACGGCAGATGCTGAGGAAAAGCTCAAGGAGGGAGAGAAGTTTGAACTTACCATTCTCCAGACGAATGACTTTCATGGCCATTTGGATGACATCGTTACGCTGGATGATGGAACCGTTCATCACAATTCCATTGCCAAGTATGCAACCATCATCGAAAATGTGCGCAATGAAGAGAAGAATGTGCTTCTCGTCGATGGCGGGGACGTCTTCCTGCGCGGTGAGTTTCAGGAGGGTCAAGGAGAGTTGGAGACATCTCTTTTGAAAGCTTTGGACTATGATGCAATGGCTCTCGGAAATAACGACTTCCGCGTTTACCCTGCCGGGGAGGGCACACCTGACAGCCGTTATGAACAGTTAAAGGATTACCACCGCAACGTGAATTTCCCCATCCTTACTGGTAATGTCATTGACAGGGAAACAGGAAAGTACATACAGAATGTCAAGCCTTGGAAGAGTTTTACTTTCACTGGCGTTAAAGTCGGCATGATCGGCCTTACTTCGATGAAGCCGGAAATTCGCGGTTGGAATGATGTTGCAGACCTCGATTTCATCGAACCTGTTGAAGCGTTGAATGCGTTGCTTCCTGAAGTGAGTGAAAAGTCGGACATTAACATTGTCCTTTCGCATGCCGGAAACCCTGAAGACCATAAGCTGGCTCAGGTTCCCGGAGTTTCGGCGGTAATCGGCGCAGATACACACAAGGTCATCGAAACTCCCGAATACGAATTCAACGGAGAGGTGAAGGTGCCAATTACTCAAGCCGGCGGAGAACAAGAACATTATTTGGGCCGCCTGGATTTGACTTTTGAAGTCGTTGACGGCAAAATGACTTTGGCCGAATCCGATGGATTCCTCTACGACGTCACAAATGTTCCGGCAAATCCTGAGATACAAGGGATTATAGACGATTATCGTGCAGAGTTAAATGCGCAATAATCAAGTCTTCCTAATGCTATAAGGTATGGACAAAGCGAGGTTATTCGCTTTGTCGTTTCTTTATTAATGATTAAGTAAGAATGCAAGGGGTTGATCAGAAAGTCGGTGAAAACTAAATGACAGGCGTCCTTTTTATTTTTGCCCATTTCCACCGACGAAGAACGTCGAGCTTAGTGTGGATTTTATCGTGTCGTTTAGCTTAATTCCGCTAAAAAGGATCGTTAGGAAGCTAGGCATTTGTTATGCCTTTGAGATTGCGAAGGATTTTACTTTTACTACCATGAAAATAAACTTCTGTAACTGTTAAAAAAGACAATACCAAAGAAGACCCATCCCATTCCGTAAATAATGGAACCAATAAAAATATCCTTAACTAATGAATCATTAGGCTTTTATTCATCTACAAAAGTTCCTAAATAATAGCAGTGAAAAATAATTTATTCCTTTTCGATTTGTGTAGACGGTGCAGCCTTTTTTATTTGCTGAAAATTGATTGAAAGTGTACTAATGGGTACATTCACCAAGATTCATTCTATAGAGATAACCTGATTTTAAACAATTCTCGATATCCATAAACAACCAATTATATTTTGCCCGCTAATGGTCATTATAAATAAAGAAGAAGGGGCTAGTGATTACGTATGATTCACATCATATAGTAAATGAGGTGTCGGTTAAAGACGTTTAACTTAACTACTGAAAGCTTCATTAAAAAATCGATTCGAGCAAGGAGATGGTTCTCTTGCACGTAAAAGCAGAAAACTCATTCAAAAATTGTCATTTATGCTTTGAAAGTTGATAATACTTTTAAGATATAGGGGATGGTTGCTTTGGATGGTAAACTCTAGTCAGATACCAGTATTTACTCTAATGTAGATGAGGTGTTTATCGCAGAGAATTTATGCTGATTCGAAATGAAGCAAACCCCTTTTTCAGGCAGGGTGCAACTTTCCGTTGCATCCTGTTTTTATGTTTTCTTTTCTTGTTATCACTAGGGTGAGCGATTTTACTTATATCACCTTACACGTATATTTTTTCATTTTACCGTAACCTGTCATGTTATAAATAAAAGAACTCAATTAAGGAAAAGCATAAGTGTAACAAGATGATAAAAAAATAATACACTATTATCGGAGAAGACATAAATCAAACAAGAAGGATGGGATCCTGATGGTTGATGAAAATGAACAAAAAAACAAACGGGAACAATGGAAAAAGCAAGTTATGAATAATCTGAAGAGGGAAGCTGTCAAAAATATCATAGCAAGAATGGGAGACCTAGCAAGATTAGATGCTAAAGTCAATAATACTTACACTGTATACATCAAGGATGGAAGGATGATAAAGCAACCTACAAATGGGAAGTGTGTTGTCATTAATGGAAAAATCCAAGATTAACTGAAGGGTTAGGAAAAATGTTAAGGATTTTTTTGGTAATTTAACTTCAGCTGCTCATTTATTAAAAGATTTCTATAATCCAATTATTAATAAAGAAATAATGACAAATCACTGCGATTTGCCAGGACTGCCACAATTGTTATAGGGCTGATTCCCATTCCATTTGCGATCTTTGCTCCAGATATACGAAGTACGGTCTTCTGCTAGGGCATTAAGAACCACTTTAGCCGTCATTGTTTTTTGATGATTTATTTCCCGCGTTTTAGCAGTGGCCGAGGAGCAGTATTGGGAATGTTCTTTGCAGTAGTTACGAAAACTGTCTGGTATCTTGTCGGTAATCAATTAGGAATAGATAATATCTATGTCGCTGCGGTTACACCCTTAATTGTTATGCTGATTGACCATATCATCGGGAAGAATGATTGTGTTTTGTAAAACGAATAGAGTAGCATAAGCAAATAAGGAAGGTAAGGTCATCAAACTTGTAGCTATTTGGACATAGGGTATATAACAACATATAATATGAGGGGGGATATTCCCTCTTTTTTTAATACATCCAAAAATCTGCGATTGAAATGAATGACATCGTGAGGAACTCTCTATTGGATATGTCTTTAGGGAATAAATTCCTTTTTCAACAACTAGTTTGGGCGAATCGAAAATCTTTTCTTCCTTTTTTATCAAATAATCTTTTAATAACACATTTGATTTCCATGTCAAATGATTTTTTAAAGGATATTTACAGGATAATACATTCATCGATTCTTGTGGTTCCCCCGATTATTCCAACAATTCGGAAACATTCGTATAAACCTATTCAGGGGTATAACCAATTTCTTATAAAACAAATCAGTCATTCATTTTTAATATCTTTTAAATGACCGGAACGTACCACTTTAGTTTTTAAATATTTTTCATTAAACTCGGAAATATCTCCCCATAACGGAACTCTGCCTGCTACGTTGGCACCTGAGTTTTGAAGAGCTTCTAATTTTCTCGGATTGTTGGTGATAAGAGTCACTGGATTAGAGCGCAGGTTTTTTAACACTCGAATGGCGTCATCATAGTTACGTGAATCATCCACAAATCCAAGCTCTAAATTCGCTTCCACCGTATCTAACCCTTTTTCTTGCAGTACATAAGCCATGGCTTTACTAAATAATCCGATGCCTCTTCCTTCGTGATTCGCTAAATAAAATAAAGCACCAGATCCTTGAGTCGCAATCATTTTCATAGCCTGCTTTAATTGAAAGCCACAATCACAGCGTTTGCTGCCAAATATATCCCCAGTATGACAAATACTATGCATCCGGATAAGGGCATCGGAGGAGCTTTGAAAATCTCCATACAGTAACACACTTGATTGTTGCATTTCCGCCAAGTTTGAAGAGGCTAAAGTTTCAATGATCTTTTCTATATTATAAGTGCCGTCTCCACAAAAATGACCTGCCATATTCTCACATCGTAACCAGCAATACCACTGGAATACAATTGTTTCGCCCTCTAAGTTAACGGGTAATTTGATGGGGCCGACTAAATAAATGGATGTTTCATCACTTTTAATAACGTTAATTTTATCTTCTAATATCAAAGCCACTTTTTCATTAATCATTTACTTCCTCCGATACTTCAAAATATTTAGTTTACTGTTTGGCAAAATATTATTTTGGACCATTTATACTTTTTAGTTCTGTTCATATTGTACCCAATCACTCTTTTTATAAATAGAAGAAAAATCTCCAAATTTACTAAAGCAAATGTCAAGAGTAAAAGTCCCTTTTTTGGTGATGGAAAATCCATATCCATATACTGTGAAATTTAACAATAACGGCTACAACAACCTCAATAACGCAGAATTGCAGTTTGTGCCCATTATTTTACATTTTAATTATCTTCAAGGACTAGATAGTGAAATCTTTTTCTGGAAATTTGCATAAAATCGAAGAAGAAAAAGAGTTATTTGGTCGTTGGTGATAGTTGAAATTGGAAAACCTTTCCGGTAACATGGAATGAAAATCATATATTAGGAGGTTGTGCATTGTCTTTACAAATCAAAGAAGTTACGAAAAAATTCGGGGATTTCACTGCTGTCAACCAGCTTGATTTAACTATCCCCGAAAAAGAAATGTTCGGTTTTTTAGGAGGGAACGGAGCGGGTAAAACGACCACGTTCAGGATGATACTCGGACTGCTTGACCCCACTGAAGGGGAAGTGATCTGGAATGGTAAGAAAATCGATTATACGACCAGTTCATTGATTGGCTATCTTCCTGAGGAACGCGGATTATATCCAAAACTGAAGGTCCGCGATCAAATTGTGTATTTGGCTAGATTAAGAGGGATGAACAAGCGGGATGCTTTGGAAGAGTTGGAGTATTGGCTAGACCGCTTTATGGTACCCGAGTATATCCATAAGCGAGTTGAAGAGCTTTCAAAGGGAAATCAGCAAAAAATCCAGCTGATCGCCTCCTTGATCCATAAACCTGAATTACTTATCCTTGACGAACCCTTCAGCGGACTGGATCCCGTGAATGTGGAAATACTGAAGAAAGCTGTCATTGACTTAAGGGACAGCGGCACGACGATCGTTTTCTCGAGCCATCGCATGGAGCATGTTGAGGAGATGTGTGAGCATCTTTGCATCATGCATAAAGGTTCCCCTGTCGTGGCAGGAAGATTAAAAGAAATCAAGCGTTCTTTTGGTAAAAAGAATGTATCAATTAAAGCTGATTTTGACTTATCTTTTTTGGATAATTATTCAGGTGTAACAAATGTTAAGAACACGATGGAAGGGAAAATTCTTCAAGTCACTGGTGAAGATGTGGCTGAGAATATGATTCGTGATCTTGTTCCAAGAGGTTTCGTCCGGAAGTTCGAATTGGAAGAACCATCGCTGACGGATATTTTCATTGAAAAAGTAGGTGCCGGCTATGAATAACTTTTGGATTGTCCTTTCCCATACATATCTATCAAAATTAAAAACGAAATCCTTTATCATTTCTACAATCATTATGCTGGCCCTGATTCTTGTCCTTACGAATATTTCGAATCTTATTGATAAATTCGACAGTGACGATAAGGTAAAGGTTGCCGTCATCGATCAGACTGAAGATAGCTTATTTGATTCTTATAAAAATGCGGTAACAGGTGTGAACGATGACCTATCGATCATTTCAGCCCAGGATGAAAAGGAAGCGGAGAAACTGGTCAGCGCAGAAGAAATCGTTGGGTATCTGTTAATCGAAAAGGATGCCAGCCTCGGCTTCAAGGGAACGTATAAAGCGAATCAAATTTCAGATTCTGCAGTAAGTAATGATTTGCTTTTAGCACTTACCCAATTGAAGGGTCAAATAACTGCGAAAGAATTGAATTTGACAGAGCAGCAAATCGCTCAATTGAATACGCCGCCAGCATTTGATACGATTGCACTTCAGAAAAATGCAAAAACGGAAGAGGATCTCAATCAAGCTCGAGGTCTCGTGTATGTACTCTTATTCGTTATTTACTTCGGTGTGTTGATGTATGCAACGATGATTGCAATGGAAGTGGCTACTGAAAAAACTTCACGTGTCATGGAAATCCTGATCTCAAGTGTCCCGCCAGTCACACAGATGTTTGCCAAAATAATGGGGGTAGCCCTGCTTAGTCTTACGCAAATGATTTTATTTTTTGGAGTGGGTTATTTCTCGATTAAACAAAACTTGACAGGTATGGATGAAGGATTCTTTTCATTTTTCGGTTTCGGCAGCACCGATATCTCAACGATCATATATGCAATCATCTTCGCTTTGCTTGGTTATTTTCTGTACGCGACTCTTGCGGCATGTCTTGGGTCCGTTGTCAGCAAAATTGAAGATGTCCAGCAAATGATTTCACCGATGACCATGTTAGTTGTCATTGCCTTCATGATTGCGATGTTTGGACTGGGGAATCCGTCAGCGAGTTATATTACGATTACATCATTCATTCCATTTTTCACGCCTATGATCATGTTCTTGCGTGTAGGGATGCTTGAAGTTCCATTCTGGGAAATCGCCATCAGCATAGCAGTGTTAATCTTAACCATTGTTTTACTTGGAATAATCGGAGCAAAAATCTATCGTGGTGGAGTCTTGATGTACGGAAGCTCAAAATCATTGAAAAGCATCAAGAATGCCTTGCAATTATCAAAGAAAAATTAACATGAAACCTGGATCCTTCATTCCTGTTGGAGGTATTCAGGTTTTTTAAATAAGCTAATAAAATTCCTTATCATTACCTGGTTATTAAGCACATGTACCCTAAAGTCAGCAGATAAACAAAGTTAATAAATAAAAAATATTATGAGATTAATGAAAAAGGAACGAAAACTAACATAGATATAAGGGAACATAAATATATTCCATTTATGAAACCACGATTAGGAGTGAACTATAATGAGCAATCTGATAACGTTGACGATGGCTTCAGAAGCGTTTCTCATGCTATCCTTCATCATTATTTTTTTATCAACCAGGAATCCGAAAAAGAATGTTCTCTTTGTCATCCTATTCATCATTGGAGCTGCACCGCTTTTATATTTAGCCATAGATCATGTAAAAAACGATTATATGGATGCAAATATAGGATTGGGTCTTGCCTTTATGTATACCTGGATATATAGCGCAGTTGCCTTTATCATTGCCATCATTATTTTAGTGAAAAAGAAAAGGAATAATAATATTTCAAAAGAACAGTAATATTCCCATTATCCAATCAAGTTCCGGTTTTTAATTAGCTTTTTTGGCTTTGAGGATATATGGGTTCCACATTCACGTTCTTAAGAGTGGAGTCCAAACTTCTCGACCATGGTAATGACTTAAAGATATGGCGGTACCCCTTAAAGAAGTATCACCAAGTCAATACGAAAAGGGGTTGCCCCTAAAAGTCATTTTACTGACTTTTGGGGCAATCCCTTTTTTTGTTTTTAAATCCTTTTTAAATCAATGAAAATAAATGTAAAGCAGGTGAGGGTTAATGAACACACTATTGTACGTAACAGATTTATATTATGAAGCAAAAGGAAGAAATTATTATGAGGAGGATTTGTACCTTACTTCGAAGCTTAGAGAAGATTTTCAGTTGGTCGTTTGTCATCCTGAAGAACTGAAACGTTTGAAAAAGATTTTGACTTAATAGTATTTCGAAATGCTGGTCCAGTAGCGAATTTTAAGATAATAATCAAGCTTTCCGAAATAGAGTAGCTTCTGGTTTTTTGAAAACATACAATTCATTTATTGGAAAGGCTGATATGAACGGGAAGGAATACTTAATTGAACTAACGAATGCTCAATTTCCTGTTATTCCAGCTATCGATACTCTTGATTCTTTAGATAAACTCCCTAATGTAGAGACGTATATTGTAAAGCCGAAAGATGGTGCAGATTCAGGTTTGGAATTTGTAACGAAAGATGAATTGAGAGATAAAGTTGATTCAGAATCAAAAAACACATTGGTACAACCATTTATCAACTTGGAGTATGAGGTTTCATTTTATTTTATCGATAAAGAATTTCAGTATGCTCATTATGCATCAGATAAAGTTCAAAGAAGGGAATTAAAAGAATATGCACCTACTGAAGAAGATTTAACTTTTGCTAACAAATTTATTGAATGGAATAATCTTGATTGGGGGATTCAACGAGTTGATGCTTGCCGGAATGAACAAGGTGAACTTTTATTAGTTGAATTAGAAGATTTAAATCCCTATCTTTCCTTGTTAGAATTATCTGATGAAACACGGAAGAACTTTGTAGAGGCAATGAAAAAGTCATTACTGAAAACTCTTCAGCTTAAAATTTAAATTTTCTTATAGAACTATCAGGTGCAGTAGTAAAATAAGGAGCAGTCCCAAAAAAAATTTATAAGGAAAAAAGTCGTTCATGAACAAATCTAAAGATATATAAATGTGATTCTTAGCCATACTAATAAAGATTAAAATATAGTTAGGAGGCAATATTATGGGAAGATCAAACAATCAAAAATCATCTAGCAGAAAAAAATCATTACCTCAAACTCCCAATAACTTAAAAATCGAACCGGATCGTGTGAATGAAGAGTTTTCGCGTGAGCTAGGTGAAAGTGCGAAAATAAGAGCTACAAGACCTAAATGATACTACAAAAAAAGTGAAAGATACGGATTGATTACACTCTTTTTTAAAATTTTAGTAAAACAAATCGCGCTGTTTTTTAATAATTTCTATAGAACCAACCTTGCGTTTGTTGAAGAAGATGTTTCACCAAGGACCCTATTATGAAGTGAACCCAATAAGTTAGACACTTTATTTACTTAGGCAGCCTTGAGGGCATGAACCCGGTAATCTACCGGGCTCATGCCTTTTAATTTTACCTTGATTCGTTGATGATTGTAGTAATGGATATATTCTTCTAGTTCTTGTTTGAAATGCTCCATGCTTTCAAATTCTTGAAGATAGAGTAATTCGGATTTTAATAAGCCAAAGAAGTTTTCAATGACCGCATTATCGAGACAATTTCCTTTGCGGGACATGCTTTGTGTAATGTTATGTTTTTTCAAATCATGCGAGTATTGTTTCATCTGATAATGCCAGCCCTGATCTGAATGGAGAATGGGTGAATCTTTCGATTCCAAGCGATCAAAGGCTTTATCCAGCATTTTGGAAACGAGCGGATAAACAGGACGAGATTCGATATTATAGGCGATGATTTCTCCATTAAACAGGTCTAGAATGGCCGATAAGTATAGTTTCTCCCCAGCTAGATGGAATTCTGTGACGTCTGTCACCCATTTTTCATTGGACTTTGCCGCCTTGAAATCACGTGCTAGAATGTTGGGCGCAATCTTGCCGATGTTCCCTTTGTACGAACGGTATTTCTTCATGCGAACTAATGACTTCAATCCTAGTTCATTCATCAATCGGAGAACTGTTTTATGATTGATGCGAGCACCTCGGTTACGTAATTCTAGGGTGATACGCCGATACCCATAACGCCCTTTATGCGTATGGAATATCTCTTTGATAAGGGATTTAATTTCTGTGTATTTATCCTCACGCCCGAAGGCGTTTACCCAATAATAGTACGTACTCCGTGCCATTTTAGAAATGGATAGAAGCAGATTTAAATCAAATTGTTTCCTTAGTTCATGGACTACTTTCGCTTTTTCTTTCTTTGTAAGGCTTCCTTTTCTTGAACTAAGGCATTCAACTTTTTTAGATAGGCATTCTCTGCACGTAAGTATTCTAATTCGGCAAGAAGTGCTTCTTGAGAGCCATTAGCTGGCGATTTTTTCTTAGTTTCTTTTTTCATGGATAGACGCCCCTTTTTCTTTGGTTTAAGGGCGTCTATACCTCCTTCCTTAAACTGATTTGCCCAATTCAAAAGTGTAGAATCGGAAGGAAGGTTATAGTGTACAGCGGTCTCGTTGATCGATGCCCCATATTCGTTCATATATTTAAGTACTTCTAGTTTAAAGGGCAAAGTGTAATTTGTATAGGATGAAACAAGTCCTTCCATCCCATGTTTTAGATAGCGAGCGACCCTTCTTTTCAGAGGGGATAAACCTACATTTCTTTCTTGAGCAATGGATTTATAGGATTTTTTCCCTTCTAAGTACTCTAAAACTGCATTTGATTTTTCGTCTATCGTATATTTAGTCAAAAAAACTGCACCTCCAATTGTTAGATGTTATCTAACAATTGGGGTGCAGTTCAATTAATATGGTCCTTTTTTCTTTGTGAAAAATCAACAGCATTTAACCAGTGCCTTTAAATAAAAAAATGTGGCAATAGTATAAGATCCGAGCAAAAAACACGGTTTTATGCTTTGAAGCTAGACTTTTTCCCTGATGCACCTAATAAAATTACATAACTCTGAATAGTATTCGTTAAACACGTTTTGCTTTGGGGATAGGTGTCGGAGTCATTTATTAGGCGTTCAAAATATGCTTGAAAATAGCTTGCGTGCAGAAACAGGCGACGTCCTGCATCGACCACTTGGCTCTTCAAAAAAATGGCTGCATTTGGATCCAATTACCTTTATCCCTGCTCAAACGACACCATTACCTATTGATGGTGAAGAAGACGTTGATGTTAAGGTAATCATTGGATTCGAAAACCAAAAAAACCAAATCCCTCTTATGATTAAAGGGATGGCCTATGGTATCGAAACAAGGCGCACTAGCTGGGATGGGTGGAAAAATTTCACCCAAAAATTTAACAGGTCGGGCTAGTGAAGTGGTGGGGCTTAAAGAGAATGAGATGGAGTCTTTTTGAACATTTTTTTGAAAATCAAACATTGAAAGATATTAAAAAACTAGTTAATGACCTTCGGAGCATAACTGGTGGTGTTCCTATTGGTGTGAAAATGGGGGCAGGTGGAAAAATTGAAGAAGATCATTTTTCTCTTTTCTAAATGATTAACAGCCCGGACAACTGCATGCAATGTCGGTATTCCCATGTCATCGGATAAAATGGGTAGTAGTGCACCGTGTGTGCCTGCTTGGCCGCCGTCAATTGTAATGAAATCAACACCGAGTTCAATTAAATGGTCCGGGTCAAATTAGTTTAATTGTCTAAGAAGGGCTAATAGTACCTGGGCACTTTTTAAAAGTACTTGCACTCGGTGCAGATGCTGTTTATGTTGGATCTGCCATATTATTTGCTGTCTCACATAGTCAGGCATTGAATGCTCTTCCCTTTAAACCACCTACACAAGTTGTTTGGAATCAAGGTAAATTCAAGGATCAATTTAAGATAGCAGATGGAGTAAAAGCAGCAGAGAAATTCTTTTCAGCAAGTATAGAAGAAATGAAAATGGCATTAAGAGCGATGGGGGAAACGCTCCTTAAAGGAGTTTTCAAAAAAAGATTTAGTTTTCCTATGAAGAATTGACTGCTAAAATGATTGGAATTCCTTTTTCATTTGAACCTTGGGAAGACAAACCAAAAGAGTAATAAATGAGTGTGTACGCAGCTATCAGTGAATTTACGAAAAACAGGAACAGAATCATATATACAATATAAAATAGTTGAAAAATTAACTAAAGAATGAAAGACCTTGATGGATGGATATCCACCCAACCTGTTTGAGGGAGATGCTAAGTTTACTAATCCCTTGGCGAATCTCGATATGTTTATAATGAAAATCGTAGTTCCTTTAAAAAAGGTTGTTTTAGTCATCAATTATTTACCCTTTACCTAGTCCATATTTGAATTTATCCATGATAAATGTAAGTCTATATTGGTTATTATAATGGAGGTAGCTTTTTTTCCTTTCCAATAAGGTCGTTTATGTAATTACTTTTTTTCTAAGGTTCTGATGATTATAGATTTGCATTTCTTCTTTTTACTAAGGATTTGTAAACGGTGATATATCTACTCAATCTCAATTATAGGTATTTTGTTTTAGTAAACTAAAATATCAAATTAGACCTAAGGTTTATAGCAAAAGCTTGTCTCCATTCATAGGATAAAGAAAGGCTGTAATCAATGTTATTGGATTCAGCTTTCCTAAACGGGTTTTTGTGGATTCCCCTCAATTGTACAAAAAGGGGTGCTTCTGCCCGTTTTAGGGTTAATATGAAGGGAGATGCTAGAATTGCCAAATGTTCAATTAGTACCCTTCCAAGTAGAAGGAATAACAGAAAATACCTTGGAAGTTCCTCGAGGTATTAGAATGATTCGTGCACGCTCTATTTGGAGAGAAGGGTTTAAGGGTAAGAACATAGTAGTAGCCGTAATCGATACAGGATGCCAGTCAGATCACCCTGATTTGATTGGTCAAATTATTGGTGGATATAATTTCACGGACGATTATTATGGTGATCCTGTCAAATTTGCCGATAATAATGGACACGGGACTCATGTTTGCGGAACCATTGCAGCAGCAGAAAATGGTTTTGGAGTTGTAGGTGCAGCACCTAAAGCGAAGTTGCTGGTACTTAAGGTTTTAACTGGATCAGGAGAAGGAACAACAGAAAACATTACGTCAGCTATTAATTACGCTGTCAATTGGACGGGTCCTAATGGCGAAAAAGTACGGGTTATCTCGATGTCATTAGGGGGACCGGATGATGATCCGGCCTTACATTCGTCGATTATAAACGCCGTTCAATCTAATATAATGGTCGTGTGTGCCGCGGGAAATGAAGGCGATGGTAAGGGCGAAACATACGAGTACAGTTATCCAGCTGCATATCCGGAAGTTGTGGCAGTAGGCTCAGTTAACCGGCGCGAACGCATTTCCAGATTTAGTAATTCTAATGGTGAAGTGGATTTAGTAGCCCCTGGGGAGAAAGTTGTATCAACCTTTCCTGGTAACCAATTTGCCGTCTTATCAGGTACATCCATGGCTGCCCCACATGTGTCAGGGGCTGTTGCGCTTTTGATAAATAAATTTGAAACAATACTTGGCCGTAAATTAACTGAGTTAGAAGAATTTAATGAACTCTTAAATAATACAGTTTCGCTGGGCAAACCAAAGACGCAAGAAGGGCATGGAATGCTGAAACTAAATCACCAGAAATTAGAAAATATAAAAAAGGTTTTAAGGGAGTTTAGGTAGCCTTAAGATAGAGAACAGAAAAGTATATGATCCTAATTTCATTGCATATTTTGTTAGGAACCCGGATACAAAGTGATACAAACCCTCTGGGAGTTAACTAAGGTTTTTTTTTGTGAATTTATTGCTTATTAAACTACTATAAAAATAAAACTCTAGGTCTAACAAGCTGAAAAATTATTAAACCTAAAAAGCTTCTTCAAAGTTTGAACCCTGCAGTAGCCGCCTACTTATAACTTTCTATATTTCTCTGACACTCTGGAATCGAATAAAGGAACTTCTTTTCTTATTTGCGGTACTTTCTCTAAATCTAAAGTTGCCTTTAATTCACCAACTTCTTGATCTAATTTCTGAACAACGTCTCCCCAGGGATCTACAATTTGTGAGGAACCTGCGAATTCCACTCCTAACTGTGTTCCCGCAATATTTGATGCAACAACATACATTTGGTTCTCAATTGCACGCGCACGAAGTAATATATTCCAATGTTTATCCCTTGCGAGTGGCCATTCTGCTACGATATGTAACACTTGAATACCCTGTAATCCTAAGTCACGAATAATTTCAGGGAATCGTAAATCGTAACAAATAATAATCCCCATCTTGACACTTTCAAGTTCGAATACTTTAACTTGATTATGACCGCCCGTTAAAAACTTGGGCTCATCTTACATCGGAACAAGGTGCAACTTGTCATATGTGTGAACAATTTCACCCATTCCATTTACAATAACCGCACGATTAAAGATATCTTTACCGTCTAATACGGCAATCGAGTTAAACCTCTTACCCAGTGATTGTAAAAACTCAATTGATTGATTATCATCCACTTTGCAGATTTCTTTTAATTCTTCTAACGCATAACCCGTAGACCACATTTCAGGAAGTACTACAACATCCAAATCATCACAGTAGTTAGCTTCTAACCAGCGTACAATGATTTTCCTATTCTCTTCTGGATTCCCAACTTCTAAATCCATTAGAAATACTAAATATTTCATATTAGGCCTGGCTCCGCATACAGTAGCAGTGGCAGTTAAGTATCTCACCTCATTTGCCAAATTCAGTACAGTTGGCATGATTTATGGTACGTTCAATTCTATCTTCGATGATGAAAAATCGAACATTATCGGAATGAATGTTTGGAAGCTGTTGCTTAGGGGCATGGCTGTCTCCTTGTAAAGTGCTATGATTGTTGGATTATTTGTTTGATAACCAATAAAAAATATATTACTTTTTTGTTTATTAACTAAAAGGTGCGGAGTAAGAACATCCTTTATTTGAAAACAAACATATCTATTAATTTCGGTGTGTTAACTATGCAATTTTAAAACAGATAACCAACTAAAAAATTGAAACCCGTTAAACTTTATCGGGATTATGCCAGCGTAGGGTATTAAGATCCATAAACACTCATTTCTCCGGAGATGAGTGTTTTTATTTACATCCCTAGTAGACTCATGTAGTTCATCCTTTTTTGTTTAGCTTCGCATGGGGAATTTTTTATGTAGTTTTGTTAAACAGACTAAGGAATAGATATACTTAAGAAGCAAAGAATAAAGAAATATTGACACAATGGCTTTTCTCTTTGCATAGGATAGGGAGGTATGGTATATTTATTTTCGAGGAGGGATGAGTAATGGATGAAATGATGAATGGTCAAGATTCTATGAATGAAGAAGAATGCTGTACGACATCTTCCCATGGACGAAAGAGTCATCACTCAGAAGCAGTAAAAAAGAATTTAACGACCCGGTTAAATCGAATCGAAGGTCAAATTCGCGGTATAAAGGGTCTTATTGAAAAAGATACGTACTGTGATGATGTGATTACCCAAATAGCAGCTACACAAAGTGCGATGAATAGTGTGGCCAAGATTTTATTGGAAGGTCACCTAAGGAATTGTGTGGTCGAACGCCTGAATGATGGGGATACAGAGGTTATAGATGAAGTGCTTGTAACGATACAAAAATTAATGAAAAAATAAAGGAGTAGATGTTGAAGTGGAAGCAGTAACTTTGAATGTAAGTGGAATGTCTTGTGGTCATTGTGTGAATGCAGTTGAAGGGAATGTAGGAAAACTTGCAGGTGTTGAAAACGTCAAAGTGCATTTGGATACAGGAAAAGTAGATGTAGCGTTTGATAAGGAAAAAGTAACACTTGAGAAAATAAAAGAAACAATCGATGAACAAGGTTATGATGTAGAGTAAGTCATGAGAGTGCTGTTAAGCACTTCTTTTTTACAAAGAATTATACCCCATAGTGGTATAGAAAGGCGGGATGATGTGAGCAGCCAAATAAAAGAGACAACTATGCAGATTACAGGCATGACTTGCGCTGCCTGTGCTAACCGAATTGAAAAAGGGTTAAACAGAATGGAAGGCGTTGAGGAAGCCACCGTTAATTTGGCTCTTGAGAAATCTATCATTAAATATGATTCGGAAAAATTAAGCAACAAGGACTTTGAAATGAAAATTCAAGATCTTGGTTATGATGTAGTAAAAGAGAAAAAGGAATTTACGATTACGGGCATGACCTGTGCGGCTTGTGCTAACCGAATTGAAAAAGGGTTAAATAAGCTGGATGGAGTGAGCATGGCCAATGTGAATCTTGCGCTTGAAAATGCGACCGTTGAATATGATCCTTCCGAAGCTTCACCAATTGACATCATTCAACGGGTGGAGAAGCTGGGGTATGGGGCGATCATCAAGGAAGATAATACGGAATCCGTGGAGTTCCGACAGAAGGAAATTCAAAAACAAAAGAATACATTCATCTTTTCGGTCATATTATCTTTTCCATTGTTATGGGCAATGGTAAGCCATTTTAGTTATACTTCGTTCATCTATATGCCTGATTTCCTCATGAATCCTTGGGTGCAAATGGCATTCGCCACCCCCGTGCAATTTCTGATTGGAAAGCAGTTTTATGTTGGGGCTTATAAGGCCTTGAAAAATAAAAGTGCCAATATGGATGTATTAGTAGCAATGGGAACATCCGCTGCCTATTTTTATAGTGTTTATCAGGCGATCATATCGATGGGATCCCACCACAATACGGCACAACTTTATTTCGAAACTAGTTCGATGCTTATCACCCTCATTCTTTTAGGGAAGCTTTTTGAAGCAAAAGCAAAAGGACGTTCTTCTGAGGCCATCAAAAAATTGATGGGGCTTCAGGCCAAAACGGCATTGGTTTTAAGGAATGGGGAAGAACGGGAAATACCACTTGAGGAAGTCATCGTGGGAGATACGATATTGGTGAAGCCGGGTGAAAAGATCCCTGTCGATGGAGAGGTAGTCGAAGGGAACTCTGCCGTCGATGAATCCATGTTAACGGGTGAGAGCATTCCGGTGGATAAAACAAACGGGGATACTGTGATCGGTTCAACATTGAATAAGAATGGTTTTCTCAAAATGAAAGCGACAAAGATCGGGAGGGACACAGCTCTTTCTCAAATCATCAAAGTAGTCGAAGATGCTCAAGGTTCCAAAGCGCCGATTCAACGTCTTGCTGACCAAATTTCCGGCGTCTTCGTTCCCGTTGTTGTAGGAATCGCCCTTTTAACTTTCCTGGTTTGGATGATCTGGGTTAACCCAGGAGAATTCACACCAGCTTTTGAAGCGATGATTGCGGTGCTTGTCATAGCCTGTCCTTGTGCTTTAGGTCTGGCCACTCCTACATCCATCATGGCAGGATCAGGGCGAGCCGCCGAATTCGGCATTTTATTTAAAGGCGGGGAACACTTGGAAACCACCCACCATATTGATACAGTCATTTTGGATAAAACGGGAACGGTAACCAATGGTACACCAGTGTTAACCGATGTCCTCATCGAGAATGGAATGGAGGAAGAACAGTTTTTATCTTTAATTGGTGCAGCTGAAAAACAATCTGAACACCCTCTTGCACAATCGATCGTTCAAGGAATTCAGGAAAGACAGATAGCACTTTCTGTGGTTGAGGAATTTGAAGCGATTCCTGGATACGGCGTGAGAGCTGTAGTGGATCAAAAAGTGTTATTCGTCGGAACGCGTAAATTGATGAAGCAAAATAACGTGGATATTACTAAGGCGCTAACAGCGATGGAAGCATTTGAAGAGCAAGGGAAGACCGCAATGCTCGCTAGCATTGAAGGTGAATATGCAGGACTCATTGCGGTTGCTGATACGATAAAAGATTCTTCGCTAACGGCGATTAAAAGGTTAAAAGCGATGGATATCCAGGTCATCATGATAACAGGGGATAATCAAAGGACAGCAAATTCCATCGGCAATCAAGTGAGCATTGACCATGTGATTGCAGAAGTCCTTCCTGAAGGGAAAGCGGAAGAAGTAAAAAAACTGCAGGCCGCCGGTAAAAGGGTGGCAATGGTCGGAGATGGGATAAATGATGCTCCCGCGCTGGCACTAGCCGATATAGGAATGGCTATCGGAACAGGGACAGACGTAGCCATGGAAGCTGCCGATATCACTTTGATCCGGGGGGATTTGAACAGTATTGCAGATGCAATCCTCATGAGCAGGAAAACGATGAGAAATATCAAACAAAACCTATTCTGGGCTTTTGCCTATAATGTAATCGGAATACCAATTGCGGCAATCGGACTGCTAGCCCCGTGGTTAGCGGGTGCTGCCATGGCCTTCAGTTCTGTATCAGTCGTATTAAATGCACTTCGCCTTCAACGGGTAAAGCTCTAAAGATCATGTAACATATAATGAAGGCAGAGGTACTGCCTGAATATAATCATGCCACGAACGTTAGGATTTTCATTCCAAAAAATAAAAGCCGATGATTCCTTGGCAAGAGGATCATCGGCTTTCATCTGGAATGAGCGGCGTTTTAGTTTGTTTACAGCCACTCCTAAATGACATTCCTTCATATTTTCGGTTGCCAAACCGCTTATTTTAAACAGTAAAATACATAATCTGTAGGTGTGCCACGCTCGCCTTGTTGATGGAGCATCGCGGACACATTACCGCGATGATAGGTCCCATGATTTACTACATGATGGATGAGGTCAGCAAGTGTAAACTCACAAACTCCCATTTTGGGATGTTCGGTTACAATGGTCCGTTCAAGGTCAGGCTGAGAAGTAAGAAAATTGTCATAATCTTTTGCAAGTTCATCATAGGAGGATTCAAGTTCATTTATTGAGACTCCGTCCACTTCTTTCCGCCGCTGTTCAACTTTCTTAAAAGTATCTTGAATTGTGCTTCCTTTCATTATCTCCAACCAGGTAATATCTGTTGCGTAAAGGTGAACAAGGACTTCCTTGATGGATGGAAAGACACTTTTTATCGTGTCGCCATAGACTCCGTCCGGTAATTGTTTTAGGTTTTGGAACACTTGCTGATTAGCCCAAACGTGGTAATCATACATTTTCATGGCACGCTTATTTTCCATTTTTTCACTCCTTCAATTGTTACATATCCTTTTCGACATGATTTAAAGAATACCTTTATCAAAGCTGATTGATTCCTAATCTGATAATTTGTCCATGCAAATGCCTCGTTTTATACATACCATGGTAATAGATGCTATCCTACTACTGTTTTTACGTTTGATTACCATCAAAGTTGCGTTAAGGGAGTCTATCCCCTTTTAATAATATTGCAGTAGAGCTAGAGTATATGATTAAGGGTTTCTCAAGTAGGGAATCCACAGACATGAAGTAATAATAAAGGTGATAAAAAATAAAAAAGGAAAAATGGATAGATATGTAACCAATTGTCAATCGGGGATGGAAAGCATAAACAGAGATTAGAAGTACGGTTAATTCTGCAACAACCTGAAAAGCTGGCAAGGTCAAAGAACATGACAGTTCAGAATTTGTGTTACAGATTAAAAAACACAACCTTTTAAACTCATGTGATTCTTGCTACTGTTAGCGAATTAATTTGTTAGAAAAATAGAACCGACATTAATTCCAATCATGGATGGCAAGCTGTTTTATTCTTCAACTGACGGGGCTGATTTTTGGTATTAAAGAGTTTGAAAATTCGCTTTATTTTAAAATATTGTTAATAATAATAATAACTTTTATCGAGAGGTGGAAAAAAATGAAAGCAGATGCCGTTTTTGAAGGTGGGGGGGCCAGGGGAATTGCTTTTATTGGAGCGATTCAAGCAATGGAAGAGGAAAAAGTCGAATGGGAAAGACTTGCTGGGACATCAGCAGGAGCAGTGATAGCTGCTCTTTTGGCTAGTGGCTATAAAAGCCATGAAATTAGAGAACGGTTTAGTGAAATCAATTACTCAAAGATTCGAGGCAGGACAATTCTGAATCGAATACCCATTTTGGGCTTCTTTTTGGAACTTATGGTTCACCTTGGGATTTACAAAAACGATTATTTGGAGACATGGGTGGATTCTCTTCTTTCAGAAAAAGGGATTAAGACATTCGCGGATCTTCCAGATGGAAAGTTGAAGATAATTGCTTCTGATGTTTCGAATGGCCAGATGCTTATCTTGCCAGATGATTTGGAACGCTATGGGATGTCTCCTGCTGATTTAAAAGTTTCAACTGCCGTAATGATGAGTGCCTCCCTACCATTTTTCTTCCGTCCGGTTATTTGGAAATCAAAAGACCGGAAAAAATCCTACATTTTAGATGGCGGTTTACTTAGTAACTTCCCAATATGGATATTTGATACAGAAAATCCTCGTTTTCCAACATTCGGATTCCATTTCGTGAAAGATGAAGTTAACATAGGTGCGGTTATACCAACGCCAATCCACCTTTTCAAAAATATATTTAAAACGATGCTTCAAGCCCATGATTTACGACATATGAACGAAGAAACGATTGAACGCACGATTCAAATTCCTACTGGCGGCATCAACGCCACGGATTTTGAACTGAATGAGGATGAAATCTACTTTCTCTATAAATCAGGCTATACTTCTGCAAAAGAATTTTTGAAGAATTGGGATTTTGAACAATATAAGGTCAAACGCATGCAAAGAGTAAAAAATAAGTAGGAGAAACATTACGCTATCGTTTCAAAAGGGTGAAAGAGGGGGACAAGGAGCTGTTATAACGGCTCTTTTTCTTATTGAACTAACGAATCAATAGTTTAATATGAGGCATAGTTGTTGTCTTGAGCTTCTTAAAAGCAATAAGGGGAATTACGAAATCATAAAAAATTAATATAAGATATTATTTTAGAATTTTTTAAATGAATAAAAGGAAATCAAAGAATAAAAGAAGAAAACAACGTTGGAAGAAAAAAATATACCATCCATGAACTCTCTTACCTGATTCAGGAGGGGATTCAATCGAACAAATCGTTTCAGCTATAAATTATGAAATTCAATGAACAGTTCCTCAAGGAGAAGAGGTAGGAGTAACTCAATGTCACTGTGAGGATCGGACGATGAGCTGCCCTTCATTCCTCTTTTGGAAATACTGTTAAAAAATATAGTTGTAGAAAATGTGCGAAGGGATGGAATCTCCACAACAAATGAAAACAGTATTCCGGGTGCTTATCAGGAAGTAGTGGAAGCTCCGTTAACCATCACGGCTTCCATTAAGATTTAGTAATACCAATAGAAAAGTGGATTCAGCAGCGCCAAGCGAACAATTAATGTCCCACTTATCTAGTAAACTAGATGTTGCTTTATCAGGTACGTCTATGGCCGTCCCACATGTATCAGGAGCTTTTCTTATAGAAAAATAATAAAAAAACTTAACCGCCGGTTTACGTTGCCCGAGATTTTTGAGAGACGAATGGTCTCTCAGCCCTTCCGGTAGCAAAGCTAGACATGGAAATGGATCGTGGGCTAAAGTTTGTTTTGATTTTACTACTCAAAAAAACGGTCTATCAATTTTCCCCACTTGGCATAAAACGTTTACTAGGTATATAATCCTGAAAATAAGAATAAAGATTGACAATAACAAATCCTCATAATACGATACTTTACAGAATAAACAGAATTATCTTTTTATTTTTTTGTCACAAAACAAAAACTGAGTTTTATATTATAAAACAAAAACCTCCTTGTATATACATATTATCCAAGCGTGAACTCTGGCATTTTTCTTATTTTGGAAGCGCTGCCAATTATGGCGTTTTATATAACAAGGGGGGATAAGGTATGGAAGCGAGAATGGAAACAAAGCAAGAAAAGCCATTAAATATTGGCCGGAAATTTCGCTGGACCGTCGTCATCTGGTTATTGATTGGGGGAATAATCAACTATCTTGATCGGGCCAATCTCTCCATTGCAGCTCCCGAAATGATGAAGGAACTCGGACTAAGCGTGACCGAAATCGGGTTGTTGGGAACCTTTTTTTCTTGGAGTTATGCATTAATGCAGCTTCCTTCCGGATGGCTGATCGATCGGTTCGGGACCAAAAAGGTGTATACAATCGCGCTTATTTGGTGGAGTGGTGCGACCATTTTAACGGGAGCCGTTCATAAAATGAGTTCATTCATTGCTGCACGGATTTTACTTGGAGTGGGAGAAGCACCGTGTTTTCCTACGATGGCTAAGATCACATCGTATTGGTTCCCTAAAAAGGAACGAGGCTTGGCAACTGGAATTTGGGATTCTTCGTCCAAATGGGGACCAGCCATTGCACCGCCACTTCTCGTTTTCATTATGGTGACTTTTGGGTGGAGAGCGTTGTTTTATATAACGGGTGTGATCGGCATCATCTTCGCAATCGGTTTTGTTATTTTTTATAAAAATCCTGAAAAAAGCCAAAAACTTTCCAAGGAGGAATTTGAATACATTAAGTCGGAAGGTGGTGGAGTGGAGCAAGGCATTCAATCATCTAAAATAAAATGGGGTTCGTTATTTAAATATCGAAGCGTGTGGGGGATGATTCTGGGCTTCTTCTGTACCATTTGGATCTGGAATATTTTCCTTGTCTTCCTTCCCCTTTATTTGTTTGATGTCCATCATGTCTCACTTAAAGAAATGGGTATATATGCTGGTATTCCTTGGCTTGGCGGAATCTTTGGCAATATTTTCGGAGGATATCTTACTAAAAAATTGGTTGACAAGGAAATTACTACACCAATTAAAGCAAAGCGTGCCTTAATTAGTATATGTGCCATCTCGGCCGCTATTGTTGTATGTGCAGTTCCATTTGTCAAAGGGCTCGCCATTACCTTAATATTACTGACCCTTGCTCTTTGTTTTATTTCTGCCATTACAGGCAGCGCGTGGGCACTTGCCGGTGACATTGCCCCTCCCTCTATGGTTGCTTCCGTAGGTGCAATTCAGAATTTTGGCGGTTATTTTGGTGGAGCCTTTTCCCCTGTTGTGGCAGGCATGATAGTGGATGCAACTGGCTCTTACTCTCTTGCCTTTATATCTGGCGGTTTAATCGCCGGATGCGCCGCAATTTGTTATTGGTTTATTGTAAAACATCCTATTCAAGAATAGTGTAACCGAGGAGGACATAAATTGATGCCAAAAGTGTATATAGCAAGACCAGTACCGGCCGAGGTAGAGGCATTTATTTCGAAGTATTGCCAGTATGAAAAATGGAACGGCCCTGAACCCATTACCAGAAGCCAGCTGTTAAAGCAAATTTCCGATGCGGAGGGACTTCTCATCACCGGAGAAAAAATAGATGATGAACTTCTGGACCATGCACCATGTCTAAAGGCTGTCAGCAATATCTCGGTAGGCTACAACAACTTTGATCTAGAGGCAATGAAAAAGAGAAGCATAATCGGTACAAATACACCTGATGTTCTCGATGAAACCGTGGCCGATTTAGCTTTAGCCTTAATGCTCTCAGCAGCCCGCCGTATACCGGAACTGGACAAACTTGTAAAGGATGGAAAGTGGGGAAATAAAGGCGATGAACCCCTCTTTGGCGTTGATGTTCATGGAAAAACATTGGGCATCATCGGTATGGGGAGGATTGGGGAATCTATTGCAAGACGAGGCAAATTCGGTTTTAACATGGAAGTTTTGTATCATAATCGGCGAAGAAAATCCGAAGTGGAGGAAACGCTCAGTACAAGCTATTCCTCTTTAGAGCACCTTTTACGGGAATCCGATTTCGTTCTTTTAATGGTCCCTTATACTCCGGAGACGAGGCATCTTATGGGACGGGAGCAATTCGCACTGATGAAAAAATCCGCGATCTTTATCAATACTTCCCGCGGACAGACGGTGGACGAAAAGGCCCTCATTGAAGCACTGCGAAATAAGGAAATCCTTGCAGCTGGTTTGGATGTATTTGAACAGGAACCCGTATCGCCTGACAATCCGCTTTTAGCCCTGCCGAACGTGGTTACCCTGCCGCATATAGGTTCAGCTACTCATCAAACACGATTTGATATGGCCATGCTTGCGGCGAAGAACCTCGTTGCAGCGGTTACTGGAAGGGAGATGAGCAATGTTGTCCCTGAATTGAAAGGACTTCAGTCACTAAAATAGCAAAAAATCATTAACACAGCAGAAATATTAGGTTGTCATGACAATTTAAATGAATCGTTGATATTTGAAAACTCACACCATTCATAAACTTAAAAAAGATAGATTGTTTGTTATTAAATGCAGAACATAAAAGAAAGATTCGAAAAAAAAGGCATCCATTCATTTTGGATGCTTTTTAATTGGGGGAAAGAATGTGATCAAAATGACCCTAACAATTTGTTCTACTGCACAATTCCAACAAACAAAATAAAAAGTAGAAAACTAGACTAAGAAGCATTAGGTAAGAAGGGATGATCATTTTCATTAGATATATTACAGAAAAATTAGTCACCAGTACTAGAAAAAAATACGAGGTGATTAAGTACTAGAAATATTCTGCATGAACTATACAGTGATTATTAAGCCACCTAGAAGGTGGCTTTGAATTTCTTAGATTTTTATTCAAGAATAAGAAACTATTATTAACAATCTTTATTCAACAGCAACAGCTTATTCGATTTGGTATAACGGTACTTCATTAATAATCAGTTTTTGTATAAGGGGTTCTCGGTAGTTTTTCACGGAAAATATCCGCTATGCAAATTCCAGAATAAAAAAGTGACATTTATTATACCCTAGGAGCATTATTTGTAAAACAAACCTATTTTTCTTCTGTTCATTATATGAATGTTTTTTTTTGAGTTTTCTATCTTTTTGTGCAAAACTAAACTTAATTATTCCTCAAAAACCTTTTTTCCTAAAACAAACCAGACATTATTGACGCCTTGTCCATTTATATCACCTGCCTGCTTATCTTTCACAAAGTAATAAAGTGGAGGCCCTTTATACGTTGTTTGCTTTTGTCCGTCATCTCTTATGATTGTTTTAAACTCTTTTTTGTCGAAACCTCTAGTGGTGATGATGTTATCTGCATGGAAAGTCGGCCAAATTTCACTACATTGACCTTTGCAATTACTGACGCTAGAATCATCTTTTGTGAAATAATAAAGTGTCATTCCATCTTAGTCTGCTAAATATTTCCCTACTTTGTCTGATCTTAGCGTTTTAAGCTTGTCCTTTTTTGACTCATCCTGAATTATATCCGTGATGGAGAAGGTTTTAACATTCACACGCGCAATAGAGAGATCGCGATTTAATACATAAGCCCGTTCCCCGTCGTGGCTAAAGACAATTGCTTGTCTTGGTTCGTTGAAACCGTCAATTGTTTTAACTACACGGTGGTGATCGGCGATATTGATTACGTCGATCGTATTGTCAGTTTTATTGCTTGCAAAAAGTAGCTTGTTATCAGGCGAAAGAGCAGCACCATATGGCTCACGCCCCACTTTGATTTCACTCTTTATATTGCCGTCTAGGGTATCAACTGCAGAAATGCTGTTACGTCCGCTGTTCGCGGCATACAATGTACTTCCATCAGCGGTGATCGAGATTCCGCGAATCATTGAGAATCCTGATATTTCACGAATAATTTTCTGTGTTGCGGCTTCAACGACGGTTACTTTATCTCCTTGAAAGTTCGTGACAAAGATGTATTTTCCATCTGGAGAGACTTTAATGCCTTGTCTTGGTTGGGCGAAACCGGTAACGACTGCCATCGGCTTTCGTTTTTCCAAATCCACGACAGTGACGGAACTGTGTGCTTGATTGTTCACATACAATGTCTTTCCATCAGGGCTGACAGCAGTCCCGAATGCACCTGGACCAACGACGACTTCATCTTTCAAGGTGAAGTTTTTTGTTCTGTAAAAACGAAGCATGCCGAGCGTGCTGTCTGAGACGACAAACTCTGAGCCTCCATCAATAAACACAATATTTCTCGGTGAAACAAAGCCGTCGATCTTTTTGCGCAACTTGCCCTTGGTAAGATCGTAGACTAGGACGGATTGTTCACGGCTATCTGAGACAACCGCTATTTGCTCATCCGGGCTTACGGCAAGGGAATTGTTGGTGATGTGGCTGTCAAAGCCTGTCTCTGACACTTGGATTTTACCTTTAGTAGAAGAAGCACCAATTACATTTGGTAGAATAGCCATAAATAGTAAGGCGATAATCCATACAATATTAAACTTCATTTTTTTCAACATTTCTTCACCTCGTTAAATATTTTTCTTGTAATTGTTAAAATACATCCATTAAGCCAGATAGATGTACAGGAGATTCGAATACCTGTTAATATGCTGGTTTCTTAACCACCTTCCTTTTGAAATTTTTTTAATCAAATCGGAATTTTACTCCTTTCACTATAAATAAACGTATAGAGGAGAATATTGGTTTGATTATTAATAAAAATTTTGCGGTTCAGTAGAGTGAATTGTATTGTCCCCATTTTAATTCGAATTTGATATGGTGATAAACTCTTTACAAAATTTGACCAAAAATGATAATTGAGTATTGCAACTCTGAAGAAAGTTAATGTCAAGCGAAACAAACAAATACTCGGTATCAGCAAAGAGTGCTGATTATTGGGAAAAATCAGAAAACTAGCCAACTTGTTTAGGGTACGAAAATGATTCGCAGATCAAAGGGAATCAAAATTAAACGATAATCGTATCCTTCGGTTTTTAAATAGCATGATCACATATATATGAAGCATTAATTGCTGCATCCTATTCGAGCTTAAACCCAGTTATTTGTAACGATTAAATAAATGATTCATTAAGAGAAATAGGATGAAAGACTGTCGGTAAATGTAAAAGTTTGTAGGTCTATGTAAATGTATGAGTGGATCGAATCCCTTTTTGTGTTCAATGGGGACCATTAGTCCTGCATGAAAAATCCTAATTGGAAATTTATTGATTTACACTTCTTCATACACCTTTAAAAATGGCCTTCTATACTTGAACCAGATTCAAATAATAGGAGGGAAAGATCAATGAATAATGAAAGAGCAATGGATGATTTAATTAAGAATTGGAGCGAATTGGGTAAGAATATGGACCGCCGAAACTTTATCCAGGGGGCAAGCAAGCTTGCCGGACTTTCATTAGGTCTTGCCCTTGCCCAATCAATGGGCGGGATTGAAGTGAATGCTGCCCCGAAATTCAGTGATTATCCATTTACTCTAGGAGTAGCTTCAGGTGATCCGCTCTCGGATAGTGTAGTTTTATGGACAAGGTTGGCACCTGATCCGTTGAATGGCGGAGGAATGCCAAAAGAAGCCATTTCCGTTAAATGGGAAGTGGCAAAGGATGAGAATTTCAGAATGATTGTCCAGCAAGGCAAGGAAATAGCCAGGCCGGAACTTGGCCACTCCGTTCATGTGGAAGTAAGCGGGTTAAAACCTGATAATGTCTATTTTTACCGTTTTAAAAGTGGTGGGGAAGTAAGTCAGACTGGGAAAACGAAAACACTTCCGCCAGTAGGTTCAAGTGTTTCGAGCTTGTCATTCGCGTTTGTTTCATGCCAGCAATTTGAGCATGGTTATTATACGGCCTATAAACATTTGGCAAAAGAAGATCTGGATATTGTATTTCACCTTGGCGATTATATCTATGAATATGGCCCAAATGAATATGTTGCTTCTACAGGTAATGTCCGTGTACATAGTGGTCCGGAGATCATCACGCTTGGGGATTATCGAAATAGATACGCACAATACCGCTCTGATACCCATTTAAAAGCGGCACACGCAGCTTTCCCATGGGTCGTGACTTGGGATGATCATGAAGTTGAAAACAATTATGCAAATGTCATCCCGGAAAAAGGGCAATCGGTTGAAGCGTTCATCAAGAGAAGGGCAGCGGCTTATCAGGCTTACTATGAGCATATGCCCCTTCGTAAATCGTCTTTGCCTAAGGGAGCGGATATGCGGTTATACCGAAATTTCACTTATGGCGACCTGGCCTCTTTCTTTGTATTGGATTCACGTCAATACCGGGATGATCAGGCAAACGGCGATGTCAGTTCACCGCAAACGCCTGAGTCACTTGATCCGAAGCGGACATTACTAGGTCCAGAGCAGGAACAGTGGCTAACTGACAATCTTTCAAAATCAAAAACGAAGTGGAATGTACTGCCTCAGCAGATTTTCTTTTCACAACGGAATTATGGAACACCTACCGCTCCCAAATTCAGCATGGATTCTTGGGATGGTTACCCGGCTGCACGCGATCGTTTGATTGATGTAATCAAAAGAAACAACCTGGAAAATCTGGTCGTGTTGACCGGTGATGTACATGCAAGCTGGGCAGCCGATTTAAAGTCGGATTTCGATGATCCAAATTCCAAGATTTTCGGTGTGGAGTTTGTCGGCACTTCCATCACATCCGGTGGAAATGGTGCGGATAAGCGTGCGGATACGGATAAAATACTAAGTCAGAATCCACACATAAAGTTCTTTAATGATTACCGGGGATATGTCCGATGCAAAGTAACACCAGAACAATGGAAGGCGGACTACCGTGTAGTCCCATTCGTGACAGAACCAAGTGCGGATATATCGACCAGAGCATCCTTTGTTTTTGATAAGGATCAATCAGGGCTGAGAAAGGTTGCATCAGCAGCGGTTACGGAAGGTGTACAAAAAACGAACGAAGTTGAGGAAGATCGGACACGTGCCCATAATCGCGCACATGAAAAACAAAGAATGAACAGTCGGGGGAAAGTCACTAATTGATAGGGAACTATAATGATGCTTGACAAGGAAATTGTGAAGAAAAATGAGAATATCAAAGGAGTGAATAAGAATGCTTTCAAATATAGGGATACCCGGTCTGGTAATCGTCCTCGTGATTGCACTGATTATTTTTGGACCGTCCAAGCTGCCGGAAATAGGCCGTGCATTTGGCCGGACATTATCCGAATTCAAAAGTGCCACCAAAGGATTGGTGAATGATTCAGAAAAAGAGGATGAAAACGAGAATAAAGCTGCGTTAAGAGCTGTTAAAAAAGAGGGATGAATTAAATGGGATAGAGCGGGCGGAAAGACTCGCCTGCTTCTTTTCATGAGAAGAGTTCGAGGGGAAGCGCTATTTTCAATATGGTAAGGAAATATCTAAAAAGGAGGAGTGAAAGTGGAGAGTAAGGATTTACATGTTATAGAGCATATGGAGGAACTTCGAAGCAGAATCATTAAAACACTGATAGGTTTTCTTGCTTTTTTCATAGTGAGTTTCATATTCGTACAGGATATTTATGAACTGCTCATTAAGGATTTAGAAGGAAAGCTTGCCGTGCTCGGTCCGAGTGAGATCCTGTGGGTATATATGATTATCGCTGCGGTTTGTGCAATAGCTGCAACGATTCCGCTGGCAGCCTATCAGTTATGGCGTTTTGTGGCTCCAGCGTTGAAACCGGAAGAGAGAAAAGTTACATTTCGGTTCATACCAGGGCTGTTCATTCTATTCATCACAGGTATCTCATTTGGATATTTTGTGTTATTTCCAATAGTGCTGGGTTTCCTCACTTCCCTATCGGCTGGGCAGTTCGAGATGATGTTCACCGCGGAAAAGTATTTTCGGTTCATGATTAATTTGATCTTACCTTTCGGGATTTTATTCGAAATGCCGCTTGTGGTCATGTTCCTGACCAGATTAGGAATCATCAATCCAACAGTGTTGAAAAAGTCTCGTAAGATTTCTTATTTCGTCCTGGTCATCATCTCGATCCTGATTACACCTCCAGATATCATTTCGGACATTTTGGTTATCGTCCCTTTGCTTGTGCTTTATGAAGTGAGTGTACAGCTGTCCAATATGGTTTATCGTAAAAGGCTTATGAAAGATGAGTCAGCATTACCTATAACATGAAATGGTAACTGACAATTTTCAGGAAAAACATTTCTTGGGAAATAGTTAAGGGGACACTGAAAAGTTGAGGGGCATACCCCTCAACTTTTTTATTGCGGAATAATACTTGATGGAAATAATTAGGGTGATCACTTACATTTCCCTGCTTACCTAAACCGTTTTCTTCTCTATTTTGTCAGTTTTTTTGATGTCGAACCAAGTCTATTGAAGCGAGCAATAAAAAGCCATCTCCTTTTACTACCCTGTGGGAATTTAGTTCATTCATTCATATAAATCAAAGGTTGTGGATACGTTTCTAGGAAATAATAAGTTACATAAGTTGTAAAAAAATCTGCAATGCCTAAATGGTTATATAGTAAACATGAACCTCCTCAAGTTTAAGGGGGATGTTTTATTTTATTTTTTTAGAAGGAGAGAGGATTCAGGTTAGCGAATATTTTGTAATCACTTGAACAAAAAAATGCATTCTACGTAAAATCATTCAAAAATATCGAAAGGTAAAAGGTCCGAAAAAATTGGAGTAAGAGATGAATGTGGATCGTATGGTTCAAGTATAAATATATATTTAGGGGGGAAAGCATTATCAAAACATCGAAAGGGATGGTGAGGATTTTATGAAGGATTTATTGAAAATTATCGCAGGAAACATTTCCATGACCTTTGCCTATGCTTATTTAATCGTTCCCAATGAAATTATTAATGGCGGGGTAACTAGCTCGGCGTTATTATTGAATGCATTATCGGGTTATAACATTGCCATGCTAGCCAATTTAGTAACAGGATTACTGTTAATCATTTGTTTAGTTTTTCTAGGGAAAGAGTACTTTTTAAAGTCGATTGTAAGTTCCCTTAGCTATATGGTTTTTTTCAATTTTTTTTATTCATTGAATATTAATTTTGATATGAATATTGTATTAGTGATTATCATTTCGTCGATTTTGATAGCGATCGGATATTATTTATGTATAACAGCAAATGCTTCCACTGTTGGTTTTGACGTGATCGCCTTAATTTTACATCATAAAAATGAAAAAATAGATATTGCAGCGACAATCAGGATTATTAATCTTATCGTACTGATATTGGGCCTTCTTGTTTACGGTTATACATCGATTGTTAAGGGAATTGCGTTTACACTTTTATTTTCATACCTTTTAAAGAAAATGCTGGATAGGAAGCAGAAGGCCGTAAAGTCAGCTGTGGAAAGTGTGTTGGATGAAACCTCCAAGTTTAAAGAAGTAAAATGAATAAAATAGCAGACTTAATGGACACCGTTTGTTTATTTGAAAATTTCCATTTTGTTATCTAAATATTCTGATTTTTAAATTGACTTTAAAAAAGTCAGAGTGTATTATACACATAGAAAGTGGTACTAACATCATGACGTAGTGATGTTAAATCTGCTTTGAATTTCAAAATAGCCTTAAGGAAGGAGGACTAGTGATATAGAATCTTAAGTTAATAGCGTCATCTCCTGTGTTGTTTTTAAAATGCCATGTTTCCAAGTTCCCACTATCTTTGTGAAAGTGTAAAGGACAGGCAGCTGAAAAGCCTTGTTTTTACATTCAAGTAGCGATTATCTTAGTTGATTCCCCAAAATATTGAAAGTTGGTGGAGGGTATGAAACATCAACAGGAAGAACTGAAACCAGGTCTGAAACAAAGACATTTAACGATGATATCTTTGAGTGGTGTCATAGGCGCTGGTTTATTCGTAGGAAGCGGTATCATTATTGGTCAAACGGGCCCCGGGGCGATATTATCATATGTTTTGGCAGGCTTGATCGTTGTTTTAGTCATGAGGATGCTTGGGGAAATGGCCACAGTGAATCCCAATACTGGATCTTTTGCCGTTTATGCAAGAGAGGGGATTGGTGAATGGGCCGGTTTTACAACAGGTTGGTTATATTGGTTCTTTTGGGTTATCGTAATTGCTTTGGAAGCAACAGCGGGAGCTGCGATCATACACAGCTGGCTTCCTTCCGTACCCGTTTGGGTCATAAGTCTATCATTGATTATCCTATTGAAACTGACGAATATTTTTTCCGTAAAATCGTTTGGTGAGTTCGAATACTGGTTTTCAATCATTAAAATAATCAGTATCATACTATTTTTGTGCTTGGGTGTGGCAGTGATATTAGGGGTTATTCCAACGATAAAACCACCTGGTGCTTCCAATCTTTTGAATTTCGGCGGGTTTATTCCAAATGGGCTAAGTTCTGTGCTTGTTGGAGTCGCAATTGTTTTTCATGCATTTGTTGGAGTGGAAATTCCAGCTATTGCCGCGGGTGAGACCAGTGATCCGGTTAAGTCAGTTAGAAGTGCATTGAATAGTGTGGTTTGGCGAATCCTGATTTTCTATATTGGGTCCATCGCAATACTAGTGACGCTATTACCCTGGAATTCGGCTTCTTTGCTGAAAAGTCCATTTGTTGCCGCACTTGAAATGATGGGAATCCCTTCTGCTGCCCTGATCATGAATATAGTGATTCTCATTGCATTGCTTTCCTGTTTGAATTCGGGATTATATACGAGTTCACGCATGTTATTCTCACTTGCACAAAAGGGTGACGCTCCAAAGTTATTTTCAAAAGTAAGCAAGAACGGTGTCCCTATAGTAGCTGTAGTCGGCTCTACTTTATTTGCCTTTATCAGCACCATTTTCAGTTATGTTTCACCTGATAAAATCTTTTTCTTTTTAGTCAATTCATCGGGTGGAGTCGGAATTCTTGTTTATCTGGCCATTGCGGTTTCCCATCTGCGATTAAGGAAGAGAATGGAGAAAGAGAATCCCGGAATTTTCAAGATCAAAATGTGGTTATTCCCATATTTGACATATGCAACGATAATTTCCATGGTTTCCGTGTTAATATTAATGGCATTTATCGATTCGCAGCGACCACAGTTTATCTTTACCATGCTATTTAGCTTGATCGTTATCTGTTCATTCTTTTTCATTCGGCGAAAAAAAGCGAAGTATATGGAGAATGAATTAAATATTGTTTCTGGTTCCCCTAATTCTGAAAAGTTATAGCTTTGGCTCTATACCAATGATTTAGTTTAAGGTAATGCTTCGTTTTATTTCTATGGAATTCCTCAGACAAATTCTTCAATCACTAATCAGCTAGAATATGATTTCCCATAGAAAAAGAGAGTTGTGCCAACAAGTGCTTGGTGACATCTGTCTTTTAAATCATGAAGGAGGGATTATGTTGAATGGTTTCCGTGTAATGACTAGTAGGGTTGACCTTGGAGCCATATTGCTGTCAGGCTGCAACAATTCAGCTGAATCGGACGAGGCTCGACAAGAAAAAAGTCCAGTCATGAATGAAAATCCGGATTCAAATACGGGTGAAACCCAAAATGCAGAGGTTATTAAAAAAGGTGTCGGCGATGTGATTCAATCCATAAAAGGGTTGGAATCAGAAATTAGTACGGAGGCGGATTCAGAGCAAATTCAAGAAATGGGAAAAGAGATCAGTTCTACTTGGGATTCGATAGAAAAGCAAGTGGAAGATGAATACCCCGAATGGTATGAAAGGATTGAGAAAAACCTTTACCCATTAATTGGGGAGTCAGGGAATCCGGATAAGGACCTTGAAAAGATTAAACGACTCTCTGAAGCTACTAAAGAAGATTTACAGTTATTTTTGGAAGAAGTAAAATGAATTCTCTTTATACCCGTTATCACCAGGAGGGGATTTATGGGTTTAACAGGTTTAGCAAGTTTGGTGATTTTGGAGGAGGTAAGGATGAGGAGGGGAACTTAGATTGGAAAGTGCAAAAGAATGCAAAGAGGTTCAGGCAGTGATATTTGATTGGGCAGGAACTACGGTGGATTATGGTTGTTTTGCACCGGTCCAAGCATTTGTCGAGATATTCAGGATGAGGGGGATAGATATTACAATTAAGGAAGCAAGGGAACCTATGGGTTTATTGAAAATGGATCATATAATGGAACTCCTGAAAATGAAACGAATCTCCAATTTATGGATTGCTAAATTCGGGAAAGAACCGGACGAAAGAGATCTAAAATCATTATATAAGGACTTTGAGGCTTTGCTTTTTAAGGTTCTTAAGGAGACTGCCAAGCCAATACCAGGCGTAATTGAATTAGTCGGCCGTTTAAGGCAGCAAGGAATAAAAATCGGTTCGACAACAGGGTATACTCGTGAAATGATTGATGTTGTTAGAGAAGAGGCGAAAAAATGGGGATATCAACCAGATTCCATCGTTGCGTCTACCGATGTGCCTACAGGAAGGCCTGCCCCTTGGATGTGCTTTAAGACGGCGATGAATCTCCAAGTGTATCCACTCAGCAAAATCGTTAAAGTCGGCGATACGATCAGTGACATCAAAGAAGGCATATCTGCGGGAATGTGGACTGTTGCCGTATTGAAAGGCGGCAGTGAAATCGGCCTTTCAGAAGCAGAAATCAACGAAATGGACCCATATGATCTGCAAAAACGGATGCAATATGCAGAAAACCGTTTTTTGAATGCAGGTGCCGATTTCGTAATTGATGAAATAGGCGATTTATTGGAGATCATCGATAGGATCAACTACAGATTGACAGAAAAAAAGGATATATTCATTGGTTAAAAAAGATTCAAATACATGGGTTAGTGATTATGATGGTCAGAGATTTTAAATAAATTCAAAATATTCAATTTATTCATTGACTGTTACACCTGATGGTAGTATTATACATCTTATAACTGGTACGGACGTTGCAACGTCATTATCAGAAATAAATATAATTAAGGAGAATGTGCTATGGTCGAAACAAAAATGTTAAGAGGAACGAAAGTTAAAATGACACCAAGTGAAGCCATCGTTGAGACATTAGTGGCCGAGGGAGTTAAACATATCTCGGGAATTCTGGGATCTGCTTTCATGGATATGCTTGATTTATTGCCAACTGCAGGCATTCGTTTCATTGGTGTCCGCCATGAACAAAGTGCAGCACATATGGAAGATGCCTATTGTCGTGTCTCTGGTGTTGCAGGAGTTGTCATCGGGCAAAACGGACCTGGAATGACGAATATGGTCACCTCTGTTGCAGCGGCCAATCAAGCTCATACTCCTATGGTGGTCATATCACCTTCAGCTGGTACACCAACAGTTGGATGGGATGGTTTTCAAGAATGTGATCAGGTTTCCATCTTCAAGGCAATCACGAAAGAAACGGTTAGAGTGACACACCCAGGCCGGGTCGCTGATTGCCTTAGGACAGCATTTCGGATTGCCTATGCCGAGAGGGGACCTGTTTTATTCGATATCCCCCGTGATTACTTCTATGGTGAAGTGGAAGATCAAATACTTCAACCACATCAGTATCGCGTAGATGAAAGGGGCTGCGGATCTTCTGCATCCTTGGATAGAGCGGCTGAAATTTTAGCAGAGGCTGAGTATCCTGTCATCATTTCCGGTAGGGGAACGGTTGATTCAGATGGCATTGAGGAAATTAAGAATATTGCAGAATATTTAACAGCTCCGGTAGCTGTCTCCTATATGCATAATGATGCCTTTCCTGCTGATCACCCATTGTCAGTCGGCCCAATCGGTTACATGGGTTCAAAGGCTGCCATGAATACACTTAAGAAAGCGGACGTCATATTGGCGGTCGGTACAAGATTATCGGTATTTGGAACGTTACCATGCTATGACATTGATTATTTCCCTAAAGATGCGCAAATCATCCAAATAGATATTAACCCAAGGCAAATAGCGAGGACGCACCCTGTGGAAGTCGGGATCATCGGAGATGCCCGTGAAGCGAGTCGTGAAATCTTGAAACGCTTGAAGGCTGGTAAACCTAACCTAAAACAAGAAAAAGGGCGGATAGTCGAAGTAACGAATGAAAAACAAAAATGGGAAGAAGAATTGGTGAAACTTGCGATGATTGATGGAACCCCGATCAATCCGCGGCGAGCCCTACTGGAATTGACTAAAGTGTTGCCTGAAAATGCCATCGTTACTACAGATATCGGTAATGTATCGTCAACTGCAAACGCTTACTTGAAATTCAATCAGAGCCGCAGGCATATCGCTGCGCTTACATTCGGGAATACGGGATTTGCTTACCCATCCGCACTAGGTGCCAAATTAGCTGAGCCGAATACGCCTGTTATAGCCATTGTTGGAGATGGCGCATGGGGCATGAGCTTACATGAAGTGAGTACGGCCGTAGAAGAAAACATACCTGTTATAGCATGTGTCTTCAATAATAATGCATGGTGCGCAGAGAAAAAGAATCAGGTCGATTTTTATAATAACCGTTTTGTAGGGGCTGATATCCAAAATCCTGATTTTGCAGAAGTTGCCCGATCTATGGGTGCTGTTGGTATAAGAGTGGAAAAACCCGAGGAGTTAGGTTCTGTCATTGAAAAAGCAATAAAATCAAACAAACCGACTGTGATTGATATACAAGTGGATGGAACACAATTAGCTCCTCCATTTAGAAAAGATGCATTAAAAATGCCTACTAGATTATTAGAAAAATATTCTCATTTAGATCATAAAAACTGGGATAAATAATGGTGTGAAAAGAGTGATATGACTTGTGCGATGACTTGGTGAACTATTTGGGTCATCGCACCATCACCAATTCGCTCTAAAAGATCTGTAACAGCATGGGAACTTAACTTAATTGCATTCAATGAAAAATAAGGGGGTTTCAATAGTGAAGATGGAAACTGAAACGAAGGACCTTGTTCAAATGGATAAAGACCATTTATGGCATGCGATGCATCGCTATAATGAGAAGGATGCTCCCATGATGGCTACAGAAGGATCCGGCTCATGGTTCACAGATACTAAAGGTGATAAATATTTAGATGGGGTTTCCGGTTTATGGTGCTTGAACCTGGGTCACGGACGAAAAGAGATTGCCCAGGCAGCCTATGAACAAATGATTAACTTATCTTACTTCCCTTTAACGTTAAGCCATAAGCCGGCAATCGAATTATCTGCAAAAATAAGTGAACATTTAAAGGGCTCTTATACAACTTTTTTTACGAACAGCGGCTCTGAGGCGAATGAGACAGCTTTTAAAATAGCCAGGCAATATCATTATCAAAATGGGAATCAGGGTAAATACAAATTCATCTCAAGGTATAGAGCGTATCATGGCAATACTTTTGGCGCGCTTAGCGCAACCGCACAGGCTAACCGGAGAGTGAAATATGATCCGGCGGTTCCAGGTTTCCTGCATGTGCCACCGCCGTACAGTTATCGAAGCCCGTTTGGGGAAAACGTTGAAAATTCCGATTTGCTTGCAGCTGAATATATCGATCAGGTCATTAACTTTGAAGGGGCTGAAACGGTAGCAGGTGTTATTCTTGAACCATTCATCTCTGGTGGCGGGGTCCTTATTCCTTCGAAAGAATACTTAAAGAGGGTTTCGGAAATCTGTAAGAAGCATGATGTTCTTTTAATTGTGGATGAAGTGGTTTCAGGTTTTGGGAGAACCGGAAAAATGTTTGGGTTCATGCACTCGGATGGGGTTCAACCCGATATTGTTACAATGGCAAAGGGTTTGACCAGTGGTTATCTTCCACTTGGAGCAACGGCAGTGAATTCCAGGATTTATGAGAAATTCAAAGAGAACGGAAATTTAAATCATTTCAGGCATGTGTCAACATATGGAGGCCACCCTGCATCTTGCGCAGTTGCGCTAAAGAACATTGAAATCTTAGAAGATGAAAAAATCGTTCAACGGGTATCTGAACTTAGTGACTCGACTTTAAGTGAGCTCTTTGAATTGACAGCCCTGGATAAAGTAGGGGAAGTTCGGGGAGTTGGGTTTTTATATGGCATTGAATTAGTGGAGGATAAAAAGACAAAAACGCCTGTTTCCGATGGATTCATGGGTAAAATAATAGGGGCTTGCAAGGAAAAGGGTCTTATCATCGGCCGTAATGGTGATACAGTTCCTGGATATGGAAATGTTTTGATCATTGCACCGCCTTTATCTTCGACCGTTGAAGATTTACGCTTTGTCATAGAAACGGTTAAATCCGTTTTATATGAATTATGCTAACCATAAAAGGTGATTGGCTTTAGGGTGCTATATTTATAGACGAAATTGAAGATGGGCATGATATGTCTAACCGTTTTGACATCCATGTCCATTTTTTCATATTGGGTCTCACAGTGTGGGAAAACTGGAGAATCCGAAGTAGGAGGAAATATGCAATCACAACAAAGGTTATTGGTGGTTCTTGCTCATCCCGATGATGAATCATTCCTGTGTGGCGGAACCATTGCCAAAATGTCTGAGCAAGGTGTTCATATAACTTTACTATGTGCGACAAAAGGCGAAATGGGCAGGCGCATGGGAAATCCCATTCTTACAACAAGGGAGGCATTGCCTGAACTAAGGGTAGAGGAGTTAAAAAGAGCTTGTGAAGAGTTGGGAATCAGAGACTTGCGATTTTTAAACGTAAGGGATAAAACGATTGAATTTGAAAGCTTCGATTTATTGACGGAGAGAATCGTAAAGGTGATTCGTGAGGTTCAACCGAATGCACTAGTAACATTCCATGAGAAATATGGGGGGCATCCAGATCATTGTGCGATTGGCCGTGCTGCCGAATTTGCTTTTCTAAAATCCGGTGATCCCGATTTTTATCCAGATCCAGTATTTCCAGCTTTTAAGGTTCATAGTCTGTACTTTGTCCTTTGGCATTCTTTTTATGATGAATGGTTAAAGGAAAACGGGCTGAGCAGTATCAGAAGAGTGAATATAGCAGGGACTTTACAAAAAAAGATCCGTGCCTTAAGGTCCCATCGCTCCCAGACTCTAGCCGTTCCTGAATTATGGGGTAATCAAAATCCAAGCTTGCCTTTTTTAAAGGAGTCCGAGTATTTTATCAAAGGGAATTCACCTACTAATATAGAAGAAACCGATTTTTTTCAAACGATTGAAAGGATGGGATGATACGTAATTTGGGCTTTAGTTTATCTGGAAAGGGGGAAGGAATGTATGGAATTGGAAAAATATGTGCCGCTGGAAGAAACACCTCAGGCGCAGCAAAAACCGCTTCAAAATAAGGTGCTTTTGTGGCTGAGCGGTATCGCTTTCACCTTTTTTATTGCCCTCTTAGGCTTGGGGCTGTCCAAGATTTCAGGATTCAATCGAATCGGTCCTCTTGCATGCTCGATCATCATTGCCGTGATTTATCGTCAAATTGCGGGATATCCAGAAAAATTCCGGACGGGAATTGAATTTTCCGCAAAAAAACTTTTGCGTTTTGCCATTATTTTATATGGGTTGAAATTGAATATCGATGTGATTTTCAATCAGGGACTGCCACTGTTAGTACGTGACATAGGGACAGTAACATTTGCCATAGTCGTGATGGTCCTGATTGCAAAGTGGCTTAAGGCAGATGCTTCCATTTCCCTTCTTCTTGCTGTAGGAACCGGGATATGCGGTGCAGCAGCCATTGCGGCAATATCTCCAATCGTGAAAGCGAAGGAAGAGGATACAGCCATAGGCGTCGGGATAATCGCTTTAATGGGAACACTTTTCTCCATTGTTTATACACTTTTACGTCCGATCCTTCCGCTATCTGCTTTGGATTATGGAATCTGGTCTGGGATCAGTCTTCATGAAATCGCCCATGTTGCATTGGCAGGAGCACCGGCTGGTGAAGATGCGCTAGCGATTGCACTCCTCGCAAAATTGGGCCGTGTCTTTTTACTAATCCCTTTATGTTTCATTTTTATGTATTGGATGAAAAAAAGCACATCCGGGAAAATGGGCAATGATGCCAAAATTGATTTTCCATGGTTCCTCGTTGGTTTTATCATCATGAGTCTATTAGGAAGTTATGTATTTGGAACTTATATTACCGTATCGCCTCTCGTAATGGATGGCATATCCAAAACGACTACATTTATATTGACAATGGCCATGATCGGTCTTGGACTGAATGTTAGTCTGCAGGCATTACGGACAAAAGCCATGCGTCCTCTTTTAGCCATGACCATTACCTCTTTGCTGCTTTCCATAATATCGTACTTTATCGTTTAATATATAAGCTTTCCATTGTTTTCCAGTTAGATATGCCTGAAATGTGATGAAGAATGCATATGGTTAAGCCCTGAATATATAGATCTATTCAGGTTTTTTTATTCATCCGAAGAAAACCTTTTTGGAAAAGAAGGGGTGAAATAATGAAAAAATCCTAATTTAAGGAAAAGATAAACGCTGGAATGTTTGAATATTATAACTATTTGGTTTACAATATAAGAACTGATACGAACATTACGATGTCTTTTTCTGTTTGGAGGAAATTTTATGGAGTTAGACTTTAAAAATCCAATCCCATTACATGCTCAATTGAAAACCATATTGGAAGATCAGATTTTGGAAGGTTATTATAAAGACAAAATCCCGAGTGAAAGGGAACTCATGGATATGTATTCTGTCAGCAGGAGTACTGTTAGGGAAGCCGTATCCATCCTGGTTCGTGAGGGGATATTGGAAAAGAGGCATGGAAAGGGAACGTTCGTTTCCCTTAAACCTGTACAGGAATGGCTAAAGATGATTAGTTTCACTGAAACCACTAAAAGTATGGGGATTGAATTACTGGACCATGGCCGTGTAATGACACCTGAAAATATAGCTGATGCAAATGGCTTTGAAGATGAATCATACCATATAAAGAGGCTACGGTTACAGGGGGATGTCCCCATAGCCATTGAATTGCATTATTATTCTTTGGACCTAGGAAAAAAATTGACGAAATTCGATTTAAGTACCACCGTATTGTATGACGCACTCGAAGGTGATCTAAACATTAACTTTTGTGAAGCGGAACAAATTATAACCTGTGGCTTTCCAACTAAAGAAGATGCTGAACATTTAGGTATAACAGAAACGATGTGCTTGCTGATTACAGAACGAATGATTTTTGATTCTGATGGTAACTTAGTAGAATATTATAAAGGGTTATTCCGATCGGATATGTACTCATTCGCAATGAAAATGTCACGGAAGAATTGATTTGGCACATGAAATGACCTAAGCCTTTCTAAGAGAGTTAAGAGGCTTAGGTCATTTTCAAATCTACCCAGTATACACAAAGATACGACTTTTATTGGATAGTCTGTCTATGTTAATAACATAGGCATATATAATCTATTGTTATGATCAAAATATATCTTATTAGAAGATCTAGAATATCAAGGCTTGTCCACTGATTTCAGCCGTTTGGTTTTGAGGGCTTGCCACCCTCCAATTTCGCCGAAATAAGCCCAAGTACAACTCCAAGCAGCGCACCTGCTCTGACTTCCACAGGCTGATGTCCGAGCAGTTCATTCAGTTCTTTCTCACGCTCCACATACTCGAAGCTCGGAAACTCTCCAGAAAATTTCGCCATATTATCTTCAAGATCATTTACAAGCTTAGCAATTTCGCCTGTATGGCGCCGTATCCCCTGAGCATCATACATCACAATCACGCCAAACACTGTCGCCAGCGATGTTTCCGTATGAAGCCATCCTTTATTCGCTGCCACATAGGATGCCAGTGCGGCCACACCAGCAGAGTGCGAACTAGGCATGCCACCTGTTGTGAAAGCCTGCTTCAAGTCCCACTTTCCCGTCAGCTTATTATGGGTTAAAATTTTCAGTCCTTGCGCAATGCCGATCGCCGACAGCGCCGTTAAAATTCCCCGATTCATCTTTTCCATGAGCAACTCCTCCACTCCAGACCAGTCCAACCCAACCCAATCCGGGAATTTATCTTCCCTCTTTTGATACCCCAAAAATAATTTTTATATGCAGTAGTTCCATGACATTTATTAAAAGCCATTTGTGTTAAGTTTCATACATCATAATGACATTTTTAAGGCATAAATTCCGAGCTAGGGGTTTAGGCTTGCTTTTTTACCGGTAAAGGTCACTATTTCATAATAATATTTATAGGATGAGCCCCATAAGGAAAATATATAACGGAAGATTATTAACATGGTGTTAAGGGTGGCAATGGAATGAACAAGATCAAGGAAGTAAATCCTGAAGAGTTAAAAAAGATCATGAAGGTAACCGAGCGAATGTCTTTCACAAAAAACTTCAGGTCTGCTACGGCTGAAGAATGGTTTGTTTTCATTCCCGGCTTTAAAGATCCGGTTACTGGAGGAGCTGCTGGAAAGGCTATAGTGCACTACAATCTATATGGAAACAAAGATATGTTCATTAACACAACAGTCATTCTGGATGACCCTGTTCTATTTGGGGAAGAAAATTTTCAGCTGGTTTACTCTATTTGTGATGAACTCATAAATCGTCTAGTAGGATACGCTGATACTTTACTGTCAGTACACGCAGGTTCAAATTCTTATAATGCTGAATACAAACGATAATGTTCGGAAACGAACAAGGAGGAAAAACAGTGCATCATAATCTGGTTCAGTCAATAATCGAACAATCAGTCAAGCTTACAAGTGAAGCAGATTGGGATAAGCTTGTTCAACAAGTTAATAATTCAAAATTTGTTTTGCTGGGTGAGGCATCACATGGAACATCCGAGTTTTACACGGCGCGAGTTGAAATAACAAAAAAACTGATTCAAGAAAAAGGGTTCACTTTTGTAGCCGTTGAAGGCGATTGGCCCGCATGCCAGGCAATTAATAGGTATGTTAAAGGCTATGACCTAGTGACTGGATCCGCAAAGGATGTGCTGAAAAGTTTTGACCGCTGGCCGACCTGGATGTGGGCAAACGAGGAAATGATCGACCTGATTGAATGGATGAAAGAATACAATGAGTCTGGACAAAATCTAACGAAAGTTGGATTTTATGGGATAGATATCTATAGTCTCTGGGAATCCATGGATGAAGTCATCCATTATTTAAAACAAATTGATTCACCTGACCTCGAAGCTGCCAGACAGGCGTTCACATGTTTTGAGCCATTCAATCGGAATAATGAAGAATACGCAGTTTCTGCAGGCATTTTTTCGGAAGAATGTATAGAGGAAGTAGCCAAATTACTGACAACTATTCAGCGAAAAAAAGAAAAATACCCTCATCATGAAGAAGTGAATTTGAACCTTCAAGTGAATGCTTTGGTAGCGTATAATGCAGAAAATTATTACAGGACAATGGTGGTTCATGATGATAAATCATGGAATATTCGAGATATGCATATGGTGGATGCACTTAATGAAATTATGGATTTTTACGGTTCTAAAGGCAAGGCGATTGTATGGGAACATAATACACATGTTGGCGATGCCAGCGCTACTGATATGAGAGATTCAGGGATGATTAATGTCGGCCAGGTCATTCGTGAGCAAAACGCAACTGAAGATGTATTTATCACAGGTTTCGGAACCTACAGGGGAACGGTAATTGCAGCAGATGAGTGGGGCATGGATTTTGAAATAAAAACAGTACCCCCGGCAATGAATGGAAGTTGGGAGGAGGCAATGCACCTTTCGGGGTCGTATAATAAGTTGCTCATTTTCACTGATGAAAATCGGCACCTATTCCAAGGTAGAATTGGACATGTCGGGCGATTGGGGTTGTATACAGGCCGGAACATGAACAATATGGAAACTATGTACCTTCTGTAATGTCAGATAGATATGATGCTTTTGTTTATCTTGATGAGACTCAAGCCCTTCACCCGATTGTTCATGAAAAAGCACCCGTTGTGTAATAAAAATAAAAGCCCTTTATAACATTTCGTGTTATAAAGGGCTATGCCTTTTTGTTCGTGCTAATTATTTGTTTTACTCACAATTAACACAATTATTCATTAACAAATTCTTTTATCATCAAAAGATGTGGACCGCCATCTTCCATAAAGACATCGGATGAAGTCTGATAGCCGAGTTTTTTATAAAAGCCCTCTGCCTGTGTTTGCCCATGTAATTTAACCTTGGATAATTCCTTTTCCTTTGCAATTTCTTCTAACGTTTTTATTATTATTTTTCCAAGACCAAATTTACGGTAAGGCTCTAAGATGCAAATTCTCTCCAATTTACCTACAACATCAACAACTCTTAACCTTCCAGTTCCAACTGGTTCTTCATTATAATAGACTAATATGTGTTCAGAAAGATCATTAAGTGTATCATATTCATCAAATTCACTTTCCAATTGGAAACCTTGTTCCTCTACAAATACTTCTTTTCGGATATCAAAAGCTATTTTTAAATCATTTTCTGTAGTTATTCTCTTTGAATCCAATGTTCTTCATCCCTTTTCTAGATTTATTTAATTAGACAAGTCATAATAAATGTATATCCTTTTTTAGTATAAATGAAATAATTTTTGTTGTAAATACAACAAAAAAGTCAGGGGCTTTATGAATGAAGGAAATACTCCGTGAAATTGGAATGATAGCAAGGGCATTGGACTCTATAAGTAATATCGAATTTAAAGAATTTGACCTTACAAAAGGGCAGTATTTGTATCTTGTTCGAATATGTGAAAATCCAGGAATCATCCAGGAAAAGTTGGCAGAAATGATAAAGGTTGACCGAACGACAGCAGCTCGTGCCATTAAAAAACTAGAAATACAAGGTTTTATCGAAAAGAAAAATGATGAGGATAACAAAAAGATTAAAAAGTTATATGCTACTGATAAAGGTGAAAAGGTCTATCCCTTTTTGAAAAAAGAAGGAGAGTATACCGACAGGGTTGCATTATCTGGATTTTCTTTTGAAGAAACGGAAACGATGTTCCATCTTCTTCAAAGGGTCAGAAAAAACATTGAGGTAGATTGGGAATTTGTGAAAAAGGGAAATAAAAGGGGGTATTGATACATTATAAAAAAGAGGCTCGATTCCGATTCGAAATTGAGCCTCTTTCTTATTATCCAGCTACATTTTCAGTGAACTGACTATTGTATAGCTCTGCATAGAAACCATTCTCCCTTAAAAGGTCTGAATGCGTTCCCTTCTCTATCACTTTTCCTTGATCCATAACAAGAATCAAATCTGCATCCTTAATCGTTGAGAGACGATGGGCAATGACAAAGCTAGTTCGTCCTTCCATCAGTCGGTTCATGGCCTTTTGGATAAAGACTTCTGTCCGAGTGTCCACACTAGACGTCGCTTCATCCAATATCATGATTGGTGGATCTGCTAGAACAGCCCGGGCGATCGTCAAAAGCTGCTTTTGGCCTTGTGAGATGTTCGAAGCTTCTTCGTTTAAGATTGTTTCATAACCATCTGGAAGTGTCCGAATGAAATGGTCGGCATGTGCCGTGCGAGCAGCTGTAAAAATTTCTTCATCAGTGGCTCCATTTTTGCCATAAGCGATATTTTCTTTAATCGTACCATTAAAGAGCCAGGTATCTTGAAGTACCATACCAAAATTCTTTCGAAGATCATTCCGTGACATATTCCGTGTATCAAGACCATCAATATTAATCTTTCCGCCATTGAGTTCATAAAATCTCATCAAGAGATTTATCATAGTTGTTTTACCAGCACCAGTCGGTCCAACAATAGCGACCGTCTGTCCAGGCAAGACATCGATGTTCATATCTTCAATTAACATTTCTTCCCCATATCCAAAGTCCACATGTTCAAAAGTGACAGCACCATTTGCCCTTTTTATATTTGCTGTGGTTTGTTCTTTCATTTCCTCTTCTTCATCAAGTAGTTCAAAAACACGCTCAGCGGCAGCAACCGTCGACTGAATAATGTTAGCGATGTTAGCCGTTTGTGTGATTGGCTGGGTGAACTGCTTTGAATATGTGATGAATGCTTGAATGTCACCAATTGAAATCGAACGTTGCGTTACCAATATTCCGCCGACAACGCTGATGAGGACATAGCTCAGATTTCCGATAAAGAACATCACGGGCATGATGATACCCGATATAAACTGGGCTTTGCTTCCCGCTTTATACAATTCTTCATTAACCGCAGTAAACTGGGCACTCGCCTTTTTTTCATATCCGAATGCTTTAACGACTTGATGACCGGTATATATCTCTTCAATGTGACCATTTAATTGTCCGAGTTTACTCTGTTGATCGGCAAAATATTTTTGGGATCTTTTTAAAATAGGCCGGATTGCAAATATTGACAAAGGTAAGCTGACTATCGAGATTAATGTCAATAACGGGCTTATCGAAAGCATCATGATGATAATCCCCAAAATCGTTACGATTGATGTGATGAACTGCGTTAAGCTTTGCTGAAGGGTGCTCCCGATTGTATCAATATCATTTGTCATTCGGCTAAGTGTTTCTCCGTTTGGCCGGCCTTCAAAATATTTGAGTGGAAGTTTCTCGAGCTTTTCGTTCACATCTTCTCTAAGATCATATACCGTGTCTTGTGCAACACTTGACATAATGTATTGTTGAACATAGTTGAAAAGGCTGCTTAAAGCATAAAGCCCGGCAAGGAGTAGAAGGATCTGGCCGATTTTATCAAAGTTAATAGCTGCTCCTGGTATTCCCTGGAATTTCCCGTAAGCTCCTTCGAATAATTCCGTAATTGCATTTCCCATGATCTTTGGTCCAACAATCATAAAAATCGTACTCATGATTGCAGCGAAGAACACGGAAATCAATTTGTTGCGCCGCGGTTTTAAATAGGTCAATAGACGTTTTAGTGTTCCTTTAAAATCTTTTGCTTTTTGACCCATCATCATCATGTTACCGCCACCAGGACCATGCCCAACCTGACCGCCACCTTGAGGTTTTTTTTGATTACTCATGCAATTTCCTCCTCTGTGAGCTGTGATAAGGCGATTTCACGGTAAATGTCGTTTGTACTAAGCAACTCTTGGTGTGTTCCCATACCTACAATGTGGCCTTCGTCTAACACGAGGATTCGGTCAGCGTCCACGACCGTACTGACACGCTGTGCAACGAGTAATACCGTCGAATTTTTCGTTTCATCTTTCAGGGCTGCGCGAAGGTTGGCATCCGTCTTGAAGTCAAGTGCAGAAAAACTATCATCGAATATATATATATCCGGTTTTCGAATTAGTGCCCGTGCAATCGAAAGCCGTTGTTTTTGCCCTCCTGATAGGTTTGAACCGCCTTGATCGATTTCTGCCTCATAGCCGCCTTTCATGTTGCTGATAAAATCTTCCGCTTGCGCGATCCGAGCCGCATGCTCAACTTCATCTTGCGTGGCTGTTTGTTTTCCGAAACGAATGTTTTCAGCGATAGTACCTGTAAAGAGGAAGGCCTTTTGTGGTACAAAGCCAATTTTCGAACGAACTTCATCTTGTGATGACTTACGAATATCAACACCATTGACGCGAATCGTTCCACTCGAAATATCATAGAAGCGAGGGATCAAATTGACGAGCGTCGTTTTCCCTGAACCTGTTCCACCGATTATTGCGGTGATTTCACCAGGACTTGCAGAAAAACTAATATCCGATAATGCATGTTCTTCTGCCCCTGGGTAACTGAACGTCACATGTTCAAATTCAAGTGTACCGTGTACACGATCTGCCTTTTCTGTCCCCTCATCTAGGAATGAAGGTTTCATGTCAAGGACCTCGTTTATCCTTGTTGCAGACACGGCCGCTCGCGGAACCATAACGAACATCATGGATGCCATAACGAGAGCGAACATGATTTGCATAACATATTGGATAAATGCCATTAAGTCCCCGATCTGCATACCGCCGTTATCAATACGAACTCCACCAAACCAAATGATACCAACAACCGTCAAGTTCATTACAAGCATCATTACAGGCATCATGAAGGCCATGATTTTATTGACTTTGATCGAGACATCCGTCAATTCTTTATTCGCTTTCTTAAGACGTTCTTTCTCTTGTGTTTCACGATTGAAGGCACGAATGACGCGAATACCAGTTAAATTTTCTCGTAATACAAGGTTCAACCGGTCTAATCGTTTTTGCACCGTTTGAAAGAGAGGCACACCTTTATATAGAATAAGCAAGATCGACCCAATCAATAAAGGCATTGTGACAACTATGACAAGTGATAATTTTGCATCCATGGATACAGCCATGATCACTCCGCCGATTAACATGATAGGCGCACTGATAACCATACGAAGCATCATGATAACCACTTGCTGGACTTGTGTTATATCATTGGTCGTCCTTGTAATCAATGACGCCGTACCGACTTCATCAAATTCTTGTAACGAAAATTTTTCAACATGATTAAAGACTCTCAGGCGGAGATCGCGTCCCATTCCCATTGCAGCTTTGGACGAATAGTAGCTTGCGATTATGGATGCACAAGCGCCAAGTGCGGAAACCAACAGCATCAAACCACCGATTTTCCAAATGTAAGGAGTGTCACCTCGAACGACGCCTTTGTCAATAATATCAGCCATTAGTGTAGGCAAAAAGAGGTCCGACATCGATTGAATAAAAACCAGACCGATAACTGCTGAAATAATCCACTTATAAACGGATAAATTTTTCAGTATTTTTATCATTTTGTACACTCTCCCTGTTCGGTTGCTTGTGCTTCTAAAAAGTTTGTAATTTGAAGATGCGTTTCCAGTAACTCTTCAAACTGTTCTTCGGAAAGCATTTCAATGGCCGTTTGAAAGACTTGGTGAATGCTTCCTTCGTGAAAATGAATCGTTTTTAATAAATTTTTCCCCTGATCGGTGATTGACAACTGAATCTCACGCCGGTTGCCCTCCACTTGCTCGCGATGGAGCATGCCCGATCGAACGAGACCATCGACCGCTTGGCTCAAGGTGCTTTTTGGAAGAAATGTTTTCTCCCCGACCTTTTTTTGAGTGATTTCCTTGTGATGGGTAATGGCCATTAAAATGGAATATTGAGGAACTGTTAACCCATTTTCTGCTGCTGTTTTTTGAACGAACCGCATTATATTTTTCTGCACGTTCCAAAATGAACGGAATAGTTGTACGGAACGTATTAATTGTTTTTCATTCTCCACTCAACATCACCATTCTTTCTCTTTTAAACTGTTCCATATTGAACATTTAATTTTATGAATCATTTTAATTTACTGCTATTTTTCCGTTTAGTCAACAAAAAAACAACATAAACACCCCGGGGTTATCTAGACTTTGGTGTATACATGGAAATGAGTTTTATAGTCAGGCAAGGCTTTCGCATGAAAACAAACCCTACAATGCGAAATTAACTTGAAAATGTGATATGAAAAGTGTTAGGATAATATTGAGTTAGTACCAGGTAATAATACTAGATGATAACGCAAATGAGAATATACGGGTGTTAAATGGCGAGCATGTATACATAAAAGAATTTTTCTTCCGTAAATACATAACAGGATGGGGCTCTGTATCACAAATTACCTATCTTTCTTATTTTCTGTTTGTTTGTCTCGCAAACTTAAATTTTAAATAAGGTGACAGTATGAGGGAAATATTCTGGTTTTAACGGGGAAATGTTTAATTATTAGGTATTAGGAGGGATGATACATATGGATAAAAATCGTCATCTACAGGCAGGTCTGAGTGATGAGCAGGTGCTTGAGATGTATAAAATAATGTTGTTGGCAAGACGGATGGATGAACGGATGTGGCTGTTGAACAGATCTGGAAAAATTCCATTTGTCATTTCTTGTCAAGGACAAGAAGCAGCACAAGTGGGTGCTGCGTTTGCATTGAATCGTGAAACGGATTATGTCCTTCCCTATTATCGGGATCTAGGAGTAGTGCTTGCGTTTGGGATGACCGCCAGGGATTTGATGTTATCAAGTTTTGCAAAAGCTGAAGATCCAAATTCAGGCGGGCGTCAAATGCCTGGGCATTTTGGGCAAAAAAAGAATCGCATCGTGACGGGATCTTCGCCAGTTACCACTCAAGTGCCACATGCAGTGGGGATTGCACTCGCTGCAAAAATGGAAGGAAAAGATATTGTTTCATTCGTTACATTCGGAGAGGGTTCATCAAACCAAGGTGATTTCCATGAAGGAGCAAATTTCGCAGGTGTACATAAACTTCCGGTTATCTTGATGTGCGAGAATAATCAGTATGCCATTTCCGTCCCGATTGAAAAGCAATTGGCTTGCGGGAAAGTTTCGGACCGGGCCATTGGTTACGGCATGCCAGGGGTGACGGTTGATGGAAATGATCCGATTGAAGTATACCGGGTGGTGAAAGAAGCTGCAGAGAGAGGAAGGCGCGGTGAAGGCCCAAGCTTAATCGAAACGGTTTCATACAGGCTTACACCACACTCAAGCGATGATGATGATAGTCAATACAGGTCGCCTGATGAAGTATCGGAGGCAAAAAAAATAGATTCGATCATTACTTTTGGTGCCTATTTAAAAGCAACAGGAATCATGGATGATCAAATGGAAAAACAATTGAACGAGGAAATAATGGAAGTGGTGAACGAAGCGACGGATTATGCGGAAAATGCACCATTTGCGAATGAAGACACGCTCTCAAAATACGTTTACGCAGAAAGGTAAGGAGGAAAGACGATGGCAGTGATATCTTATATAGATGCCGTGATAATGGCGATGCGGGAAGAAATGGAACGTGATTCCCGTGTATTTGTCTTAGGTGAGGATGTAGGGATAAAAGGTGGCGTTTTTAAAGCGACTTCAGGGTTATACGAACAATTCGGTGAACAGCGTGTCATTGATGCTCCGCTTGCTGAATCTGCAATCGCAGGAGTTGGCATCGGCGCGGCCATGTATGGAATGAGGCCGATTGCGGAAATGCAATTCGCTGATTTTATCATGCCTGCAATCAACCAGATCATTTCAGAAGCTGCAAAAATTCGTTATCGCTCCAATAATGACTGGCATTGCCCTATCGTCATCAGAGCTCCATACGGTGGAGGTATACATGGGGCGTTATACCATTCACAATCCGTTGAAGCCATTTTTGCCAATCAACCGGGACTTAAAATTGTCATGCCCTCTACACCCTATGACGTGAAAGGGTTATTGAAAGCAGCCATTCGTGATGAAGACCCAGTCCTTTTCTTTGAACATAAACGAGCTTATCGCCTTATTAAAGAAGAAGTGCCCAATGATGATTATGTTTTACCCATAGGTAAAGCGGATGTAAAACGAGAAGGCGAAGACGTTACAGTGATTACTTACGGCCTTTGTGTTCATTTTGCGCTTCAGGCAGCTGAAAGGCTGGCCAGTGATGGCATATCTGTTCATATACTTGATTTGCGAACCGTTTATCCATTAGATCAAGAAGCCATTATGGAAGCTGCATCTAAAACAGGAAAAGTCCTATTGATTACTGAAGATAATAAGGAAGGGAGCATCATTAGTGAAGTATCGGCGATCATTGCAGAAAACTGCCTCTTCGATCTAGATGCCCCAATCATGAGACTTGCGGGTCCGGATGTTCCAGCAATGCCATATTCACCATCATTAGAGAAATCCTTCATGGTGAATCCTGAAAAAGTGGAAAAGGCACTGCGGGACCTAGTTGCCTATTAGATGATCGGCATGGAGGAACGAACCTTGCGCATCCGTTTAAATTGTTGATTATTTTGGGGTTGATCTTAAAAATGAACTTAAGTCTAGCAACTATAAAAAAGGTTGCCAGGCTTTTTTTGTGCTAAATAAATCATCTTTAGTGAAAAAATAATCTGTTTGATTACGCTAGAGAGGGTATATAAAACTCCACCGAATTCTTTTTAATGAACACTTTATTTAGCAGTGATTTTTGGGGAATTCTCACTTCGTAAATATATATTGAATAAAATGCATGGTATTATATGGTTAAGTGTTTTGTGTAAAGGAGAACTAATGATGAATACTGGACAATTATCCAATAATAAACTATTAGATATGGTGTTTGAAAGTACATATTATGGAATTGTAATTGTCGATAGTCATGCGAAAATTCAATATATTAGCAATAAATATTGTGAATTTTTAAATGTTGAACGCAGTACAGTGATTGGTGAACATGTGACGAATATAATTGAAAATACTAGGCTACACCTAGTCGTGCAAATAGGTAAATCGGAAATTGCGGATATACATTTTCTTCGTGGTGATTTTGTTATCGCTAATCGGATTCCTATCATCGAAAATAAGGAAATAGTCGGTGCGATTGGGACAATAATATTTCGCGATCTTGATGACTGGAACAAAATGAATAGCCACATTAAGGAGATACTGACAAAACATAATTTTTACAAAAATGAAAGAGATGTTACAAATGGAGTAAAGTATTCCTTACACAATTTAATTGGAAATTCACAAGAAATACAACAGTTAAAAGAACGTGTGAAAAGGGTTGCTAGAGGTGATATCTCTGTACTAATTAGAGGAGAAAGCGGTACAGGCAAGGAAATAATAGCACATAGCATTCATCAGTTAAGTGGGAGAAGCGAAAAACCACTTGTGAAAATAAATTGTACTTCAATTCCGGAACACTTGTTAGAATCTGAACTTTTCGGTTATGAAGAAGGTGCCTTTACAGGGGCAAACAAGGGAGGTAAAATAGGAAAGTTTCAATTTGCTGATGGTGGAACTGTTTTCCTTGACGAAATTGGCGATATGCCTCAGCAAATGCAAGTCAAGTTATTAAGAGTTCTTCAGGAGAAGGAATTTGAGCCTGTAGGTTCACTTTATCCAAAAAAACTAAATGTTCGAGTGATTGCTGCAACAAATCGCCCTTTAGAAAAATTGGTTGAAGAAAAGCTATTTCGTGAAGACCTATTTTATAGAATTAATGCTGTCCAATTATTTGTTCCTCCTTTAAGAGATAGAATTGAAGATATCCCTTTACTTGTAGATTATTTTTTAAAAAAAGTCACAGCTCGAATAGGAAAACGAGTAACCTCTATACATCCCGAGGTGCTTTCATTAATTGAGCAATATAACTGGCCAGGGAATATCAGAGAACTAGAGAATGTGATTGATGCAGGTGTTCACCTATCAAATGAAGAGGTAATCGGAAAAGATGCTTTACCTGATTATCTAAAATGTCATAAGGTTAAAATGAAAGAAGGAAGTTTAAAGGATATTGTGGAGGAAACAGAAAAGAAGGCAATCGAAAGAGCGTTAAGGAGGTTTAAGTTTGATAAAAAACGGGTTGCGGAAGCTCTCGGAATAGGAAATTCTACCCTTTACGATAAAATAAAAAAATATCGGATTACTGACCAATAAAAATAAATCCGGGATTTCAGAATTCATTCCGAAATCCCGGATTTATATTTTAATTTCCGTGTTAGTGTAGATATGTTCACATTAAAAGAGGAAAAAGGCTATAGAACAGATTAAATTTTATATAAATTATGAAAATCAATGAATAAAAAAATCAACTGATCTAACTTCAGTTGATTTTTTTTGTTTCTTTTCTGAAAAGTCAGAAAATAAATAAATGAATATTCCTCGATAATCAAAAAAAGTAAGTCAGTAAAGGGGGGTTCCGTTTTGGAATGAATCTTGCATTCAAAATTAGAAGAAAGGAGGAAAGGATTCGTTAAAGACGAGTGGTCAATTTAATGGCATGTAAGAGGCCCTTGTTTAGTAAGAATTACTTTGAACATTATTGAATTTAGCGCTTCGATATCTGTATTTTGAATCTGCTTACATTGAAAAGGAGGAATTTCATTGGATGTCGGTTTTATCACAAGAAAAGTGGCGAATGATTTAAATCATATAAATCCTAGAAAAATAGCAATAAAAGAAGAAGTAGGAAAGTCAATGACGTACATGGATCTCCACCATATATCAAATGCGTATGCAAACAAGCTTTACGAATTAGGAGTTCAAAAAGGGGATCGTGTCGGTATTTTACTTTACAACTGTCTCGAATATTTTAGTCTATATTTTGCCATTGCGAAAATCGGCGCAATTGCCGTTCGACTTAATTTCAGGCTATCAAGTGCTGAGCTTGAGTATGCATTAAATGATTCACAGACAAAAATATTGTGCTTCCATTCCAACTTAGCCAATCAGCTGGAATCAGTTTGTAATCATGTTTCTGTTGAGCGTTATTTTTGTCTTCCCCATAGAAATGGCTCAATCCCAGGTTGGTCTGAGTCATGGAGTGTTTTAGAAAGTGGTTCGGTTGATGAGGTAAAAGTGGATAACATTAAATTAAACGATCCGGTCATGCTGATGTACACATCAGGCACAACGGGAAGACCTAAAGGTGCGATATGGACTCATGATACAACTTTCTGGTTTTCCACGATACAAGCGCTGAAATGGAAATTTACAGGGAGAGAAGTTGCGATGACGACAGGACCACTATACCATGTTGGAGCGATGGAAGATATCGCACTTCCTATTCTTATGATGGGTGGAAGCGTAATAATTACAAAAAGCCAAGAATTCGAGATTGGAAGAATTCTTTCCGTTATTGAACAGGAAAATGTGACCGATGCTTTTCTATTCCCTTTTATGATTTATGAAATGCTGAATTTGCCTGAAATTGAAGAGTATCAGCTAAAATCTTTAAAAACTATTTATACAGGTGGTGATCCGCTAATGCCATGGGCATTAGAACTATTAAAAAAGAGGTTTCCCCAAATTGGAGTTGTTCAAGTTTACGGGTTAACTGAAGGACAACCAATTGCGGCTTCGCTTGAACCACAGGATGCTTTTACAAAAGGCCATACCGTTGGAAAGCCGATGCCACTTACTGAAATTAATATTATCGATGAGGATGGAACGCCCTTGCCTGTTGGTGAAATTGGTGAAATCGCTATTAAAAGTCCAGCGGTTTCTGAGGGTTATTGGAGGAAACCTGATGCCACAATGGAAACATTCGTGAATGGTTGGTGTAAAACAGGAGACATGGGAAAATTCGATCATGATGGGTATCTATCAATTGCAGGCAGAAAAAAGGATATGATTCGTAGCGGTGGTGAAAACATATACTCAGCGGAAATTGAAGATGTCTTATACCGACATGAGGAAGTGAAGGAAGTATCTATAATTGGTATTCCTGATCCGAAATACATTGAGGCTGTATGTGCTGTTATTGTTAAAAAAGAAGGAGCCAAACTTACGGAAGAAGATGTTGTTAATTACTGTAAGGAACATCTTGCTAGCTACAAAAAACCTAGAAAGGTCACATTTGTTGATGAAATTCCACGTACCCCATCCGGTAAGGTTCAAAAGTTTATTCTTCGAAAACAGTTTAGTGGTATGGAATAAATAAGGAATTTCCCAAAGGTTAAAAAGGTACAGGTTTTTTAAACGCATTATTTCAATTTGTTTTAAAAATGCACATAACCACAAAGGATTCTATCAAGATATCTGGGTTTACCCACTGATGCATGTTTTCAACAATGCAAGAATATCCGGAACCCACAAGTACACTTAAGGTTGAGGAGGAAAACCGATGAAGAATAAAAATCAAGTTGTTTCATGGTCAAAACAGGGTAATATTGCAACGATTATTATTGATAATCCACCTGTTAATGTATTAAGCGCAGATGTTATAGAACAATTGAATCTAGTGGTGGATGAAATTGAAAGCGATTACAAGGTTAAGGTCATTATCCTTACAGGTGAAGGCGAAAGAGCTTTTGTTGCTGGTGGAGATATTAAAGAATTTCCAGGATGGATAGGAAAAGGAGTCGAAGAAGGAAAGGGGAAATCACTTTGGCTTCAGGAACCACTTAATAAAATTGAACGTCTATCTCGACCGACCATTGCTGCAATCAACGGATTAGCATTAGGTGGAGGATGTGAACTTGCCTTAAGTTGTGACATTCGAATTGCGGAGGAACAAATTAGGATTGGGCTTCCTGAAATTAAATTGGGTTTGTTTCCAGGGGCAGGGGGAACTCAAAGACTTCCTAGACTGATAGGTAAAGCAAAAGCAAAAGAATTGATCTTTACTGGTGAGCCACTGAATGCAGAAGAGGCCAAACAAATAGGGCTTGTTAATCATGTCGTACCAAAGGGGGAATCCATAAAAAAAGCAATGGAAATCGCAAAATGTATTTGCAATTATTCTTTACAATCATTAACTTTTGCAAAGCATTCTATTGATTACGGTTATGAACAAACACTTGAAGATGGACTCGTGATTGAAGCTGAAAATTTTGGCCATGTTTTTCAGACAAAGGACGTTAAGGAAGGCGTTGAAGCCTTTATTAATAAAAGAGAGCCAAACTTTGTTGATCAGTAATCACTCATGACAAAACCAGAGTCAAGTCCAGTCCAATTTTTGAAAAAAGAAGATTCTGAAGTAACTAATTTTTGTTAATGAACTAAATAGATAAAGTTATATTAAAAAATCAATGCATCTATTAAGGAAATTAATTAGAGTTCTTTACTGCATGTTCACTAGAAAAGTGAACTATGATGCCCAAGAAGTCTAGGGGCAATGCATTCAAAGCAGCAACAAATGATAACATATATTTTGAGAAAAAGGGGGAAATCAATATGGATGTAATGATTATTATTATTTCACTAGGATTACTTATGTTCCTAGCATATCGAGGATTTTCTGTTATACTTTTTGCACCATTGTGCGCTTTGTTTGCTGTATTTTTAACGGATCCTGGACATGTTTTACCTTTCTTCTCTAATATATTTATGGTTAAGTTGGTTGAATTTGTTAAATTATATTTCCCGGTTTTTCTACTAGGTGCTATTTTTGGGAAATTGGTTGAAATAAGCGGTGTTGCAAAGAGCATAGCTAAAATTATTGTCCGTTTTATTGGGGCTAAACAAGCCATTCTAGCCATTGTGATAATGGGCTCAATCCTGACTTATAGCGGAGTTAGTTTGTTTGTTGCAGTATTTGCCATCTATCCATTTGCTGCTCAGCTGTTTCGCGAAGCTAATATTCCAAAGCGTTTAATTCCGGCGACAATTGCAGTTAGTGCTTTTACCTTCTCCATGGATTCACTTCCAGGCTCTCCGCAAATTCAGAATGTCATTCCAACGGGATTCTTTAAAACTGACATCTATGCTGCACCGACATTAGGAATCATTGGGGCAATATTTATCATTTCCTTGAGCCTTTTATACTTAAATCATTGTCGACATAAGGCAGCTAGAAACGGTGAAGGGTATTTTGGAATTGGGGATAAAGCTATTGATAAGGAAGCTGCTGAAGCAGAAATGGCAGCTAGTTCTGCTATATCGATGGAAACGACCAATAAGTTGGGAATGGATTCTGAAAAAGCTATAAGTAGAAAAGACTGGCTTGCTTTTATTCCGTTGGTGTTAGTTGGAGTGATGAATAAGTTCTTTACTGAGTCTTTTCCTCTTTGGTATGCCAAAGGATTTGATTTTGCAACAATTGGGTTAAAAGATTATGGAAATGTTGATATGTCTAAAGTTATTGGTGTTTGGTCTGTAGAGGTGGCTCTTATTCTCGGAATAATAGCAACCGTGTTATTAAACTTAAAAGCTGTCAAATTAAATTTCAATTCGAGTATTAATATAGGGATTAGTGGGGCATTGCTTGCAACCATGAATACGGCAACCGAATATGGTTTTGGGGGTGTGATTGCTGCTTTACCCGGCTTTACTGCGATACAAGATTATCTTACTGGAATGTTTTCGAATCCTTTAATTAATGGGGCGATCATGACAAATGTTTTGTGCGGCATTACTGGTTCAGGATCTGGTGGGATGAGCATTACGCTGAGCCTAATGGCTGATACGTATATACAAACAGCTGCTCATTTTGACATTCCGTTGGAAGTTTTACATCGTGTCATTGCTATGTCAGCAGGTGGATTTGATACTTTGCCACATAACGGAGCCATAATTACTCTTCTGGCTGTTACTGGACTCACACATCGCCAGGCATATAAAGACATTTTTGTTATTACCATTATAAAGACACTTGCTGTATTCTTTGTAATTGGTATATTCAGCTTGTTTGCCATCGTTTAAATATTTGCCGGTGAGCATTGGAAAATGCATTTCGATTTATAGCTTTAAACGCTATTTACATCGAATAGTACGTCTTCGAAAAATATTTTTTATAGGTGTTGATTTTAAAAACTATCACTAAATTATATAGTCTATAGTATTTAATATCTGAATTTTCCAATTCAAACCCAAATAAAAGGGGAGTGGAATAATGTTTAATAAATATTTCCATCAATATGAAATTGGAGAAACATGGGTGTCGAAAGGACGTACTATAACCGAAGCAGATCTAGTAATGTTTTCTGCATTTAGCGGTGACTGGTTTCCCCTCTATACTGATAAGGAGTATGCAGCAAATACACAATTTAAGCAAAGGATAGCACACGGAATGCTTATACTTTCGGCTGCAACCGGCTTATTTCAATTTGAACCAGGAATCGTCGTTGCATTTTATGGTTTGGAGAAAGTTCGATTTACAACCCCTACCTTTATTGGGGACACGATACATGTAGAATTAAAGGTGATTGACCTTTTTGAAAAAGGCTATCAAGGTGTTGTAACAGTCATCCAAGAAATAAAAAAACAAAACGGAGAAACTGTAGCCATCGCTAATATGAAAATAATGGTCAATTCTGATGCCAATGTAAAAAAATAGTAATCACTTGGTTTATTAGGCGACAAACTTAAATATTTGAGCAGATAAAACGTACTTATGACTATATCAATATCATTAATCCAGTCTATCGAATTAGCTTTTGGGTATAAGAGGAAATTAGAATTGAAAGGTATTATCCCAAACTTCAGCACGGAATTTAAACGGGCGTTAGGCGGAAGAAACGAAATAACAAGCTGAGTTTTTTACTTCATTTTTCAGATGAAGGCAAGCCTGCACACTGGCTTGCCTTCTTTGATGAACTCAAGCCTCTTTAGTTTTTAAGACATCTTTGTCTTGCCTTTATAATGTGTTGTTTCGAGTTCGATTTTGGCAGAAAAAAATTTCAAGTTCATCTTATATAGCAAGATTTTATATGAAATCCATAACAATGTTTGTCATAATAAGAAAGTAGGAAGGGGGAACATCATGCTTCGATTATACGGGGCTTTAATCGGCCTTAGTTTGATATGGGGTTTATCATTTGTTTTTATGAAGTGGATGCTCCCGCCAGCGGGCATTTGGGGCATTGTTTTTCTCCGCTGTTTTGCGGGTGCTGTTGTTCTGCTTCCCATTTTATGGTGGAAGCGCAGGGGGATCAACTGGAAATTGCCGTGGAAAGCACTGGTCGTTGTCGGAATCTTCAATTGCGGATTAGCATGGGGATTAATACCTTTAAGTGAAACGGAGATTAACAGCAGCACGGCATCGATTCTAAATGCAACCACTCCCATCTGGACGGGGATCATCGGATTTATCATTTTTTCATACGTTCTGACCGCCCGACAATGGATGGGCATTCTAATTGGTTTTTTCGGAATTCTAGTATTGATGGATTTTCAAATCGGTCAGCTTTTCGGAAAGGAATTCATCGGGATTGGGACAATGCTGCTAGCGTCCATCTGTTATGGTTTTGCCGGTCATTTTACGAAAAGATTTCTTTCCAGTACCAGCATATTGGTCATTACGACGTTTACGCTGCTCACGGGTGCCGTTATCGGTTTGATCGGGATGCTAATAACAGAGCCGATTAAGCCAGTGCTGTTGATGGAACCGCTGACGATTTTCGCCATAGTCGGTCTTGGGTGCTTTGGCTCTGGGCTCGGCCAGCTGATCTATTTCTACATCAATAAAAATGGCAGCCCAGAGTTAGCCGCGTCGGTTACATACCTTATTCCTGCAACCGCTATGGTTTGGGGCTATGTCCTGCTTGGAGAAGCGATTAATCCTAATGTAATTATTGGCCTGCTGATTATTTTCGCAGGAGTTTATCTTTCTTCTAAGAAGTCAAAAGAAAATGATGGCACAAATTCTTCATCCGGAAAACAAGCGGAATTGCATCACGTAAAATAAGAAACCAAAACGAAATAGCCCTCACGTAAAGCATTTGTTTTTTCCTGGGGGCTTTCGTATTGAAACACATTAATAGTTTTTAATTCAAACCTTATTCTTGAACTCAAGTTCGTCTTTTTTAAGAAACTATTTAACTGACAATTGGAGACTTACAACATTTTTCTCCAAAGGGGCTCCAATGGTTAGGCGGTTAGCAAATTTCGTCAATGATAAATATCCCAAAATAACATCACTACTAGACTTAAAAAAAGAAAGAACAAGTCTACAATGGATAAACTATTTGAATAATAGTGGGATACGTACAAGACGTATCATAACTCAAAAAGATACCGGGATGACTTACGAACAAAATACTCCAATAGCCAACTTTTTTAGTATGATGTACGAGGATCTTTTACGATATTCAGATATGCGTGAAGAATGGGAAAAAGACAAATGGGATATAAGAAACTTAAAGACTAAATATGGATTACTATACAATGAATCTAAGGCTAACTATTACTTGGATTTTAGTGTGATAAAAAACGTAACGATAAGAAATGCCTTTAAAGAATACTGCAAACTAAGATTGCTTAGTAGAAATAATTTTACTGTCTCCACTGCTTTGGATTATCTAAGGTATATACGAAGATTCGCAAATTTCATCAATATGATAGAGCCTGAGTGGGATGATTTTAAACACTTGAAACGAAAACATATTATTAAGTATTTAGAATTTATGAATGATTATGCTACCAGTGTTGTTAACCAATCCAGAAAAGCATATCAAACAAGCTGTTAATTTCGTTTCAAAGTTTCTTAGTGACATTCAAATGTATCAGTACGATATCGCTCCTATAAATAGCGTTAGTACACTCATATTCCGGGAAGATAAACCGAAGATAAAGAAAATCTCTCATGAACAAGTAGAATATATTCCAAATTATGTTCTTGAGCAATTGTTCCAGAATATAAACGACTTACACAGCGATGTTCAGCCGATCATTTGGACAGCCTTTAAAACTGGATTAAGAATTTCAGATACACTTTCTCTAACGCAAGATTGTTTAGTAAAATTAAAAGGAAAATATTCATTAGTTACAGATATTGAGAAAACCTACGTTAAAGGGCATTCTATTCCTATTGATGATGAATTAGCGCATATGTTGGCGGTGCTAATAGAACAATCTAAACTTAAAAGCAATCAGGATAATAACCCCAATGGTTATATTTTTGTTAGATATCGCGGTTCTAGAAAAGGAAAACCCTATTACCAATACTAGGTTGCTGAACAATTAAATATATTAGCAAGAGCAAAGAATATTGTGGATGAGAATGGTGATTTATTCAAATTTACAAATCATCAATTCCGTCATACATATGCAGTAAAGATGCTAAACAGTGGAACAGATATTCTCACTGTCCAAGGGCTTCTGGCACACGCATCAGCCGAAATGACAATGAGATATGCTCGTTTGTTAGACGAAACTAAAAGAGAAGCTTTCGAAAATGCTGTAAATAAGGGTGTTTTTTCATTTGACTTAAACGGAAGGATGTATGAAATATCCGAAAAGGAAGAAGTTCCAGAAGATGTACTTGATATGTTGTGGAGAGATCAAAAGCTGACAGACGTTGATTACCCATATGGTTCCTGTAGAGCAAGGTTGAATGGTAATTGTCCTCATGCTGAGGAACCGCCTTGTTTAACCTGTAATGGAGGGAAACCGTGTAAAGATTTAGCTGTCGGTCTTTCGGATATGGATATAGCAAAATACGAAATTCATATTCAATCTATATCAAAAATGATTGAGGTTGCAAAGGAATATAACCGTGAAGAACTTATTACTAAAAATCAAAAGGTACGAAAAGTAGATTGTATCCTGAACTAAAAAAATCTGGATACCTTCGTTGACAAAGGAAAATTTTTTCTTTATGGAACAATCGGGGCAATTTAGTTGAACAAGAGAAATAAAATAACCTTAGTAAAGGAAAACTAATACTGAGGTGAGTTATATGAAAAAGAAATTTTTATTATTAATTATTTTATGCTTTAGTGTATTCTTAGCTCCCAATTCTTCAAAAGCTACAGAAAATACCTGAAGACGTGTTGGAAAAAACATTAATTAAGCTATTACAGGAACCAATTAGCTTGGTAGTGGGGCAGATTGGTTTAGAGGTAATGAGAAAATATTAGAAATAATACAAGATGAAGAAAACATTGATATATTTAACGTTAAAGTTCAAGTAGTAAGTTGGATTTGAGTCAATATTTTGGACACTAAAAAGTTAAATCTTAAGCTGTATTCCTAATTCGATCTTCAATGGCTTGTGGGGTTTGATAGCCCAAGCTGCTGTGAATTCTTTTTCGGTTATACCAACCTTCAATAAATTGGAACATTGCTAATTTTGCTGTTTGATAGTCTAGATATTGTACGTGGTTGACTTCTTCCTTTTTTAATAGGGCATGAAGGGATTCTATACAGGCATTATCGTACGGGCAACCTTTCTGACTAAAGGATTGCTTAATATGATGGTTTTGGATATGTTGAGTAAACTCACTGCTTGTATATTGTGAGCCAAGATCCGTATGAAGAACTAAGCCCTCCGAGGGCTTTTGTGATAAGTGTGCGTTATTGAAAGCTTTTATGACCAGTTCTGTCGTCATTGAACGAGAAAATGAATACCCTACTATTTTCTTAGAATGAAGGTCTAATACCGAAGCTAAATAACACCATCCGTCTTTTAACGTGTGGATATACGTAATATCTGCTACCCATTTCTCATTAATAGTTTGAGTAGTGAAGTCTCGTTTTAACAAATTATCCAATTGAATAACCTTTTCTTTAGATGGGTAGGGACGGTATTTTTTCTTAGTAATAGAACGAATTCTAGCCTTGCTCATTAAACGTTGAACACGCTTAAGACTTAGGGAAAAACCTTTGGTTAATAAGCTTTCATGAATCTTTGGAGCCCCATACCGTCCCTTGCTTTCCAGGTAAATGAGATGAATTTCCTTCGTTAGTTCTTTATTTTCTTGTTCGCGATTTGATACCACTATTTGAAGGGACTGGTAATGGCTGCTTCTTGGGATTTCTAGTATTTCACACATCTTCTGGACGGGATATTGTTTCTTGTGTTCCTCAATAAATTCGGAAAGATCTGTCTCGGTTACTTTTTCGCGAATATGGCCATAGCCTTTTTTAAGATTTCAACTTCTTGCTTTAACCGAAGGTTTTCCTTCTGTATGGCTGCTAATTCATTTGGGGTCATGGAATCTTCCCCTAAACCGATAGGAGTAAATTCCTTAACCCATTTATAAATGGTAACTTCTGATACGCCATATTCGCCGCTTAATTCTTTGACCGAATTACCCGAGTGATAAAGATCTACAATAGTCTTCTTGAATTCATTATTATATTTTTTACCTGTATTCTTACGTTCCAAGACGGACACATCCTCTCAAAAATCATTGTAAGGACTTAACTAAAATGTGTCCATGAAACTATACTAACTCCAAAGTTTCCAAGGTTCACATACCTCACCATATATGGAAGAGATAATAACCTTTAAAATTGTAGGCAATAAAATCAAACCAACCAATTATTTCAACAGAGATATCCCAGAAAAAGAGTGGCATAAATTTCAATTACAATAAATTCTTTATGACGGGTGCGTTAGTTTAAGAAAAAAGGAGAGTACATATTATACATGGCTAATATGTACTCTCCTTTATTTATTAAGGTTTTTTATAATTAGGTCTAGATAACTTCAATTCAGT
>NZ_JAUSYW010000001.1:0-97500 GCF_030817135.1 Peribacillus sp. V2I11 | reverse complement strand
ACGTGCGGACGGGATAAGTGCTGAAAGCATCTAAGCATGAAGCCCCCCTCAAGATGAGATTTCCCATGGCGCAAGCTAGTAAGATCCCTGAAAGATGATCAGGTTGATAGGTCAGAGGTGGAAGCGTGGCGACATGTGGAGCTGACTGATACTAATAGATCGAGGACTTAACCAACGCTTTTTAAAAAATGAAATACCTTCTTCTTATTATCTAGTTTTGAAGGAACAACGTTCCTGATATGTTTGGTGGCGATAGCGAAGAGGTCACACCCGTTCCCATTCCGAACACGGCAGTTAAGCTCTTCAGCGCCGATGGTAGTTGGGGGTTTCCCCCTGTGAGAGTAGGACGCCGCCAAGCAATGTTTATCACATCAATTAGGATTCATAAACCTGTATAAACTGGTTCAAATCCTATCTACGCATTCTAAACCTTAGGATTTTCCTAAGGTTTTTTTGTATAAATTCCACCATTCGTTGGAAAGGCTTTTTAATAGCATGATTTTGGTAGGGGGCTTCTCGAATGACCAGTAAAGAAGAAATCCTGGACAATAAACAAATTCTTCATTCTTTTGCGGAATGGTTAATGGGTCAAAATAAATCCGATGGTACGATTAAAACCTATGTGGGAGTTATCTCCCAGCTTCTTCAATGGTTTAAGGATGAGGCGGAAGAGATTGAAAAATCCCACGTCCAAACCTATTTAGACGATATGGAACAGTCAAACAAGAGTGGAGGAACGATTGAAAAACATTATTCAGCCATTACCATGTTTTCCAGGTTCCTTGATAAACCCGAGATCGTCCTCAACATCGATCGTAAAGCAAAAGAAAAGAAAGAAGATCCGCCAAAAGCCCTGAACATGCTTGAGCAAGCTGCTCTCCTCAAAGAAATCGAGGCCTCTGGGCATTTCAGGAATATTGCTATTGTATACACAATGATTCATACGGGTATCCGGGTGTCCGAACTTTGTGATTTGAACCATAGCGACATTCAAAAAGAGGGAGAAAGGCAATATATCCTCATCCGGGATTCAAAAGGTGATATAGACAGGAAGATTCCACTCTCCATGACCGCTAGTGAAAAAATCAAGGCATACAAGGAATTTTTAAATATGGAAACGGAAGCTATCTTCATATCCAGTGTGAATCAGCGCATCACGCCAAGGTCAGTGCAATATATGCTGACTAAATATAATGCGACTCCCCATAAGCTGCGGAATACGTTTTGCCAAAAATTAATCGATAAGGGGATAGACCTTCAAACCGTTTCAAAATTGATGGGGCATAAAGATTTGAACATGACCAAACGTTATATAGGAGATGGAAAAGAAGAATTGGAATTAGCCATTGAAAATACCTTTGATAATTTATAAGGGAGGAAAACTTCTTGTATATCGGGAAGTATTCCCAATCCTTTTCATTATATAAATTCCAATGGCACTGGGGAATTCTTGCTGCTGAAAAATAGCCTTTCTCTCAGTTTTTCCTTATGCTCTTTCCTTTCTTTTTTCAATTTTTTCATTCTTCCCAGAACTTCAGAGCTTTTTTATTGGATACCGTGAATAGTAGATTCTTTAGTTGGGGAATAAATTAGTTTGTAAAAATGAATGGCCTCTGCTCCCCGCCTTTTCCTAGGGTTAGTTGCAGGGGTATTCTTTGCCTTACACGAATCCCAAGATCGGAACGAGTGGATAAAGAGGTGTTCTGTGGGAAAAATGTAAAAGCTCATTAAGTATACTTCGATTATGTAATCACATTAATTAACTCTAATTCCAAGGAGGAATAAAAATAGGTGGAATAAATCAGGAGAGAGAGTGGGGCTGGAAAACCTAATTAGGACGTTTAGTGCCCAAAATGAATATCAGCCGATGCTTTCAAGGTATTAGCTTTTTCGTTTTTATCAATTTATGTAGCATTTTTATACTTGACTGTTTTCTACTTCGGAAGAAGCCTAACTGTTGCATAAAAAAGGGGATTTATTTTATATACTGATCCCGGTATTGGCCTCACCTGCGCTAGATACTATGACGGCTACGCATGCATATCATCCTAGAAACATCATTGGACTTCTTATTCTACTATTTGGTGTTGCAGGGTTGTTTCTATTAGTGGTTTCTCGGCTTCAATTATAAAAGCACCCTTGTCATTTAGGTATTCAAGTGAGATTCCCCTTCTTAATGCTGTTTGTTCCATTAATCTAATTTCTTGATACATAGCATCAGACAAGATACCTTTTTCAATGTTCTTATTTATTTCATAATAAAACCCCGCCAATAATTCTAACGGTAATTTATCGTAAAGGGAACTTTTTTCGTTCTCCATAAAGCACCTCCTCATTCGACAATAAATCTAGTAAACACATTTGTAATAAAACATAAGGGATCTTAAGGGGAGCTTTCAAGTTAGGGAAACCCTGAATTTGACCGATTTGGCAGAATACAGAGTTTTTTTGTATTTGAAAAAAGGAGCAAAGTGCCCGCTTAAAAAAAATTAAATCTGATGACTATAACAATATTAGCACCAAAATTGCAGGTTATATTACCGACTTTGACGCAGAGCAATTTATTGATAAAAAAGAAAAGGAGAAATATGACTTATTCGTACAGTATGCTGTTGCTGCTGCTCAACAAGCTTTGGAACAGGCGAATCTAGGTTTACAAAATGTTAATAAGGAGCGATTAGGGATTTATATTGGTTCCGGTATTGGAGGAATTAATACTACATTAGATAATCATAAAGCTTTGCTTGAAAGAGGACCAAGAAAAGTTTCTCCATTTATGGTTCCAATGATGATCAGTAATATGGCGTCAGGAATAATATCTATAAAAACGGGTTTTAAGGGGCCTAGCTTTTCACCTGTTTCTGCTTGTGCAACAGGGAATCAAGCTATTGGGGAGGCTTTTTTAAATATTCGACAAGGTTATTCTGATGGTATATTAGCTGGAGGGGCTGAAGCTCCTATTAATCCACTAGCTTTTGCTGGATTCTTAAGAATGAGAGCAATGTCTACTTTTAATGATTTTCCAGAAAAGGCAAGTCGCCCATTTGACAGAGGGCGTGATGGCTTTGTAATGTCTGAAGGAGCGGGTGTTTTATTCCTGGAAGAATAAGAACATGCGAGAGAAAGAGGAGCGACAATTTAAGGAGAAATCGTAGGTTATGGTTCCACAACAGATGCCTATCATATTACGTCCCCTGATTACAATGGGGCCGCAAATGCAATGAAATTGGCTTTAGATATGGGAAAGATTCGATTGACTGATGTGGATTATATAAATGCACATGGTACAAGTACTCCTGAAGGAGATAAATCAGAGACCAAAGCGATTAAAAGTGTTTTTGGTACTCATGCTTATAACTTAAAGGTAAGTTCCACTAAATCGATGACTGGGCACCTTTTTGGAGCAGCAGGTGGGATTGAGGCTATTATAACCCTTAAAAGTATCATGGAAGATATAGCTCCTCCAACTATTAATTATGATATACCGGATGAAGAGTGTGATTTAGATTATGTTCCAAACCATGCAGTTGACATGAAAATAAACTATGCTATTTCTAATGGTTTTGGAGGACATAATGCAGTGTTGGCATTTAAGAAATTTTCGATATAGATAGGACTGAAGAAAAGGAATAATCGATAGGTTATATATTATTCTATTGATTAAATGCTCACTAACTCGATGCTTTCTTAAAATAACTGAGACGCCCTTTTTACAGCTCCTTCACATTTTTCGATATGCGTAAAAACTCAAGTAGACAAAGTGATCGATTTTGGTTCTGACTTTCGATTGAAAAACAAAGAGGATTGGAACGGGTATACGGCAAAACGCATATTCAATGGAATTTGGTATCAGAAGCGGGTCTATGGAATAACCGAACTATATCGAAATGACATTAAGGGTACGAGAATTGTCGTAAATCCTGGGTTTTTCTCTTCATCTACAATCCTTGCACTTGCACCAATGGTGAGGGAAGGGCTCATTGATTTAGATAAAATTGTTGTAGATGGTATGTCAGGAACGGTTGGAGCAGGGAATAAGCTAGATCGTACTCTGCATCAACCCGAAATACAAAACAATATTTATCCTACAACGTTGTGAACCATCGGCATACCTATGAAATGGAACAGGAATTTTCCGTAATTGCAGGACGATCCGTCCACGTGAACTTCACACCCCATTATGTGCTGATATCAAGGGGAATATTGACCGTAAATCACTGTTTTCATATAAATCCAAATATCGTGCTTTAAACCTATTTTCAATAACCCCTGTGCCTTATGCATCAGGGGTTGCTTTTATGGGAAAGTGAGCCCTTTCTATACTTAATTATTTACAAACAGTTTCAAGATTGTGAAGAAGTAGCGTCACATTGCCATCAAGTTAAGTTTTGTAGTGCCCCCAGAACGGAATTTTTACTTTCTTGTAACTTATAAGCTCAATTTATCGTTTTTGGGGGTGACCTATTTTCTTAGCTTGATGGGCATGTGGTAGGACCCCATTCCCATCAAGTTAAAATTTCTTTATACCCCCCAAAAAATAACCGTATTACCAACAGTTAAGGTAACGGCTGTACCATTTTCAATTACGTTTTTTCCAATGCTGTTTCCTCACTTTAGTTTGTATCATTTAGATTCATTCCGTCACTTTTATTTTACAATTTCACCCCTAGGGAAATGTTTCTTTTTAAGTCTTATTATTTTTTTGTAATACTAAAATGAAAAGTTACTCACTAACCTCAAATTTAGCCTTCACAAGGAATGTTTCTCGTTCCTCATCCAAATAATCTTCAATGTTTCCCAACCAATGATGTTACCAATACGGCAAATAATATAGAGTCTTTCCATATGAACAGCGTGTTGCATTCTGCGATGTAATACATAATACAAATCAACCGAAAACAGGGCAAACTTTTCGCCCCTATCACCAAATTTCATGTTATTTTAACTTTTTAAACGCGAATTTATCCATAAAGCGATTAGAACTGCAGTTATTCCTAAAATACATACTCCGTTCCAACCATAATAGTTCCATGCCATAGCACTTAATGTAGATCCTGCAGCTGCTCCGATAAAATTGCTTACCACAAAAACAGTGTTTATTCTGCTTCTTTCATCATCACTTAGGCTAAAAAGTTTAATTTGGTAAAATACTTGTGCACCTTGAACACCTAAGCTTAATAAGATTACGCCTATTACCATTCCCAAAATATTCATACTGAACAAACCAAAAATTAAATATGAGATTAGAGTGATTCCAATACATGTCACACCAATAAATTTGACAATTTTTGTTTCACTTAAACGCCCGATAATGTTCGCACCCAGTGCACCAGCTACACCTAATAATCCAAATAGCCCAGCTTGATCACTCTGCATAGAAAATGGCGGATTTCCTAATAAGAAAATCATGGTTGTCCAAAATCCACTGAAAGCACAAAACAACAATGCTCCTGAAATTGAAATCAGCATTAAACTAGGATACTTGCGTGGCATAGTTAAAACTGATTTAAGTAATTCTTTATAAGTAAAATTATCAATTGTGTTCGATTTTGTAACTGGTAATTTGTAATACATAATTATTCCAAGTATGAACATCAGTATAGCGGCAACAACAAACATAGCTCTCCACCCTGCTACTTGTCCAACAAATCCAGATACTGTCCTAGACAATAAAATCCCAATTAAAAGACCACTTACGACTGTCCCTACTACCTTTCCTCTTTCTTTGGGTGAAGCCAACTGAGCAGCAAGAGGGGAAATAATTTGTGGCACGACACTAGTTAAACCAACAGCAAAACTGGCAAGGTTCATCCATAGTAAATTTTGTGCTGTAGCAACACCTAAAAGGGATACCGTTACCAAGCCAGTTAACGTTAATATCAATTTCTTTTTTTCTTTGATATCTCCTAGGGTTGCAAACATAAATATTCCTAATGCGTATCCTAACTGTGTAAACGTAGCAACTAATCCTGCAGAACTAGACGTTGTATGAAAGGTTTTTGCTATTTCTGAAAGCAAGGGTTGGTTATAATATATATTTGCTACCGATATTCCACCGGCGATAGCTAATAGAAGTGTCATAGCTTTAGTTATAGTATTATTAATATTTTTTTCTGCTGCTATTGAAGTAAGCATATGTTGAATCCTCCACTCAAATAATTATTAGTTCCTATCACTAATCGCATTTTCCTTCTGAAATATCCGCCCTAAAGTTCACTCGAAGGCTTCCTCAGATGATACAAACGAAATTAAATGAGGCAGCTCATCTTCAAATCTATTTCCCTATTTGAATACCCACTTATCCTAGTTATATATTGTGGGGAAGGATAACTGGTAAAGGGTTTTAAGGGATGAACACATCCTTTTGCAAACGGAGAATTTAGAAATTCCAAAGATAGTCGCTACGATCAAATAGTGAAGGATAAAATTGAAATTAAAGACTAACTTTCATTTAGAGCGATTTGAAAAAATTTCTTTTGTTACATTTTTATCCGAAAATAATAACTGCCCCAATTTATATAGTTGGGGCAGTTAAAGAGAGATCTCTTTTTTTACAATTTATTTTGTTGCATGGTCATATACTTCATCAGAAACAGGTTCCAACCATTCCGGCGTACCTGCAGTGATTGCAATATGCTCAAACCAACTATCTTTTGCGGCACCATGCCAGTGTTTTACACCATCATGAGTAACAATAATATCTCCAGCTTTTAAGAATTGAGCAGGTTTTCCTTCTTCTTGGTACCAACCTTCGCCACCTGTCACTAATAAAAGTTGAAATCCATTACGATGGATATGCCAGTTATTCCGGCACCCTGGTTCAAAGGTCACATTCCCAACCCCAACATTAACTTTAGGATCTGCAATCAATGATTTAAGGTAACTTTGTCCTACGAAATATTGTGCATATGCTTCATTTTTCTCTCCTACTGGGAAAATAATGCCATTTTTTACTTCTTCATGTTTTGTCATTTTAATTCCTCCAATAATATTTTTAAAATTTGTACTAACCAATTTTTAAATGCTTTGTCCGATTTTTATACTCTAGAACCACAGACTGGCAATCCTACTTTAACCTCCCCCTCGATCGACAGGTCTTGTGGAATTGAACCCTAGTAATGATGACCCAACCTCTTGAGCGATAAACTGCTCAAAGGTGTGTAAACGTGGCAGTCAATTGCATTGTTTAACCAACCTGAACGGTCGGGCGAATAATCATTTCATTGATACCAACATCAGATGGTTGTTCAATTGCAAAGGTAATTGCGTGAGCAATGCGGTCAGCATCAATTGCAATTTTGTAAAATTCATCCAATCCCTCTTTCATCGTTGGGTCTGTTGTCGTTTTTAACAATTCACTACTAATAGCCCCAGGAGAAATATTGGTCACACGTATATTGGTGCCACTCATCGCTTCTTCTTGACGTAAACCTTCTGAGATTGTTCTTACTGCATATTTGGTACCACAGTATACGGTTCCACCTGGGTAGATGTTATGCCCGGCTACCGAAGAAAGATTAATAACATGACCGGATTTACGTTCCCTCATAGATGGAACGATGGAGGCGATGGCATATAAAACACCTTTGATGTTAACATCAATCATTTTATCCCACTCGTCCACTTTAGTTTCAGCAAGAAAAGCCTGTGGCATGATTCCAGCATTGTTGACTAATACGTCGATCTTTCCAAATTCTTTAAGAGCAAACGCAGCAAGTTCTTCCATTTGCTCGCGAGAAGTCACATCTGTCACTTTATAAATAGCTTGTCCGCCACTGGTTTGAATTTCATCATGTAATTTCTTTAAACGGTCTTCACGACGAGCAGCGAGTACCAACTTTGCACCTTTTGATGCCAGTTCTTTTGCAGTAGATTCTCCAATCCCGGAAGAAGCACCGGTAATAACGACAACTTTATTTTGTATATTTGACATAATTAATAACACCCTTTCTTAATTCTCAGGAATAATTTCATTAACGCAAGCTAATGCGTTCAGTGTTCTCGGAAAGCCCATATATGGGAGACAGTGAGTGATGGCGGTTATCAATGTTTCCTTGTCATTGCCCACATTTTTGTTACCGTGCACATGTGCCTTAATTTGACTTTCAGTACCGCCTAATGCACTGACAATACAGATTGTCAACAACTCCCGTGTTTTCAAATCAAGTCCGCCACGGGTATAGAAATCTCCGAAGCAAAAAGTAGAAAGATGTTCCTGAATATGCTTTTGATTTGACGGGGCACTCTCTTGCATTTTTTTAATGACATCTCCAAAAATTTCTACTTGAGTTGCAAGACCTTTTTGAAATCGATTATCTTCATCTATAGTCTTTTGGCTTTCAATTGGTAAAGCAATATTTTTTGCTTTGAAAACTTCATTGACTTCATTGGTAGCATTTAACGTTTTTGGGAATCCAATGTATGGAGTACACTGGTAAACAGCCTCTTTGATTTCTACAGGTGTTAGCCCAACATTTAGAGCTGCACTAACATGTTCTTTTAGTTGGGGCAATGTTTGATTCGTCACAAGAACCACCAGGGTGATCAACTCACGCTGTTTGTCATCCAGATTACCTTGATAAAAAACTTCCCCAAAAATGATATGGTTCAGAATGTCCTGAAAATCAGGATCGATAGCATGTGCGGCAGTTACTCCCGCACCAAATAGCTGGTTGAACTTTTCCTTGCTCTTTTCAATACGGTCCATAACTAAACCTCCTCTTTGAATTTAATTAACTCTTCTAGTATTTCGAGGCTAGTAAAATTTGATGTTTTAGTAAATCGCATGTTGATGCGTTATCGTACATCTGTGTATAATATAAAATGAAAAGAGGATGACTGCAACAATCAAAATGCCGTGATTTGTGCGTTACTGCACAAGTTGAGTAAAATTGTGCGATAACTTTTAAGAAAGCTTGGTGATTACTACAATGTCTAGGGTGGATAGAAGAGTACAAAATCTCAAGAAGCAATAAAAAATGCTTTTATTGAACTGATGTCTGAAAAAAGTTTTGATCATATTACGATACAAGATATTTCCGACAGGGCAAATGTCGGTCGTAGAACGATTTATGACCATTACACGGATAAATATGATCTTCTGGAAAAACTCATTGAAGAACATATTAACGAACTAAGGAAACTGTGCGAATCGGCATCTGAATTGGATTTTGTTGAGGGAAATCTGATTTGGTTTGAATATTTTGAACGTAATTATTCATTCTTTTCAACTATGCTAGCGAGTAAAGGAGCCCCTGCTTTTCGGAATCATTTCCTAGAATTTGTAATCGAGGAGTTGGAAGGTGAAGTAGATGTAACCGAAGGAAAAAATCAAGGATTAAGTAAGGATTTAATTCTTAAATTTTTTGGAGCAGCCATCGTGGAGATAGTAGAAGCGTGGTTCACAAATGGATTATCTGAATCAACTCAAGTCGTGGCAGAACAAGTGGGGATTTTGTTAGATAGGAATTTATAGTTTCTCCCATTTACTCAACCTCTTGAATTAGTCGAGAGGGAAAGCTGGGAATAGGATCGAGGCTGTCAATGAGGCAGCTTTTATCATAAGGAAAGTTGTGAGCAAACAATGCCAAAAGTAAAACAACTCACAGAGAAGATAGGCATCCATGGCATCTGTTTTTACCTTTCTTAAGCTTGATCCTCGTGCCTTATATGAAATCAATGATAATGATAATCAATAAATATCCTCGTTCTTCCAAGTAATGAACGACTGGAGTTTGATAATGATGTCCAGTGGCTTCTAAAACGACTGAAGGCTTCTGACCAGACTCTTTCTTTACATCCTCAAGAAACGCTACAAGTAAAGCCCCTCAATAGTATGAGTTATTTTAAAACTCTTTGGATAAGGTTTACCTTTATCCAAAAATGCTTGAACCTGACTTTCCCATTTTGCCACATCCAGACCAACAACTGGATTCATAAATTATCTCCGCCTAATATAAAATCACCGGTACCCCAATTCCTTCTTGCAGTATCATAGCTTCGCTTGTTATACGAGATCTACGTCCCAACCAGCCTAATCATGTTTCTACAAGTAGGGGGCGAACTGTTTAGTTGACGGGATCAAGTCCCACAGGTGCGGACGTTCTACCAAGGCTACGGTTATCATATATCGATATAAAAAATGGTCAACCAGAAATATTTTCTGGCCGACCTTATAATACGAACAGGTGCGATAGTACTTATTCTGATCCAATTTTCCCGAAAAAGTGACTGATTGTCTTTGCCTCATTTATAGCTATAGGCAATAACTTATATACAGAAGGGCATTTGCTTTAGAATGGATGTTCTTACGTAGAATATTTAGAATTAATTTCTCTTATTATAAAAAGGATAATTGTCAGTGGTGTTTTTTTGTCGGAAATTATTTTGATTTTGAGATATATTAATTTAAGATAATGTTGTTGACAGTGAATGGTATTCATGATAAATTATCCTTAAGTAAAGATAATTTAATTCGAGATAATAAAATGTATGTAAAACCTTATCCAAACCCCTTTAATGAATAGCCAACATTCTTGAAGTAAAAATATAGGGGATTAATGAAAAAGCTGAACAGCCAAATATTGAATCGTTTTAATGGGAGGAATAATTTATGAATGGATTAAAAGGTATACACCACGTAACGGCCATAACTAGTAGTGCAGAAAAGAATTATGAATTTTTCACAAATATATTGGGCATGCGTTTAGTCAAGAAAACAGTTAACCAAGATGATATCCGAACCTATCACCTGTTTTTTGCCGACGATGTTGGCGGTCCAGGTACTGACATGACATTCTTCGATTTTCCTGGTATTCCTAAAGGAGTGCATGGGACTAATGAGATTTCAAAAACATCCTTCCGTGTACCGAATGATGCGGCATTGGAGTATTGGGTTAAGCGCTTCGACCGTTTAGAAGTACGGAATACAGGAATCCAAGAACAATTTGGTAAAAAGATCATTTCATTTGTGGATTTTGATGATCAGCAATATCAATTGATCTCAGATGAAAATAATGAAGGAGTTGCAGCTGGGATTCCTTGGCAAAAAGGACCGATTCCACTGGAATACGCTATTACAGGATTAGGACCAATTTTCATTCGGATCGCCAACTTCGATTACTTTAAAGAAATGATGGAAAAAGTCCTATTATTCAAAGAAATAGACAAGGAAGGATCATTTCACTTATTTGAAGTAGGGGAAGGTGGGAATGGTGCACAAGTGATTGTCGAGCATAATTCGATCCTTCCTCAGGCACGGCAGGGTTTTGGGACTGTTCACCATACAGCCTTCCGTGTTGAAGACCGTTCCGTTCTGGAAGAATGGATCAAACGAATGGAAAGCTTCCAATTTCATACGTCTGGTTATGTTGACCGTCACTTTTTTGAGTCGCTTTACGTACGAGTGGCGCCGCAAATTTTATTCGAGTTTGCCACGGATGGTCCTGGATTTATGGGGGATGAGCCGTATGAAACGCTTGGAGAAAAGTTATCTTTACCACCGTTCTTAGAACCGAAAAGGGATCAAATCGAAAAGTTGGTCCGTCCCATTGATACAGTAAGAAGCACCAAGGAAATCATTAAAGAATAATTGACCAGCTTTAGCGAATGATAAGTTGGTTTATGCCCATACTAAAACAGGTAGAAATAAAAAATGGAATAATCATTTGAAATAAAAAAATGCTCTGGAGGAATGACTCATGACAAAAGATTTTTACACGGCCATTAAAGAGAGACGTTCATATTATGGAATCAATAAAGAGGTCCAAGTATCGGAAGAGAAAATTAAAGAAATTGTTGAATTTGCGGTAAAACATACGCCATCGGCTTTTAATTCCCAATCTTCCCGCCTGGTTGTTTTGACAGGCTCGGCACATGATAAATTATGGGATATTACGACGCAGGCTTTAAGGAAAGCGGTTGGTGAGGGAGATTTCTCTGGCACTCAACAAAAAATGGATTCGTTTAAAGCGGGATATGGTTCAGTATTATTCTTTGAAGATGAGTCTGTTGTGAAATCACTTCAAGAACAATTTGCAACTTATGCCGATAACTTCCCAATCTGGTCACAACAAACATCAGGCATGCATCAATTAGTTGTTTGGACTGCACTTGAAGCTGAAGGATTGGGAGCAACTTTACAGCATTATAATCCTCTAATAGATGATGAAGTGAAAAAAGAATGGAATGTCCCAAGTAATTGGAAATTGATAGCGCAAATGCCATTTGGAAATCCAACAGCTCAACCGGGTGATAAAGAATTCAAACCACTTGAGGATCGTATAAAATTTTATAAATAAAGAGGACTGATAAGAGCAACCTTGTTGAGAGCCAATTCTAATTGGCTCTCAGTTTGTAGACAAAAGGGGTTCGGAATTAAAAAATTCTGAACCCCTTTTGAAATTCCCTTTGAATTTTCGCCTAAAGTTAAGAGATTGGGGCTCTACGAGCCCACTATGTTAGGCCATTTTTGGACCTCGCCATGTCCAATTGGCCATCTTCTTTAAATTAATGGCAGCGAAAGTTAGCATCGCCTGCATCGACAATTTTTTAAGTCCCCTTAAAGTAGTCCAACGCATACCATGCTTTTCTTTTGCATCTGCGAATACACGCTCAATCGTTTCTTTACGTTTTGCATATATAGGTTTTACATCTTGATGATGACGCAGATGATCTGCTTCTTCCACATGTGTTTGCCAGATATGCCGTGTCACCACTTTTTGACAGTCTTTGCTTTCTGTACACCGAGATAAAAATGAGCATGTTGTACAAATTTGTTTTGGCGATTTGTACTCGCGATAGCCCTCTTTATTTGTTGTTGAGTACTTTAAAGTTTCGCCCGAAGGGCAAAGGTAACAATCAAAATGTTCATCGTATACATAGTCCTGTTTGCGGAAAAATCCTTCTTTGGTGCGAGGACGTGTATAAGGTAAAGCCGGTATGATTTCTTTGTTAAATAGGTAGCTTGTAATCGCTGGTGTTTTATAAGCTGCATCTGCGCGCAACGGCTTCCGGTTCTCCAACTTTCTCAATCACTTGTTCAACTAGTGGCTCTAAGATCTGACTGTCATGTGTATTTCCAGGTGTTACAATCGTTCCCAATACAAAACCGTTGCGGTCTGCGGCCGCGTGGAATGAATAGGCAAACTGTTTTGTTCGTTCATCTTTCACATAGTAGCCACTCTCAGAATCCGTTGTACTTTCTTTAATCTCTTTGGTCTCTTCTTTATCAAATTTATCTGGTGGAAAAGGCTTTTTTCCATGGTTTTCACGATCTTGATTGATTTCTTCTTGAAGACGTCCTTGATACGCTCGTGTTTCTTTACGAACGATTTTCTTTTCAAATTTCCGTTTATTCGCACTGGCTTTCACATGTGTGGAATCCACGAAAACGTGTTCAGCACTTATTAACTTTTTATTAGCAGCTGTCATTAAAATGCGATAGAAAATCTGTTCAAACAGGTCTGTATCTTTAAAGCGTCGCTCATAATTTTTCCCGAACGTAGAGAAATGAGGTACTTTATCATGGAAACCATAGCCTAAGAACCAACGGTAAGCCATATTGGTTTCAACTTCTTCAATCGTTTTACGCATGGAACGAATACCGAAGGTATATTGAATGAAAGTCAGTTTAACTAAAATAACTGGATCAATACTTGGGCGTCCTACCTCTGAATACATATCTTTCACCAAGTCATAAATGAAAGTGAAGTCAATGGCAGCCTCCATTTTACGAACCAAATGGTTCGGTGGCACCAGTTGATCTAAAGTAATCATTTAAGTTGATCTCGCTGAATAGAATCATGTTTAGAAAGCATCCTCATCACCTCAAGTTTTAATACTTCTATTTTAAAACAAAAATGACTCCAGGCAAAAGTGTTCTATCTAAAAGGTAAGACAAAGTTGATTGGAACGGAAGGTACGAGACTCCTGCGGGAAAAGCGCGTCTAGGGGAGACCCCGCAGGCGAAAGCCGAGGAGGCTCCCCGACCGCCCGCGGAAAGCGAGTGCCTGGAGTGGAAATCAACGTCCAAATTGTACAAGCCATAAAAATAGACAAACTCGATTTTCATCGAGTTTGTCTACAGTCTGAGAGCCAATTCTAATTGGCTCTTTTTTGTTTGTGCTCATATGCCCATATTTTTTCGGTATTACAATAAGATAAAATATTTTCACTATTTTTTGTTTATTGCCCTGTGTGTAAGTGCTATACCTTATGTAAAAGTTTTATAAGTAATAATTTTGCTTTTTATTCAGTTCTTTAAAAATAAGAGCTATCCCTTGGTCAAGTTTTTGTATATTTGTATTGGACACGTTTAGTTTTAATATTTTTTCCTGGTGAAAGCCTTCTATATAATTTTGACCTATAGTCTCTACCAGTACTTGTTGATTTTGTAAGTTTTTGATGAGGTGAGCACTATTTAAACGATGAGGCAGTACGATATGTGCGTTCATACATATGGATGCTGGGCGATAAAAGCCTGGAGTAGAGTACTTTTCCAGAGCATCATATAGCAAGTTTGCACGTCTTAAATAGGAGAGCCGCACCTTGTTTCTATGGCGTTCAAACATACCGCTTTTTATGTAGATTTCCAAGGCTGCTTGTGAAATCATGGAACTATCAATATCAGCTGTTCTTTTATATAGTTGGAAGCTGACCGATAATGGTTTAGGTAATACGGCAACACCTATGCGTAGTCCCGGAAACATTATTTTAGAGAAGCTTTTTAAATAAATGACCATCTGATGAGTATCCCCGGAAAAAATGGGGTCTACCTTCATATTCTCTTCGAAATCTGCTAAATAATCATCTTCTACAATATAGACACCATACTTTACAGCAAGTTTTAGTATCTCTTCTCTGTCCTTTTTAGAGTAAGAAGTCCCTAACGGATTATGGAAACGAGGCATCGTATAAAAGAATTTAATTTCCTGACTGCTAAAAATCCGCTCTAATTCCTCTAAATCAATACCTTCTGCAGTTCGTCGGATTCCTAGCATGGGAATCTGGTACGCTTTCAATTGCTCCACAAATAGATGATAACTAGGCTGTTCAACTAGTATATGGGTACGTTCATTTGAAAAAGGGATGAACGATAATAAGGAAAGTGCTTGTTGCACGCCTGAAGTAATGAAAATCTGTTCTTCTTTGGCGAAAACCTGATACTGCTCTAATTGTTTTTGTATCACTTTTATTAAAGAGGGTAGTCCTTTTGGAGTGCCATAGATAAACAATTCTTGCTGATAGGTATCGATGGCTTTGTTGATGCAATGTTGAAAGTCATGATACGGAAATTGATGCCAAGCGGGAGCGGAAGTAACAAAGTCGATTTCCGCTGTTGGTTCACGTTTACCATCAAATTCTTTTTGAACGACATAATATCCACTTTTAGGAACCGCGTAGATTAAATGCCTCTTTTCCAATTCTTGCAGAGCTTTCAAAACTGTACTTTTACTACATTGATGTTGTTCGCTTAATTGACGAATCGATGGGAGTTTAAAGCCCGCTTTGAGCTGTCCATTCTGGATGAGAGATTCTAATTCATTACACAAAGCTACGTATTTTAACATGAATACCTCCTAAAAAACTGTACCGTTACAGATGCTTCTTATTTGTATTGTATCGTAGTGGAACTTTTAATACGATACTAACAACCGGCCGGGTGTTGAAAAGGAGGATTTACTCAATATGCCAGAAAATAAAAAAGCCTATATTGCGGCGATACTATATGCCTTTATTATTGGATTTTCATTTATTTTTACAAAAATATCATTAATGGAAGCGAGTCCGCTAGATACATTGGCACATCGATTTACGATGGCTTTTTTGATCGCGATAATTTTTAAGCTGTATCGGAGGACATCAGTGAGAATGAGCGCAGCCGATACTTTGAAAATTCTTCCGTTGGTGTTCCTTTATCCAATTTTATTCTTTACATTTCAAGTGTTTGGTCTCGTATATACCTCATCTTCAGAAGCGGGTATTATCCAAGCGACCATACCAATTTTCACGTTATTATCAGCTTCATTATTTTTGAGAGAATACGCAGGTAAAGGTCAGAAAATTTCCCTTTATTTTTCTGTGATAGGGGTTATCTTTATCTTTGTCATGAATGACTTGCAACTTGAGGCTCACAGTTTGAAAGGAACGATCCTGATCTTATTATCCTCGATTGCTGCCGCTCTTTATAATGTGGTAGCGAGGAAGGTAACAAAGCAATATTCACTATTTACGTTAACTTATGTGATGACGTTCTTTGGTTTTGTGACTTTTAATAGTATGGCCATCATCAACCATATAATCAACCAATCTATTAGAAGCTTTTTATTACCCTTCACAAGTAGTGGATTCCTCATTTCAATCGTATATCTTGGGGTATTATCGTCACTGCTTACTGCTTTTTTATCAAACTATGCATTATCTATATTACCAGCATCTAAAATGAGCGTTTTTAGTAATTTAGCGACATTGATTACGATTATAGCAGGGGTGATTTTCTTACATGAATCGATTCATTATTATCATGTTATAGGTGCAATGATTATTCTTGCTGGGGTAATCGGCACGAATTATTTTGGTGGAATTCAATCAAAGCATATTAGTAAGACCATTGCCGATCCATTGCTGAAAAGGGAGGTAAAGTGAATGAATAAATATGTGTTGTTACTCTTGATTAGTGGTATATGGGGATCTCAATTCTTCTTTATTGCATTAGTTATAGAAGATGTTGGGGTTATTACCTTGTCAGCCATCAAATCATGTATCGGCGGTATCTGTTTACTCTTCATTGGTTTTTTTTTATCAAAAGAAGAGCGAAGAGTACCTAGGAATTATTATAAATGGTATATAATCATTGCTTTTTTCGAGGTTGTACTGCCATTCGTGTTTATTGCACAAGGCCAGAAATCGGTGCCTAGCAGTATCGCAGCGGTGCTGATTGGAATGGTTCCCGTCTTTACCATCCTCTTTTTACTAGCATTTTTCAAAAGAAAAAGCACAAGGCCAGAGATTACAAGTATCCTATTCGGATTTGCAGGTATTGTCTTCCTTTCCTGGCCAACACAAGGATTCCAAGACCTTTCTAACAGTATTCAGGGTAACATCCTATTGATATTGGCTGCCATGAGTTTTGGATTGTCATTGATTTTTATGGAGAAATTAAACGAGGGATCTTCCGTTATTCATATGAGAAATGTATTACTGATTGCCAGTGCATTGCTCATTCCCATGTCCCTTTTGTTTGAGCAATCTTTCAAATTGGATTTAGCACGTTCTCAATCTATCTACTTATCGATTTTAGGCATTTTCCATGCAGGTGTTGTTTATGCATTATTTAATAGGCTGATTCGGCAAGAAGGCGCATTATTTACTTCATATAGTAATTATATAGTGCCTGTCATCGGAATGATTTTAGGCTTTTTCTTTTTACATGAAGCGTTGTCTATTCATCAGTTGATTGGAATGGGTATAATTATGATGTCATTATTTTTTTTAGACGGAAAAATAATAACCAAGTTGATAAGAAAGTAGTATTTTATTATATGTGCTCTGGTCCGTTATCTTTAATTGTACTAATAAACGCAGTAAGTTCAGAATTCGTATATTTAACGAAACCAAATTTTTTTTGAGTTTTTGATCGGCAAATGATTTATATAGTAGAAGAAGCATCTGCTGAGGTGCATGCAGATGCTTCTTCTACTATAAGGGGTAATTGATTTATTAGCGCTAACCAGTAATAAATGCTTATATTTATTTATTCTGCATTAGATAGAGAAGCGTTTTTCTCCATCTTCATTATAATAAATCCACTCCAGGCAAACAATAAGGATGCAAGGTAAAAGATGCTGCCGATCGTTAAAAAGTCGACTAAATATCCGGTTGCAATCACCGCAGCTGCAGCACCGATGGATGTCCAAACATGGTAATTTCCAATTTCCTCACCCGCTGTTTTCTTCGTAACATATCTTGCAAGTACCGTTTTTTCAGTGTTTTTTTGTACAGCCCCAAGTACTCCCATAATGATTTGCAGGAGATATACATGCCAAATTTCATATGCGAGAGGAAAGGCAAGAAGGATAAGTGCCATCCCCCATGAATAGATAAGGAGAAATGCTTTGTCACCGGCTTTGTCAGTGAATTTTCCGATTAAAGGATAGCTAAGTGCTGCAGTCAGTGAGAATATTCCATATGCCCACCCGAATTGCGAATAACTGGTGCCTACATTTTTGATTAGCAAAATATAAAAAGGGAAAATCATGCTGGCAGCCATACCAACAGTGCCTTGGTAAAAAATAAAACGTTTATAATTCATGAATGATACTCCTCATAGAAAAGATTCATGAAGCGATTATCAGGATCATATTTCTTCTTTAATCGAAAGAATTCCTCAGTACGCGGATACGCTACAAATAATTGTGTCTTGGTTGGATACCCATAATAGGGCAAATAGTAGCTGCCGTTATGGTCAAGCGTCACATTAATCATGTTACGGATGACCCTTTCCGTATTTTCCTTGCTTTCGTTATCTGTCCCTTGATTGATGAGCATCACTAGAGCGAACATATCATCCTTGGCATAGGACATGAGTGATTCATCATTATGTTCCACATAACGAATTGTAATATTTAATAAATTAAAATCTTTCTCATCAGATAAGGTTCTTCTTAAATCATCGATATAATCAGCAAATTGATCAATCGGAACGAAGTATTCTTGCAGCACCTCGGTTTTGGAGGGGTTGCTGTAATCCATAAAGGCAGAGTCCGACCGCATCACATTATTTCTCGAAACCAAGTTACCATCAATATTGGCCGTGTAAGATTTTTGTGTTTCCCAAAACCTTTTTTTACCCCAGTCATTATAACGTGAGAGGCCAAGAAAGAATTTAGGCACGGCGATGATCGTTTCCCGTTTGAGAGAATTGTAGGTAGATAGCCTTGTTTGGTCATTTGCCCTATAATAATCCGTTACATACATTTCATCCAAATAGGAGCCAGGAGCAACCGATATTCTTGCCAGATGCATTTTAACATCATCGTTTTGAAGAACATCCCTTTTAAAGTACGACGTATATTCATCATAATTGAGTGATTTAGTTTTAATTTTATAAAGTTCGTCATCGGTAAGGTGAAGTGTTACATCGAGAATTACTCCAAACAAACCATATCCGCCAATAACCGAATGGAAGAGCTCCGAATTTTCTTCGCGGCTCACTGTCAGGATTTGTCCTTTTGCGTTAAGCAATCTAAAAGATTCCACAGTTTCTATCAAGGCATGATGACGGATATCGCGGCCATGGACATTAACGCTCAAAGATCCGCCAATGGTAAAAATGTTTTGAGATTGACTGACCTTCAGTGCAAGTCCATATGGGTTGATATATTCCTGGAGAACAGCCCAGGTTGCTCCGCTTTGGACCGTGATGCGTTTTTCTTTTACATCCAAATCAAGTATTTCATCATATTGCTTCATATCGAGCAGGATCCCGTTTGGATATAATGTCTGACCTCCTTGGCTATGCTGCATTCCGGCAATGGAAATGGGATCATCGTCTTTTTTGGCATCCAAAACGACCTTTTTGATTGCTTCTTCACTATCTTCTGCCCTTATCGCTTTCATTTTTACTGGCATCAGCCGGCTGATATCTTCAGCAATAGGGTGGTCAAGCTTGAAATTAAAAGCCTGCAGTGATAATCCAAATAATAGTGCATATAGGATGATAATGAAAAATCGTTTCATGATATCTGGCTTTCGACTCCTTGTTTAAAATGTCTGACACACTCAATTGAAATATGAAATGTATGAACTTTATAGATTAATGGAGTTACCCTGACCATTCAGTGAGATTGGGGTTAATATTGAATTAAATGTCAGATTTTTTGAAAATGAATCTTTTGATTTATGTATTAGTTCTTAGTTTTCAGCCCATTAATGATTGTTTTGGTGAGCGGTATGGATAGTGACTCCAAGCTTTGTTCTGAGTTATTTAATCCCCAATGATAGATGATTCCCATGAGGCTTTGGGTGATAAGTTGTGAAATTTCGTTAACTGATTGGTCAGTGCCAATGTCGTTTTGTTCTTTCGCCTCTTCAATTAATGAACGGATAATTTGGAAGAGTGAGCGATTTGAATTTAAAAAGTAAGTATGTTCTTTTGAATCTAAAGCGGAACTGTAAATTACTTTCATTAAATCTTTGCCCATTTCTTCTTCTAGAAAACGCATCAATTTGCGTATGAAAATAAACAATTTCTCGGTAGCGTCCATATCGACTGGGAACGAACGGAAGACTTCGCGATAGTAATCATCGACTTCTATGAATCTCACTAAAAAAATGTCCGATTTCGCTGAAAAGTGTTGGTAAAATGACCCTTTTGATGTGCCGCTTTTTTTCACGATTTCATCGACGGTAACTTTATCATAACCTTTTTCGCTAAATAGCTTTAAAGATATTTTTAAAATTTTTTCACGAGTCTTTTCTCCCCTAAGCTGTTTCTTTCTGGGTTCAATCATAAAAAACCTCCAAATGATAATTGACAGAATATTCCTATATAGTTTAATATCAGACTACAGTCTAGTTAGATGATTGGTGGTCTATTTAATCTAACGTAGATCATGAATAATCACAACGCTTTCTTAATTGCATTTTTCACATTTGGAAAGCGTTTACAAGGTTTTGGGATCAAGTATGGGGAAGGCTAATTCAGTATAAATAGGAGGTTTTTCAAGTAGCAGAATTAGGTGTAAAGGTTGGTTGGATTTTTCTGAAAATTCCTATACAATTGGTTGCTGTCTTGTAGAAAGGCTTATTCCTCTTTAGCCCAGAGTATATGTAAATGGAGGGTGGTGGTATCAGGATAAATTGAGAGTCCTAGGAATGAACCAGAGTGTCGGGAAGCAGGAAAAGAGATGTGCGGTAAACTTTTTTGGGAAATAGTAACATGAAAAGGGAGGAAATAATCATGAATCATTCCAGTGGTGAAATAGAGAAAAGAACGATCAGTAAAACGATGAAACGGATTCTTCCATTTATCTTGATCCTTTATATCATCGCTTACTTGGACAGGGTCAATTTAGGCTATGCTGCTTTACAAATGAATGCTGAATTAGCCTTATCCGCTGAAGTTTTTGGATTGCTTTCTGGTATTTTCTTCATAGGCTATTTCTTTTTTGAAGTTCCTAGCAACATGATCATGCATAAAGTGGGAGCTCGGATATGGATTGCCCGTATAATGATTTCGTGGGGGCTCGTGGTAATATTAACAGGTTTTGCGCAAACAACGATGCATTTATATATTCTCCGTTTTTTATTAGGTGTCGCCGAAGCTGGTTTTTTCCCTGGTATAATTTTGTATTTAACTTATTGGTTCAGGGCCCGCGAAAGAGGAAGGGCAACAGCGGTTTTGCTTTTAGCCCTACCGATTGGCGGATTGATTGGTGCGCCCGTGTCGACATGGATTCTTGACAATATTTCCTGGTTGGGTATGGCAGGGTGGAGATGGATGTTCATCCTTGAAGGCATTCCGGCCATTATTATTGGTGTTTTTGTTGTTTTCTATTTAACTAATAGACCGACGAACGCTAAATGGTTATCTAAGGAAGAAAGTGATTGGTTAGAAGGGGAATTGAGTGCGGAAAGGAAAGTTAGCTCGAAAATAAATAAAGTCACTAAGCTTGATATGCTAAAAGATTCGAAAATCTGGAAGTTGGCCCTTTTTTATTTCGCAGGGTACACATCTATCTATGGATTGTCATTCTGGATGCCAACCATCATAAAATCTTTATCGGAAAATGCAACAACCAATTTAGAAATAGGCTGGTTAGCGATGATTCCATCGTTAGTCGGTATACCAGCCATTATGTTTGTAGGCTGGAATTCAGATCGGACCAATGAACATAAATCACACTTGCTCGTTTGCCTCATGATAGCAGTTGTCGGATTTATTGGGTGCGGCTTTTCGGATAGTGTCTTTATGATGGTTCTTATGTTAACGATTACATCTTTCGGGTTATACGGGTTCAGTGGATGTTTCTTTGCCTATATGACATTTTTCTTCACTGAGTCCACTGCACCAGTGGGAATAGCCACAGTCAATTCATTTGCGGCTTTAGGCGGTTTTGTAGGACCAATGATTCTCGGAACTGTTGCATTTACTCAAGGGATGTTTATTTTATCTGGATTACTTGTATTAGGAGTCATCACCTTATTATCATTAAAATTGACAAGTGCTTCAGATGAAAACGTCGTAAAAGAAGTTGAAGTAAATATTAACCAATTATAACGGTTCTAAATGTATGGAAGATTAAAAGTGGCTAAAAAAGAAACATCATTGGAAATCACAAGGTTTCCATGATGTTTCTTTTTATATTTTCATATAGGAAGTACATATATATGAAATGAAAATTCCAGTTGAGCATGTCATAATTTAATCTAAATCGCAGGTTCTGCCCAATAAGACTTGTTTGTAGTTTTCGTCGGGATTAGAATGGAGATGAGATACAAGTGCTTTCGAAAAGACCAGGGATTCCTTTTCTTTTCAAGTGGCTGACTTCATATTTATTCATTACAGGAATAACAGCAGAAATGAGGTGATGATGTGGAAATTCATTTGGTGGCAAAAGATGAGATTGAGGCTCAAGGAATTCGTTGGATAGTGGAGTCCCATCTAACGGGAGTTAGACTGATCTTATGGAAAACGATTGAAGAATTTGAAAAGGGCATGCGCAATCAGCAACCGGAATTCGTTATTTTGGATATGGATATTTGGACGGATGAAAGTGAGGCGATGGGTGTTTCGTTAAAGCGGAGGGGAATTCGATGGTTAGGCATTTCATCTGAGCGAATCTTTCAAACGGCTTACCGAGCCTTACGTTTTCGTGCTGAAGATGTTTTATTCCGTCCTTTTTCTTCGGCAGATTTGGTAAAACATATCCAACAATTACGTTTTCAATTGAGAAATGGTCCAGGTCTTCTTTCGACAAACACCATGGATGATGAGAATGCTTTGGATATTGGGTATCCTGATTTCTTCTTGACGGACCGGAGGCATGAAAGTCGAATAACCATGGTCGCTTTTTTGACACCTGATAACAAGACCCTTCCTTTAGTTTATGATGAACTGCAACGATATTCTTTTACTGGGAAGAATCAAATCTTCGCTTTATCGGATTTTATTTTATGTGTACAGGAAACAAAGGAAATGGAGGTATATAAGGAAGAGTACCAAGCGTTCCTTGCTCACTGGAAAGAAAGAATGGATGAGCCCCTTGCCATCATAATAAAAGCGGCAACTTCAGATGAGTCTTTAAAAAGGATGTATCAGCAAACACGTGAATTTACGAGACAAATCTTTTTCGATGGATATGATATCATTTTAGCCGAAAGTCAACAGACATCGCCTCAAGAGATGGACCCATTCCTCACTCCTCTTGAACAAAGACTTTGGATAGAAATGCTCGAAAGGCGGGATGCGAAAGCCATCAGGAACTGGATTGAACGTGAATTCCTTACTTTTGAACGACCATACCCCGACCCGGAAATCGTTCGTATCCGCCTTACAAGCGTACTCGCGCAGATTCGTAGGCATATGAAATCATACAACTTGCAAAATGCTTCTCTAGAAGCAATATACTATGATGTATTTCAGCAAATTGTACATAAACCTGTCATTCATCAAATAGTAAAAGAGCTGCATGCGTTCACCACCCATATGCTTCTGCAGGATCATGGACAATTACAGGAAGGGGCACGCACACTTAGTGAAAAAGCAAGAGAGCTGATCGAGTCCAACTATTGGGACGCCCAGTGGAATCTAGCGAGTTGTGCAGATACTCTGCGTATCAATAAAAGCACACTCAGCCGTCGTTTTGCGGCTGAATCCGGCGAGTCTTTTCGAAATACGCTTCATCAAGTTCGAATTAGGGAAGCTAAACGTTTATTAAAGGAAACGGATTTATCATTGGAGGAAATCTCTCATTTGGCCGGGTATTCACATCAAACTTATTTCAATGCCAAATTCAAACTGCTTGAAGCTTGTACACCATCAGCATATCGGTCTGGATTATAAAAAAGGACGATTCAATAAATGAATCGTCCTTTTTTATTTATTTCATAACAATGTAATTCGTGAAATTATTCATAAAAAAATAAAGTTAACTACAAAAGATTGAAATAAATTATAAAATTATCATTAAATTATAATGAATTATTCTGAATTTTTCTTATAGAATGAAAATATAACAAAAACAAGGGGGAAATGAAAATGAACACGATTACAAACAAGGTTATCCGTTATACTGGAACAGAATTGCATACTAAAGGGTGGCAACAAGAGGCCGTGCTTAGAATGCTTATGAATAATTTGGATCCTGAAGTCGCTGAACGTCCTGAAGATTTGGTTGTATACGGAGGGATTGGGAAAGCTGCCCGTAACTGGGAGTGCTTTGATGCAATCGTCAAATCACTAAAAGAGCTGGAAAAAGATGAAACGTTACTTGTCCAATCAGGGAAACCGGTGGCAATTTTTAAAACTCATGCGGATGCACCTCGTGTCCTGCTTGCAAATTCAAATATCGTCCCGGCTTACGCGAACTGGGAAACATTCCATGAACTTGATAAAAAGGGATTGATGATGTATGGGCAGATGACAGCAGGCAGCTGGATATATATTGGATCTCAAGGAATCGTACAGGGTACATACGAGACCTTTGCCGAACTTGCAAAACAACATTTCAATAACTCGTTAAAAGGCACCATTACTTTAACGGCAGGTTTAGGCGGAATGGGAGGGGCACAGCCGCTAGCAGTTACGATGAACGGTGGTGTCTGTATCGGGATCGATGTAGATGAGACAAGAATTGACAGGAGGATCGAGACTCGTTATACCGATGTGAAAACGGATTCATTGGATGAAGCCATTCGTTTAGCGAATGAAGCTAAACTTGCAGGGAAAGCATTATCGATTGGTTTGATTGGGAATGCTTCAGATATTCTTCCGGAAATGATTGCAAGGAACTTCATTCCTGATGTCTTGACGGATCAGACTTCCGCCCATGATCCGCTAAATGGTTATACACCTTCAGGTATGTCAATGGTGGAGGCTGCAGAATTACGGAATGCTAATCCAGAAAAGTATATTAAACTCTCTAAAGCTTCGATGGCAAAACATGTAAGAGCGATGCTTGAAATGATGGAAAAAGGAGCCGTGACGTTTGATTATGGCAATAATATCCGTCAAGTTGCGAAAGATGAAGGCGTAGAGGATGCTTTTGACTTCCCTGGCTTCGTTCCAGCGTATATCCGTCCACAATTTTGTGAAGGAAAAGGTCCATTCCGCTGGGTCGCTTTATCTGGTGATCCTGAAGACATTTATAAAACAGACCAAGCCATTTTGCGCGAATTCGCTGATAATGAACATTTATGTAACTGGATTAGAATGGCTCAAGAAAAAATTCAATTCCAAGGTCTGCCTTCCCGCATTTGCTGGCTTGGTTATGGGGAGCGTGCCCGTTTTGGTAAAATCCTTAATGATATGGTTGCAAGCGGTGAATTGAAGGCCCCGATCGTGATTGGCCGTGACCATTTGGATTCTGGCTCTGTCGCTTCGCCGAATCGTGAAACGGAAGCCATGAAGGATGGTTCGGATGTAGTGGCTGACTGGCCGATCTTAAATGCAATGGTGAATGCAGTGGGCGGTGCAACCTGGGTTTCCGTACATCATGGCGGCGGCGTAGGAATGGGTTACTCCATGCATGCAGGCGTTGTAATTGTGGCAGACGGAACAAAAGAAGCAGCAGCCAGGATTGAGCGAGTGCTGACAACGGACCCTGGGATGGGCGTAGTGCGTCATGTTGATGCAGGATATGAACTGGCAGAGGAAACAGCCCGTGAAAGAGGTATAAATATCCCGATGCTTGATAAAGGAATTGATAAACCATGACAAAACCAATTTGGATAAAACATGCCACTCAACTTGCTACGCTTACCTCTGAAAAGAAGGGTCCCCGTTCCAAAGAGGGAATGTCGGAGCTTGGTTTGATAGAGGATGGAAGCATATGGATGGAATCTGGACTGATCCAAGCTGTCGGTACAACCAAGGAATTGGAAAAACTCTATGCTGATAGAATGCATGAAGCAGAAGTTTTCGATGCTTCTGGCCATTTGGTGACACCTGGGCTTGTTGATCCCCATACGCATGTTGTATATGGCGGGAGTCGTGAGCGTGAGTTCGAAATGCGTCTAGAAGGTGCAACATATATGGACATCATGAACGGAGGTGGGGGCATTCATGCCACCACCCGCATGACAAGGGAAGCAAGTGAAGAAGAGTTGATGGAACAAACCATACGACGCCTTGATTCGTTTCTCGCTCATGGCGTGACTACAGTAGAAGGTAAAAGCGGCTATGGAATGAATTTGGAAACCGAATTGAAGCAGTTGCGGGTGATGAAGAAGTTACAGGAAGAGCATCCGATTGATTTAGTTCCTACCTTTATGGGAGCCCATGCGGTTCCAAAGGATTATAAAGGCCGTGAGGATGAATTTGTCGATCATCTGATTAATGATATGCTTCCAATCGTCTCTGAAGAAAAGCTTGCTGAATTCAATGATGTATTTTGTGAAAAGGGGGTTTTTACCCCTGAACAATCAGAGCGGATTTTAAAGGCGGGGAAAAAGTATGGCTTGATCCCTAAAATTCATGCCGATGAAATTGAGCCATACGGGGGAGCGGAACTAGCTGCCAAAATAGGGGCTATTTCAGCTGAGCATTTATTAAAGGCTTCCGAAGAGGGAATTCAAGCCATGGCTAAGTCAGGAACCATTGCCTGCTTACTTCCAGCCACAGCTTTGTATTTAAGAGAAGATGCGGCCCCAGGACGCCGAATGGTTGATGAAGGTGTAGCTGTTGCCATTTCGACCGATTGCAATCCCGGATCCTCACCGACGACTTCTATGCCACTTGTCATGAATCTGGCATGCATCTCGATGCGGCTTACTCCTGCTGAAGCGCTTACGGCAGCAACATACAATGCTGCCTGTGCAATCAACAGGCAAGAAAAGATAGGATCGCTTGAAGTCGGAAAACAAGCGGATGTCGTTTTATGGAATGTTCAAAACTATCAGGAGTTGCAATATTTATTTGGGGTCAATCACGTTAAGTATGTATGGAAAAATGGTGTGCAAGTTGTGAATGATAAAGTGAAGACTGATTCCAAAAGCCTGACTGGTCTATAAAATTCACTAAAAGAAGAGAGGCTATACCCATTGACCCATCATTAGGTTAATCGGATCTCTCATGAAACGCCCATTTAATGAACTTCAATCTATGTATCAGGAGCCTCTTTATATTCGCTGGAATTTTGGTGGATGTAAAAAGGCTTTGATACGTACAGTATTCCAAGTTGCCAAAGCAAGAGATGTATCTGATATTTCAGTTGCACTGGTATACATGCTTCTACCCATGTTGGAATGCCTGTTAATGTGTTTTTTAATACTTTACTAGAATTTGGCCAGTATCCGATTGTCATGCAAATTGATTTTTTCTGTCTTGATCCGAGCTACTCTATGGGGATCGAAACAGTCAAGACCAGGGTATTCATGGCTGCAATTTATTACAGGCTGCATAATGCAGACTAGATTTAGCGCTTTAAGATTACTGTTTTAATGTTTAAAATCAGTCAGTATTGCTGCTCTCTAACAAACATCAAGGAGTGATTACATGTTGAGAAATAACTATCGTTATTTTATCATTTTTATGATTATTGTTATTACAATCATAAATTATATTGATAGAGGTGCACTTTCATATGCCCAAGCTGAAATAATCAAGGAGTTCAATTTAGATCCAGTAAGTTGGGGAGCAATCCTGGGGTATTTTGGATATGGATATATATTCGGTGCACTATTTGGTGGTGCTTTAGCAGATAAGAAAGGTCCTAAATTCATGTGGATCATTGCCGGAACTACATGGTCTTTTTTTGAAATTGGGACAATATTCGCAGGTCACATAGGTGCAGCATTATTTGGAGGCTCTGCCTTGGCAGGATTTGCGGTGTTTCGTGTTTTATTTGGTTTAGCTGAAGGACCTACCTTATCAACGATGAACCGAACAATGGCAAACTGGGTATCTCCTAAAGAAAAAGGGTTTGCTGTAGCACTTGGATTAGTTGGAACGCCAATTGGAGCATTAATTACTGCACCCATCGTAGTAGGTCTTCTAACATTCACTAACTGGAAAGTAACATTTGTTATTCTCGGTATATTAGGCTTTATTTGGGTAGCAATTTGGAACAAAGTATTTACAAACTTACCTGAAGATCATCCAAGAGTCTCGAAAACCGAACTAGAAGAAATTCGAAGAGCGGATATTTTAATAAAAGGTGAGACGAAATTAGACGAACAAATAAATGTACCATGGTACCATTTTTTTAAAAACCCTACGTTAGTATTTAATGCAATTGGATATTTTGCCTTTTTATATGTAAATATCTTATTACTTACCTGGACCCCCAAATATCTGCAGGATGAATTTAATTATTCACTTTCTTCTCTTTCATATATTGGTATGATTCCATGGGTAGGAGCTATTATCACTGGATTATTAGGTGGTAAAATCTCGGATATATTACGTAGAAAAACAGGGAATTTACGTATTGCCAGATCTTGGTTCACAGTAGTCTCCTTATTTTGTACAGCTGTATGTTTTATGTTGATTCCGACTGTTGAGAGTGCGGCGGCCGTACTTGCTTTAATGTGTATAGGAAATGCCTTTAATTATTTTCCTAATTCCATTTATTGGATCGTAGTTCTGGATACAGAACCGAATAAAGCTGGAACATTTGGCGGGGTAACTCATTTCATTGCCAATCTGGCTACCATTATTGCCCCTACCTTGACAGGAAGTCTTGTCGCCATATATGGATATAATGCCATGTTTATTGCAGCATCAATAGCCGTCACGATTGGCATGATAGCCATGGTTTTTGTGAAGCCTGGCAAACAAGGTAACTCATCGGAAACCACCAATAATATGGTTAGCTAAGATATGGCATAAATGGATGTATATTGATTACGGATTATGTATTTCGCTTTCAGAAGAAATTTAAAAGAGGAGCATCCGATTGATCTAGTTCCTCCTTTTATGAGAGCCCATGCGGTTCCATAGGATAATAAAGGCCGTGAGCATGAATTTGTCGAGTAAAAACCCTCTTTAACGCCATTTGTGAAGAGTGATTCCTAAAGCCTGACTGGCCTTTAAGAATCACTAAAAAAGATAAGGCCTTGATCTTCAGTCAATGTCTACCCATTTCAGCAGATGAATTGGTAGAAGTATTATCCACATGTAATGGTGCTGGTTAGTAGGATGGTGGTTTATCATCCTACCATTTGTCAGCGTTAAACACTTTACTGCTTTACAGTGAGATTAAGTGAAAGTGTTTTAAGGAAAATGTGGAAATGAATCTCCATGTGGAGGGAATTTTATGTGGGTAATCACCATCCATTCGAAAAATGGCATAAAAATGTTTGAGTTTACCTCAGAAAAGGAAGCTAGGGAAAAATTTGAGGTAATAGAAGGCTGTAAAATCCTTAGTGAAGTCATTTATTTCAATGATTTACAATCGGTCGAATCTTAAAACCTATAGTCATAAATAAAAAGACAAAAAAGGTAGAATGAATTGAAATAAATTATAAAAAGATTATTAATTTATAATATTTATTGCTGGATTTTCATTATAGTACTAGACTTAACCATAAAATGAAAACTATCTGTAAGTACAAATTCTTAACATGCATGCAGGTGTACATTCTTTGATTCGTAAGGTCAGTAAAATATCATTATATAGTGTGAACTGAAATCTATTCATTTAATTTAGTGTCAATACCGGAGTAGTACAGTAAAAGTTTTTTTGATCCATAAATCTGATAAATCAAAAAATGGAGGGGATTCTTTGAACGAACAAAAATTCACTATAGACGATGCCCCATTTAATAAGTTTCATTTTCGAATTGCTGGACTTACATTCGGTTCAAGCTTCTGTGATGGCTATTCCCTTGGGATCATTGCGATGGCATTGACAGTATTCGGTCCTCAAATGAACATGAATGCTATGTGGACAGGGCTGATCGGCAGTTCCGCTTTAATCGGTCTGTTTGCCGGATCTTTACTACTTGGAAGACTTTCTGATCGTGTAGGCAGACAGAAAATCTTTCTCGTAAACTTTTTACTTATCACGGTAGCTACTATTTTACAATTTTTTGTTAGCAGTCCAGAAGAGCTTTTTATTTTACGGTTGCTAATTGGTTTTGGACTTGGAGGAGATTACGCTGTCGGTACGACTTTACTCGCCGAGTTTTCACCAAAAAAGTATCGCTCCTCGCTCCTCGCGTCCATAAACGTAGTATGGACGCTTGGATATGTAGCATCTAACTTTGTTGGTCATTACCTGGGACAGGTTGGTTCAGACTCATGGCGTTGGATGCTTGTCAGTGCTGCCATTCCGGCTATTGTGGTTTTGATCTTAAGAATAGGAACGCCTGAATCACCAAGATGGCTTGTCAGCATGGGGCGTGTCGAAGAAGCTCGCCAGATCGTAAAAAAACACCTTGGATCGAACGTTGAAATGGGAGAAACGACAACTGGCACTGAAAATCAAAAGACTCTGGGATTTCGTGGACTTTTCAGTAAAAAGCTTCGTAAGCGTTTGGCTTTTGGTGGAATATTCAAATTGACTCTTGTTATTCCGTACTTTGCAATCTACACTTTCCTACCGTCCATACTAAGTACAATGGGGTTTGAACAAAACTTTTTTGCCGATACAATGTTAAATCTATTCTTGCTTGTTGGGGCAATTTTTGGTCTTTGGTTGCTTGCAAAATTTTCTCGTAGAGGATTTACCATCGGGGCTTTCACGATCCTTACCGTTTCATTGTTTTCACTCAGCTTCTTACACAATGGTTCTCAATTCTTAATGTTGATAGCCTTCTTGATCTTTACTTTTTTCATGTCAGCAGCATCGAACCTTACATTAGTATACCCAGCAGAGCTTTTTCCAACTGAGATTCGTGGATCTGGAATAGGTATGGTTACGGCAATTAGTCGAATTGGTTCTGCGATTGGAACATTTCTGCTGCCTGTTTCTTTAAGTTCATTCGGATTAAGTGCATCAATGGCAGGAATGGCAGCTATTTTGCTGATCGGCTTGATTGTATCGATCGCTTGGGCACCTGAGACTAAATCGCTTTCACTTAATGATGCCAGTAATCCTTTACTTGAAGCGGAGCACTCTTCAATGGAAACCGATATTCCCTTTACAGAAAAAGAAAAAATAACATAAGATTAATTGCAGCAAATAAATGAGAAGGACCAAAATTTTTTCTCCTTCTTGATGAGTCATATGAGAGGAGATGTGTAAGGATGACAACAGCCGATTGTTTACACCCTATGGATATTAAAGAGGTTGTACTAGGGAATTGTCCCATTTCAATCCAAGAGGTAATTGCGGTTGCAAGGTATGGTGCAAAAGTAACTTTCACTGAGGCATATTGTGAAAGGGTGGATAAATCACGAAGCTTAATAGAAAAGTTTTTAGATGATAATAGATTGATTTACGGTGTAACGACAGGTTTTGGCAGTAATATGACAGAGGTTATTTCTCCACAAGACGCAGAAACCCTTCAACGGAATATTGTTCGTTCACATGCTGTATCAGTAGGGGAAACTCTTGAAAAAGAAGTCGTAAGAGCCATTCAATTGATGATCCTCGTGAATTTAGGCCGGGGTTATTCAGGGGTCCGTTTACAAGTTTTAAAGCTTATCGCTTCCCTGTTAAATCACGATATACTTCCCTATGTACCAGGTGAGGGGTCAGTGGGGTATCTGTCTCCTGAAGCACATATGTCCTTATTGGTAATCGGGGAGGGACGGGCGTGGTACAATGGTGAGCTTCTTCCGGGAAAGGATGCGTTAGCACAATCTGGATTGAAGCCAGTTACGCTTGGGTGTAAGGAAGGATTGGCTCTTATAAGCGGAACTGCTTCCGTCACTGCGATGGCTGTCCTGGCTTTATACAATAGCATGCAAGCAGCAAAAACCGCGGACATTACGGGAGCTATGTCATTAGAAGTGCTAAAAGGTACAATAAAAGCATTTGATCCCCGTCCCCATGCATTGAAAAAACATGAGGAACAGGCTAAGACAGCCAGAAATGTAACAAGGATTCTTGAAGGCAGCCAAATCATTGATACTTACAAGGAACATAGATTACAAGATGCACTTAGCTTACGATGCATTCCACAAGTCCATGGAGCCATAAAAAGAGTATTGAAAGACGCTGCTGTTTCGATCGAGAATGAGATGAACTCTGTAAGTGACAATCCTCTGATTTTTCCGGAAGAGGAAGATGGATTTGCACTAATGGCTGGCAATTTTGATGGGTCATTTGTTGGGATATACGCAGATACGATTTCCATAGCGTTAGCAAACTTAGCAAAAATAACAGAACGCAGAATAGATCGGCTTGTAAACCATCACCTTAGTGAATTACCTAATTTCTTAGTGGTTAATCCAGGTTTAAATAGTGGCTACATGATTCCACAATATACAGCTGCCGGGCTATTAAATGAAATCAGGGTGCTCTCGCATCCAGCCACAATAGATAATATCCCTACATGCGCAAATCAAGAAGACGTGATAAGTTTTGCCTATTTCGCTTCGAAGAAAGCCTATCGGATTTCGAAGAAACTTGAATATATTTTAGCCATTGAACTGATGACGGCAACGCAAGCGATGGATTTTCATCTACCATTGAAACCGTCACCGGTTACGGAGAGGGTATATCATTTAGTTCGGAGCGAAGTCCCGAGGGTTGAAGAAGATCGCTTTTTCCATCCTGACATTGAAGCGATTTATAGGCAAATTCATGAAGGTGAAATAGTGAAGCTCGTTGAAATGTCGATCGGGGAAATAGAGTTCTAAAACCATGTGGAAGCTGTTTTACTTTATTTAATAAGGTAAAATGGCTTCCTTTTTTTAAAATGAAGGATCATATTTAAAGGTGGAGGGATGTAAGATGCACTATGATGTAATTGTAATTGGAGCTGGATCTATGGGAATGTCCTCAGGTTACTATCTAGCAAAAAATGGACAAAAAGTATTATTATTGGATTCCTTTGCTCCTCCTCATAATAAGGGCAGCCATCACGGGGAAACAAGAATTATTAGACATGCTTACGGTGAAGGCAGGGAGTATATTTCTTTGGCACTTAAATCCCAAAAGCTATGGGGTGAATTGGAAAGAAATTCGGGAAAACAATTATTTCTTCCAACGGGGGTCCTGAATGCTGGAAGCGAAAATTCCACTTTCATTAAACAAGTGAAAGCGGGCTCAAAGGAATATGGTCTAGCTATGAAAATCTTGGATTCACATGAAATTCATGATAGATGGCCTGGAATAACACTGCCAGAAGACTACATTGGGTGCTATGAATCTACTTCGGGCGTGTTGAAAAGTGAAGAGTGCTTAAGAGCGTATCACCAACTTGCGAAATCGCATGGTGCAGACATCATTGTAAACAGTGAAGTAAGGAAGATAGTTGTTCATGGCAATGGGGTCACGATTAAAACGGATGAACAGTCATTCCACTCTGAATCTTTAGTGGTTGCAGTTGGGGCATGGGCACCGAAAATATTGGCGATGTTAGATTTGAATTTGCCGCTAGAACCCATTAGAAAAACATTTGCCTGGTTTCATGCAAATGAAAAATTATATAATCATAATGATTTTCCGGCTTTTACTTTTGATACTTCAGTTGGTACATACTATGGCTTTCCTAGTATAAATGGTTCTGGAATGAAGATAGGGAGACATGATGGGGGAAAACGCATAAATCCTGATGGCTGTATCGAGGGTTTTGGTGAATTGGATGAAGATGAGGGAGATTTGGTGGAATTTTTGCGGAAATATATGCCTGCTGATCAAAAAATGAAATATGGGAAAACTTGCATCTACACCATGACCCCTGATGAGCATTTTATAGTGGATAAACATCCTTATTATCCACACATTACTATAGCGGCAGGTTTCTCTGGACACGGTTTTAAATTCAGCAGTGTCATGGGTGAAATTTTGAGTGACTTGATTATCTCCGGTACGAGCAAGGAAGATATTTCATTGTTTTCTATTAATCGATTTAAAAATTGTATGTCATAAATATATTCAAATTTTTAGTGCTGTAATCATGACCGTTGCTTCCTTTCAAAGGAAACAACGGCTTTTTTTATTATTACTTATATCCAAATGTAATGTTAGGTTATCTAACAAAATATTGTCGAAATAATTAAAATATGCTAAAATGAAAATATTCCGAAATATGAAACTCTAATTCCGAATTTCGGAACTTAAGCATTTAACTGAATGAAAGAGTACCTACATATTTATATGGATTATTTACTGAAATTTCCGTTAGTAAAGGAGAGGGTAGTATGAACACGGTTGATTTGAATTGTGATTTAGGAGAAAGTTTTGGCGCTTACCGAATTGGTAATGATCAAGAGATTTTGGATTATGTAACATCTGTCAATGTAGCTTGTGGATTCCACGCTGGTGATCCGACAGTCATGAGAAAAACGGTTCAGCTTGCTTTAGGGAAAGATGTCAAAATCGGAGCCCATCCAGGTTTACAGGATTTAATAGGATTTGGCAGACGCAATATGAATATTTCACCACAGGAAGCTTATGATATTGTCGTCTATCAAATTGGTGCATTAAATGGCTTTCTGCAATCAGAAGGCGGAAGTATGCAGCATGTGAAACCGCATGGGGCTTTGTACAATATGGCCGCAAAGAACAAAGAGTTGTCCATGGCCATTGCCGAAGCGGTATATAAAGTGAATCCCGAGCTTATCTTATTTGGTTTGTCGGGCAGTGAATTAATACGTGCCGGACAGGCTATCGGATTGCAAACCGGGAGTGAAGTATTTGCTGATCGTACCTACCAACATGATGGTTCATTGACTTCCCGATTGGAAAAGGACGCATTGATCGAAAACGATGATGATGCCGTTGCCCAAGTCATTCGCATGGTGAAGGAAGGGAAGGTTCTGTCTCAACAAGGATCAGATGTGGCTTTAAAAGCAGATACCATTTGTATTCACGGGGACGGGGCACATGCTTTATCCTTTGCACGGCATGTTAAAGAATCTTTAAAATTATCTGAAATAACAGTCAAGTCCTTTTCTTGAAAAAATTAAAACAATCAGGAGGTAGATTCCATTGGAGCCAATCAAAAATGCAACAGCACAGAAAAAGAATCCGACTAAGCCAAAAACAAACCGCACTTTATTGTTAGGTGCGGCATTCCTAATGGCAACATCAGCAATAGGACCTGGTTTTTTAATGCAAACAACCGTTTATACCCAAAGTCTTGCGGCAAGTTTTGGATTCGTTATTCTTATTTCGGTCATTCTTGATATATTTGCCCAAACAAATGTATGGCGCATTATTGCTGTATCCGAAAAAAGGGGTCAAGAAATTGCAAACATGGTCCTTCCAGGGTTGGGCTATGTACTGGCAGCATTGATCGTTATGGGCGGGCTGGCATTTAATATTGGAAATATAGCAGGAGCTGGATTAGGTCTAAATGCGATGACGGGAATATCCCCAACAGCCGGGGCGGCAATAAGCGCAGTCATCGCCGTACTGATTTTCGTAGTGAAAGAAGCAGGAAAAGCGATGGACCGTTTTACGCAAATTGCCGGATTTTTCATGATTTGTTTGATGATTTACGTTGCTTGGACAACCTCTCCTCCAGTCGGGGAAGCGGTAGTGAGGACTTTTGCACCTGATAAAATCGATATTATTGCTATCGTTACATTAGTGGGTGGATCTGTAGGCGGCTATATTACATTTGCAGGGGGACACCGTCTCTTGGATGCAGGCGTGAAAGGTGTTGGGGCATTACCTGAAGTCACAAAGAGTTCGATAGTGGGTATATTGATCACTACGGTCATGCGGGTTGCATTATTTTTAGCAGTATTGGGTGTTGTATCGAAAGGTCTACAAATTAATCCGGATAACCCTGCAGCATCCGTTTTTCAACTCGCTGCCGGTGATGTAGGATATAAAATCTTTGGTGTCGTCATGTGGGCTGCCGCGATCACATCAGTTGTTGGAGCGGCATATACTTCCGTTTCATTTATCAGAACATTCAGCGAAAAAATAAATAATAAGGCTAACTGGATAATCATTGGATTTATTGTCGTATCGACCATTTGCTTTCTATTAATTGGTCAACCGGTTAAAGTACTGCTTGTAGTAGGGGCCATTAATGGACTCATTTTACCAATTGCGCTTGGAACATTGCTGATTGCCGCATATAAGAAAAACATCGTGGGTGATTATAAGCATCCATTATGGTTAACGATTTCCGGTGTATTCGTGGTAGTCATCATGGCGTTAATGGGCGTATATACATTAATGAAACAACTGCCCGCACTTTTTTAATGATTAATGAATGAAAATCAAATAAACACAGGTGGAGGTGGCGTGCCAGTTTGTCACTGACTGCCAGTTCTTAATTGGAGATGAATACTAATGATCGATCTTTCTCAAGCTACCCCGGCTGAATTGCGTTCAATGATTCGAAACAACGAATTGATAAAACCGACTGCTGGCATGGCTAACGGTTATGCACAAGCGAACTTAGCCATCTTAAAAAAAGAGCATGCTTTTGATTTTTTATTATTCTGTCAGCGAAACCCTAAATCCTGTCCATTGCTGGACGTTACGGAAATAGGTTCACCCATTCCCGCATTTGCAGCGAATTCTGGGGATATACGCACCGATATTCCTAAATATAGGGTATATAAATATGGAGAATTAGTGGAAGAAGTAACGGATATCTCAAACTACTGGGAAGACGATATGGTTGGATTTTTAATCGGGTGCAGCTTTACATTCGAACACGCCCTTTTGAATAATGATATATCGATTCGTCATATTGAAGAGGGATGCAATGTACCTATGTATAAAACTAATATTCCGTGTATTGAAGCAGGGATTTTTCATGGGAAAATGGTAGCTAGCATGAGGCCGATTCCACAAAAGGATGTGGTGAGGGCAACTCAAGTGACATCGCGGTTTCCTGCAGTTCATGGGGCTCCAATCCATATTGGTGACCCTGAAGCGATCGGTGTTTCCAGCATTCAGCATCCGGATTTTGGTGATCCAGTAACGATTCGTGATGGGGAAGTCCCGGTCTTTTGGGCATGTGGTGTAACGCCGCAATCCATTGCTATGGAGACCAAACCGGAGATCATGATCACGCATGCACCTGGACATATGTTCATAACGGACATTCGTGATGAAAAATTAGGAGTTTTATAACTTACAGAAAGAGATGAGTCCCTATGCCGGAAAAGCTATTGAATATAACTGCATGTACACTTTCTCCATTGGGCGATTCCGCAATCGTGATTACATTCGGGAATGGAATGGAATACAGCATACACAAAAAAATAAAATTGTTAATTGAATTACTTGAAGATGAACCTTTTGCCGGGTTTATAGAATGTGTACCTGCTTTTACTAATTTGACGGTTTTTTATGATCCACTTGTTGTTTATAAGGATCAAAAACAAAGCAATGATACGGAAGCCATGTCTCCTTATGAAGTGGTCCGTTCCATCTTGGAAATGAAATTACGGGATTTAAAAGAAGATAAGAAACTCTCACATCGAACAGTTTCCATTCCCGTGTGCTATGGGAAGGAATATGGACCGGATTTGGAATATGTTGCCCGTTATAATGATTTGACTACTGATGAAATCATTCATATTCATTCAACCGGGGAGTATTTAACCTATATGATTGGGTTCGCACCAGGTTTCCCGTTTCTTGGCGGACTGTCAGAAGAAATCGCGACACCTAGGCGTTCCTCTCCCCGAATGACCATTCCGGCAGGGGCAGTAGGAATCGCCGGTATGCAAACGGGTGTATATCCTATATCAACACCTGGTGGATGGCAATTAATCGGACAGACGCCAACCAAACTATTTTTACCAAATGTAAATCCTCCAAGTCTATTACAAGCAGGAGACATTGTGAAATTCCATCCGATTTCGGATCAAGAATATAAAGAAATGATCCTTAAGGAGGGGGTACAGTGAGCCTGCACGTAATCAAACCGGGATTATTGACAAGTATACAGGATCTTGGAAGAAAAGGATTTCAGCAACATGGGGTGATTGTAAGCGGGGCAATGGATGGACATTCTTTACGAATTGCCAATATGTTGGTTGGCAATGAAGAAGGAGAAGCTGCCTTGGAAATTACATTAATGGGGCCGACCTTTAAAGTCGAGAAAAATTGCCTGATTTCAATAACGGGTGGAAACTTATCACCTACAATCGATAATCAGGTTGTACCGATGTGGAGGCCTATTCTTGTAAAAAATGGATCGATACTTCGATTTGAAGGGTGTAAATCAGGTTGCAGGGCTTACTTAACAGTGGCGGGAGGCTTCGCTATTCCTGAAGTTATGGAGAGTAAAAGCACATATCTAAGGGCTGGGATTGGCGGCTTTATGGGGAGGGCATTAAAGGCTGACGATGTCTTGGCGTTTAATGAACCTTCGGAGATTCTAGGTGATTGGGCGTACAAAGGTTCATTTTCCTTCCCAAAGTGGTTTGTCAATGAGAAGGAGTTCATGCAAGGAGGAAAACCTCTAATCCGTTTCATCGATGGAAGCCAATATGAATATTTCACAGATTCAAGTAAAGATAGTTTTGTAGCGGGGTCATTTAAAGTTTCCAATCAATCCGACCGCATGGGATATAGATTATCAGGCCCCACACTGGAATTAAAGGATAATGGGGAGTTATTATCTGAAGCGGTCACAAATGGGTCCGTTCAGGTTCCTCCTGATGGAAACCCGATCATTCTCCTTGCAGATAGCCAAACAACGGGGGGATATCCTAAGATAGCTCAGGTGATTACGGCAGATTTACCAAGTATCGCTCAGGTTAAACCAGGGGAATCCATTCAGTTCTCACGGGTGAACTTAAAGGAGGCTGAACGGCTTTTCCTTCAAAAAGAACAACAATTGAAGGAATTGCAGGTTTCGATTTCCTTAGCCCTGAACAAATGGCTGGATAATTCCTTCGGCAAAGTACGCAAACGATGAGAAAGTACTCTTAAAGAGTGCTTTCTTTTTTTGTTCCCGCTTGAATATATATTTTACTGAAGGTATTACATCCTTTCTTCCATGTTTTATAATAGAATGATAGTTAAGGAAAACATGTATCATGAAAGGAGACAATGTATGCAGGCACATAACAAAACGGTCGTGAAATCCATGCAAATCCTAACCCTTTTCATAAATCATCCGAAACTGACCTTTAATGAAATGATGGAACTTTCCAATTTGCCGAAAACGTCGTTACACCGTATGGTGGGATCATTGGAAGAAATGGGGTTTTTAACAAAGGACGATGCTGGCCATTATTCACTAGGACTGATATTCCTGCAATTCGGTCAACTGGTAGGGGAGCGTTTGGATATCAGGTCAATTGCCTATCCCATCATGAAAGACCTTCGGGATGATGTTGAAGAAGCAGTGAATTTAATTGTGAGGGATAAGGATGAAGCGATGTATATTGAAAAGGTGGACACCCTGCATCCCGTTCGTCTTTATACATCTATTGGAAGGCGTTCGCCATTGTACGCTGGCGATTCTCGAATCATCCTAGCGTATTTGCCAGAAGAAGAGCGTGAAAATTATTTGGGAAGGATTCATTTAAAACCAATCGCCATTGGAACGATAACGGAAAAAACTAAACTACGTCAAGCTTTGGATGAAGCGAGAATGAATGGTTACACGATAACTTCATCAGAACTTGAGGATTATACAAAAGCGGTGAGTGCACCGATACTCAATGGTAAAGGTCAAATAGTAGCTGGTATTAGTGTGGCTGGGATTGAAGCTAGATTTCAGGAAGATCGCTTGCCTGAATTGATAGACAAAGTAACGAAAGCAGCCAAGGCCATTTCCATGAAACTTGGTTCTCAAACAAATTAATGAAGATAGAAAAATCATGTCATTTTCGGAATATATTTTCCTGAAATAAGATAACTTACATAAGATAGTCAATTCCTACATATAGGAAGTAAAGCCACCGCTTATGGTGGTTTTTTGTCGTTCTTGATCTTGGAGTAAATACTGAGCCAAATCGAAAAGGTGAACCATTCGGGGTTCACCTTTTCTGATATCGTAAGATTTATACGCAAGATTGTTGGTTAGCCATTAAATACGCACAAAGTCAGATTGATTTATATTTCTCGGCACCCCGATGTCAGCCATTGTAAGTAAACCTGGTTTACGAAGGGCATCAATTTGCTTAGCGGTATTGATAATCATTGCAGCGGTTGCGGTATCTCCAAAGATGCCGTTTGGAACAATCAACCTTTGGGTTTCGTTCCCCTCAATAACGATTTCATCTTCCTGTTTAATTCCTGCGGACATCGTTAAATCCAAGGTAATTTCCTTTCCGTCCACAGTCTTGCCCGTGGAAATTTGATGAAGCCCCATAACATCCCCTGGTTTTAAGGTAGTTAGCGGAACGGTCATATTTTCGCTTGCAATCGTTGGTTCAATGGTATTGTTTACACTTGATAGTTTCCAATTCAGCCCATAAGCGATTAACCTGACAGACTCCTCAAGACCTACATGCCCAATTTTATTCCGTTCAGCTAGATATTCAAACTCTTCTCGGGTCATCCCGATTCCGACCTTTTTTTGTAAGGGGAGGCGCCTTTTCGAAACATCAACTTTACGATTGACCTTAATGTGGTTAACCATGGTCAATATTGTTGTAAAAGAAATGGCCATAGTATCCATGATGTACCCTGGATTGATTCCGGTCCCAATGACACTAAGTCCTTTTGCTTTAGCATAATCATCTATTTCATTTGCAAGTAGAGGGTAGCGATGCCAAGGGAAGGAGAGCTGTTCACAGGTGGAAACCACTGAAAAGCCGTGATCTAGAAGCTCTTTGATTTGGGGCCATACTTGTTGTACGTTAGAACCGGTTGCATGGAGGGCGATAGGATGGTCAGCTTCAGTATTTACTTCCTGTATATGGGAGACTACACACTTGTTCGTTTCCTTTTCATTGATTAATGAGCCAATATCCTTTCCTACCTTATCGGGATCAATATCGACAACACCGATAATCGATTGTGGATTGGTTTGGTAAGCACTGCGTAGAATTTCAATTCCGATGGGACCCAATCCGAATACTGTGAACTGAGAATATTGTATAGTCATTCATCTCTCATCCTTTCAAATATCGTATAACAAAAGGTTAACATTGAGTGATAAATAATAAAAATAGTTAATTTTTATATATTTATAAAGAATCGTTATAAAAGAAAGACAATGAATGAGCGGATAGTGAAGAATCATTTTTCGATTTTGGGGTTACCGGAAGTGTGAAATGGTGGTTCACGAATTGTAACTTATTCAACTCGAGCCGCAACATAAGTTGGGATGTTGGACAGGGATACATGGTTATCTCCTATGGAGAAACCGCCATACTGTCCCCGGTTAAAACCTTTTCCTTGAACGGACTCTAGACCTAGTAAATCTCAATCCGCAGCATCTCCGGTTTTTTGGGCATGATGGACATTTTCTCGCTTCGGTTAATGAAGTTTCAAAAAATAATTATTGAATTGCATTACCTAAGGCTCGAGAATTTGCAGAAACGTTATCCGGTTTTATGTGATACAGGGAAAGTCAATGAAGAGAAGGTATTGTTTCTTTTTTTTATCGAAACAATACCTTATTTCGTTTTGTATATAAAACTACTTTTTTTCTGTTGGAAAAATATTAATCTGAATATTATTGACTATTATGAAAATTCAATATAACATTAAATATCGGTAACATTGTTTTTTATATAAAACAAGAGTTGCTGTCATCTTTTGAAAGGAGGAGTTGGTGAAGTTTGATAGTATGATAGACATTTTCTTTATCGAAAATCATGAAAGCGCATTCAAAGAGCCTATTATAAGGGGGAAATAACATGTTACAAGGTCAAAAAAGATGGTTGTACATTGCGATTCCTATTTTTTTCTTCTGGTTTTTCGGTCAGATTGATAAAGTAGGTATCTCTGTTATCCAAACCGATCCGGGATTTTTAAGTGATCTTGGTTTAACCGGCCCGGATAAAAATGCGAAAATTGGCTTGATCTCCTTTATATTCATGATTTCATACTCCTGTTCCAACATTTTTTGGGGAGTTATTATCGACAAGTTAGGGGCACGGAAAACAGCAGTTTTAGGTTTACTGGTATGGACAGCGACAATGGTCATGGGAGGGCTGTCCACTTCATACGAAATGTTTTTAATTAGTAGAGTCATCCTCGGAATTGGGGAAGGTATGATGATCCCGATATCGGGTAAATTCATTTCGAATTGGTTTAATAAACGAGAGCTTGGCAGGGCACAGTCATTCTGGATTACTGGAAACTACCTTGGCCCGGCAGTGGGTACAGTTATGCTCATTCTAATTATTTCAACGTTTCATTGGCAGGCAGCGTTCTTTGCTCTCGCCGCCTTTAACTTGTTTATAAATATTCCAATGTTCCTGTTTTTGACTCGTAATACGCCAGAAGAACATCCACGCATGAGTAAAGAAGAAGTCTCCTATATTCGCCAAAAAGACGAAGCGGATGATGTGCAGTCGAAGAAATTCTTCGCAAAGGATTATCGTTATTGGGTTGTCTGGTTTGGCAATTTGATGTCGTCCTTTCTTTTCTTTGGAATCAGTATTTGGCTGCCTACATATCTCGTTGAGGCCAAAGGCTTTGAAAGGGAAGCAATGACTGGTATTACTTCATTATCGTGGCTATTCGCGCTTGGATTTGTCCTGGCTGGCGGATTTCTGGCGGACAAAACGAAGCGCCCGAGTTTGCTTGCGACGATTCTTTTCATACTAACAGCTGTATTTTTGACAATCGCTGTCATTGCACCAAATCCTATTTTGGCAGGCGTTTCAATGGGGCTCGCCATGGGAACTCAGGGAGGAATGTTTCATCTGACCAATTTCTTCATCATCAAATTTTCAACACCTGAAACAGCGGGCCGCGCAGCCGGTTTAATGGGATTCACAAATATTATGGGTGGATTTTCAAGCTATATTATGGGGTGGAGCCGCGATTTGTCTGGCGGTGATTTTGGTCCCTCCATTGCCATGCTGATTGTAGCAGCCACTCTTGGGTTTGTGGCGTACTTGTTTATGATTAAACAAGAAGTTGCCGAATCTCACCTAAGTAATACGACAGGAAACAAAATAACTTTATAGAGCGCTAAAAGGTTAATATAATACGTTTCTTATTGACGAGTACACAGGAGTAAGGATAACTACAGATTGATATAGAACAAGTAACCTATTCCCGAACGATGGTTTCAGTTTTTTTACAGCTTACATTGACAATAAAGCGATTACATTTTAGAATTGTTTATATAAAAAAACATAGTTTTATATGTAAAACAACGTGTGGTAATTTTTGAAAAAATATTTGCTAGCTTACAAGAAACGTACACTTGATTGGAACCTAGATCTTTGTATAACCGTTCATCACGTTTGAAAGATAACAGAAAGGGTGGAGACAATGGGCATGGCCTTAAAAGATAAAGTCGTATTGATTACAGGGGGAGCTTCTGGAATAGGAGAAGCTGTCACACGCCGTTTTATACAAGAAGGGGCAAAAGTGAGCATTATCGGCCGCTCTAAAGACACGTTAGCGAAAATGAAAGAAGAATTTGGTGAAAATATCCTTACTTATCAGGGAGATGTAAGCAAATACGAAGACAATGAGCAAGCGGTCCAAGCTACTGTTGAGCAATTCGGAAAGTTAGATGTTTTCGTTGCGAATGCCGGCGTGTTCGATGGATTTGCCAAATTTGCCGATGTGACTCCTCAGGCGCTTTCCGAAGCGTATGATTTTCTTCTCAATATTAACGTAAAAGGCTCTTTTTTCGGAGCGAAAGCCGCTCTTGAAGAACTGAAAAAAACAAATGGCAATATTATTTTTACCGTGTCCGGTGCAAGTTTTTATCCAGATGGCGGCGGTGTTTGGTACACAGCGAGCAAACACGCCCAAATTGGATTGATGCGCCAGCTTGCGTTCGAACTATCTCCTTCTATCCGGGTAAATGCGGTAGCACCAGGGGGTACATTGACAGCACTCACGGTGATTCCACCGCTGCGTCCATTTGTGAAAATCGTCGATAATGATACGAAAGCAAGCAGCATTAAAAAACGGAATATTCTTCAACTCGCCCAGATGCCGGAAGATCACGTTGCGGCGTATGTACTGTTAGCATCTGACGAATCACGTGCGATCACAGGTGAAGTCATTTCCAGCGACGGAGGATTGTCAGTGCGGGGACTTGGCTAATCTGACAAAGATTTTAATACTGTTTTTAGCTAAATTGTAAGACAGGAACGGAAGAGGAATTTCCTGCTTATCTTCAGGAATGGAAGCACTTTCTTTATCAGATCAAAACGAAAGCTATTTCCAAGCGAAATATAAATGGAGTAAATCATTCACTATTTAAGAAAGATTTATCAAGAATAGGTGTTTTAAGAGTTAGAGATTTGCCTTGAAAAGTTCAGCAGTCTTAAACTGTATTGTTCAACGAAATGCCAAAAATAAATAAGGGGGGGGACTGATATTATGCCATACGTAAAAGTGGAAGATTTAAGTATTCATTATGAAATAGAAGGTAATGGAGAACCTTTAGTATTATTACATGGTATGAGTAATAATTCACAGTCATGGAAGGAGCAAATCCAGGAATTAAAGGAGCATTATACAGTAATTGCATGGGATGCTCCGGGTTATGGGAAAAGTTCAGATCCAGCAGAAGAATTTAGAAATTTTAAAGAGTTTGCACGTATTCTGAACGGCATGCTAGATCAGCTAAAGTTGGAAAAAATCCATCTGCTCGGCCATTCGATGGGAGCGGCAATTGCGATAGAGTACTGTAGCCTGTACCCTAATAGGATTAATAAACTTATATTAGCCGACTCGACAAGAGGGGCTGCTGCTCTAACCCCTGAAGAGAACGAGACGAAATTGAAAAATCGATTATTTTCAATTGAAAACCTTTCTACTGAGGAGATAGCGGATAAGAGGATAAAAGCATTGCTATCTCCCCATGCCTCAGAAAAAGTCTATAAGCGAGTAAAAGAGATCATGACACAGATAAGACCGGCAGGATATCGTTCGGTAGCCAATTCACTTTATCATCTGAATCAAATGAGATTGTTATCTCATATAGATGTTCCTGTTCTTGTAATTTGTGGTGAGTTGGATACTGTAACTCCTATAAAGGAATCGGAAGCAATTCATGAAGAACTAATAAACTCCCGGCTAGTGATAATTCCAGAAGGAGGTCATTTGTGTTATCAGGAAAATACTGGAAAGTTCAATTCGAGCATTTTGGAATTTTTGAGTGAGTAAGAATAAAACAATTTGGAATTGCTAAAGGATTCTAAACCATATTTAGAAATGCCTTTGTAAAAAACAGAAGCTTAGATTATTGAAGGGGATGGATAGTAAAAATGCCTAACTATACAATCGTGGATAAAGAAACTTGTATTGCTTGCGGAGCATGTGGTGCTTCAGCTCCGGATATTTATGATTACGATGAAGAAGGTATTGCGTTTGTTATATTGGATAATAATGTTGGGGCAGCGATCATACCTGATGAACTAGAGGAAGATATGCTAGATGCTTCAGAAGGATGTCCAACCGATTCTATTAAAGTAGCTCAAGCGTCATTTGATGGCAATCCTAATAAATTTGAATAATATTTCTAGATACAAGCATTAATGCCTTTTTGTTATTGATAATAGATGTATAGATTTATTAATTAGGAAATTGAAAAGTCTAGTGTTTTAGAAATGGTGGATTTTCAACAGTCTTTATCCATCATTTGTTGGAACGAGAAAAAGGAAGGATTACTCGTATAATCATTAAGTCTATCCCTTTATCTATGTTCAGTATGAACAACCAACCTAGAAGAACAAGGAGTGATTACATTGACAGAAGAAAAGAAGGTCTATGACATAACAATTATTGGCGGCGGCCCAGTTGGCTTGTTTACGGCGTTTTATGGGGGAATGAGGCAAGCAAAGGTGAAAATCCTTGAAAGTCTTCCTCAATTGGGAGGACAGCTTTCGGCTCTTTATCCCGAAAAATTCATTTATGATATAGCTGGATTTCCAAAAGTAAGGGCACAGGAATTGATAGAGAATTTAAAAGAACAAATGAAAGTATTCGAACCAACAATCTGTCTTGAAGAAGCAGTTGAACAGATGGAAAAGCAAGCAGACGGAACATTTAAGATCACCACAAACCTCGATACTCATTTCTCTAAATCAGTGATCATTACTGCTGGAAATGGAGCTTTTCAGCCTCGTAAACTGGAATTGGAAGATTCAACACAGTTCGAAAATAAGAATTTGCATTATTTTGTGAATGATATGAACCGCTTTAAAGGAAGAAAAGTGGCGATTCTAGGTGGTGGAGATTCTGCTGTTGATTGGGCCCTTATGTTAGAGCCGATTGCTGAAAAGGTAACATTGATACACCGAAGAGATAAATTCCGTGCGCATGAACATAGTGTAGAAAAATTATTGAATTCCTCTGTTGAAGTCAAAACACCTTATATTCCCTCCGAACTGGTTGGAGCAGATCAGATTAATCAAATTGTTTTAGAACACACTAAGACTCAACAAAAAGAAGTGATTGACGTAGATGATTTAATTATTAACTACGGCTTTGTCTCTTCTCTTGGTGCGATTAAAGAATGGGGTCTAAACATCAATAAAAATGCAATTATCGTTAATTCCAAACAAGAAACAAATATTTCAGGCATTTACGCAGCCGGGGATATTTGTACGTATGATGGAAAGGTTAAATTAATTGCTTCTGGATTTGGGGAAGGTCCTACGGCAGTTAATAATGCTAAAGCCTATATTGATCCTATGGCGAAAGTTCAGCCGATACATAGTACTTCCTTATTTGGTTGACCTATATCTAGTAACAAGGCTCTTCTGAAGAAATGAATTAAAAAGCACATAGGCGAGACCCCTAATGTAAATTGTGATAGATAAGGGGTCTCGATTATCCTGATTTTAATGGAAATGAAAAGTAGATTATAATCCCTTGAAAATAAAGTATTTCGAGGCTTAACAGGATTTGTTCCCTAATGAAGCAATAGGTTGATAGTTCAACAAAGGGGACAGGCCAATATGGCTGCAAAAAAATAAAAGTCGAAATCCTTTACAGCTAGGAATTCGACTTTTTAGTTTGTTTTAAGCAACGCCTCTATAGCAATTCTTCACAATATTAATTCCAGGTGATCCCTAATACGGAATCTTAAACAACCCGAGACGTAAAAATTTTTCGATAACGGCTATTCTGTCTAAATTATTCAAATGTTCCTTTTACCAACGGAATGCCCTTTTCTACCATAACTTGTCCTCTTGCCATTACAGTGGCGATTGCCAAAGTTTCCTTTTGCAATAATACGATATCAGCATCCTTCCCGGTTTGGATACTGCCCTTGTTTGATAGTTTCAGCACTTGTGCGGGATTCGTGGTGATGACCTTCAGTGCCGTTTCAAGGGGGATTCCTTCTTCTAAAACAGAATCACGCACTTCGTGATATAGCGAAGATACTTTTCCTACTTGAAGGCCTGCATACTCCCCATGGGTGTTGAAAAATGGAAGGCTTGCCTGCCCGTCTGAAGAGAAGGTGATGTGTCCGACTGGAATCCCTTCTTCAAGCATCTTGCGCAAGGCCAGGCTGCACTTCACTTCGCCATCATCCAGAAACTGAGGAATGGTGCTTGTAGTAAAGTCTACGTACCCGCCCCGCTTAGCGTAATCAATTCCCGCCTTGAATAATTCTTCATTACGGTTGATATGTGTCGGATGGAGCTGCCGAATCGGGATGTTGGTTTTATCAGCAATTGCATGTAACAACGAAAGCTCGCCATCTCCGTCTCCTACATGAACTTCTAATATACCTGCTTTTCCTGACAGAATCCCGCCGTTGCGTGCCGCTGCGGCGATTTTTGTCAATTCCTCAAAAGTGGGTTCTGATGATCTATGGTCGGAGATGGCAATCTCCCCGACACCGATAATTTTGTCGATAAAAATAAGGTCATCTTCGATTTTTCCTGTCAATGTTTTTACTGGCACTTGGTAGGAACCTGTATGTATGAAACAAGAAATACCCTCTTCTTCAAGCGCCCGGGCCTTGGCAAGCAGGCTTTCCATTCTACGCGTAGTCCCGTCTGTACCAAGCAAGCCGACAAGCGTTGTAATACCTGAAGTCGTAATATCCGTAAGCATCAGCTCGGGGGTGCGGGTTTTGAATCCGCCCTCGCCGCCTCCGCCAATAATATGAACATGTGAATCTATGAAACCTGGAACAACCAAAAGATTGGTCGCATCAATGATTTGAATAGGGGCAAAGTTTTCAGGAACCTCGATTCTGTCATCTATGAATGCGATTTTATCGCCTGTAATCAAAACGTCTTTCCGTCCTAAGTAATTGGGTGAGTATATCTCGCCATTTTTTATTAAAGTAAGCAATGCGTTTCTCCTCCTGTTATTAATTCGTGTTTTATATCAGAATGGACCATAACCGATGAAGTGAGCCGAGATGACAGCTATCAATCCGATGAGATATTGAATGAGTACCAGCGGCAGAATCCACTTCGCCCATTTCGTCCATGGTATGCCCGCGATTGCCAAGCCCGCCATCAAGGTGGTTGCGGTCGGGAAAATCATATTTCCAATTCCGTCCGCAAAAGAGAAAGACAACACTGCAGTTTGGCGTGTAATATCCAATAAGTCTGCGAGCGGAACCATAATTGGCATGGTCAACATCGCATGACCGGTGCCGGAAGCTAGAATAAAATGAATGAGAGTTTGGAAGCTGTACATGCCGGCAACGCTTAAATAGGCCGGAATATGCTGAATAGCTTCAGATATTTGATGCAGCATAGGGTCGACGATATGTCCCTCATTCAATACGACAAGAATGGCACGTGATACGCCTATTATCAAAGCGCCGCCGAGCAAGGCTGCAGATCCATTGGTAAAGGAGCTGACGATGTGATCTGCAGACAATTTTCCGATGATTCCAATTACAATTGTCAATATAATGAATAAGGCAGCGATTTCTGTCATGTACCATTGGAACTTGATGACTCCAAACGCCAAGACGATATAGTTAATTAAGAAACTGCCTAAGATGAACTTATGTCTCGCTGTTAACTTCACACTTGATTGCAGCAGTTTTTTCGATTCTTCTTTTGTATATTTTCCATAGATTCCGATGGAAGGATTTTTCTTTACCTTCATTGCGTAACGATGGATATAAAGAACGGAAACAAGGTAGACGATAATAAATAAAATAAGGCGCAACCCTATTCCTGAGAACATCGGCAATTCAGCAATCCCTTGCGCAAGTCCTACTGTGAATGGATTCATGATGGCAGTCGTGAACCCTGACAATGCCCCAACAATGACGATGGCGGTTCCAGTAATTGTATCGAATCCGAGAGCCAACGCCAGCGGAATGATAAGAGGAAGATAAGCTAGTGTTTCCTCCGCCATTCCCATTAAGGAGCCGCCTACAGCAAAAAACAGCATCACGACAGGAATCAATAGCTTTTCACGTGTCGCCAACTTCCGAGCCATTGTGGCGATAAGCACATCAACCGTTCCTGTTGCTCTTAAAACACCGAAAAATCCTCCGATTATCAATAAGAAAAAGATAATATTTCCGGCTTCTACCATTCCGGTGTGAATCGCTTTTATCATATCGAAAAATTCGACCGGTGCAGATTCTATCCATTTAAAAGAACTGGCGTCAACAGTTGTCCGTCCATCTGCTTCAATCCTTGCATATTCCCCGGCCGGCAAAATGTAAGTGAATAGAGTTGCTATTGCGAGAATGCAGAGCAGCAATACAAAAACATTGATTTTTCTCTCTTTTTCTCCCTTTGTTTCAAGCGAAACAGCCTTCTCTTCTATTTGGCTCATAAGTGTCTCTCCTTTGTTTTTAAAATAAGTGCATGGAAGTAATACGCTTACAAAATATTGCCGGCCTATCGACTATCATCTGTTTATTTCGTATTCTGCTGTTTCCCTCCTTTTCAAGTCCATTGGCACTTCAATGCTTTTATATATGCAAATTCTGTGCCAATATCGGGTAATTGATTTTTATGGAAACTTTAGGGTTGGATTAAAGTTTAAGGTCTTTATTGGTTCTTTTTGGTGATATAATAGTACCAATTAAAAGACAGGTAGGTGTTTTTATGTCAAAATCATCACTTACACTTATAGCGGGAAGCTCAAAAACAAAGGAAGCCTTGCAGGAGCAACTGGAACAACTGCTTGGAGACTATGTTCATGTCAAAAGCCATGCTGCCGATGAGGGAATACCTCGATCTCTGGGAGATGGGATTTTCTTGTATTCATCAGATGCCGCATACGATAAGAAAAAGGGAATGTATAGCGTAAATCCCGAGAAAATAATTGTGGGAAAGAGAACTGTTAATCATGAATACATTGACAAGCTATTAAGAATACCAGTGGGTTCGGCAGTTCTTTTGGTGAATGATGATGATGATGCAACTATAAACCTTATTGAATCCTTATATCAGCTTGGTATCGATCATGTTCAATTTATCCCTTTCAGGAAGGGGATTTTATTTTATGAGAATGTCCAAATAGCCGTTTCACCAGGAGAAACACATCTGTGCCCTTCTTACATAAAAGAAGTAATCGATATAGGCGTGCGTCTTTTTGATATAACAACAATTCTGGAAGTTGTAGAATGCTGCGGTTTACAAAAGGATATATCTTCGAAGATTTCAGAAAGGTATATTAGCAATATCATTGAATTACAACGTAAGCTGTTATATGCAGAGCGTGATGCCAAGCAGATGAGCGATCACATCCAAAATGTCTTGGGGACTGTCGATGACGGAATATTGGTCGTTAACGAGGAAGGGCTGATAACGGTATTCAATAATCAGCTTGCGGCATTGTTCCATGTTGATGCACAAGATATGGTTAATAAGTATCTAGAGCATGTAATGAATCGCCGGGATATTATCGATTTCATCATGGAAAGTAATGATGAAAGCAAGTTCTTCAATATAGACGGCGTGGACATCGTAATTTTCCGGTTACAAATGATGAAAGAAAATACAATCGTCGCAACCTTCAAAAGCGTACATCAAGCCTTTGAAATAGAAAAGACCGCTCAAAGAGAAATGCGAAATAAAGGATTTTATACAAAATACTGCTTTGAAGATATTATCGCCGAGGATGAAGTAATGAAAGAGCGTAAGCAGATTGCCAAGAAGCTTGCCCTGTCAGAGCATCCGATTTTGATTCAGGGAGAGACAGGAACAGGAAAAGAACTGTTTGCTCATGCTATTCATGAGCATTCTTTGCGAAAGAACGGACCGTTTTTGGCTGTCAACTGTAGCGCTTTAACAGAAACGTTACTTGAAAGTGAATTGTTTGGCTACGAAGAAGGGGCATTTACAGGGGCACAAAGGGGAGGCAAGAAAGGACTGTTTGAAATGGCGGATAACGGGACTATCTTTTTGGATGAAATTGGTGACATAAGTCTCACGGTTCAATCCCATCTGCTTCGAGTTCTTCAGGAGGGGGAAATCCGTAGAATTGGGGGCAAAAGAATCATTCCCATTAATGTTAGGGTGATTACCGCGACGAATAAAAATCTTCAAGATAAGATGCGGGACGGTTCATTCAGAACAGATTTGTTTTACCGGCTGAATGTACTCAATCTTTACATACCGTCACTCAAAGAGAGAAGAGCGGATATTCCACTTTTGATAAAGCATCTCATCACAAAAAGCGGGAAGTGGGTAAAAGTAGAGCACGACGTTTTGGAGTATTTCATGCAATATAAATGGCCCGGCAATATACGTGAACTTAAAAGCACAATCGATTACATGCTGACGGTTTGTGAGGGGAATGTCGTGACGAAAAGTGACCTTCCGTTCATGCACGGGCATGCGGAAGACAGTGTGACGGCAGATTATCCCGTCTGTAAAAGTATGCTGGAAATTCAGGAGCGCGCTTTCATCATGGAAGTAATCAAGCAATGCAACGATAAAGGAAAAGCGGCAAGCAGAGAACTGATTTCTAGTCAAAGTCAAGAATCGGACTTTGTCTTGTCCCCTCAGCAGATCCGTCGCCGCTTGGATATATTAGAAATCGAAGGATTTATCGTCAAAGGCAGAGGAAGGGCAGGCACTAAGATCACCGCTGAGGGAATAGAGTATTTATATTTTCTTAAGTCAAAGCATGCTATGCACTGATATAATTAGTCACTACCAATATGGGGAGTTTGCTAATTTAAGATTTTTACAAGTTATGGAAAATCTAAATCTGAAGTTTAGTAGGTTAAATTTTCCCAATATTAACAGCCCCATTTCTCAGTGTCATAAAAGAGAAATGGGGCTTTTTTAACATCGATTATAATTTAGTTCTTTTTACTATAATTGGCCCTTTTTCACACCGTGTCGTTTCGCAGCTTTTTCCAACAAGAATCAAATATCGCTAAAAGCATGGTCATTTTTTAACGTTTTCAAAATATGCATAGTCAGCATTGATGCATCCGTGTTTTTCCATACTGCCGATATGGAACTGGATAATTCCGAGTTATCGATGTTCAAGGCTTTAACTTTGCTTTTTCCCAACAAACTCACCATATCTTCCGGCATGAGTGCTACACCTAAGTTATTGGATATTAGATTGGCGATCGTCAGTAATTCAGAGCCTTTACATAATTCTTTAGGTGAAAATCCAGCAGTCAGACAAGCCTTTTCCAAAAGGAATTGAAGGGAGTGTGCTTGAACGGCATCATAATGGATAAAAGGTTCGTCTTTTGCTTCGGATAAATGTATAGCATCCTTTTGGGCTAGCGGATGATCAATGGAAACGACTAATTGTAAAGGGAACCTCATGAATTCAAGCATGCTTAATCCTTCATTGTCGATGATGTTACTGTGAATGGGCGTTCGGATGAAACCTATGTGATAATTTTGTTGGTTTACGAGTTTTACAGCCCTTGAGGATGTTGTTTCATGAACGTAAAATTCTGTTTCCGGGTATTCCCCCACAATCTTTTTCAATAGCTTCGGGATAAATATGCTAGCTGCAGAGGGGACGGTGGCAATCTTCAGTTTAGGCTTGGGGATGGTTTTATTTTCAACTATGTAATTCACTGTTTTCTCAATATCTTCAAAGGAAGGAGCTAGTTTTTTATAGATGTACTCTCCTTCTTCTGTCAATGTAATTTTTCTTGTCGTTCGATTCAATAATTTAAAGCCTAATTGTTTTTCAAGGGATAATATCTGTTGGCTAAGACCGGGCTGGGATATATGCAGGGTTTTGGAAGCCTCACTGAAACTAAGATGGTTAGAAACCTCTATGAAATAGCGGAGGGATAGGAAATTCAAACAATCACCCACTTCAGTTGGATTTGAAAGTAAAAGGCCAAAATGGCTGGTAAAAGAAAGGGTGGACTTCTAATATTCCCTCTCAAACAAATGCTGGAAATAACGATTAAAGGCTAGAAGTATGCTATTAAGGTCATTTTATAATATAGACTTATAAGTTTATAACAATAATATATTTCTAAAATGGAAGAGTCAATATTATCCTTAAAAAAAGGAAGAATAGGTAATAAAAGGTAGAATATTACTATTAGATAGCGAATTCCCCTTGTTTTTAATAGGTGTTTTTACACATTTATGCTTGTTATTTCGATTTGCATAAAAGTTTTTAATCAAATGCTAGTTCTTTCGGCTTAAGTTTCTAATTTTGTAAAAAAAGGGAAAGTGAGGTGATCGGTAGAATAATAACACTATCATCTTTTGCGGATGAAGAAAACAATTGAGGGGGTGGAGTTTTATGAAAAAATTTCATAAGTGCTTTTTATTGGTTATGATTTTGACGGTAACCGGTATTATCGCGGCTTGCGGAGACAGTAAAGCAGGTGTCTCGGGCAGCGGAAACCAAAACTTGAGTCTGTTGACTGGTGGAACGGGAGGTACATACTATCCACTCGGAGGACAAATTGGAAAAATCATTTCCGATAAAACAAAAGCGAATATAACACCTCAGACATCCGGTGCTTCGGCTGAAAATATGGAAACTTTAAGAGCTGGAGAAGCTGAAATCGCTTTTTCGCAAACGGATATCGCCGCATACGCACTGGAAGGAAAAGAAATGTTTGACGGGAAACCCATAGACAACATACAAGCGATCAGTTCTCTATATCCTGAAACGGTTCAAATTGTAACGACTGCAAAAAGTGGCATTAAATCAATTGACGATTTAAAGGGTAAAAAGGTATCAGTAGGTGCACCAGGTTCAGGTGCATACATCAATGCCATGCAAATCCTGGAGATCCATGGGTTGTCTGAGAAAGATATTAAAGGACAAAATCTATCTTTCGATGAGTCGGCGGAAGGAATCCAAGCAGGCAATATTGACGCAGCTTTCATTACGGCCGGAACGCCAACTGGTGCAGTTGAGGCGCTGTCCGTACAAAATGATATTATTATCCTTCCTATTGCAGAAGACAAGATTCAAGCTTTGGTTAAAAAGTATCCATACTATGCTGAAGACACAATTCCTAGCGGTACGTACAAAATCAAATCCGAGGTGAAAACAGTTGCTGTTAAAGCGATGTTAGTGGTTACAAAGGATCTTGATGAAGATTTAGTTTATGAAATGACTAAAGCTGTTTATGACAACACAGATCAAATCACTCATGCAAAAGGAAAGTTCATTACAGCAGAGACTGCACTTGAAGGGTTAGGGGAAATGGAAGTTCATCCTGGCGCAGAAAAATACTTTAAAGAAAAAGGTGTTTCCAAGTAATGCAATTTGGTCGGTAGCTCGCTTTTTGTGGCCTATCGGCTTTGTTTTTTCTGAATGGGATTTCGGATTTTGAAAGGAGGTACCTATGAAATTCAAGAGATTCTTGGCGTTTGGTATACCTCTGATCATCACATTTCTATTATTTTTTCCATATAAACATGTCATTGCCTTTTCCTTCGAGGACCAAGGGAAATTAGTCGCGTACTTACCATTGGAAAGCGAAAAAAATTTCCAGATTAAGTATACACACTCCATCCACCTTTCGGATGTACTGGAATCATATCGTTTTTCCGATAAGCAAATCATACAAACCGAATTTTCTTATCATGATTTTGCAGTCGGTATGCCTTCCAATGCAGAGGGGAAGGAAGTATTCGAAGAGAAAGACGGTACCTACTTCATAAAAAATATGAAACGTAATTTCACCTATATAGATTTACGAGTAGGACAAGTCAGGGCTAACCATAGATTGGTATATGATGAAAAAACATATACATTGACAGACTTTATTAAACCAGGAACATGGGTCAGGATTTCATTGGAAAGTATTTCATTATGGGAACAGTTGAAGGGAGTGAAGATTAGTGGCTGATAAAGAAAAAACCAAATATTTAACCGAAGCAGAGCAACAGGAGTTATTGGAAAAATATGATCCTGAAGCCGGGACAAGGAAATTAACTGGTGTCTTGGGCCACATTGCGTTTTTTGGACTTTTAGCTTTTTCGTTATTCCAATTATATACTGCTATTTTTGGTGTTTTTACAGCACAGATCCAACGGACGATACATTTAGGGTTTGCACTCTCCCTTATTTTTTTACTATTTCCTGCAAACCGTAAGAAGCGTCAAAAAGGAAAGTTTCAAATTGCCTGGTACGATGTCATTTTAGCGATTCTTAGTATCGGGGTTGGTGCATATTGGCCCTTATTTTTCGAAGATATCGTCATGAATGTAGGACGTTTGGGCGCATTGGATTTTGCGGTTGGTTTAATGGCCATCCTGCTGGTTTTGGAGGCAACCAGGCGTGCAGTGGGGATTCCTATTATGGTCATTGCTTCATTATTCATTTTCTATGGAATTTTTGGACAGTATATGCCGGGATTCCTCGCTCATCGCGGTTTAACTTTGGAACGTTTGGTGCAAACGATGTTCTTTTCGACAGAGGGCATTTTAGGTACCCCGTTAGCGGTGTCATCGACATTCATCTTCCTATTTTTACTGTTTGGTTCCTTTCTAGTCCGTACAGGAGTCGGCCAATACTTCAATGATCTCTCAACGGCCATTGCAGGCAGAAGGATAGGGGGACCTGCCAAGGTTGCAATTTTCTCCAGTGCTCTGCAAGGGACGATTAGCGGAAGCTCTGTAGCTAATGTTGTCACTTCAGGGGCATTTACGATACCGATGATGAAAAATCTTGGTTATAAGAAGGAATTCGCAGGGGCAGTGGAGGCGGCCGCTTCGACAGGCGGTCAATTGATGCCTCCGGTAATGGGGGCAGCCGCATTCTTAATGGTTGAGTTCATTGGGAATGGAATAACGTATTGGGATATAGCAAAGGCGGCTGCGATTCCAGCTATCCTATACTTTTCAGGAATTTGGATCATGACCCATTTTGAAGCGAAACGACTTGGGCTTCGTGGATTAACGAAAGAAGAGATGCCAAGTAAGAAGGAAGTGTTCGGCAAATTTTATTTACTAATACCGATCCTTGCCATTATCTTATTGCTCATGCTGAATATCACGGTTACACATGCAGCACTGTATTCCATTGCCATCTCTGTTCTTGTTGGATTCATAAACAAGGATGTCCGCATGAAATTCATCGATATCATTTATGCATTGGTGGATGGAGCTCGAACGGCACTTGCGGTTGCAGCCGCAACCGCAGCAGCCGGCATAATTGTAGGAATCGTTACGAAAACTGGATTAGGGCTGAAGCTGGCTAATGGTTTGATCGATTTGTCTGGCGGATATTTGATTCCAACATTGATGCTAACAATGGTAGCGGCACTTATTTTAGGAATGGGTTCACCTACGACCGCCAATTATGTAATCACATCGACGATTGCAGCACCTGCGATCATTTTGCTTGGTGTTCCTGATTTATCAGCCCATTTATTCGTCTTCTATTTTGGCATTATAGCAGATATAACCCCTCCAGTTGCTTTAGCGGCATTTGCAGCGGCGGGTGTGGCAGGCGGTGAACCGATAAAAACCGGGATTGAGTCATCGAAACTTGCCATTGCTGCATTTATCATTCCATATATATTTGTTCTTTCCCCACAAATGCTGATGATCGATACAACTTGGATGGAGGTTGTCTGGGTCGTATTTACAGCAATGTCAGGCATGATTGCAATTGGTGCGGGTGTAATAGGTTACTGGATGAGGGGGATGCACTGGTTGGAAAGAGTCCTCGCTATAATCGTTGGTTTACTATTAATCTATCCTGAAACGATATCGGACATCATTGGGGTATCTGCATTTATCGTATTATTGGCTTTGCAAAATCTTTGGAAGAGTGACAATCATGATAGCCCCAATATCTTGGAAAATAACCAAAGCATAGAGAAAAATTGAGTCTACGAATATCGATCAGGAAATAAAGGATAGAGCTGAACCATTTGGGGGGGGTGATTTTCTGAAGTGAAATATCATTGGGAATGCAACGCCCAATGGGAATGTGCAGACTGCAATTATATCGAGACAACCAGCATATTCCTACTATTGAGATCTGCTCGTATATCCACTTGCCTTATGATTAAACCCTAATCTGTTTTATTTTGAAAGGAGACTAATTCATGAAATTTTTAAAAAGTTTTATTTTAGTTACTTTCAGTTTCTTTTGTATGATCACACCAGCTTTTGCAAGTGTCCCTGGAGTAGATGAGTCAATGGGGAAGGGTTTTACAAATGGAATCGTATCAGTTTCTCATCCGTTAGCAGCTGAAGCGGGTATAAAGATACTAAAACAAGGTGGAAATGCAGTCGATGCAGCAGCAGCCATTCAATTATCGTTAAATGTAGTTGAACCGATGATGTCTGGAATCGGCGGCGGTGGATTTATCATGATTTATAATAAGAAAGAAAATAAAATAACGATGATCGATAGCCGCGAAATGGCACCGCAAAATGTTACGCCTAAACTTTTTTTAGATGAAAAGGGAAAACCTGTTCCTTTTAGTAAACGGCACATATCTGGGAAAGCGGTTGCTGTTCCCGGAACACTTATGGGGGTAGAAACTGCTCTAGAGAAATATGGAACATTGAAATTATCACAAGTTATGGACGAGGCCATTATACAAGCTGAAAAAGGGGTAAAAGTCAATTGGGCAACAGCTCAATATATCGGTGAAAATGTAAAAAAACTTGAAAATAACCAAGCGGCTGCAAAAGTTTTTGTGCCAAATGGAAAACCATTGGAAGAGGGAGATACCCTCGTTCAGCCAGATCTGGCAAAGACTCTTAAGTTAATAAAAGAACAAGGTTCTAACGTTTTTTATAAAGGTGAAATCGGGGAAGCACTTACCAAAGAAGTTCAAAAACGTGAAGGAACGATGACAAATGAGGATTTGGAAAACTATGTGGTGAAAGAGAGAGAGCCAATTAAATCGGAATATAGGGGCTTTGAAGTGGTGGGGGCAGCTTCACCAAGTTCAGGCAGCTTGACTGTCCAGCAAATCCTGGAGCTTATGGAAGGATTCGATGTACAAAAGATGGGGGCGAACTCCCCTGAGTATCTTCATTATCTAACGGAAGCCATGCATCTAGCTTTTGCCGATCGCGCTGCCTATATGGCAGATGAAGATTTTTATGATGTACCAACAAAAGGATTATTGGATGAAGATTATATAAAAGAAAGAAGAAAACTCATTAATCCAAATAGATCAACAGCTGATGTCAAAGCAGGCGATCCATGGAAGTATGAGGGCAAAGAACCCCCTTCAATGGAGAAGGTAAAGGAAGAGAAAACCCCGATCGGACAAACGACTCACTTTTCTGTAATGGATAAATGGGGAAATATGGTTGCTTATACGACTACAATCGAGCAAGTATTCGGTTCAGGTATCATGGTACCAGATTATGGATTCATGCTTAATAATGAAATGACGGATTTTGATGCCACACCGGGTGGAGTTAACCAGGTGGAACCAAGAAAAAGACCAAGAAGCAGTATGTCCCCGACCTTTGTATTAAAAGATGGCAATCCCTTCATGGCCATTGGTTCACCAGGCGGGGCGACGATAATCGCATCGGTATCTGAAACGATTATGAATGTGCTTGATCATCAAATGCGTATTCAAGATGCGATATATGCGCCACGTATTTATTCTGCTGGTTATCCGACAGTTAGATGGGAGCCGGGAATTGAACAAAATACAAGGTTGGAGTTAATGGCAAAAGGCCATGTTTATGAAGAAAAACCCCAACATATCGGAAATGTGCAAGCTGTTATTTTTGATTATGAAAAGGGGAAAATGTATGGAGGAGCCGATAATACGAGGGAAGGAACTGTTCAAGGAGTGTATAATGTTTCCCATAAATCGAAAAAGCCAAAAGAAATAAAAGAAGAAAAGAAAGGACCGTTTACCTTAAAAGTGAATGGAGCCGTTTATCCTTATACAGCTGAACAAATGAAACTGATAGATGAAAAACCCTATATCCAATCAGACAAATTGCTACTTGGTTTGGGTGTAATTGGATCAGGGGACTTAGAAACATTTAAACCAGATAAAAAATCGTATCTACCGGTGTTAAGAGTAGCGAAATCCTTAGGATATAAAGCAAAATGGAACGAAAAAGACAAAGAGGCACTATTGGAAAAAGATCCGGCGGATATTGAAGATCCAGGGGATGATGGTAGTGTCACGAATTAATTTTACCCTGACGAATATAGACTGAAATTCCTCTAGCAAGATGTAAATAAGGAAATCGAGTAAAATGGCCAGAGCAATGAAATGAAACATTCCCCTTGTGCAATGTGCATAAGGGGAATGTTTTTTTGTCATTACCGTTGGCTTCTTTTTTTGTCATCGAACCTAACATCACTCTTAAAAAAGCTATGTATGTCCTCTATTAACCTATATACCGCAGGAGACAGATAACGATCTTTCAAATAAGCAATGTAAACAGTCCTTTCCAAAAAGTTAGAATCGATTGCGCGAATTGCAGTATTTGGTGTAGCAGCGGATTTTATATAGCTTTCCGGTAAAATTGTAACCCCTAGCCCTTCTTCTACCAAACTGCAAGCTGTTTCAAGCCTTTCTATTTCGTATAGGATATTGGGAATTGCATTTTCACCCTTAAATGCTCTTAAGATATCATCTCTTGTTTGAAATCCAGTTGTACTGATGATCAATTCTTTCTTTGCAATGTCTTGGAAAGTGATGGACTCTTTTTCGTTTAACTTGTCATCTTTATGGATCAAAAGCATGAATTTTTCATTATAAAGGGGAGTGGATAGAATTTCATCGTTGTTGATGGGCTGGTTCGTGATGGTGAAATGAACATTATACCGGTTTAACGAATCGAAAACCTTCTCTTCCCCTAATATTTCCCTTACTTTTATTTTAATACTAGGATAATTGATTTTAAAATTCCTGATTATCTTCGGGAACCAAAATTTGAAGGACTCTATGGAACCAATAGATACTGTTCCGCTTCCAACATCCTTCATTTCCTTAAGCTCCACTTGCATATTATCGAATCTTCTTAACAGATCAACAGATCTCGTATAAAAAATTCCCCCCGCTTCCGTAAGCTCAAGCCCCCTTGTATTACGTTCCAAAAGCTGAAAACTAACTTCATTTTCTAATTTCATTATGGCATTACTTAGGGAAGGTTGAGATATATGCAGTATTTTTGCCGCTTTTGAGAAATTCTTTTCCTGGACAATGGTAGTGAAATACCGAAGTTGACGAAGGTCCATATATTCTCCTTTCTATAGCTTTAAACTATAGATATATTGAATTTTTGTATTGGTAATTATATATTATCTCATTTATAATTTTAAAAAAAGATATTTCGGAATTTTTTAAATAAAGGAGAAATTATGTATACTAATCCGACTTTAAAATATTGGAATGGAAGAATTGATTCCCAATCTGACATGGACAGCTTCAGATACCACCAAAGAGTACGTTTGGCACCGATTTCGGAATTAGCCATCTCTTCCAATGCATCAAGGACCTTTGGATTGATTGGCTTCAAATGTGATGAAGGCGTCAAAAGGAATAAAGGCAGGATTGGTGCTGCAGAGGGTCCTGATCATATTAGGCAGTCATTGGCAAAATTACCCTGTCATTTACCTTCCCAAACCGAGCTGGTGGATGCTGGCGATGTAATATGTGAAAGTACAGAGATGGAGGCCGCCCAATCCCAACTGGGATCAGCTGTTGCCGGGATATTGGAGAGTAAAGCGATTCCTATCATACTTGGGGGAGGACACGAAACCCTGTATGGCCATTATCTTGGGATTAGGAAATCCATTGGACCAAAAGCTAGATTAGGGATTATTAATATTGACGCTCACTTTGATATGAGGCCTTATGAAAAAGAAAGTTCATCAGGAACGATGTTTAAGCAGATTTTGGACGAAGATCAAAGTTGTGGATATTTATGTGTCGGAATTCAGAAACAGGGGAATACCAAGGCACTGTTTGAAACTGCTGAGAGAAGTAAGGTCGACTACATATTGGAAGAAGATTTGTCATTGAACGAAATGGATGAAACTAAGCGGCGGATAAATGAATTCGTTAAGGAAAATGACTACATTATTCTTACATTATGTACGGACGTTATTGATTCAGCCTACGCACCTGGGGTAAGTGCTCCATCGCCGTTTGGACTGAATCCGAAATTGGTTCGTGCCATTATTAGGCATATCGTATCAAATGAAAAGATCCTCTCCTTTGATATCTCGGAAGTGAATCCTTCGTTGGACGAAAATAATAAAACTGTTACATTGGCAGCACATTTAATAAATGAGGTTTTGCTGCATTTTAAATAATGAATGGACATGGAATAGGGGCAACTAATTTGGTTCTTCTAGAAGAGCATTCCTTTTCGTACCGACTGTTGGGGCTTTCCTCAATGCTATCTCCATAATCAATGATCAGTATTGAAGCGAAAAACCTTTGACAGCGCCCAGACTGTCCATGAATCATTCATGGACAGTCTTTTTTAAGCCTCAAGGAGTTATAGTCCCGGGCATTGCTTCGTGCGACTAACCCTTAGAAGTATAAAGGAACCTCCATGCGGCCTCTCCATTAGAGGATTAACCATGACTCTGCCAAAGTTCAATACTGATACTTGTGGTTTTTTGGTTTATAATAACAACCATCTAGCCTTTTGAGGGGGGATTATATGAATGAATATAAAGTAACGGTCAGGAATGGCAGTACCTTGATTTTGTCGGAAATCATTAAAGCTGAAGATGAAAGAGAAGTCCTTGGCACTCTTTTGATTTCCAGCGAATTATTTAATCAACCATTTACCGACATCAGGATTTTAGAACGCTGATTTGTGCCTGCCCGTTCCATTTGTTACACTGTAATAAATCTTAATACGGTAGGCGATATTATGTGTGGACGTTTCACCCTTTTCACTGACATTGAAGAAATAAAAGAACGGTTTGATATTCAAGGATCATTTGATGGGGAATACCAATTCAACTACAATATTGCTCCCTCCCAACCCGTGCTCTCCGTCATTAATGACGGGGCAAGGAATCGACTTGGATATCTTAGGTGGGGACTCATTCCTTTCTGGGAAAAAGACGAAAAAGTGGGCTATAAAATGATCAATGCCAGAGCGGAAACCATTGCAGAGAAAGCAAGCTTCAAGAATGCGTATAAGAAGAAGAGATGCTTGATAATCGCTGACTCTTTTTATGAATGGAAGAAGACACCAGAGAGAAAAATACCGATGCGAATAAAACTGAAGAATCATGCTCCATTTGGAATGGCCGGTCTCTGGGAATCCTGGAAATCTCCTGATGGCATCAGCATCTATTCATGCTCCGTTATAACAACCGTTCCTAATGAGCTAATGACCAGCATTCATGATCGTATGCCTGTCATCCTTAAACCAGAAGATGAAAAAGATTGGTTGAATCCATCCATTAATGATCCTGCATATCTGCAACAATATTTAAAGTCATTCGATTCGGAACAGATGGAAGCATTTGAGGTATCGACTGATGTGAACTCGACTAAAAATAATTCACCTAACCTAATACAAGAAATTTGTTGAGAGGTCATTAGACCTCTTTTTATATTAATTCCGCTCCAAAATGGATATATTTTGTGTTTTATCCAAATATAACAAGAGTTTCATTATTGAAATAAACTGATTAACTGCACATGTCAAGATCTCTTTATAATCCTTAATAGTGCATGTGAAACATTTTAAAACTAAACCTTGCGAAAATAGACAAAATGCTGTACTCTTATATTTGCTTTTCAATACGACTTTCGATGTCACTTTCACAAACTCAGATGGTTTCGGCAAGTTTCCAGCCTGGTACTTTTCTGGTAGACATCGTAATATTTGATAAATTATATAATTTAGATCTTCTTATCAAGAGAGACGGAGGGACTGGCCCGAAGATGTCTCGGCAGCAGACTTAATAGGAGTGCTGTGCCAAATCCAGCAGGCTGATTTTCGCCTGAAAGATAAGGAGGGTGTTTTTTATAAATTAAAAGACCTCTTCTTGTTGTTTAATAGAAGGGGTCTTTTTTATGCCGACAGTTTTTAGCTATAGCTCCATGACTGGATAATCAAGTTCAAATTGGTAATTTGCGAAAACTGTTAACAGAATAAGAGCTGTGACACATGTCATGGGAAAAATAAAAAGAGGTGTTCATCATGAGTGCAAACAATAAAGGGAATCCATGGGCATTGATCCCATTTGTCGTATTTTTAATTTTATTTATAGGGTCCGGAATCATCACTAAAGATTTTTATTCATTTCCAGTGATTGTAGCGATTTCAATTGCATCAGCAGCTGCCTTGGCAATGAATCGGAAAGAGACATTCAATCATAAGGTTGATATCTTCTGTAAAGGTGCCGGGGACGCCAATATTATGTTAATGGTTATCATTTTCCTTTTAGCCGGCGCTTTTGCCGAAGTTGCAAATGGCATGGGGGCAGTTGAATCAACGGTGAATCTTGCCTTAGCTGTTTTTCCGCAAAATCTATTAATGGTAGGGATTTTCATTATTGCTTGTTTTATTTCTTTATCTATGGGGACAAGCATGGGAACGATTGTTGCCCTAGCACCTATCGGGGTTGGAATTAGTGAGCAAACCGATATTTCGCTTGCCTTTTCAATGGCGGCCGTTATTGGCGGTGCGATGTTTGGGGATAACCTATCCTTCATATCAGATACGACAATTGCTGCAGTTCGAACGCAGGGAACGAAAATGAAGGATAAGTTTAAGGTGAATTTTTTCATTGTTTTACCTGCGGCCATCATCACATGTGTCATCCTTGGAATTTTAACGATGGGTGAACAAGCCGACATCTCCCAACATTCTTATAATTGGGTGAAGATTCTTCCATATCTTTGCGTATTGATCACTGCCTTGGCAGGAGTCAATGTGTTCCTGGTCCTTTCCATCGGAATCATATTTGCCGGAATTATCGGCTTGGCGGATGGAAGTTATCAACCGTTAGGTGTCATTCAAAAAATCGGAGAAGGGATGGCGGGAATGTATGAAATCTCTTTCCTTGCCATTTTAATTGCAGGCATGGTAGCTGTAATCAAGCATAATGGCGGGATCGATTATCTTCTCCACCTCGTGACCCGAAACAGCAAAACAAAAAAAGGGGCGGAATTCAGCATTGCCGGGCTTGTTGGTTTGACGAACCTTTCCACGGCAAATAACACGATTTCGATTATCATTGCCGGGCCACTTGCCAAAAATATCGCTGAAAAGTATGGGATCGATCCACGTAAATCGGCGAGCTTGCTTGACGTTTTTGCCTGTTGTATCCAAGGGTTGATTCCATATGGGGCACAACTGCTTGTTGCAGCAGGGGTAGCAAAGATTTCTCCGATCAGCATCTTGCCGTATTCATATTACCCAATACTAATTGGACTTTGTGGAGTCGTTGCCATCTTGATTGGTTATCCGCGGTTTCAGCCAGTAGATGATGAAACGAAGAAACGTACTTCTTAAAATGAGAATAATTATGAAAAAACACCCTGAATCATTGGATACAGGGTGTTTTCTGTATGGGTTAAATACATAAACATAATCAAGTTTTCTCGCACTTATATAGTATGAATGTTTAAAAAGTAATTAAGGCCGTCTTCCATTTATCTGCTTAATTCCGGTCCATATTGATAATGGTTGTGTGTGCGACATTTGTTATGAATAGAGGACAACACCAACTAAACCAGATAGAATAATTACATAGGCTGGGTGCCAGCGTAATTTCATTAGGGCAAATAACGATAATCCAAAAACGAGTAATAAGCTTATCGTATGCCATGAAAAGTTCAGGGCCATCATATGATTGGAAAGTGCAAAGCTGATTGCTGCAAAAAGGATTAAACTTGTGACAATGGGTCTTAGTCCATAAAACATGGATTGAATAACTGGATAATGATTCAATTTGCTGAAGAAGGTGGCTATAACGGTTACGAATATAATAGCAGGAAGCAAGATTCCGAGAGCAGATGAAATCGCTCCTGCTAATCCAGCAGTCGAATAGCCAATGAGAATGGCACTATTGGCGGTGACAGGTCCTGGGGACATGCCGGAAATGGCGATGATATCGGTAAATTGCTGCGCCGTCATCCATCCATGCTGTGAGACTTCCGATTCTATTACGGGAATCATGGCGTATCCGCCTCCAAACGATACAAAGCCGATAATAAAGAAGGTGCTAAACAACTCCCACAATTCCATCATTCCATCACACGCTTTCTTGAAAATTAGTTAGACCCTTTTTTTGATTTACCTATATGCCAGCACCCATGAAAGGTTCGAAATCATTTTCTTCATTTCTCATATCATTTCTATTCATCTTGACGTCGTAACCTAATTTTCTCTTTATGGAGATTGTCACAATACCCGCTACAGCTCCTGCTAATATAACCATTACAGGGTGAAGAAAGAAAAGGACTGGGATCCCTACTATTAAAATACAGAAAGTTGTTTTGTCCACAATAGCCGTTTTTCCTATCTTGATAGCCGCATAGGCGATGATGGCAACTATGGAAGCTCTAATCGATACGAATGCGGATTCTATCTTCGGGTTATCCTGAATGAAAAAATACAAAATGCCGAGGAGCAGAACAATTAAAAAGGTAGGTAATGAAACACCGATCATGGCTGCCATTGCCCCCTTCATTCCGGCAATTCGATGGCCGATAAAGGTTGCGGAGTTAATGGCGACAGCTCCTGGTACGGACTGAGATAACGCAAAAACATCCGTAACTTCTTCGCTTTTCATCCATTTTCTCTTTTCGACCACTTCTTTTTCGATTAAAGGGATCATTGCAAACCCGCCTCCGAATGTGACAGGAGCTATTTTAAAAAAGGTCCAAAATAATTGGAACAGAGTTTTCCATTGTCCTTTCATTGAAATCATTCATCTCCTTTGCCGCTATGTTTAAATCTTATTATTAACATATCAAAGAAAATGGAATGGGTAAATTGCAACAAAATCATCGGGTATAACAAAACGTTATACCCAGAAGATTTATCCGTTTTATAAAGAATGCGCCAATAATTGAATAGGCTCACTTATTCAGGGAATGTAACACTCTTCTTTCATTTCACCATTTACCAATATGATGCTATCATTTTAATAAACTATCTAAAAACATGGAGGTCGTTTTCTTGAAATTGGAAAATCTAAAAATGTTTTGTTTAGTGGTTGATGAAGGAAGTATAAGCCAGGCAGCGAGGTTAAGTTTCCTATCTCAACCCGCTGTAACAAGACAAATCCATCAACTGGAAAATTTTTATAACACTTTGTTATTCGACCGTGAGGAAGGAAGGCTGAGAGTTACAGAAGCAGGAAAGTTGTTATACCCTTTCGCAAAAGCTATTGTAAATGACTTCAACCATTCAAAAGTAGTGATTCAGCAATCAACGGGCAAGTACAATGCAAACCTCATAGTAGGGGCATCCTTGACTATCGGTGAGTATTTGTTGCCGAGCTTGCTTGGGAGATTTAAAAAACAACAGCCTGAAATAAAAGTGACATTAACGATAAAAAATACCCCCCGGGTTCTGGAGGACTTATCAAACGATGTCATTGATTTGGCCTTGGTGGAAGGACTTGTGGAAAACACCGATTTTATTGTAGACAAGTTCGCCGAAGACGAATTGATATTGGTATGTCCATCCGACCACCCATGGAAGGACAGAAAAGAAATTCAGCTAGAGGAATTGGGAAATGAAAGGATGATTTGGCGTGAATCCATTTCCGGAACACGGCTTATCGTAGAAAACATGTTAAGGGAGCAAGGGGTTTTAGAAAAAATAGAAAGCTACATGGAGATCGGCAGTACACAAGCGATAAAAAGTGCGGTTGAAGCTGGACTTGGAATCAGCATTTTGCCAAGGTTGACAGTGGCCAGGGAATTGGAGCAAGGCTTTTTGCGGGAAGTGGGCATTTCCAGAATAGATATAACAAGAAATTTATGGCTAGTCAGGAAAAACAAGCGTTTTAATAAAATAGGGGTGTCTAAATTTGTTAATTTTCTTCAATAAGGAATGAAAGCTACCTTGGTTTACTATTAAAACGTTTTCAATACGTGTTTAACGGTGTGGCCCCGGCCCCCTTACCTTGCAAAAGTCATAGCAAATTGAATATAACGCATACATAAAAGCTCTTCTCTATCGAGAGGGGCATTTTGTATTTGGTTTGTTAAGCCTACGGTTAGCCTAACAAACGAATTATCATTATGGAAACAAGCAGTTTTTTATATAAATAAAATTGAAGTTACTATTAGAAATAGGAAATATACATAATGGCAAATTAATTATAAAATAAATTCATATTATTCTAAAAATTTATAAAAAAGAGAAATTTTACTGCTTCAACATTCGGAATATAGACATGATATCTACTTAGAAAGGGGTATGAAATGTCCAAAGTATCTTTTATTAAAGGAATTGTTTCCGTTCCCATTATTTTTGTTTTACTAGCAGGGTCTTCTGTTACATATGCTGCATCAGATGAGCCAATGCCGGCAACAGATGCAACAATTTCAGCAAATAAGGCTTTTTATGAACAGTTGAATTTTACAGATAAGGAAGATTTCAAGAATGCAAATAAAGGATTTATTGCTCCTTTGAATATGAATCCAATTAAAAATTCAAAAGGTGAAGTAGTATGGGATAGTAATCGATATTCATTCATCAAAGAAGATCAGCCGGCAAGTTTTACTGTAAACCCAAGCTTGTGGAGACAGGCTCAATTACAAAATATAACAGGCTTATTTAAAGTGGTAGATGGCGTTTATCAAGTTCGGGGCCAGGATTTATCAGTGCTTACCATAGTGGAAGGAAAAACAGGATTAATAGTTTTGGATACACTTTCTACAATTGAAACGGCCAAAGCAGCCATGGAGCTGTATTTTGAACATCGACCCAAAAACCCAGTAAGTGCAATTGTTATTAGTCACAGTCATGCAGATCACTTTGGTGGTATAAAAGGCATTGCTCAATACTCTGAAAATCCAGCTAAAGTGCCCATTATTGTCCCAGCAGGTTTTAACGATGAAGCGCTAAGTGAAAACATTCTTTTAGGTAATATAATGTCTCGCCGTGCAGGTTTTATGTTTGGAAATCTTTTACCAGCAAATGAAAGAGGATTTGTTACTTCTGGTATTGGCCCCGGATTAAGTAACGGAACCTTTAGCTATTTACCTCCAACAATGGAAGTGAAGGATGATATTCAAACGGTGGAAATAGACGGAATAACATTTGAATTTTTATTGACGCCGGATTCAGAAGCTCCATCTGAGATGCATTATTATATCAATGATTACAAAACTTTAGTGGTAGCCGAAAACACCGGACACACGTTACATAATATTTATACATTAAGGGGAGCTAAAACCAGAGATACTTTAAAATGGGTGAAAGCACTTGATGAAACAGTTGATCTGTTTGGAAAAGAAGATATAGATGCTATGGTTACCGCCCATACATGGCCTATATGGGGAAAAGACCATGTTCTGGAGCAGTTGGAAAGTCAGCGTGATTTGTATAAATATATTCATGATCAAACCATACGATTAGCTAATTTAGGTCTCACACCTGATGAAATCGCGGAAAAGTTAAAGCTTCCTGAAAAGTTGGATAAAGTTTGGGCCAATCGGGGGTATTACGGAACATTGAAACACAACGTAAAAGCGGTGTACAACTTTTATTTAGGATATTTCAATGGTAATCCATCCGACTTGGATCCATTACCACAAGAGGAATCGGGAGCTAAATATATAGAATATATGGGTGGGGAAAAGAAGGTCATTAAACGGGCAAAACTTGATTATAAAAAAGGGGAATATCGCTGGGTGGCTCAAGTCTTAAAGCATGTAGTCATGGCTAACCCCAAAAATACAGAAGCAAAAAACTTACTAGCTAAAGCTTATGAGCAATTAGGATACACAGCTGAATCTTCTGTATGGCATAATTTCTATCTTACAGGCGCAGATGAGTTAAGGAATGGTGTGGCAAACTCGAAGGGAACTGGCGGAATGATGAATCTCGATACGCTGCTCAATATGCCAATGGATGATTTCCTGAAATTCTTGTCCATTAAATTAAACGGAACAAAAGCGGAAAATAAAAATATGTCATTCAATTTGACATTTACAGATTCGAAAACCAATTACATGATTAATGTGGATAATTCTGTACTGAATTTCAAAAAAGGGAAAATGGCGTCCAACCCTGATGCAACATTAACATTAGATAGAATAACCTTCTATCAGATTGCTCTAGGACGTGAAGATTTATCCAAAATGGAGGCGGCCGGTAAAGTCTCCATTTCCGGTGATAAAGAGCAGTTTGAAGATTTCCTGTCTTTGCTGGATCAATTTCAACCAAAGGTTAATATCGTTACTCCGTGATAATCAACTACTTTATATTCTGTAACCAGGATCGATCGGTGACCAATATCTGTACCCACGAGTCTATTTTTTAGTCTCGTGGGTTTGAATGTATCAATTAATCTTGTAGGCATCCAGTTTCGTTTTAAAAAATTCATTCATTGTTTTTTTATGAATGAAACGCTCCTAAAAGTCACAGAACAAAAATCAATAACCGTAAAAAGAAAATTTCAAGTCTTGTAATTTGAAAAGAATTGTAAGCGCTTCCTATAGGACTGAAGTTTTGTGAAAATATAAAAAGATGGAGTGATGGGGAATGCAGCTGTATGCAAGTAAGAAACGAAAAATAATGATTAGCGGCCTTTTATTTGTTGGAATGATTTTAAGCTTTTTTGATCGCGTTGCCATAAATGTCGGGATTATTCCAATTGCAGATGAGTTTCATCTCAATACGTCCCAGACAGGTTTTTTAATTAGTATATTTTTTGTTAGCTACTCACTCATGCAACCGCTTGGCGGATGGATGACCGATAAGTATGGAGCCAGAGTCATGGTTACTGTTTCTTTGTTTAGTTGGTCTTTGTTCACTGTAATGTCTGGGTTTGCTTGGTCATTTATGTCTTTATTATTCATTCGTTTTCTGTTCGGGTTAGGTGAAGGGCCTTTCTATCCTGCCAGTATGTCCACTATAAGAGATAACTTCCCGGAAGAAGAACGGGGCCGGGCAAATTCGTTTTTCTTGTCTGCCCAGAATATTGGCGGGATATTAGGTACTGCACTTGCCGCTTCCATGGTGGTAGCTTTCGGTTGGCGGGGCATGTTTACCATTGCCGGAATTCTAGGGATATTAATTTCATTCGGAATTTGGTTCATTCTAAAGCCTCAAGAAACTCAAGAGGTTAAAAAAGACAAACCGAAACAAAAAAAGGTTGCTCTGAAACTGTTATTTAAAATCGAAAACATTTGGAAACTCATAACTTTCAAGTTTATATCAAATATTATCAATTATGGTCTGATCACTTGGATGCCTATATATTTGGTTAAGGAAAAAGGGGTTGATTTAATAGCCGCCGGGGGTTTATTGGCAATCCCCTATATTTTTGGTTTCTTGATGTTTAATGTAAGCGGTTGGCTTCTGGATAAGCATATGGCTAACCGGGAGAAGTATCTTGCCGCTGCAGGCGCTTTATTATCTGCAATTTTTCTCTTTCTAATGTCTAACGCCACGTCTATAGCACTTATCATCACTTATCTCACTCTCAACTCCGTAGCGCTGTCTTTCTTTGGAACCGTTCTATATACGATCATCATAAAATACTCACCAAAGGAACTTACGGGCTCTGCCTCCGGACTCGTAACTTTTGCTGGTCAAATTGCAGGTGCGGTTTCTCCTTTAGCCCTCGGTTTGATTATCAGTTTGTTTAATGACTCCTATAATGCGGCTTTCCTGTTTTTGGTAATAATGGCGCTATTGGGAACGGTTGTTGCCGTATCTATTAAAAATAATCGGACACAACCCGCTAAAGAATACGAAAAAACAACTACCATTGTATAAAACTGGAATTCTGCTTTTGAGAAGACAGTTTGAGGTGTCCTGATTCCACTTCTCTAAAATTGAAAGGGCTTTCTGTTCGAGGTATGATATTAGTAATAGGCTAGAAGGAGAATGAACCATGAATATTGAACAATTGGAATATATCATTAAGGTTGCCGAGGTTAACTCGATTTCCACGGCTTCAGAAAGCCTCCATATCTCTCAATCTGGAATAAGCATGGCCATTACGAGTTTGGAGAAGGAATTAGGTATAAAAATCTTCAAGCGGTCAAGGTTAGGAACCATACCTACAGAAGACGGAAAGGAAATCATCCAGAAAGCTCTTGAAGTATTAAGCAAATTGGAAGAAATAAGAGACAGTGCCCAAATACATTCAGATACGATGGAAAAAGAGTTACGTCTATCATCTACACAAGGTTTATTTCTTACGGTTTTGCCTAAATCCTTGGCCTTATTTAAAAAGAAGTATCCCGAGGTGAAAATTGTGATTGAAGAAAAAGGGGGACAAGAGATAACCGAAGATGTACTGAATGGTAAGATAGACATCGGGCTATTGAATATTCCAAAGGTTAAACCAAAAGAAAATGAGTTGGAATTTCAACCCTTAATGGAAGCAAAAGTGATTGTGTCGGTCAGTAAGAACTCCCCTTTAGTGAACCGTAAAAGCATAACACCACAAGAGCTAATGGACCAAAATTTGGTCGTTTACAATGGACCAAGAATGAAGTCTTTCATTAAAGGTTTTTTTGATCATTACGGTGAGATGAATATTTTGTTTTTCACAAATAATACAGAGATCATCAAAAAAACGGTTGCTGAGGGATTAGCGATTGCCTTCTCTTATGATATTGGAGTTAACAGCGACCCCTATTTCCTAAGCGGGGAACTTGTGGCGATTCCTTTGGTAGAGCTAGAAAATGATTCAATGGAATTTGGTTACGTTCGCTCTAAGAAGCAGTATTTTTCAAAAGCTGCCAGGGAGTTTATTAAATGTCTCGAATTCTACACGACTCTTAAATATTAGTTTCCTATGCTGAAGGGGAACTAATATTTTTTTGTATTTACATCAATATTTTTTATATTTATATCATAAACCCTTATTTTACTTAAATATTATTTACATTTAAAATTAATTTTATAACATTTTAAATATTTAAACAGTTCAACAAAAAATCAAAAATGTGAAAGGGGAAACATATGGTAACGACGCAGGAAGAGAAATTAGAGGTACTTCAAACAAAGTTGCAGGATTTCATCCAAAATGAATTGCTTCCATATGAACAGGAGCATGGATTGAACGCTGAAGAGGATATCCCGTTGGAAGTCATAAAATGGGCAAGGAAACGATCCAGGGAATTGGGCTTTTACGGAATTAACCTCCCTGAAAAATATGGTGGACAAGATGTTAGCTTAAAAGGATTATGTATGTTCAAGGAAGAATTGACCCGTTCCGGAGCGGTTTTATGGGGGCAGGTTATAGGCGAGATTGGCGGTCCGCTAAGAATTGGTCAGATGTTGGAAAGTTTTACACCGGAGCAAATAGAAAAATATGTGATGCCCGTTGTGACGGGAGAAGCGAGCTGCTGCTTTGCCCTTACAGAACCAAATGCAGGATCGGATGCCTTTGCTATCGAAACGACAGCCGTTAAAGACGGAAATGATTATATATTAAATGGAAAAAAACATTTTATCAGTGCTGCCCCCTACGCTGATTTCGCCATTGTCATAGCGAAAGAATTTCATAAAGAAGAAAAAGAAAGAATCACTGCTTTTCTAGTAGATAAAAAAACACCCCAACATCCGGGGTTTGAACTAGGAGACATTCAAGTTCCCCTATCAGGAGAACGCATACATGCTGAATTGAATTTCAATCAATGTCGAGTGCCTGCCTCCAATATAATCGGAGAACCAGGTAAAGGGTTGCAGCTCGGATTGAAAAGAATAAACACAAATCGCGCTTCCCATGCCGCCGGCTTTATCGGAATGGCTCAACACCTTCTCGATTTATCTATTGAACATGCTAAAACGCGAGTCCAACACGGCCGGCCCATCGGTGACTTCCAGGCAATTCAGCATATGCTCGCAGAAATGGCGACGGAAATCTATGCAGCAAAGTGTATGGTCTACGATGTGGTTGAAAAAATCGATCAAGGAAAAGAGGATCGAGCCGGCACGTCTATGGCTAAGCTGTTTGCTTCAGAAGTAAATAGCCGCGTGGCTGATAAAGCTATCCAAATCTTTGGCTCCAAAGGCTTGGTAAAAGGGCATCCAGTAGAAAAAATGTACAGGAGTGCACGAATGTACCGGATTCTGAGCGGTACCTCAGAAATTCAAAAAAATACAATTGCCAAAGCATTATTAAAAGGGTAAAACCTTTTTCAAGGGAGGAAAAAATACGTGCTGCATAATTTGACATTTCAGTCATTGTTGAATAAAGGAATGAAACGATTCGGCGAACTGCCCGCTATAACCTTGTTGCCAACCGGAGAAACGATAACCTACGACGAGTTATGGAAAAAAACAGAACTTATCTCTTCTTATTTACTTCGTTTAGGTGCAGGCAGGGGTGTCCGCATAGCGTCCATCATTCCAAACAGTTTGGAGAGTGTGATGTTTGGTTTGGCCATCCAGCAATGTGGAGCTACCTTAGTGCCATTAAGTGAAAAACTGGGGAAAAGAGAATTAAAATTCATTTTAAAGGAAGCAAAGCCAGAAGTGGTCATTATAGCTACACAGACACACTTTGACACTTTTTTTGAGTATTTAGAAGAAATGAAGAAGGAAGATGTCCATGTCATTGGGCTCCCAGGCTTTAATAGTAATTATCCGGAGGAATTTGAACAGTTTCAATGGCCCGGTGAAATAAAAAATTTAGACTTGCCATTAGCTGAAGCGGAAGACATTGCCCTTCTGTCATATACAGGCGGGACAACCGGTACACCCAAAGGCGTCATGCATTCCCAGAAAGGACTCGGCGCCGCCATACTTTCTGCGGCTATCGAAGACCCGCTAGACGACCGAGACCGGGTATTGCTAAGTACGCCTATTGTGCATTCAGCCGGTTCATTACTTTGGAGATCCCTTGTTTCGGGCGTCCATGTCTATGTGATGGGCTCATTCGACGCTACAGCATTCATACAGGCAATAAAGGAACATAAAATTACGACGACATTCATGGTACCGACCATGTTATACAGACTCCTTGATCAGACAAAGAAGATGGAATATGATATGAGCTCCATGTGCAATATCTTCTACGGCGCGTCACCAATTTCACAAAAGCGCCTAAAAGAAGCTTTTGAAGTATTCGGGCCAATTATGCGCCAGCAATACGGCATGACAGAGTGTAATATTGTCATTACCAGACTATCGAAAAGCGCTCATTTATGGGCTTATCATAACAATTCGGAAATTTTGAAAAGCTGTGGAAAACCGTGCATTTTTACCGAAGTTCGACTGATTGATGAAGATGGAAATGATGTAAAACCATCCGAGCTTGGAGAAATTATCGTAAAATCACCAGCAATGATGGTAGGCTATTATCAAAGACCTGATCTTACCCAAGAATACATCCGTGATGGCTGGTTCCACACTGGTGATATTGGTAAATGTGATGAAAGCGGTTACCTTTATATTGTAGATAGGAAGAAAGATATGATCATTACAGGCGGAATGAACGTATATTCTTCAGAAGTGGAACGAGTGGTGAACCAGCACCCTTCTGTTGCACTAAGTGCTTGCATAGGAGTTCCCCATCCAGATTGGGGAGAAGTAGTGTGTGTCGTGGTAACACTGCGGGAAGGATTGAATTGTACTAGCGAGGAATTAATTGATTTCTGCAAACAAAGAACCTCTAAGTATATGGTTCCTAAAGTAGCCTATTTTCTTGAAAAGTTTCCATTAACGCCGATTGGAAAAATTGATAAGAAAGAATTAAGAAAGATGTTTGCACAAGGTATTCCAACCATCTAGGAGAGGCAGAACAAGGTTATCATAAAAGACCTAATTTCAACATTGAGACCTACGGCAAACCAGAATATAAGAGAGAGCAGATGAATGCAAAATAAGCCTCGCACGTTAACCTGGAATCAGGACGTGTGAGGCTTTTAGGGGCTATATCTATGTTGGGAGGCTTTCCGGTTAGACGATCCTGCAAACGCAAATATAGAACAGACGCAGATCAAGGTTAAGGTATATAAAATCGTTTCTTTCCCAATATGGCACACTGGGACTGTCATTGATGGTCGTAAGAACTATGTCCAGACGAGCAATCGGGTTGAAACTTGCAATCCAAGAGGGAGGGATCTTGATCACCATCGCACAATGGTACGGCTAGTGCCCGGTAACTTGGAAAAGGTGAGGTCGGAACTCGACACCGTCATTGAGCGCATTACCCGTGTCCCGGACAATGTAAGAAAAGAACTAGAACGGTTTTTCAAACACTTCCCATTACCGAATTGGCCAGATGATTGGCCCTTTTGAATTGATGAGTGCTTCTCATGATTTACGTAATAAGGTTTCATGAAAATAATCATTATTCACAAAAACTGTATATTTATACCTAAGATTAGGATCCATTATGTTTAATCTTTTTAAAATGGATTCTTTTTGTTTCCTGTAAAATTAGGTATTAGCTACTTTATTTTAAAACTTTATTACTAATATTTGTAACTCCTAAATAAATACGATGGAGTTTTATTGTTAAGATAACATGGATGTTTAAGTGTTGAAAATTTATTAATGAGAGGAGTATGATTATGATTAAATAGTATATAATCGGTAACGGATTTGATAGTTCTCATAAATTAAAAACATCATATGATGATTTAAGGCAATATCCACTTTCTAATTATCCTGAAATTAAAATTGATGAATTCATAGTACCAGATGAAATTCATCAGCCAGATGGAGGGATAGCTTATAATGAAGTACAAGTTTTATCTATGTTATTTTAATTAACTGAAGCTGAAAGTGATACAGGGAAATAAAGAAGGACAACTTCAACAAGGGGTGAAGTCTGTCCAAAGCGAGATTGAATTCATACACAAATTATTTTAAGTTGCATCATAATTCATACATGAATAGGATATTCAGGTATATGTTTCTAAAAAATCATTTTTGACCAGAACCCTTAATAATCAAAAAGACGACTCCAATTTTATGAAAATAAATTGGAGTCGTCTTTTTTACTACTAAATCAAATACCACTAAAAAAACGAAAGTTTTCAGTGGCCTCAATTTTTATAAGTGTGTTTTTTGATTTTAACTTTTAGATCCCGTTTGATGATTTAATTTTTTAACTCCTTCTTGAAGGGCTGGTAAGTAGATTTCTAATAATTTCTTTTTATCTGTTCGGATGACCTGGGTAGAAACATTTACTGCGGCTATCGTTGCACCCTGCCAATTGATAATGGGCATTGAAATGGAGCGGAGTCCTTCCTCTAGCTCTTCATCACCTATCGCATAACCCCGTGACCTGGTCATGGCCAAGTCTTCCTCGAATTCTTCATAAGTGGTGATTGTATTTTGGGTAAAAGCTTCGATATTGGTGATTCCCCAAATTTTTTTCCTCTCGTTTTCGGATAACCAGGCAACAAGTGCTTTTCCTAATGAGGTTGCATAATAAGGCAACCTTGAACCGACCTTCAAGTTTGCCCCGACAATCCTTTTAGCTGCATTCACTCTGGAAACATAGACAACTTCCGCACCATCCAGAATGGCCAGGTTTGTTGATTCCTTTACAGTGGCAGAGATAGATTCCAAGATTGGTTGAGCAAGATCCGGTAAATTCAATGTTTGTAAATAATGGACCGCTAAATCCAAAACCTTAGGGCTGAGTTGAAATCTATTGTCTTCTATTAACCTTAGATAACCGAGGTCGACAAGGGTTAATGCAAAGCGTCTAACTGTCGCTTTATTAATGCCTGTCCGCTCTGCAAGTTCCCGAAGCGAAAGACTAGCAGAACTTGAATCAAAAGCTTTTAACACTTCAAATCCTTTTGCGACTGATTGGACGAAATAAGATGATTGTTCCGTTTCATTATCCATCACGAACTTCCTCCTAAAAATAATGAAAATTTAGTGAATTATCAGTCTAATTGTTTAGGGAAAATAACAATTAGGTTGACTTCTTAACAAAAGATACTTATGATTATCCCAAGATACACTATATGTACAAGGTGTACGTATAGTGTACAGCTATAATCGGATTTACACAACTCTTATTTTAAATTTTTTTCAATGAATATGTAAGGGATTACATTACGTGGAAGAGGAGGCTTTAAGCTACATTGAATAAGATCATTACTGCATCAGAAGCTGTTTCGTATATAAAAGATGGAGACACCGTCGCTGTAGGAGGTTTTGGGTTGGTAGGATGCCCCCTTAACTTGGTAGAATCATTGGCTGAACATCCAGTTTCCGATTTAACTATCATTAGCAATAACCTAGGGGAACCAGGAGGAAAAGGTCTAGGTAAGATTCTACTCCAAAATAAAATAAAAAAAGGGATAGGTTCATATTTTACGAGTAATATGGATGCCGTCCGTTACGTCAAGCAAGGAATTTTGGAAGTGGAGCTAGTTCCGCAGGGGACATTAGGCGAAAGGTTACGAGCAGCAGGTGCCGGTATAGGTGGATTTTATACTCGCACGTCAGCAGGGACACTTATAGGAGAAAATAAAGAATCACGCGTGTTTAATGGAAAAGAATATGTTTTAGAGTTACCGTTATTTGCTGATGTGGCTTTAGTGAAGGCTAAAAAAGCAGATAGGTTGGGTAATTTAATCTATTCAAAAACAGCTCGGAACTTTAATCCTGATATGGCTAGTGCAGCAAAAATAACTATAGTTGAAGTGGAGGAGATTGTTGAAGTGGGCAAGATATCTCCCGAGGAGATCATAACGCCTCATTTGTTCGTGGATTTTATAGTGGAAAGGAGAAATTGACCGAAGATGTCGTCACTTACTATTAAAGAAATGATAGCCAAAAGGGTTGCTATGGAAATAAAAGAGGGAACAATCGTCAATTTAGGGATCGGCATTCCGACCCTGGTTGCTAACTATATACCCGAAAATAAATCCGTATACCTTCATACGGAAAATGGGCTCCTTGGTGTAGGTCCTTCGCCAGAGAAAGGGAAGGAAGACCCTGAAATCATAAATGCCGGGAAATTACCGGTCACCGCTCAAAAAGGTGCTGCTTATTTTTCATCCTCCGAATCATTTGCGATGATTCGCGGCGGACATGTTGATACAGTCGTTTTAGGAGCCCTTCAAGTCAGTGAAACAGGAGATTTAGCAAATTGGGCTGTACCGGGAAAGGATATTTTAGGAGTTGGTGGAGCAATGGATTTAGTCGTGGGTGCAAAGGAAGTCATCATTGCAACTCAGCATTGCACGAAAGAGGGCGATCCGAAAATTGTCAATCACTGCGATATTCCACTAACAGCCCAAGGTGTTGTATCGACATTAATATCTGAATATGCAGTTTTTCGATTTAAAGATAATGAAATGGTTTTAGAAGAGTTAGACAAGGGATGTACGGTAAAGAAATTAAAAGAAATCACACCTGCAAATTTTATAATTTCACCAAATTTGAAAGCGTATTCAGTCGAATGAATTTAAAAATCCGGAGGTATTATAATGGATCATGAATTTGTAATTGTTAGCGCAAACCGTACAGCCATTGGTAGATTTGGCGGACGATTAAAAGATGTACCTGCTGGAAATCTAGCTGCAACAACCATTAAAGATGCGATTGAGCGTGCTGGGCTAGCACCTGTGCAGATCAATGAAGTAATTTTTGGTGAGGTACGGCAGTCCACTGAATCATCTAATCTAGCACGTGTTGCTGCATTAAGAGCTGGTATTCCCCAGGAAGCCTCTGCTTTAACAGTAAACCGACTATGTGCTTCAGGCATTCAGGCTGTTGTATCGGGGGTTCAGCACTTAGCATTTAAACCGGATGATATTGTCGTTGCCGGCGGAGCGGAAAATATGAGTAGAGCCCCCATTTATTTAAGAAATTCACGATATGGAGAAGGAAATCCTTACCTTGTTGATTCTAATCTCGAAAATGGCCAGCAGCCAAACGAAGTTTATGGAAAAGACTTAGGTATGGGGGTTACGGCTGAAAACGTTGCGGAAACATATAATATTTCCCGTGAAGATCAGGATGCATTTGCTTTGGAAAGCCAGAATCGGGCAAAATTAGCAATTGAGTCTGAATCCTTCAAATCGCAAATTGTTCCGATTGAAATAAAAACTAGAAAAAACACATCGATTTTCCAAATAGACGAGCACCCAAGAGAAACAACCTTAGAAAAATTAACCCAATTGAAACCAGTCTTTAAAAAGGATGGAACTGTCACAGCGGGTAATGCCTGTGGCCGTAATGATGGAGCGAGTTCCTTAGTTTTAATGACTCGAGAAAAGGCTTCTAACATAGGTGTCAAACCCATTGCCAAAATCGTTAACTGGTCTACAGCTGGTGTCGATCCACGATATATGGGAATCGGTCCAGTTCCCGCAATTGAAAATCTTTTGAAAAAGACTTGTCTGAAGGTTGATGATATTGGGCTGTTTGAATTGAATGAGGCTTTCGCTTCGCAATCACTTGCCGTGATACGTGAAGCGAAGCTGGATCCGGATAAGATCAATGTCAATGGTGGGGCTATCGCATTGGGTCATCCATTAGGGGCAACTGGAGCGATAATCATAACAAAATTAATTCATGAAATGCAAAAACGACAAGAAAGATACGGGATAGCGACTCTATGTATTGGTGGAGGTCAGGGTATGGCTATTTTATTAGAATTAGCCTAAGACGATTCTAAAAGAATGAACTACATTAAACAAATATATTTGGGACATTTACCATCTGAGGAGGTATTACATGAAGACAGAACTTAATAAGCCACAGCTCAAAATTCCACCAGCTACCATGGGGGAAAAACTAAGACAGGTTGGACCAGGTATAGTTGTCGCTGCCACAGGTGTAGGAACTGCCGATTTGATAACATCTATCGTTATTGGAACGTCTTTTGGAATGACCTTTGTATGGGCCATTATTGTCGGTGCAATTTTGAAATACTTTTTAAATGAAGGTGTAGGACGCTGGTATTTGGCAACCGGACAAACCATGATTGATGGCTGGCATTCATTAGGGAAATGGGCAACAGGTTATTTTGGTATCTATTCAGTCATTTGGGGATTTATCTATGGAGCAGCTGCAGCATCGACTTCAGCATTGGCCATGCACGCCATGTTTCCAATCATGCCGCTTTGGGCTTGGGCTATCGTCCATTCGATTCTAGGCTTCGGTCTCGTTTGGACAGGCCGTTATCTTCTGTTTGAACGTGTAATGACAGTTTTAATAGGTGTTATGTTTGTAACGATTATCGGTACAGCGATTCTTTTCCTACCTAGCTTAGGAGATTTCGCAATCGGATTCGTTCCTAGAGTTCCAGAAGGCTCATTCATTTTAATGCTAGGCTTGATTGGTGGAGTTGGTGGAACAATCACAATGGCTTCCTATGGTTATTGGTTAAGTGAAAAAAGCTGGAGTGGAAAAGGTTGGATTTCAATGATGAGAACAGATACCAAGGTTGCCTATACATTAACAGCTATTTTTACATTGGCTGCATTGATAATCGGTGCTCAATTTCTTGCGGGTACAGGTGTTAGCATCCGTGATGATCAAGGGCTTATCCAACTTGCTGAAATGCTTGGGGCGGAGTTTGGCACACCCATGCGCTGGTTATTCTTAATTGCATTTTGGTCTGCAGCTTTCTCTTCCTTACTTGGAGTTTGGAATGGGGTTCCGTATCTTTTTGCTGACTTTGTCAAAACGATACGCAAGAAAAAGGCTCCGGGAAAACAGGCTGTTTCAGAAACGGAACCTGCTTATCGTGCCTATCTAGCCTGGCTGACATTCCCTCCGATGATTTTGTTTTATTTCGGAAAACCCGTCGAGTTAATCATCATATATGGAGCTTTAGGAGCATTATTTATGCCATTTCTGGCGATCTCCTTGATTTTACTATTAAATTCGAAAAAGGTTGATAAAGAGTTTAGGAACAAAGCGGTTCCTAATTTGGTTTTAACAGCTTGTCTCATCATGTTCGTCTATTTAGGGGTTAGCGAACTTATTGAAATTTTTACGAAATAATAGGTAAAGGCTGTGGGGAATCTTCTTCTTGACAGCCTTTATTTTTCCCTTTAGCTGGTCAGTCTCACTTTCATACCAAGGTTTTTTTTACGCTCAAATCTCAGTTTTTCATTTATTACAGGAATGCTGCCCCGTTAGCTCAATAAAAAAAGCATATGTGCTTCTTTCATATGGTATTTCTTTTATATGTCACTAATTATAGTATTATATGCCTTAAATGAAAAATTGAGAAAATCGATGGAGATGTCTGTGTTCATTCCTTTTAATTTAATGAAATATGGATCTATGATTTAGTGTATTTTACGGTAGTTTAAAATGGAGTTGCATTTTTTAGGCAGAAGGAATAGACTTGAATAAAATTTAATGTTACGGGAGTCTGTGGAATCAGGCTGAGAGTATGACTAACTGTTGTAGACCGTTTGAACCTGTTGGGTAATGCCAGCGTAGGGATTGTGACTAGAGGACCACTATGCACTTTGCTTACGCAAAGTGCTTTTTTATTTTCTATGAAAGGATGGATTCTAGATGAATCAACAGCAAGTCATAACCAATAATATTGTTCGCTATATGCAGAATGAAGTTACATCAGACGATGCATTCAATGAACAGGCCTTACAATTATTTTCTTATCAATACCATCATAATCTTCCCTATCGAACCTTTTGTTTTCAAAAAGGAAAGACACCAAGGGTAGTCAAGACATGGAGGGATATTCCGGCCGTACCGATTAATGCTTTTAAAGAGGTCACGCTAAGCTCCATAGATCCCTCTGAAACAGAAGCGGTTTTCATGACGAGCGGAACTACAAAAGGAATTAAGGGCAAACATTATCATCCCACTTTGGAAGTGTTTGACGAGTCCATGATTTTAAATTTTAGGAAAAGATTTATGAAGGAAACGGAGAAAATCCGCATGGGGATTCTTTTTCCAACCGAAATAGAAATGCCTAACTCTTCATTAGCTCGCTACTTGGGTCTTGGAATGCGTGAATTCGGTACGAAGGATAGCCACTATCTATTAAATGAAAGTGGAATTGATATGGACCGCTTGCTGGAGGACCTTGAGCATGCGGAAAAAACTGGGGAGCCTTATGCCCTTGTAGGCGCGAGTTTTAGTTTCGTACATATGATCGAAGAATTAGAACGAATGGGAAAGACCTTAAGTTTACCAAAGGGAAGTAAACTCCTTGATACGGGAGGATATAAAAATCAATCAAAGGAATTGGGTTTGGATGAATTCTATCATATGCTTTCCACTCACTTAGGTGTAGACCGGTCTGGATGCATCAATATGTATGGGATGACAGAGCTAAGCACGCAATTTTATGATGATGGTAACGAGACTGTTCCTCCTGTAAAATCGGGACCGCATTGGATAAGGACTAGAGTGATTAATCCTTTAAGTGGGGAAGAGGTCCAAAAGGGCGAGCGGGGAGTACTGGTTCATTGTGATTTAGCTAATTTTAATTCGGTCACTACCATCCTAACAGAAGATTTAGGGGTCGAGGTGGATGGTGGTTTTCTTTTATTAGGAAGAGTGCAGGGAACAGAGGCAAAGGGTTGTTCCATAGCGGTGGATGAGTTTTTAAAAGCTGCAAAGGGCTTTTCGGAATGAGCGAGATTGCAGGATATATACCGGATATAGGGGATAAAGATTTCGCAAAAAGGATTTTAGTATTTAAGAGAAACAATGAAGAAGTGGAAGTGGAGATTCCCCTTCTTACGATAGAACAGATGAATAAGGTTATAGAAAAGGTTAAAAGGGCGAGTGTTGAGACATTAAAGGCATTTACGACGGTGGAAATCATGGACATTATTGACAAAGCGATTGAGAGATTACTGGATCGTCGTTCACCGTACCGTCAAAAGGCTGAACAGCTCCTGCCGATTATTACAGGGTACGATGAGGAAATAGTTCGTCTTGGTCTTACTTTCTATTTGAAAAAATTCCGCAAACATGAACTCCAACGCTTTGTTGTTGAAGATTTTGGAAATCCCCTGTTGCTTGATGACTTTCAACCTCGAATCAAAGGCGGGTTCTCTAAGGCAGTCGGGCCAAATCTAATCACCCATATTTGGTCGGGGAATGTCCCTGGTCTTCCTTTGTGGAGCTTCATCTCCGCCTTGCTTACCAAGTCAGGAAACATTGGGAAGGTCTCAAGTGCGGAGCCTTTGTTTGCGGGCTTGTTTGCCCGTTTGTTAGTGGAAATTGAACCTAAATTAGCGGATTGCTTTGCCATTGTTTGGTGGAAAGGGGGCGATGAAGAGCGGGAAACATGCATATTGGAACAAAGTGACGTTGTAGTAGGGTACGGCGGCAACGCTTCGCTTGAGTCTCTTCAAAGCCGAACGCCAATAACCACCCGATTTTTGGCATATGGGCATAAAATCAGTTTTGGGTTGATCTCTAGTTTTAGCCTGGATTCACAAAAAGCTTTTGAAACGGCACGTCAAGCGGCACTTGATGTCATCCGTTATGATCAGCAAGGCTGCTACTCTCCCCATATTTTTTATGTCCAGCATGGCGGCAATGTTTCGCCAAAAGAATTTGCGAGATATCTGGCACATGAACTCGAAAACATGGAAAAAAGGTATCCTCGGCGGATTCTTTCAATGGAAGAGTCTGCAGCACTGGCATCGTGGCGTCAAAGAGAAGAGATGAGTGTTTTTTATGATTCCCAAAAAGAGGTATTGGGAAATGTAGCACATGATTGGACCGTCGTATACGAAGAAAAGGGCATTTCCTTCACTCCAAGTAGTTTGAATCGAGTGATAAAAGTGATTTCCTTTGAAAAAATAGAGGACCTGATTCCTTCCATTGAGCCTCACCGTGTTTTCCTCCAAACCGTTGGTATAGCTGCAAGCCCAAGAGAACTTTTTCATTGGGCCGAGTTATTAGGGGGGATTGGTGTAACGAGGTTAACGGCTTTGGGCAGTATGACGTCTCCCGAAGCTGGATGGCATCATGATGGCCGCTTTAATTTACTAGATTTGATCAACATGGTAGATATAGAGTCCTCTGCTGTAGTATACAGTGAAAGATTTGCCCCTTATGTTGATTAGGAGGTAGTGGAATGGGTTTTTTGACAGTTAATGATGTGACATACTGCTATCAGGGCAGAGGGTCAGTTATCAATCGTGTAAGCTGGGAAATCGAAGAAGGGGAGTTTCATTGTTTGCTGGGGAAGAGTGGGTGCGGGAAAACGACGTTATTAAAGCTCGCTGCAGGCTTACTGCAGGTGGATGCTGGAATTATTTCCCTGAATGGGAACATCGTAATCAAGCCGTCCCCTGAAGCCGGATTTGTCTTTCAATCCCCAACCCTATTAGAGTGGAAAACTGTAATGGACAACGTTCTGTTGCCCGTTTCCCTTAGGGGGAAAGTGACGGTAAAGGATATAGAGTATGCGATGAAGTTATTGGAGACTGTTGGGTTAGCAGACTATCTTCAGAGTTTCCCGGCACAATTATCAGGAGGTCAGCAGAGTCGTGTAGCCATTGCAAGGGCCCTTGTTGAACAGCCGTCCATGATGTTCTTAGATGAACCATTTGCCGCATTGGACGCGATTACAAGAGAAGAATTACAGGACGACCTTTTAAAGATATGCAAACAGGAAAATACGACAGTCCTTTTTATAACACATGATATTTCAGAAGCTGTTTATCTCTCAGACAAGATAGCCGTAATGGATCAGGGAAGCATTGTCTATGAAACAGCTGTCGATCTTGCAAAGCCGCGAACGGTGGAAATGAGGTACAGCTCGTATTTTAATGAACTTTGCCTCAAGATCCGTCAGGTTATGGGGGGAGTAAGGTTATGAGACGATTTCCTATATACTCCGTAATCCTTTTACTACTTTTGCTGTTTTTATGGGAACTAGCAGCAAGATCCATGTCAGAGCTTGTCCTGCCGACACCTATTGTGATTTTCCATACCCTTTTTGAAGGCATAATGGGCGGATACTTTACCCCGCATATTATCCGAACCACATCAGAGGTGTTGCTGGGACTGTTTTTTGGAGGGGTATTCGGATTTGTGGCAGGCATTATTTTGGGCGAGGTGCCTTTTTTACGGAAGCTCTTATTTCCTTACATTATTGCCAGTCAAGCCGTTCCGAAGCTTGCTTTAGCCCCTCTTTTTATCCTTTGGTTTGGATTTGGAATGACCTCTAAAGTGGTGATTACGGCACTGATCTGTTTTTTTCCTTTATTGGAGAATACGGTGATGGCCATAAAGTATACGGATAGGCAGAAACAGGAACTGTTCAAAATGCTTGGTGCATCACGCTGGCAAACCTTGATCCATTTAAAGATACCTGCTGGGATGCCTGGGATTATAGCAGGGCTTCGCGTAGCGGTTGTTTTGGCAATAGTAGGAGCGGTTGTTGGAGAGTTTATCGGCGGAAGTGACGGATTAGGAGCGGTGATCATCGCTTCACAGGGAATGATGGATACACCATTGATGTTCGCGACCTTGATTTTGTTAACGGCCATGGGAATGGTTCTATATCAGGCGGTGCAACTATTGGAAAAGAAATGGGTCATACGATTTATAAAGGAGACGGAGAAAAAATGAAATCAAAAATTATGCTAATGGGTTTATTATTATTGATAGCAATAATTACAAGCGCTTGTGGAGCGAAGGAAGAGACAACCAAGGAGTCAGGCTCAGAGAAAATACAGCAGGTCAGAGTAGCGAATTGGAGTAAGCCGATAACTGAGCAAACGAATTTATTGGTGGATGAGAAAAAACACTTTTTCAAGGATAAAGGATTGGACGTTTCGGTTATTCCAGGAGAAGGTGGCGGCGATGCCATTAAAAATATTGTTTCTGGACAAGCTGACATTGCGTTTACAGATCCCGGCTCTCTTTTCTTTGCAATAGACAAAGGGGAAAAGCTGAAAGTGATTTATAATATCTATCCACAAAATGTTTTTAACATTGTATCGCTTAAAGACAAAAGAATAAATAAGCCACAGGATCTTAAAGGGAAAACAATTGGTGTATATAGTTTAACAAGCGGGACGCGTCAAAATTTATTGGTTCTTCTGCATCAGGCTGGACTTTCGGAAAACGATGTAAAAATCGTGGAGACGGGATTGTTGAATTTTGCTCCTTTGATGCAGGGAAAGGTGGATGCTACAGCTGCAACGGATACTGGATTAGCAGTCGCTAAACAAAAAGGTTTGGATGAAGTAAATGTCATGGAAGTAAAAGATTATTTGAATGTGCCTAGCGATGTATTTGTTGTCACAGAAAAGACGTATGATGAAAAGAAAGACGTTCTGAAAGAATTTTTGGAGGCTTATAGTAGCAGTGCACAGTGGATGATCAAAAATCCAGAGGAAGCCGCTACACTAGCATCTGAATATGCCATTGATGGAAAAGATGAACAACAAAACTTGAAAATTATTAATTTGAGAAATACTTCGAGTGTTTCCTCTGAAGAAACTGATAGTAAGGGGCTAGGGGAACTTGATACATCGGTTTTACAAAAAGGAGCAGATACGTACCAACAACTAGGACTAATTGAAAATAGCATCGATATGAAAGAGGCAGTACGTGACGATCTTCTCCCTAACAAAACGAAGGAGAAAAAATGAAAAAATTTCAGGGGAAAGTAGTACTGGTGACGGGAGCTAGCCGAGGAATAGGAGCTAGTATTGCCCGTGCCTTTGCGAGAGAAGGGGCACTGGTTATCATCAACTACCTGCAAAATCACGAGGCCGCTGAACAGGTTGCCGTGGATTGTACTAAACTGGGCGGTGAAGGATGGGCTATACAGGGAGATGTCACTTCTGAATCGTCCGTCAAACAGATGATCGAACAAGTTTTGGAAGCGGGGAAAATTGATGTTCTCGTGAATAATGCCTTCAAGTCTTACATTTTTGATGCTGACAATCGAAAAATGTCATGGGAGCTAAAATGGGAAGATTATCAGGCGCAAATTGATGGGGCTTTACGCTCGACACATTATATGTGTCAGGCAGTCTTACCCATTATGAAAAAACAGAGCAATGGCAGCATCATCAATATGATCAGCAATTTAGTTCAAAGACCGATTGTACCTTACCATGAATACACGACAGCAAAAAGTGGACTTATGGGGTACAGCCGTAATTTAGCTGCAGAGCTCGGAGCTTTTGGAATCAGGGTCAATTGCGTGGCTCCGGGGCTTGTCTATCCAACGGATACAAGCAAGGATACAAAAGAAGAGTTGAAGGACCTCATCATATCCCAAACTCCACTCCGCAGAATTGCAGCACCAGAAGATGTAGCAGGACCCGTGTTGTTCCTAGCATCAGATTGGAGTCAGTTTATGACAGGGCAAACTTTATTTGTAGATGGCGGGCTTGTGATGTAACAACACGATAATCAATCAATAAATCCAAACTTGGTAAGTAAATTTTCATTTCATTACTTAATTTATTTGACCAAATCTTCAAATATTATGCTGTCGTTGGGCAAGAGGGGTGGAGTTTATGCTGTGAGCTTTCCTGATTTAGAGAATTGCTTTACAGATGGTGAGACAGTGTCTCAGGCTGTAGAAATGGCTGAGGTTGTAATTGGTACATTGCTGAGCTTTTATGAGGATGAAGGAGATACTATGCCAGCTCCAAGTAAGGCAGATGTAATTAATGTCCTGAGGGAGGTGGTTTAGTCCTAATAACTGTAGAAACTGATGAGTTTAGGGAGGCTGTTTAAGCCTCTCTTTTTGTTTGGATTAGGGGAGCAGAAATGCTCCTCTTTTTTGTTGTGAATTATCTGTTAATAAGTTAATATTTTGGTAGGATGGCAGGGTGGAATATTATGGAAATTGTAAGAGTAGATGCCTTTTGGGGGCTAGTTGGTGCTGTAATAGATTTAAACACAGCAGAATGAGCAGTATGATAAGACAATGCTAGTTATAATCAGCTTTATTAAAAAGGAAGTTAGGCATAATTATGAAGTATTTAAAAAAGGTAATGCTGATTTTCCATTAGAGATGATTAAAAATTTTCCATGATCTTATAAATGCTTTATTTAGAAAAGTATAAAGTCAATTTTTGTTATTTAATACAGACCACTATGGTAAGTTTAAATATGAGATTGCTTACATGGAGAATATATTTGCTACTGATTAGCTGTTGAAGAAAGAGACTTTGAAATATATAAGAAACAAGGATTTACTTTTGTAGAGGGTGAGAAAAAGGTAGGAATCATCAGAGATACTACAGGGGAGATAACCTATATTGATCCTGATATTATTGAGGCAATAAGTTACAGTTTTATGTAGGGGGAGCTGAAATGCTCCTTTTTTTTATGAGTCTCTGCCTACTGATTTTACGTTAGGCACAGCAAAATCTTCTTGTGTTTTTCAATTTTAACAGTACCCCCTTAGTACTTTTTTATAATGATGTGGATAAAAATAGAAAATAACTCCCGTTGGGATTGAATGTTAAATGAAGTGAGTCAGAAAGATTATTATCTAAAGGAAATGATACTGAAATATTATATTTATCGTTTGATTCCAACAATTCATGAATGAAAAAAATTGTTTGTTAGGATATAATATATTATTGTATTGGAGATTCATTCTGGAATTTCCTTTTTTTATGGGCTTCCTTTGTTTATTTCCCCAATGAATCGGGAAACAAATTATAGTTGTATATGTTTTTATAATATATTTTGAGTGAAGTAGAGGGGATTGTTTTAATGGAGATGTTAGAAAAATTTATTAGTGAAACAAATGATGTGTTATGGTCTTCCATATTGATCATCATGTTGATTGGATTGGGTCTTTATTTTTCCGTCCGCACGAAGTTTGTCCAATTCAGAATGGTAGGGGAAATGTTCAGGCTATTGGGAGAAGGGGCCACTGCGGATAAAAAAGGTGTAACATCTTTTCAGGCATTTTGCATAAGCACGGCATCGCGGGTAGGAACGGGTAACCTTGCAGGTGTTGCCATCGCAATCACGATGGGCGGACCTGGATCCGTTTTCTGGATGTGGTTAATAGCACTGATCGGGTCTGCTTCCGCATTCATTGAAAGTACACTTGCGCAAATCTATAAGGTCAAGGATGGGGATGCATTCCGCGGCGGTCCTGCGTATTATATGGAAAAAGCATTGAATGCCCGTTGGATGGGCATCACTTTCGCAGTGTTGATTTCACTTACATTTGGACTAGCTTTCAACTCGGTACAAGCCAATACGATTACAAGCGCATTCAACGAATCGTTTGGGATTGAAAAGTGGGTTACGGCAATCATCCTGGCTATCGTCACCGCTGTCATCATTTTTGGCGGGATCAAAATGGTTGCAAAGGTCTCTGAAGTCATCGTTCCGATTATGGCAGGAGCCTATGTGATAGTGGCGTTGATTATCATCATCATGAATATTACCGAGTTACCGAGTGTCTTTGCTTTGATCTTTGAAAGTGCATTCGATGGAATAAAAGAAGTGGCTGGCGGAGTACTGGGAGCAGCCATGATGCAGGGAATCAAGCGCGGATTGTTTTCAAATGAAGCCGGTATGGGTAGTGCACCTAATGCTGGTGCGACTGCTGATGTCAGTCATCCTGTCAAGCAAGGGCTCATTCAGTCCCTGGGTGTTTTTGTAGATACGCTCATCATTTGCAGTTCGACTGCCTTCATCATTTTGTTTTCAGGTCTTTATACTTCGAAGGAAACGGATGGAATCGTTCTTACCCAAAATGCCCTTGGAACGGCATTGGGATCTTGGGCGGGTATTTTCCTTGCCATTATCGTACTGTTATTCGCTTTTAGTTCCATTGTGGGCAACTATTATTATGGAGAGTCGAACATTGGTTTCATCAATGAAAATAAGGTTTGGTTAAACATCTATCGTGTTGCTGTTGTAGGGATGGTGATATTCGGTTCGCTTGCCTCACTCGATTTTGTTTGGGGTCTGGCTGACTTGCTGATGGCCCTTATGGCCATTATCAACCTGATTGCGATAGCATTACTTGGGAAGATCTCTTTTGCTGCACTGGCGGATTATCAAAAGCAAAAGAAAAGTGGGAAAAATCCTGTCTTCCATGTGAACAATATTAAAGGTTTGAAGAATGTGGAATGCTGGGGTGACCCATCCGATAATGTGGATGGGAAGAAGGTGGGCTAAGCTCTCATTAAGCTTACAAGTAAAATCCTTGAAAGGGGATTTTACTTGTAAGCTTTTTTTGCCTTTTGCCTCCTTTTTTATCATTATTGAATATTGCTTCGTTTTTTACACAAAATACCTTTGTCTTTAATACTGCTGTCAATCTCTGATTGGACAATTTAAAAACTAGGAGTGAAAAAAATGGATAGCAAGCAATCAAAAAATGAATCTTCAGAAATCGCGGGAAGAATATATGATGTCAGTGATTATAAACGGGAAGATCCTTTATCTTCTGGACTGGCTAGAACCCACGAACAAGTCTCGGATACTTATGCGGAAGGCGAAATAAAAGCAGTGGTTGATGATGTAAACGGAAGAGATATTGAGCTTGCAAAAGAAAGATCTGAGGAAGAAAAGTAATAATAGGATTTTTGTTTTTTTAGGAACAAGAATTATCGCCTGCTATTTTAAAGATATATCGGTTTGAACCCCTAGCTTTTGGAAAGATGAAACAAGAGCTAGGGGATACATAATTAATAAATCCTTTCTCTCTCCAACTTTTGAAGCAATTCTTCCTTCGTTCTTGGGAAAAGGTCCCTTTCTGTAGGTTTCCTTGATTGAAGGAGGGCTTGAAACATTTCAAAAACCCACGGCTTCTCCAGATGTGCCTGCAGCAAAACGTCTTCATCATGGAAAACGGATATAGGATCCCCTTGGTATATGACCTTACCATCGTTCATGACAACGACTTCATCAGCCCATTGATAAGCTAAGTTAACATCATGAGTTGATAGGATTATCGTTTTGTCAGGGTGGTGGATACTGTCCAGCAGAGCCATGATCTGTCTTGAGAAATAAGGATCCAATCCAGCGGTAGGCTCGTCCAAGAGCCAGACATCGGGTTCCATGGCGAGTATCCCTGCAATGGCGACACGTTTTTTTTGCCCAAGGCTCAAAAAATGGGTAGGTCTGTCTTTCAGTTCCGTTACTTCCGTTTGAGCCATCGCCCAATTCACTTTCTCCTGGACTGCATTTTTATCCCATCCCAAATTCATCGGTCCAAACGATATATCCTGTTGTACATTAGCGGAAAAGAGCTGCGAATCGGGATCTTGAAAAACGATCCCGACTTGCTTACGTAATGTTAATAATGCTTTACGGTCATATTTCATTTTCTTGCCATTGAATCTGATTGTACCTGCTGTAGGTTGTAAAAGACCATTTAAATGGAGGAATAAAGTCGATTTGCCAGCACCATTATTGCCTAATAATGCAATCTTTTTACCATGTTGGACCGTTAGCGAAAGATCTTTTAAAGCGAACGTTCCATCTGCGTATTGATGGGTGAGGCCTTCTATATAAAAAATATGCTCTTCCATTCTTGGGTTGCCTCCAATTTACAAATATCCATTAATAAAGATTAAGCTTCCTAGTATTACAATCGCGATCAGCCAATTGCGTGAGGAATAGGTGTAAGTATCCTCGATATAGGAAAGGTTCTCCTGATAGCCTCTTGCGTTCATCGCCATCGTCAATTGCCCAGAGCGCTGCAATACTCCTAAAAATAATGATGAGATTAGTAATCCGAGAGATCGAATGCCTTTCCTTAACGTACCATACCCCAGCCGTGAAGCTTGTGATTGGTGAATCGCCATAGCTGTATCTAAAAAAATAAAGATGAAGCGATAGGTCAATTCTATTAAATCGACCAATAAGGAAGGCACTTTAAGTTTTCGCAGCACGGATAGGATGTCGGTAATGGGTGTAGTTAAGGTAAGGAAATATAAACAGCTGATACTGCCGAATACGACAGTGATCAAATTGATCACCGTGCCGATGCTGTCATCGCTGATGAATATCTGCCAATTCCCGACTTTCCAGGACCACCATATATTCGATATCGAAGTGAATTTACTTGTGAAAGAAAAAAGGATGGTAATTGTACCTGATAGTATAAAAAATCCTGGTAATAGAAGTAATTTAAGATAATAAGAAAGCGGTATTTTTGCCGCAAAAATGATTAAAGCGCTTATCACCGTAAAAGTGATGAGCGAAACGGTCATATCCCTTACTGTTAACGAAAATAGCAAAAGGGAAAGTGCAAAAACCATCTTTTCCAACGGATGTACATCCTTTAGCCCATTGAAATAGGCATATTTATCAATGAGTAACATGCTTCGATTTTTCGGGAATTTCTTGTTTGGTTAGCTTATTCCTTAGCCTCGTTACACCTATGAAATAACCAATGAAACCAGCTCCGATTGCAGCTTGCAGCGCAAATAATAAGCTTTCGGTTTCTGCACCTGGCGGCTCCCAAATATTGTTGAACCATGGCTTGTATTCCGGCTGGATTTTAGTGATGGCTTCTTCAGCTTCGCCGTCGGCACCGCCAAATTCCGTTCCTTGTTGGGTGATTAATGGTATGGTAGCAAGAATGACGACCAGGAAAAGCAGCAGTAAACTTTTTTTCATGTTAACGGGCCTCCTTAGATAAAACTCGCAGCAATTTCAATTCGCCTAGATTGTATTTTTTCAAGAAATTCATCACGACGACTGTCAATAACCCCTCACTGATTGCCAAGGGAATTTGGGTCAGGGCAAAAATCCCTGCAAATTTACTGAAAGAGGCCATGAATCCTCCTACCTCGGATGGAAAAGCAAGAGCAAGTTGAACGGAAGTTACCACATAGGTTCCCAAATCTCCAAAAGCAGCTGCCAAGAAAACGGCAAGAGAGAAAGACCACCCTAATTTAGTAGCGCCCTTGAAGACAAAGTAAGCAATGAAAGGTCCGCAAACCGCCATGGAAAATGCATTGGCCCCTAATGTCGTCAATCCTCCGTGAGCCAGTAAAACAGCCTGAAATAACAGAACGATGGAGCCAACGACACTCATGGCCAATGGTCCGAATAAAATGGAACCCAATCCAACTCCGGTAGGGTGTGAAGAACTTCCCGTAACGGAAGGAATCTTAAGGGCAGATAATATAAATACAAATGCGCCCGATAGGCCAAGTATCATTTTTGTTTCTGGGTTTTCCCTTACTTTGGACCTAATGGACCGGTAACCCAAGATTAAAAATGGAAGCGTCACGGCCCACCAGAATATAGCCCATTCAATGGGTAAAAAGCCCTCCATGATATGCATGGCCATTGCCCGTTTTGGGACAAAAAGCAGTAAAATGACAAAATAAAGAATTTTCCAATTGGTTCTTTTCATTCTTTTCTCCTTTCAACACTTTTAATTTTTCTGATCAATCTTTAGAAGAAAAGCGGCGCCCAACATAAAAAGCACTTCTCTCAAGGGAAAGAAGTGCGTAATGAACAGGAATTTTGCAGCATAAACCAACCATGGGCCTTTCTGCCTGATCCGCACACCCATCCTCGTAGGCTGAAACAGTTTCACGCTTCATGGCAGGTCTCCTGGCTTAGGTTCATTATCCCATTACATCCTTCCCATCTCATTTGACAGTGGATTAAAGTTAAAGTATTAGGACTTCCCTATACAGTGGCGGGACCGCTCCGGATTTTCACCGGCTTCCCTTTTAAGCTGAATTCCGTGGAATTCAACACCCTGAAACTTATGTAATTATTTTGAAAATTCTCGTATAGTGTACCATAAAGAAATAATTTCAGCTACACTATCTTTTTTTTTTTCGGGACGAAGTTTGTTGCGAGGGAAGGGTTGAAACTGGTTTTACACTATTAAACTTTTCTAAACAGTCGGAATAAACTATTGAATTTTGATAAAGTTGTTATATGATAGATAAAGTTAGTTAGAAATGTATAATAAAACCAAATATTTCATTTTAAAAGTGCTCTTATGTGAATAACCAAGGGATAATAGGGAAAACGGTGAAAACCCGATGCAGCCCCCGCTACTGTAAACGCTGATGAAATTGTCGATAGCCACTGGCATGATGCCGGGAAGGGACAAAGTAAAATGAAGCGTAAGCCAGGAAACCTGCTTTTAAAATTGCATGATACTTTTCGGAGGGAAAGGTAAAAGGACTATGACGATTTTGGGAGATTGGGCATGCTTGCCTGGGGCTCCTCATTCATATAGTTTTTTAAACCTTGACTCTTATGTTAAGGTTTTTTATTTTGCCTTTTCCCTGAATTCAGGAGGAAAAAGATGACTACTTGGAACTTGACGGGTACAAATACGCATCTGTTGATTTGTAATGGGAGCAGCTGCATGAAAAAGGGCGGGGAAGAAGTAACCCAAGCGATTCGCGATGAAATTACTTCCAAAGGACTGGATTTGAAAATCCATACAACCAGGACACGGTGTAACGGAAGATGTAAGGATGCCTGCGTTGTGATTGCCTATCCCCAAGGAAACTGGTATCGAGTGGAAACGCCTGATTTCGGTCGGCAGATTGTCAGCCATATTGATGATGGGGAGTTTGTTCCACGTATGATCTACCAATTCAATGATGGGGAAATGACACCTAATCCAGATTTTCCTGCTCATACGGGTATTTCGAAGAACAAAGCGTAAAAGGAGATGTCTTAATGAGTACAAACGGTAAATTATTCGTCGTGGGTTTTGGGCCAGGGAATTTTGAACACATTACCAAACGTGCTGTCGAAGCCCTTCAAGAAAGTGACTACATCATTGGTTATAAAACTTATGTTGAGCTCATTCAGGGACTGCTTACAGATCAAACGATTATTAGTACGGGGATGACTGAAGAGGTATCACGTGCACAGGAAGCGGTGAAACAAGCGGAGCTCGGAAAGAAAGTTGCGGTAATTTCCAGCGGAGATGCCGGAGTTTACGGGATGGCAGGGTTGGTTTATGAAGTATTGATTGAAAAAGGCTGGAAAGAAGAAACTGGTGTGGGCATTGAGGTCATTCCCGGCATTTCTGCAATCAACTCTTGTGCATCTTTACTTGGGGCACCAGTCATGCACGACTCGTGTACGATTAGCCTCAGTGATCATTTAACTCCTTGGGAACTGATCGCAAAGAGGGTTGAGGCAGCTGCAATGGCAGACTTTGTCATTGCACTTTATAATCCGCGCAGCGGCAGGCGGACCAGGCAGATTGTTGAAACTCAGAAAATTCTCCTTCGCTACCGTTCGCCAGATACACCTGTCGGGTTGGTGAAAAGTGCTTATCGCGATAGACAGGATATTGTCATAACCAATTTGAAAGATATGTTGAATCACGATATTGGAATGTTGACCACCGTCATTATTGGAAATTCATCCACCTTTTTATATGATGACAAAATCATCACACCAAGAGGCTATCAGAGGAAATATACTTTGAATTCGGATAAGCAAACATTGAAGCCGCATCAGCGCCTGCAAAAAGAAGCGGAACCGTGGGCATTAGATCAAGAAGCCTTTACCGAGTCTGCTGGAGGAGTTGGATTACTTACAAAAGCACCAGAAAAGAAGCCAGCTTCTTTTGAAATGGCAATGGAAGCCCTGTCAAGAGTCAAGGGTCAAACCGTTCAACAATCCATTAAGCCGATTGTTCAGCAAAAAATGGAGTCGGTATTCGAACTTGCCGTTAGTCCAGGTGTGGCGAATAAACAATTCACTCCCAAACAAATGATGACACTTGCGGAAGTTGTCGGGGAAAAAGGAACGATGGAATACACGCCAAATCATAAAATCATATTAAAGATTCCCACAACTGATCCGGAAGTCATTACAGGGAAATTGCAATCAGCAAACTTTCTATTATCGCCGATTGGAGATGTACTGACATTAAAAGCCTGTGATTTCTGTGATGGTGAAAAAGCGGAATCCATTCCTTATGCAGAAGAAATACACCGGGTGCTTGGCGGAATGAAAATGCCCAAGGAACTGAACATCGGTTTTAATGGGTGTGGGATGGCTTGTTATAGTGCTGTGATGGATGATATCGGGATTGTTTTCCGAAAAGGGAAGTTCGACTTATTTCTTGGAGCTAAACCGGTTGGAAGAACAGCCCATCCAGGTCAGCCGGTTGCGGAAGGAATTGAACCGGAACAGCTTGTTGAACTGATTACGGACATTGTCGGGGAATATAAGCAAAATGCCCATCCAAATGAGCGGCTTTTTAAATACTTCAAACGTTCGAAAAAGATAAAGAATTTTTCTTATCAGGACATCGCTCCCAAAATAAACATAGAGCCTGCGCCTTGTGAAGACTAATCAAGAGGGGGAAAGTAAATGAAAGCAGTTTTGTTCGTAGGACACGGAAGCCGCTTGGCTTCGGGAAATGAAGAAGTCCTTCATTTTATTGAAAATATGATTCCGGCAATGGACGAGCGCTTCCTAGTAGAAACGTGCTTCTTGGAATTTGCGGTACCGAATATATCTAAAGGCATTGATAATTGTGTGAAACGAGGAGCTACTGAAGTTATCGTCATACCGATCATTTTGTTGCATGCAGGACATTCGAAATTACATATCCCAGCTGAAATAGAGGATGGGAAAACCAAGTATCCTGAAGTGAAATTCACATATGGCCAAACGATCGGGGTTCACCATGATGTATTGACAATCCTGACAGACCGTCTTGAGGAAGCGGGATTCGATACAACCGCTGAACATGCTGAGACAGCAATATT